>NZ_CP109599.1:1892500-4292500 GCF_036231945.1 Streptomyces sp. NBC_01429 | reverse complement strand
GGGCGCTCCAACGCGTGAAATTCACGGATTCTCAAGCCTCATGGTGTCGTGATGGTGTCGTGTCGCCGTACGTCGCCGCCGGTTGAGCGCGCCGAGCCTGGGTGGATCACTCTGTGCAGATGTGAGCCCACCTATGGTCACACGTCCAGTGTGGCCGACCGCACTGACAGTCGCCTCTCGCCGCGTTCGGATCGCTGCCTCCGGTCGTCGCTCGGACGGCTGACCTCACATGTCCTGCCGGGGCTCGCGTCCTGCGGCCAGTTCGAATTCGGCGCGCGGGTGTTCCAGGGAGCCGAGGGAGACGATCTCTCTTTTGAAGAGCCCGGAAAGCGTCCATTCCGCGAGTACGCGGGCCTTCCTGTTGAAGGTGGGGACGCGGCTGAGGTGGTAGACGCGGTGCATGAGCCAGGCCGGGTAGCCCTTGACCTTGCGGCCGTAGACATGCGCGACCCCTTTGTGGAGGCCGAGGGAAGCCACCGAACCGGCGTACGCGTGACGGTAGTCCCGAAGGGGTTCGCCGCGCAGGGAAGCGACGATGTTCCCGGCGAGAACTTTGGCCTGCCGCACGGCGTGCTGGGCGTTGGGCGCGCACTCCTTGCCGGTCTCGTCGGACGTCAGATCAGGTACGGCGGCGGCGTCGCCGGCCGCCCAGGCGTGCTCGGTGCCCTCGACGGAGAGGGCGGCCGTACAGCGGAGCCGGCCGCGCCCGTCGAGCGGCAGATCTCCGGCGGCGAGAACGGGATGCGGCCGGACGCCGGCCGTCCACACGACCGTACGGGCGGGGAAGCGGGCGCCGTCGCTGAGCACGGCCACCCGGTCCTCGCAGGAGTCCAGGCGGGTGTCGAGCCGTACGTCGATATTGCGGGCGCGCAGCTCGCGTACGGCGTACTTGCCCATCTCGTCGCCGACTTCGGGGAGTATCCGGCCGGTGGCCTCGACGAGGATCCACTTCATGTCCTCGGCCTTGATGTTGTGGTAGTAGCGGGAGGCGTAGCGGGCCATGTCCTCCAGCTCCGCGAGCGCTTCGACGCCCGCGTAGCCGCCGCCGACGAAGACGAAGGTGAGAGCGGCGTCGCGGATGGCGGGGTCGCGGGTGGAGGAGGCGATGTCCATCTGCTCGATGACGTGGTTGCGCAGGCCGATGGCCTCTTCGACGGTCTTGAAGCCGACGGCGTGTTCGGCCAGCCCGGGGATCGGGAGAGTGCGGGCGACGGAGCCGGGCGCGAGGACGAGTTCGTCGTAGGTGAGGTCGACGGTGCCGGTGCCCTCCGCCTCCGAGCCGAGGGTCTTGAGCGTGGCGGTGCGCTCGGCGTGCCGGATGGCGGTGGCCTCGCCGATGACGATGCGGCAGCCGGGCAGCAGGCGGCGGAGCGGCACCACGACATGGCGCGGCGAGATGTTCCCGGCGGCCGCTTCGGGCAGGAAGGGCTGATAGGTCATATAAGGGTCGGGTGTCACCACCGTGACCTCGGCTTCGCCGCTCTTCAGCTGCCGCTGGAGGCGCAGCGCGGTATACATCCCGACGTAGCCGCCGCCGATCACCAGAATGCGCGCTCCGGGCGCGGGTGCGGGGGTCCTCCCCCGAGAGATCTCAGCCTTCACCTTCCCATAACGCATCCGGCCCCGGTGTTTGTCCACAGGCGCGACACATTGTGTGACCGGAGGCCGTCGGGGGCCACGGCCCGTGCGCAGCACGGGTATCGGGGCAGGAGCGCAGGTCAGGGGTGGCGCGAGGGGGGCCGGGAGAAGGGTGAATCAGGCATCTTCCGGTCCTTGCTCCGATCGGGGGGCGCTCCGTGCGGAACCACCCCCTTCTGAATTGCCCCGGGCTCAACTATGTTCGTATCTCGACGGGGTGTCGGGCATGTGACTGGACCGCACGCCCCGGCTGTCAGGGCGGGGAGTCTCCGGGGGGAGACATCATTACCGGGGGAACGCTTATGCATATTCAGGATGCTCGTTGGCAGACCGCTGTCGTCGGAGGCGGCGAGGGACGAGTGGGTGGCGAGGGACGGACGAGTAGTTCAAGTACGGGTACGGGCACGGTGGGCGCCGGTGCCGGGGTCGCGGGCGCGGTGGGTCCGGCGGGGCGTTCGGCTCCGCTGCGGGTGGACGCGCAGCGCAATCTGGAGCACGTACTGCGGGCGGCGCGCGAGGTGTTCGGGGAGCTGGGGTACGGGGCTCCGATGGAGGACGTGGCGCGGCGCGCCCGGGTCGGGGTCGGCACGGTCTACCGGCGCTTCCCCAGCAAGGACGTGCTGGTCAGGCGAATAGCCGCGGAGGAGACGTCCCGGCTGACCGACCAGGCGCGTACGGCGCTGGGCCAGGAGGACGAGCCGTGGTCGGCGCTCTCCCGCTTTCTGCGCACCTCGGTGGCGTCCGGCGCGGGGCGGCTGCTGCCTCCGCAGGTGCTGCGGGTGAGCGTGGACGGGGACGAGGTGACGCTGCCGCGCGCGGTGCCGGACGAGACGCGGGTGCCGCACCAACGGCAGGCGGGCCAGCCCGATTTACGGGTGGTCGGACCGCGGATCTCCGCCTCGGCGGAAGGGCTGGACGCGCCGGGAGCGGTCGAGTTGCTCGATGTCGTCGGGCAGTTGGTGGACCGGGCGCGGGGAGCGGGTGAGCTGCGCGGTGATGTGACCGTGGCGGACGTCCTGTTGGTGATCGCCACGGCCGCGCCCTCGCTGCCGGACGCGGCGCAGCAGGCGGCGGCCTCGGCGCGGCTGCTGGACATCCTCCTTGAGGGGCTGCGGCCGCGCCCGGCCTGAGAGACGGTGGTGGGGATCGGGGCCGGTCGGTGTACGGGCGGTCGGTGTACGGGCGGTCGCTGCACCGACGGTCGGTGTACATGCCATCCGGGTACGGCCGGTTCTCGTCGGCCGGTTCGGCTCCGCTTCTCGAACAGGACTGACGAATAACGCCGTTGATCCTTCCCCGAAAGAGTGAAGGTTAAAGGCCCGATCCAGGAAAGCGCCCCGGACGAGTGGTTGGCGGACTCGAACACTCGGGGTCTCCCGGTGTGCTGTGGCACTCTGGCCCGGTGTTTGGGTCGGAGCGGTGCGTACGGGGGCTTCCGCGATGAGCGGTGACGGACGGGACGAGCCACTCGGTGGCGGCGGCACCGGTGGTAGTGGCGCCGGGTCCGGCGGGATGCCGCCGTCCGAGCAGGTGCCGAGCCAGGGCGGTCCCAAGGAGGTCCCCGGGCCTGCGGCTGCCCACGCCGGTGTTCCCGGGCAGAGCGGGCCGGGCGGGTCCGGGCGGCCGGGCGGTGCCGGGGCCGGTCAGGGCGAGGCGGAGAGCGGTGTGCCGCCGCAGCGTGGGCGGGCCGATGTGCCACCGCCCGAGGTGCCACCGGCCGACCCGCCGACCCTTGAACTGTCCACCGTCCGGCGGGCGGGTGACGAGTCGGCCGCCCCCCAGGCGCCGCCGGCGGACGCCGATCTGATCCAGCGGATGCGGGACGGCGACGACAGCGCGTACGCGGAGCTGTTCCGCAGGCACTCGGGGCCGGTGCGGCGCTATGCCCGTACCTGCTGCCGTGACGCGGACACCGCCGACGACCTGACCGCCGAGGTGTTCGCCCGTACGTTGCAGGCCGTACGCGGCGGGGCCGGGCCCCGGCAGGCGGTGCGGGCGTATCTGCTGACGACCGTACGGCGCGTGGCGGCGAGCTGGACGAAGTCCGCCAGGCGCGAGCAACTGGTCGAGGACTTCGCGGTGTTCGCGGCGCAGTCCGCCGGATCCTCGGAGGTGTCGGACGCGGAGACCCTGGATCTGGGCGCGGATGTCCGGGCGATGCACGAGGCCGAGCGGACCATGGCCATGCAGGCGTTCCGCAGCCTGCCGGAGCGCTGGCAGGCGGTGCTCTGGCACACGACGGTGGAGGAGGAGTCGCCGAGCCAGATCGCGCCGCTGTTCGGGCTGTCCGCCAACGCCACCGCGGTGCTGGCCAGTCGGGCGCGCGAAGGGCTCAAGCAGGCGTACCTCCAGGCCCACGTGAACGCCTCGCTCACCTCGGCGGGCGACTGCTCCCGGTACGCCGACCGGCTCGGGGCGTACGCGCGCGGAGGGCTGCGCATGCGCGCCGAGCGCGGGCTGCGCAAGCACTTGGAGGAGTGCGCGAAGTGCCGTCTCGCCGCCGGTGAGCTGGCGCACGTCAACTCCGGGATTCCGGCGCTGCTGCCGGTCGCGGTGATCGGTTGGTTCGCCGCGGGCTACTCGCTCAAGGCGGCGGGCATCGTGGCGGGCGGCGCGGTGGGCGCGGCGGGTGCCGGAGCGGCGGCCGCCGCGACCGGCGGGGCCGCGACGTCAGGCGGTGCCGCGGCTTCCGGCAGTGCAGCGGCTTCCGGCAGTGCAGCGGCTTCCGGCAGTGCAGCGGCTTCCGGCAGTGCAGCGGCTTCCGGCAGTGCAGCGACCGGGGGTGCGGCGGCTTCCGGTGGAGCGAGTGGCGGAGCCGCCGGGGGCGCCGCCTCCGAGGGGCTGGGCACCCCGGCGAAGGTAGGCATCGGGGCCCTCATCATCGCGGCGGCCGGTGTGGCGTGGGCGCTGTCCGGCAGCGACCACCAGCCCGCCCCGAAGCCGGAGGCGAAACCGCCGGTGGCGCAGCCCCTCGTACCCCAGCCGCCGCCCCCGTCCCCGGAGCCGCCCGCACCGAAGCCGACCCCGCCCGCGCCCACCCCGGCCCCGCCCTCGAAGAAACCCGTGCCCGCCCCTCCGGCGAAGCCCACCCCCAAGCCGACGCCCCGGCCCGCCGGCCCCACCCCCGTAAAGCCCAAGCCCAAGCCCAAGCCCGAGCCGACGCCCGCCGCGCCCAAGCCGACTCCCCCGCCCGCCGAGCCGACGCCGAAGCCCACCCCGAAGCCCCCGCCGCCCGCTCCGGCCGTCTACCAGGTGAACCAGCTGTCGTACAGCCTCACCGGGGACGGCTCGAAGCCCGAGGTGCGGCTCGGGCGGAGCAGTTGGCTCTGGCAGCGCTCCGACGTCTCCATCGGCGGTACCCGCCACGGCCACGGCGTGACCACGCACGGCGCGGCCTCGGTCACCATCGACCTGAACCGGAGCTGCTCCACCTACGCCGCCCTCGTCGGCGTCGACGACCTGACCCTGGGACGCGGCTCCGTGCGCTTCTCCGTGTACGGCGACACCGGACGCCTCTGGCGCTCCCCGGTCCTCAACGGCGGCGACGCGGCCGTCCCCGTTCAGGTCGGCATCTCGGGCCAGCGCAGCATCCGTCTGGTCGTCGAGCCGAACACGGCGTTCGACGTCGCCGCGCTCGCGGACTGGGCGCAGTCCCGCATCAGTTGCGGCTGAGTCGGGTGGGGCCGGGCACCACCGCGCCGTGAGGGCCGGGCCGCAGGGCGGGCCGCAGGGCCGACCAGGCGTCAGCCGCAGGTCACCGGCCGCCCGGCGCCCGGACGCGTGGGCGCGTGGGCGCGATTCCGGCCGGTCCCGCGCCGCCGCGCGACCGGACCCTGTGGCCTTTCCGGCGAACCTCGCGGCACTTCCGGCGACCCCTGTTGCACTTCCGGCGGTGGTGGACACGTAGGGCGCAGAGGCAAGGAAAGGAAGACATGCCCATCCACACCGAAGCCCAGTTCACCGAGGTGTACCGGGCCCATTACGAGGACGTGCTGAGGTTCGTGCGCCGCCGGGCGCATCCGATGAACGTCGACGACATCGTCGGAGAGACGTTCCTCGCCGCGTGGCGGCGCCGGAGCGAACTGCCCGACGAGCCGCGCCCCTGGCTGTTCGGCACGGCGCGCAACGCGATGCAGAACGCGCAGCGCGGTATGCGCCGCAGGTCCGCGCTTGTCGTGCACATCCAGCAGTCGTCCGAGCCCGACACCGCGCACCTCACGCCCGACATGTCGGCCCGGTCGGACGACCGGCTGGATCTCGGCGCGGCCTGGCAGGGGCTCGCCCCCGCGGACCAGGAGGTTCTCGCCCTGCACGTCTGGGAGGAACTGTCCGCCCGCGACGCCGCGAAGGTCCTCGGCTGCACCCGCGCCGCCTATGCCATGCGGCTCACCCGGGCCAAGCGCAGGCTGGCCGCGCGCCTCACCGCCAAGGCCCCGGTTCCGACCGCCCTCTCCGCGACCCGCTGACTGGAGACATCATGACCAACGACCTTTTCGCCCGCCTGGCCAAGCTGGACGCCGCTCCCCGCACCGAACAGACCGCCGCCGAGATCGACCGCGAGGAATCCCTGCTGCGCGCCGTGGTGAGCGACACCGGGCCGGCCGGCCCGGTCGCGACCGTGCGCCGCCCGCTCGTACGGCGCACGGCGTTCACGCTGGTCGGCGGCGTGGCCGCCGCCATGGCCGTCGTCGCGGTGACGGGCGGCCTGCGCGGCTCCGCCGACGGCCCGCTGTCGTCGTCCGAGCTCGCCAGCTGGACCGGCTCCCCGAACACCCTGGACACCTCGGCGGGCCGGGGCTCCGACGCCGAGAAGTGGTGCCTGAACGCGCTGGACGACAGCCCCCGGACCGAGGACTCCATCCGGGTCAGCAACGCCGATGTGCGCGGCACGGTCGCCTCCATGGTCGTCAACCGGGGCGGCGACGCGTGGTACTGCCTGGCCGCCTCGGACGACAGCGGTATCGCGATGGCCATCGATCCGGTGGCCGAGCACACCGCGGCCGACACGATCACCCTGGACACGCTGGGCGCGCGCGGCAGTGACGACGCCGAGTTCAACTACGCGCTCGGATCGGTGGGCGCCGATGTCAAGGACGTCACCGTGCGCGACAACGGAAAGACCGTCCACGCCACGCTCCAGGACGGCCGGTGGACCGCCTGGTGGCCGAAGGGCAGCCCGGACGGCCTGATCAGCGACGCCATCACGCTCACCCTCAAGGACGGCTCGACCCGGACCGTCACGGATGAGGAGCTGATGGAGGACTGAAGCGCGCGCCATGGAAGTGCCGCCCGTCCGGTCGCCGCTCCGGCGACCGGACACGGCTCCCGGACACGGCTCCCCGGACACGGCTCCCGCAGCGGCTACGAACGCAGCGTCGGGCGCGGGACCACTCCCGCCACCGCGCGCTGTCTCGGCGCCGCCGTGCCCGTCCAGCAGGTGCCCCGGCGGGAGAGCAGGCGGCGCAGCCACAGTTCGGTGGAGACGAGGTCGGCGAGGCCGTCGAGGGGGACCGGTTCGCCCTCGGCCGCCGCGCGCAGGGCCTTGCGGACGACGCGCGCCTCGACGAGGCCGGCGTCGGCGAGGAGCGGGGCGTCGAAGAGGGTGATCAGCTCGCCGACGGCCGTGCGCAGACCGGCGCGGGTGGCGGCGGCGGACCCGGCCCGGGAGGTGGCGCCCCAGCCGGGGGGCAGGTCGTGGATGCCGGTGGCGGCGAGGACCGTACGGAGGATCTCCGCGCGGGCGCCGGGCTGGACGCGCAGGGCCTCCGGGAGTTCGCGGCAGGCGCGTACCACCTGGTTGTCGAGGAAGGGGGCGTGCAGCCGCTGGCTGCGGATCTCGGCGGCCTGTTCGAAGACGCGGTGATCGGCGGCGAGCCGGGCGAGGGCGGCGCGGGCGCGGGACTCGCCGGGGCGCTGGACGGAGGTGGGGCGGGTCGCCGCGCTCATCAGGCGAACCGATACTTCAGCCAGCGCCTCCCCGGTGAGCCAGCGCGCCGCCGGGCCGGGCCTGGACCAGGCGAGGGCGGCCAGCGACGCGTTCAACGGGCCGTCGGAGACCGGGGTGCGGGATCTGTTGGCCTCGGGGAGGCGGGCGGCGGCCTCTTCGAGCCCGGTGCGGTACGGGGTACGGGCCAGCCTGCGGGCCGCGCGGTACACGGTGAACGGCAGGAACAGCGAGGCGGGCGAGGGGCCTTCGGCCTTGGCGAGCGCGCTGACCGGATGCAGGAGGTGGCGTCTGCGCCGGTCCAGCAGCAGGTCGGCCATGCGCGCCGGATGCGCGTCGAGCACCTCGCGGGCGCCCGCCCCGGTGAAGTGGTCGGCGCTGCCCGCGGCGAGCCGGCGGCGGTGCCGCTCGGCGGTGACCAGGGAGGGGCCGGGCTCGTCGGTGAGCGGTCCGTCCAGCTCCGCGTACGGCAGGGCCTCCTCGCCGGCCGCGACGACGACGTGGTGCAGCCGGGGGTTGGCGGCGATGGCCCTGGCCCGTTCGAGTTCGGCTTCGTCGCGGCTGGCGCTGGACAGGTCGTTGAAGGTGACGGCGAGCAGCCGCTCCCCCGCGCCGGTGCCGTGCCCCAGGACCGTGCCCGGCGCCCCCGGCAGCCCGGCGGCGAGCAGCGCGAGCGTGCCGGACGCGCTGCCGCCCGACAGGTCGGCGCCGATGCCGGGCACCGGGCCCCCGCGGGCGGCGCGCCGCTCGGCGGGGCCCATGCCGGGCACGGGGCCCGGGTCGGGCGGCAGGGTCTCGGGCGCGTGGCGCGGCGCGAGCAGCCTGGCGCGTACGGCTTCGACGAGCGCGTCCCGTACGCCCTCGACGGCCCGGTCGGCGTCCTTCTCGGGCCCGGCGACGGCGAGCGAGGCGACCGGCTCGTATCCGGTGATCTCGCGCGAGCCCTCGCGCAGGACCAGCGCGTGCCCCGGCGGGATGCGCTTGACGCCGTCGTACGGGGTGGAGTCGCGCAGCGCCTCCGGGGTCTCCGGGCAGGCGAGGAGGGCGGCGAGATGCCCGATGTCGAGCTGGGCCTCGATGAGGTCGGCGAGGGGCAGGGCGGCGGTGGCGTACGCCGTACCGTTCGCCCAGGGGGTGTAGAAGACGGGCCGCGCCCCGGCCAGGTCCCCGGAGACGGTGATCCGGCGGCCGATCTGCGCGACGGCGGTGTAACTGCCCGGCCAGGCGGTGAGATGGCGCAGCGCCCCGCCGCGCGCGGCGAACAGTCCGACGCGCAGCTCCTCGTCCGTGGCCCCGCAGCAGCCCAGCACGGCGAGCCGGGTGAAGGGGTCGACGGTGACGATCCTGACCTCGTCGGGCCGCCAGTCGCCCACGGCCCACAGCGGATCGGGGTCGCCCCACAGGAGTTGGGAGCCGACGGGATGCACGCTGCCGCTCTCGGAGTCACCGACCGGGCCGACGGCCCCTGCCGTGCCGAAGCGCGCGGCGATACTGCTCCATCCCACCAACCAGCGCATCGCCGCCTCCACAGCCTGTGGACAAGTCCTTGCCCGGCCCGCAGGATTCGAGACCGGGGGACGGGCCGGACCGGCTCCGGTCGCACCCGTTCAGGAACATGCTGCCACGACAACGGCGCACAGGAGGGCCTACGGAAGCGGGGGCGGGAATGCGAATGCGCCCCTGGCATTCGCCATTTGGCGAAGATGCGGCCCTCGGCGCATAGGCAGCATTCAGCCAATCTCCGTGCTCAGTACGGCGCTTGAACACCGTCATATGTTCAGTCCGGGAGGCGGATCCCGCCTCCCGGACTGATCCACCGCCCGCGGGGATTGGGGCGGCGGGATCCCCCAGCCCACTGGTTCCAGTACGCAGTGGGCCGACCCACGCAGGTCTCATGGAAGCCCGGACGCTCCTTCCCGGCCAAGAGCGCACGGCCGGGCGCACGGCCACACACCGGGAGCACGGGGGCCCGTCCGGACGCCCGTGCCGCGATCCGCGTACGGACAACAATCCCGCCATCCGGAAGTCCGCCCCTTAACGGCCCGGATGTGGCGAACTACGCTGGGTTTACGAATGCCGCGCGCCTATGCCGCGACGCGGCGGCCGTCTGTGTCGAGGGGTGGCGCATGTCCAGAGAGCAACGAGGGCCGAACGAAAAGCTCGGAACCGTTCTCGCCCTCGCGGGAATCAGCAACGCCGGCCTCGCCCGGCGGGTCAACGACCTCGGGGCCCAGCGCGGCCTGACGCTTCGCTACGACAAGACCTCCGTGGCGAGATGGGTGTCGAAGGGGATGGTTCCGCAGGGTGCGGCGCCCCATCTCATCGCCGCCGCCATAGGGGCCAAACTGGGACGCCCCGTCCCACTCCACGAGATAGGTCTCGCGGACGCGGATCCGGCCCCCGAGGTCGGGCTCGCGTTCCCGCGTGACGTGGGGGAGGCGGTGCGTACCGCCACGGAGTTGTACCGGCTGGATCTCGCGGGGCGCCGGGCGGGCAGCGGTGGCATCTGGCAGTCGCTGGCCGGATCCTTCTCAGTGAGCGCTTACGCGACGCCAGCTTCCCGGTGGCTGATAACACCCGCCGACTCCTCCGTCGCGCGTGACGCGTCGGTGGCGGAGGCGGCGCGGGGAGCGCACGGCGCGGCGAACGGCGGGCAGGGGCAGCACAACGGGCAGGCCGCGCCGAACGGGCACGGCGGCGCGGACGCGAAGCCCGGGGACGCCAAGGCGGACGGCAAGAACGCCGAGGCGAAAGGGGCCGAGGCCGCGGGCGAGGTCCTGCGGGTCGGCCACAGCGACGTCGCCAAGCTGCGGGAGGCGGCGTCTGACGCCCGGCGCTGGGACTCCAAGTACGGGGGCGGGGACTGGCGTTCGTCGATGGTCCCGGAGTGTCTGCGGGTCGACGCGGCTCCGCTGCTGCTCGGCGCGTACAGCGACGAGGTGGGCCGGGGGCTCTTCGGTGCCACCGCCGAACTGACCCGGCTGGCCGGCTGGATGGCCTTCGACACGGGGCAGCAGGAGGCCGCGCAGCGCTACTACATCCAGGCGCTGCGCCTCGCCCGCGCGGCGGCCGACGTACCGCTGGGCGGCTATGTGCTGGCCTCCATGTCGCTCCAGGCGACCTACCGCGGCTTCGCCGACGAGGGCGTCGATCTCGCCCAGGCGGCCCTGGAGCGCAACCGGGGTCTGGCCACCGCCCGCACCATGAGCTTCTTCCGGCTCGTGGAGGCGCGCGCGCACGCCAAGGCGGGCGACGCGGCGGCGGCGGGGGCCTCGCTCAAGGCGGCGGAGGGCTGGCTGGAGCGCTCCCGGGAGGGGGACTCCGACCCGTCCTGGCTGGGCTTCTACTCGTACGACCGGTTCGCCGCCGACGCCGCCGAGTGCTACCGGGACCTGAAGGCACCACGTCAGGTACGCCGGTTCACGGAGACGGCGCTCTCCCGGCCGACGGAGGAGTTCGTACGCTCGCACGGCTTACGGCTCGTGGTCAGCGCGGTCGCCGAGCTGGAGTCGGGCAACCTCGACGCGGCATGTGCGGCCGGCACACGCGCCGTGGAAGTGGCGGGCCGGATCTCCTCGGCGCGTACCACCGAGTACGTACGTGATCTCCTGCACCGTCTGGAGCCGTACGGCGACGAGCCCCGGGTCGTCGAGCTGCGCGAGCGGGCCAGGCCGCTGCTGGTGGCGCCGGGCTGACCACCCTGCGGAACGGGCATATCGGCAGGTACGGCATATGCCTCCGGTCGTACCCGCCGGTATGCCCACCCGGTAGTGAGCCGGCGTGCCGTGCGGTGCCGGCCCGGTGCCGGCCCGTGGTTTAAGCAGGTCGCCCGCGGGCCAGTGCACTATCGGGGTGGGAGGTGACGCGCGATGAGCGAACGCGCGGAGGTCGGACGCGCGGAGATCGACGGCGCGGTGTCGCGGCGCCCGGGGTTCCGGCGCGCCGGGTTCGACTGCGACGTGCTGGTGATCGGCGGCGGGATCGTCGGGCTGTCGACGGCGTACGCGATCACGCGCGCCGCCCCCGGCACCCGCGTCGTCGTGCTGGAGAAGGAGCGGGGCCCGGCCCGCCACCAGACGGGCCACAACAGCGGGGTGATCCACAGCGGCGTCTACTACCGCCCCGGCTCGCTCAAGGCGCGCTACGCGGTGCGCGGCTCGGCGGAGCTGGTCGCCTTCTGCGAGCGCCACGGCATCGCGCACAAGGTCACCGGCAAGCTGATCGTCGCGACCCGGCGCGACGAGCTGCCCCGGCTGCACGCCCTGGTCCAGCGCGGCCGGGAGAACGGCATTCCGGTGCGCGAGCTGGGCCCGGCGCAGATCATGGAGTACGAGCCGCAGGTGCGCGGCCTGGCGGCGATCCAGGTCGCCACGACCGGGGTGTGCGACTTCACGGCGGTCGCTGAGCGGCTCGCCGGAGCGGCGCGGGAGTCGGGCACGTCCGTGCGCTATGGCGCGCGGGTCACGGCCGTCGACCGCCGCGCCTGGGGCGTCGCGGTCCGCACGGCGGCCGGGGAGATCGTCAGGGCGCGCGCCCTGGTGAACTGCGCGGGGCTCCACTCCGACCGGGTCGCGCGGCTGGCGGGCGACGACCCGGGGGCCCGGATCGTCCCCTTCAGGGGCGAGTACTACGAACTGGCCAGGCCGGAGCTGGTACGGGGGCTGGTCTATCCGGTGCCCGACCCGGCGTTCCCGTTCCTGGGCGTGCATCTGACCCGGTCCGTCGACGGCACCGTCCACGTCGGGCCCAACGCCGTCCCGGCCCTCGCCCGCGAGGGCTACTCGTGGTCGGCCGTACGCCCGGCGGAGCTGGCGGCCACGCTGAGCTGGCCCGGCACCTGGCGTACCGCGCGCGAGCACTGGCGGTACGGCGCGGGCGAGCTGCGCCGCTCGCTGTCGAAGCGCGCCTTCGCGACGGCCGTGCGCCGGCTGCTCCCGGCGGTCACGGACGCGGACCTGCGACCGGCGGCCGCCGGGGTACGCGCCCAGGCGGTGCTGCGCGACGGCACACTGGCGGACGACTTCGTGATCCGGCGCGCGCCCCGCACGGTCCATGTGCTGAACGCGCCGTCCCCGGCGGCGACGGCCTCGCTGCCGATCGGGCGGGCGGTGGCGGAACGGGCGCTGGCGGCGCTGGCGGAGGGGTGAACGGGGCGAATCCGGGGCCGAGGTTCGGGACCGGGGTTCGGGACCGGGTCCGGCGCGGGGCCCTGCCGGTGGCAGGGCGGCCGGGGGCACTCGGGGCGCTCCGTAGAATTGGGGCATCGCGGCCGGGCGCGCAACGGCGCGACCGGCGCGCGACCCGGCGGACCGAACCGCCACAGCGGACCCGGCAAACCCAGCAGACCCAGCAAACTCAGCAGACCGAGACGGATGAACGACATGGCCGAGGCGCCCGAGATCCCCGAGATCAGCGACGTGACCGGTGCGGACGGCGCCCACCCCATGAGCCGGATGTTCCCCGACGGGACGGGCCCGGCGGCCGACCCCGCCGGCTCCCACTTCGAGCGGCGCATCCGCAGCTTCCAGCCGCGCAGGAGCCGGGTGACCACCGGCCAGGCCGAGGCGTTGCGCCGGACGTGGGGCAAGTGGGGCACGGACATCGACGGGCAGCGCGTCCTCGACCTGGACGAGATGTTCGGCGGTCTGCCGGTCGTCCTGGAGATCGGCTTCGGCATGGGCGAGGCCACGGCGCTGATGGCCGCCGCCGACCCCGGCACCGGCATCCTCGCCGTCGACGTGCACACCCCCGGGCAGGGCAATCTGCTGCGTCTGGCGGAGCAGAACGGGCTCTCCAACGTCCGGGTCGCCAACGGCGACGCGATCATCCTGATCAGGGAGATGCTGCCGGCCGCCTCGCTCGCCGGACTGCGCGTCTACTTCCCCGACCCGTGGCCCAAGAAGCGGCACCACAAGCGGCGGCTGATCCAGGAGGAGTTCCTCACGCTGGCGGCGGGCCCGCTCAAGCCCGGCGCCGTACTGCACTGCGCGACCGACTGGGAGCCGTACGCCGAGCAGATGCTGACGGAGCTGACGGCGCACCCCGACTACGAGAACACCGAGAGCGCGGGCGGTTACGCGCCCCGGCCCGCGTTCCGGCCGCTGACCCGGTTCGAGGGCCAGGGGCTGGACAAGGGGCATGTGGTGCACGACCTGCTGTTCCGCCGCGCGGGCGGGTAGCGCGCGGCGGGTAGCGCCCGTCGCCGGGTCCCCCTTTATCCCCGCTCCGTCTTGTCCATACTCCGTCTTGTCCATACTCCGTCGCCCGTTGTCAGTGCCCCTCGTTAGGGTCAATGGGTGTCCGAACCGTCCCCGTCCCCGTCCCCGCAGCGCCTCGACCAGCGTCCGGCGATCCCTGTCTACGAGCAGCAGGAGCGTCTCGGCGAGCTGTGGAGCGCCGTGCCGGAGCCCGCCCGCAGGCGCTACCGGCCGCGCGGCGCGTTCTGGCGGCGCCGGGCGGTGCGGACAGGGGCCGTGATCGTGGTGCTCGCCCTGTGCGCCCTGATGATCCTCGCGCTGGTCCGCGACGAGACCGGGACGCGGGGGTTCCTGGTCGGCCTCGGCCTGGCCGTCCTGCCCGTACCGCTGCTCGTGTCGGCCTTCCGCTGGCTGGACCGGGTGGAGCCGGGGCCCTGGCGGAATCTGCTGTTCGCCTTCTCCTGGGGCGCGTTCGCCGCCGCCCTCGTCGCGATCATCGCGAACTCCTTCGCGACGGAGTGGATAGCCACCGCCACCGCGGATCCGGCGGGCGCCGAGTCCCTGGGCGCCACGGTGATCGCCCCGGTCGTCGAGGAGAGCGCCAAGGCGGCGGCGGTGCTGCTGATCTTCCTCTTCCGCAGACGGTCCTTCACCGGGCTGGTCGACGGCGTCGTGATCGCGGGCTTCAGCGCCACCGGTTTCGCGTTCACCGAGAACATCCTCTATCTCGGCAGCGCCTTCGGCGAGGACCAGCACACCGGTGACTCGGGCCTCCGGTCCGTCACCGCGGCGACCTTCTTCGTACGGATCGTGATGTCGCCCTTCGCGCATCCGCTGTTCACCGTGCTCACGGGCATCGGCTTCGGGCTGGCGGCGACGGCCGACCGGCGCCGGAAGGTCCGCCGGGTCGCGTTCCCGCTGCTCGGTCTGGCGCTCGCGATGGGGATGCACGCGCTGTGGAACGGCTCGGCGGACCTCTTCGGCCCGCTCGGCTTCTACGCGGTGTACGCGGCGTTCATGGTGCCCGCCTTCGCCCTGCTGACCTGGCTGGCGATCTGGAGCCGGCAGCGCGAGCTGCGCACGATAGCCGGGGAGCTGCCCGCGTACGCGGTGGCCGGGTGGATCAACCCGGCGGCGCCCCTCGCGCTGTCCTCGATGCGGGCGCGCCGGATGGCGCGCGACTTCGCGGGCCGTACCTTCGGGCCGAGGGCGGCCGGTTCGGTCGGGGAGTACGAGGCGTTCGCGACGTCGCTGGCGTTTCTGCGCCACCGGGCCCAGCGCGGCGCGGTGGGGGCGGACTTCGCCGAGCGGGAACGGGAGCTGCTGCACCATCTGTGGCAGCGCAGGGAGATAGCCGGGCCCGCGCTGACCTACGCGGCGCGGGCCACCGGCCGGGTGTGGGCGCCGCCGCCGTACATCGACTACGACGGCTACAACCCGTACCGCCAGTACTGAACTGACCGGCCTCCTTCGCTGCCCCGTACTCCCGTACCGACGAGTGCCCCGGTACCGACTACCGCCCCGTACCGACTACCGGCCCGTACCGACTGCCGCCCTGTACCGGCTGCTCGGACGTACCGGCTGCTGGGACGTACCGACTTACTGGGACGCGGTCGTCAGTTCGGCCAGTTCCTCGGCCGTCAGCTTCAGCTCGGCCGCCGCGAGCAGCGCGGGGAGCTGCTCGGTCGAGCGGGCGGAGGCGATCGGCGCGACGACGGTCGGCTGGGCCGCGAGCCAGGCCAGGGCGACGGTCGCGAGTTCGGCGCCGTGCGCCTCGGCGACGCGGTCGAGGGCGGCGAGGACCTGCACGCCCCGGTCGCTCTCCAGGTACTTCGCCGCGTTGCCCGCCCGCGCGCTGTCGACGGTCGTGCCCGGCCGGTACTTACCGGTGAGGAAGCCTGAGGCGAGCCCGAAGTACGGGACGGCGGAGAGCCCGTGTGCGGCCACGGTGTCCTGGAGCGCGCCCTCGTAGGTGTCGCGGGAGACCAGGTTGTAGTGCGGCTGGAGCGCCACATAGCGGGCCAGCCCCGCGCGCTCCGAGAAGGCGAGCGAGGCGTTCAGCCGCTCCGGGCTGATGTTGGAGGCGGCGATGGCGCGCACCTTGCCCTCCCGTACCAGCTGGTCGAGAGCGGTGATGATCTCCTCGACGGGCACGGTCTCGTCGTCGAAGTGCGTGTAGTAGAGGTCGATGTAGTCCGTACCCAGCCGGGTCAGCGACGCCTCGGCGGCGGCCTTGATGTTGGCCGCCGACAGCCCCTTGAACCGGGGGTGCGAGCCGACCTTCGTGGCGAGGACGACGTCCGAACGGTTGCCGCGCGCGGCGAGCCACTTCCCGAGGACGGTCTCGGACTCACCGCCCACGTGCCCCGGGATCCAGGAGGTGTACGTGTCCGCGGTGTCGATGAAGTTCCCGCCGACGGCGGTGTACCCGTCGAGTACGGCGAACGACTCCGTCTCGTCGGCGGTCCAGCCGAAGACGTTGCCGCCGAGGTTGAGGGGGTAGACCTTGAGGGCGGACGTTCCGAGCGTACGCAATTGAGTCATACCTACTTATAGCGCGGAAAAGGATCGCCTCATTCCCGAGGCTCGACGCCGCCCGGAGGCGCCGCCCCTCGCGCACACATATCACCCTATACCGGGCGCATGATCGTCCCGTGAGCTTCGGGATTCGGGACCCGAGCCGCTTTTTGACGGATTGGGTGGTGAGGTTCAACCCACCCTCCCACCCTCCTCACGAGCACCCCCACGAGCACCCCCACGGGCACCCCCGCGAGCACCCCCGCCAGCGCCACTGCGGGGCCTCGGCCACGCCCTCCGGCCAGCCAATATGACTTTCGGTGACCGGTTCGCCACACGCTGCCCGAGCCTGTAGCGTGCGCCGCAACGAAACGTAATGCGGCCCCCGCAGGTGCTCAGAACACCAGGCAGGGGCCTCACCAATCAAGATCGAAAGAGGCGATCCCCATGGCGTCCACGCAGCTTAGCCCTGCCCCGCTCCCGACCGACCATCCCCACGCCCGTCCGGGTTACGGAAAACGGCTCGCGCCCGCCCAATCCCCCCGCAGGGCTGACGACTTCGCACAGCTGCCCAGGCGGGAAGCGGCCATCGCCGGGTACATCGACCGGCTGCCCGAGGGCGCCGACATCTCCGTCAAGACACTCGCCAAGCAGCTCGCCGACTACGGCCAGTGCGCCCTGCGGACCGCGCTCAACGACCTGTCCCGCGCCGGACATCTGCGGCGGCACCGCGAAGCGGTCATCGGCGCGAACGGGCAGCAGCGGTGGGTCTGGCGTACGTTCTGGTCGCGGGCGGCCCGCGACAACTCCTGGTGGGAGGCGTTCACTTCGGGCTCGGACAGCCCCGCCGACACCCCCGCCGACGCTCTCACCGACCCCGCCGCCGACCGCACCGACCCCGTGCGGCCCGAAGAACCGGAAGAGCCCGAAGAACCGGAACCGCCTTCCCTCCTGGCCCGTACCGCCGCGTACGACGTCCTCGCCCGGCTCGGCCGGATCGACCCCCGGCTCACCCTCTCCGAACCGGAATGCCGGGCGCTGGAGGAGCACGCCGGGCTCTGGTTCGAACGGGGCGCCGGGCAGGCCCAACTCGTCCAGGCGCTCACCGCCGGATTACCGCCCGTGGTGGCCGCGCCCTACGGGTTCGTACGGGCGCGGCTCCTCGCCAAGCTCCCACCGGCCCCGGCGGAACGGCCGCGCCCGCGCCGGATCATGGAGTGCACCGACTGCGGCGTCCCCGCCGAACCCCGACAGCTGCCGGACGGCCTGTGCCGTGTCTGCCGGGGCGTCCCGGCAGACACAAAACCGTTCGCCCCGCCGGGAGTTGTGCCACCCGAGCACGTCCGCGCCCGCGTGGCCGAACTCCGTACGGCCATGCTGCGCCCCGCGACGGAAACAGGACCAGAAGCAGGACCAGAAGCAGGGGCAGGAACAGGAACAGAGGCTGGAGCCGTCAGGGGTTGATGCCCTTGCCGTTCAGCCAGGACATCGGGTCGATGCCCGCGCCACCGGCCGTGTGGACCTCAAGGTGCAGGTGGGGGCCGGTCACGTTGCCCGTGGCGCCGACCCGGCCGATGACCTCGCCGGTGGAGACCTTCTGGCCCGCCGTGACGGTCATCGAGGACTGGTGGGCGTACCAGATCTCCGTACCGTCATCCAGCTCCAGGACGGTGCGGTAGCCGTACGAGCCCGACCAGCCCGCCGACTTGACCGTGCCGCTGTGCACGGCCTTGACCGGCGTGCCCGTGGGGGCCGCGAAGTCCAGGCCGGTGTGCTGGCCGGAGGACCAGAGCGAACCGGCCTGGCCGAAGGTGGAGGTGATCGTGTACGAGGAGGTGGGGAGGGCGTAGCTGGCGGCCAGCTTGGCGAGGCGTTCCGCCTCGGCCTTCGCCTTGGCCTCCTTCTCGGCCTTCGCCTTCGCCTCCGCGATCTCCTTCTCGGCCGCGGTCTGCTGCTTCTTGGCCTGCGAGGCGGCCTCCACCACGGCGGCGGCCTCAGTGGCGGCCTTCTGGGTGGCGTCGGCCTCGGCCTGCTGCTGCTCGGCCTGCTGGAGGATGCGGGCGCGGAGCGCCTCGCCGGCGTCGGTGGCGCCCTGTTCGGTGTCCGCGACCGTCAGGCCGGCGGAGGTGAGGGGGGCCTGCGCCAGGACCTGCGACGCGGTGTCCTTCTCGGCGGTGGAGGAAGAGCCCATCCCCGGAAGGGACTTGGCGTCCGGAAGATTGTCCGCGATGACATCGGGCAGGGATATGGAGACGGCGGGCTTGTCCTGGGCCGTGGCGATGCCTCCGGCGCCGACGGCGGCGATGACACCCACGCCGAGGACCGTGGAGCTGCGGGCGAGCCCGCGCTGCTTGGCGACGCGGTGCCTGCCGCGGACGGGGCGGACGGTCTCCTCGGTGGGATTCCACTCCCCCCAGGCCCTCTCCGCCTCGCCGCCTTCACCTCGGCCATGGCCGAAGGAGTGGTTCTCGGGTGCGACGGTTGCTACGGGCCCATCGAGGGCAGGCTTGTTGGACGCCACTGGGGCGCGCTCCTTTCCTTCCTTCTCGCCTACCGGGTTAGCTGACGGGTTCGGAGCAGGAAGGTCTCCTACGGGTGTTCACGCTGCCCGCGCAAGGCAGCGAAAGCTCCCGATTCACCCCAATTGGTGGTTCCCCGGTTCCCTTGCGGGATTCGGCGCGTGCGCACGGTGCCATCTCTGGCGACGGCTGGGACAACCGCGCTGCGTTATCGAACGTTAATAGAGACCAGGGCGTTATTCCAAGCTGTTCCCGATGATCGTTAACAACTTCGCATCGGACACACCGGGACACAAGAACGCGCAAGCGGGCGAGTTGACCGGTCATCCGGGGCCTGCGCGTTTCTGACGGTGTGTCACCTGTTATGCGGAGGGGCACGCGCCGATCACACAGCGTGCCGACTCCCTGCGGGATGAGGGAGTGTCAGCCCTTGCGGCCCGGGAGGAGCATGTCCAGCGCCTGGGAGCGCTGTGCGACGAGGTCGTCGTAGGTGCCGTCGCGCTCGGCCCAGCGGTGCATGAGGACGCCCTCGACCAGGATCTCGTCAGGGGTGGGGTTCCTCGCGAGCAGCCCCATGACCTCGGTGGCGAAAACGTCGACTGGCAGCGCGCGCGGGTTCGCCTTCTCCTGTCCTGCCACGGCGACGGCCGGCGGGACCAGCTCGACGACGCTGACACCGGTGCCGTCGAGTTGCGCGCGCAGTGCCTCGGAGTAGGCGTGCACACCGGCCTTTGAAGCGGCGTAGGTGGGCATGGGCGCGAACGGCAGGAAGGCGATGCCGGAGGTGACGGTGACGAAGGTGCCGGCGCCACGTTCGAGCAGGTGCGGGGTGAAGGCGTCGATGACGCGGATGGTGCCGACCAGGTTGGTGTCGATCGTCGTACGCGCCGCCTCGAAGTGCGCCGGGTCGCGCAGGTCCTCCAGGAGCATGACGCCCGACATGGTCACCACGGTGTCCAGCTCGGGGTACGCGGCGAGTACGGCGTCACGGGCGCGTGCGACGGAGGCACCGTCGGTGACGTCCACGGCGAAGGTGCCGAAGCCCTCGTCGGAGAGTGCGGAGAGCGCCTCGGCGCCGCGACCGCCGACAGCCACGGTGCTGCCCGCCGCGGCGAACCGCCGGGCCAGTTCCCGGCCGATGCCCGAGGTTCCGCCGACGACGAGAACGGCACGGTCGGAGAGATCCATGAGGTCTTCCCTTCGGTTCGGAGCACCGCGGTTCGGAGCACCGCGGTGCGGAAGCGCCCGCGGCGGTCAGGCCGGCGGCGCCACGCACGCCGTACGGCGTCGGCGATGCTCTCTGTCTTCTCAAGCAGTGATGCCACAAGTCTTGACGGAATCCGCCGGGTGCGGCAGAGCCCCCGTCTTCCCTGGTCCTGCCAGGGCCCCCTCTGGGACACGCGCACCGCCTTACGGTGGTCGGTATGAAGGATCCGGAATCCGGCAACCGGCTCGGCGACTACCTCCGCGCCCGGCGTGAGCTGGTCTCCCCGGCGCAGGCAGGGCTCCCGCCCGGCGGCAACCGCCGCGTACCCGGCCTGCGCCGTGAGGAAGTCGCCCTGCTCGCCGGAATCAGCGCCGATTACTACCTGCGCCTGGAGCGTGGCCGCGACAAGAACCCCTCGCCCCAGGTGCTCGCGTCACTCGCGCGCGTCCTGCGGCTGGACGACGTCGAGCGGACGTATCTGCTCGGCCTCGCGGGAGCGCGCCCCAGAGCGCCGCGCCGCAAGCGGCCCGAGCACGTACCGGCACGGGTGCACCAGCTCCTCGCCCAGCTCCGGATCCCCGCGTTCGTCGAAGGCCGCGCCTTCGACGTCCTGGCCTCCAACCCCATGGCCCTCGCGCTCTCTCCGCGCCTGCGGCCCGGCCAGAACCGGCTCCGTTCCCTCCTCCTCGACCCCGAGGAACATGCCTTCCACCAGGACTGGGCAGAAGCCGCCGCCGGCTTCGTCGCAGCTCTGCGCACCACCATCGGGGACGACACCGACAACCCCCGGTTCGTCGAACTCGTCGGCGAACTCGCCCTGTCCAGCCAGCGGTTCCGCACCCTGTGGGCCCGCCACGACGTCCGCGGCCTCGACGGAGGCACCACCACCGTCCACCACCCCGTCGTCGGTGAACTACGGCTCCACCGCGACAAACTCCCCATCGACGACGTCATCCTCGTCGTCTACTACCCCGACCAGGACAGCGAGAGCGACGAGAAGCTGCGCCTGCTCGCCGCACTCCCGGCGACCGAACCCGTGGTCACTGTTCGCCCTCCCCCGTGACGTCCTTCCCCAGGACGACCTCGCGGAAGAACGGCCGCGCGGAAGAACGGCCGCGCGGGAGAACAGCCCTCACGGGACGATCGGCATCGTCCTGCGCCGCTCCGGCTGCGTCGGCGAGGGCCTGCTGACGGCGAGCAGCGCCATGTCGTCCTGGCTCCCGCCGCCCGTGTGCAGCCGTACGTCGTCGATCAGCGCCTGGAGCAGTTCGTCGGGCCCCGGGAAGATCCGCCCGTCGAGCCGGTCGCGCGGCGCGTAGAAGACGCCCTCGTGGTCGCGCGCCTCGGTGAGTCCGTCCGTGTAGAAGAGCAGCATCGCGCCGTCGGGGTACGCGTTCTGCTCGGCGCGGTCGGGCCACGAGCCCAGCTCGCTCATCCCGAGGGGGAGCGCGGGATCGCTCGGCACCAGCATCCTTACGCCCCCGTCACCGCATATGAGCAGCGGCTCGGGATGGCCGCGGTTGAGCAGCCGCACCACTGCCTCGCCGTGCGGGATCTCGGCGAGCACGGCCGTGGTGAACCCCTCGAAGACATCGACCCCGGCCCGCCGCGTCCCCTCCCGCAGCAGGGCGCGCTCCAGCCGCTGCGCCACGCCCTCCAGGGACGCCTCCTGCTCGGCGGCCTCGCGGAAGGCCCCGATGAGCACGGCCACCGCCTCGACCGCCTCCAGCCCCTTCCCCCGTACGTCTCCGACCACCAGCCGCACCCCGTACGGCGTGTCCTGTACGGCGAACAGGTCGCCGCCGATGAAGGCGCCCTCCTGCGCCGCCTCGTACCGCGCGGCTATCCGCAGCCCGCCGACCCGTTCGGCGGGTCTGGGCAGCACGGCGCGCTGGGCGGTCTCGGCGATGATGCGGGCGGAGGCGAGCCGCTCCCCGCTGCGTCTGACGACGCCGGTGATGTACATGGCGAGGAGGGAGACGACCAGCACGGTCAGCAGCTGGCTCAGCGACTCCAGGGTGAGCAGCGACCGCGCCCGGACATGGAGCGCGATCTCGGCGGCCAGTGAGGTGACGGAGACCAGCAACGTGCCGAGCAGCGGATAGAACGGCGCGGCGACCAGTGGGGCGGCGGCGAAGAGCGGCGCGGCGGTCACCCGGGTCGGGGTGGAGACGTCGAGGATCACGCCGCCGATGATCACGAGGGCCGGCAGGAAGTTCACGATCCGGCGCCCGGCCCGGCCGCGCGCGCCGGGGCGTCGCCAGCCACGCCTGTGGCGGGCGTGCGGCGCGTGGTCCTCGCCGAGGTCACCGGGCCCCCAGAAGCCCGCGCCCTCGGCGGCCCAGAACCCGCTGCCGCCTCCGGCCCGCCGGCCCTTGCCGCCGATGGCCTCTCCGAGCTTCCTCAGCTTCCCCACCAGTCGTCTCCTGCCCGGTCCGCTCGCGGCTGCGCCAGTACCGCGCTCCACCCAGGCTGGCCGTCACCACGTGGGGCGGCGACTCACCCTCGGCCGAGTGGGCTACGGGGCCGGTCGCCCGGCCCGCGTCCCGGGGTGGGTCCCGGGGACGTCCCGTACAAGCACAGCCGCATGCTTCACGTTACTTGTCATAGCTTGTCACGGCTTGTCCGCGCCCGGAATGAAAGAGGGGTCATCACACCCATGACCGGGCCCCCGGGGATCCGCGCCGGGACCCGCCGGGACCCGCCGGGACCGCCCCGCGCACACGACGAAGGCCCGGATTCACCAGGAATCCGGGCCTTCGTTTTCTTCCAGTAGCGGGGACAGGATTTGAACCTGCGACCTCTGGGTTATGAGCCCAGCGAGCTACCGAGCTGCTCCACCCCGCGCCGTTGAAGACAACTCTACGGCATCCGGAGGACGCTCATGACCACCCCCGGCAGAGCCCGGGTTAAGCGGCCTCCAGCACATCCCCTCGCACGGCGGCGGCCCACTCGATCAGCAGCCGCTGATAACGCTCCTGGTCAGCGGGGAGCAGCACGCCACCGGACCGCGTCCACAGGGCGCGGATCTCCTCATTGACCACAGCGGCGGACCTGACGGACCGGGCCGCGCGCGCACGGCGTAAGGCATCGCGGGCACCGGAAGAAGATACGGACGAGGAAGCGAACATAGGTACAAGGCTACGGCCAGCCACTGACAATCGGCAGAGCGTATCCCCGCACACCTGTCCGAAAAGCTGCCTGTGCGCGCCGGCTCACTCCTCGGCGCCGTACTCGTGCGCGGGTCCGCCCTGCCACTCCACCCAGGCGGGGTCGTCCAGCAGCTCCCAGGCGTCGGGCAGCCCGGCCTGGCGCAGGAACTCGATCAGGTGGTCGTCGGAGTGGGCCAGGCCCATGATCCGCCCCCGCACGGTCACCCGCCGCCCGCCCGTTCCGGACGCTCGGTGTACGACAATCGGCACTTCGTTCATATGCTCACACCACTCATAGGGCCAAGGGTGCGACGATCTCGCCCGGAGCGCAGCATCTGGCGGCGCACTTTCGGGATACGGGGCCGGATACGGCCCGGACGCGAACCGGACGCGAACCGGACGCCGCCCGAACGCGGACCGGCCTTCGGGCCCGACCCGTCGGAAAACGTCAACAGCCCCCGGCCAGATGCACTCTGACCGGGGGCCGCGGTGGTAGGCCATGTCGGACTCGAACCGACAACCAACGGATTAAAAGTCGGCAGGTCCTTCATGCAGTCCCGTCCTGACTCATTCGTTCCCGTCCGGTCCCGTTGGGTAAAGTCCAGCTCAGCGGCACATCGCATGCCGCCTGGCGGTCGAGATCATCCGGTGCCGTTCGCTCCCGCTCGGTCCCGTTGCCTCTCGTTGGGGCCAGCAGGGGGCCAGCGGAAACGCCGTGCAGCCTGGGATTATCAGGCAGCTCCAGCCGCTGGCCCCGCCCCTTTGCGGGCGCGCGGCACAACCGCAGCTGCGCTCTCCGTCAGCCCGTCCTCGTACTCCTCGAACAGCTCCATGTACGTGTCCGAGGTCAGGACGATCGTGCTGTGCCGCAACTTGACCTTCGCATCGTGCGAGTCTCCCCCGCCTGCTTTCACAAGCGCCGCCGCACCGTGCCTGAGATCCCGCAGGTTGATCGGCGGCAGGCCCGCCGCCTCAGAGATGCGCAGGAACGCCTTGCTCACCGTGTCCGGGTGCAGCCACTCGCCGTTCTCCTGGACGAAGATCTTGCCGGTGTCCTTCCTTCAGTACTACCTGTTGTCCATTGTCCGATGAGGCAACCGCGTGGCACCGCCCGAAGATCCGGTTCCGAGCCTCCGCCCGAGCTGGACCTCAGCCCCTGGGCATGACCGCGCCCCGCTCTCCTCCGGGAGGGCGGGGCGCTTTGTCATGACGTGGCTCACACAGAAAGGGCCTCGCCCCATACCCTGGCAGTGACGAGCTGGACAGAGAGGGGCAAGGCCATGCCTGCTGATGCTACCCCGGACCCGTACACCGATCCCCTCGCCTTCGGGCAGAGACTTCAACTTCTACGGACACGGCGAGGGATGACACGCGACCAGCTCGGTGGCCTCATGGGGCGCACCGGGTCATGGGTGAAGGCGGTCGAGACCGGCCGACTGAAGACGCCGAAGCTGCACATGGTCCTGCGATTCGCCGAGCTGCTGCGGGTGCGTGACCTGTCCGAACTCACGGGGGACCAATCCGTGCACGTCGACCTGTTCGCCGGTCCCGGCCACTCTCGGCTTCCTGCGGTCCAGGCCGCGATCAACCGCTTTCCCTTGTCTGACTCCGCCCAGGCGCCTTCGGCCCGGCACATCCGGGCACGGCTGGCACGCGCCTGGCAGGCCCGCCACGAAGCACCGAACCACCGGGACGTCATCGGGGTTCTGCTGCCCGATCTCATCCGGGATGCCCAGCGGGCGGTGCGGCAGTCGGACCGGGCGACCGAGCGGCGCGCGGCGCAGGCCGCGCTGTCCGAGGTCTACTCGCTGGCGCAGTTCTTCGTGGCGTACCAGCCGGACGCCGCGCTGCTGTGGCGCGTGGCCGAGCGGGGCATGATCGCCGCGCAGGAGTCCGAGGATCCACACACGATCGGTGTCGCCGCGTGGCTCGCCGCGCAGGCCCACCGGGACTCCGGCCACTTCGACGCGGCGGACGACGTCACAGCCGAGGCGCTGGCGTACCTCACACCGCTCCTCCCAGACGCCTCTGACGAGGTACGCGCCATCGCCGGGGCGCTCACCTTCGAGGCCGGGTACACGGCCGCGAGGCGAGCGGAGACGGGCACAGCCTGGCGCTACTGGGACCAGGCTCGGGACATGGCCGCGCGACTGCCGGCCGACTACTTCCACCCGGTGACGAGCTTCGGCCGAGCAATCATGGGCGCGCACGCTGTCACCGTCGCTGTCGAACTGCACTCCGGTGGGGAGTCCGTGCGCCAGGCCGCCGCCGCCGACGCGATGCCGATTCCCTCCCGGCCGCGCCGGGCCCGGCACCGGATCGAAGAGGCCCGCGCCTACCAGCTGGACGGACAGCCGGACGTCGCGCTCGACACGCTAGCTCGCGCCCACGAGTCGGCGCCCGAGACGATCAAGTACAACGGGTACGCGAAGCGCATCGTCCTCGAAGAGGCCGAGTCGAGGCACCCGGCCCGACGGCAGAGGGCGTCCGCCCTCGCGGTGAAGCTCGGGTTGCTGGCTGCCTGACGAGGGGGCACAAACTGTGCCCCCTCTACCCACCGGGCGCTCCTACGGTCGAACCATCACCTGACCGCCCGTCACTGGAGCGCCCGTGGTTGATCCACCGCATGCACCCGCCTGCGTCTCCGCCCCAGCCCGCCCGGACATCGAGGCCACCCTCGCCGAGGCCGCCAATATCGTCGGACTGCGCGCCAGCGACTCCGAACTCGGCACCGTCGCGGTTGCCCTGCGGCAGCACGTCGAGTCCATGCTGCCCACCGCCGAGGCCCACGCCGCCACGCTGTGGCGCGGCAGTCGAGAGTGGTACCGGATCCGGTCCACGGTGGACGGGATCCGGAGCGAGATCGCGTCCGCGCCGCCCCTGACGGCTCTGTCCGGGCACGTCCGGGTGGAGCTGCTGCGGCGGTGGTGCGCGTGGCTGCTGGAGCAGTACGGGCCGGGCGCGACGCGGGAGGACCAGTGATCTGCGCGCACTGCGACAAGCCGATCCGACCCGGTGAACCGCACCGCATCGAGGCCGTGGAGACGGGATCCGGGGCCGCGCCGGACGTACAACTTCACCTGGGCTGCCAGCAGGACCCCCTCGTACAGCCCAACCGGGGGCCGCGCGAGTTCGTGCGCTACTGATGGCGCCCGCCTACCGCCCCGGCCGGCCGTCTTCCCCCGTGGACACCGGCCGGGGCTCCCCACGAACCCGGAGCAGCGCATGAAGAAGAGAGCACGGCGACCGCTCGCCGACCTCGGCTGGGGGCTCGGGGTGATGGTCTGCTGCGGCCTCATCGCGCTCGGGCTGGTCCTGGCGGCCCGCACACCGTGACGGACGAGGACCAGAGGCAGAGACGCGTCATGGTGGCGCTGATCAGCATGGGCTTGACGCTGATCGCGTGTGGAGCGGCTCTTGCTGCGCTGATCATCACGATGGTCGCCGAGGCAGTCTGACGCCCGACTGCGATAGGACAGACCGAGCCCCGACTGGCATCACGACCTGCTAGTACCCGCGAGTCACAGCCGCGCCGCTGCACCCCACCTAGACTGCTGGCTGCCCCCGCCCATGTAAGGAATGATCACAAATGCGACCGCCGCGCTTCCAGGACTTCGCCCTCGACCTGATCAAGAACACCACCGGCACGACCCGCGTCCAGACCCTGACCGAGGCCGGCGACACGACGCACCCCTTCGGGGTCGCGGTCACCACCGGCACCGGGGAGACCCGGTGGCAGTTCATCGGGCAGTTGGCCACCGGCGAGAAGCACGACGACCCGGATACCCCCGTTCAGGGGGACCCCGTCGCGCCGTGGGCTGGCGACGTGCCGGCCGACCCCGAGGGCTGGCTCGCCGCCGCAGTCACCGCGGCGGAGTCTCCGGAGATCGTGGCCATCACGCGCTGGTCCACCCGCCCCGGCGAAGCGGCAAAGCCGGGGCTCACCATCGACTTCCACAACGGGGCGAGGATCTTCGTGCGGAAGCTCTAGGCTCCCGGCCGTCGACCGGCGGTCGGGCGGATGCACCACCTGTCAGCACCACCGACGAGGAGGACTGATAGCAATGCGACCATTCGATCCAGGCCGATGCGAGGGCACCTGCCCGAGCTGCGGGCAGGGCGTGGGCTCCCCGCCCGGACAGCCCACCACCGGACACCAGAAGCCACACCCGTCCCGGGAGACCTGCCCCGGCGGCACCACCCAGCAGTAGGCACAGAAGACCCCCGGCCGAGCATGACCGGGGGTCTTCTGTGTCGTGATCGTTTGCACTTCGATTGAGCTTCGCTGGAGCACCAGCCCGAAATGAACTCGAACAAGGACCGCGCCTCACGTCAGGAACACCCCTGACCTGGGGTCTATCGGTAGGCCATGTCGGACTCGAACCGACAACCAACGGATTAAAAGTCCGCTGCTCTGCCAATTGAGCTAATGGCCCTTGGCACAACACACACGAGCATAGCTCGCCAGTGGCGGTGTGCCGATCGGGTATCCCCCCGTGGGGATGTCGCCGGTGAACGGGCAGGGCCCGTGGCCACCTTGGGGGTGGACACGGGCCCTGTCGTACAACTACCGGCCGGCTCTGCCGGTCAGCTCTGCTGATCAGCCGTTGCGCTTCCAGCGGGGCTTGTCGTCGCGGCGGCCGAAGGAGCCGGTGCCGGTGCCGGTGGTGCCGCCGCGGTGGTCGTCGCGGCGGGTCGCCGGGCGGTCGTGGCCGCCCGTGCGGGCACCGGCGGCCGGGCGGTCGTCGCGGCGGTCGCGGTTGACCGGACGGTCGCCGGCGCGGTGGTCGCGGCGCTCGAAGGGGCGCCCGCCACGGTCGTCACGGCGCTCGGGACGGTCACCGCGGTCGTTGCGGTCGCGGTTGAAGCCGCCACCCGTACGGTCGTCACGGCGCTGGAAGCCGCCACGGTCACCGCCGCGGTCGTCACGGCGCTGGAAGCCACCGCGGTCGTCGCGGCGCTCCGGACGGTCGCCACGGTCGTTGCGGTCGCGGTTGAAGCCGCCACCCGAACGGTCGTCACGGCGCTGGAAGCCGCCACGGTCACCGCCGCGGTCACCGCCCCGGTCCCCGCCGCGGTCGTCACGCGGCGTGTAGCCACGCGCGCCGCCACGGCCGCTGCGCTCGCCACGGTCGTCGCGGCGGCCGTAGCTGCCGCGGTCGTCGCGCTGCGCCGACTGCTGCGGTACGGCGGCAGCGGCGGCGGCAGCCGCCACCTCGCGCTCGGCCTCGGCGATGACCTCGGCCACCGCCACCTCCGGGTCGTCGCCCCGCTCGCGCGCGGCGCGGGCGACCAGGCGACCGGCCTCCTCGCGCAGCTCGACGGCGCGGCGCTGGGCACGCTCCAGCTGCTTGGTCAGGTCGGCGGCCTCGCGCTCGGCCTGCTTGGCCGCGTTGTTCGCGGAGTCGGCCTGGACCTCGGTGAGCGAACGGGCGCCGGTGATCTCGGCGACCTCAGGGTCGAACGCGCCCGCTCCGCCGACCATGTGGCGCGTGGCGTCGACGCCCGCGTCCTCCATCAGCCGGAAGATCTGCCGGCGCTGGTGCGGCAGCGACAGGGAGACGACGACACCGGACTTGCCGGCGCGCGCCGTACGGCCCGAGCGGTGCAGGTAGTCCTTGTGGTCGCCGGCCGGGTCCACGTTCAGCACCAGGTCGATGCCGTCCACGTGGATACCGCGCGCGGCGACGTCGGTGGCGACGAGGGCGTTGACGAGCCCCTCCTTGAAGTCCGCCAGCGTCCGCGTCCGCGCGCCCTGCGTCATGCCGCCGTGCAGCGCGTCGGCCTTCACGCCGGACTCGCGCAGCTGCTCGGCGATGCGGTCGGCGCCCAGCTGGGTCCGTACGAAGATGATCGTGCGGCCCTTGCGGGCGGCGATCGCCGCCGTGACGGGGGCCTTGTCCTTCGGCTTCACGACGAGGACGTGGTGCGTCATGGTCGTGACGTTGCCCTGGGCGCTGTCGACCTCGTGGCTGACCGGGTTGGTCAGGTAGCGCTTGACCAGCGTGCTGATCTCGTTCTCCATCGTGGCGGAGAAGAGCATGCGCTGGCCGCCGGCCGGCACCAGGTCGAGCAGCTCGGTGACCTCGGGCATGAAGCCCAGGTCCGACATCTGGTCGGCCTCGTCGAGGATCGCGATCTGGACCTGCTGGAGGGAGCAGGCGCCGCGGTTGATGATGTCGCGCAGCCGGCCCGGGGTGGCGACGAGGACGTCGACACCGCGCTCCAGGGCGTACATCTGGTTGCTCATCGACGTACCGCCGCAGACGACCTTCATCTTCAGGCCGAGCACGTCGCCGTACGGCTGGAGCGCGTCCGCGACCTGCATCGCCAGCTCACGGGTCGGCGTGAGGATGATGCCGCGCGGCTTCTTCTTCTCCGTGTGGCCACCGGCGAGCGTCGCCAGCAGCGGCAGACCGAAGGAGAGGGTCTTGCCGGAGCCCGTACGGCCGCGGCCGAGGATGTCCTTGCCGGCCAGGGCGTCCGGGATGGTCGCTGCCTGGATCGGGAAGGGCGCGGTGACGCCGTTCTGGGCGAGCTTGCGGACGATGCCCTCGGGCAGGCCCAGGTCACTGAAGGAGAGGCCCGGGGCCTCGGCGGGCTCAGCGGCGGACTCGTCGGAGGCGACGGTCTCGTCGGAGACAGCGGACTCGTCGGAGACGGCGGACTCGGCCGTCTCGGCGGGGGCGGCGGAGGCTGAGGGGCCGTCAGTCACGTGGGCCTCGGGGATCTCGGGGGACTCAGTGGCCGTCTCGGGGGCCGCTACGGCCTCTTCCGTGCTCTCGACGACAGCGACCGTTTCGGTGGTGTCGTTCTCGGGCATGACGGCGTGGTCAGTACTGGAAATGGACATGCGAAATGCGAAACCTTCCGGAGTCTCGGCACGCGCCCAAACTCCGTGAGAATTCGCAAATCGACCGCCTCAATGCGGTCAGCCACGGCAAGGGAGAGTACGCGCCACGCGGCGCTCTTCTGTGTCGGCGCCGGGCAATGATCAAACGATCTACTACCATACGCACTCTCCCCCCTCCCTGGCAAACCAGCAGGTGAATCCCCCGGCGAACCGGAATACCGGACTACGGGACAACTCCGGCCGGCCCCCTCGCCTCAGGCCCCGCTCCGGCCCCGCCCCGCCCCGCTCAGACCGGGCCCACCTGCGGCGACGCCTTCGGCTCCTTCCACGCCCACACCCCCTCGGCCACCGCCCCCGTCCGTACGTCCGCCGCCGGGGACGCCGACGGTGCCTCCGGCGACTTCGTCTCCGGCTCGGGCTCCGGCTCCGGCTCCGGGGTCCCCGGCGGCTGCGGGGTGGGGGGCGGCGCTGAGCGCGTGGGGTCCTTGGTCGGTACGGGGTCCTCGCGCGTCGGGCTCGGCCCGCCCGGGTGCGGCCGGGTGCCGCGCGACGGCTCCGGCGAGGCGGTGGCCGGTGAACTGGCCTCCGGGGACGCGCCCTTGCCGCCCTTCCCGTCCTCGCCGGCCTTCCCCTTGACCGGACCGCTCCCGCCGTCCGCCCCCGCGTGCGCGCCGGAGTGCTCCGCCGCCGTGCCCGGTCCCGTACGGCCCTGCCCGGAGTACGGCATCCCGGCTCCGACACCGGCGGCCGTCTCACCGTCGGGCTCGGCGGCGGCTCCGCCCCGGTCCGCGGAGCGGGAAGGCGCCGGATCTCCCTCGTCGTCACCGACGCTCATACAGCCCGCGGAGGCCGCGACCGCCAGTGAGCTGGCGATCCAGACGGCGAGACGGCGGCCTGGGGCGGACAACTGGCGCACGAGCGGCACCTCCGGAGGAAGGGGAACAAGAGCGGGCCACCCCGCCGGCGGCGAGGGAAGTTTCACTGCACAACTTCCTTTTCCCCGCCGGGGACACGCCCGGAGCCGCCCGGGACACGGGACAATGGCCGGGTGCTGGAGATGACACGCGAGACCTTCGAAGAACTGGTGAGCCAGGCCCTCGACCAGATCCCCCAGGAACTGACCCGGGTCATGGACAACGTCGCCGTCTTCGTCGAGGACGAGCCCGCCCCCGACGACCCCGAGCTGCTGGGGCTGTACGAGGGGACCCCGCTCACCGACCGGGGCGAGTGGTACGCCGGGGTGCTGCCCGACCGCATCTCGATCTACATGGGCCCGACGCTGCGCTACTGCGAGAGCCCCGAGGACGTGGTCCACGAGGTCGCCGTGACCGTCGTCCACGAGATCGCCCACCACTTCGGCATCGGGGACGACCGGCTGCACGAACTGGGCTGGGGCTGAGCCCCCGTTGCTCTCCGCTCTCCCGAATCGTTCCGCCGAATCGTTCTCCTGAGCCGCTCCCCTGAATCGCTCCCCTGAATTCGCTGATGTGCGCGAAGGTGTCCGCCGCGCATGGCGGGCCGCAGTCCCGGGCATAGGGGATCAATGGTCCGCGCCCGCGCCGTACAGCGGCTGAAACGCTTCTTCCTCCGTACTAGGCCCGGCCCCGTCCCGCCCGGCCCTGTCCCGCCCGGCCGCGCCCCGGCTCCGCGCTCCGCTCCCACCGGCACGCTCGTCCACGCCCCGCGCCCCTGGGCCCGCGCCCTCGGGATGACCGCCGTCGTGGTGCTCGGCGCCTGGCTCGGGCTGCTGACCGTCGGCAGCGTGCTGACCCCGGTCGGCCCGATGGACACCCGGATGACGCTGCGGCCGTCCCTCACCGGCGGTACGAAGATCAATGTGTCGCCGCTGGGCGCGCTGGAGCTGGACACCCACACCGCGCCGCTCCGCCTGGACGTGGACGTGGACCAGCTGGACCCGGTCCGCTCCCAGGCCCTCGTCGAGCACCCCGAACGGTTCTCCGGCCTCCAGGACGAGGTCAGCCGCGACGTCAGGGACGGCACCACCGAGCTGGCCGTACGCTCCGTCGTCGCCGTCGTGTCCGGCGCGACCGCCCTCGGCCTCGTCGTCTACCGCCGCCCCCGCCGCGCCCTCGCCGCCGGCGGGCTGGCGCTCACGCTGCTGGCCGCCTCCGGCGTCGGCGCGTACGCCACCTGGAACCCCAAGTCGGTGCTGGAGCCCAGGTTCTCGGGGCTGCTCTCCTCCGCCCCGCAGGTCGTCGGCAGCGCCCGCTCGATCGTCACCGACTTCGACGTCTACCAGAAGGAGCTGGCGCGGCTGGTCACCAATGTGACCAAGCTGTACGACGCGACGTCCACGCTTCCCACGTACCAGCCGGACCCGGCCACCCTCCGGGTGCTGCACGTCTCCGACATCCATCTCAACCCGGCGGCCTGGCACATCATCGGCTCGCTCGTGGAGCAGTACGGGATCGACGCCATCATCGACTCGGGCGACACCATGGACCACGGCGCGGCGGCCGAGAACACCTTCCTCGACCCGATCGCCGACCTGGACGTCCCGTACGTCTGGGTGCGCGGCAACCACGATTCGCGGATCACCCAGAAGTACCTCGCACGCATGAAGAACGTACGGGTGCTGGACGACGGCCGGGCCGTCACCGTGGCCGGGGTACGGGTGGCGGGCATCGGTGACCCGCAGTTCACCCCCGACCGCTCGGTGGTGGCCGAGGGCGACCCGGCCGAACGCCTGGCGGGCATCAGGCTCGCCTCGGCGCTGCGCGACCAGGAGCAGGCCGGTACGCCCGTGGACATCGCCGTCGCCCATGAGCCGGAGGCGGCGCGGCAGACCGACGGGCTGGTCCCGCTGGTGCTCGCGGGCCATGTCCACCACCGCGCCACCGAGGTCATGCCGCACGGCACCCGGCTGAAGATCGAGGGCTCGACGGGCGGCGGCGGGCTGCGCGCCCTGCAGAGCGAGAAGCCGGAGAAGGTACGCGCCTCCGTGCTCTATCTGGACCGCACGACGAAGCGGCTCCAGGCGTGGGACGAGATCACGCTCGGCGGGCTGGGGCTGACGACGGCCGAGGTCAGCCGCCATCTCCCGCAGGAGGCGGGCAAGCCGGGCACCGGCCCGACCACCGGCCCGACCACCCGTCCGTCCACCGGCTCGTCCGCCGATCCCTCCGCCGATCCCTCGGCGAATCTCTCCGCGGGTCCCTCCGCCGGCCCGTCCACAGGTCCGTCCCCCGGGGCCCCCGTACCCGCCCCCTAAACCGTTTTGGCGATAGCTCCGCCCATCCCATATGCTTCTGACGTCCCCGACGCGCTGCGAAGCGCCCAGGCGGGCCTTTAGCCCTCATCGTCTAGTGGCCCAGGACGCCGCCCTTTCAAGGCGGTAGCACGGGTTCGAATCCCGTTGGGGGCACGCAACACCGTGTGCGAGACTGGTGCTCGCACATTGCTTGGTCCTGTGGAGCAGTTTGGAGTGCTCGCCACCCTGTCAAGGTGGAGGCCGCGGGTTCAAATCCCGTCAGGACCGCTTGCAGCCGCGAGGCTGCGTGGCTGGGTAGCTCAGTTGGTACGAGCGATCGCCTGAAAAGCGATAGGTCGCCGGTTCGATCCCGGCCCCAGCCACCACGGCCCGCGAGGGCGAAGGCCCCCACCGAGGATCTCGGCGGGGGCTTTTCTCATGCTCCCGGCTTCACCGCGCCGGGCCGCTCGGCCTCCACCGGCGCGCTCGCCACCACGGGTGCGGGCTCCCTGCGCACCCGCAGCGTCCGCCACAGCGTGACCGCGACCGCCACCAGCGCCACCCCGCCCAGCAGCGCCCAGTCGGGCACGGCGGCGCCGACCCCGCGCGCCCACTGCTCCACCGCGAACGAGTCGTCGACCGAGAGCGGACCCGACAGCGCGGTCGTCCCGTCGAAGACGAGGAAGAGGGTGCCCAGGGTGATGAAGAAGAGCCCCGAGAGCAGCGAGTTCGTGTGCAGCGCGAAGCGGCCGACGCCGAAGGCGCGCCCCCGCAGCCAGCGGCGCCCGCCGAGGTCGAACCGCTCCCAGAGCAGCGCCAGCACGAACAGCGGTACGGCCATGCCCAGCCCGTACACCGCGAGCAGCAGTCCGCCGTAGAGCGGGCTGCCGCTGAGCGCGGCCACCGTCAGCACGCTGCCCAGGATCGGGCCCGCGCAGAACCCGGCGAGTCCGTAGACCAGCCCGAGCGCGTACACGGACAGCGCCGTCGTGGGCCTGATCCGGCCGGACAGCTCGGCCATCCGGCGGGAGGCGAAGCCCATGCCGAGGAGCTGGGCGACGCCGAGCGCGATGATCAGCCAGCCGCCGGCGGCGACCAGCAGATCGCGGTGGCCGTAGAACAGCCGCCCGGCGAACGACCCGGCGGCGCCCAGCGGTACGAGCGTGGTCGCCAGGCCGAGGTAGAAGACGCCGGTACGGGCGAGGAGCCGGCCGGCCGAGTCGATGGAGTACGCGAAGAACGCGGGCAGCAGCAGGGCGCTGCACGGGCTCAGCAGGGCGAGCAGGCCGCCGAGGAGGGCGACCGGATAGCCGACGTCGGTCACCGGTCGGCCTCGCGGTCGCCCTTGTCGCCGCTGTCGCCCTTGTCGCTACCGCCGCTGTCGCCCTTGTCGCTGCTCTCGCTCTTGTCGCGGCCGCTGCCCTTGTCGTTGCCGCCGTCCCCCGTACCGCCCTTCTCGGCCCCGGTGTCCGCCTTCGCCGCCGCGTGCGCCGCCTCGATGGCCCGGGTGAAGGTCTCCTTGGGCTGGGCGCCCGCGATGGGGCGGCCGTTGACGAGGAAGGACGGGGTGGAGGTGGCGCCCAGCCCGTACCCCTCCTCCTGGTCCTCGCGTACGGCGGCCGCCGCCTCGTCGCCGCCCCGGTCACGCTCGAACCGGTCGAGGTCCTTCACCCCGGCCGCGCGGGCGAGCGCGGTGAGCCGGTCGGCGCCGAAGCCCTTCCCCTTCGCGCCCTCGGCGTACGCGGCGGTGTGGAACTCCCAGAAGCGGCCCTGCTGTCCGGCGGCCCAGGCGGCGTGCGCGGCGGCCTCGGACTCCTTGCCGAAGATCGGGAAGTTGCGCCACTCGATGCGCAGCGTGCCGTCCTTGACGTACTTCTCGATGAGCGCGGGCTCGGTGTCGCGGGCGAACTTCCCGCAGTAGTCGCACTTGAAGTCGGCGTACTCGACCATCACGACGGGCGCGTCCGCGCGCCCGACGGAGAGCGGGTCCGCCGTCTCGCGCCGGGCGAGCTTGGCCAGCTCCGGGTAGAGGCCGGCCTGCGGATCGGCGGAGACCCCGGCGGCCGGGCCGTCCACCGCCCCGGCGGATTCGGCCGGGGCGACCGATTCGACGCGGCTGGGCGCGTCCGGCTTGGTCGCGGTGTACGAGACGACGCCGAGCAGCGCGGCGGCGGCCACGACACCCGCGCCGATGGCGATCCGGCGCCGGGAGGAGACGGGCGAGGAGGAAGAAGAAGGGGAAGAGGAAGAGGAGGGGGAAGCGGGCATGGCTGTACGGCTCTCCGTGAAAGGGGAACAAAAGGGACGGGTCCGGGAGGGAGCCGTCCCCCTATACGCGCAGTACGGAGAGCCCGACCGGTGAGGGGCCCGGCAGCGGCGGCCGACCGCGCTCGGGCGTGACGGAGGCGACCACCTGGTCGGCGGCGCTCCAGGGACCGCCGGCGCCGTGCGCGTCGTACAGCGCGGGCAGCAGTTCGGGCCCCGAGCCGCCGCGCGGCGGTACGACCGGCCGGCTGCCCAGGTCGTCCTGGCCGCCGCGCCCGCAGCCGGGGGTCCCCCGCTCGTACCCTCCGTCGGCGACGGCGACGGAAACGGCCACGGCCTCACCGGCACCGGCACCGGCACCGGCCACGGCCCCCGGCACCAGCGCGGCGGGCGCGGGTGAGTGGACGCAGAACAGCAGCACCGCCAGCACCCCGAGCAACACCGCGCCGACGCCGGCGAAGCGGCCGCGCGCGCTGCCGGTGTGGCTCATCCGCGAAGCCTCTCGGGTCGGGCGGTGACCGGCGGGCCGGTCGGGACGTGCCTCGCATCGTAAGGGCTGCTCGCCAGGATCGGGCAATACGCCCGCCGCCACGCCGCAAGCCGGTCGCACCCGCCCCGCGGCGCTGTCCGAAGCATCGTCCGAAGCCTGCCCCGAGCCCCGTCCCGACCCTGTCCCGAGCGCCCCGGAGCACACCGCCCGGCGGATCGCCGAAACTGGTTCGCCACTCCCGAGCCCCGGGTGAGATCCTGGGCTCGGTATGTCTACTTCCTTCGCCGACCTCCAGACCCTGCTGGCCGACGTCTCGCTGCGCGACGCGCGGCGACTCGGCCGCCGTCTCGAAGGCGCACGGCGCATCCGCAAACCCGACGCGCGGCAGACCGTGCTGGACGAGATCGCCGGTGAGGCCGGGAAGGCCACCGAGCGGATCCTCAGGCGGCGGGAGCGGGTGCCGTCGGTCTCGTACCCGGAACAGCTGCCCGTCAGCCAGAAGAAGGACACGATCCTGGAGGCGATACGCGACCACCAGGTCGTGATCGTCGCCGGGGAGACGGGGTCCGGCAAGACGACCCAGATCCCCAAGATCTGCCTGGAGCTGGGCCGTGGCGTGCGCGGCATGATCGGGCACACCCAGCCCCGCAGGATCGCCGCCCGTACCGTCGCCGAGCGCGTCGCGGACGAGCTGGACACCCCGCTGGGCGAGGCGGTCGGCTGGAAGGTCCGCTTCACCGACCAGGTGAACCAGGACGCGACCTTCGTCAAGCTGATGACCGACGGCATCCTGCTCGCCGAGATCCAGACGGACCGCGAGCTGCTCGCGTACGACACGATCATCATCGACGAGGCCCACGAGCGCAGCCTCAACATCGACTTCCTGCTCGGCTATCTCGCCCAGCTGCTCCCCCGCCGCCCCGACCTCAAGGTCGTCATCACCTCGGCGACCATCGACCCGGAGCGCTTCTCCCGGCACTTCGGGGACGCGCCCATCGTCGAGGTCTCCGGCCGTACGTATCCGGTGGACGTCCGCTACCGCCCTCTTCTGGAGGAGGACGGCGAGGAGGGCGACCGGGACCAGATCACCGCGATCGCCGAAGCCGTGGACGAACTCCAGTCGGAGGGCCCCGGCGACGTCCTCGTCTTCCTCTCCGGCGAGCGGGAGATCCGTGACACGGCGGACGCCCTGGAGAAGCGCAAGCTGCGCTCCACCGAGATCCTGCCCCTCTACGCGCGCCTCTCGCACGCCGAGCAGAACCGCGTCTTCCAGCGCCACGCCGGCCGCCGGGTCGTGCTGGCGACGAACGTCGCCGAGACCTCGCTGACGGTCCCCGGCATCAAGTACGTGATCGACCCGGGCACCGCCAGGATCTCCCGCTACAGCCACCGCACCAAGGTCCAGCGGCTGCCGATCGAGCGCATCTCGCAGGCCAGCGCCAACCAGCGCAAGGGCCGCTGCGGCCGTACCTCCGACGGCATCTGCATCCGGCTGTACTCGGAGGACGACTTCACCTCCCGGCCGGAGTTCACCGACGCGGAGATCCTCCGTACGAACCTCGCCTCGGTCATCCTCCAGATGACCGCGGCCGGGCTCGGCGAGATCGAGAAGTTCCCCTTCATCGACCCGCCGGACCACCGCAACATCCGCGACGGCGTGCAGCTGCTCCAGGAGCTGGGCGCGTTCGACGCGGTGCAGAAGGACCCGAAGAAGAAGCTCACCCCGCTCGGCCGCAAGCTCTCCCAGCTCCCCGTGGACCCGCGGCTGGCCCGCATGGTCGTCGAGGCGGACCGCAACGGCTGTGTACGGGAGGTGATGGTGATCGCCGCCGCGCTCTCCATCCAGGACCCGCGCGAGCGCCCCGCCGAGAAGCAGACCCAGGCCGACCAGCAGCACGCCCGGTTCAAGGACGAGACGTCCGACTTCCTGGCCTTCCTCAACATGTGGCGTTACGTACGGGAGCAGCAGAAGACGCTGTCGTCCTCCGCGTTCCGCCGCATGTGCAAGTCGGAGTATCTGAACTTCCTGCGGATCAGGGAGTGGCAGGACATCTACTCCCAGCTGCGCACGGTCGCCAAGCAGATGGGCATCCACCTCAACGAGGAGGACGCGGCGGATCAGGCCGTCCATGTCTCGCTGCTCGCCGGGCTGTTGTCGCACATCGGCATGAAGGACGTGAAGGAGGGCGCGAAGAACGAGTATCTGGGGGCCAGGAGCGCGAAGTTCGCGGTCTTCCCCGGCTCGGCCCTCTTCAAGAAGCCGCCGCGTTTCATCATGTCGGCCGAGCTGGTGGAGACCTCCCGGCTCTGGGCGCGCGTCAACGCGAAGGTCGAGCCCGAGTGGATCGAGCCGCTGGCCGGTCATCTCCTGAAGCGCACGTACAGCGAGCCGCACTGGGAGAAGGACATGGCGGCCGTGATGGCGTACGAGAAGGTGACGCTGTACGGCGTGCCGATCGTCGCCCAGCGCAAGGTCAACTTCGGGCGGATCGACGCGGAGGCGTCCCGGGAGCTGTTCATCCGGCACGCGCTCGTGGAGGGCGACTGGCGGACGCCCCATCAGTTCTTCCATGACAATCGCAAACTTCTGGGCGAGGTAGAGGAGCTGGAGCACCGCGCGCGGCGCCGCGACATCCTCGTGGACGACGAGACGCTGTTCGACTTCTACGACCGGCGGGTGCCCGAGGACGTGGTGTCCGGGGCGCACTTCGACGCGTGGTGGAAGGCGAGACGGCGGGACGAGCCGGAGCTGCTCGACTTCGAGCGGTCGATGCTCATCAACGAGAAGGCCGGGTCGGTCACCAAGGACGACTATCCGGACTCCTGGCGCCAGGGGCCGCTGAAGTTCCGGGTGACGTACCAGTTCGAGCCGGGTACGGACGCGGACGGCGTGACCGTCCACGTACCGCTCCAGGTGCTCAACCAGGTCACCTCGGAGGGCTTCGACTGGCAGATCCCCGGGCTGCGCGAGCAGGTGGTCGTGGAGCTGATCCGCTCCCTGCCCAAGCCGGTGCGCCGGCACTACGTGCCCGCGCCGAACTACGCCGCCGCCTTCCTGGACCGCGCGGTGCCCCTCCAGGAGCCGCTGCCGGTGACGCTGGCGCGCGAACTCCAGCGGATGGTGGGGGTGCCCGTCACGGCGGACGACTTCGATCTCTCCCGGATCCCGGACCACTTGAAGATCACGTTCCGGATCGTCGACGAGCGGCGCCGCAAGGTCGCCGAGGACAAGGACCTGGAGGCGCTCAGGCTCCAGCTGCGCCCCAAGGCCCGCAAGGCGCTCTCCCAGGCCGCCGCGGCCACCGCCGAGCGGTCGGGCGGCGAGACGATCGAGCGCACGGGGCTGACGGACTGGACGATCGGGGAGCTGGTACGGGTCTTCGAGACGCGGCGGGCCGGCCAGCCCGTCAAGGCGTACCCGGCCCTGGTCGACCAGGGCGCGAGCGTGGCCGTGCGCCTCTTCGACACGGAGGCCGAGCAGCAGCAGGCGATGTGGGCGGGGACGCGGCGGCTGATCCTGCTGAACATCCCGGTGAATCCGGCGAAGTTCGCCTCGGACAAGCTCACCAACCAGCACAAGCTGGCGCTCTCCCGCAATCCGCACGGCTCGGTCCAGGCGCTGTTCGAGGACTGCGCCACGGCCGCGGCCGACAAGCTGATCGCGGACCACGGCGGTCCCGCGTGGGACGAGGAGTCGTACCGGAAGCTGTACGAGAAGGTGCGCGCCGATCTCGTCGAAGCGACGGTGCGGACCGTCGGCCAGGTCCAGCAGATCCTGGCCGCCTGGCAGGCCTGTGAGCGCCGTCTGAAGGCCACCGGCAGTCTGGTGCTGGTGAACAACGTCCAGGACGTCAGGGACCAGCTGGCGGCCCTCGTACCGGCCGGCTTCGTCACGCGTACGGGGCTGCGCCGGCTGCCGGACCTGATGCGCTATCTCGTGGCCGTGGACCGGCGGTTGCAGCAGATGCCGACGGCCGTCCAGCGCGACACGACGCGGATGGAGAAGGTCCACGAGATGCAGGACGAGTACGCGTGGCTGCTGGAGCAGCTGCCCCGGGGGCGGCCGGTGCCGCGCGAGGTCCTGGACATCCGCTGGATGATCGAGGAGCTGCGGGTGAGCTACTTCGCGCACGCGCTGGGGACGGCCCAGCCGGTGTCGGACAAGCGCATCGTGAAGGCGATCGACGCGGCGGCGCCGTAGGCCGGCGCGGGTCGCCGCCTTCGGTTCGACCGCACCCTCCGAGCTGCTGTACAGTCTGTCTTCGCAGCCCACGGAAACAAGGGCCGCGAAACCTGGTCCTGTGGAGCAGTTTGGAGTGCTCGCCACCCTGTCAAGGTGGAGGCCGCGGGTTCAAATCCCGTCAGGACCGCAAGACAAGAGCCCGCATCCCCTCCGGATGCGGGTTCTTTCGTTGCGCCCGCCCGCCCGGTGGCGTGCGGCGGTACTTCCTCGCCTACGGCAAGGAGCGTCGACGCCGTGGTCACGCGGCGGTAATGCCGGGTCCAAATCGCGGGCGCCGGGACCTCGGCATCTTGACTGCGTCACCGCCCCGGGAGTACCTAAGCAGGAGAGCCCCTCGTCCGTTTCCGCAGGGGGCCGCACCGGGGGTGGTGTGCGTGACCGCATCGACGACGACGAAGCCACTGAGGCACGAGACCCGCGCGCTGCTGCGCGCCCATCTGGCGGCCGCCTCCGGGCACCCGCATCGCACGGGCCACTGCCCGATCTGTCATCGGCTCCAGCGGCTCGCCATGGAGTCCGTCCCGGGCGACGACCTCTTCGCCGGCGCTCCGGGTACGGGTGAACTCTTCGCGTACGTCGCGGTGGAGGCGCTCGGCGTGGAGCCGGCCGGCTTACCGGACGGCCAAAGCCCCCCGGCCGCCTGACGTTTGGCTCCGAGTCAGGCCGGACGAACGTGATCCGCCGGGGTCCGCGCGCCTCGTTGACAAGACCCGAGCGGTGTGACGGGTGTCACTCGAAGAGTTTTAAGAAGGACCAGACTTACACCCTCCATACAACGTACCAATTTAATATGTGCAATTGCACTGCGCTTCCGGCTCTCCCCGGCCGACTCTCCGCACCCCCCACACAGCCTCTCAACAGGGACGCGACAGGCTCCTCACACCGCGCAAAAAAGATCGCGCTGGACTCGGCGGAGTCCAGCGCGATCGACGACTTACCCGTGTTGCGAGGGCATGGGACCTGTTGGGGCAGGTGCCCGTCGTATGGAGCTATGTGCAGGGATCGACCGAGTTGGGGGAACCCGGCCATCACCCTGGATCGTTGACCCCCAGGGGTCCTGGTGGACCCCATGGGGCTCAGGTTGAGCCCTGTTGAGCGTTGCTGAGCCTTGCTGAGAGGTCAGGCTTCGCTGCGCTGCTGCGGAATACCCGCAAGCAGTGCGCGAACCTCTGCCTCGCGATACCGGCGATGCCCACCGAGCGTGCGGATGGACGTGAGCTTGCCGGCCTTTGCCCAGCGCGTGACCGTCTTCGGGTCCACACGGAACATCGTGGCAACCTCAGCCGGGGTCAGCAGCGGCTCGGCATCAGGGGTGCGAGCGGTCATGAGCGGCCTCCTCGGGAGAACCGAACCTTCTCGGTTCTTTCCTCTAAATTCTGCACCTTGACCCGCGTTGCCCGAAATGGCGGACGCGGGCCGAGTCGGTTATAGGACGAACGGCTTGTCCTCGGCACTACAACTACACCATCCGTCCAGCCACGTCGGCCAAACCGATGGAATTGCCCTCTGAGGTGTTCATCAGCGGCGGAAGCCGATGGACCATGCCATAGCGGACAGTTACGTCGCAGATACGATCAGTCACAGAGCGATCAGGAGTCACCAGACCCCCCGTATAGAGTGCAATGCTGAGTAATCCGCCCACACTTGGACGGATGGAGCCCTCCCCGGACTCCTTGTCCTATTTTGGCACGAGGGGGGGTGATGGGCGCAAGAGCCCCGTTAGTGCGGTCCGTCACGCTTGAGGCAAAGGCCCGGATCGGGACTTCCGCCCCAGAGCCCGGTTCAAGTCTGGTTCAAGGCTTCCCCATGCCCGTTTCACGCCCGTTTCAAGGACGTCGGACTTGAGTCGGGCAGCCACCCGATCGCGTGACGGCGCGAGCACGCTCAGTTCGCGAACTGACGGTCCCTGACCGCGCGCCAGCGCTCGCTGAGCCGTCCGTACGCCTGACCCGCCAGCTCCCCGTCGCCCGCGCGCAGCGCGGCGATCGCCGCGGTCAGATCGGCCGCCGACCGGTCCTCGGCGAGCTGGGCGCCGGACAGGACGTGGACGAGCCCCCCGTAGTCCAGTTCGACCAGTGAACGCGGGTGGAATTCCTCCAGCCACCGCCCCACGTCGACCAGCCCCTCGGTCATCGGCCCGTCGTCCACCGCGTCCCGCAGGGTCTTCAGCGAGCGGGCCAGCCGGCGTCTGGCCTCCACCATCGGGGTCCGGTAGCGCAGGGAGGGGGTCCGCGGGCCACCCGCCTCGCCAGGCCCGCCCGACTCCGCCGGTTCACCCGGCTCGTAGTCGCGCTCCTCGTCGGAGAAGAGCGTGAACCAGCGCACCGGCACCTGCCACACCGCCGTCCTGATCCAGGGCCGCGCGTCCGGATTGCGGTCGCGCCAGCGCGCGTAGTCCGCCTCGGCCTGGCCGCGCACCACCTCGGGCAGGACCGCGTCCAGCAACTGCGGCGGCAGCGTCCGCGTCAGCTCCTCCAGCGCCAGCCAGCCGCGCAGCCGGGTGCGCCACGGACAGACGCACACCACACCGTCCACCTCGGTGACGAACGCGTCCCCGCTCTCGTGCACCGGAACGGCCACCGGCGGCGTCGGCAGCAAGTCGGCCAGGGAGCGGCGCAGTTCGTCCTGCGCTCCCGGCGTGCGGTCCCGGGTGGCGTAACGCCGCCAATGGCCCCTCTCGGGTTCGGGAAAGGCCGCCAGCGGCTCGTACACCCGCAGGTAGGACGCGTAGGGCACAGGAACCAAAGACACCGCCGGCATGGAGCGCATCGTCCCACGCCCGTCACCCTCCAGGGGGTGATCCTGGGCACTGCGGCCGATCCACGCGTGCGGAGGACTTAACCTCGTGCATGCCCCACCGGTCCCTCCCCCACACACCGGAGGGACTTTCCCACCGCCGCTCCGTACTTGGGAGTCACCACCGTGACCGATGTTTCCGGCGCACCCGCTGACGTACTGCACACCCTGTTCCGCTCGGAGCAGGGCGGCCACGAGCAAGTCGTGCTCTGCCAGGACCGCGCCAGCGGCCTCAAGGCCGTGATCGCGCTCCACTCGACCGCCCTGGGCCCCGGCCTCGGCGGCACCCGCTTCTACCCGTACGCCTCCGAGGAGGAGGCCGTCGCCGACGCGCTGAACCTCTCCCGGGGCATGTCGTACAAGAACGCCCTGGCCGGACTGGACCACGGCGGCGGCAAGGCCGTGATCATCGGGGATCCCGAGCAGATCAAGACGGAGGAGCTGCTGCTGGCGTACGGCCGGTTCGTGGCCTCGCTCGGCGGCCGGTACGTCACCGCGTGCGACGTCGGCACCTATGTCGCGGACATGGACATCGTGGCGCGCGAGTGCCGCTGGACCACCGGGCGCTCCCCCGAGAACGGCGGCGCGGGCGACTCGTCCGTGCTGACCGCCTTCGGCGTCTTCCAGGGGATGCGGGCCAGCGCCCAGCACCAGTGGGGGGACCCCTCGCTGCGCGGCCGCCGGGTCGGGATCGCGGGCGTCGGCAAGGTCGGGCACCACCTGGTGGAGCATCTGCTCAAGGACGGCGCCGAGGTCGTGATCACGGACGTACGGGAAGAATCGGTTACCCGGATCACCGACCGGCGCCCCGAGGTCGCCGTCGCCGCCGACACCGAGGCGCTGATCCGTACGGAGGGGCTGGACATCTACGCCCCGTGCGCGCTCGGCGGCGCGCTGAACGACGACAGCGTGCCCGTGCTCACCGCGTCGATCGTCTGCGGAGCGGCCAACAACCAGCTGGCCCACCCGGGCGTGGAGAAGGATCTCGCGGACCGCCGGATCCTCTACGCGCCGGACTACGTGGTGAACGCGGGCGGGGTGATCCAGGTCGCCGACGAGCTGCACGGCTTCGACTTCGAGCGGTGCCGCGCGAAGGCCGCGAAGATCTTCGACACCACTCTGCAAATCTTCGCACGTGCGAAGATCGACGGGATTCCGCCGGCCGCCGCGGCCGACAGGATCGCCGAGCACCGGATGGCCCAGGCTCGTCGGGGCTGACCTCGGGGCCGCCCGGCGGAGACTTCCGGCGGGCGGCCGGACGACTGCCCGAAGACCGCGGAAAGACGCGAAAGGGACGCGGGAGAGCCCCCGGGAGAGCGGCCGGAAGGCGCCCCGGGACGGCTTCCCGGGCACCCGCGGGAGAGCCCTGGGCGGCCGGAGGGCGCAAGGGAGACCAGACTCACCCCGGTCGGCGGGTCGGCTCCTCAGAAGAGGTTAAAATCGCAGCTGACCAGGGAGGACGGGGCGTCTCACTGGTCCTGCGCCGGGGCGCGTCATGCGGGCGGCGTACCGTATGGCCGCGAGAGCAGGTACCGTTGAAGCCCTACGGACGGGTCTCTCCGCGGAGAGCTCGTTCTGATTCATGAACGCGTGTCAAGACTCTGGGGCCGTCGAGCCCCGTCACCGAGGGGGTCGAGCCATGGGGCGCGGCCGGGCCAAGGCCAAGCAGACGAAGGTCGCCCGCCAGCTGAAGTACAACAGCGGCGGCACCGACCTGTCGCGTCTGGCCAACGAGCTGGGCGCATCGCCTTCGAGTCAGCCACCGAACGCAGAGCCGTTCGAGGATGACGAAGAGGAAGATGACCCGTACGCACAGTACGCGGATCGATACAACGACGACGAGGACGAGGACGACCAGTCCGGACCCTCGGCGCGGCGCCGCGGCGCTTGACGTCCGTATCCCCCGAGCATCAGCTCATTCGCCCGGTCCGGGGCAGTAGTCCTGGACCGGGTTCTGTGCTGTCCGGGGAAGCCGGCCGGAGGAGGCCGCGGGAGCGCGGGTCGCTTCCCCCGCGCCTCCCCTGACCTGTACCTGCCTGGCCTGCTACCGGCCCTGGCCTGAACCGGGCCCTGGTCCGTACCGGCATCGGCAGCTCGTGGACCGTCCGGGCCGCGCTCAGCCGTTGCTCGCGTAGTCGCCGGTCAGCGCCGCGCCCGTGGTGTGGTCGCCGCGCTCGGTGATCTCCCCGGCGATCCAGGCGTCCACGCCCCGGTCGGCGAGTGTGGTGAGCGCGGAGTCGACCGAGTCCGCCGGGACGACGGCCATCATGCCGACGCCCATGTTCAGCGTCTTCTCCAGCTCCAGCCGCTCCACCTGTCCGGCCTTGCCGACGACGTCGAACACCGCGCCGGGCGTCCAGGTCGAGCGGTCCACCGTCGCGTGCAGCCCGTCCGGGATCACCCGCGCCAGGTTGGCGGCGAGGCCGCCGCCGGTGATGTGGCTGAACGCGTGCACATCGGTGGTCCTGGTGAGCGCCAGGCAGTCCAGGGAGTAGATCTTGGTGGGCTCCAGCAGCTCCTCGCCGAGGGTGCGGCCGAACTCCGCGACCTCCCGGTCCAGCGCCCAGCCGGCCCGGTCGAAGACCACGTGCCGGACCAGCGAGTACCCGTTGGAGTGAAGCCCGGAGGACGCCATCGCGATCACCGCGTCACCCGTACGGATACGATCCGCGCCGAGCAGCCGGTCCGCCTCGACCACGCCCGTACCGGCGCCGGCGACGTCGAAGTCGTCCTCGCCCAGCAGCCCGGGGTGCTCGGCGGTCTCGCCGCCGACCAGGGCGCAGCCGGCCAGTACGCAGCCCTCGGCGATGCCCTTGACGATGGCGGCGACGCGCTCGGGGTGGACCTTGCCGACGCAGATGTAGTCGGTCATGAAGAGAGGCTCGGCGCCGCAGACGACGAGGTCGTCGACGACCATGCCGACGAGGTCGTGGCCGATCGTGTCGTACACGCCCATCTTGCGGGCGAGGTCGACCTTCGTGCCGACACCGTCGGTGGCGGAGGCGAGCAGCGGGCGCTCGTAGCGCTTGAGGGCTGAGGCGTCGAAGAGGCCGGCGAAGCCGCCGAGGCCGCCGAGGACCTCGGGGCGCCGCGTCTTCTTCACCCACTCCTTCATCAGCTCGACCGCGCGGTCACCGGCTTCGATGTCGACGCCCGCGGCGGCATAGCTGGCACCAGTAGTCGTTTCGGACATGGCTGGATACTTTCCTGTCGTCATATGGGTCATCGAGAATTGATCATCGAGGTCGGTGATCGTCGGGGTCGGTGATCGTCGGCCGTCGTGGCCGGTCCGTCGGTCCGCCCACGGTGATGACGTGGGCGGACCGGACCGGGCGATGACCGGGTCAGGGGCGCCGCAGCGCGTCGGTGGCCGCCGTGTTGGCCGGTCCCGCCGCCAGCTCGGTCTCCAGCAGCCGCTTGCCGAGCAGCTCGGGATCGGGCAGCTCCATCGGGTACTCCCCGTCGAAGCAGGCGCGGCAGAGATTGGGCTTGGCGATCGTGGTCGCCTCGATCATCCCGTCGATGGAGATGTAGGAGAGCGAGTCGGCGCCCATGGAGATGCCGATCTCCTCGACCGACATGCCGTTGGCGATCAGCTCCGCGCGCGTGGCGAAGTCGATGCCGAAGAAGCAGGGCCACTTCACCGGCGGCGACGAGATCCGGATGTGGACCTCGGCGGCGCCCGCCTCGCGGAGCATCTTGACCAGGGCCCGCTGGGTGTTGCCGCGGACGATCGAGTCGTCCACGACCACCAGGCGCTTGCCCCGGATGACTTCCTTCAGCGGGTTCAGCTTGAGGCGAATGCCCAGCTGGCGGATGGTCTGGGACGGCTGGATGAAGGTCCGGCCGACATAGGCATTCTTGACGAGGCCCGAACCGTACGGAATGCCACTGGCCTCCGCGTAGCCGATCGCGGCGGGCGTGCCCGACTCCGGAGTCGCTATGACCAGATCGGCGTCGACCGGCGCTTCTTTGGCGAGTTTCCGCCCCATCTCGACCCGGGACAGATAGACGTTCCGCCCGGCGATGTCCGTGTCGGGACGCGCCAGGTAGACGTACTCGAACACACAGCCCTTGGGCTTCGCTTCCGCGAATCGCTGGGTGCGCAGTCCGTTCTCGTCGATGGCGATCAGCTCGCCCGGCTCGATCTCCCGGACGTACGAGGCGCCGCAGATGTCGAGGGCGGCACCTTCGGAGGCGACCACCCAGCCGCGCTCCAGCCGGCCGAGGACCAGCGGGCGGATGCCCTGCGGGTCACGGGCCGCGTACAGCGTGTGCTCGTCCATGAAGACGAACGAGAAGGCGCCCTTCACATCGGGCAGGATCTTGGCGGCGGCTTCCTCGACCGTGAGGGGCTTGCCGTCGTCGTCCGTCTGGCTGGCCAGCAGGGCCGTCACCAGATCGGTGTCATTGGTGGCGGCGACGCGGGTCGTCCGGCCGTTCTCCTTGGGCAGGTCGGCGACCATCTCCGCGAGCTGCGCGGTATTGACCAGATTGCCGTTGTGACCGAGCGCGATGGAGCCGTGGGCCGTGGCCCTGAAGGTCGGCTGCGCGTTCTCCCACACCGAGGCACCGGTGGTGGAGTAGCGGGCGTGACCCACCGCGATATGACCCAGCAGAGAGCTGAGGGATGTTTCGTCGAAGACCTGTGAGACGAGGCCCATGTCCTTGAACACAAGGATCTTGGACCCGTTGCTCACTGCGATGCCCGCGGACTCCTGTCCGCGGTGCTGAAGGGCATACAGTCCGAAATAGGTGAGCTTGGCGACCTCTTCGCCCGGGGCCCAGACTCCGAAGACGCCGCAAGCGTCCTGGGGGCCCTTCTCTCCGGGGAGCAGGTCGTGGTTGAGTCGTCCATCACCACGAGGCACGCCACCGAGTGTAGGCGAGATCGACCACTGGTCCGAATTGGGGATACGGATCAGTGGGCCGGATCACCCCTGCCGGCTCCTCGCCGGATCACTTCCGGGCGGTGGCGTGGGCCTCCACGCCTGGGCCGTTCTCGGCCAGCAGAGTCAGACGGTTGTGGCTCAGCTCATAGCCGACCTCGCCCTTGAGCACCTTCGCGAACCGCTCTTCCAGTGCCATTTGGGGCTTGGCGCAGGCTTTCCTGGTGGTACGCATCGGACCGAAGGTGATCTTGTTCGTGGCCTCGGAGATCTTCGCGGAGCCACGGAAGGTGTTGCAGCCGTCGTTGCCCTCCACGGTGCCGCTCCCGCCGTCCGCGCCCTTACTGAACGTGAGGGACGCCTTGCCCTCGGTCCCCTGCGGCAGGGAGCCCTCGGTGTCGCCGGGTTCGAGGACGGAGTCGATGACACCGCTCACCGTCCAGGACGTCTCGGTGAGGGGCGCGGGCGGGTTCAGGGTGAGGACGATCGCGTCGCCGCCGGGGGCGGTGAGGGTGAGGCGCTTGGTGTCGGTCCTGGTGTCCTTGGCTTCCCTCTTGGCGTCCGTCTTGGCGTCCTTGGCGTCCTTGGCATCGGACTGGGCGGGGACGGTCTCGACCCGGGCCGTGAGCTTTCCGCTGAACACCTTGTCGAAGGCGTCGGCGAAGGGTCGCTCCTCGTCCCGGCAGAGTTTGAGGGTGGACATCCCCTGATCGTCGCCCACATCGAGGGTGTCGCCCTTCACGGTGACCTCGCCGGCGGTGCGGAGGTTGCAGTCCGGGGACGAGCGAACCGTTCCGTCGGGATCGACCCGCATACGGGCGCCGTCCACGGGCGTGGTCTTCTTGCCGTCGACCGTCACGCTGTCGATGTCCCAGACGGTGCCCTTGACGCCGTTGGTGCCCTTGGTGTTGCGCAACGTCTCGGTGAGCGAAGTGGTGTCGGCCCCGGACACGGACCGGGAATCCCCGCCCGAGCCCGCCCCCGCGCCCGACTCCGTGCCGCAGGCGGACAGGAGGAGCAGGGCGAGCGCCGTGACCGCGGTAGCCGCGGTGACGGTCCCGGGGGCCGTGGTGGTCTGCTGCTGCTTCGTCATGCCGCTGTGACGGAGGCGGCGGCGTTACGGTTCCGCCTCCGCCGTACCGGCTACCGGCCCGTCACCCCATGAGCGGGAGCAGGCCGGAGAGGTCCGCGCGCTCCCCGCTCGCGCTCACCCGCGCCGTGTCGAGCGCCTCGGCCCAGGCCGTACGGCCGGTGGCGAGCCTGATCCAGGTCAGCGGATCGGTCTCCACGACGTTGGGCGGCGTACCGCGCGTGTGCCGGGGACCCGGCACGCACTGCACCACCGCGTACGGCGGTACCCGTACCTCGGTCGACGCGCCGGGCGCCTTGACGGCGAGCGCGTCGGCCAGCAGCCGCGTGCAGGCGGCGAGCGCCTGGCGGTCGTACGGGATGCTCAGCCCGGCCGCCCGGTTCAGGTCGTCGGTGTGCACGATCAGCTCGACGGTCCGGGTCACCAGGTAGTCCGCGAGCCGCATCGCGCCCACGCGGGTCACGAGCACCCGCCCGTCGTCGGCCGCCGGCAGCAGCGCCTCGAACCGTTCGGCGGCCCGCCCGAGCAGTTCGCCGGGCGGTGCGGTCGCGGCGAGCGCCGTGACGTTGTCGGCGATCGAGCCGGCGTACCGGGCGGTCAGATACGGCCACTCGGACAGCACGATCACGGGCCCGGCCTCGGCGACGACGGCCGCCTCGGACCGCACCGGCTGCTCCAGGCAGAGGTTCACCGACTCGACCGCCACGCTCAGATGCGCGGCCAGCTCCCGTACGGTCCACGTCCCGAGCCCGGTCGGCAGCGCCAGCTGCTCGGGCGTCAGCGCCCGCACCGCCTCCCGCACGTGCCCGAACTGGGCCGACACGGCGGCGCGGATCTTGGCGGGGTCGTAGGTGCGCGGGCGCTTCTTGGCGGGGTTCACGGCTGGTGGCATGGCGACGAGGCTAGTGGGAGGCGACCGTAACGCGCCCTTCGATAATCGCCGCTCCGCTCACGCCCGTGTCAGGGATCCATCGGCAGCAGGCGGAAGGAATGGTGGCCGGTCAGGGGCCGTATGGTTATGCATATGCCACCGCACACATACCTGTGTGTTCAAGGGCTGAGCGGTGGGCGGAGGCATGACAAAGCGCTCTCACCGGGGGCGGCGCAGCGCGGCGGTGAGTGCGTCGAGGTAGGGGGCGACCGGTCCGAGGGTGAGCAGCCCGCTGCCCGCGCCGGCCAGTTCCGCCGCGGCGGGGGCGAGCGCGCGGTGGGCGCGTTCCATCGTCTCGCGGTCGCCGAGGGCGAGGGCCGCGCGGGCGGTGAGGCACCACAGGGCCTCGAACAGCAGGTCGTGAGGTGGTTCGGGGACCTGGCGCAGCGCGTCGGCGGCCTCGTCGCGACGGTCGCGCGCCAGCAGCAACAGGGGGCGGACCCAGGGCTCGTAGGGCTCATAGGACTCGTAGAGCCCGTAGGGTCCCCGGTCGGTGTTGTGCCGCTCGTCGGCCAGGGACGGGGGGATTCGGCCGGGGCCGCCGGGGGGCGCCTGCCGCAGGCGCAGGGACAGCAACGCGAGGGGCAGCAGGCCGCGTTCCAGACCGGGCATCCCGGCGCCGTCGAGACGCGCGGCGGCGGCCCGGTAGGCGGCCTCGGGGTCGGGGTCGGGGTCGGGGTCGGGGTCTGCCCCGGGCTCGGGTCCTCTCCCGGGCTCCGGCTCCGGCTCCGGCTCCGGCTCCGGCTCCCGCGTCGTCGTCGCGGCGAGGCGCAGCGCCCGGTACCACTGCGTGAATACGCCCACCAGCGGCCGCTCGTTCCGCTCGGCCAGGCGTTCGGCGGCGGTCGCGTGTGCGTCGGCTCCGGTGAAGTCCCCGAGCGCGCCGCGCGCCTGAAGGCGGATGAGATGTCCGAGGACCTCGAAGTTGACGAGGCCGTGCCGGGCGGACAGCGTGATCAGTTCGGCGCCGATCCCGTCCCGGCGCGGGGCCAGACCCGCACGGTGACAGCTCTGCATGAACAGGCCGCTGAGGGCGAACGCCAGGAGCGTGGGATCGTCCAGCCGGCGGGCGGTCTCCTCCGCCTGCCGGGCGGCCCGGAGCCCGCGCGCCGTGTTCGTCCCGCGTGATTCCAGGGCGACGGTGGCCAGCAGCCGGGCCCGCGCCGCGTCGTGCCCGCCCGGCGGGAGGGCGGTCAGGGCGCGTTCGGCCGCCGCGACGACGCGTCGCGACTGCTCGGGATCGTCGGAGCGGGTCCAGATCGCCGGGACGTCGTACGCGCCGATCACGCGGGCGGTCAGCTCCGCGTCACCCAGCTCCTCCGCCGCCTCGATGGCCGCGAGGCGGTGCCGGCGGGCCGCCTCCAGACCGCCGCCGCCGGTCACAGCGAGGTCGCGCAGCAGCCCCACCGTCGACTCCAGCCGGGCCCGTGCGCCGGATGCCACGGTGCGGTCGTAGGCGGCGGCCGCCTGCGCCCAGACCCGTCCGGCGGCGTCGGCCCGTACCTCGTGACCGTCATCGCCGCCCTGAGGTGTCTGGAGTGTCTGAGGTGTCTGAGGTTTCTGGGGTGTCTGATGCCTCTGGTCCAGGTGAGGTGCCTGGTGCAGGATGTCCGACTCCAGGCGGCGCAGCGCCGGGCCCGGCTCGATCCCGAGCTGCCCGGCCAGGAGCGCGCGCGCCCGGCGCAGCACCGCGAGCGCGTCGCCCTGGCGGCCCGTGCGGTACAGCGCGAGCGCGAGCAGCCGCCAGGCGTCCTCGCGCCAGGGGTGCTCGGCCACGTGCGCGTCCAGGTCGGGCACCGCCCGCGCGGCCCTGCCCAGGGCGAGCCGGGCCTCGGCCTGCCGCTCGACCGCGTACAGCCGCAGTTCCGCCAGCCGGGAGCGCTCCGCGCGCGCCCAGGTCTCGTCGGCGAACTCGGCGTACGCGGGACCGCGCCACCATCCCAGGGCCTCGTCGAGCCGCGCGAGCACGTCGCGGGGAGGCAGTGTCGCGGCGTCGGCGACCGCCCGCTCGAAGCGCCAGGCGTCGACCGCCTCCGGCTCGGCGCGCAGCGCGTACCCCGGCCCCTCGGTGATCAGCAGCCGCGCCGTGGCCCGGGGCGGGCGCTCCGGTTCCAGCGCGCGGCGCAGCGCGCCCACGAACGTACGTACCGCTCCCACCGCGCCCGGGGGCGCGTCGCCCGCCGCCCACAGGTCCTCGACCAGCCGGGCCACCGGGACGACACGGCGGCGGGCGACGATCAGCCGGGCCAGCACCGCGCGGTGCCGGGGCCCCTTCAGGGCGATCGCGTTCCCGTCCCCGTTCCCGTTCCCGTTCCCGTCCCCGTCCCAGGCCGTCACCGGCCCCAGCACGCCGAACACGACCCGCACCGGAGACCGTCCTTTCCCGAGGCTCCCGAGACTCCTGAGGCTCCCGAGGCGTCGCCCCTCGGCCACGGTATAGCGCGGTGCTGATCGGATGCTCATCCGCGCGCGGCAGGCTGGGAAACACCGGGCAAGCAGGCAGGGAGGCGGACGCCGACCGACCGGCCCCGGAGAAAACCCCGAGAAAGAGGACAGCACCATGGCTCCCGTCATCGCGGACTTCACCTACCGGCGCGTACCCGTCGCGGACGGCGTGTCGCTCAACGCGGCCGTCGGAGGCGTGGGCAGCCCGATCGTGCTGCTGCACGGCTTCCCGCAGACCCATCTGATGTGGCGGCACGTCGCCGCCGACCTCGCCGCCGACCACACGGTCATCTGCCCGGACCTGCGCGGGTACGGGGCCAGCGACAAACCCGCCGAGGCGGACAGCGCCACCTACTCCAAGCGCACCATGGGAGCCGACATCGTCGCCCTGGCCCGGGAGCTGGGGCACGAGCGCTTCGCACTGGCCGGGCACGACCGGGGCGCGCTCGTCGCGATCCGTACCGCGCTCGACCACCCCGAGGTGATCACCCACCTGGCCTCGCTCGATGTGCTGCCGACCCTGGACATGTGGGACGTGATGCACGGGACCACGGCGGCCGTCGGCTTCCACCTCTATCTGATGGCCCAGCCCCCTGGCCTGCCCGAGCAGATGATCGCCGCCAGCTCCGACGCCTTCTTCGGCCACTTCCTCGACATCTGGACCAACGACCCGGACGCGATCCCCGCCGACGTCCGCGCCGCCTACCTGACCGCCTGCCGCGACGCGGTGCCCTCGATCGTCGCCGACTACCGCGCCTCGGCGGGCATCGACGTCGAACACGACCGCGCGGACCGCGCGGCCGGCCACCGGCTCCGTATGCCCGTCACCGTGCTCCAGCAGGACTGGGGCTCGGCGCTCGGCTTCGACGCCAAGGCCCTGTGGAGCGCCTGGGCCCCCGACCTGCGGCACACCGGCGTCACCTTCGGCCACTTCATGGCGGAGGAAGCACCCGCCGAGGTCGCCGGGGCGCTCCGCGACCTGCTCACCCGCTGACGCCCGCCAGGTTTTCTCGCGCACGGCCGACTCACAACACCCCCCGGTTCCTGGGGTGTTATCAGGGTGATCGACTGTCGCGCGCGAATGCTCAGAGTCACCTTTCGCACACGGAAAGTAAAAGTCGTGTCACAGGGAAGGTCTGTCCCTATGAACCACGACGGTGAACAGCGCGACCAGTACGACCAGTACGACCAGAGCCGCCGGCACGACCACTGTGTGACCTTCCGGCTGCCCAGCCATCCCAGGAGCGTCGGGCGGGCCAGGGAGATTCTCCATCGGGACTTCGGCTTCCCCGGGGAGCCGGGCGACACCGCCGCACTCCTCCTGTCGGAGCTCGTCACCAACGCGCTGCGCCACGGGAGTCCGCCCGGCCGGGAGGTCGCCGTCACGCTCCACCACAGCGACGGGCTGTTCAGACTGGAGGTCGAGGACGCGGGCGATTATCTGCCGCGTCCGCGCACCCCGGATCTGGACGACGAGTGCGGGCGGGGGCTCGCGCTGGTCGCGGCGCTGGCCGACGACTGGGGTGTGGTGCCGCGTCGCGGGCCCGGCAAACGGGTCTGGGTCATGCTCAAGGTGGCGGGCCAGGCCGGTCAGGTCTGTCCGATCGGTCCTGCCGGTCCTGCCGGTCCTGCCGGGCTCCCCGGTCCTGCTGGTCCTGCTGACCGGGCCGCTCTCGGGTGTCAGGCTCATCTTCCCGAGCGGCCCGAGCCGCCCGACGCGCTCGAACGGGCGCCACAGTCCGGTCGTTGAGACCGGCCAGGCGGCCCGGGGACACGATCGCGCGCGCCGCTCGTACCTCGTGGCGCAGCGGCGCGAGCAGTCCCCTCTCGTCGCCATCGCCGTCGCCGTAGCCGTAGCCCTCGCCGTCGCCATCACCGTCGCCCGTGTCGGGGGCGTCGGCCCGTACTGCGGTCGGGGTCTCGTTCGCCCGCATGCCGTCCGCCAGCTCGCGCAGGTCGCGTTCGATGCCGGCGGTCTCGGCCGGGGCGGGCGGTGCGGCGCCGTGGTTGACGCGGACGCGGGCGGCCGTCGTCGCGTCCACGATGCGTTCCAGCGCGACGACGAGCGGCCACCAGGCCATGGCGCGGGTGCCGGTGGGCGGGGGTTCGGTCAGGGCGCGCTGGAACTCGGTGCGTACGGCGGAGAGGTCGCGGTAGATGCGGCGGCGCTGACGTACCCGTTCCGTCTGGTCCGCGCCGGGCGCGAACGCCGACCGTACGTAGCGCGCCGTGTCCTCGACGGCGTCCGCGAGCCGGGTCCCGACCCGGGTGTGCCAGCTCTCGGGCCAGAGCAGATAGCCGGCGATCAGGGCGATGCCGCAGCCGATCATGCTGTCCACGAAGCGCGGCAGGACAAGGTCGAAGCCCTGGTGGCCGAGGATGTCGGAGAGCAGCAGGATCACCGGGGTGAGGGCCGCCGTCTGGAACGCGTACCCCTTCGCGGACACCGCCGGGACGATCCCCGCGAGCACCAGCATCACCACCACGTCCCACCAGCCGCGCGGTGTCGCCGACAGGACGGCCGCCGCGACGACGAGCCCGGCCACCGTGCCCAGCGCGCGCAGCACCGCGCGCGAGAAGACCGAGCCGAAGTCCGGTTTGAGGATGAAGGTGACGGTGAGCGTCACCCAGTACGAGCGCGGCACCGCGATGAGCGAGACCAGCGCCTGGGCGAGGCCGATGCAGAGCGCGAGGCGCAGCCCGTAGCGCCAGGACGCCCCGGACAGCAGCACCGCGCGCGTGGCGCGGCGGGCCCGGACGCGCAGGGCGGCGGGGCGGCCGAGCCGGTCGTCCTCGGAGTCGCTGGGGGTGGCGGAAGCGGAATCGTTCGCTTCGGCGCGGCCCCCTTTCGCGCGGTCTCCTGCCCCGGGGCCCCGATTCGCGCGGTCGCCTACCTCGCGATCCCCTACCCCGCGGTCCCCTTCCCTGTCGCCTGCTTCCGCGTCTTCGGCTCTTTCCGCGTCTTCGGCCCGGTGGACCACCGCCGCCGCGTACCGCAGCGCGGCATCGACGGCGCGTTCGGAGGCGGTGGTGGGCGCGGGCAGCTCCAGGGGCGGGCCGCCGGTGCGGCCGGTGGCGACCGCGTCGGCCAGCTCCCGTACCGCCGCCGGGATCGCGGCGGGCAGCGGCCGGCCCCCGCCCGTCAGATGGACGGCGGGGGTGGCCTCGACCAGCGGGATGATCACGTTGAGCTGGGCGAGCAGCCGTACGAGCGCGGCGGACCGGCCGTGCTCGCGCGCGCGACGGGCGAGCACGAGGTCGTACGCCTGATTGAGCGACTCGGTGACCGCCTGCCGCTTCGTGTCGTACGTATCGCCCGCAGCCATTTCGCCCGCACCCGTATCGCCCCCGCCCGTACCGCCCCCGCCCGTACCGCCCCCACCTGTACCGCCCGCGGCCTCCAGCAGGTCGGCGACCGCGCGGTACGTCCCGGCCACGGCGGCCCGTTCGGGGCCCCGGCCGCGCAGGGGCCAGGCCAGCAGGGACAGGCCGAGCACGAACAGCCCGCCCAGCGACAGCAGCAGCGGGGCCATCCACCACGGTTCCGGCATCGGCAGGCCCGCGCCCACCACCGTGTTGATCAGGAGCAGCAGCCCGGCGACCGAGGCCACAGCGCCGATCGAGGAGATCATCCCGGAGAGGAGCGCGATCAGCGTCAGCACACCGACGGCGAGCCAGCCCCGGCCGAGGACCAGCGTGCCGACCGTGACGCCGACGGCGCCGAAGAGCTGCGGAAGCGCGATGTTGAAGATCCGCATCCGGTAGGCGTCGGCGGTGTCGCCGAGGAGGGCGAAGAGCGCGCCCATCGACACGAGAGCGCCGTAGGCCGTCCGGTCCGTGACGAGGCCGACCGCCAGGGGCGTGGCCATGGCGACCGAGGCGCGGGCGACGGCGGCCCAGGGGACGGGCGCCGGCTGGGGGCGCACGGCCGCGAGGAGCCAGGCGGGCGGGGCGAGCCGTTGCGTCCTCAGCCCTGGTACCCCTCGACCTCGCCTGCGGGCCGTACCGCCGCCTCGTCCGGGTTCTCACCGAACTCGGACTTCGCGCGGCGCTGGCGCAGCAGGTCCCAGCACTGGTCGAGCCGGACCTCGACGGAGCGCAGCCGCTGCTGCTCGTCGTCGGCGAGGCCGAGGTGCTGGGTGGCGCGGGAGCGCAGGGCGCGCTCCTCGGCGACCAGTTCGTTGATGGTGCGGAGGATCGTGTCGTCGGAGTCACCTGTACGGGGCGCTCCCGTACTGGGTTTTCCCGTTCCGGGGTTTCCCGCACCCGGCGTCGGGTTCGTGGCGTCCATGGTTCGATCCTCGCGCCGTACTACGGCACCCGCATTTCGGTACCTCGCGTTTCGGTACCGCGCAGTTCCAGCCCGACGAGCAGCGAGCGGTGGTCCGTGTCCGCGAGGTCGATGAAGCGGGCGTCCCGTACGGAGAAGTCGTCGCTCACCAGCACATGGTCGATCTGCGCGCCCAGCGGCCTGGGCAGCTGCGACGGCCAGGACGGCGTGTGGCCGGCCCCCGCCAGCAGCGCGCTGTCCCGCAGCCCGCCGTCCTTCAGCAGCGCGCGGAAGAGGGCGTGGTCCCGGGTGGCGTTGAAGTCGCCCGCCACGATGACCGGGTCACCGCCCTGGTGCGCGGCGGCGTACGTACGGATGCCGCCCAGCTCGGCGCGCCAGTCGTCCACCATGCCGGGGATGGGCGGCAGCGGGTGGGCGAGCTGGAGGTGGACCGTACGGTCGCCGACGCGGGCGGCGGAACCCGGCATGGCGAGGGTGCCTTCCACGCCTTCGGCCTCGGTGAGCGGGAAGACGGAGAGGATCGCGGAGCCCTCGGCCCGGCCGGCCTTGACGACGTTGCGGAACGGATAGTCCGCGCTCGGGATGCGGTCGGCGAGGAGCCGCGCGCAGACGAACTCGCACTCCTGGACGAACACCAGGTCGGGCTTCTCGCGGCGGATGGTGTCGATGAGGCCGAGCGTTCCCTGCCCGAACTCGACGTTGGAGGTCAGGACCCGGATCCGGGTGGTGCCGGTGGTGCCGCTGGTGCCACTGGTGCTCGATGTCGCGTACGTGTCGGATGCGCCGTCGTCCGTGTCGTACGCGTCGTACGTACGTGACGTCCACCCCGTCACGGCGAGCAGCACCAGCGCCCAGACCGCCCCCGTACGCCAGCGCAGCAGAGCCGTGAACAGCGCGGCCAGCGCCACCGGGACCAGCAGCCAGGGCAGGAAGGCGAGCAACTGCGGTACGGGCGTGATGCCGTCGACGCCCAGCAGCCGGCAGCCGACGAGGAAGGTGGCCCCGGCGAGGAACAGGCCCGTGACGCCGGTCAGGAGCCGCACGTGGAGGGGGCTCGTGGTGGGGGCTCGCGTGGTGAGTGAGTGTGCGGCGGGGGGCTGTGCGGCAGGGGGCTGTCCGGCGGGGGGCTGGTGGTCCTGGGCGTTCAAGGGGATGTGCCTCTCGCTCGACGGGCCTCGTCGGCCACGACGTGGCCTCTCATCGTCCTTGCCTCTCATCGTCCTTCGGTCAGACGCGGCGTGGCGAACGACAGTTGCACCGGCACGGGCGGGGGTAGTGGCGGGAGGTGGCGGGAGGTGGCGGGAGACACAGATACGCGCATACGGGGACAACGACGTCGGCCGTTGTTCCCGTATGCGCGTACGTGTGTGTGGGATCGGATGGTCGGGTTGGTGTGGGGGGTTCAGTGTGGGGGGAGTTGGGTGGGAGTGGTGTGGACCGTGGTCGGCGTCAGGTTCTGGCACCGGATCCAAGTCCGCCCCGCTCCGTGGCCAGCGCCCAGATCAGATAGGCCGACAGGGCCATGCCCACGACCGCCCAGACCGGCTGGTACGGCAGGTACATGAACTGCGCGACCAGGTTCAGCGCCGCGAACGTTATACCGAGGTACCTGGCCCACTTGTGGCGCGTCGCGAGAAGCGCGATACCCGTGACGACGAGCAGAACGCCGATCGCGAAGTGGATCCAGCCCCACGAGGTGAGGTTGAACCGGTAGGCGTATCCGGAGACGCCGTTGAGGAAGGAATCCCTTCTGATGGCTGTGATGCTCTGGAGGATGTTGGTCGCCCCTGTGACCAGCAGCAGGACACCGGCAAGGATGCTGCCGCCAACAGCCCAGGCGGCCTTTCGCTCGGCATGCGCGCCGGTTCCCGCGCCGTAACCGGTGCCGGTACCGGACGTACTCATGCCCCTTCCTGTGCCAGTTGTGCCTGTGCCCACGCCCGTGCCTGTGGTGGTGGGGGGCCTGTGTGCTGTGTTCTGGCTCATACCCACCATGGTGCTCCACATGGAACAAAAGGGACATTCGGTCGGGTGGTATCGGCATAAAGATTCAGTAAAGTCCGGCGTGTCCCCCTCCCACCTGCGAATTCGCCCGGCCCCTGAGCGCGCGGTTGTCGGAGCATCAGGTGCCGGTCGGCCGGAAGCGGGCGTGCCACGCGCCCCTGAGCCGCCCGGTGAGCCACGTACCGACGGCCAGAACGAGCCCGGCGGCCAGGACGGACCAGGCCGTCAGCCGGAGCGACTCGGTCAGCGCGTCGAAGATCGCGCGGGCGGCGGACCGGTCGCCGTTGTTGGGCAGGTCGGCGGGGATCGAGCCGCGCGCCACGGCGACCGCGATGACCAGCAGCCCCGCGCCGATCGCGCACGCCGCGCCGACGCCGATCAGCGCCCGCGCCCGGCCGCCGCGCCCGGCGAGCAGCACGGCCGCGACCGCCGCCACCACGGTGCCGACGGCCGGCCAGATCCCGGCGGCGCGGAGCCCCTGCGCGACATCGCGCCAGACCCCGAGCCCGTTGGCCTCCAGGACGGTGGTGTCCTCGTGCCGTACGGGGATCCGGTCGGAGAAGGGCACGTTGTCGGCCATCAGTTGCTTCTTCACCTGCTCGGTGATGGGCGCCAGATCGATCGTCACCGTATCGCCGCCGCTGCTCAGGACCTTTTCCACGGCGGCGTGGGCGGCGCGGACCGCCGTACGCCAGGCGTTCCGGAAGGCGTCGGTGGTGGCGAAGGACAGCACGGCGTCGTGCAGGAGGTTGCGGACGCCCTGCTGGAGCGGTCCCACCTTGACCTCGGCCATGACCTCATCGGTGATCCGGTCAGCGACCGCCCGCTGGACGTGGATGTCGGAGTCGAGCGGCGCCACGGTGGAGACGAAGCGGCCGGTGTCGCCGATCTCCAGATCGGACCAGGCCGCGACCGCGCTGACGGGGGTGAGGACGGCCAGCAGGACGATCAGGGACGTGGAGAGGGCCGCGAGGAACCGGGACATCACGGTGGGGTGCGAGGAGGAGAGAGAAGAGGGGGACGAGGAGCACGACGAGGACGAGGAGGACGGAGGAGTGGAGGAGGAGAAGCGAGAGATCCGAGAGATCCGAGAGGTCCGCACTCCTCAAGGGGATGGCGCGCGCACAGCCGACGCGAGCGGGGCGCCGCCGACCCGGTGAGCGCGGCGGGCGTTGGGGTTGACGTGCGTGACCACCGGGTGTGCTCTGGAGAGAAGACCGAAGAGGTAAGAGAAAGACCGAAGCGGAAAAAAGGAGGGGCAATCGGGGGGCAGTGGGGGGCGTAGGGAAGGAGTTCCCCACCATGGCCACACCCGTCCGGATGCCGCCGCGCCACCGCGCCTCAAGGCTCCACGCTTCCCACCGGACCACCGACAGGACCACCGTCCCCGGGCGCAGGACCGGCCCGCAGGGCGCCTCGCGGTACGACACCGGGCACCTCGCCTCCGCGCGCGGAGCCGGGCGAGGCGCCGCCCAGGGCGCCACACCGACCGTCGCGCAGGGCGTCGCGCACGGCACGCGCCACCGGCTGTCGCCGCTCGCGCTGGGGGTGCCGCTCGTCCTCGGCATCATCTACGGCGCCTACGCGGCGGCCATCGCACGCGACGGCGGCCCCGCCACGTACGGCCAGCTCGCCCTGGCGCTGGTCTCCGGAGCGGCGCTGCTCGCGCTGCTCGTCGGCCTCCTCCTCGTACAGCGCTCCCTGCCGCGCGAGATACGCGCCGTGGCCTGGGGCGCGGTGGTGGCAGCGCCGATCGGCTTCCTCATGTGCCTCTCCGGGCACAGCGTCTTCTCGTCCTCGGGACTCGCGCTGTTCGTGGCGGCGTGCACGGCGGCGGCGGTGTTCTACAGGCTGTACACGAAGGAGCCGTCACAGCCCCGGGCCCAGTCGCAGGCACGGACACGCGAGTACCCGGAGAGCACGCGGCCTCGCGCGCGCCGCGTCGCCCGGACTGGTCGGGCACGCTGAACCGGCGCGCTGATCGCCGCCCTTCAGCTCGTCAGCCTGCCGGTGGGCGCCAACCGGAGGTCGGCCCACGGCACCGTCCCGCCCGGCAGCACGTCTCCAGCCGAACCGTGGTGTCCGACCCCCGTCAACAGCGATACGGAGGCGCGGCCCCGAGCGGAGGCGCGGCCCCGAGCGGAGGCGCGGCCCCGTCAGCGCACGACGCGCCGTACGAGGCCGGCCGGGGGCTCAGGTCTTCGGCTGGGTGAAGCGGATGCGGTTGCCGAAGGGGTCGCGCAGGCCGCAGTCGATCCCGTACGGGCGCTCGGTCGGTTCCTCGGTGAACTCCACTCCGCGCTCCAACAGGGTCTCGTAGGTCTTGCGGCAGTCGCTGGTGGTGAAGATGAGCCAGCCGCCCACCGCCCCCTTCGTCACCAGCTCGCGCACCTGCTCCGCCGTCTCCTCCGACATCGCCGGAGCGCCGGGCTTCTCCAGAAGGATCTGCCGTTCGGGGTGGCCGGGAAGGCTGACGGTCAGCCAGCGCATGAGCCCCAACTGGACGTCTGCGGTGACTTCCAGGCCCAGCTTGCCGACGTAGAAGTCGAGGGCCCGGTCCTGGTCGAGGACGTATATCTGTGACTGCGTGATGGCGTTGAACATGGGACTCACGCTATCGACCGGTCGCGGCGAGAACTTATCCGAAACTGCTCAGTCGGCTGAAGGGCGGACCCACGGCCGCCGGCCGACTGAGCGGGTCAGGTACGCGGGCGGGTCCACGCCATCGTGAAGCACGTGGGCACACCCACGGCCGTCGCCTCCTTGCGGTACGTCCGGGGCGACCGGCCGACGATGTCGCGGAACGTACGGCTGAAGGTGCCGGGGCTGGTGAAGCCGACCTCGAAGCAGATGTCCGTCACGCTGCGGTCGGTCTCCCGCAGCAGGAACATCGCCCGCTCCATACGGCGGCGTTGCAGATAGCGGTGCGGCGTCTCACCGAACGTGGCCCGGAAGGTGCGCGTGAAGTGCGCCTGCGACACATGAGCGATCCGCGCCAGCGCCGGGACGTCCAGCGGTCGCGCGTAGTCGCGGTCCATCGCGTCCCGCGCCCGGAGCATGCGGCGGTTCGTGTCTTCTGCGGCCAGGCTCACGGCGCCCTGTCCCTCCCCTTCACCCGCACGTCGCGGACTTTCCTGTCATTCAGGGAATCCGGCGCGGTAACTGGGCGAGCCCTTCGGCGCCTTGCCGTTCCACTCGCTCGCAATCCTCCTCGGTGAAACGGGAGCACTCGACCAGTGCCGTACTACCGCTTCCCGTCATGACCCGTCCGGATCCGCCGGGCGCACTCGAAGCACGGCAGCAGGCTACCCAACCCGCCCGACGAGAAGCCCTCTTCCTCCGAAACCGACTTGTTGCGCGGGCGGCGCCAAGATTAGGTTTGCCTTACTTGGTCCGGGAGAGTCCGGGCTGCCGTCAGGGAGGCCCCACCGTGCCCAGAACCTTCACCGGCCGCATCACCCTGGCCGCCGCCGTCGCCACCGCGCTCGCCGTCACCCTCACCGCGTGCGGCAGCGACGACGAGTCCCCGGCCGCCAAGGGCAAGACCCCCGGCGGCGCGGGCGGCGCGGGTACGCACACCGTCAAGACGGCCATGGGCGACGTCCAGGTCAACGACGCGCCCCAGCGGGTCGTCGTCCTGGACACCGACTCGCTGGACTCGGCCGTCACCCTGGGGATCACCCCCGTCGGCGCCACCACCGTCGCGGACAAGGCCCCCTTCTCCGCCTACCTCCCCGCCGACCAGCTCAAGGACATCAAGCCCGTCGGCGTCATCGCCGAGCCCAACCTCGAAGCCATCAACGCCCTCAAGCCGGACCTGATCCTGAGCAGCAAGGTCCGCGACGAGAAGAACTACAAGGCGCTCTCCGCCATCGCCCCGACCGTCTTCTCCGAGTCAACCGGCGGCACCTGGCGCGCCAACTTCGCGCTGCACGCCGACGCCCTCGGCAAGAAGACCGAGGCGAAGAAGGTCGTCACCGACTACACCGCCCACGTCGAGCGGGTGACCGAGGCGCTGGGCGGACCGGCGAAGGCGGCGCAGACGAAGGTCGGCTTCGTACGCTTCGTGGAAGGCGCCGACACGCGCCTCTATCTGAACGACACGTTCGTCGGCTCCCTCTTCAAGGACCTCCAGGTCGGCCGGCCCGCCAACCAGGACAAGGACGGCTTCTCGGTCGACGTCAGCCCCGAGCAGATCGACCAGGCCGACGCCGACGTCCTCTTCTACTCCGCCTACGGAGACCCGAAGAAGGCCAAGGAGACGGACATCACCGGCGGCCCGCTCTGGAAGAACATCGACGCCGTGAAGAAGAACAAGGCGTTCAAGGTCGACGACAACCTGTGGATGCTCGGCATCGGCTACACGGGCGCGAGCCAGATCCTGGACACGATGGAGAAGGACCTCGCGTCGAAATCATGATCTGCCCGAAGTCATAACCTGCCCCACCCACGAAGGCGCGGGAGTTGAGCCGCGCGCACGGTCACGAGGACCGGCGCGCGGTGGCAGTGACAGATGTACGAGTACGACGGGCCCGCGTCCGCCCTCGTACCCGGTGCCGCCCCGGCCCCCGCCGCCGCGTCGGACTCCGCCTCGAGCAACAGGGCCCGCGCCTCCTCCCCCGGGTCCGAGGACGACGCCCACAGCACCGCCACCACGAGCACGAGAAAACTGCCGGCGAGCGCGACCACGCCCCACAGCCGCTGGTCGGTCACGGGCTCGATCACCCCACCCCACCGCCGCCCCGGTTGACGCTGCCGGTCCCGGCGCCACCGCGCACGTCGAACTCGGCGAACACCGTCTTCCCGACCGTCCGGGGCTCCGTCCCCCAACGGTCCGCGACCTGCGCCACGATGCCCAGCCCCCGCCCGAAACACTCGTCGTCCGCCGCGATCCGCGCCAGCGGCAGCCGTTCGCCCCGCGGGTCGCTGACCTCGACGCGCAGACCGCTGGGCCGCAGGACGCTGCGCACCTGAAAGAGCCGGCCACGGATCACGCCGTACTTCAGGGCGTTCGTGCCGAGTTCACTCACCACCAGCGCGACGGACCAGGCGAGTTCGGGATGCCCCCACTCCGCGATGAGCCGCGCGGCGCGATGCCGCGCGAGGGTGACGCTGCCTGCGACGGGGGTGTAGTTCAGCCGGTCCTCGTGGAGCACGGGCTCGGGGCAGGGCTCGGGGTTTTCACGGTCTGAGGCCCTGGACGCGCACCTCCATGTGCGGTCGGGGGCGTTGCCCGTACGGGCGGATGCGCGGCGGTGGCGATACCGGTGCCCGCGGCTGCCGTTGGGCAGGGCGGGGCGGTGCGCTTCCGCTGGGCGGTTGACGCCCCTCTCGTAGCCGCTGAGGGCCGCCGCATATCGCGTCTGCTCCTCGCCCTCCGGCAGGTCCACCGCGCGCCCGGCATCCCCTGCGACTATGCGCGATGTTGCATAAACACGAGCCCTGGATCGCTCTCACGGGCACCGCCACGTACCCGCCTCCCGCAGCAGGAGAGCCACCGGCCCCACCCTGCGCGTCTCTCCAGCCGGCCGGCAGACCTTCACGGCTCTCGTCGGGCGCCGGCAGACCCGGTGTCAGGGCGTCACCGGAGTTTCGGTGACGCCCTGACGTGTCGATCAGAACGGGAGCGGACTCAGTCGCGCTGCGTGTTCGCCGGGAGTTTGCGGAGCTTCATGTTCTTCGCGGTGTCCGAACCGAACCCGTAGTCCAGCATCTTCGCCGCGTCGCCGTAGCGGTCGGTGCTGTTCAGGACCGTGCCGACGAGGGTCTTGGCGCCACGGGTGGCCGCGAAGACCAGGCATTCGCCCGCAGGGGTCGTCGTACCGGTCTTGATGCCGATGACACCGTCGTACGAACCGAGCAACTGGTTCGTGTTGTTCCAGGTGTAGTACCGCGTACGGCCGTTGGCGGCCGGAGCTTCCGCCTTGTACTGCTTGGTCGCGACGACCGTACGGAAGGTGTCGTCCGTCATGGCGTACCGGGCCAGCTTCGCCAGCTCGGTCGGGGTGCTGGAGTCGGTGCCCGCACCGTCGAAGGAGTCGAACTCGGTCTTCGGGAGGGCGAGTTCGTCGGCCTTCGCGTTCATCTGGGAGACGAAGGACTCGGTCCGCTCTTTGGTGGTGTCGCCGGTGCCGAAGGTGTCGGCGAGGGCGTAGCCCGCGTCGGCGCCGGAGGGAAGCAGCGACGCGTAGAGAAGCTGACGGATGGTGAGCTTGTCGCCGGTCTGGAGATCCGCCGTGCTGGTGCCGTGTTCGGTGACGTAGTCGCGGTACTCCTGCTTGACGGGCACCTGGCGGTCCAGGTCGGCGCCTTGGTCGAGCACCACGTACGCGGCCATGATCTTCGCCGTGCTGGCCATGGGGCGCGCGGTGTCCGCGTCCTTGCCGTAGAGCGTCTCGCCGCTGTCGCCGTCCACCAGGGCGGCGCCCTTGGCGGTGACGGTGGGTTCGGGCTGGGCGGCGGCGACGGCGGTCTGGGCGACCAGTGGGGAGAGCGCGAGCAGCACGCCACCGGCGACGGCGGCCGCGGCCTTGCGCTTGGTCGGTATTTTGGCAGTCAAGTGGAAATGCTCCATATCCGCATCGCTTGGGTTGAACTGTCGTACGTGAGGGCCCGTGGGGTGTGAGTGCCCCCGCACTTGGAACGTCATGGCACGGCCGATTGGTTGTCACGTTTACCGATGACGCCTCCCGGCGGTGGACCGTCCAGCCGTCCCCGGCGCCACCTGCGGCCTCGGTCCACGCCTGGGAGCCCGTGGCCACGTCGATGAGCACCACGTCACCGCCCAGGTCCACGTACTCGGCCGAGGGCGCGGCGAGTTGGGCGACGAAGTGGGCGGTCCGGTTGTCGAGGAGGCCGGAGCCGACACGGGCGGCGCGGGTCTCGCCGTGCCGCCGTACCAGCAGGGGACCCAAAGTCGGTGTTGAGTTCTGCCGCGACTCTGTCGTCGGCTTCGCGTTGCCGTTCGGGGCTGGTGGTCTCGTCGGTGAGCACGGACAGCCGGACGCACGCCGCACCCCGGAGGGTCTCGGTTTCGAACACCGCGCCCGCGAGGGGGTTTCGGGGTGTGCTGGTCATGCCCCCTGTAGGGACCGAGGAGGTTCCGCTACCATCCCTGACCAGCGTTGATGCCACCATGCCCGCACTCCAGAACCGCTGGATTGGAGTGTTGGGAGACCTCGACGGTCATGAGTTCTGTGTGTTGCCCCCCGCATAGGCCGCCTCGGGCGAGTCGGTGGCACGGAGGCTGCCCACAGGGGCAGTTGCCGCCCGGCGTCGCCGGCCCCCGGACGGGGGCAGGCGACGCCGGGCGCGCGGGTCAGGACCGGGAAGCGGCCGGGGTCTTCTCGTCGTCCTCCTCCACGGCACCGCTGTCGTGCCGGCGCACGTAGGCCAGGAACGTTTCGAGTTCCCGCTTGACGACCGGCGCGAGGAAGTAGAGGCCGATGATGTTGATGACGGCCAGGGTGAACAGCACGGCGTCCGCCATGTCGATCAGGGTCTGCAGGGTGAGCAGTGAACCGCCGACGGCGAACAGGGTGTAGATCACCTTGTAGGTGATCTCGCTGATCCGGCTGCGGCCGAAGAGGTACGACCATGCCTTGAGGCCGTAGTAGCCCCACGTCAGGACGGTGGAGATCGCGAAGAGCAGCACCGCGACGGTGAGCACGTACGGGAACCAGGGCAGCACGGTCTCGAAGGCGTCTGAAGTGATCGTCACGCCGCCGATGTCCTCACCGGTGCGCGCCTCGGCCCAGCTGGCGGGGTTGGCGATCACGATCGTGAGTGCCGTCATGGTGCAGATGATGACGGTGTCGATGAACGGCTCCAGCAGAGCCACCAGGCCCTCGCTGGCCGGGTGCTTCGTCTTGACCGCGGAGTGGGCGATCGGTGCGGAGCCCAGACCCGCCTCGTTGGAGAACGCGGCACGCTTGAAGCCGATGATGAGCGCGCCGAGCACGCCGCCCGCGACGCCCTCGGGGTTGAAGGCACCCTCGATGATGGTGACGACGGCGGACGGCACCTGACCGACGTTGACGAGAATGACGACGAGGCAGGCGACGATGTAGATGCCGGCCATGGCGGGGATCAGGCGGCTGGTGACCGACGCGATCGAGCGGATTCCGCCGATCAGGACGATGCCGACGAGCGCCGCCACCACGAGGCCGAAGAACAGGGCGCCGGTCGAGGAGCCCACGGCGCCGTTCTCGCCGCCGGTGACCGAGACGAGCTGCGCGTAGCTCTGGTTGACCTGGAACAGGTTGCCACCGAAGAGGCCGAAGAAGAGGATCATCGCCGAGGCGAGGACCGCGAGGACCTTACCGAACGACGCTCCGCGGCTGCCGAACCTCTCGGCGAGGCCCTTGGGCAGATAGTGCATGGGCCCGCCGGAGACCGTGCCGTCGGCGTGCACCTCGCGGTACTTCACGCCGAGGGTGACCTCGACGAACTTGCTGGCCATGCCGAGCAGCCCGCAGAGGATCATCCAGAACGTCGCTCCGGGGCCGCCGATGCTGACCGCGACCGCGACACCGGCTATGTTCCCCAGCCCCACGGTGCCGGAGACGGCGGCCGTGAGCGCCTGGAAGTGATTCACCTCGCCGGCCGCCGACTTGTCGTCGTACTTGCCGCGCACCACGTCGATGGCCAGCCGGAACCGGCGGAACTGCACGAACCCGAACCAGCCGGTGAAGACGAGACCCGCGACCACCAGCCAGGCCACGATCAGGGGCAGATCGGTGCCTCCGACCGGAACGGCGTAGAACACCACCTCCCCGAGCCAGGAAGCTATCGGTTCGAAGAATCCGCTGACGGATTCGTCGACCGATCCGGTGAATGAGTCCAGTGACATCTGACTACCTCGGGAGAGCGGGCCGACGCGGAGGGGGCGCCGGGTGGGGGCAGGCATGGATGACGGCCATGTCCGGGACCGTCGAGGGCGCCCCGGTCCGCAGACCCGGACCGGACTCACCCCGGTGCTAGGTGCCGGTGCGCACCGGCATCCCCGCTGCCGGATAGAGGACGCCCGGAAGCGGAGTTGTGTAGTCCTACCACGCCTTTTACCAACTTTTTAGTGACGTGCGTCACAACCTCGGGCCCATTTATTTACCCTTGGGCCCAGTTGGCGTGATCGTTATACGGATCTGAGCTTCTGTTGAGCGAAGCGCGGGCGAGGCGTGGGCCGGCGCGCGCCTCACACCCCCGGCGCCCCGAACGTCGTCCACGCCGCGCGGGGCGGCAGGCGCAGTACGGGGCGGTCCGCGAGGGCGTTGAGGATGGTGGCGGCCCGCCACGCGCTCAGGGTGAGGTCGGGCGTGCCCACGCCATGGGTGTGGAGTTCGGCGTTCTGGACGTAAAGGGCGCCGGTCACACGGGGGTTGAGGGAGACGCGGTAGTCGCCGTCCACGCGGTAGCGGCCCCGGTCGTCCCAGTCGACGAGTCCGGCGAGGGGTTCGAGGAAGGCGGGCCGGGTGGCCGCGTAGCCCGTGGCCGAGACGATCGCGGCGGTGCGGATCTCGAAGACCTTGTCCTGCTGGACATGGCGGCAGGTCAGTACGTAGTCGTCGCCCGCGTCGTCGTAGCGGGCGCCCTCGATGGCGACGCCCGGGTGGAGGGCGGCGCGTGGTTCCGTACCGCCGATGGTGCGTTCGTACAGCTCGTCGTGGATGTCGGCGAGGGTCTCCTCGCTGACGCCCTTGTAGAGCTGCCACTGCTCGCGCACGAGGTGCTCGCGCCGCTCCTCGGGGAGGGCGCGGAAGTAGCGGATGTAGTCGGGGGTGAAGTGCTCCAGACCGATCTTGGAGTACTCCATCGGCGCGAAGGCCGGGGTACGGGCCAGCCAGCGGACGTACGGGCCGCCCGCGCCGTCGCCGTCCTGGTGGCGGAGCAGGTCGAGGGCGACCTCGGCGCCGGACTGGCCCGCGCCGACGACCGTGACGTCCGCGAGCGCGGCCAGCGCGGTGCGATGGGTGCGGTAGTCGGCGCTGTGCAGGACGCGGCCCCGGCCCCGGTCCCGGTCCCCGCCCCGGTCCTGGTGATCGTCCGTCAGCAGGGCGCGCAGCGGCTGCGGTACGACCGGGTCCGTACCGACGCCGAGCACGACCTGCCGCGTCCACACGCGCGACACCGCGCCGTCCGCCGCCGACCGGTAGGTGACCGCGAAAGCGTCGGACGTGTCGTCCCAGGCCAGCTCCGTGACGCGCGCGTCGAAGCGGCAGGAGGGGAGGTGTTCGGCGACCCAGCGGCAGTAGTGGTCGTACTCGCGGCGCGGTATGTGGAAGCGCTCGGAGAAGAAGAAGGGGAACATCCGGTCGTGTTCGCGCAGGTAGTTCAGGTACGACCAGGGGCTGGTCGGGTCGGCCATCGTCACCAGGTCGGCGAGGAAGGGGACTTGCAGGGTCGTTCCTTCCATGAGCAAGCCCGGATGCCAGGAGAAGGCGGGCTTGGCGTCGAGGAAGAGGGTGCGGAGTTCGGGAACGCCGTCCGAGAGCGCTGCCAGGGAGAGGTTGAACGGACCGATGCCTACGCCGACCACGTCGTAGATCTGATGTCCGTCTTGGTGCTCGGTCGTCACCGGGGGGCCTCCGCCGGGGTGGGTGGGGTTCTGTTCACGCGCGCGAGTGCGTGAGGGCGCAAGTGCGTAAGTGCGTAAGTGCGTAAGTGAATGTGTGGGTAGGTGCGTGCGTGCTCAAGTCTGTACGGGGCGACGGGGAACGCTCGGGCGGGGACGGCGGCCGGGGGTTTTCCGGTCCCCGGCCCTGACCGTCACCCCGCCGCCGCCTCTTCCTCCTCGGCCCGCCCCGCCGCCACCACCTCGAAGAGCAGCCGCTCCACCTCCTCGGCCGTGGTGTGCGGGTTGAGCAGGGTCAGCTTGAGCCGCACGCGTCCCGGCCCTTCGCCCGGCAGCTCGGTGCGGCCGACCACGGCGCGGCCCTCGCGCAGCAGCCGGCGGCGGAGCGCGGCGTTGATGTCGTCGCTCCGCTGTTCGTCGTCGCCGTGTTTCTCGTCGGCGTCCACGGGCCGGTAGCGGAACACGAAGGCCGTCAGCACCGGTTCGGCGTGCAGCTCCAGGCAGGGGTGGCTCCGTACGGTCCGCGCCCCGGCCAGGGCCAGTTCGTGGCAGGCGTCCACGAGCCGCCCCAGCCCCTCCCGGCCCAGGGTGCGCAGCGTCACCGCGATCTTGAAGGCGTCGGCGCGGCGGGTCGTGCGCAGCGAGAGGCCGAGCAGGCTCGGGTAGCCGGCCTCCTCGTCGTCGGCCGGGTTGAGGTACACCGCCCGGCGGGCGAGCGAGGCGTACGTCTCGGACTCGGCCACCAGGAAGACCCCGGCGGCGGCGGGCTGCCAGCCGAGTTTGTGCCAGTCGAGGGAGACGGAGTCGGCGAGTGCGAGCCCGTCCAGGAGCGGCGCGAGCCGGTCGGAGAGCAGCGCGCCGCCGCCGTACGCCGCGTCCACGTGCAGCCAGGCGCCGTGCTCGGCGGCGAGGGCCGCGCAGGCGCGCAGCGGGTCGATGGAGCCGGTGTCGGTGGTGCCCGCCGTGGCCACGATGGCGATCGGCAGCTCGCCGCGCTCCGCGCAGCCGTCCAGGAGCGCCGCCAACGCGTCGGTGTCCATACGGAGTTGATGGTCGACCGGTACGGACAGCACCGCGTCCTCGCCGAGCCCGAGGAGTGCGGCGGCGCGCTGTACGGAGAAGTGCGCGACGGCGGAGGCGAGGATACGGGGGCGGATGCCCGAGGTGGGCCGGAGGCCGGTGAGTTCGATCGGCCCGCCGGTCGCCGCTCCCAGGACGCGGTCCCTGGCCAGCATCAGCCCCATGAGGTTCGACTCCGTACCGCCGGAGGTGAGGACCCCGGCGGCCCGGTCCCGGTCGTAACCGACCAGCCCCGCCAGCTCCTGGAGCAGCAGGGTCTCCAGGACGGTCGCAGCGGGCGCCTGGTCCCACGAGTCCTGGGAGGGGTTGAGCGCGCTGACGGCGAGGTCGGCGGCGACGGCGACGGCCAGCGGCGGGCAGTGCAGGTGCGCGGCGCAGGAGGCGTCGGCGGGGTCGGCGCTGCCGTGGGCGAGGAGTTCGGTGAGCCGGTCCAGGGCGGCGGGGCCGGTGGCTGCGGGACTGGTGGCGGCGGGGAAGGCGGCGGCGGGGGAGGTGGCCGCAGTGGTCCCTGAGCCGACGCGGCCGGTGGTGGCCAGGCCGGTGGCGCCCTCGCCGGTGGCCCCGGAGCCGTAGAACGCCTCGGCCACGGCCGCCGCCGCCTCCTCCGGGCTGCCGGGGGCGACGGGGCCGCCCCGGGTCTTGGCGCCTTTGACGAGGGCGTCGAGCACGGTGGAGACCAGCGGGGCGAGCGCGTCGGGGCCCGCGACGCCGCCGGACAGGGCGGCGGCGGGATCGTGTGCGGTGTGCTGCGCAGGAGCGTGTGCGGACGCATGACCCGACGTGCGACCGGTGGTCCATGCCGCCTGCTGCCCCGACGCCTGTCCCGACGTCTGTCCCGACATCTGTCCCGACGCCTGCGCGGGGACGCGTGGCTGCGTCTGCCTGGATTCCGTGGTCATGCCTGCCGTCCCTGCTTGTCCTGGCGACCGCCCGCCGAAGCGTGCGCGATCGCGTCCGTGAGCCGGTCGAGGACCGCTTCCGCCTGCTCGTCCGAGATGGTCAGCGGGGGCAGAAGGCGGAGAGTCGCGTCGAAGCGTCCGCCCAACTCGATGATCAGGCCCCGCTCCAGACAGGCAGCGCGGACCCGTACCGCCAGTTCGGGGGCGGCCGGGCGGGCACCGCACGAGTCCACCGGCCCTTCGGGGTCGACCAGTTCGACCCCGATCATCAGCCCGCGCCCCCGTACGTCACCGATCACGGGCAGTTCGTGGCGCAGCCCGTCCAGCCGCGCGGTCATCCGCGCGCCCACGGTCGCGGCGCGGTCGGCCAGGCCCTCCCGGGCCACGTACCGCAGCGTCGCCGCGCCCGTCGCCATGGCCAGCGTGTTGCCCCGGAACGTGCCGGTATGGGCGCCGGGGAGCCACGCGTCGTAGTCCTGGTCGTAGACGATCACGGCGAGGGGCAGACCGCCGCCGATCGCCTTCGACATCACCATCACGTCCGGGATGATCCCGCTGTGCTCGACGGCCCAGAAGGCGCCCGTGCGCCCCACGCCGGTCTGCACCTCGTCCACGATCAGCGGGATCCCGCGTTCCGTGGTGATCCGGCGCATCTCGCGCAGCCACGAATCGGGCGCGGGCACCGCGCCGCCCTCGCCCTGCACCGCTTCGAGGATCATCGCGGCGGGGGGCACGACACCGCCCACGGGGTCGTCGAGCAGCCGTTCCGTATAGGTCGCCGCCAGCTCGCCGCCGCGCTCGCCGCCGACACCGAACGGGCAGCGGTACGGGTACGGATACGGCAGCCGGGTCACCTCGGCCACCCCCTCCGCCACCCGCTCCCTGGCCGAGACGCGGCCGGTCACCGCGAGCGCCCCGGCGGTCATGCCGTGGTAGGCGCCGGTGAACGCGAGCACCCCGCCCCGCCCGGTCGCGGTCCGCGTCAGCTTCAGCGCCGCCTCGACCGCGTCCGTACCGGCGGGGCCGCAGAAGTGGATCCGGGCGCGGTCGGCGAAGTTCCCGGGGAGGGTGGCGAAGAGGGCGTCGGTGAAGTCGTCCTTCTCCGGCGTCGCGAGGTCGAGGACGTGCAGCGGCGCGCCGCTCTCCATCGTGCGCCGTACGGCCTCCAGTACGACGGGGTGGTTGTGGCCGAGGGCGAGCGTGCCCGCGCCGGAGAGGCAGTCGAGGTAGCGGCGGCCGTCCGTCCCCTCGATCGTCATGCCCTTGGCGCGGGCCGGCACGATCGGGAACGAGCGGGCGTAGGTGCGCGCCGAGGACTCCCGGGCGCGCTGGCGGCGCAGGATGCCGGCGGCGCGGTCGCCCGCGCCGGAAGCGGCGCCTGAAGTGCCGCCGGAAGTGCCGCCCGATGAACCAGCGGTGGCCGGAGCGTGCGGGGTACCTGGCCCTTCGGCCGCCTCCGGTGCGCCCTCGGGGGGCCGTTCACTCACGGGCGGGGAGATGGGGGGCACGGTCATGACACGGCTCCGGAGGATGAGGAGGAAGACTCAGAGCGGATGGCGCTCGGCGACGGGGCGGCCGGGGACGGGCGGTACGGCTGACTCCCGGCCGGAGGAGAGCCCGTAAGGGACCCGGTGGAAGGGTCCCCAGGGGAGAACGATCAAGTCGCCGACGCGTATTCGTTCGATCGGCACGTCCCACGGAAGGGTGTCCCCGGGCCGGGCCCCGAGACCGCTCGGGCCCCGGAACGCGGGCGATGGGGAGTGGACGGACACGGCTGGCGCTACCTCGATGTGGGGCGATACGGATCGGGCACATGCCAAGTAGCTTTCACCGCAGGGGCCTTGGTACGCATCCGGACGGACGCCGTCGCTGCGGCGCGCCCTCCCGGCACACCCCTCGACGGGCCAACTTAGGTGACCCTAACCTAACGCTTCGTCCGGTGCCGCGCCACGGGGGCTTGACAGCCGCGCCGGGATCCGGGAAGCGCCACGACCGGCGGCGGCAGACTCAGCCCCGGGACGTCGCCCTACCCGGCCCCCGCCGAAGTCGATCCGGAAACCGCCGCCTTGGCCGCCGCCTCCACGAGGGCGATCCCGGACTCCATGCTGACGTTGCCCTTGGAGAGCACGGCCAGCAGATAGCCGTGGCCGTCGGCCTCCGTCCGCCCGATGCTGTTGATGTCCCACACCCCCGTGGCACTGCGGGACAGCCGGCCGTTCTTCAGCCCCGTCGCGGCAGCGGCCGCCGACACGCCCCAGTCCTGGCCGTCCGCCATCCCGCCCATCAGGCCCCGCACGTAGCTCCGCGAGGCGGCGCCGAGCGGGGACACGTCCGTGGTTCCCGCGTCCTCGACGCCCGCGTCCTCAACACCCGCACCGTCGATGCCCGTACCGTCGATGCCCGTACCGTCGTCGAACACGGCGTTCAGCAGGGTCAGCTGGATCATCGAGGTCGCGCAGGCGCTCTCCGCCGCCGTGAGAACGCGGTCCTCGTCACATGGCGCGAGGCCAGGAACGGCGACTGCGGCGGACCTGTGCACCGGCTGGGGCCGGGCTGGGTCCCGCGGGAAAAGCGGCCGGTCCGCCGCACCCGGAGTACGCTGAGATCGCCGGGGACATTTCAGGCAATCGCCACCAGACCCAGTGCCGCTCCCCGGCAGGCTCACGGCACCGGGCACCACCGGCGTACGCGCCGAGGAGGCGGGTGCCTCATGAACAACTGGTGGGTCAGCGTGGTCGTGATCCTGGCCCTGATCGCGGTGGGCGTCCTGCTCATCCATCTGGTCAACGCGCACCACCGGCAGGACATGGCCTCGTACCCGTACAGCCGGAGCCTGTGGGCACCCGGCAGGAGGTCCCGGCGCGCGGACGACGTCCGCACGGACGACCGGCGCACGGACGACGGACGCGCGGACGACGACAACGGCAACGAGTGGGACGAGGAACGCCGCGACTCCGACTGACACAACGGACAGCGGACAGCGGACAGCGGACCGCAGAGGTCATCCGGACGGCACGCGGCACAGGCCGGCCGGGGGCAGCAGCCCCCGGCCGGCCTCGCCTTTTCCCGGGGGGCGGAATAGCGGCCGGGGGTCCGCCGTTGTACAGTTCAGTTGAAGTTGAAGCTTCAACTAATGCGACGGATCACGAGAGAAGTGGTGAGCGCGATGCAGTTCGGGATCTTCACCGTCGGCGATGTCACGACCGACCCGACCACCGGACGTACGCCGACCGAGCACGAGCGGATCAAGGCGATGGTGACCATCGCGCGCAAGGCCGAGGAGGTCGGGCTCGACGTCTTCGCGACCGGTGAGCACCACAACCCGCCCTTCGTCCCGTCCTCCCCCACCACCATGCTCGGCCACATCGCGGCCACCACCGAGCGGCTGATCCTCTCCACCTCCACGACGCTCATCACCACCAACGACCCGGTGAAGATCGCCGAGGACTTCGCGATGCTCCAGCACCTCGCGGACGGGCGCGTCGACCTGATGATGGGGCGCGGGAACACCGGCCCGGTCTATCCGTGGTTCGGCGAGGACATCCGCAAGGGCATCCCGCTCGCCATCGAGAAGTACGCCCTGCTGCACAGGTTGTGGCGCGAGGACGTCGTGGACTGGGAGGGCCAGTTCCGTACGCCGCTCCAGGGCTTCACCGCGACACCGCGCCCGCTGGACGGGACCCCGCCGTTCGTCTGGCACGGCTCGATCCGGTCGCCCGAGATCGCCGAGCAGGCCGCGTACTACGGGGACGGCTTCTTCGCCAACAACATCTTCTGGCCGAAGGAGCACTTCCAGCAGCTGATCCGCCTCTACCGCAAGCGCTACGCGCACTACGGGCACGGCACCCCGGAGCAGGCGATCGTCGGCCTCGGCGGCCAGGCGTTCATGCGGAAGAACTCGCAGGACGCGGTGCGGGAGTTCCGCCCGTACTTCGACAACGCGCCGGTGTACGGGCACGGGCCCTCGCTGGAGGACTTCACCGAGCAGACGCCGCTGACCGTGGGCAGCCCGCAGGAGGTCATCGAGAAGACGCTGTCGTTCCGCGACTCCTTCGGCGACTACCAGCGCCAGCTGTTCCTGATGGACCACGCGGGACTGCCGCTGAAGACGGTGCTGGAGCAGCTCGACCTGCTGGGCGAGGAAGTCGTCCCCGTCCTGCGCAAGGAGTTCGCGGCGCTGCGGCCCGCCGGGGTGCCGGACGGACCGGTGCACCCGGCGGCAGCGTCGTCGGCAGCGGCAGCGGCACGGAAGGAGGTCTGACCATGGCCGGTCAGCTGAAGATCGTCACGGTCTCCGCGGGACTGAGCAAGCCGTCCTCGACCAGGCTGCTGGCCGACCGGCTGACGGAGGCGGCCGGCCGCGAGCTGGCCGCCGCGGACCGCAAGGCGGACATCACCGTCGTGGAGCTGCGCGATCTCGCGGTCGACATCGCGAACCACCTGGTCACCGGCTTCCCGGCGCCCGCGCTGCGGGACGCGCTGGCGGCGGTGGCCGGGGCGGACGGGCTGATCGTGGTGACGCCGGTCTTCGCGGCTTCGTACAGCGGACTGTTCAAGTCCTTCTTCGACCTGGTCGAGCCGGACGCGCTCAGCGGTACGCCCGTGCTGCTCGCCGCGACCGGCGGCACCGCGCGCCACTCGCTCGTGGTGGAGCACGCGCTGCGCCCGCTCTTCTCGTATCTGCACGCGCTCACCCTCCCGACGGCCGTCTTCGCGGCCACCGACGACTGGGGTACGGGCGCGGACCGGCACGCGGGCGGGCTGCCGGCCCGCATCGACCGCGCGGGCGGCGAGCTGGCGCGGCTGCTGGGCGGGACCTCTACGGCCGCGCGGACGCCTGAACCGGCGTCCTCGGGGCAGGCGGGGCATGAGGGACGGGAAACGGGAGAGAGGGACGGTATCGGCATCGACGAGGTCGTACCGTTCGAACAGCTCCTCGCGAACGTCTCGGCGAACGGTCGGTAGGACAGCAGGAGGAATGTGATGAGCAGCAGCACCATCGTGGTCGGCGTGGACGGCTCGGAGTCCTCGGTCAAGGCGCTGCACTGGGCCGTGGGGCAGGCGAAGCTCACCGGCGACCGGCTGGCGGCCGTGATCGGCTGGGAGTACCCGGCGACCGGCTGGGCGGGGATGATGCCGGGGCAGGTGATCCCGGTCGACTTCGACGCGGAGAAGCTGGCCCGGCAGATCCTGGACGACACGCTCGACAAGCAGCTGGATCCGGAGACCGCCGCGTCGGTCGACCGCCGCGTGGTGGACGGTCCGGCCGCTCAGGTGCTGCTCGACAACGCCGAGGGCGCGTCGCTCCTGGTGGTCGGCGACCGGGGCCACAGCGGCGTCGCGGCGGTACTGCTCGGCTCGGTCAGCGCCAACGTCGCACAGCACGCGAAGTGCCCGGTGGTCGTGGTGCGCGGAGAGACCACCGAGGACTGACAGCCGAGAACAGACAGCCGAGAACAGACAGCCGAGGACAGACAGACCACCCAGGACCGACGAAGAGCGGCCGCCCGGGGTCACTGGCCCTGGAGCCGGTCCATCTCTCTGCGGTCCCGCTTGGTGGGGCGGCCCGTGCCCCGGTCGCGGACGGCGACGGGCGTGGCGAGTTCGCGCGGCGGGGGCGGCGGGCTGTGGTCCACGTAGCACTGCACCGCGACCGGCGGGCCCACCCGCTTGCGTACGGCGCGGGAGACCACCACGACCCTGTCCCGGCCCGCGTGGCGCAGCCGGACCTCGTCGCCCGGCTTGAGCGCGTACGCGGGTTTGACCCGGTCGCCGTTGACACGCACATGGCCCGCACGGCAGGCGGAGGCCGCCTGGGAGCGGGTCTTGGTGAGCCGTACGGACCAGATCCAGGTGTCGACCCGCGCGGACTCCGCGCCCGCGACCGGGAACTCAGCAGCTGCCTCAGAAGCCATACACCGAGGGTAAGCGCGGCGGGCCCGCCGTGGACATGGGCTGCGAGCGCGGCCACGACGCGGTACCGTCCACCGCACACGTGGGTCGCCCCTGCCGGAGTTCACCGGCCGGGGCCGCTAACCTTACGTATCCGCCCTGGCCAGGGATGCGCGTTCCCCGGCGGCGGACACCGCACCCAACTCATCTGGAAGGGCTCGCCCATGGGCTTTCGGAGCTTGCTGCGCAAGGTGTTCGGACGCGACCGTGCGGAGGAGCGCAACGAGTCGGCGACAGCCTCCGTACCGGCGCAGGCCGACCGTACGGATTCGGTGGAAGCGACGTCCGGGGAATCGGCCCCCGCGTCGGCTCCGGCCTCCGAGTCCGCTTCCGTCTCCTCCTCTTCTTCCTCCGCTTCCTCCTCTTCTTCTTCCGCGGCTGCTTCTTCCGCGGATTCCTCGGATTCCTCCTCGTCGGCGCGTTCGCGCGTGACCGTGAAGGCACCGGCGGCGGCCGATCTGGTGGCGGAGGCGTTCGACAAGGCCCGTCCGTCCGAGACGGAGCGCACCGTGCCCTCGCAGGCGTCGCGGTCCCGCGGCACCGAGGAGCCGTCCGCGCCGACGACCGCCCCCGCGCCCACGGTGCCCGCTCAGGCGTCGGCGGAGCAGGAGCCCAAGGCCGAGGTCAAGGCGGAGCCCAAAGCCGAGGTCAAGGCAGCAGAGGTCAAGGCCGAGCCCGCCCCCGCCCCCGCCCCCGAGGAGGAGTCAACTCCCCTCCCCGCGGCGGACGTCGAGCCGGAGCCCAAGCCCGACCCCGAGGTCCGGCCCGAGGTCGAGCCCGAGGCCGAAACCGCCCCCGAGCCCGCCCCCGAGCCCGTGGCCGCCGCCGCACCCACGCCCGAGCCCGCGACCGCGACGGCGCCCGCCCCCAAGGCCGCCGCCGCCCGCCCCGCCTTCACCCTGGCCCGCGTCAAGTCCCGCGCCGCCGGGCTCGTGGAGCCGTACAAGGCCGCCGGGGCCGCCCTCAAGAAGGCCGGTCTCGGCGGGCAGCGGGCGACCGTCTACCTCGTCCTCGACCGGTCCCTGTCCATGCGGTCCTTCTACCAGGACGGCAGCGCCCAGCACCTCGGTGAGCGGGCCCTCGCGCTCGCCGCGCACCTGGACGAGAGCGGCACCGTCCCCGTCGTGTTCTTCTCGACCGACATCGACGGCAGCGGCGAACTCGCCCTCGACACGTACGAGGGGAAGGTCGGCGAACTGAACGGCTCCCTCGGCCGGATGGGGCGGACGAACTACCACCGCGCCGTCGAGGAGATCGTGGAGCTGCACGAGAAGTCCGGCGCCACCGGGCCCGCGCTGGTGATCTTCCAGACGGACGGCGCGCCCAGCGCCGTACGCCTCGCCAAGCAGGCGTTCGCCGAGGCCGCGCGGCTGCCGCTGTTCTGGCAGTTCGTCGCCTTCGGTGAGCACGACGCCAAGGACTTCGACTTCGCCCGCAAGCTCGGCGCCGACGAGTCCGCCGCGAACGTCGGCTTCTGCCACGTGGGCCCCGCGCCGCGCGACGTGCCGGACGCCTCGTTCTACCGCGAGCTGCTCGCCACCTGGCAGCCCGCCCGCTAGACGGACAAGGTCACGCGTACCGACGTCCCGCGTACCGGACCCGAAAACTGAACCGATACCGATACCGAACCCGCTGCCGCCGGCCCCCGTCACTTCTCGACGCGGGCCGGCGGCAGTTTCACGGTCACCGCGAGCCCGCCGCCCGCGCCGCCCGGCGCCGCCGTGACCGTCCCGCCGTGCGCCTCGGCGATGGAGCGGACGATGGAGAGACCGAGCCCGGCCCCCCGGCCCATCCGGTCGCGCCCCTCGCCCCGTCTGAACGGCTCGAACAGCACCGGGATGTCCGCCTCGGCCACCGTCGGCCCGGTGTTCCGCACCCGGACCACGCATCCGTCGACCGCGACATGGACCGTCCCCGTACCGTCCGTCACGTTGTAGCGCACCGCGTTCGCCAGCAGATTTCCCACCAACTGCCCGAGCAGCAGCCGGTTTCCCCTGACCACCGCTGCGTTCGTCACGGACAGGGACATCATCAGGGAGACGTCCCTGCGGCACCGCGCCGTCTCCTCCGACACCGCCTCGCCGAGATCGACCGGCTCCAGGTCCTCCACATCGCGCTCGCTGCGCGCCAGCACCAGCAGCCCCTCGATGAGCTGCTCGCTGCGCCGGTTGTTGTCGAGGAGCGTCTGTTTCGTACGGGCCAGCTCCTCCGGTGAGCTGAAGTCGTCCAGCCCGACCTGGATCGCGGTGCGCTGGGTCGCCAGCGGGGTGCGCAGTTCGTGCGAGGCGTTGGCGATGAAGCGGCGCTGGCTGTCGAACGCCTTCTGGAGCCGCGCCAGCAGCGCGTCCAGCGTGTCGCCCAGCTCCTTCAACTCGTCGTCGGGGCCGGAAGCGCCGATCCGTTCGTGAAGATTGCGCTCGGAGAGCCGGCGCGCCTTCGCGGTCATGGCGTGCACGGGGCGCAGCACCCGCCCGGCCGTCCACCAGCCGACCCCGACCGCGCACGCCGTCATGACCAGCAGCGACACCAGGGACCAGAACAGCAGCTCGTTGGAGGCGACATCGGTGACGGTGTCGGTGAGCTGGTAGGCGGTGACCGGCTCGACCTGCTGCTCGGTGATCAGTCCGCTGACGGAGCCGGCGGGCATCGAGGGCACCACCTGGGCGGGGGTCACCCGCCCGGCGATCTGCTGGGCCTCGCTCTGCGTACCGGCGCTGGAGAGCAGGTTGACGATGGCGAGCAGGCCGCCGCCGAGCACGAGGAAGACGCCGCCGTAGATGAGGGCGATGCGGGTGCGGATGGTCGTACCGCGCATCGGCAGGCCCGCCTCCGGCAGCCCTCGCCGCAGCATCCCCATCCCCCGCAGACCGCCGCGCTTGAACCCGCCCTTGAGCCGGCGCCCGCGCTCCTGGCAGCGGCGCCCGGCGAGGCGCAGCACCGTGCCCTTCACAGCGCGTACCCGGCGCCCTGCACCGTGCGGATCAGGGCCGGGTCGCCGAGCTTGGCGCGCAGTTTGCTCAGGCACACCCGGACGGCGCCGGTGAACGGGTCGGCGTGCGCGTCCCAGGCCCGTTCCAGCAGCTCCTCGGCCGAGACGGGCGCGCCGTCCGCCTCCAGCAGGATCTGGAGCACGGAGAACTCCTTGGGCGACAGGTCCAGCTCCACGCCGTCCCGCCAGGCCACCCGCCGTACGGAGTCGAGCCGCACCCCGAGCCGCTCCAGCTGCGGCGGTACGGGCCTGGCGCTGCGCCGGCGCAGGGCGCGCACCCGGGAGACCAGCTCGGGGAAGTCGAAGGGCTTGCCCATGTAGTCGTCGGCGCCCAGGTCGAGCCCCTCGACGCGCTCCTCCATGGAGGCGGACGCGGTGAGCATCAGGATGCGCGTACGGGAGGACTCGGCGACCAGCTTGCGGGCGACGTCGTCGCCGTGGACGCGGGGCAGATCGCGGTCGAGGACGACGACGTCGTAGTCGTGCAGTCCCAGGTAGGCGAGGGCGGCGTCGCCGCTGTACACGGTGTCGACGGCGAATCCGGCTCTGCGCAGCCCGGTGGCCACCAGCTCTGCCAGGACCTCTTCGTCCTCGGCGACCAGTACCCGCATGGTGTCGTCCCCTGCCCCTGTCCCGTGCCCCGTCCCGTGACCGTTCCCGCCGCTCCCCGTCCCTGTCCCCGTCCCCGTACCGCGCCCCATCGCCTGCCCAGCCTCGTACATGATGCCCTTCTCCTCCCGGGATGGGCATGTCTACCGCAATGGCTGTTTCCGAAAGCTCTCCTCACTTTCCCCACCCGGCCCCCACGTCCCACCACTCCCCTCCGCACCACATATCCGGGCGCCCCATGAGGGAACGGTCGGATACGATATTGACGTTCCGTAGACCAAATAATCACCCCGTGTAGCGACTTGGGAGCAGCCTGCAATGGCTCGACACCTCATCACCAGCGCCCTTCCGTACATCAACGGGATCAAGCATCTGGGCAACATGGTGGGGTCCATGCTCCCGGCGGACGTGTACTCCAGGTACCTCCGCCAACGCGGTCACGAGGTGCTGTACATCTGCGCCACCGACGAGCACGGCACCCCGGCCGAACTCGCCGCGAAGGAGGCCGGCGTCCCGGTCGATGCCTTCTGCACCGAGCAGCACGACGCCCAGAAGGCGATCTACGACGGCTTCGAGCTGTCCTTCGACTACTTCGGCCGCAGCTCGTCCGTCCAGAACCGCGAGATCACCCAGCACTTCGCACGCAAGCTCCAGGAGAACGGCTTCATCGAGGAGCGCGCGATCCGGCAGGTCTTCTCGATCGCCGACGACCGCTTCCTCCCGGACCGCTACATCGTCGGCACCTGCCCGCACTGCGGCTACGACAAGGCGCGCGGCGACCAGTGCGAGAACTGCACGCGCGTGCTGGACCCGACCGACCTGATCGAGCCGCGCTCCGCGATCAGCGGCAGCAGCGAGCTGGAGGTCCGCGAGACCAAGCACCTCTTCCTCCTCCAGTCGAAGCTGGCGGGCGAGGTCGAGGAGTGGATCGACGCGAACGGCACGGAGTGGCCGCAGCTCGCCTCCTCCATCGCCCGCAAGTGGCTGACCGAGGGCCTGCACGACCGGTCGATCACCCGCGACCTGGAGTGGGGCGTGCCGGTCCCGGCCGACACCTGGCCGGAGCTGGCGGCCGAGGGCAAGGTCTTCTACGTGTGGTTCGACGCCCCGGTCGAGTACATCGGCGCGACGAAGGAGTGGGCGGACCAGGACCCGGCGAACCGCGACTGGAAGTCGTGGTGGTACGAGGCCGACGCCACCGTCCGCTACACCGAGTTCATGGCCAAGGACAACGTCCCGTTCCACACGGTGATGTTCCCCGCCACCCAGCTCGGCACCCGCGAGCCGTGGAAGAAGGTCGACTACGTCAAGGCCTTCAACTGGCTGAACTACTACGGCGGCAAGTTCTCCACGTCGCAGAAGCGGGGCGTCTTCACCGACGCCGCGCTGGAGCTGCTGCCCGCCGACTACTGGCGCTACTTCCTGATCGCGAACGCGCCCGAGTCGGACGACACGTCCTTCTCCTGGGAGCACTTCACGGCGACGGTCAACAAGGACCTCGCCGACACCCTCGGGAACTTCGTCAACCGCGTCCTGTCCTTCTCGCGCAAGCGCTTCGGCGACGACGTCCCGGCGGGCGGCGCGCCCGGCGAGGCCGAGACGCGGCTCGGCGCGCAGATCGCGGAGCTGCTCGCGGAGTACGAGGGTCACATGGAGGCGCTCCAGTTCCGCAAGGCCGCCGCCGCGCTGCGCGCGCTGTGGTCGGCGGGCAACTCGTATCTGGAGGAGAAGGCGCCGTGGCTGGAGATCAAGACGAATGAGGAGGGCGCGGCGCTGACCCTCCGTACGGCGATGAACCTGATCCACCTCTACGCGGTGGTCTCCGAGCCGTTCATCCCCGCTTCGGCCCGCGCCATGCGCGAGGCGTTCACGCTGGCCGGGGACACGGCGCCGTGGGTCACGGCCGACGAGGCGAAGACGCTGGCCGCCGTCCCGGCCGGTACGCCGTTCACCGTTCCGCCGGTGCTCTTCGCGAAGATCACCGACGAGGATCTGGCGGCGTACAAGGAGCGCTTCGGCGGCGAGGACGCGGCCGAGTAGAGCGCGAAGGGCAGCGGACAGAGGGCAGCGGACAGAGGGCGGAGGGTGAAGGGGATGCCCTCCTTGTCCTCGGTGATGTCCTTCCGGATCTTGTCGGCGTCGATGCAGTACGGGCCCTCGGTGGTCTGCGAGGTGAGGGTGTAGCACTCCTCGGCGGCCTTCGGGGGCGCCTTGGCGACGGCCGCGCTGCCTGCGACGATGACCCGACGCCGCGTCAAGTCTTTTTTGTGTTTGGGGAGTTGGGTGTCTGTCATGCGACGGGTCGCTAGGCGGCCAAGCTGGCAGCCACACAGGTAAGGGCTGTGGGCCGCCGGGGATGGCCGATAGGCGCCCCTGGGGTGGGGCCCGGGGGCGGTGTGGCCCCCTGGCGTGGAGCCCGGGGCAGCGCCCCCTGGCGTGGAGCCCGGGGTCAGTGGGACAGCGACTCCTCGTCCCCCATCACCACGACCGGGCGCTTCGCGGGATCCAGGATGTGCAGCAGCTCCTCCATCCGCTCCTGCGGCACCGAGACGCACGCCTGGGTGGGGCCGCCGTGGTCCACATGGATCCAGATGCCGCCGCCCTTCTCCATGCCGAGCGGCCGGGTCCAGTCGAGCGGGCTGGTGCCGGGCACCCGGTTGTAGTTGATCGCGACCACGTAGTCGAAGGAACCTTCCAGCGGCTCGCCCTCGAACCCCTCGCCCGAGACGGTGAAGGCGGGGCCCTCGTCGTACGGGAGCTTCGTGCCCGGGTCGGGCAGCCGGCCGCCCGCGTCGGTGAGCGTGAACACCCCGATGGGTGAGCGCAGGTCGCCCTGGTCATGGTCGTCGGTCCAGCCGCGCAGGGCGTTGTGGGAGGGCCAGACGGCGGTGACGGGCACCCAGCCGTTGACCGGATCGCGCTCGTAGACCAGGACGGAGGACTCGTTGGAGTCCCGGTCGGCGCCGGTCACCACGACGGCCTGGGTGGTCTCGGGGGAGATCTCGGCGCGGGTCCTGCGGCCGAGGCCGGGGATCTCCTGCGGCACGACGGCCCGCGCCCCGGCGCCCGCAAGGCCCGGGATGCCGGAGCCGCCCGCGCCGCCCGAACCGCCGCCGCCACTACGGGACTCGGCGCTGACGGAGTCCTTGTCGCTCACGGCCGTGCCGCCCGGCGCGGATCCCGCCTTGTCGGCGGTCCGGGTGTCGTCCCCGACGCCCCCGCAGCCGGTGAGCAGCAGACCGGCCGTCAGCAGCACGGCGGCCAGCGGTCCTCTGCGGACAGTGCGGACGGAGCACACAGACATGGACGGGCCTTTCATTTCGCGTTCCTGGGAGGGGTGGGACTGGAGGTGGGGCCGGAGTGGGTGGGGCCGGAGCTGGTGGCGGCGGTGGAGCCGTTTGTGGGGGGTTCGTCCGGTCCTGTCACGAAGTCTGCGCTGGCGATCATCGTATGGACGTCCTCCACGACCACCGGCGAGTCGCCGCCGAGACAGAGGCTGACGGCGAACTCCGCCCGGTTCGAGGGACCGCCCAGCAGGGCGCCGTACTCATTGACGCCGCCGATGTTCCGGCAGAAGGAGGACGGGGAGCCCACGAGGGACAACTCGGACAGACCCTGGAGTTCGACCGACCGGGCATCCCCGGAGGCGGGCGCGATGCTGACCAGAGCGCCGCTGGGCAGCAGCGAGACGATCGGGCCGCACTCCGTCAGCTCCTTGGTGTCGCAGGCCGGGGAGTGGTCGGCGAGCGGCTGGTTGGCGAGAAAGGCGTGGGCGTACGGCCCGGACACCGCGTCCTCGGGACTCATCTGCGCCCGCCAGCCCGGGAGCAGCCGCAGGCTCAATCCGCCCAGCTGGGGGAATCGGACGCGCTCGTCCTGCCCGTCGCTCCGGGACGGTTCCGGCGTGGCGCCGCGGCCCCCGCCGTCGCGGCCTCCGTCGTCGTGGTGGCTGACGGAGGGGCCGGGGGCGGCGGGCGGTACCGGCCCGGAACCGCCGCGCAGGACCCCGGGGAGGAGCACCCCGGCCAGGACGAGCGCGGTCACGGTGGCGGCGGCCGCCCCGGCCGTACGCCGCCTGCGCCGGGCCAGTACGACGCGTTCCCGCACCCCCGCCAAGCGGCCCTCGGGGTCGGGCAGCCGGGGGACGGCCCGCTCCAGCAGAACCCGCAGTTCTTGTTCCTGCTGTTCCTGCTGGCCCTGGCCCTGGCTCTGGCTCTGCTGATCCTGCTGATCCTGCTGATCCTGCTGGTCCTGATCGCCCGCCCGCCCGTCCACCGGGCCGGAGCCCGGTCGCGGCTCACCCACAGCGGTCACCGCCGTCCACCCGCTCGGGCAGCAGGGCCCGCAGCGAGCGCAGCGCCCTGGAGGACTGGCTCTTGACCGTGCCGGGGGAGCAGCCGAGCGCCGCCGCCGTGTCCTGCACGCTCAGGTCCTCGAAGTACCGCAGCACGACCACGGCCCGCTGTCGCACCGGCAGCGCCTGGACGGCCGCCGCCAGCGACTGCTCCAGATCCACGTGCGCGTACGAGTCCACCGCCCCGGCCCTGTCCGGGACATCGGCGTACGACAGCTCCCCGCGCCAGCGCCGCCGCCACCAGGAGGCGTGCAGATGCACCAGCGCCTTGCGGACGTACGCCTCGGGCCGGTCCCCCGATATGCGCGACCACTTCGGCCACACCTTCGCGAGGGTGCTCTGGAGCAGGTCCTCGGCCAGATGCGCGTCGCCCGTCAGCAGCCACGCCACCCGCAGCAGCCGCGCTCCCCGGGCGGCGACGAATGCCTCGAAGTCGGCGTCGCCCGGATCCATGGTCCTGTCCTCGCCATTCTGTTCGATCTGCCACGCCTGTGGAACGCGATGGGACACGGATCGGGTTGCCCGCGACGCGGAAAATATCCGGCCGTCCGGCAAAGGGCCTGGTGAGGGGCGCGCCAAGGGGCCTGGGGGACGACCGGAGAGGCCCGGCGAGCGGCCCGGCCGGCCGTCTCACAGGGATTTGCTGTAACTTTCAAGTACAGCGTCCCTCACCCCCCTCACCTCAGGAGAGAACGCCGCTATGTCATCCCCCTCGCGCACCAGCGCCAGCACACTCAACCCCGGCACCACCGGCCTCACCGGCCTCGGCGCCCCCGCCGCACCCCACGCCGCCACGCCGTACGCCTATGACGTCGGCCTGCTGCTGCTCCGTGTCGTACTCGGCCTGACCATGGCCGCGCACGGCAGCCAGAAGCTGTTCGGCTGGTTCGGCGGCGGCGGGATCGACGGCACGGGCGCGTTCTTCACCATGAGCGGCTACCCGTCGGGCAAGGCGCTGGCCGTCGTGGCCGGGCTGAGCGAGACCCTCGGCGGTCTGGGCCTGGCGATCGGCCTGCTCACCCCGCTGGCGGGCGCGGCCGTGGTCGGCACGATGGTGAACGCCATCGCCGTGAAGGGCACCGGGCACTTCTTCGCCCCGGCCGGCATCGAGTACGAGCTGCTCCTCACGGCCGGGGCGGCGGCCCTCGCCCTCACCGGCCCCGGCCGTATCGCCGTGGACCGCTTCCTCCCGTGGGTCAGGGCGCACCGCCTCGCCTACGGTGCGACGGCGGTGGCCCTCGGCCTGGTGGTGGCGGGCGTCACCCTGCTGCTGCGCAAGTAGGGCACGCCAGGACGGCTACCAGCGGTACCAGCGACCCCGTCCGTTACCGGCTCCCGATCCGGAGCCCGAGGACGGCCGCCGGATCAGGAAGCCGAGCAGCCAGAGCACGAAGAGCACGACCGCGATCCACCAGAGGGCGTGCAGCACGAAGCCGAGCCCGAAGACGATCAGGACGATCAGAAGCACGATCAGCAGTGCGCCCATGACGACCAACTCCCAGCGGAATCCGCCCGGAGGGGACACAGGCGTGCATACCGGGCATTTATCACTTTACTCCGCCGGGCCGCGCACGACGGCCGAGGGGCCCGGGACCTTTACGTAAAGGTCCCGGGCCCCTCGGCCGTCGTCGTACTCGCCGTTCGGCTACTTCTCGGCGGGCTTCTCGGCCGGCTTCTCGCCGGTCTTCGCCACCGGCTTGCGCAGCGCGATGTTCAGCTCCCGCAGCCGCGTCTCGTCCAGCACCGTCGGCGCGCCCATCATCAGGTCCTGCGCGTTGCCGTTGAGCGGGAAGGCGATCGTCTCGCGGATGTTCGGCTCGTCCGCCAGCAGCATCACGATGCGGTCCACGCCCGGGGCGATGCCGCCGTGCGGCGGGGCGCCGAGGCGGAAGGCGCGCAGCATGCCCGCGAACTCGTGCTCGACGGTCTCGCGGTCGTAACCGGCGATCTCGAACGCCTTCAGCATCAGCTCGGGCTCGTGGTTACGGATCGCGCCGGACGACAGCTCGATGCCGTTGCAGACGATGTCGTACTGCCACGCCAGGATGTCCAGCGGGTCCTTCGTCTCCAGGTCGTCCAGACCGCCCTGGGGCATCGAGAACGGGTTGTGCGAGAAGTCGATCTTCCCGGTCTCCTCGTCCTTCTCGTACATCGGGAAGTCGACGATCCAGCAGAACCGGAACACGCCCTCCTCGAAGTGCCCGGCGCGCTTGGCGGCCTCGACCCGGACCGCGCTCATGATCTTGGAGACCTCGTCGAACTCGCCCGCGCCGAAGAAGATCGCGTGGCCGGGGACGAGCGAGAGGCGCTCGGTGAGGACCTTGACGTCCTCCTCCGTGAGGAACTTGGCGATCGGGCCGCTCAGCGCGCCGTCGTCACCGACCCGCACCCAGGCCAGGCCCTTGGCGCCCTGCTCGACGGCGTAGGCACCGAGCCCGTCGAAGAACTTGCGCGACTGGCCGGCGGTGTCCGGCACCGGCAGGGCGCGCACGTGCTTGCCCGCGAACGCCTTGAACCCGGAGTCGGCGAAGACGTCCGAGATGTCGACCAGCTCCAGCTTGGCCCGCAGGTCGGGCTTGTCGTTGCCGTACTTCAGCATCGACTCACGGAACGGGATGCGCGGGAACGGCGAGGTGACATGACGGCCGCCGCCGAACTCCTCGAACAGCTCCGTCATCAGCTTCTCGATCGGCCGGAAGACGTCCTCCTGCTCGACGAAGCTCATCTCGACGTCGAGCTGGTAGAACTCGCCGGGCGAGCGGTCGGCGCGGGCGTCCTCGTCGCGGAAGCACGGCGCGATCTGGAAGTAGCGGTCGAAGCCCGAGATCATCAGCAGCTGCTTGAACTGCTGCGGGGCCTGCGGCAGCGCGTAGAACTTGCCGGGGTTCAGCCGGGACGGGACCACGAAGTCACGGGCGCCCTCGGGGGAGGTCGCGGTGAGGATCGGGGTGGCCATCTCGTTGAAGCCGAGCGCGGTCATCTTGTGCCGGATGGCCGAGATGACGGCCGTACGCAGCATGATGTTGCGGTGCATGCGCTCGCGGCGCAGGTCGAGGAAGCGGTACTCCAGGCGCCGCTCCTCGTTGACGCCGTCCTCGGTGTTGATCGTGAACGGCAGCGGACCCGCCGCGCCCAGGATCTCGACCTCGGAGACCTCGATCTCGATCTCGCCGGTCGGCAGCTCCGGGTTGACGTTCTCGGAACCGCGCGCGGAGACCTTGCCGTCGATCCGGACGACGGTCTCCTTGGTGAGCTTGGACAGCTCCTCGTTCGCGGCGGTGCCGGGACGGGCGACGAGCTGCACCAGACCGTAGTGGTCGCGCAGATCGATGAAGAGGATGCCGCCCAGGTCTCGGCGATTGTGCAGCCAGCCGCTCAGCCGGACGTCGGTGCCGACGTCAGAGGCGCGGAGTTCGCCGCAGGTGTGGGACCTGTACCGATGCATCGTCGTTCATCCAGTCTTGGCAATCGAGGGGTGGGCCAGGAGACACAAGGTTAGCGCCCGGAGCCCCGGCCCCTTGCGGGCACCGGCCTCCGCCCCCTTCCCGGCCCCTCGCCCAGGCGCTCTTCCAGGCCCTCTTCCGGCTCTGTCCGGGACCGGCCCTTTACGCCCCCTCGGTGGCGTTTGGTCTGCACATATTCATAAAGTGGGGCAATGCGCACCGAGGAAGTCCTGGCCGCCATCGAGACCGGCCTGTGGTACTGGGACAACGCGGCCGGATCGGTCACCCTCGACGCCGAAGCGGCACGGCTGTTCGGACTGGCGGCCGAACCCACCGTCATGGCCGAGAGCGCGATGCGCTCCCACTTCCACCCCGTCGACTGGAACGAGATCGCCGCCATCGTCGGTCTCGCCGTCGCCGAGGACACCCTCGCCGAGGCCCGGCTGCGGATCGTGGACAGCACGGGCCGGGTGCTGCGCACCGTACGGTCCCGGTGCAAGCCGACCGTCAAGACCCTGCCCGACGGCACGCAGGACTTCGAGATGATCGGCACCGTCCAGGAGGTGTCCGAGCCGCGCCCCGGTACGGCCGTCGAGGGCACCTCGATCACCGGCGACTGGCGCCGCTCCCGCGAGGCGTTCCTCCTCGACGCCGGGCGGGCGCTGGCCGAGGCCCGCTCCACCAACGAGGTGCTGCGGGTCGCCGCCTCCCTGTCCATGCCGGGCTTCTCGCCGGACGGCCTCGCGGTCTTCAGCGTCTCCGGTGACCGGCTGCGGATCATCGGGCACCACGGGCACGACGCCGGGGACGTCGGACCGTTCGAGGACATGCAGCTGAACACCGACTACCCGGCCGCCGAGGCGGTCAGGACCGGCCGGGCCATCTATCTGCCCACCCCGGAGGCGTACGAGAGCCGCTATCCGACCACCTGGCAGTACGTGCAGCGCTTCGACCGCCACTCCTGGGCCTTCGTGCCGCTGGTCGTGGCGGGACGCACCCTGGGCACCTGGATGGCCGCCTTCAAGCACCGGGTCGCCTTCTCCCCCGACGAGCGGTCCGTCCTGACGACGGTGGCGCGCATGCTGGCGCAGGCGCTGGCGCGCGCCGGGGTCGCCGAGTCCGAGCGCGAGCTGTCCCTCGGGCTCCAGCGCTCGATGATGCCGACGATCGGACCCGAGATCCCGGGGATGATGGTCGCCGCGCGCTACGTACCGACCGGCGGCGGGCTCCAGGTCGGCGGCGACTGGTACGACATGATCCCGCTGCCGGGCGCGGGCCCGGGACGCGGCAGGTTCGCGCTGGTCATCGGGGACGTACAGGGGCACGACGTACGGGCCGCCGGCCTCATGGGCCAGCTGCGGATCGCGCTGCGGGCGTACGCCTCCGAGGGGCACCGGCCCGACGCGGTGCTCTCGCGGGCGTCCCGGTTCCTCGCCGGGCTCCAGCTGTACCCGGGACGGGACGGCGGGGTGATGGGCGGGGCGGAGGGCCATCTCGGCGCCGTGGGCGGCGCCACGGGCGGCGGCGGGAGGCTCGGGGGCACGGAGGGCGGGCCGGCGGCCGGGCCGCTCTCCGACGAGGAGGAGTACGCGGCCTCAGGACCGCGCTTCGCGACCTGCCTCTACCTGGAGGTCGACCCGGAGCGCGGCACGCTCGACATCGCCCGCGCCGGTCACCCCGACCCGGTGATCCTCTCGGCCGACGGTACGGCCGTCATCCGCCAGACGGCGGGCGGGCTGCCGCTCGGCATCGAGACGGACTCCGACTATCCGACGACCCGGCTGGACCTGGAGCCCGGCGAGACGCTGATGCTCTGCACGGACGGGCTGATCGAGACCGGCGGCCACGACCTGGCCACCGGCTGGACCCGGCTGCGGCCCGTCATGGAGGAACACGGCGGCGGGTCCCTGGAAAGGCTGGCGGACGCGCTGGTCCAGGCCGTACACGGGCCCACGTCGCACTACACCACCGGTCCGCTGGTGGACCGCCGCGAGGACGACATCGCGCTGCTCCTGCTCGCCCGCGACCGTACCCCCGCCCCCGCCACCCGTCCGAAGGCCCGGCGCACCGCCCTGACCGTCGCCCAGGCCGAGCCGGAACGGATCGCGGGCGCCCGGCGGCAGCTGCGCCAGCTGCTGCACGACTGGACGGACGCGGAGCAGATCGACTCGGCCGAGCTGATGGTCTCCGAGATGCTCACCAACGTCCTGGTCCACACGGACAACGACGCCCTCCTCGTCGCGGAGGCCAGGGGCGAGCCGGGCGAACGCAGGCTCCGCGTCGAGGTCGCGGACACCAGCGACCAACTGCCGCACCGCAGGCGCCCCGGCGAGCTGGCGTCGAGCGGGCGGGGGCTGCTGCTGATGGAGATGCTGGCGGACGCGTGGGGGGTGGACCCGAGGGGCGAGGGCAAGTCGATCTGGTTCGAGCTGTACGAGGGCGGGGACACGGAGTCCTGACGGGAACGGACCCGCCTCAGCGGGGCGGCCCGCAGGCGACGGCACGGGCCTGGGCGGCGCGGGCGCGGACCTGCTCCGGCGCGAGGGGCGCTGGACGCCGTACGGGCACGGGCAGCCCCCGGCACTCACCGCATTCGCCGCCCACCAGCGCCTCGGGCCGCCCGGGGGCCCGGCAGGTGGAGCACTCCATGACGCGCAGGGGTGGCCGTGCGGCCGCCTCGGGCTCGGGCGGCTGGACCGGCTCGGGCGGAAGTTTGGCGATGAGCCGGGCCCGGACGATCCCGGCGGGGTGGTGTACGGCGGCGGGCAGCCCGTCCGTGAGCGCGCGCAGCACGTCCTCGTCACCGGCACCGCGCGCGAACCACTCGGCGGCCAGGGGTTCCAGCGCCGCGCAGTCGGCGGCGGACAGGGACACGGCCGGGTTCCGCCGCCCGAGGGCGGCGAGCACGGCGTAGGCGCGGGAACGGGAGGCGGCCGGGGCACCCGGGGAGGGCGGGGCGGCCGGGGCGGGAGGCGCGGGAGGCGCGGTACGGGCAGCACCATCACCGGAGCCCTCGTCAGGACCCTCGGGGCGGTCCTCGGCCACGTCATCGGCCACGTCATCGGCCACCTCTCCGGAGACGAAGGAGGCCCACCAGGAATCGTCCCGGGCGGTACGCGAGAACCACGTACGGGTGACCCACCGCGCCGCGCCGACCGTCACCAGATGCTCGCGCCCCCGCCGTAAGTGCCCTGTCCGCTGAAGGTGGTTGAGGGCGGTCCGCAGCGCGCACTGCCCGTAGTCCAGCACCTTGGCCAGGGCCTTCACGGAAATGTCGGCGCCCTCGGGCAGCCGGTCGATGAACCCGGCGATGGACGCCTCACGGGCGGGAAGAGCGGCGAAGGCACCACCGGACGCCTCGGCCGGGCCGGGCACGGAGCGTTTGCCGTAACCGGGACTGGCCATGGGATGGCGGGATACGCGCGCGGGGCGCGGGGCACTACTAAACTGGCTGTCAGCCATGGGGATCGCCTTCTATCTTCGATCTCATGTGGTCAGGCCCTCGCCGGTGGTTGCACACCAGGCGGGGGCCATTTACGTCAGGTTGTGTCAGGTATGTCTGGGGGCACGCTAGACCGCGCTCACCCAAAGTGGCAAACCGGTCGCGGGAAGTCACCCGGCGTCCCGCCGGGCGGGTCAGGGAGGGTGGGTGGGTTCAAAGACCAACCGATCCCTGAAAACAGGGCTCGCCCCTCGAAGCTCAAATCCCAGCCCCCCGCCCCACCCCGAACCCCCAGCTCAGCAGGGCCCCTTCACTCCATCCGAGCTCCGAGCACCGAACTCCGAGCCACGGTTCACAGAACCGGGACATTCCTCGAAATACGACGGGAACTTGGTACGTTCCGGCGTATGACACTGCGTTCGGTTGATCTGCGCAAGGAGCCCGTGGAGGCCGTACTCAACCGTGTGGAGCGATCGCTGGAAGTGCGCCTGGACCGGAAGCCGCTGGTGCGCAAGCGCCGGTCTCTGGGCGCGCGTACGAATCGCGGCACCTGGGTCCGGATCGAGCGGCGCGGGCTCGACCGGATCGGGGTTCAAGGAGGGGACGGCACCGCGTCCGCCGAGGCCCTGCTCGGGATCGCGAAACCGGCCTGGCTCGCCGGCGTAGCGTGGCGGGACGAGAGCGAGCCGGTGGTGTGGCGGGCGGACGAGACGGATCTGCTGCCTGGGGCAACTGTCGGCAATGCGGTGGTGACGGAGGCTCCACAGCTGTCCGAGTGGTGGTGGGCCGCGATGAACGCCTCTCTGGACGCCCTCGCCGCGCAGCACACCAACCGGATCGCCACACCGGATACCGAGACCCTCACCCCGGAGCTGGTCACGGGAACGATCCACCGCGTCTTCCCCGGCATCGATACGACCGTAGGCGAATGGCGTCCGGCCCACGCGGATTTCAACTGGGCGAATGTGACGGCGCCCGTGTTCTGCGTGTTCGACTGGGAGGACTGGGGCATGGCCCCGCGCGGCCTGGACGCGGCAAACCTGTGGGGCGCCTCCCTCGCAGTCCCCGCTTTGGCCGGCCGAGTCCGCGGTGAGCGGCATGACGATCTGGAGAGCCGGGACGGCAAGCTGATGACGCTGTTCATCGCCGCGAAGATCCTCGGACCTCACGCAGACCCGGACGACCCCCGGCCAGGGGCTGCCCGGCAGACGGCCGAGCGAGTGGCGCGGGAACTTCAGGCGTGTTGAGACTTCAGGGCGGATCGTCTCTGGCCAAACGTCCCTGGGCAGCTGGAAAAAGAGAAGTAACCGTCCCACTGTCGGCACCCTCCGGGGGTGTCGACAGTGCAGGTCATCGAGTCACCGCGCTGAGTTGAGAGGCTGTTGATGGACACCCGTACGATCCGCCGCACGAGCGTCACTCTCCCCGCCCTGAACGAGCCGGGGCCTCTACCTCTCCCGTGTCGCCTCGTTGGAGAGCGGCCGTGGCCGGCTGGCGGAGTTCCACTACGCCGACGCCGATCTCAGGGACCTCGACCTGACGGACACTCACCTGGTGGACGGGCGGATCACCGGCCTCACGGCCCAGCGCACCCGACTGGAGAAGCTCCGTGTCGACTCCGTGGAGTTTGCCGACTGCGACCTGACCGCCCTGCGGTGGACCGACAGCAAGGTCTCGCGAGCCGTCTTCCGTGGCTGCAAGCTGATGGGCGCCATGCTCGAAGACGTCACCCTGGACAACGTCCTGTTCGAGAACTGCAAGTTCGACTACAGCTCCCTCACCCGCGTCCGTGCCGCCGGGCCCGTGATCTTCTCCACGTGCTCTCTGCGCGAGACCGTCTTCTCCGCCGCCGACCTCGGTGCCGCACTGATCGACGGACGCGACCTGCGACTGACCGAATTCGACGGCGGTAAGTACCGCGGCCTGGACCTTCGGGGCAACGATCTCTCCCGGATCCGCGGCCTCGGCTCGCTCAAGCAGATCGTCATCGACCGGGCCCAGACACTCCAGGTGGCCGAAGCCCTCACCGCCGAGCCGGACGTCACCTTCGGCGAAGACCTCGACGCGCAGTAGTCCCGACATCGGCTGCGGCGCGTGCATTGGCACCGCCCGCACGGCGGAGAACAATGTCAGGACTGTTCACAGCGCGAGACCCCCACCACGCTTCAGAGCTTGATGATGTCTTGCGGGCCCCACCTCTGACGTCTTACGGGCCCACCGCTCGGGCCAGGTTCTACTTCCCGGGCCGCCCGAGCTGGTGAACGGTCCAGCCCGACGCTCGCCAGGGCTCGGGGTCCAGGGTGGTGCGGCAGTCGATGAGCAGAGGATTCGCGGGGCGGCCCACGAGAGCCTGGGGGTTGACCTGCTGGTACTCGGGCCACTCCGTGGCCAGGACGACGAGATCGGCACCGTCGAGGGAAGCGGGCAGGTCGTCGGTGTAGTCGAATTCGGGGTTCCGAATCACGGCCGTGGCCACGGCCTGCGGGTCGTGAATGGTGACGGTGCCGCCAACCTGCTGGAGGGCCTGAGCGAGGGCGAGGGCCGGGGACTCGCGGACATCGTTCGTACCGGGCTTGAACGCGGCACCCCACACAGTGACCCGGGCGCCCTTGACGGGGCGGTCGCCCAGGGCGCGGGTGATGAGCCCCAGGGCAACGTCGGTGCGGTTCTCGTTGATCTCCTCGGCGGCCCGCAGCAGAGTGGCCGCCCGGTCGGCGCCGAGCTGCCGCGCGGAGGCGGTGAAGGCGCGGACATCCTTCGGCAGGCAGCCGCCGCCGTAGCCGATGCCGGGCCTCATGCCGCCGCTGCCGATGCGGGGGTCGATGCCGAGGATCTCCACGATCTTGGAGATATCGGCGCCGGCGGCCTCGCACATGTCGGCGACGCCGTTGATGTAGGAGATCTTCAGGCCGAGGAAGGTGTTCGCCGCGCCCTTGGCGAGCTCAGCTGTCTGCGGGTCGCAGACGAACAGCGGGACACCGGCGTCCAGGATGGGCGCGTAGACGGCGCGGACCGCCTTCTCCGCCTCGGCGGTGGTCAGACCGGCGATGAGGCGGTCCGGGCGGAGGGTGTCCTGCACCGCGTGCCCCTCACGAAGGAACTCCGGGTTCCACACGACATCAACACCCGTGCCGGCGGGGGCCAGTCGCTGGGCGAGGGCGGTGACCTGGACAGTGGTGCCGACAGTGACGGTCGACTTCCCGATGATGGCGCAGGCCCTGGTCAGGTGGGGGGCGAGTTGGCGAATGGCGCCGTAGACCTGTCCGGTGTCGTAGGAGCGGCCGTCGGCGTCGATGGGGGTGCCGACACCGATGAAGTGCACGTCGGCGAAGTCGGCGGCCTCGCGGATGTCGGTGGTGAACCGCAGGCGTCCGCTCGCGGTGTGGCGGGCGAGCAGTTCGGGAAGCCCGGTCTCGTAGATGGGGCATTCGGCGGCGTTGAGCCGGCCGACCTTAGCCTGGTCGACATCCACGCCGATGACCTCGTGGCCGAGTTCGGCCATCGCCGCCGCGTGTGGGATACCGAGGTGACCACAGCCGATCACGGAAACACGCATAGCAGGACGTCCTTGTCGGATCGGGGGCACACCGTGCTCGGTGTGCCCCCGACGCTATCGGTACGGAAGGGGGCGCGAAGCGGGGTTGCCTTCGCTCAGACGCTCACGTTGAGGAGTCCGGCCAGGCGGAGCAGCGCGGGGGTGGCCTCGGAGCGGACCACGACATCGCCTTCCCTGGCGCCCTCGATGAGATAGGGCTTGTGGACCCCGTTCTCGGTGACACCCTCGGTGTCCAGGTAGAAGATTTTCAGGCCGCGCTCGCGGGCGCGGTCCTGGACCGCACGCCGGTCGGCGTGCAGACCGATCACGAGCACGGACTTGGCGTCGTCGGGGAACGGCATGTGCGGGGTGCGCTGGTCGTAGCGGCGCATGAACGCCTCCGCCAGCCCGGCTCGGGCGAATAAGCGGTCGAAGTTGTGGGTGGCCACCGGGCCGGTCATCGCTCCGGCGTCATAGAGGGCCTTCAGGGCCCGGTGCGCGCCGGTCGGCTCGGCAAGGACCACGGACTGGAACATCGACACCATGTCGCCGACCTTCCGGTCCGTTTCCGTCAGCATCTCCTTGATCAGGGTGTCGGCGGACGGTGCGAGAGTGAAGGCATAGCCCTGGGTGAGGTCGTCACCCGTGCGGTCGGTGACCCGGTAGACCTCGTGCAGCCAGTGCAGCGGCGGGATGCCCGCTTCGATGCTGGTGCCGCAACCGGCTTCCACGACGAACGGCAGGTGGTCCAGCAGGCCCGACAGATCGTCGGCGTAAGTCGGGTTACCGCGCTGCCCCTTGACCCGGATTCCTCCGGCCAGCACGTCCCAGGGAAGGTTCCGAGCGGCCCGGGTGAGGCTGTAGTCCTCCGAGTGGATCGCCACGTCGAGGGACGTGAATCCCTCCGGGGTGTCACGGCCGGCCCGCTCGTCCTGCGGGTGGACGGCGTACTCGGCGACGGTGGCGTACAGGTCGCCGTGCCGTCGGCCGTTCTCGTCGCCGGTGGGCTTCCACCGGCCGTCGGTGAGCCACTGGTCCACATCACGACGGTGGTCGGCGATCTCGGCGGCCGGAGCCAGCCACGACACGTACAAGTACAGCTCCTCCAGTACCAGGCGCTCCATCGGCTGGGTCCGGTCGAGGCCATAGTGGAGGCGGTAGTGCACGACGCGGCGGCGGCCGGAGGAACCCTCGGTCCACCCGGACTGCTCGGCGTTGGCCGGATCCTGGGTGCGCCTCCAGATGCCCTCCTCGATGGCCGGGCGCCGCTGCGCACTGGCCTCCGGGGAGAACGTCGCGTCCCACATGAGGACCTGGTCAGGGGTCAGGGAGTCAATTACGGGGTGAGGCAGGAACACGGTGTTCTCCTTGATGCATCGGATGGCCCGTGAGGGGCCCGATGGTGCGGTGCCGGTGCGCGTTGCAAGCACGGCGGTCCAGGAAGCACAGATGATGCGTGTCCGACAGCCGGCGGAGCGGCTCAGCCGTCTCGGTGCAGGGCGCTCACCGTGTCGCGGAGGACCGCAGTGAGATAGCTGATGTCCTCGTCCGTCGAATTCAGTGGAGGGGCGACGACCAGACCCTCGCTTCTCGGCTCACCGGCTCCGGTGAACGGGTAGAAGAACACCCCTCGTTTCTCGGCCTCTTTCATCAGGGGCCAGAGCAGACCGGGCGCGAGCTCCACGCCGTACAGGTGGCCGATGCCCCGGACGTCCCGTACGGCGGTCAGGCCGGTCAGCGGCCGCAGGAGCGACCCGAGCCGTTCGCCCCGGGCCCGTACGGCGCCCGGATCCATGGATTCCAGCTCGTCCAGGACACCGAGGCAGGCCGCCGCCTGAAGGGGATGGGCGGCCATGGTGCCCATCGCGGGCAGGGGGTCCGCGTCGTCGTGGCGGAGCAGCGGCGCGACCTCGGGGGACACCAGTACCGCGCCCACGCTGGTGTAGCCCGCGCCCAGCCCCTTGGAGAGGATGCACAGGTCCGGCTCGGCGCCGTCCCAGTGGTTGCTGGCCAGGGGGGTGCCGGTGCGCCACAGTCCGGTCAGGACCTCGTCGTGGATGACGAGGACCCCTCGTTCCCGGCAGATCTCCGACACGCGTCGGAGATATCCGTCGGGCGGCACGTAGGCGCCGCCGGTGGTGCCGTTGATGGGCTCCAGCAGGACAGCGGCGACGTTCTCCGGGCCCCTGCTGTCGATCGCCGTCGCCACTTCGTCGGCACACGAGGCATCACACGCGCGCTCCGCGTGGTCGTGGGCCGGGGGGTAGGGCGCAGGAAAGGCCGGACCGAGACCGAGCGCGTCTTCCGGCCTCGGCCGCCGGGCGTGATTACCGGCGAGCGCGAGGGTGAGCGCGCTGTTGCCGTGATAACTCAGGCTGGACGTCAGGATGTCCCCGCGCTGCTTCCCGCCCCGGACGCGCGCGATGTTCCGGGCCAGCCCGACGGCGACCTCCACGCCAAGGGTCCCGCACGTCACCAGCGCGACGGAGTCCCGCGGACGCCCCACAGCGCGGCACAGACGGTCCATCAGCTCCACTTGGACGTGGGGTCGTACCACGGCGGCGCCACCGAACGAGGAGCGGAAGAACTGCCGCTCGATGCGGGAGAGCACCTTACGGCTGCCCTGGCCCACGTTCACGCAGATGAGTCCGCTCGATCCGTCGAAGATCCGGCGGCCGTCAGTGCAGTGGAGCCAGGGCCCACTCGCTCTCACCACATCGAAATCCGGCAAGGGCCTGGACGAGGTCAGCAACCGGTCGCGCCGGGGCAAGTACCGATCCACGGAGACATCCCTTCCTGGGTGTGCCCAACGGGCTGGTGAAGAGAGATCCTGGCGCGCCGTCACCGGCCGCAGAAGCACGGTGCGACTGCCTCGCGATGCCTCGCCGTGCCTCCCCGTGCCTCCCTGCTCCGGCCTCTTGACCTACCGGCCCCGATGGGCAGGACACTGACCCCTACTGGATCGGGGCACACATGCGGAGGGGCGGGACACAGATATGGCCGATTCCGCGGAAGAGGACCTGATTCAGCGCGTATTGGACCTTCTCGGCTGCCTCGACCGCGCCGCCTTTCTCCGGCGCGTGGCGGCATGGCACGAGTCCCTCGGCTTCGGAGTGATGGCCACCAGGCCGGAGAAAGTCAGCCGGTGGAAGCGGGGGGTACGCCCCGACCGCTACACGGAGACGGCCATGGCCGCCATGCTCGGCGTGCCGACCGACCAGGTCCGTGCGCTGGGCTGGCCGCACTGGCTGCGCGTGGCGCTGGACGCCGACCAGGTACTGCTGACCGCACCGTGGACTCCGGCCGGTGCGCTCACGGCACTGGACCATCTAGGAAGGCCGGACACCATGGACCGACGAGCAGCACTCTTCACCGGCGGCGCCCTGGCCGCCACCACCCTCGCCAACTGGGCAGCGGCGTCACCTGCGACAGCTGTGCTCACCTCCGGTCGGCCGCGCGTCACCGACCGCAGCGCGGCACTGATCGACGCCCGCCTCACGGCACTGCGCCAGCTCGACGACGAGATCGGGTCCGCCGAGACGTACGCACTGGCCCGCGCCGAACTCAGCTCGATCACCACGGTGCTGCGTACCCGCTCCTACAGCGAAGCCGTCGCCCGCCAGCTGTTCGCGACCGCCGCCGAGGCATCGCGGATCTGCGGGTGGTGCGCGTTCGACTCCGGGGACACCGCCGTGGCGGAGCGCCACTACATGGCGGCCGCGCGGGCCGCCGCGAGCGCCCAGGACCCGGTCGTGACTGCAAACCTGTTCGCCTTCTGGGCCATGGCCCGCTACAGCGACCACGACACATCCGGCGCCCTGGACTACGCCGATGAAGCTCTCAGGAACGCGCGACGCACCGGCTCCCCCCGGATGATCGCCATGATCCACGCGCGCACTGCCCGTGCCCATGCGAAGTCCGGAGACCTGCGTGCCAGCCGTCGCGCCGAGGCCGCCGCATTCACCGCCTACGACAACGCCGGCCGCCCGGACGACGAACCGGCCTGCGTCTACTGGGTCAGCCGAGCCGAGTTGCACAGCTGGGCCGCGAACAACGCTTCCGATCTCCACGACCCCCGCCGGGCACTGACCCACTACGCGGCCGTCGCCGCGCCCCGGGACGAGACGTACGACGGCGACGCCTACCCCCGCTCGCGCGCGCTGCGCCTGAGCCGCGAAGCCGATGTCCACCTCTCGCTCCGCGACGTGGATGTAGCAGTGCACACGGCCGACCAGGCTGTACGCGCCATGGGCGGCGTCACCTCCGGGCGAGGCACGAGTGTCCTCACCGATCTGCGGACCAAGCTCCGAGCCCACCAGCACCTGCCCGAAGTCCGTGAATTCCTGGACCGAACCGTCTGATTCGAGGCCCTTCGCGCCGGCCCTCGACCGACGACTGGACACCGTCCCGAACGCACTCGCACCGCACACACGCACTCCTGCGGTTCAGCGTCACCCGCCTCCGCTAAGCGTCCGCCCGACACGCAACGGAGCCCCGCCACTCCAGGGAAGGGTGACGGGGCCGTGAGGCAGTGAGGCGGAGGTCAGGAAGCGTCGAACCGCCCCTGCCGGACAGCACCGACGAAGGACGCGAACGCCCCCGCCGGGGCAAGCAGTACGGGCCCCTGCGGGTCCTTCGAGTCGCGGACCGGGACTATGCCGGTGGCGGTCGCGTGCGTGGGGGCCCACTCGACGCAGGTGCCGCCGTTGTTGCTGTAGGAGGACTTGAACCAGAGGCGGGACTCGGTCGCCATGGAGTGCCCTTCGGTCAGACGGTGCCGAACTCTCCGGACTTGATACCCGTCACGAAGGACGCGAACGCGCGGGTGCGGACGGTCAGCATCGGGCCGCGCGGGACCTTCGAGTCCCGGACGGGGACTATGCCGGTGGCGGTCGCGCGCGTGGGGGCCCACTCGACGCAGGAGCCGCCGTTGCCGCTGTAGGAGGACTTGAGCCAGAGGGAGGAGGGAACGTCGGTCATCTCGGGGTGCCCTTTCGTACCTCGTTGATCACGGCCACTGATGCCGCCTGGGAGAGCGCTTCGGCCTGTAGTTGATGGTAGGCCCTCACCAGCGGCAGTACGGAAGTGATCTCCCTGTCGAGATGCCCGTTGGTCTGGGACTCGACGTAGGACATGACGGAACGGTCGGGCAGGGTCAGCAGATTCACCAGCCGGTTGAACGGACAGCGCTCGCCTATGGCGAAGGGAGCCAACTGGAGCACCGTGTCCGGCTGCTCGGCGAACTCGATCAGATGCGCCAACTGGCGCTCCATGACCCCGTCCCCTCCGATCCGGCGCCGGATGCAGCTCTCGTCCAGGACCACGATCACCATGGGCGGAATGCGCCGCACCAGCGCAGCTTGCCGTTCCACCAGGGACTCAACCCGCTCAGCGGCCTGTTCGGGGATGAGCGTGCCCCGCTTCACATTGCCCTCTTCCATGGCTCTCGCGTACTCCGGGGTCTGGAGCAGTCCGGGAATCGCCGCTACTTCGAACAGGCGGATCTCCGCCGCGCGCGCCTCCTGCCCCAGGTACTCCGGAAAGCCCTCCAGCAGACTGCCGTTGCGGATCTCGCCCCATGTCCGTTCGAACGACTCAGCGGTCCCCGTCAGCCCGAGGGCGGTATCAACGCTGCGCGAAAAGCGGAGGGTCGGCGGCTTACGGCCGGTTTCGATTGCTGAAATGTGCCTGCCCGAGTAGCCGATCAGCTCGGCGAGATCGTCCTGTTTCCAGTTATGCGCTTCGCGAGAGCCGCGCAGGCGCGCGCCGAAGGCCGCTCGCGGGCCTGCCTCGGGGTTCAACTCCTTGAGGTTTACCAACGTGCTCTCCATCTCTGGAACGTTGAAGGCCGCTCAACCGTAGGCCACTCTGGTCGCCCTGGGTAGTGGCTCCACTACGGATAGGAGTGATGGTGCCCGGAAACAGCGTTCCTGCCAAGCGGCGGAAACCCCTCCCCCTCAGCGACACCCACGAACTGCACACGCTGGTCGGCGCCGGGGGCTTCCACCGGCTGACCCCCGACTGGTGGCCGGATCAGGATCAGTTCGCGACCCCCGACCGTCCCCTTCTCCTGCGGGTTGAGGCAGCACTCAAGGCGAGGTTGACCGATGGACAGTGAAGACAGGAGCGAGGCACGGGAGTTGCTGTCCCGCCTCTCCGACGCGTTCGGCGGGAACGGCGTTTTCGTGGTCGGCAAGGGACCCGGAAGCGAAGGCGCGGACCTTGCCCCCAGCTCCGCCCTCACCTGGCCCCCGTGCGAGTGCGGCAAGCCGGTCTGCCCGGACTACGACCCCGAAAAACCCATGCGGGCCAAGCTCACCGACCGCAACAGGCGCAGCAGCCGGGGTGGACTGTGACTCGGGTACGAGAGTGGTTCATGAGCCCGCGTCGGCGGCGCGTCGTCCGGGATGACAAGGCGCGGAGGGCAAACCACGATGACGCCCTGCGGCTACTCCAGAACATCCGGGAGCGAGTCGCGTTGCGGCGACAGTACGAAGCGACGATCGCCCAACTGGGAGAGCTGCGGCAGGAGATGATCGCGACGGAGCTGCGCGTGCTGGACGACGGCGTGCTGTTTGAACGTATCTTCAGGCGCCCGCCGGAAAAACAGCCGGACGAATGAGCCGCCCGCCGATTGCCGCCCGTCGAAGGCCCAGCGCCCCAGCGCTCCGGAGCCTGCCTACGGGCGGTCCTCCCCGCCCGTACCCCGCTCTCTCGTCCCCAGCTTCCCCGGCCCCTCGGTCCTGCCGTACCGCTCCCGCAGCTCGGAGAGCACGCCGAAGGCCGCCGCCGTCAGGGGTACGGCGAGCAGCATGCCCAGGATCCCGGCGACGCTCGCGCCCGCCGTGATCGCCAGCATCACCACGGCCGGGTGCATCTGGACCGTACGGCTCTGGATCATGGGCTGGAGCACATGCCCCTCCAGCACCTGCACGGCGAGCACCACCCCGAGGGCCCAGAGGCCGATGACCCAGCCCCGGTCGGCGAGGGCGACCAGCACGGCCACGGCGCCGGAGATGAAGGCGCCGAGGTACGGGATGTACGCGCCGACGAAGACCAGCGCGCCCAGTCCCACGGCGCCGGGCACCCGCAGGATCAGCAGGCCCACGGTGATGCAGATCGCGTCGATCAGCGCGATGACCGTCGTCCCGCGCATGAACCCCTCGACGGCCCCGAAGGCGCGCCGCGCCATCGCCACGACGGTCTCGCCGGTCGAGGCGGGCGCGAGGGATCTGAGCGAGCCCGCCACGCGTTCGGAGTCGCGGAGGAAGAAGAACATCAGCAGCAGCGCGAGCACGGCGGTGGCGATCAGTTCGCCGACGACGCTGATGCCGGTGAGCACCCCGGAGGCGGCGGTGGCGCCGAACTTCCCGATCAGGTTCTTGGCGTTCTTCGCGAGATCGTCGAGCGAGGCGCCGGCCGCGCCGAAGTGCTTCGACAGGTCCTGCGCCGCCTGCCGCAGCGAGGAGACGATCTGGTCGCCGCTGTCGATGAGGGCGTTGACGACGATGTACCCGGCGCCGCCGACCACGGCCACGACGGCGACGCAGGTCAGCCCGGCGGCCAGCGACTTGTTCAGCCGGGCGATCCCGACGAGCCGCCGGTGCAGCGGCCGCAGCAGCGCGGTGCCGAGGACGGCCAGCAGGACGGGCGTGACGGCCGTCTTGAAGGTGACACACAGCCAGATCGCCACCGCGCCGACCCCGGAGACCAGCAGCAGCACCCCGCACCACGCGCCGAGGCGCCGGGCACTCTCGGGCAGGAGGGAGGGCGTCGACGGCGTCTGCACTCCTCCACCCGAGCACGGCCGCCCGCCGCTGTCCCGCCGAAGGGCGCCGCCCGGGTGACGCGACGGGGCCGGCGGTGTCCGGGATCAGCCGACGCGCAGTTGCCGGTCACCGAAGTCGGCGACCAGCCGTAGCGTGCCGCCGAGGGCTTCGACGTACGCGGCGATGGTCGCCAGCTCCGACCGCCCCAGCTCGCCCCGCTCGAAACGCGAGACGTTCGACTGGGTGGTCCCCATGGCCGTCGCCACCTCGGTCTGCGTCAGCGACTGTTCCTCACGGATCTCGGCGAGCCGGTAGGCACGGATCCGGCCCTCCATCTCCGCTCGGATCTCTCTTCTGCGCTCGTCGCTGATCCGGGTGCCGTTCTCCTCATGGATGGCGGCCGCTTCAGCCCTGGTGTCCTTCCAGTTGTGCATGATCAGTCCTCTCCAAGCCGCTCACGCGTCGTTCACCGATATTGTCAGCGGTCCAGCTCATCAAGGTGCCGGTCAAAGCGATCGTCCGCGACGGGGATATTGCGGTCGTACCAGGCGTTCCAGGAGCCACTCTTGTCACCGGCGACCATGATCAGGGCCTGCCGGCGTGGATCGAACGCGAACAGTATGCGGATCTCCGAATTTCCGGTGGACCCCGGGCGTAACTCCTTCATGTGGTGATGTCTGGACCGACTGACCCGGTCAACCAGTGGACGCCCGAGCATGGGCCCCACTTCCGAAAGCAGATCGATCGCCTCTCCCGCGAGGTGCGCCGATACGGGGTCCTTACGGGCGAGGTCCAGGTACCAGTCGTGGACTTCCTCGCACAGGATGATTTCCCATGTCACAGAAGGCAATTATGCGTCACGTGAGCTATATCCCGCAAGTTATATCCGCAGGAAGTGGCGTCGAAGGCGCCTGCACTCCTCCCCCGAGCACGGCCGCCCGCCGCTGTGGTGACGTTCCCCATGGCCGTCGTACCGTTCCTCAGCACGCTCAACGTCCTGTGGTGCTGCTGGGACCAGCCCAATCGCCAGTGCCTGCACGACAAGGTCGTCTCCAGCGTGGTCGTCAAGCAGTACCCCTGACGAGCAGGGCCCCCTGACAAGCAGGCCCCTGACGAGCACGGCCCGGGGGCTAGGACGTGGCCGGGACCGTGCCGAGGCGGCCCGCCTGGAAGTCGTCGAACGCCTGCTTGAGTTCGGCGTGACTGTTCATCACGAACGGCCCGTAGTGCGCCATCGGCTCGCGTATCGGGCGGCCGCCGAGCAGGACGACCTCCAGGTCGGGCGTGTTCGAGTCCTGGTTCTCGTCGGCCCGTACGGTCAGCGTGCCTCCCGCGCCGAACACGGCCGTCTGGCCGGTGTGTACCGGGCGGCGGTCGGTGCCCGCCGTGCCGCGGCCGGCCAGGACGTAGGCGAGGCCGTTGAAGTCCTCGCGCCACGGCAGCGTGACCTCGGCGCCCGGACGCAGGGTGGCGTGGATCATCGTGATGGGGGTGTGCGTGATGCCGGGGCCCTCGTGGCCGTCGAGCTCGCCCGCGATCACGCGCAGCAGCGCGCCGCCGTCGGGGGAGGTCAGCAGCTGCACCTGGCCGCCGCGGATGTCCTGGTAGCGGGGGTCCATCATCTTGTCGGACGCCGGGAGGTTCACCCACAGCTGGAGGCCGTGGAACAGCCCGCCGGACATGACCAGGGCCTCCGGCGGCGCCTCGATGTGCAGCAGGCCGGAGCCCGCCGTCATCCACTGCGTGTCACCGTTCTGGATGGTCCCGCCGCCACCGTTGCTGTCCTGGTGGATGAAGCTGCCGTCGATCAGGTACGTGACGGTCTCGAAGCCGCGGTGCGGGTGCCAGGGGGTGCCCTTCGGCTCGCCCGGCGCGTAGTCCACCTCACCCATCTGGTCCATCATGATGAACGGGTCGAGGTGTTCGTACCGTATCCCCGCGAACGCGCGGCGTACCGGGAAGCCCTCGCCCTCGAACCCGCTGGGCGCGGTCGTGACGGTGAGTACGGGGCGGGCCACGGCGTCGGCCGGAGCCGCCACCCGGGGCAGGGTCAGCGGGTTTTCGACAGTCACTGCGGGCATGGAGAGCCTCCTCGGAAGTTTCAACCATCAATTTAGTTGAATGGTGAACATCCCGCAAGGTGTCGCGTATTCCGGCCGGGCGAGCAGGCACCACACACGACCGGGGCCCGTACCGATACGACAGGTACGGGCCCCGGGGGCGCACGCGCGTAAAACGTGGAAACAGGCAGGTCAGCAGGCAGGGTCAGTCGTCAGCCGTGCGCAGGTCGGCCGTCAGCCGTACATACGGCGCATCGCGAAGTCCACCATCTGCTCGACCGCCTTCGCGTCGAACACCATCCGATGGTCCCCCTCCATGTCGAGCACGAAGCCGTACCCCGTGGGCAGCAGATCGATCACCTCCGCGCCCGTGATCACGAAGTACTTCGACTCCTTGCCCGCGTACCGCCGCAGCTCCTTGAGCGTGGAGAACATGGGGATCACCGGCTGCTGGGTGTTGTGCAGCGCCAGGAAGCCCGGGTTGTCACCGCGCGGGCAGTAGACCTTCGACGTCGCGAAGATCTGCTGGAAGTCCTCGGCCTGGAGCGACCCCGTGGTGAACGCGCGTACGGCATCACCCAGCGACGGAGGGGACGGTTCCGGATACAGCGGCTGCTCGGCGTAGCCACCCGCGGCGGCGCCGCCCATCTGTCCCGGCACCTGATGGGACTGGTGCGCCTGGTGTGACTGATGCGGCTGCTGGGCGTACTGCTGCTGGGCGCCAGGACTCTGGTCGTAGCCGTACATGAGCGCAAGAGTACTGAGGAATGCCGACCCCGCGGGCCGCGCCCGTCCCGTCGTTCACCTCGTCACATGAACGGGGTCCGGGGTTGCATCTTATTACCCATGGGTAGCATCATCGTAGCTACCCGCTGGTACTCGCCGGTAGGTATGAGGAAACCGCCTTCCCGATCCTTACGGACCACGGACCATACGGAGTCGTCGCCATGGGGCACTACAAGTCGAATCTCCGCGACATCGAGTTCAACCTCTTCGAGGTCCTCGGGCGCGACAAGCTGTACGGAACGGGTCCCTTCGCGGACATGGACGTGGAGACCGCCAAGAGCATCCTCGGCGAGGTCGTCCGCCTCGCGGAGAACGACCTCGCCGAGTCGTTCGTGGAGGCGGACCGCAACCCTCCGGTCTTCGACCCGGAGACCAACACCGCTCCCGTGCCCGCGGCCTTCAAGAAGAGCTACCAGTCCTACATGGACTCCGAGTACTGGCGGCTCGGCCTGCCGGAGGAGATCGGCGGCACCCCGTCGCCCCGCTCCCTGATCTGGGCCTACGCGGAGCTGCTCCTCGGCGCGAACCCCGCCGTATGGATGTACGCGTCGGGCCCGGCCTTCGCCGGCATCCTCTTCGAGGAGGGCAACGAGGCGCAGAAGAAGGCCGCCGCGATCGCCGTCGAGAAACAGTGGGGCTCCACGATGGTCCTCACCGAGCCCGACGCGGGCTCGGACGTCGGCGCGGGCCGCACGAAGGCGGTCGAGCAGGCGGACGGCACCTGGCACATCGAGGGCGTGAAGCGCTTCATCACCTCCGGTGAGCACGACATGTCGGAGAACATCCTTCACTACGTCCTCGCCCGCCCCGAGGGCGCCGGTCCCGGCACGAAGGGCCTGTCGCTCTTCCTCGTACCGAAGTACGAGTTCGACTGGGAGACCGGCGAACTGGGCGCGCGCAACGGCGTCTACGCCACGAACGTCGAGCACAAGATGGGCCTCAAGGCGTCCAACACGTGCGAGATGACCTTCGGCGACCGCCACCCCGCCAAGGGCTGGCTGATCGGTGACAAGCACGAGGGCATCCGCCAGATGTTCCGGATCATCGAGTTCGCCCGGATGATGGTCGGCACGAAGGCCATCGCCACCCTCTCCACCGGCTATCTGAACGCGCTGGAGTACGCCAAGGAGCGCGTCCAGGGCCCCGACCTGGCGCAGTTCACGGACAAGGCCGCGCCCAAGGTCACCATCACGCACCACCCCGATGTGCGCCGCTCGCTGATGACGCAGAAGGCGTACGCGGAGGGCATGCGCGCGCTCGTCATGTACACCGCGTCGGTCCAGGACGAGATCGCCGTCAAGGAGGCCGAGGGCGAGAACGCCAAGGCGCTGCACGGGCTGAACGACCTGCTGCTGCCGATCGTCAAGGGCTACGGCTCCGAGCGGTCGTACGAGCAGCTCGCCCAGTCGCTCCAGACGTTCGGCGGCTCCGGCTACCTCCAGGAGTACCCGGTCGAGCAGTACATCCGGGACGCCAAGATCGACACCCTCTACGAGGGCACCACGGCGATCCAGGGCCAGGACTTCTTCTTCCGCAAGGTCGTCCGCGACCAGGGCCAGGCGCTGAACACGGTCTCCGAGGAGATCAAGACGTTCCTCGCGGTCGGCACCGGCGGCTCGGAGCTGGCTCCCGCCCGGGAGGCGCTCGCCAGGGCGGCCGGCGACCTGGAGGCGATCGTCGCCCGGATGCTGACCGACCTGACCGCCACCGGTGAGGACGTCAAGAACATCTACAAGGTCGGGCTCAACACGACGCGGCTGCTGATGGCCTCCGGCGACGTGATCGTCGGCTATCTGCTGCTGCGCGGGGCCGCCGTGGCCGCGGAGAAGCTGGAGACGGCCGCGGCGAAGGACGTGGCGTTCTACCAGGGCAAGATCGCGGCGGCGAAGTTCTTCGCGGCGAACGTGCTGCCGGGGGTCGCGACGGAGCGGCTGCTCGCCGAGTCGGTCGACAACTCGCTGATGGAGCTGGACGAGGCGGCCTTCTAGCAGGGCTACGGCCCAGCAGGGATACGGCACGATCCCGGGCGCCGGGTGTGGGCACTTCTCACGAGAAGTGCCCACATCTGTGTCCGCCTCTCCGTCGGTGCGCGTGCCGGTGCCGGTGCCCGCGCCCGTGCCCGTTTCGCTGCCCGGCGTGTCCGTCTCTCCGCCTCCCCGTCTCTCCGCCTCCGGCGCCGGTGCCGCAGTCTGTCCCGCTGTCTGTCCCGCTCCTCCGCCCTCGGGCCGGGCCTGATCCACCCATGTGCGGAGCTTGTCCGCCCTTGGCACCTGCCGTTACAACCGGTGCGCGGCCCGGTGCCGGAACCCGTCGTTAGGGTGAACCCCATGAGCACTTCCGCCCGCTTCGACCGCGGCCACACCGACGACCTCATGTCCTTCCTCGCGGCCAGTCCGTCGCCGTACCACGCCGTGGCCAACGCCGCCGAGCGCCTGGAGAAGGCGGGCTTCCGTCAGGTGCGGGAGACGGACGCCTGGGACGGGTCCACGGGCGGACGGTTCGTGCTGCGCGGCGGGGCGCTCATCGCCTGGTTCGTGCCGGAGGGCGCCGCACCGCACACCCCCTTCCGGATCATCGGCGCGCACACGGACTCACCCAATCTGCGAGTGAAACCGCGTCCGGACACCGGTTCGTACGGCTGGCGCCAGATCGCCGTCGAGATCTACGGCGGGACGCTCCTCAACACCTGGCTCGACCGCGATCTGGGCCTCGCGGGCCGGATCTCCCTGCGCGACGGCTCGCACCGGCTGGTCGACATCGACCGCCCGCTGCTGCGCGTCCCCCAGCTCGCCGTGCACCTCGACCGCTCGGTGAACACGGACGGGCTCAAGCTGGACCGGCAGCGCCACATGCAGCCGATCTGGGGGCTCGGGGAGCCCGAGGAGGGCGATCTGATCCGCTTCGTGGCGGAGGAGTCGGGCGTCGACGCGGCGGAGGTCACCGGCTGGGACCTGATGGCGCACGCCATCGAGCCGCCCGCGTACCTCGGCCGCGACCGCGAGCTGGTGGCCGGGCCCCGGATGGACAACCTGCTGTCGGTGCACGCGGGTACGGCGGCGCTGGCCGCCGTCGTCACGGCCGCCGAGGGCGGCTCCCTCCCGTACATCCCGGTGCTCGCCGCCTTCGACCACGAGGAGAACGGCTCGCAGTCGGACACCGGCGCGGACGGACCGCTGCTCGGTACGGTGCTGGAGCGCTCGGTGCTCTCGCGCGGCGGTACGTTCGAGGACCGCGCGCGGGCCTTCGCGGGAACGATCTGTCTCTCGTCGGACACCGGCCACGCCGTGCACCCGAACTACGTCGACCGCCACGACCCCACGCACCACCCGCGCGCCAACGGCGGCCCGATCCTCAAGGTCAACGTCAACATGCGGTACGCGACGGACGGCAGCGGCCGGGCCGTGTTCGCGGCGGCGTGCGAGCGGGCGGGCGTGCCGTGGCAGACGTTCGTCTCCAACAACTCGATGCCGTGCGGCACGACGATCGGCCCGATCACGGCGGCGCGGCACGGCATTCAGACCGTCGACATCGGGGTGGCGATCCTGTCGATGCACAGCGCGCGCGAGCTGTGCGGGGCGGACGACCCGTATCTGCTGGCGAACGCGCTGGCGGCGTTCCTGGAGAGCTGACCGCCCGCCGGGCGCCGCCGACCGCCGAAATCCCGTCGCCCGCATGGGTGTTGCGCACCGGGGTACCCGATGCAACGGCCCGGTACGGCCACCACTCTTCTTCAGGAGGCGGGATCCATGGGCATAGGCGGCTGCATACTCCTCATCGCGGTGGGCGCGATCCTCACGTTCGCGACCGACTGGGAGGTCGACAGCGTCAACCTCGATCTGGTCGGCGTGATCATGATGGCGGTCGGCATCATCGGCATCGCCACCTTCGTCAGCATCGCCCGCCGCCGGCGGATCATCTCCCCGGTCGCCCCGACGGTGGTGGAGCGGGACGACCGTACGGGCTTCTGATCCGCGGGCTTCCGATCCTCGGGCCCCTGCCTCGGGCCCCTGCCTCAGGCCCCTTCGGCGTCGGGACCGGCGTCGGGACCCGCGTCGAGACCGGCCAGGACGAGCCCCAGCCGGGACGTCCCCGCCTCCGTCACGTGTACGGGGACGCCCCAGTCCTGTTGGTGCACATGGCAGGCCGGGTACTCGTTCAGCGGGTCGTCGTCGCAGGAGGCCGCCATCGCGGAGACGTGCAGCACGCCCTCCGTGACACCGCTGTCCGGGCCCGCCAGCACCAGTTCCCGGCTCAGATCCGTACCGGCCCCCGCGCCGTCCGCCAGCAGCTCGGGCGGGGTGGCGGAGACGAGCAGCCGGGTCGACGGGCCGTAGCGGGTGTCGAGCTTCTGGCCGGTCGGCGCGGAGAAGACGATGTCCAGCCGGAGCGCGCCGGGGGCCACCTCGGTCGCGGCCCGCCGGGTGCGGTGGGCGACGGACTCGACGCGCACCGCCTCGTCCGGCAGCCGCAGCCGGGTCAGCCGGTGGCGCGCGGACTCGACCACCACGATGTCCTCGCCGACGAGCACGGCGTCGCTCGGCTCCCGCAGATCGGTCGCGAGCGTGGTCACCTCGCCGGTCGCCGGGTCGAAGCGGCGCAGCGCGTGGTTGTACGTGTCGGAGACGGCGACCGAGCCGTCCGGCAGCGCGGTGACGCCCAGCGGGTGCTGGAACAGGGCCTGCTCCGCCGCGCCGTCCCGGTGGCCGAAGTCGAAGAGGCCGGTGCCGACGGCGGTGCGCACGACGAACCCGTCGCCCTCGCGCTCCACGTAACGCAGCGCGCTGTTCTCCGAGTCGGCCACCCACAGCCGGTCCCCGTCCGCGCTCGGCGCGAGCCCGGACGGCTGGGCGAACCACGCCTCGGCGGCGGCCCCGTCGACCAGCCCCTCGTTGGTCGTACCGGCCGCGACCTCCACGGTTCCGGCGGCCGGGTCGTACGTCCACAGCTGGTGGACCCCGGCCATGGCGATCCACACCCGGTCCGCCCACCAGGCGACGTCCCACGGCGAGGAGAGGTCCACCTCCGGCGCGGGCCCCGAGACCGGCGACCCCTGCCACCACTGCCTGCCGGTCCCTGCGACGGTCTCGATCGCGCCGCTGACCGGGTCGTACGTCCGCAGCGCGTGGTTCACGGTGTCCGCGACGATCACCTTGCCGTCGGGCAGCAGGGCGAGCCCCTGCGGCTCGCTGAACGCGTCGGCGCCGAAGCCGCGCTCACCGCCGCCGATCCGCCGTACGACCCGCTCGCCGTCCGGCGCCAGCTCGACCAGCTGATGGCGGGTGGAGTCCGAGACGAGGAAGTTCCCGTCCGGCAGCACCAGCACCTTCCCCGGGAAGCGCAGATCGCTCGCCACGGCCTCCGGCTCCACGTACGGCCCGTCCCCGCGCCGCAGGGTCCCCTTGCCCGCGTGCTCCGCCTCCAGCTCCGTCACGAGCCTCTCGATGGCGTGCGCGTGCCCCTCGCCCGCGTGCTGGGCGACGACGTACCCCTCGGGGTCGATCACGACGAGCGTGGGCCAGGCCCGTACGGCGTACTGCTTCCAGGTCGCCAGCTCGGGATCGTCCAGCACGGGGTGGTGCACCTGGTAGCGCTCCACGGCGTCCACGACCGCCCGGTGCTCGGCCTCGTGCACGAACTTCGGCGAGTGGACGCCGATGATCACCACCGTGTCCCGGTGCTTCTCCTCCAGCTCGCGCAGCTCGTCCAGCACGTGCAGACAGTTGATGCAGCAGAACGTCCAGAAATCGAGAATCACGATGCGTCCCCGCAGGTCCGCGAGGGTATAGGCGGTGTCACCCGTATTGAGCCAGCCGCCCTTGCCGATCAGTTCGGGGGCGCGCACGCGGGCGCGACGGGCGGGGGCGGGAGTCGCATCGTTCATGAATCAAGGGTGCCACTCCGCCGCCGGCGCACCTGCGGGAGGTGCCTCTCCGGGGGCTCCCCGGGGCCTCTCCGGGGGCCTCTCCGGGAGAGACCGCACCACCCGTACGCGTGCACCCGCCCCCGTACGGTCGTCGGACCGCTTCTCCGGGGTAGGCGTTCGGCATGAAATATCTCGTGCGCGACAAGATCTTCGCGATCGGCGACGACTACTGGATCGAGGACGAGCAGGGCCGGCAGGCCTTCCTCGTCGACGGCAAGGCGCTGCGCCTGCGGGACACCCTGGAGCTGAAGGACCCCTCGGGTCGGGTGCTGATCACGCTCCGCAAGAAGCTGATCAGCCTGCGGGACACGATGACCATCGAGCGGGACGACGAGACGCTCGCGACCATCCGCAAGAAGCGCCTCTCGCTGCTGCGCAACCACTACCGCGTGAGCCTCGCCGACGGCAGCGAGCTGGATGTGAGCGGGAAGATCCTCGACCGGGAGTTCGCGGTCGAGTACGACGGCGAGCTGCTGGCGCACATCTCGCGCCGCTGGCTGCGGGTGCGGGAGACGTACGGGGTGGATGTCGTACGGGAGGACGCGGACCACGCGCTGCTGATCGCGGTGGCGGTGTGCGTGATCCGGATGGCGGAGAAGGAACGCGAGGACGACTGACGACGCGCGCCGCTGTGGCGGGGCGTCACATCGTGACGGCCCGTCGTCAGGCGCCGGACGGAGGGGCCAGTCCCAGCCTCCGGTCCCGCAGCACCGGGAACCGCTCGCGGGTCGTGGCGACCGTACCGGGGTCGAATTCGACCGTCAGCACCTCCTCGCCCGTCCCCGCCTCGGCGAGTACCTCGCCCCAGGGGTCCACGACCACGCTGTGGCCCGACTGCTCCACGCCCGCGTGCGTACCGGCGGTGGCGCAGGCCAGGACGTACGCCTGGTTCTCCACGGCGCGGGCCCGCGCCAGCAGCGTCCAGTGCGAGCGCCGGCGGGCGGGCCAGCCGGCGGGGACGACGAGCAGTTGCGCGCCCGCGTCGACCAGGCCGCGGAACAGTTCGGGGAAGCGCAGGTCGTAGCAGGTGGCGAGGCCGAGCGTGGTCCGCGGCCGGGAGCCGCTCGCGGGCACGTCCACGGTGACGAGCGTGTCGCCCGCGTCCATCAGCGTCGCCTCGCCCTTGTCGAAGCCGAAGCGGTGGATCTTGCGGTACGTACGGACCAGCTCACCGGCGGGGGAGATGACGAGCGAGGTGTTGTACAGCCGGCCGTCCCCCGCCCGCTCGACCACCGAACCGGCGTGCAGCCAGACCGCCGCGTCGCGGGCCGCCCGCGACACCGCCGCGAACGTCGGACCGTCGGCCGGTTCCGCCTCCTCGGCGAAGGATTCGTACGCGAACGCCCCGACGGGCCACAGCTCCGGCAGGACGACGAGATCGACGCCACGCTGCTCCCGTACCAGCGTGGCAACACGGCGCCTGCGGGAATCGGCCGATTCGCCCGGGTCTACTGCGATCTGGAGCAGGGAAGCGCGCACAGTACCACCGTCCTGGCATTCGAGCCGTCAACACGGGCCTACGATCGTCACACGAAAGCACTGCCGGGGTGCCATCGGGCAGCGTAACTTAGCTGCCGAGCCTCCTACGCAGCCCGCAGCCGTACAGCCGTAGCCCGCCCGCCTAGCAAGCCAGCCCGCGTACCGCAGAACCGCCGAGGGGTCCCGTGACCGTCCATCCCAGCCTTCAGAACTACGCCGATGCCTGGACCCATTCCATCGAGGCCATAGTCGAGCTGGTGCAGCCACTCGTCGAAGGCGAGTGGAACCGGCGCACGCCGTGCCCCGGCTGGTCCGTACGGGACATCGTCTCGCATGTCATCGGCATGGAGTGCGAGATGCTCGGGGATCCACGGCCCATTCACTCGCTGCCACGCGATCTCTACCATGTGCAGAGCGAGTTCACCCGCTACATGGAGATGCAGGTCGACGTCCGGCGCCACCACACCGCGCCGGAGATCGTCTCGGAGCTGGAGTACACGATCATCCGCCGCAACCGGCAGATGAGGAACGAGACCCGCTCGCCCGAGACCATGGTCCCGGCGCCGCTGCGCACCCAGCAGACCCTGGAATCCGCCATGCGGGCGCGGGCGTTCGACCTCTGGGTGCACGAGCAGGATCTGCGGACGACGCTCAGCAAGCCCGGCAACATCGACTCCCCCGGCGCCCTGGTCGCCCGGGACGTGCTGCTGGCCGCGCTGCCGAAGGTGGTGGCCAAGGACGCGGGGGCGCCGCCGAATTCGGCGGTCGTGATCGATGTGACGGGCCCTCTGGAGTTCCTCCGTACGGTCAGGGTGAACGCGGACGGGCGCGGCTCGATCGACGGTTCACCGTCGCTCGGTCCCGTGGTGACGCTGGCGACGGACTGGGACACGTACTTCCGGCTGGCGTGCGGGCGGGTCCGGCCGGCGGCGGTCGCCGACCAGATCAAGATCGACGGTGACGAGGAGCTGGCGGCGGCGATCCTGCGCGAGTTCGCGGTGACGCCGTAGGCGCGTAGGCGCTGCGCGCGGGCGTGCTGAACCTGCGCATCACGCATCACGCACCGCGCCCCGGGAACCGAGGCCCCCCCCGGCCGCACGCACGCACCCGGCCTCACACGGGTACGTGCACGGCCTCACACGGGTACGTGCACGGCCTCCACCCGGCTCGCCACCAGCCGCTCCCGCTCCCGGCGGGCCGTGCGGTCGCGCAGCCGCAGGATCTGTACGACCCCGATCGCTTCGAGGACGAAGACGGACGAGAAGGCGATCCGGTAGTTGTCGCCGGTCGCGTCCAGGATCACGCCGACCGCGAGCAGCGTCGTCATCGAGGCGACGAAACCGCCCATGTTGACGATTCCGGAGGCCGTTCCCTGACGCTCCGGCGGGTTCGCCGGCCGGGCGAAGTCGAAACCGATCATCGACGCGGGACCGCACGCCCCGAGGACCGCGCAGAGCGCGATCAGCAGCCACATCGGGGCGTGCGCGCCGGAGTTCAGCAGCGTGGCCGCCCAGAGCAGCGCGGTCGCAGCGACGGTCCCCAGCGCGAGCGGGGTCCTGGCCGCGTGGTGCCGGGCGATGACCTGCCCGTACACCAGGCCGACGACCATGTTGGAGAGCACGATCAGGGTGAGCAGCTCACCCGCGACGGCGCGCGACAGGCCCTGCGCCTCCACGAGGAACGGCATCCCCCACAGCAGCAGGAAGAACATCGCGGGGAACTGGGTGGTGAAGTGCACCCACATCCCGAGCCGGGTGCCGGGCTCGCGCCAGGACGCGCTGATCTGCCTCCGTACGTAGGCGGCGCCCGCGTGTTCGGCGGGCGGCGGCTCGTGGCCCTCCGGGTGGTCCTTGAGGAAGAGGAGCATCAGGACGAGCACGGCCACCCCGGCGAGCGCGCTGCCGGCGAAGGTGGTCGTCCAGCCGAGGCCGTGCAGGGTGCGGGAGATGAAGATGGTGGAGACGAGGTTGCCGGCCATGCCGAAGAGGGCGGCGATCTGAGCGATCATCGGCCCGCGGCGGGCCGGGAACCAGCGGGTGCCGAGCCGCAGCACGCTGATGAACGTCATCGCGTCGCCGCAGCCGAGCAGCGCGCGGGAGGCGAGGGCCGTGCCGTACGAGGGGGAGAAGGCGAAGCCCAGCTGTCCGACGGTGAAGAGGACCACGCCCAGCGTGAGCACCTTCTTGGTGCCGAGCCGGTCGACCATGAGGCCGACGGGTATCTGCATGCCCGCGTACACGAGCAGTTGGAGGATGGAGAAGGTCGACAGGGCCGAGGCGTTTACCTGGAACCGGTCGGCGGCGTCGAGACCGGCCACCCCCAGGCTCGTACGGAAGATGACGGCGACGAAGTAGACGGCGACGCCGATGCCCCAGACCCAGGCGGCGCGGCGGCCACCGGGCGGATCGCCGGGCAGGGTGACGGAGACGGCACTGCTCACCGGGCTTCCCCCCTGACCAGCACCTTGACCCGGCCGACATGGCTCCGCACGCAGGCGGCGGCGCGGTCGGCGTCGCCCGCCCTGATGGCTTCGAGCATCTCGGCGTGCTCGGTGACGTTCTTGGCGATACGGTCCGGGTGCGCCTCCAGCACGGCGACCCCCATCCGCAACTGCCGGTCCCTGAGCTGGTCGTACAGCTTCAGCAGGATCTGGTTACCGGCGTTGCGCACGATCTCGGCGTGGAAGCTCCGGTCGCTCACGGCCACCGCCGCGAGATCCCCGTCCTCGGCCCGCCGGCGCTGCTCCTCCAGCCGCTCCTCCAGCCGGGCGATCAGCGCGGCGGACGCGGGCACGGCCTTCCGTACGGCGAACTCCTCCACCAGCAGCCGCGTCTCGACGACATCCGCGATCTCCTGCGCGGAGACGGCCAGCACGAGGGCGCCCTTCTTCGGGTAGAGCTTGATCAGCCCCTCGACCTCCAGCTTGAGCAGCGCCTCGCGCACAGGAGTACGGGACACCCCGACCGCGTCCGCCAACTCCCCCTCGGTGAGCAGGGTGCCGCCCTCGTAGCGGCGGTCGAGCACCGCTTCCTTGATGTGGCTGTAGACCCGCTCGGCGGCGGGTGGCGGTTTCACGGGCACGACGGGGGCGGGGGCGGGCGCGGATGGCATGTGCACAGCTTAGATACAAGACAGGTGCAACAGAATCCCCGTCCATCATCCGGACGCGGGCCCGAGCGAAACCCCCCTCCCCCACCCCCTCCCCCTCTCAGGTCACGCCATGTCGATGACGACCTTGCCGAGGGCGTGGCCGTGCTCCACGAGGGCCAGGGCTTCGGCTGCCTGGGAGAAGGGGTAGGTCTTGACGACATACGGGTCGAGACGCCCCTGGACCATGAGCGCGGCGGCGCGCTCCAGGTCGGACCGGTCCACCCGGCGGCGCACCATCTCGCCACCGAGTTCGGACACCGTCGGGTCGGTGACGGACACCACCTTCCCGACCTCGCGCGCCAGCGGCGCCACGGCGCGCAGGGACGCGCCGCCGACGAGGTCCACCACACCGTCGACACCGTCAGGCGCGAGGTCGCGCACCTGCCGGACGGCATCGCCGTCGGTGTAGTCGACGAACGTCACGCCGACCGCCTCGGCGAGCGTCCGCTTGGCGGTGCCGCCCGTACCGATGACGTTCAGGCCGCGGTCGCGGGCGACCTGCGCGGTCACCAGCCCGACGCCTCCTCCGACCCCGTTGACCAGGACGGTCGCCCCGCCGGGCAGGCCGAGCTGGTCCACCGCGTTGAGGGCGGACGTGACCGCCACGGGGATGGTGGCCGCCCAGTCGTCGCGGAGCCCCTCGGGCTTGCGCGCGGTGTTGGCCCCGTCCAGGACCGTGGTCCGCGCGAAGGTGCCGGCCCCGGTGAGCGTGCAGCCGAACACGGTGTCGCCCACGGCGATTCCCTCGACCTCAGCTCCCACCGCCAGCACGACACCGGTGGCCTCCGCCCCCAGCACGTGCGGGAACGGCTGTTCGCCGTAGAACTGCGGGGCGATGCCGGAACGCAGCTTGAAATCAAGGGGGTTGACGCTGGCGACGGTGACCCGCACCAGCACTTCCGCCGGATTCGGAACCGGATCCGGCCGGTCGAAGAACACCTGGACCTGCGGACCGCCGAACTCACGGAACCCGAACGCTTCACTCATTGTCATCTCCTGGACCACGTCCCACGGGCGCCGACGCCTCGCGGCGTCAGCACCCTGCCGATGACTCCAGACGCTAGGACTTGACACCGGTGTCAAGTGCAAGTCATGCCCGCGAGTGCGGGCATCCGCGTCAGGGCGCTGACGTGGCGGCGCAGTCGTGGTGGGGGTTGACCGCGGCGTCGATCACTTCGTCCAGGCGGTCGCGCACCCCATGCAGATCGGAGATCCGCTGCTCCACCCGCCGACGCTCGGCCGTCAGCAACTCCACCACCCCCGGAGCCACCTCGCCCGCGTCCACCGAGGGCAGCACCTCACGGATGGCCTTGCTGGAGAGCCCCGCGCCATAGAACAGCTGAATGAGCCGCACCCGCTCCACGGCACTCTCGTCGTACTGCCGGTGCCCGGCCGGCGTCCGCGTCGAGACGAGCAACCGCTGCTGCTCGTAGTAGCGAAGCACCCGAGTACTGACTCCCGCTCCCGCGGCCACGTCACCGATCCGCACCGGCTCTCCTCCTCCACCCCACAGAACACCCCCCACTCCCCACCCGACAACCCTGACACAGCCGCCGCCCTGCCGACCGCGCCCTCTCAGGCAGGCAGAGACCTGCGGCACAAGAAACGCCAAAGGGGCGCCTCCACCCCGGAGACACCCCTTCTGACCTGCTGCGGTGGGTGTGGGATTTGAACCCACGGTGACATCGCTGCCACGACGGTTTTCAAGAGGATCCAGCGCCCGATTCCCGTAAGCCGCTGACCACTACGAACACCACATCACGGGCGACTCGGGGCCCCCGTGGGGGACACCAAGGGGACAGGAGGTGCGGTACAGCGGTACGGGCCTCAGCCCGCCGCTCCCTCCCCCTCACGCCGAGCGGCCGGCAGCAGGAGGCCCGCTCACCACTCCTCCAGCACCCCTAGGACGTCGAGGAGGCTGCGATGAAGTTTCCACCCGGTGCGCAAGATGCGGCGCGGGAGGTCCGCCGTTGAGCGGTGCGGCACCCCGGTTTAACCGGTGCCGTCGTGTCACCTCCCCTTGCAGGGGGGGAGGTGCGCAGTCAGTTCCTGCCGTATTTACGATGGTAATCGTCGTCGTTGTCATAGTTACCGTCGTAATACTCGTCAGCATTACCGTGCTTACGGTGCCACTCGCCGTCGTTACCGTAGTTTCCGTCGTAGTAGCCGTCGTTGTCGCGCGCGTCACGATGCCAGCCTCTCGTGGTCTTTAAGCCCTTGCCGGGCTCAGGGGCGTACGCGGTGGCGGGAGAGTCGAACGGTATAGCCGGTGTCGGCGGACTTTCTTCGGACTCGGGAGACGAAGGGGCGTACGACTCAGCAGAGCTGACATCAGACTCTGAGTACACGGCAGTGGGCAGTCCAGAGGGGCTAGAGCCGGGCTCCTCGTCAGAGTCGATGGCCACGCCGATGACCATGGCGAAACCGACGACAAGAGCCGCAAAGCCCCATACAGCTCCTCCATTGACTTTCTTCACAGTCTCCCCTCGGCCTTGATCGGCGGGAAGGCCCCGTTTCATCCGACTCTGCTCCGAGGTGTCGAGGTCAGGCAATTTGGATCTGTAACCGGGTCTGAGGAGGGCGATCCGGGCGCGCTCGGACCGGTCGGCGCGCTCGGAAGGGGTGAGCCACCGTTGCTCAGTGCCGTTGGGAAGTGCCCGCCGAGCGCCGGTCCATGCGTGGACAGCTTCGCTTGAGTGGCGGCGGGTGGCGTCGGATATCGACTCCTCGTCGACGAGCGTGAGAGGGATTCCGCATTTCGCGCACTGCCAGTCCATCCTGTTTCCCCCAATACCTGATGCTGTTGATGCCAGTCGAGTTGGGTATTCGACTCCGAAATCTCTGAGTGGGCGATCATCTAGCTGGTTCGGCTGATAATTCCTTGGCAAGGTCGAAGAATTCGTTGGTCAAGACAACTTTGCGTTGGAGGGCAGAGAAGCAAATCCCACCCGGTACAGCCAGGGGGCGTGACCGGGGCGTGGAGGCAGCGGGGAGCCAGGCAGGCGCGATGCGAGCCTCAGCCTGCCAACCCTCTCTTCAGTCCGCCGCTCCTTCACCATCCCGCCGGGCGGCCGGCAGCAGGAGATCCCGCTCGGGATGGTTTTCCCCAGTGACCTTGCCCTGAACTCCGAGATCCACGCGAGCCGCCTCATGGAACTCGTTGATCTCTCGGAAGACGACCCGGTTCCGCTCCCGCCACTCGTCCAAAGTGCCCTCAGTTCTCCCGGTGGCCTGCCAGTCGATCGCGCGAACCGCGGCATGCAGCTCGTGAGCCGCCTCCACCACCTCGTCGCCACCGAGCAGCATGATCTGCTCAAACGACCGCCCCCGCTGCCTCTCGGCCTCCGCAAGCTCCCCCCGCATCTCGACCTCGGGCCGCTCGCTCCGCCGGATCCCTTCCACATGCTCGTACAACTGCACAGCCAGAAAGATCCCAGCCCGCACCCGGTCGACGTATCCCCCGTAGGCATCCAACTTCCGGTCGTCCCACCGGGTCAGCAGCTCGCGCTGATGCCGGCTCCGCTCCATCACATAGTTGGTGAGATGCGTCGTCATCGCGCCCAACAACACGGCAGCGATGGTCACGAGCTGCTCGCCGGTACCCAACCTGTCCCCCAGCAGCCGAAGTCATCTAGATCTCTCAGAATCTTAGAAGCGCGGCCGCTGGGGGACAGCGGTAATGCTGAAGCAGGAACTTCACGGCCCGCCTCGTTGGCTCGGGTCGTCAGCCTCAGAGCACGGTGAAGCGCTACCGGAGGGCGATGACGAACGCAAGGATGCCGACCACAAGAGCGACGCCGGTCATGGCAACGACGAGCGGCGTGGAAAGGCTCGGGTGTTGGTGCGCCACATACAGCAGGCCAACGAAGACCACCATGAGGAATCCGAAGACCAACACGAGTACGAGCAACAGAAGCATCTGGGTGTGGTCCTGGGGACCGGTCGAGCTCATCGGGCTTCGTCCTTCAAGGGACTCGGGCGTACGGCAGACCGAACGCGGAAGGGTGCTCCGCCCCCTCAGAACGGGGTAGCTGGAGCAAGACGGGGACACTTTGGCGAGTGCGGTAGTTAGCCACGCAAGCTCGCCGAGAGCGGTTCTGTCTTGGCTCCACCGGGCGGCGCCACCCGGCGTTGGCCTGGCACCAGACTTGCCAGCGAACGACTTCCATTCAATGGATCTGACCTGCGGCTATCCGGTATTTCTGCCACCCGGCAGCCTTGAATGGACGGCGCATCCACGCTATGAAACGCGCGGCAGCCGGGCCTTGGACGGGTGCCCTTACACCGGCGCCCGCATAGCCACGCAACCCTGAAGTGAGCATCGCGAGCGCCTCTCGGCCGGGCTACGGTTTACGCGGACCCGGCGGAGAGGCCAGTTGGATGCTCAGTCGCAGCTCAGATCTATTGATCACCCTCGGGAGGGGCTACGTACGAGACGCCCCCGGGGCCCTCGGCAAGGCCGCCTTGGCCGGGCGGTACTTGAACCCGCGGCTCCGTGAACGCCCACGGCGGCGGGTTACCCGGTCCCGGTTCGACGCCCGATTCGCCGTCGACACAGAGGATCTGATCCAGCGGTACCTGTACATGTTCGGGGTGTGGGAACCGCACATGACGCGGTGGCTTCAGGGGCGGCTGCGGCCCGGGGACACGTTCGTCGACGTCGGCGCGAACATCGGGTACTACAGCGTGCTGGCGGCCGGGCTGGTCGGGGCCGAGGGCCGGGTCGTGGCGATCGAAGCTTCGCCCGCATTCCATCAGAGGCTGCTGCAACACACGCAACTCAACGGCTGCGACAACGTCCGAGCGGTCAATGGCGCCGTCTCCGACAGCCGGAAGACCTTGACGTTCGTGCTGGCCAGCTCGGCGAACATGGGCGCGAACAGCATCGTCCCGTACGACGGGCCGGCCGAGTCGTCGTTCGAGATCGAGGCGTTGCCGCTGCCCGAGCTGCTCACGGTCGAGGAGATCACGAGCGCCCGGGTGATCAAGATCGACGTCGAGGGGGCCGAGGGGCCGGTCGTACGGGGGATGGTGCCCCTGCTCGACAAGCTGCGGCCGGACGCCGAGATCACGGTCGAGGTGACCCCCGACCGGATGGCGCTGCTCGGCGACTCCGCCGAGGAGTTGCTGCGGACGATGCGGGATCACGGTTTCCACGTCTACCGGCTCGCCAATGACTACGCGCCCGAGAGCTACCCGGCGGCGATCCGGAACAAGGCCGTCGTACCCGTGCGGTGGCGGGGGCCCCTCGATGGCGAGAGCGATCTGATCTTCTCCCGGATCCACGCGGAGACACTCTCCTGACGTACGCCCCACGCACTGCGGGCCGGCGCCCCCATGTAGAGGGGGCCGACCCGCAGTCAGCAGGGCGACGCTGTCACCAGCGGATGGGGTCCAGCGTTCCGCCGGCGCAGAGCGGGCAGGCGACTCGGTACGTGCCGAGGCAGGTCACACAGCCCTCGAAGCCGAAGCAGTCCGGGCACCAGATGACCCGGTGTCCGGTACAACATCCGCAATGGGTGCTGGGGCGACGGCTCTCCGGTGGTGTCTGAGCCGCGGCGGTCATACCGCCGTCTCCGCAGGTAGCTCAGGACCGCCATCCTGGTCGTCGTCATCGTCCGACACCGACAACCGCGCCGCTCGGCTCTCCGCCACCCGGAGCACGTCCCCGAGCGCCTCCGTCACCCGCGTCAGTGCGAGGCGGAGGTCACTCGCGTTCGCTTTTCGGCCGGCAAGGATGGCTGTGGCGTCGTCCAGCACCTCCGCCGCCACGCCGGTCTGTGCTTCCTCCACGTCGTCGGCGAGCCGGGACATCATGCTGCCGCGACCGTCGGTGCTCAGGAAGCAGGGGTTGCCCTCGGGGCTGGACCACGGCAGCAGCCGAAGGGAGTTGACGCGTAACTGCGTCGGCGCCGGAGCGCTGTCGTCCTGATGGCCGGTCATCCCGTCGCCTCCAACTCGTCGGCCGCAGAACGGCCCGTGTGCAGAATCTCGCTGCGATCACCCGGCAGCACGAGGAGCGCCCCCTCCACCACGCGCCCGCCAGAGTCGGTAGAGAACCGTTCCACCGCGAGCACCGGCGACCGTCGGGTGATGTGCAACAGCTGTGCCTCGTCGCCCGTGGGGAACCGGGCCGTGACGCGCTCGGTCGTGGCCGCCGCCCGTACCCCGACCGCCGTCAGCAGATCTCGTACGTCGTCGCCCCACGGCGAAGTCCCGTTCCTCTCGACCGCACCGAGCCGCGCCACGGCGTACGGCACGTACACCCGGGCCAGGCTGCGCGGGGAGGCACCCTGGTGGCCGATGAATACGTACTCCATGAGCGGGCTGCCCACCCGTACGGCCAAAAGCAGCGCCAACCGGCCGTCGGCCTTCACCATGTTCCGGTCGTGGCTGACGCTGAGACCGACGCTGACAGCCGCGTTGGCCGGGCGCTCACTGGCGTACGTGAGGCGCTGCCCGGGACGGCGGACGAAGTTGCCGGCGCCGTGGCGCTTCTCCACCAGTCCCTCGCTCTGGAGAACTTCCAGGGCATTGCGCAGAGTTGGGGTACTGACCCGGTAGCGCGCGGCGAGTTCCTGCTCGGCCGGCAACCGCTCGCCGACCGGCCACGTACCCGCCGCGATCAGTCGGCGGAGGTCGTCCGCGATGTGTTGGTAGCGGTTACCCATGCGTCCGCTCCTTTCCTTCTGCCTCGCTGGAATCGCCGTCTCCGCCCGTACCGCCGGAGACGGCGACAGCCCGCAGATGGCAGGCACAGACGCACGCCTCGTAGACGATCGGCACGTCAGCCGGCGGAATCTTGGGCTCCGCCTCTCCGCACTCGTGCGTGCCGATGCGGCAGGGGAGCGAGTAGTACGGCACCGCCGCAGCGATGGAGGGCACTTGTCGGTGGCGGATGGACATCACAGAACCTCCGCGACATCGAAGTGCGGGCGGACCAGGAGCGCGCGGCGGCGCGGCGTGCGCCACAGATGTGCTCGTTCCTCGCTGGTCAGTACGTACGGGCGGATGAGGAGGTTGTCCTCTCCTCGAAGCGGCTCCGCATGCTTCGGATACCGCGGCGTCCGAGCCGCGGACGGTACCGGGGGCGGCGCGGCCCGGTACGCGGACGGTCGCCGTCGCCGACGCGTCGAAGGTGCAACGAGCTGCCATCCAGTCCACGCGGCAGCACGCCGGATAAAGTCGAACACGCTGATCAGCTCCCTATAGCTGATGGCTGTGCCCCCGGACGCCGCTGGCTGTCGCGGGGGCATTTTTGCTGACTGCGGCCCATGCGATGCGGCCCCCGGCGCTGGTGACGACAAGCCCGAACCAGTCGGCCGTCTCCAGTACCGATAAAAGCTCCTTCCAGGAATCGGCCCTGGCCAGAACCGATTCCGGTACCTCCGTCTCCACGCACAGGTGGCCGGAGTGGTCCAGCACGCGTACGGCGAGCCCGAGTCCGGCGCCGGAGAGACGTGCGGCCATCCGGTCAGCACGAATTCGAGGTGAGGGCACACGACCTCCGTCGCCACGGGATCACTTTACGTAAAGCTAGTTAACTAGATTAGAGCTAGTGGACTAGATTTTCCATATGCGAGAGCAACCGCCCTACCTCCGGATCGCCGACGTGCTGCGGCAGCGCATCGCCGATCAGGAGTGGACGCCGGGCGACCGGCTCCCGTCCCGTGCCCAGCTCGCACAGGAATGCGAGGTGGGAGAGAACGTCATCCGCCGCGCGCAGGAGCTGCTCATCTCGCTGGGCGTGCTTGAGGGGCGTACAGGATCCGGTACGTACGTGGCCGAACCGCGCGAGCGGCTGCGCATGGTCCGCTCGCAGTACCGCGAGCAGCGCGGCGGCTCGCCGTTCTCCGCAGACATGGCGTCACTCGGCAAACGCGGTACGTGGGAGAGCCGTACGGACGCGAAGGTCCCGGCCCCGGCCGGTATCGCGGCGCGGCTCGGCATCACGGAGGGGGACCTCTGCGTCCGTACGGCTTACGAGTTCCTGGTCGACGGCAAGCCGGTTCAGGTGTCGACCAGTTGGGAGCCGTACGCCCTCACGTCGGGCACGCTGATCGTGCTGCCCGAGGGCGGACCGCTCGCCGGCGCGGGAGTCGTCGACCGTATGGCCGAGATCGGCATCACGGTCGGCCACGTCGTGGAACAGCCCCAGCCCGGAGAGGCCGACGCCGAGGAAGCGACGCTGCTCGGCGTACAGCGCGGCGCGCTCGTGACCCGGATCCGGCGAACGTACTACAGCGACGAGGCGCGGCCGGTCGAGACGGCGGACATCGTCATCCCGGCCGCCACCTGCGAGATCGTCTACGAGGTGCCGGTCAGCCCGTAACCGGTCAATGCCTCAATGCCGTTGCGATGTCAGACCCGAGTGCGACACTTCGGCGTATGTCTCTCGCCGATCTCAGTCTCGACCAGTGGCGGCTCTTCGAGCTGTCCGCCGCGCGCCGCGTCGCCCAGGAAACAGCCTCCCGGGTGGATGGCCGTGTGACCGTCGTCGAGACCGTTGATCACCTCGGCGCTCCGCTGCACCGTGTGCGGATCGAGCGGGACGGGCAGGAGTTCGCCCTGATACCCGGCGGCCCGGTGACCCTCGGGTTCGACCTTGACGCCTGGCATCCGACGCCCGAGCAAAGTGCCGACTACGCGGAGAGCCTGGAACAGGGCTTCGGCTACGGCTCTGAACTGCGGGCCCACCTCGCCGAGGTACTCAGCCCGCGCCGAAGTGCCGTGCTGGCCACCGTGCTCATGGCCGTGGAGGACGAGAACCTGACCGAACCGCCCGCCGACATGCCGGCCGTCCTCGCGGCACGTGGCCTACGGATGCCGAGTTCCGATGAGTGGGAGCACGCCTGCGGCGCCGGCGCGAACACTCTGTTCCGGTGGGGCAATGACTGTCCCCTCGACCGCATCCCCTACGGGGACGACACCGGCCCGCATCAGCAGCTGAGCGGCTTCGGGCTGCGGATCGCGTACGACACCTACCGCACGGAGCTGACCAGCGACAGCACCTCGGTCCACGGCGGCGACGGCGGCGAGTCCGTGTGCGGGGGATACGGCCACGTGCTGGCGTGGCTGCCCCTGGCCACCGCCAACCGCAACCCTGCCCTGGCCGAGTTCATGTACGGCCCGGACGGTGAAGACCTCTGCGAGGACCTCTCCACCCGGCCCGTACTCACACTCTGACCCGCTACTCACACTCTGATCCCGCTCAGGGCACTCAGAACGCTCCTGAGAACTCGGGACACTCAGGAGACAAGGCCGGGGTCTGCCGGGAAGCCCCACCCCAGCCCCGGCAACGCCCGCGCCCGCGCCTCCACCACCGCCATCCGCGCCTCCCGCTCCGCCGGGTCCACGTGCGCGGCCTGGCCGGTCGCCTGGCCGGGCCACTTGCGGTAGAGGAGCCCGACCTCGGGGGTGAACCAGCCTCTGCTGACCGCGTCCAGCGCGAGCAGGAGCCCGGTGTCCTCGGAGGCCGGCAGCGCCATCCATCCGCCGAGCGCGAGCACCAGCTCCCGACGGGCGAAGAGCGTCGCCGGGTGGACCGGGGCGCGGTAGTCGTTGGCCGACCAGTACGCCAGCACGGCGCCGCGCGCGAGGGGGCCAGCGTCGGGGTCGCCCGGGAAGCCGGCCGTGGAGCCGTCCGGCAGCAGGTCCAGTACGCGCGACGTCGCCCAGCCGATCGTGCGGTCGGCTTCGAGCGCGGCCAGGTCGCGGGCCAGCGCGCCTACCGGCAACTGGTCGTCGGCGTCCAGGACCTTCACGTACTCGCCGTCCGCGTGCGCGAGCGCGAGCGTACGGGCGGTCCCCGGGCCGCCCGGGCGACCCTGATGGAAGGTGACGCGCGGATCATCGGGCACGTGCGGCGCGACCTCGTCGCTCCGGCCGTCCTCCTGGATCAGCCAGTGCCACTCCCACCCCTCCGGCAACTCCTGCGCGCAGAGCGACTTGTACGCGTCCGGCAGGAAGTGGGCGGAGGGCGCGTGGACAGCAGTGATGACGATGATGCGCCGACTGCTCACGGCACTCACCACCTTTCCAGGGGAGTGACGAAGAGCATTTCGGTGCGGTCACCGGGGAGGGTGACGTCGGACATCTCGACGACGCGGTCGTTGAGGTCGAACGAGGTTTTCCGGAGCAGGAGGACCGAGGTGCCGGGCGGTAGCTCAAGCTCCTCGGCCTCTTCCGGAGTCGGCGGCCGGGCAGTGACGCGTTCCTCTATACGGTCCAGTTCGATCCCGACCGAAAGCAGTTGGCTCTGCGTACCGCCGGGCCAGGGCTCGTTGGCCGCGTCCAGGAGGTCAGGGTTCGACTCGACCAGCGCGCGGACGAGATATGAGGTGACCAGCGCGAACGGCGCGGTCTCGGCCGCGTACCGCGTCCGGTAGGTGCGCTCCACCAGGGCGCTTCCCTCAGGGACGCCGAGCGCCTCGGCGACCTCCTTGTCCGCCTCGGTCTCGCGGTACGACGCGTGGAAGACGAGATCGTTGACGCCGAGGCCGGTGTCATGCTCGGTGGAGCCCGTCTCCAGCCGCTTGGCTTCCGGCTCGCGCGCCCGGTCCTTCTCCCACTGGTGCCGGTCGTTGGTGCGCAGCACCCTCGTACGGGCCCGGCGGACGAAGTTGCCGCGGCCGTGCTGCTTCTCGACCAGCCCCTCGTCCTGGAGCAGCCGGAGCGCGTCCCGGATCGTCGGAACGCTGCGCCGGTACCGCTCCGCGAGCTTCGTCTCCGAGGGCAGGCGGTCGCCGGGCTTCAGCTCACCTGCGCGGATGGACTCCCGTAGCTCGTCCGCGATCCGCTCGTATGCCTTGGCCATGCGTGGTCACCGTCCTGTCGTTCGACGGCGCCAGCATACGACTCCTAAAGAGGTCTTGACGACTTGGGGAGAGCTGAGTCATAGTCAGTAACTCCTAAAGAGGAGTTGAGGAGAAGACCTCTTTAGGAGTTGCTCGCAGTTGCTTCGCTACGAGTCGCCCGTGGCGGTCGACGGGTCACACGATGCCCGCCACGCGCCGACTCGCCCCCAGACCCGTCCAGCCCCATCAGCCCCAGGAGAGACCCCGTGCGTATGCGTATGTACGAGCCGGATCCCCACGCGTCGGATCCCGAGGACTTCCGCGCCCTGTTCCTCGGCGAGCGCGGCGAGAGCGCCCAGGAGCGCCGGATTCGGGAGGCGGCGGCCCGTGACGTACTGGCTGAGCTGATCGAAGAGGGCCGGACCGACGCGATCGGCCGGCTGAACGCCGCGTACGCGTTGCTGCTCAGCATCAGCAGCAACAGCAACAACGTCGTGCCGATGACGCGCTCGGACGCCGCGCCGGACGCCGAGGGAAAAGCCGCGTGAGCGCCGTCTCGACCATCCCCAGCGCGAGCACGGCGCCTCCCCCGCTGAGCACGGCGGAGAAGGCATTCCTCGGTGCCGTACTGCCCGCCGGTGCCGGCGTGGGCAGTCTCGGTCTCGTCGCCTCTTTCGACTCCGTCTCCTCCGCCGCGAGCGACTGGGGATTCACCGAGGCGTGGATGCTGCCGGTCGGTATCGACATCGCCATCCCGGTCTTCACAGCAGCCAATCTGCTGCTGATCAGGCTCGGCATGCCGCTGGTGTGGGTGCGCTTCGTACCGTGGGCGCTCACCCTCGTCACCTGTTGGCTGAACATCGCGGCGGGAACGTCGGTCTCGGCGAAGGTCGCCCACGGCGCCATGCCGCTGCTGTGGGTCGTGCTGAGCGAGATCGCCGCGCACGTCTACGCCGTACGCATCGGGGTCGCCACCGGCGCCCGGATGGAACGTATCCGCCGCTCGCGCTGGCTCTTCGCACCCCTCACCACCCTCATGCTCTGGCGCCGGATGGTGCTGTGGGAGACGACCGACTATCGCGAGGCACTGGCGCTGGAGCGGCAACGACTCATGGTCCGGGCCGAGTTGCGCGAGAGCTACGGCCGTAACTGGCGACGTACGGCGCCGCGCCGCGCTCTCGTCCTCCTCAAGCTGGGCGAACTCGCGCCGGAGGGATACCTCCCGACCGACGCGGAGAAGGAACCCCCGGCCGACTCCGAGGCCGACGGTCGGGCCAAGCCGGAGAAGTACCGCCCGCGCCTGACGTGGGACGAAGCGATCGCCAAAGCCCGCGAGAAGACAGCGGATTGGCCGTACGAACGGCTGGACGCCGAGCCGATCCGCAAGGCCGTCGGCTGTAGCCAGGGCCGTTCGCGGCAGCTGCGCGACGCGCTGAGGGCCGAACGTCGCCCTGTCCCTCCCTCCGCGCCGCCCAGAGCCGGACTTGAACCGGCACGCCCCGCCGGCTGAGGCGAAGAACCCACCACGAACTCACGAACTGAGGCCCGGCCGCTGCTTTGGCGGGTAGGGCCGGGCCTCAGCTCTCTCCATCCCTCTCAGGAAGGAAGTGCCAGTGAAGCACGGAGATAACGACGATCAGGAGCGCGAACTCTTCGCGCGCTTCGAGAAGGAGTTGGCTGCCGACTCCGGCGATTCCCCTCACGACAAGGCCAATGCCAAGACCCCGACCGAGTCGGCCGACCCTGCCGCGACGCTCACGGTCGACCGCCCCGGCGGGCCGTCCGGCCGCGGGCTGCTCGATCGGGTACGGGGCGCCAAGCGCCGGTCGGTCATCCCCGCATGGGCCACCTCCCGCTCCGAGTTCCGGGCCGCCGGCCTCGGTGTCGTTACGTACGCCTGGCACGTCACCGCGTACCACGCGGTGCGCTCGCCCTGGTACACCTTCCGCCTCGCGCTCCAGGCCCCGCGCGGCGCCGCCCGCTTCGTCGGCGGTTCGCTGCGGTGGCTGGTCGACGCCGAGGGGGAGCCGTTCCGGCAGTCGGCCGCCGCGAACGACGACATCGACGACTATCTGAAGCTCTCGCGGCAGCGCGACCGTCGGGTGCGGTGGCGCGCGGTCGTCGCCGTCGCCGCGTCGGTCGTGGGGGTGGCGTCCAGCCTGGCCCTGTACGTTCTCGCCCCCGGCTGGCTGCTGACGCTGTGCGGCACGGTCACAGCCCTGACGCTGGGCCGACTGGGCCAGCCGACCGACAATCCCGTGATCCACCGCGCCGTGGAAATCCCCAAGGCGACCAAGCTGACCAGCGACATCGTGGTGCGCGCGCTCGGCTCCCTCGGGCTCGCGGCGATCAACCAGGCACAGGCGAAGGGCGGCCCGGGGTTCACCTTCACCGCTCCCATCACCCGGGACGGCCCGGGGTGGCTGGCCGTGGGGGATCTGCCGTACGGCGTCACGGTGACCGACGTCGCCGACCGCCGCGACAAGCTCGCTTCCGGTCTGCGCCGCCCGCTGGGGTGCGTATGGCCCGAGGCCGTACCCGACGAACACACCGGACGCCTGCGCCTGTGGGTCGGCGACCAGGACCTGTCACAGACCGGCCAGGAGCAGTGGCCGCTCGCGAAGTCCGGCGCCACGACCGGCACCGATCTCTTCGAGCCGGTGTCGTGGGGCACCGACCAGCGCGGACGGTGGGTCGGCGTCACGCTGATGTTCATCGCCGGTGTCATCGGCGCCATCCCCCGGATGGGAAAGACGTTCCTGCTGCGTCTGCTGCTGCTCGTCGCCGCACTGGACGTACGCGCCGAGTTGCACACGTACGACCTCAAGGGCACGGGTGACCTGGACGCGGTCGGCGACCGGGTCGGCTACCGGCACCGCGCCGGCGAAGAAGACGCGGACATCGAGTACGCGATCGCCGATCTGCGCGCACTCCAGGGCGAGTTGAGGCGGCGCGCGAAGGTAATCCGCTCGCTGCCCCGGGACATCTGCCCGGAGTCGAAGGTGACCACCGAACTCGCCTCGAAGCGCTCCCTCGGCCTGCACCCGATCATCGTCGGCGTCGACGAGTGTCAGGTCTGGTTCGAACACCACAAGTACGGGGGCGAGTTCAAGGACATCTGCACAGACCTGGTGAAGCGCGGGCCGGCCACCGGGATCGTGCTGCTGCTCGCCACACAGCGGCCGGACAAGGACAGCATCCCGACGGCGATCAGTGCCAACGCCTCGGCCCGCTGGTGCCTCAAGGTCATGGGACAGGTCGAGAACGACATGGTCCTTGGCACGGGCGCGTACAAGCGCGGTGTACGGGCGAGCATGTTCGCCTGGGGCGACAAGGGCATCTGCTACTTCCTCGGTGAGGGGGCGGACGCGCGTATCGTCCGCTCTGCGTTCATCGACGCCGTACAGGCCGATGTCATCGCGCTCCGGGCGCGGGCGCTGCGGGAGCGCGCCGGCACCCTCGCCGGACACGCCCTCGGCGAGCAGCCCGAGCCGGATCCGGCCGCGTCGTACGACCTGCTCGCCGACCTCAGCGCGGCGATCCCCTCCGACAAACCGAAGCTCTGGAACGAGTCCGTGGTCCCGCGCCTCGCCGAACTCCGCCCGGACGTCTACGGCGGTTGGACGCCGGAGCAACTCACCAGCGCGCTGAAGCCGTACGGCATCCGCACCGCGCAGGTGTGGGGCACGACGGAGGACGGCAGGGGCGCCAACCGGCGCGGTATCAAGCGCGCGGATGTGCTCACGGCGCTCGCGGAACGTGACGGAAAGCGCGACGGAACGGCCGACGCGGCATAGCCGCACGGGGTGCCGGACCTAGCAGGAACCCGCGCTAGGTCTAGCGCCCCCGCTAGCGGCCAAAACCACACCTGAACAGGCAACTAGCCCCTAGCGGCCTGCCTCGCTCATGCTCTGTTCCCCGCCCTGGAAGGGGTTTCGATGCCCTCCCTGCTCTCTGCTGTGCCGATTCTGATCTTTCTCACGCTCTGCTACGCGCTGCTGTGTGCGGCGAGCCCGTACGGCACCTGCCGCAAGTGCGAAGGATGGGGACACGCCATCGTCCGCACCCGGCGCTCGGGGCGGCTGAAGCGGGGCAGGCAGTGCCGCCGCTGCTCGGGGTACGGAACGCGGCTGCGCGTCGGCCGGCGCCTCTACAACGGCGTCACTCGGCTCCACCACGACGGCACCCGCTGACACCCACACCCCATCCATCCACACCGTTCGAGGGGACCAGCCACATGCTCTTGACGATCTCCGCACTCGCGCTCTTCGGGCTCTTCCTGCTGCTGCTCCTGCGCTTCAAGGCGCTCGGAGTTGGGGCCGCCGTCGTCGCCGTGCTCTTCGGCTTCTACCTCGCCCGGACCGGAGCCGCCGAGTCCATCGACCAGATCATGACCGCGCTCGGCAACGCCATCCGCGACATAGGCAACTGACTCAACCAGCGTCCGCACCCACACTCACCGAGAGGAACCCCACCCATGTCCGAGCAGCACGAGACCACCACCCCGCCCCGTATCTCGCTGATGGCCGCGGCCGAACTCCGCGACGCTCTCCGGGCGCTCGGTGAGGGACGCGGCCCCGCCGCCATCGCGTCCCTGATGGCCATCGACGCCGACTCCTGGGAAGCGGTCGAGCAGCGCCTCGCCGCCATCGTCGGTAACGACCTCCGGGCACTCCTTCTGTCGGCTGCCGGCGGCACCACCGATACGGAAGCGGCCAAGTTCCTCGGCTGACGACCCCCTGTGCGGCCTCATCTCCGCAGCTCCGTAAGCGGAGTTGGGACCGCGCGGAGGACCGGACAGCCCGGCCCGTACCCCGACCCCGGAGGACCGCCCGTGCACACCGCCCACACCCACCACGACCAAGTCCCCGCAACCACCGCCTACGAGGACGCCCCGAGCATCGTCACAGAGATCTCCTGGGTAACCCGCGCCACGACAGACCGCTTCCTCGGCCAGGAGCCGGACCGCGAGTTCTGGCTCCGCAAGGCGGCTGTCCTGGACCGCATCGCGATCGACGAGTCCGCCCACTACGCCCCGGAGGTCGCCGCCGCCGCGGTGCCGACCGCGGCCCTGGCCGCACGGCGGCTGGTCGAGGCGGACGTGACGCACTCCGGGCTGAGCCTCAAGGGCTCGGAGCTGGTAACCGACGACGACCACCGTGACTACGTCCGGCGCGCGTACCGGGAGTGGTGCCTCGCCCCGACCGACCAGCACTGACTTCGCCCGGGGCAGCGGTCGACGGGTCAAAGAAGCCCGCTGCCCCGGTTCCTCCCCCATCCCATCCACGGAATCAGGAGGTGCCACAAGCATGCACCACGTCCGCTCTCACCACCGTGCGGTTGCCCATTTGTCGGATCGCGGCACCACTCACCGGAACAGCGCCGCTCCTCGTACGCGAGGGGTCGTCCGATGAACGGCGACTCCCCCTCGTACGACGACGACACCAGCACGGCGCCGCCGAACGACCAGGACGCCGAGCAGGCGGCCCTCGGCGCCATGCTGCTGTCGCGCGACGCGATCAGCGCCGTCAGCGCTATCGTCGTTCCGGACGACTACTACCGCCCCGCGCATACGACCATCCACACGGCGATCATCGAGATGCATGCGGCGGACCATCCCGCCGACCCCATCACCCTCGCCGCCCGTCTCCGCGATGCGGGAGACCTCCACCGCGTCGGCGGAGCGGGCTACCTGCACACTCTCGTCCAGGCCACGCCCACGGCGGCGAACGGTTCGTACTACGCGCAGATCATCGCCGATACGGCCAAGCAGCGCCGTCTCATCGAGACCGGCGTCCGCCTGATCGCCGAGAGCCGCCAGGGCACAACAGACACGGCGCAGATCGCCGCCCGCGCCACCACCGCACTGACCACCATCCACACCTCCGAGCAGTGGCCGGCGCCCGTCCCCCTCGGCACCCACGCCCCGCTGCCCACCTTCCCGGTCTCGGCCCTGACACCCTGGATTGCCGAACACGTGTCGGCTGTAGCCGAGTTCACGCAAACACCACCCGATCTCGCCGCCACGATGGCCCTGGCCGCCGTCTCCACCGCGGCCGGCGGTCGCGTCCATGTGGAGATCCGGCCGGGGTGGCGCGAGCAGGCGAACCTCTACCTCGTCTGCGCGATGCCGCCCGCTTCCCGCAAGTCCGATGTCTTCGCGGCCATGACCGAGCCGATCTACGACGTAGAGCGCCAGATGCAAGAGGAGTCCCGCGCCCGGATCATCGAGGCGGAGACCGAGAAGGAGGCCGCTCTCGCCGAGGCCGAAGGTCTGATGGCCAAGGCGCGCAAGCCCGGCGGCACGATCGACCGTACGGCGCTGGTCGCCGAGGCGTCGGCGGCGAAGCTGCTCGCCCAGGAGATCCACGTACCCCCGCGACCGCGCCTGACAGTCTCCGGAGACATCACCCCGGAACCGCTAGCCCAGCAACTGGCCGTTCACCGCTGCCTCGCGGCCCTCTCCCCCGAGGGCGACCTCTTCGACATCATCGCCGGCCGCTACAGCGCGAAGCCGAACCTCGGCGTCTTTCTCCAGGCGCACAAGGGCGAACGTCTCCAGACCGACCGCATTACCCGCGAGCAGCCCAGCGTGGACAAGCCCGCGCTGACCATCGGCGTGACGCCCCAACCGGCCGTACTCCAGGACTTGGCCGGAGCCCCTGGCGCCCGTGACCGAGGACTCCTCGCCCGCTTCCTGTACGCGCTGCCACCCTCGAACCTCGGCTACCGCCGCACCCGCACCACCCCGGTACCGCCGCCGGTATCCCAGCGCTACCACTCCCACCTCACCCACCTCCTCCGCACCCTCTGCGCGCTGCCCGAGCCCGTAACGGTCCCGCTCACACCACAGGCAGACCGAGCAGTAGAAGCCCTGCAAGACACCCTCGAAGCATCGCTCCGCCCGGGCCAGCCGCTCGCGCACCTCCCCGACTGGGCGGGAAAACTGGTCGGCCATACGGCACGGGTCGCGCTCCTGCTCCACCTCGCCGACCGGATCGCCGCCGAGACCTGGGGCCACCCCATCGGCGAAGACGTCATCACCAGGGCCGCGACGATCACCGACTACTACACCCAACACGCCCTGGCCGTGTTCGACCTGATCGCCTCCGATCCGGCCACGGACGCGGCCCACACCATCCTGGAGTGGCTCCGCCGCCCCAGGACGGACGGCACATGGCGTACGACGTTCAAACGCCGCGACGCAGTCGCCGCCTCCCGCCGCTTCCGCACGGTCGCCCAGGTAGAACCGGCGCTCGCACTCCTCGAAACCCACGGCTACCTCCGCACCGACACCCCGCCCCGAACCGGCCGAGCCGGACACCCCGCGACGGCGACGTACCGCGTCCACCCCTCCCTCCAGGAGGAAAACGACGATGCCCGCTAACCGTCAGCAGCGTCAGCAAAACCCGCTGACCAGCAAGAACAACGGAAGACACAAGGTCAGCGGAAGTCAGCAAGGTATGCACAGGCCCACCGGATTCAAGCGGACGCTGCTGACAGCTGCTGACCCTCGTCAGCACCCCAAAACCCCTGGTCAGCGGATTCCGCTGACGCTGCTGACCCCGGCCACCGCCACCACACCCGCGTCACAGCTCCACCACGCACCGAGGGGATGGACCACCCTGCGCCGCGAACCCCACATCAAGCTCGCCGACCTCCTGACCGAACTCGACATGTCCCGCGCCGCTTTCTACTGCATGCGCGCCCGAGGCAAGGCCCCCCGGTCCATCAAGCTCCCGAACGGTCAACTCCGCTTTCGCCGCTCGGACTTCGAGAAGTGGCTTCACGACCACGAGGAGGTGCCCGCGTGCTGACCTTCGACGTGCGCATGTTCGCGATCGAGGTACGTCCCGACCGCCGGAAGCCTTTCCGGGTGCGGTGGCGCGTCGGCACCCGGAAGCACTCGGAGAGCTACGTACTCAAGGGCCAGGCGGACGGACGCAGGTCCGAGTTGATGGCCGCGCTCCAACGGGGCGAGCAGTTCGACACCGAAGAGGGACTCCCGGCGTCGGAACTACGCGTCCTCGACTCCATCACCTGGTACCAGCACGCTCAGGACTACGCCCGGATGAAGTGGCCGCGCGCTGCTGCCAAGCATCGGGCGAGCATCGCGGACGCCTTGGCCACGGTGACACCCAAGCTCATCGCGGCCGGCGTACGCGGCTACCCGAAGCCGCTCGTACTCCGGGCCGCGCTCTACGCCTGGGCCTTTCGGATGGTCCGAAACGACGAGGGCGAACTCGTACCGCGCTCGATGATGGAGACCCCACCGACCGAAATCACCCAAGCCCTGGCGTGGATCACAAAGAACTCCCTCCCCATCGCCGAAGCCTCGAAGCCCGAGCATGTACGCAAGGCACTCGGCGCGATCTCGGTCAAGCTCAACGGAAAGAACGCCGCCGAGAACACCACCAGGCGCAAGCGGATGATCCTCAACAACGCCTTCACGTACGCCATCGAGCGCGATCACTTGACCGCGAACCCCCTCAAGCGCATCGACTGGCAGCCCCCGCCCACGGACGACGAAGTCGATTTCCGTTACGTCCCGAACCCCCAACTCGCCCGAGCCCTGATCTCAGCTGTCCAAGCCCAGGGCTCTCGTGGAGAGCACCTTGAGGCATTCTTCGGCTGCATCTACTACGTGGCGATGCGACCGGGCGAGATCGCGGCGCTGAAGAGCAGCGACTGCATCCTTCCGGGCAACGCCGAAGACGCATGGGGCGAACTAATCCTCGCCGAAAGCCACCCCGAAGTAGCCTCAGGCTGGACGGACGACGGCACCCCGTACGAAAGACGCGGCCTGAAACGCCGAGCCCGCAAGGCCACCCGCTCGGTCCCCATCCCACCCGCGCTCGTACAGCTGCTCCAAGAACACAAGAAGCGCTACGGCGCCGCCCCTGACGGCCGGCTCTTCCGCGCAGCCCACGGTGGCCGCGTCCGCTCCACCGAGTACTGCGAAGTATGGAAGGAAGCACGCAAACAGACCCTCACCCCCGAGGACACCAAGACCCCCCTGGCTGAAGTCCCATACTCACTCCGCCACGCGGGAATCTCCCTCTGGATCAAGGCCGGCGTCGAACCACCGGAGGTAGCCCGCCGCGCAGGCCACAGCCTGGCCGTCATGTACAAGGTCTACGCCAAAATCCTCCGAGGCCGCCAAGCCCACGCCAACCAACTCATCGCAGCAGCACTCGACGACGAAGAATCTCCCAACTCTCCCTGAGGTCCCGAGGTACGTCACCAGGGGGCCCGCCAGATTGGCGGGCCCCTATCGGCTGACTCAACGCCCAACACTTCCGAGAGCCCATCTGCTAGTTCTAGCCGAATCGGCTCTGGCGTTGCGGCAAGAACGCATCGTGGCTCAGGGAGGCGGTTCTCAGGCTTGCGTCAACTCCTCAGTCCGGGTGTGTCCCGCAGCGGGCTAGACCGGTGTACGGGCCCCTGGCCACGATCCCCCAGATTTGGTAGACCGCAGTCAAACACGCTCCATCGACCTCACAAACTGGCAGACTTCACCAAGTGTCCTTCGTCGAAGGTCACGCGCCACGTGGAGGAGGCAGAACCAGTGAGCACCACCGATGCCTTAATCCAGCATCGCCGCGAAGTAGCCGACCTCAAGCAGCGCATCAAGAATCGGCGTCTACAGGTCTTTGGGCTCTACGGCACCCCAATTACAATTGCGCTAACAATCTCCACATGGGCAAGCCTTAAAGCATTCATTTGGCTGGAAACCACCATCCCAAGCACGATCATCCAAATTTTTACCGGCTTCCTATTTTTCCTAGTAGTCGCCACCGTCGCACAAGCAATAGCAGAGTTCTCCTCACCATCCCCTTGGAAAGATCCCAAAACTCCGGTAAGAAATCTAAAACTTGCTCTCGATTTGGCCGAGGAACGCCGCATCCTAGAGGCCCGAAGGCTCACTCCTCCGACAATGGATCGACAGGCATCCTACAAGGAACACATCCCCGGAGAGATAGCCAGGCTGAGAAAGGAGTCCCGACACTATCGACGCGTGCATCTTTTAATGCAATGGCTGCTATTTATCAGCTCAGCATCAATTTCCGCAGTTACTGCTTGGTATGACCCACCTCAACCCGCAAAGGGAGCCCTTATAGCCCTAGGCTTCACTGTCACCGTAATTACGGCAGCAGCTGGCTACTTTAAGCCCCGCGAGCGGGCCTTCAATCTCCAGCAGACCGCCGACAGTATGGATCAGCACACTACCGCCCTCGAATTGGGCATCGCCCCGCACACCGAAACCGACGACAGAGCCAATCTCGAGTCGTTCGCTACCACCGTAGAAGGGCTACGCGCAGATCAGCGCATGCGCGAACAACAACTTGACCAACCCCAGCAGGGTCAGCAGGCAGTCATCTAAATTTCGCATCATTCAAACCGCGCCGACCCAACAATCTGCGCCACCACGGCTCCTCTGGCCGCGTAACCTCCCTCATATATACGCTTCTTCCTTTGCTTAGCAGAGTGATAGAAGAACCAATCCCCCTAGGGTCCCAAATCTTCAACAGTTCATCGTTGCTCTCTGGGACTGCAACCAGTTCCTCAAGCTTCTTGATGGACCCCTTGACTTCGTCCATGCCCGGGAACTGCGGCAAGGCCTGAACCTCCACTCTCGCTCGACCAATTGGCTCCAAAATAGCGAAGACATAATCTTCTCTCTGCTTAAAAACCGTTGCATCGATTTCACCAAGTGCCACTATGTACCGACTCCCGGCATCGGCGGCTTCGATGAAGTGCTGAAGCGCGGTCTCAAATCGAGCAGCATCAAATTTCGCGATCTCCAACTTCCCTTCCCACCGGATTCGATCCTGAGCTACCCCGCGCTGCGTCCATCGAGTGACGCCTCCGACGATGAGCGCGGCGCCAGCGGTAATGATGGGCGCCACAGTGGCTATGGAATCAAGCTTCATAGTCGTATGGTGCATGATTCGCCGCTGCAACAGGCTACAAATCGATCAACTCGCCGCTCTCCCTCTGGGCCCATGGCGGCCCATCCCGGAGTCAGACCACCCGACGCCGGAGGCATGCGGGCGCCCTGTTCTCCTCTATGCGCTTGGGCCCTATCCATAGTGAGGCGCCCGCTCGGCGGCAGGAGCGCCGCGCGGAGCGAAAGCAAAGCCGAGTGCATCCAATCCGGCAAACGGACCCCCAAGCAAGCCGGATCCGGAAGCAGTTGTAGCTGAGCTGCTCCGATTCTGTGGCACGAGGAGTCACGATTCGATCTACTCAAGGGGTCGCCGGTTGTGGGGGACGGCTGGGGGACGAACACTGATCCCAGGTGGTCCACAAGCGAGACAGAGTAAGACAGGCCGAACGCAGAAGGGGTGCCCCTCACCGAGGGACACCCCTTCTGACCTGCGCCTACGTTGACCTGCTGCGGTGGGTGTGGGATTTGAACCCACGGTGACATCGCTGCCACGACGGTTTTCAAGACCGTTCCCTTAGGCCGCTCGGGCAACCCACCAACACCCCGCCCACCTGCTGCGGAGCAGCTACAGCCTACCGGCCCCGGCTCCCCGGGGTGGCCTTTGGTCCGTCCCTGGTGCACGGGATCCGAAAACGGCCCGCGCTGACGGTCTCAACCAGGTGCCACTGCGCGCTCAGCGTCATGCCGAGGCACTGCCGTCGTCGCGGCGAGTGGTCGGCAGCAGGAGGTCCCGTTCGGGATGGCTCTCGCCGGTGACCTTGCCTTGCACCCAGCGGTTCACTCGGGTGAGCAGCCCCCAGGTACGAGGCACGGCTCAGCGGAGAGGGGACGGAGACGGACCTTGACAATGCGAACGAGCAGAACGCGGCGATCCTCTGGGGTGCCCCGTCGTTCGAGGAGTTCGCCTACCGGTTCTGGGTGGAAAACCGTCTCTGGTGCGCGATCAACGATGGGCAACTTGCTGAGCTAGAAGGTCGGTTGCAGGACTACTTGCGCTTCTCTTCACCACCCGAGGCAACTGGGCAGGGGCCGGGGTCCGCAAGGCTCACAGTTTGCCGGTGATGGCTCCGCGCCAGGTCCACCCGGCGCCCAGGACGGTATCCCGCAAGGGGTTCTTCAGGTCGGCGCTGTCGAAGCTGAACGTCTTGGGTGCGGACGAAGAAGCTCTGCCAGGCCGGGTCCAGAAGGCGCCACTCGGCCACCAGGTCGGCGCCCTCCTCGCGGCCGTCCCGGACGGTGTACGGGACGTCGGCGGTGTTGAGGCTGAGCAGAGCCGCGTGGACCTCATCGGCGGATCGCGGGGCGACACCGTCGGCGGGGCGCTTGGTTCCGGTCAGCTTGTCGAAGAGTCCCATGAAATCAACCTATGCCGACCCTGGAGCCGTCGGAAAGCACTCCAGGGCCCACGCGTCTTCCTGACCGCCGCAGCCGTCGCCGTCGACGTCGCCGTCGCCGTCGCCGTAGCTGGTGTCAGTTGTCGCCTTCGCGCTTGCCCAGGGTGACTTGGGCCGTGGACTCCTTGCCGTCGCGCTTGTAGGTGAGGGTGACCGTGTCGCCGGGCTTGTGGGTCCAGATCTGGCCGATCAGGGTGGGGCCGCTGTCGATGGGGGTGTCGTTGAACTTCGTGATGACGTCGCCCGCCTTCAGGCCCGCCTTGGCCGCCGGGCCGTCCGGGGAGACCGCGGCGGCGCCGCCCTCGCCCTGGGGGGAGATGACCGCGCCGTCGCCCTCCTCGCTCATGGTGACCGTGGCGCCGATCAGGGGGTAGACGGGCTTGCCCGTCTTGATGAGCTGTTCCGCGACGTTCTTCGCCTGGTTGATCGGGATGGCGAAGCCGAGGCCGATCGAGCCGGCCTGCGACTGGCCGATGCCACCGCTGCCCGCCGACTGGATGGCCGAGTTGATGCCGATGACCGCGCCCCGGGAGTCGAGGAGCGGGCCGCCGGAGTTGCCCGGGTTGATCGAGGCGTCGGTCTGGAGAGCGCTCATGTACGAGTTGCTGGAGCCGGAACCGTCCCCCGAGGCCACCGGGCGGTTCTTGGCGCTGATGATGCCCGTGGTGACGGTGTTGGAGAGGCCGAAGGGGGCGCCGATCGCGATCGTCGTGTCGCCGACCGCGACCTTCTCCGAGTTGGCGAGCGGGAGCGGGGTCAGACCGGAGGGCGCGTTCTTCAGTTTCACCACGGCCACGTCGTAGCCCTCGGCCCGGCCGACGACCTCGGCGTTGTACTTCTTGCCGTCGGAGAACGTCGCGGTGAGGTCACCGCCGTTGGCCGCGGAGGCCACCACGTGGTTGTTGGTGAGGATGTGGCCTTCCTTGTCGTAGATGAAGCCGGTACCCGTACCGCCCTCACCGTTGCCGCCCTTCGCCTCGATGGTCACGACGCTCGGCAGTGACTTGGCCGCGACGCCGGCGACCGTACCCGCGTCGCGCTTGACTTCCTTCGGGGTGTCCGCGGCCGAGACCGTCGTCGAACCGATCGAGCCGTCGCTGCTCTTCGCGCCCCAGTAGCCGATCCCGCCGCCGATGCCGCCCGCGACCAGCGCGGCCACGACCACGGCGGTGACCAGGCCGTTCGTACGCTTGCGCGGCGGTACGGGCTCGTGTCCCGGCACCGGCGCGCCCCACACGGGGCCACCGCCGCCGACGCCCTCATGCGTCCCGTCGCCGCCGTGGGTCCCGTACGCGGGGAGTACGGGCGGAGGCGGCGGCCAGACACCGGCCGCGGCCGGTGCGCCCGTGGGCGCACCAGCAGGCGCACCAGCGGGCGCGGGCTCGTGCGTGGGCGCGGGCCCGTACGCCGGCGCGGAGGCGTGGCCCGCACGCTCCGTCGCCGCCGGGTCGTACGGCTGGTCGTACTGGGGCTGGGGCTGCGGGGGCTGGGGCTGCTGGGCCGGGGGCTGGGTGTGGGGCTGCTGATCACCCTGCCGCTGGTGATCCTGGTGGTGCTGCTGGCGCTGATCGTGCTGCTCGGGCGCGGCCTCACTCGGAGCGGACGCGGCTGTGCCCCCAGGAGTGGCATCCGGCACGGGAGGTACGGACGGGGCGGCGGGGACCGCGTTGCCCTCGTTCTCGGTGCTCACAGCTCTTTCTCCTCGGTTCCACATCAGTCTTCGGCAAGAGTTCCGCTGTTCGGCTGTCGCGCTGTGCAGGTGTCGCGGTGCAAGTGTCCGGCAAGTCTCTGCGGTCAGCTTTTCCCACAGCGCGTCAGGCCACTGTAAGCAGGAGCTGTGTATCTGGCCCGCCAACCTTTATTTACGGACATAACGCACGCACTCCGCGACGACGGGCTGATGAACGCCCATCGTTCACCCGTCCATCACCCGTCCATCTCTCACTTGTCCCACTCGCCTACCCCGACACGATGACACCATGGCGCGGTGACTCAAGCACGACAGCGCAGTATCCAGGTCATCGCCCACCGCGGAGCGTCGGAGGACGCGCCCGAGCACACCCTGGCTGCCTATATGAAAGCCATCGAGGACGGTGCCGACGCGCTTGAGTGCGACGTACGGCTCACCGCGGACGGACATCTGGTCTGCGTCCACGACCGGCGGGTGAACCGCACCTCCAATGGACGTGGCGCCGTCTCGGCCCTGGAGCTGGCCGATCTCGCGGCGCTCGACTTCGGCTCCTGGAAGGACAGCGAGGAGAGCCCGGACTGGCGGGATCCCGAGTTCACCTCCGTACTGACGCTGGAGCGGCTGCTCGAACTGGTCGCTGACGCCGGCCGCCCCGTCCAGCTCGCCATCGAGACCAAACACCCCACCCGCTGGGCCGGTCAGGTGGAGGAACGGCTGGTGCAGCTGCTGTGGCGCTTCGGGCTGGACACTCCGCCGGCGAACGCCCCGGGCGAGTCTGCCGTACGGATCATGAGCTTCTCCGCGCGCTCGCTGCACCGGATCGCCTCCGCCGCGCCCCAGCTGCCGACCGTCTACCTGATGCAGTTCGTCTCCCCCCGGGCGCGCGACGGCCGGCTGCCCGCCGGCGCGCAGATCGCGGGGCCCGGGATCCGGATCGTACGGAACCAGCCCGGTTACATCGCCCGGCTGCACCGGGCGGGCCGCCAGGTCCACGTCTGGACGGTGAACGAGCCGGAGGACGTCGATCTCTGCGTCCGCCTCGGTGTGGACGCGATCATCACCAACCGGCCCAAACAGGTGCTCACCCAGCTCGGACGCACTGTCTGACCTCGGCCGACATCGTCCGGCGCGCTGTCGCGGACGGTGACGGGAGGTGCCCCGGCGCGTTCATTCCGGGTTCCGTCGCGACGAGTGCGTCAATGGCCTCCCTCCGGCCGGTTTCCGGCCCAGGCCGTTGGGGCATCCACACCGTGGCGTGGGGCGAAGGAGGTCTCGGGGGTGGCGTTTGTGGTGGCACAGGAAGTGCCCGCGTCGTCGAGCATGGCCGTTCCCCATGGCCCTGCGGGCGTGGGCAGAGCACGGCACCGGATGCGGGAGCAGTTGAGCCGCAGCGGGGTCTCGGACGCGGTGGTCGACGATGCCGTACTGATCCTTTCCGAACTTCTCAGCAATGCCTGTCGGCACGGCAGGCCGCTGGGGCACGCGGAAATCGGTGACGGCGACATCCGCGCCGCGTGGCGCGTGGACAAGACGGGCCGGCTGACCGTCGAGGTGACGGACGGTGGTGGTCCGACCCGGCCCATTCCGGCCACACCGTCGGTGACGGCCAGAGGCGGGCGCGGGCTCAACATCATCACGTCCCTCGCGCAGGACTGGGGCGTCCGGGACAGCGCTTCCGGTGAGGTGACGGTCTGGGCGGTCCTCACGGATGGCCATCGGCGTGATGATTTCGCTACGCGCGTCACGGGTCCCGGGCTCGCGGGGCTGGACGGCATCGACGGGCTCGACGGCATGGAGGACCTGGACGACATCGGCGGCATGGGCCGGCTCGACAGCATCAGCGCGCTCGACGGACTGGACGGGCTCGACGGACTGGGCTTCGCGGGAGCGTTCGACGACGCCGGGTGAGGACGGTCGGCGCGGTGGCCGGTTGGCCGGTTGGCCGGTTGGTCGGCACCAGGCGGGGCCGGTTGGTCGGTTGGTCGGCACCAGGCGGGGCCGGTTGGTCGGTTGGTCGGCACCAGGCGGGGCCGGTTGGTCGGTTGGTCGGCACCAGGCGGGGCCGGTTGGCTGCGCCAGTACGGGCACGAGCGCGGGCAACGAGCGCGGGCAACGGGTACGGGCACAGGTACGGGCACAGGTACGGGCACAGGTACGGGCACAGGTACGAGTGCTGGTGCGAGTACGGGTAACAGGTACCGCCGCGCCTGGGGATCCCGGGGCGCCTGGCCGCCGTGCGTACGGCCCGTACCCGCGACAGCGTCGGCCCGCCGCGCGGCGGGCCGTTCCCGCGAAGCACTAGGCTCGCGCCGACACCGCATCGCCGCTACCGGGAGAAGCCACAACATGGCCAAGAAGCGCCCCCAGACGAAGGCCGCGAAGCCTCAGCTCACGGACGGACCGGTTCCGGTGGTAGGGGCCCGTGAGCCCTGCCCGTGCGGTTCGGGCCGCCGCTACAAGGCCTGTCACGGGCGCGCCGCCGCGCACGCCGTGACCGAGCTGATCCAGCGCCCCTTCGAGGGTCTGGCCGGCGAGTGCGACTGGGTCGCGCTGCGCGAGCTGGTGCCCGCCGCGACCGTCGAGCTGACCCTCAAGGACGGGCTGCCCGAAGGCGTACCGTCCGTGACCCTCGCGACCGTCCTGCCGATGGCCTGGCCGGCGCTGCGTCGCGACGACGGTTCCGTACTGCTCGCGCTCCAGAACGACACCTCGTCCGGCGATCTGAGCCGGGACCTCGCCGATACGCTCCGGCGTGCGCTGGTAGCGGAGCCGGGCAGCCCCGTCGCCGCGCACCGGGTGGAGGCCGACGGTCCGCGGCTTCAGGACCTGCTCGACCCGCAGGCCGCGTTCACGCCGGTCATCCACCCCGGGTTCGAGTTCTGGGTGCCGGACGCGGAGAACGCGTCGGCCGACGTGGCCGCCTCCCTGGAGCGCGCCAACGCCGCCGCGATCCCGACCGCCCTGCTCTCCGGCACGGACGCCGCGTACTGGTGCGAGACGCCGGAGAAGAACCACCTGCGCTGGGTCATGCCGTACCCCGAGGAGAAGCTGCTCGACGCGCTCGCGCGGCTGCACGCGGCGGGTACGTCGGGCCTCGGCGAGGGCACCCGGCTGGTCGGCTCCTTCCGGGCGCACGGACTCACCGTGCCGGTGTGGGACCTGCCCAGCGGCATGGGCGCCGAGGAGTGCGAGAAGCCGGCGGCGGAGTTCGCCGAGCGGCTGGCGGCGGCGCTCGCGACCGACGCTCCGCTGACCGGCGACGAGCGCAGGGCACGCGGCGGGCTCACCAACCGGCAGGTGACGCTCAGCTGACAGCTGGGCGTGAAGGGCCTGGGGACGTCACGAGTCCCGGGGGGCGTGAAGAGTCCCGGGGGGGCGTGACGAGCGGGGACGGGCGTGAAGAGCCTGGGAACGTGACGAGCCGGGGCGGGCGTGACGAGCCCAGGACGTGAAGCCCGGCGCCCTGAGGGCCGAGTGTCACAAGCCTTCAGAGGTTCATCGGTAGGTCGGCGGTAGTTCAGCCGGCTCAGTGATACCTGTCACACCTTGCCTTACCGGCAAGTAATTCGTTGTCCGAATACACCGGATCGAATTTGCTAACCGCCGATCTCTTGTTACGGTTCTAGAAGCCCGGTCGCTGGTGCATCCCCCGTCGCCAGCGACCGGGCGTTCGCGTTCCCGGGTGCGCCCCCGGCACAGCCAACAGGACGCCGGGGGCCGGGAGTTGTGCCGCACGCGCCCGTCACGCGCCCCTCGCACTCCCCCGACACACTCCCCAGCCCCCGCAGCGCCCCGGCGCATTGCGTCCGTACGCGCCCCTGCCCCGTCAGTACGCGAGCCTGCTGCCCCCGTCCGGCGCTCCGGTGCTCGCCTCGACCAGCGCGTCGACGACGGCCTCGACATCCGGCAGCCAGGGCGCCGCGGAGTCCTTCAGCGGAGCCCGCTCCCAGCGCACCTGCCCGCCCGCGGCCTCGGACGGCGGCAGTACGTGATAGCCGCCCTCGCCGTGGAACCTGAGCGAACTGGGCACCCAGTCCTTGCTGTAGAGCAGCTCGCCGAGCTGTTCGAGGGTGTACGGAGCGACCAGCAGCGACCAGCGCGTGGGCGTCGCCACGACCGGCCCGAGCCGCATCCCCATCCGGTCCAGCTCCACCAGCGCGCGAGCACCCGCGACGGCCGGCAGGCTCACCGCGCAGGGGGCGCTACCGCCGGTGGCCAGGACGATGGGCGCGGTGGGACGGTTGTTCCACCACCAGCGCACCATGCGCGCGTCGGTGGTCGCCGCGAGCAGCCCCGGGTCGAAGGGGTGCGCGCCGGGTACGACGCATTCCGGGTCCGGACAGGAACAGCCCTGCCCACGTGTTCCGCGCCCGCCGGCCGTCTTGAGCCCGGCGCCCGGGAGTACGGGCCAGTTCCACGCGGTGGCGCAGGTGAGCGCCGCTTCGAGCTGGCCAGGCCGCCGTCCGTTGCGCCGGAACCAGAGCCTGCGTCGCCTTCCGGGGATCTCGCGCATGAGCGCTCGTTCCTTTCCGTTGAACGCCGAGGTCCACATGACACTGACACCATGTGTGTGCATCACTTCACTGTGCGTACATCGCGTGCAGACATGCCCTGACGTGCGTTGACGTGCATAACGGTGCGTACATCGGTGCGTAGTTCGTTGCGTGCGTCGGTGCGTGCGTGCGTCGGTGCGTACTTCAGACTTACATCAGCGCGCGTGTCCGACGTTCGGCCGCCCCCGCGCATGGCACGGACAGACCCAGGCCCTTCAGCTCCACGGCGCGTCGCACCGTCCCTGAATCGATCGCGGTCTGTCTTCATTGAACGTGTGGCGAGGGATGGCGTGCGCGTGGCGCTTGTTGTTCCGCTGCTGTCCCGCTGCTGTCCCGCTGTACTTTTCTCGCCACTCCGGGGGATGGGGCGTGGCCTACGGCGGTTAAGACGCCCGGTCCCGCCGCCAGGTTCCAGGGCGGCCGCAACTGCCCCTGTCCGTCACCGTTTACGTACCCATCACGTTCGGAATGACGCTCCACCCGAGCCGTACACGAGCCCGGCCCTGGAGGATCCCCCAGTCAAGCGCCCTCAGTCGATCGCAAAACCCAGTCAGGCAGGTCATTTTTCGGCCAAGCTCAGAACTCCACGGATACCCGGCGGATCTCCCGCAGATAACCGCTGTCGCATCGGGACAATGCTGGACATTACATCCGGTGTGCGTGTACATGTGGATGCACTGACGGCCGCGCAGAATGAGCGGAATGACATGGGGGTTCGCGATGCTATTGAGCGAAACGCACCGGTCGCAAAGTCGGCTGCCATGAGCGCCCGACACATGCCGAAAGTGGCTGGAATCGATGCCCTGGTACCCGCTCCCGCCCACACTGATCCGCCGCTCGACGACCTGCCCGTCGCTCCCGTCGCGTTCATCCAGGACCGGCTGGCCGGCTGGGTCTCCGATCTCACCACCCTCCATGAGCTCACCGAGCGGCTGGCCGGAATCCGCTCCCTGGACGCGGTACTCCATGAACTTCTGCGGGCCGGCGCGGCCCTGGTGGGGGCGGGCCGGGGGCTGGTCGTACTCGAACCGGCCGACGGGCTGGGCCCTGTCACCACGCTCGGCCTCGGTCTCTCGCACGCCGATCTCGGCCAGCTGGAGACCGTGCCGCGCCACGTCACCTCGTACGGCGCGCTGTTCGCCGGGGCCCATCGGTACGCCGAGTGCACCGAGTGCACCGGGGTCAACGGGCACGCGGCGACCACCGGGTACCCCGGCACCGCCGGACGGCCGGAACCCGGCGGCGTCCCCGAACCGGTGTGCGTCCCCGATCTGCTCGCCCTGCCCGACCTGGACCCGCGCGAACGCGAGGTCGCGGCCCGGCTCGGCTACGGCGCCAGTTACGCCGTACCGCTGACCGGCATGGCCGAGACCGCGGCCTCGGCGGCGACGCAGGAGACAGAGGCGGGAACAGAGGAGGGAACAGAGGAAGAGGCAGCGGGGACAGGTACGGGAAGCACGGGAGACACGGGCAGTACGGGCAGTACGGGCAGCAGAGGCAGCGTCGGAGCCGCTGGAGCCGTCGGAGCCACCGCGGACACGGCCGCCGGTACGGGCCCGGGAAGAGCTGCGGCCACCCCGCCCCCCGAACAACTCGGCGCCGTCATCTGGCTGTACGACGAACCCGCCGAGCCGACCGAACGGCAGCGCCATCTCGTCAGCCTCTACACCCGGTACGCGGGCGAGCAGCTCGCCCGGATGGTGGAGCTGCACCGGGCCCGTACGCGGATGACCGCCCTCGCCGAGGAGCTGCTGCCCAGCCTGCTGCCCCGGGTGCCCGGCGTACAGCTCGCCGCGCGCCACCGCACGGGTCCGCTCGGCGGCGGCGACTGGTACGACGCGCTGCCGCTGCCCGAGGGCGCCCTGAGCCTGGCGGTCGGCTCGGTGAGCGGCTCCGGGCCCGGCGCGGTGGCCGCCTCGGGGCGGCTGCGCGCCTGTCTGCGGGCGTACGCCGTGATGGAGGGCGAGGACCCCGTCGCCGTACTCTCCGATCTGGAGCTGCTGCTGCGGCTGACCGAACCGGCCCGTACCGCCACCGCGCTCTTCGCGTACGCGGAGCCGGACCGGCGCCGCATCGTGCTGGCCGGGGCGGGGCACGCGCCGCCGTTGATCGTCGGGGACCGGCGCACCGAGTTCGTCGAGACGTCCCTGTCCGCGCCGCTCACCGTGCTCAGCTGCTGGCAGGCGCCGAGCGTGGTGGTGTCGCCCGCACCGGGCGAGACGGTGCTGCTCTATACGGACGGACTGCTGCGGCGCACCGGCGAGCCCATGGACCGCGCCTTCGCCCGGCTGCACGCGGCGGCGGCGAGCGTGCCCGCCGCCGCCAGGCGGGATCCGGGGGCCATCGCCGACCACGTACTGCGCGGGCTGCTGCCGGAGCCGGCGCAGGGAGCCGGCCGCCGTGGGGACGACTGCGGAGACGACATCGTGCTGCTGGCCGCCCGCTTCGACTGAACCCGACCGGCCTGCCTACGGGCCGACAGGCTCACCATCCGATCGTCCGGCTGTCCGATCGTCCGACTGCCGGGCTGTCCGGCTGGCCGATCGTCCGGCGTCCGACCGGCCAGGGGTCCAGCGGTCCTGGGGTCCCCCTTCCCCTCGCGCATACGATGGAAAAGATGGCCCATTGTTGTAGTCATATAAGGAGAAGAAGCCGTGGCTGAGGAGCTCACCCCGGTAACCCCGGATACGCCGGAAATCCCGGATGCGGAGACCCCTGAGACAGAAGAAGCACCGATCAAGCCGAGGAAGAACGGTCTGTACCCGGGCGTGTCCGATGAGCTCGCAGAGAACATGAAGTCCGGCTGGGCCGATACCGAGCTGCACGGCCTGGAGCCGATCGCGCAGGCGTCCCACACCGCCGCCCGTCGCGCCGCGCTCTCCGCGCGCTTCCCGGGCGAGCGCCTGGTGATCCCCGCGGGCAATCTCAAAACGCGCTCCAACGACACCGAGTACGCCTTCCGCGCCTCCACCGAGTACGCCTATCTCACCGGCGACCAGACGCAGGACGGCGTCCTGGTCCTGGAGCCGAAGCCGGGCCAGGACGGCCACGAAGCGACCGTCTACCTGCTGCCGCGCTCCAACCGGGAGAACGGCGAGTTCTGGCTCGACGGCCAGGGCGAGCTGTGGGTCGGCCGCCGGCACTCGCTGACCGAGGCCGAGCAGTTGCTGGGCATCCCCGCCAAGGACGTCCGGGAGCTGACCGCCGCGCTGAAGGAGGCCACGGGCCGGGTCCGTAACGTACGGGGCCACGACGCCGGCGTCGAAGCCGCGCTGACCGACAAGGTCACCGCCGAGACCGACGAGGAGCTGCGCGTATACCTCTCCGAGGCGCGCGCGGTGAAGGACGAGTTCGAGATCGGCGAACTCCAGAAGGCCGTCGACTCGACCGTCCGGGGCTTCGAGGACGTCGTACGGATCCTCGACAAGGCGGAGGCGACCAGCGAGCGCTACATCGAGGGCACGTTCTTCCTGCGCGCCCGCGTCGAGGGCAATGACATCGGGTACGGCTCGATCTGCGCGGCGGGACCGCACGCCACCACCCTGCACTGGGTACGCAACGACGGCGACGTGCGCCGGGGCGACCTGCTGCTGCTCGACGCCGGCGTGGAGACGCACACCCTCTACACCGCCGACGTCACGCGCACGCTGCCGATCGACGGCCACTACACCGACCTCCAGCGGAAGATCTACGACGCGGTGTACGAGTCGCAGGAGGCCGGCATCGCTGCGGTGCGGCCCGGCGCGAAGTACCGCGACTTCCACGACGCCTCGCAGCGCGTGCTCGCCGAGAAGCTCGTCGAGTGGGGCCTGCTGGAGGGCCCGGTCGAGAAGGTGCTGGAGCTGGGGCTCCAGCGCCGCTGGACGCTGCACGGCACGGGCCACATGCTCGGCCTTGACGTCCACGACTGCGCGGCGGCCCGCCGGGAGGCGTACGCGGACGGGACGCTGGAGCCCGGGATGTGCCTGACGGTCGAGCCGGGGCTGTACTTCCAGGCCGACGATCTGACCGTACCGGCGGAGTACCGGGGGATCGGCGTCCGGATCGAGGACGACATCCTCGTCACGGAGGACGGCAACCGGAATCTGTCGGCCGGGCTGCCGCGGCGGTCGGACGAGGTCGAGACGTGGATGGCGGGCCTGCGGACCAGCTGAGCCTTCAAGGCTCTCGGAGGTCAGAGGGAGGGCGCTCCTGCACTCGTCAGTGCCGGTTCATACGGCCCTGAGCAGGGCGTCCTCCCGCCATTTGAGGATCTTGTCGAAGCTGACCACGGCCCCGTGCCCCGGCTGGTTGCGCACATACACGTGGTCGGTGAGCTGCTCGATCAGACACAGCCCACGGCCGCTCTCGGCCATGAGGGCGGCGGTCGGCGGCGCCGGCGCGGAAGCGAGCACGACGGGCGCGGGAGCGGGCGCGGGAGCGGGCGCGGGAGCGGGCGCGACAGCGGGCGTGGAGGCGGGGGCGGACATGGGACCGGGCGTGGGAGCCGGAGCAACGGCCGGAGCGGGCGCGGCGCGGCGCGTCAGCCGACGGGCGGGAAAGCCGGGCCCCGAGTCGGACACCTCGATACGGCACAACTCGCCGTCCAGATAGGCGGTCACCCGGTACGCCCCCGGCGCCTCGCCGGGGCCCTGGACGCCGCCGTGCTCCACCGCGTTCGCGCAGGCCTCGCTGAGGGCGACGGACAGATCGAAGCAGACGTCCGGATCGACACCGGCGGTCTCCATGGTGCCGAGCAGCAGGCGCCGGGCGAGCGGAACGCTCGCGGCTTCGCGCCGCAAGTGGAGAGACCACCAGATGCTCATGCTCCAGCCTCCTGGCTGCGGCTCGACGTACCGATACTTATTGCCCCTCATCTGGCCGTAAGCACCTGATTGGCGCGATACCCCTCATTCGGCGGACGCGAGTGGGGCGCGGGCCGGTGTATAGGACGGCGCAGGCGCTCCGCGCCGGGCGCTCGGGGTCTCGGGGGTACGGCCGACGGGCTCGTGACCTGGCTCGTGATCGGGTACGGGACGAGGCGCGACCGGCGGGGGGACGAGGCGCGTGAAGCGCGGCGTACGGGGGCAGAGGGTGACCTTCCGGACCTGCCCCACGGAGCGTACGGCCGCAGTGCGATGATGACCCGGCCATGTCCATTCCCGTGCGCGTTCGTGCCACAGCCGCACCGCGGCTGTTGAGAGCCGCGGTGTTCACCGCGGTCTGCGTCGTGCTGTCGGCGACGGGACATGTCATGGCGGCCTGTGCCCCGGTGCCCTGGTGGACCCTGCTCATCGGCTTTCTCGGAGTGTTCGCGGTCGCTGTGACGCTCTCGGGACACGCACGCTCCACCGCGTCCATCGTCGTGGCCCTGGCCGGCGGGCAGTTCGGCCTGCACAGCCTCTTCGGCCTGGGGCAGCAGCGCCTCACCATGTCGGCCGCCCGGGACGACGTACTGATCAGGATGGCCGCCAAGCTCGTCTGCGGAGCGGGCCCCGGCTCGCTCAGCCCGCTCGACGCACAGCGGATCGTCGCCGACGCGGGGCTCAGCCCGGCGGGTTCGGCGGGTTCGGTGGGATTCGCGGGATCTGTGGGATCGATGGGTTCGGCGGCGGGCGGCATCCATCAGCACCTGGCGACGGGCGGAACCGGCGGGATCGCGGCCGACGTGACGAACGGGCTCACCGCCGGGGCCGCGAACGGCGGCATGGGCGGTGGCATGGCCGGCGGCCTGCTGCCGTCGCTGCCCATGCTCCTCGCGCACCTGCTGGCCGCCCTCGCCGCCGGGTGGCTGCTGAGGCACGGCGATCTCGCGCTGCTCCGGCTCGGCCGGCTCTCGGCGCAGGGCATCGGCGACGTCACGGACAGCGCGGCGCTGCGTGCCCTGCGCGCGGCCTTCGCGCTCGTACGGGCCATGCTCGCCGGGCTGCCCGGCGCCATCGCGCCGCGGCCGCACGCCCCGCGCACCTCCCCCGTACCTCCCCCGCTGTCCGGCGGGGAGACACTCCAGCACTCGGTGATCAGACGCGGCCCTCCAGCCGTATTCGCTCTCGCAGCCTGACGCGACGCACTCCGCACTCCGTACGGACGGGGGTGCCGTCGCCGTGCCGCCGCGCGTCCGCGCGGCGACGCCTCCTGCCCGATCGCCCGATCGCCCGATCGCTCGGTCACCCGCTCACCTCACACCGTGGAGTGTCTCCGTGTTCTCAGCCTTCTCGATGTCCTCGGCCTCGGCCTCGACCAGAAACATCTCCCGCGTCTGCGTCGCCGGCGGTATCGCCGCGAGCGCGCTGCTGCTGCTGGCGGGTCCCGCGTCCGCACACGTCAGCGTGCAGCCGCAGGGCGAGGCCGCCAAGGGCGGTTACGCCACGATCAACTTCAAGGTCCCCAACGAGCGCGACGACTCGGCCACCGTCAAGGTCGAAGTCAACTTCCCGGCCGACCACCCGCTGGCGTCCGTCATGCCGCAGCCGGTGGCCGGCTGGGACATCAAGGTCACCAAGGACAAGCTGGCGAAGCCGCTGAAGATGCACGGCAACACCATCACCGAGGCCGTCTCCAAGGTCACCTGGACCGCGACCGGCGGCAAGACGGGACCGGGGATCGGCGCGGGCCAGTTCCAGCAGTTCCCGCTCTCCGTCGGACAGCTTCCCGAGGACGCCGACCAGCTGGTCTTCAAGGCCCTCCAGACGTACGACAACAAGGAAGTCGTCCGCTGGATCGAGGAGCCCAAGGAAGGCGCCGAGGAGCCCGAGAGCCCCGCGCCGGTCCTGAAGCTCACGGCCGCCACCGGCGACGAGCACGGCACTACGGACAAGGCAACGGCCGAGACCGACGCCAAGCAGGCCGACGCGGACCGCGACACCGCCTCCGCCTCGACGTCCGCTGCCTCCGCCGACAGCAGCGACACCACCGCCCGCGTCCTCGGCATCATCGGGATCGTCATCGGCGTGGGCGGGGTCGCGTACGGAGTCCTGGCCGGCCGCCGCCGCGGCAACGCCTGACGTACCGCGGGACGTACGGCATGACGTACGCCACGACGCACAGCACGACATGCGGCCTGACGTAACGCGCGCCTCGCACACCACGCACCACGCACCGCCCATCGTGACCTTCGCGGCGCGCGGGGCCGGGTCCCTTCCGGCCTCGCGCGCCCGACGGCCCGCACCACACGACCCAGCACCAGGACATATCCCCATGCGCAAGAAGACCGTGACCACCGTCGCCGCCCTCACCGTCGCGGCGGCCCTCACCCTGACCGCCTGCGGCAGCGGTGACGACTCCGCCTCGAAGCCGATCGCCGACATCTCCGCCTCGGCGAAGACCCAGGCCGCGACCGTGCTCGACCAGCCGTTCAAGAAGCCGAACCTCGTCCTCACGGACACCAAGGGCAAGCCGTACGACCTCCGTGAGGCCACCAAGGGCAAGCCGACGCTGGTCTACTTCGGCTACACCAACTGCCCGGACGTCTGTCCGCTGACGATGAGCAACATCGCCATCGCCATGAAGTCGCTCTCCAAGGCCGACCGGGAGAAGCTCCAGGTCGTCTTCGTCACCACCGACCCCGAGCGGGACACCTCCGCCGAACTCGCCAAGTGGCTGCCGAGCGCGGGCGATCCGTCCTTCATCGGGCTCACCGGCGACTTCCCCACCATCCAGGCGGGCGCCCGTCAGCTCGGCATCGGCATCGACGCGCCCAAGAAGGAGAAGGACGGCACCGTCACCTCCATGCACGGCACCCAGGTCATCGCGTTCTCCCCGAAGACCGACGCCGGGTATGTCCTGTACGGCGAGGACGCCACCGCCGACGACTACGCCAAGGACCTGCCGAAGCTCGTCAAGGGGGAGAACCCGTGATCCGCCGCGCGCCCCTGGCACTCTGCGGCGGCCTCACGGCCGCCCTGGTCCTGGCCGTGACCGGCTGCTCCTCGTCGTCCGCCTCCTCTTCCGATTCCGACGCCTCCGGCGGCACGCCCCGGCTGAAGGTCAGCGGCGGCTACATGCCCAAGCCCGTCAGCGACATGGCGGCCGGCTTCCTCACCGTCACCAACAGCGGCCGCTCCGCCGACCGGCTCACCTCCATCACCAGTGACATCTCGGACGACGTCACGATCCACCGGACCGAGAACGCGAAGATGCGGGAGGTGAAGTCCTTCGACATCCCCGCCGACGGCGAGCTGGATCTCGAACGCGGGGGCAACCACATCATGTTCGCGAACCTCAAAAAGCGGCCCTCCCAGGGGCAGGAAGTCGGCATCGAGCTGCACTTCGAGAAGACCGACCCGATCAAGGTCGAACTTCCCGTGAAGGAGATCAACTACAACCCGGCCACCCACTGACCGAGGGACTGAGACACGCCATGACAGCCACCGCCCCGCGCTTCGGAGCCGCCGGCCCCACCAGAGCCATATCCCTGGTGCGCCTGCTGCTCGTCTCCACGGTGCTCATCGGCACCGTCTTCACCGTGCTCTCCGGTACGGCGTCGGCGCATGCCGCGCTGACCGGCAGCACCCCCGAGGACGGGGCGGTGGTCGCCACCGCGCCCAAGGACATCACCCTCTCCTTCTCCGAACAGGTCGCGCTGGGCGACGACTCGATCCGCGTACTCGATCCGGACAGCAAGCGCGCCGACACCGGGAAGGTCCTCGACCTGAGCGGTGGCGGCAGCGTGCGGTACGGCGTCGACCTCAACCCCGATCTGGCCGACGGCACCTACACCGTCGCCTGGCGGGCCGTCTCGGCCGACAGCCACCCCATCTCCGGCGCCTTCACCTTCTCCATCGGAGCCCCCTCGGAGACCACCGCAGCCCTGCCCACCGAACAGGCCGGCGGCGGACTGGTCGGCACCCTGTACGACATCGCGCGCTACGTCTCGTACGCCGGCTACATCCTGCTCGTCGGCGGCGCCGCCTTCATCCTCTGCTGCTGGCAGCGCGGCGCCTCCGTACGGCCCCTGCAACGCCTCGTCGTCCAGGGCTGGCTGACCCTGACCGGAGCCACGCTCGTCCTGCTGCTTCTGCGCAGCCCGTACACCGGCTCGGGCAAGCTGGCGGACGCCTTCGACCTGAACGGGCTCCAGGACGTCCTGGCGACCAAGACCGGCGCGGCCCTCGTCTCCCGGCTGCTGCTCCTCGGCGCGGCCGCACTGATCATCGCCGTCCTCTTCGGCGCGTACGCCAAGCGCGAGGCGCCCGCGGCAGAGGGGGAGAGCGAGCAGGAGACCAGCGAGCGGGAGAGCCGGCAGAGCAAGGAGAAGAAGGACCTCACCTTCGGCCTCGCCATGGGCGGCACCGTCGTCGCGGCCGGGATCGCCGGAACCTGGGCGCTCGCCGAGCACGCCTCGACCGGGATCCAGCCCGGACTCGCCATGCCCATGGACGTCCTGCATCTGCTGGCGGTGGCCACCTGGCTCGGCGGCCTCACCGCGCTGCTGGTCGCTCTCTACCGGGCACCCTTCATAGAGAGCGCGGCGGTACGGCGCTTCTCCCGCACCGCCTTCATCAGCGTCGTGGTGCTCGCCGCGACCGGGCTCTACCAGTCCTGGCGTCAGGTCGGATCGTGGTCGGCGCTCGGGGAAACGTCATACGGACAGCTCCTTCTGGTCAAGATCGGGCTCGTCGCCCTGATGGTCGGTATCGCTTGGTTCTCCAGGAGGTGGACGGGACGGCTGGCAGAACGGCCGGAGCCGGAGTCGGAGCCGGAGTCGGATTCATCGGAGTCGAAGTCGAAGTCGGAGGAGGAAACGGCCGTCACGGGCGGGACCACCTCGGACGAAGCGGCCGAGGCGACCGAGGCGACCGAGGGGACCGAGGCGGTCGTGGCCGCGACGGAACCGGAGACCGGGAGGACGACCGGGACCGCCGCGACGACAACCGCCTTTGGTGGCAGTGAGAGAGCTACCCAGCTCGCCCGCCAGAAAGCCGCATTGGCGACCGCACGCCAGAAACGGAACCGCGACGTCGATCCCGTACGCACCGGACTGCGTCATTCCGTACTGGCGGAGGCCGGCGTCGCCGTGGTACTCCTCGCCGTCACGACCGTACTGACCTCGACCGAGCCCGGCCGCACCGCCGAGCAGGAGGCGAGCAGAACCGGCGGTACGGCCTCGGCCACCGGCGAGCAGAAGGAACCCGTCAGCCTCAGCGTGCCCTTCGACACCGGCGGCGCGAAGGGCAGGGGCACCGTACGGCTCACCCTCGACCCGGCCTCCCCCGGCGCCAACGTGATGGACGTCCAAGTCGACGGGCCCGACGGAAAGCCGCTGGACGTGCCCGAGGTCAAGGCCGCTTTCACACTCAAGGCCAAGAAGATCGGCCCGCTGCCCATCACCCCGGAACGCACCGGCGCCGGGCGCTGGAAAGCGGACCCCGTGCTGATCCCGATGCCGGGCGAGTGGCAGCTCCAGCTGACCGTACGGACCTCCGACATCGACCAGACCACCATCGACAAGAACGTCAAGATCGGCTGACCCACCGTGAGCGACACCCGACAGAACCAGGACCGCACCCCCGCCCTCTCGGGCACCGACGCCGACGGCGTCACCGGGGACAGCACCGGTGACACCCGCCCCGCCGCCATCTCCCGGCGGCGGCTGCTCGGCACGGCGGGCGCCGCCGGCGCCGCTGGACTGGCGCTCGGCACGGTCGGCGGCGCCACCGGCTACGCGGCCGGGCGCCCCGAGCCGGTGGCCGCTCTGACCACCATCGGCACGGGCTCCGTCCCCTTTCACGGCGCCCACCAGCCCGGCATCACCACCCCGATGCACGCCGGCGGCCATCTGGTCGCCTTCGACCTGCTCCCGGGCGCGGGCCGCAAGGAAGCCGCCGCGCTGCTGCGCCGCTGGTCGGCCTCGGCGCGGGCCCTGATGGCCGGCGAACCGGCCACGAGCGGCACGGGAACGTCCGGCGGAAAGGGCGCTAAGGCCCCCTCCGTGGGCCACGACACGGGCATCGCCCTGGACGCGGGACCGTCCTCCCTCACCGTCACATTCGGTTTCGGCCACAGCTTCTTCGGCCGCACCGGCCTGGCCGACCGGCGCCCCGCCGCCCTGGACCCGCTGCCCGCCTTCTCCTCCGACCGTCTCGACGCCCGGCGCAGCGAGGGCGACCTGTGGATCCAGATCGGCTCCGACGACGCGCTGGTCGCCTTCCACGCCCTGCGCACCCTCCAGAAGGACGCGGGCGCTGCGGCCCGGGTGCGCTGGCAGATGAGCGGCTTCAACCGGTCGCCCGGCGCGACCCCGCACCCCATGACCAGCCGCAATCTGATGGGCCAGATCGACGGCACCGGCAACCCGAAACCGTCGGAACCGGACTACGACCAGCGGATCTTCGTCCCCGCGAACCCGCCGGCCGGCACCCCCGACTGGATGGCGGGCGGCTCCTACGCGGTGGTGCGGCGGATCCGCATGCTCCTCGACGACTGGGAGAACCTCAGCGTGGGCGCGCAGGAGCACGTGATCGGCCGCCGCAAGTCCGACGGCGCCCCGCTCACCGGCGGCACGGAGACCACCGAGATGGACCTCGACCGGATGGGCTCCGACGGAAAGCCCGTCATTCCCGTCAACGCGCACGCCCGGATCTCCAAGCCCGAGGCGAACGGCGGAGCCGCGATGCTGCGCCGCCCGTTCTCCTTCCACGACGGGATCGGCGCCGACGGCACACCGGACGCGGGACTGCTCTTCGTGTGCTGGCAGGCCGACCCCCTCAAGGGCTTCGTGCCCGTACAGCGCAAGCTCGACCGCGGAGACGCGCTGTCGGCGTTCATCCGCCACGAGTCGAGCGGCCTGTACGCGGTGCCCGGGGGCGCGCGGCAGGGGGAGTACGTGGGTCAGCGGCTGCTGGAGTCGTGAGGAGGGGTACGTAAGTACCTATGACGCGTGTACGGCCGACGGGCACGCGTCATCGCTACGGCCTCGTACGCCGCATGGGCCGGGCAGCGGGCACGGGGAACGGGGAGAGGGGGAGCGGGGAAGCGGGGAGCGGGAAGCCGGGAACGATGACCCCGGTCGGCCCATTAAGGTGACCGTATGTCGGCCATGCGCTATACGTATCTCGGCCCCGAGGGCACCTTCACGGAAGCGGCTCTCCGTACGCTCCCGGAAGCCGCCACGCGGGAACTCGTCCCGATGGTGTCCGTCCCAGCGGCCCTCGACGCCGTACGGAACGGCGAGGCCGCGGCGGCACTCGTACCGATCGAGAACTCGGTGGAGGGCGGCGTCACGGCGACGCTCGACGAGCTGGCCTCCGGTGAGCCACTGATGATCTACCGCGAAGTGCTGCTGCCGATCGCCTTCGCCCTGCTCGTACGGCCGGGGACCGGGCTGTCCGACGTCAAGACGGTGACCGGGCATCCGGTCGCCCAGCCGCAGGTGCGCAACTGGCTGCGGGCCCATCTGCCGGACGCGCTGTGGGAGTCCGCCGCGTCCAACGCGGACGGGGCCAGGCTGGTGCAGGAGGGCCGGTTCGACGCGGCCTTCGCGGGCGAGTTCGCGGCGGCGCCCTACGGGCTCGTCCCCCTGGTCAGCGAGATCCACGACGCGGAGAACGCGGAGACCCGCTTCGTGCTGGTGGGCCGGCCCGCGCGGCCCTCGGCGCCGACCGGCGCGGACAAGACGTCGGTGGTGATCTGGATGGGCGACGACCACCCGGGCGCGCTGCTCGAACTGCTCCAGGAGTTCGCGGTGCGCGGGGTCAACCTGATGCTGATCCAGTCGCGGCCGACCGGCGCCGGGATCGGTAACTACTGCTTCGCCGTGGACGCCGAGGGCCATATCGCGGACCGGCGGGTGGGCGAGGCGCTGATGGGGCTGAAGCGGATCTGCCCCAAGGTGCGGTTCCTCGGCTCGTACCCGCGCGCGGGCGTGTCCCCGGCGGACGTACCGACGCTGCGGCCCGGCACCTCGGACTCGGAGTTCATCGAGGCGGCCGAGTGGCTGGCGCGCAGCCAGGACGGCCGCGCCTGAGCCGCGCGGCGGCCCAAGCTCTGTGGCGGGCCGAGCCTTGTGGATGCCCGTGCTCTGTGGGTGCTCTGTGGATGCCCGTGTCCTGTGGATGCACAGGAAAGTTATCCACAGGCATTCTTCTCGACCTGGGGACAAGTCGACAGCAACATCTGACACAGTCGACAAATCGCCCCAGTCACCCCACTTCCATCCACAGGGCACCAGGTCGCCCCGTGTCAGCTCAATTCCAGTGATCAACTCGTTAGAGCGAGTAATTCCCACCCGAATGAGTGGGCGAAGCGGGTTTGAGAAGGGAATTCCACAGAGCTTCCGCAGCCTCCCGGTCCACGAATTCCGTGATCCACAGATCTCCCACACAGCCTGTGGATAACTTTTCCCACCCTCGCCTTTCTGTGGACAACGGCCCCGTCGACCCACCCCAAGTCCCGCCCCCCGCAAGGGAGGTGAGTCAAGACGGCAGCACCGGAATGCCTCATTCCGGGGAATTGCGGCCCCTTTATTGACGAACGGAGAGCGAACGCCGAGCAACTCGCCTGGACGCTCTCCCCACCCTCCCTAATTGCCGCAATTTGGACAAATAGCCACGCCTGTCACTATCGAGTGGGCGCTGTCGGTGCACACCGGTAGCCTGGTGGGGTGATTGACCTTCGCCTGCTCCGTGAGGACCCCGACCGTGTTCGCGCCTCCCAGCGCGCCCGTGGAGAGGACGTCGCCCTCGTCGACGCCCTGCTCTCCGCCGATGAGCGGCGCAGGTCGTCCGGCGTCCGTTTCGACGAGCTGCGCTCCGAGCAGAAGTCGCTGGGCAAGCTGATCCCCAAGGCCACCGCCGACGAGCGGGCCGAGCTGCTCAAGAAGGCCGAGCAGCTGAAGGCCGACGTGAAGGCGGCCGACGCCGAGCAGCACGAGGCGGACGACGAGGCCAAGCAGCTCCTCCTCCAGCTGGGGAACGTCGTCCATCCGGACGTGCCGGTCGGCGGCGAGGAGGACTTCGTCGTCCTGGAGACGCACGGCACGGTCCGCGACTTCGCGGCCGAGGGCTTCGAGCCCAAGGACCACCTGGAGCTGGGCGAGGCACTGGGCGCCATCGACGTCGAGCGCGGCGCCAAGGTCTCCGGCTCGCGCTTCTACTACCTGACGGGTGTCGGCGCCCTTCTCGAACTGGCCCTGGTCAACGCGTCGATCGCGCAGGCCACCGAGGCCGGTTTCATCCCGATGCTCACCCCCGCGCTGGTACGCCCGCGCGCCATGGAGGGCACCGGCTTCCTCGGCCAGGCCGCGGAGAACGTGTATCACCTGGAGAAGGACGACTACTACCTGGTCGGTACGTCGGAGGTCCCCCTCGCCGCGTACCACATGGACGAGATCATCGAGGCCGACAAGCTCCCCCTGCGGTACGCGGGCTTCTCGCCGTGCTTCCGCCGCGAGGCCGGTACGTACGGCAAGGACACCCGGGGCATCTTCCGGGTCCACCAGTTCGACAAGGTCGAGATGTTCTCGTACGTCGACCCGGCGGAGGCCCAGTCCGAGCATCAGCGGCTGCTGGACTGGGAGAAGCAGTGGCTGACCTCCCTCGGCCTGCCCTTCCAGGTGATCGACGTGGCCTCGGGCGACCTGGGTTCGTCGGCCTCGCGCAAGTTCGACTGCGAGGCGTGGATCCCGACGCAGGGCAAGTACCGCGAGCTGACCTCGGCGTCGAACTGCGACGGCTTCCAGGCCCGCAGGCTCTCGGTCCGTATGCGTGACGGCAAGCAGGTCAAGCCGCTGTCGACGCTGAACGGCACCCTCTGCGCCGTACCGCGCACGATCGTGGCGATCCTGGAGAACCACCAGCTGGCGGACGGTTCGGTACGGGTGCCCGAGGTGCTGCGTCCGTATCTGGGCGGCCGTGAGGTCCTGGAGCCGATCGCCAAGTGAGCACGGACCCCGCGCCCGCAGTGGCCGCGCCGACGTCGTCGTTCCCGTACAAGCTCGTCGCGACCGATCTCGACGGCACGCTGCTGCGCGGCGACGGCACGGTCTCCGAGCGCACCCGGAAGGCGCTCGCCTCGGTGACGGCGGCGGGTGCCGCGCACATCATCGTCACGGGACGTGCCGTGCCCTGGACCAGGAACATCCTGGACGACCTGGGTTACGAGGGTCTGGCGGTGTGCGGTCAGGGCGCGCAGGTTTATCACGCCGGTGAGCACAAACTGCTGACGTCGCTGACGCTGGACAGGCAGCTGGCCAAGCTGGCGCTCTCCCGGATCGAAGAGCGGATCGGCGCGCCGACGCTGGCCGTGAGCCGGGACGGGCTGGACGGTGAAGTGCTGGTCGGCCCCGGCTACCGGGTGCACGAGGGCCCGCTGCCCGCCCTGTTCGTGGACGACCTGGCGCAGCTGTGGGCGGCGCCGCTCAACAAGGTGTACATCCAGCATCCGGAGCTGGGCGACGACGCGCTGGCCGAGGAGGCGCGGGCGGCCGTCGGCGGGCTGGTGGACGTGGTCATGGCGGGCCCGGGCGTCGTGGAGATCCTGCCGCTGGGCCTGACCAAGGCCACCGGGCTCTCCCTCGCCGCACGGAGGCTCGGCGTGAAGGCGGCGGACACGATCGCGTTCGGGGACATGCCGAACGACATCCCCATGTTCGGCTGGGCGGGATACGGCGTGGCGATGGCCAACGCGCACGAGGAGCTGAAGGCCGTCGCTGACGAGGTCACCGCGTCGAACGGGGACGACGGCATCGCGGTCGTGCTGGAGAAGCTGCTGCTCGGTTAGCCGCCCTGTCCTGGCCGACCGGCCGTCGCAGGTGGTCCGGGAGGAGTGGTCCGGGCGGAGTGGTCCGGGCGGAGTGGTCCGGGAGGGGTGGCCCGCGCGGATGCGCGCTCGAAGCGGCCACCCCCGGGCAGCGCGCCGGCGGCTGCGCGGAGTGGTGATGGCTACTCCGGTGCCTGCGCGGTGCTGCCCTGCTGGGAACTCGACGGACTCGGACTCCCGGTCATCGCCGTGCTCCGCTCCCGGTCTGTGGGGTCTTCCGGACCCACCACAACTGTGCCCGGAACCTCGGTACGGCGCCACCGAATATCCGCCAACGGCCCGTGCCCGCCGTGGACTCACCGCCGGCGGTCACAGCGGGCACAGCGGGCACGGCGGACACGGGCCTGCCGGGCCGCCGCGCGACCCGGCCTACCGCCTCACCGGGCGGATCAGCGGCGCTTGCGGCCGCGGCGCAGATCCCGCACCTGATGGGCGAGGTCGTCCACCTTCGCGTCGACCCGGTTGAGATGGGCGGAGACGTCGCACAGCCGGTTGCTGAGCGCGGCGACCACCCGGTTGGTGGCGTCGAGCCGGCGGTCCAGACTGTCGAGCCGGTACGACATCCGGTTCAGGACCGGCCCCAGCTCCTGAAGCGCGAGCCCGACGCCGCCGAGGCAGGACTCGATGTTCGTCACGCGCCGGTCGAGGTCCGCGTACCCCTTGCGCAGCTCCTCCTCGGCGTCGAGGAGGTACGTACGGACGCTGCGCGCGATGTCGCTGTCGCGGAGGAGCATCGCGATGTTGAGCACGGCCCGGCGGGGGTGGAGCGTGAGACTGGAACGCCTCTGTGGATAACTTCCGACGCCTCCCGATGAGAGTGACAAGTTGTCACTCTGATATTCGCGCAGGTCAGAGCCGCGCAGCACCCGCATCCCGTTCTCGCACAGCTCCGCGCGATGCCTCGCCGTCAACTGCCTGATGACGCCTGTGGATACTTCGAAGTACCGCGCGACGTCCTCCGTACGGACATGGATACCGTCCGGAAGCATCGTCAGTGCCTTGATCTTGTCGAGCGCCTCGACCCGCCCCATGACGCTGTCGCGCATCGTGCGCGATTCGAGCAGAGCACCTTCAGGTGGCATGTACATGCCTTCCTCTTCGTGAACCGATGATGGTCGGCCCTCTCCCCGGGCTTCAGGGGTGGAGGTCGGCTCACGGTGCTACTCACTCAATGACCGGTGCGGCCGTCCTGTGCGACCACCGGCAATCCCCAGATTCACGAACGCTCGACGTAACGAACTCCAGTTGCCTCCACGCCCCCTGCCAAACGAACAGATAAGCCTACAGTTACGCGGCAACCCCCGCCTATCGGGCGGGGGTTGTCCTACCGAACGAGGATTACGGTGCTCCAAGTGCTCCAAGTGCTCCAAGTGCTCCAGGTACTCCCCCGGCGCTCCAGATGCTCCCTGTCCTCCCGGTGCTCCCTGCGCTCACTCCTCGCCCGCGAGCGTCAGCGTCCGGAGCTTCTGCCCCGCGTACCACGTCGCGGCCACGGACACCCCGACCAGCAGAATCACCGCGAGCGGCAGCGTCACGTCCGAGGTGATGATGCCGTCACCACCGATCTTCTGGGCGAGCGCCAGGGCCCACTGCTGGACGCTGAGCGTCCGCGCGCCGGACACCAGGCTGCCGAAGAGCGTCTCCCAGACCAGCGCGTAGACCAGCCCGATGACCACGGCGTGGCGGCTGACCGTACCGAGCAGCAGGAACAGCGCGCTGTACGCGATGGAGGCGACGAGGGCGGCCACGGTGTACGCGATGGCGATCTGCTGCCCGTTGCCGTTGAGGATCCACCCGGCGATGAAGGTGGGGATGGCGGAGAACGCCATGGTCACGGCGATCGCCACGATCAGCTTGGTGAAGATGATCGACGAACGCTTCACCGGCTTGGAGAGCAGATAGACGATCGAGCCGTCGTCGATCTCGGGGCCGATCGCGCCCGTACCCGCGATCACGCCGATCAGCGGCACCATCGTGGCGAGCGCGAAGCCGCCCAGCACATCGGCGGCGATCTGGTCGTCCACGCCGTTGAAGGCGCGGACGGCCACCGACATCAGGATGAGCAGCGCGGGCAGGATGAGGAGGATCGCGGCCCGGCGCCTGCCGAGCAGGGCCCGGTAGGTGAGCCGGGCGACTGTGGGGTTGTACATGGACGTCACAGCTCCTTTCAGGCCGCTCAGGCCGCTACGAGATAGGAGAAGACCGACTCGAGGGACTCGTCGGAGGGCGAGACCGTGAGCAGCCGGATGGAGTGTTCACGGGCGACCTTCGGGAGCAGCTCGGTGAAGCGCCCGAAGTCGACGGCCTGGATGCGCAGGGCGCCTTCGGCCACATCGACGTCGATGCCGGCCGTCGACGGGTCGGCGATCAGGGCGGCGGCGAGCGCGCGGTCGTCGCTGGAGCGTACGAGGTAGCGGTGCGGCCGGTCGGTCATCAGGCGACGGATCTTGCGGAAGTCGCCGGAGGCGGCGTGCCGCCCCGCCACGATCACCTCGATGTGCGAGGCGAGTTGCTCGACCTCCTCCAGGATGTGGGAGGAGAAGAGCACGGTGCGGCCCGTGGCGCCCATACGCCGCAGCAGGTCCATGAGCTGCATGCGCTGGCGCGGGTCCATGCCGTTGAACGGCTCGTCGAGCAGCAGCACCGACGGGTCGTGGACCAGCGCGGACGCCATCTTCACGCGCTGGCGCATGCCCTTGCTGTACGTCCCGATCCTGCGGTCCTGCGCGTACTCCATCTCGACCGTGGCGAGCGCGGCACGGGCCGCCTTCGGGCCCAGTCCGTGCAGTTCGGCGTTTGCCACGACGAATTCGAGGCCGGTGAGGAAGTCGTACATCCCCTCCCGCTCCGGCACGATGCCGAGCTGCCGGTAGGCGGACTCGTTGCGCCAGATCGGCTCACCGTCGAGGGTGACGGTGCCCGTGGAGGGGGCGAGGAAGCCCGCCATCATGTTGATGAGGGTGGACTTGCCCGCGCCGTTGGGGCCGAGCAGGCCGGTCACACCGGGGCCGATGGTCATGGTCACGTCGTTGACGGCGACCACGTTGCCGAACCAGCGCGAGGTGTGCTCGATATTGATGGTGGTCACAGCCCGACCTTCCGGTAACGGCTCATGAGAACGGCGTACGAGCCGAAGATGAGCCCGAGTACGACGAGCAGATAGACCACGCCCACCCCGGCCGAGGGGCCCGCGCTCGCCGGGAAGGACGACGAGGCACCGAGAAACGCGGTCTGGAGGCCGTCGATGAGCGTGATAGGTGAAAAGAGGCCGATCCACTTGACGGCGGATCCCTCCCCCGCGGACGAGGCGATCGCCTGGAGGATGGAGACGGCTCCGTAGGAGATGGTCAGCGTCGCGATCACGGCGGCGACACCGAAGCCCCGGCGCGGGGTGAGCGCGGCCATCACCAGGCCGAGCCCGCCGAACAGCAGGGAGAGCACCGCGATCGAGACCAGTCCCTGGCCGAATCCCTTGGTCTGCTCGACGAAGTCCATCTTGGCCAGCAGCGAGCCCACATAGAGGATCAGCACCGGCACCCCGGTCAGTACGAAGAGGGCGGAAGCCATCGCTCCGTACTTCGCGAGGACGTAGTCGACGCGCTCGATCGGGCGCGAGAAGTAGAGCGGGACGGTCTTGAAGCGCAGGTCGCGGGAGACGGACTGCGGTGCCTGCGAGGCCAGGTAGAGGCCGATGATCGCCTGGGTGAAGATCGCGTAGCGCGTGTAGTCGAGCGGCAGCTTCTTCAGGTCGGTCGCGACGGCGACCGCGACGATGATCGCCGCGGGCAGACACATCACCGCCAGGAGGATCATCGGAAGAACCTTGGACTTGGCCGAGCGGCCCAGTCCGTACGCGCCGCGCAGGGACTGCACGTACAGGGAACGGCGGGCATAGGCGCGGCCGAGGCGCGCGCCGTCGTAGTTGCGGTACCCGATGTTGTGGATACGGGTGGTGTCGGCCCCGGTGCCGGTCGGCCGGATCTCAGTGCTCATCGCGGGCGCCTCCCTTCTGGAGTGCGTAGTCGGCCGCGTTCTCGTTGGCGGAGGGAGTGCTCGCTCCGTCTCCACCGGGCCCGTCCGCCTCCGCCTGGCGCGGGCGGAAGACCTCCGCGATGTGGTGGCGGCGCTGCTCCATCCGTACGAGACCCAGGCCGAGCCCGGCGACGGTGTCGCGGACGGTGTCGTATGTCTCCTCGCCCTTGGCCTCGATCAGGAGGATGTGGCCCGCGCCCGGCAGCCCGTCCTCCGAGCCCGGGTGGATCGTGACACCGGCCGCCGACAGGGCCTCGCGCAGCGCCCCCGTACCGTCGGGGTGCGTGTCGGTGTCGGTGACCTCGACGGCGAGGGTCGTGGTGGTCTGGGTGAAGTCGCTGGTGGAGCTGGAGCGCAGCAGCGTTCCGCCGTCGATGACGACCACGTGGTCGCAGGTGCGCTCCAGCTCGCCCAGAAGGTGCGAGGTGACCAGGACGGAGATGCCGAAGTCGGTGTAGACGCGGCGGATGAGGCCGAGCATCTCGTCGCGGCCGACCGGGTCGAGGCCGTTGGTCGGCTCGTCCAGCAGCACCAGCTGCGGGTCGTGGACCAGCGCCTGCGCGAGCTTGACGCGCTGCTTCATGCCGGTGGAGTAGCCCCCGATGGGGCGGTACCGCTCCTCGTAGAGGCCGACGTGGCGGAGGGTGTCGGCGGTCCGCTCGCGGGCGGCCGTCGCGGGAAGTCCGGACATGCGCGCCATATGTACGACGAACTCGGTGGCCGAGACGTCGGGCGGCAGACAGTCGTGCTCGGGCATGTATCCGACCCGCTCACGGATGGCGCCGCCGCTCGTGGCGACGTCGAGCCCGAGCACCTCGGCCCGGCCTTCCGTGGCGGGGGACAGACCCAGCAGGATCTTGATCATGGTGGACTTGCCGGCTCCGTTGGCCCCCACCAGCCCGGTCACACCGGGGCCGATGTCCAAGGAGAGCCGGTCAAGCGCGGTTACCCGGGGGAACCGCTTACTCAGGCTTTCGGTCGCGATCACAGTCACCCCTCGAAGGTAGTGGTGTCGGCCACATCGGTCGTCAGACCAGGCGGCTGTATCCGTGTCAGCCTCCAGGCGTAGGCACCCGTAAGGGCCACGTAAGGCCGGGGACGCCTTAGGGTCGACGCTCGAAGTCCTTCGGGGGTTGATCATGTAGCTGGTCTGGTTGAGGATTCTTCCTGGTGATCGGCGGTGTGCCGGTCGAGTCTGGCCAGCAGATCGTCCAGGTCGGTGGTGGTGAACTTCCACTGGAACGGCTGTGCTGTGGCGTTGTAGCGGTCTTCGAAGGCGCGGAGCCGGTCCCTGACCCCGGTGAGGTCGGTGAAGTCGTCGGGGGTGACGACCTTGCGCTGGACGATCGAGAAGAAGATCTCGATCTGGTTCGTCCAGGAGGCGTGCACGGGGGTGTGGACCATGACCGCGTTTGGGAACGCCGCGGTGAGGCGGTCGACACGCGCATGGCGCGGGCCTGGCCGGGGGCGAGGGTGGGGTGGCAGCGGCAGCGGCAGCGGGTCTGGACGGAGGTCTTCTCGTCCGCGCTGATGACGTACTCGTCCGTGCCCAGCGGCGTGCCCTCGAAGGTGCGGGCGTACAGGTCAAGGACGCACTTGGCCTTGGGGCGGAAGTCCGGGGCGGTGATGAAGATCCAGGACTGGTGCTGCCACGGCTTGAGCGCGTCGGCCCCGAGCCGGCGGCGCACGGTGGAAGCCGATACGAAGCTGACGATGCCTTGCCGGGCGGCCTCGCGGGCCAGTTCCGGGCATGACCAGTGTGAGAGCGGCACGCCGGTCTCGGCGGGCAGCCGGCAGGCCATGGCCTTGACCTCGGTGACCTGCATGGGGGTGAACGAGGCCGGGCGGCCGCAGCGTTCACGGTCTTTGAGCCCGGGCATGCCCGCCTCGGCGAACCGGCCCCGCCAGCGGCGCACGGTGTCCAGGTGCAGCCCCGTCTCCCGCGCGATACGCGCATTGGAGCGTCCACGCGCGGCATGCAGCACCACCTGCGCACGCACCCGCAGCCGGTGCTCGGTCCGGTGACCGTAGGCCATCTTCTTCAGCCGCACGCGGTCGGCGGCGCTCGGGGCTATCGGACAGGCGGTGCGGACGGGCATGGCGGGCGAACCGATCGGCCGAAGTGGATCACTGGCAAGCCGCAGCCTGCCCCGCCCGTCGCGGGGGCGGAGCCCACACGTCGCGACCGGGTGCGGATCGGGCAGGATGCAGACCATGCCCACACCGCCGTCCTCCACCAAGACCTCCCTCGCCCAGCGGCTTTCGGCGCGCGCCCGCACCGCCTGGCCCCAGCTGGCCGCCGTGCACGTACGTCACCGGGGCGCCTTCGCCTACATGGCCCTTGGAGGAGGTACGCGGTACCGGGGACCAGACCCTGCTCGTCTACACGGCCGAACCCCACTCCCGCTCCGCACAGGCCCTGTCGTTCCTCTCCGGATGGGCGCCCACGGCCGAGCACAGCCCTCCCGCAGACCTGGCCATCTGACCCTGTCCGGCAGATGTGCGGGGACCCGCTGGTGCGGAGAGGCGGCAGGAACATGAGGATCGGCGAATTGTCCCGGCGCACGGGAGTCACGCGCCGATTGCTGCGGTACTACGAGGAACAGGAGCTGATCCATCCCGAGCGCCTGGCCAACGGCTACCGCGACTATCCGGACCGGGCTGTCGAGGACGTGCTGCGTATCCGTGACCTGCTCCGTTCCGGTCTGCCGACCCGGGTCATCCGTGACGTCCTGCCGTGTCCGCACGGTCCCGGCGACACCCTCACCAACCCCGATCTGCTGCGGGCCCTGGTAGCCGAGCTGGGTGCGATGGAGAGCCGGATCGCCTGCCTGGCCATGAACCGCGACGCCATCCGCGGATACCTGCGCCAGCAGGGCGTCCAGGTCTGATCTGGGGGCCGGTTTGACCTTCACACAGGTGAGAGCCTTTTACGGTGCTCCGCGTGGCCGAACACCGGCCGCTCGACGATGCGAGGAGCACAGTATGTCCGTCACAGACGCAGGTCAGTTCGTGGACCGGTTCTACGAGGAATGGGGCGAGCGCACCGCCCGTGCTCTCGCCGCACTGGAGGCCTCCGGCACCCTGGGCACGGTCCGGGAGGACTACGACGCGTTCCTGAGCGAGAACTTCCCCGCCCCGGCGGGCGTGAGTTTCGCGACCGTGGACGTGGCGGGCCTGGCCGCCGAATGGGCCACCCCGCAGGACCGGGCGCCGGGACGGGTTCTGCTGTACCTGCACGGCGGCGCCTACCTCGTGGGCGGTCCCGGGGGCTACCACGGCTTGGTCGGCGCCTTCGCCCGGGACCTGCGGGCGCGGGCCCTGGTCCCTGATTACCGCCTCGCGCCCGAGGCGCCGTTCCCCGCCGCGATACAGGACGGGGTGGCCGCCTACCGGTGGCTGCTGGACCAGGGGGTGGACGCCGGGGACATCGTCGTGGCGGGTGACTCGGCCGGCGGCGCGATGGCGGTCAGTGTTCTGGTCGCCGCGCGTGATGAAGGACTGCCGATGCCGGCCGCGTCGATCGCGTTCTCCCCCTGGGCCAATCTCGAACACACCGGTGCTTCGATGACCACGCGCAACGGCATCGACCCCTCCGCGAACCGGGAAGGGCTCCATCGGGCCGCCACCGCCTTCCTCGCGGGGACCGACCCCAGCCACCCGTTGGCCTCTCCGGTCTTCGCCGACACCCGCGGGCTGCCGCCCGTGCTCATCCAGATCGGGGAACGCGAGGTCATGCTCAGTGACGCGATCCGCCTCGCGGCCCGGCTCGCGGACACCGCGGTCGCCACCCGCCTCGACGTCGCCCCCGGTATGGCCCATGTCTGGCACCTCTTCGCCGGCCGCCACCCGGCCGCCGACAAGGCGCTTGCCGATGCCGTCGCCTTCGCCAAGGAACACCTGCGCTGAGGAACGTCCGCCCAGGGCCCTGAGCGGACGATTCACACCAGTAAGTGACTCCGTCGGGAATCTTGAGATCCAGGGCCATTTGCCTTGCCGCCACCAGGCCCATGAGTGGCGCCCTTCGGGCGTATCTCCTCCAACTGCCTACCTCACCACCCCCGACGTCTGGCCCAACACCCCGCACAACCCCGGCTCCACAGTCAACCCCCGAAGGACTTCGAGCGTCGACCACTTAGCGGGCGCCGCGGCGGTGTGGCGTCGGTGTCGCGTCGGTGTCGCGTCGGTGTCGCGTCGGTTATCCACAGGCAGGACGGTGTGCTTGACGTGGTCGTCGGCCGTTGCGAGATTCGTGGGTGTCACGTTACGGACACGTAGCGCGCAGGGCGGGGGCGTGTGGTGCGTGCGGTGTGTGGCGGCCGGAGCGGCAGAGGCAGACGCTGTGCAGGAGGAGCGGCAGGGGCAAGAGCGAAGACGGAGCCAGCGGCAGCGGCAGGCAGAGACGGAGGCGTGATGAGCGACGGAGACCGTACGGCCCCTGAGCCGGGGCGGGCCGGGAGGGCCGGGCGGGGCGCCGGGCTGGAGGGGGCTCGGCAGCGCCGGATCCCGACGGGCGGGGTGGAGTTGTGTGTCGCGGAGCTGGGCGACGCGGCGCGGCCGACCGTGGTGCTCGTGCACGGTTATCCGGACAGCAAGGAGGTCTGGTCGGAGGTCGCGGTCCGGCTCGCGGAGCGGTTCCATGTGGTGCTGTACGACGTGCGGGGACACGGCGGTTCGACGGCGCCGCGTCCGCTGCGCGGCGGTTTCACGCTGGAGAAGTTGACGGACGACTTCCTGGCGGTCGTCGACACGGTGAGCCCGGACCGTCCGGTCCATCTGGTGGGGCACGACTGGGGGTCGGTGCAGTCCTGGGAGTTCGTCACCGTGGCCAGGACAGCGGGCCGGATCGCCTCGTTCACCTCGATCTCAGGGCCGTCCCTGGACCATCTCGGGCACTGGATCAAGCAGCGGGCTGCCCGGCCCACCCCGCGCCGGGTCGGTCAGCTCCTGGGGCAGGGCGCCAGGTCCTGGTACATCTATCTGCTGCACACGCCCGCGCTGCCCGAGCTGGCCTGGCGCGGCCCACTCGGCAGGCGGTGGCCGCGCATCGTCGGCCGGGCCGAGAAGCTCCCCCCAGGGGCGTATCCGACCGCCTCCCTGCCGCGCGACGCGGCTCACGGGGCCTGGCTCTACCGGGACAACGTCCGGCCCAGGCTGCGCGATCCGCGTACCGACGCCTACGCGCACGCGCCCGTCCAGCTGATCACTCCGACCGGCGACGCCTTTCTGTCGGAGCGGATCTACGACGATCTGGAGCAGTGGGCTCCGGGGCTGATACGGCGCTCGCTGGCTGCCAAGCACTGGGTGCCGCGCACCCGGCCCGACCAAGTGGCCCGCTGGGTCGATGACTTCGTCACCGGTCAGGAGTCCGGCGACCGGCCGGCCGGGGTCACCGCGCCGACCGGTCCGTACGCCGAGCGCTTCGGCGGCCGTCTCGTCCTCGTCACCGGCGCGGCGAGCGGTATCGGCCGGGCCACCGCACTCGCGTTCGCCGAGGCGGGCGCGCGGGTCGTGGTGGTCGACCTGGACGAGGAAGGGGCCCGGGAGACGGCAGAGTTGGCGCGGCGGACCGGCGCGGCCGACGCCTGGGCGGAACAGGTCGACGTCGGCGACAGGGACGCGATGGAGAAGCTCGCCGAGAAGGTCACGGCGGAGTACGGCGTCGTCGATGTCCTGGTGAACAACGCGGGGATCGGCCTGTTCGGGCCCTTCCTCGACACCAGCGCCGAGGACTGGAAGAAGGTCCTGGACGTCAATCTGTGGGGCGTCATCCATGGTTGCCTCCTCTTCGGCCGGCGGATGGCCGAGCGGGGCCAGGGCGGGCATATCGTCAACACGGCCTCAGCGGCGGCGTTTCAGCCATCAAGGGTGCTGCCCGCGTACGCCACGTCCAAGGCGGCGGTCCTGATGCTCAGCGAGTGCCTGCGGGCCGAACTGGCCGGTCAGGGCATCGGGGTGTCCACGATCTGTCCCGGCATCGTCAACACCGGCATCACCTCCACCGCGCGTTTCCTCGGCGTCCCGGCCGAGGAGCAGGAGCGGCTCAGAAAGAAGACGGCCAGGCTGTACGGTCTGCGCGGCTATCCGCCGGAGAAGGTCGCCGCCGCCGTACTGCGCGCGGTCGTGCGCAACCAGGCTGTCGTACCGGTCACTTCAGAGGCCCGCGGCGCCCGGATCCTGTCCCGGCTCGCGCCCGGAATGCTGCGCGCCATCGCCCGGGTGGAGCCGCCTCTGTGAGCACTGGATGGACAAGGAGGGCACACGCAACGGCCCTCCAGCGACGGATGTGTTCAGCCAGGCAACCGCCGAACGCACGCTGTGAGCAGGGAGCTTGGCCATACCAACCTCAACTAAGCGACATAACTGCCATATTGCTCAAAAGGGTTGAATCGCAAGCCAGTTGTCCACAGATTCAGCAAATATCCTGTGGATAAGCCAAGTTGGCTGTGGATCAAACCTGTGTCCCCGAACTGGCCTAAAGAAGGTCGTGGCGAAAAACAGGAGCGATGCGGTGATCGGACGAAACGAATAACCGATAAGCGATGCGACATCACGACACGGCACGGCACGGCCATGCCACGCCATGCCACGCGACGGCTCCGGACGGCCGGCCGGTCGGTCAGGCCGGTCCGGCCGGTCCGGCCGGTCCACTGCCGACCCGACCCGACGCGACCTGACCCGATCCGATCCGACCTGATCCGATCCGGCCGGTCCGCGGTCGGCCGGTCCGCGGTCGGCCGGCCGCTACGGGCGCAGCTGTCCCAGCGCCTCCGTGGCGATCCGCTCGAAGACCCGTTCGTCGGCCGCGAAGTCCGAATCCGGGATCGGGGCGTGCACCGCGATCTCAGTGATCCCCAGCGCGAAGTGGCGGCCCGCGAAGTCCACGAACGCGTCGAGCGACTCCATCGGGCCGCCCCGCTCCGGGGTGAATCCGGTCAGCAGGATCCTCTCCACCTCAGACACCTCACGCCCGATCTCCGCGCACGCCTTGCCGAGCCGTTCGATCTGCCCGCGAATCGCCGCCGCCGACTCCTCGGGCGTACCCGTCTCGAACAGCTTCGGATCGCCGGTCGTCACCCACGCCTGACCGTGCGCCGCGGCGAGCCTCAGCCCGCGCGGGCCGGTGGCCGCCACCGCGAAGGGCAGCCGGGGCCGCTGCACACACCCCGGAATGCCACGCGCCTCCGAGGCCGAGTAGAACGTCCCCTCGTACGACACGGAGTCCTCGGTCAGCAGCCGGTCCAGCAGCGGTACGAACTCGGCGAACCGGTCGGCCCGCTCCCTGGGCGTCCACGCCTCCTGCCCCAGCGCCGTGGCGTCGAACCCCGTACCGCCCGCGCCGATGCCCAGCGTGATCCGGCCGTTCGAGACGTCGTCCAGCGAGAGCAGATCCTTGGCGAGCGTCACCGGGTGCCGGAAGTTCGGCGAGGTGACGAGCGTCCCCAGCCGCACCCGCTCCGTGGCGGCGGCAGCGGCCGTGAGCGTGGGCACCGCCCCGAACCAGGGGCCGTCGCGGAAGGTCCGCCACGACAGGTGGTCATAGGTGTACGCGGTGTGGAAGCCGAGCCGCTCGGCGCGGAGCCACTCGTCGCGGCCCCCCTCGTTCCACCGGCGGACAGGAAGGATCACGGTACTCAGACGCATGCCCCGAGCCTACGTGGGCGCTGCCCCGGGCGGGATTCCCCGCATCCCTGGCCGCCGGGCCCACAGGGATCCGCCCGGCGGCCAGGGATGCGGGATCGGCCCGGCGCGAGCAAGGTGGTCGAGGGGGGCCCGCCGACCGTGGGCGGCCGCTCACGGCGGACCAGAGCTTTGGAGACGCGAGATGCCCGAGGTCACCACCCCCTACGCGCCCGGCACACCGTGCTGGGTCGATCTGATGGTCCCCGACCAGCAGGCCGCCCTCGACTTCTACCGTGACCTGTTCGGCTGGCAGGGCGAGGTCGGTCCCGACGACATGGGCGGCTACTCGGTCTGCACGCTCAGGGGCAAGCCGGTCGCCGGGATCATGAAGACGATGGCCCCGGCGGGCAGCCCCCCGCCGCCGCCACCCCACTGGACCAGCTACTTTGCCAGTACGGACGCCGGTGCCACCGAGGCCGCGATCAGCGCGAACGGCGGCTCGGTGATCTCTCCGGCGATGGACGTCAGCACGATCGGCCGCATGCTGATCGCCTCGGACCCCCAGGGCGCCGTCTTCGGGGTCTGGGAGGCGCTGGAGTTCCCGGGAGCGCAGATCGTCAATGAGCCCGGCGCCCTGGTCTGGAACCAGCTCACCACCTCCGATCCCACGGCCGCCGGGACCTTCTACCGGGCCGCGCTCGGCCTGGACGCCGGCCCGATCCCGGAGATGCCGGGGTTCACGGGATTCCATGTCAACGGACACATGGTCGGCGGTGTCCAGGGCATGGAGAACCTTCCGGAGGGCACCGCACCGCACTGGCTCGTGAACTTCGCCGTGGACGACACGGACAGCGTCGTCGACGCCGTCGTACGGGCCGGGGGCTCGGTGCTGGCGCCGGCCTTCGACATGGAGCGGATCGGCAGGATGGCCGTCCTCCAGGACCCGCAGGGCACGGTCTTCGCGGTGGTCGCGCTCAACGGGCCGACGGCGGCCTGACCCGTACCCGCCACAGACCCCGCCCCGCCCCGGACACACACCGCCCGGTGCCCGCCCTGTCCGGAGCGGGCACCGGGCGGGGCAGTGGCGCGGGGCACCGGGGCACCGGGCGGACACCGAGGCACCGGGCGCACACTCAGATGTGCGACCCTCCGCACGCCCGTGCGCATCCGTACGGGAGAATGACCTCGTGACCTCGCCCCGTGGATCAGAGACCCCGCCCGCCGGCTCCCCCCTCCCCGCCCGGCCCCGGCTCATCGCCACCGACCTGGACGGCACCCTGCTGCACGACGACAAGTCGGTGTCGGACCGTACGGTCAAGGCGCTCGCGGCCGCCGAGGAGGCCGGTATCGAGGTCTTCTTCGTCACCGGACGGCCGGCCCGCTGGATGGACGTGGTCAGCGACCACGTGCACGGCCACGGAATGGCGATCTGCGCCAACGGCGCCGCCGTCGTCGACCTGCACGCGGGCGGCAAGCTGATCCAGGACCGTCCGCTGGACCGCGCGATCGCGCTGGACGTCGTACAGGCACTGCGTGACGCCGCTCCCGGGACGAGCTGCGCGGTCGAGACGACCGCCGGCATCCACTACGAGCCGGCCTACCCGCGCTTCCTGGACGACCCGGGCGCGACCCTCGACACGGCGGAGAAGCTGCTGCGGGAGTCCGGCGAGGGCTCCGCCGCCCCGGTGCTGAAGCTGCTCGCGCACCACCCCGAGCTGACCCCCGACGGCTTCCTCGCCCTGGCCAGTACGGTGGCGGGCGACCGCGCCACCATCACCCGCTCCAGCCCGACCGCGCTGCTGGAGATCAGCGGCCTCGGCGTCAGCAAGGCGAGCACGCTCGCGCTCTGCTGCGCCGAACGCGGCGTCTCGTCCGACGAGGTCGTCGCCTTCGGTGACATGCCGAACGACCTGGAGATGCTGACCTGGGCCGGCACCTCGTACGCGATGGCCAACGCCCACCCGGACGTACTTGCCGCCGCCTCCGGGCGTACGGTCACCAACAACGAGGACGGCGTCGCGGTCGTCATCGAACAGATCCTGGCGCGGCTGTAGCCACGAAGCCACAGACCTGCGGAGCCACGAAGCCACAGACCCACAGACCTGCGGAGCTACGGCAGGGGACACCGCCCGGGGCTCACAGCGGCACCTCCCAGAGCACCCTCGTACCACCCGCCGCCCCCTCACCGATGCCCCGCTCGCACCTGCTCGACCCGCCCAGCGCCTCGGCCCGCCGCCGCAGATTGCGCAGTCCGCTGCGCCGCCCGCCCTCCGGGATGCCCACCCCGTCGTCGGCCACCGACAGCCGTACCGCCCCCCTGCCGTCGGGCAGCTTGGCGGTGACGTCCAGCACGACTTCGATACGGCTGGCGTGCGCGTGCCGGAAGGCGTTCGAGAGGGCCTCGCGGAGCGCGGCGATCAGGTTCTTCCCGGCGAGTTCACCGACGGCGGCGTCGACCGGGCCGACGAAGCGGTGGGTGGGCTGGAAGCCCAGCGGCACAGCGGCCATGTTGATCTCCCGCAGTACTCGGCTGCGCATCCCCGACGGAGCGTCCGCCGAGCCCTGCTGGAGCGCGAAGATGGCCGTACGGATCTCCTGAATGGTCACGTCGAGGGCCTCGACCGCCTTGTCGATGCCCTGGTGCACCTCGGGCGCGACCGATCCGCGATGGGCGCTCTCCAGCATCAGACCGGTGGCGAACAGCCGCTGGATGACAAGATCGTGCAGGTCACGGGCGATCCGGTCACGGTCCTCCAGAACGGCCAGCCGCTCCCGGTCGCGCTGCGCCTCGGCCATCATCAGCGCCAGCGCCGCCTGCGAGGCGAACTGCGTGGCCAGGAGGCGTTCCCGCTCACCGAAGCGGCGCCCGCCGCGCACCCTGGGCGTGACCAGGGCGCCGAGCACCCGGCCGTCCGTACGCAGCGGCAGCAGCATGCTCGGGCCGAATCCCGTGGCCAGCGTCGATGCCATGCGCGGGTCGGTGGGGGAGTCGTCCACGAAGACGGGCTCGCCGGCAAGGAGCGTCGCGGCGACCGGGCTGTCGGCCGGGATGACGTCTCCGGGCCGGGCGGTCGGATGGTCGGCGGAGACCGCCACGATCTCCAGTCCCCCCTCCGGCGTGCGCAGCAGCACCACGCCGACCGCCGAATCCGCCAGTCTGCGGGCCTGTTCGGCGACGACGGACAGCGCGTCGTCCGCGTCACCGCCGGAGAGCAGGGCGGTGGTGACGGCGACGGAGCCGTCGATCCACCGCTCGCGCTGCCGGGCGGCCTCGTAGAGCCGGGCGTTGCCGATGGCGATACCGGCCTCGTTGGCCAGTACGCGCAGCATGTGCAGGTCGTAGTCGTTGAACTCGCCGCGCGCGCCGCCGCCGTCCGCACGAAGCCCGCCGTCCGCGTCCGCGCCGTCCGCGCGAGGCCCTTCGCCCCCGCCGTTCCCGCCGTCCCCGTCCCGGCCGTCCCCGCCATTCGCGCCGGTCCCGCCGTCCCCGCCGTTCCCCCCTCCACCGGCTCCGCCCGACTTCTCCGCCAGGTAGAAGCTGCCGACGGTCTCGCCCTGCACCTGAATGGAAACCCCGAGGAACGTACGCATCGGCGGATGGCCGGGCGGAAACCCGGCGAAGCGCGGATCCGCCGTCAGATCCGCGAGCCGGATCGGGCCGGGATGCCGGATCAGGGCGCCGAGAAGTCCGCTGTGCCCGTCCGGCCTGCGCCCGATCCGGCGGGCCACGTCCTCACCGACCCCGTGCACGACGAAGTCCGCGAGGCGCTCGCCCGTCTCGTCCATGACCCCGATCGCGGCGTACCTGGCCCCGATGAGTTCGGCCGCCGTCCCGCAGATCCGGTCGAGCGTGGCGTGCAGGCCCAGCCCCGCGCCGACGGAACACATCGCTTCCAGCAGTTGCGGTACGCGCGCGGTGGTCTCGGCGGACAGGCCCTCAAGGCTGCCCGCCGCGCGGGTGGCGGCTTCGAGGGGATCCATGGACTCGGGCACTTTCATACCCAAGAGCCTAGTAAGTCCTATTTGATGGGGAAAGTCGACTTCTGGGCTCCGAGCAGATCCCCGGCCCGCTCCCGCTCCAGCATCCGCCGCAGCGGCCCTTCCCCGGCGGCGAGTTCGGCGTACGGACCACGCTGTACGCAGCGGCCCCCGTCGAGCACGATCACTTCGTCAACGGTGTCCAGACCCCGCAGCCGGTGGGTGATCAGCAGCGTCGTGCGCCCCTCGGTCGCCGTCAGCAGATCGGCGGTCAGCTCGTCCGCCGTCGCCAGGTCCAGGTGCTCCGCGGGCTCGTCGAGGACCAGCACGGGAAAGTCCGCGAGCAGCGCGCGGGCCAGGGCCAGCCGCTGCCGCTGTCCCCCGGAGAGCCGGGCTCCGTGCTCCCCGACATGGGTGTCGAGACCGGCGGGCAGGGCGTCCACCCAGTCGAGCAGCCGGGCCCGGCGCAGGGCGTCGCGCAGTTCGTCCTCGGAGGCGTCCGTACGGGCGAGCCGCAGGTTCTCGCGTACGGAGCTGTCGAAGAGGTGCGCGTCCTGGGCACACAGCCCGACGAAGCGCCGGACGGTGTCCCCGTCGAGGGCCGCCAGATCCGTACCGCCGAGCCGGCACTCGCCCTCGCGCGCGTCGAGGAAGCGCAGCAGCACATGAGCCAGCGTGGTCTTGCCCGAGCCCGAAGGGCCGACGACGGCGACGCGGCTGCCCTCGGTCAGCGTCAGGTCGAAGCCGCCGAGCGCGTCCCGCCGCTGCCCCGGGTACCGCGCGGCGAGCCGTCGTACCTCCAGCGGGAACGGGGATACGGGGGCGGCGACGGGCTCCTCCGGCTCCTGTACGGGTACGGGGGCGTCCAGCACCTCGTACACCCGCTCCGCGGCGCGCGCGCTGCGCTGCCGGTGGCGCACGGCGAGCGGCAGCCCGCTGACGGCCTCGAAGGCGGCGAGGGGGGTCAGGACGACAACGGCGAGTTCGACGCCCGCCAGCCGTCCGTCGGCGACGGCCCCGACCCCGACGAACGCGGCGGCGGCCACGGTCAGGCCGCAGATCAGGGCCGAGAGGCCGCCGCCGAGCCCGTTGGCGCTCGCACCGCGGGCCGCGACCTTCGTCAGCGTCCCGTCGGCGCGCGCCACCTCGCGAGCGCGGCTGGTGAGCGCGCCCGCCACGGTCAACTCGGCCAGTCCGCCGAACAGATCGGTGACGCGGGCGGCGAGCAGTCCGCGCGCCGGCGCCAGTTGGCGTTCGGTACGGCGGACGACCGCACCGCTCAGCAGCGGTACGGCCACCCCGGCGACGAGCAGCCCGGCGGCCAGTACGGCGCCCGCCTCGGGCAGCAGCCATGCGGTGAAGCCGACGGAGCCCACGCCGACGACCAGGGCGCTGCCGACGGGCAGCAGCCATCGCAGCCAGTAGTCCTGGAGTTCGTCCACGTCCGCGACGAGCCGGGACAGCAGGTCTCCGCGCCTGGTCTCGCGCAGTCCGGCGGGGGCGACGCGCTCCAGCCGCCGGTACACGGAGACCCGGAGGTCGGCGAGCATCCTGAGTACCGCGTCGTGCGACACGAGGCGCTCGGCGTAGCGGAAGACGGCGCGGCCGATGCCGAAGGCACGGGTCGCCGTCACCGCGACCATCAGATAGAGCACGGGCGGCTGCTCGGAGGCGCGCGAGATGAGCCAGCCGGACACCGCCATGAGTCCGACGGCGGAGCCGAGGGCGCAGCTCCCGAGGAGCAGGGCCAGCGCGAAGCGTCCGCGCAGCGGCCGGGAGGCGGCCCGCATCCGCGCGAGCGGGCTCCTGGACGGTACGGCGGCTCCGCGGTCCCCCGCGCCCACGCCCGTCCTCGTGGTCCCGGTCGTCCGATTCGTCCCCGTCGTCCCCGCGACGGACTCCGCGCCGTCGGCGGCGGACCGGTCCCGGGACCGCGGCACAGCGGCAAGGCCGTCGCCGGGCAGGCTCACCGGCCGCGCCGGCAGGCTCACCACCCGGTCCGCCACCGAGAGAAGCGCCGGGCGGTGGACGACCAGCAGCACCGTACGGCCCTCGGCCAGCCGGCGCACGGCGTCGACGATGCCCGCCTCCGTCTCCCCGTCGAGCGCGGCGGTGGGCTCGTCCAGCAGCAGCAGGGGGCGGTCGGCGAGGAAGGCGCGGGCCAGCGCGAGCCGCTGGCGCTGGCCGGCCGAAAGCCCGGCACCGTCCTCGCCGAGCACGGTGTCCAGCCCCTGGGGGAGCCCGGCCACGAAGTCGGCCGCCCCCGCGTCGCGCAGCGCCTCCCACAGCGCCGCCGCTTCGGCGTCCGGCCTGGCCAGACGTACGTTCTCGGCGATCGTTCCGGCGAAGAGATGGGGGTGCTGCGGCACCCAGGCGATCCGTTCGCGCCAGCGCTCCAGGTCGAGCGAGGCAAGATCCCGGCCGTCCACCCGCACCCGGCCCTCGTCGGGTACCGCGAATCCGAGCAGCACCTGGAGCAGCGTGGTCTTCCCCACGCCGCTCGGGCCGACCAGCGCGACCGTCTCTCCCGGCTCGACCGTCAGCGTGGCCGCGTCCAGCGAGGGCTCCGTACGTCCCTGATGGCGGACCGTCACCCCGGTCAGCTCCAGCCGCAGCGCGTCGGGCACCTGGCCCGTACCGCCCGCAGGAGACCGGGTCTCCAGGACCGTGAAGATCTCCTCGGCGGCGGCCAGGCCCTCGGCCGCCGCGTGGTACTGCGCCCCCACCTGCCGGAGCGGCAGATACGCCTCGGGGGCCAGCACCAGTACCACCAGGCCCGTGTACAGATCGAGTTCCCCGTGGACGAGCCGCATCCCGATGCCGACCGCGACCAGCGCCACCGAGAGGGTGGAGAGCAGTTCCAGCGCGAAGGACGACAGGAAGGCGATCCGCAGCGTCCGCACCGTGGCCTGCCGGTACTGCGAGGTGATCGAGCGGATCGACTCGGCCTGCGCCTTGGCCCGGCCGAAGACCTTGAGCGTCGGCAGCCCGGCGACCACATCGAGGAAGTGGCCCGACAGCCGTGACAGCAGCCGCCACTGACGGTCCATCTGGCTCTGGGTGGCCCAGCCGATGAGCGCCATGAACATCGGGATCAGCGGCAGCGTCACCACGATCACGGCCGCCGACACCCAGTCCTCGGTGACGATGCGCGCCAGGACCGCCACCGGCACCACCACCGCGAGCCCCAGTTGCGGCAGATAGCGGGAGAAGTAGTCGTCCAGTGCGTCGACCCCCCGCGTGGCCAGCGCGACCAGCGAGCCGGTGCGCTGGCCGGCCAGCCAGCCGGGCCCCAGGGCCGTCGCCCGCTCCAGCAGCCGTCGGCGCAGCTCGGACTTGACCGCGGCGCTCGCCCGGTGGGCGGCCAGCTCCGTCAGCCAGGAGACCAGAGCGCGTCCGACGGCGACGGCGACCAGCAGAAGCAGCGGAGTACGCAGCCCGGAGCCGCCCAGTCCGTGCTGGAAGGCGCCCACCACCACTTCGGCGATCAGCATCGCCTGCGCGATGACCAGCGCCGCTCCGGCCAGTCCGAGCGCCACGACGGCCGCCAGGAAGAACCGGGTGGCGCGGGCGTACCTGAGCAGACGCGGATCGATTGGTTTCACGTGAAACACCCGCCTTCAGTGCTGGGCGTCGGCGATGTGCTGCGTACCGATCCGCTTGCGGAACACCCAGTACGTCCAGCCCTGGTAGAGCAGCACGACAGGGGTGGCGATGCCCGCGCACCACGTCATGATCTTCAGGGTGTACGGGGTGGAGGAGGCATTGCTGACCGTCAGGTTCCACGCCTCGTTCAGCGAGGACGGCATGACGTTCGGGAAGAGCGCCAGGAAGAGCGTCGCGACCACGGCCACGATCGTCACGCCGGAGAGCCCGAACGACCATCCCTCGCGCCCGGCCGCGATGGCTCCGATCGCGGCGGCCAGCGCCACGACGGCGACGATCACCGTGACCAGGCTCCTGCCGTTGCCGCTGTCCGCCTGGGTCCAGATCAGGAAGCCCAGGGCCAGCGCGACGGTGACCGCGCCCAGAACGAGCGCCAGCCGCCTGGCCCTGATCCGGATGTCCCCGACCGTCTTGAGCGCGGCGAACACCGTGCCGTGGAAGGTGAAGAGGGCCAGGGTGACCAGTCCGCCCAGGATCGCGTAGGGGTTGAACAGATCCCCGAGACCGCCGACGTACTCCATCCGCTCATCGATCTTCACGCCGCGCACGATGTTGCCGAACAGCATCCCCCACAGCGCGGCGGGGACCAGCGACGTCCAGAAGATCGTGTGCTCCCAGTTGCGCTGCCACTTCTCGCCCGGCCGCTTGGCCCGGTACTCGAAGGCGACACCGCGCAGGATCAGGCAGATCAGGATGACCAGCATCGGCAGGTAGAAGCCGGAGAAGAGGGTGGCGTACCAGTCGGGGAAGGCCGCGAAGGTGCCCCCGGCGGCGCTCAGCAGCCAGACCTCGTTGCCGTCCCAGACGGGTCCGATGGTGTTGATGAGGACCCGCCGCTCCTTGCGGTCACGCGCGAGAAGTTTGGTCAGGATCCCGATGCCGAAGTCGAATCCTTCGAGGAAGAAGTAGCCGGTCCAGAGGACGGCGATCAGGACGAACCAGACGTCGTGGAGTTCCATAGCTCCTCAACTCCTCAGTACGAGAAGGCCATCGGCCGGTCGGCGTCCACATGGTCGCCGCCGATCTTGGTGGGCGGGTTGAGGTCGTCCTCCGTCAGCTCGGGCGGCCCGGCCTTGACGTACTTCACCATCAGCCTGACCTCGATCACCGCGAGGACGGCGTAGAGCAGGGTGAAGACGATCATCGAGATCAGCACCTCGGCCTGGGAGACCCCGGGAGAGACCGCGTCGGCGGTGCGCAGCACCCCGTACACGACCCAGGGCTGGCGGCCCGTCTCGGTGAAGATCCAGCCCCAGGAGTTGGCGATCAGCGGGAAGAGCAGGGTCCAGAGGGCGGTGATCCAGTACCACCTGGCGAGCTTCGGGCTGAGGGCCTTCTTCCTGAAGAGCACCAGATTCGGCACCTCGTCCTCCCCCGTACGCAGCGCGGGTGGCAGCAGGAACTTCTTGCGGGTCAGCCAGAGCCCGAGCAGACCGAGGGCGAAGGACGCCATGCCGAAGCCGATCATCCAGCGGAAGCCCCAGTAGGCGACCGGGATGTTCGGCCGGTAGTCGCCCGGCCCGAACTTCTCCTGCTCCGCCTTGTTGACGTCGTTGATGCCGGGGACGTACGAGGTGAAGTCGCTGTTGGCGAGGAACGAGAGCACTCCGGGGATCTCGATGGCGACGGAGTTGTGCCCCTTGTCGACGTCGCCGTAGGCGAAGACGGAGAACGGCGCCGGCCCCTCACCGTCCCAGAGCGCCTCGGCCGCGGCCATCTTCATCGGCTGCTGCTTGAACATGACCTTGCCGAGGGTGTCACCGCTGACGGCGGTGAGCATGCCCGCGATCACCACGGTGATCAGGCCGAGCCGCAGCGAGGTGCGCATCACCGGAATGTGCTTCTTGCGGGCCAGGTGAAAGGCCGCGATTCCGACCATGAAGGCACCGCCGACCAGAAAGGCGGCGGTCAGGGTGTGGAAGAACTGGGTGACCGCGGTGTCCTGGGTGAGCACTTTCCAGAAGTCGGTGAGTTCGGCCCGCCCGGCCTCCTTGTTGATCCGGTAGCCGACCGGATGCTGCATCCAGGAGTTGGCCGCCAGAATGAAGTACGCGGACAGGATCGTGCCGATCGAGACCATCCATATACAGGCCAGATGGATCTTCTTCGGCAGCTTGTCCCAGCCGAAGATCCACAGCCCGATGAAGGTGGATTCGAAGAAGAAGGCGATCAGCGCCTCGAAGGCGAGCGGGGCACCGAAGATGTCGCCGACGAACCGCGAGTAGTCGGACCAGTTCATCCCGAACTGGAACTCCTGGACGATGCCGGTGACGACACCCATCGCGATATTGATCAGAAAGAGCTTGCCCCAGAACTTGGTGGCCTTGAGGTACTTGGGGTTCTCCGTGCGCACCCAGGCGGTCTGCAGTCCCGCGGTGAGCGCGGCGAGCGAGATCGTCAGGGGAACGAAGAGGAAGTGGTAGACGGTGGTGATGCCGAACTGCCATCGCGCCAGGGTCTCCGGCGCCAGAGCGAGGTCCACGTCTTCTCTCCTTACATCACTTCGCCGTAGTCAGAGCGACGGCTTGCCCCTTTCGCCCTGGACGTAACGCCAGGAACGGGACACGCTTGTGAACGCGTTCACATTCACAAGCATTATTACGCACACCGCTTCCGGATCTTCGCGTGGGGGGTCCCTCAGTCCGGACGTCAAGGGGTGCGACAAGAGAGACACGGGATCCGACCGGAAAAGCGTCCGGGGCGGCCTCGAAGGAGACCGCCCCGGACGACATACCCACCGCGCCCGCTACAGCTCCTTGCGGAACGCCTCGGCGGCCCGGAGGAAGAGGTCATTGGCCTCGCACTCGCCGATCGTCACCCGCACGCCCTCGCCCGCGAAGGGCCGTACGACCACACCCGCCGCCTCACAGGCCGCGGCGAAGTCGAGCGTGCGCTCACCCAGCCGCAGCCACACGAAGTTGGCCTGCGTCTCGGGCACGGTCCAGCCCTGGTCGACCAGGCCGCCGTACACCCGCGCCCGCTCGCCCACCAGCGAGCCGACGCGCCCCATCAGCTCGTCCTCGGCCCGCAGCGAGGCGATCGCCGCCTCCTGGGCGATCTGGCTCACCCCGAAGGGAACCGCCGTCTTGCGCAGCGCCGCCGCGACCGGCTCATGGGCGATCGCGAAGCCGATCCGCAGCCCGGCGAGACCGTACGCCTTGGAAAAGGTGCGCAGTACGGCCACATTCGGTCGGTCGCGGTAGATCTCGACGCCGTCCGGCACCTCCGCGTCCCGGATGAACTCGCGGTACGCCTCGTCCAGCACCACCAGCACATCGCTGGGCACCCGGTCGAGGAACCGTTCCAGCTCGGCCCGGCGCACCACCGTGCCGGTCGGATTGTTGGGGTTGCAGACGAAGATCAGCCGGGTCCGCTCGGTGATCGCCCCGGCCATCGCGTCCAGGTCGTGCGTCTCGCCCGCCGTCAGCGGCACCTTGACCGAGGTGGCGCCCGAGATCTGCGTGATGATCGGGTACGCCTCGAAGGAGCGCCAGGGGTAGACGACCTCGTCGCCGGGGCCCGCCGTGGCCTGAAGCAGCTGCTGGGCGACGCCCACCGAGCCGGTCCCGGTCGCCAGGTGCGAGACGGGCACCCCGAAGCGGTCGGCCAGCTCGTTCATCAGCCCCGTGCACGCCATGTCCGGGTAGCGGTTGAAGACCCCGGCGGCCGATACGGCCTGCTCCATCACCCCGGGCAGCGGCGGATACGGGTTCTCGTTCGAGGACAGCTTGTACGCGAGGGGCCCGCCGGACGCGGCCGGCCTGCCCGGCTTGTACGTGGGAACGCCGTCCAGCTCGGCGCGCAACTTGGGGCTCGTCTCGCTCACCGCAGGTCCTCCTCGGCCGTTCACGGATCCGTACACCTTCAATACTGCTCACCTTATGAGGATTCCCGGCCGTGGCGAATGGCGGGAGCGAGGGAGAAAGGACCGGACCGGAGGGGACGTCGCGGAGCACCCCGACGACGAGGGCTCCGGGGAGGGGCGCGTTCGCCGGTCAGGCGTGCGCCCATGGCTCGCGCCGTGGCGCGCATCGCCCGTAGAGGTGAGTTGAGACCTCTTCGAAACATGGACCGTTCGACAGGTCCAGACCGTTCCTTGCATAGTAGATCATGGAGAAACCCACCAACCTCCTTATTTTCCAAGTCAGTTCAGGCCATTAGACCTTGCAGAAACGTGACTGCTGCCGGGTGCATATGCGACCGGCCCTACCGCCCGCCCGAGCCCTACTATCGGCTCGCCATGACAGCAGCAGGGAAACACCAGGTGAGCCGGACGGACACGACGCGTCGGGGAAACCGGCAAAGCCGGGCGGGCATCAGGGACGTGGCCGCCGCAGCCGGTGTCTCCATCACGACTGTCTCGGACGCGCTCAACGGCAAGGGCCGCTTACCCGAGGCCACGAGACGCCACGTCCGGGAGGTCGCCGAACGCCTCGGCTACCGGCCTTCCGCCGCGGCCCGAACCCTCCGTACCGGCAAGTCCGGCCTCATCGGCCTGACCGTGACCACGTACGGGGATGAACCTTTCACCTTCACCGAGTTCGCCTACTTCGCCGAGATGGCCAGGGCCGCGACCTCGGCCGCGCTCGCCCGCGGCTACGCCCTCGTCATCCTCCCCGCCACCTCCCGCCACGACGTCTGGGCGAACGTCGCCCTGGACGGCACCGTCGTCATCGACCCCTCCGACCACGATCCGGTGGTCGCCGAACTCGTCCGCCAGGGACTCCCGGTCGTCTCCGACGGCCGGCCCGCCGGCACCGTGCCCGTCACCGCGTGGGTCGACAACGACCACGAGGCGGCCGTCCTCGATCTGCTCGACCACCTCGCCGACGCGGGCGCCCGCCGGATCGGCCTGCTCACCGGCACCACCACGGACACGTACACCCGGCTCTCCACCACCGCCTATCTGCGCTGGTGCGAACGCGTCGGCCAGGACCCGGTGTACGAGTCGTACCCGGCCCACGACCCCTGTGCGGGCGCCGTCGCCGCCGACCGGCTGCTGGCCCGCCCCGACCGCCCCGACGCCGTCTACGGGCTGTTCGACCCCAACGGCACCGATCTGCTCGCCGCCGCCCGGCGGTACGGACTGCGCGTGCCCGAGGATCTGCTGCTGGTCTGCTGCAGCGAGTCCACCGTGTACGCCGCCACCGAACCGCCCATCACCACCCTCTCGCTCAAACCGCGCCGCATCGGCACCGCCGTCGTCCAGCTCCTCATCGACGCCATCGAAGGCATCGACACCGGCCGGCCGGTCGAGCAGGTGATACCGACCGAACTGATCATCCGGACCTCCTCGCAGCGGCGTCCGCCGCGCACCACGGTCAGTCCGCCGCGCTCCCCCGCGGGCGACTGACCGCGTACGGCCGGGCGCCCGGGGAGCCCGGAGGCCCGGGGCGGTAAACCCCGGGCCGACTCCCCCGGGCCACTGAGGGCCGTCAGGGCGCCGCGAGGGCGTCCGGATTCCGGTGTACCGGTGTCCCGGCAACAGTCCGGGGCGGGACGGCCGTAGACTCCCGGGAGTCGGCCGGAGGACCAGACCTTTCGCATTTGGGGCGATCGGCGCGAAAATCGTCGCCGATCCGGAGGTCCGACCGGATTCACCACCCCTGGTGCGTCCCACAGGACCAGCGGCGTTCCTATGATGGGCGCACGACACCACGGACTTTCCCCTATCGTCGATGGGCTCATCCCCATCCCGGCCGGGCGGGCCCTAGAGGTGTACGGCGGCGCGACGGTGGTGGAGGGGTCGATGACACAGGGGGCCGGCCAGGGACCCGCGGTGCGGACGGCGACGTTGCGCGACTTCCGCGTACCGCCGTACGCGCAGGTGCCCGTGCAGTCCGGAGAGCCGGGGCCGCCGGCACAGCCGCGGCAGCCGGTACCGCCGCCCGTCGCCGTGGTGGCGGACGGCCCGTCCGGGCACCCCGGCAACGCGATCCCGGCCGACGAGCCACCGGAGGGCTACACGCCCACCGAACGCGACCTCCCGGTGATCAACCGGGGGGACACCGTCCAGGTTCACGTGGACCCCGTCGACATCCCCGCGACCGACGCCCTCGGCCCGCTCTACGCCGTCGGCGACGTCCACGGCTACCTAGACGAACTGGTCGCCGCTCTCGCCGAACAGGGCCTCATCGACGGGGAGGGCCGCTGGGCGGCGGGCAACGCCCGCCTCTGGTTCCTCGGCGACTTCACCGACCGGGGCCCCGACGGCATCGGCGTCATCGACCTCGTCATGCGCCTCTCCGCCGAAGCGGCCGCCTCCGGTGGCTACTGCAAGGCTCTGATGGGCAATCACGAACTGCTGCTCATCGGCGCGAAGCGATTCGGCGACACCCCCGTCAACTCCGGCGCGGGCACCGCCACCTTCCAGGCCGCCTGGCTGCTCAACGGCGGCCAGCGCACCGACATGGAGCGGCTCCAGGACGTCCATCTCCAATGGATGTCACGGCTCGACGCGATCGTCGAAGAGGACGGGCATCTGCTGATGCACTCCGACACGACGGCCTATCTGGACTACGGCTCGACGATCGACGACGTCAACGACACCGTGCACCAGATCCTGACCCGCAATGACGCCGATGAATGCTGGGATTTGTTCCGCAAGCTCACCAAACGCTTCGCGTTCCGTGACGAGGGCGGCCCGGAGGCCGTGCGCGAACTGCTCTCCCAGTACGGCGGACAGCGAGTCGTCCACGGCCACAGCCCCATTCCCTATCTGCTCGGCGAAGTCGGCACCGAAGACGACGCGGACGGCGAAGAGGACTCGGGTCCCGTAGTGGAAGGGCCACACGTATATGCCGAAGGACTTGCCATCGCCATGGACGGCGGCGTCACCATGGCGGGGAAACTGCTGGTGGAACAGCTTCCGTTGACCGGCTGAGGAAAAGCGGGACAGGTGATTTCCGGAAACCCCCTGTCACCCCGCGCCGAAACAGCTCTACCATCGCCTTATCCGTAGCAGGCTCTCCTCCGTTTCCGCCAACTGTCCGTCCTGTACGGACGACCCGGCCCTACGGAGTATCGGGGGATGCACATGAATAGCGCTCCACACCTGCTGAGCGAGGATCGCGCGGATTTCGAGCGGATCCTCGACGAAGCACTGCGCAATGCGCACGACCGCCCGGATCTCGCCGAGATCGGTCGACGGCTCAATGCCGAACAGCTGCGCACCATGGCTCTGAACGCCACGGTGCTGATCACCACCGCCGCGGCGGCGGAGTACGAGCACTACGCGAAGATCCGCGAGGACGCCCGCTCGCCGGCCCTCGTCGCCTCCTCGGTCCAGGAATCCGTCCTCGACGCGGGAGACGACGACACACCGGGTTCCGGCGCCGGATTCGCGGCCGTCATCGCCGTGCTGCTCCCGATCCTGGGCGGCACGGCCGCGTTGATCTTCCTGCTCGTCGGCTATCTGCTCAAGGCCCTCGACCCCGCGCCCGCGTTCGCCGACAGCATGCTGGCCGTCGGCTGGTTCTTCGCGGCCGTCACCGTGCTCGGCATCCTGGCCGCGGCGGTCGCTCTGCTGGTCACCGCCCTGCGCAACAGCTCCACCCAGCTCCCGGCCGCGGAATCGCCGAGCGGCGAGCTGCCCGACGAGGTGGCCCGCGCGCGGGAAGCCTGGCGCCACGCCCTGCTGGAGCGGGGCATCCTGCCCTTCCTGCGGGACGCCCTGGCGGACCCCAGCGCCGATCCGACCGCGCCGGGACCGCCGCGCCGGGTCAAGCACCTGCCCAAGATCGGCTACAGCCGTCCGGACTTCTCCAGCCCCGACGAGGGCGCCACGGACGGCCAGCGTCCGACCTTCAGCAGCCCGGACTTCACGAGCCCGGACTTCGGCGGCCCGGACCACCGGCCGGAGTAGCTCCGGCCGGTGGTGCCGGGCCCCGGTGGCGCTGCCGACCGCGGGTGGTCGGCGCGGTCCGACCGTACGTACCGGATACGAGGCGGTACGAGGCCGCCCGAGCCCACGCGTCCTCCCGTCGGACGGACGCTCACCGCGCTCGCCACGTCGGACGGACGCTCAGTCGGCCAGCGGCAGATAGACCCGGTTCCCGGTCGCGGCGAACTCCCTGGACTTCTCCGCCATGCCCGCCTCGACCTCGTCCGCGTCCATGGCCTCGCCGTGCCGCCGCCTGATGTCCTGCGAGATCTTCATCGAGCAGAACTTCGGACCGCACATCGAGCAGAAGTGCGCCGTCTTCGCCGGTTCCGCCGGCAGGGTCTCGTCGTGGAACTCCCGCGCCGTGTCCGGGTCGAGCGCCAGGTTGAACTGGTCCTCCCAGCGGAATTCGAACCGCGCGTCGGAGAGGGCGTCGTCCCACTCCTGCGCCCCGGGATGCCCCTTGGCGAGATCCGCCGCGTGCGCGGCGATCTTGTACGTGATGACACCTGTCTTGACGTCATCGCGGTCCGGCAGCCCGAGGTGCTCCTTGGGAGTGACGTAGCAGAGCATCGCGGTGCCCCACCAGGCGATCATCGCCGCGCCGATGCCGGAGGTGATGTGGTCGTACGCCGGAGCCACATCGGTCGTCAGCGGGCCGAGCGTGTAGAACGGCGCCTCCTCGCAGATCTCCTGCTGGAGGTCGATGTTCTCCTTGATCTTGTGCATGGGCACATGGCCCGGACCCTCGATCATCGTCTGCACGCCCAGCCGCTTGGCGGTCGTGTTCAGCTCGCCCAGCGTGCGCAACTCGGCGAACTGCGCCTCGTCGTTGGCGTCGGCGATGGAACCCGGCCGCAGGCCGTCACCCAGGGAGTACGTCACGTCGTACGCGGCGAGGACCTCGCACAGCTCCTCGAAGTTCTCGTACAGGAACGACTCCTTGTGGTGCGCGAGGCACCACGCGGCCATGATCGAGCCGCCGCGCGAGACGATGCCGGTCTTGCGGCGGGCCGTCAGCGGCACGTACCGCAGCAGTACCCCGGCGTGGACGGTCATGTAGTCGACGCCCTGCTCGGCCTGTTCGATCACCGTGTCCCGGTAGATGTCCCAGCTCAGCTCCTCAGCCTTGCCGTCGACCTTTTCGAGCGCCTGGTAGAGCGGGACGGTGCCGATGGGCACGGGGGAGTTGCGCAGTACCCACTCGCGGGTGGTGTGGATGTTGCGGCCGGTGGAGAGATCCATGACGGTGTCCGCGCCCCAGCGGGTCGCCCAGGTCATCTTCTCCACCTCCTCCTCGATGGACGAGGTGACCGCGGAGTTGCCGATATTGGCGTTGACCTTCACCAGGAACCGCTTGCCGATGATCATCGGCTCGATCTCCGGGTGGTTGACGTTGGCGGGCAGTACGGCGCGGCCCGCCGCGATCTCCTCGCGCACGACCTCCGTAGAGACGTTCTCGCGGATCGCGACGTACTCCATCTCCGGGGTGATCTCCCCGGCACGGGCGTACGCGAGCTGGGTGACCGGCCTGCCGGAGCGGCCCCGGCGCGGGCGGCGCGGCCGTCCGGGGAAGACCGCGTCGAGACCCCGCAGATCAGTCGTTCCGCTCCGGAGCTGCCCCCCGCGCGGTGTGGTGTGCTTGAGGCCGTCGTCCTCGGGGCGGACCGGCCGCCCCTCGTACTCCTCGGTGTCGCCGCGCGCGACGATCCAGTTCTCCCGCAGGGGCACGAGGCCGCGGCGTACGTCGGTTTCGACGGTGGGGTCGGTGTACGGCCCCGACGTGTCGTACAGCGTCACGTCCTTGCCGTTGGTGAGGTGCACCTGTCGGACCGGCACCTGGAGATCGGGGCGTGAGCCCTCCACATATCCCTTGTGCCAGCCGATGGACTTCCCGGCCTCGCTCGGAGTTCCCGAATCGGAGGCAGGCGTGCGTGCGTCCTGAACGGTCATGAGACCTACTCCCTACGCCGGCATTACCCGGTAACAGGTTCAGCGGTCGACGCAGCTCAGGTAGGTGGGGGAAGAGTCCCGCACCACCTCGTTCAGCGCCCTCTCAGCCCGGTGCTCCGAGCTCCCGCGTGTGCAAAGGTGTCCCCACGCTAGCGTCATTTCGGGCGTGCTGAACAGGGGGCCCCTTGCTTCTTGCGATGATCTGGCGGTGACCTCACCCCAGCAGACTCACGAGCCGCACGGCCACTCGCACAGCCATGGGCCCGCCGCGCCGGTCTCACTCCATCTCCGCAAGGTGATCGCGGCGGTCCTGATCCCGTTCGCGGCCGCAGTGGTCGTCGGGCTCGCCGTGCTCTGGCCGGGCGGTGCCCCGGCGCACGAGCGCACCGGTGTGGGCTTCGACCGGCAGACCGAGCAGGGACGGGTCGTTCAGCTCGAACGGATCGACTGCAAGGACGTGAACGCCTCACAGATCCCGGCCACCGGTGACACCTCCACGCCGCAGGGCCGCGAGGCGGTGCAGGAGGAGACCGGCAGCTGCAAGAAGGCCACGATCGAGGTGACCAGCGGCAAGGAGAAGGGGCACACGTTCGTCGAGATCGTCCAGCCGGACGCCCCGCGGCAGTTTCACGTGAAACAAGGCGTGGTGGTGGCGTACGCACCCGACGCGCCCCGTGATCTCCAGTACTCCGTGACCGATGTGGACCGTCAGTTCCCCATGGCCCTGCTGGCCGGGATCTTCGCCCTGGCGGTGGTCGTGGTGGGACGGATGCGCGGAGTCATGGCGCTGGTCGCGCTCGCCATCTCCTTCGCCATCCTGACGCTGTTCATCCTGCCCGCGATCCTCCAGGGCTCGAATCCGCTGATCGTGGCGGTGGTGGGGGCGAGCGCGATCATGCTGATCGCGCTCTACGCCTGCCACGGCCTGACGGCCCGTACCTCGGTCGCGGTGCTCGGCACGCTGATCTCGCTGCTGCTGATCGGGCTGCTGGGATCACTCTTCATCGGCTGGGCGAGCCTGACCGGCAACACGGACGACAACACCGGTCTGATCCACGGTCTCTATCCCGAGATCGATATGAGCGGTCTGCTGCTGGCGGGCGTCATCATCGGTTCGCTGGGTGTGCTCGACGATGTGACGGTGACCCAGACGTCCGCGGTCTGGGAGCTGCGCCAGGCGGATCCGACGATGGGACCGCGCGCCCTGTACCGCGCGGGGATCCGGATCGGCCGGGACCATATCGCCTCGGTGGTCAATACCCTCGTGCTGGCCTACGCGGGCGCCGCGCTGCCGCTGCTGCTGCTCTTCTCGATCGCGCAGTCGAGCGTCGGCTCGGTGGCCAACAGTGAGCTGGTCGCGGAGGAAATCGTACGGACCCTGGTGGGCTCGATCGGGCTGGTCGCCTCCGTCCCGGTGACCACGGCGCTGGCGGCGCTGGTGGTGTCCGCCGACCGGCAGGCTCCCGGAGAGGCGGCCCCTGCCGCGGCCGGACCGGGAGTGACAGGACCGGGAGCGTCCGGGGCGGGAGCTTCCGGAGCTGGTATGTCCGGGGCGGGTACCGAGGGCGCCGGCCCGGTCGGACCGGTCGGGCCGGGTATGCCGGGCCCGGCGTCCGGAGGGCCCGAGGAAACTCTTTCCGGGCCGCTTCCGGGTGCTCCGGCACGCGGTCTGGGCGGGGGCCGGGGCCGCCGTCGCAAGAAGTAACGCGGGCGGCGGAAATCACCCGGACGGCCCTGTCCGACGGGCGTCGGCCCCGGCTCAGCCGGCGTTCTCCTCGGCGAGAATGCGGCCCAGGGCCTCTTCCAGATTGCCCTCGAAGTCACTCAGCGTGCGCTCCTGGCCGAGCGGGACCAGTCGGTCCGTACGGTCGAGGAAGGCCACCAGCGGGGCCGCGCTGACCCGGAAGAGCGCGTGATCGTCGCCCACCTGGAGCCGCATATGGACATCGGAGAGATCGTCGGGGGTGGTCGGCGCGATGTGCACATCGCCGTCCCCGCTGGGTGTGTTGATGCCGTCGAGCAGCAGTTCGCGACCAAACGTCCAGGTGACAGGCGCGTCGCCGGGCAGATGAAAGGTCATCCGCACCGCGTAGGGATCCCTCACTTCGTAGTGAAGTTCCACCGGGATACGGAACGAGAGCTCCTCGGAGACGAGGAAGCTCATCAGGACCTCGGCCTGGACCGACTCGCGCATCGTGTACTCCGGAGTAGATGAAGCATGGCTGGGAATGATCCCCTTGGACCCTCTTGACGCCATCGTGCTGTAAGCGCTAGCAGATCACAAGGAGTAATTTTTCAGATACTGATAGAGAAGGCTAGCGAGGTCAGCAGCGCACCGATCTCTCTGTGTAACCGTTCGACTGCTGGGAGAAGTCTCTCCCGCTCGTCAAACGGTACAGAAATGGCCACCGCGGCGGCTGTGGAACCCACAGTGACGGGCACCGCCGCGCAGACGGTGCCCAGGGCGTACTCCTGCCGCTCCAGGACCGGTTCCATCCGCCCCAGCGAGCCCAGCCGATCCAGCAGTGCGCCGCTGTCCGGTACGGAGTGCGGCGTGAGCGGGCTGACGGGATGGCGGCACAGGTGGTCGCGACGCTCCTCGGGAGTGAGCTGGCTCAGCAGACACTGCCCGATCGCGTGGGCGTGAGCCGTCTCGCGGAAGTCGGCCCACTCGTCGATCGCGGGGGCCGCGGCGCTGTCGGCGACGGCGACCAGGCCGACCTCGCCCTCGTGGTAGATCGCGAAGTACACCGGGGCGCCGATGATGTCGCGCCAGTGGCCGAGAGATTCGGCAATCTTGCTGCGACGATTCTGCAGCGCCTCGCTGTGCCCCAGCCGCTCCACCGCGTCGCCGAGGACGAAGACACCTCGCTCGCGGCGGAGGTAGCCCTCGTAGGCCAGCGTGCGCAGCAGGTGATAGGCGGTGGGCAGCGGCAGTCCGGCCTCACGTGCCAGCTGTTTGGCGGTGGCTCCGTCCGGATGGGAGCCCGCCGATTCCAGCAGTCGCAGCGCTCGCCGTACCGAGCCGATCAGAGTAGGGGCCGCGGTGGTGGTTGCTGTGGCCAAAGGTCACCCCCAGGCATGTGACGGGCATCGTGCCCGCCCGCGGGGGCCGCCCCCGCGCGCCCGCCGCACCCTGACAAGGGACCGAGAGATCAGAGACCACCGAAGGAGCCTGGTCAGGCGGACCCTGGAATCCCTGAAACCCCGCCCGGATAGATCGCACAAACCCATGTTCGGAGCGATCGTCTTGGGTGTTTTCCCAGGGTGCGGCAGAGATTTGCCACTCTAGGGGCAGGCCGGGGCCCAGGATGGTTTCCCGTTCACCTTTCCCCCCCACGGGCTAACCGTCATACGGGACGACAGCCCTACCAGTCGCCTCGCGAGGACGACGAGGACGACATGAACTTCCGTACGACGTAGATCAGTCCACCGACCAACGCCACGAAGACCAGCACCTTGAAGAGCACCGAGATCACGAACGTGAGCAGGCTGACGATCAGTCCGCCGAACACGACGAGGGCGATCACGGGCACCGCGACCCACTTCACCCACCACGGCAACCCCGTGAATATCTCCCGAACCGCCATCGCCCTTACCTCGCTTCACCGAGTCGCACAGGAATCTGCCTGACCCGGTCGATGCTAGAGCGCGCGAAGCGCTCACGGTGGCCCGCGACCCCCCGCTCTCCCCTGATCCGACCCTGAGACGCGCATAAGGGTCGAAGCCGCCGTCAGCCCTCGGGCGGAGAGAACACCACCATCACCCGCAGATCCTCCGAGATGTGGTGGAACTTGTGCGCCGTTCCCGCCGGCACGTACACCACGCTGCCCCGTGCCACCTGCGTCGTCTCCATCCCGACCGTGATCGCGGCCCGGCCGCTCACCACGAGGTACACCTCGTCCTGCGCGTGCGGTTGCTGCGGGTCGGTCGCCCCGGCGTCCAGCGCGTACAGCCCCACGGACATATTGCGCTCACGCACGAACTGCAGATACGCGCCGTCGTTGGCGGCACGCTCCGCCTCCAGCTCATCAAGTCGGAATGCCTTCATGCCACGATCAGACACATGAAGAATTTCCTAGTCAAGACACTCGCCAACGCCGCGGCCCTGGCCGTGGCGATCTGGCTCGTCCGGAACATCACCCTCGCCGGCGGCAGCACCGGGACGAAGATCCTTACGCTGGTCCTCGTCGCGCTGCTCTTCGGCGTCGTCAACTTTGTCGTCAAGCCGGCGGTGAAGCTCCTCACGCTGCCCCTGTTCGTCCTCACCCTCGGGCTGTTCACCCTCGTGGTCAACGCCCTGATGCTGCTGCTGACCTCATGGCTCGCGGACAAGCTGAACCTGAGTTTCCATGTCGACGGCTTCTGGACGGCGGTACTGGGCGGTCTGATCATCTCGGTCGTCTCGTGGGCGCTGAACATCGTTCTGCCCGACGACAATGACTGACCGTCCCGCCGGCCACACCGCGAGCCGGGCCGCCGCGGGCCGTCCCGCGTCCGGCCCGTACCGCGTCTGCTTCGTCTGCACCGGCAACATCTGCCGTTCCCCGATCGCCGAATCCGTCGTCCGCGCGCTGCTGGCCGACGCCGGGCTCGACGGCGCCGTGACGGTGGACAGCGCGGGCACCGACGGCTGGCACGAGGGCGACGGGGCCGACCCGCGCGCCGTCGCCGTACTCGACGCCCACGGCTACCCGGGCGACCACACCGCCCGGAGGTTCCAGGCCGCGTGGTTCCCGCTGCTCGACCTGGTCATAGCCCTCGACGAGGGACATCTGCGGGAGCTGAGGCGGCTGGCGCCCACCCCCGCCGACGCCGCGAAGGTCCGGCTGCTGCGCTCGTACGATCCCGACGCGGAAGCGGACGGCGCACTCGACGTGCCCGATCCGTACTACGGCGACAGGGCCGGCTTCGAGGAGTGCCTGCGGATGGTGGAAGCGGCGGGCGAGGGGTTGCTCACGGCCGTACGGAACGCGATACAGGAGACGGAATGAACGACGACAGAACCATCGGGGACGGCACCCGCGCCGTCCGGGCCGGGCTGCCCGACCCCGTGAAGTACGAGCCGACCCTGCCGGGTCCGGTCTTCGCCGCCCACTTCCACCTGCCGGGCGAACCGGCCGGACCGTACACCTACGGGAGGGACGAGAACCCGACCTGGACCCATCTGGAACGCGCCATCAGCGAGTTGGAGGCACCGGGGGAGTCCGTCGAGACCGTCACCTTCGCCTCCGGGATGGCCGCGATCTCCGCGGTCCTCTTCTCCCAGCTCAAGGCCGGCGAAGCCGTCGTCCTGCCCGACGACGGCTATCAGGCCCTTCCCCTGCTGCGGGAACGCCTTGAGGCGTACGGCGTCGAGGTACGGACCGCGCCGACCGGCGGCGACGCCCAGCTGGACGCGCTGCCCGGGGCCCGGCTGCTGTGGATCGAGACCCCCTCCAACCCCGGGCTCGACGTCTGCGACGTACGGCGCCTGGTGCGCGAGGCGCATGCGGCGGGCGCCCTGGTCGCCGTCGACAACACCCTCGCCACGCCTCTGGGCCAGCGGCCGCTGGAGCTGGGCGCCGACTTCTCGGTGGCGAGCGACACCAAGGGCATGACAGGCCACGGAGACATCCTCCTCGGCCACGTGACCAGCGGCGATCCGCGACTCGCGGCGGACGTACGGCGCTGGCGCAAGGTCGTCGGAGCCATTCCGGGACCGATGGAGGCATGGCTCGCGCACCGCTCGCTGGCCACCCTCCAGCTGCGCGTCGACCGGCAGTGCGCCACCGCCCTGGAGCTGGCGAAGGCGCTGGAGGGACGCGACGAGGTGAGCGGGCTGCGCCACCCCGGGCTGCCCGGCGACCCCTCGCACCCGATCGCCTCGCGGCAGATGCGCCGCTTCGGCTCCGTGGTGTCGTTCGTCCTGCCCGACCGGGCCCGGGCCGAACGCTTCCTGGAGGGGCTGAGGCTGGTGGACGACGCGACGAGCTTCGGCGGCGTGCGGTCCACGGCCGAGCGGCGCGGCCGGTGGGGCGGCGACGCCGTACCGGAAGGCTTCATCCGCTTCTCCGTCGGGGCCGAGGACCCCGAGGACCTGATCGCTGACGTACTGCGCGCCCTGGACGCGGCGGCGGGCTGACCCGGCGCCCGGCCACGCTCGCGCGTCCGGGCGTCCGGCGTCACGGAAAGCGGACGGTCCGAGCCTCCCCCCTCATGGCTCGGACCGTCCCAGGTTCCACGCGCGGAGAACCACCTGTCCAAGGCTAGTTGACTCTGCGTCAGTGTCCAATCACAGTAGCGACAGGAAGCTATCGACTTATTTATAGTTGACGGTCCGAAGTGGCTGCGGGGACGAGGTTCAAGACGGGAGAGCAGGACATGGACCTGGCTCTGCTGCGCACCTTCGTCACCGTGCACCGCGCGGGATCCTTCACCCGCGCCGCCGCCCTGCTCGGCCTCTCCCAGCCCGCCGTGACCGGCCAGATCCGCACCCTGGAACGGCAGCTGGGCCGCCCGCTCTTCCTGCGCCAGGCCAGAGGCGTGACCCCCACCACGATCGGCGACGAACTCGCCCACCGCGCCGCACCCCATCTCGACGCGCTGGTCGAGATCGCCGAGACCGGACTGGAGGAGGAATCCGGCGCACGGACCCTCCACCTGGCCGGACCACCGGAGTTCACCTCCCTGCGCGTCCTGCCCGCCCTCACTCCCCTCACCACCCAGGGCCTCGCGCTGCGCACCTCGTTCTTCGGCAACGCCGAGGAAATACTCGAAGGTCTGGCCGCCGGACATCATGATCTGGCCATCGCCACCGCCCGTCCCCGAGGCGGACTGCTCACGGCGACTCCGCTCTGCGACGAGGAACACGTACTGATCGCGGCGCCCCGCTGGGCGGCCCGCCTGGGCCACACCGTGCTGCGCGAGGGGCAGGTGGTGCTGGAGCAGCTGCCGGTCGTGGAAGTGCACGAATCACTCCCCCTCGTCTCCCGCTACTGGGCCTCCGTCTTCGATTCCCGGCCGGCCGCCGCGGGGACGGTCATCGTGCCCGATCTGCGCGCCGTACTCGAATGCGCGGCCGCCGGCGCCGGACTCGCCGTACTGCCCCGCTATCTCTGCGAAGGAGCCCTGGAGCGCGGAGAGGTGGTCGCCCTCCTCGATCCGCCGGTGCCCCCGCTGCGCACCTACTTCCTGGTCGTACGTACGGGCACACTGGCCCTGCCGCCGATCGCACGGGCGCACGAGTGGCTGCTGCGCGCGGCCGTCGACTGGTGACAGCGGGGGCGGAGGAGTTTCAGACACGGTGTCGCGGGCGAACCTCTTCCCATGACCGAACGGCCCGTGGTCAAGCGCACCGCACGCGCCATCCTGCTGGACGGCGCTGACCTTATCCTCATCAAACGCACCAAACCCGGCGTGGATCCCTACTGGGTCACTCCCGGCGGCGGGGTCGAGAAGAGCGACGCCACCGTCATCGAGGCGCTCCACCGCGAGGTGGACGAGGAACTCGGCGCCAAGATCGTCGATGTGGTGCCCTGCTTCGTGGACACCGTGGAGCACATCGCCGGCGGCGGAGTGACCGGCGTGAAGGTGCAGCACTTCTTCGTCTGCCGGCTGGAATCCATGGACCCCTCCCTGAGGCACGGCCCCGAGATCGAGGAGCCGAGCGGGGAGTACGAGATCGTCAGAGTTCCGTTCAGCCGGGTCGGAATCGCCGCGGTCCATCTCGTACCGCTGTCGCTGCGGCACTACCTGGACGGCAACATCGAGGGCGTGCGCGCGATGCACGCCCCCGATCTGGGCTGACAGCCGCACCGAGCCGGCCGACGCCGCCGGACCGGCCGGGGGCCGGGGCCGTTCGCCGTTGCTTTAGTTGGCTGCTGCCAGCAGCTCCTCGAGGGAGTCGTGCCGGATCCGCTCCGACGGGATCCCGACTCCCCTGAGCGCGTCGAGGCCACTGCGGATCAGCCCGGGAGGCCCGGACAGATACCCGTCGTACTCGTGCCAGGGGCCGTAGTCGCGCACCGCCTCAGGGAGACGGCCCGTAAGGCCCTGGCTCGGCCCCTCGGCGACCACGGGACGCACCGCCAGCCACGGATGCTCGCTCTGGAGGCGCAGCATCGTCTCGATGTCGTACAGGTCCTGATCGTTGCGCGCACCGTAGAACACCTCGACCCTGCGCCGGTGCCCGTGCTCGGCGACGTCCTCGATGAGTGCCTTGATCGGCGCGATGCCGGTGCCTCCGCCCAGGCAGAGCAGACCGTTGTCGGTGCTGTGGTCGACGGTCATGGAACCGACAGGAGGCCCCAGCCGCAGGACATCGCCGGGTCCGGCGCGATGGACCAGGGCGTTGGAGACCCAGCCGGCCGGCACCGCCTTGATGTGGAAGGACAACAGGCCGTCGGGCCGGGGCGCCGAGGCGAAGGAGTAGTGCCGCCAGACCCGGGGCCACCACGGCGTCTCCATGCTGGTGTACTGACCGGCGCGGAACGGATAGGGCTGGTCGGGCCGGACCGTGACGACAGCGATGTCCGAGGTACGGCGCTCGTGCGAGACCACTTCGGCCTGCCACCAGGCCGGCGCGTGCTGCTCGTTCTCGGCGGCCGCGTCGATCATGATCTGCGAGATCGTGGTGTACGTCCTGACCCAGGCGTCCTCGGTCTCGTCGTCCCAGGTGCCGACGGCATAGCGGGACAGCGCGCCCATCAGTGCCTCGCCGACGGCCGGATAGTGCGTCGCGCGGGTGCCGTACTTGCGGTGTCCCCGGCCCAGGTGGCGGAGATAGTCCGTCAGAACAGCCGGCGAATCCATGTGCTCGGCGGCCGTGAGCAGTGCCTTGAGCAGCCGGTCGCGCTGGGCGTCCATGGCCACGGGGAACAGAGCCCGCAGGTCCGGATTGCGGACGAACAGCAGCGAGTAGAAGTAGGACGTCACCTGGTCGGAGACCGGGGCGATCTCGGCGAGCGTACGGCGCACGAGCACGGCGTCGGGCGAGGCATACGGATCGACGACCGCGGCGGGCGGTGGCCCGGCCGGCTCCTGCGCGGCCTCCACTTCGGGCGGCAGTGCGACCGACACCGGCACCTCCGGTGGCAGAGATCCCGAGCCGCCACCGCTCTCCGCTTCCCCCGCGGCCTGCTCGGGCATGGCTCCGGACGGCGCGGGCTCCGGCTGCGGGGAGTCCGACTGCTCGGGATGGGGGCGAACGTCGTCGGGCGGCAACTGCTCCGGCAGCGCGGCGGCAGTGGACGCGCCGGCCTGCGGGGCCTGTGTCAGAGCCTGCTCGGCGTCGCCGTCCACCGCTGCGGCAGACCCCTCGGGGACCTGGGGGTGGGAAGAGGGCCCGTCGCCGCCCTGGCGGCCCTTGTGCCGCGGCTGGAAGGCATCAGGGACGTCGGCCGCCGGCGCGGCGGCGTCGCCGTCCGTCCGGCCCTCTTGCCCCTCGCCTTCACGCGGGGGCGGCGCGGGACGGGTGCCGCCGGAACCCACCGGGCGTATGGAGGCAAGTGAGCGGCTCGGGACGGGTATTCGTTCCCGGCCCGCCGCCTCAGCACCGCCTGCCGTCCCGGCATCCGGTCGGCCGCCGCTGCCGCCGGGGGCCTTGCGGGGAGCGAACCAGCCGCTTCCCGAGGTACCACCGTCTCCGGAAGTGCCGTTGTCGGCCGACGTGGTGGTCGGAGCGTCCATGGTGTGCCTCGCCTCGAACATCTTTCAGTCGGTCTGAGCGCTCCCGCTGGACCGGAATACGCTGGTAATTCCCCCGCTCTGACTAGGACTGCCGTCAGCTCATGTCAACCTCCGCCGTAGCCCCGAAGAGGGCACGAGGTGACGCAATGCGACATTGCTCGCGGTGCCTGTCGTCGCAGCATGCCAGCCCCCACGGTCACAGGGGACAAAAAGCGCGAAGTCCGGCCATCCGTACCGGATTTACCGTTAGGCTGCATTGCTCCGTGTTCATCTGCCGGATTCCGACCGCGTTTCCGCAGCACCGCGGGGGCCAGAGTATTACTGCTGGACGTACGCCAGTTCATAGGCCTCACGCAGATCGCCCCCCGAGTACGCGTACGTGGCGAGCCCCGACAGATGGTGATCCGCATTCACCGCCACCGACCTGGGCACCACCGCGAAGATCTCCGCGTCCGACATCGAATCACCATAGGCAACACAGTCGTCCATACTCACCCCGAACTCTGCACACAGCTGGTTCGCGATCTTCACCTTGGCAGCCGGAGTGAGAATGCCCGCCCGATCGACGGGGTCGACAAACGGCAGCGCGGGCCAGCGCGAACCATGAGCCGCATGCACACCCCAGCCCAGCAGCCGCGAAACAAAGAAATCGGGCGAGAGGGAGATAACGGCACAGTAATCCCCGCGCTCCCGAATGTCCGCCCACACCTCACGGATGCCAGCCAGCCAGGGAGCACCATCGAAGGCCGCGGCCACCTGCGCCACGGTGAGTTCCGCCCACAGTTCCCGGGCCCTGAACGCGAATTCGCCCGGCGCCAGTCCTCGCGTCAGGAAGTCGCTCTCCAGCTGGGCGATTTCGGCACTCAGCCCCAACTGACGGGAAATTTCCACAGCGGCAGCCGACCCCCGGATGAGTGTTCCATCGAGGTCGAAGAGATGAAGCCTGCGCACGCTCGCCATGTGCACCGAGGTTAGTACCTGTGCCTGCCGCCGTCGCCCCACGTCCAACGAGCGGGCAGCCGGTGCCGTGTTTCACGTGAAACATCCCCCGCCCCGGCCCGCACGACGTGACCGGATATCAACTCGACGACCGGGCACGAGCTGTCCTGATCACTTCCCGTAAAACGGTGGACGAACGATCTCCCGCTCCGACAGCCTGACCCTCATGCCGACACCGCTCTCCCTACCGCCCATCCGAGCCCTGACCATGGGCGACCTCATGCCCTGCGCGGACCTGGCCGAAGACCGCGGCTGGGCGCGCGAGGAACACAAATGGAGCCTGCTGCTGACGGCGGGCACGGGCTACGGCATCACCGACCCAGAAGACCCTGAGGGCAAGCGGCTGGCCGCCGCATGCGTGACCACCCCGTACGGCTCCCGGCTCACCGCCATCGGCATGCTGCTCGTCGCGCAACGGCACGCCCGGAAGGGGCTCGGACGGCGATTGATGAGCCATGTGCTGCACAAGGCGGATCACGCACCTCTCATGCTCTACGCGACACCGTACGGTCAGCCCCTCTACCGGCAGCTCGGCTTCACCGATGTCGGCGCGGTGGAGAAGCTGAGCGGGCACCTCCGCCCACCCGTGGCCGCCACACAAGTCACCACCCGCGCCGCGACCGCGGGTGACCTCCCGGCCATCATCCGCCTGGACACCGAGGTATCCGGAGTCGACCGCACCCCTATGCTCGCGCGACTCCCCGCCTTCGCTGACCGGCTCAGAGTCTCCGAAGAAGGCACCGTCCTCACCGGATACGCGGCGGCCTGGCCCACCCCCGAGACAGATGTCGTCGGCCCGCTGATCGCACACGACACGGAGACCGCCAAGGCGCTGATCACCTCACTGGCGAAGCCGAGCAGACCGCTACGCCTGCACATCGATTCACGCCATCAGGAGTTGCTCGACTGGGGCAGGGAACACGGCCTCGATTCCGGCGCCCTGACCACCACCATGGTCCACGGGCTCCCGGACCTGCCGGGTGACTGGAAGCGACGCTTCACACCGCTGAGCCTGGCAACGGGCTGATGCACCGACGGAACCGGCCCGGCCAAGGCCATCACGACCGGCACCAACCGGGCCGGACGTCGGTCTCGCGGCTCGACGTAGTCTGCGGATCATGAGCGATCTGACGATACGGCCTGCCGCCCTCGACGACATTCCCACCATCGTGGCCATGCTCGCGGACGACCCGCTCGGCGCCCAGCGCGAGTCCCCCGACGACCTCACGCCGTACATCGCGGCATACCAGCGCCTGGCCAACGACCCCAACCAGCACCTCATGGTTGCCGTACGCGGCGACCGGGTGGTCGGCACACTCCAGCTCACAGTCATCCCCGGACTGTCCCGGCGCGGCGCCACCCGCTCCATCATCGAAGCTGTCCGGATCCATGCCGAGGAGCGCGGCAGCGGGCTCGGAACCCGATTCATCGAGTGGGCGGTCGATGAATCGCGGCGCCAGGGGTGCCAACTGGTCCAACTCACCTCCGACGCCGCGCGCACCGACGCCCACCGCTTCTACGAGCGGCTGGGATTCACCGCCTCCCACATCGGCTTCAAGCTGAGTATCTGAAACCGCGTCCTGTCGGCGGACCCGTCATCGGCGCCCTCGGACCCGCCCGTGTTCCCACGCCGGCCGAGGGCGACGACAGGTTTCACGTGAAACATCGGCGCCGCCCTACTCCCCGACGCCTCGCCAGCCGCCTTCGTCCACGCCACCGGGAACAGCGTCACCCGGCTCGTACGGCTCACGGGTGAAGACGAACGAGCCGAGATCGAGATGGCTGACCGATTCGTCCGACCGCCGCACCACACGCAAGGTCTCCCCCGCGTAGTAGTCGTCGAGACCCGTCCATGTCCCATCGGGCTGTACGGCGAAGCGGGAGCCACGACCACCCCCGCGCAGCGGACGCAGCTCCAGCCCCCGATCCGCCACCAGCTTCAGCCCGAAAGCGCTCGTGCCCCAGTACCAGGGCCCTGTCAGCGCCAGCAGCTCCTGATCCACCTCGGGCAGCGGTGTCCACGGTCCGGGCATCCGAGGTTCCGCATCGGCCACAATGCCGACGAGATCCGCGGCCACGGCACCGATCTGCGGCCCGGACGTCGCGTTGGCCAGCGCCACTGCGGCCACTCCGTCCTCCACGCTCGCCCACAGACACGCCACGAAGCCGGGCAACGATCCCGTATGCCCGATCAGGGTCCGCCCGCCCCGGCGGGCCAGCTGCACCCCGAGCCCGTAGCCGCCGTCCCACTCCCCGGCCCCCGCGGGTACCGACGGGGTGCGCAGCTCCGCCACAGAGGCGGCGTTCAGCACCTCGGCATCCCCCTCGACGAGGAACATCGCGAAGCGGCAGAGATCCGCGGCCGTCGACCAGAGCTGCCCCGCCGGAGCCATCAGCCCCAGATCCTCCGCCGGCTCGGGCAGCATCACGTCGGCCCACGGGTGCACGGCCCACCCACGCGCGTGCGGAGCGACCGGCTGAGCGCCCGTACGGTCCATGGCCAGTGGCACAAGAACCTCGCGCCGCAACGTCTCCTCCCAGGACGCTCCCCGCACGGCCTCCACCAGAGAGCCGAGCAAGGTGTATCCCGTATTCGAGTAGTGGTGGCGCCGCCCCGCGGGATGCAGCATCGGCCGCTCACCCAGCACATCCGCCAGCCCCGGACGGAGCACACCGGGGGTCCGCTCCCACCAGGGCGCCGGAGACTCGGCGCTCAGCCCCGCGCTGTGGCCGAGGAGCTGGGCGACGGTGACCTCGCCGACGCCTGTGCCCGGAAGATGCTTCTCCAGAGGATCGTTGAGGTCGAGCAGCCCCTCATCGCGCAGCCGCAGCACCAGAACAGCGGTGAAGGACTTGGTGATCGACCCGATGCGGTACTGCGTCCCGGCATCCGGCGCACGCCCGTCCACACCACCGCGCGCCCCCGACCACACCACCCGCCCCTCACGCGCCACCGCCCCGACGAACGAGGGAGCGCGCCCCTCGGCCTGCGCACGGGCGATGCGATGCGTCAGGGCCCGCCGAGTACCGGGCAACAGCTCTTCCCAAGGTGAGGTCATGCCCCACATCTACCGGTGGGATCCCACCGAGTCGACTCCATTTCGCCCAGCGCCGAAGACCAACTGACTGAAGTAGTGGCCTTCTTCGATGTCCGCGATCAGTCCAGGGTGCGTGGGCAGCCAGCCGAGACGTTCCCGGGTCAGTGCGCTCGACGTCGGGCTGTCGGTCGAGACCAGCGGGGCAAGGAAGCCGAAATGCCGGCTCGCCTCCTCGGCCGTCAGGCTGACGGCCGGGAGCTCCAGCCGGCGGCCGATGGCCTCCGCGATGTCCCGGAACGGCACCTCCTCCTCGGCGACCGCGTGCAGTCCCGTACCGGCCGGAGCTGATTCCAGGGCCAGCCGGAACAGGGTCGCCGCGTCAAGCCGGTGCACGGCGGGCCAGCGGTTCGATCCGTCACCCGCATAGGCCGACACACCATTTTCCCGCGCGATACCGATCAGGATCGAGATGAATCCGCGTGCGTCCCCCTGACCGTGCACGGTCGGCGCCAGCCGTACCGAGGATGAGCGCACGCCGCGTTCACCCATGGCGAGGACGGACTTCTCAACCGGGAGCCGCAGGGCTGTGAGTGCGCTGGGCTCGTCGGGGGTCCGTTCGGTGAGCAGGCGGGCCCCGGCGTGCGGCCGATGACTCCCGAGGCGACCGCGAAGGGCTTGTCAGTCCCTTCCAGCGCCACACCGATCGCCTCCGCCGCGTTCAGCTCGGCCTGCGCGCGAGCAGCCGGGTCGGTGGTTTACGAGGAGCCCCGGGTGCTCCTGGTGCCCGCGGCGCATCGCCTTGCGGGCAAGGAGTCGATCACGCTCGACGACTTCGCCGACGAACCGCTCCTGCGCTACGCGGAAGCCGCCTACGACGCGTTCTGGCGTATCGACCCCCGCCCGGACGGCCGCCCGGCACCCGACGGCCCGCTCGTCGAGACGCACGCGGACAAGCTCGAAGCCGTCGCCGGCGGCCGGGCCCTCGCCCTTGCACCGACGGGCGGCGGGAACAGCGCTGTCAGGCGTGACCTCACGGCCATTCCGGTGGCGGGGATCGAGCCGTGCACAGTCGTGATCGCGACCCGCGCCGGCGAACGCGGCCACCTGGTCACAGCCTTCCGCGAATCAGCCCGGGCAGCATCGCACCGGTCGCGATTCTGACCGCGGGAAGCCGATGGGCGACGGCCCACCAGCAAGCTCACGACGGCATAAGCGCCACCACTGTGCCGTCGGAGCCGAGAATCGTGCCGCGAAGTCCGAGAGGCCCTACGGCCGCCGCTCAGGTCTGCGCCATGTCCACGAAGCGGGAGTAGTGGCCCTGGAAGGCCACCGTGATCGTCGCGGTGGGGCCGTTACGGTGCTTGGCCACGATGAGGTCGGCCTCACCGGCGCGGGGGGATTCCTTTTCGTAGGCGTCCTCGCGGTGGAGCAGGATCACCATGTCGGCGTCCTGCTCGATGGAGCCCGATTCACGCAGGTCGGAGACCATCGGCTTCTTGTCCGTACGCTGCTCGGGGCCACGGTTCAGCTGGGACAGGGCGATGACGGGCAGTTCCAGCTCCTTGGCGAGGAGCTTGAGGTTTCGCGACATGTCCGAGACCTCCTGCTGGCGGTTCTCGGCGCGCTTCGACCCGCCGGACTGCATCAGCTGGAGGTAGTCGATGACCACGAGCTTGATGTCGTTCCGCTGCTTGAGGCGGCGGCACTTCGCGCGGATCTCCATCATCGAGAGGTTCGGGGAGTCGTCGATGTAGAGCGGGGCCTGGGAGACGTCGGGCATACGGCGGGCGAGCCTCGTCCAGTCCTCGTCCGTCATCGTGCCGGACCGCATGTGGTGCAGCGCCACCCGCGCCTCGGCGGAGAGGAGGCGCATCGCGATCTCGTTGCGCCCCATTTCCAGGGAGAAGATCACGCTGGGCAGGTTGTTCTTGATGGACGCGGCGCGGGCGAAGTCGAGGGCGAGGGTCGACTTGCCCATCGCGGGACGGGCGGCGATCACGATCATCTGACCGGGGTGAAGGCCGTTGGTGAGGGAGTCGAAGTCGGTGAACCCGGTCGGCACACCGGTCATCTCGCCGTTGCGCGAGCCGATGGCCTCGATCTCGTCGAGCGCGCCCTCCATGATGTCGCCGAGCGGCAGATAGTCCTCGCTGGTGCGCTGCTCGGTGACGGCGTAGATCTCGGCCTGGGCGGAGTTGACGATCTCGTCGACGTCTCCGTCGGCCGCGTATCCCATCTGCGTGATCTTGGTGCCGGCCTCGACGAGGCGTCGCAGCACCGCCCGCTCGTGGACGATCTCCGCGTAGTAGGAGGCGTTGGCCGCGGTCGGGACCGACTGGACGAGGGTGTGGAGATACGAGGCGCCGCCGACGCGGGTGATCTCGCCGCGCTTGGTCAGCTCGGCGGCGACCGTGATCGGGTCGGCCGGCTCCCCCTTGGCGTACAGGTCGAGGATGGCCTGGAAGACGGTCTCGTGCGCGGGACGGTAGAAGTCGTGGCCCTTGATGATCTCCACGACGTCGGCGATCGCGTCCTTGGACAGCAGCATGCCGCCGAGGACGGACTGCTCGGCGTCGAGGTCCTGCGGAGGGACCCGTTCGAAGCCGGCCGATCCACCGTCCCAGGGGCCGCTGTCGCTGCCCCGGTCGTGCTGCTCTCCTCGCCCCCGGCCCTCCCCACGGCGCTGCCGGGAGACAGGCAGACGGTCACTGGGACCGGCATCGGTCCAGGGGTCGTCCAATGGCTCGGGAATGCTCACCGGCCACCTCCTCACGTCCGCTCAGCGGACCTCGCCGTGCCACTTCTTTCTACGGCACGACACTGACAAAACGAGAGGTCTGACTCCGGTTCCGGCGCGTCGGACGCCGGTCCACGGTAGGCCCGCGAGCGACGTCAGCCAATCTTGTTATCCACAGGCCATGTGGACGAAGCGCGAGATGCTGTGGAGAACTCGGCAGAACCTGTGCACGGACCGGGGGACAGCACTGTGGACAAAGTCATACCGACGTCACCGCAACCACTCTGAGCTGGGCTTTTTTCATCCACCGGCTGTGCAGGAGAAAAACTTTCCCGACTGGACCAAGATCAGAACAAACGGTCCTCCACCCGACCTCCACAACCCCGCCAGGTAAGGATCAATAGCGTCTTGCGTCTCTTACCTGTGGAAGATTAGATTGAGTGCATGACACAGGCTCCCGCGGCATCCAGGACGGGCCGGCGACAGCACGACCGCGAGATCATCGCACTCGCCGTTCCCGCCTTCGGCGCCCTCGTCGCCGAGCCCCTGTTCGTCATGGTCGACAGCGCGATTGTCGGCCATCTCGGCACCCCGCAACTCGCCGGGCTGGGAATCGCCGCAGCCCTGCTGACCACCGCGGTGAGCATCTTCGTCTTCCTCGCCTACGCCACCACCGCGGCCGTCGCCCGGCGGGTCGGTGCGGGCGATCTGAAGGCCGCCATCCGCCAGGGCATGGACGGCATCTGGCTGGCGATGCTGCTCGGCGCCGGAGTCATCGCCGCCACCCTTCCCACCGCCCCCTGGCTGATCGGCCTGTTCGGGGCGTCGGACACCGCCGCCCCGTACGCGGTCACCTATCTGCGGATCTCCAGTCTCGGCATCCCCGCCATGCTGATCGTGCTCGCCGCCACCGGGGTGCTGCGCGGACTCCAGGACACCCGTACCCCGCTGTACGTCGCCATCGGCGGGTTCAGCGCCAACGCGGTGCTCAATGTCGCTCTGGTCTACGGAGCGGGACTCGGTATCGCAGGCTCCGCCTGGGGCACGGTGATCGCCCAGTGGGCCATGGCGGCCGTCTACCTCGTCGTGGTCGTACGGGGAGCACGCCGGCATGGCGCGTCGCTGCGCCCGGACGCCGCGGGGATACGGGCGAGCGCCCAGGCCGGCGTACCGCTGCTCGTCCGTACACTCTCGCTCCGGGCGGTCCTCATGATCGCCACCGCGGTCGCCGCCCGGCTGGGCGACGCGGATATCGCCGCCCATCAGATCATTCTGTCGCTGTGGAGCCTGATGGCGTTCGCCCTCGACGCCATCGCCATCGCGGGACAGGCCATCATCGGTCGCTACCTCGGAGCCGGTGACACCAAGGGCGCCCGGGAAATCTGCCGCCGCATGGTGCAGTGGGGCATCGCTTCCGGGGTACTGCTCGGCGCGCTGATCGTAGCGGCGCGGCCACTGTTCATTCCGCTGTTCACGGGCGACCAGGTGGTGCGGGACACGCTGCTGCCCGCCCTGCTGGTCGTGGCCGTCACCCAGCCGATCGCGGGGGTCGTCTTCGTACTGGACGGCGTACTGATGGGCGCGGGGGACGGCCCGTACCTCGCCCGAGCCATGCTGGTGACCTTGGCCGTGTTCGCCCCGGTAGCGCTGCTCGTCCCCCAGCTGGGCGGGGGACTGACGGCACTCTGGTGGGCGATGGGCCTGATGATGGCGATCCGCATGCTGACCCTCTGGCTGCGCACCCGCTCCGGCCACTGGCTGGTCACGGGCGCCACACGCTGATCGAGACGTTCGACCCGTTTCACGTGAAACATCCGCCTTGGCTGGTTTCACGTGAAACGAGCCTTCGGCAAACAGAGCGACAGAGCGAGAGGGCCGCATCCCCTGGGGGATGCGGCCCTCTCCATGCTCTACCGAGTTGAGACGACGCTTACGCGGCGACGACCTCGATGCCGAGCTTCGCTGCGACCTCGGGGTGCAGGCGCACCGACACCTGGTGCGAGCCCAGGGTCTTGATCGGCGAACCCAGCTCGATACGGCGCTTGTCGACCTCCGGACCACCGGCGGACTTGATCGCCGAAGCGAGGTCAGCCGGGGTGACGGAGCCGAAGAGGCGGCCGGCGTCGCCGGAGCGAACGGCCAGCTGCACCTTCACGCCTTCGAGACGGGCCTTGATCTCGTTGGCCTGCTCGATGGTCGCGATCTCGTGGATCTTGCGGGCGCGGCGGATCTGCGCCACGTCCTTCTCGCCACCCTTGGTCCAGCGGATCGCGAAACCGCGCGGGACCAGGTAGTTGCGAGCGTAGCCGTCCTTGACGTCCACGACGTCGCCGGCGGCACCGAGGCCGGAGACCTCGTGGGTGAGGATGATCTTCATTATTCGGTCACCCTTCCCTTATCGCGCGGTGGACGTGTAGGGCAGCAGCGCCATCTCACGGCTGTTCTTGACGGCCGTGGCGACGTCACGCTGGTGCTGCGTGCAGTTGCCGGTAACGCGGCGGGCACGGATCTTGCCGCGGTCGGAAATGAACTTCCGCAGCATGTTCGTGTCCTTGTAGTCCACGTACTGGGTCTTGTCCTTGCAGAACGCGCAGACCTTCTTCTTAGGCTTGCGCACAGGCGGCTTCGCCATGGTGTTTCTCCTGTGTGATCAAGAAGTGGGGTGCGAGCCCGCCCTTTAGAAGGGAGGCTCGTCCGAGTAGCCGCCGCCGGAGCTTCCGCCCCAGCTGCCTCCATTGCCGCCGCCCTGCGACTGCTGCTGGCCGCCGCCGCCGGCCGCCGGCGCACCGGTGGCCCACGGGTCGTCGGCGGGAGCACCGCCGCCGCCCTGCTGACCGCCGCCACCGGAGCCGCCGCCCCAGTTGCCGCCGCCGCCCTGCTGCTGGCCGCCGCCGTAGCCGCCCTGGCCCCCACGACCGGTGGTCTTGGTGACCTTCGCCGTGGCGTTCTTGAGACTGGGGCCGACTTCCTCGACGTCCAGCTCGTAGACCGTGCGCTTGACGCCCTCACGGTCCTCGTAGGACCGCTGCTTCAGCCGGCCCTGCACGACAACGCGCATGCCTCGCTGGAGCGACTCCGCGACGTTCTCCGCCGCCTGACGCCAGACCGAGCAGGTGAGGAAGAGGCCTTCGCCGTCCTTCCACTCATTGGTCTGCCTGTCGAAGATGCGGGGAGTGGACGCGACACGGAACTTCGCGACCGCCGCACCGGACGGGGTGAAGCGCAGCTCGGGGTCGTCGACGAGATTGCCGACAACCGTGATCACGGTCTCGCCTGCCATGGGTGAACCTCTCGGCGGGGATTGCTTCTGGCTGCTTGCTGCTACTCGAACCCGATGACCGCTGAGCTAGAAGCTCAGTGGGTCTCGGGGCGGAGGACCTTGGTCCGGAGGACCGACTCGTTCAGGTTCATCTGTCGGTCGAGCTCCTTGACGACCGCAGGCTCGGCCTGGAGGTCGATGACCGAGTAGATGCCCTCGGGCTTCTTCTTGATCTCGTAAGAGAGACGACGACGGCCCCAGGTGTCGACCTTCTCGACCTTTCCGTTGCCCTCACGGACGACGGAGAGGAAGTTCTCGATCAGCGGGGAGACAGCTCGCTCCTCGAGATCGGGGTCGAGGATGACCATCACTTCGTAGTGACGCATGTGGAACCCACCTCCTTTGGACTCAGCGGCCACGGTCGTTCCGTGGCAGGAGGGTCGTGATGCGTTCGCAACGGTATCGGCCGCCACTGACAATCCAGCTCGACGTGCGAGGGATCGCTTTCTGGCATGGGCAGACACCGGTGCAGACCGTACAGACTACCCGCACAACGGCTTCCGGTTGAAATCCGGTCGCCCTTGGCCGCAATCTGTACACATCGGGTGTGTGCGGCGCTACGAAGCGCCGCCTCCGGCAGGGCCACAGGGCTCAGGAGGTGCCACATGGCACAGGCAATGCGACCGAACTCCGCAACCTCTCTCTTCGCCACCGACGGGAAGCCTCATCCGCTCCAGGACACCCTGGTGGCGGTGACGCTGACGCTGGGCGTTCTCGCGTTCGTCTCGGCGTTCTTCCACGATCTGCATCTGCTCAGCTCATGGGCGGGGCTGGTGGGCATCCTGACCGGCGCGTACAGCCAGTTCGTCTCGGTGACGACCCGCGAAAGGTTCCTGACGGTCATCGGTCTGGGGGCCTCCGCCGTCGGCTTCTTCCTCGGTATGGCCCACGGCGGGCTGTTCGGGGGGATCATCGGCTAGTACTCGCGCCGCAGTACGAGCCGGGCGCTCCGCCCCACGGCCAAACGGGGCGCTCCATCGGCGCAGTAGGCTTCGGCGCGAGAGCCGGAGCCCCTGTATCCATGGGGACACACCTGCCGAGGAGCGCCCCGTATGAGCCTGACCCTGAGGACCATCAGCCGTGAGCAGCATCTGGCGTACATCCAGAGCCTGCCCGCGGCGAGTCACTGCCAGGTCCCGGCATGGGCTGACGTCAAGACGGAGTGGCGCTCCGAGAACCTGGGCTGGTTCGACAAGAACGATCAGCTCGTCGGTGCCGGACTGGTGCTCTACCGTCAGCTGCCGAAGATCAAGCGTTATCTGGCGTATCTGCCCGAGGGCCCGGTGCTGAACTGGTACGCCCCCAATCTCGACGAGTGGCTCCAGCCGATGCTGGCCCATCTCAAGCATCAGGGCGCCTTCTCCGTGAAAATGGGGCCGCCGGTCGTCATTCGGCGCTGGAACGCCGCGGCGATCAAGTCCGGTATTCAGGATCCGGACGTCAAGCGGCTGCGCGATGTCGAGGCGTCGCATATCGAGCCGCGCGCCTTCGAGGTGTCCGACCGACTGCGCAAGATGGGCTGGCAGCAGGGCGAGGACGGCGGCGCCGGATTCGGTGACGTCCAGCCCCGCTATGTCTTCCAGGTACCGCTGGCCAACCGCTCGCTGGACGATGTCCTCAAGGGCTTCAATCAGCTGTGGCGGCGCAATATCAAGAAGGCCGAGAAGGCCGGCGTCGATGTCGTCCAGGGGAGCTACGAGGACCTGGGCGAGTGGCAGCGCCTGTACGAGATCACGGCCGAGCGGGACCATTTCCGGCCGCGGCCGCTGTCGTACTTCCAGCGCATGTGGTCCGTCCTGAACACCGAGGACCCCAACCGGATGCGCCTCTACTTCGCCCGTCACGAGGGTGAGAACGTGGCCGCGGCGACGATGCTGATCGTCGGCGGCCATGTCTGGTACTCGTACGGCGCCTCGGCCAATCACAAGCGTGAGGTACGGCCGTCGAACGCGATGCAGTGGCGGATGCTGCGCGACGCCTACGCGATGGGCGCGACGGTCTACGACCTGCGCGGTATCTCCGATTCGCTCGACGAGACGGATCACCTCTTCGGTCTGATCCAGTTCAAGGTGGGCACCGGCGGGGAGGCCGTCGAGTACATCGGCGAATGGGACTTCCCGCTCAACAAGCTGCTCCACAAGGCGCTGGACATGTATATGTCCCGCCGCTGATATATGTCGCGCCGCTGACCGCGCGGATTCATTCCTTACGGCCGACGGCCGTCAAGGCCTTCCCGACCATTCGCATTCTTCTTCACCGCAGCCGAGAGAAAGGTTCCGGACCGGCATGGCGCTCTCCCTCTACGTCGACACCGCGCGCTGGCGGGCGCACCAGAAGTCGGTCATCGAGCAGTTTCCGGGGCTCGTCCCGGTCTGCAAGGGCAATGGTTACGGCTTCAGTCATGAGCGGCTCGCCGACGAGACCAATCGCTTCGGCTCCGACACGCTCGCCGTGGGAACCATTTACGAGGCGGCCCGCATAAAGGACTGGTTCAGCGGCGATCTGCTCGTCCTCACGCCTTTCCGGCGGGGCGAGGAGCCGGTGCCGCTGCCGGACCGCGTCGTGCGTTCCGTCTCGTCCGTCGACGGTGTCTTCGCCCTGGTCGGCGCCCGGGTCGTCATCGAGTGCATGAGCTCCATGAAGCGGCACGGGGTGAAGGAGGAGGAGCTCGGCCAGCTGCACGCGGCCATAGAGGACGTGCGCCTGGAGGGTTTCGCCCTGCACCTTCCGCTCGACCGCACGGACGGCTCCGACGCGGTCGAGGAGGTCATCGCCTGGATGGACCGGCTGCGGGCGGCGCGGCTTCCGCTGCACACCATGTTCGTCAGCCATCTGGGGGCGTCGGAGCTGGCGCGGTTGCAGCAGCAGTTCCCGCAGACGCGTTTCCGCGCCCGTATCGGTACGCGGCTGTGGCTCGGTGACCATGACGCGACCGAGTACCGGGGTTCGGTGCTGGATGTCACGAGGGTCGCCAAGGGCGACAGGTTCGGCTACCGGCAGCAGAAGGCCGCTTCGGACGGCTGGCTGGTGGTCGTGGCCGGCGGTACGTCGCACGGGGTCGGGCTGGAGGCCCCGAAGGCGCTGCACGGTGTGATGCCTCGTGCGAAGGGCGTCGCCCGGGCGGGTCTGGCGACGGTCAACCGGAATCTCTCGCCGTTCGTGTGGGACGGCAAGCAGCGCTGGTTCGCGGAGCCGCCGCACATGCAGGTGTCGATCCTGTTCGTGCCGTCGGACGCGCAGGAGCCCAGGGTGGGCGACGAGCTGGTGGCGCATCTGCGCCACACGACGACGCAGTTCGACCGCATCGTCGACCGCTGACTCAGCTTGGTCTCGCTTGGTACCGCTTGATCCCGTGAACTCAAGGCCCCTCGCCGCTCAAGCCGCCGAGGGGCCTTGAGCGGCTTCGGAGCACCGATGCGGCAGGGGGAAGCCCGGTAGGGACTTGTACGGCCTTACGGGCCGCTCAGGCGGCTCCTGGCGGCCGCACTCCCCACTCGACACGCGGCCCTTCGGCCAACTGCGCCTCGTGCTGGACCGGGCGGACCGTCTGACCGAGGACGAATCTGTCCTCGGCTCCGTCGAGGACGCCGCCGGACGGGTCGTCCGAGCCGTCCGCCCGTACACCGTCCCGTTCGGGCATCAGGATGTCCCGTACGACCAGAGCACACAGGTAGAGCGTGCCCGCGAGGTGCAGCGCGATGGCGAGCTGATAGCCCTCGGTGGGCAGTCCCTTGTGGGCGTCGCCGCTGGTCGTGTAGGCGAGGTACATCCAGATGCCGAGGAAGTACATGACCTCGCACGCCTGCCAGATCAGGAAATCCCGCCAGCGCGGCCGGGCGAGGACGGCCAGCGGAATCAGCCACAGTACGTACTGCGGTGAGTAGACCTTGTTGGTGAGGATGAACGCGGCGACGACCAGGAAGGCCAGCTGCGCGAAGCGCGGGCGGCGGGGCGCCGTGAGGGTGAGGGCGAGGATGCCTGCGCAGGCCAGGACCATCAGCAGCGTCGCGTAGGTGTTGACGCTCTCGACATCGATGGACTTGCCCGTGCGCTGGGTGATGATCAGCCAGAAGGAGCCGAAGTCGACCTGTCGCTCCTGGCTGAAGGTGTAGAACTTCTTCCACCCTTCGGGCGCGAGCATCATGACCGGCAGATTCACCGCGAGCCAGGCGCCGGCGGTCGCGAGCAGGGCCGTCGCGTACTCGCGGAACTTCCCGGCCCGCCAGCACAGGACGAGCAGCGGTCCCAGCAGGAGTACGGGGTAGAGCTTCGCGGCGGTCGCGAGGCCGATGAGGATGCCGAAGGCCAGGGCCCGGCCCCGGGACCACATCAGCATCGCCGCGGCGGTGAGGGCCACGGCCAGCAGGTCCCAGTTGATGGTGGCGGTGAGCGCGAAGGCCGGGGCGAGGGCGACCAGCAGGCCGTCCCAGGGGCGGCGCCGGTGGGTGCGGGTGACACAGACCGCGATGACCACGGCGCAGATCATCAGCATGCCCGCGTTGACCATCCAGTACATCTGCTCGCGGTACTGGATGGATCCGCCCGGGGTGAGCCAGGAGGCGACTTCCATGAAGAGTCCCGTCAGTACGGGGTACTCCAGGTACTGCATGTCGCCGCTGAGCCGGTCGAAGTACGGGACCAGGTTGTCCGCGAAGCCGCGCCCGAGGAAGAGATGCGGGATGTCCGAGTAGCAGGCGTGGGTGTACTGCGAGCTGGCGCCCCGGAACCATGCCCAGTTGTAGCAGGGCATCTTCTGGACCATTCCCAGCGCGAACATCCCGATGGCCACCAGCGCGACGACCCGTACGGGGGAGAGCCGGCTGGTACCGAACCAGGCCCGGCGTCCGGCGGGACCGCCGATCAGTTCGCTGCCGGCGGCGGCCACCTCGTCCCGCCGCGTGGGCGGTACGTCGGACCGGTCCTGGTGCACGGTTCTCTCTTCTGCGCTCGGCATGCCGCCCATCCTGCCGTACGCCTCTGTGGACGGGGCGAGGGCCGCCGCGCCGTACGTACATGTGTCTGTACGTGTCCGGTGCGACGGCCCTCGTGGCGGGTTCCGTGCGGCCGGGGAATCGGGTCCCCCGGGGCGGGTGCGGCGCGACGCTAGTCTCTCGTGCCGCCGATGAAGCCGTTGCCTCCGCCTCCGCCGTTGTCGGTCTCCTCTTCGGGCTCGGACGTCGTGGGGCTCGCCTCCCCGGTCGACCCGGCGTTCTCGTTGCCCTGGTTGTTCCCCGCGGTGTCGCCGCAGCCGAACAGGTTCTTGCAGCTCTCGGACGGATCCGGCGTCGGGGTCACGGAGGGCTCCTCGGACGGAGTCTCGGACGGCTCCTCGGAGGGCTCCTCGGACGGCTCCTCGGACGGCTCCTCGGACGGGGTGGGGGTCGGGCTGGCGGCGCCGCCGCCGTACACGGCCTCGCCGATGGGCTCGGGCTTGGGGAAGCGCAGGACCTTCTCGCCCTTGAGCGCTTCCTTCATGTAGTCCTGCCAGATCTCGGCGGGGAACGAGGCGCCGTGGATCTTGTCCTGGCCGCCGGTGCCGAACATCTCCTCGAACTTACGGTCCTTGTTCGTTTCGTCGTCGTCCAGGCGGTACATGTCGATGGCGGTCGACAGCTGCGGCGTGTAGCCCACGAACCAGGCCGACTTGTTGCCGTCGGTCGTACCGGTCTTGCCCGCGACGTCACGGCCCTCCAGCTTGGCGCTGGTGCCGGTGCCCTTCTCCACGACCGTCTTCAGTACGTCGGTCACGTTGTCGGCGATCTGGGCGGGGAAGGCCGTCTTCTGCGTGCCCTCGTGCTCGTAGATGACCTTGCCGCGCTTGAGCACCTTGGTGACGGAGTACGGGTCGTTCCGCTTGCCGCTCGCCGCGAAGGTGGCGTAGGAGCCCGCCATACGGATGGCGCTGGGGGAGGAGATACCGATCGAGAACGACGGGACGTTCGACTTGGAGAGCGTGTCGTCGTCGCGCAGTCCGGCGTCGATGGCGGTCTGCCTCACCGTGGAGATGCCGACGTCCATGCCCAGCTGGACGAAGGGGGAGTTGGCGGATTCACGCATGGCCTCACGCAGATCGATGGGCCCGTACGACTTGTCGCCGTCGTTGCGCTGAAGCCACTCCTTGTCCTCTTCGTTGGTCCAGATCGAACCGTCATAGTTCTTGATCTTCAGCTTGTTGTCGCCGTTGTAGATGCTCTTGTCGGGCGATACCTGCGTCCGCTGGGCGTCGGACTGGTCGGTTCCGAGGCTGGGATCGCGTTTGCCGTGCTGCATCGCCGCGGCCAGGACGAACGGCTTGAAGGTCGAGCCGACCTGAGCGCCCGTCTGGTCGGCGTTGTTGGTGTAGTGCTTGGTGGCGTCCTCGCCGCCATAGATGGCGACGATCTTTCCGGAGCCGGGCTCGACGGAAGCGCCACCGAACTGGACGTGCGTATCGGTATCCGGACGCGCCTTGGGGTCGATATTGGCCTTCTTGACCTTGGATACGGCCTTCTCCAGCTTTTCGACCTTCTTCTTGTCGAAGGTCGTGTGGATCTCGTACCCGCCCTTGGAGAGATCCGCGACGGTGAGGCCCTCCTTGTTGCTGTTGATGAAGTTCGCCTTGGCGAGGTCGACCAGGTACCCGATCTGACCGCCGAGGTCGTCGCTCTGCCGCACCGGCTTCGGCATGGGGAACTTCGTGTACTTGTTCCGCTCCGCCGCGTCGAGATGGCCGTCCTTCACCATCTCGTCGAGGATCCAGGTCCAGCGCTTCGTCGCACGCTCGGTGTTGGCCTCGCGCGTGGCGTTCGGGTTGTATCCGGGGTTGCCCGCCGGGTCGTAGAGAGTGGCGCCCTTGAGGAGCGAGGCGAGGAAGGCGCACTCGCTGGCGTTCAGGTCCTTCGCGTCCTTGCCGTAGTACGTACGGGCGGCGGCCTGGATCCCCCAGGCGCCACGACCGTAGTACGAGGTGTTCAGGTAGCCCTCCATGATCTCGGGCTTCTTTACGGTGTTGCCGACCTTCATGGAGATGAACAGCTCTTTGAACTTGCGGTCCAGGGTCTGGCTCTGGTCACCCAGCCGCGCGTTCTTGACGTACTGCTGGGTGATGGTGGAGCCGCCCTGGGTGTTGCCGCCCATGGCCATGTTGTAGAGCGCCCGGCCCATGCCCATGAAGTCGACGCCGGGGTCCTTGCGGAACGACTTGTTCTCGGCGGAGATGACCGCGTTCTGCATCGCGTCGGGGATCTGGGCGATCCCGATGTTCTGCCGGTTGGCCGAACCACCGGTCGCGGCGAGCTGTGAGCCGTCGGCCCAGTAGTAGACGTTGTTCTCGGCCTTCGACGCCAGATTCTGGTCGGGTACCCGGACCAGGGCGTAGGAGACGGTCCCCGCGAGGAGTATGGAGCCGACGAACGCCACGCCCAGTCCGGTGGTCTGCTTCCAGGAGGGCATCCACCGCTGCCAGCCGTCCTTGTTGTGGCGCGGGTAGTCGATCAGCCGCTTCTTGCCCGGCTCACCTCCGCCACGACCCGGTCCGTCGCCGCCGCCACGCCGGCCGCCGCGCTGGGCCGCGCGTCTGGCCTCGGCGCGGCTGCTGAAGACCGGCTCCTCCCCGTCATGGGCCCCGGAGGGCGACGCGGTGGATTCTCGGGAAGGGGCAGCACGGCGGCCTGACGACTGCTGGGACGCACGCCTGGCCGCGGCTCGACCGCCGCCCTGTGGCTGCGGCGGCTTGCGACGGTGCTCGCTCATCGAACGACTACTCCTCGGGCAGGCGCGTACGCCTGGAAGCGGCTGTTGAGTTCCGGTCCCCCGAAATGAACTACGGACCGGCCCGGCATCGGGCTCATCCGAGATGCATGCGGTGAGCCGAGAGTCTTGACGCCGACCGGCGTCAATCGGTTCCCGGTGGTCTGCATGCCGCACACACTACGCACGGTCAAACCCCACCGAGGACTGAAGTTCACCCTAAATCAGGCAAGTTGCTTCATGAGAATTATTGATGTGACGCCGTTCACCATGAGCCCCCTTGTCCCCACCGTCACTCCGTTCTATCGTCGAGATGTATCGAGTCGATACATCAGTGCGGCATAAGCGTCCCGGAGAGCAGAGGAGGCGACGGTGAGCAGACGCTCGGGCATCCTTGAGTTCGCCGTCCTCGGACTGCTTCGTGAGTCCCCCATGCACGGCTATGAGCTGCGCAAACGACTCAATACGTCGCTGGGGATCTTCCGGGCCTTCAGTTACGGGACGCTGTATCCATGCCTCAAGACGCTGGTGGCCAGCGGCTGGTTGATCGAGGAGCCGGGCAGCGCCCCGGAGGACGCGCTCGCCGCCTCGCTCGCCGGACGCCGGGCCAAGATCGTCTACCGGTTGACCGCGGACGGTAAGGAGCACTTCGAGGAGCTTCTGTCCCACACCGGGCCCGACGCCTGGGAGGACGAGCACTTCGCTGCTCGGTTCGCCTTCTTCGGGCAGACGGAGCGCGAGGTACGGATGCGGGTGCTGGAGGGCCGCCGCAGCCGGCTGGAGGAGCGTCTGGAGAAGATGCGCGCCTCCCTGGCCCGTACGCGCGAGCGTCTCGACGACTACACGCTTGAGCTTCAGCGCCACGGCATGGAGTCCGTGGAGCGCGAAGTGCGCTGGTTGAACGAACTCATCGAGAGCGAGCGGGCGGGGCGGGATCAGAGACGGTCCGGCCCTGGCAACCCCGCAGTACGAGAAGGCGCATCCGAAGAAACGGACGGCCTGCCCCGGCCCCGGGACGCCGCGTCTTCCGGGGGCACGCCCCCGGGACGTCCTGGCCAGCCGGATCCGTCCGCGGACAGCGCCGAGTGAGGCACTGCATCTCCGCAGGGCCTCATCACGACCACTGACATCACACAGGGAGCAACCGGAATGGGTTCCGTACGCGTAGCCATCGTCGGCGTGGGCAACTGCGCCGCCTCACTGGTGCAGGGCGTCGAGTACTACAAGGACGCCGACCCGGCGGCCAAGGTACCGGGTCTGATGCATGTCACGTTCGGCGATTACCACGTGCGGGACATCGAGTTCGTGGCCGCCTTCGATGTGGACGCGAAGAAGGTCGGCCTCGACCTCGCGGACGCCATCGGTGCCAGCGAGAACAACACCATCAAGATCTGCGACGTGCCGTCCAAGGGCATCACCGTGCAGCGCGGCCACACCCTCGACGGTCTGGGCAAGTACTACCGCCAGACCATCGAGGAGGCGCCCGAGGCGCCCGTGGACATCGTCCAGGCCCTCAAGGACAGCAAGGCCGACGTCCTGGTCTGCTACCTGCCCGTGGGCTCGGACTCCGCCGCGAAGTACTACGCCCAGTGCGCCATCGACGCCAAGGTCGCCTTCGTCAACGCGCTGCCGGTCTTCATCGCCGGCACGAAGGAGTGGGCGGACAAGTTCACCGAGGCCGGTGTCCCGATCGTCGGCGACGACATCAAGTCCCAGGTCGGCGCCACGATCACGCACCGCGTCATGGCGAAGCTCTTCGAGGACCGGGGCGTCGTCCTGGACCGCACGATGCAGCTGAACGTCGGCGGCAACATGGACTTCAAGAACATGCTCGAGCGTGAGCGCCTGGAGTCCAAGAAGATCTCCAAGACGCAGGCCGTCACCTCCCAGATCCCCGACCGCGACCTGGGTGCCGACAACGTGCACATCGGTCCTTCGGACTATGTCGCCTGGCTCGACGACCGCAAGTGGGCCTACGTCCGCCTCGAAGGCCGCGCCTTCGGCGATGTCCCGCTGAACCTGGAGTACAAGCTCGAGGTCTGGGACTCCCCGAACTCCGCCGGGGTCATCATCGACGCCGTGCGCGCCGCGAAGATCGCCAAGGACCGCGGCATCGGCGGCCCCATCCTCTCCGCGTCCTCCTACTTCATGAAGTCGCCGCCGGTGCAGTACTTCGACGACGAGGCCCGCGAGAACGTGGAGAAGTTCATCGCCGGCGAGGTCGAGCGCTAAAACCTGACGGGCGCTCAAAGCTCCCGTCCGGATCGTGCCGGGCCCCGTGCCCGTGAGTGCGAGAAGGGTCACCCGACTACCCGTCCGGTGACCCTTCTCGCATGTCCCGCCGACGCGTGTGTGACGCTGGCCCACATGCCTGTCGCACGTGATCTGCGCGTACTCCTGCGCCTCGGCGACTTCCGGCGGCTGCTGGCGGTCCGTCTGCTCTCCCAGGGCGCCGACGGCGTCTTCCAGGTCGCGCTCGCCGCGTATGTCGTCTTCTCCCCCGAGAAACAGACGTCACCCGCCGCGATCGCCTCCGCGATGGCGGTCCTGCTGCTGCCGTATTCGCTGGTCGGACCGTTCGCCGGGGTACTGCTCGACCGCTGGCGGCGTCGGCAGGTGTTCCTCTTCGGGAACCTGCTGCGCGCCTTCCTGGCGACCTGTACGGCGCTGCTCATCGTGGCGGAGGTCCCCGACTGGCTCTTCTACGCCTCGGCGCTCTCCGTGACCGCGGTCAACCGGTTCGTACTCGCCGGCCTCTCGGCCGCGCTGCCTCGCGTGGTGGACGACGAGCGTCTCGTCATCGCCAACTCGCTCTCCCCGACCGCCGGCACGCTCGCCGCGACGGCGGGCGGCGGACTGGCCTTCGCCGTACGGCTCACCATCGGGGACTCCGATGGAGCGGTCATGCTGCTCGGCGCCCTCCTCTATCTCTGCGCGGCCCTCACCTCCCTGCTGCTCGGACGCGAGTTGCTCGGGCCCGAGCCGTCACTGCTCCAGCCCCGGCTGGGCGCCGCGCTGGCTTCCACGGCACGTGGACTCGCGGACGGTGTGCGCCATCTCGTGGAGCGCCGGGCCGCGGCGGGCGCTCTGGCCGCCATGACGGTGATGCGCTTCTGCTACGGAGCGCTGACGGTGATGGTGCTGATGCTCTGCAGATACGCGTGGACAGAGCGGGAGGCGGACGGGCTGGCGCTGCTGGGGCTCGCCCTCGGCATCTCCGGGGCGGGATTCTTCGCCGCCGCGGTTCTGACTCCGTGGGCGGTGGGCCGGCTCGGCCCCTATGGCTGGATGGCACTGTGCGCGGGGTCGGCCGCTGTCCTTGAGCCGGCCCTCGGGCTGCCGTTCACCCCGGTGCCCATCCTGTTCGCGGCGTTCGTCCTCGGTTTGATCACCCAGGGCGCGAAGATCGCCACGGACACCGTGGTGCAGACGATGGTGGACGACGCCTACCGAGGCAGGGTCTTCTCCCTCTATGACGTGCTGTTCAATGTCGCCTTCGTGGGCGCCGCAGCGGTCGCAGCGCTGATGCTGCCGCCGGACGGCCGATCCGCCGCACTGGTGGTGACAGTCGCCGTTCTGTACGCGGCGGTCGCTGTGGTCCTGGTACTTCGGGGACGTACGCCGAAGGGGCGTTGTTTCACGTGAAACAACGCCCCTCGAAGATGCCGGGCGGGTCATGTTTCACGTGAAACATGACCCGCCCGGCACGGTCACTCCCGCGCGGCCCACCACTCCTTGAGAGCCGCGACGGCCTCGTCGTGTCCCATGGGGCCGTTTTCCAGCCGTAGCTCCAGCAGGAACGTGTAGGCCTCGCCGATCTCCCGGCTGGGACCGATGCCCAGAATCTCCATGATCTGGTTGCCGTCCAGATCGGGCCTGATGGAGTCCAGTTCCTCCTGCTCCTGGAGCTGCGCGACCCGCTCCTCCAGGCCGTCGTAGGCCCGGGACAGGGCCATGGCCTTGCGCTTGTTGCGTGTCGTGCAGTCGGAGCGGGTCAGCTTGTGGAGCCTTCCCAGGAGGGGACCGGCGTCACGGACATAGCGGCGCACCGCCGAGTCGGTCCACTCTCCGGTGCCGTAGCCGTGGAAGCGCAGATGCAGCTCCACCAGCCGCGAGACGTCCTTCACCAGCTCATTGGAGTACTTGAGCGCGGTCATCCGCTTCTTGGTCATCTTCGCGCCCACCACCTCGTGGTGGTGGAAGGAGACCCGGCCGTCCTTCTCGAAGCGCCGCGTCCGGGGCTTACCAATGTCATGGAGCAGGGCGGCCAGCCTCAGTACCAGGTCAGGGCCGTCCTCTTCCAGATCGATGGCCTGTTCCAGCACGATCAGCGAGTGGTCGTAGACGTCCTTGTGCCGGTGGTGCTCGTCACTCTCCAGCCGAAGCGCGGGCAGCTCGGGCAGTACGTGCTCGGCGAGCCCGGTGTCGACCAGCAGCGCCAGCCCCTTCCGGGGGTGGGCGGAGAGGATCAGCTTGTTCAGCTCGTCACGTACCCGCTCGGCGGAGACGATCTCGATACGGGCGGCCATGTCCTTCATGGCCGCGACCACCTCGGGCGCCACATCGAAGTCCAGCTGGGCGGCGAAGCGCGCGGCCCGGAGCATACGCAGCGGATCGTCCGAGAAGGACTCCTCGGGGGTGCCAGGCGTGCGCAGTACACGCTCCGCGAGATCGTCGAGTCCGCCGTGGGGATCGATGAACTCCTTCTGGGGCAGGGCGACGGCCATCGCGTTCACGGTGAAGTCCCGGCGCACGAGGTCTTCCTCGATGGAGTCGCCGTAGGACACCTCAGGTTTGCGCGAGGTCCGGTCGTAGGCCTCCGAGCGGTAGGTCGTCACCTCGACCTGGAAACGCTGATCGGTGTCGCCGACGCGGGCGTCCTTCTGGCAGCCGACGGTGCCGAAGGCGATACCGATCTCCCAGACGGAGTCCGCCCACGGCCTGACGATCTTCAGAACGTCCTCCGGCCGGGCATCGGTCGTGAAGTCCAGGTCGTTGCCGAGCCGACCGAGAAGGGCATCCCTGACCGAACCGCCGACCAAGGCGAGGCTGAATCCGGCCTCCTCGAATCGGCGCGCGAGATCGTCGGCGACCGGGGACACCCGCAGCAGTTCACTGACCGCGCGGCGCTGCACCTGGCTGAGGGCTCTGGGATTGTCTTCATTGGCGTTCGGCACAACAGAAAAGGTTACGTGCCACAGCCTGTGGGGGCGCCCCTGTTTCGGCTCCCCCGGCTCCGATGCATGGGTTTTCTGTGACGCATGAGATTCTTCCGATCATGTGGAGCAGTCCCCAGCACTTCGCCACAGCGCACATCGTTACCATGCGTGGACGCATTAATGGACAACCACCAACGGCAGCAGACGATGACGAGGGACGGGCGAGCGCGTGGCCGAGGCGGCAGACTTCCAGGGGATGGGCCCTTCTCCTGCCCGCCGGTGGCTGCGGCGCACAGCCTCTGTAGTCGCGGGGGTTCCGCTCCTGGCGAGTCTGCTGGCGGGCACAGCCGCGCCTGCGGCACAGGCGGCGCCCCAGGCCACCGGCTCCCGTACGGTCAGTGTGGCGCTGGACACACTGGCGCCCAGCGCGCCGGTGAAGGGCGACACCCTGACGGTCTCCGGAACGGTGACCAACAATGGCAAGAGCACGATCACGGACGCGCAGGTGGATCTGCGCGTGGGGCCACGGCTCGCCGGCCGGACCGCCATCGACGACGCCGCCGCGCGCTCGGGCAGCAGTGCCTCGGGTGATGTGGCCCCGGTCGGTGGCAAGTACAAGGTCGCCTTCCCGAAGCTCGCGGCCGGTATCTCGCAGGATTTCGCTCTCTCCGTACCGGTCGACAAGCTGGAGCTCGGTGAGAACGGCGTCTATCAGCTGGGCGTCTCGGTGACCGGCAGGACCGCCGCGACCCCGTACGACCAGGTGCTGGGCATCCAGCGCACCTTCCTCCCCTGGCAGCCCGAGGCCACGGACCAGAAGACACAGCTGACGGCCCTGTGGCCGCTGATTTCGTCGGTGCATCTCTCCGCCGAGACGGGTTCGGACGATCAGCAGACCCCGGTCTTCGAAAACGACGACCTGGCGGAGGAGCTGGCCCCCGGCGGGCGGCTGGAGCAGATGGTCGCCCTCGGCAGCCAGCTGCCCGTGACCTGGGTCATCGACCCCGATCTGATCGCCACCGCCGACGCGATGACCCGGAACTACAGCGTCAGGAACGGGGACTCCGTCGTCCCCGGCAAGAACCAGGCGGTCGCCACCCAGTGGCTCAACGCGCTGGAGAAGGCGGTGAAGGGGAGCAAGGTGATCGCGCTGCCGTTCGCCGATCCCGACCTGGCTTCACTGGCACATCGCGGCAAGGACGTCTCCGGGGCGCTCAGCCATCTTCAGCCCGCGACCGACGTGGCCGGCAAGACCGTGGAGACGATCCTCCACGTACAGCCCTCCGTGGACTTCGCCTGGCCCGTGGACGGCGCGATCGACCCCTCGATCATCGACGTGGCCACCTCGGCCGGGGCGCACAAGGTCATCACCCGCAGCGACAGTCTCCAGGACAACCTGTCGTACACCCCGAACGCCGCGCGGCCCATCGGCGGCGGAACAACGGCGGTGGTCGCGGACACCCGGCTCTCCACAGCCTTCCAGAGCGACATGACGGCAGCCAGCAGTTCCACGCTCGCCGTGCAGAAGTTCCTCGCACAGTCGCTGGCCGTCACTCTTCAGGAGCCCGACAACCAGCGCAGCATCGTCGTCGCCCCGCAACGGATGCCGACGGCGGCCCAGGCGCAGTCCATGGCGCGTGCGCTGCGTGCGCTGGAACCCGAGCGCTGGACACAGCCGACCGATCTGATCGCCGCGGCGGCGGTGCAGCCCGACGCCGACGCCACCACGAAGGTGCCGAGCACCTCGCGGTACCCGAGCAAACTGCGCGCCAAGGAGCTGCCGACCGAGGCGTTCCAGTCGATCAAGAAGACGGAGGAGCGGCTCGACAACTTCAAGGCCATCCTCAGCTCACCGGACCGAGTGGCCGCTCCCTTCGGCAACGCGGTGAGCCGGGCGATGTCGACGTCCTGGCGCGGCTCCCCGGTCGAGGCGACGCAGTACCGCGACCGGGTGGACGAGTATCTGGGGAGCCTCACCAGCGAGGTGCAGCTCATCCCGAAGTCCGTCCTCACGCTGTCGGGACGCAGCGCCACCATCCCGGTGACCGTGCAGAACAAGCTGTTGCAGGGCGTCCAGGACCTGGTGCTGCGGCTCAAGTCCGACAACCCGACCCGTCTCAAGCTCGATGACGACCAGGCGGTGGCGGAGCGTCCCATCAAGATCGACGGTGGGCACAGCCAGTCGGTGAAGTTCACCGGCGCGGGCAACGCCAACGGTCCGGTCCAGGTGACCGCCCAGCTCTACACGGTGGACGGCACGCCGTACGGGGGTCCCATGACCTTCCAGGTCAAGGTCTCCGAGATCACCCCCACCGTCATGCTCGTCATCGCCGGCGGTGTGCTGCTGCTGGTGCTGGCCGGTGTGAAGATGTACAGCCAGCGCAAGCGGGCGGTGGCCCGCAAGGCGGCCGCGACGCCCTCGGACGACGCGGACGGCAGTGGCGACACCGGCGCGGAGGCCGACGACTCCTCCGGCGAGCAGAACACGCACGACACCAAGGACACGGCCGGCGCACGGGCCTCAGAAGGCGCAGATCCCGGGCAGCCGAGTGACCCGACACCGGACACCGGACCGGAAAGCGCTGACGCGTCGGGCACGGGTGAGAAAGTGGACCGTTGAGCGATGTCGTGGCCGGTCGGCCGGGGACGATGAGGTGGGGTAACCATGAACGCGCCGTACGACGGTGACCGTGGGCAGGGCGCGGGCGGCGATCCCGCAGGGCAGGTCCCGCCCTCTCCGCCGCCTGCCCCTGATCCCTATGTCCAGGACGCCTACAAGCAGGACCCCTACTGGGCACAGGATCTCTCCGCACAGGATCCGGTGACCGAGGCGCTGTACGACCGCGCCTCCCACCCGCCGCCGCCCCCGGGCACGTACCAGGAGACCCAGGAGCTGTATCAGCAGCCTCCGGCTCAGCAGTACGCGCCCGATCCCCGTATCTGGGCCCAGACACCGCCTCCTGAGCCCTCCGGGCCGTCCCGGCATCTCCCGTACGGGGACGACGCGCGGACGACCCAGTTCACGGGCGTCGATGATCTCGTCTCGCGGGCCGGGGACGAGAGCCCCCCAGCGGACGCGTTCGCGCATCTCTACCGCGATCAGCAGGGCAGCGGGCAGGTACTGACCGCGCCGGAGCCCGAGGCGGCGCCCGCCCCGCCGCCCGCCAAGAAGTCCGGTGGCAAGGCAGCGGGGCTGCTGAAGTCGAGCGCGGTGATGGCCGCGGGCACGCTGGTGTCCCGGCTCACCGGGTTCGTACGCAGCCTGGTGATCACGGCGGCCCTGGGTGCGGCACTGCTCGGTGACTCCTTCACCGTCGCCTACACCCTGCCGACGATGATCTACATCCTCACCGTCGGCGGCGGCCTCAACTCCGTCTTCGTCCCACAGCTCGTACGGGCGATGAAGAACGACGACGACGGTGGCGTGGCCTATGCCAACCGGCTGCTGACCCTCGTCATGGTCGCGCTCGGCGCGATCGTGGCCGCCGCCGTGTTCGCGGCGCCGCTGCTGGTCCGTCTGATGTCGGACACGATCGCCAGCGACCCGGCCTCCAACAACGTCGCGGTCACCTTCGCCCGCTACTGCCTGCCCACGATCTTCTTCATGGGTGTGCACGTGGTGATGGGCCAGATCCTCAACGCGCGCGGGAAGTTCGGCGCGATGATGTGGACTCCGGTCCTCAACAACATCGTCATGATCGCCACGTTCGGTCTCTTCATCTGGGTGTACGGCACCGCCGCCGACTCCAGCATGACCGTCCGGACGATTCCGCCGGACGGTGTGCGGCTGCTGGGCCTCGGTACGCTGCTCGGCCTCGTCGTGCAGGCTCTCGCGATGATCCCGTATCTGACCGAGACCGGGTTCCGGTTCCGGCCCCGCTTCGACTGGAAGGGCCACGGCCTCGGCAAGACTGTCAAGCTGGCCAAGTGGACCGTCCTGTTCGTCCTCGCCAACCAGGCCGGCGTACTGGTCGTCACCCAGCTCGCCACCGCGGCCGGCGAAGCCTCCGGCAAGACCGGAACCGGCATCCTGGCCTACAGCAACGCCCAGCTGATCTGGGGCATGCCGCAGGCCATCATCACTGTCTCGGTCATGGCCGCGCTGCTGCCCCGGATCTCCCGGGCCGCCCACGACGGCGACCCGGGCGCGGTGCGCGACGACATCTCCCAGGGGCTGCGCAACTCCGCCGTCGCGATCGTCCCGATCGCCTTCGGGTTCCTCGCGCTCGGCGTCCCGCTGTCCATCCTGATGTTCTCGTCCAGCGGCATGGAATCGGCGCGGTCCATGGGCTTCATCCTCATGGCGTTCGCCCTCGGGCTCATTCCGTACTCCGTGCAGTACGTCGTGCTCCGTGGTTTCTATGCCTACGAGGACACCCGGACGCCCTTCTACAACACGGTCATCGTCGCCGCGGTCAACGCCGCGGCTTCCGCCCTCTGCTACGTGTTGCTGCCGTCCCGCTGGGCCGTGGTCGGCATGGCCGCCTCGTACGGGCTGGCCTATGCGGTCGGCGTCGGTGTCGCCTGGCGACGGCTGAAGAACCGGCTGGGCGGCGATCTGGACGGCGGCCGGGTCCTGCGTACGTACGCGAGGCTCTGTCTGGCTGCCGTGCCCGGCGCCCTCGCGGCGGGCGGCGTGGCCTACGCCGTTCTCGGCGCCCTCGGCAGCAGCGCCGTCAGCTCGGTGGTGGCGCTGGTCGCCGGAGGCGTCGTTCTGCTCGCTGTCTTCTTCGTCGCGGCGAAGAAGATGCGGATCGAGGAGATGAACGCCATGGTCGGCATGGTGCGCGGACGGCTCGGACGCTGAGCCGCGGTGGCCGAGCACAACCATCCTCGGCCACCGCGTGTCGTGCATAGCGTCCAACTGTGGGCACAATTGGCTTGGCTGTTGGATGGGACGCAATGGATGGGGAGGCAGGAGCGACGGTGGCGGAACGTAGCACGGCTGCCGTCGACGTGGCCGACAACAGCGGTGATGAACCGCTGACCGCCAAGGCGGACAAGGCCACGGCCGACGGGTCGGCGGAAACCCAGGAGACGGCGGAGCAGTCCGCACCGGACACGGACCGTGAGCGGCAGAGCGGCGGACCGGGCATCGCGACGCCCGACCTGCACAGCGGCCATAAGCTCGCCAGACGTTACCGCCTGGAGGAGTGCGTCACCCGTCTGGACGGTTTCAGCAGCTGGCGTGCGGTCGACGAGAAACTGCGCCGCGCCGTAGGTGTGCATCTGCTGCCCGCCGACCATCCGCGGGCCCGTTCCGTACTGGCCGCGGCCCGCTCGTCCGCTCTCCTCGGTGATCCGCGCTTCGTGCAGGTCCTGGACGCCGTGGAGGAGAACGACCTCGTCTACGTCGTCCACGAGTGGCTGCCGGACGCTACCGAACTCACCGCTCTCCTCGCCGTCGGGCCGATGGAGGCCCACGACGCCTATCAGCTGGTCAGCCAGGTCTCCCAAGCCATGGCCGCCGCCCACCGCGAGGGGCTCGCGCATCTGCGGCTGACTCCGGGGGCGGTCCTGCGGACCTCCAGCGGCCAGTACCGGATCCGCGGCCTCGCGGTGAACGCCGCACTGCGCGGAATCCGTGCCGAACGGCCGCAGCGGACGGACACCGAGGCCATCGGCGCACTCCTCTATGCCGCGCTCACCCAGCGCTGGCCGTACGAAGCGGATGCCTACGGACTCTCCGGTCTGCCCAAGGGCGTCGGCCTGATCGCCCCCGACCAGGTCCGCGCCGGAGTCCACCGCGGACTCTCCGAGCTGGCCATGCGCGCTCTGGTCAACGACGGCGCCACCGCCTCCCGCCAGGAACCGCCGTGCACCACTCCGGACGAGCTGGCCGCGGCCGTCGCGGAGATGCCTCGTATCCGGCCTCCGGAGCCCACTTTCACAGCGCCGCCCGAGTATCAGCGCACCACCTACCAGCAGGGCACGTACGGACGGACGCAGCAGGGCCTCGGGCCCCCCACGGCCCCTGTGGCCGTCCCGCCGCCGCCACTCCAGAGCCGCACCGGCAAAGCCCTGAAGTGGACCGTCGCCGCCCTGCTCATCGCCGCCCTGGGGCTCGGCAGCTGGCAGGTCGCCGACCGGCTTCTGGACCAGCGCAAGGAGTCCGAGACCACCCCGACCCAGACGACCACGGGGGACGACGACAAGGCGATCAAGCCCGTCAAGGCGCTGAAGATCGCCGAAGCGAGCGAGTTCATGCCCGGTGGTTACGGCATAAAGCCCGGGCTCGCGCCGAACACCATCGATGGTGAAGCCAAGACGTCCTGGATCACGGATCAGTACTGGAACTTCCCCAACTTCGGCAATCTCCCGAAGTACAAGGAGGGCAGCGGCATCATCGTTGACCTCGGCAGCGTGCAGCGCGTCTCCGTCATCAACATCGACATGTACCGCAGCGGTCAGAAGGCGGAAGTCCTCGCCGCCGACAAGGACGCGTCGAACCCCACGAGTCTCTCCGACTTCTCCCAGCGCCTCACCAAGCTGGAGACGGTGGGGGGCACTCTGAAGAGCACCCTCGACAAGCCGGTACGGACCCGGTACGTATTGGTCCACATCACCGAGGTGCCCACGGACGGAAGCAGCAGCCGCTTCAGGGGCGGAATCACGGAGATCCAGCTCAAGGGCTGACCGGACCGGGGGAGGGGGGCTCACCGTTGGACGATGTCGCACTCGGCGAAAGCAGTGACCACGACCTGCTGAGCGCTCATGTCCAGGGGCATCCTCACGCCTTCGGTGAGCTGGTACGACGCCACCGCGACCGTCTCTGGGCGGTCGCCCTGCGGACGCTGGGCGACCGGGAGGAAGCCGCGGACGCCGTGCAGGACGCCCTCGTCTCCGCTTTCCGTGCTGCCCATACCTTCCGCGGCCAGTCCGCCGTGACGACCTGGCTGCACCGCATCACCGTCAACGCCTGCCTCGACCGGGCCCGTAAGGCCGCGTCCCGCAAGACCTCCCCGGTGGACGACACCGAGCGGCTGGAGCAGCTCCTGGAGCCCCATGAGTCGGCGGAGGCTCCCGCCGAGCGCGGGGATCTGCACCGGGAGCTGCTGGCGGCGCTGGCCAAGCTCCCCGTCGACCAGCGCGCGGCGCTCATCCTCGTCGATATGCAGGGCTACCCCGTCGCGGAGGCCGCCGCCGTACTGGGAGTGCCCACCGGAACGGTGAAGAGCCGCTGCGCACGCGGCCGGGCCAGACTTCAGCCGATGCTCACACATCTACGTGCGGACATCGGGGATATCAGCGGTTCGGGCAGGGGAAGGAACCGCACGCCGGGGGCATCCGTCCCACCGGCATCGGAGCCAATGGATTCAGGATCGGGTGATCCTGCCGGCGTGAAGGGCGGAGGTGGGCGCACGTGACATCGACGACCGACACGACTGAGCACCCGGATGTCTCGGAGATCTCCGAATTCTCGGAAGGGCTGGTCCCGCCCTCCCGGGCGACCGATCTGAGGCTCCACCTCGACAGCTGTGATCTCTGTGCCGACGTCCATGACTCCCTGGAAGAGATCAGGGGACTGCTCGGGACCCTGCCGGGACCGTCGCGGATGCCCGCCGACATCGCCGGCCGTATCGATGCCGCTCTGGCGGCCGAGGCGCTGCTCGACTCGACGTCTCCCCCTCTCTCCGTCTCCGCTACGTCCGGGGCCGACCGCTCCCCCGATGTTTCACGTGAAACATCGCTCGCGTCCCAGAACCCGGCGGGGGCGGCTTCCGCTGCGGCGGAGGGGGTACGGGCCGACCGGCCCGCAGGCCGTCCGAAGGCTGCCACCGGACCGGGGCGCGGGAGGACACGCCGCCGCCGTACCGCTGTCCTGGGTGCTGTCCTCGGAACGGCCGCGGTGGGCGTCAGCGTCCTGCTCTTCCAGTCGTTCCGGCCGGTGGACGATGATCTCGCAACGTCCCAGGCCGACGCGACGGCCAGCTCCTCGGCCCGGCAGAGTGCCGACGAGTTCTCGGCAACCGATCTCCAGAGCCGGGTCGACACACTGCTGGCCACCCCCGCCTCCACCAAATCCGAGCGCCGCGGCGCCGGCGAGGGGCTGGATTCCTCGGAGCTGGGCGCCTCGAATGCACCCATGCTCCAGAACTCGCCCAAGGTTCCGGCCTGTATTCAGCAGGGCACGGGACGTGCCGAGGCCGCCCTGGCCGCGGAGCAGGGCAGCTATCAGGGCAGCCCTGCCTATCTCGTCGTCCTGCCGCACCCCGGGGACACCACCAGGGTCCAGGCCTATGTGATCGATGCGACCTGTGTGGAGGGGGCTTCCACAACCGAGGGAAAGGTCCTGCTGACGCACTCCTACCCTCGCCGCTGACGACACCCCCGTGTGGGCCGGACGACCTCGGGAATGCAAGACCCGTAGGATCCGTTGGATGGGGTGAAAGTCGTTGATCCGGCCCCAGTAGGCAGTCTGCAGAGACGAGGAAGAAACCCGTGAGCGACGTCCGTAATGTGATCATCATCGGCTCCGGGCCCGCCGGCTACACGGCCGCGCTGTACACCGCGCGCGCTTCGCTGAAGCCGCTGGTCTTCGAGGGCGCCGTCACCGCCGGTGGCGCTCTGATGAACACCACCGATGTGGAGAACTTCCCGGGCTTCCGCGACGGCATCATGGGCCCCGATCTCATGGACAACATGCGGGCACAGGCCGAGCGCTTCGGCGCCGAGCTGGTTCCGGACGATGTCGTCTCGGTCGACCTCACCGGCGACATCAAGACGGTCACCGACACAGCGGGTACCGTCCACCGTGCCAAGGCCGTCATCGTGACGACCGGCTCCCAGCACCGCAAGCTCGGCCTGCCGAACGAGGACGCCCTCTCCGGCCGGGGTGTCTCCTGGTGTGCCACCTGTGACGGCTTCTTCTTCAAGGACCAGGACATCGCCGTGGTCGGCGGTGGCGACACCGCGATGGAGGAAGCCACCTTCCTTTCGCGCTTCGCCAAGTCCGTCACCATCGTCCACCGCCGGGACACCCTGCGCGCCTCGAAGACCATGCAGGACCGTGCCTTCGCCGACCCCAAGATCAAGTTCGCCTGGGACAGCGATGTCGCGGAGATCCACGGCGACCAGAAGCTCTCCGGTCTGACCCTGCGCAACACCAAGACCGGCGAGACCTCCGCGCTTGCCGTGACCGGCCTGTTCATCGCGGTGGGCCACGACCCGCGGACCGAGCTGTTCAAGGGACAGCTCGACCTGGATCACGAGGGGTACCTCACCGTCGACGCCCCCTCGACCCGGACGAACCTCTCCGGAGTCTTCGGCGCCGGCGATGTCGTCGACCACACCTACCGTCAGGCGATCACCGCCGCGGGCACCGGCTGCTCGGCCGCCCTGGACGCCGAGCACTTCCTCGCCGCGCTGAGCGACGGCGAGAACGCTGCCGAGCCCGAGAAGACCGCCACCGTCTGATCAGCAAGTCCCCACCCCACGAACTGAAGGAGGCCGCCGTGGCCCTGAAGCAGGTAACCGACGACTCATTCGACGCCGACGTCCTCAAGAACGACAAGCCCGTTCTGGTGGACTTCTGGGCCGCCTGGTGCGGACCGTGCCGGCAGATCGCGCCGTCGCTGGAGGCCATCGCGGCCGAGCACGGCGACAAGATCGAGATCGTCAAGCTCAACATCGACGAGAACCCGGGCATCGCGGCCAAGTACGGCGTCATGTCCATCCCGACGCTGAACGTGTACCAGAACGGCGAGGTCGCCAAGACCATCGTCGGCGCCAAGCCCAAGGCCGCGCTCCTGCGCGACCTGGACGACTTCATCGGTGAGGGCGCCGTCAAGGGCTGACTCTCGATGTTTCACGTGAAACGGGTCCACCCCCTGTCGGGGGTGGACCCGTTTCTCATTCCACAGAGCGCCGTGGACCTCACAGCGGACGCGGCACCGGTTCCTTCTTCACCGCGCCCAGAAGCCGGTCGAGGGCCAGCTCCATGTCTTCCTTCCAGGAGAGCGTGGTCCGTAGCTCCAACCGCAGCCGTGGGTACCTCGGATGCGGTCGTACGGTCTTGAAGCCCACCGCCCGCAGATGGTCGGCGGGAAGCACACAGGACGGCTCGCGCCACCGCGCGTCTCCGAATGCTTCTACGGCCTTGAACTCCCGGCGCAGCAGATCCTTGGCCACGGTCTGCACCATCACGCGGCCGAGCCCCTGACCCTGATAGCGGGGCATGATCCAGCCCGTCATCAACTGGACCGCGTCCGGGGAGACGGGGCTGGTGGGAAACGCCATGGCTCTGGGCACATAGGCCGGCGGCGCGTAGAGGACGAAGCCGACCGGTACCTCATCGACATAGACCACCCGGCCGCAAGATCCCCACTCCAGCAGGACCGCCGAGATCCACGCCTCTTTCTGCGCCGCCGCTCTGCCGGCTTTTACCGCGGCTTCTCCGCTGACCGGATCAAGCTCCCAGAAGACACACGAATGACAGCGCTCGGGGAGGTCCGGAAGGTTGTCCGGCGTGAGCGGTACGAGCCGACGCCCCATGGAGGCTGTTCCTCACTTCCCTCACCTGCCGCACCACGGGCGGCGGCCAGCACACTGCGTTCCCGAAGCAGACTCGCCACAAAGCCGCCGAGCACGCCAAGGCCCAGTCCAGCTGACACCAGTTGGCTGCGGCTCACCGATCGCATGGCCCTTTGGCTCCTTTGGAGGTGGATCGAGGTGGATGCGCCGTACCAGATCGCATCGTATCCACCCAGAGCCACGTGGCATACCGAGAGACAGCAAAGGGCGGGCTGTGTTCCGGTCATTGTGGAACACGGCCCGCCCTGGGACGGTGAGAGAGCGTCAGCTCTCGTCATCCTCCGCTGAATCCTCGCTGAGGCTCTTCTCCAGGACGCGCCCCTCGCCGGGAGCGAGGGTGCCGAGAATGCGCTCCAGATCGTCCATCGAGGCGAACTCGACCACGATCTTTCCCTTCTTCTGCCCCAGGTCGACCTTTACCCGGGTCTCGAAGCGGTCCGAGAGGCGCGATGCCAGATCGCCCAGCGCCGGCGAGAGCCGCGCGCCCGCCCGGGGTCCCTTGGACTTGGGAGTGGCCTCGGGACGAGAGCCCATCAAGGTCACGATCTCCTCGACGGCCCGCACCGAGAGCCCTTCGGCCACGATGCGATGTGCCAGCCGGTCCTGCTCCTCGGAACCCTCCACCGAGAGCAGCGCCCGCGCATGACCGGCCGAGAGCACCCCGGCGGCCACCCTGCGCTGGACAGGGGGAGAGAGCCGCAGCAACCGCAGGGTGTTGGAGACCTGCGGACGCGAGCGTCCGATCCGGTCGGCCAACTGGTCGTGCGTGCAGTTGAAGTCCTTGAGCAACTGGTCGTAGGCGGCTGCCTCTTCCAGCGGGTTCAGCTGGGCGCGGTGCAGGTTCTCCAGCAACGCGTCGAGCAACAGCTTCTCGTCGTCCGTGGCGCGGACGATCGCCGGAATTCGCTCCAGTCCGGCTTCCCTGCATGCCCTCCAGCGCCGCTCGCCCATGATCAGCTCATAGCGCTCCGGCGCCACCTGCCGTACGACCACGGGCTGGAGGAGCCCCACTTCCTTGATGGAAGTGATCAGTTCGGCGAGTGCGTCCTCGTCGAACACCTCACGGGGCTGCCTCGGGTTGGGCGTGATCGCATCGATCGGTACCTCGGCGAAGTACGCCCCGCCCGTCGTCGCCAGCTCCGGCTCGGCCACCGCTCCGTACTCCGGCACCACTGGCTCCGTCTCCGGTGACGAAGCCGCCTGCGGCAACGAACGCACCTTCTCGGACGCCATATCCCGCTCGGCGATCAGCACCGGTGCTGCCGCTCCGGAAGAGGCCGTGGCCACTCCGGGGGAGGGCACCTGCTTCTCCTGCGGAGCGGCAGGAATCAGCGCACCGAGCCCACGTCCCAGGCCTCTACGTCGCTCGCTCACTGGATCCCCTCCGACATACTCTGCTGACTGTTCTGGCTGCCCACATGCGCCTGCTGGGCGTCGTAATGCACCCCGACCCCCCGCAACGCGATCTCACGGGCGGCTTCGAGGTACGAGAGGGATCCACTGGATCCCGGGTCATACGTGAGCACCGTCTGGCCATAGCTCGGTGCCTCCGAGATGCGTACGGACCGAGGAATACTCGTCCGCAGCACCTCCTTGCCGAAGTGGCTCCGCACCTCGTCCGCCACCTGTGAAGCGAGTCGGGTCCTGCCGTCGTACATGGTGAGCAGGATGGTCGACACGTGCAGTGTGGGGTTGAGGTGTCCGCGGACCAGTTCGACATTCCGCAGCAGCTGTCCCAGCCCCTCCAGCGCGTAGTACTCGCACTGGATGGGGATGAGGACCTCTGCTCCGGCGACCATCGCATTGACGGTCAGCAGGCCGAGCGAGGGCGGGCAGTCGATGAGGATGTAGTCCAACGGCTGCTCATACGCTTCGATCGCCCGCTGTAGCCGGCTCTCCCGTGCCACCAGCGACACCAACTCGATCTCCGCACCGGCGAGATCGATGGTGGCCGGGGCACAGAAGAGACCTTCGACGTCCGGCACAGGCTGGACCACCTCGGAGAGCGGCTTGCTCTCCACCAGGACGTCATAGATCGAGGGGACTTCGGCATGATGGTCGATCCCGAGCGCCGTGGAGGCGTTGCCCTGTGGATCGAGGTCGACCACCAGCACTCGCGCTCCATGGAGCGCGAGGGAGGCGGCGAGGTTGACCGTGGTGGTGGTCTTCCCTACGCCGCCCTTCTGATTGGCGACGACCATGACACGCGTCTGCTCGGGGCGGGGCATTCCCTCACCGGCGCGGCCCAGTGCCTCCACCGCCAGCTGGGCAGCACGGCCAATGGGGGTGTCGTCCATCGGGGGCGGTGTTTCACGTGAAACATCCTCCCCCGCCGACTCGGTGCGGGGACCGGGGACCGGATCGGTCATCGGTCCCGCGATGTTGGCGTCGGACCGCAAGGATTCACTCTCCTCGACTTCAGACTCGCAATGGACAGAGCCTGCCATGCTTTCGGGGTCGTGAACCAGCGAGGCCCTTGGTTCTGTGGACGAATCCACCGTTGTGGAAAACCTCGCCCCCCTGACGAGGGGCTTTCGGCCGCGCGGTGTGGCAGCCGCGCGGCCACGGCCGATGATGCCCTGGAGCAGTGAGCGACGTTTCACGTGAAACACGATGCACGGGCCACAGGGCTAGGTCGTCACGACACTCCGCAATGCGTAGGTATGGCAGCTTGTATGGAGCATCACTGATAGGCAGTACGGACTGTACGGCTCAACGGCGGCGTCGCGCACGGCCGACCTGAGCGGCCTTGGCCCGCTTCGTCGCGAACCTCACCCCGCCCGGACTCTCGCCCACCTCCACCCGTACCACGGTGGCCAGCGGGTCCACGATGCCCTCTCCGACCTGGAGCACCGAGGTCTCGACCACACCGAGCTTGCTCAGCGCCGCGCGAGCCCCCTTGATCTCCTCCTCCGCCGTATCGCCCTTGAGCGCCAGCATCTCTCCGTAGGGACGCAGCAGGGGCACTCCCCAGCCCGCCAGGCGGTCCAGGGGTGCCACCGCCCGCGCCGTCACCACATGCACCGGCTGGAGCGTCCCGAGGACCTCCTCGGCGCGGCCACGCACCACCGTCACATGGTCCAGGCCGAGCAGCTCGACCACTTCCTGGAGAAAGTTCGTCCGCCGCAGCAGCGGCTCCAGCAAGGTGATCTTCAGGTCGGGCCGCACCAGCGCCAGCGGTATACCCGGCAGCCCCGCGCCCGAGCCGACATCGCAGACCGTCACGCCCTCGGGAACGACCTCCGAGAGCACCGCACAGTTCAGCAGATGCCGCTCCCACAGCCGTGGCACCTCACGTGGACCGATCAGACCTCGCTTGACCCCCGCGTCCGCCAGCAGCTCCGCGTAGCGGACAGCTTCCGGAAAGAACTCACCGAATACCGTGCGTGCCTCGTCCGGTGCGGGGGGAAGCTCTGCTGCCTCCGTCACGGAACCGTCCTTCCATACCGAACCACCGATGGGTGGCTGACTATCAGGCTGACAAAGATCGGCCCCGCCTGCACAACAGACGGGGCCGAAAACGTTGGACCGCTCAGGCAGGGAGCACCACGACGAAGCGCTGAGGCTCCTCGCCCTCCGATTCGCTGCGCAGGCCCGCGGCCGCGACCGCGTCGTGCACGACCTTCCGCTCGAAGGGCGTCATCGGGTTCAGCTTCACCGGCTCACCGGTGCTCTTCACCTCGTCCGCGGCCTTGGCCCCCAGCTCGGCGAGTTCGGTGCGCTTCTTCGCCCGGAAACCGGCGATGTCCAGCATGAGACGGCTACGGTCCCCGGTCTCACGGTGCACGGCCAGGCGCGTCAGCTCCTGAAGTGCCTCCAGCACCTCCCCGTCACGACCCACAAGCTTCTGCAGATCCCGTCCGGAATCGCTGATGATCGAAACCGCGGCCCGGTCCGCCTCGACGTCCATGTCGATATCGCCGTCGAGATCAGCGATATCGAGCAGACCCTCGAGGTAGTCGGCCGCGATCTCCCCTTCCTGCTCCAGGCGGGTCAGGGTGTCGCCCTCTTCGGCGGGGGCGGCGGCGGAGATGGTGCCTTCCGTCACGGATGGACTCCTTTTTACTTCTTGGACGGGTGCTTGGGCCGCTGCTGACCCTTGCGCTGCCCCGACGACTTGGCTTTTTGGCGCGTGGCACCGGCGGCGGGCCGGTCCGACGGCGTGGACTTGGGGTCCTGCGGCTCGTCCTTCTTCTGCAACGAGGTCTTCGCCGGCTCACCGGGGGCCTCGGAGTCCTTGGCCTCGTCCGGCTTCTCAGCGGCCAGCTGGGCGGCCGCCTGGCGCTGCGACTTGGTCAGACGCTTCGGCTGCTGCCGCTTCTGCCCGCCGCCGGCCTCGGCCTCGGCGGCCGCGGTGTCGCTCTTGATGACCGTGCCGTCGGCCTGCGGGGCCAGGCCCACCTTGGCCAGGCTCATGACGAACTTGCGCTCGTTGTCGTTACGGTCCGGGCCCTTGGCCACGATCGCCTGGACGATCGTGCGCTTCCGACGGGAGCGCACCTCGCTGTGCGTGGTGATGTTCTTCACCAGCCGCGTGAGGTACTGGTCCTGGGCCTTGCTGCCCGGAGTCGGGTTCTGGTTGATCACGTACATCTGCTGGCCCATGGTCCACACGTTGGTGGTCAGCCAGTAGACGAGCACACCCACGGGGAAGTTGATGCCCGTGACGGCGAAGATCAGCGGGAAGATGTACATCAGCATCTTCTGCTGCTGCATGTACGGCGTCTTGACCGTCAGGTCGACGTTCTTCGTCATCAGCTGGCGCTGCGTGTAGAACTGCGACGCCGACATCATGATGATCATGATCGCGGTGACCACACGCACATCGGTCAGCGAGGAGTTCAGGGAGGCGACCTTGTCGCTGCTGTCCGTGAACTTCGCGGCCAGCGGGGCGCCGAAGATGTGTGCCTGGCGCGCGCTGTCGAGCAGGCCCTGGTTGATCACGCCGATGGTCTTGCCGTTGGCGATGCTGGAGAGCACGTGGTACAGCGCGAAGAAGAACGGCGACTGCGCCAGGATGGGCAGACACGAGGAGAGCGGGTTGGTACCCGTCTCCTTGTACAGCTTCATCATCTCTTCGGACTGACGCTGCTTGTCGTTCTTGTAGCGCTCCTGGATCGCCTTCATCTTCGGCTGGAGCACCTGCATGTTGCGGGTCGACTTGATCTGCTTCACGAAGAGCGGGATCAGGCAGATCCGGATCAGCACCACCAGGGACACGATGGACAGTCCCCAGGCCCAGCCCGTGTCAGGGCCGAAGATCATCCCGTACAGCGAGTGGAACTGGACGATGACCCATGAAACAGGTGTGGTGATAAAACTGAACAGACTGGCAATCGTGTCCACTAATCAGGCTCCTTGAGCATTGGGCGAAGTCTCTGCGGCCGGACTGGGGGTGTCGGGGGCTGATCCCCCGGAAGGCACGCCAGCTGCGGAGTGCCCGCCCTTATCGCTGCGCCACGCGTTGCGCAGCAGTTCGTGCCAGCGCGGGCGTTTGCGCGGCGGGACATGGTCCACACCACCCGGCGACCACGGATTGCACCGCAGAATGCGCCAAGCGGTCAGCGCCGTGCCCTTCACCGCGCCGTGCCGGTCGATGGCGGTATATCCGTAGTGCGAACACGACGGGTAGTACCGGCAGACAGGCCCGAGAAGCGGGCTGATCGTCCACTGGTACAGCTTGATCAGAGCCAGCAGCGGGTACTTCATCGCGCGCCCCCTCCCAGCAGCCGCCGGAAAGCGGCGTCCAGGTCTCGGGCCAGCTGTGCATGATCGGCGTCGCCCGCTCCGGGCAGCGCCCGTACGACAACCAGGCTACCGGGGGGCAGCTCGGAGAGTCGGTCGCGTATGAGATGGCGAAGCCTGCGCTTCACCACGTTACGTACGACGGATCCACCCACGGCTTTGCTTACGACGAAACCCGCACGCGACGGGGGAGCGCTCTCCCCAGGCGCGTGCGGGTCCGTTGAACCGCTGCGTAGATGAACGACAAGAAGCGGGCGGCCAGCCCGGCGTCCTCGGCGTACCGCGGTCGCGAAATCCTCGCGCCGCCTCAGCCGATTCTCGGTAGGCAGCACGTCATGACCTGTTGGCTATCAGGCGATCAGGCCGACAGACGGGCGCGACCCTTGCCACGGCGGGTCGCCAGGATCGCGCGGCCGGCACGGGTACGCATGCGCAGTCGGAATCCGTGGGTCTTGGCGCGACGACGGTTGTTCGGCTGGAAGGTGCGCTTGCTCACTCGGGGGCTCCAGAAAATGATGTGTGGATGGCGGGACATCGCCTGGCTGTCACCGTGCGCCCACGAGAAGCTCGCGATTACGCCCTAGTGCACCGCTTCACAACCACAGCTCGTGATCTTTGCCCATCGGAGGCAGGCGGCAGCAGCCATCGACAACTCGACCTGGTCACGGTACGCGCGGCTACGCCATCCGGTCAAACCAGCTCCGTGCCGGGTGCCATTGTGCACAGGCTGTGGACAACGACTTGAACCGCGCGGGTCGGCCTGACTACCTTGGCTGAACTCCGGATTCTTTTCCTGCCGGTCTTCCCACCCCGTCCCGAGAACCACACATTCGTGGGACCTGCGAGAGAGCGTGCCCTGTGGCTGATGTACCTGCCGATCTTGCCGCAGTGTGGCCACGAGTGCTGGAGCAGCTCCTCAGAGAGGGCCAGCAGGGCGTCGAGCCCAAGGACAAGCAGTGGATCGAACGCTGCCAGCCACTGGCCCTCGTCGCCGACACCGCGCTGCTCGCCGTCCCCAACGAATGGGGCAAGCGCGTCCTGGAGGGGCGGCTCGCACCGCTCATCAGCGAGACGCTGAGCCACGAGTGCGGCCGGCCCATCAGGATCGCGATCACGGTCGACGACTCGGCCGGAGAGCCCACGCCGCCGGCTCCCGCCGTACCCCAGCAGCACCGCTACCAGGGCCCGTCCCACGACGAGCAGCGGCAGCACGACGGGTACGACGGCTACGGCCACCGCCAGCAGGACGACGGGATGCCCTCGGTACGCCCCGCGTACCCGGACTACCAGCAGCAGCGCCCGGACCCCGGCGCCTGGCCGCGGACCCAGGAGGACCTGTCCTGGCAGCAGCCGCGGCTCGGCGGCTACCAGGACCGCGATCCGTACGCCACCGCTCACCCGCAGCAGCCCCAGCACGACTACCGGCAGCCGCAGGGCCAGGACCGCTCCCCGTACGATCGGCACGTCGAACGGCACGACGCGCACGATCCGCAGGAGCCGCCGGCGCCCCGGCACGGCGGCGGACAGAGCGTGGGGCGCGCGCGCAGCGGAGCACCCGGCCCGCTGGGCGCCCAGCCCGCGCCGGCGCCGGGTCCCGGGGAGCCGCAGGCCCGGCTCAATCCCAAGTACCTCTTCGACACCTTCGTCATCGGCGCGTCCAACCGGTTCGCGCACGCGGCGGCGGTCGCCGTCGCCGAGGCGCCGGCGAAGGCGTACAACCCGCTCTTCATCTACGGCGAGTCCGGGCTCGGCAAGACCCATCTGCTCCACGCGATCGGGCACTACGCGCGGAGCCTGTACCCCGGCACGCGGGTGCGGTACGTCAGCTCCGAGGAGTTCACGAACGAGTTCATCAACTCGATCCGTGACGGCAAGGGCGACACCTTCCGCAAGCGGTACCGCGATGTCGACATCCTCCTGGTCGACGACATCCAGTTCCTGGCGAGCAAGGAGTCGACGCAGGAGGAGTTCTTCCACACGTTCAACACGCTCCACAACGCCAACAAGCAGATCGTGCTCTCCTCGGACCGGCCGCCCAAGCAGCTGATCACCCTGGAGGACCGGCTGCGCAACCGGTTCGAGTGGGGGCTGACCACGGATGTGCAGCCGCCCGAGCTGGAGACCCGTATCGCCATCCTCCGTAAGAAGGCGGTGCAGGAGCAGCTGAACGCTCCTCCGGAGGTGCTGGAGTTCATCGCCTCCCGGATCTCGCGCAACATCCGTGAGCTGGAGGGCGCGCTCATCCGGGTCACGGCGTTCGCCTCGCTCAACCGGCAGCCGGTGGATCTCGGGCTCACCGAGATCGTGCTCAAGGATCTGATCCCGGGCGGCGAGGACGCGGCCCCGGAGATCACCGCGGGAGCGATCATGGCGGCGACCGCCGACTACTTCGGGCTGACGGTGGAGGACCTCTGCGGCTCCTCACGGAGCCGGGTGCTGGTGACGGCGCGCCAGATCGCGATGTACCTCTGCCGCGAGCTGACCGATCTCTCGCTGCCGAAGATCGGCGCGCAGTTCGGCGGCCGGGACCATACGACGGTGATGCACGCCGACCGGAAGATCCGCGCGCTGATGGCCGAGCGGCGCTCCATCTACAACCAGGTCACGGAGCTGACCAACCGCATCAAGAACGGCTGACAGCCGCCCGGACAGGGCCTGGGGCGCCCCGGGGAGACCGTCGTACGGAGACGGTCCTCCGGGGCGCCCCTTCGTCGTCCCGCGGTGCCCTGGACGCGTCCTGCCGGGCGCCTCGGAAGGACGCCGCGGGTCTCCGGGACGGCCTCGCCGGGCCTTGGGCGGGGCACCGGCGGGTCGTCGGCGGGTCGTCGCTGTTCGAATACAAGGCCGCAGGGCCCACTTCTCCACAGATCGGGGGAGAATCTTCCGTCCACAGCCTGGGGACCCGTAAGTTGTTCAGATCCTGTCCACAGGCGCGGTGGACGCTGGGGCGTCGAGCCAGGTCAGAGCCCTGTGGATTTGTGGCCGAAGCTTGTCCACAGACTGTGGACAGAATTTCCGTCCACAGGGGCACGTCGCGACTGTCCACCGGCGGCCCACAGGCAGGGCCCGGTTGCCCACACCTTCTCCACAGCGCTGTCCACTGTTCGGCAACGAAACGCGCGGGATCGCTGAGTCGAGTGAAAGGCGTCACACCAAGGGGGCGGGTTGGGCTGTGGGGAAGGTGGGTAAACCTGGGGACGCAGCTGGGGAGAAGTAGGGCTCCCCTGTGCATCGGGTGTGCACAACTTTCGCCTGTCCACAGAAGAGGCCGGTTGTCCACGGGCTGCGCCCACAGGACCGGTGGACAAAAAACCGGCGCTGACCTGCGCAGACGACGTTATCCACGGTTTCCACAGGCCCTACTACTACTACCCCCTTGAGTTAGCGATAGATCTGCTTCGAAGTGGGGCCTGTGCACAACTTCGGCTCGGAGCCCGCGCCGCCTCTCGCACCGACTTGACCCGCAGCCGCACCGACTGTCGGTGCCGTACGTCAGACTGGTCCCCGGCATCACAGCCACGACGAAGGCCAGCAGGGCGAGTCAGCAACAGCAGGAGGCGGTTCCGGTGAAGATCCGGGTGGAGCGCGATGTACTCGCTGAGGCGGTGGCCTGGGTGGCCCGCAGCCTCCCGGCCCGTCCGCCGGCGCCCGTACTCGCGGGCCTTCTGCTGAAGGCCGAGGACGGCGCACTCAGCTTCTCCAGCTTCGACTACGAGGTCTCGGCACGGGTCTCGGTGGACGCGGAGGTCGAGGAGGACGGCACGGTTCTCGTATCGGGCCGGCTGCTCGCCGACATCTGCCGCGCCCTGCCCAACCGGCCGGTGGAGATCTCCACAGACGGTGTACGGGCGACGGTGGTCTGCGGGTCCTCCCGCTTCACGCTGCACACCCTGCCGGTGGACGAGTACCCCGCGCTGCCGCAGATGCCCACCGCGACCGGCACCGTGCCCGGCGAGGTCTTCGCCTCCGCCGCCGCCCAGGTGGCCATCGCCGCGGGCCGCGACGACACGCTGCCGGTGCTGACCGGCGTACGGATCGAGATCGAGGGCGACACCGTCACCCTGGCCTCGACCGACCGCTACCGCTTCGCGGTCCGCGAGTTCCTGTGGAAGCCGGAAGCCGCGGACATCTCCGCCGTCGCGCTGGTGCCCGCCAAGACGCTGCTGGACACCGCCAAGGCGCTCACCAGCGGTGACACGGTCACCCTGGCGCTCTCCGGGTCGGGCGCCGGCGAGGGCCTCATCGGCTTCGAGGGCGCGGGCCGTCGCACCACCACCCGGCTGCTCGAGGGCGACCTGCCGAAGTACCGGACGCTGTTCCCCACCGAGTTCAACTCGGTCGCGGTGATCGAGACCGCTCCGTTCGTCGAGGCCGTCAAGCGCGTGGCCCTGGTCGCCGAGCGCAACACGCCCGTACGGCTCAGCTTCGAGCAGGGCGTCCTGATCCTGGAAGCGGGTTCCAGCGACGACGCACAGGCTGTGGAGCGCGTGGACGCGCAGCTGGACGGCGACGACATCTCGATCGCCTTCAACCCGACCTTCCTGCTGGACGGTCTGAGTGCGATCGACTCCCCGGTGGCCCAGCTGTCCTTTACGACCTCCACGAAGCCGGCGCTGCTGAGCGGCAAGGCGGACGTGAAGGCCGAGGCGGACGAGGCGTACAAGTACCTGATCATGCCGGTACGCCTGAGCGGCTGACCCCACAGGTGAGTAGCCGGGTCCGGGCGTAGGCTCGGGCCCGGGTACGAATCGCCTCAACGTGTAAGGAACGCCTGATGGAGCTCGGTCTCGTCGGTCTCGGCAAGATGGGCGGCAATATGCGCGAGCGCATCCGCCGCGCCGGCCACACTGTCATCGGATACGACCGCAATCCGGACCTCGCCGATGTGCACAGCCTTCAGGAGCTGGTGGGCAAGCTCAAGGGCCCGCGCGTGGTGTGGGTGATGGTCCCGGCGGGCGCCGCGACCCAGGCGACCGTCGACGAGCTGGCCGAGCTGCTCTCACCGGGCGATGTCGTGGTCGACGGCGGGAACTCCCGCTGGACGGACGACGAGAAGCACGCCGTCGAGCTGGGCATCAAGGGCATCGGCTTCCTCGACTGCGGTGTCTCCGGCGGCGTCTGGGGCCTGGAGAACGGCTACGCGCTGATGTACGGCGGCGACCCCGAGAACGTCACGAAGGTCCAGCCGATCTTCGACGCGCTCAAGCCCGAGGGCGACTTCGGCTCGGTCCACGCCGGCAAGGTCGGCGCCGGGCACTTCGCCAAGATGGTCCACAACGGCATCGAGTACGCCATGATGCAGGCGTACGCCGAGGGCTGGGAGCTGCTGGAGAAGGTCGACTCGGTCACGGACGTCCGGGAGGTCTTCCGGTCTTGGCAGGAGGGGACGGTCATCCGTTCCTGGCTGCTCGACCTGGCGGTCAACGCCCTCAACGAGGACGAGCACCTGGACGAGCTGCGCGGCTTCGCGCAGGACTCCGGCGAGGGCCGCTGGACGGTCGAGGCGGCCATCGACAACGCGGTGCCGCTGCCCGCGATCACCGCTTCCCTCTTCGCGCGGTTCGCGTCGCGCCAGGACGACTCGCCGCAGATGAAGATGATCGCGGCACTGCGCAACCAGTTCGGCGGCCACGCGGTCGAGTCGAACGCTCCGAAGAAGTAGCAGCACCCAGAAGCACCGAGAAGCGCCCCGGACCGGGAGAGGCCCGCGTACACCCATGCACGTCACGCATCTGTCGCTGGCCGACTTCCGCTCCTACGCCCGGGTCGAGGTCCCTCTCGATCCGGGCGTCACCGCGTTCGTGGGGGCGAACGGGCAGGGGAAGACCAATCTGGTCGAGGCGGTCGGCTATCTGGCGACCCTCGGCAGCCACCGGGTCTCCTCCGACGCCCCGCTGGTGCGGATGGGCGCGGAGCGCGCGGTGATCCGGGCGGCCGTGACGCAGGGCGAGCGGTCGCAGCTGGTCGAGCTGGAACTCAACCCCGGCCGGGCCAACCGGGCGCGCGTCAACAGGTCCTCGCAGGTCAGACCGCGTGATGTGCTGGGCATCGTACGGACCGTGCTGTTCGCCCCGGAGGACCTGGCGCTGATCAAGGGCGACCCGGGCGAGCGCCGCCGGTTCCTGGACGAGCTGATCACCGCGCGCTCGCCCCGGATGGCGGGGGTGCGCTCCGACTACGACCGGGTGCTCAGGCAGCGCAATACGCTGCTGAAGTCCGCGGCGATGGCGCGGCGGCACGGCGGTCGTGGCATGGACCTGTCGACGCTGGACGTCTGGGACCAGCATCTGGCGCGGGCGGGCGCTGAGCTGCTCGCGCAGCGGGCGGATCTGATCGCGACCTTGCAGCCGCTGACCGACAAGGCGTACGAGCAGCTGGCGCCCGGGGGCGGTCCGGTGGCGCTGGAGTACCGTTCCTCCGCCGAGGAGCCGGTCGTGGGCTCGCGCGACGAGATGTACGAGGGGCTGCTGGCCGCCCTGGTCGCCGTGCGCAAGCAGGAGATCGAACGGGGCGTGACGCTGGTCGGCCCGCACCGGGACGATCTGGTGCTCAAGCTCGGCCAGCTGCCGGCGAAGGGGTACGCGAGCCACGGCGAGTCCTGGTCGTACGCGCTGGCGCTGCGGCTGGCCTCGTACGACCTGTTGCGCTCCGAGGGGAACGAGCCGGTGCTGGTCCTGGACGACGTCTTCGCCGAGCTGGACGCGCGGCGGCGCGAGCGGCTGGCGGAGCTGGTGGTTCCGGGCGAACAGGTACTGGTGACGGCCGCGGTGGACGACGACGTGCCGGGCGTGCTGGCGGGGGCGCGGTTCGAGGTCGCCGACGGCGCGGTGGAGCGGGTATGAGCGGCCGGGGTACGGCGCCCGACCCGTCGGGACGGCCGTCGGGGCAGTCGTCCGCCGAACTGCCCGGGCTGGGGGCCCAGGCGCCCGCCGAGAGCGCGCCGCCGCCGGTTCCCGAGGCGTCGGGCGTGGATCTTGCGCGGGTCGCGCTGCGCGCGGCGAAGGAGCAGGCGCGGGCGCGCGGCGCCGCCGTGCAGCAGAAGAAGCAGGCCAGGCGCGGTGGCGGGCTGCGCTCCGGGTCGGGCGCCGACGGCCGCGATCCGCTGCCGCTCGGGGCGGCGATCAACCGGCTGATCACCGAGCGCGGCTGGGAGACGCCCGCGGCGGTGGGCGGCGTGATGGGCCGGTGGCCGCAGATCGTCGGCGAGGACCTGGCCAAGCACTGCGTGCCGCAGCGGTACGACGACGGCCATGACGAGCGGGTGCTGACCGTACGGTGCGACTCGACGGCGTGGGCGACGCAGCTGCGGCTGCTGGCGCCCCGGCTGGTGGCCCGGCTGAACGAGGACCTGGGGCACGGCACCGTACGGACGATCAAGGTCCTGGGGCCCGGCGGACCGCCGTCGCGGTCCGGCCGGCTGCGGGCGCCGGGCAGCCAGGGGCCGGGCGACACGTACGGCTGACAGGCGGCCGGGCCGGTTCGCCGCCCGCGTACGCGGCCCTGCCGCCCCTGCCCTGTCCCCGCCTCCCACCGCCCCGACAGCCCCTCCCCGCGGCCGCCCGCCGCCCTCCCCGGCACCCCCGGAACCGCCTCGGCGACGGCCGCGCGGCACCCGCTCCGTACCGCCTCCGTACCCCTGCCGTACGCCGCGCCGACCCGGCCGGAAGGCCCCGCCGAGTGAGGCGTCCCTCACCGTAGCGGGAGGTTGACAGGCCGAAGCGCTCAATGCCGGTGTGAGCCTCTTGGAGCCCCTTCCCGAATATGGGGAGTCGTGAGCCGCTCATTCAGGGCGGCACATGCGGACTCAGGTACCGGCAAACCCCCATTCGGGTCGGCGCTACCGGTAGACTGATGGCAATTCCCGCTGTGCTTGCGGGAGCAGTCAACAGATGCTGACACAAGCCGAACGACGCAGCCGCTTCCCGCTTGCTCGGAGAACGGCCTGTGCTGTGCCAGAAAGGGCGCTTCGTGGCCGATTCCGGCAACCCCAATGAGAAGACTCCGTCCACCGGCATTGGCGAGCACGGCGAGGTGACCAACGCCTACGACGCCAGTGCCATCACCGTGCTCGAAGGTCTGGACGCGGTCCGCAAGCGGCCCGGCATGTACATCGGCTCGACCGGTGAGCGCGGGCTCCACCACCTTGTGCAGGAAGTCGTCGACAACGCCGTCGACGAGGCGATGGCCGGGCACGCGGACACGATCGACGTCACGATCCTCGCCGACGGCGGGGTCCGGGTGATCGACAACGGCCGCGGGATCCCGGTGGGCATCGTTCCGTCCGAGGGCAAGCCGGCCGTCGAGGTCGTGATGACCGTGCTGCACGCGGGCGGCAAGTTCGGCGGCGGCGGCTACGCCGTCTCCGGCGGTCTGCACGGCGTGGGCGTCTCCGTCGTCAACGCGCTGTCGACGAAGGTCGCGGTCGAGGTCAAGACGGACGGTCACCGCTGGACGCAGGACTACAAGCTGGGCGTGCCGACCGCGCCGCTCAAGCGCAACGAGGAGACGGCCGACTCCGGTACGACGGTCACGTTCTGGGCCGACCCGGACGTCTTCGAGACGACGGACTACTCCTTCGAGACGCTGTCGCGGCGCTTCCAGGAGATGGCCTTCCTCAACAAGGGCCTGACCCTGACGCTGACGGACGAACGCGAGTCGGCGAAGGCCGTCGTGGGCGCCGACGTCGCGGGCACGGACGCCACCGAGGACCCCGGCGAGGAGCCGCCGGCCCGCTCGGTGACGTACTTCTACGAGGGCGGCATCGTCGACTTCGTGAAGTACCTCAATTCGCGCAAGGGCGAGCTGATCCACCCGACGGTCATCGACATCGAGGCCGAGGACAAGGAACGGCTGCTCTCGGTCGAGATCGCGATGCAGTGGAACGCCCAGTACAGCGAGGGCGTGTACTCGTTCGCGAACACGATCCACACGCACGAGGGCGGTACGCACGAGGAGGGCTTCCGCGCGGCGATGACCGGTCTGGTCAACCGCTACGCGCGCGAGAAGAAGTTCCTGCGCGAGAAGGACGACAACCTGGCGGGCGAGGACATCCGCGAGGGTCTGACGGCGATCATCTCGGTGAAGCTCGGCGAGCCGCAGTTCGAGGGCCAGACGAAGACGAAGCTCGGCAACACCGAGGCGAAGACCTTCGTGCAGAAGATCGTGCACGAGCACCTGACGGACTGGTTCGACCGCAATCCGAACGAGGCCGCGGACATCATCCGCAAGTCGATCCAGGCCGCCACGGCCCGGGTCGCGGCCCGCAAGGCGCGTGACCTGACCCGCCGCAAGGGGCTGCTGGAGAGCGCCTCGCTGCCGGGCAAGCTGAGCGACTGCCAGTCCAACGACCCCTCCAAGTGCGAGATCTTCATCGTCGAGGGTGACTCCGCCGGCGGCTCGGCGAAGTCGGGCCGTAACCCGATGTACCAGGCGATCCTGCCGATCCGCGGCAAGATCCTGAACGTCGAGAAGGCGCGGATCGACAAGATCCTCCAGAACACCGAGGTGCAGGCGCTGATCTCGGCGTTCGGCACCGGGGTGCACGAGGACTTCGACATCGAGAAGCTCCGCTATCACAAGATCATCCTGATGGCGGACGCCGACGTCGACGGTCAGCACATCAACACCCTGCTGCTGACGTTCCTGTTCCGCTTCATGCGCCCGCTGGTCGAGGCCGGACACGTCTATCTGTCGCGCCCGCCGCTGTACAAGATCAAGTGGGGCCGGGACGACTTCGAGTACGCCTACTCCGACCGGGAGCGCGACGCCCTGGTCGAGCTGGGCAAGCAGAACGGCAAGCGGATCCGCGAGGACTCGATCCAGCGCTTCAAGGGCCTGGGCGAGATGAACGCCGAGGAGCTGCGGGTCACCACGATGGACGTCGACCACCGCGTGCTCGGCCAGGTCACCCTGGACGACGCGGCCCAGGCCGACGATCTCTTCTCGGTGCTGATGGGCGAGGACGTCGAGGCCCGGCGGTCCTTCATCCAGCGCAATGCCAAGGACGTCCGCTTCCTCGACATCTGAGTCGGTCTCAGCTGACGGATTCGAAAAGGCCGAAAGGAACACTGACCAGCAATGGCCGACGAGAACACCCCTGACAACCCTGACCTCCCCGAGAACTCCGGCGTCCCCGGCACCCCTGGCACCCCCGTGGTCCAGGAGGCCGTCGAGGCGGTGGAGGGACTGGCGATGCGCGTAGAGCCCGTCGGGCTCGAAACGGAGATGCAGCGCTCGTATCTCGACTACGCGATGTCCGTCATCGTGTCGCGCGCGCTGCCGGACGTACGGGACGGCCTCAAGCCCGTACACCGCCGTGTGCTGTACGCGATGTACGACGGCGGCTACCGGCCCGAGAAGGGCTTCTACAAGTGCGCCCGCGTCGTCGGTGACGTCATGGGTACGTACCACCCGCACGGCGACTCCTCGATCTACGACGCGCTGGTGCGCCTGGCGCAGCCGTGGTCGATGCGGATGCCGCTGGTGGACTCCAACGGCAACTTCGGTTCCCCGGGCAACGACCCGGCCGCCGCCATGCGGTACACCGAGTGCAAGATGATGCCGCTGTCGATGGAGATGCTCCGGGACATCGACGAGGACACCGTCGACCTCACGGACAACTACGACGGGCGCAACCAGGAGCCGACGGTCCTGCCGGCGCGCTTCCCGAACCTGCTGATCAACGGTTCGGCGGGCATCGCCGTCGGTATGGCCACGAACATCCCGCCGCACAACCTGCGGGAGGTCGCGGCCGGCGCGATGTGGGCGCTGGAGCACCCGGAGGCGAGCCACGAGGAGCTGCTCGACGCGCTCATCGAGCGGATCAAGGGGCCGGACTTCCCGACCGGCGCGCTGGTCGTGGGGCGCAAGGGCATCGAGGAGGCGTACCGGACGGGCCGCGGCTCGATCACGATGCGCGCGGTGGTCGAGGTCGAGGAGATCCAGAACCGCCAGTGCCTGGTGGTCACGGAGCTGCCGTACCAGACCAACCCGGACAACCTCGCGCAGAAGATCGCCGACCTGGTCAAGGACGGCAGGGTCGGCGGTATCGCCGACGTCCGTGACGAGACGTCCTCGCGCACGGGACAGCGGCTGGTCGTCGTCCTGAAGCGGGACGCGGTCGCCAAGGTCGTGCTGAACAACCTGTATAAGCACACCGACCTCCAGTCCAACTTCAGCGCGAACATGCTGGCGCTGGTGGACGGTGTGCCGCGCACGCTGTCCCTGGACGCGTTCATCCGGCACTGGGTGACGCACCAGATCGAGGTCATCGTCCGGCGGACGAAGTTCCGGCTGCGCAAGGCCGAGGAGCGGGCGCACATCCTGCGCGGTCTGCTCAAGGCGCTGGACGCGATCGACGAGGTCATCGCGCTGATCCGGCGCAGTGACACGGTGGAGATCGCGCGCGAGGGCCTGATGGGGCTGCTCACGATCGACGAGATCCAGGCGAACGCGATCCTGGAGATGCAGCTGCGCCGGCTGGCCGCGCTGGAGCGGCAGAAGATCGTCGCCGAGCACGACGAGCTCCAGCAGAAGATCAACGAGTACAACGCGATCCTGGCCTCGCCGGAGAAGCAGCGTCAGATCATCCGTGAGGAACTGACGGTCATCGTCGACAAGTTCGGCGACGACCGGCGCTCGAAGCTCGTACCCTTCGACGGTGACATGTCCATGGAGGACTTGATCGCCGAGGAGGACATCGTCGTCACGATCACGCGTGGTGGCTATGTGAAGCGTACGAAGGCGGACGACTACCGCTCGCAGAAGCGCGGCGGCAAGGGCGTGCGCGGGACGAAGCTCAAGGAAGACGACATCGTCGACCACTTCTTCGTCTCGACGACGCACCACTGGCTGCTCTTCTTCACGAACAAGGGCCGGGTCTACCGGGCCAAGGCGTACGAGCTGCCGGACGCCGGCCGGGACGCGCGCGGTCAGCACGTGGCCAATCTGCTGGCTTTCCAGCCGGACGAGCAGATCGCCGAGATCCTGGCGATCCGGGACTACGAGGCCGTGCCGTATCTCGTTCTCGCAACAAAGGCGGGGCTGGTGAAGAAGACCCCGCTCAAGGATTACGACTCGCCGCGCGCCGGCGGAGTCATCGCGATCAACCTCCGCGAGACGGAATCCGGCACGGACGACGAGCTGATCGGCGCCGAGCTGGTGTCGGCGGAGGACGATCTGCTGCTGATCAGCCGGAAGGCGCAGTCCATCCGGTTCACCGCGACGGACGACGCCCTTCGGCCAATGGGACGAGCGACATCAGGCGTCAAGGGGATGAGTTTCCGCGAAGGCGACGAGCTGCTCTCGATGAATGTCGTCCGGCCCGGTACTTTCGTCTTCACCGCAACGGACGGCGGGTACGCGAAGCGGACCGCCGTCGACGAGTACCGCGTCCAGGGTCGCGGCGGCCTCGGTATCAAGGCTGCCAAGATCGTGGAGGACCGCGGTTCCCTCGTCGGCGCGTTGGTGGTCGAGGAGACTGATGAGATCCTTGCCATCACGCTCGGCGGCGGTGTGATTCGCACGCGCGTCAACGAAGTCAGGGAGACGGGCCGTGACACCATGGGCGTCCAACTGATCAACCTGGGCAAGCGCGATGCCGTCGTCGGTATCGCACGCAATGCCGAGGCGGGGCGTGAGGCCGAAGAGGTCGACGGGAGTGATGACCCGTTGACCGACGAGGCCGGTACGGCCGAGGTCGTAGCCGAGGGCACTCAGTCCTCGGCCGGGGAGCACGAGGAGTAAAAGCGTGAGTGGAGCCACGGGCGCCGGATCGAACGCTTCCGCAGGGAACGGTGCCCGTGGCCCTGCCACGGACTCCCAGGGGGTAACGGTGACCGATACCCGGGGGCAGCAGCCCCCGTACGAGACATACGGCGCCGAGCAGCCGAAGCCGGTCGCTCAGCCGTACCACCCACCGCAGGCATACCCCACGCCCCAGGGCGGCGGGGGTACGCAGGGCGGACAGAAGCAGGGCCAACAGGGAGCCTCCGTGACAACTGCCGCTTCGGGTACCGCCGCGGCTGCCGCCGTACGAGTGCCGCGTACCGGCGCGCGAACCACCCCGCGTACGCGCAAGGCGCGGCTGCGGGTGTCGAAGGCCGATCCGTGGTCGGTGATGAAGGTCAGCTTCCTGCTCTCCATCGCGCTCGGCATCTGCACGGTCATCGCGGCGGCCGTGCTGTGGATGGTCATGGACGCGATGGGCGTCTTCTCGACCGTCGGCGGAACGATCAGCGAGGCAACGGGCTCCAACGAGAGCAACGGCTTCGATCTCCAGTCGTTCCTGTCGCTGCCGCGGGTGCTCGTCTTCACGTCGGTCATCGCGGTGATCGACGTCGTGCTGGCCACCGCGCTGGCCACGCTCGGAGCGTTCATCTACAACCTGTCGGCGGGCTTCGTGGGCGGTGTTGAGCTCACGCTCGCCGAGGACGAGTGAGGACCGGCTATCGATTTTGGGGCTGGCCCTGAAGTGCGCTAATCTTCAGGGGCAGCGCGGGGCTATAGCTCAGTTGGTTAGAGCGCATCCCTGATAAGGATGAGGCCACAGGTTCAAATCCTGTTAGCCCCACCGCGAGGAACGGCCCGTACGGAATGATCCGTACGGGCCGTTCGCATGAGGCGGTGCGTGCGGGGTGGTGAGTGTGGATGGTTCACCGCCGGGATGGTTCGGCCGCCAGGATTTTCGGATCGGCTTCTTTTTCCGGGCCTATGAAGTCGGTGGGCCGGGGCGCGGGCAGGTCACCGATCGGTATCGGTCGGTGTGTATAGTCGGGCGCCAGAAGTCCCCTACGTCAAGGAAAGACGAGGTCGCGCGGTGAAGAAGCTTCTCTTGGTCGCACTGGCCGCCATCGGCGGTCTCCTCGTGTACCGCCAGATCCAGGCGGACCGCGCCGAGCAGGATCTGTGGACGGAGGCGACCGACTCCGTGCCCGCAGGTTCGGGTGTGTGAGACGCAGCAGTCCGAATTGCGAGCCCCGGCCGCCGAGCGGCCGGGGCTTCGTGCTGTCCTGGGCGGGTTTCGTGGGGTTCCGGGCTGGTTTCGTGGTGCTCCGGGGTGGGCTTCGTGCTGTCCCGGGTGGGCGCGGCGTGATTGAATTCACTTAAGCGAACGTATTGATTGCTATGGCAAATGCGTGGGTGGGTGGGGGGTCGGGGGGCGATTCGGTTGGCTGGCGGACAACGGCGGGACGGCCGGGGCACGATGGACCGGCAGCGCGGAGCGGGACGGCCGAGAGGGCAAGGGGAAGCGCGTGAACAGGCGGGGCGGCAGGGGCCGGGCGAGGATGAGGGCGGCCGGGGCGTCGGCGATGTGCCTGGCGGCCGTCGTGTGCGGGCCGGCGGTGCTGCCGGGGCAGGCGTGGGCGGCCGACGGGCCGAGCGCGTACGCCTTCGAGCCGGGCGCCGAACGGATCACCGGGGCGACGACCACCAGCGGCGCGCGGCCGCTCGACGCGGGTGCCACGTACCGGGACTCGATCAAGCCGGGCGGCAAGCTCATCTACCGGCTCGACCTCGACGAGGCGAAGACGAGCACGTACGTCTCGGCGGTGGCCGTGCCCAAGCCGGACGCGGCGGTCGACTCCACGGACCGGATCAAGGTCTCGTTGCAGAACAGCGAGGGATACGACTGTAGTTCGAACGAGGCGAGGTTCGGCGTCGGGAACGAGTTCCCCCGCCCGCTGGCGGCCTACGCCTACCGGACGGCCGACAGGAGCGTGTACTCCTGCAAGGATCCGGGCCGGTACTACCTGGTCGTGGAGCGGCTCGGCGATTCGCCCGCCACGTCCGACCCCTGGGGCCTGGAGATCCGGCACGTCTCCGAGCCCGGACTGGCGAAGGCCGGTCCCACCAAGGCCCCGTCGGCCTGGCCGAGCGCCTCCCCGGCGCCGGCGCGGAGCGGCGGGACGGAGGAGCGTACGGGCGGCAGCAGCTTCTACGACGCCAAGGGACTGGTCGGGGGCGAGTGGACGACGGAGATCGAGCCGGGTGCGTCGCTCTTCTACCGGATCCCGGTGGACTGGGGACAGCAGGTCTTCGTCGGCGCGGATCTGAGCAGTTCGGAGCAGCCGGACGGGGAACGGGTGAACGGCGCGTTCGCCATGGCCCTCTACAACCCGGCGCGCGGGCTCGTCGGCAGCAGCAACTCGATCTCGTACGACGGCAAGCAGAAGACGGCCACCATCGCCCCGCTGCCGCCGGTGGCGTACGAGAACCGGTTCGGCTACAGCGGCGGTGACCGGGACATGCGGTTCGCGGGCTGGTACTACCTGCGGGTCAGCCTCAACCCGGAGGTCGGCACGGCGTTCGGCGAGAAGCCGCTGCCGCTGACCCTGCGGGTGAACGTCGAGGGCGAGCCGAAGGAGGGTCCGGCGTACGCGGGTCCCGCGGGCGACTTCAGCGTGAGCCCCGCCGACCGGGATCTGGCCGAGGGCGGGCAGAGCCGGGTGGACGAGGCGGACAGCGGCGCCACGATGAAGCTGGTCGCGGCGGCCGGGTTCGGCACGGGGACGGTGCTGCTGCTGGGCCTCGGGGCGTGGACGCTGATCGCGCGGCGGAACGCGGGACGGGGCGCGGCGGGCGGCGGGCCGGGGGACGGCTCGGGAGGCGTGCCGACGGCTGCGGCCGTACCGGCGCAGTCACAGGCGCTGCCGCAGCCGACGCAGTCGACGCAGCAGTACGGTCCGCCCACCAACTGGTAGGCGCGGTACGGGTGGTGGCCGGGCGGCTCACGTCCGGCGGGTTCCTGGCCGGACGGCTCGGCTCAGGTCTGGGTGAGCGCCCAGATGCCCACCGCGAAGCAGGCCAGCGCCAGCACCAGGATCGGGACCGCCACCTTGAGGGGCGGTCCCGGCCGCTTGTGGGGCGCGTGGTGGGTCGGTCGGGGCGTCTGGTGTGGCTGGTGGGCCTGCTGCGCCTGGTGCACCGGCTGAGGGGGCTGCTGTGCGTGCTGGGGCTGTGCTGGTGCGGGGAGCTGAGCGTTCTGCGCGGTGTACGCCCGGGTGAGCGCCGGATCGGGACGTACCGCCGCGGTCTGCGCCTGGGCCAGGGACACTTCGGTCGGCGTGGGGTGCGGGGGGAGGTCCGGCCGCTCCCGGCTCGGCGGAGGGGGGAGGTGGAAGCTGCCGGTCTCGGACATGGAGGGCTGGGGGGCCGATGTGCCGGAGGCCGCGGAGGCGCCGGAGGCTGCCGAGGTCCCGAAGGTCGCGGAGGTCGCGGAGGTCCCGGAGGTCGCGGAGGTCGCGGAGGCTTCCGGCGGGGCGGTGGGCGCGGGCAGGGCTGGTGTTGCGGGCGCCTTGAGCGGGCCTGTGGGGCCGAAGCCGGCCGGGAGCGGGCCGATCTGGTCGAAGACCTCGACCGGCTCGTCGTCCGCCGTCGGCTCGGGGAGCAGCTCCACGGCGGTGGTCAGCGCCTTGCGCGCGCCGGTGGCCGTACGGAACCGGGCGTGCGGATCGGGCTGGAGCAGCCCCGCCAGGACCTGCCACAGCGGCTCGGGGATGCCCTGGGGCGCTCCTGGGGTGCCGTGCGCGGTGAAGTACTCCACCAGCGCCTGGGAGTCCGGCTTCTGGCCCTGGAGGAGGTACAGCGCGACCAGGCCGACGGCGAAGAGGTCGGAGGGGAAGTCGGGCTCGGCGCCCATCAACTGCTCGGGCGCGAAGTAACCGGGCGTCCCCACCACGTAGTTGGTCTCGGTGAGGCGCGGCTCGCCCTTGCGCATGGAGATGCCGAAGTCGGAGAGGCGCAGGTGCGGCCGTGCCGTGCCGGTCGCCTCCATGAGGATGTTGGCCGGTTTGATGTCGCGGTGCACCACGCCTTCGGCGTGCACGGCGGCCAGCCCGGCGAGCAGCTGGTCGAGCAGGGTGCAGACGAAGCGGGGCGGCAGCGGCCCGTAGTCGCCGATGACATGGGCCAGTGACCCGCCGCTGACCAGATCCATGGTGAACAGGACCTTGTCGTCGTCCGCCGCCCAGCTGGCCGGGGCGAGCACGTGCGGGTGGTCGATCCTGAGCGCCTGTTCGCGGACGAATCTCAGCAGCGTGTGCGCGTCGCTCTGCTGGAGGACCTTCGCCGCGACGTAGCGCCGCCGCCGCTGGTCCCAGGCGCGCCATACGGCACCGACCCCCCCACGCCCGATCGGGTCGATCAGCTCGTACCGTCCCGCGAAGATCTCACCCATTGCGCCGCGCCCGCTCCCCGTCGTCCCAGTCGTGTCATCCGCCGGCCCGCCGCGCGCCGGCCCGGCTGCCCGCTGCTCGCCAGTGCCCCTCCCGGCAAGCTTTGCCCCGTCGCGCGGCCCAGCACGCACGCTCGTCGCGTTGGCCAAAAGCCCTGGTAGCTCCGCTACAAGGACTTCCGGCCGCCTTGCGATCGCACGCACCGGACGGCGCTCCTTCGGGGCAAACATTGCCGGTCGCGGCACTAGCTCTGATGTGCCTCGTAGTGCGCGACCGCTTCGGCGGTACGCCCGGCGCCGTACACCCGGAGGAACTCTGCCAGTTCCGGCTGGGTCGGGGCGAGGGCGTCCGCCGCGTCTATGATGTCGCCGGCCGCGGCGACCGACCGCAGGAGCGACTGGATCTCGCGGACCACCCGGCGCACGGTGGGGGCGCCCGTGCTGTTCGTCGTCTGGCTGGTGGCGGTGAGGACGGAGCCGCCCTGCGACTTCTTGATCTCCTCCATCCGGTCCGTGGCCTCCCCCGCGCTGACGCTGCCGTCGGCGACCTGCCCGGCCAGATCCTGGAGCGCCTGGACGCGCTGGACGACCGCGGGATTGCCGATCTTCGCGCGCTGGCCGCTCATCAGCTGCGAGAGCATCGGGGCGGACAGCCCGAGCACCGAGGCCAGCCGGGCCTGGTTGAGCCCCAGGTCATCGATGAGGCGCCGGAACAGCGCTCCCAGAGGCTCTCCGTACCAGCTTCGCTGAAGCTCTCTGGCTCTGGCTGTCGATTCCTGCTGTGCGGCGTCCATGCGCGTCTCCCCATCGCTTCCCCTGCGGCAGCTTCGCTGCTGCGAACCTCGTGGGGCATCTTACGGAGAGTGGTCGCGCACGGGGAGCCCCAATCCTTTTACGGGATACCGGTCCGCACCCGGTACTCTTGTCCCCGGTGATGGGCGAACCGGTCTCTGGTGGTCGGCGTACCCACCCGTCGCGGGGCCTTAGCTCAGTTGGTAGAGCGCTGTCTTTGCATGGCAGATGTCAGGGGTTCGACTCCCCTAGGCTCCACTTGTGAAAACCCCTCTGACCTGCGGAAACGTGAGTCGGAGGGGTTTTTTGTCCCGACTCTCCGTGCCGACATGACGGCGCGTTCGTGCCGGCCCGTGCCACTGGAAGCCTCATTTTCCGGGGCCGGGCAGGGCTCTGGCCCCAGTCGTCCGTGGTCCTGAGTCGGTGCGTCCTGCGTCAGTTCGAGAGCAGTACGTCGGCCGCCGTGTGCAGGTTCGTCGCGGCCACTCCGTCTCGCAGCTGCGTGGAGATGCCCAGGAGAAAGCCGTGGACCGTGGATGTCATCCCGCCGATATCGGCGTCGGCATCGAGTTCACCGGAGGTGACCGCCGCTTCCACGCAGCTCCTGATGCGCATGCGGTCGGCTTCCCGGCGGGCCAGGACGGCTGCGCGCGCGCCGGCGTGATCCTCCCCCGGCGCCCGCATGGTGCCGGACAGGGCGATGAGGCAGCCGTCAGGGTGTGAGGGGTCCGCCTGCATGTCGATCGAGCGGTGCGGCAGGCCGGCGATGGCCTCGCGGGGGCCGACCGTCTCGTCGGCGCCGAAGTCGGTGGCGAGGTCGGTGACGCTGCCGGGGCCCTTCACGTAGTGCTCGACGACCTGCTGGAAAAGGCCCTCCTTCGACCCGAAGGCGGCGTACAGGCTCGCGGAGGACAGCGGGCACACGGCCTGGATCCTCGACACCGGCGACGGGCGTCGGATCGTGGCCTTCGGCGACGCCATGCACTCATCACCCGTCCAGGCCCAGGCCCCCGGCTCACGCGTCAGCAGCACCTACGACGTCAGCACCTGAACCTCAGCACCTACGGCCTCAGCACCTACGACCCGCGAGGAGAGCCGCGATGAGCTTCGGCCGGCGTGGGTGCGGTGGGGGCTCAGGAGCCGGTCGGCGTGGACTCGGGCTTGGTGGGGATCGGCTTGTCGAGCATGGCGCACACCGCGGCGTTCACCAGGGCCTGCTGGGCGGCGCGGGGCTTCGGCGAGGCCAGACCGAAGATCGTGTTGGTGAGGACCGAGACCGTGCGGCGGCCGACGGCGTCGGTGTAGTTCTCGCTGGAGTAGCCGGGGACCTCGCCGTTGTGGCCCCAGACGGTGCCACAGGGAGTGACCACCTTCTCCAGACCGAGCCCGTACCGGCGGTTCGGGAACTCGGACTCCTCGGCGCGGGTGGTGCGCATCTCCTTGAGCAGGGCGGGCGGCAGCAGCTTGCCGGACATCAGCGCGGTGTCGAAGCGGGCCCAGTCCTGCGCGGTGGAGACCATGCCGCCGGCGGCCCACGTCGTGCTGGCGTTGATCCAGGTGGTGTCGACGTATCCCGCGGACCGGGCCGGGCCGGCGAACGCGGTCCCGGCGGGCATGCCCGGGGGGAGCAGCGGGACGATGTGGTCGGCGTCCGGTTCGTAGCCGTGGGCGAGTGCGGGACTCTCCGGGGCGTCGGTGTCGGTGTCGGCGCCGTTGCCGGTGACCAGATAGGTGTTCTTCAGGTGGAGCGGACCGGCGATCCGCTGCTGGACCAGGTCGTCCAGGGCGTCTCCGGTCACCTTCTCGGCGATCAGGCCGAGCGCGATGTAGTTGGTGTTGCTGTAGGAGTAGTCCGTGCCGGGTGCGAACATCGGGTCGTGCCGGACGCCGGCGCCGATCAGCTCCTGTGGCGTCCATGCCCTGTTGTCCTGGCCGGTGAACGCCTTGAGCACCTCGGGGTCGAAGGTGTAGTTGAACAGGCCGCTGGTGTGGTTGAGCAGCATGCGTACGGTGATCGCGTCCCCGTTGGGGATCAGGCCGGGCAGCCACTCGTCCACCGGGTCGCTCAGCTTGAGCCGGTCCTCGGCGACCAGTTGCAGGACCACGGTGGCCACCATCGTCTTGGTGTTGGAGCCCATCCGGAACTCGTCGCTCGCGGCGAGCGTACGGTCGGCCTTGGTCCAGGGCGCCTGCCGGGTGATCTCGATCGGCTTTCCGTTGCCGTCGTCGACCCGGACGATCGTTCCCGGGGCTCCGGCGTCCACGACCTGCTGGGCCAGCGCGGCCAGTTGGTCCCGCTGGTCCTGCCTGTCCCGCCCGTCCTGCCCGTCCTGCCGGTCCTGCCCGTCCCGCCGGTCCTGCCCGTCCCGCCGGTCCTTCCCGTCCTGTTGGGACGCGGCCGAGCCGGTGGCCGCGGCCTTCGCGGAGACGGTCGGCTGCTCGGCCGCCGCCGAGTCGCAGGCGGTGAGGGTGCCGGTAAGAGCCACGGCCGCGAGAAGCGCCAGGCCCGTCTGGCGGCGGTGGCGCGAGGACAGGCGCGGAGACGGGGACAGTCGCGGGGACGACGTGTTACCGGACATGAGGGGGTCCTCCTGAATGAGAGGGCGTCGGTCTGGGGCGTCCGACGCCGGCACATGGACGCAGGCCGGCGGTCGGCGGCGGTGCTTCCCGGCGGTACCTTCCTGCCCTTCCAGCCTCTCTGCGCCGGGGCGGCGGAACACGGGGGATGAGCCCCCAGGGGGGTGGAGAAAACCCCACTGTGCGGACCCCGGCCACCCGGTCATGATCGAGGTCCGGCCGGTGGGCACGGACCACGTGGACCACAAGGACCACACCGGCCACACCGGCCACACCGGTCACACCAGCCACGCGGACCACACGGACCGGTGGCGGCCGGCAGGCCGGCTGCCCCGGCACCGATGCACGATGATGGAGCGTGATGACCGATTCCCGCGCGACTCGCCTGCCCGGCGACGGACTGCCCTCGGGAACACGCCCGGTGCCCGGCGGCCCTGTCCCGCACTCCGGTCCCGCGCCGCGCTCCGGGTTGGCCCTGCGGGTGAGCCTGCTGGGCTGGTCGCTGGTGCTGCTGCTGGGCGCGGCCCTGGGCGCCGCCCTGGCCACGCTCTGGATCACCTCGTTGTCGCTCGTCGCGCTCGGGGCCGGAATCCCGCTCACGCTGCTCGCGACCGTACTGGTCCGATGGTTCGCCGACCTGCACCGCCGCTGGGCCGCCGACCGGCTCGGCGAACCGGTGGCCCGGTCCTACCTGCCGCCCCCGGACGCCGGATGGCCGGTGCGGCTGTGGGCGAGACCGTGGGCGCGGCTGTGGGCAAGGCTGTGGACGATCCTGCGCGACCCGGCGAGCTGGCGGGACTGGGCCTGGCTGGTGGCCAACTCGATCACCGGGTGGTGCACGTACGGACTGTCGCTCCTCCTCTTCCTCTGCGGCATCGTCTACTCGATCTATCCGCTCCTCTACCGGCTGACCCCGCCCGAGGTGTTCGGCACCCCCCTGGGCAACGGCTTCCGCCTGCACAGCGTCCAGGAGTCGTTCGCGCTGGTCCCGCTCGGCCCGGTGTTCCTCCTGCTCTGGTACGTCACCGCCGTGCGGCTGGCGAACCTCAACGCCCTGGTGATCCGCTCCCTGCTCGGCCCGACCGAGCAGGCGCGACTGCGGTCCCGCGTGCGGCAGCTGGCGGACTCGCGGGCCGAGACCGTCGACACCCAGGCCGGTGAGCTGCGTCGGATCGAACGGGATCTGCACGACGGCGCGCAGGCCCGTCTGGTGTCGCTGGGCATGAGCCTGGGCCTGGCCGAGCAAATGCTGCCCACCGATCCGCAGGCCGTCCAGCGGATGCTGACCGAGGCCCGGGAGGCGACCACCGAAGCCCTGGCCGAACTGCGCGACCTGATACGCGGTATCCATCCGCCGGTCCTGGCGGACCGTGGCCTGGACGGCGCGCTGAGGGCCCTGGCCCTGGTCAACCCCGTTCCCACCACGGTGGTGACCCACCTGCCCGGACGGCTGCCCGCGCCGGTCGAGTCCGCCGCCTACTTCGCCGTCGCCGAGGCACTGTCGAACGCCATCAAGCACGCCCGGTCCCAGCACATCCGGATCGAGGTGGAGTTCACACCCCATCCGGGCGGCGATTCGGGGGAGTTGACGATGCGGGTGTGCGACGACGGCCGCGGGGGCGCCGCCATCGACGCCGGTACCGGCCTGCGCGGCGTCGCCCGCCGCCTGGCCGCCTTCGACGGCACCCTGACCGTCGACAGCCCGCCCGGCGGCCCCACCGAGATAAGGATGTCGTTGCCGTGCGCATCGTCGTAGCCGAGGATCTCGCCCTGCTCCGCGAGGGCCTGATCAGGATCTTCCAGACCAACGGCTTCGAGGTCGTGGAGGCCGTCGACAACGGCCCCTCGCTGATGCGGGCGCTGACGACCCACCGGCCCGACGTCGCCATCGTCGACGTACGCCTGCCGCCGACCTTCACCGACGAGGGCCTGCGCGCCGCGATCGACGCGCGCCGGCAGATCCCCGGCCTGCCTGTCGTGGTGCTCTCGCAGTACGTCGAGCAGCTCTACGCACGGGAGTTGATGTCGGACCGCGCCGGGGCGGTGGGCTATCTGCTGAAGGACCGGGTCATGGCCGTCGAGCAGTTCGTCGCCAACGTCCGGCAGGTCGCGGCGGGCAGCACGATCATGGACCCCGACGTGGTCGCCGCCCTTCTGACCCACCGCTCGGCAGACCCTCACCTGCTGGCGCTGAGCCCCCGTGAGCACGAGGTCCTCTCGCTGATGGCCCAGGGCCGCTCCAATGCCGCGATCGCCGCCCGGATGTTCGTCACCGAGAAGACCGTCAGCAAACACAGCTACAACATCTTCACCCGACTCGGACTGGAACCGTCCGAGGACGACAACCGCCGCATCCTGGCCGTCCTCGCGTACCTGGAAGGCTGAGCCGCCACCGTCGCCACTGCCGTCCGCCATCCGCCACTGCCGTCCGCCACCGGAGCCCGCTAGCGCCGATCCGGACCCGGACGAGGGTGGTGCTCCGGGAGACGACCTGGCCGAGCAGCGCGGAGGTCGGGGACCTGTTGGTCACCGTTCGTGTGCGGGGGTTATCCGGAGATGGTGCTGAGGTCGGCGCCGGTCAGGTCACAGCTTGCGTCCCACAGCCGTGTCGCGACGGAGTGGTCGGCCAGGTGGTTCCACAGCGCTTCGCGTCGGGGCTCGCCGCGCAGGCCGAAGACGCGCGGTCCCCACAGCTGGCCTCCACGGCCTCCGGCGCGGCCGACAGCAGTGGCATCAGCCAGTGGGTCAGGACGAAGTGTCCAAGGTGGTTCGTGCCGAACATGAGCTCGTGACCGTCCCCGGTCTCCCCGCGCGGCGGGTCGTCAAGGGCGACGCCGGCGTTGTGGACCACCGCGTCAAGGCGCTCCACCTCCAGTGAATCCACCGTTGCTTCGAGCGAGGAGAGGTCGGCGAGGTCCAGCCGTAGGGCCCGCACCCGTGCACCGGGGACACGCGCACGGATCGAGGCCGTGGCGGCCTCGGCCCTGGTGGGACTCCGGCTGCCGAGTACGACGGTGGCTCCGGTTGCCGACAACTGCTCGGCGGCGAAGTACCCGATGCCGCCGGTGACGAGGAAGACGCGGCCATCGGCAGCCGGCAGGCGTTGGACATTCCAGGGTGGGGCTGAGGACATGGCGGCGGGGCTCCCTTGCTGTTGAAGACCGACGCTTCTCCGCGTCGGCCTTGATGGCGAGTGACGCCTCTCGCCTGATCCTCGTGTTGTGGGCGCAATCGTCAGGTCGGAGCGAGATCCGAGGTGACCGGTTGTTTGCGCAGGTCAGTGGTTCCTATATCAATAATTTCTATTCGTGGAAAATCGATGTGACCTGGGTCACATCGATTTCTATTTGATGCCGGTACTGTCCTTCGTGTCGGGCGAAAGGGTTCGCTCGAAAACCAAAAGGAGAAACCATCATGGGTTCCATCCGTCTGGACGAGATCGTTGCCGGCGTTGTTGGTCAGGTTTCTACTGAGGATGTTGCCGCGGCTGCCCAGGTCTCCGCGAACCTCGAAGAGGACAAGATGACCTTCGGTCCGGTCAACATGTTCGCGCTCGACAAGTAAGAACAGGGCATCGAATGATGAGGCCTGGCCGGAGACGAATAACAGGCCGGTCAGGCCTCATCGGCACTCGGGAATGTGAAACAAATTTCACGGATTACGTAATTCTACGATCACCAGGGCGGGTGCGATGATTTCCCTGAAAGGCCCCCAGAGCGTTGTTGAGACCCTCTACGTGGTCTCCAGCGCGCACGCGGTGAAGACGAATCGGACGGCGGCGACCGGCGGCGACGCGCTCGCCTCGCTCCGCGCCTCGTACCACCTGATGATCAGCGACATGCAGCCGGTGCTGCGCGACGTTCTGCCGTGCGCGACGGTCCTGCCGGTCGCCGTCGGCGCGGGCGAGTCGCACACCGGCCTGGTCAAGGCGTTCATCGGCTCGGTCGCCGGCGAGGACTCCGTCGACTACGACATCTTCGCGCGGCTTCAGGAGCATTCGGAGGAGGAGCTGCGGCTCAAGCGCCTGCCGGTCGAGGCCGCACTGGCCGAGGCGGAGCGGAGCTGGCCCGAATTCCGGAGCCTGTACGAGCTGCTCGTACCGGTTCTGCTCTACGCACCGGACGGCGGACTGGCAGGCGGCACCGCGAGCACTGTACTCGGCGTGCTGTGGCTGGACCCCAAGGAGCACTGGAACACGGTTGACATCCAGGAGTTCCTGCTCCACGAGTTCATTCACCACACCCTGTTCCTGGAGGAGCGCCGCTTCGGCTTCTACAAGAACATGGGGCTGCTGGTCGAGGATCGCTATCTGACGCGCTCGGCCATTCGCCAGGACCGCCGCCCGCTCGACAAGGTCCTGCACAGCATCGTCGTCGGTACCGAAGTGCTGCTCGCGCGGCACGAGAAGCGCATCCCGCATCGCGAGGGCGTCGAGCTGAGCCTGCATCCGGAGAGCGGTGAACTGCTTCAGGGAGTGCTGACGAGCCTGGACGAGGTGTTCGCGCTGCCCCTCACCGAACTGTTGCGGCCGCGCCCTATCGAGATCCTCGAACTCTGCCGTGAGCGTCTCGCGGCGATCCCCGCATCCTGACCCCCGCATCTCTGGCACGCAAGGAGGCCGCACATGTATCACCTCGAAGGAAGTCCTGAGATCCTCAGAAATGCTGCGGTGCTCAGCCACCCTTATCTGGAAGATCCAGATTCGGTTTCGGCGGGAGCTCTAAGAATCGCCTATCTATGTTTCCTTCGGTCGCTGGCCGGGTCAGGTGATTATGCGGATTACCTTGACGTGCGTATTAAGCAGCGCGATGCCGATGCTGATTTCGAGATGCTGTTCACGGACGGAAGTCTGGAGACGAATATTCTCGGATCGATATTCGGAAATCCGGACGTGGGGGGGCCTGTCGAATTTTCCCCGGCTGCCGCGTGGCAGCTGGAAAAATGTCGGGCCGGCGGTGATTTCATTGCTGAAAAAGATGCTCGGCTCGCCGGGATTATCTCGCTCCTGACACACACGGTGTTCACGGTGGAGACCTCGTGGAAGGGGTCGATGTCGGATCGGAATGCGATCGGTGCCACGCTGATTATCCCGGGTGAGAACTGGCACGAGAATGACATCGCCGAGGCATTCATCCACGAGTTCACGCACACCGCCCTCTTCATGGACGAGCGTGCCAAGGGGCACTTCCGGGCCGGCGCCGACGAAGTGCTGCTGCACTCGGCCATCCGCAAGGATGAGCGCACCCTGCCCGCCGTCGTGCACAGCTTGCTGGTGGCCACCGAAGTGTTGTCGTGGCGCAAGGCACACGGTCTCTGGGAGGGCATCCCATTCCGGTTGCACGGCAGTTCGCAGGCGATGCTGGAGAAGGCCGGGGATTCCTACCGGACGCTGGTCTCCCTCCCGAACTGGAACGGAATCGTCAAGGAGCGCATGTTCCGGCTCGTGGACGCGGCCGGCAAGCAGCTCGAGATGTTCTGACCAGAAACGTTCCGATCGAAGGAAGTGACATGGGGGGGTCCTCGAAAGCGGAGTCCGGTCGAGGCGGCCGCCGCAATGGCCTGGCCATCCTGGTCTTCACCGCCGTGACCAATCTTGCCGACGGAGCCCTCAAGGTGACCCTTCCGCTGCTGGGGGCTGGCCTGACATCCTCGCCCCTGGCGGTCGGCACGCTGTCGGCGATGCTGATGCTGCCCACGCTGCTGCTGTCTCTGCACATCGGCGTCCTGGTCGACCGGTACGACCGGCGGGCGCTGCTTTGGCTGTCCAACGCTGTCCGTGTCGGCTCCCTCGGCGTTCTGCTCACCTGCGCGCTCACCGGGGCACTCAGCCTTCCCCTGCTCTGCGCCCTCGGGTTTGCCCTCGGTATCGCGGACGTGGTCGCGGCCACCGCGGTCAGTGCTCTGATTCCCAGCGTCATTCCGAAATCGGGCTGGGAGAAGACGAACGCGTGGGTGGCCGGAATCGAGACCGTGGCCCAGGAGTTCTGCGGCCCGGTTGTCGGCGGTCTGCTCGTCGCGGCCGGCGCGAGCGCCGCCGTCGGCGCGAGCGGGGCAGCGTACGTTCTGGCAGCGCTCACTCTGGTGCTGCTCGCAGGGGGTGCCGGGAAACCGCCCCGGAGCGGGACGGTCCAGAAGGATGTGACGCGGCAGATCGTCGAGGGCGTCACCTTCCTGTGGCAGCAGAGAATGCTGCGCCTGACGTCCCTCGCCCTCACGGTGCTGTGCGCCTGCTGGGGCGCCTGGCTGGCGCTCATGCCGCTCGTCGCCACCCGGGACCTGGGTCTCGGCCCCGAGGAGTACGGGGTGCTGCTCAGCGCCCTCGGAGTCGGCGGGCTGGTCGGAGCGGCGGCCGTGTCGTGGCTCAACCGGCTGTTCGACCGTCGCTGGGTCATGTTCGCCGATTTGGTCGGCACCTTCGCGATGATGGCCGTACCGCTCCTCACCGCGAACAAGTGGTTCATCGGCGCGGCCGCGTTCGCTGGCGGTGTCGGCGGAGTGCTGTGGTCTGTCAACGCTCGCACCATCAGTCAGCACCTTGTTCCGGACGAGATGCGCGGTCGGTACAGCGCCACGGCCCGGGTGTTCACCTTCGGGGCGATCCCCATCGGTGCCGCTCTGGCCGGTGTCCTCGGTGAATTCTTCGGGCCGCGCGTGGCACTCGGCCTGTTCACCGCGCCTGTCCTGCTGCTCGTCGTGCCTTTCCTGCGCACGCTGACCCCGGCCGAACTGGCGGAGGTCTTTCGGGACGAGGGCACGAAGGCCGAAGAAGCCGAGGACGGCACTGCCGGATCCCAGGACGGGCCGGCACCCGAGACCGCCGTCCGCTCCCACTGACCCAACCCACGGACCCAGGGGGTCGGCAATGAACACACACAGCGCGCTCGTGTCGTACGAGCAGTTGCTGATGCTTCGACGCATGGCCCAGTCCCCGCACCCCTCGGCGTACATCACGGCCGTGCGCATCGCACTGACCGGAGCCCTGAACCCCGAGGCACTGCACCGCTCCCTCGACGTCCTTGCCGTGCGCCATCACGCCTTACGTACCCGCTTCGTCGCCGCGCCGGACGGCGGATGGAGTCAGGCCGTCGACGCGCCCCGGCCGGTGCGGTACGCGGAGCACGACTTCACCGCCCTCGCACCCGACGGGCGCGAGGCGGGAATACGGACGCTGGTCGAAGACTTCACCGAGCGGCCTTTCGACATCGCCGAGGGGCATCTGCTGCGCACCGCGCTCGTCCGCACCGGCCAGGACCGGTGGGAGCTGTTGCTTGCTTACCACCATCTGATCGTGGACGGCTGGGCGCTGCGGATCCTGCTGGAGGATCTGTCCGCGCTGTACGTGGCCGAGGCGGGCGGGCCCGCTCCGGCGACGGTGCGGTCGCAGCCCGCCGATCACGCCCGCGCGCAGCGGGAGGACGTGGATGGCGAGCAGCGGGTGTCGGCTCTGCGGCACTGGCTGGACCTGCTGGGCGATCGCTCTCAACTACTCGATCTGCCTGCTGACTTTCCGAGGCCCGCAGGTTTCATCGGACGCGGCGAGGCCCACGTCTTCGCCCTGGGGCGGGAGCCTCACGATGGGGTGCGGCGGCTGGCCGGGCAGTGCGGGGTGACGCCGTTCGTGGTGCTGGCTTCGGCCGTGGCCGTCCTCATGTCCCGGCTGACCGGGCGGGGCGACATCGTGCTGTCGGTGCCGTTCTTCAACCGCACCGCCGAGTACGAGCGGGTTGTCACCTGTATGGCCGGCCCGCTGCTGCTGGTGTGCGAGGTGAGGCCGGGGGACTCCTTCACCGATCTGGTGGAGCGTACTGGCGACCGCTTTTTCACGGCCCTTGAACACAGTGGTGTTCCGTTCACGGACCTGCTGGACGCACTGGTCGCCGAACGAGGCTGGACGAGTCAGGATCCGCCCACGGTGGCGGTGGCCATGCAGAACTTCGGTCTGGACGACGCGTTGACCCTGCCCGGGGTGAGCGCCGCGACGCATTTCGAATCGCTGCGGGTCGCCTATACGGACCTGGTGCTCAACCTGACCGATACCGGTGAGGGTGTCGACGGCGTGGCCGTGTACCGCAGCGAGCTGCTGCGCGCCGAGACCGTCGCCGACTGGACCCGGGAGCTGACCGCGCTTGTGGCGGACCTGGTGACCGAGCCCGGCGTCCCGTTCACCGTAGAGCCCTTCGTCCGCGGCTGAGGCAGAGACATGGAGAGTGCAATGAACGCAACCGCAGGGCTGGACGAGGTCATCGCGGCCTACGCGTCGGGGGAGTTCGACGACGCCACGCCGCTTGCCGAGGTCGGTGTGGCTTCCTTGGCCGTCCTTCGCATCGTCATCGATGTATTCCCCGACCCCTCGTACGAGTTGAACACCGAGGAGCTCGCGGCGGTCTCCACCGTCGGAGATTTGAAGCGGTGGTTGTGCGCGCTCCCCGGAGTGCGGGCATGACGCTCTCCAGCGCCCTGGCGCTCCCCCTGTCCGAATCCCAGCAAGGGCTGCTCGTCATCGATCGGCTGATTCCCGTCGGGCATCTCTACAACGGCGTCTTCGAGCTGGAGCTGACGCCTGGGCATTCTCCCGAGCGAGTACGGGAGACGCTGGCGGCGGTGGTCGCCGTGCAGCCCGCGTTGCGCCAGGTTTTCCGGGTCCTGCCCCAGCCACACGGTGTGCTGGCGGAGCCCCCTTCCGCGGCGGAACTGCCGTACGAGGATGTCCCGGACACCTCCTCCCAGGCGCTGCGGGATGCGGTGGCCCGGATGGGCGCCCACACCTGGGACGTCGAGCAGGGGCCGCTGTACCGCTTCGTGTATCTGCATTCCCCTGAGCGAGCGGTACTTCTGATGGTCGTGCACCATCTCGTTTTCGACGCTGTGTCCGTTCACCCGTTCGTACGCGATCTGGAGGCGTCCCTCGCAGGTCTCCTGGAGGAAGCCGGGCGGGCGGAGTCGAGGGCACGGCGGGAGGCGGACCTGATCCGCGAGGCCGCCGCGCATGCCCGGCTGGCCGGCGAAGCGGCGACGGCTGAACTGGCGCGTGTGTGGGCCCGGGAGCTGGCGGAGCGCCCTGCGACGGTCCTCAATCCCCGGCCGCGGCGGGCCGTGGAGACTTCCTTCACCGGTGCGCGCGTCGAGTGGGAGCTGGACGAGAGGGAGTCGGCGGCCGTAGCGCAGGTGTGCCGGCGGCTGGGCGTGAGCGCGTACGAGTTCTTCCTCGCCGTGTACGGAGCGGTGGTCGCCAGGCACGCCGCGACTTCGTCCGTGGTGATCGGCAGCCCCATGATGTCCCGCCGCACGGTCGGCTCCTTCGATCTGTGCGGGTTCTTCGTCAATACGCTGCCCGTGGCGTTCGATGTGGACTGGACTCGGTCCTTCTCCTCGTACACGCGGGAGGCGGTACGGTCCGCAGTGGGCGTCGCCCGCTCCCGGATCCGGGTCGCGTTCAACCAGATCGTCGAGCATGTCCGGCCGGACCGCTCCGGCAACCGCAACCCCGTGTTCTCCTGCATGCTGGCCATGCAGGACGACATCACCCCCGCGCCGGGCGGGGCGGTCACCTCGGTACGTGAGCACGGCAACGGAACCGCGAAGTTCGACCTGTGGCTCGGTGTGACCCCGGTCGGCGGGCGGTGGCGGCTGGAGTTGGAACACGACACCGAGCTACTGCCGGAGCCGGTCGCCCGAGCCCTTGTCGACTCGCTGCGCACGGCGCTTGCGCGCGCCGGCGCCGATCCGGACCGGGCACTCGCGGATCTTTTCCTGGACGCCTCGCTCGCCGAGTCCCGCAAGGACGACGGCCGCCGGGTGAGTCGGACGGCGCCGACACTCACCGGTTGGGTGCGGCGCACGGCCCTGGAGCGCCCGGACGCGGTTGCCTTGTCCTGGCCCGGTGGCGAGCTCACCTACCGGGAGCTGGAATGCCGCACGGCACAGGCTGTGCGCACGCTCCGCGGCCGCGGTGTCGAGCCCGGGGATGTCGTCGGGGTGGGCGCCGGCGGGTTCGTCGACACGATTGTGGCCATTCTCGGAGTGCTGGGCGCGGGTGCCGCGTATCTGCCCTTTGATACCGGACTGCCCGAGGAACGCATCCGGTACATGCTGGAACAGGCGGATTGCTCTCTGGTGATCGGCGGGTCCGCGGCCGGGCGCGGGGTGCGGAACGTGGAGGCGTCGGAGCTCGCACGTGGCGCGGATGCCGAGCCGGGTGTCCTGCCGGCGGCCGATCCGGACCGGCCGGTGTACGTGATGTTCTCTTCCGGCTCGACCGGGCGGCCCAAGGGCATCGAGATGACCGAGGGGGCGCTGCTGAACCTGGTGTCGTGGCAGATCGACGCGTTCGGCATGAACGGTCGCACCCGTTTTCTGCAGTACGCACCGCTGGGCTTCGACGTGTCGTTCCAGGAGCTGCTGCCCACGCTCGCCGCAGGCGGCACCGTGATCTCCCGGGAGCCCGCCGACCGGCGGGACTTCCCGGCCCTCGTGGAGCGGCTGCGGGAGAGCGGGGTCACGCATGTCTATCTGCCGGTGGCCGCGCTGCGGCCGTTCGTCCAGGCCGCGCAGAGCGCGGACGCCGTGCTGGCGGAGCTGCGCAAGGTGTGCGTGTCGGGTGAGCAGCTGCTGGTGGACGACGAGATCCGTGCGTTCTTCCGGTCCCGCCCGCAGCTGGAGCTGATCAATCTGTACGGGCCCACGGAGACGCACGCGGTCACCACTCACCGGCTCGCGGGCGGCGACGCGCGTTGGCCCACTCACGTGGCGATCGGTATCCCGCTGAGTGGGGTGCGGGCCTACGTCGTCGATGTGACAGGGCATCTCGCACCGGCCGGGGTGCAGGGTGAGTTGTGCCTGGGAGGCGCCTGCCCCGCCCGCGGGTATCGCAACGCTCCCGAGCTCACCGCACGCTCCTTCCGTAAAGACCCTTACGCCGAGGGCGACGGGCGGATGTATCGCACCGGCGACCAAGTGCTGCGGGACGAGCACGGGCTGCTGCAGTTCCTCGGCCGGACCGATGAGCAGGTCAAGATTCGCGGGTACCGGGTGGAGCTCGGCGAGATCGAGGCGGTGGCGCACGGCACCGGCGAGGTCGGGCGGGCCGTGGCCGCGGTCCGGGAGGGCGGAGCCGGCCGCGAGCTCGTGCTGTTCACCCTGTCCGAGGGAGTGGACGATCAGTCCCGGCTGCGTGAGCTGCTGATGGGACGGCTGCCGGACTATATGGTTCCACGCTGGATTCTGCCTGTCGACGCGATCCCGGTGACCGCGAACGGCAAGGTCGACCGGGCCGCGCTGCTGCGGGGCGCCGAAACGGCCATCGCGGACCGGCTGGCCGCCGCGGAACGCGTACGGGTGTGCAACGCGGATTCGCTTGAGGAGGAACTCGCTTCACTGTGGAGCGAGTTGCTGGCCTCGCCCGCGCTCGACCGTGAGGTGTCCTTGCTGGACAACGGGGCCCATTCGCTGATGATTCTCACGGCTCTGTCGCGGGTGCGCCAGCGCTACGGGGTCGAGATATCCCTGCGAAAGTTCTTCCATACGCCCACCATCGCCGCACTCGCCGACGCGGTGCGTGGCGGCCTCCCGGCCGAGAGGTGAGACGACAGATGTCCCGTGACACCCTGCACCGGGCCTTCGAGGCCACGGCTCGCCGCCACCCTGGCCGGATCGCGGTCAGCGCGGCGGACGCGACCCTCACTTACGCCGAACTCGACGCGCGCGCCGAACGGGTGGCGGAGGTCTTGAGGGTCCGAGGTGTCGGTCCTGGCACGCTCGTCGGATTGTGCGCGGACCGCAACAGCGCACTGGTGACCGGACTGATCGGCATCCTCAAGGCGGGTGCGGCCTATGTACCGCTGGACCCTGCCTATCCGCCCTCCCGGATCCGGCTGTTGCTCGCGGACACCGGGGCGACGGTGGTGGTGGCGACCAGTGAGACAGCCTCCGTGGTCGAGGGGCCGGAGCGTGAGGTGCTGCTGGTCGACCGGATCGACTCCATCGGGGCCGGGACTGATATCGACCTGGAACGGGACGCGGCCGCGGACGATGTCGCGTATGTCATTCACACCTCCGGTTCCACCGGGACCCCCAAGGGTGTCTTGGTGGAACACCGCCAGGTGCTCCGGCTGTTCGAGGTCTGCGATGAGCTGTTCCGGTTCGGGCCGAATGACGTGTGGACGCTGTTCCACTCCGTGAGCTTCGACTTCTCGGTGTGGGAGCTGTGGGGTGCGCTGCTGCACGGCGGACGCCTGGTCGTCGTACCGCTGGAGACAGCACGATCCCCCGAGCTGTTGCTCGACCTGCTGCACAGGGAACGGGTCACCGTGCTCAATCAGACACCGTCCGCGTTCCGCGGGCTGATCGCCGCCGACGCGGCACGCCCGGAGAAGCTCGGGCCCGTGCTTCGGACCATCGTCTTCGGAGGAGAACGGCTGGATTCGGGCATGCTGCGGGGGTGGATCGAGCGGTACGGGGACGCGGCACCCGAGCTGATCAACATGTACGGAATCACCGAAACCACCGTGCATGTCACCCATCGTCGCATTCGCGTGGCCGACCTGGCCGCACCGACGGTCAGTCCGATCGGAGTCCCGCTCGCCGATCTGCGGATCCGGCTGCTGAACGAGGATGGCCGGCCGGTGCCTGACGGGGTGCCCGGGGAGATTCACGTCGGCGGAGCGGGGCTTGCTCGCGGCTATCTGAACCGTCCGGAGTTGACCGCCGAGCGCTTCCTTGTCGTGGGCGGCGAGCGTTGGTACCGCTCCGGGGACCGTGCGGTACGGGGTCCGGACGGTGAACTCCACCATGTCGGTCGGTCCGACGATCAGGTGAAGGTACGCGGCTACCGCATCGAACCCGGCGAGGTCGAGGCATGCTTGGCGGCCGCTTCCGGCATCGCCTCTGTCGTCGTGGTCCCGCGCGATCACGGCGAAGGCGATGTGCGGCTGACCGCGTACGTCCTGCCGACACTCGCCCGGTCCGATCCAAGTCTGGCCGGACGTCTGGACCGGCTGGCCCGGGCCGCGCTCCCCGCCCACATGCGGCCTTCCGCCTACCGGACGGTTTCCGAACTGCCGCTGACCCCGCAGGGAAAGACGGACCGTGGGCGGCTTGAGGAGTTCGTCGTCGAGGATCCCGCGGCCGACTCCGAGCCGGACGCGTCGGAGAAGTCGGGGGAACTGGAGACCGCCGTGGACCGGATCGTGCGTGAGGTCCTCGAATGCCCTGCCGTCGGCGTGGACGCCGATCTGACCGGCTTCGGGGCGACCTCACTGTCTTTGGTACGGGTGGTGATGCGGATGCGCCTGGAGCTGGGCGTCGAGGTGACGCTGACCGAACTGGGCGAGCGGGTGAGCGTACGGCGGCTCGCGGAGTGCGCCGGCGACGTGGTGAGGGGCTGAGTGGCATGCGGACGGGACCGGCTGCGGAGCGGACTGTGGTGCGGGGGGCCGACGGTGTCCCCCTGCTGGTGTACGCGGCTGGGGAGCGGCACCGGCCCGTGGTGGTGATCGCCACCGCATGCGGCATGCCGGTAGAGCTGACCGATCCGTGGATCCGGGCCCTCGCGGCTGATTCCTTCGTCGTCACCTGGGAGACCCGGGGAATTTTTGCGGAGAGCGCGCTCTCGCCGACGGAATTCGATGCGCTCGGACACGACGTAGCCGCCCAGGCAGGTGATCTGTGCGCCGTGCTCGACCACTTCAAGGTGGAGCGGGCGCACGCCATGGGCTTCTGCGGAGGAGCGGTGATCGCACTGCGGGCCGCGGCGGACCAGCCGGGCCGGTTGTCCTCGCTGAGTCTGTGGAACGGTGACTTCGCACTGCCCGGACATGCCACGACCGACCATCAGCGCAATCTGAAGGCCGTGATGGAGATGGCTGCCCGGGACCGTACGACGGCGGCGGAACTTCTCGCGCTTCTCCGGCAGCTGGTTGCCGGACAGGTCCCGCCGGAGCTGGCGGATCTGGTGCTGTACCCGTACGCGGATGCCGAACGCTTCCACCGCTACTGCCGGCTCAACGGTGCGATCATGGCCGCCGATCTGGCGGCGTTGCTGCCGGGTATCGATGTCCCCGCGCTGGTGGTCACCGCGGTGACTGACACGACGACGCACCCGGACGGGTCCCGGGGGGCGGCGCGGCTGCTGTCCGGCAGTGAACTGTGCGAGGCAGGACAAGGAAGCCATCTCGCGGTGTTCGAGGCCACGCGGGCTCACCGCGCGCTGCTGGAATCCTTCCGCGCGCGCCATACTTCATGAGGTCCGCGCGGAATCCAGCCCGAAAAGATAACCGGCGTGCATCCGGCTTTTCGCGCCGATCTCTTTCATGATTTCGGAGATATGGCGTCTACAGGTCCGCACGGACATTCCCAGGTCCCGGGCTATTGCCTCATCGGTGGCACCGTCGAGAAGCATGCGTGTGATGACGGCCTGATGTTTCTCGGTGACTGCTCGCGCCTTTTCTCGGCTGGTTTCCACGGAAAATGGCTCGGCGTCGATCCACATGTGCTCGAACGAGGAGACGGCGAACTGTACGACGCTGGGATCACGGATGATGACGGCGGCCATGGGATCGTCCTGATGCGAAATGACAGCACAGGACCTGTCGAAGGCGATCAGCCGGATCAGCGGAGACGCTGAGGTGCGTACCTGGGCTCCCTGATCGGCCACCCGCTCGACGTACGCGATCGTCGACTGACTGAAGAGCGCGGTTTTCTGATAGAGCGTCCGCATCTGTACGCCTCGCTGCAGCATGGCCTCGTCGCGCACGATCGCCTCCTCGAGTACGGCGGTCGCGCGACCGCCGCCGGGCTGGCAGGTCAGTACTTCCAGCGTGCAGTGCGCCGCCAGCTCTCCGAGGGTGCTGCGGACGCCTTCCAGTGAGGACAGCGTTTCCACCGATTCCAGCCGGCTGTTGTGCAGGGAGCTGTTGGCGTAGAGCGCGAGCAGGGTGTCCATGGTCTGGCGTAGCTGGGCGACCTGCTGTTGATGCTGGGCGAGACCCCGGTGCAGGGGTGCCAGTAGCTGGGCCGACGCGCTCAATGGGTGGACAGCGGACAACCTTCCGGGCTGGCCGGCCGCGGGCTGCAGCAGGTTCATGGCGACGAGTTCCCGGCAGGTCTTCTCCGCTGTCGCCACCGGAAGATCGAACTCGGTGGCCAACTCCGCGGGATCCACGGAGAGCCTGGCTATCGCGAACTCGTAGACACGGCTGCTCGTCGCTGAAAGCTCCATATCCCCACCTTTTGGAGTTAGTGCCCGATATTCACCGTACTGTCCAGTGGTCACGTTGTGGACTTGCAGGCTCATGATCCCACGTGGGTCTGGTCCGGGTGGGGTCGGCGGCGACATTCTGGCAGAGCCGCCGGGGACGGATTCCACGGAAGGCAAATGGCTGGCGACAGCCCTGGACGAGAACTGATTGGGATGTGAAATGAATCGCTTCCGCATGGTGTTCTGCGTACTCTCTTCCCTGTGTGTGGCCGCGTCCGGATTTTCTCTGGCCGTTGAGTCCTCGTCCGCCTCTCAGGCAGCCGTCGCCGCAGGCAAGCAGTCGGTTGCGAACGGCGGGAGCGATACGGGGTGGGGCGTTGCACCGCAGAACTCGTCGATGGCGTTCTGACGGATGAACACAAAGCAACTCGATGCATTTCTGGCGGTCGCCGAACTGTCGAGTTTCACCAAGGCCGCCCATAGCCTGGGAGTTTCCCAGCCCACTGTGACCGCCCGGATCAAATCTCTGGAACTGTCTTTTGGGATTTCTCTTCTGCACCGTAGTGCGGGAGGGACGCGGCTCACTCCCGCCGGCCGTCGGCTCCACCGTTACGCGAGCCGGATCGTGCGGCTCAGCGAATTCGCCCAGCGGGCGGTGTGTGATGCGGCGGAACGTCCACCGACCTTCGTGGTCGGGGCGGCGGAATGCCTCACCGCGTACAGGCTGGTGCCACTCATCGAGCACATGCATCTGCGACACCCCGGCGTCGAACTGTCCATCCACTCCCTGCAGGACGATCCCGTCACGCTGGTCCGCGACGAGGCCGTCGACTGTGCCTTCTACATCGGCGCTCGCGCCGCCTCGCCCGCGGACATCGGCCACCAGCTGCTGTACCCCGAACCCCTTACCCTGGTCGCTGCTCCCTTCCATCCACTTGCCGCTGCCCGGACCGTGTCCACCCGCGAACTGACCGGCCACACGGTGGCCTGCGTACAGCGTGGCAGCAGTTACCAGAGCGGTTTCGAGCAGGCATTCGCCGGCATCGGCTCAGGCGCTCCCGGCATTCTCAGCCTCGGCTCCATAGAGGCGGTCAAGCGAGGTGTCGCCGAGGGCATCGGCATAGCGCTGCTGCCCGAGATCACCGTCACCGACGAACTGCGCGGCGGAACGCTGCGCCGCATCGACTGGCAGCCGCCCTTCGAAGTGTTCGCCCAGTGCGTCTGGCGCCGCGATCTCTCCGACAGCGCGATCTTCCGCGCCGTATTCGACGCCGCACTCCAGCTGACCGCCGAGCAGGCCGAGGCACACGAGGCCCGCCAGCTCCAGACTGCCTGCTGACATTTCCGACGGAGTATGCCTCGTGAATTTCCTGGCCGTATTCGATGTCGGCCTGCTCACTGCCCGCCTGCCCATTGGGCCCGTACCGCAGGAGTCCGCGCGATGACCAAAGGTGCCCCGCTCGCCGTGGTGACCGGTGGAACCCGTGGCATCGGTCTCGCCCTGTCCCGGCGACTGATCGGCCTCGGCTACCGCACGATCGCCGTCTACCGCGCCGACAAAAGCGCCGCTGAGTCGGCCGCACGCACGCACGGGCTGATCACCGTAAGGGCTGATGTGTCCGACAGTCTCTCGCTGCGGGAGTCCGCACAGTGGATTCTCTCCGAATATGGCACGCCCCGGGTACTTGTCAACAACGCGGGCATCAACATCGACCGGCCCTTCCTCGAACTCACCGAATCCGACTGGCGGCAAGTACTGGACACCAACCTGTCCGGCCCCTTCCACCTCACCCAGGCATTCGCCCCGGCCATGCTCGCGGCCGGCGAGGGCACCATCGTCAATGTCGGTGCCACCACCGGCATTCGGCCCAGGAAGAACGGGGCCAACTACGCGGCGAGCAAGGCAGGACTGCTCCACCTCACCAAATGCCTGGCCCTGGAACTCGCCCCCACACTCCGTGTCAACTGTCTGATCCCCGGCATGACCGAGACCCAGGAGTTGGTCACCCGCTTCCGGCTGACCGAACCACAGCACCGCGCCGCGGCGCTGTCCGAGATCCCGCAGCGACGCATCGGTTCACCCGACGACATCGCCGACGCCCTCGAGTACCTCGTCGGCCCGCTCAGCGGCTACGTCACCGGCCAGAAACTAATCGTCGACGGCGGCCAGTTCATGTGGTAGGAGACCATGACCGAAGCCATCATCACCCCGGCGCGCCAGGCCCTGGCCGACGCACCGCCGATCGGCGACCGGGCCTATGAGCGCTACTGCGTCCAGCTCGCGCGACACCTCGAAGCCCATTGGCCGACGATCCTCGCGGCCAACGCCGAGGACCTCGTACAAGCGGCTCGAGCCGGGCTGTCCGGTGTCCTGCTCGACCGGCTCCGACTGACCGATACCCATCTCGACCGTGTGCGCGCCCTCACGACCGCCGCTCTCGCAGAGCTTGCGGCGGTCACCGCGCCCGACCCCGGAATCCGGGTACCGGGCCGCGGCCTGCTGCGCCGTGTCCCCAAACCGCTCGGCCTGGTCCTGATGGTGTACGAAGCGCGGCCCACGGTCACGGTCGAAGGGGCCCTGCTCCCCGTGGTCGTCGGCAACGGCGTGCTGCTGCGTGGCGGCAAGGAGATCGCCTGTACCAACGCGGCACTCACCTCCGTCGTCCGGGAGGCGCTGGTCGCCGCCGGACTGCCCGTCGGCCTGGTCACCGTGCTCGACGACCCTGACCGGAGGCAACTGCGCACCCTGCTCGGCCGCTCCGACGCGGTCGACGTCCTCATTCCGCGGGGCAGCCCCTCGCTGATCGAGTACTGCCGTACCGCGAGTTCCATACCGTTGATCGCCAGCGGCGGCGGGGTCAACCATGTGTACGTCCACCACAGCGCCGATCTCCCGCTGGCCGCCGAGATCGCTCTGGACAGCAAGCTGCCCGAGCCGACCGCCTGTAATACGGCGGAGCTGATGCTGGTCGACGCGGAGATCGTCGACGAATTCACCGCCACCCTGCTGAAGGCCGCCGAACGCGACGACCGTCAGGTGACCGTGCGGCTCGATCGCAGGATCGGTGTCCCCGCGTCCAGCACGGGCCGTCAGCGGATCGAACCTCTGCGGGAGCACGACCTGGGCCGTGAGTTCCTCGACGCCACCATCGGCGTCCGCCCGGTCAACGGCCTGGTTGAGGCGTTGGAACACATCAGACGATATGGCTCGGGACACACCGAGGGTGTCGTCGCCGGCGATCCCGTGACGACCGAGGAATTCGCCCGGCGGGCCGATGCCGCGGCGATTGTCGTCAACGGCTCTCTGCGTCTGCACGACGGGCCCACCCTCGGACTGGGTTCCGAGATCTCGATCAGTACAGGCCGTATGCACGTCCGGGGGCCGGTGACCATCGGGTCCCTCATCACCCACAGCTGGCTCATCGAAGCGGAGGGCGCGCTGCGCGGCCCGTCGGCGCCGCAACCGTCCTGACTTCCCACGGAGGAACTGTGATTACCGGACTTGACCGCACCGCGGTCGCCGATTCCGTCAAGCGTGTCGTCATCTCCGAATCGCGACTCTCGCTACGGCCCGCCGACATCGACGACCACGAACCACTCAATGGCGAGCTCCTGAGAGTCAACTCCCTAGGATTCGTTGGCATGTTGGTGATTCTGGAAGACGAACTCGATGTCGTCCTGCCCGACGACCTTTTCGTCGGCCGGGCCTTCCACACCGTCCACGATCTGATCGAGGTCGTGCTGCTCGGGGCAGAGGCGTCCCGATGAGCCGGCCCGGACCGCCCGACCACTGGCGCAGCGTCCTGCCGCATCTGCCCGAGCGGCTTCCCGAGGACCGTACGCCCCGGACGGTCGGTGGTAAGGGCGTACAGGTCAACGTGCCTCTGGAACTGGTGCGCCAGAGTGTGCGGAAGAAGGAGTTCTGGAGCGTTCCGGCAGAGGTGCTGGACGCCTACCGGGCTTTCCGGCCGACTCCGCTGTGGCGGGCGCGCGGATTCGAGCGGGAGGTCGGCGCCCGGGTGCCCGTGTACGTGAAGTACGAGGGCGGGAACATCTCCGGCAGCCACAAGCTCAACACCGCACTGGCGCAGGCGTACTACTACGCGAAGGCCGGTGTGCGGGAACTGGTCACAGGAACGGGTGCCGGGCAGTGGGGGACCGCGCTCGCCGCCGCCTGCGCGATGTTCGGCATGAAGTGCACGGTGTTCATGGTGGGCGGCAGCCTGCGCCGCAAGCCCTACCGCGGCACTCTGATGCGGACCCTGGGCGCGACCGTGCACGCCAGCCCCAGTGCGCTCACCGAGGTGGCGCGGCACCAAGGCGGCGGGGCCGTCAACAGTCTGTCCCTCGCGATCGGTGAGGCGGTGGAGTACGCCGGGCGGACCGAAGGCGCCGCGTTCTGCATCGGCAGCGGGGAAACGTACAGCATCCTGCACCAGTCGGTGATCGGCCTGGAGGCACAGGATCAGCTGAGAGAGCTCGACGCGCGGATCGACGCGGTTGTCGGCTGTGTGGGCGCCGGATCCAATTTCGGCGGTATCGCGCTGCCGTTCTACGCGTCCGCGGCCGCCTCGGGTGAGCGGCCGCCGGTGCTGGTGGCCGCCGAATCGACGAGTACGCCGAAGCTCACCCGGGGCACGTACGCGTACGACCGCACGGACGCCACGGGCAGTGGTCCGCTGGAGGCGATGTACACGATCGGCAGTTCCTACCCGATCCCCGATGCGCACGCCGCCGGACTGCGCTTCCACGGCGCGGCGAAACTGCTCTCCGCGATGCGGCACCGCGACGAGATCACCGCGACCGCGGTCGGGCAGACCGAGGCGCTGGAGGCGGGCCGCCTCTTTACCCGGAGCGAGATGGTGCTCCCGGCACCCGAGTCGGGGCACGCCCTGGCGGTGGCCGCCCGTCTGGCCGGCTCGGGGACGGAGACGACCACCGGGGAGCTCCGTGCCCAGCGAGGTGTCGTCGTCTGCGTCAGCGGACACGGATATCTGGACCTGGCCGCGTATCAGCAGTTGCTGGACGGGGAGCTGGACGACAAGGGCGCTGATCCGGTCGCGCTGGGGGCGGCCATCGGCAGCCTGGACCGCGTGCGGCCGCTCGTCGACTCGGGAGCCGGCCGTGTCTGGTGACGCTTCTGTCGCGGGCGGCACGGTCGACTGCCGGCTGTTCGACTGCTTGCAGGTCAACCTGGCGCTGCTGGCCGACCGGCAGCACGGTCCCGGTACCCATCTGAACCTCGGTGCGGTGCTGGGTTTCCGGCCGGCCGAGGGCCCACACGGGCTTCCGACGGTCGCCCGCTCCACGCGTCAGCAGCTCGCCGAGACAGCCCCACGGCTGGGGCTCGCGGTACTGGACCGGCGGACGGCGGACGGCGGCGAACTGCTTCCGACGCCGGGCCGTTATGTGGTGGCTGACGCCTTCCACCTGCCCTGGGTTCCGTACTTCGGGCAGCAGCACATGGAACACAGCTTCCTGCTGGAACCGGGCCCCGCCGGTGCCGGTGTGACAGTCGTCGACGGCTATCACAACGAGACCCGATGGGGCAGCGCCCGCCCCGTGCAACGTGTCCTGGACCACGCCGCCATGGCCGCGGCCGTGCCCGGACCGGCGCTGGCGGTCACCTTCGGGCCCGGTGAGTACGTGCGGGCCGACGAGCCCGTCCACGATCTGGCGGACGAGGGAGAGATGGCCGGATACGTCGCCGCGTACGCGGAGCATCCTGATCGGGCCGCCGCCCTGCACGCGCTCACCCTGGAGACCTGGCTGCTGGCGCGGTCCCGTGCCCTGCACGTACGTTTCCTTCAGATCCGTGGACTCCTTGGACCGGATTCCGCCGAGGGGGCAGCTGCTCGCGCACACGTCCGGGCCTGGGAGTCCCTCGCGGAGGCCACGTATCTCAGCTCCCGCCGGGTCGAACGTGCTCGGCCGGTGAATCCGCGCCTGTACGGACTTCTGGCCGACCAACTCCACTGTGACCGAAAGCTGTTCGGAGCACTCGGCACTATGGTGAACGCCCCGTCCTCCGGCGCCGCCGGCCCGGTGGCCGGGACGATCGTGCCCGACCTGCTGCGTGAGCACGTGGCCGTCACAGTCGCGATGGTGCTGCGTGTCGATCCGGGGGCGTTGCTCGGCGGCCGCGTGCTCGCCGAGGTGCCCGGATTCAGTTCGTTCCGCGTCGTCGAGATCGTCGAGCGGCTCGAGCGGGGCCTGGCCGTCGAATTCGCCCCGTCCGACCTGGTGCCGGAGAACCTGCATCACCTCGACGGTATCTGCCGCATCGTCCAGCGCGCTCTCCCGCCCGGAGCGTCTCCGCGACTCACCCGAATCGGAGGGTTCTGATGTCCCCACGCGTGGCGCTGCTCCACGACCTGCTCGACAGAGCGGCCGACCGCTGGCCCGACCGGCCCGCGGTGACCTCCGGTGCGCACACTGTTGGCTACCACGAACTCGCCGAAGCCACGCGGCGTCTCACCGGCTGGCTGTACTCCTGTGGACTGCGCCGCGGGGACCGGCTGCTGGTCCATGCCCCCGGATCGACCACGCTCGCCGCGCTCGTGTACGCCGCGTCCCGCGCCGGAGTCGCGTTCTCGCTTCTGCACGAGAAGACGCGTGACATACAGCTTCAACACGTGCTGGACGACTGCGAACCGGCTCTGCTGGTCACCGACGACGCCGAGGCTGCCGCAGCCTTCCGTGGCCAGGGCGTACGCGCTGTCTCCATTGACGCCGTCAGAGCGCTGGCCTTCGCTGCCTACGGTGCACCCGGCCCGGAGGCCGTGACACGTTTCCCGGGGCCACTCGCCGTGGACCCGGTCTGCCTCATCTACACATCAGGCACCACCGCCCTGCCCAAGGCCGTGGTCAGCACCCATCAGCAGGTGGTCTTCGCTGTGGACGCCATTCAGCGAATGCTGGGCTACCGGTCCGACGACATCGTCTACTGCCCGCTGCCGCTCTCCTTCGACTACGGGCTCTACCAGCTCTTCCTCGCCGCGCACTCGGGCGCGCATGTCTGGCTGGGAAGGCCCGCGGAGGTCGGTCCTCGGCTGCTGGCCAACCTGGTCCGCGCCGGGGCCACTGTGCTGCCTGCCGTCCCAGCCATCGGTGACGCTCTGGCCCGGCTGCTCAGCAGGTCCGGCGGCGACCGTCCGGCACTGCGGCTGCTGACGAACACGGGGGCCGCCATGCCCGCCCCCACCTTGCGCACCCTGCGCACCGAACTCCCCGGACTGGTGGTTCAGCTCATGTTCGGCCTGACCGAGTGCAAGCGGGCCACCGTCATGCCGCCCGACGGGGATCTGGACAGACCCGGCTCCTGTGGCCGCGCACTGCCCGGCACCGAGGTGCTGATCGTCGACGAGGAGGGCCGGCGCCGTCCGCCCGGGGAGATGGGAGAGATCGTCGTACGCGGACCGCATGTCATGTCCGGCTACTGGCGCCGGCCAGAGTTGACCGCACAGCGCTTTCCGAGGGCGGACGGGCTCTTCCCCGAACTGCGCACCGGCGACTACGGGTGGCTGGACGAAGCGGACTTCCTGTACTTCGAGGGCCGGCGCGACGACCTGTACAAGGAGAACGGTTTCCGGGTCAGCGCCACCGAGGTGGAGGCCGCCGCCCGGCGGGTCACCGGAGTGGCCGAAGCGGCCTGCCTGCCACCCGGCAGCGGGGCTGCCGCGCTGCTCTTCACCATGGGCACCCGGTCGCCGGCCGAGGTACTGCGCGGGATGCGTGAGCAGATCGAGGAGTTCAAGATCCCGTCACGTTGTGTGGTGCTGGACGAACTACCGCTCACCGGTAACGGGAAAGTCGATCGCAAGGCGTTGGCCGCGATCGCGAAGGGGGCCGCCGGTGTCCGCGCCGACTGAGACCGGGAACGCCCCCACCGCGTCGGTCGACCTGGTGCCGCCCACGGTGCTTGCCGCCGTACCGACGCCCGCTTACGTGTACGACGTGGCCGTCGTACGCCGCAACCACACAGCACTCCGGGATGCCCTGCCCGAAGGCACCGCCCTGTATTACTCCCTCAAGGCGAATCCGCATCCCGCGCTGCTCACCCTGCTGCGGGAACGGGGAGCCCTCCCGGAGGTGTGCTCAACCGGGGAGCTGGACGCGGCGCTCGCCGCCGGATGGCCTGCCGCGGATGTGCTCTACACCGGACCGGGCAAACGCGACGAGGATGTCACCGCCGCCCTCAAGACGGGGGTCCGGCTGTTCTCCGTCGACTCTCCCCACGCCATCGAACAACTGGACCGGCTCGCGGCCGCCCAGGACGTGCGCGCCCGCTGTCTCCTGCGGGTCAACGACGACCAGCCGGTGCCGGGCCAGGGGCTCACGATGACCGGGGTCGCCTCGCAGTTCGGCGCCGATGCCACGTGGGTGCTCGCTGAACCCGCCGGATTCGCGAACCGCCCGCATGCCGAGGTAACCGGCCTGCACCTGTACATGGGGACGAACCTCACCGAAGTCGACGCTCTCCTGGGACAGTTCGCGCGGTCACTGGCCACTGCCCGCGCTCTTGCCGACGCGCTCTCCACCCAGGGGGTACAGCTGCGCTTCCTCGACCTCGGCGGGGGGTTCGGCGCTCCCTTCGGGACCACCGGGGAGGCTGTGGACCTCACCACGCTGCGCCCCCGGCTGACCGCGCTGCTGGACGCCCAGGCGGCCGGGTGGAGGGAGGGGCAGCCGGAAATCGCGTTCGAATCCGGCCGCTATCTGGTCGGCACGGCGGGCGTTCTGGTGACCACGGTCCTCGATGTGAAGCGCTCACACGGTAAGGACGTCGTCGTCCTCGAATCCGGCATCAACCACCTCGGAGGCATGTCCGGGTTGCGTCGGCTGCCGCCGCTCAACCCGCACCTCGTGGCCGGCCCGGCTGTCGGTACCGCCCTGGACGCGCTTGTCGCCGGCCCGCTGTGCACCCCGCTGGACACGTGGGCGCGGTCCGCGCGGCTGCCCTCGCTGAGTCCCGGTGATCTGGTCGCCGTACCTGGAGTCGGGGCCTACGGCCTGTACGCGAGCCTCGTCGCCTTCCTCGGGCACCCGCTGCCCGCGGAGGCCGTCTACGACGGTGACCGGCCTGCGGCCCCCCTCGACATATCCCGTCTGGAGCTCAACCGTACGCCCGTCCCGGCTGTAGCCGGTGCCAACCCTGGAGTGATGTGATGGACAACCGATTCACCGAACTACTCACCCCTTTCCTGAAGTTCCTCGGAGACCGGGAGATCGCTCCCGACGCGCCGTTGCGGGAGCTGGGACTGGACTCCATGCAGGCCATAGAGCTGCTGTTCGCCATCGAGGACACTTTCGGCGTCACCCTGCCGGACGACGACATGAACGACGAGACGTTCGCCACGGCCCGCAGCCTGTGGGCCGTGGTGAGTGCCGCCCTGGACGGCACCCGTCCCGCCGACGGCGAACAGGTGAGCGTCGCGTGACCACGACCACGACGACCATCAATGCCGGCCCCGGGCCCCGGCCCGGCACGATGAGGCCGGACCATTCCGCCATCTCGGCGCCGGCGGATCTGGCCGGACTCATCGCTCGGGTCGCCACTGTCGCGGAAGCTCATGTGGTGCGTACCGACCGCGACGCCACATTCCCGGCCGAGGCGCTCGTGGAGCTGCGCCGGACAGGACTGCTCGGCCTGCTGGTGCCCGTGGCATACGGGGGGCTGGGTGGGAGTACGGACGACATGGTCCGCGTCGGCCTCGCGCTCGGCCGGGTCGACATGTCCGTCGCGATGATCTTCACCATGCACTGCCAGCAGGTGGCGGCGCTCGTTCGGTACGCCGGCGACCGGCTGCGCGAGGAGGTGCTGCCCGAGATCGCGGCCGGCCGGCTGTATCTCGCCTCCGTCACCACCGAAGCGGGTAAGGGCGGGCATCTGCTCAGCTCCGAGTCCGTGCTGACAGCGCGCGGCGACGATCTCCTGTTGGACCGCTTCGCTCCCATCGTCACCGGGGGCGAGTACGCGGACGGTTTCCTCGTCACCACGCGCAGTCCGGCGGCGGCCTCTCCGAACCAGGTCTCGCTTGTGTACGCGCACAGAGACCAGCTCACCGTGGAACGTTCCGGCGACTGGCAGCCGCTCGGAATGCGGGCCAGTCACAGCGTGGCGCTGCGGCTGACCGGCAGCGTGCCCGGACACCAAGTGGTCGGTGACCACGGATCGTTCCGGACGATCGTGACCACGGTCTTCGGACCGGTGGCGCATATGGGCTGGTCCGCGTGTTGGCTGGGCACCGCGGCGGGCGCGCTGTCCCGCGTGGTGAAGATGCTGCGCGGGCCGGAGACCCGGGGCCGTTTCGACCTCGGGTCGGAGCTGCTGCTCACCCGGATATCCACGGCCCGGCGGCGGCTCGATGCCGTGCACGCGCTGCTGGAGCGCACTCAGCGGGTGGTCGAGAACGCCGAAGACCTCAGCCTGCCGCGGATCCAGCTGCTGCTCAACGGACTCAAGATCACCGCGGCGGAGGAGTGCTACCGGGCCGTCGACGGGCTGGTGGACGCCGTCGGCATGCGCCACGGCTACCTCAAGGACTCGCCCACGCGGCTCGAACAGGCCCTGCGGGACCTGAGGTCCGCCGCCCTGAACTACAGCAATGACCGACTCCACCTCGTGGACGGCAACCTCGCCCTGCTCGACGCGGAGGTGCGCTTTGACTGAGTTGACGCACGCGGCCGCGGCGGCGGTCCGCCCCGCGGTACCGGGCTACCGCGCCCGCGTGGACGCGGCACTCGCCGACACGGCGCCCAACGACTCCGCGTCCCAGGTGTGGTCCGCGCTGGGTGCGGCGGAAGTGCTGCGCGACCTTTACCACCGCGGTGGAGTGGCCGGGATCGGCCCGGACCCGGACAGGCTCGCGGACCTTCTCGGCGTCGTGGACGCACGCGCTGACAACGGGGTGACGCTCACGGTACTGGTCCAGGCCGCGAGTGCCGTCCCTTTGCTGGCGGCCTGCGCCCCGGCCGACGGCCCGGTTCGGCATGCCCTGGACCAGGTGCTGTCGGGGGCGGCGATGGCGGCGCTGGCCGCGACCGACCGCACAGCCGCGGGATCCGACCTGTCAGGGCTGGGCACCGAGGTGGCCCTGCACGTGGACGGGACGAGTGAACTGCTGGTCGACGGGGGCAAGCGCTGGATCGCCACCGCGTGTGAGGCGGACTACCTCCTGGTCCTCGCCCGGCACCGGCCCGGTCGGCATTTCACCAGCTTCACCTGGGTGCTGGTGCCGGCGTCGGCCCCCGGAGTGGGGATCCGGTCGGCAGACACGGATCTGCTCACCAGCTCGGGCACCGGGCATATCGAGCTGACTGGCGTTCGCCTCCCGATGGACCACCTCGTGGGCAGGCCGGGGCGCGGCATGGTGGAGTTCGCACGGCATATGGGCACCGAGCGGTTTGCCGGAGCGCTGTGGGCGGTCGCCCTGACCAGCAGGGTGCTCGCCGATACCAGGCAGGCTTTGGTCACCCGGGAGATCGACGGCCTGTCGCTGTGGGACAACCCCGCTGTGCGCCAGCGGTTCGCCGCCTGCCTGGTCCGCGTACGACAACTGCGCGCGTTGTGCGAGGTGCTGGGCGGACGGGTCGTGAATCACCACGATCTGGCCGCCGCCGCCATGCTCAAATCGGCGGCCGGGCTCACCGTCGACCCGGTGCTCGCCGAATGCGCGCAGCTCCAGGGAGCCGAGGGCTTCGCCCGTGGCGGAGCCCAGCGGATCCGCAGCGAAGCCGGCGTCCTGGGCATCGGCGGAGGCGTCACCGAGTTGGTCCTCGGAACGGTCGCGGACAGCGCGGACGCCCTGCTCGCGGAGCTGCGTTCATGAGCCCGCCGCTGACCCTGCTCATGGAAGAGACAGCCCCCGGTGTCTGGGTGGCGCTCGGAAACCGGGCCGAATGGCTCGGCGTACGACCGCATCCACATGAGCGGGCGTCCACCGGAGTGCTGCCGGCCTGGCGAACCGAGGAATTCTTGGCGAGCCGGGCGCTGCTGCGACACGTGCTGCGCATCGTGATGCCCGAAGTGGCGGGGGCGGCCGTACGCAATGACAGGAACGGCCGGCCGGTCCTCGATGGCCACCCCGGCACGGGCATCAGCATTTCTCACGACGGGGAGGCCCTGGCTGTCGCGGTCGCCCCCCACCGGCAGGTCGGTGTCGACGTCCAGATCCCCCCTGACACCGTGTCCGACGGACTGCTGCGCCGCTGCCTGCGCGGGCGTGCCCCGGAAGTGGCCGCCTTGCCCGAGAGCGCGCGGGCCACCGAGCTCGCGTGGGTGTGGACCGTCCAGGAGGCCTGTGTAAAGGCGGAGGGCACCGGACTGTCCGGTCGACCGTGGGCCATCGACATCGAGCCTGCCGCCGCGCGTGGTCGATGGGGCGACTACCGGTGGATCAGCCTGCGTACTCTCAGCGGCACTCCGCTGAGCTGTGCCTTCTCCGGCACGGGCACCTATGGGGAGGCGGTATGACGTTGCGGGACGACCAGGGACTGCTCCCTGTGGCACCTCCCGATGTCAGCTGCTACACCACGAACCTGCTGAGCTACCTGACGGCTGATGTCCCCGAAGCGGGGCGCCGCCTGGCCCGGTCGGTCCGGCTCGCGGTACGCACCGATCTGCCCCCGGGCGAACTGGCTTTCTCGCACCACGCCCGAGTGGACCGGACCGCCGACAACCGCGAACTCGCCTACCGGGGCGCGGCCGACTGGTCCGGTGCCCGGGCGGGACTGCGGGACGCTCTGGACCGGGATGGCCGGGTGCTCGCTGTCGCGGGCACTGCCCGGCTGCCCTGGTCCCCGGCATACGGCCGTGCGGATGCCCCGCACTGGGTACTGATCCACGGCTGCCGGGCGGGCCGCTGGCTGGTGGCCGACCATTTCACGGCGCTCACTCCGTACGGCGAGCATCGGCCCCATCTGGGCCGACTGGACGACGCCGAACTGGCCGGTGCGCTCGCGCTCGCGGTGGACTCTCCGGTCGAGGTCGTCCGTCGGGACAGGCTGGCACTCGGCAGCGAGGTGCCGCTGCCGTCCATTGGCCCGTACCGGTGGTTGGCGCGCGTGCCTGTGGCGATGGGCGACTCCGGTCCCGAACCAGGTCCGGGCCAGTGGATCCACGAGACGGCACGGTCGCTCACCCATATCCGTGCGGTCATGGCCGCGCACCCGGACGCCGTCGGGCGTTTCTCCGAGGATCTCTGGGCGGCCGCCCGGCACCATGCCTACGCGCTGGCCTGCGCGGGCGCGGAGGGTAGCGCCCACACACCACACCGGGCCGCTTCCGCCGCATGGGCCGAACTGCCCCGTGCCTTGCGTTTCGCGGCCCAGTCGGCGGAGCGCGGGCGACCTCGGCCCGGTCTTGCGGCCCGGGCTCTGACTCAACTCATCTCGGCCGAAAGTGCCTTGCCCGGCACCGGCGTCCCGGACGGAGGCTGACGATGGAACGGACCCTGTACGAGTGGTTCGCCGCGAGCGTGGAGCGATACGGCGACCGGCTCGCCCTGGAGGTGGGCGAGGAACGCCTCACCTACCGGCAGCTGGCCGCGCTCGCCGACCGGGTGGCGGCCGCGATTCTCGCCTGTCACGGAGACGTCCCGCGCCGCGTCGGCCTGCTGGCCGAGCGTGGCGTCCTCGCCTACGCCGGCTATCTCGGCGTGCAGCGGCTGGGCGCGACGGTGGTCCCGCTGGGACCCGGCTTCCCCGCTGCTCGCAATGCGGCTGTCGCGGCCGCTGGTGAACTGGACCTGGTCCTCACCGAGGACGCCACGATCTGGACGGGGCCCGTCCCCGCGACGGTCCTGACACGGAAGTCGGCCGGCCCGCGGCCCGTGTTGCCGCCCTGCCCGGCGAAGCCGGACTCCACGGCGTACATCCTGTTCACGTCCGGCTCGACGGGCGTGCCCAAGGGGGTGCCGATCCGTCACCGCAACGTCTCCGCGTACCTGTCGCACATCGTGCCGCGCTATGAACTGGGACCTGGCTGCCGGATGTCGCAGTTCTTCGAACTCACCTTTGATCTGTCGGTCTTCGACATGTTCGGGGCTTGGGGAAGCGGAGCGGCCCTCGTCGTGCCGACCCGAGGGGAGCTTCACGCGCCCGTGCGCTTCGCTGTCGAGCGGAAGCTGACCCACTGGTTCTCGGTCCCGTCGCTGGTGTCGTACGCGCAGAGGCTGCGCAGCCTCGCACCCGACAGCCTGCCCGCGCTGCGCTGGAGCCTGTTCTGCGGCGAGCCGCTGACTCTGCAACAGGCCGAGGCATGGCGGGCGGCGGCCCCCGGCAGTGAGATCGAGAACCTGTACGGGCCCACCGAACTCACCATCAGCTGCAGCCAGTACCGGCTGCCGCGTGACCCCACCGACTGGCCCCGGCCCGCCAATGGGACCGTGCCGATCGGTACGCCCTATCCAGGTATGGAGTTCGGGGTACGGGACGGTGAACTGTGCGTGCGGGGATCGCAGCGCTTCCCCGGATATCTGGACCCGGCTGACAACGTGGGCCGATTCACGGCCGACGTCACAGGTCGCGAAGGGAAGGGGGAGCCGACCCTCGACGAGCACTGGTACCGGACGGGGGACCGGGTGATGTGGGCAGACGGTCAGCTCGTCCACTTGGGACGGCTGGACCACCAGGTCAAGGTGCACGGCTACCGGGTGGAACCCGGCGAGATCGAGGCAGTCCTGCGCGAACAGCGAGGGGTGGTCGAAGCCTTGGTGGTGGCCCTCGACTCGGGGCAGGCAGGCTGCGAACTGGAGGCGGTCTGCGCCGGATCCGTACCTGACCCGGAAGGGCTGCTGGACGCGTTGCGAATGAGGCTACCCGCGTACATGGTGCCGCGCGGGGTCACGGTCTACGAGGAACTCCCGCTCAACGCCAATGGAAAGGTCGACCGGAAGAAGGTGACGGCCGAGATAGCGTCCGCCCACGCCTGATGAGAGCCCGCACGATGTCGGAAAGCCTCCTCGAAGGCGGGACCTGGACAGCGGGATCTTCGCGCTGAACGTGCTGCCGTGGTCCGCTGCGCGGTCAACGCGGGTGGCGACGTGCTCTCAGTGCTGGAGCAGGCAGAAAGGGTGGCCTGCCGGATCCGCGTAGATGCGCCAGCTCCGCCCCTCATGGCCGTCGTCGAGCACCACCGCTCCCCAGGCCAGCACCTTCTCCTGGGCTCGGTCAAGGTTCGGCACACCGAAGTCCAGATGGAATTGCTGGGGCCGCTCCGGGTTCGGCCACTGCGGGGGCTGGTAGTCCGGCGCCCCCTGGAAGGCCAGCACGAGACCGGACGGCAGGTGCAGCGTTGCCCAGGCATCGTCCAGACTCCAGCGCTGGTCCTGCTGATTGACGGTCCCGCCGAGCAGCGACCGGTAGAATTCGGCAAGTCGCATCGGATCGGAGCAGTCCAGCACCACACACTGCAGTTCAGCGATCATGGTCAGATTCTAAACAGTCACCAGAAAAAAGGCACGATCTGTACCCGATCGCCCGATATATCGGGATCGGCACGAGCTGGCATCGGCGGATCGAACCGGCTTGAGCAGGGCTCGGCGGGATGAAAGCAGAACCAAGGGCCCGGTGACCGGGCCGCACGCGCGGTGGTGGCGCGTGCGGCCCGGGGGCGGTGACGATCCCGAAGCGGGGGACGCTCAGGTGAAGTTCACGTCACTGCACAGGAAGTACGTCTGGTCCATGTGCGAGGCCTGCCGGATCGTGTAGACGACGTGCCGGCCGCTGTAGCCGCTGGTGGTGACGGGGATCTCGTAGTTCTGGCTCGGCCCGTACTGGCCGGTCTGCTTGACCAGTTGCAGATCGTTCCAGGTCGGCGCCTGCGTGGCGGGGCCGAAGCCCTGCCGGGTGACGTAGACGAGGAAGTAGTCCGCGCCGTGGCTGGCCTGGTCTTACAGCTTCACCGTGAAGTCCTTGGTGACATCCGTGGTCTTCCACGCGCCGGGCGTGTCCAGCGAGTTGTAGCGGCCGCTCTCGGTCCGGCCGCCGCTGCAACAGCTGACCGTTCGGGATGACCGCCTGGAAGTTGCCCGCGGAGCCGTCGCGGTAGAGCCCGGGTTCCGGTATGGGAGCGCTCCCATATTACGTTTGTGTTGCGCGGCGACCTAGGTCTGAAACGCGCCATCGCATCCGCCGGGGTGTTTGTCGTCGCAATGTTTTGTGTATCCGGAAATTACTGGTGAGGGATTATTTATCCATCGATAAGGGATGTTTGGAGCGTTAAAATTGGAACGTTCAAAGTATTGACGAACCTTCCGCCGGGAAGCCACGATTTGCTGGCCACCGGCACGGGTGGTCGAACCATCGGAATTCTGTCCGTTTGATTTCGTGCCCCATGCGAAGGGTCGGTACGTCCGTGTTCCCCCACACGCTCCAGCGCAAAATCGGCACAGCCATCGTGGCGCTCGGTGTCGCCGCTTCATCTCTCGTGATCGGTTCCGGCTCGGCCCAGGCGGCCGAAGCGGCCGTGGCCGAGGACAACGCCAACGCGATCGTCACTTTCACCAACAACGTCAGCGGCGGGGTGTACACCTGCGAGGTCACGACGCCCAACGGCCTCGGACACCCTCCCACCCAGCCTCATCAGCTCTCCTGGCGGTCGGTCGTCGTATGCGGTGTCGTCGTGCGCATGTACGGGGTCAGCGCCTCGTACGTGTGGGGCAGCGACCTCGCCTACTACCCGGGCAGTACGTACGACATCACCGGCACGATCGCCGAGACCGTCGGCAGGGTCAACGTGCCGCCGGGGGCATGGGGGTTGAACAGCAACGTCATCATCTTCACCCCGGCCGGGTACACGGCCACCCCGGGCAACGGCTGCGCGACCGTGGCCGACGACCAGACCAAGTGCACCGCCACGGCCGGTCCGATCCTGGTCAGTTGAGTCCGATGACGTTCCGCGGCCCCGGTCTTGGGGGCCGGGGTCCGGAGGTCCGGAGGTCCGGTCCAGGAGGCCCCGTCCAGGGAGTCCTTGGCCAGGAGGGATCCGGTCCGGGGGGCAGACGCGGGCCGGTTCGTGGTCCGTCGCGGTGGTGCCGGTGACCTCGAACTCCGCGTCGGCGACCTGCGTCCCGTCGGCCGCCTCGGCCACGAGCGTGTCAACGGCCGCCCGGTTCGCCGACGGCGGTGATCTTCTGGCCGTCCGGGGCGACGAACACGATGCGGGCGGTCGCTCCGTCGGCGTCGGCACCCGGGAAGCACCGCTCCACCAGGTCGAACGCCTTCTGGGACTCGCTCCCCGGCATGGAGTTCGAGTCGTCGGGGGCGGCGGGAGCCTGGACGGCGGAGAGACCCACGACTGCCAGGACGGCCACCGACAGCAGGGTTATGTACCGGCGTTGCTGGAGGGCGATCCGGCCCAGCCGATAGAGGAAGGTCGCCACGGGGAGAGGTCTCCAGGGTCTGTTTCGGAGGTGTCGCGGTTCGGGGGCCGCGCCGACTCACCGGTCAGGGGATACGGCGGCAGGGTACGGCGGCGGGAACGTCAGGCTGACTGCCGCTGACCGCTCTGCTGAGTGCTCTGCCGACCGCTCGGCCGACCGTTCCGCCGGTCGCTGCCCCGCAGCAGGCTGACGCCCGCCCCGAGCGAGACGACGCCCATGCCGACGCTCGTCGCCACGCCCTGCGCGCCGTCGACGACGAAGGGCGCGACCGCGGCGACGACCAGGTTGAACAGGAAGAGGAACCAGAGGACCGGCTTGGAGGAGAGCAGCGACTTCATGACGTTTCCTTACGAAGGGGAGCGGTGAACCTTTCGCCTTCCACGATCCCGGCGCGGGCCGGACGGCACGAGAGAGCACGCTCCCGGACGGTGGTGTAGCCCGCTACACCACCGTCCGGGAGCGCGCATCCTCGTGACGGAGGGGGGACGCGGGGATCGTTGGACCCGGCTGATCCCAGAGGTTTGCCGCCCCTCTTCGTAAGGAACCGTCATGAAGTCGCTGCTCCTGCCCGGGCCGGAGACGGCGTACGAAGCGCGCCGCGCGGAGCGGCTCCCGGAGCGCGGCACGCAGCGGCTCCCGGAGCGCGGTACGGACCGTACGGACGGCGGTACGGCGGGCCCGCGCCCCGGTCCGCTGGCCTCCTTCACCCGGTTCGTCCTCTGCGGCGGCGGGGTCGGCGTGGCCTCCGGCGCGGCCGTGGCGCTGCTGGCCGGGGCGATGCCCTGGGCGGTGGCGAACGCGCTGATCACCGTCGCCTCCACCGTTCTCGGCACGGAGCTGCACGCCCGCTTCACCTTCGGCGCCGGCGGGCGTCCCGGATGGCGCCGGCACCTCCAGTCGGCGGGATCGGCCTCGGCCGCCTACGCGGTGACCTGCGCGGCGATGCTCGTCCTGCACCTGCTGCGGCCCTCGGCCGGGGCGCTCTCCGAGCAGGCCGTCTACCTCGCCGCCTCCGGGCTCGCCGGAGCCGGACGATTCCTGCTGCTGCGCCTCTTCGTCTTCGCCGGCGCTGGCGCCGGTGCTGGGTCCGGCACCGGTGCTGGGTCCGGCATCGGCAGGCGCTACAGCTGGCGCAGGTGGTCGCGCAGCGTCCGGGCGGCCTGCGCCATGAGGGCGTCCGCGCCCGGCTGGGCGTTCGCGGGGACCAGGGACTCGGTGAGGACGGCGACGGCGAAGGCGCTGCCGTCCGCGTGTTCGACCACGCCGATCTCGTGGCGGAGGTTGAGGAGCGTGCCGGTCTTGGACGACCACGTGGTGGCGTCGGAGCTGAAGTCGGGGGCGAGGCGGTGGCGCAGCACGTTGTGCGACATGAGCCCGCGCACCCGGTCGGCCACGTCCGGATGGATGGTGGTCGGCGTCCACAGGGCCTGGAGCAGGTCGACGTAGGCACGGGCGCTGCCGGAGTTGGCGCGGGCCACGTCGAGCTGCGGCAGCCGGTGGCCGTGGCCCTGGGTGCCGGCGTCTATGGCGAGCGCGTGGGCCAGATGTGCCTGGGCGGCGTCGAATCGTTCCGCCGGGGTGTCGCTCAGTCCGCGCGTGTCGTGCCGTACGGAGATGCCGTGCAGGCCGAACCGGTGCAGGATGCCGGCGACCTCGGCGGGCGGGGTGAGTTCGAACAGCGCGTCGGCGGCCGTCCCGTCGCTCACACAGGTGCTCAGATAGAGCAGGTCGTCGATCGCGATCCGGGCCGGGTGGCGGAACCGGCTCAGCCCGGTGGGTCCCGGTGTGGTGATCCGGCCGGGCCGTACGTCGAGCGCGGTCGCCCCGTCCAGTTCGCCGCGCCGGATGCGCTCCAGCGTCGCCAGCGCGAGGGGGATCTTGACCAGGGAAGCGGTGGGGAGCTGGGTGTCCGGCTCGATGCCCAGCTCCTGGCCGGTGCGCAGATCGCGGACGAGGAGGCAGCCGTGGAGGCCGCCGTCGAGCAGCTCCTGGCGCAGGCGGCGCAGCATCGCCTCGGTGCTCATGAAGTCGCCTCGCGCTCGGTGCGGCCGCCGGTTCTGTCTCTGCTGCTGTGGCTGCCGCTGCCGCTGTCTCTGCCGCTGTTCGGCCCCGTGCCTGTGCCCGTGCCCGTATCGGTTCCCGCGCCCGTACGTGTATACGTCGGCGCCGCCGCTTCCGTTCCCAGGCAGCGGGCGATCGCGTCGCCCAGCCGCGCCCGTACGCGCTCCGGGTCGCCGGTGGCGGCCGAGGCGAGGGCGAACCCCCGGCTGAGCGCGCTCTCGCCGACGGGACGCCAGTGCAGGCCGAGTTCCGCCGCCTGCGCCGGTGAGCACAGCAGCACGTCGCGCGAGCAGAGGACCTCCGCCGCCGCGGACGTCAGGTCGGGTGCGACGACGAGCTGGGCGGGCCGCAGCCCCACCGCGTCGCGCAGCCGCGTCAGCGGGTCGCGGATGTGCGGTACGTCGTCCTCCGGCTGGATCCAGACGCGGCGGGCCGGTCCGGGGGAGGCGCGCCCCAGGCGCAGCGTCTCGACGTAGACGCGGTTCACGCCGGGGTCGTCGGCGCCCGCCAGCCCGAGCGGGAGCGACCAGGCGGCCTCGTCGGGCGGTACGGCGAGCAGCGCGGCGCGCACCTGCTGGGTGTGGAGCAGCTCGGCCCGCTCCGCCGGGGGCGCGACGCGCAGCTCCAGCATGATGCCCCGTCCGCGCCCGTCGGCGACGAGGCGGGCGAGGCCGGCCGGCGGGCAGATGCCGGGCACCGCGAGCCGCCAGGGCTTGCGCCGGGCTGCCTCCGCCTCGTGGTGGAGCACCTCGGCCGCCCGTACGAGCGCTCGCGCCGCCGACAGCATGTCCCGGCCGAACGGGGTGAGGGTCGCCCGTCGCGAGGTGCGCTCGAACAACTGCTCTCCGAGGTGTTCCTCCAGCGCGGCGACGCGCCGGCTCGCCACCGGCTGGGACATCCGCGCGGCGGCCGCCCCGACGGTGAAACTGCCGCGCTCGCTCACGCTGACGAACGCCCGGCACGCTCCCACCAGATCCATGGCCCCACCGTATGCGTTCGTATGCATTTTCGTCATGAAGGGACGCACAAGCGTATTGGACCGCATGGCCGCCGGAGGGTGAGGTGGAGGTGGCAACCGCGACCGTGCCCCGGCTGGGCCCGGTCGCCCCTTTTCCCGTGCGCTTCGCGCGTTCCCGTGCGCTCCGCGCGACGGGGTCGGCCAGGAGGTCAGCATTCATGCCCATGCCCGTGCTCATGTCCACGTCCATGCCCATTCAGTACGCCCGTGCCCGGCGCGCCCTTATCGGGGCGTTCGGCATGCTCGTCCTCGTACCGCTCACGGCCTGCGGACAGGACGGCGTGGCCGGGGACGCGTCCGCGGCCACGCCGTCCGCGAGAGCGACGGCCTCTGCCACGGCTACGGTCACTCAGCCGTACGCCGACGCCTTCAAGGGACTTGAGAGCAAGTTCGACGCGCGGCTGGGGGTGTACGCGGTCGACACCGGGACCGGCGAGGAGGTCGCGTACAACGACGGCGAGCGCTTCGCCTTCGCCTCCACGTTCAAGGCCCTCGCCGCCGGTGCCGTACTGCGGAAGCACGCGCCCGACGGGATGGAGAAGGTCGTCACGTACTCCGAGAGCGACCTCGTCAGCAACTCACCCGTGACCGAGAAGCACGTCGCGACCGGCATGACGCTGCGTGAACTCTGTGACGCCGCCGTCCGCTTCAGCGACAACACGGCGGCCAACCTGATGCTCGATCACATCGGCGGGCCCAAGGGCCTCAACGCCGTACTCAAGAAGCTGGGCGACGACGTCACCCGGATGGAGCGCCGCGAGCCGGGGCTGAACGAATGGGTCCCGGGTCAGACGCGTGACACCAGCACCCCGAAGGCGCTCGCCGCCGACCTGCGCGCGTTCGTGCTCGGGGACGCCCTCGGCGCGGGGGAGCGCGCGCAGCTGACGAAGTGGCTGCGGACCAACACCACCGGCGACGAGCTGATCAGGGCCGGGATGCCCAAGGACTGGGTGGTCGGCGACAAGACCGGGGCCGGCGGCACCTACGGCACCCGCAACGACATCGCCGTGGTGTGGCCCTCCGACGGCGCTCCCCTGGTCATGGCGATCCTGTCGAACCGGACCGAGAAAGATGCCGAGTACGACAACAAGCTGATCGCGGAAGCGGCGTCCGTGGTCGCTGACACGCTGTCATAGCCCCGGCGCGGTGGGCCTGTCGGGCGGCGGATCGAGCGGCGGATGGGCGGCGGATCGGGCGGCGGGCACCGGTCGGTGGAAGGGCTGTGCGGGAAGCGCGCGAGTGCCGGTTGGACCGTACGAGTGGTGTTCATCCGAAGAACTGCGTACGGGCGGCGTCGCTCCCTGGATTCCCGGGGTGCGTCCACATCATGAGGAAGGTATGTAGATCGCGCAACTCGACAGCGCGATCGAGAACCGACCGAACTCGACCGAGATCCGCACCACACCGAACCACACCGAACCGAAACGAAACGAAAGCGAGGGGTCATGGCCGCCAACAAGGTCAAGACACTGTGGACCGTCCTCATCACCGCCTTCTTCGCGATGCTCGCCTCCCTGGGGCTCACCGCCCCGGCCGCCGCCGCCGGCACCGCCGTGCAGCAGCCGGCCGACCAGCCCGCGCCGGCACCCGCCGCCGCGTCGCACCACGCCGCCGAGGCCGGTACGGCCAGAAGGGCGGTGGTGCCGAGGGCGCTGCCGCGTGACCGGTCGCTGCCGCCCACGATCAAGCAGCGCATCCGCGCCGAGGCGCACGGTTCGTCACCGTCGGTCCGTCATCTGCCCGCCGTTCTGCCGAGCGAGACCGACGCCGCCGCGGCACGGACGAGCACGTACGCGGCCGACGCGGCGCTCGTCGCAGCGTGAGGCGCCGGGAAACCCGCGGTCTCCCGGCGCCCGTCGAATCCGGCAGCCGCAGTAGCAGCCGCAGCGGTCACAACCGCAGCAGCCGCCACCGGGGCACCAGTACCAGCCACAGCACCAGCCACATCACCAGCACCAGCACCAGCCCCGGTCACACCAGAATCCCCGGTCACACCAGAATCCCCGGTCACAGCAGAACGTCCTCCCGTGACCCGTTCTCCCGCGACCGTGACCCGTTCTCCCGCGACCCGTTCAGTGATCAGGGACGGTCGTCCCGATTCCGGTCCCGCTCCGCCGCCTCGGCCTCTGCCTCGGCCTGCTTGGCCTCGACCTCGGGATCGAGTGGATCGAGCGGATCTGCGGAGTGGACCACATGGCTGCCGTCCACGGACGTCAGCGGAGCCCGCTCCGAGACCTCGGTAGCGGCCGGCGGCTCCACCAGCCAGTCCGGATTGGCCTGCTTGTCCCACCACTTCCAGGCGGCGAAAGCCCCACCGGCCACTACACCGAGGACCGCCAGGCCCTTGACCAGCCGGCCGGCCCTGGCCCGCCGCTCGTGCTTCCTCACCAGCTTCTGGATCTCCTTCGTCGTGACCTGTCCGCGCAGCGCGGCCAGAGCCGCCGCGGAACGTGCCGCCGCCTGCTCGGCGACCGGCTGTGCCGTGGCCACCGCCTGCTCGACCCGGGGCACCGTGTAGTCGGCCGCCTGACGGGCGGCCTTGCGAGCATGGTGCACACCGCGGTGAGCGGCCTCATCGAACTTCGGGGGTACTCGGGGCGCCACATGGGCGCCGTACTGCTTACGTGCTTGTTTACGCGCCTGCTGCGCGGCCTTCGACACGGTCGGGGCGAGCTGCTTGCGCGCCTCGCGGGCGTATACAGCGGCCTGTTCCTTGGCCAGAGCGGCCTGTTCCTTGGCCGTACCGGCGTAAGGTGCCACCGCTTCCGCGGCGTGCTGCACGCTTTCCTTCGCCGAACCGGTAGCGGCGCGCACGCTGTCCATGCGGGTCACAGGATCATCCTCCTCGGTGGCGTTCCGTATTTCGCCTATCCACCCTTTTCGAAATCATGCATGGCACGGACCGCTCCGGCATGCATTACGCGCATCCGGGTCATGACCGAGGGTCACGCGACGCGACGTGGGCAACGCCCCGCGCCGCCGCTCACGGCTGCCCTTTCGTACCGTCCGCGGCTTCTGTTCCCGGTCCGTACCCCTTCCGTGCGAGGATCGTGAGAGTCAGCGAAGACTCACGGAAGGCACATCGTGGCCGAGCAGCTTTACGCCACCCTCAAGACCAACCACGGCGACATCGAGATCCGGCTCCTGCCGAACCACGCGCCGAAGACGGTCAGGAACTTCGTCGAGCTCTCCCAGGGTGAGCGCGAGTGGGTCAACCCGGAGACCGGGCAGAAGTCCCAGGACCGGCTGTACGACGGGACCGTCTTCCACCGTGTCATCGGCGACTTCATGATCCAGGGCGGCGACCCGCTGGGCAACGGCACCGGCGGCCCGGGGTACAAGTTCGCGGACGAGTTCCACCCCGAGCTGGCCTTCACCAAGCCGTACCTGCTGGCCATGGCCAACTCCGGCCCCGGCACCAACGGCTCGCAGTTCTTCATCACCCTGGCGCCGACCGCCTGGCTCACCGGCAAGCACACCATCTTCGGCGAGGTCAGCAGCGAGGCCGGCAAGAAGGTCGTGGACGCCATCGGCGCCACGCAGACCAACCCGCGCACCGACCGCCCGGTGCAGGACGTCGTGATCGAGTCCGTCGCCGTCGAGACCCGCTGACGAAGTGCCGACACCGCACAGACCGTAGGGTTCCCGGGGTTCCGGGAACCTTCCCGCCCTGCCCGTCCGTAGTGGTTACATACCGGGTGGGCGGGGCGGTGCGCTGTGCCCGGCCGCGTACCGTCCGCCGCTACGAAGACCGAGGGGACCGATGGACCACCCGCCAGGCGGCCACGGAGGCCAGGACCAGCAGCCCGCCGTCAACCAGTCCGCGCCCAGCTGCTACCGGCACCCGGGCACGGAGACCGGCATAAGCTGCACGCGCTGCGAGCGCCCTATTTGTCCCGAGTGCATGATCAGTGCCTCCGTCGGGTTCCAGTGCCCCGACTGCGTCAGGCAGGGCTCCGGTACGGGACACGGGCCGGCGGCCAACCAGCCGCGCACCCTCGCGGGCGGCTCGATCGCGGCCGACCCCCGGCTGGTCACGAAGATCCTGCTGGGCATCAACGCGGCGGTCTTCATCGCCGTCCTCGCGGTGGGCGACCGGCTCGTCGAGGATCTCGACCTCATCGGGCGTGTCCAGTACGCCATGTTCGAACCGCTGGCCGGCGTCGCCGAAGGCCAGTGGTACCGGCTCTTCACCGCGATGTTCCTGCACCAGGCGATGATGCACTTCGCCTTCAACATGCTCAGTCTGTGGTGGCTCGGCGGACCGCTGGAGGCGGCGCTCGGCCGCGCCCGCTATCTGGCGCTCTACCTGGTCTCCGGACTGGCGGGCAGCGCCCTGACCTATCTTCTCTCCGCGCCGAACCAGCCCTCGCTCGGTGCGTCCGGCGCGATCTTCGGGCTGCTCGGCGCCACCGCCGTACTGATGCGCCGGCTCAACTACGACATGCGGCCGGTCCTGATCCTGCTCGCGCTGAACCTGGTCTTCACCTTCGCCTGGCCCGGCATCGCCTGGCAGGCCCATGTGGGCGGGCTCATCGGCGGTACTGTCATCGCCATCGCCATGGTGCACGCGCCCCGCGAGCGGCGGTCCCTGGTGCAGTACGGCGCCTGCGGTCTGGTGCTGCTCGCGACGGTGATCGTGGTCGTGGCCAGGACCGCGGCGATCACCTGACGCGTCCTCTCCCAGTCTCTCCGGACTTCTCTCCGACTTCTCTCCGGGCGGGCGCGCGACGCGCGAACGAGCGAGTCGGGGAAAAGTTGTCCACAGACTGTGGCGGATCTTGTGCATCCTGTGGGGAACGGGCGCGCCCCTTGTCCTCGGTGCCGGACTGACCAGCAGGGACAAGGGGCGAGCGCGTCATCAGGATGGGCGACCCAGTCACACCGGCGTCAACATCCCGTGGAGTTATCCACAGATCTTCTGACCTTTTCCCCTGCTTGTGGATAACCGTGTGGACAAGTCAGGGGAGAGCTTGACGGCCCGGAAGGGGACCGGCTACTTCCACTGGGTGGAGACACCGAAACCGGCGGCGATGAAGCCGAACCCGACCACGATGTTCCAGTTCCCGAAGCTCTGCACCGGCAGATCGCCGTCGGTCACATAAAAGATGACGATCCAGGCCAGCCCGATCAGGAACAGCGCCAGCATGACCGGGGCCACCCAGCTCCTGTTGGTCAGCCTTATGGCGGTCGCCTGCTTCGCCGCCGGGGGCGGCGTGAAGTCGGCCTTCTTGCGGATACGTGACTTCGGCACGAGGGACTCTCCTGTCGATGCGCTGCGTTACCGCGCAGGGAACTGTCAAGGGCGGTGACCGAAGGCGGGGAGCAGGGGGATCACCGCCGCCGTCGGGCGTCCGTTAGCGTAGTGCTTCCGCGGCGCCTTAAGGAGATAAGGATACGTTGAGCAATTCCGCCGACTCGAACCCAGGCCCGGTCCTCCGGCGGGTCCGGCGACCCGTCCGGCTGCTCACCGCCGCTGTCTTCGCGCTCGCCGGTCTCATCTTCGTGACCAGCTTCAATACCGCCAAAGGCACCAATATCCGCACGGACGCCTCGCTGCTGAAGCTCTCCGACCTGATCCACGAGCGGGACCGCAAGAACGCCGAACTGGGCGACTCCACCGCCGCCGTACGGAGCAGGATCGACGCCCTCGTCGCCCGCGACCACGGCTCGACCGCCGCCGAGGAGGCCCGGCTGCGGGCGCTGGAGACCTCAGCGGGCACCAAGCAGCTCACCGGCAAGGCCCTCACCGTCACCCTGGACGACGCCCCGCAGAACGCCACCGCGAACCCCGGCTACCCCGATCCGCAACCCAATGACCTGGTGATCCACCAGCAGGACCTCCAGGCCGTCGTCAACGCCCTGTGGCAGGGCGGCGCCGAGGGCATCCGCGTCATGGACCAGCGGCTGATCTCCACCAGCGCCGTGCGGTGCGTGGGAAACACGCTGATCCTCCAGGGCCGCGTCTACTCCCCGCCGTACAAGATCACCGCCGTCGGTGACCAGGGCAGGCTGCGCAAGGCCCTCGACGATTCCCCGGCGATCCAGAACTACCAGCTGTACGTCAAGGCGTACGGACTCGGCTGGAAGGTCGATGAGCTGGGCAAGGAGACGCTCCCCGGCTACTCGGGCACCGTCGATCTGCACTACGCGGAGCCCGCCGGATAGCCGTTCCGACGGCGGGCCGCCGACCCGTCGGCCGCGGGACCCCTGTGGCGCCTGTGACGAAGAGCAAGTCCCGAACGTCCGTGCAGCTGCCCCATGCACCGCCCACGCGCCGGTGCGGGCCTTTAGTCTGGTGCGGTACCGCCGGGCGCGGTACCGGACGGAAGGGACCGCATGTACGGCTGGATCTGGCGGCATCTGCCGGGCAACGTATGGCTGCGGGCGGCGTTCTCGCTCGTATTGGCGCTGGCTGTCGTCTACGTGCTGTTCCAGTACGTCTTCCCGTGGGCGGAGCCGCTGCTGCCGTTCAACGACGTGACGGTCGACGGAGCGGGGGCCGCCCGGTGAGTGCCCGGATCCTCGTCGTCGACAACTACGACAGCTTCGTCTTCAACCTCGTCCAGTACCTCTACCAGCTCGGCGCCGAGTGCGAGGTGGTACGGAACGACGAGGTGGCCACCGCGCACGCCGAGGACGGCTTCGACGGCGTGCTGCTCTCCCCCGGCCCCGGCACCCCCGAACAGGCCGGTGTCTGCGTCGACATGGTGCGCCACTGCGCCGCGATCGGCCTGCCCGTCTTCGGTGTCTGCCTCGGCATGCAGTCGATGGCCGTGGCGTACGGAGGCGTCGTCGGCCGCGCCCCCGAGCTGCTGCACGGCAAGACGTCGCCGGTCACGCACGAGGGCAAGGGCGTCTTCGCCGGACTCCCCTCGCCGTTCACCGCGACCCGCTACCACTCGCTGGCGGCGGAGCCCGCGGAGCTGCCGGCCGAGCTGGAGGTCACGGCGCGGACGGCGGACGGCATCATCATGGGCGTACGCCACCGTGAACTGCCCGTCGAGGGCGTGCAGTTCCACCCGGAGTCGGTCCTGACCGAGCACGGGCACCTGATGCTGGCCAACTGGCTGGCGCAGTGCGGCGATCCCGGCGCGGTGGCCCGCTCGGCGGGCCTGGCGCCGGTGGTGGGCAAGGCGCTCGCGTGACCGCACTCCGCCCCGAACACGACGCGGGTCACGGGGCTTCGTACGGACAGGGCGGGTACGAGGACGACGGCGCGTTCGAGTCGGCGGTGGACGGGTTGGCCGACCCGCTGAACGATCCGCTGCCGGGGCAACGGCCCTCGGCGCAGCCGCCGTTGGACCAGCCGATGCCGGCGCGCAGACCCGGGCGGCACCGGGGGCCGCGGCAGGAGGCGCCGCCGGGGGTTCCGCAAGGCGTCCCGCAGGGGCCGCCCGCGCACCCCGTACCCCCCGCGCAACCCGTACCCCCCGCGCAACCCGTACCCCCCGCGCAACCCGTACCCCCTGCGCACGCCGTACCGGCGTCCCAGCCTCTGCCTCCGGCTCAGCCGATGCCGCCGACTCAGCCCATGCCGGCGGTCGGGGCGGCTCGGCCCGTACCTCCGGCCCAGCCCGCGCACCCCGCCCAACCCGGCGAGTACTACGGCCAGTACGTGGCGGAGGCCACCCAGACCTTCCAGCCGCCGCCCGCCCCGCGCGGTCGGTCCGGCCCGTCCGGCTCCAGGACCCCGCCGCCCCCGCCGCCCCCGCCGCCGCCCGCGGCCGCTCAGGGGCCTCGGAGCGGGCCGGGGCCGCAGGAGGGGTGGTCCGGGGGCTCATCGGCTCTCGTGGCCGGACAGACGGCCCCTCTGCCCATCGTGGAGCTGCCCGACCAGGCCGGCCCGACCGCACCCGAGGCGCACACCCCTGCGACCGCGACCGGTGGCCGGGCCGAGCGCCGCAAGGCCGCCAAGGGCGGCGGTGGCCGGGGCCGCAGGCGTACGGACGGACCGCCGCCCGGGGCGGGCGCACCGGCTGGAGAGGGAGCGGGCGGAGAAGGCGCCGGTGGAAGAGCCGGTGGAGGGGCCGGAGACACAGCCGGGTCCGACGCGGCGTCCGCCATGACGGCCAACCGCATTTCGAGGCCGCTCTCGCGCATGGAGGCCCGGCGCGCCGCGCGTGCCCTCAAGGAGAGCCCCGCCGTCATCATCAGCCGGGCGGTCGGCGAGCTGTTCATCACCTTCGGTGTGCTGATGCTGCTGTTCGTCACGTATCAGCTCTGGTGGACGAACGTGCGGGCCGATCAGTACGCGGGCAAGGAGACCAACAAGATCCAGGAAAGCTTCACCAAGGGCCGCACGCCCGGCGCGTTCGAGCCCGGTCAGGGCTTCGCGATCATGCACATCCCCAAGCTGGACGTGGTCGTTCCGATCGCGGAGGGCATCAGCAAGGGGAAGGTCCTCGACCACGGCATGGTCGGCCACTACGCCGAGGGCAGCCTCAAGACGGCGATGCCCGCCGACAAGCAGGGCAACTTCGCGGTGGCCGGTCACCGCAACACCCATGGTGAGCCGTTCCGTTACATCAACCAGCTGAAGCCCGGCGACAAGATCATCGTCGAGACGCAGGACGCGTACTACACGTACGACATGGCGAGCATCCTGCCGCAGACCCCGCCGTCGAACGTGAGCGTCATCCAGCCCGTGCCCCAGGGGTCGGGTTTCACGAAGCCCGGCCGGTACATCACGCTGACGACCTGTACCCCGGAATTCACCAGTACGTACCGCATGATCGTGTGGGGCAAGATGGTGGACGAACGGCCGCGCGCCGAGGGCAAGCCGGACGCTCTCGTCCGCTGACAGCGCCCGCAGGGGCCGGCCGCAATCACGACAGGGACGGGGACGGGTGCGGTGGCAGCGAGTACCGAACACGACGAACAGGCCGACGCGCCGCCACCGCCCCGCTCGCCCCGGGACCGGGACCACGCCCAGGACCACGCCCAGGACCGGGCTCCGGCGGAGGCCCCCCGCGCCCGTCGCCCCCGAAGCCGCGTCGCGGCCGCGGTCAGCGTCTTCGGCGAACTGCTCATCACCGCGGGCGTGGTGCTGGGTCTCTTCGTCGTCTACTCGCTGTGGTGGACGAACGTCCTGGCCGACCGCGCTGCGGCCAAGCAGGGCGACGACGTCCGCAACGGCTGGGCCCAGCAGGAGAACAGCACCGGCACCGGCGGCGGCCCCAAGACCTTCGACTCGGCGGACGGCATCGGCTTCCTCCACGTCCCGGCGCTGGGCGGCAGCGAGATCCTGGTCAAGAAGGGCACCAGCACCACGCTGCTGAACGACGGGATCGCCGGCTACTACACGGACCCGGTCAAGTCTGCCCTCCCCTGGGACAAGAAGGGCAACTTCACGCTGGCCGCGCACCGCGACGGCCACGGGGCGCGCTTCCACAACATCCACAAGATCAAGACGGGCGACTACGTCGTCTTCGAGACGCGCGACACCTGGTACATCTACAAGGTCTACAAGGAGCTTCCGAAGACCTCGAAGTACAACGTGGACGTGCTGGCGCCGGTGCCGGAGGAGTCGGGCAGGACCAAGCCGGGCCGGTATCTGACCCTGACGACCTGCACGCCGGTCTACACCTCGGACTTCCGCTACATCGTCTGGGCCGAGCTGGACCGCACGCAGAAGGTCGACAAGCAACGCACGCCGCCGCCGGAGCTGCGCTGAGGTTCAGGCAGGCAGGCGGACGAACGGAAGAAGCCCCGTCCCCCACCGAGCACGGTGGGGGACGGGGCTTCTTGGTTGTGCGCTTACCGGCCCGGGTCAGCCCGTTCCGCCGATGAAGCCGGAGTTGTTGCCCCCGTTGCCGTTTCCGCCGTTCCCGTTGTCGCCGCCGTTGCCGTTCTGGCTGCCGAAGACCCTCAGTGAGACGGTGTCACCCTTGTTGAGCTCGCTGCCGCCGCCGGGATCGGTGTCGAGAACCCGTGCGCCGTCAGGGGTGTTCTCCGGGACGGAGACCTGGAGGCCGAGTCCTTCGAGCATGCCGCGTACGGCTCCGACCGTGCTGAACTTGATGCCGTCGTTGGGGATCGTCACCTTCTCGGGCTGCTCATCCTGCTTCGGCCCGTTGGAGACCTCAAGGGAGACCTGACTGCCCTTTTCCGCCTTCGTGTTGCCCGACGGGCTCTGCTTGATGACGGTGCCCGCCGGCTCGTCCGAGTCGACCTGGGTCGGGTTGACGGTGAAGCCGAGGATGGTCAGCTGCGACTGGGCGTCGGCCAGCGCGTTGCCGGTCACGTCGGGCACGCTGACCTTCGCCTGCTTCGCGATCGTCAGTGTGACGGTGGTGCCCGTCTCGACTTCCTTGCCGGCCTCGGGGTCCTGGCTGAGCACCGTGCCCGGAGTGGCGCTGTCCGACTCCTCTTCCTTGGTGTCGACCTTGAACTTCTCGCCTTCGAGGATGTCCGTCGCGCTCTGCTTCTGCTTCTCCGTGACGTCCGGGACCTTGACCTGCGGCGCGCCCTCCGAGACGACGACCTGAACGGTGTCGCCTTCGTTGATCTTGCCGGTCTCCGGGATCTGGCTGCAGATGGAGCCCTTGGGTACCTCGCAGCGTTTGGAGTCGATCTGTTCGAGCTTCACATGCGAGTTCTCGGCCATGGATTCGGCCTCTTTGAGGGTCTTGCCGACGACCTGTGGCACGTCCACCGGGTTGGGGTCGTTGCCGTCGCCGCTGAAGAGCGCCCTGCCGATGAGGATCGCGCCGATCAGCACCAGGATGCCCGCGACCGCGAGCAGGATCGTGGAGGTGTTGGACTTCTTCTGGTTGCCGCGCCGCCGGCCCTGCCGGTCGTCGTAGCCGTCGTAACCGCCGTCGTCCGGGTTCATCGGCGGGAGCATCGACGTCGGGGCGCCCGCGTTGCCCTGGTGCATGGCCGCCGTCTGCTGGTCCTGGCCGCCGTAACCGCCGTATCCGACCGCGCCCATGGCGGCGGTGGCGGCGACGGGCTGGCCGTCGAGGCAGGCCTCGATGTCGGCCCGCATCTCGTCGGCGGACTGGTAGCGGAAGTCGGGGTCCTTGACGAGCGCCTTGAGGACGATCGCGTCCATCTCGGGCGTGATCTCGGGGTCGAAGACGCTCGGCGTCTGCGGCTCTTCCCTTACGTGCTGGTACGCGACCGCGACCGGGGAGTCCCCGATGAAGGGCGGCCGGACCGTCAGCAGCTCGTAGAGGAGGCAGCCGGTGGAGTACAGGTCGGAGCGCGCGTCGACCTGCTCGCCCTTGGCCTGCTCGGGGGAGAGGTACTGGGCGGTGCCGATGACGGCGGAGGTCTGCGTCATCGTCATGCCGGAGTCGCCCATCGCGCGGGCGATGCCGAAGTCCATGACCTTGACCTGGCCGGTGCGCGTCAGCATGACGTTGGCCGGCTTGATGTCGCGGTGGACGATCCCGTTGCGGTGCGAGTACTCCAGCGCCTGGAGGATGCCGACCGTCATCTCCAGCGTGCGCTCGGGCAGCAGCCTGCGCCCGGAGTGCAGCAGTTCGCGGAGGGTCGAGCCGTCGACGTGCTCCATCACGATGTACGGGAGGGAGACCCCGTCGACGTAGTCCTCGCCGGTGTCGTAGACCGCGACGATCGCCGGGTGGTTCAGGGAGGCAGCCGACTGGGCCTCTCTGCGGAACCGCGCCTGGAACGACGGGTCACGGGCGAGGTCCGCCCGCAGGGTCTTCACGGCGACGGAGCGGCCGAGCCGGGTGTCATGGGCGAGGTAGACCTCCGCCATGCCACCACGGCCGAGCACCGAGCCCAGCTCGTACCGGCCGCCGAGGCGACGCGCCTCTTCCATAACTGTTCCAGCCCTCTCCGTCAGTCCCGACCGCACCGGTGTGTGGTCCGGCGGTGTGCTGTTCGCGCCTACGCTACCGGGGACGCCGTACGCGGTTGGCCCGTAACGGTCACCTGATATACGACCGGTATCGCAATGTGCAGGTATGGACATGAGCCGTGACCGGCGTCACTTCTTGTCGACGACCGCCTGCATGACGGACTTCGCGATCGGGGCGGCGAGACCGCCTCCGGAGATGTCGTCACGGTTGGCGCCCGAGTCCTCCACCACGACAGCGACGGCCACCGGGGAGCCCCCGTTCACCTTGGCGTACGAGATGAACCAGGCGTACGGGTTCTTGCTGTTGTTCTCGCCGTGCTGGGCGGTACCGGTCTTGCCGCCGACCGTCACGCCGGGGATCTTGGCGTTGGTGCCGGTGCCCTTCTCGACGACCGTCTCCATGATGCTCTGGAGCATCTGCGCGTGCTCCTGGGAGAGCGGCCGGCTCTGCTCCTCCGGCTCCGTCTTCTCCAGCACGTCCACGCCCGGCGTCTCCAGCCGGTCGATCATGTACGGCTTCATCAGCTTGCCGTCGTTGGCGACCGCGGCGGCGAGCATGGCCATCTGGAGCGGGGTGGCGCGGGTGTCGAACTGGCCGATGGAGGAGAGCGCGGTCTGCGACGCGTTGATGTCCTCGGGGAAGAAAGAGGCGTTGGCGCGGACCGGGATGAACTGCTCCTCGTTGAAGCCGAACTTCTTCGCGGTCTCCAGCATCTTGTCGGCGCCGACGTCGGTGCCGAGCTTGCCGAAGACGGAGTTGCAGGACATCCGCAGCGCCTCGCGCAGCGAGACGTCCTTGCAGGGGATGTTGTTCTCGTTCGGCAGCGGGGTGGTGGTGCCCGGCATGATCCACGGGAGCGGCGAGTCGGTCTTCGCGTCGACGTCCTTGATCACGCCGTGCTCCAGCCCGGCGGCCGCGGTCAGCACCTTGAAGGTGGAGCCGGGCGGGTAGGTCTCCCGCAGGGCCCGGTTGAGCATCGGGTTGTCGGGGTCGCTCTTGGGCTGGAGGGCGTTGTACGCCTTGCTGTCCGCGTTCTTGCGGCCCGCGAAGGTACTGGGGTCGTAGCTCGGGGTGGAGGCCAGCGCGAGGATCTTCCCGGTCTGCGGGTCGATGGCCGCGACGGCGCCCTTCTTGTCGCCGAGCCCCTCGAAGGCGGCCTTCTGGGCGGCGCCGTTGAGCGTGGTGACGACGTTGCCGCCCTTCTTCTCCTCGCCCGTGAACATGCCCAGGGTGCGGTCGAAGAACAGCCGGTCGTCGTTGCCGGTGAGGACGCCGTCCTCGAGGTTCTCGATCTGGCTGGCGCCGAAGACCTGCGAGGCATATCCGGTGACGGGAGCCCACATGGGGCCGTTGGTGTAGGTGCGCTTGTACGTGAACAGCGTGTCGTCCGTCTTGGCTGAGCCGGTGATGGGCTTGCCGTCGACGATGATGTTGCCGCGTTCGCTCTTGTAGCGCTCGATGTCGACGCGCTTGTTGTACTCGCTCGCGTTCAGCTCGTCCGCTTTGACGTACTGGAGCCAGTTGACCCGTACGAGCAGGGCGAGGATCAGAAGTCCGCAGAAGATCGCGATGCGGCGCAGCGGCTTGTTCACGGTCGGACCACCTGGGTCATCTCGGCGTCGGGGGACGGGGCAGGTGCCGGGGCGGGGCGCCGCGCGGTGTCGCTGATACGGATGAGGATGCCGATCAGGGCCCAGTTGGCGAGGACGGACGAACCGCCGTACGCGACGAACGGCATGGTCATACCGGTCAGCGGGATGAGGCCCATGACGCCGCCCGCGACGACGAAGACCTGGATGGCGAACGCGCCGGAGAGGCCGATGGCGAGAAGCTTGCCGAAGGGGTCGCGGGCGGCGAGGGCGGTGCGCACACCGCGCTCGACGATCAGCGCGTAGAGCATCAGGAAGGCCATCGTGCCGGCCAGCCCGAACTCCTCACCGACGGTGGTGAGGATGAAGTCGGCGTTCGCGGCGTAGGTGATCAGGTCGGAGTTGCCCTGGCCGAGTCCTGTACCGAGAGTGCCTCCGGAGCCGAAGGACATGAGCGCCTGGCCGATCTGGTTGCAGGCGTCGCTCGTCTCGTAGCAGGAGAAGGGGTCCAGCCAGGCGGTGACACGGGCCTGGACGTGCGGCTCGAACGTGGCGACGCCGACGGCGCCGCCGACCGACATCAGCAGGCCGAAGACGATCCAGCTGGTCCGCTCGGTGGCGACGTACAGCATGACCACGAAGAGGCCGAAGAAGAGCAGCGAGGTGCCGAGGTCGGTCTCGAAGACCAGGATGAGGATCGACAGACCCCAGATGGCCAGGATCGGTCCGAGGTCGCGGCCCCGCGGCAGGTAGAGGCCCATGAAGCGGCGGCTGGCGAGGGCGAGCGCGTCGCGTTTCACCATCAGATAGCCGGAGAAGAAGACCGCGATGACGATCTTCGCGAACTCACCGGGCTGGATGGTGAAACCGGCGATGTTGATCCAGATCCTGGCGCCGTTCACCGGGCTGAAGAACATCGGCAGGATCAGCAGGACCAGACCGACGGCCATGGAGATGTACGTGTAGCGCTGGAGGATGCGGTGATCCTTCAGGAGTACCAGTACCGCCGCGAAAAGGGCGATGCCGAGCGCCGAGTACATCAGCTGCTTCGGCGCGTCGGGTTGGAAACCGCCGAAGGCCTTGCCACGCTCGATGAGCCGCGGTGACTGGTCCAGACGCCAGATCAGCACCAGCCCGAGCCCGTTGAGCAGGGTCGCCAGCGGCAGCAGCAGCGGATCGGAGTACGGGGCGAACTTGCGCACCACGAGATGCGCGACGCCGGCGAGCAGCGCGAGGCCCAGCCCGTAACCGGCCATGCCCGCGGGCACCTTGCCGTCGAGCGCCAGCCCCACGTTCAGGTACGCGAACACCGGAATGATGACGGCGAACGCGAGCAGGGCTAGCTCGGTGTTGCGGCGGCTCGGTGCTTCGATCGCGCCGATGGTGGTCGTGTTGGTGACAACGCTCATGGTGGTGAAAGGCCCCCTACGGCCGGCTACTGCTGCTTCCCGCAGTTCGAGACCACTTTCTGTTCATCCTCCGAGAGGCTGGGGCCAGGAGTGGGGGTCGCGGTTTTCGGCTTGGTGTCGGTGGTCACGGTCGAGGTGCTCGTACCGGTGGTGCCGCCGGCTTCTCCCTGGCCGGTGACCGCTTCGGCGCTCTGCTCGGTCTCGCGGCGCTTCTCGTCCTTCTCGCAGGCCGACGCCTGGGTGGCGAGTTCCTGGATCTTGACTCGGCCGTCGGCGAGATTGCCTTCGGCGATGGTGGCCTCGACCTGCTTGCGCTGATAGGGCGGGAGGTACTTGAGTTTGATGGTGGGGTGGTCCTTCTCGATCGTCGAGAGGGAGATCCAGGCCAGATCCTGGCTGATGCCCCGGTAGAGAGCGACGTGTTCGCCGTTGGCGCCGACGTAGTACTGGTTCTGGGTCCAGCGGTAGCCGCCGTAGACGCCGCCGCCGATGACGGCGAGTGCGAGCACGGTGTAGAGGGATCCCTTGATCCAGCCGCGCTTGGGGCGCGGCTTGATGTATTCCTCTTCGTCGTAGCTCCCGTAGGAGCCGTCCTGCGGCGCGGAGCCGTAGCCGGCGTCGTCCCCGCTGCCGGGCGGGCCGAAGCCGCCGGCGTGCTGCTGCGGCACGGCGCGGCCGAGGCCGGCCGCGCGGCCGGCCGGGGTCTGCATCGCGGCGGCGTTCTCGGCGGAGCTGAGCGGGAGCTGGTTCTCCGCGACGGCCCCGACGACGACCGGGGTGTCGGTGACCTGCCCGGCCAGGGTGTCGTTGGACTCGACGTCCAGGACGTCGGCGACGATGCAGGTGATGTTGTCCGGGCCACCACCGCGCAGCGCGAGCTGGATGAGGGCCTGGATGGTCTCCTGGGGGCCCTGGTAGCTGGCGAGCGCCTCTTCCATCGTCTGGTGGGAGACGACGCCTGACAGGCCGTCGGAGCAGATCAAGTAGCGGTCGCCGGCGCGGACTTCGCGGATGGAGAGGTCCGGTTCGACATGGTCGCCGCTGCCCAGCGCGCGCATCAGCAGGGAGCGCTGCGGGTGGGTGGTGGCCTCTTCCTCGGTGATCCGGCCCTCGTCGACCAGCCGCTGCACCCAGGTGTGGTCCTGGGTGATCTGGGTCAGCACGCCGTCGCGCAGCAAGTAAGCACGGGAGTCGCCGACATGGACGAGGCCGAGGCGCTGGCCGGTCCAGAGCAGGGCGGTGAGCGTGGTGCCCATGCCCTCCAGCTGGGGGTCCTCCTCGACCATGACCCGTAGCTGGTCGTTGGCGCGCTGCACCGCCGTACCCAGCGAGGTGAGGAGGTCGGACCCCGGTACGTCGTCGTCGAGCTGGACGAGCGTGGAGATCACCTCGGAGGAGGCGACCTCGCCGGCCGCCTGGCCGCCCATGCCGTCGGCGATGGCCAGCAGCCGGGGGCCGGCGTAGCCGGAGTCCTCGTTCCCCTCCCGGATCATGCCCTTGTGCGATCCGGCGGCGAAACGCAGAGACAGACTCATGCGCACCTCACCCGTCGGTTCGCCCGCTGAATGTGGTGCCAGCCGGTCTCGAGCCACACTGCCCACCCTCCGGTCGGGAGTCCGCCGCGGCCCGCTGTCGGGACCGTGGCGACTCGCTCGCTCCGCTCGCTCATTGTCGTACTACTTCCGCAGCTCGATGACGGTCTTGCCGATGCGGATCGGAGCGCCCAGTGCGATCGGCTGCGGGGTCGTGAGCCGGGTCCGGTCGAGATAAGTGCCGTTGGTGGACCCGAGATCCTCGACGATCCACTGGCCGTCACGGTCCGGGTAGATCCTGGCATGGCGGCTGGACGCGTAGTCGTCGTCCAGCACGATCGTCGAATCGTGCGCGCGGCCCAGCGTGATGGTCTGCCCCTGGAGCGCCACCGTGGTGCCGGTGAGCGATCCCTCGGAGACGACCAGCTTTGTGGGTGCTCCCCGGCGCTGCCTGCCCCCCTGCTGCTGGCGCTGCTGAGGCGGCGCCGGTGTCTGGCGTGGCTGCTGCGGTCGGGCATCGGCGTTGCGGCGTGAGCCGCGCTGCGTGACGCGTGTTCCGAACAGATCGCTGCGGATGACCTGTACGGCCACGATCACGAACAGCCACAGAACGGCCAGAAAACCTAGCCGCATGACCGTCAGGGTCAGCTCTGACATTGCCCCCGCTTCACCCTTCGGCTTGCCTGAAAACGATGGTGGTATTGCCCACGACGATCCGCGAGCCGTCGCGGAGCGTAGCGCGGGTGGTGTGCTGTCCGTCTACCACGATGCCGTTGGTGGACCCGAGATCCTGGATCGTGGAGGGCGTTCCGGCCCGGATCTCGCAGTGGCGGCGCGACACCCCCGGGTCGTCGATCCGTACGTCGGCGTCGGTGCTGCGGCCCAGGACCAGTGTCGCCCGGGAGATCTGGTGGCGGGTGCCGTTGATCTCGATCCAGCGGCGCACCTGGCCCTGCGGCATGGCTCCCGGACCGGGCGCGGCCGGTCGGCCCGCGCCCGCGTGGGAGGGCGCGGAGGACGGCAGCGGGGGCACCGCGCTGGGCGGGTAGCCGTAGCCGCCGGGGGCGCCGGGCGGTGGCGAGGACGGCGGCGGGGGGCCGGCGTGGCCGCGCTCGGGCGCCGGCGCCGCGCCCGCCTGTGACGAACTCGACGCCAGGGTGCGGCTGCGCACCCGGTAGAGCCCGGTGTCGAGGTCCTCGGCCTTCTCCAGATGGACCTTGATCGGGCCCATGAAGGTGTAGCGCTGCTGCTTCGCGTAGTCGCGGACCAGCCCGGACAGCTCGTCGCCGAGCTGCCCGGAGTAGGGGCTGAGCCGCTCGAAGTCGGGCGTGCTCAGCTCCACGATGAAGTCATTGGGTACGACGGTCCGCTCCCGGTTCCAGATCGTCGCGTTGTTGTCGCACTCACGCTGGAGGGCACCCGCGATCTCGACCGGCTGGACTTCGGACTTGAACACCTTCGCGAAGGTGCCATTGACCAAACCTTCGAGACGCTGCTCGAAACGCTTCATGACTCCCATAAGGCACCTCCTCCGTCGTTGCCGTCCTGGTACTGCTTACTGATCGTATCCACGCGTCGGGAAATCGGCTGGTTCCCCTTGTCTGCCCCGTCGATGAGTGTCACCTCTCACACGGGATCGTAGAGGCGGTCCGCCGCCAGTGTCCCGCACCCCGGGGGTAGTCAGGAGGAGCGGGGGCGACGGCTGTCCGTTCCCTGCTCCAGGTGCCGGTCGTGAAACAAACGGATGTGAAGGCACCCCCGGGTGCGTGCTAATCTTCTCGATGTCGCCAGGAGCACACACCAGCAGGTGGGAGCCACCGGAGGACACACCCAATGCGCGGGTGGCGGAATAGGCAGACGCGCTGGATTCAGGTTCCAGTGCCCGAAAGGGCGTGGGGGTTCAACTCCCCCCTCGCGCACAGCGGTCAACCGACCCAATGAGGCCGGTCGAAGCGATGAAAGTCGCTTCGACCGGCTTCTTTGTGTGCTGGACAGACCTGTGGCCCCGTACCGGATCGGTACGGGGCCACTCTTGTTGGCGCGGGTCGCCGGTTCCGGGCTGTGCCGGGCGGTTCCGGGGGCGCCGGGCTGTGTCGGGGGGTGCCGGGAGCGGCTTCCGGGGCGGCGGTCGAACATGGCCGAATCGCGGCGGTGGGTCTTCGGCGGCTTTTCGGCGGCCCGGCCGGAGAGTGAGTGATATCCACCACAGCGAGCCGGGGCCGTGGGGCGCGGGTCGCGCCGCGGACATCACCGTCGGCGGACAACTCGTCCGGACCGGGGCGCGTCCTTGGGGGTGGACGGCGGGCGCTGACGGGGAAGCGGATGGGGAAGCGGACGGGGAGAGAGACGGATGGACGGGGAGAGGGACGGATGGACGGGGAGAGGGACGGATATGGGACAGCCTTTCGGCTCCTACCAGAACGAGATCTACCTCGACGGGCTGAGCGGCGTCGTGCCGCGATTCCCGATGAGCTTCGCGGAGCTGGAGGACGGGGCGCGGTCGGCACTGCCCTCCTCGGTGTGGTCGTACGTCGCCGGCGGCGCGGGCGACGAGCACACTCAGCGGGCCAACGTGGCCGCCTTCGAGCGCTGGGGACTCGTTCCCCGGATGTTCGTCGGCGCCGCTGAGCGCGATCTGTCCGTGGAACTGTTCGGGATGCGGCTGTCCTCACCGGTGTTCATGGCGCCGGTCGGTGTCATCGGCCTCTGCGCCCAGGACGGGCACGGCGACCTGGCCGCCGCGCGAGCCGCCGCGCGCACCGGCGTGCCGATGATCTCCTCCACGCTCTCCGTCGACCCGATGGAGCGGGTGGCCGCCGAATTCGGGGACACCCCGGGCCTCTTCCAGCTCTACACCCCCACGGACCGGGAACTCGCCGCGAGCCTCGTCCACCGTGCCGAGCGGGCGGGCTACCGGGGCATCGTGGTCACCCTGGACAGCTGGGTCACCGGCTGGCGCCCCCGCGACCTGGCCACCGCCAACTTCCCCCAGTTGCGCGGCCACTGCCTGGCCAACTACACCAGCGACCCGGTCTTCCGCGCCCGGCTGGAGCGCACGCCGGAGGAGGACCCGGGGGCCGCGATCCTCCTGTGGACCGAGATCTTCGGCAACCCGCTCACCTGGAGCGACCTGCCCTGGCTGCGCTCCCTGACCGATCTGCCGCTGATCGTCAAGGGCATCTGCCACCCCGAGGACGTGCGCCGGGCCAGGGACGCGGGCGTGGACGGCGTCTACTGCTCCAACCACGGCGGCCGGCAGGCCAACGGCGGGCTCCCCGCCCTCGACTCGCTGCCCGCCGTCGTCGAGGCCGCCGACGGTCTGCCGGTTCTGTTCGACTCCGGAATCCGCAGCGGCGCCGATGTGGTGAAGGCGCTCGCCCTGGGCGCTTCCGCCGTCGCCGTCGGCCGCCCGTACGCGTACGGTCTCGCCCTCGGCGGCGCCGACGGCATCGTCCACGTACTGCGCTCGCTCCTCGCCGAAGTCGACCTGATCATGGCGGTCGACGGCTACCCCGCGCTCGCCGAACTGACCCCGGGGAGTCTTCGGCGCGTCGTGTGACGGGCCGGGCACCGCGCGCCGCCCCCGCTCCCGCTCCGGCCCCGGTCCCGGTCCCGGCCCCCGCTCCGGCCCCGGTCCCGGCCCCGGTCGTGGTCGTGGCGGGACGTGATCCGGGGCGGGTGGTCCGGAGGCGGGTGGTCCGGAGCGGGGGCGGCGCGGGCGGGTGGTTCAGGCCGCGGGTGGTTCAGGCGGCGTGGCGGGCGGCCAGGGCCTTGGCCTTCTGGGCGGCTTCCTCGCGGGCCTTGGCGCGGGAGGCGTCGGCGAGGGGGACGAGGTCGGCCATCTCCGGCTTGGAGCGGGCGAGAGTCAGCTCGGGGACGATGAACTCGACCTCGGTGGCGCCGAACATCCCCTGGAGGACCTTCTCCAGGTAGTTCTGGACGAACTCGAAGTCCTCGCGCGGGGTTCCGGCGGCGTACGAGCCGCCGCGGCTGGCGACGATCGTGAACGGGGTGGCGGCCAGCGGACTGGTGTCGCCCGCGTTGTGGCCGACGATGATCGCCTGGTCGAGCCACGCCTTGAGCGTGGACGGGATCGAGAAGTTGTACATCGGGGCGCCGATCAGCACGGCGTCCGCCTCGGCCAGTTCGGCGGCCAGCTCGGCGCGCAGCTCGTCGCCGGGGCCGGCCATGGCCGCGGCGAGGTCCAGGTGGGGAACGGGGGACGCGGCGAGGTCGCGGTAGATGACCTTGCCCTCGGGGTGCTGTTCCAGCCAGGACTCGACGAAGGCCGCCGTGATCTCCCGGGAGGCGGAGCCTTCGGGGAAGAGGGCGGAGTCGATGTGTAGAAGCGTGGCCATGGGGGTCTCCATCGGGCGTGGGTGGTACGGGGTGGCTGAAATGCGTACGGACTTTCTGTTCGCACCTATGGATAACATAGTCACTTACTTTTTTTCATCCCGCTCTGGGGGGTCAGTACTCTGTGGGTATGGCGCACCCCGGAGAGAGCGAGTGCACGAGAGTCGACGTGGGCATCACCCGGGTCTTCGGACTGCTCGGCAAGCGATGGACCGGGCCGATCATTTCCGTGCTCATGGCGCAGCCGGTCTACTTCGCGGATCTGCGGCGGGCGATCCCGGGGATCAGCGAGCGAATGCTTTCGGACCGGCTGACCGAGCTGGTCGCGGCGGATCTGGTCGTGCGTGAGGTCGACGAGGGGCCGCCGCTGCGGGTCTCGTACCGGCTGACGGCGGCGGGGGCGGCGATGGAACCCGCGCTGAAGGAGCTGTCGTTGTGGGCCGAGACACATATGAACGGGCTTCCGGACGGCGGCTGTTAGGCCCTGTCCGGGAGCGCGGGACGGGGCGGGGCCGCGGGCGCCCGTAGGCTGGACGGGTGATGCACGACGCCCCTGGGGAGCCGACGATCCGTAACGACGACGAGCAGGACGTACGACGAGACGTGCCGGAGGCGACGGACGTGGCAGACGTGACGAACATGACGGACATGACGGACGTGACGGATGCGGCCGGTCCCGCGGACGCGGCGGGTGCCGTCGGGCCCGCGGACGTGGCCGGGGCGGTCGGTGACGTGCCCGTACGCCCCGAGGCGCGGCTGGAGAAGGCCGTGCGCGCTGCCGAGCAGGCGCTGATCGAGTTCGAGATCGCGCTGGAGACGTTTCGGATCGAGGTGGAGAACTTCTCCCGGCTGCACCACCAGCGGCTCGGTCCGATGTACGCCCGGCTGGACGAGCTGGACGCGATGATCGCCGAGGCGCGCGCGGCCCGCAGCGGCGACCCCGAGGACCTGCGCAAGGCGCGGGAGGCGCGGGCGCTGGTGCAGCCGATGCCGGGGGTGGACGAGCTGTTCCACGAATGGCTCGACTCGGACGGCCTGTCGCCGGAGGCCGCGGCGATGCTGACCGACCAGCCCGTACGGCCGCCGAAGCGGGTCCGGCCGAGCGACGAGGCGCGCAAGCTCTACCGCGAGCTGGTGCGCAAGGCGCACCCTGACCTGGCGCAGGACGACGGCGAGCGGGCCCGGCGCGAGGAGTTCATCACCCGGGTCAACGCCGCCTACGGGCGCGGGGACGAGCCGCTCCTGCACGAACTCGTCGCGGAGTGGGCGGCGGGCCCCGGGCCGACCGCGCGGCGGCTGAGCGAGAGCGAGGAGCTGTACGCCCGGCTGGAGTGGCTGTCGCACCGCAAGGAGGCGCTGACGGTGGTCGCCAAGGAGCTGGAGGAGAGCGCGATCGGCGCGATGCTCAGGATGGCGCCGGACGACCCGGACCGGCTGCTGGAGGAGATCGCCGAGCAACTGCTCACGGAGGTCGCCGAGCGCGAGCGGGAGCTGGGCAAGCTGGTGGAGTAGGTTTTCCGGAGCCGCCGGACCACCGGATCCGGCCCCTGTCGGATCCGTACGAGAGAAGGCCACCTCCATGAATTTCGCCCCGCTGCCCTCGGTCGACGCCGCGGCGGTCCCGGCCGACGGCCTGGTGCTGGACGTCCGGGAGAACGACGAGTGGGCGGCGGGCCATGTCGAGGGCGCGCTGCATGTCCCGATGAGCGACTTCGTGTCCCGCTTCGGCGAGGTGACCGAGGCGGTGGCCGAGGGCCGCACGGCGTATGTGATGTGCCGGGTCGGCGGGCGCTCCGCGCATGTCACCCAGTATCTGGTGGGGCAGGGCGTGGACGCGGTGAACGTGGACGGCGGCATGCTCGCCTGGGACGGCGCCGGGCGGGCCATGGTCGCGGAGACCGGCAGCCCGGCGTTCGTCCTCTGAGACGCGCTCGGAGGGCCTTGAGACTCCGCGTGGAGGGCCCGGGGCCCGAGACCCGCGCGCGGGTCTTGCTCAGCCGTCTCGGCAGTCTCGGCAGTCTCGGCAGTCTCGGCAGTCTCGGTGGTCTCAGCGGTCGAAGTCCAACTCCACTTCTCCCGTGGCCGGATGGGACTGGCAGGCCAGCACGTAGCCCGCTTCCGTCTCGTCCGGTTCGAGTGCGAAGTTGCGGTCCATCCTGACCTCGCCGGAGACCAGGAACGCCCGGCAGGTCCCGCACACCCCGCCCTTGCAGGCGTACGGCGCGTCCGCGCGGCCGCGCAGCACCGTCTCCAGCAGGGATTCCCCGTCCCGGACCGGCCAGCTGCCGGAGCGGCCGTCGAGCGTCGCGGTCAGGGTGGCGCCGGCGAGGTCGGAGGCCGCTGCCCCCGCCGCTGCCGGGGCGCCGGCCAGCGCCTCGTCCACGTGGAATATCTCCTGGTGGATACGGTCGCGCCGGACACCGAGGCCGCGCAGCGCGCGCTCCGCGCCGGCGACCAGCCCCAGCGGGCCGCAGAGGAACCAGCCGTCGATGTCGTCCACCGGGAGCAGGGCGGGCAGCAGCCGGGTCAGCCTCTCCCGGTCCAGCCGCCCCGATCCCAGCCCGGCCTGCTGCTCCTCCCGCGAGACCGCCGTGACCAGCTGGAAGCGGTCGGGACAGCGGTCCTTGAGATCGGCCACCTCCTCCAGGAACATCGTCGAGGCCACGGTGCGGTCGCTGCGGACCAGGCAGAAACGGGCGTCGGGCTCCCGTGCCAGCAGGGTGGAGGCGATCGACAGCACCGGTGTGATCCCGCTGCCGCCGACGATCGCCGCGAAGTGCCCGGGGCGCGGCTCCAGCACGAAGCGGCCCGTCGGCTCCATCACCTCGACGGTGTCGCCGACGGCGAGTTCCTTCAGGGCCCAGGTCGAGAACTCACCGCCCTCGACCAGCCGGATGCCCACGCGCAGCGCCGGCTCGGGCCCGGCGGGCGCGCAGATCGAGTACGTACGCCGTATCTCCCCCCGTACCCCCTCCTCCCCGGCCGCGGCGGCGCGGCGCACGGCGATGTGCTGGCCGGGGGTGTGCCGGAACGTCTCGCGCAGCTCGGGCGGCACGTCGAAGGTGACGGCCACCGCGTCGTCGGTGAGCCGGTCGACCTCGCTGACCCGGAGCGGATGGAACATCTACAACTCCTTGAAGTGGTCGAACGGTTCACGGCAGGCCGTACACCGGCGCAGCGCCTTGCACGCCGTGGAGGAGAACCGGCTCAGCAGCTCGGTCCCGGTCGAGCCGCAGTGCGGGCAGCGGATGGCGAGCGACAGCGGTACGGGCCCGGCCGGGCCGTGCGGGCGGGGCGGGGCTATGCCGGACTCGGCGAGCTTGCGGCGGCCCTCCTCGCTGATGTCGTCCGTCGACCAGGCGGGAGACAGGACAGTGACGACCGAGACCCGCGCCATTCCCCGGTCGCGCAGCACGCTCTCGATGTCCGAGGACATCGCCTCGATCGCCGGGCAGCCGGTGTAGGTGGGGGTCAGCTCGACATGGACCGTGCCGGGGGCGGAGACCCGCACGGCGCGCAGGACGCCCAGCTCCGCGAGGGTCAGCACCGGCAGCTCGGGGTCGGGGACGGCGCCCGCGAGGCGGAACAGCTCGGCCTCCAGGGCGGTGGAGGCTGCGGGGGCCGCCGGGGAGCCCGTCGCGCTCACCATGACGCCCCCGGGTGGCTGCGGTGCAGATGCTGCATCTCGGCGATCATCGGCCCGAACGGCTCGGTGTGCAGGCCCTGCCGGCCCGCGCCCGCCGTCCAGGCGCCGGTACGCGGTCCCTCCGGGACGCCGAGCGTCGCCCGCTCCAGCACCTCGGTGACGGAGGCGAGCCAGCCCTTCTCCAGAGCCGCCCAGTCGACATCCAGTCCCTCGACGGGCTGGAACATCTCGCCGGTGAACCGCCAGAGCGCCTCGCACGCCCGGCTCATCCTCCCGTGGCTCTCTGGTGTGCCGTCGCCGAGCCGCACCGTCCAGTGCTCTGCGTGGTCCTGGTGGTAGGCGACCTCCTTGACGGCCTTGGCCGCGAGGCCGCTGAACGGGCTGTCCCCGGCCACCAGCTCCCGGTACAGCGCGAGCTGGTAGGTGGAGAAGTAGAGCTGGCGCGCGATGGTGTGCGCGAAGTCCCCGTTCGGCTGCTCGACGAGTTGCAGATTGCGGAAGTACCGCTCGTCGCGCAGATAGGCCAGCTCGTCCTCGTCCCCGACGAGGGAGAGCAGGATCCGCGCCTGGCCCAGCAGGTCGAGCGCGATATTGGCGAGGGCGACCTCCTCCTCCAGCGCGGGGGCGTGCCCGGCCCACTCCCCCAGCCGGTGCGAGAGGATCAGCGCGTCGTCGCCGAGGGCCAGGGCCGCCGCGGTGGCCCGTACGTCCAGCGCGTCATTCGCCGGTACACCGTTCACAGGTGGCGCACCCCCTCCGGGATCTCGTAGAAGGTCGGGTGGCGGTAGGGCTTGTCGGCGGCCGACGCGAAGAACGGGTCCTTCTCGTCGGGGGAGGACGCGGTGACCGAGGCCGACGGCACCACCCAGATCGAGACGCCCTCGTTGCGACGGGTGTAGAGATCGCGGGCATTGCGGAGCGCCATCTCCGCGTCCGGGGCGTGCAGACTGCCCGCGTGGGTGTGCGAGAGCCCCCGGCGGGACCGTACGAACACCTCCCACAGCGGCCAGTCGGTCGAGCTGCTCATGCCGTCGCCTCCATCCGCGTGGTCCCGTCGTGCCCTGCCGCGTCGTGCGTTGCCTCGTCCTGCTCGGTCCCGGCGCGCGTGCTCCCGGCGTCCGGCGCCGGGCGGTGCTTCGCCGCGTAGGAGGCCGCCGCCTCCCTCACCCAGGCTCCCTCTTCGTGCGCCCGGCGGCGCTGGGTGATCCGCTGTTCGTTGCACGGCCCGTTGCCCTTGAGGACCTCGCGGAACTCGGTCCAGTCGATCGCGCCGAAGTCGTGGCGCCCGCGCTCCTCGTTCCAGCGCAGGTCGGGGTCAGGGAGCGTCAGCCCGAGGACCTCGGCCTGCGGGACGCAGATGTCGACGAAGCGCTGTCGCAGCTCGTCGTTGGAGTGCCGCTTGATCTTCCAGGTCATGGACTGCGCGGAGTGCGCCGACTCGTCGTCCGGCGGGCCGAACATCATCAGCGACGGCCACCACCAACGGTCCACCGCGTCCTGCGCCATGTCGTGCTGGGCGGGCGTCCCCCGGCTGAGGGCGAGCAGCAGCTCGTAGCCCTGGCGCTGGTGGAAGGACTCCTCCTTGCAGACGCGGACCATCGCGCGGGCGTAGGGGCCGTACGAGCAGCGGCACAGCGGCACCTGGTTGGTGATCGCGGCGCCGTCCACCAGCCAGCCGATCGCGCCGACATCTGCCCAGGTCAGCGTGGGGTAATTGAAGATCGACGAGTATTTCTGGCGGCCGGAGTGGAGCTTGTCGAGCAGCTCGTCGCGGCCGGTGCCCAGGGTCTCCGCCGCGCTGTAGAGGTACAGGCCGTGCCCGGCCTCGTCCTGCACCTTGGCCATCAGGATCGCCTTGCGACGCAGCGACGGCGCGCGGGCGATCCAGTTCGCCTCCGGCTGCATGCCGATGATCTCGGAGTGGGCGTGCTGGGCCATCTGGCGGACCAGCGTGGCGCGGTAGGCGTCCGGCATCCAGTCGCGCGGCTCGATCCGCTCGTCGGCCGCCACGGCCGCGTCGAACGCCGCCTGCCGTCCGTCCATCGCCGCCTCCGCGGCCGTCCCCTCGGTCACTGCCGTCATCCGGACCCCCTACCGACCGATCGTTCGGTTTATGGACTTCAATGGTGGGTCGGGGGCCCGTAGGGTGTCAACCTCTGTGGATAAGTGGCCGGAGCACGACGGGGATCGGGGCGGGATGGATTCGAACGACGACGAGGCTGTGAAGGCCGGACCAGCACGGTCCGGCTCGGGCATAGCCGGCCTCTCGCTCCCGTACCAGATCGTCGCGGCGGTGGCGTTCGCCGTCGTCGGACTGCTCGCCTGCGTCCACGTGGCCATGGTGTTTCTCCACGTCGCGCCGTCCAACACGGTCACCAAGAACCAGGGCAAGACCATCGACGCGTGGGTCTATCCCGAGTTCGAACAGAACTGGAAGCTCTTCGCGCCCAACCCGCTCCAGCAGAACGTCGCCGTCCAGGTGCGCGCCGAGGTCGAATCGGCCGGCGGCGCGACGAACACCACCGGCTGGATCGACCTCTCCGCGCAGGACGGCGAGGCGATCCGGAACAATCCGCTGCCCAGTCATGTCGACCAGAACGAGCTGCGGCGCGGCTGGGACTTCTTCGTCGGGGCGCACGACAGCAAGAACCGTCCCACCGGACTGCGCGGCCGGCTCTCCGAGACCTATGTCCGCCGCATCGTGATGCTGCGCCTGGAGAGCCATGACCTGAGCGGTCCCGTGAAGCGCATCCAGGTCAGGTCGGCCACCGCCGCCGTCGAGTCGCCGCGCTGGAGCCAGGAGAAGGTCGACACGCGCCCGTCCTACCGGGTCTATCCCTGGTGGACGGTGAGCGCCGAGGATCTTCCGGCGGGCGTGAGCAACGGCCGTACGGAGGCGGGGGAATGAGCGAGCGGACGAGCGGGCCGGTGAACGAGCAGTCGGGCGAGCAGGTGGGCGAGCAGCCCGGCGGGCAGCCGGGCGAACGGGTGGGCGAGCGGGTGGGTGGCCGGGGCGACGGGCAGGCGGGCGACGAGCCCGGCCGGAATCCGGCTGGCCGGCCGGTCGGTAAGCCGGGCAGGCGGTCCACTCTTGAGCAGCGCGCCGCCCACGCCCTCCAGCGCGTCACGACCATCCCCTTCGGCCGGTACCAGAGCGCCGTCGTACGGATCGGGTTCGCCGGTACCTGGCTGCTCTTCCTGCTGCGCGAACTGCCCCACCGCCAGGAGCTGTACGGGCCGGACTCCCCGTGGGGCTGGGACCTCGCCCAGCAGCTGATCGCGAAGAACGGCGCCTTCACCGCGCTGATGTGGTCGGACAGCACGGTCTGGTTCGAGATCGTCTACGCCGTCGCGGTGGTCTCCAGCGCGCTGCTGCTGATCGGCTGGCGGACCCGCACGATGTCCGTGTTCTTCATGTTCGGGGTGCTGTCGCTCCAGAACCGCTCGATCTTCATGGGCGACGGCGGCGACAACGTCATCCATCTGATGGCGATCTATCTGGTGCTCACCCGCTGCGGACAGGTCTGGTCGCTGGACGCGCGCCGCGCGGCGCGCGCCGGATCGGACGCCGCCGCTGCCGTACGCGACCGGGCCGGGCCCGTCCTGTGGATGCTGTCCGGAGCGTTCCTCCTGGTCGGCACGGTGTGGGACGGGGCCCTTCCGGAGCTGTGGCTGGTGTTCCTGTTCTGGGGGATGTGGGTCGCGCAGGGGCTGTGGTGGGCGGCCAACCGGTACGCGCCCGACGGCGAGACGCGCTCTCTCCTCGACATCGTCGCCAACCTCGTCCACAACGCGGGACTCGTCGTCATCATGGCGGAGGTCTGCCTCGTGTACGCCACCGCGGGCTGGTACAAGATCCAGGGTTCGCGCTGGCAGGACGGCACCGCCCTGTACTACCCGCTCCATCTGGACTACTTCTCGCCGTGGCCGTTCCTCTCCGACCTCCTCGCGTCCAACGCCCTGATGGTGCTGGTGCTGACCTACGGCACGGTCCTCGTGCAGGTCGCCTTCCCCTTCACCCTCTTCAACCGGCGCGTCAAGAACGTGCTGCTGGTCGCGATGATGCTGGAGCACGCGGGGATCGCGGTCCTGCTCGGGCTGCCGTTCTTCTCGCTCGCGATGATCGCGGCCGACGCCGTGTTCCTGCCGACGAACTTCCTGCGCTGGCTCGGCGCCACCGTCTCCCGGCTGTGCGACCGCTTCTTCCCGCGCCTGCGGCAGGCCGACCGGGCCGCCCCGCCCGCGCAGCGGAGCGACAGCCCTGATCAGCCACGTACTCTCGTGGGGTGAGCAGCGAGACACCGGCCGAGGCGCTGGAACCGGTCCAGTACGACGAAGGCTTCGGTACGGAGATCGGCGTCGGACCGCACAGCGAGCCCTGGCCCGACGACCAGCGGTACGACCCCGAGCTGCTGGCCGCCGGCGACCGGCGCAATGTCGCGGATCAGTACCGCTACTGGACGCGTGAGGCGATCGTCGCCGACCTCGACACCCGGCGCCACGACTTCCATGTGGCGGTGGAGAACTGGGGCCACGACTTCAACATCGGCTCGGTGGTCCGCACCGCCAACGCCTTCCTCGCCAAGGAGATCCACATCGTGGGCCGGCGGCGCTGGAACCGGCGCGGCGCCATGGTCACCGACCGGTACCAGCATGTGCGCCACCACCCGGACACCGAGGGGCTGACCGCCTGGGCGGCGGCGGAAGGGCTGCCGATCATCGGGATCGACAATCTGCCGGGGGCCGTACCGCTGGAGCGCACCGAGCTGCCGCGCCGCTGTGTGCTGCTGTTCGGGCAGGAGGGGCCGGGGCTGACCGAGGAGGCCCGCGCGCACGCCTCGATGGTGTGCTCGATCGCCCAGTTCGGCTCGACCCGCTCGATCAACGCGGGAGCGGCCGCGGCCATCGCGATGCACGCGTGGGTCCAGCGGTACGCGCGGATCCCGGAGCCGCCCGCCCGCTGACCCGCGGGCGGTCCGGGGGCCTGCCGCTCAGCCCTGGCGCCGGACCTCCACCACACGGAAGCGGTTGGCCACGAACGCCGCGTCGCACAGCGCCGCGTTCGCCGCGGGGTTGCCGCCGGAGCCGTGGAAGTCCGAGAAGGCCGCCGTCTGGTTCACGTACACCCCTCCCGTGAGGTTGAGCGAGAGCTGCGCGGACTCCTCCAGGCAGACGTCCTCGACGGCGCGCTCGGTCTCCGGCGAGGTCGTGTAGGCGCCGACCGTCATCGCGCCCCGGTGGCACACGGTGTACCGCAGCAGATCCAGCGCGTCCGCCGTCGAGTCCACGGCGACAGCGAAGGACACCGGTCCGAAGCACTCGGAGAGATAGCCGGGCTCCTCCGGCCCCTCCCAGGTCTTACGGGCGCCGTCGGCCTTCACGAGCGCGGGCGTACGGACCACGGCGTCCGGGAAGTCCGGGTGGGTGATCTCGCGCGAGGCCAGCGCGAGGTCCCCGAGCCCGGCCGCCGCGTCCAGGCGGGCCTTCACCTCCGGGTTGACCAGCGCGCCGAGCACGGCGTTGGCCCGCGCGTCGTCGCCCAGCAGGCCCGACACCGAGGCCGCGAGATCGGCGACCACCTCGTCGTACGACTTGTGGCCCGCGTCCGTCGCGATGCCGTCCCGGGGGATCAGCAGATTCTGCGGGGTGGTGCACATCTGGCCGCTGTACAGCGACAGCGAGAAGGCGAGATTGGCGAGCATTCCCTTGTAGTCGCCGGTGGAGTCGATGACGACGGTGTTGACGCCGGCCTTCTCCGTGTAGACCTGCGCCTGGCGGGCGTGGGTCTCCAGCCAGTCCCCGAAGGCGGTCGATCCGGTGTAGTCGATGATCCGGATCTCGGGCCGGACTGCCAGGGACTTGGCGATGCCCTCACCGGGGCGCTCCACGGCCAGCGCGACCAGATTCGGGTCGAAGCCGGCCTCCGCGAGCACCTCGCGGGCGACCCGCACCGTCAGCGCGAGCGGCAGGACCGCGCGCGGGTGCGGCTTGACCAGCACGGGGTTGCCCGCGGCCAGGGACGCGAACAGGCCCGGGTAGCCGTTCCACGTCGGGAAGGTGTTGCAGCCGATCAGCAGCGCGATGCCGCGCGGCACGGCGGTGAACGTCTTGCGCAGCTCAAGAGGGTCGCGCTTGCCCTGCGGCTTCGACCAGTCGGCGGCGGCGGGCGTACGGGTCTGCTCCTGGTACGCGTACGCCACGGCCTCCAGACCGCGGTCCTGGGCGTGCGGCCCGCCCGCCTGGAGCGCCATCAGGAACGCCTGCCCGCTGGTGTGCATCACCGCGTGTGCGAACTCGTGCGTCCGCGCGCTGATCCGCGCCAGGATCTCCAGACAGACCAGCGCGCGCGCTTCGGGGCCCGCCTCGCGCCACGCGCCCATGCCCGCGCGCAGTGCGGGCAGCAGGACGTCCGGGTCCGCGTGCGGATACTCCACGTCGAGCGCGGGGCCGTAGGGCGAGATCTCCCCGCCCGTCCAGCCGTCCGTGCCCGGCTGGTCCAGCTCGAAGCGGGTGCCGCGCAGGGCCTGGAAGGCGGCGAGCCCGTCGGCGGCGGCACTCTCGCCGTACGCCTTGGGGTGTTCGGGATGGGGAGACCAGTACGCGCGGGTGCGGATCGCGTCGAGGGCCTGATCGAGCGTGGGCCGGTGCTTATCGGCGAGCTGCTGGGGGCTGAGCTGGGCGGCCATCACGGACCAACTCCTCATCGAGCGTGGCAGGGACACAAGCCGGCGGACAGAGTTAGAGTAACCGAACGATCGGTCGGGACAAGGGGGCCCGGCCAACCTGTGGACAACTCGGCCGCGGGCAACCCACCGCGACAGATACGGGAGGATTGCGTTCATGACAGCAATCGAGCCGCACCGCGTCGTCGCGGTCGTCGGCACCGGCACGATGGGGCAGGGCATAGCGCAGGTGGCGCTGGTCGCCGGTCACCCCGTACGGCTCTACGACGCCGTGCCGGGCCGGGCGGAACAGGCGGCCACCGCTCTCGCCGCACGCCTCGGCCGGCTGGTCGAGAAGGGCCGCCTCGACGCCTCGGCGCGCGACACGGCGCTGACCCGGCTGCACCCCGCCACCGACCTCGCCGAACTGTCCGACGCCGCGCTCGTGGCCGAAGCCGTCCTGGAGCGGCTCTCCGTCAAACAGGAGCTGTTCGCGGCGCTGGAGGACGTCGTGGCCGAGGACTGTCTGCTCGCCACCAACACCTCCTCCCTCTCCGTCACGGCCGTCGCGGGCGCGCTGCGCCACCCCGGCCGCTTCCTCGGACTGCACTTCTTCAACCCGGCGCCGCTCCTCCCGCTCGTGGAGGTCGTCAGCGGCGCCGCGACCGACCCGGCCGCCGCCGAGCGCGCGCACGCGACGGCCGGCGCCTGGGGCAAGACCCCCATACGCTGCGCAGACACCCCGGGCTTCATCGTCAACCGCGTCGCGCGCCCCTTCTACGCCGAGGCGCTGCGGGTGTACGAGGAGGGGGCCGCCGACCCCGCCACGATCGACGCCGTCCTGCGTGAGTGCGGCGGCTTCCGGATGGGCCCCTTCGAGCTGACCGATCTGATCGGCCAGGACGTCAACGAGGCCGTCACCCGATCGGTCTGGGAGTCCTTCTTCCAGGACGTGCGGTTCACGCCCTCGCTCGCGCAGCGCCGGCTCGTGGAGTCGGGGCGGCTGGGCCGCAAGACGGGGCGGGGATGGTACGCGTACGGAGCGGACGCCACGCGCGCCGAGGCGCACACGGCCGCCCCGGAGCGGGCGCCCGCGTCCGTCACGGTCCGGGGCGATCTCCTCGCCGCCGCCGCGCTGCCCGGACTGATCCAGGAGGCGGGTATCGCCGTCGTCCTCGAAGAGGACGGTGTCGCGGGCTACCCGGGATGGATCGAACTGTCCGACGGCACGCGGCTGTTCCTCGCGGACGGGTCGGCGGCCGACGACGCGGCCATGCCCGTCGTCCACTTCGATCTGGCGCTGGACTACCGGGCCGCGACCCGCGTCGCGCTCGCTCCCGCCGCCGGGGTCACCGCGACGGCCCTGGCGGAGGCCGTCGGGCTCTTCCAGGCGCTCGGCAAGGACGTCAGCGTCATCGCCGACGTCCCCGGCCTGATCGTGGCCCGTACGGTCGCGATGCTCGCGGACTTCGCGCTGGACGCGGCGGCGCGCCGGGTGGCCGCCCCCGAGGACATCGACACCGCGATGCGGCTCGGCGTCAACTACCCGCGCGGTCCCGTCGAGTGGGGCACGGAACTCGGCGCGCGGTGGGTGCGGGACACCCTGGAGGCCCTGCACGAGGAGTACCCCACCGGCCGCTACGCCCCTTCCCAGGCCCTGCGCCGCCTGGCCGCCGCCCAGGAGGACGACGCCTCATGACCACCCCCAAGCGCGACACCTACACGCCCGAGACCCTGCTGACCGTGGCCGTCCGCGTCTTCAACGAGCGCGGCTACGACGGCACGTCCATGGAGCACCTCTCGAAGGCCGCCGGGATCTCCAAGTCCTCGATATACCACCATGTGGTCGGCAAGGAGGAGCTGCTGCGCCGCGCGGTCAGCCGCGCCCTGGACGGCCTCTTCGGGATCCTGGGGGAGGAGGGTGCCACCCGGGGGCGGGCGATCGCGCGCGTCGAGTACGTGACCCGCCGCACCGTCGAGGTGCTGATGGCCGAGCTGCCGTATGTGACGCTGCTGCTGCGGGTCAGGGGCAATACGCAGACCGAGCGCTGGGCGATGGAGCGGCGCAGGGAGTTCGACCAGCGCGTGGCCGATCTCCTCAAGGCCGCCGCCGCGGACGGCGATCTGCGCGCCGATATGGACATCAGACTGGCGACCCGGCTGCTCTTCGGGATGGTCAACTCCCTGGTGGAGTGGTACCGGCCGCAGGCGGCCGGCGGCTACGACCGCGAGCAGGTGGCCGACGCCGTGGTGCGGCTGGCCTTCGACGGGCTGCGTACGGCTCCGCAGAAGGCCTCCTAGGGTCTCCGCCGGGGTTCAGGGCCTGTCCGGCGGCGCGGCGCCCGGGGTCAGGTCCGTCTCCTCGAACACCAGCAGGGTGCGGGTGGAGAGCACCTCCGGAATGGCCTGGATACGGGTGAGCACCAGCTCGCGCAGGGTCCGGTTGTCCGGGGTGTGCACCAGCAGCAGTACGTCGAAGTCGCCGCTGACCAGGGCGATGTGCGTGGCCCCCGGCAACTCCTGGAGCTGTTCGCGCACCGTGCGCCAGGAGTTCTGGACGATCTTCAGGGTGATGTAGGCGGAGGCGCCCTGGCCCGCCCGTTCGTGGTCGACCCTGGCGCTGAAGCCCCGGATCACGCCGTCGTCGATCAGCCGGTTGATCCGGGCGTAGGCGTTGGCGCGCGAGACGTGGACGCGATCGGCCACCGACCGTATCGAGGCGCGGCCGTCCGTCCGCAGGATGCGCAGGATGTCCCGGTCGGTGGAGTCCAGGGGACGCGCCGCCGCGACCGGCTCCGTACCGCCGGCGTACCCCTCGCCGTACCCGGTCTCGGGGTCCCTGCCGATGCCGTCGGCCATTTGTTCAGCTTCCATGTCTCCCCGCCTCCTCGCCATGGACGAGCTGCGTCCATCCCAGGCTGTGGAGAACCGTTTGTCCACAGGCTGAGGGCGTGTGTAGCCAAAATGGCCCGGCGACCGAACAATCGGTAGGTGAGGCGTGCCACATTCAGGCACCCCGTTTGCCCGCTCCCACGAGGAGGTGCACGCGTGAAGAAAAGCAGTACGTCCGTCCAGGAGTTGCCCGCCGCCGCGGCCTACCGGCCCACCCCGCCCCCGGCGTGGCGGCCGCGCACCGATCCCGCACCGCTGCTCCCCGACCCCGAGCCGTACCGGGTGCTGGGGACGGACGCCGCTGCGGGCGCGGAGCCCGCGCTGCTGCTGCGGCTCTACACCGAGCTGGTCCGCGGCCGCAGGTACAACACGCAGGCCACGGCGCTCACCAAGCAGGGCAGGCTCGCGGTCTATCCGTCGAGCACGGGCCAGGAGGCGTGCGAGGTAGCCGCCGCGCTGGTGCTGCGCGCGGAGGACTGGCTCTTCCCCAGCTACCGCGACACCCTCGCGGCCGTGGCGCGCGGACTCGACCCCGTACAGGCGCTGACGCTGCTGCGCGGCGACTGGCACACGGGCTACGACCCCTACGAGCACCGCGTCGCACCGCTGTCCACCCCGCTCGCCACCCAGCTGCCGCACGCGGTCGGTCTGGCGCACGCGGCCCGGCTCAAGGGCGACGACGTGGTGGCGCTCGCGCTGGTCGGCGACGGAGGCACCAGCGAGGGCGACTTCCACGAGGCGCTCAACTTCGCCGCCGTCTGGCGCGCTCCCGTCGTCTTCCTCGTACAGAACAACGGCTTCGCCATCTCGGTGCCGCTCGCCAAGCAGAGCGCGGCGCCCTCCCTGGCCCACAAGGCCGTCGGGTACGGCATGCCGGGCCGGCTGGTCGACGGGAACGACGCGGTGGCGGTGCACACGGTGCTCGGGGAGGCCATGGCGCGCGCGAGGCGTGGCGAGGGGCCGACGCTGGTCGAGGCCGTCACCTACCGCGTCGACTCCCACACGAACGCCGACGACGCCACGCGCTACCGGGACGCCGAGGAGGTCGAGACCTGGCGGGCGCACGACCCGATCCGGTTGCTGGAGCACGAGCTGACGCGGCGCGGGCTGCTCGACGAGGCGGGCATCGCGGAGGCCGCCGAGGCGGCCGAGAGGATGGCCGCGCGGCTGCGCGACCGGATGAACGCCGAGCCGGCGCTCGACCCGGCGGACCTCTTCGCCCATGTCTACGCGGAGCGGACGCCCCAGCTGCGCGAGCAGGAGGCCCTGCTGCGCGCGGAGCTGGACGCCTCCGCCGGGGAAGGGGCCGGTGAGGCGCGATGACCGCCGTCGGGACCGTCCCCGTCGCGGCCGAGGCCGCCAAGCCCGCCACCATGGCGCAGGCCCTGCGGCGCGCGATGCGCGACGCGATGGCCGAGGACCCGTCGGTCCATGTCCTCGGAGAGGACGTCGGCACCCTCGGCGGTGTCTTCCGGATCACCGACGGGCTCGCGGCGGAGTTCGGGGACGAGCGCTGCACGGACACCCCGCTCGCCGAGGCTGGCATTCTGGGCGCGGCCGTCGGGATGGCGATGTACGGGCTGCGGCCCGTCGTGGAGATGCAGTTCGACGCCTTCGCCTATCCGTCGTTCGAGCAGCTCATCAGCCATGTGGCGAAGATGCGCAACCGCACGCGCGGCGCGATGCCCCTGCCGATCACCGTCCGGGTGCCGTACGGCGGCGGGATCGGTGGCGTCGAGCACCACAGCGACTCCTCCGAGGCGTACTACATGGCGACTCCGGGGCTCCATGTCGTCACGCCCGCGACGGTGGACGACGCCTACGGGCTGCTGCGCGCGGCGATCGCCTCGGACGATCCGGTGATCTTCCTGGAGCCGAAGCGGCTCTACTGGTCGAAGGCCCAGTGGTCGCAGGACGCGCCGACGGAGGTCGAGCCGATCGGCCGGGCCGTCGTGCGGCGGCCGGGGCGCAGCGCCACCCTGATCACGTACGGGCCGTCCGTGCCGGTCTGTCTGGAGGCGGCGGAGGCGGCCCAGGAGGAGGGCTGGGACCTGGAGGTCGTCGATCTGCGCTCCCTGGTGCCGTTCGACGACGAGACGGTGGCCGCGTCGGTCCGGCGGACGGGGCGCGCGGTCGTCGTCCACGAGTCCGCCGGCTTCGGCGGTCCCGGCGGCGAGATCGCCGCCCGGGTCACCGAGCGCTGCTTCCACCACCTGGAGGCGCCGGTCCTTCGCGTGGCCGGATTTGATATTCCGTATCCGCCGCCGATGCTGGAGAGGCACCATCTTCCGGGAGTGGACCGGGTGCTGGACGCGGTAGCGCGGCTCCAGTGGGAGACGGAGAGCTGATGGCCCAGGTGCTGGAATTCAAACTGCCCGACCTCGGAGAAGGGCTGACCGAGGGCGAGATCGTGCGCTGGCTGGTGGCGGTGGGGGATGTCGTCGCCGTCGACCAGCCGGTCGTCGAGGTCGAGACGGCCAAGGCGATGGTCGAGGTGCCCTGCCCCTACGGGGGCGTGGTGACGGCGCGTTACGGCGAGGAGGGGACGGAGCTGCCGGTGGGCGCGCCGCTGCTGACGGTGGCGGTGGGCGCGTCCGAGGCGGTGCCGGAGGCGGGCGGGGACGTGCCCGCCGCCGGGTCCTCGCCGGAGACCGCCGGGCCGTCGGAGCCGGCGGCCCCGGCCGCGTCCGCCCCGACGGACGCCTCGGCCGAGGCGTCGGGCAATGTGCTGGTCGGGTACGGGACGGGGGCGCCGGTGGCGCGCCGTCGCCGGGTCCGGCCCGACCGGTTGGCCCGGGCTGCTCTCGCGGCGACGCACTCCGCCGCCGGGCCGGTGAACGGTACGGGCGCGGGACAGGCCCTGGCACAGGCACAGGGGCCTGTCCCGGTCGTCTCGCCGCTGGTGCGCCGGCTGGCCCGTGAGCACGAAGTGGATCTGCGCGGGCTGACCGGCTCGGGACCGGAGGGGCTGATCCTGCGCTGCGACGTCGAGCAGGCGATCAGGGAGGGCGTGGCTGCCGCGGCGCCCGCTGCCGCGGCGCCGGTGGCCGCACCCGTACGGGTACCCGTAGTACCCGTACCGGCATCCGTACCGGCGCCTGGCACCGCCGCTTCCGCCGCCGCTCCCGCTTCCGCCGCCGGGGCCGGGCAGGCCGGGGCGACCCGGGTGCCGTTGCGGGGTGTGCGGGGCGCGGTCGCTGACAAGCTCGCGCGCAGCCGGCGCGAGATCCCGGACGCGACCTGCTGGGTCGACGCGGACGCCACGGAGCTGATGGCCGCCAGGGCGGCGATGAACGCCGCGGGCGGCGCGAAGATATCGCTGCTCGCCCTGCTGGCCCGGATCTGTACCTCGGCGCTCGCCCGCCATCCCGAGCTGAACTCGACCGTGGACATGGCGGCGCGGGAGGTCGTACGCCTGCCCGCTGTGCATCTCGGGTTCGCCGCGCAGACCGACCGAGGGCTGGTCGTCCCCGTCGTACGGGACGCGCATCTGCGCTCCGCCGAGTCGCTGAGCGCCGAGTTCGCGCGGCTGACGGAGGCGGGCAGGGCCGGACGGCTGACGCCGGCCGATCTCACGGGCGGAACGTTCACGCTCAACAACTACGGGGTGTTCGGCGTCGACGGCTCCACGCCGATCATCAACCACCCGGAGGCGGCGATGCTCGGCGTCGGCCGGATCGTGCCCAAACCATGGGTGCACCAAGGGGAGCTGGCGGTGCGTCAGGTCGTGCAGCTGTCGCTCACCTTCGACCACCGGGTCTGCGACGGCGGTACGGCGGGCGGTTTCCTGCGCTATGTGGCGGACTGCGTCGAGCAACCGGCGGTGCTGCTGCGCACGCTGTAGGGACCGCCGCCGGGGTCCTGGAGGGATACGCGCGGATACGGGCCGCCTCGGGTGCTTCGAGCATGCGGACGGCGGCTCATACTTCAGTCATGACCGCCTATGACGCCATCGTGCTCGCCGGAGGTGCCGCGAAGCGGCTCGGTGGGGTCGACAAACCGGGAGTACGGGTCGGGGGCCGGCCGCTGCTCGACCGGGTGCTGGCGGCCTGCGCACAGGCCGGGAGCACCGTGGTCGTGGGCGGCAGACGGCCCACCGCGCGTCCGGTGCGCTGGGCGCGCGAGGATCCGCCGGGCGGCGGGCCGCTCGCCGCGCTCGACGCGGGGGTGCGGTCTCTCGCCGCCGGTACCGAGACCGTGGTCGTCCTCTCGGCCGATCTCCCGTTCCTGGAGAAGCCGACGGTCCAGCGGCTGATCGGGACGCTGGACGCCACCGGCCGGGAGGCCGCTCTGCTCACCGACGCCGACGGGCGGGACCAGCCCCTGGTCGCCGCCTACCGGGCGGAGCCGCTGCGCCGCGAGATCGCCCTGCTCGCCACCGAGTACGGCAGTCTCGCCGGTCTGCCGCTGCGGCTGCTCGCGGCGGAACTCGACCTCGTCCGGGTCGGGAGCGACCCGCTCGCCTCCTTCGACTGCGACACCTGGGAGGACATCTCCACGGCCCGGGCCCGGATCAGAGAGCATGGGTCCGTGCTGGACGAATGGATGACCGCAGTCAAGGAAGAACTCGGTATCGAGCTGGACGTCGATACCCATGTCCTCCTCGATCTCGCCCGCGACGCCGCGCACGGCGTCGCCAGGCCCGCCGCGCCGCTGACGACCTTTCTGGTCGGATACGCGGCGGGCAGGGCGGCCGGAGACGGTCCCGAAGCCGTGGCCGAGGCGTCGCGCAAGGCCACGGCGCTCGCTCTCCGCTGGGCGGACGAGACGGGCGAGACGGGCGGGACGGACGCGCCGGACGGGGGGAGCGCCGGAGGCGCGCCCAAGGGGGCCGAAGCCGGATGAGCGCCCACGACCGTGAGGCCGAGGGGATCGACGGGGTCGAGGACGCCCTCGCCCTCGTCGGCCGAGGCGCGGCGAGGACGCGCGCGCGCCATCAGGGCCCCGGACCGGGTGCGGATCGCGCCCGATCCGCCGCCGACCATGAGCGCAGCGACCCGCACGACCCGCACGACCACGGCGGCAACCGCGGCACGGGAGCCGCATCCGCCCCGACGGACCGCGGCCGCGCCACGCCGTGGCCCGCCGCCCGCGCGCTCGCGTCCCGTGCGGCGCGTTCCGCCGAGGCTGTCTCGCCCGCCCGCGCCCGCCGGGTGCCCCTCGACCAGGCACTGGGCCTCACCCTCGCGGAGCCGCTGACCGCGCTCACCGACCTGCCGTCCTTCGACACCTCCGCCATGGACGGCTGGGCGGTCTCGGGGCCGGGCCCCTGGTCCGTACAGACCGCGGCGGCCGGATCTCCCGGACCTCCCACATCTGCCGCATCTGCCACGTCTGCCGGATCAGCCACGCGCGTCACGCGGTCCGGGGGAAAGACCCCTCCGGCGGGCATACTCGCCGGTCAGGGCAGGGCTGAGCCGCTCCCCGACGGGGTGGCGGTACGGATCGCCACCGGCGCCCGCGTCCCGGCCGACACCACCGCCGTGATCCGCAGCGAGCACGCCCGTACGGACAGCACCGGCCATCTCCACGCCGTCCGCGAACCGACTCCCGGCCAGGACATCAGGTCACGCGGCCAGGAGTGCCGCTCCGGCGACCGGCTGCTGCCCGCCGGCTCCTCGGTGACGCCCGCCGTGCTGGGCCTGGCCGCGGCCGCCGGTTACGACGAGCTGCTGACCGTCCCCCGTCCGCGCGTCGAGGTCCTCGTCCTCGGCGATGAGCTGCTGACCGGGGGACTCCCCCACGACGGGCTGATCCGCGACGCCCTGGGGCCGATGATCGCGCCCTGGCTGCGCGCTCTCGGCGCCGAGGTCATCGCCACCCGCCGACTCGGTGACGACGCCGAGGCGCTCCATCGCGCGGTCACCGAATCCGAGGCGGATCTGATCCTGACCACCGGTGGAACGGCGGCGGGGCCGGTCGACCATGTCCACGCGGTGCTCGCCCGAGCGGGCGCCGAGCTGCTGGTGGACGGGGTCGCCGTACGGCCGGGCCACCCCATGCTGCTGGGCCGGCTGCCGTCGGGGCGCCACCTGGTGGGCCTCCCCGGCAATCCGCTCGCCGCCGTCTCCGGCCTGCTGACCCTCGCCGAGCCCCTGCTGCGCGCCCTGTCCGGACGGGTGCAGCCCGCTCCGTACCACGCACCGCTGCGCGAGGCGGTCCAAGGCCACCCGCACGACACCCGGCTGGTGCCCTTCGTCTACCGTGACGAGGGCCTCGTACCGCTGCGTTTCCACGGGCCCGCCATGTTGCGCGGTATCGCCGCATCGGACGGGCTCGCGGTGGTCCCGCAGGGGGGCGCGCGGCCCGGCGACGAACTGGAAGTACTCGACCTGCCCTGGACGGCATCGGTCGACGGAGGGTGTTTCACGTGAAACTTCCCGGCCACGACGCGATGGCCCGGCACGCGGACGAGTATCTGGTCACCGCGCGGGTGAAGCTGCCGCGCCGAAAGATCGTCCGGCCCCTGCGGCAGGTCAGCAGAAGGCTGTTGATGGCGCTGTTCGTCCTCGCCCTGACGGTGTTCATCGTCTATATCGACAAGGAGGGCTACCACGACAACGCGGACAACTCCGTCGACTTCCTCGACTCCGTCTACTACGCGACCGTCACGCTCTCCACCACGGGGTACGGCGACATCGTTCCGTACAGCGACGGCGCGCGGCTGGCCAATGTGCTGCTGGTGACCCCGCTGCGGGTCCTCTTCCTCATCATCCTGGTCGGTACGACTCTTGAGGTGCTCACCGAGCGCACCCGCGAGGAGTGGCGGCTGAACCGCTGGAGGTCCAACTTGCGTGACCACACCGTCATCGTCGGCTACGGCACCAAGGGACGCTCGGCGATGCAGACCCTGTGTGCGACGGGTCTGAAGAAGGAGCAGATAGTCATTGTCGACCCGTCCGGCAAGGTCATCGAGGCCGCCAACGCCGAAGGGTTCGTGGGCGTCGTCGGCGACGCCACCCGCAGCGATGTGCTGCTGCGTGCCGAACTCCAGCGCGCCCGGCAGATCGTCATCGCCACCCAGCGCGACGACACCGCCGTGCTGGTGGCGCTGACCGCGCGCCAGCTCAACCGTGGCGCGAAGATCGTCGCGGCGGTGCGCGAGGAGGAGAACGCGCCGCTGCTGCGCCAGTCCGGCGCGGACGCCGTCATCACCAGCGCCAGCGCCGCCGGACGGCTCCTCGGCCTCTCCGTGCTCAGCCCCAGCGCCGGCACGGTGATGGAGGACCTCATCCAGCAGGGCAGCGGCCTCGACCTCATCGAACGCCCGGTCATAAAGGCCGAGGTGGGGCGGAACGTACGGGAGACGGACGACCTGGTGGTCAGCGTCCTGCGCGGGCACCGGCTGCTCGGTTACGACGACCCGGCCGCGAGCCCGCTCCAGCTCACCGACCGTCTGATCACCATCGTCCGCGCGAGCAGCCTCACGGCTCCTGAGGGCTCCGGCTGAGCCCGGCTCGGCTCGGCTCCGCGTGAACCGGTGCGCGGTGCGCTCCGGCCGGGAGCGGCCCTCGCCGGAGTAGCCTCGCGGCCATGCATGCGATCACGATTCCGGAACCCGGTGGCCCCGAGGCGCTCGTATGGGCCGAGGTGCCCGATCCCGTACCCGGCGAGGGGGAGGTGCTCGTCGAGGTGGTGGCGAGCGCCGTCAATCGCGCGGATCTGTTGCAGCGGCAGGGCTTCTACGATCCGCCGCCCGGCGCTTCCCCGTACCCCGGTCTCGAATGTGCCGGGCGCATCGCCGCGCTGGGACCCGGGGTCTCGGGGTGGGCCGTCGGGGACGAGGTGTGCGCGCTGCTGGCCGGGGGCGGTTACGCCGAGCGGGTGGCCGTGCCGGCCGGTCAGCTGCTGCCCGTGCCCGAGGGGCTGGAGGTGGCCACGGCCGCCGCGCTGCCCGAGGTGGCCGCCACCGTCTGGTCGAACGTCTTCATGGTCTCCCACCTGAGCCCCGGCGAGACGCTGCTCGTGCACGGCGGGGCGAGCGGGATCGGCACCATGGCGATCCAGCTCGCCAAGGCGGTCGGCGCGCGCGTCGCGGTGACGGCGGGCGGGCCCGACAAGCTGGCGCGCTGCGCCGAGCTGGGCGCGGACATCCTGATCGACTACCGCGAGCAGGACTTCGTGGCGGAGATCGACCGGGCCACGGACGGCGCCGGCGCGGATGTCATCCTCGACATCGTCGGCGCGAAGTATCTGGAGCGGAACGTGCGGGCGCTGGCCGTGAACGGCCGGCTCGCGGTGATCGGCCTCCAGGGCGGCGCGAAGGGCGAGCTCGATCTGGGCGCCCTGCTGAGCAAGCGCGCCGCCGTCACGGCGACCTCGCTGCGCGCCCGCCCGCTGGCCGAGAAGGCGGCGATCATCGCCGCCGTACGGGAACACGTCTGGCCGCTCATCGAGGCCGGCCAGGTCCGGCCGGTCGTGGACCGTACGCTGCCGCTGCCCGAGGCGGCCGAGGCGCACCGCGCCCTGGAGGCGGGCGGGCACTTCGGCAAGCTGCTGCTGGTCAACCCCGCGACCGCAGGCTGACACGGCGCCGCACGCCCCGTACCCGACCCGTATCCGTACCGGTACAGACAGCTCAGCGGCCCGGCACACCGTGGGGTGTGCCGGGCCGCTGAGCTGTGCCATGGGCGGGTGCGGATACGGGTGCGGGTACGGGACGGGGGGACCTACAGGTACGGGCCCGAGCGGATCGCGCCGTGACCCTGGTCGCCCTCTTCCTCGGGCACCGAGCCGGGCGGCAGCGCGCGCCGCATCGATTCCAGCTGGGCCCTGGCCGCCATCTGCTGCGCGAACAGCGCCGTCTGGATCCCGTGGAAGAGACCTTCCAGCCATCCCACCAGCTGCGCCTGCGCGATGCGCAGCTCCGCCTCCGAGGGGATCGCCTCGTCGGTGAAGGGCAGTGAGAGGCGCTCCAGCTCCTCCACCAGCTCAGGGGCCAGGCCGTCCTCCAGCTCCTTCACGGAGCCGGCGTGGATCTCCTTGAGCCGTACCCGGCTCGCCTCGTCCAGAGGAGCCGCCCGCACCTCCTCCAGAAGCTGCTTGATCATGCTGCCGATGCGCATGACCTTCGCGGGCTGTTCGACCATCTCCGTCACCGGGATCTCGCGCCCCTCGTCGCCGGCTCCACCACCGCCGAGCGCCATCCCGTCCTGCCCCACCACGAGGACATGGGGACTCTCCTGCGACCGTTCGTTACTCGGCATCTCCATGGGGCCATTGTCGCGCACACATGGGTCCCGACGCGGTGTGCCCCCGTACGAAGGCGGTCGTCCTTCTTCATACGGGGGCACACCCTCACGCGTTCACGCGTTCCGTGAAGCCGTGCCCGTTATGTCGCCGCCCTGCGGCCCAGCGTCCGGTGCGAGCGGGTCACCAGCGCGGCCAGGAGGGCCGCGCCGACCGGGACGGCGATCAGCAGCATCGCCATGGTCTCCCAGGGGATGACGATCGGCACGTACGGCACGTCGGGCGTGCCGCTCAGCGCCTTGTCGAGTGCCTCGTGGTACCAGGCCATCTCCTCGCGCTTCTGGGTCAGCCGCAGCCCGATCGCCGGGAGCACCCCGGCCACGGAGCCGAGCACCACACCCATCACGGCCACCACCCCGCACTGGAACCCACTGAGTGTCCTGCGGACCCGCGCCGGGGCCCCCACCGAGGCGAGCGTCTTGAGATCCGCCTCGGCGTCGGCCTGGGCGAGACCGGTGGCGATGCCGGCGGCGCCGATCGTGATCAGCCCGGCGAAGACCGTCAGGACCAGCAGCTCCAGGTTGTACCGGCTTGTGTAGCCCTCCTCGATGCGGAGGTCCACCTCACTGCCGGTGCTGGCGATCTCGCTGTCCAGCCGCTGCTTCTGGTCGTCGCTGGGCGCCTGGTCGAGCGAGTAGTACGCACCGGCAGGGACCGTGCGGAGACCGGCGGACTTGGCCATGGCCGGAGTCAGGACCAGGGAGACGCCGTACGCGTTGGGGTCGCCGGGGACCTGGTGCGCGGTGAACGACTTGATCTCGCCCGGCCAATCCTCGCCCTTCTGCGCAGCCAGATCCGCCTTCTCCATGTCCGTGACCAGCCGGATACCGACCTTGCCGTCGGCGTCGACGTTCTGCTTGTCCAGCGAGACGATCCGCCCGTCCGCGAGCGCCTTCTCGGCACCCGGATCCTCGATGCCGAGGACCTTGAGTACGTTGGCGTCACCGACCAGCACGCCGCTGGGGATGTAGGTGTAGACGCCGCTGTCGCCGGCGCACCGCCAGTCCTTGGCGAGCTTCTGACGCTCGGTTTTGCTGAAGACCTCGGAGGCGTCCTTGTCGCCCGTGTCCCACAGCGGACACCTGTTGGCCTTGGGGACGATCACCTCGTAGTAACCGCACTCGTCGTCCGGGCAGTTCGGCTTGCCGACGACGATGCGGTCCACCGGGGCCCGGACATCCGTGGAAAGGATCTTCTCGACGGCCGTCCGTACGGTCGGGACGTCGCGACCGTTGTCCTCGGTGATGGTGAACGACGCGGCGCCGCCGGGCAGCTGCGGTGCGTAGGCGGCCCTGTCCTGCGCTTCACTGCTCGCGGCGTACGTGGAGACCGCCACCGTGCCCGCCACCGCGGCCAGCACCGCCGCCACGGCGGGCGCCGTGCGTCCCCGGTTGCGCACGGCGTCGCGGAGCGCGAGCCGGGGCGACAGCGGCAGCCAGCGGCCGACCCTGCCGAAGAGGCCCACCAGTGCCGGGGTCATCGCGACGATCCCCAGCTCGGCGATGGCGCTGCCCCCCGCGACGATCACGAACTTCTTCGACACCAGCGACCCGTACAGCGCGATCGTGGCTCCGCCCAGAAGCGCGACCAGCCCCAGGAGGGGCAGCACCCTGCTGCTCTTGCGCACACCGCGGCGGCCGGTGAGCGACGACAGCACGGACTGACGGGACGACGTGATGGCCGGGACCAGTGCGGAGAGCAGGCCGGTGATCACGGCGAGGAGCGCGATGCCGAGGATTTCCAGCGGCCGGATCTCGAAGCCGCCGAAGCGCTTGCCCAGATACTCCTCCAGCACGGGGCGCAGGGCCGCGGTGAGGCCGATGCCGAGGGCCGTACCGACCACCGCCGAGACGACACCGATGACCAGGCCGCCGGCGAGGACGATGGCGCGGATATGGTGCCGGGCACCGCCGTTGGCACCCACCAGGCCGAGCTGACGGCGCGAGCGCCGGGCGCCGACGGCGAAGGCGGGGCCGGCCAGCAGACAGATCTCCAGCATGGCCAGACCGACCACCGTGGCCAGGACGGCCAGTTCGGTGGTGCTGGCACCCGGGCTGGTCTCCCAGCTTTGCCAGTCGTCCATCTGATAGAGGGGCACATCCGCGTCGGCGGGCGGATTCAGGGCCACGGCACGCGAAGTGACCACCACACCCTTGGCGTTGGCCCCCTGCACCATGTTCCACGTGAAACCACCGGAGGTGCTCACCAGCAGCGTGGTGTCCGGCCGCGGGACCACCAGCCCATCGGCCTTCAGCGCCTTGGCGAGCGGCGCCAGCAGCGCGCCGGGCAGAGCGTTGACCTGGTCGGTGTCGAGATCGCTGGGCAGCTCGTACGAGCCGACGATCCGGTAGTCCGCGTCGAGGCCGCGCGCCGTGAGCTTCGAGCCCACCGAGAGACCGCTGCTCTTCAGGAAGTGCGTGGTCGCGGCGACCTCGCCGCCCTTCTCGGGGAAGCGCCCGCTCTTGAGCGTCATCATGCCCCGGGTCATGGGATCCGCGGCCTTCAGCTCGCGGACCTCGGTGTTCAGCAGCCCGTGCGTGGTGCGGAGCTTCGCGTTCGCCGTGGTGTCCTTCAGGACGCCCGCGCCCGTGGGGACGGCGCCGGCGAGGTCCGTGGGGCCGTCGGGCCACGGTTTGTCGTCGAAATTGCCCTTCGGCCGGTATTCGAGGCCGTCCGGCGCCTGGAAGATCGCCTCTCCGCCGTACGAGGGGTCGGTCAACCGGGCGTCCGCGGCGCCCATCGTCCGGTTGAGCTTCTCCTCTGTCGACAGCTCCGCGCTGCGCAGGGTCAGATCCATGGCGCTCACGCCGACGATGGGCAGGGCGATCATCGCGAGGACGAGGAAGCTGCGCCCCTTGAAGCGCCAGGCGTCGCGGCGGGCGATGCGTACGGCGGCGCGCCAGGCGTTGAACCAGGTCTTCACAGCTCGGCCGCCTGCCCGCTCAGCAGGGAGTCCGCGTCGCTGCGCAGCGTCTGGTCGACGACGGCGCCGTCACGCAGGAAGACCACCCGGTCCGCCCAGGCCGCGAAGCGCGGTTCGTGGGTGACCAGGATGCCGGCCGCGCCCGCGTCGCAGCGGTTGCGGAGCAGCGCGAGGACGGACTCACCCGTCTCGGAGTCCAGCGCGCCGGTCGGCTCGTCCGCGAGGACCAGCCGACGGTCACCGACGAGTGCGCGGCAGATGGCCACGCGCTGCTGCTGGCCGCCGGACATCTCGTCGGGGAACCGGTCGGCGAGCTGTTCGAGGCCCATCTCCGTCAGCGCGGCCACGGCCTCGACGCGCGCCTTGCGCGCGGAGGTCCCGTCGAGTTCGCGCGGCAGTGCGATGTTCTCGGCGGCGGTGAGGGCGGGGATCAGGTTGTAGTCCTGGAAGACGTAGCCGATGCTGCGGCGGCGCATGGCCGCGAGCTGCTTCGGGCTCGCGCTGGTGATGTCGGTGTCCTCGACCATCACGCGGCCCGAGGTCGGAGTGTCGAGGCCGCCCGCGATCGTGAGCAGCGTGGACTTGCCGGAGCCGGACGGGCCCATGACGGCGACGAGTTCGCCGGGAAACACGCTGAGGTTGATACCGCGCAGGGCGTGCACCTCGGTGGCCCCGCTGCCGTGCACGCGGGTCAGCTCCTGGAGCTGGAGGACGGGCGACTGCCCACCCGGCGGGCGAGGCGATGGGTGGGGCTGCTGAGACTGGTGGGGCTGCTGAGACTTGCCGGACATGAGGGTCCCCCTTGGGACGTACGCGCTGATACGTGCACATATGAGCTGACATGTGCGGAGAGAGTGGGATGCGACAAAGTGGTGCGAGGAGCGTGGTGCGAGAAGTGGGGTGCCGTGAGGCACGCCGAGCCGGCCCGTGTCCCTCTGGCCGCGTCTGGTCGCGTCGAGGGGCCGGATGTGCTGTGGCCTTGGCTGTGTCGGCGGGGGCCTGGTCCCGCGCCGTACGGGGCGCGTGAGTCGTGCGGTGGGTTACGGGCGGAGAGCCGGGCCGTGGGGCGCGCTACGGAGCGCCGCCCCGGCGGGCCCCGCTACGGGGCCTGCTCGGCGGTCTGCCGCGCGACCCGCTTGCCCGGGAGGTCGTCGGCCTGATTCTGGAGCAGCGAGAGCCGGATCAGCCGGGCCTCGCAGTGGTCGAGCCAGCGAGCCTCCGCCTCGGTCTGGAAGATGAGCTGTTCGAGGACCAGCAGCCAGGCGACCTCGTCACGGTCGGTCGGCACCGCTTCCAGGGCCTGCGCCTTGAGCCGCGTGTAGTCCTGCATCGCCTTGATCGTGTGGCGCCGCTGCGACTGGATGACCTCCCTGATGTCGACCCCGGACGCGCCCACGGCCATCGCGAGCTTGATCGCCAGCTCGTCGCGCGGCGGACTGGTCCGGTCCACGGGGGTGCGGTACCAGGACTGCAACTCCACGCGACCGGCGTGCGTGATCAGGTAGAGCGAGTGTCCCGCGTCGTCCTCGCCGTCCTGGGCGACCAGGCCGTCGCGCTCCAGCCGGTTGAGTGTCGTGTACACCTGACCGACGTTGAGCGGCCAGGTGGACCCCGTGCGGGACTCGAACTCCGTACGGAGCTGAGAGCCGTAGCGCGGGCCACGTTCCAGGAGGGCGAGAAGCCCGTGGCGAATCGACATACTCAGTATGTTGGCCGATGGGGGCGTCCCGGAGCAAGCGACCTGAGTCGGAGGTTGGTAAGTACGCCGTAAGGATGACGAGCGTCTGCGACGACCCCCGGAGGTGGCTCCCCCGGCCGTCCCTCAATGGTTCTCCAGTGGTTCTTCGGCCGTCCCTCAGCGCTCCTCAGCGGTTCTTCGGCCGGTCCTCGGCGGATCCTCAGCGGCGCCTGAGCCGCAGGCCGAGGAAGCCGAGCCCGAGGCCGATCAGCGTGAGTCCGGCCCCCAGGGTCAGTACGGGAACGGGCCGCGCCGCCGTCTGGGTCATCGCACGCGCGCGCTGCCGCGCGGCCGCTTCGGGCGGGCGGGTCCCGGTCGCGGCGTCCGCGTCCGCCGCCTCGGTCTCGGTGTCGTCCGCCGACTCCTCGTCGGCCCGCCCCTGTGTCCGCGTCGTACCCCGTTCCCGGTGCCGGCCCGCCGGGTCCGTACCGTCCGCCGCGTCCGTACCCCGGCTCCGCGAGGCGGAGGCGGCGGGGGAGGGCGCCTTGCGCGACGGCGCCGGAGCCGATGAGGAGGCCGGGGCGGAAGGGGCCGTGGTCGGAGCCGGTGGCCGGCCCGGACGCGATGCGGGCGGCGAGTCGTCGTCGCCGCCCGTACCCGTACCCGTGCCCGTAATCGACTCCGTTCCCGCCCCGTCCGCCGACTCCGCGTCCGAATCCACCGCCTCGGCCTCGGCCTCGCCGTCCTGCGGTCGCACGGTCTCGGGCCCCGTAGGCCGCCCCGGCCTGGGCCGCCCCTCGCCGGCCGGCCGCCCTGCCAGAGAGGGCGCCGGATCGGGCGGAGGTGCTGCGGCGCCCGGCTGTACGGAGGCCACCGAGAACGGCGCGGCGGATTCGTCGGCGCTCGCGACGGGCGCGGCCAGCAGCAGGGACGCGACCGCGATCGCGCAAGGAGTGCGGAGCCGTGGGGTCACCGGTCCAGCGTCACACGGGGCGACAACTCCGGCATCTCGGATGCCGGGCGGGGACGGGAGGCCCGCAACAACGAGGCCCGCAACAACGAGGCCCGCAACAACGAGAAGGGGGGTGTCCTACTGAAGTACTACAAGCAGGACCGCCCGCCCGTACAGGCCCGTCGCTCGCCCGTACCCGTCCCGTCCTACTCCGGGTTCCCCGTGGAGACCGTCAGCTCGAACTCCTGGTCCTTGGGCAGCACCGCGCTCCCCGGACTCGGGTACTGCTCGATGACCGTGTCCTCGGCCCACTGGCCGCTGTCCACTTCCTTGACCGGCGATTTCCACGTCCAGCCGGCCGCGCGCAGACAGTTCTTCACCGATATGAGGTCCTTGTAGCGCAGCTCGGGCGCCGTGACCTTGGCCGGGTCGAGCCCGTCGTTCGAGGGATCCGTGCACTTCGTCGTCTTGATGGTCCGGTTCCGCTCCGGATCGCGGTGGCCCGCCACCGCGGACGTCGAGGCGCCCGGATCCGCCTTGGCGTCGTCGCCCGTGTCGTCCTTCTGGGTCAGCACCGTGATCAGCCCGCCGATCGCCAGCAGCGCCACCACGATCGACCCCACGACGACCGGCATGTTCCGCCTGCGGCCGGGGCCGCCACCGCCGGGGCCGCCCTGGCCCTGACCGCCGCCGGGACCGGAACCCGACATGTTCGTCGAGGGCATGGAGGACATGGGAGACATGGGGGACATCGTGTACGGCTGCGGGGCCTGGTAGCCCTGGGCCGTCTGCGGATATCCGTAGCCCTGCGCGGGCATCTGCGGGGGCGGCGTCTGGTACGGGGTGGGTATCTGGCTCGGGGGGCCGTACGGGCCGGGCTGGTAAGGCGCCTGCACACCGCTCTGCGGCGGCGGCGTGCCCTGCTCCACCGGCGGGAAGACGGACGAGCCCACACCCGCGCCGCTGTTCTGCGGCGTCCCCGGCACGATCACGGGGGCGCTCGCCGACTGCCCGGCGGAGAGCACGCGCAGGCACTCGTCGCGCATGGCCTCCGCGCTCGGGAAGCGCTCGTTCGGGTTCTTCTTGAGGGCGCGCGTGATCAGCGCGTCCATCGCCGGGGTGATCGCGCGGTTGATGCTGGACGCCGCGACCGGCTCCTCCTGGACGTGCGCGTACGCGATCGCCAGCGCCGAGTCCGCGTCGAACGGCAGCCGGCCCGTCAGCAGCTGGAAGAGCATGATCCCGACCGAGTACAGGTCGGAACGGGCGTCGACCCCCCGCCCCAGCGCCTGTTCGGGCGAGAGGTACTGCGGTGTGCCGACGACCATGCCCGTCTGCGTCATCGAGGTGACGCCCGACTGCATCGCGCGCGCGATGCCGAAGTCCATCACCTTGACGACGCCGCGCTTGGTCATCATCACGTTGCCCGGCTTGATGTCCCGGTGGACCAGGCCCATCTCGTGGCTGGTCTCCAGCGCGGCCAGCACATCGGCCGTCACCTTGAGCGCCTTGTCGGCCGGCATCGCGCCCTGTCGCTCGACGTCGGCCCGGAGCACGGAGCCGAGCGGCTGCCCCTCGACGTACTCCATGACGATGTACGGCATCAGCGCGCCGTCGAGGGAGTCCTCGCCCGTGTCGAAGACGGAGACGATGTTCGTGTGCGACAGCTTCGCGACGGCCTGCGCCTCGCGCCGGAAGCGCTCGCGGAAGGACTGCTCGCGCCCCAGCTCCGTATGCAGGGTCTTGATCGCCACCTGCCGGTCGAGCGCCGCGTCGTACGCCAGATATACGGACGCCATTCCGCCTTCGCCGAGAAGGTCACGGAGCTGGTACCGGCCGCCCGCGACCGAACCTCCCGCGTAGCGGCCCTGTGCGCCGTTCTGGCTCATGACTTTCGCTTCCCCCTTGGCGCCATGACGTGGTTGTCCCGTCAATCCTGGCCAAGTCTGCCCCAGGGCACCGACACGTCAAGCTCGGTGCCCGTTCCGTGACCGTAACCACAGCAAGCGTCCCGGAAGCGTCACAGGAAAATCATCGAACTTGCACGGTGGCCCGCGCAGCGGGTTTCATGGCCGGTCCGTACTGCCTCGGCGCCCCTGGACCGGTAACTGGACCGGCGTGTCTCACAGAGGCTGTAGCGTGATGTGACACAGCCACCCCCTGATATATCCCCCCTGATTCATCCCCTGATTCATCCCCTGAGAATCACAGACCCAACCGCGGACCGCGCGCGCGGTCATCAAGCGGACAGAAACGACGGCGAGGACTGATGGCACCCGAACCCGAAGCAGGCGGCGGAGTGTCGGATGCTGCGGACTCCTGGGGCGACAACGGACTGGTCGGCGGGACCGTCGGCGACGGCCGTTACCGCATGACCCACCGCCTCGGCCGCGGCGGCATGGCCGAGGTGTTCGCGGCCGAGGACGTACGGCTGGGACGCATCGTCGCGGTGAAGCTGCTGCGCGGGGATCTCGCGGAAGACCCCATCTCCAAGGCGCGTTTCACGCGCGAGGCGCAGTCGGTCGCGGGGCTCAACCACCACGCGGTGGTGGCCGTGTACGACTCGGGCGAGGACACCCTCAACGGGCAGACCGTCCCGTACATCGTGATGGAGCTGGTCGAGGGCCGCACCATCCGCGATCTGCTGATCAGCGCGGAGCCGCCGCCGCCCGAGCAGGCGCTGATCATCGTCTCCGGTGTGCTGGAGGCGCTCGCCTACTCGCACCAGCACGGCATCGTGCACCGCGACATCAAGCCGGCGAACGTGATCATCACGGACACGGGCGCGGTCAAGGTGATGGACTTCGGCATCGCGCGCGCCCTGCACGGCGCGCAGTCGACGATGACCCAGACCGGCATGGTCATGGGCACGCCGCAGTACCTCTCCCCCGAGCAGGCGCTCGGCAAGGCCGTCGACCACCGCAGCGACCTGTACGCCACGGGGTGTCTGCTCTACGAACTCCTGGCGCTGCGGCCCCCGTTCACCGGTGAGACCCCGCTCTCCGTGGTCTACCAGCACGTTCAGGACATTCCGGTGCCGCCGTCCGAAGCCTCGGACGTGGCCCCGCCGGAGCTGGACGGCCTGGTCATGCGCTCGCTCGCGAAGGAACCGGACGACCGGTTCCAGAGCGCCGAGGAGATGCGCGGGCTCGTCCAGTACGGCATGCAGATGCTCCAGCAGCAGGGTGGTTACACCGGCACCTGGAACACCGGCCCGGTCGACGCGCACGCCGTCGGCAACACCCCGGCGATGGGCATGGCAGCGACGACCGCGATGGGTCACCACCCGTCGCACGGCGAGACGTCGCAGGGCCCGATACTGCCGCCGATGAACCCGAACGACGGCGGATACGACGGTGGCCACCAGGGCGGCGGTGGCGGCCGGGGCAAGATGATCCTCTTCGCCGCGCTCGCGCTGATCGCCATCGTGGCCGGCGTCGCGTTCGCGGTGAACGGCATGGGCAGTCCGGACACGGACAACAAGAAGCCCGACACGTCCACCAGCCCGTCGCCGACGAAGTCGAACGAGAGCCCGTCGCCCAGCGCGTCGGAGTCCTCGGAGGAGGCCGAGCCCGACACCTCCACCGGCGGCAACCAGAACGGCAACTGGACCCCCCGCTACACGCCTCCCATCACGCCGAACTACCCCGAGCAGCCGTCGGACACCCCGTCCACGCCGGAGGAGACGGACTCGGGGGACGACGGCGGCGGTACGACCGAGGGTACGGACGCGGGCACCTCGACCGGCAACACCAACGCCGGTACGGACGCGGGCGCCAACGCCGGTACGGACGCGGGCAACGCCAACGCGGGTACGGACGCGGGCAACGCCAACGCGGGTACGGACGCGGGCGCCAACGCCGGCACGGACGCGGGCGTCGGCGACCCCGCCGGTACGACCGGCTGACGCGCGCCCCACGGCGGTAAGAGCGCCGGGGGTGACGGGCAACGAGCCCGTCACCCCCGGCGCCGTCGTTCCGGGCCGGGCACCCCAGCCTCCCGGGCACACCTGTCGCCCGGTTGCCCCGGTGAGCCTGTGGTCCCCGGTGACCCCGTGGCCCCCGTGCCCCCGTGGTCCCGCGCTCCTCACCCCGCGAATGCCTCGCACACCGCGTCGTACTCCCGTGTCCACCACACGGCCAGGGCCGACACCGCCGCGAACAGCGGGTCGGCTCTGCGGTCGTTCAGCTGGTAGCGCCAGCGCAGTATCCAGAAGTCGTTGAGGCGCTCCCACCACACCCGGTGCACCGCCGCGACCAGTTCGGAGGCACAGGTCCCGGCAGCGGCCCGGTAGGCGCGCGCGTAGGCCCGTACCTTCGGTAACTCCAGCTCTCCGGTGGGCCGTACGAAGAAGATCGCCGCCGCCCGCACGGCCTCCTCCGCGCGCGGCTGCACGCCGAGCCGGTCCCAGTCGACGATCGCGGCCGGTTCCGCGCCCCGGTAGAGCAGATTCAGCGGGTGGAAGTCGCCGTGCACCCACCCCGTGGCGGGTTCGGCGCCGGGCGGCGGGCGGCGGTGGGCGTGACGTTCCAGCAGGCCGCGCCGTTCCACGAGGCGGTGTTCGGCCAGCCGGTCGAAGACGTCGGCGCGGGCGCGGCCCCGGGCCAGGGCGAGCAGTTCGTCGATGAGCGCGAAGGTGTCGGCGGGGTCGGGGCTGAGGTAGCCGAGGTACTGGAGCGGATCGGGATCCGGCTCCATCACCTGGTCGAGACAGGTGTGTACGAGTCCGAGGAGCCCGCCGAGCCGCCAGGAAGCGGCGGTCGTCAGCTGGGCGCCGTCGCGGTGGCGCCCCTCGATCCAGGGATGCAGGGCGTAGCACCGGCCGCCGATGACCGCGACGGTGTCGCCGTCGGCGCTCTCCACGGGCGGGGCGACGGGCACCCCGAGCGCCTGGAGGCGCTGGGTGGCGCGGTGCTGGCGGGTGATGGCCTCGTGGTCGCCGTCCAGATGGTGCTTGAGGAAGTAGGCGCCCCGGGTGGTGCGCAGCCGGTACCCCCGGTTGAGGAGCCCTTGGGCGACGGGTTCGCAGGAGACGGGGTCGCCCGCGTCGCGGTAGCGGCGGAGCAGCGTGCGCACGGGGGGAGCCGTACGGTCGGGTGGGGCCGAACCGTGGGGCGTGTGAGGTACGTGCGACGAGTGGGTCGCGTGGGAGATGTGTGAGGTCCGCTGGGTGGCGGAGGCGGGCGGAGGAATGACGGCTGTCGCGGCAGGCGCAGCGATTTCATATGAGCGCAGCACTTGCCAGATGTTAGATCACGCAGCGTGTTGGCTCTGTCGCTCGTCGGCGTATTCGATCATATGTACGGCGACAAATTGGGGCGCGAGCCGCATAAAGACGGGCTCGAAAGGTTCGCCGTCGACGAGAACTGGATCAGAATCAAACAGTTCGATTTCTTGTTCGGTTGGTTCAACCAATTCGGCGGTGCCGGTGAACTGTACCGACCAGAGGCTCTCGTCGCCGCTGCCGAAGTTGTCCGCGCCGTACGCCACCACACCGCCGCCGCACGCGCGGTGGTAGCCGAGCCCCGCGTGCATCCGCAGCAGCACCGAGCCGTCCGTCACCACGTGGCGGGCGGGCGCCATGATCGGCATGGCGCGCATGCTTGTCGCCACGTGTCCGTGCGACACGCGGTTGAGCAGCTCGATGGCACGGAGTTCCTCGGTGGACATGATGTCCACTCTCCGTCACCGGTGAGGGGTCCCACCAGGGGAGGCGGCCCCTCAACCGCGGGACGTTGGTCCCGATTGGGACGGGTACGGACGCGGTACTGATGCGGTTTGGACGCGGTACGGACGCGGTACGGACGGCTTCGGCTGCCCTCGGCTGCCCCCTCGGCTGCCTTCGGTCGTCTTCGGCCCTCCGCGACTCTCAGCGTTTCTCCGCCTGGATCCGCGCCACGAACGCGGCGGCCTGCGACCGCCGTTCCATCCCCAGCTTGGAGAGCAGGCTGGAGACGTAGTTCTTGATCGTCTTCTCCGCGAGGTGCAACTGCTCCCCGATCGCCCGGTTCGTCATGCCCTCGCCGATCAGATCCAGGATCCTGCGCTCCTGGTCGGTGAGGTCGGCCAGCCGCTCGTCGCCCTTGGGATCCTTGCCATTGCGCAGCCGCTCCAGCACCCGGGCCGTGGCCACCGGGTCCAGCAGCGAACGGCCCGCCGCCACGTCCCGTACCGCCGTCAGCAGCTCATTGCCGCGGATCGCCTTCAGCACGTATCCCGAGGCCCCGGCCATGATCGCGTCGAACAGCGCCTCGTCGTCCGCGAAGGAGGTGAGCATCAGACACTTGATGTTCTCGTCCCGCGAACGGATCTCCCGGCAGACCTCGACCCCGCTCCCGTCCGGCAGTCGTACGTCCAGGACGGCCACGTCGGGACGGGTCGCCGGGATCCTGACCATCGCGTCGGCCGCCGTGCCCGCCTCCCCGACCACCTCGATGTCGTCCTCGACCGAGAGCAGCTCGAAGACGCCCCTGCGGACGACTTCATGGTCATCAAGCAGAAATACCGTGATTTTTCCGTCTCCTCGCACGGAATTCAGTCTCACACACTCACCCCTTCCCTGCCGCAGATCAGCGGGATAACGTGCCGTTGTTCCGGCGGCCTGCAAGGCTGTGACCAGTGGTTGTTCCAGACTTTGCCGATTTACTTGGAAATCCAAGCAAAATTGCAGGTCAAGTGGGGTTTCGCAGTAATGCGGACTACTGGGTAACGTGCTTGTGACAGAGCGTCCGCCGGGGCAACCTGTCACGCCTGTCCCGGCCGGGTCGCACACACCCCGTGCACACGGACGGACCAGGCGGAGCCGCACTGGTTCCCGGCGGATCCCGGGGGCCGGACAGACGGAGGAGCACGCACGTGACCGTGGAGAGCACTGCCGCTCGCAAACCGCGACGCACCAGCGGTACCAAGCGCGCGAGCGCGAAGAAGGCGCCGCAGCCGAAGAGTTCCGAGCCCCCGCTCGTACAGCTGCTGACCCCGGAAGGCGAGCGGGTCGAGCACCCGGACTACGCGGTCGACCTGACGCCCGAGGAGCTGCGCGGGCTGTACCGGGACATGGTCCTCACCCGCCGCTTCGACGCCGAGGCCACCGCGCTCCAGCGCCAGGGCGAGCTGGGCCTGTGGGCCTCGCTGCTCGGCCAGGAGGCCGCCCAGATCGGCTCGGGCCGCGCGCTGCGCGACGACGACTACGTCTTCCCGACCTACCGCGAGCACGGCGTGGCCTGGTGCCGGGGGGTCGACCCGACCAATCTGCTGGGCATGTTCCGGGGGGTGAACCACGGCGGCTGGGACCCCAGCACCAACAACTTCCACCTCTACACCATCGTCATCGGCTCGCAGACCCTGCACGCGACGGGCTACGCGATGGGCGTGGCCAAGGACGGCGCGGACTCCGCCGTGATCGCGTACTTCGGGGACGGGGCCTCCAGCCAGGGCGATGTCGCCGAGTCGTTCACCTTCTCGGCCGTCTACAACGCCCCGGTCGTCTTCTTCTGCCAGAACAACCAGTGGGCGATCTCCGAGCCGACCGAGAAGCAGACCCGGGTGCCGCTCTACCAGCGCGCGCAGGGATACGGCTTCCCCGGTGTGCGGGTGGACGGCAACGACGTACTCGCCTGTCTGGCCGTGACCCGTTCCGCGCTGGAGCGGGCGCGCCGGGGCGAGGGCCCGACGCTGGTCGAGGCGTTCACGTACCGCATGGGCGCCCACACCACCTCAGACGACCCGACGAAGTACCGCGCCGACGAGGAGACGGAGTCCTGGCAGGCCAAGGACCCGATCCTGCGGCTGCGCAGATATCTGGAGCGGCAGGGCCTGGCCGACGACGCGTTCTTCGTCGCGCTGGAGGAGGAGAGCGAGACGCTCGGCAAGCGGGTACGGGAGGTGGTGCGCGCGATGCCGCAGCCGGACAGCCTGGCGATCTTCGACCATGTCTACGCCGACGGGCACGCGCTCGTCGACGAGGAGCGCGCGCAGTTCACCGCGTACCAGGCGTCGTTCGAGGACGCGGACGCCGCCGACGGCTCCGAGGGCAACGGCTCCGAGGGGGGCAACTGATCATGTCCGTACAGAAGCTGCCCATCGCGAAGGCGATCAACGAGTCGCTGCGCAAGGCTCTCGAAACCGACCCCAAGGTCCTGATCATGGGAGAGGACGTCGGCAAGCTCGGCGGCGTCTTCCGCGTCACGGACGGTCTCCAGAAGGACTTCGGCGAGGGCCGGGTCATCGACACCCCGCTCGCCGAGTCCGGCATCGTGGGCACGGCCATCGGGCTGGCGCTGCGCGGTTACCGGCCGGTGGTGGAGATCCAGTTCGACGGCTTCGTCTTCCCGGCGTACGACCAGATCGTCACGCAGCTCGCGAAGATGCACGCCCGCGCGCTGGGCAAGATCAAGATGCCGGTCGTCATCCGGATCCCGTACGGCGGCGGCATCGGCGCGGTCGAGCATCACAGCGAGTCGCCCGAGGCGCTGTTCGCGCACGTGGCGGGGTTGAAGGTCGTCTCGCCCTCGACGGCGTCGGACGCCTACTGGATGATGCAGCAGGCCATCCAGAGCGACGACCCGGTGATCTTCTTCGAGCCGAAGCGGCGCTACTGGGACAAGGGCGAGGTAAACACCGAGGCGATTCCGGGGCCGCTGCACCGCGCGCGGGTCGCGCGGGAGGGCACGGACCTCACGCTGGCTGCGTACGGACCGATGGTGAAGGTCTGTCTGGAGGCCGCCACCGCCGCCGAGGAGGAGGGCCGGTCGCTGGAGGTCCTCGATCTGCGGTCGATGTCCCCGATCGACTTCGACACCCTCCAGACCTCGGTCGAGAAGACGCGCCGGCTGGTGGTCGTGCACGAGGCGCCGGTCTTCTACGGCTCGGGCGCGGAGATCGCCGCCCGGATCACGGAGCGGTGCTTCTACCATCTGGAGGCGCCCGTGCTGCGGGTCGGCGGCTACCACGCGCCGTATCCGCCCGCCCGGCTGGAGGACGATTACCTCCCGGGCCTGGATCGGGTGCTCGACGCCGTCGACCGCTCGCTCGCGTACTGAGGAGTGCCGTGACCATGACTGCTGAGACTTCCACCGGCGCGGACACCGGCTCCTCGGCCCGCTACCGCGAGTTCAAGATGCCCGACGTGGGCGAGGGGCTCACCGAGGCCGAGATCCTCAAGTGGTACGTGAAGCCGGGCGACTCGGTGACGGACGGCCAGGTGGTGTGCGAGGTCGAGACGGCGAAGGCGGCCGTCGAACTGCCCATCCCGTACGACGGGGTGGTGCACGCGCTGCGCTTCGAGGAGGGCACGACGGTCGACGTCGGGGCGTCCATCATCACGGTGGACGTGGCGCCGGGGAGCGGTGAGGGGACGGCCGAGCCGGTCGCCCCGGCCGCTGGACCGGCCGCCGCGGCTTCTCCTCCGGCCGAGGCCAAGGCGCCGGCCCGTACGCCGGTCCTCGTCGGATACGGAGTGGCCGAGGCGTCCACGAAGCGCCGGCCGCGCAGGGGGGCCCCGGTCCCGGTCCCGGAGCAGCAGGCGCCGGCGCTGAACGGCCATACGGCGGCGGCCGCTGCCCCGGCGCCTGCCGCCCAGGCGTCCGCCTCGGCGGCCCCGGCGGCCCCTCCGGCCCCTCCGGCCCCTCCGGCTCCGGCGGCGACCGCGCCTTCGGCGAGCGGGCGCCCGCTCGCCAAGCCGCCCGTACGCAAACTCGCCAAGGACCTCGGCGTGGACCTGGCGACGGTCACCCCGACCGGCCCGAACGGGGTCATCACCCGCGAGGACGTCCACGCGGCGACGGCCCCGGCCCCGGCACCCGCGCCGGTGACCGAACCGGCCTCCGCCCCTGCCTCGGCCCCCGCCGCACCGGAACAGCCGCGGACGGTCGACGTCGCGGCCGCGGGTCGGGAGACCCGTACCCCCATCAAGGGCGTACGGAAGGCCACGGCGGCGGCCATGGTGGGCAGCGCCTTCACCGCGCCGCACGTCACGGAGTTCGTCACCGTCGACGTGACGCGCACGATGAAGCTGGTCGAGGAGTTGAAGTCCGACCGTGAGATGGAGGGGCTGAGGGTCAACCCGCTGCTCCTCATCGCCAAGGCGCTGCTGGTCGCGATCAGGCGCAACCCCGAGGTCAACGCCGCCTGGGACGAGGCCAATCAGGAGATCGTGGTCAAGCACTACGTCAACCTGGGCATCGCGGCGGCGACCCCGCGCGGTCTGATCGTCCCGAACATCAAGGACGCGCACGACAAGCCGCTCCCCCGACTCGCCGCCGAACTGGGCGAACTGGTCGCCACGGCCCGCGAGGGCCGCACGACCCCGGCGGCCATGCAGGGCGGCACGGTGACCATCACCAACGTCGGCGTCTTCGGCGTCGACACCGGCACGCCCATCCTCAACCCGGGCGAGTCCGCGATCCTCGCGGTCGGCGCGATCAAGCTCCAGCCCTGGGTCCACAAGGGCAAGGTCAAGCCCCGCCAGGTCACCACCCTGGCGCTCTCCTTCGACCACCGCCTGATCGACGGAGCCCTCGGCTCCAGGTTCCTGGCGGACATCGCCGCGATCCTGGAACAGCCGAAGCGCCTGATCACCTGGGCGTAGCCCGCCCCGGCCTCCGGTTGTCCCGTACGGACTCGCGTACGGGACGACCGGAGGCCGGTACGCGGCACAAAGCGATCCCGTTTGTTCCGGGACCAATGTTCTTTTGAATAGGTCACGAGGTAAGCGGCCGTGAGCAGGACGCCCAGGCCGCCGATCGCGAACAGCCCCAGAACGGACAGCGTCCCGGCCCCGTCCGCCACCCCACGCACCGCCCCCGCCAGCCCTCCGACCGCCGCGCAGATCCCGAGGACCAGGGTGCGGGCGCCGCGCGGCTTGAACCAGTGCCAGGGACGAAGGCGCCGGCGCCCCGGGTCGGGGGTCTCTCTCATGTGCGTCACCGGTACTTCACCGTCCCCGGCTCCTCGGGGGCCACCAAACGGGTGCCGTCCGGTTCTCTGTTCGTCCCGGGTGGCGTGCAGGAGAAGCCGACGAATGTGGCGACGATTCCAGAGATCATTTTAAGCCGGTCAGGGATTCCGGAAGAATTGTTGTGGCGGCTGCGGCGGTTGCGATTTCAGCAGAGTTGTTTTACTTGTCGAGGCATCCTATGTGTTTCATTCCGGTGGGGAGATACGATTTAGCGAAACTTTCAAGCTCCGTGCGCTGATCCTCTCCTGGTGTATCGATGCCCATGTCGAGTATGTATTTTTTGGTTGCACTTCGCGCCGGGCAGGCGTTCAAGGATATGAGTGACCGGTCTGATATAACCGCATTTTCGCTGATGTCCGACTTGTTTGGGTTGTGGAAATTTCTTGGATTATTCTTCGCGTATTCCATGGCGTTGAAGGATTTTTGATCACGATATTCGGTGATGCTGAAGGAGTTTTTTCCGTCGATGTACACCATGCACAATGATTGACCTTCTTCGGGGAAACTCTGTTCCGCCTCGAACTTCTCCCCCTTGGGGAGGAGCGGTCGTAGTAGGTCTTGCTCGATCTTTCGATCACATATTTTCTCCGGGACGGAGTACGCAAGAGATTCTCCGCATCCGGTGACCGTGATGAGCAGAAGTGCCGCAAGCGAAGCGTGCGCTGCGGCACTGACTGACTTTTCGAAGATCATGTACCGGGGGTATCCGTAAGGAGAGAAGGGTGTCTTTCTAGGGAGCGCACGAATACCTATTTTTGGCACTCTCCGTGAACTTGATGATGAATTTTTGGAGGTCTTGGTGACGTTCCGAAACGGGGAGATTCGAGCCGGAATTCCTGGACAGTTCTGCATGGCACAGTCGTGGTTAGCATTCCATGGCCTTCAGCCCCGTGGGTAGATAGGATGCTGCGAACCTGTCGAGGTTTTCGCGCTGCTCCTTGGATGACTTCGAGTCTGTTAGCGTGATGTCTAGAATGTAGTAGCTCTTCGCTCCGCGTCGTGGGCACGCGTTCATCGACAGCAATTTTCCATCTGCAATGACTGTGTCATCACCGGTCTTCGACTTCTCCAGGTGAATAAATCTATTGCGGCTTTCGGCAAAGCTCATGACGTCGAATTTTTTCTGATCGCGATATTCGTTGATATACAGGGTGACTGATTTGTCTATGGAGATGACGCATCTTGAATCCTCCTTCTCTGCCGACCTCTGGCTGGCTTCAAAGTTCTTCCCCGAGGGCAACAGTGGCTTCAAGGAATTTGGATCGATGAAGCGGTCGCAGATACCTGTGGGTATGGTGTAATCATCCGGACTGCCGCACCCGGAGACGGTCATCAACAAGATGACTGTGACGCATATTTTCTTAGATTTCATGCGCTTCCATTTCCAGGGATGCTCTGTCGGAGTCATTCGGGATCGCCAACTTTCCGGTTCGCGGTACTGTTTCCGTTGAATGCCGAGTTTCCGATTGAGTCCTGGCACAGGTAATGTGACTCTCCCTGAGAGAGTCGGTGCTCCGGGTTAACCGTCGACTGCATGGTGCCGTCGCCCTTGCCGAAGGGGTCGTCCTTGTCGTAGAAGTCGCGGTCGGTGAGGAGGTAGTCGGCCACGTCGCCGCGGTTGAACAGTTCCGTCGCGAAGTCGGGGTTGTGGGAGACGGCCTTGAGGTAGCCGGTCATCGGGTCGCTGCCGGACGCGCCGTCCTTGCCCGAGTAGTCGAGCTGGGCCGAGATGCCGGGGTTTCCCCAGAGCGCTGCCGGATCGAACGGCTTGTTGGTGGCATTCACACCGCTCCAGTTGGCGCTCCGCGCCTTCTTCGCCAGGCCAGCGGCGTTCACGTCCCCATCCGTACCGGAGGCGATCGAATGGATCAGTGGATCAATGGAAGTACTGGTTGAGACGAGAGACCGTCATCGGGTCGCCCCCGATTTTTTTCATGCTCGTCTCGACGTAGGCATTGTCCTTGGCGCGCTGAGCGCGCGTGTAGTCCAGATGGTTCGATATGTGGGCGCAGGCCTCTTTGAGTGCTCCGACCTGTGAGTTCCACGCGTCGTGCAGTTCGGTGAGCGCGGATCCCGTGTCCAGGCCGTCATTGAAGAGTTCAATGGATGCGTCTTCGTCCCATGCCATGGGCCGGCTCCTTCCCCCGTCCGACCGTCGCACTCCGACCGTCGTCAACCACCATTCGATCACGTTGACTTGTCGGATTTCCAGATGGGAACGCCGCAACCCACCCCGCACGCCGCCGGCCGCCTCGTCGGCCACCCCGCCGTTCGCCGTCCGCTAAGCCCGTCGCCGTCCCATCGCCACCACCCCCGCCACCAGCACCATCCCCGTCGCGCAGGCCGCCAGGGGGTCGGTCATCGGTTGGGGGACGACGGCCCACAGGCGGGGGGACTGGGCGTTGCGGAAGCCGGCCACGAGGACGAGGCCGACCCAGCCCGCCGCCGCCGCGCCCGCCGCCGTCGTGCCTCCCCAGGCGCGGACGAGGAGGGCGAGGCCGGTGAGGAAGAGGGCGTTGCGGCCCGCCGCCAGCGCCGAGGGGGCGTCGGACAGCTCCGCGATCAGGGCTCCCGCGCCGAGCGAGGCCACGGCCGTGGCCAGGACCAGGAGCCGGTCGGCGCTCACCACGGGCCGTACGCCGGTCAGTTCGGCCTTCGGGAGCCGCCGGTCGAGGCAGACCAGGAGCGCCACGCAGACCGTGAGCGGGGCGAACAGCATCAGCCGGATGCCCGCGGTGCCGTTCGGGGTCAGCGACGGCACATGGACCGTCGTCTCGCTGGCCAGGGCCATCGCACCCGCGAACGCCGCCAGTCCGGCCAGCGGGTACAGGGGGCGCCGTACCGTCGCCCAGGCGGTCACCGCCGGGCCGCCGATCCCGCGAGCAGCCCCTGGGTGTCGGGTTCACAGCTGTCGAGGAGCCGGGTGGCGTCGTGGAACCAGGTGTTCTGTTTCTCCCGGCTCCAGCCGCGTACGGTACGAGCCACCCGCAGGGATTCCTCGTCCGTCTGTTCGTCCACCTCGGTGGCGGGCAGCCCGGCCGCGAGTCTGAGCCACGCCGACACCGGTCCCTCGTCGCGCCACCCGTCCTCGGGCAGGCTCGGGCAGTCGTGCCACACGGGCAGCGGGCCGAGCGCCACCACGGTTCTGGCCTCGGCCGCGGAGAGACCGTCGGAGGGGGCGATCCGCCAGGTCCCGGGGGGCAGCGACGTGTCGTCGGAGACGTACGCGAGTGACGCCGGCCCCCGGATCCCGGCCGCCTCCATGCGCGGCAGCACCTCCCGCAGCGCCGCCCGCAGCCGGGGCACCTCGGGGCGCAGTTCCTCGGGTACGCAGATGCGGGGCGCCGCCGTGTCGCACACCGACGCGGCGGCCCCCGTACGCGGGACGGTCGGCACCCGGGTGTCGGCGTCGGCCACCAGCGCGTAGGCCGAGGCCGCCCCAGTGACCGCGCAGCACACGCCGAGCGCCGCGCGCAGGCTCCGCCGCCGCAGCGGGGAGCAGCAGACCAGCACCGCGAGGGCCAGTCCGCCGGCCAGCAGTACGGGGGCGATCAGGGCCGAGGGGGCGATGTCGTCGGTGACGGTGGCGCTGTCGACCAGCAGTCCGTTCAGATGCCGGACCCACATGGCCTCCATCGTGGCGGGCACGCCCATCCAGAGGAAGACACCCACCAGCATGAGCGGGCACGCGATGACCCGGGGGAGTACGGAGCCCACCGCGAAGCCCAGGACGATGTGCGCGGCGACGACGGAGAACAGCATGCCGAACGTGGGCAGATCGGCGAGCCGGGGCGCAGCGCCGACCACCAGGGCCGCCGTCACGCAGGCGGGCACCGTCGCGGCCACCGCAACCACCGCCACCGGGAGCAGCGCGTTCCCGGCGATCGCGCAGCGCCCCCGTACCGGAGCGAAGGACCAGATCCGCGCCGCCCGCAGCCGTCCGGCCTCCCAGGCGGCGAGGGCCGCGCAGCCCGCGGCGGTCGCGAAGACCGTATAGCCCGTCACATGCGTGGTGAAGCCGCCGTACGTGGTGGAGGCGGAGTGGGCGAAGGTGTACACGTACCAGCAGTTGAGGGCGGTGAGCGGCCCCGCGGCCCACAGCGCCGCGGGCCTGCCGGGGACGCTCAGGAGTCCCATCGGCCGGTCCTCTCGGTGAGCGCCTCGTACGCGGCCTCCGCCTGCCGGCCCGCCGCCGTGCCGGCGGGCGCGTGGTACAGGAACTCCCGTACGGGGCCGCCGAACACGATCTCTCCCGAGACCAGGACGAGGACGTTGTCGTAGGCCGTGTCGAGGTCCGCGGTGTCGTGCGTGGAGAGCACGACGTGTACGGAGGCGGGCAGGGTGCCGAGCACATCGTGGAAGACGCGCCGCTGGCGCGGGTCCATCCCCGCGGTGGGCTCGTCGAGCAGCAGCACCTCGGCGCCGTGGACGAGGGACTGCGCGACCCCGACCCTGCGTCGCTGGCCGCCGGACAACCGGTCGACCGGGGTGCGCGACTGCCGCCCGAGCTCCACCTTCTGGAGGGCGCGCAGGGATTCGTCCCACGCCGCCGCGCGCGACATACCCTTCAGCCACCCCACGTAGGCGACCTGCTGACGTGCCGTCAGGCCCGGTACGGATTCGACGTCCTGGGGCAGCCACGCGACGCGTTTGCGGTACTTCTTGAGCGACCGGGGGTCGGTGGAGTCGATCCCCCGGTACGAGACGGTCCCCGACCTGGGGCGTAACGCGGAGGCCGCGAGCCCGAGCACCGTGCTCTTGCCCGCTCCGTTGGGGCCGAGGAAGACCGTACGTCCTTTGGGCACAAGGCAGTCGAGGGCGTGCAGGATCCGCCGTCTCCTGTTGTATCCGAAGGAACATCCGGTGAATTGAAGAGGCATGGGATGCGGCTCTCCTGGCATGAGGGAGCGCGGTGGCGGGGAGAATGTGTCGTGGTGCGATGAGCCGTGGCCGCCACCGCGCTCGGCGATGGGGCTGTTCTAGTACGTGACCTTCACGGCGTTGACGTCCATCCGCAGATTCCCGCCGCCGCCATTGATCTTCTTGATGGTGAAGTAGTAGCGGGAATTGCGCTCCCTGGCTCCCCAGTTACCCTTCGACGTCCCGCCGTTCTTGCACGCGCTGAACGTCTTCTGTCCCTGGTTGATATCGGGAAGCATCGGACGCGCGCGGGTGAGTTCGACCGTGGTGTCCTTGAAGGTGGCGCCGGGCAGGGAGCAGCCCGTGAAGTGGATGACGGTGGAGGCTTTTCCGGTGTGTTCCCAACTGCTGGACTCGAATCCGACCATGACCTCCTTCAGATAGCTGTTGAGCGTCCCCGCCCACGCCTGGCTGGTGAGTGACAGGGCAAGCCCCGTGGCCGCGAGGACCGCTCCGGTGCGCCGCGCGATGCGGGAGGCCGGGTGTGCGGTGCGGGGGGCCGAGTCGTTGCGCAAGACATCTCCCTCGTTGACGCCGATGCAGACCGACCGGGCACCGAGGTGCCCGGTTTGCCAGATCATGGTGGGGATGTCCTGCCGCTTTCAGGGCTTAATGACCTTTGTAGCCTGATCGTGACTGACGAGGCATTTCATATTATTTTCGACGTTCAATTTCCCGGCTCAATTTCCCTTGGCATAGTCACGGGCAGGCGGGCAGGCAGGCGGATGGACGGGCGGACGGGCACGGAAGCGGGGGCCGCCCGGAGCTGTCGCGCTCCGGGGCGGCCCCCGTCCCTCTCTCGTCCCAGGATCAGTCGCGCTGGGCGTCCGTCGGCAGGGAGCGCAGCTGCATCGTCTTGGCCGTGGTCGAGCCGAAGCCGTAGTCGAGCATCTTCGCCGCGTCCTTGTAGCGGTCGGAACCGTTCAGGACGACGCCGACCAGGGTCTTGCTGCCCCGGGTCGCGGCGAAGACCAGGCAGGGGCCGGCGCTCGTGCCGGTGCCGGTCTTGATCCCGATGGCGCCCTTGTAGGAGCCGAGGAGCTTGTTCGTGTTGTACCAGGTGTACGTGCGCTTGCCGCCCGTGCTGGTCGGCGCCGTGCCCTTGTAGGACGTGGCCTTGACGACCGTGCGGAAGTTGGCGTTCTTCATGGCGTACTGGGCGATCTTCGCCAGGTCGCGCGGGGTCGTGTAGTTCTTCCCCGCGCTCGATATGCCGTCGAACGAGTCGAAGCTGGTGTTCTTGAGCTTCAGCTCCTTCGCCTTCGCGTTCATCTTCGCGATGAACGACTTGGTGCGGGCCGCGTTGGTGGAGCCGGTCCCGTACGTGTCCGCGAGCGCGTACGCCGCGTCGCAGCCGGAGGGCAGCATCGTGCCGTACAGCAGCTGGCGGACGGTGACCTTGTCGCCGGTGCGCAGATCGGCGGTGGAGCCGCCCTGCTTGGTGACGTAGTCACGGTAGGCCTTCTTGATCGTCACCTTGCGGTTGAGATCGACGCCCTTGGTGCTGAGCACCACGGCGGCCGTCATGATCTTCGTCGTGCTGGCCATCTGGCGGCGCGTGTCGGGGGTCTTGCTGAAGACGGTTGCGCTGGAGGCGTTGTTCAGCAGGAACGCGCCCTTGCCGCCGACCGACGGCTTGGTGGCCGCCTGGGCCGGTGCGGCCAGGGCGGAGACGGAGAGGAGCGCGCCGGAGGTGAGGGCGACCACGGCGGCTCTGCGCACGCCCGGGTGGCTGGATATCAAAGGAAACACTCCGAGTTCACACATGCATGGAAATGCGACGAAGTCGGACCGCAGACAGAAAAGGGTCCCGATACGAGACTCGTGAGCGCCTCGAAGGGATGTACGGAATTCCTGGCCGCGATTCCTGGTCGCGATTCCTGGTCGCGATCCCTGGTCGGGCTCGACTCCGTTCCAGGGGGCCGATGCGCGCTTCTTGGCTCGAACGTCTGAGCGATGAAGGGGGAGGGGGCTCGCGGTGTTCGGGGCCCGGGGCGGTGCGGGTCGCCACCCCGGAAGGGCTCGCGGCGGTGCGAGGAAGGGCTTGTCGGTGCGCGGCGGCCGAGCTGGGGTTTTGGGGGCGCATAAGGGGTTTATCTACTTGTCCTCACGCTTGCGAGGGAATAAGGGCCTCCCGACTGGTTCGAGCGGTATGCGGTGGGCAAGTCTGTGACCGCGACGTCGTCACCACGACCGAGGCGGTCGGCCAACTGCCCCGGATCAAGCCGTACTTCTGGTTCCTGGAGGAATTGACATGGCAAGCTTCCGTACCGCCCGTGCCATCGCTGTGGTCGCCGCCCTGCCTCTCGCCGCCGCGCTCTTCACCGGGGTCGCCCAGGCTGATGACCACGCCTTCGCCGACGACGGTGCGAACGCGTCGGCGGCCACCATTGCCGGCAGCGGGGTGCGGGGTGACAACTTCGGCAACTCGACCACCACCCAGCAGGTGGCGACCGGCGCCGGGGCGTCCAATCAGAACAACACCGCGAATGTGATCGGTTCGGGCCTGACGGCGATCGACCAGTCGAACCACAACATCTCCGTCGCCTACAACGTGCCTTTCTGGTGGTAGGACCTCGGCCCGACGGGGGGCGTGACTGAGGGGTGAGTGACAGAGGGCGTCCCGCGTGACGGCACTTCCGTGCCGGAACGCGGGACGCCTTCGCGCGGGTCCCCGCGGGGGGTACGGGGGAAGCCGCCGCCGCGCCCGACCCTGACGGTTCCGTCCGGCTGCCTCCACCTTCAGGAGGTGGAGGCAGCCCCACCCCTACACCCAGAGGCGGACATCGCTTCGGGACCTGGGGGCGATCCCCCGGAGTACGCATCGCTCCTAGCGTGGAGCCATGACCACGCCTGTCTGCACGAGCGCCTCACAAGCCGCCAAGCCGGCCGCGCACTCGTCGTACCCGACCTCCTCGCCGTACGCGCCACACGTGTCGCACATGTCCCACGTGTCCCACGTACCGCCCTACGCGTCGTTCTCCTCGTACGTACGGGCGCGGGGGCCCGTGCTGCTGCGAACGGCGCGCTCGCTGACCGCCAACCCGTGCGACGCCGAGGACCTGCTCCAGACGGCGCTCACCAAGACCTATGTCGCCTGGGAGCGGATCGAGGACCACCGCGCCCTGGACGGCTATGTCCGCCGGGCCCTGCTGAACACCCGTACCTCGCAGTGGCGCAAGCGCAAGGTCGACGAGTTCGCCTGCGACGAGCTGCCCGAGCCGGCGGGCGTCCCCGAGCCCGACCCCGCCGAGCGCCAGGTGCTGCACGACTCGATGTGGCGCGCGGTGATGAAGCTGCCCGACCGGCAGCGGGCCATGGTCGTCCTGCGGTACTACGAGGATCTCAGCGAGGTCCAGACGGCTGAGGTGCTCGGGGTCTCGGTCGGTACGGTCAAGAGCGCGGTGTCGCGCGCGCTCGGCAAACTCCGGGAGGACCCGGAACTTTCCCCGGTGCGGTGACCTTGGCCGACCCTGGTCCGACCCGCACTTCCGGTCCCGGGTAGTGACATACCGCACGGTACGTGAGAAGAATCTTCACAGCGCAGCACCTTCTGCGCCCTTCTCCGCCACGCAGCGCCAGCGCCCACCGGGAGGACGCCGTGCTCAGCACGATGCAGGACGTACCGCTGACCGTGACCCGCATCCTGCTCCACGGGATGACCATCCACGGGTCCTCCCAGGTCACGACCTGGACCGGCGAGAGCGAGCCGCGGCGCCGCTCCTTCGCCGAGATCGGCGAGCGCGCGACCCGGCTGGCCGCCGCCCTGCGCGACGGCCTCGGCGTCACCGGCGACGAGCGCGTCGCCACGCTGATGTGGAACAACTCGGAGCACGTCGAGGCGTATTTCGCGATCCCCTCGATGGGCGCCGTCCTCCACACCCTCAATCTGCGTCTGCCCGCCGAGCAGCTCGTCTGGATCGTCAAGCACGCCGCCGACCGCGTGCTCCTCGTGAACGGCTCCCTGCTGCCACTGCTCGTCCCGCTCCTGCCGCACCTGCCGACCGTCGAGCACGTCGTCGTTTCCGGTGTCGGCGACCGGGGCCCGCTGGACGAGGCGGCGGGTACGGCCGTACAGGTGCACGAGTACGAGGAGCTGATCGCGGACCGTCCGGCCGTCTTCGACTGGCCCGAGCTGGACGAGCGGGCCGCGGCGGCCATGTGCTACACCTCCGGGACCACCGGCGACCCCAAGGGCGTCGTCTACTCGCACCGCTCGATCTATCTGCACTCCATGCAGGTCAACATGGCCGAGTCGATGGGGCTGACGGACAAGGACACGTCGCTCGTCGTCGTCCCGCAGTTCCATGTGAACGCCTGGGGGCTGCCCCACGCCACGTTCATGACCGGCGTGAACATGCTGATGCCCGACCGCTTCCTCCAGGCCGCCCCGCTCGCCGAGATGATCGAGCGCGAGCGCCCCACCCACGCCGCCGCCGTCCCCACCATCTGGCAGGGACTGCTCGCCGAGGTCACGGCCCACCCGCGCGATCTGTCCTCGATGGCCCGCGTGACCATCGGCGGCGCCGCCTGCCCTCCGGCGCTCATGGAGGCGTACGACAAGCTCGGGGTGCGGCTCTGCGCCGCCTGGGGCATGACGGAGACCTCGCCGCTCGGCACGATGTCCAACCCGCCCGCCGGCCTCACCGCCGAGGAGGAGTGGCCGTACCGCGTCACCCAGGGCCGCTTCCCGGCCGGGGTCGAGGCGCGGCTCGCCGGGCCCGCGGGCGACATCCTGCCGTGGGACGGAGAGTCGGCCGGTGAGCTGGAGGTACGCGGCCCGTGGATAGCCGGGGCGTACTTCGGGGGCGTGGACGCCGAACCGGTCAGGCCGGCGGACAAGTTCAGCGACGACGGCTGGCTGCGGACCGGGGACGTCGGGGTCGTCAGCCCGGACGGCTATCTCACCCTCACCGACCGGGCGAAGGACGTGATCAAGTCCGGCGGCGAGTGGATCTCCAGCGTGGCCCTGGAGAACGCGCTGATGGCCCACCCGGAGGTGGCCGAGGCGGCGGTGGTGGCCGTGCCGGACGACCGGTGGGGCGAGCGGCCCCTCGCTACGGTCGTCCTCAAGGAGGGCGCCACGGCGGATTACGCGTCGCTCCGGGAGTTCCTCGCCGGGAAGATCGCGAAATGGCAGCTGCCGGAGCGGTGGGCGGTGGTGGAGGCGGTGCCGAAGACGAGCGTGGGGAAGTTCGACAAGAAGGTGATCCGGCGGTGGTACGCGGACGGCGAGCTGGACGTCACCGAGCTGTAGGAGCTGTAGGAGCTGTAGGAGCTGCGGGAGCTGCGGGAACCGACCCGGTGTTGGCGCGGAGGGGGCCCGGTGTCGGTGGTGTCGGTGGTGTCGGCGCGAAGGGGATCCTTCGCACCAACACCGCCGAGGAGTGGCAGCGGCTGCTCAGTCGATGACCGCGGTGGCCTCGATCTCCACCAGATGGTCGGGCACGTCCAGCGCCGCGACGACCAGCAGCGTGCCCGGCGGCACGGGGGTGACCCCCAGCTTCGCGGTAGCCCGCGCGACCCCCTCCAGGAACAGCGGCATCTTGTCGGGGGTCCAGTCGACGACGTAGACGGTCAGCTTCGCCACGTCGTCGAAGGAGGCGCCGACCCCCGCCAGGGCGGTGCCGATGTTGAGGTAGCACTGCTCGACCTGTGCGGCGAGGTCGCCCTCGCCGACCGTGACCCCCTCGGCGTCCCAGGCGACCTGCCCGGCGATGAAGACCAGCTTCGAGCCGGTCGCGACCGACACCTGCCGGTAGGCGTCGATCTCCGGCAGTCCTTCGGGGTTGACGAGGGTGATGGCCATGGCGCGCGTCTCCTTGCCGTACGGGGCCGGTGGTCGCCGGTACCCGTGAGCTGTGGTCCGAGGTCCGAGGTCCGAGGTCTGCGGTCTGCGGTCTGCGGTCTCTTGTGGTTACTGAGGAACCGTAGGAGAGTCTGCGTTGACATGGAAGAACGCACTTTTCAGTGACTGGGGAACCCGAAGGTGACCAAGCAGTTCAAGGGCCTGGCCGAGGACGCGGATCTGCGGCGCGCGGACTCCCTGGCGCGGGAGATCTTCTCGGACATCGCCAATAAATGGGCTCTCCTGATCATCGAGGCCCTGGGCGAACGCACCCTGCGCTTCAGCGAGGTCCGGCAAGGCGTCGAGGGCATCAGCCACAAGATGCTCACCCAGAATCTGCGCCTGCTGGAGCGCAACGGCATGGTCGAGCGGACCGTGTACCCCACCGTGCCGCCACGGGTCGAGTACACGCTCACCGAGGCGGGGCAGGCTCTGCGGGCGACCGTCGACGCCATGTGCGACTGGACTCAGCGGTACCTCGGCCATATCGAGGCGTCCCGCGACCGCTTCGAGGCCGGACGCCTGACGCCTGACGCCTGACGCCGGACGCCTGAAGCCGGACGCCGAGAGGTCAGTTCGTGCCGATCTTCGCGAGCAGATCGACGATCCGGTCCTGCACCTCGGACGTGGTCGACCGCTCGGCGAGGAACAGCACGGTCTCGCCCGAGGTGAGCAGGTGCAGCTCCTCCTCGTTGATGCCGGTCGAGGTGTATATCACCAGCGGAGTCCGGTTCAACTGGCCGTTCGCGCGCAGCCAGTCGATGATGCCGGCGCGTCGGCGCCGTACCTGCATCAGATCCATGACCACCAGGTTCGGCCGCATCTGGGCGGCGAGATTGACCGCCTCGTTGTCGGTGGCCGCCCGCGCGACCTGCATCGCGCGCCGCTCCAGCGTCGCCGTCAGGGCGAGCGCGATCTCGTCGTGCTGCTCTATCAACAGCACACGCGGCGGGTGCTGTTCGCTGTCGCGCGGTGCGAGGGCCTTGAGGAGTACGGCCGGATCGGCTCCGTACGCCTCCTCCCGCGTCGCCTGGCTGAGGCCGGCCGTCACCAGTACGGGGACCTCGGCGGCGACGGCCGCCTGGCGCAGCGACTGGAGCGCGGTACGGGTGATCGGCCCGGTGAGCGGGTCGACGAACAGCGCCGCGGGGAACGCGGCGATCTGGGCCGCGACCTCGTCGCGGGAGTGCACGACGACCGGGCGGTAGCCGCGGTCGCTCAGCGCCTGCTCGGTGGCGACGTCCGGCGCGGGCCAGACCAGCAGCCGACGCGGGTTGTCGAGTGGCTCCGGGGGGAGTTCGTCGTCGACGGGCTGCGGCTGGGGCCGGTTGGCGACCTCGACCGCGCCGCCGGGACCGTCCAGCGGCTCGGGGCCCTCGGCGCCCTCGTCAGGGGCTCCTATCGCGTACGAGCGGCCCTCCGGGCGCGCGGCGGGCAGGCGCAGGCCGCCGCCCTGGGTGGCGCCGGGAGGGGCGGCGGCGGGAGGTGCCTGGGGCGCTGCCTGGGGCTGCGTCGCGGCCGGTGCCTGGGCGGCGGCCGGATCGGGGCGGAGCGTGCCGTCGGGCGGGGTGCCCAGCTTGCGCCGTCGCCCGGAGCCGAGGGACTGCGGCTGGCCCTGGCCCTGGCCCTGAGGCTGGCCCTGGCCTTGAGGCTGGCCTTGGGGCTGTTGGCCCTGCGGCTGACCCTGCTGCGGGAGGTACTGCGTGAACGGCACGCCCTGGCCGAGCGTGCGCACGCTGAAAGCGCGCCCCTGGGTGGAGTCCGCCGGGATCGCGGCCTCCGGGATCTGAGCCTCCGGGGCCTGGGTCTCCTCCGGGAGCGGCTGGGCGGGAGGCATCGGCTGGTGAGCGCCGCGCCGGGGGTTCGGAACGGAGGACTCCACCGAGGACTCCGAGGTGGCCACCGACGCGAGGGACGCCGCCGCTGGAGCCGTGGGAACGGGCGGAACCGGCGCAATGGGCGGAACCGGCGGAACGGGCCCTTCCGGAACGGGATCCGGGGCGAGGGCGGGAACGTGGGTTGGAGCCTGGGCAGGGGCCGGCGCCTGGGGCGCGGGCGTCGGCGCCGGGTCGTCGGGCCAGCCGGGCGGTCCCGACATCATCCCGAAGGCCGAGGACGTCCCGGTCTCCTGGCCGCCGGTGCCCGGCTGCGGGGGCGGGCTTCCCCAGGCGTTCGGATCGTCCACGTACGGCCCGACGGGTACGGGCCCGGACGGCGCGGGTGCGGGCATGGACGGCACAGGCCCGGACGGTACGGGCCCGGACGGCACGGGTCCCGAGTGCGCCGTGTCCCCCGACACCCGGCGCCGTCCCTGGGGCAGCGGGTGCGGCTGCGGCGGGGTGTGGTCGGCGTCGGGATCCGTCCGTACGGCGTCGTGACGGCCCGGCAGCGACGCGTCCGAAGCGGCCCGCGCGTCCCGCACGGGCGCCGACGCCGGGGCCGGGGCCGCGGGGCGATCGGCGGCGGCGGGCGGCAGGGCGAACGGACTGCGGGCGGTCTCCGGCTCGGGCGGCACCGGGATGTGCCGCTCCTGCGCCGGAGCGAGCGCCCGCCGGGCCCGGCGCCCCCCGTGCTGGCCCGGGGCGGGCTGCGGTTGCGGCTGCGCGGCAGGCATCGCCGCGGCGTTGGCGGCCGGCGCCGGTTCGGGCATCGGAGCGGGTGCGGGTACGGGGGCGTGCTGTGCCGCAGCGGGCTGCCCCGGCGCCGAGGAACCCGGCGCGGAGGGATGGTGGGACGAGGGTCCCTGGGCCGGGGGAGCCTGAGCCGAAGGCCCCGCCGACAGCGCAGGAAGCGCCCGCTGCTCGGGCCGCCGTGCCCGGCGCCCGGTCCCGCCGGGACCGGCCTCCACCGGTACTCCCTGCGGCGGTACGGCCTGACCGAGCGCCGCGCGCCCGGTCGGATGCGCCCCTTCGGCGGCCGTGACGACCGCCCCCTCGGAGGGCGCGGGCTGCGCGGGAGCGGGCACGGCGAGGCCGGAACCGGGACCCGCGCCGGCCGCCGCGTCCTCCGCCGGGCTCGGCCGGCCGCGCCGGCGCCCGGTGCCGCCGTTCGCGCCGTTCGTACCTCCGGTGTCCTGCGCCGGGATCATCTCCGCCGCGCTCGCGGCCGGAGCCGGGGCGCCCGCGTCGGCGTTGCGGGCCCTGCGCCGTCCCGTGGGCGCGGACGCGGACTGCTCCGGCTGCGCCTGGACGGGCGCCGGCGCGTGAGACTGCATCTGAGCGTGAGACTGCATCTGGGGGTGGGACTGCGCCTGCTGGTGGGCCTGCGGCTGCGCCGGGGCCTGCTGTTCGGGCAGCTCCCGCTCGCCGGTGTCCTCCATCGGGGAGTCCAGGAACGCGTCCGTGGACGCCCGCCGCGCGCGGCGCCTGCCGCCGCCCGACGTGCCGGGACCGCGCTGCGCCCCCGGGCCCGTACGCGGCCCCGCGCCTCCGCCCGTATCCGTATCCGTACCCATACCCGGGTCGTCCGGGTGCGGCGACGGCGGCGCGGGCAGGGCGGGCTGGCCGCCGGGCGGCATCGCGGTGGGCGGCGGAACCGTCCCCGCGCCCTGGCCCAGCGGCAGTTCCAGCACATAGGCGCTGCCGCTCATGCCCGGCACCTCGTGCGTCTGGAGCACCCCGCCGTGCGCCCGTACGATCCCGCTCACGATCGGCTCGTGCACCGGATCGCCGCCGCCGAACGGGCCGCGCACCTCGATCCGTACGACATCACCGCGCTGCGCGGCGGCCACCACGATCGTCGAGTCGACATATCCGCCGCCTGGCATCAGCCGGGCCCGGCCCGTCGAGTCGACCCCGGCCACATCAGCGATCAGATGCGCGAGGGCCGTCGCCAGCCGTCCCGCGTCCACCTCGGCCTCGATCGGCGGCGCGTGGACGGCGAACTGAGCCCGACCGGGACCGATCAGCTCGACGGCGCCCTCGACCCCGGCGGCCACCACGCCGTCGAGCAGGACATTGGTCTTGGCGAGCTGTTCGGCGCCGACGTCGAGCCGCTGGTAGCCGAGCACGTTGTCGACGAGCGTCGTCATCCGCGCGTAACCGGCGGACAGGTGGTGCAGGATCTGGTTGGCCTCGGGCCACAGCTGCCCGGCCGGATCGGCGGCGAGCGTGGTCAGTTCGTCGCGCAGCTCGATCAGCGGGCCGCGCAGCGACTCGCCCAGCACGGCGGTCAGCTGGGAGTGGCGCCCGGCCACGTCCCCGTACCGCTCGGTGAGCTTCTCGATCTCGGCCGCGTACCGGTCGCTGCGGTCCGCCAGCTCCGCCGCGTGCGCCTCCGACGCCTCGGCCAGCTCGGAGTTGAGCCGCTGCGTCGTCTCCTTCAGCTCGCCGGCGAGGCGCTCGCCGGTCTCCTCCAGCTCGTTTTCGAGCCGCTCACGCGTCTCCTTCAGCTCCGCCGCGTGCCGCTCCTCGGCGCTGGCCAGCTCGGCGGCGTGCTGCTTGGTGAGATCGTCGTACGGACGCCGGTCGGTGAACGTCATCACGGCGCCGACGAGCTGGTCACCGTCCCGTACGGGCGAGGTCGTCAGATCGACCGGCACCTGCTTGCCGTTCTTCGCCCACAGCACCTGCCCGCGCACCCGGTGCTTGCGGCCCGACCTGAGCGTGTCGGCGAGCGGCGAGTCGGAGTACGGGAAGGTCTCCCCGTCGGCGCGCGAGTGCATGACAAGCGTATGCAGCTCACGGCCGCCCAGATCGCCGGCGCGGAAGCCCAGGATCTGCGCGGCGGCGGGGTTGACGAGGACGACCCGGCCGTCCGTGTCCGTGCCGACGACCCCCTCGGAGGCGGCGCGCAGGATCATCTCGGTCTGCCGCTGCGAACGCGCCAGCTCGGCCTCGGTGTCCATCGTCCCCGACAGATCCCGGACGACCAGCATCAGCAGCTCGTCGCCGGTGTAGCTGTGCGAGTCGTTGTACGCGTCGCGGCCGTCCTCCAGGCTCGCGCTGGTGACCTCGGCGGGGAACTCGCCGCCGTCCGTGCGCCGGGCGACCATCCGCGTCGGCTTCGTACGGCCGCGGGCGTCCGCCGACGCGGGCCGGCGCATCGAACCGGGGATCAGCTTGGAGTCGAACTCGGGGAGCAGGTCGAGCAGCCCGCGCCCGACGAGCGCCGTGCCGGGGGTCTCGAACATCTCCAGCGCGATGGTGTTCGCGTTGACGACCGTGCCGTTGGCGTTGACGAGCACCAGGCCGTCGGGGAGTGCGTCGAGTATCGCCGCGAGGCGAGCAGCGCCCCGGGATGGCCTGCTGCTCACGACGACGCTTCCTCCCTGACCTACTGCACCTTGCGGACGGCCCGAGCCATCTTGCCTCTCGGGTTCCGGCCTGTCACGGAAGGGAGTCTAAAGGCTGGGACGGTACCCGTGACGGCGGATGAGACGGAGTTCCCCCTCGGGAGCGGGCACGAGGGGGCGCGCGGCGGGCCACCGACCGCCCCCTCGCCGCCGATCCGCTTTTGATCTTTTGATCTTTTGACCGATGCTCAGGCGGTGGTGGCCGGAAGCACGGGTTCCAACGCCCGCCAGCGGGAGATCTCGCAGCCGTTGGCCTTGCTGAAGGACGCGTCGACCCTCCGGCCCTGCCAGGTCCCGGTGATCCGGGCGGTGGCCGGGCCGCCGTACATCATGGTGCACATCGTGTCCTTCGACACGGGCGCGAACGGGTCCTGCCCGCCGACGGCCACCTCCCCGCCGACCTTCTCCAGCCGGTCGCACGCGGCCCGCGCCCGCTGGTGCGTCCCCCCGGCCGGCCGGCAGCTCAACCGGAACGTCCCGTCGGCCCCGGCGACCCCGCTGTCGGCGACGGTGACGGTCAACACATCGGCGGCCGGGGTCTCCGCCTCCGCCCCGGCCTCGGCTCCGGCCCCGTTGATGGGCAGCAGCGGTACGGGGAAGCTCCCCGCCCCGGCGAAGGCGACGGGCGCCCCGGCCCCCAGGACGGCGAGGGAGGCGACGGCGGCGAGGACGAGACGACGCAGCGGCCTGGCGGGCATCGCAGGCAACGCAGGCATGACGGGCGTGACGGGCGTGACGGGCATGACGGCTCCTTGTGCTCCGTGACGGACGGGACGCGAACCGCCCCATGTGGTGTCACCCCTCTAACGCGCACCGGGCCCCGGCGTTGCGCACCGGCAATGTGCTTTGCCCTCGGGGCCACCCTCCTAGTACCGTGAGCAGCGATTGGTGGCACCCCACCCGGCTGTGTCATCATCTGCACGCACCATCCGCGCCCGCGCGGATGTGCTGGAGGCGTCGCCTAGTCCGGTCTATGGCGCCGCACTGCTAATGCGGTTTGGGTCTTAAAGCCCATCGAGGGTTCAAATCCCTCCGCCTCCGCGCACCACCCGAAGCCCCGGCCCACCAGCCGGGGCTTCGCCCGTTCTCCTGCTTTTCGGGCCGTTTCCGCAGCTCAGGGCGGGTGTGGCCAATGGATTTCACCTGGCGCCGCAGGTCATGTAATGTTGTTCTCGCAACGCGGACGGGGCAGAAAAGCCCGGGAAGCAACACTAACGGTCAACACCGCGAGTGAGCACTCGTAGCTTAACGGATAGAGCATCTGACTACGGATCAGAAGGTTGCAGGTTCGAATCCTGCCGAGTGCACAGCAGCTCAGAGGCCCGATCGGGAAACCGATCGGGCCTCTGGCGTTTCCCGTACGGCAGCGGAGTACGGCAACGTCCTTCGCGGCGTCGCGCGTCCGCCACGGCCCGGCGAGGGGGCGGCAGTTGTCCGGGTGGGTGCCGGTCGGCGTCCTCGCGATCCTCGCCGTGACGGCCCTGCGCGGCCCTGTCGTCAATGATCGTGCGTGCCGTGCGGGACCACGACGATCTGGTACTCGTCCTCGTAGACGATCCGGCCCGGGTCCGGTGAGCGCAGTGTGCGGCACTCGATGCCGTGGGCCGTGAGGATCTCCAGGTAGCCGTCCACCCGCTTGATCAGTTCCCCGGCCGAGGGCTTGAACCAGGCGACCGCGCCCGGGTTGAGGTCCTGGTCGTAGGCGGTCGGGTCGACCGTGGACGGGTTGGTGTAGTTGGCGTCGTACCAGTCGTTGTTGGCGCGCCAGAAGCGCCACTGTTCGTCGGTGAGGGCGCCTGTGCGCTCCAGGGTGTTGGTCAGGGCGAAGACGCCGGGGAAGTGGCCCCGGGGGCTGCGGACCGTACCTTGGAAGCGGACGTACGAGGCGTCGTCCTCCCCCTTGATCGGCTGCGGTGCGTGCGGTTGCGGGGGTGAGGGCTGGGTGGCTGAGTCGGTCACGGGGGTCATGGTGCCATCGGGGCCCCGGGCGCGTCCGGTCGATCGGGGAACGGGACACGAGGGAGCGGTGGTACGGCGGTGGGCTGGCGTTGCGGCGGGATCCGGTGGGCGGGCGGGGTGCCCGCGCTGGGGTGGCGGCGGGGCGTCGAGCGTCGGGAGAGCGCCCTGGTGTACGGGCGAGAGCTGGCGTTTCGCGCTGTCGGGGCCCGCGAGTGCGTCGGCGCGCGGGGCAACGTCTGTCCCGTACGCGCGGCGGTTCCCGGGCGTTCCACGGGCGGGCGGTGCGCCGAGTGCGCGCGGCTGGAGCGGGCGCACTCCGTGGCGGCGGACACCGTGGCCGATGATCCGCGTGTCTACCGCGTCTACCTCGCCTGGTTCGGGCCCGGGATGGTGAAGGTCGGCATCACCGCCGAGGAACGCGGCTCCGCGCGGCTGCTGGAGCAGGGCGCGGTGGCGTTCAGCTGGCTGGGCCGGGGGCCGCTGATGGCCGCGCGCCGTACCGAGGAGCTGCTGCGTACGGCGCTGGGCGTGCCGGACCGGGTCCCGTACGCCCGGAAGCGGGCCGTACGGTCCGCGCTGCCGGAGCCGGACCTGCGGGCGGCGGAGATCCTGCGGATGTACGAGTCGGCCGCGGCCCTGGAGGGGTGGCCGCCGTCGCTGGAGCGGATCGCGTTCGCGGCGGCGGACCACGCCGGGGCGTTCGGTCTCGCCGGGCTGCCGCCCGCCACGGGGGTGGTCGGCGAGCTGGTCGACGGCGGGTGCGTCGCCGGCCGGCTGATCGCCGCCGCCGGGCCCGATCTGCACCTCGCCACGGCCGGAGGCCCTTCTGCCGAAGGTTCCGCTGCCGATGGTTCCCCTTCCGGCGGCGGCGTGACCGTGCTGGACACCCGGCTCATGACCGGGTGGGAGCTGACCGGCTGCCCGGGGGGCGGTACGGGCAGCGCCGCCGTCACCGTGCCCGTCATCCCCGTCCACGACCCCCGGCGTGACGGCGTGCAGGACGGGCTCTTCTGACTGCTCCCGGGTACGGGACGGGACCGCTCACAGTTTTCTCAGGGAATTCACAGGAAGAGGAAAGCCCGCTCTCAGCCCGCTTGCCCAGGGTGAGCACCATGACCATCACCTCGCCCCGCGGGCGTTCCGAAATGCTCAGGCCGGACGGGAGCCCCGTCCGGGTGCTCGTCGTCGACGACGAGGCGTCACTCACGGAGTTGCTGTCCATGGCCCTGCGCTACGAGGGCTGGGAGGTGCGCAGCGCCGGGGACGGCGCCGGTGCCACCCGTACCGCGCGGGAGTTCCGGCCCGACGCCGTGGTGCTGGACGTGATGCTGCCCGACATGGACGGTCTGGCGGTGCTGGGCCGGCTGCGGCGCGATCTGCCGCAGGTGCCGGTGCTGTTCCTCACGGCGAAGGACTCGGTGGAGGACCGCATCGCCGGGCTGACGGCGGGCGGCGACGACTACGTCACCAAGCCGTTCAGCCTGGAGGAGGTCGTGGCCCGGCTGCGCGGGCTGATCCGGCGCTCCGGCGCGGCGGACGTACGGAGCGAGTCGCTGCTGGTCGTCGGGGATCTCACGCTCGACGAGGACAGCCACGACGTGACGCGCGCCGGGCAGTCCATCCATCTGACCGCGACCGAGTTCGAGCTGCTGCGCTACCTCATGCGCAATCCGCGCCGGGTGCTCAGCAAGGCGCAGATCCTGGACCGGGTGTGGTCGTACGACTTCGGCGGCCAGGCCAACGTCGTGGAGCTGTACATCTCCTATCTGCGCCGGAAGATCGACGCGGGACGCCCGCCGATGATCCACACCCGGCGGGGCGCGGGCTATCTGATCAAGCCGGGCGAGCAGCCGGGTGACGCCCCGCGATGAGTGGGACCAGAGGCACGGACACGGGCATCGGCGGGGCGGGCCGGCGGTGGTCGCTGCGGACCCGGCTGGTGGTCTCGGCGGTCCTGCTGATCGCCGTGGTGGCGTCCGTGATCGGGGCGGTCACCACGATCGCGTTCCGCTCGAAGCTGTACGACCAGCTCGACACCCAGGTGCACGCCGTCGCCAAGCGGGCGGCCGGTCCGCCGACCGGCGAGGCCACGCCCGGCAGGCCGTTCGGCGGGCCGCAGAACGGCGAGGACCCGCTGAGGATAGTGACGGGCGGTGGCGCGCCGGTCGGTACGGTCGGCGGCCAGGTCGGGACGGACAACACCGTCAGCCGCGGACTGCGCCTCGCGACGACCGAGAACGACAGCACGGGCCCGAAGATCACCGAGAAGGTGCTCACGACGGCCCAGAAGAACGCCCTCAACAGCGTCTCCCACGACGGGGACACCCACACCGTGACCCTGCCGGGTCTCGGCGATTACCGCGTCGAGTACATCAGCGCGTCCAACGGCTCCTTTCTCGTGGGCGTGCCCCTCACCGAGGTGCAGGACAATCTCAACACCCTGGTGATCGTGGAGATCTGTGTCACCGTGGCCGGGCTGATCGCCGCCGGGATCGCGGGCAGCGCCCTGGTCAGCGTCGCGCTGCGGCCGCTGCGGCGGGTGGCCAACACCGCCACCCGGGTCTCCGAACTCCCCCTGCACAGCGGGGAGGTGGCTCCGCTCGTACGGGTCCCGGACTCCGAGGCCGACCCCCGTACGGAGGTGGGCCAGGTCGGTGCCGCGCTCAACCGGATGCTGGGGCATGTCGGGTCCGCGCTCGCCGCCCGGCAGGAGAGCGAGACGCGGGTACGGCAGTTCGTCGCCGACGCCAGCCACGAGCTGCGCACGCCGCTCGCCTCGATCCGCGGGTACGCCGAACTCACCCGGCGCGGGCGCGAGGAGACCGGTCCCGACACCCGGCACGCGCTCGGGCGCATCGAGGCCGAGGCGGAGCGGATGACGGGTCTCGTCGAGAACCTGCTGCTGCTGGCACGGCTCGACGCCGGACGCCCGCTCTCGTACGAGAGCACCGACCTCTCCCCGCTGGTCGTGGACGCGGTCAGCGACGCGCACGCGGCGGGACAGAGCCATCACTGGCGCCTCGAACTGCCCGAACCCGACGAGCCCGAGGCCGCCGTACAGGGTGACGCGCCACGCCTCCAGCAGGTGCTCGTCAACCTCCTGGCCAACGCCCGTACGCACACCCCGCCCGGCACCACCGTGACCGCGCGCGTCCGCAGGGTCGGCGCCCCCGCCAGGGCCGCGGGCGCCGTGAACGGCTGGTCCCGCGCCGGGCGGCCCGCCGGGCAGCCCGCCCGGCAGCCCGCCGGGGCGTGGGTCGTGCTCGACATCGAGGACGACGGTCCCGGTATTCCTCCCGCGCTCCTTCCCCATGTCTTCGAACGCTTCGCGCGCGGCGACGCCTCGCGCTCCCGCGCGGCCGGCTCCACCGGTCTCGGTCTCGCGATCGTCCAGGCGGTCGTCACGGCCCACAGCGGCACCGTGAGCGTCGAGAGTGTGCCCGGCCGGACGGTCTTCTCCGTACGACTCCCGGCCGCCCCCGCACCGGGGACGACTGCACCGGGGACGACTGTCTGGGGGACGGCTCCCGCACTGGGGACGACTGCACTGGGGACGATTCCCGCACTGGGGACGACTGTCCCGGGGACGGCTCCCGTGCCCGGGACAGCTCCCCGTACGGGTTCCGGTGGCGGTGGACGTGCCGGTGGCGGTATGCCCATGGCTCCTCCTCCGCCCACAGGCCCGCCCATGGCCTCCCCTCCCTCTCCTCCCTCTCCTCCGTCCCCTCCCTCGTCCTCTTAGCCCTACCAGCGCCCGCGCTCCCAGCCGCTGCCCCCGGCCCAGCCGTACCCGCAGCCGTAACACCGGCCCCACCTGCCGGTATCCGGGCGCGACTCACAGACAGCGCACAGGCTCACCACACGGCCATGACAGCGCGGATCGCGAATCTCGAATCATGCGAACCGACACTTCATGGGGCACCCTCCCGGCCCGGGAGCATCTCCCGGTCGAGGTGACCGATGCCCCCGTGCTTGACGTGACGATCCCCGTCTACAACGAGGAGCAGGACCTCGAACCATGTGTGCGGCGCCTGCACGACCATCTCGCCCGCACCTTCCCCTACAGCTTCCGCATCACGATCGCCGACAACGCGAGCACCGACCGCACCGCCGACGTGGCGGCCTGGCTCGACTCGTCGATCCCCGAGGTGCGGTCGTACCGCCTGGAGGAGAAGGGCCGCGGCCGGGCGCTCCGCACGGTCTGGTCGCATTCCGACTCGCCCGTCCTTGCCTACATGGACGTGGACCTGTCCACCGACCTCAACGCGCTGCTGCCGCTGGTGGCCCCGCTGATCTCGGGCCACTCCGATCTGGCGATCGGCTCGCGGCTGGCCCGCTCGTCGCGGGTGGTGCGCGGTCCGAAGCGCGAGTTCATCTCGCGGGCCTACAACCTCATCCTCAAGTCCTCTCTGTCGGCTCGGTTCAGCGATGCCCAGTGCGGCTTCAAGGCCATACGGGGTGATGTGGCGCAGCGGCTGCTGCCGATGGTCGAGGACACCGGCTGGTTCTTCGACACGGAGATGCTCGTGCTCGCCGAGCGCGCCGGACTGCGGATCCATGAAGTGCCGGTGGACTGGGTCGACGACCCCGACAGCACGGTGCACATCGTGAAGACGGCGACGGAGGATCTCAAGGGCGTCTGGCGGGTGGGGCGGGCACTGGCGGTGGGCGCCCTGCCTCTGGACCGGCTGTCGAGGCCCTTCGGGGAGGACCCGAGGGACCGCCGGATCAATGGGGTGCCGGGCGGGCTCGCACGGCAACTGGTCGGCTTCTGCGTCGTGGGCGCCCTGTCCACGCTCTTCTATCTTCTGCTCTACTCCCTCTTCCGCACAATGGCGGGTCCACAACTCGCCAACGCCGGCGCGCTGCTCGTCTCCGCGATCGCCAACACCGCCGCCAACCGGAGGCTCACGTTCGGCGTACAGGGCCGGGCCGGGGCCGTACGCCACCAGGCGCAGGGCCTGGCCGTCTTCGCCGTCGGACTGGCGCTGACCAGCGGTTCCCTCGCGGCCCTCGACGCGGCGACGAGCACGCCCTCGCACTCCACCGAGCTGGCCGTGCTGATCGCCGCCAACCTCGCCTCGACCGTGCTGCGCTTCCTGCTGCTGCGCGCCTGGGTCTTCCCGGAGCGGCGTACGGACGGCTCGGGTACGCACGCGGCGGGCCCGGACGCGACGGGATCCGACTTCACCGCGGACGCTGCCGCCACCGCCACCGCCACCGCCACCGCCACCGACGACACCGCTGTCCTCTACTCAAGGAACGCCCGATGACCATGACCCTTCAGCCCGACGGGGCCCCGCCGGCGGCGGACAGCCAGGCCCGCCGCCCCGTCGGCCGCGCCGCGCGCTTCTGGCGGGGCAGGCCCGAGGACGAGCGCTGGGTGCGCCCGGCCCTCCTCGGTCTCCTGCTGGCCACCGCGCTGCTCCAGCTCTGGAACCTGAGCGCCTCCGGTTACGCCAACTCCTTCTACTCCGCCGCCGTACAGGCCGGCAGCGAGAGCTGGAAGGCGTTCTTCTTCGGCTCCTCCGACGCGGCGAACTCCATCACCGTCGACAAGCCCCCGGCCGCGCTCTGGCCGATGGCCCTGTCCGTACGCCTCTTCGGCCTCGGTTCCTGGCAGATCCTGGTGCCCGAGGTGCTGATGGGGCTCGGTACGGTGGCGGTGCTGTACGCGGCCGTACGCCGCCGGTTCAGCGCCGTCGCCGGGCTGACCGCCGGGCTGGTGCTGGCGCTCACGCCGGTCGCCGCGCTGATGTTCCGCTTCAACAACCCGGACGCGCTGCTCGCGCTGCTGATGACGGTCACCGTCTACTGCGTGCTCCGCGCGCTGGAGGCCGGCCGTACCAAGTGGCTGGTGTGGGCGGGGGTCGCGGTCGGCTTCGCCTTCCTGACGAAGACCCTCCAGGCGTTCCTGATCCTGCCGCCGCTGGCGCTGGTGTACGCGGTGTGCGCGCCGACCTCCGTACGGCGCAGGCTCGGCCAGCTCGCCCTGTCCGCCGTGGCGATGGTGGTCGCTGGCGGCTGGTGGGTCGCGATCGTGGAGCTGTGGCCCGCGTCCTCGCGCCCCTACATCGGCGGCTCGCAGAACAACTCCTTCCTTGAACTGACCTTCGGCTACAACGGCCTCGGCCGCATCAACGGCGACGAGACCGGCAGCGTCGGGGGCGGCGGAGGCGGCGGTGGCGGTGGTGGCGGTGGCGGTGGCACCGGCCAGTGGGGCGAGACCGGCATCGGCCGGATGTTCAACTCGGAGATCGGCGGCCAGATCTCCTGGCTGCTGCCCGCCGCGCTGATCCTGCTCGTCGCCGGGCTCGTCGTCACCCGCAGGGCCGCGCGCACGGACACGGCACGCTCGGCGTTCCTCGTGTGGGGCAGCGCGATGCTGATGACGCTGGGCGTCTTCAGCTTCATGGCCGGGATCTTCCACCAGTACTACACGGTGGCGCTGGCGCCGTACATCGCGGCCGTCGTCGGTATGGGCGTCGCGGTGCTGTGGGAGGAGCGCGCGCACCTCCTGGCCTCCGCCGCGCTGGCGGTGACGGCCGCGGGGACGGCGGTCTGGGCGTACGTCCTGCTCGGCCGTACCCCGGACTATCTGCCCTGGCTGCGCTGGGCGGTGCTGATCGGCGGCCTGGTCGCCGCCGCTGGGCTGCTGCTCGCGGGACGTCTCGGCCGCAGGCTCGCGCTCGCCGCCGCGGGACTGGGGGTCGCGGCCTCGCTGGCGGGACCGTTCGCGTACACGCTCTCCACGGTCAACAGCGCGCACACGGGCTCGATCGTGACGGCGGGACCCGCCTCCATGGGCGGCCCCGGCGGCGGCTTCGGCGGTGGCGGCGGTGGCCGCGGGGGCGGCGGCGGGATGCGTCCCCCGGGCCAGATGGGCACCGGGAACGGCACGGGTACGGGTACGGGCACAGGTACGGGCAACGGAACCGGCACCGGTACGGGCCAGGGCCAGGGCCAGGGCCAGGGCCAGGGCCAGGGCCAGGGCATGGGCCAGCCTCCCACCGGCGGCAACGGCAACGGTATGGGCCAGCCCCCGACCGGCGGCAACGGCCAGACCGGCCAGAACAACCAGACCGGCCAGAACAATCAGAACGGCCAGACCGGCACCACGCCCGGCGGCCAGAACGGCATGGGCGAGCGCGGCGGCATGGGCGGCGGCGGCATGGGCGGCCTCCTCAACGGCCAGACCGTCAGCTCCAAGGTCGGGACCGCCCTCAAGAAGAACGCCTCCGACTACACCTGGGTCATGGCCGCCATCGGCTCCCAGAACGCCGCCAGCTACCAGCTCGCCACGGAGAAGCCCGTCATGGCGATCGGCGGCTTCAACGGAAGCGACCCGTCACCGACCCTCGCGCAGTTCAAGCAGTACGTCACCGACGGGAAGATCCACTACTTCCTGTCGAGCAGCGGCGGCGGCCCCGGCGGCAGCTCCGGCACCAGCTCCACCATCACCACCTGGGTGGAGGCCACCTTCAAGAAGGTCACCGTGGACGGCACGACCCTCTACGACCTGACCCAGAAGGCGTCCACCACGAGCTGAGCACAGCCGGCCCCGTCCGAACCGCGGCGGGCAGAGCACCCGCCGCACGCGATAACCAGCCATCAGCCAGCAGCCGCCAGTTAACAGCTATACGGCGTAAGAGACTCCTTGTACGGTGTATGACGACGAACGTCCCATACACCGTACGAGGAGTCCGCCATGTCGGCGACTGCCGCCGAGAACACCGCCTCCCCCGCCCGGCACCCCCAACGCTGGCTGATCCTCGGCGTCATCGTTCTCGCCCAGCTCACCGTGATGCTCGACAACACCGTCCTCAGCGTCGCCATCCCCTCCCTCACCCGCGAACTGCACGCGTCGACCGCCGACATCCAGTGGATGATCAACGCGTACTCCCTGGTCCAGTCGGGTCTGCTGCTCACCGCCGGAAACGCCGCCGACCGCTACGGCCGCAAGAAGCTCCTCATCGCCGGGCTCGCGCTCTTCGGGATCGGCTCCCTGGTCGCCGGGCTCGCGCAGTCCAGCGGCCAGTTGATCGCCGCACGCGCCGGAATGGGCATCGGCGGGGCGCTGCTGATCACCACCACCCTCGCGGTCGTCGTCCAGATCTTCGACGACACCGAGCGCGTCAAGGCCATCGGCATCTGGTCGACCGTCAACTCCCTCGGCTTCGCCGCCGGACCGCTGATCGGCGGGGCCGTGCTCAACCACTTCTGGTGGGGCGCGATCTTCCTGATCAACATCCCGGTCGCGGTCATGGCGCTGATCGCGGTCGCCACGCTCGTACCGGAGTCGAAGAGCAAGCAGGGCGAACGCCCCGATCTGCTCGGCGCGTTGCTCTCCACCATCGGGATGACCGCCGTCGTCTACGCGATCATCTCCGGCCCCGACCACGGCTGGACCTCCGGCCAGGTCCTGCTGCCCGCCTCGGTCGGACTGATCGTCCTGGGGCTGTTCGTGGGCTGGGAGCTGCGGATCCCGTACCCCATGCTGGACATGCACTTCTTCCGCAACCAGCGCTTCGTCGGGGCGGTCGCGGGCGTCATCCTGGTCGCGTTCGGCATGAGCGGTTCGCTCTTCCTGCTGACCCAGCACCTTCAGTTCGTGCTCGGGTACGGGCCGCTGGACGCCGGGCTGCGGACGGCCCCGCTCGCCGTCGCTGTCGTCGTCCTCAACCTCTCGGGCGTCGGCCCCCGGCTGATCGGGAAGCTCGGCACGCCGGGCGCCATCGCCACCGGAATGACCCTGGTGGCCGCCGGGCTCGGCGCGATCGCGGTGCTCGGGGCGCACGGGTACGGCGGGATGCTGATCGGGCTGGTCGTGATGGGGTCGGGCATCGCGCTCTCCATGCCCGCCATGGCCAACGCCATCATGAGCGCGATCCCGCCGGAGAAGGCGGGGGTGGGCGCGGGCATCAACGGCACGCTCGCCGAGTTCGGCAACGGCCTCGGCGTCGCCGTCCTGGGCGCCGTGCTCAACTCCCGCTTCGCCGCGCTCGTCCCGGCCGCCGTGGGCGCGGCGTCGCTGCCCGCCGCCCTCGCGGCGGCGGAGAGCGAGGCGGAACGGCTGCGGATCTCCGACGCGTTCGCCTCCGGTCTGGAGACGAGCCAGCTGGTTGGCGCGGTGGCCGTCCTGGTGGGCGGGCTGCTGGCCGCGCTGCTGCTGCGCAGGGCGGACCGGTTGGGCCGGGTGGAGCGGCCGGACTCCCCGTCGGCGGCTCCGAGGGGAGCGGCATAGCATCGGGACCGGCCGGACCACCGGAATCCGGTGGATGCTCGAAGACATGCGCGGTGGCTCGGGGGCGCCACGCCGGGGCCGGGCGGCGCGCGGAAGCGGCGCCCGGCCGGACGGAACCGAGGAGGCTCACTGATGGCGTCGGACCCCGACAGCGGACGTGGCGGCGTGAGTGACGGCACGGGCCACGACGACCAGGCCGCCAACCACCCTGACGGCCAGGCCGCCAACCACCCTGACGGTCACGCCGCCGACCACGCCGCCGACCAGGCGTCGGAGGCCGCCGCCGAGCTGCCGGCGGCCCGAACCAGCGTGTGGCTGGACGGCAAGCCCCCCGCGCGTGGCCGCCGCGGCGACCGTACGGACCAACCCTCCGGGCTCGACCGCGACCGCATCACCACCGTCTCCGTACGGCTGCTCGACACGGAGGGCCCGGCGAAGTTCTCCATGCGCCGGCTCGCCGCCGAGCTGGGGGTGACGGCCATGTCCCTCTACTGGTACGTCGACACCAAGGACGACCTGCTCGAACTGGCCCTGGACTCCGTCTACGCGGAGATCACCGGGATCCGGGCGCCCGCCACCGATCGCACAGCGGCTCCCGACTGGCGCGAGCGGCTGCGCGAACTCGCCGCTCAGCACCGGGCCTTGCTGGTACGGCATCCCTGGGTCTCACCGCTCGTCGGCAAGTACCTGAACATCGGGCCGCGTTCGATGGAGTTCTCGGCGGCCGTCCAGGAGGCCATGCGCGGTACGGGCCTGTCGCCGCAGGGGCAGGCGGGCGCGATCGCGGCGGTCTTCCAGTTCGTGTACGGATTCGGCACGGTCGAGGGCCACTTCGTCCAGCGCTGCGCCGACGCCGGGCTGAGCCAGGACGCGTACTTCCGGCGGGCGATGGGCGCCATCCGCGAACAGCCCGGCCTGGAGTCGGCGTTCGCGAACGCCGAGGAGATGACGGCCTCGCGCGGCAGCGGCACGGTGGAGGAGCTGCGCGAACGGGACTTCGCCTTCGCGCTCGAACTCCTGGTGGCGGGCATCGAGACGATGCGCGGGCGGGAACGGGGGAGCGGGCGCCCCGCCCGGGACGCCCGCGAACAAAGCGCGTAACGCGTACGGATCACGCCGTATGGATCACGCCGCACGGATCACGCCGTACGGTACGGATCCGTACCGTACGGGTCTCCCCGTACGGAACCGCTCCTACGCTCCTACGCCCCCTACGCCCTTCCCCTACGGAGCCAGGTGCGCCGGGAAGCCCCCCGTGGCCAGCGGGCTCCAGCGCTCCGGGGTGACGCGGATGATCGACTTGCCCTGCTTCACCATCGCCGCGCGGTACTCGTCCCAGTCCGGGTGCTCGCCCGCGATGTTCCGGTAGTACTCCACCAGCGGTTCGACCGACTCGGGGGAGTCGATCACCTCGGCCGTGCCGTCGACCTGCACCCACGGGCCGTTCCAGTCGTCCGACAGGACGATCACGCTCACCCGCTCGTCCCGCTTCGCGTTGCGCGTCTTGGCGCGCTCGGGGTACGTGGAGACGACGATCCGGCCGGAGTCGTCCACCCCGCAGGAGAGCGGGGAGCCCTGGGGGCGGCCGTCGGCGCGGGTGGTGAGCAGGATGGCGCGGTGCCGGGGGCGTACGAACTCCAGCAGCCCGGCGAGGTCCACGGTCGTGTTTGTCGCGATGTTCGGTGCCATGGGCCGCAGCCTATGACGTCGGGGACGGCCGGCGGGTCACCGTGTGCGGGCGATCCACCGGCCGTTTTCGTTCCCCGGGCGCACTACGCCCCCGGCAGGTTCTCCCCCTGGACCGCCTGGATGTCCAGCTCCACCCGCAGCGTCGTCCCGATGGCGGCGATGCCCGCCTGCACCACCTGGTTGTAGTTGATGGCGAAGTCCTCGCGGGGCAGCTCGGCCGTCGCGTGGAAGGCCGCGCGCACGCCGCCCCACGGGTCGGGTCCCGTGCCCAGGTAGCTCAGGTCGAGGTCGATGTCCCGCACGATGCCGTGCAGCGACAGCCTGCCGTGCACCTTCCAGCGGTCCGGGCCCGCCGGGGTCACGCCCGTACTGCTGTACCTGATCTCCGGGAAGCGCTCGACGTCCAGGAAGTCCGGCGACTTGAGGTGCTTGTCGCGCAGCCCGTTGCCCGTGTCGATGGTCGCCGCGCTGATGACGGCGTCGACCCGGCCCTGCACGCTGTCCGACCCCGCTTCGCCGATCTCGATCCGGCCGCTGAACTCGGTGAACCGCCCGCGCACGCTGGAGATTCCCAGGTGCTGGGCCACCGCGCCCACCGTCGAGTGCGCCGGGTCGATGCTCCACACCCCCGGCGGTGGCAGCTCCACGCCGCCCTGTCTGGCCAGAGTCACCTTGCCCAGGTCCGCCCGGCCGGTTCTGGTGACCAGCGCGGTGGAGGCGACGGGCGCGTATCCGACGGCCGTCACCACGACGGTGTACGGGCCCGGCACCAGCGGCGAGTCGTCCTGTACGGCGCCCGTCTCGTCGGTGCCCGTACGCAGTACCTGACTGCCCGTCATATCGGTCATGGTCACGATCGCGTGCTGAACCGCCCAGCCGTCCCGGGTCCGTACCTGTCCGCGAAGTCCCATCCCACTCATCTCCTCGATCTCACCCAAGAATCCGGTCCCACGCAGGAGCCCGGGCCCCGGCCCGGGGACGGCGGACACACGCCCCGCTCGGGCGTCCGTCCACTCGTCCCCGTGATCGGGGCCCGGTCCGCGCGGACGGAACTACTCGCCGGGGTGGGCGAGTTCGATGTCGTGCCCGTCGACTCCACGGCCCGCGACCGTCAGCGCACCGGCCACCGGAGGGTATCCGGTCGCGATGACCGTGTACTCGCCAGAGTCCAGGTCGGTGAAGGCGTACGCCCCGTCCTCCCCGGTCGTCGCGGTGGCCACGACGTTGCCCGCCGCGTCGACCAGCGTCACCCGGGCGTCGGGCGCGGGGCGCCGGGCGGTGCCCGCCCTGACCGTGCCCTGGAGCAGCGCGCCGGCCCGGAGGGCGACCTCGATCCGGGTGGCGCCCTGGCCGCCGATGTCCACCGGCAGGGCCAGCGGACGGAAGCCGGTGGCGTTCACCGCGACGGTCACCGAGCCGGGGACCAGCTCGCCGAAGGCGAACTCGCCCTGCGGGGACGCCTTGCCGGTGGCCAGCACATCGCCCCGTACATCGGTCACGATCACCATCGCGCCCTCGACGGGCAGCCCGCCCTCGGCCGCGCGCACGGTCCCGGTGAGCCCGCTCGTACCGGCGAGCCGGATGTCGTACGGGAGCGGTTCGTCGCCGACGACCACCGTGGACGCCTGCGGCTGGAAGCCGTCGGCGGAGGCGATCAGGACGTACGAACCGGCGCCGGGGGCGTCCAGCGCGTAGCCGCCGTCGGGCCGGGCGACCGCGCGGGCCAGCTGGCGGCCCGCCAGCGAGATCAGGGTGACGGCGGCGCGGGGCACCGGGGCGCCCTCGACGCCGAGCACCGTGCCGTGCACGGAGGTGCCGGAGATGCCGGAGGCGCCTGCCGTGTCGGACGTGGCTGCGGTCATGAGTTCCACCGTTCCGGTCTGTGCCCCCCCGGTCTGGGTGATTCCGGTCTGCGCGGCCCCCGCGTACCGGTCCGAGTCGTACGGACCCGGGCCGAACGGAACCGATTCCCGCGACGCGAGCGCCTGGGCCGGTATCGGCGCCTGCGCCGCCCCGGCCGGAGCGAGCACCGCCGCTGTCGCCGCCGTCTCCACGGCTTCCGGCGACTCGTCGGCGGAGTCACCCGCCGTCTCATCGGCCGTCTCACCTGCTGACCGCGACCGCAGCGCGACCTCCTTGATGAACAGCGTCAGCAGGAAGGCGATGAACGCGGCCGGGGCCGAGAAGAGGAAGACGTCGCCGACACCGTGCCCGTACGCGCTCTCCACGATCTGCCGCATCGGGGCGGGCAGCGCCGCCAGGTCGGGGATGCCTCCGCCGCCGGTGCCCGCGTGGTGGGGGACCTGCTGCTCGACGTAGTGCGTGACCCGGTTGCCGAGCACCGCGCCCAGCGCCGAGACGCCCACCGCACCGCCCAGCGAGCGGAAGAAGGTGACGACGGAGCTGGCGGAGCCGAGGTCGGCGGGGGCGACCTGGTTCTGGGTGGCCAGCACCAGGTTCTGCATCATCATGCCCACGCCGAGACCGAGCAGCGCCATGAAGACCCCGACGTGCCAGTACGGGGTGTCGTACCGGATGGAGCCCAGCAGCCCGAGCCCGGCGGTCAGCAGCGCGCCACCGCTGACCAGCCAGATCTTCCACCGGCCGGTCTTGGTGATGATCATGCCGGAGACGGTGGACGAGATGAACAGGCCACCGATCATCGGGATGGTCATGACGCCCGACATCGTGGGCGACTTCCCGCGCGCCAGCTGGAAGTACTGGCTGAAGAAGACCGTGCCGGCGAACATCGCGATACCGACGAAGAGCGAGGCGAGCGAGGCCAGGGTGATCGTGCGGTTGCGGAAGAGGCGCAGCGGGATGATCGGCTCGCTGGCCTTGCTCTCGATGAGGACGAAGAGCGCGCCGAGCAGGATCGAGCCGCCGACCATGGCGCCCGACTGCCAGGAGACCCAGTCGTACTTGTCGCCCGCGAAGGTGACCCACAGGAGCAGCAGCGAGACGGCGGCACTGATGAAGAAGGCGCCGCCCCAGTCGACCTTGACCTCGCGCTTGACGACCGGCAGCTTCAGGGTCTTCTGGAGGACGATCAGCGCGATGATCGCGAACGGCACGCCGACGTAGAAGCACCAGCGCCAGCCGAGCCACGAGGTGTCGGTGATGACACCGCCGAGCAGCGGGCCCCCGACGGTGGCGACGGCGAAGGTCGCGCCGAGGTAGCCGCTGTACCGGCCGCGCTCGCGCGGGGAGATCATGGCGGCCATCACGATCTGGGCGAGGGCGGAGAGCCCGCCGACGCCGACGCCCTGGACGACGCGGCAGGCGATCAGCATCCCGGCGTTCTGGGAGAGACCGGCCACGACGGAGCCGAGGACGTAGATGGTCAGGGCTATCTGGACCAGGAGCTTCTTGCTGAAGAGGTCGGAGAGCTTGCCCCAGAGCGGGGTGGTCGCCGTCATCGACAGCAGCGCGGCGGTGACCACCCAGGTGTAGGCGCTCTGTCCGCCGCCGAGGTCGGAGATGATGTGGGGGAGTGCGTTGGAGACGATCGTCGAGGAGAGGATCGCGACGAACATGCCCAGGAGGAGCCCGGACAGCGCCTCCATGATCTGACGGTGTGTCATCGGCGCGCCGGCCGCGGAGGCGGGATCGCCGCCGTGCTTGGCGTGGCCGCCCCGCACACCCGTTGGTGTGGTCGTAGCCATTGAATTCCTTTGTCTCACGTCTCTTGCCGCACGGGTGTACGGGTGTGCGAATCCTGGTAGTGCCAGTCCCGGCAGTCGCCGAAGCTGCTGCGCAGCCGGGCCAGCAGGGTGTTGAGCTGCCCGACCTCGTCGTCGGTCCAGTCGTCGAGCGTGCGCGCGAACATGTCGGTCGTCCGCCGGGCCAGCTCGTCGAGGAGTTCCCGGCCCGCGGGGGTGAGCCGCAGGATGCGCGAGCGCTTGTCCGCCGGGTCGGGCATGCGCTCGATCCAGCCACGTTCCGCGGTGTGCGCGACGTGCCGGCTGGTGACCGACATGTCCACGGAGAGGAGTTCCGCGAGCCGGCTCATCCGCATCTCGCCGTGCCGTTCCAGCAGGGTCAGTACGGCGGCGGAGCCCGCCGGGCACTCGGCGGGCAGGATGCGGCCGAGGCCGCGTTTGACGGCTCCCACCGCACTGAGCTGTCGGGACAGTTCCGCGTACTGGCTCTGCGATGCGGACATGTCTTCTCCCCAGCCTTTCGTTGCTTAGGGCAACCATGGAACCATAGAAGAAGTTGGTTGCCGCAGGCAAACTAAATCGGGCCTACTGGAGTAAAGGAACCCAAAAAGCTTCGCATGGTCGAGGTCAATGCCCGGCGCGGGGAGTGCGCGACCTCATAAAGGGGACGAGAGGGGGCCGACGGCGGGCCCGGGGTTGGGTGGGGCGGTCCGGGTTCGCTAGGGTCCTGGCCCATGGCACACAACCCCCATGCCCCGCAGGGACCCGAGGGAAATCCCGACCCGGCGGGCAGCACCCAGATGTTCCGCGCGTTTGTCGACGACGGTGAGCCGGAGCGCCGGCAGGCACCTCAGCAGCAGGGCGGACCGAAGGTCGGCGTGATCGTCGGCGTGATCGTGGCCGTCGCCGTTCTGGCCGTGGTGGCCTGGATGGCCATCTGACGGCCGGACAGTCCTGATCTGACGGCCAGTCGGTACCGGTCGGTTGGAACCGGTCGGGTCGGAACCGGTCGGTCGGTCGGCAGGCCAACGGACTGGTCAACGGCGGTCGGCCCGCGTCCCGCGTCGGCCGACGGCTCGTCATGTCCGAACCCCGCCCGGGAGTTCGCCCGCAGACGCGCGGACGAAGGGGCGGGGTTCGCGTACCTCAGTCCGAGATCAGACCTTCCCGCAGCTGCGCGAGCGTACGGGTCAGCAGGCGCGAGACGTGCATCTGCGAGATGCCGACCTCCTCGCCGATCTGCGACTGGGTCATGTTCGCGAAGAACCGGAGCATGATGATCTGCCGCTCACGGGGCGGCAGTTTGGCCAGCAGCGGCTTGAGGGACTCGCGGTACTCCACGCCCTCCAGCGCCATGTCCTCGTAGCCCAGCCGGTCCGCGAGCGAGCCCTCGCCGCCGTCGTCCTCGGGGGAGGGCGAGTCCAGCGAGGACGCCGTGTACGCGTTGCCGACCGCGAGGCCGTCGACCACATCTTCCTCGGACACGCCCAGGACAGCGGCGAGTTCGGGAACGGTCGGGGACCGGTCGAGCTTCTGCGCCAGCTCGTCGCTGGCCTTGGTCAGCGCGAGGCGCAGCTCCTGGAGCCGGCGCGGCACCCGCACCGACCACGAGGTGTCGCGGAAGAAGCGCTTGATCTCCCCGACGACGGTCGGCATCGCGAACGTCGGGAATTCCACGCCGCGTTCGCAGTCGAACCGGTCGATCGCCTTGATCAGGCCGATGGTGCCGACCTGGACGATGTCCTCCATCGGCTCGTTGCGGCTGCGGAAGCGGGCCGCCGCGTACCGCACCAGCGGCAGATTCAGCTCGATGAGGGTGTCACGTACGTAGGCGCGCTCCGGGCTGTCCTGTTCCAGTACGGCGAGCCGCAGGAACAGGGAGCGGGACAGAGTGCGGGTGTCGATGGCTTCCGGCTGTGACGCGCGTGGCCGCACTGGCTGGACCACGTGGTCGAGCGCATTCGGCGCTGGCACGCTCTTTGTGAGCGTGAGCACCTTCGAGCTGCCCTGTTCTACGGACATGCCACCCCCTTGAGGTCGCGGACGGTCGCGGCGGCGCTCCCGTCGGAGGAACGCAGCCTCCACCTGAATACCGGCGGCGGGACTGCGGCAAACGCGGTTCCAGCAGAATGTCACATGTCGGCAACACGCTGTAGTGACTTGTCGACAAGTAGCGCTGCGCTACGCCCGGCTGTGTGGGGGTTTATGGCTTTTCGCGCGGTGGGCTGAGCTGACGGGTTTTTACCTGTGAGGATTACGCCTCGATCCGATTTGCGGATCGCAACCGCGCGAAACTGCGCGCCAGAAGTCTTGACACGTGCATCTGTGAAACGCCCAGTTCCTGACTGATCTGCGACTGCGTCAGGTTGTTGTAGTAGCGCAGCATCAGGATGCGCTGCTCGCGCTCGGGCAGTTGCACCAGCAGATGGCGAACCAGATCGCGGTGCTCCACACCGGCCAGCGCGGGGTCCTCGTAGCCCAGCCGGTCCAGCAGCCCCGGCAGCCCGTCGCCCTCCTGTGCGGCCTCCAGGGAGGTGGCGTGGTAGGAGCGCCCGGCCTCGATGCAGGCCAGTACCTCCTCCTCGGAGATCCGCAGCCGCTCGGCGATCTCGGCGGTGGTCGGCGAGCGGCCGTGGGCGGTCGTCAGGTCCTCGGTCGCCCCGGTCACCTGGACCCACAGCTCGTGCAGCCGGCGTGGTACGTGCACGGTCCGTACGTTGTCTCGAAAGTAACGTTTGATCTCCCCGACGACCGTGGGCATCGCGAACGTGGGGAACTGGACTCCCCGCTCGGGATCGAACCGGTCAATGGCGTTGATCAGACCGATCGTGCCGACCTGGACGACGTCCTCCATCGGCTCGTTGCGGCTGCGGAAGCGGGCGGCGGCGTAGCGCACGAGAGGCAGGTTGGCCTCGATGAGCGCTCCCCGTACCCGTGCGTGCGCGGCGCAGCCCGGCTCCAGCCCCTTCAGCTCGGCGAAGAGGACCTGGGTCAGTGCCCGGGTGTCGGCGCCGCGGCTCTGTGCGGTGGGGCGCGTGTCGGTCTCGACGAGGGTCGGGGCCGCGGGCTCCGCCTGGGGCAGCACTTGAGGTGTCGTACTGGCCGGCACGATTACGCCCACCCCTTTGCGGTCGACTACGTCAACTCATCCGTCAAAAGCGGTCATAGCATCACAAGACATGTCCACTGTGTGCAAGCACCCGAAAGAACCGTGTTGACGGCAGAATGGGGTAATAAACCCAAAAACCCCGCACCGAATGGGTGCGGGGTGGGGAGGGCGGCGGCTCAGAACTCGTAGTCGGCGATCACCCAGGTGGCGAATTCGCGCCACTGCGCGACGGCGGCCCGGTGGACCGGGTGGTCCAGGTAGCGCTGGAGCGCCGCGCGATCGGCGACGGCCGAGTTGATGGCGAAGTCGTACGCGATGGGCCGGTCGGAGATGTTCCAGGCGCACTCCCAGAACTCCACCTCGGGGACCTGGCCGCCCAGCTCCTCGAAGGCCTTGGCCCCGGCGATCACCCGGGCCTCTTCACGGGTGACGCCCTCGTTGAGTTTGAAAAGGACCAAGTGGCGGATCAACGGGTACTCCTTGGGGGCCGGGCCCGGCGGGCGCGACCGGCACCAGGCGTACCGCCGGTCACCGGTCGTACTAATTGACGAGCGACGACATGAACTGGCCGACGCCCTGAGCGGCGCTCGAAATGCCCTCGAACCCTACTCCCACGAGTTCGGCGGCCCGGTCGGGAGAGGTGATGATCGTGTAGAGCACGAACACGGCGAGCCCGTACAGCACGATCTTTTTTGCTTGCCCCATCTGCCGCGGCCTTCCCGTGCGCTCCCCTGTGCGGTCGCGAGAGTCTAACCGTATGAACGCCGATGGCCAGAGGTCGCGCGGGGAGTGACAGGGGAGGGCTTCTGTGAGGACCACTGTGCGAGCCGCCCTGCGAGCCGCCGCGACGACCTTCATGACGACCTCGGTGAGGGGTCGTCATGAAGGTTGGTCATGAGGGTTCGCCATCAGGGAACGAACGCGTTACGACGGGCTCGGCTGAGCCTCCGTCGAAGGGGCGACGATGCCGAGCTGCGTGGCGATGGTGGCGGTGTCGAAGTAGACCCGCTCGCAGACGATGCGTTCTCCCTTGTCCCCGTCGAAGAAGAAGAACGCGACCACGGGGCAGCGGAAGGTGCGGCCGGTGGCCGGAACGCCGTACAGCGGGCCGAGGTGGGTGCCCAGGAGGTCGAACTCGGCCACGACGGAGTCGTCGGTGTGGCGCAGCCGTACGTTGTCGTGCCGCTGGTCGGGGAACGCCTCGCGGGTGACGGTGTAGTACCCCATCACCTCGGCGGCGCCCTCGAAGACCTGGCCGGTGGCCATGATCTCGTAACGGGGGTGGTCGAAGGTGTCCAGCGTGACGTCGAAGTCCTGGCTGGCCTCGGACTCGAAGTGCTCACGGACCAGGGCTTCCCGGATCTGCCGCAGGTCGGACTGCTGGGCCGATATGTCCATGGGGGGAGGCTCCTTGCTCTGGGGGGTGGCGATGCGACCGGCGCGAAGCGGCGTGCGCGTACCGCGCCCCGTGCGTCGGCGCCGCGTAAACTCGATACAGCCGTGTATTGAGTACGCGTGAGTATCCAATTGGAGCAGTCCCATGTCAACGCCCGAGCCGCCCGTCGCCCGCACCCGCCGGCCTCCCCGCGCCGACACCCGGGCCGCCCTGCTGCGCGCCGCCGTCCGCACCTTCGGCGAGAAGGGCTTCGCGCAGAGTTCCCTGGAGGAGGTGGCGGCCGCCGCCGGGCTCTCGCGCGGAGCGATCTACTCCAACTTCACCGGCAAGGACGACCTGTTCCTGGCGCTCCTGCGCGAGACCGTGGACGAACGCCTGCGCCAGCTCCACGCCGCGGTCCGCCCCGCGCCGAGCGCCCACGAACAGACCCTGCACGCCGGCCGGGCGATGACCCGGGCGCTGCGCGAGAGCCCGGAACTGCACCTGCTGACAATGGAGTTCTGGCTCCGCGCGGCCCGCGACCCGGCGGTACGCGACCACTTCGTCACGCACCGCCGCGAGATCCGGGCCGCGCTCGTCGAACTCCTGGAGGAACACGCCACCGCGAGGGGCGCCGCCCTCCCCCTGCCGGCCGACCAACTGGCCCTCGGCATCATCGCCTTGTTCAACGGATTCGGCCTGGAGCACCTGATCGACCCGGCCGCCGCGTCCCCCGAGCTCTTCGCCCAACTGCTCGCCGGCCTGCTCCGGGCGCGGCCGGAGGGCGGGGCGGTGAGCCAGTAGCAGCTCTTGCTCCCGGTGGTCATGGACCGCCGGTCGGCTACCTCGACGGCGTGCGGCGGACGGCCAGGGCGAGGGTGTCGTCGGCGTGCAGGACGACGGTGAGCATGTCGGCCGCCAGGGCGCCGGGGATGTCGTGGAGGGCGCGGTGCCGGTGTCGGCGTGCGCTCTGGATGAGGCGCCGTTCGCCTTCCTGCGGATCTCTGCGGCTCTCGACCAGGCCGTCGGTGTAGAGGACGAGCAGGTCGCCTTCGTCCAGCCGCGCGTGCAGCAGCCGTTCGCTGCCCGGCAGCGGATAGCCGACGCCCCGGCCCCGCACCTCCAGGTAAGCGGCGGTGCCGTCGGCCCGTACGACCAGGGCGGGTGGATGGCTGCCGTTGGCCAGCCGCAGTTCGCCGGTGGCGGGGTCGAGCCGGGCCAGCAGGACGGTCGCCATGAGTTCGGGGTCGAAAGGGGCGAGGATTTCGTGGGTGCGCGCCACGATGGACTGGAGCGGGTGGCCTTCGAGGGCCAGGGTGCGCACCGCGTGGGTGACGTTCAGCGCGCTGCGGGTGCTGCGTACGCCGTGGCCCAGGGCGTCGACCACGGTGATGTGGATGGTGCCGTCGGGCAGGGTGAACCAGTCGTAGTGGTCGCCGCCGGTGGGCGCGTCGGTGCCCGCCGGGGCGTAGTGGACGGCGAGTTCCAGGCCGTCGACGGCGATGGGCACGGGACGCAGGGCGTCCTCCAGTTCGCGGAGCATCTGGCCGTGCGCCGTACGGAGCCGCTCGTCGCGCTCTTCGAGCTGGACGTAGAGGGCCAGAACACCGCTGTTGGTCTCGGCGAGTTCGTGCTTGAGACGGCGGTGTTCCGCGGTGAGGGCGTCCACATGCGCGAGAGCGGCACGCAACTCCTTCTCCAGCGAGGTCGTTTCGTCGGGTACGGAGGCGACGGCGCGCCCGTGCGGGGGAAGCGGGGTGGACGGGGCTTCGGCCGGCGGCGGTGGGGTGGGGATGTGCCAGACGGTGGCGCCGTCCGGCATCGTGCGCGCGGGCAGCGGCAGTTCGGTCGTACGGCTCGGGCGAGGCGTACGGAGGGTGACGGACAGCAGCGAGCCGTCCCGGGTGGAGTCGTGGTCCCGACCGGGGCCGTGGTCCAGGGCGGACTCCAGCACGACGGAGCCGCCGTCGCCGAAGTAGGGGGCGGCCAGGGCGGCGACGGACAGCACCAGCCGGGCCCTGGTCTCGGCGGGCAGCCGGTGCGCCTCGCCGATCCCGCGCACGGCTCGGCGCAGCTGCGGCAGCGAGTGGAGGGTATGGCGGGTGTGGCGAGCGGGGCGAGCAGGGCGGGCGGGGCGGTTGGACGCGGTCACGGGAGCCTCTGCGGAGGGGTGGTGGCGAGGACGGTCGCGTCGTCGCGGCTGAGGCGGTGGCCGTGGGCGAGGGCGGCCGGGAGCAGGGTGGGAGGCAGGCGCAGCAGGAAGGGCGAGGGGGCGTGGGCCCATCGCTGGTCGATGCCGTCGGTGTGCAGGACGGCCGTACTGCCCGGCTCCAGCGGAATCCGGTGGACCCGCGCGCTCCTTACGTTGAGTCCGGCGACGCCCGGCTGACCGGTCAGCCGGTGATGGACGCTGTCGTGGCCGAGGGCGAGCGCGCGTACGTTGCCGACGCCGCAGTACTCGGCCCGGCCGGGGTGCAGCCGCAGCAGACCGAGGGCCGTGCCCCGGGTGTGGCGCAGGGCGCGGTGAACGGCGGTCAGGATCTCGGGCAGCGGGCTGTCCGGCGTACGGCCGAAGGCGCGCAGGGCGGCGTGGGCGGGCTCGGCGGCCCCCGGTCCGTGGCCCAGACCGTCGACGACGATGGCGGTGCGGACGCCGTCGGTGTCGATGACGGCGTAGGCGTCGCCGCTGGTCCGTTCGCCCTCGGCCGCGAGGCAGACCGCGCCGACGTCCGGCCCGGCGGGCGGCTGGCCGGGCGGCGGGTCCCGCGGATCCGGCGGGACGAGCCGGGCGCAGGCGAGGGTGCCGACGCCCGTCCGGCTGCGGATGGTGAACGACGTGGAGATGCGCCGGACCGCCCCGAGGCCGGTACCGAGGGTGTTGGTCGTCGTGTAGCCGTCGGTGAGGGACCGGCTCAGGTCGGGGATGCCGGGTCCCCGGTCGGCGGCGAGGATCTCCACGCCCGCGCCGAGGGGCAGGGGGTGGAGGAAGAGGGCGCCGTTGGTGGCGTGTTTGGCGAGGTTGCTGGCCAGCTCCGAGGCGACGACCGCGGCCTGGTCGGGCATCGATCCGGGCAGTCGGCACGCGCGCGCGACCGACCGGGCCGTCTCGGCGGCGAGGTGGACCGCGCTGTAGTGGTCGATCCGGATGTGCGCGGTCTGTCGGGGGTCGCTCTGCCGGGGGTCGGACGGCCGGGGGACGGGCGCGGTCAACGGCCGGCCCATCGCGTGACGGTGACGGTGGTGCCCCGGCCCGCGGCCGTACGGATCTCGAACTCGTCCATGAGCCGCCGCGCGCCGCCGAGCCCGTGGCCCAGCCCCGCGCCCGTGGTGAAGCCGTCGGCGAGGGCCGCCTCGACATCGGCGATGCCGGGGCCCTCGTCCCGTATCGTCAGCCGGATTCCACCGCCGCCGGGGCGGGTCGGGCTCTCGATCGTGAGGGTGCCGCCCCCGCCGTGGATGTAGGCGTTGCGGGCGAGTTCGCTGGCCGCGGTGACCACGCGGGTCTGGTCGACGATGCTGAATCCCTCGCGGAGGGTGGCCGCCCGTACGGCGTGACGGATCGCCAGCAGATCCTCCTCGGTGCGCACGTCGTGCTGCTGCTGCGTAGTGGCGGCGGTTGCTTCTGCCGCTGTTGCCGCTGCTGCCGATGTCGCCGCCTGCGGCGCCGGGGCCGCCGCGGTGTCGCCGCGGCTGCCCGTATGGAGGAGGGTGGTGCCGGCTTCGCCGGTGCGTGTCACGCAAGTGCCCCTTCGGGAGGTGGTGAACTCTGCCGCCAGCCGAGCGCGGCCATGCCGCGTTCGGCGTTGAGCGCGGTTTCCACCCCGGTGAGTTGGAGCCCCAGTTCGACCAGGGTGATGGCGACAGGGGGGCGCATACCGGAAACGATCACGCGGGCTCCCAGCAGCCTCGCCATGGTGGTGAGTTCCATCAGGGTGCGGGCCACGAAGGAGTCGATGATCTCCAGCCGGGATATGTCGATCAGCACGCCGCGTGCTCCGTCGCTGGTGATGCGCGCGGTCAGCTCCTCGCTGAACGCGACGGCGGACTTGTCGTCGAGTTCGTTGAGCAGGCCCGTGACCAGGACGTCCCCCAGGCGCAGGATCGGCACGCCGGCCGAGGAAGGGCCGTTCACAGATCCGCCAGTGGGCCGGGCCGCGCGGAGACACCGGAGTAGCCAGAGGCACCCGAGGTACTGGACGCACCGGAGGAACCGGAAGTCAGCCTGACCGCCGCGGACAGCGCGTCGGCGAGCGTCGCCCGGGTGAGGATGGTCGACAGGTCGATCCCCAACTGGGCGATCGTCTGGGCGATCGGCGGCCGGATACCGCTGATGAGGCAGTCCGCGCCCATCAGCCGCACCGCGTTGACGGTCTGCATCAGATGCTGCGCGACCGCCGTGTCCACGGTCGGGACGCCCGTGATGTCGATGATCGCGACCTGCGCCTCGTGCTCCTGGATGGCCTGGAGCAGATTCTCCATCACGACCTGGGTGCGCGCCGTGTCCAGCGTGCCGATGAGCGGCACCGCCAGCACATGCCGCCACAGCCGGACCACGGGGGTGGACACCTCCAGCAGCTGCCGGCTCTGCCGGCGGATGATCTCCTCCCGGCCCTCCACATAGGTCTCGAAGGAGAGCGCGCCGGCGCTGTCCAGCAGCCGGTTGACCAGCAGGGCGGAGCCGAACAGCTCGCCGCTGTCGCCCGGTCTGCGCTGTACGGCCTCCAGCAGCGCCTCCTTCAGCGCCAGCACCGCGAGCGAGGTGGCCGTGGGGCTCACCCCCTCGCGGGCCCGGCGCAGGGACAGCTCGGTCACCGCCCGGTGCAGCTCGCGGTGTCCGCCGACCACGTGCTCCACCGGCATGCCGCTGTCCAGCGCGGTCGCCAGCGCGCCGATCAGGGCGTCGGCCTCCTCGCGCAGCTCGGTCTCGCTCACCCCGTTGCCCCAGGTGGGCTGCGCCAGCTGGAGCCGCACCCAGCGGTCCGCGATGGCGTCCGCGTCCGTACGCAGCGCGTCGGCGACGCGCTCGCGTGCCACGATCCCGGCCCCGGCCCCGGCTTCGGCAGTACTCAAGCCGCTGTCCTTCCGTCCGTACTCGGTGACGTGTGTGCGAGGAACGCGTCGGCGGGTGGATCGCGCCGGTCGGCGGCTCTCCGTCACACCCGCTTTGTTGTCGCTCGACAAATGTTATCGACCGCAGTCAAGCACGAGAAGCGCCGATATGGACAGGGCCCACCGGTCGTACGGACGCGGCGGAGCGGGAGCGGTCGGGCGGACGAGGGTGCCGAGCCGCCAAGTCCTCAGGCGGGCAATACGGTCAAAGCGGGCGAATCGGCCGAGCGATCGGGCGGTCAGGCGGTCGGGCGGTCGGGCGGTCGGGCGGTCGGGCGGTCGGGCGGTCACGCCGACTATGGCGGTGTCAAACACGCCACGACGACGTCAAGCAGGCCGCGCGGTGTCGTCCAGTCGCGTCGGGCCGGGCATCGGGGACACGGCGTCCACCGCTCCCCGGAATCCGGTCAGCCCTTCCGTCAGCGCCCTGCGCGTCGTCGGGGGCAGCGTCGCGATGGCCGACAGCAGGGCCTCCTCGCGGCGTACGCGCAGATCGAGCAGGTAGGACTCGCCCCGGCTGGTCAGCCGCAACTGCCGCTCCCTGCGGTTCACTTCACTCGGCGCCCGCTCGATGAAGCCCAGCGCCTGGAGCCGGTCGCACAGTCGGCTGGCCGAGGACGGCGCCGCGCCCAGCGCCTCGCCCAGCGTGCGCAGATTGATGCCGTCGCCGCGCTCCAGCACGTACAGAACGCGCAGCTGGGACGTCGAGACGGGGGCGGGGGAGACGGCGTCCCGGCCCCGCTCCCACAGTATCTCCAGCAACTCGATGACCTCACGCGCCGCCTGTGCGGCCTCGTGAGATTCTCTGTGCGAGGCAGAGAGATCCACACCCATACCGTGACACTCCGAACGGCCTTGGCGGCCCGGATGGTCCGGACGGCGCCCTGCTCCCTTATTCCAGTTCCCCGAGAAAGCGGTCGTGACATGGCGGACAGATTCACGGCCGTGGAACGCGCCATGCGCGGCGCGGCCCCCCACGAACTCCTCGACTCCGTCCGTACGGCACTGACGGGACATTTCGGCGCGAGCGCCGTCAACCTGCTGATGGCCGACTACGCCATGACCATACTCCAGCCGGTCGACGTCCTTCCATACACCGCACAGCCCCTCTCCGTGCACACCAGTCCCCCGGGGAGAGCCTTCGGCGCGCAGAGCCCCCACGTCGTGACCGGCGACGGGCCGCCCACCGTGACCGCGTACCTCCCCGTCACCGTACGCGGGGACCGGCTGGGCGTGCTGTCCGTCACGCTGCCCGCCGACCGGTACTCCCCACCGGTCCTGGACGAGCTGGCGGAGATCGCCGATGTCCTCGGCCGGGAGATCCTCGTCGCCGAACGCGACACCGACCTCTACCTCCAGGCGCGGCGCGCGGACCGCCTCACCCTCGCCGCCGAGATGCAGTGGCAGCTCCTCCCCGGGCGGGCCTGCTCCCGGTCCGAGTACTCCCTCGGCGGACAGCTGGAACCCGCCTACGCCATCCACGGCGACAACTTCGACTGGTCCGCCTCCGCCGACCACCTCACGCTCACCGTCACCAACGGCATGGGGGAGGGCATCGAGGCGGCCCTGCTCACCAACCTCGCCGTCAACGCCCTGCGCAACGCCCGCCGGGCCGGACTCGACCTGATCGGTCAGGCGAGCCTCGCCGACCAGGCGCTGTACGGGCACTACGAGGGCGCGGCGCACCTTTCGACGCTTCTGCTGCGCTTCCATCTGGCCACCGGCAGGGTGGACATCATCGACGCGGGCTCGCCCAAGATCTGGCGGCTGCGCGCGGGTACGGTCGAACCGATCGAGCCGGAGGCGCAGCTCCCGCTCGGCATGTTCGAGGACACCGCCTACACCGAGCAGCGCTTCGACGTCCTGCCCGGCGACCGCCTGCTGTTCATCAGCGACGGCGTCTACGACGTAGCCTCCCCGGGCGGCGAGCGCTACCGGGAGCGCTCGCTGGCCCGTGTCATGCGGGACACCCGGCTCCTTCCCCCCTCGCACGTACCGCGCACGATGCTCGAAGAACTCGCGGGCCACCGGGGTCCGTCGCAGGCCGACGACGACGCGATGATCGTCTGCCTGGACTGGTACGGCCGTACTTCCTGAGACGTCCTGAGACGTCCTGAGACGTCCTGAGACGTCCTGAGACGTCCTGAGACGTCCTGAGACGTCCTGAGACGTCCTGAGACGTCCTGAGACGTCCTGAGGCGTTCTGAGGCGTCCTGACTCGGCGGTGGCCGCCACGTACCGCCGTCCGCCGTGTCAGAGCCCGCGGCCGGCGGCGTGCCGCGGTGCGCGTCGGGTGCCGCGCAGGAGGAAGCAGGTCACCGACAGGATGAGCAGGGCGCCTTCGAAGGCGAGACTGACCAGTCCCAGCGGGTCGCTCCAGTTGCCCACGTCACCGTGGTCGTCGGGCAGCCCGGGGCCGCGCGTGAGGACGTAACCGACGAGGGGCCCGGCGGCCACGCCCATCGCGAGGAACCAGCCCGGCCCGATGACACCGGCCAGGAGCAGCAGCGCGGTGAGGACGGCGACGATCTCCAGCGCCCAGAACAGAGAGGCGATGTACGGGGGCGACTGGGAGCCGGGGATTCCGCCCTGGTCCCTGACGTGGATCGCGGCGACGCCGAGGCACAGCAGAGCCCCCACGACGCGGGTGACCAGGTGCGCGGCGATTCCTCGGCGCTCTCTCACCGGACCGACTCCTCTCTGGACCTTTCCCGTCCGCTCCACCCCGTGGAGCAGTCCACGCGGTCGGCGGGCGGACCGCACGTGGGCAGGGCCAAGTGGCAGAGCGCCGCGTCCGCCGGGCCCCTGCCCGGATACCCGGGGCGGGTTCGCGCGCGGGTATGGCAAGGTGTGCCGACGACTCACGCCGGCCGGGCCTCGCGAGGTGGTCCGGCCCGCGGCTGTGCGACGGGTGGCGGGCTGCCCGCGGCGATGCCCGGGAAGTCGAATGCCGTACGGGGGCGTGCCGTTCGGTTCAGCCCGATGTCTCAGGAGTATCAGCCGTGAACGGAAAGCGCCGCCGCCTGCTGTTGGCCGCCCTCGACCCCATGCTCGAACCGGAGGAGCGGGTGGAGGTGGCGACCATCGTGAACCTCAGCTCCGTCTCCGTACGCAGGACGGCGGCCTTCGCGGCGGCCTCGGCGGTGGTGAGCGGCGGGATGGCCGTGATCCCGGTGCCGGCCCCCATGTACCTGGCGATGACCGACCGTCGCGTCTTCGTCTTCCGCGCCAACCCGACGTTCGCGCGGCCGGAGGAGCACCTGATGACGATTCCGCGCGCGGGTCTGGTCCGTACGGAGATCAAGGAGCGCGTGCTCAACTCGTCCTTCGTCGTCTCGTCGCCGGACAACGAGCAGGGCCTGAAGATCGTCTTCCCGCTGGCCGCCCGCAAGGACCGCAACGCGATAGCCGCCGTCCTGCCGGTGGCCGGCTGACCGCTCCGCGCGGGCGGGGTGTCAGGGCAGCGCCGGGGTGACGCGCACGAGCATCAGGGCGGTGTCGTCGGCGGCCTGCCCGCCGGAGTGCTCGGACGCCCGCCGCCACAGCATGCTGAGCGTGGTGGCGGCGTCGGCGCCGTGGGTGGCGGCCAGCGCGTCGGCGAGGCGCTCCTCGCCGAAGAGCGGGCCGCGGCCGTCGCGGGCCTCGGTGATGCCGTCGGTGTAGAGGAGCAGCGCGTCCCCGGGGCGCAGGTGGAAGACGGTGTCCTCCAAGTGGTCGTGGGCGGGCGGCAGCAGGGGGCTGAGCAGCATCCCGGCGGCGTTGAGCTCCTCCACGGCGCCGTCCGCGCGGCGGATGAGCGCCGGGGGGTGGCCGGCGCTGGCGTAACGGCCGACGATTCCGTTCCCGTCCCCGTCTCCGTTCCCATGCCCGTCCCCGTCCCCGCTCCTGCTCCCGTCCTCCGCCCCGTCCGGGCCGAACGCGGCCAGGGCGACGGTCAGGAACCGCTCGCTGACCCGCTGCCCGGTGACCGCCTCGTGCAGCCGGTGCAGGACGGTGGCGGGCCGCGCGTGCTGGGTGGCCTCGGCGCGCAGCGTGTAGCGGGCCAGGGCGGTGACCTTGGCGGCGTCGATGCCCTTGCCGCAGACGTCGCCCATCACCGCGCACCAGCTTTCGCCCCGGGTGCGGAAGAGGTCGTAGAAGTCCCCGACGACCTCGGTCCCGGCCGCTTCGGTCGCGTCGGCGGGCAGATGTACGGCGGCCACGTCGAGCCCCGGCGCGTTCGGCAGCCGGGGCGGCAGCAGACTGTCCTGGAGGGTACGGGCCAGCGCCGCTGAGGCGTCCCCCGAGGCGCGGGCCTGGCGCAGGGCCTGCCGCAGGGCGATCTCGGAGGACACCGACCGGGCCAGTGTCCGCAGCGCGTGGGACTGCTCCCCGGTGAAGGGACGCGGGTCCTTGTCCACCACGCAGAACCCGCCGAGCACGTGCCCGTCGGGCGAGACCACCGGAAAGCCGGCCCATGCCCCGATGCCCAGGGCGTCGACCGCGGCCAGGTCCCTGACGCGTGGGTCGGTGGCCGCGTTCTCGGCGATCAGTTCTTTTCCGGTGCCGATCAGGACGTGGCAGGGGCTGTCGCGGATGTCGTTCTCACGCGCGCCGCCCGGCTCGATGCCGAGCGCGGCCTTCCAGAACGAGCGGCGCCCGTCGGCCACGGTGAAGAACGCCTTCTGCGCGCCCGTGATCACCAGCGCGAGCTGGGCGAGATCGTCGAAGGCTCCCTCCGGAGCGGTGTCCAGCAGCCCGGAGGCGGCCACCGCGGCCAGCCTGGCGGGATCGAACACGGCGTTCGGCAGCTCGCCAGCGGGCACTCCCGCGGGCACTGCGGTGGGCAGAACCGCTTTTCTCGTCGTCACGTCCGGTCTCCTGCCCTCGTCACGGTCCCTCTCACGCCCGGACCAATGCGCCCGGACGTCCAGTGCCGCGAATCGGAGCCTAGACGAGTGAGCGGAAATGAGCACCGGCCGCGATCCCGCCCCGGCCGGGCCCGTTTCCACCGCGCGTCGCGGCCTCCCGGCGGCCTCTGAGTCAAGTCACGTCCGAACATGAGTACTTGTACTCACGCCTGTCTTCGAGCCGTCTCGCAGGATGGCCCGCACAGACCCGATTTCGAGGAGCCGGCCATGCGTAACACCGACGGACCCCGTACCCCCGCCCGCCCGCGCGGCAGACGCACGATCCGGTCGGCCGCGGGCCTCGCCCTGGCCTGCGCGGCCGTCGCGGCACTGACCGGCTGCTCGATCGAGGACGCGAGCTGCGGTGGCGACGAATACGGGGTGATCGCGGTGGGCAGCACCGGCAGCGCGTGCGTCCCCAAGGACGAAGAGCCCCCGAAGGGATACGCCCGCTACCCGGAGGGCAAGGAGCCCAAGCGCGTCGGCGACAAGTGGGACGTCTACTGGGAGACCCACACCGTTGACGAGAAGGGCGCCATCATCAAGGCCCCCGACGACAAGTGACGACGCGACGACCGCCGGGCCAGGCCGGGGACCCGCGTTACGGTGTGTAACTGATATCTGGGCTGGCTTGGAGCCGGTGTTCGGAGTGGCCCATCTGGGTTCGCCGTGCCGAGTTCGACCAGACCTTGCGGAGCCGTGGCCCGATCGAGGTACTTAGGTTTCGAGGTGATGGTGATGACTACGGCTGCGAAGCCAGCTCGGCAGGCACCGCTCAAGGTGGACCTGGATACGGACAAGCTCATCAGTCAGGGCGCGCACTTCTTGGGACTGACCAAGAAGGATCTTGTCGCTGAGGCGGTACGTGTCTATCTGGCGCAGCGTCGTGAGGACCTGCGGGTCGGCATGGTCGAAGCGCTTCAGGTACTGGACGGATCGCTGAAGTCGGACGTGATGCTGCTGACCGGGCTGACCGCGGAGGAGATCGATGCGGTCGGCGGGATCGACGAGTGACGTGCCGCTGGCCCAGCTACTGCCCGCGGACCACCGCGCCTTCGCATTAGTCATGGGCGGGCGGGCCTTGATCGGTCACTGCCCGGTGAAAAGCGGTCAGATCGCTCACGATAGAGACTGATGAGCTTCTGGAAGTGTTCCATGGGCCAGAAGATGTGGTTGGCGAAGAATCCGTCGCCGTAGTAGGCGGCCTGCTCGGCGATCTCGGGCGAGCGGATGGAGCCGTGCCACACGAAGGGCGGTACGCCGTCCAGCGGCCGGGGCGTGGCGGTGAACGACTGTAGCGGTGTACGGAACTTGCCCTCCCGGTTCACGACGTCCTCGCGCCACACGCGGTGCAGGAGCGTCGTTCTCGATGGTGAGGTTGATGCCCTGGCGGATGTCCTTGCCGAACCAGGGATAGACGGGGCCTGTGTTGCCGCGGCCCGTCATCAGGTCCACCCGGCCGTTGGCCAGGTGCTGGAGCATCGCGTAGTCCTCGGCGATCTTCACCGGGTCGTTGGTGGTCATCAGTGTGGTGGACGTGGACAGGATGACGCGTTCGGTGCGTGCGGCGATCCAGCCCGGCATGGTGGTGGGAGAGGAGGGCACGAACGGCGGGTTGTGGTGCTCACCGGTCGCGAGCACATCGAGCCCGACCTCCTCGGCTTTCAGCGCGATGGCGACCATGGCCTTGATCCGCTCGCGCTCGGTCGGTGTCCGCCCGGTGATGGGGTCCTGTGTTACGTCGCCGACGGTGAAGATCCCGAACTGCACGGCACCCACCCCTGTATGGTTGATGTATCAACTCTCGGGGTACGTGATACTGGGCACGGGTATTCCTGCCGCGACGCCACCGTGAAGCCGGCGGTGGACGAGTCGGCGATATTGCCCTACGGTGTATGTTGATCAATCAACTAATTCTGCGCCCTCCCCGTGCGGGCGTGGGTAGCGTGAGGAAACTTGGCTGGCGGCTGGCACATCAGAACGCCCTCACCGAGCCGGCGTGAGACCGACTTCGCCCGGCCGTGAACTGGTCGAAATTCGGATCGGTCAGTCAGGCTGCTTCTTCATATGTTCGAGGACGCGGTTCGAGATCCGGGCGAGCGTATCGAGTTCTTCCTGCGTGAGGGCATCGATGAACAGTCGGCGGACGTGTGCAACGTGCACGGGCGCGGCGTCTTCGATCGCCTTGCAGCCGGCCGGGGTGGCGATGATGAACGCTCCGCGTCCGTCGTCGGGACATTCTTCCCTGGCCAAGAGCCCGCGCTTCGTCATCCGCCTGACCTGGTGGGACATGCGGCTCTTCTCCCACTCCACCAGATTGGCCAGGTCCAGGAAGCGCATCCGTCCGCCGCCCCTTTCGGTGAGACTCGCCAACACGATGTAGTCGGAGGCGGACATGCCGGAGTCGGCCTGGACCAGGCGGGAGAGTCGTCCGATGAGCGTCTCCTGCATGCGGATGAAACTGTCCCAGGCGGCCTTCTGCTCCGAGGTCAGCCAGCGAGGCGTTGCGTTCATTGAGGGAGTGTAACGAAAACGTTGACAGCTCATCTATCCCGTTGACGTGGCCGATTCCGTCAGATGCCCGGAATGTCCGGGGGTGCGGGCGTCGGCATTCTTGACGCCTCGCGGAAGGTGTACGTGGTCGGGGACTCGCCCTTCGGACGCCGGGGTAGAAGGACGTCTGGTTGTGAAACTTCTCGACCTTGGTCCGGCTGCTGGGGGCAGGCGGCTCCTTGATTGCAAGCCTCATCTGACGTGCCGGTGACGGCCAGGCTCCTCGCGGCCTGTCCCTGGTCGTTCGGGGGCTCAATTGGGGCCGTTGCGTGGTGGCTTGCACGGAACCGGCGGTGGAGTGGCGGACGACCGGTGTCGGTCTCGGTGCGACACGTTCGTACTGGTGTGGCCCGGTTTCTGGGCCGCCTGCCACGTCGACGGCCACGCCCGCCTCGTCGGTCTCCAGCGGTTGAAGCGTGGCTGACTGGGACTCCAGGCAGCGCGGTGGGTACTGGGGACACGGATCTTGGCCATGATCGCCTCGAACGCGGATGCGGGACCGGCCTGGCCCGCTGTGAAGTGGAGAGTCAGAGGTCGTGCCTGATTGTCGCTGACCGGGTGGACCTCTCGTGCTCAAGTCGCCGCGAGAGCGCCCGAGTGCGCGATCGCCGTGCTCGGATCGACCTGGATCACCCTATTCCGTGCCCGGCCACATGTGGTGAGCCCGGCCGATGGTGGAGTCGACTGAAACTGTCCAGCCCCCCAAATGCCGTCCATGGCCCATCTGGTGAGGCGTTTGTGGGCGGTCTGGAACTGACAAACCCATCAAGGAGGCACGCTCTGGCCGGGCGGCAGGCAGGGGGCCGATTGCGGTCCTGCCGGTCCCCGGCGCACCCATCGCGGCGACCAGTGATGTGCCGGTGCCTCGCATTCCTTGCGGGCGCCCGGACCTCGCAGCTGTGGATGTGTCTTCCAGGAGTAGATGATGCATCAACTTCTGGCTCCCACGTCACCCTCGCGGCTCGAACGCACGCGGGCTGGCGTTTAGTTGACGCATCAAGTGGTCAGCATTAATGTAGGTGATGCGTCATCTAGTTCGGAGGTTGCGCCCGGTAGTAGGGCTGCGTCGACCGATTTAGCGTGATGCTCGGCCGACTCGGTCTCAGGGGCGTCGGCGAGAACACGTGCGGCGGTATCGCCGGCGTCGAGATCGACGGTGTCCCGTCTGAACCCGCAGACACGAACACCCGGAGAGAGGTCCCATGAGCATGGAAGCCAAGACCGGACTTCAGGCACTGCTGACGCCCGAGGAGAGCGTTGTCGTACTGATCGACCACCAGCCGTTTCAGGTCGCCAACCTGCACAGCCACGAACCGACGATGGTTGTCAACAACGTCATCGGACTCGCCAAGGCCGCCAAGGCGTTCGACGTCCCGACCATTCTGACGACCGTTCTGGAGGAGCGCGGCGGCCTTCTCCTCCAGGGGGTGCAGGATGTGTTCCCGGAGCAGAAGCCGATCAACAGGACCTTCATCAACACCTGGGAGGACCAGCGCGTTGTGGACGCCGTCAAGGCGACCGGACGCAAGAAGCTGATCATCGCCGGTCTCTGGACGGAGATCTGTGTCGCGATGCCGGCTATACAGGCAGCGGGCGAGGGCTTCGAGGTCTTCGTCGTCACCGATGCCTCGGGCGGTGTCTCGAAGGAAGCCCACGACATGGCCGTGCGGCGCATGGTCCAGGCCGGCGTGGTTCCGATCACCTGGATGGCCGTGCTGGGCGAGTGGCAGCGCGACTGGGCCCGTGAGAAGACCGTGCCGGGCGCCGTCGAGGTCCAGGCGCAGCACGGCGGTGCCAGCGGTGTGGCCTTCGCCTGGGAGATGCAACTCCTGGCCACGCCCACCGGAAGCGAGGCCTGACATCGCTACCGCCCCGGCACCGATCCGTATCGGGTACTGCCTGTCGCTGACCGGTCCGCTCGCGGACAACAGCCGGTCGGCCCGTCTCGCTCATGAGATCTGGCGGGAAGGGATCAACAGCCGGGGCGGCCTGCTCGGCCGCCCGGTCGAACTCGTCTGCTACGACGATCAGGCGAACGCCGATCTCGTCCTCGGCCTCTACCAGCGGCTGATCGACGAAGACAAGGTGGATCTCGTCATTGGTGGATACGGCACCAACACCCTGCTGCCGGCCATGCCGTTGATCGTGGAGCGGGAGCGGTTCTTCGTCGGGCTGATGGGTCTCGGCGTCAACAACGCGCTGCTCTGTCCGCACTACTTCGCCATGACCCCCACCGGGCCGGACCCGAACGCCGCACTCACGGAAGGGTTCTTCGCTCTCGCTGCGGAGCAGAAGCCCCGTCTTGAGACCGTGGCGCTCGTGTCCGCCGATGCCGAGTTCTCGCGCAATCCCGTTCTCGGTGCCAAGGCGAATGCCGAGAAGTACGGCATCAAGGTCGTCCACGAAACCACCTATCCGCTGTCGACCGAGGATTTCACGCCTGTCATCGACGCCGTCGCCGAAAGTGGCAGCGACCTGCTGTTTCTGTGCTCCTACCTGGCCGACTCGATCGGCCTGGCGCGAACCATCCGGTCTCACCACTTCCAGCCGAAGATGGTCGGCGGCGCCATGATCGGTCCGCAGAACACAGCGGTGAAGACGAGGCTCGGCCCGTTGCTCAACGGCTTCGTGAACTACGAGTACTGGGCGCCGGTGCCAAAAATGATGTTCCCGGGTGTTCAGGAACTGTTGAACACCTACCAGGAACGGGCCGGCGAGGCCGGTGTCGACCTCCTGGGGCACTACATGGTGCCGCTCGCCTACGCCCAGATGCAGGTGGTCGCGCAGGCTGTCGAAGCGACCGGTGGTTTCGACGACGCGAGCCTCTCGGCGTACGCAAGGGAGGAGACCTTCCCGACCGTCATGGGCGATGTCAGGTTCGGCGTCAAGGGCGAGTGGTCGGAGCCGCATGTCCTGCAGGTCCAGTTCCAGGGAATTTCCGGCCATGAGGTCGGTCAGTTCCAGAACGGCTCGAGACAAGTCGTGGTGTCCCCGCCGGAATCCTCTTCTGGAGAGCTCGTCTTCTCCTACGCGGAAGCTCTCGCTGCCGAGTGACGGAGGCCAACCGTAGCTTTTCGGGACAGGCCGCCGGACATTCCGGCGACCCGTTTCGATTCGCTTGGGCCTTGACGACGGCCGTGACGGAGTCCGCGATCGGCATGCTCGGCCTGGCGATCAGCTGGACCATGTCGCTGGTGATGACCGCCGGTGGACGCGAAGAGGGCGACCCCGGCCGCTGCGGCTGTCGCCGAGGCCCTCATTGCCGGAGATGGGGAGCGCCTTGTCGCCGGCGGAGGAGACGTCGGCGAAGGTCCAGGGGATGGTGTAGTCGGCGAGAGCGGTGATCCGGTCGGCCGGAACCTTGTCCAGCAGACCCTCGATGACGAGGCGGCCGGTGGCTCCGGTGGCTCCGGTGGCAATGATGCGCAGGGGTGAGGTCTCCTTGTTGTTGATCTGTCATCAACCGTAGGGGTGCACCGGCTTTTCGTGAGTACCCACTTCAAGGTGGGGTGCTGAGGTTGCGGTAAGTGGACGTCGCCCCGTCTGGCGCATGAGCAAGTTGATGCATCAACCAAATGAGGCTAATGTGGAACGAGGCCCACGCAGAGGACGCATGGAGGACACATGGCAGTGGAAGTGAGTGACGTTCCCGAGGCCAGGCGGTACGAGGCCCGGGTCGACGGAGAGTCCAAGGTCGCGGGCGTCGCGGAGTACATCCGTACGGCGGAACTCGTCGCGTTCGTACACACCGAGGTCTCGCCGGAGTACGAGGGCCGGGGAGTCGGATCAGCGCTGGCCCGCATCGCCCTCGACGAGGCGCGTGCCGCGAACCTGCGGGTGCTCGCCACCTGCCCGTTCTTCGCGGGGTGGATCGCCCGGCACCCCGAGTACCAGGACCTGCTGTACCAGTCCCGCAGCAAGGTCAGCGACTGAACAGCCGGGCACAGAAGCGACGGAGGCCGGTATGAGCGGCGGAACCGAGAAGAAGGCGTACGAGGGCCGGTCGATCACCGTGACCTTCGAGGCCAGGCGCTGCTTGCACGCCGCCGAATGCGTCGACGGCCTGCCGGAGGTCTTCGACACGGCCAAGCGCCCGTGGATCCGGCCCGACGCTGCCGAGGCCGAGCGCCTGGCCGAAGTGGTGCGGCGCTGTCCTTCGGGTGCGCTGCGGTACGAACTCGTGGACGGCGGGTCGGAGACCCCGGACCGGCCCACGCAACTGCGCGCAACTCCACCGGACAGCTGATCGTGCGCGGCGAGTTGAGCGTGGACGCGCCGGAAGGCCCGCGTGCCGAGATCAGAGCCGTCTTCGGCCGTGCCGCGACCACGCAAGGGCCCTGCGCTCAGACACCGCCTGGCTGCCCGCCCCTCACACGTAAATGCCCCAGAAGAGCCAGGAGTCGAGCAGATGTCCCTCGCAGTGCAGTTCTCCGAGTACGGCACCACCGAGGCGCTGCGTGTCGTCGATCGATCGGCGCTAGGGCGCGAGGGAGTGTCTTGCCGATCATGGCCGAGCCAGATGAGTGTGCTGGCGAGATGCGCATGAGCTGTGCTGCTGGACCGCGATCTGGAGATGGTGGGTATTGAGGGCGCCCCACACGGGTTGCTCTGGACGCACGCAGATGAGGTTGATTCAGCCCTGCGCTCCTTCCTCGGCTAGATCCGCGACGAGACCGGAAAACATTCGTCATCGGCCGTTCGCTACTGAGGTGCGGTTCTTCCAGTAGTTCTGCCGCGCGGTCGGTGATGATCTCAGTTGCGGGGATGACGGTGAGTCGGGAGCGGAGCCGGCGCAGGTGGTTCGCGGCCTGTCCGGTGCGGCGGACTTCGGCGACCTTGAGTATCAGTGCCATTCTGCGGTCCTGGTCGGCCAGGAGGGACAGTGGCTGTGCGTCGACGACGAGGAGGGCGCGGGGGAACGACGGGGCTACGCGCCGTGCCATGTCCGGCGGGCCTCCTCGATCTCCTCGGGAGCGAGGAGCCGTGCTCGTCTTCGTACGCCTCGACGATCTCCCTGGTTTTGGTCAGGGCGAGGGCGTGTTCAACGGGGTCGGAGACGAAGCGCGAGAAACCCCGGGCGCCGGTGCGGGCTTCTACCTCGCGGGCAAGTGATCTGGGGACAGTGACGGACTTCTTGACGGTGGTCTCGTCCGGAGGTGCGTGATCGATAGCCATGACCACATATCCCACCAGGAGTAGGTTTTCCGTCCAGCCGGGTTCCTCGTGGGCGGCTCGGCCGCATCCGAGTGGGCTCATCGTGATGGCGGACTTGCTCGTCGGCGACGGTGCCGGCGGTGGGCATCACCTCGGAGGGACCGCAGGTGGCGGATCCCTCCGAGGGAAGGTGCAACGGGGCCAGGGCACAGGGCCAGTTGCGCTCCTGCCGGCTCCCGTTCCGCACGCAAAACACCCTCCCGATCGCGTTTCCGCGGTTCAGGAGGGTGTGAGAGCGGTAGCGGAGGGATTTGAACCCTCGGTGAGTTTCCCCACACTCGCTTTCGAGGCGAGCTCCTTCGGCCGCTCGGACACGCTACCGAGAGAGAGCTTAGCCCAAGGTGGGCCGTGGTTTGAAATCGGTATGCGGCGGTGGTCGCCGGGGTGGGGCGGGGGCGGTGGTCAGCGGTCGCGGAAGAAGGTCGTCAGGAGGGCGGCGCACTCCTCGGCGAGTACTCCGTGGATCACTTCGGGCCGGTGGTTGAGCCGGCGGTCGCGTACGACGTCCCAGAGCGAGCCGGCCGCGCCGGCCTTCTCGTCCAGGGCGCCGAAGACCACGCGGTCCACCCGGGACTGCACGAGGGCGCCGGCGCACATCGTGCAGGGTTCCAGGGTGACCACCAGGGTGCAGCCCGTGAGGCGCCATTCGCCGAGCTTTTCGGCGGCGCGGCGGAGGGCGAGGACCTCGGCGTGGGCGGTGGGGTCGCCGGTGGCCTCGCGTTCGTTGTGGGCCGAAGCGAGGACCGTGCCGTGCGGGGACAGCACGACGGCGCCGACCGGTACGTCGCCTGTCCGGGCCGCCCGCGCGGCCTGGTCCAGGGCAAGGCGCATCGACGCCCGCCATGGTTCACGTACCGGGTCGGGCGCGGGGTCGTGCCGGGGCGTCACTGGGGCCTCTCGTTCGGATCCGGCCGGACCGGGGAGCGCCCGCCGCGAGGCGTGGCACCTCGGCACGCGGGCCCGGCCCGGTCCGGACGCACGACCCTAACGGACCGTTTCCAGCACCTCGGCGGCGCCCAGGGCCTCCGCGATCTCGGCCATCGCGTCGGACCGCAGAGCCAGCAGGTCCGCCTCGGAGAGTCCGAGATCGGTGAGGATGCCACGGTCCCCGACGGGTCCCGCGGGCGCGGTCTCGCCGTCCGTCACGCCGTTGTCGTCGTCGTTGTCGTCGCTGTTGTCGTTGTCATAGGTCTCGTCTCGCTCGTCCGGTTCGCCGTCCTCCGTACCGTCGAGGTCCAGCGCGTCCAGGTCGTCGGCCGGGTCGTCCTCGTCCCCGCCGAGCAGTTCGTCAATGAGGATCTCCCCGTACGAGGAGCGGGCGGCCGAGGCCGCGTCGGAGACGTAGATCCGGGGGTCCTCCTCACCCTCCACACGGAGGATGCCGAACCAGGAGTCCTCCTGCTCGATGAAGACGAGAACCGTTTCCTCGTCCACCGAGGCTTCGCGGGCCAGGTCGGTCAGGTCCGACAAGGTCTCCACGTCGTCGAGATCTGTATCGCTCGCTTCCCATCCGTCTTCGGTGCGCGCGAGCAGTGCGGCGAAGTACACCGTGACTCTCCCACTGGTCTGAGGTGTGACGATTCAGAGATGCAGAGATGTGCTGTGACGATTCCGCGGGTACGGGACGGTGCTCCGCCCCGCCCAATCGGCATCGTGGCAGAAACGAGCGCTTCGCGAGAGGTCTTCCGCCGTTGCGTCGTCGGGGCATTTTATTAGGCCCCTGTTCGGCCCTCGTCGCAGGATGCCCGCGATGCCTCCGATACGCCCGTCACCGGCGGGCCGGTCACCAGCGGAAGGTGCGCATCCGCATCTGCTGGCGCATCCGCGCGGCGCGGGCGCGGCGCGGCTTCACCCGCTCGCGCAGCGCCTTGGCCTCGTGCAGCTCCCGCAGGAACTGCGCGCGCCGCCGACGGCGCGCGGCCTCGGCCTCCGGGGCCGCCTCGCCCTCCGGGGCGCCCTCGGCCTCAGGTGCGGGCTCGGCGGGGTCCCGCGTCCGCTTGTTCACGTCCTTCATCGACGCCTCATCACTCCAGGAGACTCCTCCACCACCTTCCCCCGCCATCCGGTCCTGATGCCGGCCGGCGATTGAACGGCTGGTGGCAGCGCGTACAGCCATGGCCCCCGGTTACTGTGGACGCCATGCGGATTCATGTCGTCGACCACCCGCTGGTGGCGCACAAACTCACCACGCTGCGCGATCGGCGCACCGACTCCCCGACCTTCCGGCGCCTCGCCGACGAGCTGGTCACCCTGCTCGCGTACGAGGCCACCCGGGACGTACGGACCGAACAGGTCGACATCCAGACCCCTGTGCAGGGTACGACGGGGGTGAAGCTCTCCCACCCGCGCCCGCTGGTCGTCCCGATCCTCCGGGCCGGCCTGGGCATGCTGGACGGCATGGTGCGGCTGCTGCCCACCGCCGAGGTGGGCTTCCTGGGGATGATCCGTAACGAGGAGACGCTCCAGGCGTCCACGTACGCCACCCGGATGCCCGAGGACCTCTCGGGACGCCAGGTGTACGTCCTCGACCCGATGCTGGCGACCGGCGGCACGCTGGTCGCGGCGATCCGCGAGCTGATCAAGCGCGGCGCGGACGATGTGACCGCCGTCGTGCTGCTCGCGGCGCCCGAGGGCGTCGAGGTGATGGAACGTGAGCTGGCGGGCACCCCGGTGACCGTCGTCACGGCCGCGGTGGACGAGCGGCTCAACGAGAGCGGCTACATCGTCCCGGGGCTGGGTGACGCCGGAGACCGTATGTACGGGACCGTCGACTAGGCCCTGTCCGACGGCGTTGCCGGTCAGGGCCTGGCCATCAGCAGGGCCTGACCGGTCAGCGCTGGGCCGTACGGTGCTGCTTGTCCCCGCACGTCGAGGACGGCTTCGCGGGCGCGCTGAGGGTGGCCAGCGCCTGATCGGCGTCCTTCTGTACGTTCAGCGCCTTGAAGGCCGTACCGATGATCAGATCGACATCCTTGGACTTGCGGGTGTCGGTCTTCGGCGTGGCCCCCTTCAGCTGGGTGCCGAGGACGGTCAGCGCGCTGTCCGACGCCGTCGGGGCGCCCAGCAGGATCCCGGAGCCGGGGACCTTCTTGTCGTAGGTCTCCGGCGCGTTGCCCACCTTGCCGATGACGAAGCCGCGCTTCTCCAGCTCGTCGGCCGTGGTCTTGGCCAGCCCGCCCCGCGTCGTCGCGTTGTAGACGTTGACGGTGATCTGGCCGGGCCTGGGCAGCGCCTTGACGGGTGTCGCCGGGGAGGCCGAGGCGGTCGGCTCGCAGCCGGGCTCGTGACCCGCGGTCGTCGTGCTCTTTCCGCCGTCGCCCGAGAAGACGTCGATGAGCTGCGCCGTTCCCCAGCCCGCCAGGCCGAGTGCGGCGACCGCGGTGACAGCCGCGAGCACGATCCTGCGGCGATTACGGGGGCGGCGCATCTTCGGGTACTTGGAACCCGTGATGCGGTACTTTCCGCCCATGCCGGGGGGAGTCAGCATGCTCATGGCCGCAGCGTAGTGCGCCCCGGTGATGATTCCTACTAAATGATCAACCGGTTGGGTGGTCCTGGACGGTATTGGGCCCGAAAGGCGTAGCCGTTCGAGTCGTCCGGTTGCCCGGGCCGACGATTGCCCCTATGGCGTCAGGGAGCGGCTCAGCCCAGGTCCAGTTCCAGCACGCGCGCGTGCAGCACCTGACGCTGCTGGAGCGCGGCGCGGACCGCGCGGTGCAGACCGTCCTCCAGATAGAGATCGCCCTGCCACTTCACGACGTGCGCGAAGAGGTCGCCGTAGAACGTGGAGTCCTCGGCGAGCAGCGTCTCCAGGTCCAGCTGACCCTTCGTCGTCACCAACTGATCGAGGCGGACCGGGCGGGGCGCGACATCCGCCCACTGTCGGGTGGATTCCCGGCCGTGGTCGGGATAGGGCCGCCCGTTACCGATGCGCTTGAAGATCACACGGAAAGCCTACCGGGCGAGCGGCTCCGGCCGCAGCAGTGGAGCCGGAGAGTGCGGGAGAGTACCGGCGGGTAGTGGGTGTATTCCGGAGGAAAAGGGGCGGACGGATCAAACGACTTCGCCACCTCGGCCGCCCGCTTCTCCGCCGAGCCCGCCCGCTCCTCCACCGTGACCGGCCGATCGCGGTGGAGGAGCGGGTGCCGGTGCGCCGGTGCCGGGGCCCTGGTGTCGGGGCCCCGGTGTCGGAGTACCGCAGCCGCTACGACGCCGGCGTGTGGCCCTCGGCGTGCGTGGCGGCGTCCGTCTTCGCGAGCGAGCGCACCGACGGCCGGGCGGCCGGGAGACTCAGCGGACGGAGGTCGTGTGCGTAGGTGCCCACGGCGTTCGCGATGACGCCGATGTTGATGTCGAACGCCTTCATGCTGATGTTGGACAGGTCGTCACAGGCCGAGTGGTAGCACTTGTCGTACGCCACCCCCGCCTCGCCGCCGTACCGCTTCGCCTGCTCCTCGGTCTTGACGCCCTCGGCCCCGGTGAAGGTGCCGCCCGCCGGGATGCCGATCTCGATGAAGGGGCCGTAGTCGGAGCGGCCGTCGAAGGCGGTGCCCTCGTGCGGGATCCTCTTGCCGCCGAGGAAGTCGCTGATGCCCTTCTCCAGTTGGGCCGAGCCCGCCGGACCCGGCTCCGCGTCCTCGCTGTCCGAACCGTCGCCGTCGTAGACGAACTGGGCGTAGTTGGGGGAGGCGATCATGTCGAAGTTCAAGTACAGCGCGATGTCGGAGCGCTGCTTGTCGGTCAGCCCGTTGACGTAGTCCTCGGCGCCGAGCAGGCCCAGCTCCTCCGCCGACCACCAGGCGAAGCGCACCTTGTTCGCCGGCTTCTCGTGCGTCCTGGCCAGCTTGAGGGCGACTTCGAGCAGTCCGGCCGAGCCCGAGCCGTTGTCGTTGATGCCGGGGCCCTCGGTGACCGAGTCGAGGTGGGCGCCGAGCATGACCGTACGGTCGGACCTGCCGCCCTTCGTCTCCGCCACCACGTTGCGTGTCGGGCGCTGCTCCTGGAACTGGCGGATCTCCAGGTCGACCGTGACCGGCCCCTCGGCGGCTTCGGCGGCGAGCGCCTGGCCGTCCTCCTGGCTGAGGGCGCCGGTCGGTACGACGCCGGCGGCCGGGTCGCCGAGGGTGCCGCCGAGCGGGCCGGGGACGTTGTTGTAGACGAGGGCGCCGACCGCGCCCGCCGCGCCGGCCTCCTTCTGCTTCTCGGCGAAGGTGCAGCCGCCGCGCTGGATGAGCGCGATCCGGCCCGTGTAGTCGCCGGATGCGTAGTCGGTCGCCTCGCATCCCGTGGTCGCGTCGACCGGGACGGTGGCGATATCGGCCGTGATGCCGCCCTCCGGGGTGGACGCGGTGTACGACATCGCGGAGATCCCGACCTCGCGCGGCGTCGGCGAGGTGACCGCGAGCTTCTCAGCGAGCGTCTCGATGTAGGTGATGTCGAAGGTCTCGTACGAGACCTTGTAACCGGCCTTCTTGAGGAGGCCGTAGACGTACGAGGCGCTCTGATCGTGGCCCGGCGTGCCCGCGGCGCGGTTGCCGTCGTTCGCCTCCGCGATGGCCTGGAACTTCTTCAGGTGCTGGTGGGCGCTCTTCGCGGACGAGTCGCGTACCAGCTCCTTCGCGAGCCTCGCCGCGTCCCTGGCCGGGTCGTGCGGGCGCGCGGAGGCCGGGGAGGAGGCGGAGAGCAGCAGGGGGGCGGCGAGCGCGGTCGCGGCGGCGACTGCCACGAATCCGCGGGACGTTGCGGTCACAAGGGTCCTCTCGATGCGAACGAATGTGAGCGAAGTTCCAGGAAAACTAGCTACCGAGGCGTTGCTTGTGAACACATGTGGCACAGCTCACGGAACGTTTCGGCGGATCAGGACGCGCATCGGTCACGGGCCGGGCCGGTACGGGTGCGCCCCGTCGCGTACTCAGTCCTTCCTCGGCTTCGCCGCCTTCGCCGCGCGCTTCGCCTCCTGCTTGAACGCCCGTACCTTGGCGAGCGATTCGGGCCCCGTGATGTCCGCCGCCGAGCGGTACGAGCCCTCGTCCCCGTACGGGCCCGCCGCCTTCCGCCAGCCCTCCGGGCGTACCCCGAACCGCTTGCCGAGCAGTGCCAGGAAGATCTGCGACTTCTGCCGGCCGAAGCCGGGCAGCTCGCCCAGCCGGTCGCGCACCTCGGTGCCGGTGGCGACATCACGCCAGATCGCGGTGGGGTCGCCGTCGTAGTGCTCGACCAGGTACTGGCAGAGCTGCTGCACGCGCTTGGCCATGGAGCCCGGATAGCGGTGTACGGCGGGCTTGCGCGTGAACAGTTCGGTGAAGGTGTCGGGGTCGTGGCCGGCGATCTCGTGGGCGTCCAGATCGTCGCGTCCCATGCGTACGGCCAGCGTCCAGGGGCCGCTGAAGGCCCATTCCATCGGGACCTGCTGGTCCAGCAGCATGCCGACGAGCGCGGCCAGTGGACTGCGGCCGAGCAGGGCGTCGGCCTCGGGCTGTTGTGCGAGATGGATGGTGGTGCTCATCGCACGATGATCACCCGGCCCCGGCCGCCGGGCGAGAAGCCACGCGCGCTCTGTCCTTTTATATGACTTATATGTGGTCCGGATGGGGGATGCCGGCGAGGGGTAGACCGGGGCCCAAAGGACAACTTCCGGAACGAACCCCGGGACCTTCGGGAAAGGCCGCTCGCCCGTGACGCAACCCTTCGAACTGCCGGATTTCTACCTGGCCTATCCGGCTCGGCTCAATCCCCACCTGGAGGAGGCCAGGGAGCATTCCAAGCAGTGGGCCAGGGACATGGGAATGCTGGAGGGATCGGGCGTCTGGGAGGAGTCCGACCTCGACTCCCACGACTACGCCCTGCTCTGCGCCTACACCCACCCCGACTGCGACGGACCGGCGTTGTCGCTGGTCACCGACTGGTACGTGTGGGTCTTCTTCTTCGACGACCACTTCCTTGAGGTCTACAAGCGGCCCCAGGACCGCGAGGGCGGCAAGGCGTACCTCGACCGGCTCGCCGCCTTCATGCCGATGGATCTGTCCGCCGGATTCCCCGAGCCGACCAACCCGGTCGAGGCCGGACTCGCCGACCTCTGGGCGCGTACGGTCCCGAGCATGTCGCTGGGGTGGCGCCGGCGGTTCGCCGAGTCGACCGAGAATCTGCTCAACGAGTCCGACTGGGAACTGGCCAACATCAACGCGGAGCGGGTGTCCAACCCCGTCGAGTACATCGAGATGCGCCGCAAGGTCGGCGGCGCGCCCTGGTCGGCCGGGCTCATCGAGTACGCGACGGGCGCCGAGATCCCGGCGGCCCTCGCCGACTCCAGGCCGCTGCGGGTGCTGAAGGACACGTTCTCGGACGGCGTCCACCTCCGCAACGACCTGTTCTCGTACCAGCGGGAGATCGAGGAGGAGGGCGAGCTGAGCAATGGCGTGCTCGTCCTGGAGACCTTCCTCGGCTGCACGACCCAGGAGGCGGCCGACGCCGTCAACGACCTGATCACCTCCCGTATCCACCAGTTCGAGAACACCGCGCTGACGGAGCTGGGCCCCCTCTTCGCGGAGAAGGGCGTCGACCCCCAGGGCGCCGCCGACACCCTCGCCTATGTGAAGGGGCTCCAGGACTGGCAGTCCGGCGGCCATGAGTGGCACATGCGTTCCAGCCGCTACATGAACGGCGCCGGGGACGGGACGGGCGGGGGCGGTGCGCTGTTCTCCATGACGCCCGTCGGGCTCGGCACGTCGGCCTCCGACCTGGTGCGCTCCATCGGCGTGGGCGCGCCGGCGCGGGCCCGCAGCCACAGCCACATCCCGTTCCAGCGGGTCGGGCCCTCGCGGCTGCCCGACTTCGAGATGCCGTTCGCGCTGAGCCTCAGCCCGCATCTGGAGCACTCACGGGACCATGTCGCCGAGTGGGCCCACCGCATGGGCATCCTGGAGGCGCAGCCGGGCATGCCCGGCTCCGACGTCTGGGACGAGGAGCGGCTGCGCCGGATCGATCTGCCGCTCTGCTCCGCCGGTATCCATCCGGACGCCACGGCGGAGGGGCTCGATCTGACCTCCGACTGGCTCGCCTGGGGGACGTACGGGGACGACTACTTCCCGGTCGTGTACGGAAACGCGCGCGACCTGGCGGGCGCCAAGGCGTGCAACGAGCGGCTGTCGCTGTTCATGCCGCTGGACGACGTCACCGCGACCCCGCCGCCGGCCACCGGTCTTGAGCGCGGGCTGGCCGACCTGTGGGCGCGTACGGCGGGTCCGATGGAGCCGGAAGGGCGGCGTACGTTCCGCAAGGCCGTCGAGGACATGACCGCCAGCTGGCTGTGGGAACTGGCCAACCAGGCGCAGAATCGTATCCCCGATCCCGTCGACTACATCGAGATGCGCCGCCAGACCTTCGGCTCCGACATGACGATGAGTCTGTCCCGGCTGAGCCACGGCAGGCAGGTGCCGCCCGAGATCTACCGGACGGGTCCGATGCGCTCCCTGGAGAACGCGGCGCAGGACTACGCCTGTCTGCTGAACGACGTCTTCTCGTACCAGAAGGAGATCGAGTTCGAGGGCGAGGTGCACAACGGGCTGCTCGTCGTGCAGAACTTCTTCAACTGCGACTATCCGACGGCCCTGCGGATCATCGACGATCTGATGAAGTCGCGCATGCGCCAGTTCCAGCATGTCGCTGCCAACGAACTTCCGGTGCTGTACGACGACTTCGACCTCGACCAGGACGCGCGCGCGGTGCTGGACGGCTATGTGAAGGAGCTGGAGAACTGGCTCTCCGGCATCCTCAACTGGCACCACGGCTGCAAGCGTTACAAGGAGCCCGAGCTGTTGGAGGACCGGGCGGGCATCACCCGCTGGCTGCCGCCCGTCCCCAGCGGCCTCGGCGTGTCGGCGACGCGGATCCAGCTGCCCGGGTGGGAGCCGACCCGGCTTTCGGCGGGGCCGGTGCCTCATATGGCGTCGTAACCCGGCGACCGTTCCCGGCGTTTGGCATCCGGTCGATGTGATGTTCACCGGACGGGGGCCGTGGGTTGGCGAGCGGAGACGCGCTGTACGGGCGGGTGGGGGCGGTGCCGTCCCCGCCCGCCCGGTCGGCTGTCCTGACGGCCGTCGCGGGACGGGTGCCGGGGGACCGCTCGACCGGCGTGGTGTCCGGCGACGGCGCCGGAGCCGCGCTCATCGGCGCGGGCGGCCCCGGGGACCCGGGCGGGCTGCCCGCCTTCGACCTGGGCAGCGACGGTACGGGCTACGGCCAGGTGACCGTGGAGGGCGGCGGGTCGCGGGCGCGGTCGCTGCCCGGTCCGGCGGCCGAGGGGGACCAGTACGTCCGGATGCGCGGCCAGACTGTTTATCAGCACGCGGTTGAGCGAATGACCGGTTCATGCCGCTCCCTGCCGCGCACGGTCGGCTGGAACGCCGACCAGGTCGACCACTTCGTACCGCACCAGGCCAACGGCCGGATCCCGCGCTCCGTCGCCGAGCGGCCGGGGATCGCCGAGGAGCGCTGCGTCGTCCCTCTCGACCGGGTGGGCAACACGGGCGCGGCCTCCCTCCCGCCGGCCCTGGCGGACGGGACGGCGCGCGAGCGGTTCCGCGCGGGTGACCGGATGCTGCTGACCGCCTTCGGCGGCGGCCTGACCTGGGGTACGGCGGCGCCGCGCCGGCCGCGGACGTGAGGCGGACGGACGTGCGGCGGACGTGCGGGCGGCGGACGTGCGGGCGGGCCGCGGGCCCGGGTGGACTCGACGGAAGGGAACGGAAGGGATGGGACGTCATGACGCGGACGGCTGAGCGGACGGTTGAACGGGGACACGGCCGACGCGGGTGGAGCGGTGGCGCGGCGGAGGTCGCGGTGACCGGGCTCGGGGTGGTCACGCCCGCCGGCGCCGACGAGCGGGCGTTCTGGGCGGGGCTGTGCGCCGGGCGCTCGGCGGCCAGGCGGCAGCCGGAACTGGCCGGTATGCCGGTCGACTTCGCCTGCGCGGTCGACGGTCCGGCGCCTGTGCCCGCGGGTGCGCCCGCGCCGGGTACGGACCGGGGCGGCACCGGGGATACGGATCGGGGCCCGGCCGGGGGCGCGGGCGACGGCGCGCCCCCCTGGCCGGGGCTCGACCTCGACGCCGTCGTGGGCGGGCGCTCGGTGTGGCGGATGGCGCGCTTCGTGAAGCTGGCGCTGATCGCGGCGCGGCAGGCGGTGGCGGACGCCGGGCTCGACCCGGCGACCTGGCAGGCGGGCCGGGTGGGCGTGGTGCTCGGGGTGGGGGTCGGCGGGGTCTCCGTACTCGCGGACAACGTGCTGCGGCTGCGGGACCGGGGGCCGGAGGCGGTCTCGCCGCTGCTGGTGCCGATGATGATGCCGAACGCGGCGGCCGGTGAGGTCGCGATCGCGCTGCGGGCCCAGGGCCCCAGCCTCTCCCCGGCGACGGCCTGCGCCTCGGGGGCCACCGCGATCTCCCTGGCGCGTGATCTGCTGCTCAGCGGGGAGTGCGACGTGGTGGTGGCGGGCGGCGCCGAGTCCGTACTGACGCCCCTGGTGGTGACGGCGTTCGCGCGGATGGGCGCGCTGTCGACCCGCACGGGCGCCCCCGCGGAGGCGTCACGGCCGTTCGCGGCGGACCGGGACGGGTTCGTCCTCGGCGAGGGCGCGGCCATGGTCGTGCTGGAGCGGGAGACGGACGCGCGGGCCAGGGGCCGGTCGCCGCGCGCGCTGCTGAGCGGCGCGGGCGCCAGCACGGACGCGCACCACCCGACGGCGCCCGAGCCGCAGGGGCGGGTGGCGCAGGCGGCGGTGGAGACGGCGTTGCGGCAGGCGGGCTGGAGCCCGTACGACGTCGAGCACGTCAACGCGCACGGCACCTCCACGCCGCTCAACGACGCCATGGAGGCCCGGCTGATCGAGCGGCTCTTCCCGCACCGCCCGCCGGTCACGGCGGTGAAGGGGGTGCTGGGGCACACGCTCGCTGCGGCCGGGGCGATCGAGGCGGTGGCGACGGTGCTGACCCTGGAGCACGGCATCATTCCGCCGATCGCCAACCTGGACGCGCCCGCGGTCGAGTTCGACCTGGACTGCGTGACGAAGGAGCCGCGGCGGCAGTGGGTGGAGACGGCGGTCAGTCACTCGTTCGGATTCGGCGGACACAATGTCGCGCTGGCGTTCAGGAAGGCGTGACGGCGTGACGGCGTGACGGAGGGCGAGGCGGTGGCCTGACCAAGTCCCCCGAATGGGCGGCGCGTTGGGGGCGCGTTCAGGGAGGCGCGCGAGTGGCGTCACTGTGCGCCCGTCGAATGGATGTTTTACGGTCCCGACGGGCCACAGAGTCGTTTCTTCGTGATCGCTTGATCGTTCTACTTCCGTGACCGTAATGATCAACAGCGTTGCCGTGTCCCCTGCCGTTCCGACGGAGGGGGCCGCGTCGGCGGATCCGGCCACGGATCGGCTGACGCGCGTGCTGTTCGGTACGGACTTCACCCGTGAGCACGGGCCATGGCGCGCGATCGCCGCGTCGGGGCCGTTCCGGCACAGGCAGGGCGGCACGGCCGGGGAGCGGCTCGCGTGGGCGTATGAGCGGTTGCGCACCGTCAACGACTCGCTCGCGGACCCGGCGGCCCTGGCCGCCGACCCGCGCGCGCTGGCGGCGCTGCACGAGTGGCTCGGCCCGATCGACCCCAGCTTCGTCACGGTCGCCGGGATTCACTACAACCTGTTTCTCGGCAGCCTGATCGACCACGACTCCACCGGCCCCGGCACCGGTCCCGACGCTGTCGCTGCTCCGGGCGGCGGGCGGGACCTGTCGGACTTTCTGGCGGCGCGCCGCGTGGGGACGTTCCTCTGCACGGAGGTGGCCCACGGCAACGACGCCGTCGCCGTGGAGACGACCGCGGCCTACGACCGCGACCGGGACGGCTTCGTCCTGCGCACGCCGCACGCCGGGGCGCAGAAGTTCATGCCCAACACCAGCCCGGTGGGCGGCCCCAAGAGCGGGGTCGTCGCGGCCCGGCTGCTGGTGGACGGCGAGGACCACGGCGTCTTCCTCTTCCTGACCCCGCTGACCGACGCCGTACGCCCGCTGCCCGGAGTGCGGGTGCGCCGGCTGCCCGAGCGGTTCGGCAGCTCGGTGGACCACTGCCTGACCTCGTTCGACGGTGTCTTCGTCGGCCGGGACGCGCTGCTGGCGGGCGCGCAGGGCCGGCTCGGCGCGGACGGTGTCTTCCGCAGCGAGAACGCCAACCGCCGGCGGCGCCTGCTGCTCTCCATCGGCCGGGTCACCCCGGGCAAGCTCTCGATGAGCGCGAGCGCCGTCGGCTCGGCGCGGTTCGCGCTGGCGCTCGCCGTACGGTACGGCGGCCACCGGCTGATCTCCGGCCCCCGGGGCACCGGTCAGGTGCCGGTCTTCGCCCACCGCAGCCACCACGGCCCGCTGGTCGCGGCGCTGGCCACGGTCTTCGCGATGAGCCTGCTGCACCGCACGGCGCTCGACGCCTGGCAGTCGCGCACGGACGCGAACACCGATGAGGCCGAACGGCTCGTCGCCGTCGCCAAGGGCTGGATCACCTGGCGGGCGCGCGAGGTGATCGTGGAGTGCCGGGAGCGGTGCGGGGCGCAGGGGCTGCTGGAGAACAACGGCATGGCCGAACTGCTGGCGGGCATCGAGGGCGTGATCACGGCGGAGGGCGACAACGTCGCGATCCACGCCAAGGCGGCGGCGGAGCTGATCTTCGCGCCCGACCCGGCGCCCGCACCTGCTTCGGCGGCCGCTTCGGGGGCTGCCCCGGGGGCCGCTGCGGAGGTTGCTCCCGAGGAGCGCGAGCTGTCCGACCCGGCCTTCCTCGACGAACTGATCGCGGACGTCGAACGACTGTGGCTCACCCGCGCCCGCCACCGGATGAGCCACGCCCCCCGGGGCGACGCCCTCGCCCGCTGGAACGCCGCGTCGGGCGCCGCGCTGCGCGCCGTGGAGGCGCACGCGTACCGGCGGGCGGCGCGGGAGTACGCCGTGGCGGTGGACGGCCTCGTCGCCGAAGAGGCCGACGAGGCCGTCCTCGGCGCGCTCTCCGCCGGGTCCACCGCGTCCGTCGTGTCCGCCGCGTCCGCCGCCGATCTGCTCCAGGCCCTGCGCAGCCTCTTCGCACTCCGGTGGATCGACCGCAACAGCGGTGAACTGCTGGCGTCCGGGCGGCTGGCGGCGAGACACGTCGGCGAACTGGCCGAGACGGTCGAGGCGCTGATCGGGCGCCTCGCCGCCCATGCCCCCACCCTGGTCGGCGCGTTCGCGCTGCCCGAGGAGGTGCTCGCGGACCGGCCGATCGCCGGGCCCGGGTACGCCGGGACGTACGACGACCCGAACGGCGCGTGGCATGGCGGGGCCGGGGACGGCGCGCCGGGCTCCGGCTGACGGGCGGACGCGGGGCCTCGGCGGGTCCGCTCCGCCGGTCACGGCTCCGGTCGCGGCGCGGGCTACGGCGCACGCCACGGCACGCGCCCCCCACCGGGACCGTCCCGGGCGCACCAACCCCGTACACCCCGCGTCCGACCGGCCACCGCCCACTCACCCGACCATGTACGACCCGCGCGTCCCACCGGGGCGCGCTTCGGCGCGTGTCCGGCGTTCGGACGCGCGGCCAACCACCCCCCTGGGAAAGGAACATGCCATGAACCGGATTCACCCGAAGATCACCGAAGTCCTCACCGAGACCTTCAAGGTGCCGGCGGCCGAGATCGTCCCCGAGGCGACGATGGACACCCTGGAGATGGACTCCCTCGCCGTCGCGGAACTCGCGGTCATCATCAAGGAGACGCTGGACGTCCGCGCCGACTCCGACACCCTGCTCAAGGGCGCCTCGCTGGCCGCGCTCACCGCGTACCTCGACGAGGCGACCGTGGGAGTCGGCCGATGAGCGGACCCACTGTCGCCATCACCGGCCTCGGCATGATCACCCCGGCCGGCCATGACACAGCCTCCACCTGGGACGGCGTGTGCGCGGGGGTCTCGCGCGCCCGTACCGTCCCCGAACTGCACGGCTGTGCGGTCGACTTCGCCTGCATGGTCGACGGTATCGATCTCGACGCGGCGATCGGCGGGCGTACGTCCTTCCGGATGGGCCGGTACGTGAAGCTCGCGCTCCTCGCCGCGCGCGAGGCGGTCGCCGACGCCGGGCTCGACCCCAGGACCTGGGACGGCACCCGGGTCGCCGTCGTGGTCGGGACCAGCAGCGGGGGTACGGCGGGCCTGACGGAGCAGGCCGTGGTGCTCGACCGGCGCGGCCACGAGGCGACCTCGCCCTCGGCGATCCTGCTGACGATCCCCAACATGCCGGCCGCCGAGATCGCCATCAGCATGCGGGCCACCGGCCCCAGCATGGCGCCGTGCACGGCCTGTTCCTCCGGAGTCACCGCGCTGCACGCGGCGCGCGACCTGCTCGCCACCGGCCAGTGCGACATCGCGGTGGCGGGGGCGACGGAGTCGGTCGTCTACCCGGTCGCGATGGCCGGGTTCGCCCGCTCGGGCGCGGCGGCACAGGCGGGGCCCGGGGACGATCCCTCGCTGCTCTCCCGGCCGTTCGCGGGGGACCGCTCGGGCCTGGTCGTCGGCGAGGGCGCCGCGATCATGGTGCTGGAGCGGGAGAGCGACGCGCGGGCGCGCGGAGCCGCGCCCCGGGCGCTGCTCGCGGGCGCCGGCGCCACCACCGACGCGTACCACCCCACGAGCCCGCACCCCTCGGGCGCCGTGGCCCAGCGCGCGGTGGAGGCGGCCCTGCGGGACGCGGGCTGGAGCCCGTACGACGTCGAACACGTCAACGCGCACGGCACCTCCACCCAGCTCAACGACGCGACCGAGGCCGCGCTGATCAGCCGGGTCTTTCCGCAGCGTCCCTCGGTCACGGCGCCCAAGGGCGTGCTGGGGCACTGCATGGGGGCGGCCGGAGCGATCGAGGCGGGGCTGACCGTGCTCACCCTTCAGCACGGAGTCGTACCGCCGATCGCCAATCTGGACGCGCCTGCCGTCGAGTTCGACATCGACTGCGTGACCAAGCAGCCGCTGCGCATGCGCACCGACCGCGCGGTCACCCACTCGTTCGGCTTCGGCGGGCACAACGCGGTCCTCGCCCTGGAGCGTGCCTGACGCCCATGCCCACCCGGCAGGCGCTCACGGACGCATCGCCGTCCCCTGCTCACGACCACAACTCGTGCGGGGGGACGGCCCCTTCGACCTCCACCGGCGTATCACCCCCCTCCACCCCCCTCCCCTCTCATTCCCCCTCATTCCCTCGACCCCGCACGCTTTCCCTCTTGGAGATCCACCCATGTACAGGCGTCTCTCACTCCGAGGACGTACCGTCGTCATCACCGGCGCCGCCCGGGGTGTCGGCGAACAGCTGGCCCGCACGCTCTCCGCACGCGGCGCCCGACTGGCGCTCGTCGGTCTGGAGCGGACCGAACTCGCCGCTGTGGCACGCTCGTTGGCCAGTGAAGCGGACTACTGGTACGCGGATGTCACGGACGCGTGCGCGATGTCCTTCACGGCGCGGTCCATCGCACGGCGCTTCGGCCGGGTCGACGTCGTCGTCGCCAACGCGGGCGTCGCGGCGGGCGGGCCCTTCCTCGGCTCGGACCCGGCCGCGTGGCGGCGGGTCATCGAGGTCAACCTCGTCGGCGGCGCCAACACCGCCCGCGCCTTTCTGCCCGCCCTGCTCAACTCCCGTGGCTACTACCTCCAGATCGCCTCCCTGGCGGCGCTCGCGCCGACCCCGATGATGACGGCGTACTGCGCCTCGAAGGCAGGCGTCGAGGCGTTCGCGCACGCCCTCCAGGCGGAGGTCGCGCACCACGGCGTACGGGTCGGCGTCGGCTATCTGAGCTGGACCGACACGGACATGGTGCGCGGTGCGGAGCGCGAGCCCGTGCTGCGCGAACTGCGCTCCCGGATGCCCTGGCCGGCTGCCCGTACGTATCCGCTGGCCCCGGCGGTCGACCGGATCGCGGACGGCATCGAGCGCCGCGCCCGGCACGTCTACGCCCAACGCTGGGTGCGGGCGGCCCAGTTCGTACGCGGCGCACTCCCGGCGGCGGCGGCCCACGGCGGCCCGAACCTCATGCCCGCGCTGGAGGCACTCGCCCTGCTGCCCTCCGCCGCCCCCGCCGCCTCACTGATGGGCGCGGGCGGAGCCGCCGACGTCGCGGCCCGCGCCGCCCACCAGCCGCCCGTTCGCTCCGGGAGCTGACGGAGGGGGGCGCGCCGGGGTTCGTTCCTCTAGGGTTCACTTCTGACACCGCTTGTGTGCGGTGTGTCACCAGATGTGTTGGTGCGGGCCGCCCGTGGGGACGCGCGGCCCGCGTGCTTGGGGGGTATTCAGCATGCGCGAGATGACCAAGGGTGCCAATGTCGGGCTCACGGCCCTGAGCGAGAACGCCGCTTCGGTGCGCGTGGGGCTGGGCTGGAGCAGCGAGACGGGCGACGGGGACGCCGATGTCTCCGTACTGCTCCTCGACGAGAACGGGAAGGTGCGCGGCGACGCCGACTTCTTCTTCTACAACAACCCGACCGCCGACGACGGCAGTGTGCAGCTCCTGGGCAAGACGCCGACGGACAGCGGCAGCGAGGACCGGATCAGCCTGGATCTGGCGGCGGTGGCCCCGGACGTGGCGCAGATCATCGTCGCGGCCAGCCGTGACGAGGGCGAGCGGTTCGGCGATCTCAACGGCCTGCGGCTGACCGTCTGCGACGGCGTGGGCGAGGACCTGCTCGGGTTCTCCATCGATGACGCGGGGGCCGAGAGCGCCTTCGTCTTCGGCGAGTTCTACCGGCGGAACAACGAGTGGAAGTTCCGGGCGATCGGACAGGGGTACGAGACCGGACTCGCCGGACTGGCCACGGACTTCGGCATCAATGTGGACGACGCGGCGGAGGAAGAGGACGAGGAGGCGGCGGCAGAGTCGGCGGCGGCGGGGACGGCAGAGTCGGCGGGGACTGCGGGGACGGCGGGGACGGCGGGGACGGCGACGGGTCCGGGAACGGGAACGGGCCCGGAGCCGGGAACCGGGCCCTCCGCCCCTGACTCCGCCCCCGTCGCGGCGGCGGTGGCCGCGACCATTCCCGCGCAGGCCACGCGGGAGCCGGTCGCGAAGGCGGGCGCCGCGCCGGAGCAGGCCCCGCCGACGGTGCGTCGCCCCCGTACCGTCAGGAAGAAGGTGACCCTGCCCAAGGTCGCCAAGAAGTCCCTCGCCGACAACGACACCTGGCGGCAGGCCAGGCTCTTCCCGGTGCCCTCGCTCAAGAGCGACCGCGAGCGCGAGACGCGGGCTACCTCCGTCCTGCTGTCGGTGATGGCGCAGGTCCCCGAGTTCGGGCGGCGGCTCATGGCCGGATTCGGGGCGCCGGCCGGCCGGATGGAGACGTTCACCGAGGTCTCGCTGCCGCACGGCGAGGTGCGCAAGCGCCCGGACGGCGTGATCCGGGTGGAGCGGGCGGGCAAGCTGTGGACCGCTCTCGTGGAGACGAAGACGAACGGCAACGCGTTCAAGGAGCAGCAGGTCCAGGACTACATGGACATAGCGGCCAGGCGCGGTTACGAAGCGGTCATCACCCTGGGCAACGACGTCGCCCTCGAAGGCACTCCGCTGGTCGACGTCAAGGTGGACGGACGGCGCAAGCACAAGGTGGTCCTGCGGCATCTGTCCTGGGCCGAGGTGGCGCACCAGGCGCAGTTGCTCATCCGCCACGAGGGCGTCGGGAACGCGGCGCACGCGTGGCTGCTCCAGGAGCTGCTGCACTACCTCCAGCACGAGAACTCCGGCTGCCACGGCTTCCAGAACATGGGCCCCGCCTGGGTTCCCGTCCGCAAGGGCATCGACGAGGAGACCCTCTGCCAGGGGGACGCCCGCGCCGTCGAGGTCGTGGAGAGCTGGGAGCGCCTCGTCCGGCAGGTGTGTCTGCGGCTGGGCGGTGAGCTGGGGCAGAAGGTGCTGCCCGTGCAGCGGGTCAGACGCAGCGCCGACTCCCGGGCCCGCCGCGAGGCGCAGGCCGACGTGCTCTGCCGCGAGGGGCGGCTCGACGCCGAGCTGCGCATCGAGGGCACGCCGGGCACGCAGGGCATTCTGGCGATCAGCGCCGACCTGCGGACCGGCAAGCTCCGTACGTCGGTGGAGATCCCGGCGCCCGAGCAGGGCTATCCCTTGTCCTGGGCGAAGCGGCTGATCAGGCAGCTCGCCGACGCCCCGGCCGATCTGCACGTCCAGACCCTGCTGGTGGGGGAGGGCGACGGGCCGCGCGGCACTCTGGAGCGGCTGCGCCCGGAGCCCGCGGATCTGCTGCCCAGGGGCGACGGCGAGATCAGCGGCTTCCGGCTGTCCCTCTTCAAGGGCATGGGCAGCACCCGGGGGAACGCGGAGACGGGCTTCATCCGCAGCGTGGACGATGTGGTGGACCGCTTCTACGCGGCGGTCGTCGTGCCGCTGGGCCGGTCGGCGCCGGGACGGGCCGTCAGCTCGCCGTGAGCTTGCGGCACATCCTCTCCACGTCGTCGAGCAGCGCGAGCGCGATGCCGTAGCCGGCCGGGAAGAACAGGGCGGAGCTGAAGATCCGGTCCGGCTTCACCGCCGGGAGCCGCCCGAAGATCCGCTGGGCCCGGAGCGAGGGCATGGCCTGGGTGGACGCGACCAGGACGTCGGCGCCGTCCAGCACGTCCGTCATCCGCTCGTACGAGTAGTCGACGAAGCCCTTGGACTGCCGGGCCCCGGCGTGGAGGCGGGCCCCGGCGTGGAGGCGGGCCCCGGCGTCGATGAGCACCTTGCCGTGGGACGAGGACGCCCCGTAGAGCTGCCAGTTCGTGTCGGCGCCGTCGACCGCTGTCGGGGCTGCCGCCCTGGCCTTGGTGTAGGCGGCGGAGTCGGGCATGTAACCGGGCCCGCCGACATAGGTCAGGCCGAGGTCGAGCAGCGCGCAGGCCCCGGGGAAGTTGAGGACGACGATGCGCTTGGGGTCGGCCGGGACCCGTACGGAGCCGTGGTTGGTGGACACTCGGTGGGCGGGTTGGTGGGCCGGTTGGCGGGCAGATCGGTGGGCCGGTCGGTGGGCCGGGCGGCTGACTCGCAGAGCCGGTCGGCCGACTGCGCCGCCGCGCGCGCGGCAGCCTCGCGTACGTAGGTCTCCGCGCTGCGGACGAACATCGCGTGGAGGTCCCGGGCGGCCTGGGTCATCGTGGTGGAGAGCGGGTGCTGGATCACCATCAGGACGGCCGGGGTGTCGCCCGCCAGCGGCCGGCTGGTGATCATGCCGGAGCGCTCCAGGGGGTCGCCGCTGACGCTGAAGTCGGGCAGGACCGTGGCGCCCAGCCCCTCCGCGACCATCAGCTTGCCCATCTCCGCGCCGTCCGTGGAGTACGAGAAGGTCGGGCTGCGGCCCTCCAGGAGGCGGTGCACATAGCGGTGCATGACGTATCCGGAGCGCATCACGATGAGCGGCTCGCCCAGCAGGTCGGCGACCGTGACCGTACGCAGCGCCGCGAGGCGGCTGTCGGAGCGTACGCACACCACCGGGCGGCCCCGCAGGAGTTCGGTGGTGTGGAAGCCGGGCGGCTTGTCGTCGCCCTGGAGATAGTTGACCAGCCCCAGATCGAGCCCGCCCTCCAGCAACGACCGGTGGATGTCGGCCTGTTGGGCGCCGGTCACCTCGACCTGGGTCTCCGGGTGGGCGGAGCGGAACGCCTGGATGGTCGGTACGAGCAGGGGCACCGTCGCCGCGTTGACCGTCCCCAGCCGGATCATGCGGGTGGTGCGGTGCTGGTCGTCGGCCGCCTTGCGCAGGGTGTCGACGGCGTCGAGTACGCCGATGATGTGCGGCAGCAGTTCGCGCCCGGCGGCGCTGATCCTGGCCCCGGAGCGGCGCCGGTCCAGGATGTCCACGCCGAGCTCGCGCTCCAGATTGCGGACGGTCTCGCTCAGCGCGGGCTGGGACACATGAAGCGCCTCGGCGGCGCGGCGCAGGGACCCGAGCCTGGTCACGGCCGCGATGTATTCGAGCTGCTCTATTCGCATGCGCGTGATCGCCTTTCCGCCTCGCCCTTTTCGGCCTCGCCCTTTGGGCTTTGGGCTTAGGGTCTCGGTCCCGCTCTTCGGGTTCGCCCTCGGGCCGTACCTGGTTTCCGGGTGAAAGGGAAACCCTATCACCGGGTCGTATATACCGAATCGACCGTGAGTGTGCCCGGGGGTACGCTCATGGTTCATGGAGCTGTCGAATAGCCGGAAAGGTGGTGGCGCGGCGATGCGGGATCCGATGAACGATCTTCGGGAACTCACCCGGCGGCGTCACGTCGACCTTGTCCGTGTCTCCAGCGCCCTGTGTCGGCGTACGGGCTGAGCAGCGCGCACGCTGTCGCACCGGCCTTCTCCGTCCGGGCCGTTCGCGGGGATCTTTCCCGCCTCCTTTCGCGTCCGGGGACTGCCGTAATGGATCTCCCGCTCCGCGACCGGTGCGCGCCGCCGATTTAACGAATTGTTCACGTTTCCCGATTGCCGCCCGTGGTCTTCCGCGGTCTTTCGCGGCCTTCCGTGGTCTTCCGCGGTCTTTGCCGTGCCCCGGACCGCCGGGTCCGTTTCCCCTGCCCGCTTTCGTACGCCGGGAGTTCCCGATGTCCCTTCCGCCCGCTGCCGCCGCAGCCGCCGAACCACTTCGCTTCGCCTATTGGGTGCCCAATGTCAGTGGCGGTCTTGTCACCAGCAAGATCGAACAGCGCACCGACTGGGGATACGACTACAACCGCGAGCTGGCCGTGCTCGCCGAGAACAACGGCTTCGACTACGCCCTGAGCCAGGTGCGCTACATGGCCAGTTACGGCGCCGAGTACCAGCACGAGTCGACCAGCTTCAGCCTCGCCCTGCTGCTCGCCACCGAGCGGCTCAAGGTCATCGCCGCCGTCCACCCCGGGCTCTGGCACCCGGGCGTGCTCGCCAAGCTGGGCGCCACCGCCGACCAGCTGTCCCACGGGCGGTTCGCGGTGAACGTGGTCAGCGGCTGGTTCAAGGACGAGTTCACCGCGCTCGGGGAACCCTGGCTGGAGCACGACGAGCGCTACCGGCGCTCGGAGGAGTTCATCCGCGCGCTGCGCGCGGTGTGGACCGAGGACCACGCCGAACTGGCCGGGGACTTCTACCGGATCAGGGACTTCTCGCTGAAGCCCAAGCCGCTCAACACCCCCGAGCGTCCGCACCCGGAGATCTTCCAGGGCGGCAACTCGACGGCCGCCCGCGCCATGGCCGGCCGGGTCTCCGACTGGTACTTCTCCAACGGCAAGGACTTCGACGGGGTCACCGAGCAGATCCGGGACGTACGGGCGTCGGCGGCCGAGGCGGGCCGCCGGGTGAAGTTCGGGCTCAACGGCTTCCTCATCGCCCGGGACACCGAGGCGGAGGCGCGCGAGGTGCTGCGGGAGATCGTCGCGAAGGCGGACACCGAGGCGGTGCACGGCTTCGGCGCTGCGGTGAAGCAGGCGGGGCGGTCGGCGGCCGACGGCAAGGGGATGTGGCAGGACTCGTCGTTCGAGGACCTCGTCCAGTACAACGACGGCTTCAGGACCGGCCTGATCGGTACGCCGGAACAGATCGCCGAGCGCATCGTCGCGTACAAGCGGCGCGGGGTGGATCTGCTGCTGCTCGGCTTCCTGCACTACCTGGAGGAGGTCGAGTACTTCGGCAAGCGGGTGCTGCCGCTGGTGCGCGAGCTGGAGGCTGAGCTGCCGGAGAGCGAACCGGAGTACGGCCCGGAGAGCGAACCGGAGGCCGGGCCGGTGGCTTTGAGCGCCTGACGCCGTACCCAACGTTCCCGCCGTACGTCATACGTCATACGTCACCCGTCACCCGTCACCCGTCACACGTCACACGTCACCCGTCACATGTCACCCGTCACCCGTCACACTTCGAGGAGACCCGCCCGCATGAGCACCCTCGCCACCGCCGACTGGACCACCCTCCCCACCCCCACCGACGCCCCCGGCTGGATCGCCCGCGCCACCGAGGTGGCCGCCGTCCTCGCCACCGACGCCGCCGCCCGCGACAAGGCGGGCGAAACCCCTTATGCCGAGGTCAGGTTGCTCAAGGACGCCGGCCTCGTCACCCTGCTCGGACCGGCCGCGCACGGGGGCGGCGGCCAGGACTGGACGACCGCGTACCGGGTCGTCCGCGAAGTGGCCAAGGCCGACGGATCGATCGGCCAGCTGCTGGGCTACCACTATCTGTGGAACTGGGCCGCCCGGCTCGTCGGCACCCGTGAGCAGTGGGAGGCCGTCGAGGCGGAAGCCGCCCGTCACCGCTGGTTCTTCGGCGGCGCGGTCAACCCCCGGGACAGCGACGTGGTCGTACGGGAGGACGGCGACACCCTCGTCTTCACCGGCCGCAAGACCTTCTCCACCGGGAGCAAGGTCTCCGACGTCACCGTCCTGGAAGGCGTCCTGGAGGGCACCGACCACCACGTCTTCGCCATCGTCCCCTCCGACAGCGAGGGCCTGGCCTTCCACGACGACTGGGACAACATCGGCCAGCGCCTGACCGAGAGCGGCGGGGTGACGATCGACGGGGTACGGGTGCCGTGGGCGTCGGCCGCCGGGTACGTGGACAAGGTGTTCCGGCCCCGGATCTACAACACCCTCAACGTCCCCACCATCCAGCTCGTCTTCATCAACTTCTATCTCGGGACAGCCGCGGGCGCGCTGGAGACCGCCGCCACCTACACCACCACCAAGACCCGTCCCTGGCTGCACGGCGGCCACGAGCGCGCGGTGGACGAGCCGTACGTCATCGACGTGTACGGCGATCTCACCGCCAAGCTCTGGGCGGCCGAGGCGCTGGCGGACCGGGTGGCCGAGGAGGGCCAGCGGCTGCACGGGGACCCCTACGCGGTCACGGCGGAGGACCGGGGCGCGTTCGAGGTACGGGTGGCGGCGGCGAAGGCCGTCGCGACGGAGGTGGCGCTGGAGGTCACCGGCCGGATCTTCGAGGTCACCGGCGCGCGGTCCACGGCGAGGGCGGAGGGCCTCGACCGGTTCTGGCGCAACGTCCGTACGCACACGCTGCACGATCCGGTGGCGTACAAGCGGCGCGAGGTGGGGCGCTCGGTGCTGACCGGGGAACTGCCCGAACCGACCTGGTACTCCTGACCGGTTCCGCGCTCGGGGCTCGGGGCTCGGGGCTCGGGGCTCGGTGGCGCCGCGCTCGGGGCTCGGGGCGCAGGGCTCCGGCTCCGGGCTCCGGCTCCCGGCCCGCGCTCGGGGCTCCGGCTCCCGGGCCGCGCTCGGGGCTCCGGTCGGCTCCGGTCCCCCCGGCCTTCCTTCCATCCGTATCTTCCGTCACCCGAGGTGATCTCCGTATGGCCACCATCCTTTCCGTCTCCGGCAGCCCGTCCCCCACCTCCCGTACGGCCCGGCTGCTCCGCCACCTGGACGGCCGGCTCACGGCCCAGGGCCACCGGGTGACCCCGCTCGACGTCCGTACGCTGCCCGCCGAGGCCCTGCTCGGGGCCGACTTCGGCCATCCCGCGATCGTCGGGGCGCGGCGGCTGTTCGAGGAGGCCGACGCGGTCGTCATCGGTACGCCGGTCTACAAGGCCGCCTACTCGGGGCTGTTGAAGTCCCTGCTGGACCTGCTGCCGCAGTACGCGCTGGAGGGCAAGACCGTGCTGCCGCTCGCCACCGGCGGGTCCACCGCGCACGTACTGGCCATCGACTACGCGCTGCGGCCGGTGCTCTCGTCGATGGGCGCGGCGCACGTGGTCCAGGGCTGGTTCGTGCTGGACCGGCACATCTCCGTACGGGAGGACGGCTCGGTCGCGGTCGATCCGGAGGCGCGGGAGGCGCTGGACCGGGTGGTCGACCAGTTCTCGCTGGCGCTCGCGCCGGAGCGGCTCGCGCCCGCGCGAGCGGCGGCGGCGCCGACCGCGGCCGGTGTGTCCGCCGTGGCGGCCTGACGTGGCCGACCAGGAGGCCGTGGGCGCGCATGTGATCGCCGACGACGCCGAGGCCCTCGCCGTCGCCGCCGGGCTGGCCGTCGCGTTCCGGGCCGGCGCTGCGGCGCGGGACGCGGAGCGTGCGCTGCCGCGTGCCGAGGTCGACCGGCTCTCGGCCTCCGGGCTGCTCGCGGTCTCGGTGCCGCGCGCGTACGGCGGCGCCGAGGTGTCCGCCCGTACCCTCGCGGAGATCTTCCGGCTGCTGGCGGCGGCGGATCCGAGCCTGGCGCAGATCCCGCAGAGCCACTTCGTCTATGTGAACGTGCTGCTCCGTCAGGGCACCGAGGAGCAGCGGAAGTTCTTCCTCGGAGAGGTGCTGGCGGGGCGGCGGTTCGGCAACGCGCAGTCGGAGAAGGGCACCAGGCACGTCCAGGACATCCGGACCCGGCTGACCCCGGGGCCGGCCGGTTCGTATGTGCTGACCGGCGAGAAGCACTACGCGACGGGCGCGCTGTTCGCCGACTGGATCCCGGTGCTGGCGCGCGTGGGTACGGGGGAGGGACCGGCGGTGGGCCCGGCGTCGGATTCGACGCCCGGTTCGACGCCCGGTTCGGCGTCGGGTTCGGTCGAGAGCGCGGGAGTGGACGGTCCGCTCCACGTCGCGTACGTACGGAGGGACGCGCCCGGTGTGACCGTCGTGGACGACTGGGACGGGATGGGGCAGCGCACCACGGCCAGCGGGACGGTGCGCCTCGCGGAGGTGGCGGTGGCCGCCGATCGGGTCGTACCGCACCATCTGACCTTCGAGGGCCCGCAACTGCACGGCGCCGTAGCGCAGTTGCTGCACGCGGCCATCGACGTGGGGATCGCGTCGGGGGCGCTGGAGGAGGCCGCCGCGTTCGTCCGCACCAGCAGCCGGCCGTGGTTCGAGGCGGTGGGCGAGGGCTACGGGACGGCGGCCGAGGACCCGCTGCTCGTCCAGCGCTTCGGCGAACTCGCCGTACAGGTACGGGCGTCGGCCGCGCTGCTCGCCGCGGCGGCGGACGCCGTGGACGCCGCCCGCGCCGACCTGACGGACGCGACGGCCGCCGAGGCGTCGATCGCCGTGGCGGCGGCCAAGGTCCACGCGGCCGGGACGGCGGTGGAGACGGGCAGCGCGCTGTTCGAGGTGGCGGGGACGCGGGCGGCCCAGGACGGGCTCAACCTGCACCGGTACTGGCGCGACGCCCGCACCCACACCCTGCACGACCCGGTGCGCTGGAAGGCGTGGCACATCGGCCGGTACGCGCTGACCGGGACGCGACCGCCGCGCCACGGCCTGCTCTGACCCGACGCCCTTGGCCGGAAACACCGTTCGACACGACGCCCATGACGACGCCCATGCCACCCGTACCACTCACGCCCCCGCACCACCCCCGCCCCCGTACCACTCACACCCCCGCACCACCCACGCCGTTCCACACGCCGACTGGAGAGACCATGAGCCTCACCTTCCACTGGTTCCTGCCCACCTACGGCGACAGCCGCCATGTCGTCGGCGGCGGCCACGGCGTGCCCACCGGCGTGCCGGGCGCGGCCGGGGGCCGCCGCCCCGCCGACCTCGGCTATCTGACCCAGATCGCGCGCGCGGCCGAACAGCTCGGCTTCGAGGGCGTGCTCACCCCCACCGGCGCCTGGTGCGAGGACGCCTGGCTGACCACCGCGATGCTGGCGCGCGAGACGGAGCGGCTGAAGTTCCTGGTCGCCTTCCGGCCCGGTTTCGTGGCGCCGACGCTCGCCGCCCAGATGGCGGCCACCTTCCAGCGGTACGCGCCCGGCCGGCTGCTGCTCAATGTGGTGACGGGCGGGGAGAGCCACGAGCAGCGCGCGTACGGCGACTTCCTCGGCAAGGAGGAGCGTTACGCGCGCACCGGCGAGTTCCTGGACATCGTCCGGTCGCTGTGGCGCGGCGAGACGGTGACCCGGCACGGCACGCACCTGCGGGTGGAGGAGGCCCGGCTGACCCGGCTGCCCGACCCGGTGCCCCCGGTCTACTTCGGCGGCTCCTCCGAGGCGGCGGGCGAGGTCGCGGCCCGGCACAGCGACGTCTATCTGACCTGGGGCGAACCGCCGGCCCAGGTCGCCGGGAAGATCGCCTGGATCCGCGCGCTCGCGGCGAAGGAGGGCAGGACCGTACGGTTCGGCATCCGGCTCCACGTGATCGCCCGCGACACCGCCGACGAGGCGTGGGCCGAGGCCCGCCGCCAGCTGGACGGCTTCTCCGAGGAGGCGATCAGCGCCGTACAGGCCGGGCTCTCCCGCAGCGAGTCCGAGGGCCAGCGCCGGATGCTGGCGCTGCACGGCGGTTCCACGGACGGCCTGGAGATCTCCCCGAACCTGTGGGCCGGCATCGGCCTCGTACGCGGTGGCGCGGGGACGGCGCTGGTGGGCTCGCACACGGAGGTGGCGGACCGGATCGCGGAGTACCACCGCCTGGGCATCGACGAGTTCATCATGTCCGGCCATCCGCACGTGGAGGAGGCGTACTGGTTCGGGGAGGGCGTCCTGCCCGTACTCGCGCACGCCGGACTGTGGACCCACCCGGCGGGCCCGGGGACCCCCGGGGAGACGGGGCTCGACGCGGTGCCGTTCGCGGCGGGGGCAGGGCGCTGAGGGGGACGACGGCCCATCGGGTGGCGCACCCGGCACCGCTGGTCGACCTGCGTAGCAGCGCCCGCCGACCCATCCTGATGACCAACCTCTCCTCCATCGCGATCGGCTTCGCGATGTACGCGATGTCGCCGGCCGCCCCGCAGCTGCTCCAGCTGCCCGAGGCCACCGGTTACGGTCCCGGCCAGTCGATGCTGTCGGCCGGTCTGTGGATGGCGCCCGCCGGGCTCGGCATGATGGCCGTCGCGCCGCTGGCCGCCAAGCTCTCCGCCGCGTACGGTCCCAAGATCTCCCTGCTCGTCGGCGCCCTGATCATCGCCTGCGGTTACGGGGTGGCGCTGGGCCTGATGGGCAGCGCCCTGGGCGTGCTCGGCTTCGCGCTGATCATCAGTGTGGGGATCGGCTTCGCCTTCGCGGCGATGCCCGCCCTGATCATGGAGATGGTGCCGACTCCTCGCTCAGCGGACTCCCCGCTCAGCGGAAACTCGCTCAGCGGAAAGTAAAAGTCGGAAATATGATGGGTGGGGGCCCCTTCCGGGCGCCCGCATCCATTCGCCGTCGCGGGCCGCACACCGTCGTGAGGCAGGCCGAGAGGCAGACCGCGCGGCGGTCCACGACCACGTACCCCGGAGCGGTGCATGACCCGGCGTCGCCCCCATCCGTCCGCGAGCGCCGACGACCTGCTGACCACCCTCGGGCAGCTCACCGCCCAGGCACGGCAGGGGGCCGAGCGGCAGCACGCCAGGGTGGAGCTGGCCGAGGCGTTGCAGCGGGAGATGCTTCCCGCCGTACTTCCCGCCCTGCCCGGACTGCACGCGGCGGCGCGATACGCGCCCGCGAGGGACGGCCTCGACATCGGCGGCGACTGGTACGACGGCTTCCGGCTGCCGGACGGCGCGCTCGCTTTCTGCGTCGGCGATGTGCAGGGCCACGACGTGGAGGCCGCCGCGATCATGGGCCAGGTACGGATCGGGCTGCGCGCCGTGGCCGCGACCGCCACCGACCCGGGCGAGGTGCTGAGCCGGGCCAACGACCTGCTGCTGTCGGTGAACTCCAGCCTCTTCGCGACCTGTAGTTTTCTCCGCTTCGACCCGGTCACCCGCGAACTGGAGAGCGCGCGGGCCGGGCACGTCCCCGGTGTCTGGGCCCAGTCCGACGGCCGGTGGGGCATCGCCGAGGACGCGGGCGGGCCGCCGCTGGGGGTGCAGCCGGGGGAGGTGTATCCGGTGACGCGGCGCCGCCTCACCGGTTCCGGGGTGGTCGTCCTGCTCACGGACGGGGTGATCGAGGGGCCGTCGTTCCCGCTCGACGAGGGGCTCGCGCGGGTGGCGGCCCTGGCCGCGGCGGCGGCCGCGGGCGTTCCCGGCGGCGCGGCAGGCCCCGGGGAGCTGGCCGCCCAGGTGATGAGGGTGGCCGAGCTGACGGGCCACTCGGACGACGCGGCCGTGCTTGCCCTGTGGCACGACGAGGCGTACGAGGCGTAGAGGACCGTGCGCGAGGACGTGTACGACGGGGCGTACGGGGAGCGGGCCGGGTAGCGGGGGCGCGGCGGGCGGGCAGCGTGTCACAGCCGAGTCGGGCGGCGCGCGTTGTCTCATGGCCGGTGTGGAGCGCACCGAGGAACCCCGAGATCCGTCGTCCCGACCGCCTCATGCCCGTGGTGACGGCAGAGACGGCAGAGACGGAAGCGACGGCAGTGGCGGCCGTGGCGGCAGGGACCGTCGCGTCCGCCGTATCCGCGCGGACGCGGTACGGATCCTCGCCGTCGCCGCCGCCTACTGGGCGGTCGGACAACTGGGACTGCTGAGACAGGTGGTCATCGAGGGGACGGTCATCACCCCGCTCTGGCCGCCCACGGGCGTCGCGCTGAGCAGTCTGCTCCTGCTGGGCATCCGCGTCTGGCCGGGGATCGCGCTCGGAGTGCTGCTCTCCATCGCGACGATCGGCCCGCTCCGCCTCACCGACCTCGGCATCATCGCTGGGAACACGCTCGCCCCCGTCTGCGCCTACCTCCTGCTCCGGATGGTCGGCTTCCGGATCGCCCTCGACCGGCTGCGGGACGGGGTGGCGCTGGTGTTCCTGGGGGCGCTGGCCGGGATGCTGATCAGCGCGACGATCGGTACGGCCGTGATGGTGCTCAGCGGCCGACTGCCGCCGAACGGGCTCTGGCCGACCTGGTCGGCGTGGTGGGCGGGCGACGCGATGGGCGTCCTGGTCGTCACCCCGCTGATCCTCGTCCTGCGCAGGGCCCGTCTCCCGCTGCCCCGCGAGCCGCGCCGCTGGGCCGAGGCGGCGGCCCTGACGGTCGCGGCCGCCGCCGTCATCCCGTGGGCCACCAGAACCCACCTCTGCCTGCTCTTCCTCGTCTTCCCGCTGCTCATCTGGGCCGCCCTGCGCTTCCAGCTGGCCGGCGCGGCGCCGTGCGCGCTGCTCGTCTCCGTCCTGGCCATCACGGCGGCGATCGACCGCGTCGGCCCCTTCGCGCACCACAGCCTCGTCGAAGTCATGATCAGCCTCCAGGCCCTGAACGGCTCCGCCGCCCTGACGGCCCTGCTCCTCGCGGCGATCGTCACCGAGCAGCGCAACATCCGGCGCAAGATCGAGCAGGCGTGCCTGGAGCTGGCGGAGGTGGTGGCGCACCTCTCCCCGTCCCCGCCCACGCCCCCGCCGGGCTCCGCCGACCCGCGCTCCGGGGGCGGCTGAGCCGTGGCGGGTCCCGGCGGTGGTGATCAGCGCGCGGGCTGGGCCACCGGCGTACGGGCGGACGGCCGGCTCACCCGCGTACGGCCGGACGTCACCCGCGTACGGCCGGACGTCACCTGCGTACGACCGGACGGCAGCGCGTCCACGAAGAGCGTCGCCGCCAGCAGATGGGCGCTGCCCCTCGGGCGCAGGCCGCGCTCGCGCAGCCGTACGTCCAGGTCGCGCAGGGCGGCGCCGCCCCGCGCGCTGCCCGCGCCGCCCGCGTCGAGCACCTCGCGGGCGCCGTTCTGCGCCTCGCGCAGCCCGTGCGGCCCGGCGGCGTGCAGCAGGCCGGTGTCCTGGAGGGTGCTCATGACGGTGAGCAGCGCGTCGAGGCGGGCCTCGGGTTCGCGGGCGCCCGCGGCTCTGGCCGTACGCAGCGCCGTCAACGCCCGTCGTACGTGCGGGAATCCGGCGCGCGCCTCGCCCCGCGCGCCGGCCGCTCCGTAACGGGACGCCGCCGCGGATCCGGGGGAAGGGATCCGCGGCGCCGCCCCGTCGGGGATGGCGGCGAGCCGCCTGGCTGTGGTGGTGAGCCGGTCGGGAGCGAGCGCGGGGTCGAGGGCGGGGGCGAGCGCGGCGGCGGACACCAGCAGGCCGAGCGGCCAGACGGCGCCGTGGTGCAGCGCGGCGCCGGCGTTCGCCCGCGCCATGGAGCGCTCGGTGCAGCGGCCGATCGCGCCGAGTTCCCCGCGCAGTCCGCGGCCGGGCTCGCCGCCCGCGCGGCGGGCCGCCGCCGCCATCGCCGTGAGGCCGGGTGCCAGCGAGAGCGCCGACCAGCGCAGGGCGCCGAAGTCCGCCTCGCGGGTGTCCGGGAGGCCGGGCTTGGGGGTCAGCTCGGCCTCGGCCAGCAGGGCGTCGACCGCCGTCTGCGCGAGCACGTCGTCCGCGCGGCTCATTCAAGTCCCCTTCCAGCGTGCGGAGTTACGAGCCAGGAATCGCGCGCCACCGCGCCGCGCGCCGCGTGCCGCGTTACGACGAGGCGGACGCCGACGGAGACGGCGCGTCGGTCGGCGGCTCCCCGGTGGGCGGCGTACCGGTCGGGGGCTCACCGCCCTCGCCGCCGCCACCGCCGCCCGCGCCGTCGTTCTCGGCGTCCGGGTCGATGCCGAGGACGATCGTGCCCTTGTACCCCTTCGACGGGTCCTTCTTGTGGACGGGCGTGAGCGTCAGCAGGCCGCCCGCCGCGCCGCCGCCCTCGTACACCATGTCGTCGTCGAGCTTGGTGTAGCTGCCGGAGTGCTTCGCGTACGGGTCCAGCGTGAAGATCTGCTCGGCGATGTCGTCGTCGAAGAAGAGCTGACCGGTGAAGTTGACCTTGCCGCCCTCGTACGTCCCGTCCGCCTTCTGGCCGCCGGTGTGCACCTTCACGTGGATGTGGCAGGTGCGCGGGGTGTACCAGCCGGGGATGATCGTCGTGAACTTGACGACGCCGTCGGCGTTGGCGACCTGGTAGCCGCGCAGATAGGTCTGGTCGTCGGCGGTGGAACCGTCCTCGTCCTCGGCGGGCGCGCTGCCGCCGGGGTTGGCGGTGGTGTAGCCGGAGTAGTAGCCCCAGGCGTCGCAGTGCCAGATCTCGACGGCGGCGCCGGCGACCGGGCCGCAGGACTCGGTGGTGTCCTGGACGGTGATCCGCAGGCTGAGCGGGACGCCCGACTTGCCCTCGGTGATGTCCTTGCGCACCAGCGCGCCGTCCAGGTAGTACGGCCCCTCGGTGACGCTCGACATCAGGACGCACTGCCCGGTCGAGGCGGTGGTGGAGCCCGAGGCGGTGGTGGCGGCGCCGGTGCCGGCGCTGTCCGTCTCCTCCGAGGCGAAGGCGTTGAAGCCGACCACGGCCACCGCGCCCGCACCGGCCACGGCGCCGCCGCCGAGGGCCAGGGCGCGCCTTCTGCTGACCGTCTTGTCCACGTGTTTCGCTGTCATGTACTGGACGGTAGGGGGCGAGCCTGGGAGGAACCCCGCCCTGGGCTGTGCGCTTCCTGTGAGGCCGGGCGGGGTTCCTCCGGGGCCGCGTGCTCCCGGCCTCACAGCCGACGCGCGGAGATCGCCGGGACGGCGGAGATCGCGGAGACGGTGGAGACCGTGGAGACTGCCGAGATCTACGCCGGCCGCAGCCGGTATCCGTACGTATAGGTGCGGCCCGCGTGCAGCAGGTACGCCTCCAGCGGAGCCGCGCCCCACGAGTTGATGCCCCCGACCCCCATCTGCCGGTGGTTGACGCCGAGTACGGTCTCGTCCCGGCGCTTCAGGTCGTGCGGATGCCGTGGCCCGTCGAGGTCGAAGGGCGAGTAGTGCAGAGCGCTGGTCTCCAACAGCTCCTCAGCAGCCGGGGGTTGGCCCTCCGCCGCCGGATCGGCCCACACGGCCAGCCCGTCACCGAGCCGGTCGGTGAGGGACAGCCGCCGTACGTCCGTCATATTGCCCGTCTGCTGCGGCTTGATGTACGGCGCGACCTGGGCGTCCACCGTGGAGCGGTAACGGCCCACGAGGGCACCGGTGTTGCGGTCCCAGTAGTTCTCGTGCGGCCCGCGTCCGTACCAGTCGATCCGTTCGAACCCCGCAGGTACGGTCAGCAGCGCCCCCACCACGGGCAGGTCCGGCAGACCGGCCGCCGCCTTGAGCGTGTGGCGTATCCGCACGTCACCGTCGCCGAGCACCCGGAAGACGGTGTGCCACTCGGAGGGAGCCGGTGCGGTGGGCAGGGTCGCGGTCACCTCGATCACGACCTCGCCCGGCCGGGGCCGCGTGGTCTTCACCGAGGTCACGGTCCGGTCGGCGCCCGCGTCCCGCCAGGTGCGGGCGGTCTTCTCGAAGCCCCGGCCGATGTCGTTGTCCGTCGGCGCGCGCCAGAAGTTGGGTACGGGGCCGCCCGCCAGCAGCACCCGCCCCCGGTAGCGGTACGAGTCGAGCGTGCCGGTCCGCTTGTCGAGGACCACCTCGACGTTCCGCCCGGTGACGCGTACCCGCGTACCGGACTCGGTGAGTGTGAGGGCGGGCGGCTCGGCGGGAGCGGCGGGAGCTGCGGCGGGTGCCCGGCCCGGTGCCGGGGCGTGCCAGTCCAGGGCGAACTGCTCGGCGGCGACGGTGTGTCCGGCGTCGGCCCAGCGCGTCTTCGCGCGCAGGACGAAGGCGACGCTCAGCCCGTACTCCGCGCCCGGCGTGAGCGTGCCGGGCCTGCGGCAGGGGATCCGTACGGTGGCCTCCCCGCCCGGCGCGGCCTTCGGCGGGGGCAGGGTGCCGTGCTGCACGGGGTCGCCGTCGCGGGTGAGCGTCCAGCGCAGTTCGTACGCCTCAAGACCGCTGAACAGGTGTTTGTTGCGTACGGTGAGGACCGGCTCCCCGGCGGTCGCCTCCCGCACGGCGACGGCCAGCGGTTCGTACACCTTCTTGAGTTCGAGGAGCCCGGGGTGCACGCGCCGGTCGGCGGCGACCAGGCCGTTGGCGCAGAAGTTGCCGTCCGAAGGCAGCCCGGGATGCCAGTCGCCGCCGTACGACAGATAGGTGCGCCGGGGATCGCCGGGCACCGGGAGGCGGACCGACTGGTCGGCCCAGTCCCACACGAAGGCGCCGTGCAGGTTCGGATAGCGCTCGAAGGCGTCCCAGTACTCGCGCAGATTGCCGCCGCTGTTGCCCATGGAGTGGGTGTACTCGCACAGCAGATACGGCTTCGGATTGCCGGACCTGCCGTACGCCTCGACGCCCGAAGGGCTGGTGTACATCTCGCTGTGGACGTCGGTGACGGCGTTCATGCCCTCGTAGTGGACGGGGCGTGAGTCGTCGCGCGCGTGCGTCCAGTCGGCCATGGCACGGAAGTTGTCGCCCTGGCCCGCCTCGTTGCCGAGCGACCAGGCGACGACGCACGGATGGTTCTTGTCGCGCTCGACGAGCGAGCGCATCCGGTCCACGCAGGCGTCGGTCCACTCGGGCAGCGAGGCGGGGACGCGGTCGCGCACCCCGTGGGTTTCGAGGTTGGCCTCGTCGATGACGTACAGGCCGTACTCGTCGCAGAGTTCCATCCAGCGGGGGTGGTTGGGGTAGTGGGAGGTGCGTACGGCGTTGATGTTGTGCCGCTTCATCAGCTGGATGTCCTCGACCATCCGCTCCTCGCGGACCGCCTGGCCGTGGTCGGGGTCGCTCTCGTGGCGGTTGGTGCCGCGCAGCATGATCGGCCGGCCGTTGATGGTGTACGTACCGGGGCCGTACGCGATCTCGCGGAAGCCGAACCGGGCCCGCTGGATGTCGACGGCCCGGCCGGAGCCGTCGGTGAGGGTGACGACGAGGGTGTAGAGGTTCGGGTCCTCGGCCGACCAGAGGGCCGGGGCGGGTACGTCGGCGGTGAGGGTGAGGCCGGCGTCGCCGGACGCCGGGAAGGTGACCTGGCCGGAGAGCGGACGCTTCAGGACGCGCCGCCCGTCCGCGTCGTACAGGACGGCCTCGATCCGGTGGCCGCGCGGTGCCGCACCACCCCGGTCGCGGACGTCGAGCGTGACGCTGAGCACGGCGTCGCGGTAGGCGGAGTCCAACTCCGTTCGTACGAAGAGGTCCTGGAGGTGCACCGGCGCGAGCGCGTACAGATACACGTCCCGGAAGATCCCCGCCAGGTCGATCAGGTCCTGGTCCTCCAGCCAGCTCCCGTCGGACCAGCGGAACACCTCGACGGCCAGGGTGTTGCGCCCCGGGCGGACATAGTCGGTGAGGTCGAACTCGGCCGGTGTGTAGCTGTCCTCGCTGTAGCCGACGCGCTCGCCGTTCACCCACACGAAGAACGCGGACTTCACGCCCTGGAACGAGATCAGCGTGCGCCGCCCCTGCCAGTCCCGGGGCAGGGTGAAGTCGCGGCGGTAGGAGCCGACGGGGTTGAACGTGTGCGGTACGTCCGGGGGTTCGGGCGTCTCGTAACCGACCCACGGGTACTTGATGTTGAGGTAGATCGGCTCCGGGTAGCCCAGCATCTCCCAGTTCGAGGGCACGGAGATCCGGTCCCAGCCGCTGTCGTCGTAGTCCTCCGCATGGAAACCGACGGGCCGCCGCTCCGGATTCTCCGACCAGTGGAAGCGCCAACTGCCATTGAGGGAAAGGTAGTACGGCGACTTCTCCAGCCGCCCGCGCAGCGCCTCGCCCGCGCTCGCGTACGGAACGAGCCGGGTCCGCGCCTCCTCCCGGTTGACCTGGAACACCTGGGGCCGGCCGTCCCACTCGGGGCGCTCGGCGGCGCTCCCGGGGTCCCCGGCCGGGGCGACGCCTTTGTCTGAGGCGGCGCCCGCGCCCGCGTCCGCCGCGAAGGCGTTCTTCTGCCCGACGAAGGCCGCCCATCCCGCGAGGGCGGCCCCGGAGACGAGAAGCGAACGACGGCGTGGCTGTGGGTTGTTGCTCGGACTTTCTCCACTCATGCGGCGACTCCGAACCGAAGGCAACAAGAACAACCAGCATCAGACGTAACCGCGCACCACACAAGACTCCCGACGCCCGTGCCGTGCTCGTGCGCCCCGGGAGAGGCCATGGCCAACGGGCGCTCTTTCGCGCCGCCGCCGGGCTGGACACACTGCTGTCAGGGGTGGCGGGGGAGAGGGCGGAGGGAGCCGGGTGCGCGGAGGACGCAAGGGAAACAAGGGGCGCAAGGGGCTCGGGAGGCCAGGGGGACACAAGGGGCTCAGGAGGAGCCGCGGACGTGGTGCGGCGGCGCGGAAGCGGCGGGCGGCGCGGATGAAGGCGGCCGTCATGGCCGGCGGCACGGCGCTGCTGCTGGTGGCCGCCTTCTGGTCGCTGATCTGGCCGTACCTGGCGGCAGCCGCGGCGCTGGGCCTGGTGGGCGGCGCGGGGTGGTGGCTGTGGCGCACCGACCGGCTCGTACGCACCCGGGACCGGGCGTGGCGCACCGCCGATGCCCTCGACGCCGGCCGCCGGACGCTGGCCGAGGTGGACGCGATGAGCGGAACGGAGTTCGAGGAACTGGTCGCCGACCTCTGCCGCCGCGACGGCTGCACGGAGGTCCGCCGCGTCGGCGGCTCCCACGACAACGGCGCGGACGTGGTCGGCCGGCTGCCGGACGGGCGCTCGATGGTGGTCCAGTGCAAGCGGTACGCGCCGACCAGGACCATCGCCAGCCGCGAACTGAGGGACCTGCTCGGCGCCCAGGTCCATTTCCGCGCCCAGGTCGCCATCTTCGTGGCCACCACCCGCTTCAGCCGCCCCTCGGAGACCTTCGCCGCCCAGCACGGCATCCTCGCCGTACACCGCGACCACTTCGGCCTCTGGAACAACGGCACCCCCCTGCACTCCCTCACCCCCCTCAACGGCCGGGGCCAGGGCGACACGGCCCACCGAGCGCGCTGGCGGGACACGTACGGGAAGTGAAGAGGGCCCGAACCGTTTCCGCGGTCCGGGCCCACTGATGGTGCTTTGCTTACGAGACGGAGTGGTCGTGGGGATTCAGCTGGTCAAGTAATGGTGACGCCTATATCAATGACGGCGTGCACTGTTCAATACGGGTGGGTACGGGTATGGACTTCGAAAATTCCGGAAGGGATGCCGGGCTTGCGTTGAAAGTCTCTGGGGTGGCCTCGGAGGCGATTTCCGTTTCCTCTGGTGCGACGACGGCCGACAGCGTAATCAGTTCCAGCAAGGAGCACTCCTGTGTGCTGCGATCCCGCATGGGGATCACTCGAACGAATATCTCATTCGATCATGAAGAGGCTGGTTCCGTCAAATCGCACGATCGTGCCGGAATGGTCTGAACCTTTAGCTTCACTTCGGGGTTGTCTATTCGCGTAGACCGGTCCCGCGGATTCTGCTCAGCTCGGCTTCGATGCGCTCCGACTCGAATTTATTGAGCCGCTGGAAGATGGCAAGCGCTTTCTCCAGGTGGGTCAGCGCCTCCGTGGTCCGTCCGGTCGTCGCGAGCCGCAGCTCGGCCAGGCTGGTGCGCGAACGGGCCTCCTCCTCGGCCGCGTTGATGCGCTGCGCGAGCGCCAGGGCCGCCGTCAGGTGTGCGGAGGCGGCCGACCGGTGACCGGACCGGAATTCGGCCATGCCCAGTCCTCGCAGTGCCTGGATTTGCTCCAGTGCCGTCCCGATTCCTTGGGCGAGGTTCAGGGCCGCTGTGTGATGGGCCGACGCCTCCATGTACTGCCCCGCCTTGTACAGGGCGGTTCCGATGGCATTCAGCGTGATGGTCTCGTTTCTTTTGTCGCTGATGCCGCGAAATGTGTGCAGGGCGGTCCGGTGCAGCGTGAGAGCTTGATTCAGCTTCTCCGGTATCGGGAGAGTGTTTCCCACGTTCAGCTGGGTAATGGCCTGCTCCGAGCGGCTGCCCACTTCCAGGAATATTTCGAGGGCGCGCACGAATGACCTGTGGGCCGAATCTGTCTCACCCATGTGGAGGTGCAGATCGCCCCGGTTGTTCAATGCCTGTGCTTTCCCTCTCTCGTCCTTCGCCGATGCGAATCCCGAAAAGGCGGCCTGGAACATCTTCATGGCGCCTTCGTGGTCGCCCACGTGCAGGAGTGAGATTCCCAGGTTGTTCTGGCCCCGGGCGATCTGCCAGAGATCGCCGTTCTTCATCCTGAGGCTCAAGGCCTCTTGCTGGAGAGTGAGGGATTCGTTGAGGCGCCCGTGATTCCAGCACAGCAGTCCCAGAGCCCTCAGTGATTCGGCTTCCGTCGCGGTGTCGCCCACGGCCCTGGCTATCGCCAGGGCGCGGCGTCCGATCTCTTCGGCCTGCTCGTACCGGCCCATCTGCGAGCGCACGACGGCCAGGTCGATCAGTGACCGGGCCTCCCGGGCCTGGTCACCTGCGGAGTGCCAGTGGCGAGCGGCGTGCGAGTGGATCTCCTCCGCCTCTTCCCAGTAGCCCTCCGAGTCGAGGAACCCGGCGAGCGCGTCGGCGAGATGGGCCGCGCGGCCGGGACGGGCCCGGCTCCGCAGGTGGCGCTCGGCGGCCGTGAGCGCGGCGTGTTCCGAGGTCAGCCATGCCCTGGCCGCTTGCGGGTCCGGCCATAGGGGCAGTGGCGGGGCCGGTGGCTCGGACACCTGCGAGGGCTGCGGGCGGCGTGGGTTGAGGAGGCGGTTGGCCTCGGTGGCGGCGTGCAGATAGAAGAGGGCGAGACGGCCGAGCGCGGCTTCACGGTCCGCCTCGGGATCCTGGGCGGTGGTCAGGCTGAGGGCGTACTCGGCTATCAGATCGTGGCACTTGTACCGTTCGGGAGTGATTTCCTGGAGCAGGTGGGAATCCAGGAGTGCTTCGAGGATCCGTTCGGCCGCCTCCAGCGGGAGATCGACGAGCGCGGCCGTGGCGTGTGGCCCGAATTCCGGCGCCAGATGAAGGCTGAGCAGGCGGAACGCTTTCTGCTGATCGCCGGGCAGTGTGTTGTACGAGAGCGCGAACGCGGACTGGATCTCCGCGTGCCCGTCACGGATCTCGGCGAGTCTGCCGGGGTCGCGGGACATCCGCTGAATGAGATGGGAGACGGTCCACGCCGGGCGGGAGATCAGCCGGCCCGCGGTGAGTTCGAGGGCCAGCGGGAGGTGGTCGCACATGCGGGCGAGCACAGCGACCTCCGCCGGATCCGCGGCGCGTTCGGGACCCACGAGTCCGGTGAACAGCGCGACCGCGTCGTGTGTCGACAGGACATCGAGAAAGAGATGCCGGATGCCGGGAAGCCCAGAGAGCCGTCGTCGGCTGGTGACGAGAATCAGCGACGGGGAACCACCGGGGAGGAGAGGTCCGATCTGCGCGGCGTCGACGGCGTCGTCGAGAACGATGATCGCCCGGCGGGTGCTGAGCGTGGTGCGCCAGAGCGCGGCGAGTTCTTCCGCGTCGTGTGGAATCGCGGCGGCGGGGATACCGAAGTGGCGCAGCAGGATGGTGAGGGCGGTGTGGGACGGGAGGGGGTGCTGGCCCGGGGCATGGGCGCGCAGGTTGAGATAGAACTGGCCGGCGGGATAGTGCCTGGCCAGGCGTCTGGCGGTGTGGAGGGCCAGCAGGCTCTTGCCCACGCCCGCCATGCCGGAGATCGCCTGAAGCGCGACGACTCCGGACAGCGGATACTGGAGAGCGCGCAACTCCTTTGTCCGGCCGACCAGTTCACCGTGGGCCGGGAGGTTGTTCGGGGCGACGGGCCTGGTGCCGGGCACCCGGTCGGTGAGCAGGTCGTCCAACGGGGCCCGGTCCAGGATGCGGCCGTGCGTACGGGACAGCGCCTCGCCCGGCTCCGTACCCTGGTCGCGCAGCAGGCGGCGGATGGATTCGTACGCGCGTAACGCGTCGGCCTGACGGCCGCAGCCGTAGGCGGCCGTCATGAAGTGACGGACGACGGTCTCGTCCGTCGGGTACTGCTCGACCAGCGAGGACAGCTCTCCCGCCAGCTCCGTGAACCGGCCCAGGCGCAGCTCGATACCGATGCGCAGGAGCGCCGCCGCGAGCCGTCGTTCGGCGAGGCCGCGGCGGATGCGTTCGGCCCACAGACTGGTGAAGCCGGTGAGCGGTTCCCCGCGCCAGAGCGCCTCCGCCCGGTGCAGGAGGGCCAGCGCCTGGGTGTCGTCGCCGCTGGAGACCAGCGAGCGGGCCTGGGCGATCAGCCGCTGGAAACGAAGGTAGTCCACCGTGTCCGGATCGATGTCCAGTACGTAGGCGTGCGCCTGCTGGGGCAGCCGGCCGGCGCCCAGTTTGCGGCGGATGCGCGCGGCGTAGGAATGGAGCGACGCGCGTGGTTTACCGGGGGGAGCGTCGTCCCACAGGCGTTGCGCGAGGGTGTCCAACGGCACGGCTTTACCGGCGTTGAGGGCGAGCACGGCCAGCATCTGGGAGTCCTTGGCGGAGCCGTACATCTCCCGGTGCCCGTTCACTCTCAGTTCCACGGGCCCCAGGATGAGAATGTCGAAGTTCACCAGCAGTCCCCCGTCACCGCCCGCCCCGCATCTTCCCAGGGTGACATGGGGACAATTGGTTCGGTAGAGCGCTCGCGCGCACGCCTTTTGGTTGGCTGAAACGCCGCTTACTTCGCCGGTGGCGGCCTTTCAAGGTCATGTAAGGAGCATGTGGTGCGAGGGGCGTGACACAGCGGGGGACCAGGTCCGCCGAGCCGGTGTGACTTTAGGTGTGAGTGCCCGTGCGAGTTCCCGTGTGGTTCCGGTGTGAGCGAGGTACAGGGAGGGCGACGGAATGGATCCGGTAACGGTCCCCGAATTGGCGGCCGCTCTCCATCGAGCGGACGAGGCCGCCTGGCGCGCACTCGCCGAGTTGTTTCCCGGGGAATTCCCCTCGGTCCGGGTGACCGGGGACGCCTCCGCGCTGACCGCGCTCGCCGAGCGACTGGCCGCCGATGCCGCCGCCCGGCCGGGACTCCTGGCGGCCCTCCGGCGGTGGCTGACGGCTGAGCCGGTCACTGAGCCGACGACTGAGCCGGTCACTGAACCGATGGCTGAGCCGACGACTGAGCCGGTCACTGAACCGATGGCTGAGCCGACGACTGAGCCGACGGTCAACACGATCGCGGGTGACACCAGGATCTCCGGGCCCGCGGTTCAGGCCCGCGACATCCACGGGGGCATCCACGTGCACGAACACGTCCAGCGGTCCGCACGGCCCACCGTCCCCCGGCAACTCATCACCGGCGCCGCCCACTTCACCGACCGTACCGCCGACCTGGCCGCCCTCGACGCGCTGCGTGCCGCGCGCTCCGGCGCCGGGCCGCTGACCGTCGTCGTCACCGGGACCGCGGGGGTCGGCAAGACCGCGCTGACGATCCGGTGGCTGCGCGGCTTGACCGGTGAGTACCCCGACGGGCAGCTGTACGCCGACCTGCGGGGGCACGCGAAGGACGGTCCGGTACAACCGGGCGCGGTACTCGGCCAGTTCCTGCGAGCGTTCGGCCTCGACCATGTGCCCGCCGACCTGGCCGAGCAGGCGGCCCTGTGGCGTACGGTCACCGCCGAGCTGCGGATCGCCGTCATGCTGGACAACGCCCTCAGCGCGGCACAGGTCCGGCCACTGCTGCCCGCCGCCCCCGCCGCCCTGGTCGCGGTGACCAGCAGAAGGAGACTGCCCGGCCTGGGCGTCGACGGGGCCGTCTTCCACCGGCTGCACGCTCTCGATCCCGGAGCGTCGGTCGAGCTGCTGAGCCGGCGGCTGGGCGGTGAACGGGTGGCCAGGGAACACGAGGCGGCGTCCTCCCTGGCGGACCTGTGCGCCGGGCTGCCGCTCGCCGTCTGCGTGGTCGCCGCACGCATGGCGGCCCGCCCCCTCCAGCCGCTGGCCGCGCTGGTCGGAGCGATGAACCGGGAGGGGGGCCGCCTCACCGCGCTGCACGTGGGTGGTGGCGAGGAGGCGGTGGAGACCGCGCTCGACGAGTCCTACGAGGCGCTGCCGCCGGCGTCGGTCGGCGGCTACAGACGGCTGGGGCTGCTGCCCGTCGCCGAGTTCGGGGCCGATGTCACCGCCGCCGCCTGCGCCTGCACCCCCGAGGCGGCCGAACGCCTCCTCGACGAACTGGTCGAAGCCAGCCTCCTGGAGGAACTGGGCGCTGACCGCTACCGCTTCCACGACCTCGTCTCCCTGCATGCCGCGCGGCGCGCCGACGAGGAGGAGCTGCCCGGTGTGCGTGAGGAGACCGTACGCCGCGTCCTGGACTGGTACTTGTCCACCGCCACCGCCGCCAGAGCGCTGTTGTCCCCCTCTCATCGCAGACTTCACCGCGACTACGTCCACGCGCCCCCAGGGCCACCGCCGTTCGGGGACAGCACCACCGCACTGGGCTGGCTGGACGCCGAGCGGCTGCGCCTCATGGGCGCCGTGCGCACGGCCGTCGAATGGGGCTGGGACGCCACCGCCTGGCAGCTGGTCGACAGCATGCAACCGCTCTTCCTGCGCCTGCGGCCCTACGACTTGTGGATCGAGGCCCACGCGACGGGCCTGGCCGCCGCGGACCGGGCCGGTGACGCGCGCGCGGTGAGCCGCATGCTCACCACCGGTGGCAGCGGGCTCTACAACGCGGGCCGCTACGACGAGGCCATCGACTGGTTCGGCCGTGCGCTGCGCGACGCCCGGACGGAGGGAGACCGCCGCGCCGAGGCCCAGGCGCTGCACGGCCTCGGCCAGTCCCATCGGCTGGCCGGACGACTGGAGCAGGCGACCTCCCTCTTCACCGAGGCGCTCACGCTGCGGGAGGAGATCGGCTACGACCGAGGTGTGGCCCTGACCCGGCTCTGTCTGGGCGACATCGCCCTCGCATCCGGTTCTCCGCATACGGCTGTCGCCCTGCTGAGCCGGGCCAGGGAGGGGCTGCTCGCCGTGCCGGACCCGTACGACGCCGCGCGGGCGCTCGCATTCCTCGGCCGGGCCCATGCCGCCGACGGAATCGGGGACTTCGCTACCGCCGAGCGGCAACTGCGCCAGGCGCACGACGAGTTCGTGGCGACGGGGTCGGTGCACTGGCAAGGGCGGGTGCTCGAAATGCTCGGCCGGACGGCGCAGGACCGTGGCGACCGCCGGAAGGCCAGGGACTGCTACGAACAGTCCCTGGCCCGCTATTCCCCCGTCAGCCCGGTGGACGCGGCACGCCTGAGGGAACGGCTGCGGGCCCTCGGGCACCGGGACCCTCTCGGGAATCCCCCCGAGAATCCTCCCGGGGACCCTCTCGGGGACTGCTGAGTTCCGCGAGGTACCGATGGAGTGCGGAGCAGAGCAGCGCGTGCTCCCGGCCGGTCCGTACCCGGCCGGCCGTGATCCGGGCACCGCCGCGCAGGACGGCGACGCAATTCCCGTCGACGGCGCTGCGTACGCTGACCAGCAGGCACCCGGGATAGCGGTGCAACAGCCCTACGGCCAGGTCCGGTTCACCGGTGCCGTAGAGCACATCGGCGCAGCTCCGCCAGGTCTCGTCGGCACCGCTGTCGAGGTCCACCCGGACGTGGTCCGGCCACACCGTCACCGCGGCGCTCACGCCGACACCTGGCCGTCGAACAGGGATGCGGGCAGGGGCACGGTTTCGGTGGCCGGCGGGAACGCGGGCTGTCCCAGCCCGAGCAGCCGGTACATCACCCGCCGCATGTTGGAGCCGAACCGGCCGGGTTCGGAGGAGATTCTGGCCGAGATCGCGGCGTACTCCAGCCTTGGGTACTCCGCCGCCGCGTAACGGAGCTGTTCGGCGAGCGAACGGGTGGGGCAGAGCGCCGGTGTGGCGAGCGCCATCGCGACGCCGGGCGAGGCGGGGTTGGCGTCGCCGTGCGGGTAGCGGGCCAGCAGGACCGCGGCGCCGGTCATGGTGGCGTAGAGCGTGACGGAACCATAGTCTCCGATGACCGAGTCGGCGGCGACGAGCGGCGCCCGCCAGTCCATGTCCGGCGGGAGCACGATGACGCCGGCCCGTCGGCAGTCCGCCAGCCAGGCCCGCACCTGCCAGTGGCCGTGCTGCGACCAGACGTTGGGGTGCACCAGGAGGGCCTTGCGGTAGCGCCGGGCCGGCAGTTCGGTCAACAGCCGGGGCAGCAGGGCGTCCAGCCGGTTGAACGACGACCGCCGGCCCCAGGTCGAGGTCACCAGTACCAGATGCTCGTCGAGGCGCAGCCCCAGCGCCGCGCGGTACCGCTCCCGTAACGGCAGGCTCGCCGCGATCCTGTCGTAGGAGGGATCGCCGACGACCTCGGCGACCGGCAGCGCCTCCGGGCACCAGCGTTTCAGGGCGCGCAGATCGTCGCTGTGCGGAAGCGCGACGGCTCGCGGAACCACCGCACCGTTCCATGTCAGATACCCAGGGCCGGTGATGCCCCCGGGCCCGCGCACACGGCCGACTGCTGTCCCACTGGCCCCTGTCGCGCCTGCCCAGCCGGTCCCGCCGGTCCCGTCGCCCGGCACCCGTTCCAGCGACATGTGGCCCGCCCCGTGGGAAATCCGGACGATCGGCGCCCGCACCTGCTCCATGCCCCGTGAGCCGGCGGTGAGCGCCAGGTCGAACTCCGTTCGCACCGCCTCCTGCCAGGGCAGCACCGTCGCCCCCAGGTCGCGCAGGAACCGGGCGGCGCCCTCGTTGAACGCGTGGGGCGCGATGGTGAACACCACCTCGACCCGCAGGTCGGACTCCAGCAGCGGCAGTACGTCTTGCAGGCGCTTGCCGTACACCTCGGTGTGGACCAGGACGAGCACCTTCTTGCGGCCGGACAGTGTGCTCCACTGTCCGTCGCCGGACTCTTCTGTTGTGCGCCTTCGCTCGATGTGCTTCACGGACATGCGTCGTTCCCCCGCAGACCTTGAGCTGTGGCGGATCCCCCTCGGATCGCCTGAGCGACGGAGTACCCGGGGGGCGGCGCGGAAGCCTTGGCCGACCCTTGACGAAACCTTGCTGTGCACGACAGGGGAGGGTGGCGGGGGAGGGCGTCCGCTCAGCTCCGTACGCGTAGGTCGTAGTCGTTCTGGCGCGCGCGGATCTCGTCCGCGTTGTCGACCGTCCAGTCGTACAGCCGGCCGAACGGTTCGCGCAGGGAATCGCCGAGGGGGGTGAGGGAGTACTCGACACCGACCGGCGAGGTGGGCAGCACACGGCGCACGATCATCCCGTTGCGCTCCAGACGGCGCAGGGTCTGGGTCAGGACCCGCTGGGTCACGCCCTCCAGGCGACGCTTGAGCTCGTTGAAGCGGCGGGGCTCGTCGAGGACCGCCATCACCATCATCGACCACTTGTCGGCGATCTGGTCGAGGATCGGGCGGCTGGGGCAGTCGGACCGGTAGACGACGACGGTGCCGGCGCTTGTCCCGGCGCTTGTCCCGGCGCTTGTCCCGACGTTTGCCTGGGCGTTTGCCTGGGCGTTTGTCCCGACGTTTGCCTGGGAGGTTGGCTCGACGCCGGTGTCAGCGCCGGCGCGGGTTTCAGAAGCGGTCATGTCGGTATCCTCCGCGATCCTTGCGATGCCCAAAGTGCGTTCTTGACGCCGGTCGCCCACCGTCGCACTGTAAGTATGCATCGGGAACCTAGGTGCGTATCGGGTACGGATCGGAGATCTTCATGAACCACGACGCCTACGCGACCCTGCGGGTGAGCCGCGAGTCCGGCATCGCCCGCGTCACCCTCGACAACCCGCCCGTCAACGTCCTGGACGTCGCGCTGATGGCCGACCTCCGGCACCTGCTGACCGCGCTGCGGGACGACGACTCGGTCCGGGTGATCGTGTTCGACAGCGCCGACCCGGAGTTCTTCATCGCCCACGTCGACATGTCGCTCGTCGACGCGCCGGACGCCTTCGACGCGTTCGCGGCCGACCTGCCGGACGGCGTCAACGTCTTCCAGGCCCTGGGGGAGCTGCTCCGGCACCAGCCCCAGGTGACCATCGTCAAGCTCGCCGGGACGGCGCGCGGCGGAGGGGCGGAGTTCGTGGCGGCCGCGGACATGACGTTCGCCGCGATCGGCCGCGCCGGGATCGGCCAGATCGAAGCGCTCATGGGCATCGTCCCCGGTGGAGGGGGCACGCAGTACCTCGCAGGGAGGATCGGCCGCCATCGCGCGCTGGAGGCGGTGCTGAGTGCCGACCTGTACGACGCCGAGACCGCGGAGCGCTACGGCTGGATCAACCGGGCCGTCCCCGCCGACGAACTCGACGACGTCGTCGACCGCCTCGCCCGCGACATCGCCGCCCTGCCCGAGGGCGTGATCGCGGCGGCCAAGCGCGCCATCGTCCCCGCGGACCTGGCCGAGGGCCTCCTGCGGGAGCACGACGCCTGGGCGGGCCAGATCGTCCGCCCCGCGGCCGAGCGCCTGATCCGCGGCGGACTGGCCCACGGAGCCCAGACCCGCGACGGCGAGCGCGACCTGGAGGGCCTGCTCCGGGGACTGGCAGAGTAGGCACCGCCGCCTTCATCGAGGCGTACGGGACGGAACTTCTCGTCGCTGATCTGCTGCTTGTGTCCCGCGCGGCTCGGGCGGAGGACCCGCCCCGCCGGCCAGCCGCACCACACCCTCACCATGCCTCAACTCCCTCCTTACATATACGTGTTGACAACACGAAACCGGTCGCTTCACCATCGGAGATCAGGACTGGCCGGCACCGCGGAACCGAGTGATGTCGCACCGCGCAACCGGTGTGGGCGCGCGGGGCCGTACTCGTTCGATCGGACCAATGCGGGTCGGAAGTCGAACACAAGCGACATCGGGGGAAGTTGCATGAAGATCCTTTCCAAGGCCGCGTTACGCGGCAGGGCCGCCGCGCTCGTCGGCCCTGCCGCCCTGCTCGGAACATTCGGACTGGCCGCGCCCGCCGCGCAAGCCGCTGATGCCGCGCCCACCGCGCAAGCCGCGCCCACCGCGCAAGCCGCACAAACCGCGCCCGCCGCTCCCGCTGCTCATGCCGGGCCAGCGCTCGCGTCTGCGCCCGCGCCCGAGCCGCCGCGTTTCGCGGACGGCTTCGGCCTCACCGTCGTCAGCCAGCCGAACTGGGCGGACGACAAAGGACGCACCTTCGTCTTCACCGTGAAGTCCGCCGAGGTCCCGGTCTACGACGCGATGCGGGACCAGGTCCCGGGCGAGCACGTCGTCATGGTCACCCTGCCGGCCGGGTACGACGGCGCCGCCGACTCCCGCTACCCGGTGCTCTACAACCTCCATGGTCGCGGGGACCTGCCGAACGCGACCTGGAACCAGACCATCCCCGAGCGGGCGACCGACGGCGTACCGCTGATCACCGTCACGCCGAACGGCGGCGGCCACGGCTGGTACACGAACTGGGTGAATCCCGGCTCGCGAGGCCGCCAGAACTGGGAGACCTTCCACCTCGACCAGGTGATCCCGTTCATCGACGCCAACCTGAAGACCGTCCCCGCCAAGGAGGGCCGGGCCATCGCCGGCCACTCGATGGGCGGCTTCGGCGCGTTCCGTTACGCCGAGGCCCGGCCGGACCTGTTCAGCTACGTGGGCAGCTTCTCCGGCGGCCTCGACCTCCAGGATCCGGCGCAGCGCGCCGCCGTGGTCGGCAGCGGGTTCCTGCCGGACTCCGGTACGCCGCTGGTCGAGCCCGACGCGATCTTCGGGCCGCCGGTATGGCCCCTCGACCAGGTCTGGAACGAGAGGAGCCCCGCCCAGAACGTCGGCGCGCTGCGCGGCATGGGCATCGCGATGTACAGCGGCGACGGGGGCGACCTGACGGACAATCCGATCCAGGCCGTGTTCGAGAAGGGAGCCAGGGGGACCGCCGTGACGACCGCGGCCAACCTGGCGAAGGCAGGCATCCCGTACCGCTTCGCCGACTACGGTGACGGCAGCACGTGGGCCGAGGGCTGCACGGGCAAACACGCCCAGGAGCCCTGCCTACAGGCCGACATGAACGACTTCGTGAAGCTGATCGCGAAGCGCCTCACCCGCTCGTGACCCTCGCGGCAGAGGAACCGGCGCCGCTCGACGGCCGTGGCCGTGGCCGTGGCCGTGGCTACGGGTACGGGTACGGCCGCGGCCATGGCTACGGCCATTGAGCCGGCAACGGCGGTTGTCGTCAGCGGAGTCCGCCGCACCATCACGAGGGTCTGATGCACAACGACCAGGGCCCCATGCCTGACCACCAGGGCCCCACGCCCGACCACCGAGGCCCCACGCCCGGCCACCACAGCCCGGCGCACAACCACCAGGGCCCCACGCGCAACACGGACAACGCGGTCAGCGAGACGCGCAACGCGGTCAGCGAGACCACCGTGCACGGCCCGCTGATCCAGGCCCACACCATCAACGGGCCAGTGACCATCGGCGACCCTCCGCGCGGGCGTGCCGAGCCCGAGAGACCGCTCGACCATGACGCGGACCTGCTCGCGAAGTCGCTCCGCACGCAGTGGCGGGCGGAGGAGGAGCAGCGGAAGATCCGGGACATCCCGCTGCCGGTCCGCTGGCGAGCGGCGCCCGACGACGTCATGGACCACTGGTCCAACATCTGCCGTTCGCCGGCCGGGGCCGTCCCCCGCGCACCGGCCCTGGCCGGTCAGCTGGACGAGATCGTGGAGGTCCATCGCCGGATCCCGTCCCGGCGGCTGGTGGTGCTGGGCCGGGCGGGATCGGGCAAGACGATCCTGACCATACGGTTCGCCCTGGATCTGCTGGCGGCCCGGACCGATCCCGCCGCCCCCGTACCGGTGATCTTCAGCCTCGTGTCGTGGAACCCCACCACCACGACACTGCGCCGATGGCTGACCGGCCAACTGGAGCGTGACTACCCCCGCTTGGCCGAGAGACGCGACCTCCCCGGCTGGGCCGAGAGCGGTCCCGGCGCGTCGACACGGGCTGCCGTGCTGGTCGACAACGACCGTATCCTCCCCGTCCTGGACGGCTTCGACGAGATCGCCCAGGGTCTGCACCGTCCCGCGCTGCAAGCGCTCAACGACACGGACATGCCGCTGCTGCTGACCAGCCGCCGCACCGAGTACGTCGCCGCCGTGCGGGACACCAAGGCCCTGACCTCCGCCGCGGCCGTCGAGCTGACCGACCTCTCCCTGACCGACCTGGACAACTACCTGCCGCGCACCACCCGCAAGGCGACACCCACCGCCACCGCGTGGGATCCCGTGCTGCGCCACCTGCGCGACCAGCCTCAGCACCCGGCCAGCGTCCGTCTCGCCGCGGTGCTGTCGACTCCGTTGATGGTCGGGCTCGCCCGCACCATCTACAGCGACACTCCGGACCGCGACCCGTCCGCGCTGCTCGACACCGATCGCTTCGGCACTCCCGAGGCGCTCGAAGAGCATCTCCTGGACGACTTCATCCCCACGGTCTACCGCGACCGGCCTCTCGCGCACCGCGAACGTGTCCCGCACTGGCTCGGCCACCTCGCCCGGCACCTGGACCGGCTCGGCACCCGCGACCTCGCCTGGTGGCAGCTGGGCGGCGCGATGCGCCGCTCGTCGCGCATGTGCGTGATCGGGCTCGTGGCCGGACTGGCCTTCGGGCTCGTGGACGTGCTGGTGATGTGGTTCGCCTTCTGGCAGCAGGGATACGGAGTCGCGACGGGACTCGGCAAGGCGCTCCTGAACGGGTTCTCGTTCGGGTCCGTGGCCGGTCTGGCCTTCGGCCTCGTGTACGGGCTCAGATACCGGAACGGGGCGCGGGAGCCGTCGCGCGTACGGGTGCGGCTCCGCGGCGGTACGAAGGAGACGCGCGGGGAGGTCGTGCCCAGGCTGGCGATCGGACTCGTGGGAGGGTTCGGCTTCGGATTCTCGGCCTGGCTGCTGGACACGCTCGTCCTCGGGCTGGCGGAATGGCCGACGTACGGACTCATGACCCTGCTCGCCCACGGAGCGGAAATAGGGCTCAGCGCCGGGCTCCCGTACGGTCTCGCCGTCGGCCTCGCGTTCGCGCTCACGGCCGCGGTCGAGACCCCCGTCGACCTCGACACCGCCGTCGGCCCCCATGACCTGTTGCGCACCAACCGTGTGACCGTGCTCTTCCAGCTCCTCGTGCTCGGGCTCTTCACCGGGATCGCGGGCGGAATCCTTTACTGGCTGGGGGAGTTCAGGATCATCGACTGGGCCCTGTTCGGGATGGTGGGAGGGCTGGGCGGCGCGCTCGCCTACGGACTCAGTCTGACGGCATGGGGCCAGTGGGTGACTCTGTCGCGCATCTGGCTGCCACTGACCGGGCGGCTGCCCTGGGCCGTGAGCGCCTTCCTGCGGGACGCCCACCGGCGAGGCGTGCTGCGCCAGACCGGCGCGGTCTACCAGTTCCGCCACGACCGGCTCCGGGACCGCCTGACCAACTCCGCCTCTCGGCCGCCCCGTTGAGGTGGGCCGTAGCCCTGTGGAGGCGACTCCGTGCCGGGCCGCTCGCGACCGGGCTCACCCCTGCCCGTACGCATCAGCTGCGCCCCTGGCTGAAGACGTCTTGGCGAAGCGGAGGAGACGCGGTGATCCTGCGCGTGATGACGGCGGCGCTGACTCTGCTGATGCTGGGGACAGCGCCCGCCGGAGCGGATAACGGAGCCAACGGGGCCGCCGGAGCCAATGGAGACGCCGGGGCCGCTCGGGCCGGCGGCGGTCAGGTGGACGGTCTGACGGTCGAGCATCAGGCGACCCGCTGGGCGTCGACGAGGCCAGGCCGCGGTTCGGCTGGTCCCTGAGCAGCCGCACGCGCGGCGGCAGGCAGTCGGCGTACGAGATCGAGGTGTCCACGGCGCGCAATGGACGGCCGGATGTGTGGGACAGCGGCAGGGTGCGCTCCTCGCGGTCCTTCGACATCGACTACGCGGGCCCCGGCCTGTGTTCGCGTGCGCGCTACTTCTGGCGGGTACGGGTACGGGTACGGGGACGGGTCTGGGTACGGGTCTGGGACGGCGCTCGGCGGGCCCGCGGACACGGCACCCGCCGGGACCCGTTACTTCCGGCGGGCGTTCGACCTGCCCGCCGACGAACCGTTCACCGCCGCCCAGTTCGAGCTGACCGCCGACGACAGCTTCACGCTCCACCTCAACGGGAAGGAGATCGCCCGCTCGCCGAACGTGAGCGACTCCTGGAGCACGGCGGCCCTCATCGACGTCTCGGCCGACCTGCGGCCCGGCCGCGACGTGATCGCGGTCGAGGCGACGAACGCCTTCGCGGGACCGGCCGGACTGATCGGCAGGCTGCGGGTCCGGGGCTCGTCCGGTGGCGACCCGTTCGACCTCGTCACCTACGACGGCTGGGGTGGGCAGCTACCTCAAGTACACCTCCGCAGCGTGCACTTCACCCTCCTTCGTCCCTCCAGCCGTGATACCACAGAAGGGGTTTGTCAGGTCGAGTGTCGAACGGGGTGATGTGGTGGCTGTGGGCTATCTGGTGACCGTGGTGTTGGCCGTACTGATCGTGGTGTTCTGTCTGGCTCGCATACGCGGGCCGAAACCGCTCTTCTACTTCAGCTACCGGCTCGGCCTGGTCTTCAACGAGATTCCGCACGTCGCTCTCTACGCGTTGGTGGCCTCGACGGCACTGGCCCTCTCTGAGGGCGACATCACCACGACCTCCGACTGGGTGAACGTCGGGGTGGCAGGGGCCGCGGCTGCCGGGCTTGTGGTGGTCACCCTGCGCGGAATGCGGGCGGCGTCCGTGGTGCGTGTCGCCTTGGACGACGCGCTCGGCGCCGGGACGGGGACGCACCGCCGGCCGCCGCTGGCACGCATCCTGCTCATGCCCGTCTTTCGCCGCCGCCGTGACGTCAAGCGGGTGAGCAACCTCAGCTACGGGGACGCGGGCCGTCGCAACCTCCTCGACGTCTACCACGGCCGCTCACGCCCCCAGGGCGGCTCCGTAATGATCCACTTCCATGGTGGCCACTACGACCAGGGTCGGAAGAGCACTCAGTCGCTGCCCCTGCTCTACCGGCTCGCCAGCCAGGGCTGGGTCTGCATCAGCGCCAATTACCGGCTGCGCCCCGACTTCCCGCATCCCGCCCATCTGATCGACGCGAAGAAGGTCATCTCGTGGGCGCGCGAACACGCAGCGGAGTACGGCGCGGCGCCTGCGGCGGCCGTGTTCGTGGCGGGGAGTTCCGCGGGTGGGCACATGGCGGCTCAGGCAGCACTCACCCCCAATGAACCGGCCTACCAGCCCGGGTTCGAGGAGGCGGACACCTCCGTGACCGCCGCCGTCGTGCTCAACGGTTTTCTCGCGGAGTACTTCGACGGCGACCCAGCGACCTCGCCGGTGAACCTCGTCCGGGCGGATGCACCACCATTCCTCATCGCGCACGGGGACCTGGACGAGCTGGTGGACACGGAGAACCCCAGGGCTCTTGTCACCGCTCTGGGATCGGTCTCCACCTCGCCGGTCGTGTACATCGAACTACCGGGTGCCCACCACGCTTTCGACCTCTTCCACTCCTTCCGGTTCGAGGGGCTCATCGGCGGCGTCGAGGACTTCGCCGCATGGGTGACGGCCCGGAAGAACCGGCCTAAGAGCTCGTAACACGATCTTGTTGAAGTGTGCTGGTTGGCCGTGACCAGTGTGAGGATTCGGCCGTTCGTGATGGCGTGAGCACTCGGCCGTGGATCGTGGACGACGACGTGTGGGCGCTGATCGAGCCGTTGCTGCCGCCTTGGCCGGACCGGTCTCCAGGGCCTCGGCCGGTGTCGGACCGGCTCTGTCTGCAGGGCATCCTGTTCGTCCTCTACAACGACATAGCCCGGCAACACCTGCCGCTGGAGCTGGGCTTCGGCTCGGGGCAGACGTGCTGGCGCCGACTGGACCGGTGGCAGGAGGCAGGAGTCTTCGACCAGCCGCACCGGATCCTGCTCGCCGAGCTGAACGCGGCCGGCGCGACACCGGCACCGTCGGCAAGGCCGGCCAGACCTGGACCGTCACAACCTGGCTGACCCATTGGGCCGAGAACATCGCCGCACCACACGTGGGCGAGAACACCATCGACGGCTACCGCGTCGCCGTCTACCACCACCTCATCCCCGGTCTCGGCGTGCACCGCCTGTCCAAGCTGGAGCCCGAGCACGTGGAGCGCTTCTACGCCAAGATGCAGAAGGCCGGCAGCGCAGCCGGCACCGCGCACCAGGTCCACCGGACCGTGCGCACGGCCCTCAACGAGGCGGTGCGCCGTGGCCACCTCGCCGTCAACCCCGCCTCCGTCGCCAAGGCGCCGCGACTGGAAGAGGAAGAGGTCGAGCCCTGCACGGTCGAGGAAGTGCACAAGCTCCTCGACCTGGCCAACAAGACCCGGCACCCGGCGCGCTGGGTCGTAGCCCTTGCCCTCGGGCTGCGTCAGGGTGAGGTCCTCGGTCTCAAGTGGACGGACGTCGACTTCGAACTGCGGGTCATGACGGTCCACCGCAACCGGCTACGGCCCCGGTACGACCACGGCTGCGGCAACCGCTGCGGGCGCAAGCCCGGTTACTGCCCTCAGAAGGTCAACATCCGCCATGAGACGAAGGACACCAAGTCCCGCGCCGGACGCCGTCCCATCGGCATCCCCGAACCTCTGGTGCGGCTGCTGCTCCAGCACCGGCGAGAGCAGGAGCGGGACCGCCGACTGGCCGGCGACCTCTGGACGGAGAAGGGGCCCGTCTTCGCTTCCCCGACCGGCGAGCCCCTCACCCCGAACACCGACCACCACGAGTGGAAGGACCTCCTCAAGGCGGCCGGTCTGCGCGCGGGCCGCCTCCACGACGCCCGCCACACGGCCGCGACCGTGCTGCTGATCCTTGGCGTTCCCGACACGGTCGTTGACGCGATCATGGGCTGGGCGCCCGGCAAGTCCGCCCGGATGCGCCGCCGCTACCAACACCTCACCAACCGGGTGCTCACGGACACCGCCGACAAGATCGGCGGGCTCCTTTGGCCGCTGCCTGAGGAGCCGCCTGTCGCTCGACCGGCCCTGGTCTCAGCCCGGCCAGGGGTCGGCCCGAACGCACCTGAGTTCGGGCCGGCCCCTTCGAGCTGGCTGTAGACACCCCCCGGAGTCCTACCCTTCGGCGGGCTGCTCTTCGCCTTGCTCGGTGGTGTAGGGCCGACCGGCCTGATCTGTGACGACGGCGACTGATGTGGGCAGAACCTCGACCCGGAACGCCAGACTCGCCTTGATCATGTTCCATAGAGGGTTGCCCCGCGTGATCAGCGCCAACGCCCTGGGCTGAGGGAAAGCCGGGTCGGGAACGAGCCTCACGCCGCCTGAGGCATTGTCGTCCAGTGAGCGCCTGACCCAAGCGGCATGCCGCTCCTTGATCCCCCGGAGTCGCTCAACCGTGAAATGGGTGGGTTGGTCATCTATCTGCTTGTGGTGCCTACTGCACAGCAGCAGATTGGTATGGCTGTCCCTGGAGACGTCGTCCAGGTCTTCCGCCTCGGGCCGCCTTTGGAACGAGCCACGATGTGTGCCTCGTCGCCGAAGACCGACGGATCATCACAGTCCGTCTCTGGGGTGATCACCTCCCCACGGCAGATTGCACACCTCCCGCCGGCTTCAGCCCACACGGTCTTGCGCGTCTTCTCGGAGACCCCCATGCGTGGCACCTTGGTCAGAAGAGCTCAGGTGTGCGCAGAAGAACCAGACCGGGCTCTTGCGCGTGCAGGGAGCCGTCGCGGCCTGATCGAAGCAACCGCAACCCCAAACTGCAACCCTCAACGTCGAAGGGCCCCACCGCAAGCGGTGGGGCCCTTCGACGTATTGCCCGGTGAGAGCAATGGCGGAGGATACGAGATTCGAACTCGTGAGGGGTTTCCCCCAACACGCTTTCCAAATGTTCGTGTGGAGGTTCGGCGGGAGCCATAGGTGTCCTGAACTGCGGAGGAGCTTTCGGCCCGATCTCGCCTGGACGGATCCGGACGGGGACGAATGAGACCAGAACTGAGACCGACCGGGGCGTTCGAGCGGTGCAACGTCGGCGGTACAGCCGTGATGATGCGCTTGCCGAGAGACTTCCCCCCGCCCTCGAACACCAGTCAGTTGCCCAGCCACGCCTTGGCCATGAGGTGCGAGGTCGCCCCGGCAGACTTCACTTGCGTACGTTGGCGACCTCGACAAGGTTCATGGATGGCTGCTCAGTGTTGCTCACCGGGGCGGTTCTGGGTTTGACTTTCTGCAGGGTGGTCGGGGGCGGTCTGCTGCAAGAGTTTGATGGCCAGTTCGTCGGTGGCGTCTGCTTGTCCGGTGAGGCGATGGACTAGTACCCATCTGCCCCCCGGCATAGCGCCGGCGAACACGGAGGCGTCACCAGTGGCGCCGTTGTGCCAGAGCACGGCGCCGGCTTTCTGCCAGGACATGGCAGGTTCTCCGAGTTTGCGGTCGACGAGGAGTGCGGTTACCAGGCGAGCGGTGGCCCGGGGGGTGGCCCAGAGGCCACCTGCGGGCTGGATGGCGCCGGTCATGGTCCAGGGACGGCGTGGGCGACCGAACAGACCGCGGCTGTGCAGGCATTTGTCCGGCGGGGGAGTGGTGGTTACCTCGTTGATGTCCAGAGGAGCAAGGACGTGATGATTCAGGAGGTCCTGGTAGGTCATCTCTGCCGCTGAGGTAAGCGCGGCGCCGAGGATGGCGTACCCGAGATTGGAGTACTCCTCGGTGTGGCCCGGCTCCGTGGTGGTGAGGGTGTCCAGTCGCTGGAGTACCGCGTGTAGGGCGGTGGTGTCGAAGGCAGCGTAGGGGTCGCGCCGTCTCAAGCCTGGGGGCAGCCGTGGAATGAGGTTGATCCCGGGGAGTGGACACCGGATTTCATGCGGCGAGTGAAAGCGTACGTGATGTGATCAGTTGCTGTTCGAACTCGGCTGGTGTGAGGTATCCGAGGGCGGAGTGCCGCCGGCGCCGGTTGTAGTACGACAGCCAGCGGAACACCTCAAGCCGTGTCTGTGCCTTCGAGGTCCAGCGTCTTCCGTGAAGCAGTTCTCGTTTGAGGCCCTGGAAGAACGACTCGGCCAGGGCATTGTCGTAGCTCGAGCCGATCCGGCCCATGCTGCGGCGGATGCCGTGCCGGCGGCAGACGTCGGCGAAGGAGGCCGCGTTGTACTGGGCACCCCTGTCGGTGTGGAAGACGACGCCGTCCACCCGGCCGCAGCGGGCAGCCACGGCCATCTCGATCGCGTCGGTGACCAGCGAGGTCCGCATGTGATCGGCGATTGACCAGCCCACCACGCGCCTCGAGCAGATGTCGATCACCGTGGCGAGATAGAGCCAGGTCGTGCCGACGGCTATGTAGGTGATGTCGCCGCACCACCTGGTGTTGAGGGTGTCGGCTGTGAAGTCGCGCATCACCAGGTCCGGCACGGGCGGCGCGGCCTTGTTCGCGATCGTCGTCCGCTTCTTCTTCCGCAGGTGCCGGCCGACGATGTGGTTGACCCGCATCAGCCGGGTCACGCGTTTGTGGTTGATCCGCCGTCCTCTCGCCCGCAGCTCGGCATGGACGCGCGGGGCACCATAGGCACCATCGTGCTCGGCGTGGATGGCGCGGATCTCGGCCACGGTCCGCTTCTCCTCTGCCTGGCGCTCGGCGCGGGCCTGCCCGGTGGCCAGATGGCGGTAGAAGCCGGCGCGGGACACCCCGAGCACCCGGCAGATCCGCTTGACGCCGAAGTCGGCGCGGTTGTCGGAGATGAAGTCCCAGCGGCGAGGGCTCACTTCACCTCCCGAGCGAAATACGCGGCCGCCCGGCGAAGGATCTCGCGCTCGAGGTGCCACTCTTTCTCGGCCTTCAGCAGCCGGGCGTTCTCCGCCCGCAGCCGGGCCAGCTCCTCCGCCTCGCCACCCGTGTCACGGCGTCCGGGCACGGCCTGGGCCTCGTCCTTGCGCACCCACGTCCGCAGCGACTCCGCGGTGATGCCGAGATCCGCGGCCACCGCCGCGTAGGTCCTCTTCCCGGCGGCGGCACGGTAGAGCGCGACCGCGTCCTTCCTGAACTCCTCCGGATACGGAGACCTGCGTCCCACCTGGACATCCCTCCCTGGACCATCAAGATCCATTGTCAGGGTGTCCACTCCAAAGGATCAGCCTCACCTCCGCAGTGGCCCTCCCGAAGAAACGGACTACCAGGTCAGGAAAGCCCCTTAGAATGTTCGATAGTTGCCCCTGGTCCCACAGTTCGATCTTCAGGTTGTGGTGGGATTTGCGAAGTTCCGCCAATGTCTCGACGACCTTTACGTCCGAGGCGTCCGCAGTCGTGATCACGACCAGGCGCTGGGCCGCGAAGGGGCGTGTACCTTCCATATAGCGCTTTACCGCGTCCCTCAGATCGGCTGCGGTAAAGCGCTCGTAGCGCTTGGCCTGATACACCGAAGTCGGCCCCGAATCAAGGAACGCGACGACGTCGATACCCTGCTGTGGCTGCCCACGGCGTCCGAACAGCCGGGCTTCGCGGGCTTGGTCGACCTTCAAGGCGAGAGCAGCCACCAGGTGCTCGACGGCTTCCCACGTGAGGTCGCCGGTGTTAAGCAGGAGTGGGGCCGTGTATGTCAGTGGCGGTGCGTGGGGGAACTCAGAGCACACCAACGGATGATCCGGCCCGAGGACCTCTCCGTGCGGCTCACTTCCGGTAGCGACTTCGCTCACGGCGCCCTCCCCGCCGGTGATTGTAGACGCACGAGCTACGGCCGCTGTCCTCGGTGAGTTGGTCGTCCAAGTGGCATCGCGCTCTCCTCTCCTTGTGCGGTTCTCTGCACGGCCTAGATGGCTAGCTGCTCCGCAGTATGGTCCCTCGCGATCAAGGATCGAACCATGGGATTTGCAACCCTCAACGTCGAAGGCCCCCGCAGCGAGCTGCGGGGGCCTTCGACATATTGCCCGGTGAGAGCAATGGCGGAGGATACGAGATTCGAACTCGTGAGGGGTTGCCCCCAACACGCTTTCTAACTGTTCGTCCGGGGGGTTCAGGCAGATCAGTCAGTGTCCTGACCAGCAGCGTAATCCTCAGGTGGAAGCAGGCTGATCGTACCGGCACAGGAGTGAATGCAACGCATACTGCAACCCGCGGGTGGGCTCACCGACGCGTGTTTCGCCCTCAGCTTTCCAAAGCTCTATACCCCTCTTACCAGCATGAATAGATCGGGATGCGGCTACTGATGGTTCTCCGGCCGGGAGGCAGGCCGGTTCTTCCGGGCCTGCCTCCCAAAGTGCCTCCGTGTCGGCCGTGTAGCTCGGCAAGGTCGCTGTGCCGCCTCGGGACCTACTCGAGGTCGGAGAACAGCTCGGCCTCGTAGATCCGTTGGGCCGTCGGACGGACCGGTCGGCGAAGAGCGGCGCGGTGTGCAGCTGAGGGCGGCTGCGGCGCGGGCGGGCGGGGCCTACGCCGACGCCTGGGGGGCACCGTGGCCTTGGGCCGTCGGTACCGTGCCGGTCGGCTTGCGTCACGCCGAAGGTTCTTACGTTGTACGGGTTTCATGAATCTCTCCCTGTTCAAGTGGCCTGTTTCCCACCATCCGAATTCGTACATTCGGTCTCTGTGGCGTGGTGTGCCCCCTTCGCCATGGCGGGGCATCCGTATGCCCTTCTCCGATGATCCGCTGGAGCGGTCGGGGTGGGATGTTCGAAGCGTTGCAGATCAGCATAGGAAGTTCAAAACTGCTTTCGTTAGGCGAACGTTAATGGGTGCCCCGCTCGCCATGCCATGCTTCTCCAGTGCCTGCCGGTAAAGCCAACGCGGTGCGAGGCCGCATGCGACTAGAGGTGATGATCATGGAATTTCGCGTCCTGGGCCCAGTGTTTGCTGTGGCAAATGAACAGTCGGCCCCGATGAAGCCGACGAAGACCCTCGAACTTCTCGCTGTTCTGCTAATGGCGCCTGGGTATCGTGCCTCGCACGCCACTATCGCCAACTTCTTATGGCCGGGCGAGGAGTCGAACGCGAATCGAATTCGCCAATATTCTCATCAGTTACGGATGGAAATCCCGGGCATCGTCCAGCCGAACGATCGGGGATTCTGCCGGATCCAGGTGGACCCACAGAGTGTCGACTACGTGCGCTTCCAAACCTTCCAGCGCCTCGCGAACGTCGCCGATGATCCCCGGCGCCGGCTCAGCGCGCTCCGGTCCGCACTCGGCGAGTGGCGGGGAACGGCTCTGGAGGGCATGGCTGGCGCGGGCTTCTCTCGGAAGAGAATCGAACTCACCACCGAATTACGGAACGTGACAATTGCCTGTGCACTGACCGAGCTCGAGTGCGGGGAAGCGCACGCCGCGTTGCAGCGGGCTGACTCGGCGATGGCCCATTGGCCGGACGACGAGACGTTGCTGGAAGCGCGGATGCGTGCCCTGCGCGCTCTCGGCAGGTCGGAACGAATCGAGCCGTTGCTTGCTCGCTGGGGGCGTCAATTCGCTCGGCCCACCATGCACCTGTTGCTGGCAGGAGAGACGGACACTTCTGCTCCTACCGCTGACAGTGCCGAACCTGTCCGAGTCCGCCAGATCCCCAGGCAGCTGCCCTCCCCACCCATCGGTTTGGTCGGCAGACAAGCTCAGCTCGACCGGATAGCGGAGACCCTTGCCGGCCGGACACCTGGCAGGAGCCGAGTCGCGGCGCTCACAGGCATGCCTGGTGTAGGAAAAACCTTCATCGCCATGGAGGCGGCCGCCCTGGCCGAACGGAGCTTCTCGGACGGAATTCTCTACGTCGACCTCGGTGGCTTTTCGTCAGGTGAACCGGAACGGCACGGCGCTGTCCTGGCCAGGTTCCTGAACGATCTCGGAGTACGTCCAGCGACTCCGACGATGGACGGCATGGTCTCCGCTTACCGAACTGCTCTCGCAGATCGCTCGCTGCTGCTGGTCCTGGACAACGCGCGCGACGAGGACCATGTCCGCCCGTTGCTTCCTGGCCCGGGGGCAAGCGCGGCGATCGTTACGAGCCGTCGTCAGTTGCACGGGCTGGCGATCCGTGAGGGTGCCGAGCTTGTCGACCTCGCTCCGCTGAACTCGCACGATGCCGTTGAGCTGCTGCGAATCCGGTTGGGCGAGGATCGGATGGGTGCGGCCGTCCCCTTCGTTGACGACTTGGTTGAACACTGTGGAGGCTTGCCCTTGGCGCTGGGGATCATGGCCGCGCGGATCAAAGAACGCCCGTCCCAGGCGCTGGCAGGCATGGTTCGCCAACTGCGGCAGGAGAGAACCCGGCTGCGTTCTCTCGACCTGGGCTCGGAGAGCCTGAGCGTCCGCCTGCAGCTGGAAACTTCCTACAAGTTGCTGCCGATACCGGCGGCGAACCTCCTCTGGCAGTTGACGGTCCATCCGGGGCCGACGATCAGCTGGGTGGCACTGCGCGCACTCGAAACTCACGGTATCGACAGCGTCAGCGACGCAGTCGACGAGCTGATGCGGATGAGCCTGGTGACTGAGCCGGTATTCGAGCGCTACTCCCTGCATGATCTCGTCCGCGTTTACACCGCTGAACTGTCGGACCGGCAGGACGAAGACGAGCGAGAGCGGGTCGTGGAGCGGGTGCTCCGCTTCCTGTTGCACAACGCCTGGGCGTGCGACCGGAGGCTGGATCCGGCCCGGCGACTGCCTATCGGCGAAGCCCCCGATGTCGAGGTGGTTACACCGACCCATGCGGCGGACGCGATGTCCTGGTTCGAGGCCGAGTACTCAACCCTCACGGCTGCCGTCGGTCTGGCGGAGAAGCGTGGGCTCGACCACTACACGTGGCTGCTCCCGATGGTCCTGGTGACTTTCCAATGGAGATCCGGGCGCCACCTGGACGCGCTCAAGTACCTGAACAGTGCGCTTGAGGCCGCAGGTCGGGAGGCCGGTCCGGCCGACGTGGCCATGGTGCACCGGATGCTTGCCGGCACCTACCGGAGCCTCGCGGACCTTCCGCGTGCCACGGGTGAACTACGACGCGCAGTGCGAGTGAGCGAGGACGACGGGGATGTCCTAGGCGCTGCCCTCGGGAGGCACATCCTGGGCGTTCTACTCCGTGAGAGCGGAGCCCCGGGTGAAGCGTTGGAGCATTTCATCGCTGCTCTGTCCGCCTTCGAGCAACTTGGTGACCTCCTCGGCCAAGGAGCCGCGCTGAACGGCATCGGAAGTGCCCGCTACGACCTCGGTGATTACGACGCGGCTCTGGAGTACTGCCGGCGTTCGCTGACGCTGTTGGAAAGAACGGACGATCTCAACGGCCTGGCGCATCTGCTGTTCAGCATGGGCCGAGTTCGGCTCGTATTGAGAGATCACGAGGCCGCCATTGCCGACTTCGAGCGCGCTCGTAATCTGTACCGCTCCTTGACCTACGGCAGTAGAGAGGCCCGGACGCTGGTCTGGATTGCGGCCGCCCTCCGCGGAGCCGGTCGGCCTCTGGAAGCCGAGGAGGCGATTCAGCAAGCCCAGGCACTATTACGAGAACTGGGTGAGAGCGACCTGGACGCGGCTGTCGAGCGTATGAGGTGCCTCCCGTGACGGCCGTTCGACAGGGTGCTGGCTCCGTCCCGGTTACGGCAACGATAAGCCAAGCCGGTAAGGGGTGGTCGGGTCCGGCCGGGTGGCCTTCGGGGAGGCGGGGCAGCGGGGGGTGGGCAGCATTGGCCGCAGGTAGTTCCGCAGCGCAGCCAGATCCGGGCGTTCCCCCGGGTCGATGGAGACCATGGCGAGCGCGAGGCTCTGAAGCGTATTGGACATATGGGCACGAAACCCGTTCGGGAAGGCTGGGGTGGTGGCATCTGGTGGGCCTTCCAGGCCGCTGTAAGGCAACTCGGCGCCGACCATGGCGAACAGCATGGTGCCGAGGGAGAAGACATCGACCTGCGGAGTCAGTAGTGCTTTATTGTCGTACTGCTCCGGAGGCGCATAACCCGGAGTGCCGCGAGGATCTGAGTTGATTTCCCCGATCGGCCCGGAAATGCCTACGTCTAGCAGTCTGACCTTCCCATTTGGCTGCATCATGGCATTCTTCGCGGAGACATCCCGATGTACGTAGCCCTCCTTATGTACGCCGTGCAGAATATCGCAGAGCTGCGCGACAACTGAGACCGCCGCAGCCGCTGGAACTGGATGGTGGTCGCTGATCCAGGACGCAATCGTATCGCCTTGGACCAGTTCCATCACAATGTACCGACCCCGGTGCCGCCCATAATAACCGTCTCCCAGTACCTCAGGAATTCCTGGTACATGCCGCATGAATGTGAGCCGTTCAAGCTCGTCTTCCAAAGCGAAGGCGGCAGAGGCATAGGTCTTCGTTGATTCGAAGGTGCGGGGGAATTGAGCTTTGACCGCCACTTCGCAACGGTCCAACTCGTCCCGGGCGACGAAGAGCTCACCCTCGCCGCCGTGGCCGAGCTTCCGCAGCACCCGGTAACGCCCATCGAGAAAAGTCCCGGGAAGCACTTCATTCGCTCCGTAGTCAAAAGAAGATCACCCAGCAGGTTCGACAACCTGTTCCGGGGCCTAGAGAAACGAGAGGATTATGACAGAGACCTGGCCACCCGACGGACTGATCGGGGGATCCACCACCGTCACCCTGCGGCTAAGCATGTTCGGCCCGGAGCGGTACCGGTGCCCGGCGTCCGACGTGCTGAAGGCACGCGGGATGCGGCCTCGCGTACGGCCCGCCTGGAAACCTGAGGTGCTGGATCCGTTCCCCAACGGCCCGTTCATGGCTGCGGCCGACGAGCTCGATCGGCCAGCGGACGAATCGTCGTCGAACCCGCCGAGCGGAGGTCGACAGCGTCCGCTGCACGATGGGGTGCGCCAATGGACCGAGCATGCGCTACTGATGTACCGGAAGGCTTTTCCCACCGACTCGGAACCGAATTCGGCCCTGCGCCTCGCTCCCAGCCCCTGGGTCTACAAGCATCAGCGAGCGGCCGGCGACGGTCAGGCCGCCGTGGAATACCGGATCACGGCTTGGGGTCGCTGCTTGGAATCCCCCGACGGTCGCCGGCGAGAGCTGCGCCTGCCGGTGGTCAAGCGCCTCCGTACGCGCAGCGACACAGAGCGCGCGCTAGCCGCCCTTGTCGCGGCCGAAGGGAACCCTGATCCACGACTGGAAGAAGTCAGGGTCGTTCAGTTCGCCTTGTCCGACGGTCACACGGCTCCGATCTTCGAAGGCAGCCGGGCCGAGGCACTGACCTTGTACCGGAAGGACGGGGCGCCCGCTGTCCGCGCTCTGCTCGGCAGCCAGGAATACCGCCCTGGTACCGCCTGCGTCTCGTGTGCTATCGCGCCAGTGTGCCCGACGCTTCCGAAGACCGCGGGCTTACTGGGGACGGCCGACCGAAGTCAGCCGCGGCGCAGTTGGTCCTCGACCACCGGGCGTGGCCACCAGAGTTGCCCGGCCCGCGGCTACCTGCGCGGTCTGCGGCTCCCGGCTGATGACACCGTGGAGCGGGGCGCCGCTGCCGAGCGTGGGCGGGCGTTGCACGCCTTCCTCGCCGAGCGGCACGACCGGCAGTCGCGCACGCCCTGCACACCTGAGATCCCGACGGACTGGGTGCCCGAGGGGTACCGGCTCCCCGATGAGGAGCGGCAGCTTGGTGCCGATCTGCTGCGGCACCATGCTGAGGTCTGCCCGCTGCACACGGCCGAACCGAAGTCGGAGATCCGGATCGAGCCCAGGATGGCCTTCGACGACACCGCAGCCGACCTGCTCGTCCTGGCGGAACCCGACCTGCTCTACAGAAGCGAGGGTTCGTGGGTCTGGCGGGAGACTAAAACTTCTGCCAGTGACCGGCCTCGCCGCGACCTCATGGCTGCCTACCCTCAGCTGGCCCTGGCCGTGAAGATCATTGGCAGCGGCGTACTTTCCGGCCCGCAGGCCCGGGGGCGGGTCGAACTGGAGCTGCTGCGCCCCGCCGGAGCCGATCTGCGCACCATCGATCCCTTCGCACCCGCGACCCTTGCCGTCGCCGAAGCGGTGCTGCGCGAACAGGTTGAAGGCTGGCATACGGAGACGCTGTTCGAGGCAGTGCCCGGCCCGGAGTGTGCCCACTGCGAGGTGGCGAGGTGGTGCTCGGTGCGGCAGTCGCAGCAAGTGGGCTCAGAGGAGGGCCAGTGACCGAGGACAGACAGGCCATTGCTCTGCTGGCCGCAGTGGCCCGTGGCGTGCTCGAACTGACCTCGATCAACCGGGCCGCGGCACTCCGGCTCCCTTACCCACCAGGAGTTCAACTTGTCTTGGATCAAATGGTGTTGTCGGGAATGACCCGCAGTCATCCGATTCCCGCCGGAGTACCGGACCTGATGCGTTGGTGTCGAGAACGAGGGCCGGAAGAATGGGTGCCAGGGTTACCGGACGAATTCCTGACCGTTGGCACCCGCCTGATTGACCCCGAGGCGGGTGAGCCTACGCGGACCTGCGTCGAGCTGGCCTCCCTCGGCCCGTACGGTGTGCCGGAGCGGGAAACCGAAACACTGCTCGCCGAACTCGCCGCTGCCTGCGGCACCGTGGAGCGATTCGTGGTGTGCCGAGACTTCCTCATCGACCGGCCGGTCATGCTCCGTCCTGATCCGATGCAGCTGATGCAGCCGGCCGTGGCTCAGGTCTGGAATCTGGTGAAGGGACTCTACGGTCCTGTGCCCGACCGCTTCTCGGACGCCGGGCTGGTGCACTGCTGTCGCGATTGTGGGCTGCTCGCCAAGTACGCCGCGGTCGGGCGCCCTTGGTGTGAGGGTGGCTGTTCATCCGGAGACCGTGAACTCGAAACGTCCCAGGATTCCCAGTCGGCCCTTGCTCTTCCCTTCGCGCTCCGGCTTTTCCTGGCACTTCCCGGGCGCACCGAGCAGACAGTCCGCTCCCGGCTCACAGATCAGGTCCAGCTGCTCCCACTGGGTCTGGGCGTCCATCGCGTCACCAGCCCGGACGGAACTCTCCGGGTCTTCCAGGTTTATGACCGAGAACAGCCGGGCCTGGCCGCTCTGCGGGCGGCGGAGGTCGCCACGCTGCTCGACGGACCCCTGGACATCGTGATGCCGGACGCCATGGCAGGGCGCCCCGGATGTCGCCGACGCTTCAACCTTGCCCTACCGGTGGGAGCTCAGGTGCGCCTTGTGGCCGCGAGCGATTTCACAACACCGGGACCAGCCCATCGATCGAGGGGGAACCGTGCGTAGTACTTCCCAGTCCCTGCGCGAGGTGGTCGTCCCACTGTCGGATGCCGCCCCGAAGATGAAGACTGCCCGGCTCGTCTCCTTGTGCGAGATCGAGGTGGGGCTCCTCCTCCAAGAGACATTCGCGGCAGAAGCGCCGGCAGAAGACGCCTGGACACTGTTCAGCGGGTACCCGTTCGCACGGGCTTGGCGAGCCGTCGATGCTGTTGGCGAGCGGACTCTCCGCACAGCCCGGCACACGGTGTGGACCTGGGGTCGGCGTAGGGCGTGGACCGAGGCACTCCAGGATTACCAACTGCTCGACCGGCAGCTCAGAGGCTATGAGGTCGCCGACCTGAGTCTTCCAGCCGTCCGTCGGCGTTCGCTATCGGTGGCGCCGGACCGCTGGGACGCCTACGAACGGTTGCTGCGCGAGGCACCTGCTTTCGCCGGACGGCCCATGGTGATCGCGGCGGCCGGGCGGCACACCTTCCCGATCGGACGGCATCAGGCCACCGTTCAGCTGCCCGAGTCAGCCCTTCCCTCACCGGTCGAACATGATTTCGCGACACTGCCGGCGAACGGCGGTAAGCCACTGTCCTTCCTGTGGGGCGACCTGCTGGAGACAGCGGCGTTCATGGATTCCGTGAAGTCCGAGAACTGGGCAGGGCGGCTTGGGGCGGTCCACCTCTTCACCCGCCAGGCGGACGAGTTCCGGTGCGCGGACCGCTTTGAGGTGCGACGGATCCAGCACCTGCTGGGCATCGTCGGCGCCGGTAAGAGCACCCTGCGAGACGTGCTGGCGGTGCACATGGCCCAGCAGGGCATGCGGGCGACCATCGTCGTCGGGGACGTCGCGGAACAGCTCAAGATGGTGGAGCGGTACAACACATACGTGCCCCGGTCTGCCGCGCCGGTTCTTGGTGCTTCGGGCCGCCAGCGGCACGCTGAGCGACTGCACCGGCGGTTGGCTGGCCGTGGCAGACGCAACCTGCTCGCGCACGACGATCCGGCGTTCGCATACCTGAGCACGTCCTGCGCTCTGAATGCACTCCGATACGCAGAGGGGCAGCTCGCCGACGATCTGCTGGGATTCGGGGAGGCGCCTTGCGCCCGATTGCAGAAGCCCAGCCGCCGCGATCCCGCCGGTGACCTCTGGGAACGGCGGCAGTTGGCCTGTCCTTTCTGGTCCGCCTGTCCCCGCCACCACGGAGCCCGAGAGCTGGTCGGCGCGGCCCTATGGGTTGCCACACCGTCCAGCCTGGTGGATTCCAAGGTGCCGCACCCGCAGAACCCGGAACGCGTCCGGTACCTCGAACTCGCCTGTCGGCGCAGTGACCTGGTGATCATCGATGAGGCGGACCGGGTCCAGATGCAGTTGGACCGGATGTTCGCGCCGGCCATCCCGCTGATCGGCGGTGGCTCCGACACACGGTCCTTCCTGCACGATGTCAACCAGCACCGTATCCGTGAGTTGGCCGGTGCCGGCGGGATCCAGTTGTCCGACCGCGACGTGGAGAACTGGTCGGCGGCCGTCAACACCACGCAGACCGCCGCCGACCGCCTGGTGGCCATGCTCGTCCGCGATGTGGAACTGCGGAACTGGGTCAGAACTGGGTACTTCAGCGCGTGGACGCTCCAACTCCGCTTGATGGAGGAGCGGTATCCGCTCCCGGAAGATCGTGAGGGGACGCCGGCCGAGGCATTGGGACCCGCGGTCGGACATCGGCACCGGGCTCCGCGGCTTCGACTCACCGAGATCCTCGACGCCTTCCGGGAGAATCCGTTCGGCGACCGGCAGCGATACACCGAGGATGGCGTGGAACTCACCGCCTTGCTGGGCGAACTCCTGCACACCAACCGGCGCGAAACAACCCGCGAGCGGCTGGAGGGGATGGTATGCCGCCTTTTCGCCCTCGATCCGCTGCTGGAGCCCACGGCCGAAGCCTCTGAGCAGTACGAGGAGCTGCGCCACCTCGCGGCCGCCGAGCGGCCCCGGCCGCCGCAGCCTCCTGGAAAGAGCCGCAAGAAGGCCAGGCGGCTGAAGAAGGAACCCCTTCCGGAGAACTCTGACGACTGGCTCAAGCTGCTCGTGACCCGCTTCGAGTTCACCATGCTCCTCAGCGCCCTGGAGCCCAGACTTGCCCTGATCAACGCCATGTGGCCGCGTGTCGCGTCAGCGCTCAACCTGGGTTTCAACGAGATGTACCGCAGGCCGCTCGACTACGGACCCATGGTGCCCGAGGCACCGATGGGCAATGTGATCGGCTTCCAGTTCCTGATGGACAGCCCGGATCACGGTGGAGTGCGCACCGGGGAACTGAGGTTCTTCCGGTGCAGCGGGGTCGGCCGGGAACTACTTCGGGAGATGCCCGACCTGCCGACGGTGGATGGTCGCCCCGGTACCAACGTCCTGTTGATGTCGGGTAGCAGTTGGGCAGGCAAGTCCAGCCGCTATCACATTCCGGTGGACATAGGCGTGATCATCGAGCCAGGCCCGGAGGACCTGGACCGGATCGCCGAACAGAGTCAGTTTCGCTTCGAGTTCATCCGCAGCGGCTGCGGATGCCGCGCGGGCTGTACCTGCGATGGACAGTACGAGGCGCAGCGACTCTCCGGCGAGCCACTAGATCAACGGCAGGAGATCCTGCGCCGGATGACCGTCGCCCTCGGCGACGAAGACGCCGGAATCAGCCGTCTCCGGGAGGAGTTACAGCGCCTTCCGGAGAGCCGCCGCCACATCCTGCTGCTCGTCGGCAGCTATGAGGAATCCAAAGTCGTGGCGGACACCCTGCACACCCTCAATAGGCGGTGGAAGGACAGGGTCCGCCGGCTGGTGTCGGACGACGATCTCGAGGCCGGCGTTTTGGGGGAGGGCGACGAGCACCACGCGCCCATCCTGCGCCGTGGCGACGTCGAGACGCTGGCCAGTACCCGCGCCGAGATCCTGGTGGCGCCGCTACTAGCTGTCGAGCGCGGACACAACATCCTCGACCTAGACCGCGAGCACGCCGCGATCGGGTCGATCTACTTCCTCGCCCGACCCAACCCGCGCCCCGACGACCTCGGCCTCGCGGTACACGCGATCAACGACTGGATTGTGCGGGCCATGAGGGGCGGGGCGTTCGACGAATGGGTACGAAGTGAGCCCAGCCTCGGTCTCGGTGCCCGCAAGGTCAGGGATCTCGCTCGATCTCAGTGGTACCGGGTGCTCGCCCGGAGCATGGCATGGAGTTCCCTCGGAGATGACCGGGAAGCGATCACCTGGGACCTGCTCGTACTGATCTGGCAGGTGATCGGCCGTTCCGTGCGTGGTGCGGTGCCTACCAGGGTCGCCTTTGTCGACGCCGCATTCTCCCCTCATCTGGCCGCTGGAGGGGCGTCCCAGGAACCGGACACTCCCAAGAGCAGCCTCCTGCACAGCATCCACTCCGTCCTTGAGCCCTACTTCACCCCCGGGGCCGACGTGCCTGCCGACGATCGTCACATCGTCCGGGCGCTCTACCGCCCGATGTGGACAGCCCTCGACCGCTGCCTCCATCCATCCCTCAATGAAAGGAACACCGCGTGTATCACCTGATCAGTACCACAGCCTATGAACCGGATGTGGACAGGGAACCCTGGGCTGAGCAGTACCGGGTCATCAGCTTCCCCGAAGAGTGGCGGGCCGAGTTCATGGATCTCTACCGGCGACGATGGCGCCGCCGGGAACAGCCGGCGGCCTTGCCGATCAGCAAGCTCAACGACCTACTCCGAGCCACCGCTCCGGGCCTGGTGGCCACGGGCAGGGGGGCCGGCAGCAACGCCGAGGTCCCGTGGTTCTATGCGTCCGAGGAGATGCCCGCGGAGCTGATCTCTCCGCTGCTGGCCTCCTGGGTGATGACCCTGCCGCCCGGCACCGATCCCGACCCTGAGCGCATGGCCGACCACCGGGCAGCCCTCGACCGGGCCCTTGCACTGATCGACGACCACACCCCGCAGTGGCGCACTGAGTCGGTGGACCTCACGGCTGCGGATCACTCTCCGGGCGGCACCGCCCAACCCGACCGCAGGCTCTATCAACTGCTGCCCGAGCGGATCGGTGCCAGGCTTGCCTCCTCCCCACTTCGCCTCAACGGCGTCGACCTGTCCTTCCGGCTGGTCACCCGCGACCAAGGAGTTGAGCTGGTCAGCTGGCCACCACGGTCGTACGCGAAGGGAAAACGCACATGGTTCTACTCAGGACTGGTGACCGTCACCGTTCAGACGGTGCCCTTCGCCCCACGGTTCCGCGTGCATGTCTCATACGGGACCCGTCGCTGGGCCACAGGATCGCCCGTATGGCTGCCGGAAGGGCATGGTGCGACCGTACTGCTCGACGCGCCGCTGCCGTGGCCAGGTGTCCACGGCCCGCGCCGACGGCTCACAGCCAATTCCCTTGCCTACGACCGCAGCCTCGGGATGCTCGCCTGGAGTCGGCAGAGTCTGGTCGGCCTGCTGCCCGAACTGGACGTGACGCGCGCCTACCCCAAGCCGTCTGATCTGGTTGCCGAACCGGTCGGGTGGATCGAAGGACAGAACGGGGTTGCGGCCGGCATCCTGCACAGCACCGCGATGGGGCGGCATGGTGTCGGCGCCGGGCTCATGCCGTTGGAACGCTCGCTGCTCGACCACTGGGTCGAGGAAGGCATCGGCCCCTTCCTGCGCCGGGTACCTGAGCTTGAACGCGTGCACCGGAAGTCCAAGCCCGTCCTGCTGCCCACCTCCCCGACTAAAGACCAGGCGGAGCAGGAGAAGCGGGCCCGGAACCGAATCCAAGCCCGCCGGGACGCGGTGCGCGCGACCCTCGACGGGCGTCCGCTGTTGGTGGACGTACTCTGGCAGACCGAGGAGACCCGGGACGCTTTGGTCGCGGCGCTTCGTGAGTGGCTGGGCCTCTCTGCCGGATCCTGCGGAGTGGATGGTGAACACGAGTGGCAGGACGGCGAACTGCGAGTCAGGTTGCGTACCCGTCCGCTCGGGACCCTGGGCGCCCCACTCGAGGTCATCCGGAAGTCCGGCCACAAACGAGCGCAGGCGCTCGCTCAGGCTGTACGGGAGCGCGCTGCACGGACGACTGGCCACTTCGTCCCCCCACCGGCCTCGGAAGGGCTGGTGATCGTGGAGACGCTCGGTCCCGAGCGCTTCCCAGTCCGGGACTCCGATCCCAAGTCTGCACTCCGGCTCGGTTGCGCCGTGGCCCGTCGAGTCAGCCAGTTCATCGTGGTTCCGGAAGACTCTGACGGGGCCGTGGCCCATCGTGCAAAGTCCGCCGTAGCCGACGGGATGCGCCAACTCGGTGCTGTGGTCCCGCCGGACCAACGGCTGGACGACAAGCTGGCGGATGGCCTTCAGTACCTGGCGCTCTGGTACGTCCGGTGCCAGGCAGACGGTCCGACCCGACAGGCGGGACAGCGCTTGGTTGCTCTCCGCATCCGGCCACGCGATCCTGTACATCCGGTGTGTGGCTGGGACGACACCCGCAAAAAGTGGCTCCCATACGCCCAACTATTGCTTGCCCTCGCTGCCGACGAGTTCACGTCGGACCACCCGACGCAGACCCGATCAGCCCGGGCCTTCTCCACCCAGGATGAGCGGCGTGACGAGGTCGAGCGCCAGGTCAGGTCACTGCTCTACCAAGTACGCGATCGGCCGACCCTGCTCCTGGTAAACAGCGGCAACCTACGCGGGGTATGGCCCGGCCTGAACAACGGACAACTGGTCAGGGACATGGTGACTTTGCACGGGGAACAGCTGACGCGGCTCGCGCTCTATGGGGGCGGCTTGCGTGCGGTGTTGATTCGGGACGCCAACAGTCGCGGCGAGACGCCCGAGTGGTATGCGCCCGGCGAGACCGACGAGGAGCCGCCAGGGTTCTCCGCTGGCCTCTGGGCCGCCCGCGAGGCGAGCCCGGACAACCGTGTGTTCGTCAGCACCGTCGGTAAACCGCCGACGGCAGGCACGGTGCGGCGCGACCTACGCAAACTGGTACCCGACAAGGACTGGCCCCACGGCCCTGCGGCTACGGCCTGGAATCCACAGGCATTGGAACTCACCGTGCTGGGATGTCTGTCGGAGGCAGCTCTGGCTGCGGAGGGAAGCCCCGGCGCGACGCCAGAACGACCCGCAGTAATTGCGGCAGCCGTCCACCAGCTGCGCTTCCACGACGAGTACCACCCGCTTGCCCGGCCGCTCCCGCTGCACCTGGCGAAACTCGCCGAGGAGTACTTCCTACCACTGGCTCCAGCCCCGGCAACCGAGCAGGTCGACGAATAGACGTTGCTGAGCCGGAGGTGCCGCGCTAGGGCCTGTTGCGAAAGTGGCGTCGTCAGTCGCCGTTGAAGACGAGATACCGGTGGGCCTTGCGGTTGACTTGAGCGGTCAGCGCAAGGATCTCGTGCACCGCCTCGACTTCTTCGGCGGCTGAGCCGTTCGCCAGGGCCCGGAGTTCCACGATGAGGACTCTGAGCTGCGATCGGTTGAACACGGTGTCGTCGCGGGGATCGACGTATCCGAGCATGGGCAGGTTCTGGCTCGCCGCTCGTCTGCACAGGTCAGCGATGGATGGATGTACGCACGTGGCTTCGACCGCGCCTGTGAATGTCCGAACCTGAACGCTGATCCCCATGAGGGCACGCTACTGCTCGACAGTTGGCGCCACAGAAGCATTTACGGAGGTCAGAGCCATTCGTTGATAGCTGCGACCAGCACCGTCGCTTCGTAGCGGACGGCGAGTTTGTCGTACCTCGTCGCGACGGCCCGGTGGCGCTTGAGGCGGTTGATCCCGCACTCGACCGCGTGCCGCTGTTTGTAGTCGTCCTTGTCGAACGTCGGCGGCCGTCCGCCGCGCGATCCGCGCTTGAGGCGGTTACGGACCCGGTCCGCCGGAACCGGGATGGTGGCCTTGATCCCGCGTCTGCGCAGGTAGGAGCGATTGCGACGGGAGTCGTACGCCTTGTCGGCGCGGACTCGGTCCGGGCGCTTGCGTGGCCTGCCCAGCCCCAGCCGGGGGACCCGGATGGCTTCCAGGACCGGCTCGAACTGCGGGGAGTCGCCCCGCTGCCCGGCCGTGATCACGACGGACAGGGGCTTCTGCCCCTGCTCGACCGCGAGATGGATCTTGCTGGTCAGTCCGCCGCGGGAGCGTCCGAGGCCGTGGTCGGCCGGCTCGACGAAGATCCCGCCGGGCGGTTCCTTCTGGAGAGCCCTTTTTTCGCCGCACCGGCGGCGTGCTGATGGGCCCGGCAGACGGTCGAGTCGACGTTTACGTCCCAGGTGATCAGACCCTTCGCGTCGGCCTCGGCCTGGAGCTGGGTCAGGATGCCGGCCCAGGTGCCGTCCCGTTGCCAGCGCCGGAACAGGTCATAGACCCGATCCCACGGCCCGTAGCGTTCGGGCACGTCCCGCCAGGGAGCACCGGTCCGGGTCCGCCACCGTATGCCGTCTATCAGCTGCCGTCGCGTCCATACTTGTGGCCGACCCGGCTTGATGCCCCTCGGCAGCAGAGGCTCCAGCCGGGCCCACTGGCCGTTCGTCAGATTCCCACGTCTCACAGGACGTGATCATCAACGAACAAGATCCACTTTCGCAACAGACCCGAGGTGCGAGCGTGACGGTGGTACTACGTTCGGTGCATGGGAGGTAATCTCGTTCTTCAGGCCCGACTTGATCAACTCGGTCTGACGCAGGAGGAGTTGGCGGCACGCCTGAACGCCGCGCTTCAGGAGATCACCGGTCGGCCTGGCGACATCTCCTCCCGGACGGTGCGCAACCTGCTCAACGGATCAAGCCGACGCCCAATCGGACGCACTTGCGCCGCACTTGAGCGTGTGTTCGGCTGCCCCGTGGCGGACTTAGGGTTCAGCGCACCCAGCTCCATGCAACACCCCCCGGAGGGCCCCGTGCGGCGTCGCGACTTCATCGCTTTCACCACCGGGACGGCAGCCGCAGTCGTTCCCGTGGTCAAGCAACGTCGGTCGGTCGGCATGACGGACGTGGCCCGAGCATCGGCCGGCATGAACCAGCTCGTGGAGGCCGATGACCGCCAAGGCGGGCACGCCTCCCTGGCGACCGCAGCCCTCGAAGCTCGCGCAAAGGTGCTGGAGCTTCAGCAGCGGAACGCCAGCGAACGTGTACGCCGTGCCCTGTACGCCCTCGCGGCCGAGTTCACTACCGTCGCCGCCTGGTCGTGCATCGACCTACGTGACCTGGACAAGGCCCGGACGTACCTGCACGAGTCGTCCACGTTCGCCGGCCTCTCCCAGGACCCGCCCACGGCCATGCGCGTGTGGGTCAACATGGCCATGCTTGCCTATCAGCGGAAGAACTGGCCGGAACAGCTCGCGGCAGCTCAGGCGGCCAACGCCTCCCCAGCCGCCCGCAGAGACCCGTTCTTCGGCTCCATGGGCCGCGTCCGTCTCGCGCTCGCCCACTCGTCGCTGGGAGACCTGCGGGCCGCTCGCCGGTCCCTGGGCGCAGCGCAGGAGAACTACCGGAAGGCGGCCGAGGACGAGCGTCCTCGATGGACCGCGTTCTACGGGCCGGCGGAACTCAACCACCTCGCGGCGATCATCCTCAACCACAACGGGGAGCCCGCCGAAGCCGAGGCGATGGCTCACCGGTCCCTGGCCAAGATCCCGGCGGAGTTCCAGCGCAACCGCGCGCTGGCCACCTGCCAGCTCGCCCTGGCGCAACTCCGCCAGGGCGAGCCCGAGCAGGCTACGGCGACCGCGGGCACCGTCTTCACGATCATGGAGGGAGCTCCGCTGCCGGGGCGCATGCGCACCCTGATCGGAGACTTCCACCGAGACCTGTTCCGGCTGGCGCCGTCCACGACGTACGCCCGCGACTGGGCAGACCGCATGCGAGATGAATGGAGCCGAACGTGACCAGGGTGATCGACCTGCGGCACTACGGAAAGGGAAGCCTCCCCGAGGGCTTCAAGCAGCTGCTGATCGATGTGCATGCCGACGCCTACGCGGATGCGATGGACTACGAGTTCAACCAGCGGTTCCCATGGTTCGTCGATCACTGGTCAGGAATGGACGGCTTCACCTGCGTCGTCGCCTTCGACGGTGACGAGCCGACCGGCTTCGCGTACGGCGCCCCGCTCCAGCCGGGCCGTGAGTGGTGGCGTTCCACGGCGTTCGCGCCGAGCAACGGCTACACCGCGACCTACGCAGTCTCCGAGGTCATGGTGCGCCCGCAGTGGCGGAGGCAAGGGATCTCGGAGCGGCTCCACGAAGCCCTGCTGAAGGAACGCGGCGAAGACCTTGCGGTGCTCTTGGTCGACGTGACGCACCCGAAGGTTCAGGACCTGTACGAGACGTGGGGCTACGAGAAGGCGGGTGAGCAGCAGCCCTTCGCTGACTCCCCGGTGTACGCGGTCATGGTGAAGAGGTTGCACCCGTGAGCAGCTTCGCTGCCGAGTCGCCCACGTATGACGTCATTTGCCTTACCAGCTCATGATTGCTGCGGGCAGGGGCAAGCATCGTCGGTGAGTTCGGATTAGCCAATGGAGAGGCGACCGTGTAATGGCCGTATACGTAAGCCGGAACCGGACGGATGCATCGCCAAAGCGAGCTGCGGAGCCGGACAGTGAGTTCTTCGAGAGAATTGCCGGGCCTTTTTGGGATCAGGTAAGGGATGTGATCAACGAGTGGTGGTCGCACTTTCCGGCCCAGTCTCGCCCCGGCATGCGTAGTAGGCTGCTGGACCGTAACTCTGGCACGAACGTCTTCTCGGCGTTGTGGGAGCTCTACCTGCACGAAATGCTGATCGGCTCCGGCTGCAAGGTGGCGATCGAGCATAGTGTCGGAACTACGGGTAAGAACCCCGATTTCCTTATTAGTCGAGAGGGTGAACGATTCGTCGTCGAGGCGATCTGGTCGGCCCAGCGCCTGGCTGACATGGGTGAACAAATCCCACCCCCGTTGATCGACGCCATCGATAATGTGCCCAGTCCCAACTTCTTCCTGTCGTACTCCATTCACGCGATGGGTGCGGCAGCGCCTTCGCAGAGGCGGTTGAAGAACGGCTTGGCGCAGTGGCTCAGCAGCCTGGACCCCGACCAAGTCATCGCAGACTGCGAGCGTAAAGTGCCACTGCCGAGGCATACCTGGCAGGAAGCCGGTTGGAGCCTGTCATTCGAGGCGATACCCCGAAGTCCTGGAAGACGAGACGACCCGGCAGCCAGGGCAATTGGGGTTTACCCCGCGATTAGCTGGCTCGATGCCGGGTCGGATCGGGTGCTCGACGCGGTCAAGAAGAAGGGGAGCAGGTATGGTGACTTGGGGATGCCATTCATCGTGGCGGTGGGCCACGCGGCTTTCTTTCCTGAGAACCGAGATGTCGAGACAGTGCTATATGGGGCCTCGGTCGAGTATGTCCACACCGGAACTCCGGTCGTCGGCCGTCTATCCAACGGCTATTGGAACTCCACCTATGATCACGCCCACGGAAAAGTCAGCGGCGTTCTCACCGTCGACAACCCAGCACCGTGGACCTGGGCAAAGAACACCCCCGTTCTCTGGCACAGCTCGGATCCAGCCTCGCTTCCGGCCCCCGTCCTGCCCTCCTGGGCTACTGCACAGCTCGACGACGCCCAGGTCGAAAGGCACATGCCAACCTGTCCCATCCAGGATGTGCTCGGCCTTCCCCAGCTTTGGCCAGTCGGTGATGCCTTTCCCTGACGGCTGCCGGGGCAGCACAGCAACCGATCTCGCCAGCTCCTTCGGCCGCCGGATCCCGAGCCCGTCCGGCTGACGAGTAGAAGGGCGCTCGTGAAGATCCGCCTCACGAGCGCCTTTCGTAGTTCGTGAAGGTTGAGAAGACGCTGTTCTGGGACGGGGAAGTGCACGTCAGTGACCTGGACGCAGGCGTTTCACGTCCGTCGGCTGGGGTTGAACGGCCGGAACGGAAGGTGCGCCCGTCTCCGTCGTCAGACGGTTGTTGCGAGCACTACGGGTTGCCGCGCTCCGAGCTCGCTGGCTGACTCGCTCGGCGGTGGCGGTCCGCAAGTGCCAGACCAGGACTTCTGCCGGTCGGTCCGCAGTGTCGAGTTCCCGTTGCCGGGACAGGTCGGCCAAGGTCTGGCGGGGCGGCGTGCCAGCAGACTCAGCCCGGGCGAGGGCGGTGGACAGCGCGGGCCAAGCCGGGTCAGCGAGGATACGGTACGCGTGCTCGGGGATCATGGCTCGGACGGCTGCGGCGAGCCGATCCCGTGCCTGGGGACTCGGGGCGCGTGCGGCGAGCTGGGCGAGGGCCGGCCGGGCGGCATGCTGTTGGGCGGCTCGAAGGTGGACGAGGGACTGCTGGGCGGCTGCCGCCTGCTGCTCGTGACCGCGCTGGGCGTGCCACTCGCTGAGGGCGATGAGCAGGAAGACGGCGGAGGCGAGCGCCGCGGCGACGAAGTCGCCGTCCCTGCCGGTGGGCGCGGTCAGCAGCGTCCTTCCGGCCTGACGCAGGGCGTCGGCGGCTCGGTGCTCGGCTCGGATGGCGGAGCGGTTGGCGCGGTTGAAGGCGATGGCTGCCGCTTGCAGTTCTGGAATATCGCGGCCAACGCCTGTGTGAAGGTGTCCGCCTTCGGCCTCGACCCCCTGCTGGATCTGTCTGTCGGCGCCTACGGTGCTGATGCTCTCCAGCGGCCGGACCTGGTGGCTGTCGCCCGCGAACGAGCCCACCGCCTGCGAGGCGTTCACCACGACGTTCCTGCCGTACTCGTCGGGGATACGCCGCGTGATGTCGAGGCGGCCCTGGCCGCGGGCTCTGGAATCATCGCGGTCGCTTCGGGCCTCCACAGCCCGGAAGAGCTGGCCTCCGCCGGCGCATCCGAAGTGCTGACGGATCTGACGGACACCACGAGTCTCCTCCGGATCCTGGAGTCCTTCGCAGCACGCTGAGAACGACCCAGGGAAAACGTCCCAGGACGTCCTGGACGCGTCCGCATACGCGGTGACGCGGTCCCCGTGAGCTCCGCCACCATCGGGTCTCCCACCAGGCAACTGGCCGAAGGAGGACCACGTGATCGGGGAAATCACCGGGATCCGCAGGATCCGGATGCTGTACCTGCAACTGCTCTACCGCTGCAACTTCGAGTGCCTGCACTGCTTCCACGGCAAGCGACTTCAGCACGCGGACGCGTTCACCGCCGATGAGGCGATCAACCTCATCACCCTCATGCGCGACCAGTACGGCGCTGGGGCCGTCACCCTGCTCGGCGGCGAACCGTTCGTGTACAGGGACCTCGCCCAGGTCGTCCGGCACGTCAAGCAGGAGCTCGGCCTGGGGGTCGAGATCTGCACCAACGGCTACCGGATCGAGCGCCGGCTGACGGAGATCGCGCCGTACCTCGATCTGCTGCGGGTCTCGCTGGAGGGCATCGGCTCGACCAACGACCACATCCGCAAGGCAGGTAGCTACCAGAGCGCGCTGAGCGCGCTCGACCTCGCCAGACGGCTCGGGGTCCGTACGGGCGCGACCATGACGGTCACATCCCGCAACGTCGACGAGGTGCTGCCGCTGGCACGCACCCTGGAGCACTTCGACGTACGGCAGCTGAAGCTCCACTGCCTCCGGCCCGTCGGCAACGCCGCCGCCCATCCGGACCTCCTGGTCACCGACGCCGCCGCCTACGCCCGCCTCCGCGAAGAGCTCCAGGCGGCCGAGCTGGTCGTCGAGGTGATCGTGGACGAGGATCTGTCCGAGCACGGTGCCCCCGAGATCTGTGCCCCCGCCGGTGGCCCGGTCGAGATCGAGCGGATCGAGGCCGACCCGCGCGGTGCGCTCACCATGTCCTGCAAGGCCGTCGGCAAGGACTCGCACGCCTTCTGGTACGACAAGGCCGCCGACCACATCGTCCACCGGCCGTCGGCCACCGACGAACTCACCCTCGCGGTGCCGAACGTGGTCTACAGCCGTGCCTGACGCTCCGCTGTTCGAGAGCCTCGAAGGGCTTCGTGGCACGGGAAAGTCGACCGTCGCACCGCTGCTGGCGGCATCCTGCGGCGCCCGCCTGGTCCCGACCGTGCCGCCCTTCTACGAACCCCTGCGACGAGAGATGGACGTACGGGCGAACTCGGAAGCCCGTATGTGCTTCTACCTCTCCGCGCTACTGACGGCGGTCGACGAGATACGAAGCAATCTCCTCGCGGGCAATCCGGTCGTCGTGGAAAGCTACTTCGCCCGCTGTCTCGCCAACCACCGAGCCTTCGGCGTCGACCTCGACGTCACGCTGCCCTCCGACCTGCCGCAGCCCGTCCAGTACCTCTTGGTCTGTACAGAGGACGAGCGTCGGCGTCGCCTCGCTCACCGGGACAAGCCGGTCTCCCGCTGGGACGTCCTCGCGGAGAACGCCGTAGACAGGATCACCCACGCCTACGACCGGTTCCCGACGCACCACGTCGACACCACGGGGCTCGTACCCGACGAAGTCTGTCGCGCGATCCTCGCCACCGACACGCAAGGAGCTCACCACCGTGCGGACGCAGAGCCTCTGGGAACACACCCTCACGTTCTTTCCCCAGTTCCTCGCGGCCGTTGAGGAACGAGCCGCTCCCGGAGCCACCATCGCGATCATCGGTGCGAGCGACGGCAGATTCGTCCTGCCGCTCGCAGCCGCCGGCTACCGCGTCATCGCCGTAGAACGCGACCCGCTCGCCCTGCACGGTGGTAGCGTCCACCTTCCGGGTGACGAGAACGCCCACACGACGGGACTCATCGACCGCCTCAAGCTCCAAGCGCTCCACGACCGTGTGCAGGTCGTGGAGGAGGACTTCCTCCAGGCCGAGCCCCTGGGCGTACTCTGCGACGCCGTCTGGACGAGCTGCTCCTGGCATTACAGTGCCAACCACCATAGTCCACTGGGGGAGTTCGTCAGCCGCATGCAGGCGATGGTGCGGCCGGGCGGCCTGTTCGGCGCGGAGTTCATGATGCCCGTCACGCAGCGCCACTACCTGATCGAGCACTACACGTCGCCGGAGAGGCTGAGACGCCACTTCATCGGCGACTGGGACGTTCTGCTGACCCTGCGGACCAACGAATTCACCGAGCGGGCACACGTCGGCCAGCTCCACGACCACACCCACCGTATGGGCCTGCTCCTCGCGGCTCACACAACCGACTCCGCCCATCGCCAGGAGAAGAAGGACTCATGAAGCACGAGTACGAGGCCAAGTTCCTTGCCGTCGACGTAGCCGACCTCCAGGCCCGGCTGACCGCGCTCGGTGCGGTTCAGGCATTCCCTCGCACCCTCCTCACCCGCAAGATCTTCGAGAACGACGCTCTCGACGGAGGTGCCTGGGTACGCCTGCGTGACGAGGGCACGCGCTCGACGCTCACGCTCAAGCAGGTCACCGATGCCACCACGATCGACGGCACCACGGAGATCGAGACCGAGGTCACGGACCTGCACGCCATGGCCGAGATTCTCCGGAACGTCGGCATGCGCGAGGTCCGCTACCAGGAGAACTACCGCGAGGAGTGGCGCCTGGGCGAGGTCGCCTTCGACTTCGACACCTGGCCGGACCTCCCGACGTTCGTCGAGATCGAGGGCCCCGACGAGGCATCCGTCCGGCAGGCCGCCGCGCTGGTCGGACTCGACTACTCCGAGGCACGGTTCGGCAGCGTCGACGAGATCTACAAGAGCGAGGCCGGCCGCGACATCCTGGCCGAACCCACCCTCCTCTTCGCCGACGGCGGAAAAGGTGGATTCGCCCCGGTTTGAGCCAAATCTGGAATTCTGTACCGTTCCAATACGTCGAAGGCCCCCGCAGCAAGCTGCGGGGGCCTTCGACGTATTGCCCGGTGAGAGCAATGGCGGAGGATACGAGATTCGAACTCGTGAGGGGTTGCCCCCAACACGCTTTCCAAGCGTGCGCCCTAGGCCACTAGGCGAATCCTCCGGGGCAAACAATACAAGACGTGGGGGAGTGCTCGCGAACTCGTTCCCCGGGTGGGGATCGGGTACTGTGTGCGGAGCCCCTCACGTGGCGCTATCTGACTGAACTCCCCCAGGGCCGGAAGGCAGCAAGGGTAGGTTGGCTCTGGCGGGTGCGTGGGGGGCGCTTGCGTTGTGGGGTGGTCCGGGGTGGTCTTACGGGCGCGATGTCCGAGGGGGCCGATATCGTCGTAGGTGTGTCGTCCCTTGCGCTGTACCGCCGTTATCGCCCCGAGTCATTCGCCGAGGTCATCGGGCAGGAGCATGTCACTGACCCGTTGCAGCAGGCCCTGCGGAACAACCGGGTCAATCACGCGTACCTGTTCAGCGGGCCGCGTGGCTGTGGGAAGACGACCAGCGCGCGCATCCTCGCGCGCTGTCTGAACTGCGAGCAGGGGCCCACGCCGACGCCGTGCGGGGAGTGCCAGTCCTGTCAGGACCTCGCCAGGAACGGGCCGGGGTCGATCGATGTCATCGAGATCGACGCGGCCTCGCACGGTGGCGTGGACGACGCCCGTGATCTGCGGGAGAAGGCGTTCTTCGGGCCGGCCAGCAGTCGTTACAAGATCTACATCATCGACGAGGCGCACATGGTCACCTCGGCGGGGTTCAACGCCCTGCTGAAGGTGGTCGAGGAGCCGCCGGAGCACCTCAAGTTCATCTTCGCGACGACCGAGCCGGAGAAGGTCATCGGCACGATCCGGTCGCGCACGCACCACTATCCTTTCCGGCTCGTTCCGCCGGGGACGCTGCGCGACTATCTCGCCGAGGTCTGCGAGAAGGAGGGCACGGCGATCGCGGAAGGGGTGCTGCCGCTGGTCGTCCGGGCCGGCGCGGGGTCCGTGCGTGACTCGATGTCCGTGATGGACCAGTTGCTCGCCAGTACGGCCGGTGACGGTGTGACGTACGCCATGGCGACGGCGCTGCTCGGTTATACGGACGGCTCGCTGCTGGACGCGGTCGTGGACGCGTTCGCGGCGGGGGACGGGGCCGCGGCGTTCGAGATCGTGGATCAGGTGATCGAGGGCGGGAACGATCCGCGGCGCTTCGTCGCCGATCTCCTGGAGCGGCTGCGCGACCTGGTCATCCTGGCCGCCGTGCCGGACGCGGGGGAGAAGGGGCTGATCGACGCCCCCGCCGACGTGGTCGAGCGGATGAGCGCCCAGGCCTCGGTGTTCGGCGCGGCCGAGCTGAGCCGGGCGGCCGATCTCGTCAACACCGGGCTGACGGAGATGCGCGGCGCCACCTCGCCCCGGCTTCAGCTGGAGCTGATCTGCGCGCGCGTGCTGCTGCCCGCCGCCTTCGACGACGAGCGCTCCGTCCAGGCGCGCCTCGATCGCCTGGAGCGGGGTGCGGCGGCGACCGCGGCGACCGCCGGGGCCGCGTTCTCGGCCGGGGCGCCCGCCCCCGCCATGGGATACGTACCGGAGCCCGGTGCGCACGCTTCCGCGGCGCCGCCCGCGCCCTCCATGGCGGGACCGGCCGAGGCGGCGCGGGCGGCTCAGGCCGCGCAGGCCGCCGCTCAGGCAGCACAGGCCCCCGTCGCAGCTCCTCCCGCTTCCGTTCCGCAGGCCCCCGCCCCCGCCCCCGCCCCCGAGCCCGCGCCCGCCTCCGCCCCCGCCCCGTCCGCCGAGCCCCAGCGGCCCGGCGCGTGGCCCGGTGCCACGGCGCCGGGGGAGGCCGGCCGGCGGCCCGGTGGCTGGCCCACCGCTTCGACCCCCGGGCAGGGACCGGCCCCGGCGCCCAGCGGGCCGCCCGCCGCCGCCCCGGCCCCCGGGCCGGCCACCCCGCCGCCGGGGGCAGCTCCCGGCCCCGCCGCCGCGAGTCCCGGAATGGCGCAGGGCGCGGGCCAGGTACGGAACATGTGGCCCGACATCCTGGAAGCCGTGAAGAACCGCCGCCGCTTCACCTGGATCCTGCTCAGCCAGAACGCGCAGGTCGCGGGGTTCGACGGGACGACGCTGCAAGTCGGCTTCATCAACGCCGGCGCCCGGGACAACTTCACGAGCAGCGGCAGCGAGGCGGTGCTCAAGCAGGCCCTCTCCGAGCAGTTCCACGTGCAGTGGAAGATCGAGGCCATCGTCGACCCGTCGGGCGGCACCGCACCGCCCCCGGGCGCCGGTGGCGGCGGCGCCCCCGGAGGCGGCGGTTACGGCGGCGGGTACGGAGCCCCTGCCGGCGCCGGAGGCGCAGGGGGCGGCAACGGCGGCTACGGCGGCGGCGCCCCCGGCGGAGCGGCCGGCAGCACCGGAGGCGGAGGCGGCGGCGGTGGCGGTTACGGCGGCGGCCGTCCTTCCGCCCCCCAGCCGGGCCAGGGACCGGGTGCGGGCTCCGGCCAGCATTTCGCGCCCTCCGGCGCCGCTTCCGGCCAGGGCTCCCCGGCCTCCGGGCCCGGCGGCTCCGGAGCGCCCGCCGGGGCCGGGGGCCACGGCCCGGCGGCGGGACGCTCGGAAGGGGCGCGGTCGGACCACGGATCGAATCCGTCCGGCCCGCAGCACCACTCGGTGGCGCCGGAGGACGACACCCCGGAAGAGGACGATCCGGACCTCGTGGACTCCGCGCTCTCCGGCCACGACCTCATCGTGCGCGAACTGGGAGCGACCGTGGTGGAGGAATATACGAACGAGTGACGGGGTGCGTTTCGGCGTCCCCTCCAAGGCCCGTAGCCGGAGCGCCGCCCCGTCCGGGCTAGGCTGCCTCCCGTGAAGGTCCTTGTCATCGGCGGCGGCGCCCGCGAACACGCCCTGTGCCGCTCTCTGTCCCTCGACCCCCAGGTCACCGCTCTGCACTGCGCCCCCGGCAACGCCGGGATCGCCGAGGTGGCCGAGCTGCACCCGGTGGACGCGCTGGACGGCGCGGCCGTGGCGCGCCTCGCCACCGAGCTGGCGGCCGGTCTCGTCATCGTCGGCCCGGAGGCGCCGTTGGTGGCCGGGGTCGCCGACGCCGTACGCGACGCGGGCATCCCCTGCTTCGGCCCGTCCCGGGAGGCGGCCGAGCTGGAGGGCTCCAAGGCGTTCGCCAAGGACGTGATGGCGGCGGCCAACGTCCCGACGGCCCGCAGCTACGTCTGCACCACCCCCGAGCAGATCGACGACGCCCTCGACGCCTTCGGCCCGCCCTACGTCGTCAAGGACGACGGGCTCGCCGCCGGCAAGGGCGTCGTCGTGACCCCCGACCTCGCCGCCGCCCGCGCGCACGCCCTCGCCTGCGGCCGCGTCGTCATCGAGGAGTTCCTCGACGGCCCCGAGGTCTCCCTCTTCGCCATCACCGACGGCGAGACCGTCGTCCCGCTCCAGCCCGCGCAGGACTTCAAGCGCGCGCTCGACGGCGACGAGGGCCCCAACACCGGCGGCATGGGCGCGTACTCCCCGCTCCCGTGGGCCGACCCCAAGCTGGTCGACGAGGTCATGGACAGCGTCCTCCAGCCCACCGTCGACGAACTGCGCCGCCGCGGCACGCCCTTCTCCGGGCTGCTGTACGCGGGCCTCGCGATCACCGGCCGGGGCGTACGGGTCATCGAGTTCAACGCCCGCTTCGGAGACCCGGAGACCCAGGTGGTCCTGGCCCGGCTCAGGACCCCGCTGGCCGGTGTCCTGCTGGCCGCCGCCCAGGGCGATCTCGCCGCCCTGCCCCCGCTGAACTGGCGCGACGACGCCGCGGTCACCGTGGTCGTCGCCTCGCACAACTACCCGGACACCCCCCGTACCGGCGACCCCATCGAGGGGCTGGCGGATGTCGCGGCGCAGGATGCCCCCGACGCGTACGTCCTGCACGCCGGCACCCGGCTGGACGGCGACACCGTCGTCAGCGCGGGCGGCCGGGTGCTGTCGGTGACGGCGACGGGTACGGACCTGACGCGGGCCCGCGAGCGCGCGTACGCGGCGCTGGGCCGGATCCGCCTGGCGGGCTCCCAGCACCGTACGGACATCGCCCGCGCGGCGGCGGAGGCCGCGCGCGACTGACCCCGGGCAGCGGCAGCGGCGACAGCGGCGGCAACCGCAACGGCAACGGCAACCGCAGCCGCAACCGCAACGAACCGGTCGAACACGGCTGTACCCCGGCCGAATCGACCCACCAAGAGGATCTGGCTCCGGGCCGGGCGGTCACCGCCCGGCCCGGATTCGTATGTCCGGCCCCTCCAGCGGCCGTCGCCGCAGTCCCCGCCGTCGCCGCCATCTCCGCGCGCCCCGGATACGGAGCCATCGAATTCGGATCGCCCGAGCGCCGTCGCGTCAGCAGCTTTGACCAGAGCCATTCCATCGAGTGACGGATAGGCCATCCGGATGACGGGTCTCCGGGGCCCAACTAGGGTGCGGCGCAGGCGTTCCGGCACTTGGCCCACCGGCATTGCGATGTCAGTGACGGGTGCCACAGTGGGGGAGTGAGCAAACGCAGCCGCACGGCAGAGGGGGTGAGGTCCACCATGTCCGATTCCGGAATGGGTGAGGGTATGGGCGCGCAGGGCGCCCGTGTCCGGGCGCTCGCTGTGCTGCGCGTGCGCAGCAGGGCGCTGGCTCTGGCGCTGCTGCCCACGGCCGCCGCCGTGGTGCTGCTCGTCGGCGGGGGTACGGGGCATCTGCGGGGCCCGGGGTGGGACGCGGCGCGCTGGGGCGTGACGGCCCTCGCGGTGGCCGTGCTGCTGCTGACCGCCGCCGTGGCCGCCGTGATCGCCCGGGCCCGGCCCGCGCTCAGTCCCACCGTCCCGGTGACCGAGAAGGCCGCCCCCGATCTCTACCGGCTGGTCCGCGATCTCGCGGAGCGGCTCGATGTGCCCGTGCCCTCCGCGATAGCCCTGACGCCGGACTGCGACAGCTGGCTGGAGGACCGTACGCATCCGGGGCACTCGAAGCCGCGCTCCGTATCGGCACCGGCCCGCGGCCGGGACGGGCGCCGGGGCAAGGGCCCTGGCCGGGGCAAGGGGGCGGGCCGGGGCGTCGCCGCCGCTCCCGTCCTCGTCATCGGTTCGCCGTTCCTGTGGTGGATGCGCGTCGCCGAGCTGCGCGCCGTGCTCGCCCCGGTCGTCGCCGGCACGGGGCCGGCCGCGCACCCGGACATAGCCGCGGCCCGTCGCTTCGTGCGCGGCCTCGACGCGGCGGTCGCGGTCACGGCACGTCCCGGCGCCGGGCCGATACGCCGCGCGGTGCTCGCCCTGCCCGAGCTTCTCGCCCGGGTCCTGCTGCGCGCGTGCGGCGAGCACGCCGCGCTGATGGAGCGCGGGGTCGCGACCGCCGCTTCCGAGCGCGCCCAGGAGGTGGACTACGGCCTGCGGATCGTCGCCCAGGAGCAGGTGGGCCTGGCCTACGCGGGATGGGACCGGCTGCTGACCCGGGTCGCGCTGCCCGCCTGGCGTATGGGCCGCTGGCCCTCCCGGCTGGACGCCGGCGTGGTCTCCGCTCTCACCGAGCTGTCGCGCCGCGACCGCCTGGCCGAGGGCTTCGCCTCCCGGCTCGGCGAGCGCCCCGCCTGCGATCTCCTCGAAGAACCCGGCGCGGTCGACGAGGCGGCCTCGCTGCTCGCCGCCCGCCTCTTCCACGGCGGCCCGGCCGAGGCCGGGCCCGACTGGTCCCCGGTGGACTGGCAGCAGTATCCGGAAGAGGTGGTCGACCGAAAGTGGCGTACGGAAGCGGCCAGGCTGCACCGCGTCCTGGACGGGATGGAGGTACGACCCTCCACCCGGTCCGCCAGGTCCGCCAGGTCCGCCAGGTCCGCCCGCTCCGGAGCGTCCGCCGACTCCGTCGGCCCCGCCGCACACGCCGGCTCCCTGGATTCCCTGGAGTTCCTGGAACCCGCCCCCGCCCCGGGCCCCAACCTGGCCCGCGTCATGGACCATCTCGCCCGACCCGGATCCGGGTCGGGACCCGGGGGCGGCGGCGGTGAGGTCGGCGACGCGCTGGCCGCCGGCATCAGCGCCGAGCTGGCCCGGGAGGAGGCGTCGGCCCCGCCGACCCCGGCCGAGGCCGCGGGCGACTCCCTCGCGCTCTGGGGCGCCGACCCGCTGCCCCTCTTCCCCCTCCAGCCGCCCCGTACCGGCCGCGAGCTGCTCGCCGACCATGTGACGGCCATGGTCTGCTGCTCCGCCGTCGACACGGCCGGGGCCGCCCCCGGCCTCGACTGGCTGGACGGCCCGGCCCTGCTGATCGACGGCGAACGCCGCGCGGAGCTGCCCGCCCGGGTCCTCAGCCTGGTCGAGGACGGCGACGCCGAGCCGCTGCGCGCCTGGCTGGCGTCGCTGGGAGTCCGGCCGGAGAAGCCCGTACGGCTCGTCTGACCCCGCCCCGCCCTCCCGCCTCGCCCTCCCGCCCCCCGCCCCCCCAAGATGTGAATCCCGCCACACCCAGCGGCACTTGCCCGCGCCTCCCGGCTGCCCCACCGCCCGAAATCCCACCCCGCATCCGGATCATCGCCTTCCATTTACTTCAATTCGCGACGAACGGTGACGGATCACGTGCGTTGTGTGATGTGCTGGAGTTCCGCGCAGCCATCAGGACGCGTCGGCGGTCGGCCAAACGATCGTCGGACCGGCGCACCCGCGCGCGGAACGACGCTTGTATCGAACCATCCGTGCCACCTGCGGGCGCGCGGGCTCGGAGGAGGGGCGCACCATGGGGGCGGACCAGATCCGGCGGTGGGAATCGGGCGCTCTCGCGCACGCGGTGAGCGACCCCTTCGGCCAGGGCCCGCTGCCCTGGCTGCGGGGCAGCGAGAACTACTTCGACGACACGGGCAAACTCGTGCCCTGGTACGCGGATCCGACCCTGAGCGCCGGACGCAGCGGTGGCCCCCGTACCGCCGATGACGTGCGCCGTCAGATCAAGGGCTTCTCCTCCAGCGGCGCCGTCGCGCCCGGCGAGGCGATCGACTTCCACATCACCGTCGATCCGCCCCAGGAGTTCTCCGTCGACATCTACCGGATCGGCCACTACGGCGGCGAGGGCGCCCGCAAGATCAGCACAGGCCCCCGGATCTCCGGCATCGTCCAGCCCCCGCCGCTCTCCGCCGACCGTACGGTCTCGTGCCACAACTGGTGGCAGTCCTGGCGCCTCCAGATCCCGGACCACTGGGCGCTCGGCGCGCACGTGGCCGTCCTCACCACGGCCGACGGCTACCGCTCCCACGTCCCCTTCACCATCCGCGACGGCCGCCCCGCCGATCTGCTTCTGCTGCTCCCCGACATCACCTGGCAGGCGTACAACCTCTACCCCGAGGACGGCCACACCGGCGCCAGCCTCTACCACGCCTGGGACGAGCAGGGCCGGCTCCTCGGCGAGCAGGACGCCGCGACGACGGTTTCCTTCGACCGTCCTTACGCGGGCGCGGGCCTGCCCCTCCACGTCGGCCACGCCTACGACTTCATCCGCTGGGCCGAGCGCTACGGGTACGACCTGGCCTACGCCGACGCCCGCGACCTGCACGCGGGCCGCGTCGACCCCACCCGCTACCGCGGCCTGATCTTCCCCGGCCACGACGAGTACTGGTCCGTCCCCATGCGCCGTACGGTCGAGCAGGCGCGCGACCACGGCACCTCCCTGGTCTTCCTCTCCGCCAACACCATGTACTGGCAAGTGGAGTTGGCGCCCTCGGCCTCCGGCGTCCCCGACCGGCTCCTCACCTGCCGCAAACACCGCGCTCCGGCCCGCGCGCCGGGGCGTACGGGAGGACGTGGCGCGGGGCGCGGCTCCGGTCGCGCCTCCTCGCGCCCCGCCCTCTGGCGCGAGGTGGACCGGCCCGAGCAGCAGCTCCTCGGCATCCAGTACGCGGGCCGGGTCCCCCAGCCGTACCCGATGGTCGTACGGAACGTGGACCACTGGCTCTGGGAGGCCGCCGGCGTCGCCGAGGGCGACGAGATCGAAGGGCTGGTCGCGGGGGAGGCGGACCGTTACTTCCCGCGTACCGCGCTGCCCGAGCACCAGGACCGGATCCTGCTCGCGCACTCCCCCTACCGCGACAGCGAGAACGTCCGGCGCCACCAGGAGACCTCCCTCTACCGCGCCCCCTCCGGCGCCCTCGTCTTCGCCTCGGGCACCTTCGCCTGGTCACCGGCGCTGGACCGCCCCGGCCACGTCGACCCCCGTATCCAGCGCGCGACCGCCAACCTGCTGGACCGGATCTGCAAACGCGACTGACCCAGCGCCCCCGCGCCTTAGGAGCCCCTGGCCCGAGCAGCCACCCAGCCCTCGGGGAGCCCCGCACAACGAGTCACGCCCCACCCCTGCGAGCTGGGACTTCCGGCATACGGGAGAATCGACGCGATCTCTCAGATCGGACAGAACCACGGGGAGGAACCGTGTCCGGATTCGTAGAAAAGCCCGAGCCCCTTCAGGTGCCGGGTCTGGTGCACATCCACACCGGCAAGGTGCGCGATCTGTACCGCAACGAGGCGGGCGACCTCGTGATGGTCGCCAGCGACCGCATGTCCGCGTACGACTGGGTGCTGCCCAGCGAAATCCCCGACAAGGGCCGGGTCCTCACCCAGCTCTCGCTCTGGTGGTTCGACCAGCTCACCGACCTCGTACCGCACCATGTCATCTCCACCGACGTCCCGGCCGGCGCTCCCGCCGACTGGGCGGGCCGCACCCTCGTCTGCCGCTCGCTGCGGATGGTCCCGGTCGAGTGCGTGGCCCGCGGCTACCTCACGGGCTCGGGGCTCGTGGAGTACGAGCAGTCCCGCACCGTCTGCGGTCTCGCGCTGCCCGAAGGGCTCACGGACGGCTCCGAGCTGCCCGCCCCGATCTTCACCCCCGCCACCAAGGCGGACGTCGGCGACCACGACGAGAACGTGTCGTACGAGGTGGTGGCCCACCAGGTCGGCACGGAGGAGGCCGCCCTGCTGCGCCGGACGACCCTCGACGTGTACGGCAGGGCCCGGGACATCGCGCGCGAGCGGGGGATCATCCTCGCCGACACGAAGTTCGAGTTCGGCTTCGACCGCGACGCCGATGGCAACGACCGGCTGGTGATCGCCGACGAGGTGCTGACCCCCGACTCGTCGCGCTTCTGGCCCGCCGCGAGCTGGGAGCCGGGTCACGCGCAGCCGTCGTACGACAAGCAGTACGTACGCGACTGGCTGACCTCGCCCGCCTCCGGCTGGGACCGCCGGAGCGAGCAGCCGCCGCCCCCGCTGCCGCGGGAGATCGTGGACGCGACGCGCGCGAAGTACGTGGAGGCGTACGAACTCCTCACCGGCACTCCCTGGCACTAGAGACACGAGGGTCACTGGAGACAGACACGAAGAAGCCCCCGGTCCACTGGACCGGGGGCTTCTTTCTCTGAGCGGACGACCAGGTTCGAACTGGCGACCTCAACCTTGGCAAGGTTGCGCTCTACCAACTGAGCTACGTCCGCATGCGCCGTGGCGCGACGCCAACTATACCCAACCCCGGCGCTGTGCGAGACGCACCGCCGTGTGCCGGTTCTCGGCGCCCAGCTTGGAGGCGGCGGACGACAAGTAGTTCCGTACGGTCCCCTGCGACAGCGAGGCGCGTTCCGCGATCTCCGCGATCGGCGCGCCGTCAGCCGCCAGCTCCAGCACCTCGGCCTCGCGCGCGGTCAGCGGCGAGTCCCCGGCGGAGATCGCGTCCGCCGCCAACTCCGGGTCGATGAAACGGCTTCCGGCGTGCACCGCGCGGATGATCTCGGCGAGCCGCCGCGCGCTGACCGTCTTGGGCACGAACCCCCGCACGCCCGCCGCCAGCGCCCGTTTCAGATGGCCGGGTCTGCCGTGGCTCGTCACGATCATCGTCCGGCAGCCGGGCAGTTCGGTACGGAGCGATGTGGCGACTTTCACACCGTCCGCCCCCGGCATCTGGAGATCCAGTACGGCCACATCGGGGCGGTGCGCCAGCGCCATCGCGAGCGCCTCGGGCCCGGAGGCCGCCTCGGCGACCACCAGAAGATCGTCTTCGAGGGCGAGCAGCGCGGCGAGCGCGCCCCGGATCAGGTGCTCGTCGTCGGCGAGGAGAACCCGTACAGGTGATGGCGACGATGGTGATGGTGATGTGGTCATGGCGTCATCTCGTCGTTGAGAGCGGATACGGACCGATGCGCCGTCGCTGATGCCTTCGCTGATGCCGTCGCCGTCGCCGACACGGACCGAGGCGTGGACGCAGTGCGGCCGGTCGTCGGTGCGGCCCGGGGCAGCGGCACCCGTGCCGTCAGCCGGAAGCAGCCGTCCTCCGCCACCCCCGCCTCCAGCGTCCCGTCCAGCGCCGCCAGCCGCTCCCGCAGCCCGGCGAGCCCGGAGCCGTGCCGGGAAGGTGCGCCGTCGGCCGGGTCCGGCACCCCGTCGTTCTCCACTGTCAGCACCGCCCCGCCGCCGCCCTCCGGCGCCGACAGCCGTACGGTGCAGCGCCGCGCGTCCCCGTGCCGCAGTACGTTCGTCGTCGCCTCCCGCACGACCCAGCCCAGGGCCGACTGCACCTCGGCGGGCAGGGGAGCGGCGGTCTCCTCCTCGATCCGGCAGTCGATGCCGGCCGCCGCCAGGACCCCGCGGGCGCCGTCCAGTTCGGTGTGGAGGTCCGCCTCCCGGTAGCCGCGCACGACGTCCCGCACCTCCCGCTGTGACTCCCGCGCGATCCGCTGCACCTCGGTCATCTGGGCGATGGCCTCCGGCCTGCCGCGCTCGGCGAGCTGGACCGCCAGTTCGCTCTTGAGCGCGATCACCGCGAGGTTCCTGCCCATGACGTCGTGCATGTCGCGGCCGAACCGGAGGCGTTCTTCGGCGACCGCGAGGCGGGTCTGTAGTTCACGCGCCGTGTCGAGGTCCCAGACGGCTTTGAGCAGCCAGACCGAGAAGCCGTACGCGAAGATGAAGAACGCTCCGGTGATGAGGATGCCCACCGCGTTGGCGATGATCTCGGGCGTCGCCAGCCCGAGCAGCAGCCCGGCCGCCGACACGACCGCCGTCACCCCGAGCAGGGCGTATCGCGTGTGCGCCGCTCTGGGCAGGACCAGGGAAGCCGTCGCGGTGCCGAACCCCGCGAGGCCGGTCACCAGGTAGATGGCGCCGCCGTCGAACAGGACGGTGCCGGTCGAGCGCAGCGCGAGGAAGGCGAAGAGACCCGCCAGGGTCAGCGCCGCCACGGCCACGACCAGCCGTACGGGCTGCTCGCCCCGGCCGAGCCGCCAGTCCAGGGCTCGCGACGACATGACACCGCAGAGTGCCGCGTGCGCGCAGACCAGCAGGAACAGGCAGAGGCCGGTCGGCCACTCGCCGTTCAGCACGGCCGAGCGGAGCATGGGAATGCCGGACAGCGCGATCTCCATGGCCACGAAGGAGTGGAACGACCAGCGGGTGTACAGCTCGACCTTCACCGGCTTGCTCTTCCGGTGCCACCAGTCCGTCAGTCCGGACATCTCACTCCTTCCTTCCACGCGCCGTTTGCCGTGCCGTTGCCGTGCCGCTCGCCTGCCTACCGCCTGGGCTCCCAGCGGAACCACTTCCGTACAGCAAACAGGGCGAGCGCGATCCAGACCAGGGCCGTCAGACCCGCCCGCAGCACCTCGAGCCCCTCGATCCCGCCCAGCCAGCCCGCCCTGATCAGGGTCATGACCCCGGTCATCGGCAGCAGCTCGCAGACCGCCGCCACCCGGTCGGGGAAGATGTCCAGCGGGACGAAGAGCCCCGATCCCATCACCGACAGCAGGAACAGCGGCATGGTGGTGAGCTGGGCGCTCTCCACGGTACGGGTGAAGGCCGAGGTCACCGCCCCCAGCATGGCCAGCAGCACCAGACCGGCCAGCAGCCCGGCGACCAGCAGCAGCGGCTGCCGGGGCGCCCGTACGTCGAGGAGCGCGACCCCGCCCGCGATCATCACGGCGGCCTGTACGAAGGCGAGCGCGACGGCGGGCAGCGCGGTACCGGCGAGGATCTCGTGGTCGGCGGCCTCGACCGTACGGAGCCGCTTGAGCACCAGGTCCTCGCGCCGGGACGTGTACGCGGAGGCGAGGTTGGCGTAGACGGCCATGACCAGCACCATGCCGATGCTGCCGACCATCGCCACCTCGATGGTGCTGAGCCCGGTCCCGCCGAGGTCGACCTGCCCGATCGACGTCTTGATGGCGCCGATCATCGCGACGGGCACGAGCAGCCCGGCGAACAGCGCCGTCCTGTTCCTGATGAGCAGCGTGTACTCGGCCTGCCCGAGCGCCTTCAGCCGGCCGAGCGGGGTGCTGGCTCCGCCGTCGGTCCTGGCGGTCCCGCCGACGCGGGCCTCTGTCGTACTCATCGGGCTCCCACCGTCTCTCCGCTCCGTGCCGCGATGTCGAGGAACGCCTCTTCGAGCGTCGCCGACCGCGCGTCCAGCGCCTCCAGTTCCACCCCGGACTCCGCGGCCCACCGCAGGAGTTCACCCAGATCCCGCTGGACCTGATGGGTACGGATCTCGACCCGCCTGCCGTCCGCCCCCGCCCGCAGCGAGAGCGGCAGCCGCCCGGCGGGGACATCCTCGGGAAGCGCGAAGCGGATGCGGCCCGGTCGGCTCGCGGTCACCTCCGACGGCGTCCCGGACGCCACGATCCGGCCCTGGTCCATGATCGCCAGCCGGTCGGCGAGCGACTCGGCCTCTTCCAGGTAGTGCGTGGTCAGCAGCACGGTGGTCCCCTCGTTCCGTAGTTCGCGCACCAACTCCCAGGTGTCGCGGCGGCCTTCGGCGTCCAGACCCGTCGTCGGCTCGTCGAGGAAGAGCACCTCGGGCCGGCCGAGGAGCGCGAGCGCCAGGTCGAGGCGCCGCCGTTCGCCCCCGGAGAGCTGCTTGACCCGTACTCCGGCCCGCTTGGTGAGCCCGACCAGGCCGAGCGCCTCGTCGGTCGGCCGGGCGCCGCTGGTGCACCCCGCGCACATCCGTACGGTCTCGGCGACCGTCAGATCGGAGGGGAAGCCGCCCTCCTGGAGCATCACGCCCACCCGGGGGCGTACGACGGCCCGCTCGCGGTACGGGTCGTGGCCCAGCACCCGTACCGCGCCGCCGTCGGGACTGGCGAGGCCCTCCAGCACTTCGACGGTGGAGGTCTTGCCCGCGCCGTTCGTGCCGAGGAGCGCGAACAGCTCGCCGCGCGCCACGGAGAACGAGATGCCGTCCACCGCCGTGTAGCCACCGGCGTAGCCGCGCCGCAGCCCGTCGACATCGATTACCTGGCCGCCCGTTGTCTGAGTCATGCCTCCAGCCTTCCGGCGGGAGGGGCGGTGAGGCAGTGCGGGCTGTCATCGCCCGCGATGACATTTGTCATCGGGAGTGTCGCGTCTTGGGAGTGATCTGCCTCGTAACACCGCACCGAGGACCGAGCACGAAGACCGAGCACGAAGAAGGCCCCGGTCCAGTGGACCGGGGCCTTCTCTCTCTGAGCGGACGACCAGGTTCGAACTGGCGACCTCAACCTTGGCAAGGTTGCGCTCTACCAACTGAGCTACGTCCGCACTGCATCGTCTGAACGATGCGGCACCACTCTACCTGATCCATTCGGACCGGAGAGCGATGTAGAGCGGGTGACAGGAATTGCACACTGCGCCTCCCCCTTGGAAAGGGGGCGTTCTACTACTGAACTACACCCGCACGCTGCCCGGGTTTTGGCTTTTCGGCCTTGCCCCTCGGCGTGTTCCAAACTCTAGCGGATCAATGGGGGTGGTTGGCAACTCGGCTGCGGACCGCGTCGCTCGACCACCCCCGACCGCCTCCGGCCGCCGTCCCGGCTGCCCGGCCCGACCGCCCCCCGACCGTCTCCCGGAGCCCTCCATCGGCTCAACTGGCCTCGCGGAACGCCTCGTAGACCCGCTTGGGGATCCGGCCCCTGGCCGGCACCTCCAGCTTGTGCGCCTGCGCCCAGGCGCGGACCGCCGCCGCGTCGGGGGCGAGGGCGGTGTGCCGGTAGGTTGTGCGGATCTTGCCGTGCTTGCTGGCATTTGTCTGCTTTCGGCCTGCCGCCATGAACGGGGCGAGGGCCTTCCGCAGTTTCTTCGCGTTGACGGGATTGAGGTCGATCTCGTACGAGTTCCCGTCCAGTCCGAAGGTGACCGTTTCCGACGCTTCTCCACCCTCGATGTCGTCGGAGAGTGTGACCACAACACGCTGCGCCACGGATATCGGTCCTTTCTTGCGGTACCGCCGTGCCCGACATGTGCCGGATCCGAGATGTACGAGGACGTACGGGATCCGCGCTGACGTGCGGCGATACCGGCCTTCCGGCTGTTATGGGGCAATACTGTTTTCCGCTGTATTCCTTTGTACAGCGGTGGACGTCATATTGTGAAGCCCAGCCAATTGCATCAGCGTGTCACGCGGCAATGGGGTGCGCGAGTTTTTTTCCTGGATTTTTCCTGGTGTCCGCCGGAACATATCTACTCGCGTAGATTTTTCGGGCGGGTACGCTGAGGTACCTCGGGGGGTCTGCGGGATTCCCCGCGGAACGCAGCAAGTACGCAGCAGCAAACGCAGCAAGCACGCCGCAGCAGCCGCACCTGCAACGCCGCAGAGCGCAGCAGCGAGAACCAGCCGCACCACACCACCGGGAGTGCCAGTGGCACGCGTCGTAGTCGACGTCATGCTCAAGCCGGAGATCCTCGACCCGCAGGGACAGGCCGTGCAGCGCGCACTGCCTCGCCTGGGCTTCGAGTCCATCGCCGACGTCCGTCAGGGGAAGCGCTTCGAGCTGGAGGTGGCGGGGCCGGTCGACGAGGCCGCTCTCGCCCGTATCCACGAGATGGCCGAAACCTTTCTCGCCAACACCGTGATCGAGGACTTCGTCGTGAAGGTCGAGGAGTCGAAGTGACTTCTCGTATCGGAGTCGTCACTTTCCCCGGCACCCTGGACGACCAGGACAGCCTGCGCGCCGCCCGGATCGCCGGGGCCGAGCCCGTACAGCTGTGGCACCGCGACAAGGATCTCAAGCAGGTCGACGCCGTGGTCCTGGCCGGCGGTTTCAGTTACGGCGATTATCTGCGGGCGGGCGCCATCTCCCGCTTCTCGCCGGTGATGGAAACGATCATCGAGCAGGCGAAGGCCGGTATGCCGGTCCTCGGGATCTGCAACGGTTTCCAGATCCTCACCGAGTCGCATCTCCTCCCCGGCGCGATGCTGCGGAACAACCATCTGCACTTCATCTGCCGCGATCAGAAACTTCGCGTGGAGAACGCGGACACCGCCTGGACCGCCGATTACGCGGCGGGCCAGGAAATCTCCGTACCCCTCAAGAACATCGACGGCCGGTACGTGGCCGACGCGCGCACCCTCGACGAGCTGGAGGCCGAGGGCCGCGTCGCCTTCCGCTACCTGGACGGCAACCCCAACGGCTCGCTGCGCGACATCGCCGGTGTCACCAACGCGGCGGGCAATGTCGTCGGCCTGATGCCGCACCCCGAACACGCCGTGGAGCCGCTGATCGGTACGGGCCGTACCGACGGCCTCGGATTCTTCACCTCGATCCTGAAGAAGCTGGTAAGCGCCTCATGACCATCAAGAACCTCGACACGGTCAAGCACGCGACCGGCACCCCGGACACCGAGCAGCCCTGGAAGGAACTCGGCCTCAAGGAGGACGAGTACGCGCGCGTCCGCGAGATCCTGGGCCGCCGTCCCACCGGCGCCGAGCTGGCCATGTACTCGGTCATGTGGTCCGAGCACTGCTCGTACAAGAGCAGCAAGGTGCATCTGCGGCAGTTCGGCGAGAAGGTGCCGGCCAACGACGCCATGCTCGTCGGCATCGGCGAGAACGCGGGCGTCGTGGACGTCGGCCAGGGGTACGCGGTGACCTTCAAGGTCGAGTCGCACAACCACCCCTCCTACATCGAGCCCTACCAGGGCGCGGCCACCGGCGTCGGCGGCATCGTCCGCGACATCCTCGCCATGGGCGCCCGCCCGGTCGCCGTCGTGGACCCGCTGCGCTTCGGCGCGGCCGACCACCCCGACACCCGGCGCGTGCTGCCGGGCGTCGTCGCGGGCGTCGGCGGCTACGGCAACTGCCTGGGCCTGCCGAACATCGGCGGCGAGGTCGTCTTCGACCCCTGTTACCAGGGCAACCCGCTGGTCAACGCGGGCTGTATCGGCGTCATGCGGCACGAGGACATCCACCTCGCGCAGGCGTCCGGCCCCGGCAACAAGGTGATCCTGTACGGCGCCCGCACGGGCGGCGACGGCATCGGCGGCGTCTCGGTCCTGGCGTCCGAGACCTTCGAGTCGACCGGTCCGGCCAAGCGCCCCGCCGTCCAGGTCGGCGACCCGTTCCAGGAGAAGCTCCTCATCGAGTGCACCCTGGAGATCTTCGCGGAGAAGCTCGTCGCGGGCATCCAGGACCTCGGCGGCGCCGGGCTGTCCTGCGCCACCAGCGAGCTGGCGAGCGCCGGTTCGGGCGGTATGCGGGTCGAGCTGGACACCGTACCGCTGCGCGACGCGACCCTCTCGCCCGAGGAAATCCTCATGAGCGAGTCGCAGGAGCGCATGTGCGCCGTCGTGGAGCCGGGGAACGTCGACCGCTTCATGGAGATCTGCGAGAAGTGGGACGTCATCGCCACCGTCATCGGTGAGGTGACCGAGGGCGAGCGGCTGGAGATCTTCTGGCACGGCGAGCAGATCGTGGACGTACCGCCGCGCTCGGTCGCCCACGACGGCCCGGTGTACGAGCGTCCCTACGCGCGCCCGGAGTGGCAGGACGCCCTCCAGGCCGATGACGCCAACAAGCTGCCCCGCCCGGCCACTTCGGCCGAGCTGCGGGAACAGGTGCTGGCGCTGGTGTCCTCCCCGAACCAGGCGTCGAAGGCGTGGATCACCGACCAGTACGACCGCTTCGTGCAGGGCAACACGGTGCTCGCGCAGCCCGAGGACGCCGGCATGGTCCGCATCGACGAGGAGACCAACCTCGGCGTGGCCATGGCGACCGACGGCAACGGCCGGTACGCGAAGCTCGACCCGTACACGGGCGCGCAGCTCGCGCTGGCCGAGGCGTACCGCAACGTCGCCGCCTCCGGCGCCAAGCCGCTCGCCATCTCCGACTGCCTCAACTTCGGCTCGCCCGAGGACCCGGCGGTCATGTGGCAGTTCGCCGAGGCGACGCGCGGCCTGGCCGACGGCTGCCTCCAGCTCGGCACCCCGGTGACCGGCGGCAACGTGTCCCTGTACAACCAGACCGGCGAGACGGCGATCCACCCGACGCCGGTCGTGGCCGTGCTCGGCGTGATCGACGACGTCAACCGCCGTACGCCGATCGCCTTCGCGGAGGAGGGCCAGCTGCTGTACCTGCTGGGCGAGACGCGCGAGGAGTTCGGCGGCTCGGCCTGGTCCCAGGTCGTCCACGACCACCTCGGCGGGCTGCCCCCGGCGGTGGACCTGGACCGCGAGAAGCTGCTCGCCGAGATCCTCATCTCCGCCTCCCGCGACGGCATGATCGACGCGGCGCACGACCTGAGCGACGGCGGCCTCGTCCAGGCGGTGACGGAGTCCTGCCTGCGCGGCGGGCACGGCGCGCGGCTGGTCGTCCCGGACGGGCTGGACGCGTTCACCTTCCTGCTGAGCGAGTCGGCGGGCCGCGCGGTCGTCGCGGTGCCGAGGAGCGAGGAGCTGCGCTTCACGGACATGTGCGGCGCGCGTGGTCTGCCGGTGGCGCGGATCGGTGTGGTGGACGGCGAAACGGTCGAGGTGCAGGGCGAGTTCTCGATCCCGCTGAGCGAGCTGAAGGACGCGCACGAGGGAACGATCCCGGCGCTGCTGGCGTAGCGGCTGGCTCAGCGGTCGCGGTCGCGAGAGCCGTCGATAGCGAGAGCTGTCGCTGTCGCGGTCGCGGCCGCGGGAGCCTGGCGGTTACGAGTGTGAAGGTGCGGGTCCCCGGTGGTTCGGGGGCCCGCACTTTCGCGTCTCTCAGGCGTTCGGACCGGGGCCGGGCCCCTGAGCCATCTCGTGAGTCACCCCGTGAGTCACCCCGCCTCAGCGCACGGACTCAGCGCACGGTGATGACCAGCTTGCCCGTGGTACGCCCCGTCTCCCCCTGGACGTGGGCCCGAGCGCCTTCGGCGAGGGGGAAGGTACCGGAGACGTGGGCGCGGAGCCTGCCCCGCTCGACGAGGTCGGCGATGGCGCGCATCCCGGCCTGGTCGTGCTCGACGAGCAGGCCGACCGCGCGGACCTGGGCCTTCTCCGCCGCGGCCGGGGTGTCCGCCGCGGCCGCCAGCAGGGAGACGACGATGCCGCCGGGGCGGAGCACGCTCACGGAACGGGTGGCGGTTTCCCCACCGAGGGCGTCGAGGACGACGTCGTAACGCTCGTCGGTGTCGGTGAAGTCCTCGGAGCGGTGGTCGACGCAGACATCGGCGCCCAGCTCGCGCAGGAAGTCGTGCTTGGGGGCGCTCGCCGTCCCGGTGACGTGCGCGCCTAGCTCCTTGGCGATCTGTACGGCGAGATGACCGACACCGCCGGCCGCGGCGTGGATCAGCACCCGCTGCCCGGACCGGAGGCCCGCGGTGTCGACGAGGGCCTGCCAGGCGGTGAGCGCGGCCAGCGGCAGGGCGGCCGCCTCGACGTGGTCGATCCCGGCGGGCTTGGCGGCGAAGGCGCGGGCGGGGCCGGTCACGTACTCGGCGTGGGAACCGGCCCCGTACGGGTAGGGCAGCATGCCGAACACCTCGTCACCGGGCTGGAAGAGGGTGACGCCCATGCCGGTCTCCACCACGGTGCCGGAGACGTCCCAGCCGAGGGTGAGCGGCGGGGGCGGCAGGAAGAGGCTCAGGGCGCGGTGCTTGAAGTCCGTGGGGTTGAGCCCGGCGGCGTGTACGGCGACGAGGATCTGGCCGGGGCCGGGCGCGGGCCGGGGAAGCTCGGTGAGCCGCAGGACCTCGGGGCCGCCGAGGGCCGTCTGGTGCAGGGCGAGCATGACGGGGGCTGCGGGACTCGGGGAGTTGCGGCTGTCGGGGGTGATGTCAGGGGTGGTGTCAGGAGTGGCGTCAGGGGTGGCGTCAGGGTCGGTGTCAGGGGTGTCCGTTGAAGTCATGCCTTGATCCTGGTCGTACGGTCCCGTCCGGAGCTATGGCAAGAAGGTCATCCTCCGATACATTCTTGCCATGCCCGTTGACCCTGTCACCCGCCGCGCGGCCGAACCGGACGACCACCTGCTGTGCCCGGCCCCGCGGCCCGGCGCCCACAAGGTCGTCGTCCTCGCCCTCGACGGCGTCTATGCCTTCGAACTCGGCATCCCCAACCGGGTCCTGGGGTCCGCGGACGGCCGCTACGAGGTGCTGTCCGCGAGCGTGGACGGGCAGCCCGTGCGTACCGACTCGGACCTGATCGTCACCCCCGGGCACGGTCCCGAGGTGCTGGCCGAGGCGGACACCGTGGTCATTCCGCCGTACGGGATCTCCCGGGCCTCGGCCGCCGCCCCGGACCCGCGGGTCCTCGCCGCTCTGGCGCGGGTCCGCCCCGGCACCCGTCTGGTGTCCATCTGCACCGGCGCCTTTCTGCTGGCCGCCGCCGGTCTCCTGGACGGGCGCCGGGCCACCACGCACTGGGCGCTCACCGACTACTTCCAGGAACTGTTCCCCCGGGTCGACCTCGACGCCGACGTGCTCTTCGTCGACCACGGCGACGTGCTGACGTCCGCGGGCGGGGCGAGCGGTGTCGACGTCTGCCTGCACCTGGTGCGCCGGGACCACGGCAGCGAGGTGGCCAATCAGGTCGCCCGCCGCTGCGTCGTGCCGCCGTACCGGGACGGCGGGCAGGCGCAGTACATCGAACGGCCGGTGCCACCGACGAGCGGCACCGGCACCGGCCCGACCCGCGACTGGGCGTTGCGGCGGCTGGAACTGCCGCTTTCGCTGGACGAGTTGGCCGCGCACGCGGCGATGAGCACCCGTACTTTCGCCCGGCGCTTCGGCGAGGAGACCGGTCTGAGCCCCGGCCGCTGGCTGACCCAGCAGCGGCTGCGGCGGGCGCGGCACCTGCTGGAGTCCAGCGACCTGCCGGTGGAACGGGTCGCCCACGAGGTCGGCTTCGCCACCGCCACCTCGCTGCGACGGCACCTGGCGGCGGAGGCGGGGGTCGCCCCGTCCGCGTACCGGCGCACGTTCCGTGCCTCGGGCCCGGCGACGGCGACTGTGACGGCGGCGACTGTGACGGCGGCGACGTCAGGGCAGCCACTTTCCGCGTCCGCATATACGGGGAATCCGGTGGGCCGGGACGGTGACGTGGACGGGGTTGCGGTGGCAGTGGCAGGTATAGGAGTACGTGACCTCCGGCGCCACGGGTAGCGGCGGCAGCGGGGCGGCGGACTCCTCCTCTCTCCGGTGTCCGGAGCGCCAGTTGGCGGCGTAGAGGATGCCGGTCACGAGGGCGGTGAAGCTGATGCTGAGCGCGACGATGCCCCAGAACCTCTCGTCGACCACGATGCCGGTCAACGTGGGGGACGGGTGGTGGGCTTGGGCTTGGGCTCCGGATGTTGCTGGGGCTGCGGACGGGGGTGGAGGTCGATCTCCGCGTAGACGGTCTTCCCGATGCTCCGTGGCTCGGCGCCCCACCGGTCGGTGACCTCCACGACCAGGGGCAGCCCCCGGCCGAAACACTCCGCGTCCTCGGCGGCCCGCAGGGTCGGCCACCGCTCGCCGCGCGGATCGCTGACCTCGATACGGAAGAGGGCCGGCCGCAGCACGATCGCGACCTGGAAGAGCCGGTCGCGCAGGCATCCGTGCAGCAGGGCGTTGGTGCCGAGTTCGCTGACGACGAGCGCGGTGGTCCAGGCGAGTTCGGGATGCCCCCACTCGGCGATGAGCCGCGCCGTCCGGTGCCGCGCCAGCGACACGCTGCCGCTGACGGGCGTGTAGTTGAACCGGTCCTCGCGCAGGGGCGGTTCCTGCGGCTGGGGGGGGAGGGGGTTTGCCGGGCTGAGGTCATGGACGCGCACCTCCGTGTGCGGTCGGGGAACGGCGGTCGGTCGGGACGGCGGTTGGGAACCGGTGCCGGTAGTGGCCTTGCCCGTACGGGGTGCGCGTGGCGGTGGCGATGCCGTGCGTACGACTGCGCTGGGCGCAGGGCAGGACGGTGCACTTCCACCAAGTGGCGCCGCTGTGCGAGCGGTTGCGTACTGAACGTAGCCGTCGATATGCTCGAAACTCAAGGATTCGGGGAATTTATTCCCCGTAAGGGTGATGGCGCCTCATGTCGGCCGAGGCGCTGACACACTGTGAGCGAGGCGAAGAGGAGGGTGACATGAGGGCAGCCCCTGGATGGACGGGCGGAAGCCGAGTTTCCACCGTGCTGGGCCGCAAGTTGGGCGGAGAGCTGTACAAGCTGCGCGTCGCGGCGGGCAAGAAGCAGCAGGAGGCTTCCGATGCTCTGAGCGCGACTCAGACGAAGGTCGTCAAGATGGAGAGCGGTTCGGTGCCCATGCGGGACCCGGACATCAAGGCGTTGTGCGAGCTGTACGACGCGGACGCCGAAACTGCCGGTCATCTGCTGGAGTTGGCAAGGAAAGACCGGGAGCGGCGCAAAGTGAAGGGGTGGTGGGACGGCACCCAAACCCTTGCCACACAGGTCGAATTCATTGCTACCGAGGACGCCGCGCTCAGTATCAGACAGTGGCAAATGGCCCTCATCCCGGGCCTGTTCCAGACACCCGAATACGTCAGAGCCATGGGAGTTGCCGACCTGTCCTGGGATGACATGGACCGGATCGAGGACGTCGTCGCAACGCGCTTGAAGCGTCAGGCCCGGCTGCACAGCGACGAACCGTTGCAGATCCATGCTGTGATCTGGGAGGCAGCGCTGCGGCAACTCATGGGTGGGCCAAAAGTGATGAGCCGCCAGCTCAACCATCTGTGTGAGCTGGCGCAACTCCCCAATGTGCAGATTCAGGTGCTGCCCTTCCGGGCGGGCGCGCACCCTTGCGTAGGTGGTCCGTTCAGCATCCTCTCTTTTGGAGAGGATGGTGCGGTGGACGTGGTGCACCAGGACACTGCGCGGTCTAGCATCTGGTACGAGGACGCGGCGGAAGGCGCCGACTACGCGGCTCTCTTCGCCCGGGTTGCCGGGTCGAGTCTCTCGCCCTACGACTCAGTCCATTTCATCGACAGCGTCAGCAAGGGATTGAGCGAGTGATGTCGTTCCAGTTCAACAAGTCCAGCTACAGCACAGGTACCAGCGACTGCGTCGAGGTCGCCCGGAACATACCCGGCACCGTCGCTGTCCGCGATTCCAAGAACCGGACCGGCGGCCCGGTCCTCCGCCTCACCCCCGCCGCGTGGCGCGCCTTCCGGGACGGCTTCGGCGTCAACCCGTAGCGCTCGTGACCGGTCAAGACGCTCGCGTGCGCCCCGGGACTGACCGCGCGGCCTGACGGGCTGAAGCGTCGGCGACCGGGGGGAGCCAACGCGGTCAGAGCCAGGCGGTGGCCAGCCACGCCGCCGCCACGGCGGCCACGAGAAGACCGATGTTCAGCCCGATCACCCCCGCCTCGCCCCGGGACAGGTGCAGGACCGTACCGCCGATCTGCACCAGGGCCAGGCCGATGGCCGCCGCGATGGCGAGCCCGACCGCGATCCCGGTGAGGGGCGGGAGGAGGAGGCCGAGCGCGCCGAGCACCTCCAGGCCACCGATGAGCCTGACCTGTGGCATGGGCACGCGATCCACCCAGCCCATCATGGGCTGGAGCTGCTCCTGGCTCTGGACGAGCTTCTTGCCTCCCGCGTAGACGTAGAACAGGGCGAGGAGCGAGGCGACGATCCAGTACGCGACATGCATGAAAGACCCCTCCGTCTCGGTTACGAAATGTAAGTGGCCACATCATGAGTCACTATCGGAACGCCTACAAAAGGCACACGGATGTGAGCAAGGCACAAGGAGCTGTCATGTCGCAGTACGAGCGCACCTGCATGATCCGGGGAGACGGCGGCCGGACGATCCGCGCGGTGCTGGACCGGATCTGCGACAAGTGGACGCTGCTGATCGTGGCCACGCTCGAAGAGGGCCGCATGCGCTTCACCGAGCTGCACCGGCACGTCCCCGGTATCTCACAGCGGATGCTGACGCTGACGTTGCGCAATCTGCAACGGGACGGGCTCGTCTCCCGTACCGCCTACGCGGAGGTCCCGCCGCGCGTCGAGTACGAGCTGACGCCCATGGGGCAGAGCCTCATCCCGCCCGCACTGGCCCTCGCGAGCTGGGCCATCGAACACAACGGGCAGATCCAGGCCAGCAGGGCGGCGTACGGCCCGCAGGGCGAGCCGGCTCAGGAGTGAGTGTGCTGCCGCGGCAGCCGTGCTCGGCTTCAGCCTTCAGCAGGTGCGGAGCATCCTGGACGAGCGGGTGGGTTCCGGGGAGCTGCGCGGGATGCCGAGGCTGCGGCGGACGGATCTCGCGGCGGCGATGGCGGCGGATGCCGTGCGGCTGGCGCAGGTCGAGGCGAGGCTCCGGACGATCGAGAGTGAGGGACTCATGTCTTCCAGCGACGTGGTGGTCAAGCGCATTGCGCCGGTACGGGTGGCGGAGCTGACGGGCACCGCGATGCCCTTCGCGCCGGAGGGGATCGGGCCGGTGATCGGGCCGCTGTACGACGAGTTGGACCGGAGGCTCTCGGCCGCGGGCGTCGCCGCGACGGGCCCGGGGGTCGCGTACTACGAGGTCTCACCGGACGCGGAGGACACGGCCATCGTGCACGCGGGGATGACGATCGCGGCGGAACCCCGGGCCGGCCTCGACTTCGCGGTCGTGGACCTGCCGGAGATCGAGAACGCCGCCACCATCGTGCACCGGGGGTCGGTGGACGAGATCATGTCGAGCCTCCAGGCCCTGGCCCGGTGGATCGAGGCCAACGGCTACCGCTCCACCGGGCATGCGCGGGAGCTGTACCTGGAGTGCCCGGACGACCGCGACCAGTGGGTGACGGAGCTCCAGGAGCCAGTGACGCGGGCCTGACCGCGCGGGGGTGGGGGCGGGTGCGCCCCCACCGGCTACTGCGGCTGTGTCGCGATCTGGATCAGGTTGCCGCAGGTGTCGTCGAAGACGGCGGTGGTGACGGGGCCCATCTCCAGGGGCTCCTGGGTGAAGCGGACGCCGAGGCCGCGCAGGCGCTCGTACTCCGCGTTCACGTCGTCGACGGCGAACTGGGCGAGCGGAATGCCGTCCTTGGTGAGCGCGTCGCGGTAGGGCTTGACGGCCGGGTGGCCGGCGGGCTCCAGGAGGAGTTCGGTGCCGCCGGGCCCGTCGGGCGAGACGACGGTCAGCCACCGGGCCTCCCCGCCCAGCGGGACGTCGTGCTTCTTCACGAAGCCGAGGATCTCGGTGTAGAAGTGCAGGGCCTTCGCCTGGTCCTCGACGAAAACACTGACCAGATGGATCTTCATGGGGTCCTCTCCTCCGGTTCGGATGTGTGGGGCGCGGGCCATCGCTCGGCTATCTGCCGCAGTGGGGCGGTGTTCAGGTCGTGGAACTTGTAGCGCCCCTCCCGCCTGGTCTCGACGAGCCCGGCGGCCTCCAGCACGGCGAGATGCTGGGAGACCGCCTGGCGTGACATGCCGAGCTGATGCTTCATGCTCAGCCGCGAGCAGATCTCGAACAGTGTCTGTCCTGACTTCTCCGCCAGCTCGTCGAGGATGGTGCGGCGGGTCGGGTCGGCCAGGGCTTTGAAAAGGTCGTCGGCCACCACCACAGCATAGGCAAGTGTACGCTTGCCTATCAAGTCGGGGGGCGGCACGTCCCGAGCCGGTTCGCCGTCGGCGGGCGCCGGCCCAGTCGTACCGTTGCCGGTGATGCTCAGCGCGGCACGTTCGTCACGACAACGGGGGAAGGCAGCGACGATGTCCGTTCGCAAACTGATGATGGTGGCTCTCCGGCTGACCTTGGTGGTCTACGCCGCTCTGATCGTCGGGCGGTTGGCCGGTCTGCCGATCGCCTGGTGGGTGGTCCTCGCTCCCCTGGGCGTTCTGCTCGCCCTGAGCCTCGGCCAGGGCGGCCTGGGCCGCAGGAGCCGGGCCGCGCGGGCGAATCCGCCTCCGGCGGTGGAGGTGGCCGTGCCGGTGGCCGGGCGCTGGTCGGTGCTCAACAGCCCGGCGGACAAGGTGCCCAGCCACGGCACCCACGGCTACGGCCAGACGTACGCCATCGACATCGTCGCCGAACCGGCCCCCGGCGCCCGCCCGCACTTCTCCCGGCTGTGGCCGGTCGCCCGCCGCAACGAGGACTTCCCCGCCTTCGGCGAACCGCTCCTCGCCGTGGCCGACGCCACCGTCGTCCACGCGACCGACCGCCGGCGCGACCACCTCAGCCGCAACTCCCTTCCCGCCGTGGCCTATCTGCTCCTCCTGGAGAGTGCCGCACGCGAGATGGGCGGGGCCGGTTTCATCGTCGGCAACCATCTCGTACTCGACCTCGGCGGCGGTACGTACGCGATGTACGCCCACCTCCAGCGCGGCTCCCTCCAGGTGCGGGCGGGGGACCGGGTGCGGGAGGGGCAGGTCCTGGCCCGCTGCGGGAACTCGGGCAACTCCTCCGAACCCCATCTCCACTTCCAGCTGATGGACCACCCCGACCTGGACGTGGCGCACGGCATCCCCTTCCGCTGGCGCGACATCGGTGTCCCGGCGAACGGCGAGGTCTTCCGGACCGATGAGCCCGCCGCGCGGGAGGCAACGTGACCCGCTGGGGAACGTGACCCGCTGAAGAACGTGCCCCGCCGCTGGTGTGCCGGTCAGCCCACCTGGAGCTGGCCGAGCAGCTCCAGGGTGTCGCTGTTGAGCCAGTACTCCACGAACTTGCCGTCCTTCATCCGCAGGGTGTCGGTGCCGGTGAAGGTCACCACGGTCCCGGGCTCGGCCTTGGCGCCGGGGAAGCCGCCCGCGTAGGTGCCGGTGACCGTCCACCGGACGGACGCGTACTTGCCGTCGACCAGCGGGCGCACCTCCTCACTGAAGTACAGGTCGGGGAAGGCCGCGCGGATCTGGCCGATCCACGCCACCACGCCTTCGGCGCCACGGATGGAGCCGCTGTCGCTGCCGTCCATGAGGGCGGCGTGGACCCGGAAGTCGGGGGAGATGATGCGCGGCGCCTGGGAGGAGTCGCCGTTCCAGAGCCGGATCCACGCGTCGAGCATCGCCTTCGGGTTCTTCGCGTCTCCGTGGTGCGCCTGCCCGACGGCCGTGTGCTGGATCGTGGTCGTCTGCGCGGCCTTCGGCGAGGTGTTCGCGGCGGCGACGGCCGAGACGGAGGCCGTGGCGGTCAGGGCCAGGACTGCGAGCGCGGCGGGGACCAGCAGCCGTGCCCGGCGGCGCCCGGTGGTGGTGCGGGCCGAGGTCGCGGCGGTCGAGGCAGTGGTGGCGGCGTTGGTCGTCGTGTGGTCGGTCATGGCGGTTCCTCGCGTTTCGGGCAGGTGAGATGAGGTGAGCGGGATGGAGCGGGTGGAGCGGCTGGAGAACCTGGAGCGAGCGGAGAGTTGGAGCGGGAGGAGCGACCGCGCTACGGGTGCAGGACGACCTTTCCGGCGACCGTGCCGGACTCGGCCAGCTTCATGGCCTCGGCTACGCGGCTGAGCGGCAGTTGGGCGGCTATCCGGGCGATGACGTCACCACGCTGGACGGCCGCGAAGACCTGGGTCAGGTCGGAGCGCAGCTGGGTCCTGAAGCGGTTCTTGCCCAGGGCGCGGCCGGCCCAGATGTTGTAGAAGTAGGCCCGCCGGCCGTTGGGCAGCGTGTTCCACAGCCACACCCGGCCGAGCAGCTTCATCACGGGCCACTGCTTCGAGCCCTCGTCGTCCCGGGTGGACGCGCTGCCGTACGAGACGAGCGTGCCGCCGGGCGCGAGGAGGTGCCAGGAGTCGATGAGGCCCCGGCCCCCCACGTGGTCGAAGACGGCGTCCACCCCTCCGGGCGCCAGTTCGCGGACCCGCGCGGCGACGTCCTCGGTGCGGTAGTCGACGGGGGCGACGCCTTGGTCGCGCAGGGCGTCGTGGTGGCGGGCGGACGCCGTGCCGATCACCTTGACGCCCGCGGCGCGGGCGAGCTGGACCAGGACCGAGCCGACACCGCCGTTGGCCCCGTGCACCAGGACCGTCTGCCCGGTGCGGATCCGTGCCTTGCGGTGCAGCATCTGCCAGGCGGTGATGCCGTTGACCACCATGGTCTCCGCCTCGGCCGCGCCGATCCCGTCCGGCACCCGCACCGCGTCCGCCGCGTCGACGAGCACGTGGCTGGCCCAGCCGCCGACCTTGACCATCGCGGCCACTCGGGTGCCGGTCAGGCCGGGCTCGACGCCCGCGCCGGTCGCCGCCACCCTGCCGACCAGGTCGTAGCCGGGCACGAAGGGGAACGCCGGCTGGTCGTAGTACCGGCCGCGGCGCATCTGCTGTTCCGCGAACGAGACCCCGGTCGCCTCCATCCGGATCACGATCTGCCCCGGACCCGGGGCAGGGACGGATCCGTGCCGGAGCTGAAGTCCTTCCGGCGCCACCTTGCCCGGCAGGACGACCTCGACGAGTCCCTCGGCGTTCATGACGACCTCCACAGCGTTCCGCGTTCGGTTCGGTTAGTTGCTCTCTCGTTCGTTATAAGTTGTAACGCACGGATCCGGAGAGTGTCAAGAAGCTTCGTGATAGCTTCTAACTATGCCTTGATGGTGTAGTCACGAAGATGTCGAAAGGAGCTGGTCATGGCGGCACCGAGTACGAAGACCCCGCGTGAGCGCTACCGCGCGCAGGTACGCGCTGAGGTCAAGGAACGCGCGTGGGAGCAGATCGCCACGGCGGGGGCGTCCGCGCTCTCGCTCAACGCGATCGCCAAACTGATGGGCATGAGCGGACCCGCGCTCTACCGGTACTTCGCCAGCCGGGACGAGCTGATCACCGAGCTGATCAGGGACGCGTACCGAAGCCTCGCCGACACCATCCGGGCGGCCTCGGAGCCCGACCCCGGTCTGGCCGCGCTGGCGCGCGCGCTGCGCGGATGGGCGCTGGCGGATCCGCAGCGGTACTTCCTCATGTACGGGACCCCGGTGCCCGGCTACCACGCGCCCGACGACACCACCGTGATCGCGTCCGAGATCATGGCGGGCCTGCTCGCCGCCTGCGAGGCGTCGGCCCAGGACGCCGCCCCCGCGACGCCGGTTTCCGACAGTCCCGGGACGGCGCTGGAGACGCACCTCGAAGAGCAGCTCGAAGGCCACCGGCCATGGGCGGCGGACCGGCAGGCCGCGCCCGAGGTTCTGCACCGGGCCCTGACCGTCTGGACCCGGCTGCACGGTGCGCTGTCCCTGGAACTCTCGGGGCACTTCAACGGGATGGGATTCGACCCGGAGCTGCTCTTCGAGGCCGAGCTGGCCGACCTGATTCCGTAGCCGCACATGCCGCTTACGCGAGCCGCACATGCCGCGCACGCGTTACGCGGCCGCGTAACGCGTCACCGGCCGGATGGGTCGGTCAGATGGATCGGTTGGATGGACTGGTCGGACGGTCGTTCAGATGACCGGCGGCCGGCCCAGCGCCGTCATCCGCCGTACCGTCCGCCAGCGCATCGGCCGCCGCGTTCCGCACGGTGTCCGCACGCCCTCGAAGAAGCCGCCGAACCACGCCTTCAGTCCGCTCACCGACCTCGTACGGGCCAGCGTGAGCAGGATCCACGTACCGAGGTAGGCCGGTACGAGGAGCGCGGGCAGATGCCTGCGGGCCAGCCACACCCGGTTGCGGGCGGTCATCCGGTAGTACTCGGCGTGCCGCGCCGGTGAGGTCCTCGGGTGCTGGAGGACCAGCTCCGGCGCGTAGAGGATCGTCCAGCCCGCGTCCAGCGCGCGCCACGCGAGGTCGGTCTCCTCGTGCGTGAAGAAGAACGCGTCGGGCCAGCCGCCCGTCCCCTCCAGCATCGGCATGGACAGCGCGTGCCCGCCGCCGAGGAACGTGGTCACCTCGCCGCCGCGCATCGGGTCGTCCACGCGCAGCCGCGGCACGTGCCGCCGCTGGGTGAGGCCGGTCTCGTCGGCGATACGGAAGCTGACGATGCCGAGCCGGGGGTCGGCCTCGTACAGATCGGCGACGCGGGTGATCACATCGGCCTCGATGAGCAGGCCGTCGTCGTCCAGATTGACGAGTACGTCCACGTCACCGGCCGCGCGGAGCTTCTCCATGGCGACGTTGCGCCCGCCGGAGACGCCGAGGTTCTCGGGCAGCTCCACCCCGGTGACGCCCTCGGGCAGCTCGGGCAGCGGCGCGCCGTTGCCGACCACCACGATCCGGGTGGCCGCCTCCTGCTGCTTGGCCACGGAATCCAGCAGGGCCCGCAGCTCGACGGGCCGGTTGCCCATGGTCAGCACGGCCACACCCACACGCGGTCGGGACACGTCCAGATCACTCCAGCATTCAGTAGGGCGTCGGGCTCCGGCCGAGGCACCGTACGGCAGAGGACCGATGCTAACCGGCAGCCGTCGTTCAGCGGTCATCGGAAGGTGCGCGGACCGACGCTCCCGGTTCATCTTCGTGGCGTAATGAGGGCGTCATGAGCGGCGTAATGAGCCGGCGTGAGCCTCCCGGACCTCGGTGGACATGGGCGCTGATAGCTGCGCTGATGTCGGCGCGGGCGTCGGCAAGTACGACCTTTCGGGCATCGGGGCCGGGCTTTGCCAACAGCTCACGATCCCGCAATCCGCCCGTGATCCAGCGTCGTGTCCCTGGTCACGCCGCTGTGGCAAACTGCCCGCATGGTGGTGCCCGGGGGTCTGGTGTGAGCGAGCCGCGGCCTGCCCCGACCATCGGCCAACTGGTCCTCGGCAAACAGCTTCAGACACTTCGCGAGCGGGCCGGCCTGGACCGGAGCCAGGCGGCGGGGCTGTTGCGCGTCGCCGCCGCCACCGTACGCCGGATGGAGACCGCCGAGGTCGGTTTCAAGATCCCGTACATAGAGATACTGCTCCGGGCGTACGGCCTTCCCGAGGACGAGGTGACCACCTTCCTCCGGCTCGCCGACGAGGCCAACAAGCCCGGCTGGTGGCAGCGGTTCCACGATGTCCTGCCGGACTGGTTCGGCGGCCACGTCAGCCTCGAAGAGGCCGCCAAGACCATCAGGGGATACGAGCCGCACTACGTGCCCGGACTGCTCCAGACCGAGGACTACGCCCGCGCGGTCCTGACGTACGGCGAGGTCGGCCGCAGCGACCGCGCGCGGATCGAGCGCCATGTCGCCCTGCGCATGCAGCGTCAGTCGCTGCTCACCCGGCCCGGTGCCCCGCATTTCTGGGCCGTGCTGGACGAAACGGTCCTGCACCGCCGGGTCGGCTCGGCGGACGTCATGCGGGCGCAGTACGACCGGCTGCTGGCGGCGGCCGAACTGCCGAACGTGACGCTCCAGATCGCCGAGTTCGCGGCCGGGCACCACCCGGGGACGTACAGCCCGTTCGTGCTGTTCCGTTTCGCCGTTCCCGAACTGCCCGACATGGTCTACGTCGAGTATCTGACGGGCGCGCTCTATCTCGACAACCCCGCCGAAGTCTCGGAGCACGTCGAGGCGATGGACCGCATGGTGGCCCACGCGGAATCCGCGCGCAGGACCCGGCAGATCCTCGCTGATTTCCGTAAGGAACTGTGATGGCGGACCCGGCGTGTTCCGAGGGTTCCCATCGCACCGCACCTCACGGCACCGCACCTCACGGCACCGCATCGCACCTCGCCCCACCACAGCGAACGAGCCACCGCACCAGGTACCTCGTCGAATTTCACGTCGGACATCGCAACGGAGTTTCCTCATGACGGCACGCACCCCGAAGCCCCAGGTCGACACCAGCAAGCCGCATCCGGCGCGTGTCTACGACTACCTGCTCGGCGGCAAGGACAACTACGTCGTCGACCAGGAGGTGGGCAAGCAACTGCCCGAGGCGTCGCGGCGCGACTCCCGGCTGAACCGGGAGTTCATGCACCGCGCCGTCGCGTGGGTGGCCCGTGAGGGGATCGACCAGTTCCTCGACATCGGTACGGGCATCCCCACCGAGCCGAATCTGCACCAGATCGTCCAGGGGATCGCCCCGAAGTCCAGGGTCGTGTACACCGACAACGACCCGATCGTCCTGCGCCACGCGGAAGCCCTGCTGATCAGCACGCCGGAGGGCGCCACCGACTACATCGAGGCCGATGTGCGCCGGCCGCAGGAGATCCTCGACCACGCGCGGGGGATCCTGGACTTCAGCCGCCCCGTCGCGCTGTCGCTCATCGCGCTGATGCACTTCGTCCCGGACGAGGACGACCCGTACGGGATCACCCGGACCCTGGTGGACGCGCTGCCGTCCGGCAGCGTCCTGGTCTTTTCGCAGGGCACCGCCGACTTCCAGCCGCAGAGCCTGGTGGGGCGGGTCACCAATACGTACGGGAAGGGCGGCATCTCCCTGCGGCTGCGTACGCACGCCGAGGTCCTGCGCTTCTTCGACGGGCTCGACCTGGTGGAACCGGGACTGGTGACGGCCCCGCACTGGTACCGGGACACCCCGGCCCCCGCGGACGAGCAGAGCTCCTTCTACGTGGGAGTCGCGCGCGTCCGCTGAGACCGTTTGGCGGGGTCCTGGGGTCCTGGGGCCGTCGGGTCAGAAGGAAGTGTGGTGGTGCGGCGCGCGCTGCGCCGGCGGCTTCTGGAGGCGGCGGCGGTGGCGGTTGTGCGAGCCGCCCCGTCGCCTGGGCAGGGCGTCGGTGTTGTTCGCCTTGACCGGTCGGGCGAGCAGCAGCGCGGTGATGATGGCCACCGCAACTCCCAGGATGGCGAGCGTGATCACAGACATGGGTCCCGCCTTTCGCATCGCGTGTCTCGTCTGTCGTCTGTTCTGTGTCTGTCGTCTGTCGTCGTTCGCTACAGCGTGTTACCTGTCCTCGATCATGTAAACGCGCTGTGTGACCGATTGAGGGTGAACTCACCCGTGCGGACGTATCGCCAAGGGGCGGTGTTTGCGTGCGGAGTTGCCGGGCACCTGGTCTGTCGTCAGGGATTGAGCCTCACTCAAGAAGGAGAGCGGCCGGCATGAGCGACAGCAACGAGAAGAAGACTTCCGCCAAGGTCGACCAGGTCAAGGGCGCCATCAAGGAGAACGTCGGCCGCGCGGTCGGTAACGAGCGCCTGACCGCCGAGGGCCGCGCCGAGCGCGCCAAGGGTGACGTTCGTCAGGCCGGCGAGAAGGTGAAGGACGCGTTCAAGCGATGAGCGCGGCGTACAGAGTCTTCGGCCGGGGAAGTCCGCGAGGTGACTGTACGTGCAGAGCGTGTGGGTGATGGCCCGGCGGATGAGCTTCCTGCCGGGCCATCGCCCTGTCCGGCGGCCCGCACCCGCACCGCACCGCAGCGCATTGCACCGCACCTGGCGTGCGCGTCTCAGTGCGGCGCGGCGTACGCGCCCACCCACACCCGCGTGATCGCGCTGACATAGCGCGCCCCGCAGCGGTCCGAGGGCACCACCAGCTGGCTGCCCGCGCACTCCAGACTCCGCCCGTCCATGGCCGTGGCCAGCAGGATCGGTACGTTGCCGAAGTCCGCGTCGATCTCCGCCCAGGACAGCACCGTATGGTGTCCGTCCCCGCCGGTGACGGCGAGCAGGAAGCGCGAGCGGTCCTTGCGGCGTCGGGCGTCGAAGACCGGCATCGCGTCGTCCACCACCTCCCGGAGCAGCGGCCCTTCGAAGGTGTGGTGGCGCGGCCCGCTGGTGGCGCAGTCGAAGACGACCTCGGCCCGCCGCTGGTCCCATCGCTCGCGCAGATCGGCGACGGTCAGCGCGGCCGGATGTCTCACCTCTCCCCGGAGGAGGAGCGGACCGGCGACGCGGGACGGTGGGCCGAGCCCTACGGGTTGGCCCTGAGGGCTCGGTCTGCTCGGTCTGCTCATCAGAATCCCCCTCGGGAGGTCCGCTGAGAGGTCCGCGTGGCGGCTGCGTCCAGGTGATGCCCAGTGGCCGGCCCGCGGAACCGCGGACGGCTCGGATACGAGCCAACGGTGCCTTCGGGCCTCGCTCTTGTGAGGCGAAACCGGTCGATCAGCTGGCATCTGAGCATGGGCCGGGATCTCGGCATCGGTCGGTATCCGAGCATCGGCCGGGATCCGAGCAAAGGGGCCCGGCCGGCTTTCCCGCCGACCGGGCCCCACCGTTCCGCTGTCGCGTAACGCCTACCGCTGACTGCCTACTGTTCTACTGCTGACTGATCACTGCTTACCGCCAACCGCGTGCGGCTGGTCAGTCCGTGACCTCGACCCGGCCGTTGTTGGCCGACTTGTCGCCGCCACCGGCGCCCGTGTCCGCGGCGCCGTTGGTCTCGCTCGCCGCCGGGGCGGACGCCGACGGGATCAGCGCCGTGCCCTTGCCCGCGGTGATGCCCTTCAGCAGCTCCGCGAGGTCGACTCCCGTGGTGGCGCTGAGCAGTTCGACGCCCTGCGCCACGTTGTCCGCGACCGTACGGGCCAGCTGGCCCGCGCCGTCCGTGGAGATCACCGTCATCTTGTCGACGGCGCTCAGCGGCTCGGACGCCTTCGCCACGACGGTCGGCAGCACCTCGACGAGCATCTGGAGGACAGCCGCGTCGCCGTACCGCGCGAACGCGTCCGCCTTCTTGTGCATGGCCTCGGCCTCGGCCGCGCCCTTGGCGCCGATCGCGGCGGCTTCCGCCTCACCCTCGATCTGCACGGCGGCGGCGAGCGCGGCGCGGTGCGCCTTCTCGCCCTCACCGGTGAGACGGGAGCGCTCGGCGTCGGCCTCGGCCTGCTTGACCAGGCCGACCCTGCGGGCCTCGGCCTCCTGCTCGGCCTGGTAGCGCGCGGCGTCGGCGGGCTTACGGACCTTCGTGTCCAGCTCGCGGTCGGTCAGCGCGGCCTGGCGCTCGGCGACCTTCTCGCGCTCCATGAGCACGTCCTGCTCACGGGCGGCCTGCGCCAGCGGACCCGCGGCGGCGGCACGCGCCGACGCCTCGTCCGTCTCGGCCTTGATCTCGGCCTGCTTCAGCTGGAAGGTCCGCTGGGCGATCGCGATCTCTTCCTCGGCCTTGAGCCGCGCCTGCTCGGCGGCGCGCCGGGAGACCGCCTCGGCGATGTCGGCTTCCTGCTTGGCCCGCGCGGCCTCGGGACGGCCGAGGTCCTCCAGGTAGGAACCCTCGGTGGTGATGTCCTGGATCTGGAAGGCGTCGAGCACCAGGCCCTGGCCGGAGAGGCTGGCCTCGGCCTCCTCCGCGACCTGTCCGGCGAACGCGGCCCGGTCACGGATGATGTCCTCGACCGACATGCGGCCGACGATGGAGCGCAGCGCGCCCGACAGGACTTCCTGGGTGAAGCCGACGATGCCGCCCTGCTGCTGGAGGAAGCGCTGGGCCGCGGCCCGGATCGAGTCGTCCGTGCCACCGACCTTGACGATCGCCACGCCTTCGAGGTTGGCCTTCACCCCGCGCAGGGTGACGGCGCCGCGTACGGAGATCGGGATGTGCCGGCTGGACAGGTCCAGCGTGAACTTCTGCTGGACGAACGGGACGACGAAGACGCCGCCGCCGACGACGACCTTCTGGCCGCTGTTGTCGACGGAGATCTGGCCGGTGTTCGGGTCGGTCGACTTCTTGCCGCGCCGGCCGGTGACGATGAACGCCTCGCTGGGCCCGGCGACCTTGTAGCGCGTGATGACGACAAGAGCCAGCAGGACGACGAGTACGACGACCCCCAGCACTGCGATGACGACTGGACTCATGTATCTCTCCCTTGCCTCCCGCGGGACGGCAGTTGTGAACGGTGCGCGCGGGACCTCCCGCGCGACATGCGGGCCGAGCGTGCGTGCGCTCGTGGGTGCTCCGGTCAGCGTTCGACAGGGCGTACCGAGACGGAACTGGCCGACAGGGTCTCCTCGACCCAGACCTCCGTGCCGTACGCCACCGGCTGTGCGCTCTTCGCGGAGAACTTCATCGGCTGACCGCCGAGCCGCAGCAGCACCTCTCCGTATCCCGTGGCCGGAATCGCCGTGACCACCGTCCCCGAGCTGCCCACCAGGTGGCTGCCGCTCGGTGTGACGGACGTCTGGTCACGCATGAGTGCTTTGCTGAACTTCCAGGTCAGCCACCCGGCACCGACACCTGCCGCCACCCCCGCGGCGGTGGCCGGTACGGTACCGAGATTCGTGGTGCCGAGGACTATCGCGCCGCCGAAGCCGAGCATCGATACGAAGCCGGCGATCACCGGCAGCGACAGAAGGCCGTCGAAGAGTCCGTCCAGCACGCCGACTCCGTCGAAGAGCCCTTCGAGCACCCCGTCGAAAATCAGTGACAGGACGAGCAGAACAATCCCCGCGATGCCGATTCCCAGAAACAAGGTCATCGGATCCACCTCCCCCTCTGCCGCAGTTTCCTCGGTCAGGACTCCATAGTCGCATCCCGCACTGACATTCGGCACTGCCGTATTCCGGCAGTCTTAACGCGTTCTTGATGCCGAGTGGTACCGACCGGAGCGGGACCGGGCCGAGGCCGGGGCGAGAACCGGGCGACGCAGGGGTCAGGGCGACGTTTCCGGCCAGCCCATCAGCCTGGCCCCGATCACGGCCGTCTGCAAGGTGTAGCGATGCGTGGGATCGGCCGGGTCGGCGCCGGTGAGCCTGTGGATCCTCTCCAGGCGGTACGTCAGGGCCCGTACGCTCAGTGACAGCCGCCGCGCCGCCTCCGCCGCCACACACCCCGCGTCGAAATAGGTCGTGAGCGTGTCGATCAGCGGCTGGGCCCCGCCCCGCGCCGCCTCCAGCGGGCCGAGCGTCCCCACGACCAGCTCGGTCATGGCGTGCCGGTCCCTGGTCAGCACCGGATAGACCAGCAGATCGGCCGCGCGCAGGAGGGGTTCGTCCATGCCGAGCCGCTCGGCCAGGTCAAGGACGTTCAGCGCCTCCTCGTACGACTGCACCACCCCGCCCACCCCCGGCTGCGGGCGGCCGACCGCGACCCGGCCGCCGTCCGTGGCCGCGAACGCCTGCTTGGCGAAGTAGGTGAGCATCTCTCCCTGGTCGCCGGGGGCTATGCACACCATCCGGCCCGCCTTGGTGGTCAGCAGCACACTGCGGTCACCGAACCGGCCGAGCAGCGCCTGCTCCACGGCGCGCGGTACGGCGTCCTCCTCGTCGTACGCGACGAACCCCTCGGCGACCGCCACGGCGTGCTCGTACGAGAGGCGCAGCCCGAACCGTTCGGCGCGCTCCGCCAGCCGGCCCAGGTCGCTGCGCCCGTACAGCAGGTCGTCGATGAACTCGCGGCGCGCCGCCGTCTCCTGCCGTACGGCCAGCCGCTGCGCCCGTTCGTACCCCTCGGCGAACGCGTCGACCGCCTGCTCGACGGCGGCGAGCACGCTCTCGGGCGACCCGGTGTCGGGCCAGTGGACGCGGGCGGCGGCGAGGTGCGCGCCGACCAGCGCCCGCAGCTGGAAACCGGCCTCGGCGGCCTGCTCGCCCAGCGCCCGCCGGGAGAGCAGCTCGGCGCGCGTGAGCCTGCGGCCGGTCAGCGAGGCCGCCATGAGGATCGGGGCGTACCCCTCCAGGAAGTCCTCGGGAACCCCTCGTCCGCCCGGCCCGCCCTGCCCGCTTCCGCCGGTCGCGCCACCCGGGTCACCCGCGCCGCTCCCGCCGTTGCCGCCGGTTTCGACTGTCACGCCTGCCCCCGGTCCTTTGATGAACGGTTTCTCTTGAACCGATCTTGTCAAACGGACTGCCGGTGCCCGACGGCCGCTGCCTCGGTGCCCGATGACGGATCGGGGATGACGCCTGCCCCCCATGGTGCGCCGATGCCGCTGAGGAGTGCGACACCTCGGGGGCAAACGGCGTCCCATGGGCCGCTCCATGGCCGGTTCCGCTCCCCGCGTACGGCCGACTCGGGGGAGTCGTGAACCGGAGTCGTGAACCGGAGTCGTGAACCGGAGTCGTGAACCGGAGGTGTGAACCGGGGGTGTGAACCGGGAGCGTGAACCCGCGTCAGGACGGCGGAAGACCGAGCCGGGCGTGGAGTTCGGCGAAGTCCTCGATCACGCCCTGACCGGCGTCGGCCAGGGCCGTCCGTGGGGTGGGGCCGCCCGCGTAGCCGATGACCGGCATGCCCGCCGCGAGCGCGGCGGCGACCCCGGCGGGGCTGTCCTCGATGACGAGGCAGCGGTCCGCGGGGACGCCCAGGGTGCGGGCGGCGTGCAGGAAGAGGTCCGGGGCGGGTTTGCCGTGTTCGACGTCGTCGGCGCTGAAGACGCGGCCGGCGAAGCGTGCCCAGAGGCCGGTGACGGTCAGGGAGTGCTCGATCCGTTCGTGCCCTCCACTGGAGGCGACGCAGTAGGGGACGCCGCCGCCGTCGAGCGCGTCCAGCAGTTCCCGTACCCCGGGCATGGTGTGGGGACGGGCGGTGAACGCGTCGCGCACGCGGACCCGGTAGGCGTCGAGCCAGTCGGGGCCGACCGGGGCCGTGGCGTGGGCCCTTATCTCCGTATGGAGGTACGACTCGGGGCGGCCGAGGAACCGTTCCCGCACCTCGTCCGCCGTCAGCGGCCAGCCCGCCTCGGTGGCCATCTCGGCGACGACGGCGGGGCCGATCCGTTCGGTGTCGACCAGCACGCCGTCGCAGTCGAAGACGACGAGATCCACGCTCCCGTCCACGGAAGTGCTCACCGGGATCCGGCGGCGTCGACCGACTCCAGCGCCGCCGCGACCACCGCGTCCCGGGTCATGCCCATGGCCGTCAGCGCGTCGGACGCCGAGGCCGAGAGACCGAAGCCGTCGATCGTCACGGCGCGGCCCGCGTCACCGATCAGGTCGTGCCAGCCGAAGACGGACGCCGCCTCGACCACCACGCGGGCGCGGACGGACGGCGGCAGCACCGCGTCGCGGTACGCCGCGTCCTGCTCGGCGAACCAGTCCTTGCACGGTACGGAGACGACCCGCGCCGCGATCCCGCGCTCGGCGAGCGCCGTGCGCCCGGCCAGCGCGAGCGCCACCTCGCTGCCGCTGGCCAGCAGGACGACATCGGCCGTCTCACCGGCCCCGGCCACCACGTATGCCCCGCGCGCCACACCCTCGCGTACGGCCTCGGTCGGGGTCGGCAGCACCGGCAGCGCCTGGCGCGCCAGCACCAGCCCGACCGGCCCGGGACGGCCCGCGCCCGGCCGGGCCAGCGCGCTCAGCCAGGCGGCGGCGGTCTCGGCCGCGTCGGCCGGGCGGACCACCGACAGCCCCGGCATCGCGCGCAGCGAAGCGAGGTGTTCGACCGGCTGGTGGGTCGGGCCGTCGGCGCCGAGCGCCACCGAGTCGTGCGACCAGACGTGCACGACGGGCAGCCCCATCAGGGACGCGAGCCGCAGCGAAGGACGCTCGTAGTCGCTGAAGACGAGGAACGTACCGGCGAAGGGGGAGTCGTAGCCGACGATGGCGATGCCGTTCAGCGCGGCGGCCATCGCGTGCTCCCGAACACCCCAGTGGATGTTGCGGCCAGCGAGCCCCGCCTCGTCCGCCGGGAGGAAGGAGCCGCCCGCCTTGATCGTCGTACGGTTGGAGTCGCCCAGGTCGGCGCTGCCGCCCCACAGTCGCGGCAGCCGCTCGGCCAGCGCCTGGATGACCTGGCCCGACGCGTCGCGCGGCGCGATCCCGGCGCCCGGCTCGAAGACCGGCAGCGCGTCGGCGGCCTCGGCCGCGTCGACCGGGCGGATCGCCCGCTCCCGCGCGGCGGCGCGCCCGGGGTGGGCGGCGGTCCACTCGGCCAGCGCCTTGTCCCAGGCCCGGTGCAGTTCGGCGCCCCGGCCCAGCGCGCGACGCGTGTGCTCCAGGACATCGGCCGGTACGGTGAACGGCTCGTCCGGCACGCCCAACAGCGCCTTGGTGGCGGCGACTTCGGCCGCGCCCAGCGGCGCGCCGTGCGAGGCGGGCGTGTTGACGGCGTTCGGCGCGGGCCAGGCGATCTGCGACTTCAGCACGATCAGGCTGGGCCGGCCCTCGTGCGCGCGGGCGGTGGACAGCGCGCCGTCGAGGGCGTCGGTGTCGATGTCGCCGTCGGCGCCCAGACCCACGGTCTGCACGAACCAGCCCTGCGCGGTGAAGCGCGCGGCCGTGTCCTCACGCGTCGTCAGATCGGTGGAGCCCTCGATCTGGATGCTGTTGTCGTCCCAGACGACGACGAGGTTGTCCAGGCGGTGCCGCCCGGCCAGCGCTCCGGCCTCGTAGGAGATGCCTTCCTGGAGGTCGCCGTCGGAGCAGACGACCCAGACGGTGCGGGCGGGGATGCCGGTGGTCGCGTTGTCGCCGCCGTCCGTGACGTCACCGCCGTTCGTGACACCGCCGCCCGTGAACCGCCCCTCGTCCCGCTTGAGCGCCATGGCCATGCCGACGGCGGTGGCGACGCCCTGGCCGAGCGGCCCGGTCGTCATCTCGACGCCGGTGGTGTGGCCGAGTTCGGGGTGACCCGGCGTCAGGGAGCCGAGCTGCCGGAAGCGGCGCAGGTCGTCCACCTCCAGCCCGTACCCGGTGAGGTGGAGCTGCGTGTACTGGAGGATGCTCGCGTGCCCGCAGGAGAGGACGAACCGGTCGCGCCCCTCCCACGCCGCGTCCGCCGGGTCGTGCCGGATGTGCCGCTGGAACAGCAGATGCGCGACGGGCGCGAGTGCCAGCGCCGTACCGGGGTGACCGGAGCCCGCCGACTCGACGGCGTCCATCGCGAGCGCGCGGGCCACGGCGATGGCGCGGTGGTCGGCCGCGCCCAGCACGGACCGGTCGCTCGAACTCGAAGAGGACGAGGACGAGGACGGCGACTGCGACGGCGGCTGTGTCGGTATGGCGGCGGTCACGGCAGCTCCTTGGGGATCATGTCGTCTTAGAGATCATGTCGTCATGATGACTTTGGACAACGTAACCCATCACCGAAAACCCGATCCGGGCCAGTTGAGGCGTCCGGAGTGTTACGCGGAAATTGCCTATTGACGTCTTCTGGGGTTCTGGTCATTATGACGTCTTGATGACGCAAGGACTCGATGAGGAGACCACGGATGGCCGAGCACAAGTACGCCAAGGTGCGCGACCATCTGCTGCGCCGGGTGAGCGGTCTTCCCGTGGGCGGACAACTCCCTCCGGAGGCGGCGCTCTGCGAGGAATACGCAGTGAGCCGCATCACACTGCGCCGCGCGGTGGAGGAGCTGGTCAATGACGGCCACCTCATCCGCGAGCACGGCCGCGGCACCTTCGTCACCCGGCCCCGCTACGCGCTGAAGCACCGTGAGCGGTTCGTCAGCGAGGTCACCGGCTTCTTCACCCAGATGAGCCGGCAGGGGCACAGCGTCACCTCCGAGGTGCTCACCCAGAAGCGGATGCGGGCGGGCGCGCGGCTCGGCGCCGCGCTCGACATCAGCCCGGCCGCCTCCGTCATACGGCTGGAGCGGCTGCGCCGGGTGAACGGCGCGGTGCACCACCTCGCCGAGTCGTACGTGGAGGAGGAGCGGTTCGAGGACGTCCTGACCGCGGACTTCTCCTCCACCTCCCTCTACGCCTACCTGCGGGCGCACCACGATGTGCTGCTCGCGCGGAACGAGATCGTCGTCGGGCTGCACGAGTGCGACCGGCGGGAAGCGGAGCTGCTGGGGGTGGAGGGCGGATCACCCCTGCTGCTGGCGACATCGCGGGTGTTCGACCTCAACCGAAAACCCGTGATCCACGGGACGTCGAAGTTCCTGCCGGCGACGGCCGAGCTGTCCTTCGACATCATCGCGGACGCCGAGTAGCGGGAGCACGGGTCCGCCCACGGCTCCCTCTCTCGCCCCTCCCACGCCCCCTCCACTCGACTCCCTCCCGGCACTCTTCTCATACGTACGGAGATCACATGCTCAGCGAACTGCTGACCGAGGAGAAGATACGTTTCTCCAGCGACAGCCTGACCTGGCGGCAGGCCGTGACCCAGGTCGCCGAACCGCTCCTCGCGGCCGGTGACATCACCCCCGGCTACGTGGACGCGATGATCGACTCGATCGCGGCCGGCGGTACGTACATCGACCTCGGTTACGGGATCGCGCTCGCCCACGCCCGCCCCGAGAGCGGCGCCGTCCGTACGGCCATCTCGATGCTGCGGCTCACCGACGGCCCCGCTCCGCTGCTCGACCAGCCGGAACACGCCGTCGACCTCTACTTCTGCTTCGCGGCGGTCGACGCCGCGGCGCACACCCAGGCGATGTCCTCACTCGCCCGCATTCTGTCGGACACGGAGACCCGCGACGCCCTGCGCGCCGCGGCCTCCGCGGCCGATGTCACCAAGTTGATCACTCGATTCGAGGAGGACCGATGAAGTTCCTGGCCATGTGCAGCACCGGACTCGGCAGCAGTTTCATGGTGCGGATGAACATCGAGGACATCGTGCGTGAGCTTCAGCTCGCTGATGTCACGGTGGAGCACTGCGACATCAGCTCGGCCGGTCCGGAGAGCGCGGACGTCTTCTTCGTCGCCAAGGACCTGGAGGAGGCGACGACCGGACTCGGTGACGTCGTCGTCCTCAACAGCATCATCGACAAGGACGAGCTGCGCGAAGCGGTCAAGGCCGCCGCCGTACGGCACGGAGCGCTCTGATCCGGTGCCAGGCGCGAGGAGCACTCGCGAGTCCCCGCTTATTACCACCCCTCACACCGCACCACCCTCAAGGAACGTCCTGACCCGCCCCAGCGTCCGACCCTCTCTCCAGCCCTGTTGCCCCTCCCGGCACCAGCTGTGCGAGGCCGACCGAGACGCCGGCGGGGGCCGCGGATCCCCCTGCCCGCCGACGTCCTGCCCGCAGTCGTGCCCGTAGACACACGCCCGCGCATTCGCGCCGTCGTGCCCGCAGAGAGGCGTATCCCGTGAACAGCGTTCTGAACACCTTCGTGGACATCTTCCGCGAGCCATCCGTGATCATCGGACTGATCGCGCTGCTGGGGCTCGTACTCCAGCGCAAGTCCCTCTCCGACACGCTCAAGGGGACGATCAAGGCGTTCGTCGGCTTCCTGGTGCTGGCCGCGGGCGCGGGGGTCGTGTCCGACGCGCTGACCCCGTTCGGCGACATGTTCCAGCACGCCTTCGGGGTGCAGGGCGTCGTACCGAACAACGAGGCGATCGTCGGCAAGGTGCTGACGGACTACGGTTCGCAGGCCGCGCTGATCTTCTTCTTCGGGATGGTCGTCAACGTCCTGCTGGCGCGCTTCACCCGCTTCAAGTTCATCTACATGTCCGGCCATGTGGCGCTCTACCTCTCCGCGATGATCGCCGTGATCCTCATCGCCAACGGCTTCAGCACCTGGCAGGCCATCCTCTGGGGCGCGCTCGCCCAGGGCCTCATCACCACGATCTCCCCGGCGCTGGTGCAGCCCTGGATGCGCAGGGTCACCAAGCAGGACAACGTGGCGCTCGGCCACACGGGCAACTTCGGCATCGCGACCAGTGGTCTGGTCGGCAAGCTCGTCGGTGACACCAAGAAGTCCACCGAGGACCTGAAGATCCCCAAGAACCTCGGCTTCCTGCGCGACACCACGGTCGTGATCGCCGTGTCGATGGGCATCATCTACCTGCTCGTGACGCTGGTGGCCGGTCCCGGTTACGTGGAGGACAAGCTCAGCGGCGGCCAGTGGTACCTGCTCTGGGCGGTCATGCAGGCCGGTAAGTTCTCCGCCGGTGTGTTCATCATCCTGGCCGGTGTGCGGGTCGTCCTCGCCGAGATCATCCCCGCCTTCAAGGGCATCTCCGAGAAGCTCGTCCCCAACGCCAAGCCCGCCCTCGACGTCCCGATCGTCTTCACCTTCGCCCCGAACGCGGTCCTGATCGGCTTCCTCGCCAGCTTCGTCGGCGGTCTGATCGGTATGGGCATCCTCGTCGCGGTCGGCGGCACGATCATCATCCCCGGCATCGTCGCCCACTTCATGACGGGCGCCGCCTCCGGCGTCATCGGCAACGCGACCGGCGGCCGGCGCGGCGCGGTCCTCGGCGCCATGACCAACGGCCTGATGATCACCTTCCTCCCGCTGCTGGTGCTCCCCTTCCTGGGTGACGTCGGCCTCGCCAACTCCACGTTCTCCGACGCCGACTTCGGTGTCTCCGGCTTCCTCCTGGGCAGCGCGGTCCGCTGGGGCCACGCCGCGGTGATCGTCCTGATCGTCGCCTCCCTGGTGGCCCTCTTCGCGGGCTCCGCGATCGCCACGCGCCGCGAGGCGGCCAAGGCGGCGGCAGAGCCGGCCGACGAGCCGGAGGCGACGCAGCAGCCGGTGGCCTGAGAACCGCTGCTGCCTCGGCTGTCGAGTGGTGATCCAGTAGTCCAGTAGTCCAGTAGTCGAGCAGGGGCCGGACGCGCACGCGTCCGGCCCCTGCTTCGTGTGTCGGGGCAGTCTCCGCGACCGGCGGTGACCGGACCCATGACCGGGGCGGCTCGGCTCGGCGATTGGGCCCACGCTTAGGCCCACGGGCCCTGTCTCCGGGGCCGGGGCGGACTCTAGGGTGCCGGAGTACGCGCGGGGGACACGCGAACGGCACGAGCGGTCGAGAGAGCGGTGCGGCGGTCTTGGCGACTGGAATCCCAGGACTGCCCCCTGAGACGTCTGTGTCGTGTGTGCGCTGATCAATTCAGTTGCAGACCAGCAACGTTGGGTGAGGCACTTGTCCGGACTCGATCTTCACGCGCACACGGGCGTCGCCGCGCACACCGGTGGCCACGCGCCGTACACGGGTGATCGGCGCGCGCTGCCGACGCCGCTCAAGGCTGCCCGCGTCCTGCTGCACGTGCTGTTCGCGCTCACCTGCGTGGGCGGCCTCGGGGCCATCGGCGCGGCCGTCTCCACCGGGGTGATGAATCCGGGCCTCCTCGGCATCGCGCTGTACGCCGCCGGGCCGGGTGTGCTGGCCTGGCTGCTCACGTGGCGCATCCCCCAGCGCGGCAGGCGGGTCTGGGGCGGTCTGGCCGCCCTCCAGATATGGCTGATCGTCAGCAGCCTGCTCAATCTCGCGGCCGGATCGTACCTGGGGCTCAGCCAACTGCTGTTGCCCGTAATGATCCTGACGTTCCTCAGCCGGCCCGAGAGCCGCCAGTGGTTCGGCGTGCCGGTGCGGCCGCAGAGCCCGCGTGAGGTGTTCTCCCGGCTCTCCCGCTCCTCGGTACGCCTCTGGCGACGCGAGCGGGGACAGGCGGCCGTGGAGTACGTGGGGCTGATCGTGCTCGTCGCGCTGATCATCGCGGCCCTGGTGACCGGTGGCGTGTCGAACCGCGTCGGCGACGGCCTCAAGACGGTGGTCTGCAACATCGTCGACTCCTCGTGCGGAACGGTCGGCGGCGGGGCAGGTGGCGGCGGCGGTACGGGCGGTGCGAGCGGTGGGGGCGACGGAGGCACCGGCGGTAACGGGGGTACGGGCGGTACCGGGGGTACGGGCGGTACCGGAGGTACGGGCGGTACGGGCGGCGGGGACGACGGCGGCAGTGACGGTGGCGCGGCCTCCGGAGGGACGAGCACTGGGGGGACGAACTCCGGTGGAGGAGACTCCGGCGGCGCGAACTCTGGTGGCGCGAACTCTGGTGGGGCTGCTTCGGGCGGCTCCGCTTCCGGCGGATCAAGTTCAGGCGGCTCCAGCTCCGGTGGGTCCAACTCCGGTGGCTCCAGTTCGGGCGGTTCCAGCTCCGGCGGTAGCAGCAGCGGCGGCGCATCCGGGGGCGCGTCGGGCGGTTCCAGCTCCGGTGGTAACTCCGGTGGCAACACGGGCGGAAGCAGCGGCGGCAGCACCGGCGGAAACGATGATGATGACGACGGCGGCGCGGCGGCGGTAGGCGGTGCCGCTTCGGGCGGCTCCAGCTCCGGTGGGTCGAACTCCGGTGGTTCGAACTCGGGTGGTTCCAGTTCAGGTGGCTCCAACTCCGGTGGCTCCAGCTCTGGTGGGAACAGCTCTGGTGGGAACAGCTCCAGCGGAGGCAGCTCCGGTGGAAACGATGACGACGACGGCGGTGCGGCGGCGGTAGGCGGCTCCAGCTCCGGTGGCTCCAGTTCGGGCGGCTCCAGCTCCGGCGGCAGCAGCAGCGGCGGCGCATCCGGAGGCGCGTCGGGCGGGTCCAGCTCCGGGGGTTCCTCCTCCGGCGGCAGCAGCGGAGGCGCGTCGGGCGGATCATCGGGCGGCTCGTCCGGTGGCTCCAGTTCTGGCGGTTCAAGCAGCGGCGGCTCCAGCTCCGGTGGGTCCAGCGGCGGCAGTAGCGGTGGCTCGTCCGGCGGTTCGAGTTCGGGCGGTTCGAGTTCCGGCGGCTCGTCCGGCGGATCCAGCTCGGGCGGCTCGTCGGGCGGCAGCAGTGGCGGTTCGTCGGGCGGTTCCAGCTCCGGGGGTTCCAGCTCGGGAGGCTCAAGCAGCAGCGGTGGTTCGTCCGGCGGTTCCTCGGGTGGTTCGGTGGGCGGCGCCGTGGGAGGCATAGGCGGTGTGATCGGGGGCGTGATCGGCGGCGCCTCGGGTGGCGCCTCGGGCGGCTCCAGTTCAGGCGGCTCCAGTTCGGGTGGCAGCAGCGGCGGTTCCTCGGGCGGTTCCTCCGGCGCGGCTTCCGGCGGTTCCAGCGCCAGTGGCAACACTGACGGGGATCCCGACCCGGACGACAACGACGACGATCCGGACGACCCGGACGACGAGAAGGACGACTGCGGCCGCAAAATCGGGAGCAACTCCGTCGGCCTCCCTTCGTCCGTGCCGGACTCCCACGGTCGGGTGACCCTGGCCGCCGGCCCCGGTGGGGGTGTCGGCTCCACCACGCAGGATATGGAGTCCGCGCTGAAGGCCGCCGCCGAGGCCGCCCTGGCCGCCAGCGGCGCCGCGGTCCCCGGCTACGACACGTACCAGGAGGCCGAACAGGCCGCCAGGGACGCCCTCTCGAAGGCCACGTCCGACGCGGACGCGGGCGGTAACTGCGACAAGGAAAAAGAGGGCCAGGAGCAGCTCGACAAGGCGACCAAGGACAAGGAAGCCAAGGAAAAAGAGGGCCAGGAGCAGCTCGACAAGGCGACCAAGGACAAGGAAGCCAAGGAAAAAGAGGCCCAGGAGCAGCTCGACAAGGCGACCAAGGACAAGGAAGCCAAGGAAAAGGACGAGAAGGACGACAAGGAGAAGGGGCCGAAGCCCAACCCGCACCCCGAGGTCGCGACCGATCCGGACGCGGATACGTCGGGCATCCCGGACGAGGTGGTGTGGCGCGACTCGAACGAGCCTCTGTACCGCTTCGATGACCGGCCCCCGGAGGAAATCTTCCTGGAAGGCTTCGAGCCCAGAAATCCGAACTACTCGAACCTGTACGACTACGTCGTGTCGAACACGCCCTCGACGTACGTCTCGACATCGATCCACCCCGAACCGGATCTGCTCTACGAACACGCTCAATACCGCTACGACATCGATGTGCCGGGTGGAATTGACATCAACGCGACCTTCGGGAACGACAGTCGCTGGGCCAGCGAGGGCGAGATCTCCTTTCCCGGTGGCATCGACTCGATGTACATCAAGGGCGTCTGGAAGCTCCAGCCGGACGGTACGTGGGGCGAGTACCAAGCGAACACGGAGTGGTACATAGAGCCCGGCGAGAGGGACTGACCGTAAGCGGGAGCGGGAGCGGGAGCGGGAGCCGGGGCGCGGAGCCCCGGCTCCCGCTCCCGTTTCCGCCTCGGCACGGAAACCTCCCCGCCGCCCTCAACGCTGGTCCGTACGGGCCGATCGCCTTCTGCCACCGGGTCGAGGAATTCCGCGACCCGGTGGGTGGCGCGGGTGTTAGTTTCCTTCCCGTGATGACGCACCAGGACGAGACCAGAGCGGCCTACGACGGGGTCGTCGAGCTGTACGCGTCGCTGTTCGCCGATCAGTTGGAGACGCAGCCGTTCTCGCGGAACATGATCGGCACCTTCGCCGAGCTGGTGCGTGGGACGGGTAACGCGCGGGCGGCCGATGTCGGGTGCGGGCCCGGACATCTGACGTCCATGCTGAACGACTTGGGGCTGGACGCCTTCGGGCTCGACCTCTCCCCGGCCATGGTCGACCACGCCCGGCGGACCCGTCCGGCGCTGCGCTTCGACGAAGCGCGGATGGAGGCCCTGCCGGTCGAGGACGGCGCGCTAGGCGGCGTGCTGGCGCACTACTCGATGATCCATACCCCGCCCGGGGAACTGCCCGCGCTGCTCGCCGAGCAGGTGCGTGTCCTGGCATCAGGGGGCCTGCTCCTGGCGTCGTTCTTCGGGACCGAGGGACCGGAGCCGGTCCGTTTCGATCACAAGGTGGCGCCCGCCTACAGCTGGCCGGTGGACCGGTTCGCAGAGTTGCTGGCCGGGGCCGGGCTCGTCACGGTCGCTCGGCTGCTCCACGACCCGGCCTCCGAACGGGGCTTCCTCGACGCCCACGTGCTGGCCCGCCGCCCGTAGCCGACGGAGTCCAGCCGCCGGGAGCGCCAACCCGGCTGACGCGCCACCTGGTTCACGGCCGCCAGGTGTCGCCCCACTCCTCCGCGAGCAGCCCGAGCACGACCTCATCGACGAACTCCCCGCTGACCCAGGCATTGCGCCGCAGCGTCCCCTCCCGGGTGAACCCCACGCGGCCGGCGGCCCGGATCATCGGGGTGTTGTCGGCGAGGGTTTCGAGCTGAAGCCGGTGCAGCCCTCGCACCACGAACCCGTACCCGCACAGGACCCGCACGGCGTCCACGCCCAGCCCGCGCCCCCGGAAGGCCGGGCGCAGGGACAGACCGAGATGGGCGCTCCGGTTGTGGGTGTCGATCCCCCACAGCACGGCCGCCCCCGCCAACTCTTCGCTCGCGAGCTCCACCACGGAGAAGCTGACGGCCCCGTCCCCGGGATCGCCCACCGAGAACGGCCCCTCCGCCGACGCTGCCGGAATCGGCAGCCACGGCCCGGAATCCACCCGCGCCCGCCCGGCGACATCCCCGTACAGCTCGGCGTGCAGGACAGGCACGTCCGCTTCCTGTCGAGCCCGCAGCCCGACCGACTCTCCTCGCAGCATGTCGCTGTTCCTATCCGACCTGTCCGCCGCGATCAACTCGGTTGTTCTGCGGCTTTGACCTCCACGGCTCTCGCTCCGGGGCGTCCTGCGCGCCGTTCAGGAGCCGGTTGCCGTGCCGCGTGGGGGCGATCTCGACGTCGTGGCCGGCCGGCGACAACAAGCTGAGTACAGGTACTCATGAGGGCGCCCGCCGGCAAGGTCGAGACTGGAGGCCCGACTTGGAACACGAGGAGCAGGCGATGACCGCCAACGACCCGTTCGCCGCCCCGTCGCCGGACGGGAGGCTGTCGCCGAGTCGCCTGCTGCCGACCGCCCTCGCCGTCGCGGTGACCGCAGCGCTCGTCGCGTCGAGGTTCGGCGCCGCCGATCCCACCACCTGGCTGCTGGAGACGGTGTGGGTGATGGTCGGCCTGCCCCTGGTAGTCCTGTCGCGCGGCCGCTTCCCACTGAGCGGCCTGCTGTGCGGGCTGCTGGCGGCGCATGCCCTGGTCCTCATCGTGGGCGGCCACTACACCTACGCCGAGGTTCCCGTCGGAGACTGGGTGCGCGACTGGCTTGGATGGGACCGCAACCCCTACGACCGCTTCGGCCACCTCATGCAGGGCTTCGTCCCGGCCATTCTGGTACGCGAACTGCTCGTCCGTACCTCCCCGCTGCGCGGCAGTCGCTGGCTCGCCGTGCTCACCGTCTGCGCCTGCCTGGCCTTCAGCGCTGTCTTCGAGATGCTGGAATGGCTGGCGGCCGTCACCGGCGGCGCGGCCGCGGACGCGTTCCTGGGCACTCAGGGAGACGTGTGGGACACCCAGTGGGACATGTTCTGCGCTCTGATCGGTGCCGTCTGCGCCGTGCTGTTCCTCAGCCGCGTCCACGACCGTGCCCTCACTCGCCCGGGTCTGGAGAGGCCGGTGCGCAGTTGCCGCGCTGGAGAGTGGACGTCGGCTGTGCGGGTCGGTCCTTGATGTCCATGAACACCTGATTCGCCTTCGGTGGTGAAGTCGTACGCAGGGTTGGTGGCGCCGTCGGCCTGATCGGGCCGACGGCGCCTTACGTGGTTGCGGTGGAAACGGACGGGGCGGTTACCGCGGTGCGTCTCCGAAGTCCGGGATCGGGAGGCGTTCGCCGTTCTTGAGGGCGGATTCGTGGGCGATGATGCCCGGGAGGGTGTAGCGGGCGGCGACCCAGGCGTTGACCGGGGGGAGCGTGCCCGTGTTGACGGCCGTGACGAAGTCGTCGGCGAGGAAGTGGTGGCTTCCCTCGTGGCCGTTGGAGACGTTCGCGAATTCGGCGGGCAGCCGGGACCGGTCGTGGACCGGGGCCGAGCCGGAGGTGAAGGCGTCGCGCAGGGCGGGGGCGACGTGCTCCAGGGAGGGGTCGTCGGCGGAGAGGGTGGGCTTGGGCTGGAGGTGGTCGGTGACGTCCTCGACGCCCTTCTTGTCCTGCCACAGGCTCACGGTGGCGAGCTGTTCGAGGCTCCCCTCCGTACCGAAGAACCGGAAGCGCGACTCACGGATGTGCGAGGGGTAGCCGACCCGGCGGAACTCGTTCGTACGGAACGATCCGCCGCCCGCGACCTCGAACAGCGCCGTCGCGTTCGAGAAGTCGTTGTCGAACTGGCTGACGTCCTTGTCGAAGACCCCGTCCCCGCGGTCGTCCTTCACGCCGATCGCCGACACGCTCACCGCGTGGGTCTGCCACGCGCCCAGCACCCCGCCCACCGAGTGCGTCGGGTAGAGGAGGGGCGGGTAGCTGGCGGTGGACTTCCACTGCTCGCCGCCGCTGTACTGGTACGCCTCGTAGAAGCCCAGGTCCATGTCGTGGACGTAGTCGCCCTCGGCGTGGAAGAGCCGGCCGAAGGAGCCCGCGGCGATCTGGTCGCGGGCGTAGACGGTGGCCGGGTTGTACTGGCTGGTCTCGCCCATCATGTACGTCAGCCCGGTCTCCCGTACGGCTTCGATGATGGCCGCGATCTCCTCCTCGGAGATCGCCATCGGCACCGCCGAGTACACGTGCTTTCCGGCGCGCAGGGCCTTGACGACGAGCGGACCGTGGGTCCAGCGCTGGGTGAAGATCGCGATCGCGTCGATGTCCGGTGACTCGATCGCCGCCTCGAAGGACGGGAGTGTGCCGGCCAGGTCGTAATCGGCGACGAGCCTCTCGGCGCGCTCGGGCAGGAGGTCGGTGGCGTAGATGTCACCGACGCCGGGGTGGAGCCGCCAGAGCTTGGCGAACTGGCCGGCGAACTGGCCGGCGCCGACGATGCCCAGGGTGAAGATCATGGTGTGTCTCTTCCTCAGTGGTAAGCGGTAGGGGTGGGTTCTGTGGGTCTTGGGGTGGTGATCCGGGCTCTCTCCGTCTCAATTGCCCTGCGACAGAATCAGGTTGATCTGACTGTTCGTCTTCGTGAGACTGCCCACCGGCACGCCGTTCGCGTACACGTCCTGCATCGCCGGTTTCATCAGCGCCGCCACATCCGCCGCGTAGTCCGTGATCGGGAACGAGAACGTCGTCCTGTCGGCGACCGGCTTCGTGAAGGCCGTGACGTCGATGCCCTTCTTCTCGTACGCGGCGATCGCCACGTCCGTCCCCGCCTTGGTGGCGGGGAAGACGATCCCGTACGTCCCGACCACCTTCTGGCACGCGTCGGAGCCGAGGTACGCCACCCACTTCTGGGCGGCCGGCTTGTTCCCGGCGCGTTTGGTGAGGGAGTCGGCGAGGCCGTTGAGCATGGTGGCGCGCTTGCCGGACGGGCCGACGGGGGTCAGGGCGGTGCCGGCCTCGATGCCCTTGAAGCCGTAGAACGCCTTGGTCATCCACGACCCGTGCAGTGCGATCGCCGCCCGGCCCGAGCCGAGCTGGATGTCGGGGCCGTTGGACGGGGAGAAGTCCGTGAAGGGGGCGAGATAGCCCTTCTCGGCCAGGCCGAAGTACCACTCGATCGTGGACTGGAAGGCCGGGTCGTCGTAGTTGTAGTGGGTCCCCCAGGCCTTCTTGTCGGTGTAGTTCCAGCCGGCGGAGCCCGCGAAGGCGCTCCACTGGGTCTGGCCGTCGGCGTCGCCCGCGTTGTTGGTGGCCAGCCCGTACGTCTTGACGTTGTGCTTGTCGAAGCCGGGCTCGTCGCCCCGCCGTCCCTTCTTGTCGACGGTGAGGTGGGCGATGGTCTTCTCGAAGGTGCCGCCGTCGGTCGGGTTCCAGGCGAGGCTGTTGAGAGTGCCGGCGGAGATCCCGGCGTCCTCGGTCAGCTTCTTGTTGTAGAACATCGCTATCGTGTCCCAGTCCTTCGGGGAGCCGTAGCGGTGACCGTCCTGGCCGACCCAGGCGGCGGCGAGGCCCGGCTGGTAGTCGGATTCCTTGATGGACCCGGTCGCGGGCAGCTCGTCCAGCGGCGCCAGCACGTCCAGGTCGATGAACTGCGCGAACTTGGTGATGTGGTCGGTGAAGACGTCCGGTTCCGTACCCGCGATCATGCTGGCCGTGAGTTTGGTCCAGTAGTCGTCCCAGCCGATCTGCGAGATGTCGACCTTGAGGCCGGGGTTCTGCTTCGCGAACCCCTTGGCGCACTCCTGGTAGCCGGGGAGCTGGTCGGCGTTCCAGAGCCAGTACGAGACGGTGTGCGACGACTCGGTGGACGTCGAACTCTGCGAGCCGCAGCCCACGGCGAGGAGGGAGAGCGAGGCGGCACCGGCGAGTGCGGTGAGACCACGGGAAGACCTGCGTAGCACTGAAGCCTCCTTGGCTTGAGTCCGGTGGAGCCTTACTTGAGTCCGGTGAAACCGATGGAGTTGACGATCCGCCGCGCGAACACACCGAACAGCACCAGCATCGGCAGCGCGGCGACCAGCGTCGCGGCCATCAGCCCGGCCCAGTCCGTGCCGGACTGCGGGGTCTGGGAGCGGAAGATGCTCAGGGCGACGGTGAGCACGCGTGAGCTGTCGCTGTACGACACCATCAGCGGCCAGAAGTAGTCGTTCCACGCCGTGATGTACGTGAGGACGCCGAGCGTCGTCATCGGCGCGGCGGCCGTGGGCAGCAGCAGCCGGAAGAAGATGCGGACCTTGCCCGCGCCGTCCAGCAGCGCGGCCTCCTCCAGTTCCTTGGGCAGGTTCATGAAGAACTGGCGGAGGAAGAAGACCGCGAACGGGGTCATGAACATGGTGGGCAGCGCGATCCCCGTCAGGGTGTCCACCAGCCCGAGTTCCTTGATGAGGATGAAGTTCGGCAGCAGGGTGAAGATGGCCGGCACCATCAGGCCGGCGAGGAAGAGTCCGAACACCCGGTCCCGGCCGCGCCAGCGCAGCCGCGCGAAGGCGTAGGCGGCCATGGCCGAGAACATGGTCTGACAGACCGTCACCATGGTCGCGACGATCGTGGAGTTGAGCAGATAGCGCCAGAAGTTGATCGAGCCGCCCGCGCCTCCCTGGGCGAGTGCCTCCTCCGTGCTCTGGAGTCCGAGGACCCGCTCGAATCCGCCCCAGCTGAAGTCGACGGGCAGCGGGGAGGCGGGGTCGGCGGTCAGCGCGGTGTTGGAGGAGAGGGCGGTACGTACGATCCAGTAGAACGGCAGCAGGGTCATGAGGACGACCAGGGCCATCAGCGCCCAGGCCGCCATCCGGCCGAAGGAGGGCCGGGGCCGCACGGCGGGTGCGGCGGTCGGCGCGGGTGCCGGTGCGGGGGAGGGCGCTGATGCGGAGGCCGGTGCCGATGGTGGGGTCAGTGCGGACATGACATCACTCCTTGCTCCTCTTCCTTCGTGCTCGTGGTCATGTCCGCGCTCAGCCGAGGTCGGTCTGGCCGGCCCGGGTGAGCCGGTACTGGACGATCGTGATCACGCTCAGCACGGCGAGCAGCGCGACGGACATCGCGGAGGCGTAGCCGAACTGGAAGCGCCCGAACGCCGTGCTGTAGATGTAGAGCTGGAGCACATTGCTCGCGTTCGCCGGACCGCCGGGGCCGGAAGTGGCCACCGCCACGGTGTCGAAGACCTGGAACGACCCGATGACCGTCATGATCAGTACGACGGCGAGCACCGGCCGCAGCAGCGGCAGCGAGATCTTCCAGAACGTCCGCACCTCGCCGGAGCCGTCGACCTTCGCCGCCTCGTACACGTCGGCGGGTATCGCCTGGAGCCCGGCGAAGAGGAGCAGCGCGGTGTAGCCGACGTGCCGCCACACGTTGATCAGCGCGATGCTGGGGATGACCCACTCGTTGCTGGCGAGGAACGCGACGTGGTCGAAGCCGAGCGCGCCCAGGATCTGGTTGCCGATGCCGAGCTGGGTGTCCAGGATCCACAGCCACACCACCCCCGCGACGACGTTCGAGACGAGGTACGGGGTGAGCACGACGCCGCGCAGCAGGGAGGACTTGGTGAGCCGCTGCATGAGTACCGCGATGCAGAGCGCGGCGACGGTCTGCACACCGATGTTGATGAAGACGTACTCGACGGTCACGCGCAACGAGCCCCAGAAGATGGGGTCCTGGACCATGCGCCGGTAGTTGTCGAGGCCGACCCACTCGGCGGGGGTGAGCAGGTTGTAGCGGGTGAAGCTGAGGTAGACGCCGCGCAGGGTGGGCCAGAGCAGGAACACCAGGAAGCCGAGCATGGCGGGGGCGATGAAGAGCGCCGCCAGGACGCCGTCTCCACGGGGGGTGTCGGCACGGTGCGGTGTGCCGCCGCCCGCTCCGGCGCCGGTGCCCGCGCCGCTGGTGCGGTGGCCGGTGCGGCGCCGGTCGTCGGCCTTCGTTCTTGTCATCACCTTGGTGCGGGCCGCCGCCGGAAGGCGTGGCGACCCGGGCGCACCGTTTGAGGCGACAGTCATCAGAGACTCCCTTGTCCATGACTCGTCCTCGGGAGGTTTACTTTTGACTTGAAAGAATCGTCGCGTCAAGGGGCGTGCGTGAACTGGTTCGCTGTCGAGCGATTATCGCTTTTGGTGCGGTTGATGGGCCTTTGTGGTGCGATCGGTTGCCGCCTGGTATGGCTGGATGCGGGATGGTATTAATTCCGTTCTGGAATAAAATCCGGGCCGGTGAGGCCGGGCCCTGGATACGATGAGCCGCAGGGCGCGGACACCGGGTGCGGACACCGGGTGCGGAACCGGGTACGGATACGTACGGGACTCAGGGGAATCGAGCATGCTTGCAGCCAGTTGGGCGCCACTGAGCCCCGCCGAACGCGCCGTGGCGATCGAGGTGCTGACCCACGGCCCGGTCTCGCGCACCGAGATCGCCAGAAAGCTGAGCCTGTCCGCCGGCAGTCTCACCCGGCTGACGAAGCCGCTGATCGAATCCGGTCTGCTGATCGAGGAGCCGGCGCCGGTGTCGGCCACCACGCGCCAGGGGCGCCCCTCGCAGCCGCTGGACATCGTGGCGGACTCCCGCTATTTCGCGGGGTTCAAGGTCACGGCCGATACGCTCTACGGGGTCGTCACCACGCTCAAGAGCGACATCGTGGCCGACCGCGCCGTACCCCTCCGTACCCGCGACCCGGAGCACGTCGCAAACCTCGTGCAGGCGATGACCACGGAGTTCGTCGCCGAGTTCCCCCGGCTCGCGGGGATCGGCGTGGGGATCGGCGGTCAGATCAAGGGCTTCTCGCGCGCGGTCGCCTCGGCCTTCCTGGACTGGCAGGACGTGCCCTTCGGGGACATGGTGGAGCAGCGCACCGGGCTGCCCGTCGTGGTCGAGAACGATGTCGCCGCCCTGATCGAGTCCGAGGCCTGGTTCGGCGCGGGACGCGGTCTCGACCGCTTCGCGGTCCTCACCATCGGGGCGGGGATCGGGTACGGCCTGATCCTCGGCGGCCAGTTGGTCCGCGCCGCCAACGACGGCCGGGGCATCGGCCGCCGCTGGATCATCAACCCCAACGGCCCGCTGACGCCCGACGGCGCCCGGGGCAGCGCCGTGTCGCTGCTGACCATCCCGAGCATCCGCTACCAGGTGCGGGCGGCGACGGGCCAGGACCACACGTACGAGGAGATCCTCGCGCTGGCCGCCGCGGGCGACCCGCCGGCCGCGCGGGTGGTGGACGAGGCGGCGCGGGCGCTCGGCACGGTGGTCGCGCAGATCGCCAACTTCGCGATGCCGCAGAAGATCCTTCTCGCGGGCGAGGGCGTCGGCCTGATGGACATCGCCGGCGCGGCGGTCCAGTCGGCCATCCTCGCCAACCGCGACCCGCTGGCCGATCCCTTCGTCCTGGAGACCAAGATCTCCGACTTCAACGACTGGGCCCGGGGTGCGGCGGTCCTGGCGATCCAGATCCTGGTCCTGGGCAGACCGAAGGACTGACCCTCCCCGGCGAGTCCCGGCGAGTCCCGGCGAATCCCATCGAATCCAGCGAGTTCGCACCGATTTCCCGCCGAGTCCCCACCGCGCGCGTTTCCCGTTGCCGGGTTCATTGACCATGTGACGTGTGCATGCAATTCTCCCCATTGATGGGAGCGCTCCCATTCGATGCGCTCCCCTACGTTGAGGCATCACGACCGCGAAAGGCACCCCACATGCCCGCACCCGCACTCGTCTCCGCCTTGTCGGCCGCCCTGCTGATCGCCGGGCTGGCCACCGCCCCCGCGGCCCCTGCGGCCTCCGCGGCCCCCACCGCGACGACCGCCACCGCGACGGCCGGGACCGTCGCCGCCGTCACCGCCGTACGGGCCAATCAGCTCGGCTATCTCCCCGACGGCCCCAAGCGCGCCACCGTCGTCAGCGCCGACACCGTGCCGCTGCCCTGGCAGCTGAAGAACGCGTCCGGCGCCGTGGTGGCCGCCGGGGCGACCGCCGTTCGCGGCGCCGACGCCGCGTCCGGGGACACGACGCACCAGGTCGACTTCTCCTCGTACAGCGGCTCCGGTTCCGGCTTCACGGTCGTCGTCGGCGGACGCGGCAGCCATCCCTTCTCGATAGGAGCCGGGCTGTACGCCGGGCTGCGGTCGGACACCATGTCGTTCTTCTACCAGCAGCGCAGCGGGATCCCGATCGAGGCGTCGCTCGCGGGCGCCGCCTACGCGCGGCCCGCCGGCCACCTCGGGGTGGCGCCGAACAAGGGCGACACGAGCGTGCCCTGCCAGAGCGGGGTCTGCGACTACAGCCGTGACGCACGGGGCGGTTGGTACGACGCGGGAGACCACGGCAAGTACGTCGTCAACGGCGGCGTCTCCACCTGGCTGCTGGTCAATTCGTTCGAGCGGGCCAAGGCGAAGGGCACGGACGCCGCGCTCGGCGACTCCACCCTGCGCGTCCCCGAGCGCGGCAACGGCGTGCCCGACGTGCTGGACGAGGCGCGCTGGGAGCTGGAGTTCCTGATGCGGATGCAGGTCCCGCAGGGCAGGCCGCTGGCCGGGACCGCCTTCCACAAGATGCACGACGCGAACTGGACCGCGCTGCCCACCCGCCCCGAGCAGGACGCCGAGCGGCGCGAACTGCACCGGCCCTCGACCGCCGCGACCCTCAACCTCGCCGCCGCCGCCGCCCAGTGCGCCCGCGTCTACGCCCGCTACGACGCCGCGTTCGCCGCCCGCTGCCTGGACTCCGCCCGGCGCGCCTGGACCGCCGCGAAGGCCAACCCCGGTCTGATCGCCCCGGATTCGGACGGCACCGGCGGCGGCGCCTACGGGGATCCCACGGTCAGCGACGAGTTCTACTGGGCGGCGGCCGAGCTGTACGCCACCACCGGCGAGAGCGCGTACCGCGAGGCCGTCACCGGCTCCCCCTGGCACACCTCCGCCGGCGCCTTCAACGCCTTCGGCTTCAACTGGGCCGAGACGGCCGCCCTCGGCCGGCTCACCCTCGCCACCGTCCCCACCGGCCTGCCCGCCGCCGACACCGCCCGGCTGCGGACCTCGGTGACCACGGCGGCGGACGGGTATCTGAACGCCATGTCCGGCCAGGGGTACGCCGTACCCCTCCCCGCCTCCGCGTACGTCTGGGGCTCCAACGGCCAGGTGGCCAACAACGCCGTCGTGATGGCCACGGCCTACCAGCTGACGAACCAACAGCGCTACCGGGCGGGGGCGGTCGAGTCCCTGGACTATCTGCTCGGCCGCAACACCCTGGGCCAGTCCTACATCAGCGGCTACGGCGTCCAGGCGTCCCACAACCAGCACCACCGCTTCTGGGCGCACCAGGCCGACGCCACGCTCCCCACCCCGCCGGCCGGCTCCCTCGCCGGCGGGCCCAACTCCGGTCTCCAGGACCCGGTGGCGGCGGAGAAGCTGGCCGGCTGCGCGCCCGCCGCCTGCTACATCGACGACATCGAGTCGTACTCGACCAACGAAGTGGCCATCAACTGGAACGCGCCACTCGCGTGGCTGGCCCAGTTCGCCGCCGAGCCGGCGTAGGGCAGCGGGCGCGAAGTCCCTTCTGCCCGGGGGTGTCCCGGCTGTCCCGCGCGCCGTCACCGCCCTGCGCGGGGGTCCTGTTGTTCGAACTTTTCTGGCCACCCGGGACGAGCAAATTCGACCGAAGAGGGAACTTGGCTTTCGAGCACCGCTGACAAGGTGTCATAATGCAGGGGTAGCCCTTCGTGCATCCCCCGTCGCGAAGGGCTACACCCCTTTGCCAAAGCCGCTTCCCGCGTCATTTCCGCGTGGCTCCGCCGCGGGCAAGGGACTCCCCTCGTGGCCCCTTGCCCGCGTTTTTTCGAGTTAACAGTGACGCAGAGTGCGGGCGCAAGTTCAGTAGTTCGACTGAGACCGTTCCAAGGCGGGTCCGTTACAGTACGGCGGACGTGAACGTGGTGGGGCGTGGTGGGGGCTTTGGATGGACAACGGTGAAGAGTGTGCGCCACAGCTGAAGACGTTGCGGCAGAAGGTCGAGTACATGGTCGAGAAGACCTTCCCCGGCCAGAAGGTGTCGGGGCGGTTCTTCTCCGACCTGGTCAAGGAGCGCGGCGGCTCCCTTTCCCACAGCTACTTCTCCAACATCCTCGCCGGGAAGGTCACCCAGCCCTCCGAGGACATCCTCCGAGCCCTCGGCCTGGGATTCGGCGTGGACTGGCGCTTCTTCAAGGACGAGTCGGAAGTCGTGGACGATGTCGTCGCCGGTCTCCAATTCCTCGCCAAGCGCCGCACCGGGGAAATCAGCGGGGTGGCGGGCCGCGGTATGGACGAGAGCGGGCTTCCGCCGGAGCTGCTCCGGTTCGCGCTCTCGCTGCTGGAGGACACCAAGACCAAAGCCGATACCCGAGCCGGCACCCCAACTGATACCCGGGCCGATACCCGAGCCGATACCGAGGCGGGTGCCCGGGGCGACAACAGCCGCGCCAACGGCGACTCCACCGCCACCACCACCGACGGCGCGCCGGAACCGCGGCCGTGACGTCTGCGTGTTCGTGACCGTTGGCCGGAAAACACCGACCGACGTCACCGCGCCCCGCGCACCCGACCAAGAGGCCCCCACCCATGTCCCTGCGCGAGCTGCGAAGAGAGTGCGAAGCCGGACTGGCCGATCTGCCCCTCCCCACGCCCTTCAGCATCGCCGGGCTGGTGGCGAACATGGAGAAGGCCGGCGGCCGTACGATCGCGCTGCACGAACTGCCCGACCAGCTCGCCCGCGTCAACGCCGCCTGCGGTCTGCGCCTGAAGTCCGGCGACACCAGCTTCGTGCTCTACCGCCGCCGCCCGACGGCCTACCAGACCCAGCACGTCATCCTGCACGAGCTGTGCCACGAGTGGTTCGACCACGGGACGACGCTCGACGCGGAGCAACTCGGGCGACTGCTGCCCGTCTTCGACACCTCGCTGATCGGCCGGGTGCTCGCGGCGGACGACCCGGCCGCGCCCCGAGCGGCGGAGCACGTACGGGAGAGCGTCCCGCCGGCCGTCACCGAGGCGCTGCGCTCCGGCGGGCCGATCCAGGCACGCGCGCAGTACGACACCCACGACGAACGGGTGGCCGAGTTCGGTGCCTCGCTCATCCCCCGTATGGCCAGGGACATGACGAGCGATGACATGGTGGGACGCCTGGCCAACTCGCTCTCCCGTCCCGTCGCCCGCAGGCGCGGCGGCTTCTTCCGCCCGTAGACCCGGCGGACCCGTGGGCGCGTAACCTCGTGGCCCGTGGATCCGCGACCCCGTGGACCGCCCCCCACCCCCCCCAAGGACTCCCCACGTGACCGCGCTCGACCTCGCCGGCTACCTCATAGCCGCCCTGATGACAGCCGTCGCCCTGTGGCGCATGCCGGCCGCCCTGTGGGGCGACGAAGAGGACCGACGGCGCCGGGCCCTGTGGGGCTGCTACGCCGGATTCGCCGTCGCCCTGTGGACCAAGACCAGCGCCGTGCGCACCGGGCTCAACAACAGCCCCGTCACCGATCTGGCCGTCCTGATCAAGCACTTCACGGCCACCATCGCGATCCTCGCCATCCTCAGCTACATCGTGGCGATCTACGGCCGGTACCCGGACAACGGGGACGTCCCGCGCCATGTCCGGTTCGCCCGGCTGGTCCAGCGGCTGGCGGCCAGGACCTCCGTCGCCACCCTGATCCTGCTGACGGTGCTGTTCTTCACCGTCGTCGACCGCTCCGTACCCTCGGACCGCTTCGTCTCCGACCACGCGGGCGAGTGGGGCGCGACCCTCTACATGAGCGTCTTCTACCTCTATCTGGGCGCAGCCTCCGCCGTGTGCGCGTACCAGTGGGCGCTGGCCACCGCCGGGGCCACGCGCCGCCATCTGCGGGTGGGGCTGGCCATGATGACCTTCGCGATGTTCATCGGGGTCGGATACACCGTCAGCCGGACCCTGTTCCTGTGGATCAGTGTCGTCGACACCCCGAGCGCCAGCTTCGCGCTGCGCTTCGACAAGGTCACCGAGGCCGCGCAGCTCGTGCTCTTCGCCTTCTTCGCCCTGGGCGCCTCCGTCCCCGCCTTCAGCACGGGCTGGCGCCACGCGAGGCTGCGCCGGGCCCTGGCGCGGCTGCACCCGCTGTGGCGCGAGCTGATGACGGCCTTCCCCGACCAGCCCTTCGAGCCGCCGTCCTCGCTGCCCCGCGAACTCGCCCGCTTCGACACCCCGGTGGACCTGCGGATCGACCGGTGGGCCGCCGATATCGCGGACGCGGTGGAGAAGCTGCGGCACTACGTACCGGACGGCCTGGTCGCCGCGGCCAAGGAGGCCGCGGCGGCCGACGGCCGCGAACCGGCGCGGACCGGGCCGCTCGCCGACGCGTACTGGATCAAGTCCGCCCTCGCCGCGAAGGCGGACGGCGCGCCGGCGGGCGGCGCCGCGGCCATCGAGCCGAACCACGCCACCGACCAGGACGGCGAGGTCGCCTGGCTGGTGCGGGTGGCCACCGCGTACAGGACCATCACCGATGACCGGATCCGGCGCGTTCTGGACGCCCTGGAGGCCGGGGACAGGGAGCGGACAGCATGAGCGGCACCACCACCGGCGCGCCGGAAGCGACGCCGGGTGCGACGCCGGAGACAACGCCGGAGGCAGCGACGGACGTGGACGCGGAGGCCGGGAGCCGCTATCTCGCCACCGCCCGTACGGTCACCAACGTCTTCCAGCCGCGCAATCTCCTGCTCGTGGGCATGGTCGCCATCGGCCTGGCGGCGGCGGGCGACTGGACCGGGCTTCCGTGGGGCCTGCTCGCCGCGCTGTGCGCCGGGATCGTCCCGGCCGGCTACATCGAGTGGGAGCGCAAGCGCGGCACGTGGGGCGACCGCCATGTCGTCGACCGGACGAAGCGCGCGCCGATCTTCTTCGTCATCCTCGGCTCCATCGGAGTCGGCTCCCTGGCCATGGTCCTCGGCGGCGCCCCGGCCGGCATCCTCGTCGCGATGCTCGGGCTGTGGGCGATGACCGTCGTCATCCTGGCCGTCAACACCGTGTGGAAGATCTCGGTGGACGCCGCCGTCGCCTCGGCGGTCGTGGCGCTGCTGGCCCCGGCGCACTCGCCGTGGTGGCTGCTGGGGTACGGGATGACGCTGGCCGTGTGCTGGTCGCGCGTGGCGCTGAGGTACCACACGGTCGCGCAGACGGTCGCGGGAACGGGCCTGGGGGCGGCGACGGCGCTGGCGTTCCTGCTGGTGTGACGCCGCGTTCCGGGGCTTGCTTCCCCGGTCCGCCCCCGCGGGACCGGGGAAGCACCGGCCGCTGTTACGCGCTGCCGCCACCCGTGCGGCGCCTGCGCATCAGCACGAAGCCGCCCGCGAGGGCCGCCACGGCGGTGCCGACCATCGCCGCGATGCCGCCGGCGCCGGTGGCGGCGAGGTCGCCCGCGCCGCCCTGGGGCTCGGCGCCGCCCTCGGCGGGCGCGTCGGCCGCGCCCGTCGCCGTACTCGTGCCGGGACTTGGTGACGTGGAGGCCGTACCCGTACCCGAGCCGGACCCCGATCCCACGCCCGCCGCTGCCGCTGCCGCCGCCGTCGGCTCGCTCTCCGCGCGCTGGGCCGGGGCGCTCTGCTTCGCCACCGGGGACGCGTCCCGGGTGAACGCCAGCGTGCCGAAGCCCAGGTGGTCGAAGCCGCCGCCGCTGCCGTAGTCCCCGCCGCCGCCCTCGGGCCGTACCTGCTTGGTGATGGCGGTGACGTACGGCGCGGCCAGGCCCCGGCGCTTCACGTAGTGGTTGTAGACGCTCTCCCAGATCGGCCGTATCTGCCCCCGGCCGCCCTCGGCCGCCTCGGTGAACGTCTCCGTACCCGACCAGGCGCCGGGCGCGCCCTTCTCCCAGGTGTACGGGGTGTACGGGACGTCCTCGCCCAGGTTCCACTTGGCGACGTACTCGGCGCCCTTGAGGAAGCGGTTGTCGTCGTACCCGTACAGGTCGATGCCCTGGTTCCAGGCCATCTCGCAGATGGTCGCCATCAGGCCGAGCGAGAGCAGCGCGTGCCCCTGGTCGCGGCCCACCTCGGTCCACTGGCCGAGGTTGCCGGGGTGGATCTCGGTGATGACGTGCCTGATGGAGCCGTTGCCCGCGCCGGTCTTGAAGTACGTGACGGCCTGGTCGACCTTGGCCCGGTCGTCGCACAGGACGCCGATGGCGAGGACGGACGCGACGGTCAGCAGGTCCCAGCTGGACCAGTAGTTGGTGATGAAGGCGCCGTTGTGGTCCTTCAGGAACGAGTCGTTCATCGGGTAGAAGACGGCGAGCATCATCTTCTGGAAGCGGGCGAGGTCGAAGCCCTCGTAACCGCGCATGATCTCGGCGGCGTTGGCGAACTGGTAGCCGTGGATGCCCGCCGCGATGAACCGGTCGGCGTTGCCGCCCAGCGTGGTGAACGTTTCCGACCAGGCGTTGAGGATGTCCCGGGCGGTGTCCCCGTGGGCCTTGTCGCCGGTGACCTTCCAGCGCAGGGCGTTCTGGTACGCGGCGTGGACGTCGTTGGCGAGGGTGCCGACGTTCTCGCCGTCGCCGCCGCGGATGACGGTCTCCAGCGGGTTGGGCTTGTAGGTGCTCCGGGCGTGGCCGTTGGCGGCCAGCTTGGCGTACCCCTCCTTGTAGAGCGCCTCGCCCGCCGCGACCTTGGCCGCCATCCGGTCGAAGTCGGCCTGGGTGTGCAGGAGTCCGGGGTGCGCGAAGGCACCCTCGGCGGGCGCGGCCGGGGCCGCCGGAGCCGCCTGGGCGGCGAACGCCGAGGTGGCCGTGGACCCGAGCACCACCACTCCCGCGCCCGCGACGCCCGCCGCACCGGCGACGCGCAGCACGGTGCGCCGGCTGATGGTCCCCGCGCTGTTCTTCTGACCCGCTTGACCCGCTTGACCCGCTTGACTCACTGAATCGCTCCTGTCGGAATCCGCCTGGACACGCAGGAGACGGAGCGGCGGGGCACCGATAACAGAAACCGGTGCCTATCTTTTTTCCAGCAGGGTTTCGCGGCTTCTCCTCAGCGGTGGTCCGTGGCAGTCGGCGCGGGCCTCACCCTCGCTGACCAGGGATGTCCATCGCGTACTGCGCCGCCTGGATCCCGTACAGGTCCCGGAAGACCTTCGGGCCCTCGCCCCCGTCAGCGAGCAGCTCCGTGAACGTGCCGCTCTCCACCACCCGCCCGCGGTCGAGGACATGGATCAGATCCGCCGCCCGTACGGAGCCGAGCCGGTGGGTGATGAGGATGACGGTCTGACCCGCGTCGGCGAGGCTGCGGATCTGCTCGAAGAGCCGCTGCTCGGCCTTGGCGTCGAGCGCGGACGTCGGCTCGTCGACGATGAGGATCTCGCCCGCCCGGTAGTGCGCGCGGGCGAGGCCCAGGCGCTGCCACTGGCCGCCGGAGAGCTGGTGCCCGCCCTTGTACCCCCGGGTCAGCAGCGTCCGCCAGCCGCGCGGCAGCTCCTTGATCAGCTCCTCGGCGCCCGCGTACCGTACGGCCTCGTCCAGCCGCTCCTGGCCCACCGGCACGTCCGAGCGGCCGATGCTCACGTTCACGGTGGCGGTGAACGGCCAGCGGTAGAAGTCCTGCCCGACCATCGCGACGCGCGAGACCAGAGCGCGGCGGTCGGCGTGGGCCGCGTCCACGCCGTCCCACAGGACACGTCCCGAGTCCGGCCGGTAGAGGCCGCACAGGAGCTTGACGAGGGTGGACTTGCCGCTGCCGTTCTCCCCGACCAGCGCGACGATCCTGCCGGTCGGGATGGTCAGGCTGACTCCGTCGAGGGCGCGCTTGCCGTCCTCGCCCCGGTAGGTGAAGACGACGTCCTCGAACGTGATCGCGGCGGGCTTCGCGGGCAGCGGCGCCCCGCCGACCGGGATGGCGCGCCCGGCCGCCTCCTCGCACAGCCGGTGCAGGTCCCCGACGAACAGGCTCTCCTCGTGCATGGAGTTCACCTGGAGGACCAGGTTTTCGAGGCTCGCGGAGCCGCTGCGCAGCGCGAGCACCGCCGTACCGCCCACGGACAGAGCCATCGCCCCCGTCCACAGCAGCCCGCCCAGCGTCGCGTACGCGGCGGCCGCGGCGAGCCCCGTCCAGCCGGCCGCGATCAGTCCCGTACGGGCGGCGAGGCGGGCGAGTCTGCGCTGCTCGCCCTCCTGGGACTCCGACATGGCGCGGAAGTGGTGCAGCAGGAACGGCCCGATGTCATGGGCCCGGATCTCGGCCGCCGCGTCGGTGGAGATCAGCAGGTTCTGGATGAGGTGCCCGGCCCGTGAGTGCTGCACCCAGGTCTGGAAGGAGAGGTACTGGCGGCGCGCGTTCGTCAGGGCCGCCCACGCGCTGGGCAGCGTCATCGCGACGAGCAGCGGCAGCAGCACCGGGTGCAGTACGGCGAGCACCCCGGCGGCGGCGACCAGCGACAGCAGGGCGGCCACGACGTTCTGGCAGTAGCGCATCATGCGGCGGGCGGATGCGGCGCCGTACTGCGCGCTGTCGAGGAGCTTGTGGAACTCGTCGTCCTCCACCGCCTCCAGCTCGACCCGCGCGGTGTGCGTCAGATACCGCTCGGTGGCGACGCGCTCGACCTTCGGCTCCAGCCGTCCCGTACCCGCCGTGGACAGCGCGCGCAGCACCGCGCCCAGCATGGCCGCCGCACCGGCGACGGCGAGCGCGGGGGCGGCCTCGGCGAGCCGCTCGGCGGTCGTGCCGTCGCCGAGGAGATGGCCGAGGACGCGGTTGACGGCGATCAGCCCGACGGCCTGGCCGATGCCCTGCCCCAGCTCGGCGAGGGTCACCAGCCGCAGGGCGTTCCTGTCGGCCTCCCAGGCGAGGCGCGCGGTGGTGCCGACGAGGGCGGGGAGCCTGGTGACCATGGAGCGCAGGCCGAGCTGGAGGAAGGCGTCGTCGTGCTTGTTCCAGCCCATGTCGTAGCGGAGGGGGCCGCCGAACATGAGCTGTTCGGAGTCGGAGACGGCGGCATCGGGGTCCGGGGGAGTGGTCTTCGCGGTACGGGGTTTCCGGAAGGGCATGGGTAGTTGGATGCCCGGAGTGGGGAGCGCTCACGGCTGCGCGGGCGGGGCGAACGGAGTACGCCCGGCGCCCGCCGGGCGGTGGTGTGCGCCCTCGTTCGGGTGAAGCGGGCGGTCGTGGGAGGCGAGGGGGCGGGGGTGGGGGTGGGATGGGCCGTACGCGTCGCCCACGGCACGTACCGCGTCATCCAGGAGGCACCATGCCCGTCCGAACAGCGCTCGTCGCCGCCCTGCTGCTGACCGTCACCGCACCGGTGACGGCGGCCTCGGCCACGTCCCCCGCCCCGGTGGACCACCTCACCGTGACCGTCGCCCACTCCGGCTCCGCCCGTACGGACGGGACCTTCGAGCTGTACTGCCATCCGGGCGGCGGCGACCACCGGGCCGTCCAGGACGCGTGCGACGCCCTGGACGGGATGACGAAGTGGGGGCAGGACACCTTCGCGCCCCCGCCGGGCCGCGCCAAGTGCACCGCCCAGGACGGCGGTCCGGCCACCGCGCGGGTGACGGGGGTCTGGGCGGCGCGCGCCGTGGACGCGCGCTTCCGGCGCACCAACGGCTGCGAGGTCTCCCGCTGGGACCGGTTCAAGCCCCTGCTGCCCACCCCGTTCTCCCGGCCGGGAGCCCCGGCGGGCAGCGGCTGGCGGCTACTCGGCGGGGCCACCTCCGGGGGCGCCGGTTCCGACGGGGCTGGTTCCGGCAGTGCCGCCTCCGGGGGCGTCGAGTAGGTCGAGCAGCACCTTGGAGGCGCGGGAGCGGTCGCCCGCCAGCTCGAACGCCTCGCCCGCCCGCGCCAGCGGGAAGGTGTGGGTGATGACGGGCTCGACGTCGATGCCGTCGGCCAGCAGCGCGAGGGCGTCGTCGAAGTCCGCGTCGAAGCGGAAGGAACCGCGCAGGGTGATCTCGCGGGTGACCACGACGTTCCCCAGGAACCCGGTCTCCCCGGGCGGCAGCAGCCCCAGCAGCACCACGGTGCCCGCGCGCCGTACCCGCTCCACGCAGGTACGGAGCCCGGCCGGGGCGCCGGACGCCTCGATGGCGACGTCGGCGTCCAGCGCCCGCGTCCCCTCCTCGGGGCGGTCGGCCCGTACGGTCGCGGTGGCGCCGACGCGGGTGGCCAGCGCCAGCGGCTCGTCCAGGAGATCGCTGACGATGATCTCGGCGGCGCCGAAGTGCCGCAGGACCGCCACGACCAGCAGCCCGATGGGCCCGGCGCCGGTGACCAGCGCCCGCTTGCCCGCGACGTCCCCGGCCCGGCGGACGGCGTGCAGGGCGACGGACAGCGGCTCGGCGAGGACGGCCCGGTGCTCGCTCAGCCCGTCCGGCAGCGCGCGCACCTGCCCGGCGGGCACGACGACGCGCTGGGCGAAGCCGCCCTGGACGTGCGGCATCCGGGCCGCGCTGCCCAGATAGCGCGCGTGGGCGCAGACGTTGCGGTGCCCCTCCGCGCACTCGCGGCAGCTGTCGCACGGGGTGGCGGGGTGGAGGGCGACGGGGGTGCCGACGGCGGGCCCGGCCGCCTCCGTACCGAGCGCGGCGACCCGGCCGACGACCTCGTGGCCGAGCACCATGGGCTCCTGGAGCCGGAAGTCCCCGACCGCGCCCCGGTGGTAGTAGTGCAGGTCGGAGCCGCACACCCCGCCGAGCGAGATGGCGACGGCGATCTCGCCGGGGCCGGGGGCGCCGGGGTCGCGGTCCTCGACCCGCAGGTCCTTGGGGCCGTGGGCGACGCATGCGCGCATGGGGGAAACCTCCTGGGCTGCGGGAGTGGGGGCGGGGGCTGAGACGGGGGTGCGGGTGGGGACGGGGGTGCGGGTGGAGACGGGGGTGCCGGTGGGGACGGTGGGGACGGGGGTGGCTCGGGCGGTCACAGGACCGACGTCATGCCGCCGTCGACGTACAGGATCTGTCCGTTGACGAAGTCCGACGCGGCCGAGGAGAGGAAGACCAGCGCCCCGACCAGATCCCCGACCTCGCCCCAGCGCCCGGCGGGGGTGCGGCCGCGTACCCAGGAGCTGAAGTCCTCGTCCGCGACGAGAGCGGAGGTCAACTCCGTACGGAAGTAGCCGGGACCGATGGCGTTGACCTGGATGCCGGACGGGCCGAGGTTCGCGCACATGCCCTTGGTGAGCATCTTCAGGCCGCCCTTGGTCGCGGCGTACGGGGCGATTCCCGGGCGCACGACCTCGCTCTGGAGCGAGCAGACGTTGATGATCTTGCCGTGGCCGCGCGGCGTCATCCGGCGGGCGACTTCGCGGCCGACCAGGAAGGCGCTGGTCAGGTTGGTGTCGAGCAGGCGGTACCAGTCGGCGTCGGCGAACTCGGTGAGCGGGGCGCGGTGCTGGGCGCCGGTGTTGTTGACCAGGATGTCGATGGGGCCGACGCGCTCCTCGATCCGCGCGATGCCCTCGGCCACGGCGGCGGGGGCCGTCACGTCGAAGGATTCCGCGAGGACGGTGCCCGCTGTGCCTCCGCTGCCGCCGTTCCCGCCGTTCCCGCCGTTCCCGCCGTTCCCGCTGTTCCCGCTGTTCTCGGCGTTCTCGGTGTTTTCGGTGGTGAGCGCGGCCAGTTCGCTCCGGGTGCGTTCGAGTGCCTCCGCGTCGCGGCCGTTGAGCACGACGGTGCACCCGGCTTCCAGCAGCCCCTGGGCCAGTGCGCGCCCGATGCCCCGGCTGGAGCCGGTGACGAGGGCGACGCGACCGCCGATGTCGAAGAGCGGGTGACTCATGCTCGGCCTTCCGATCTTTCCACTGAGTGGAAATGCAATCCATCCAACGGAAACCATCGTCCGCATCGAGGGCCATTGATGTCAACCACTGAGGTAATTTGTCGGTGTGCACACCAACGACGACGCCCCAGCCGATGCCGTCCCCGCGGACGTGGTCGGGCGGGCCATGCGGCTGCTGGTCCTGGTCGGCGAGCACCCGCACGGCATCACACTGTCCGAGCTGGCCCGCGAGAGCGGTGTCCCCGTCAGCACGTCACACCGGCTGGTCAACTCGCTCTGCCGCGAGGGCCTGGTCGAGTTCGAACCGTCCGGCAAGCGCTACCGCCCCGGTCTGCGCCTGTTCCAGCTCGGCCAACGGGCCGGCCAGGCATACGGGTTCACCGGAACCGCCCTCCCGGTCATGCGGCGGGTGACACGGCAGACCGAGGAAGCCACACTGATGTCCGTCCTCGACGGGACGCGCCATCTGTACGTGCATTACGTGGACGGTCCCCTGCCCGTGGGCGTACGCAGCGAACCCGGCCGGCACGGGCCCCTGCACTGCACGTCGATGGGCAAGGTCCTGATGGCGTTCGCGCCGCGCGACGTACGCGCCGACCTCCTGGACCGCGTCGACCTCACCCCGTACGGCCCGAACAGCATCACGGACCGCGCCGTGCTGCGCGAGGCCGTCGACCTGGCCCGCGAACGCGGCTATGCCACGGCCGACGAGGAACACCACGCGGGCCTGCGCGCCGTGGCCGTCCCGGTCCTCCGGCCCGACGGCACCCTTCACGCCGCCCTCTCCACCGCCGCCCCGGCCTTCCGCCGCAGCGTGGACGACCTCGTCGCCATGGTCCCCGTGCTCGGAGCGGCGGCGGCTGAGCTGGGCGCCCGGCTGCCCGCGCGGTAGCGCGCGGCGTCGGGCCTTCTCAGCCCTCGGCCATCAGTCCCCGGCCTCGGCCCTCGGCCCTCAGCCCTTGACCATGCGGAAGGTCGTGTCGGCCTGGTAGAGGGGCGAGTGCTGGTAGGGGTCCAGCCACAGCTGGAAGTCGCGGTGCCGGATGAACCGGCCCGGGTAGTTGTAGGACTCCAGCGCCAAGGTGTCGCCGCGCGGGGTCTTCCGGGGGCAGAAGGTGGCGTCCCGCTTGAAGGCGGTGCTGCCGTCGTTGGCGTCGGAGCGCAGCCGGAAGGAGGAGTGGCGCAGATAGCGCCCGCCGCCGAGGGCGAAGGAGTAGCAGTCGGACTTCGCGAGGCCGTCGACGATCGTGAGCGTCGCCGAGTCACGGCTGACGGTGTCGAGGAAGCCCAGGTTGCCGCGTATGTTCCAGTAGCGGTCCGGGTAGTTGACGGACTGCATGGCGCGCTTGCGGGAGGAGGCCGCCGGAGGGGTCGCGGAGGAGCCCCCGCCGGAACCGCTGCCGCCGGTGCCCGATCCGGTGCCCGGTCCCGAGGAGGCACCGGATCCGGACCCCGAGCCCGAGCCGGAGTCGCTCCCGCTCCCGCCGCCTTCCTTGCCGCTTCCCTTGGCGTCGTCGCTTCCGCCGGCCGCGCCGCCCGAGGATCCGCCCGTCGCCGCTGCCGCCGCGCTGGGGTGGAGGCGGGCCGGGGCGTCGGCCGGTGACAGCTCGGAGAAGGCGCCGTCGGTGCCGGACGGGGTGTCGTCGCTCGCGTCCGTCACATCGCCCGGTTCGGTGTCAGTGCCCTGGGCGGGGAAGGCCGGCAGGGGAGGCTGCGGCAGTGTGGACTTGGGCGCGGCGGCCTGGTCGGCGTTGTGCTGCGCCGGACCGGCGATCATGGCCAGGACGATCCCGAACGCGAGCGTGCCGACGCCGAGCAGCACCGTGTTCCGTATGAGACCCCCCTTCTTGGGGAGCGGGGGAGGCTCCTGGTCCCACGGCTCCTCGGCCCAGCTCGGCCCCCGTCCGCCCGGTCCCGAGCCGCCGGGGCCCCCGGGGCCGCCCGAGTTGCCCGGACCCGTGCCCGGACCCGTGCCCGGACCCGTGCCCGGACCCGTGCCCGGACCGGGGCCCGTGCCCGCAGCCGCGCCCGAACCGTTCTGCTGGCGCCAGGCCGCCGAGGCGGTCATGCCCGAGAACAGCAGCAGATCCGACGGGTTGGGGCTGCGGCGGTGCGCTCCGGTGGGCGGGACCGGTGTGAGTTCCTTCCGGCGGCTCGCCCCCGTGCTCGCCCCCATGCCCGCGCCCATTCTCGCTCCCGCGCCCTTGCGCGGGCGTTTCACCGGCACCGGCAGGTTGTCCGAGGGCGCGGCCGGGGGTGCGGCTGACGGTGCGGGCGGGGGCGCGGCCGGGGGTACGGGCGGGTGTTCGTGCTCCGTGGGCCGAGTGGGGTCGGCACCGCTCATCTCTGGCATGCGCAGTCTGCCTCCAGCGTCGCCGACAGGCGTACGCGGATCCGTGATCGGGACCGGGGATCTGTGAATGTCTTGAGCACAAAGGGAAGCTGGGGGCCGCGGGGGATCATGGGCGTGGACGGGCAACTGATGCCGTTACGCCGGGCGTTGCGACTGAGTAGAGAGTAGTGGACCACGTGGGCATGAAGTGAAGGTTTCAACGTTCAATCGGTGAGATTCGATCAAGCGAAGACCGGCATCACCTGCTGTTTTCCGGACGAAACCGGCGAACATCCATGCTGATGCCCGGCGGCGGGAGACTCCGTATGACTGACCAGACCGAGAACCGGACCGGAGACCAGGCCGGGAAACCGTTCCTTTACGTCGTCGTGTGCGCCTCCGGCATCGCCCCGGACGTCGGCACCCTCATCTCCGCCGCCCACGCGCAAGGCCGGGACGTCGGCGTCGTCGCCACCCCGCAGGCCCTCGGCTTCATCGACCGCGCCGCCGTCGAGTCGCTGACCGGCTACCCCGTCCGGTCGGCCTGGCGGCTGCCCGGCGAACCCCGCCCGCTGCCGCCGCCGGACGCGATCGCGGTCGCCCCGGCGACCTTCAACACCCTCAACAAATGGGCGGCCGGGATCTCGGACACCCTCGCGCTCGGTGTCCTCTGCGAGGCGTACGGGCTCGGCGTCCCCACCGCCGTACTGCCGTATCTGAACGCGGCCCAGGCCGCCCATCCCGCGTACCGCCAGAGCCTCGACAGGCTGCGCGGGATGGGGGTGCGGATCGGCTCGCGCGAACCTCATCCGGCCGGTACGAACGGCGGCGCGGACCGGTTCCGTTGGGAAGAGGCGCTGGAGCTGCTGCCGGTGGACGGTGCGATCGGCCGAGGAGGCCCGCCGGGATCCGCTCGGGGGGATCGCTGAACCGCACGGCCCGTCCGTACGTACTCAAGGGGGGTGCTCCACCGATCCAGGGGCCCCGCGGCTGGTGACGTCGTATCGGTACGACCTTGGGGGCCATGCATGAGGCACGCACGACGCACCTTCCGGCGGATCGCGCGACTCGCGGCCGTCGGCGGGCTGATCTGCGGTGGCCTGATGGTCTCGAACGCCGTCGCCGGTGAGCCGGACGGCCGGGAGGCGGGCGGGGCCGGCGGTGACGCCGTCTCCGCCGAGCTGGGCGCGAGCCTCGTCTCGCGGCTCGGTGTCTCCCGTACGGCGGGCACCTGGATCGCCGCCGACGGTGAGCCCGTTGTCGCGGTGACCGACGAGGAAGCGGCGGACGAGGTACGGCGGGCCGGGGCGCGGGCCGAGGTCATGCGCTACAGCATGGGCGACTTACGCGCGGCGACCGAGACACTGGGCGGGGCCCCCCGCGTGCCGGGCACCGCGTGGGCCGTGGACTACGCGACCAACCAGGTCGTGGTGCACGCCGACAGCTCCGTCTCCGCCGCCGACTGGTCCCGGCTGTCCGCGGTCGCCGAGGGCGTCGGCGGCTCGGTCCGGATGGAGCGCACCGAGGGCTCCTTCACCACGCGGCTGGACGGCGCGTCCCCGATCTTCAACGGCGGCGGCCGCTGCTCCGCCGGGTTCAACGTGACCGATGGCCGGGAGAACTTCATCCTCACCGCAGGACACTGCGGCCCCGTCGGCACCACCTGGTTCCAGGACGAGCAGCGCGGCGGCGAGGTCGGCACCACGGTCGAACGCAGCTTCCCCGGGAACGACTACTCCCTCGTGCGGTACGGGGCCACCGGCGGCGGGTCCGGCACGGGCGACGCCGGCCGCTCCGGCGTGGTGGACATCGGCGGCGGCCAGGGCGTGCGGATCACCGGGGTGGCCGACCCCGTCGTCGGGCAGCAGGTCTTCCGCAGCGGCAGTACGACGGGACTGCGCACCGGGCGCGTCACCGCGCTGAACGCGACCGTCAACTACCGCGAGGGCCCGGTCACCGGGCTGATCCAGACCACGGTCTGCGCCGAACCCGGCGACAGCGGCGGCCCGTTGCTCGCGCAGGGGATCGCGCTGGGGGTGACCTCGGGAGGGACCGGCGACTGCACGTCCGGCGGGGTCACGTTCTTCCAGCCGATGACCACGGCGCTCTCGGCGCTCGGGGTGAGCCTCGTCGTGGACGACGACGCCGCCGGCGGGGGCGGCGGCGGGGGCGACGGCTCCGAAGCCGCCAGCACCCCCGCCTCCAGCCCGGCCACCACGGATCCGGGCGACGCGCAGGCCGTACTCCCGCCCGCCGACGGGGCGGCCACCCCGGGCGGTCCCGGCGGGACGACGGTCACGGGGATCGTGGACTTCAAGTCCCTCGAACCCGGCCTGGGAATCATCGCCGCCAGCCTGCTCCTGCTGATGACCGCCCACTGGATCCTGTCCGAGCGGGCGGGCCGCAGCCGCTACCGCAGCCAGTACTCGCAGAGTTGGGGCTGAGGGACTTCGGCCGCCGTCGGCGCCGCCGTCCGCCGTCGGCCGTTGTCAGCTGCCGTCAGTCGTGTCGGGCGCGCGGTCCAGGTGCGGCAGGTGGTGGCCGAGGCGCTCGCGCTTGGTGCGCAGGTAGGAGATGTTCTCCTCGCGCGGCGGTATCAGCAGCGGCACCTGCGCGGTGATCTTGATGCCGTACCGCAGCAGCGCCTCACGCTTGAGCGGGTTGTTGGACAGCAGCCGTACGGAGCGCACCCCGAGATCGTGCAGCATCTCCGCCGCCACCCGGTAGTCGCGGGCGTCGGCCGGCAGCCCGAGCGCGAGATTGGCCTCCACCGTGTCCAGCCCCTCCGACTGGAGCCGCATCGCCCGGAGTTTGGCGAGCAGACCGATGCCCCGCCCCTCGTGGCCCTGGAGGTAGACCAGAACGCCGCGCCCCTCGCTCACGATGGCGCGCAGCGCGGCGGAGAGCTGGTCGCCGCATTCGCAGTGCCTGGAGCCGAACGCGTCGCCGGTCAGGCACTCGGAATGAACCCGGGTCAGTGCGCCGTCCCCCTCGACATCGCCGTACACCAGGGCTATTTGCTCATCCCCGCGATCGAGGTCCAAGTAGCCGACGGCTCGAAATTCCCCGTATTCGGTGGACAGCTGGACCTCCGCCGCCCTTTCGATCCCAGACGTATGTGCGCTGTCACGGTGTGCGCCATCACTATCTGTCATGTTCAGCATGATATCCGGTACCCCCGGCCCTTGCGGTAGAAATTGGTGAAGGAATGTCAACTGATGCCCCGGCCGATGCGCCGGACGAGGTGTCAACCGGCCTGTAAAGATTGATCACTTTCGGCTGCTGGGCATGCTTTTTCCACGTAACCTGCTCCGGTGGACGTGTACGGAGATGAGGAAGGGCCGGAAAACATGAGTGGTTCGCGGACGAGGGCGGCGGGATCCGGCCTGCTGCCGTACGAGACGACGGAGGACGTACGGGCCGGCCGCGCCGAGGTCGCCGTCCTGCCCATCGGCAGCTTCGAGCAGCACGGACCGTTTCTTCCGCTGGTCACCGACACGGTCATCGCCGCCGTCATAGCCAGGGAGGTGGCCGCCGCGCATCCGGTGCGGCTGCTTCCTCCGCTGACGGTCTCCTGCTCGCACGAACACGAGCACACCGACTGGCCGGGAACGGTCAGCATTTCCGCCGCCACGCTCCACGCCGTGGTGCGCGACATCGCCGCTTCGCTGCGCCGCACCGGAATCGACCGGCTTGTTCTGGTCAATGGCCACGGCGGTAACTATGTGCTGCGCAACGTGGTTCAGGAGTCCGCGGGAACCGGTACGCGCATGGCGCTCTTTCCCGGATCCGCGGACTGGGACGCGGCGCGTGAACGGGCCGGAGTGCTGACCTCTTCGCGCAGCGATATGCACGCGGGCGAAGTGGAGACATCCATTCTGCTGCACGATTCTCCGGACCTGGTGCGCCCCGGTTACGAGACCTCCGACTTCCTCGCCGACGACCGTGAGCATTTGCTGACGCTCGGCATGCGCGGCTATACGGAATCGGGCGTGATCGGCCGCCCCTCGCTGGCATCCGCCGCGAAAGGAAAAGAATTGCTGGCCGGTCTGGTGGATTCCTTCGCCGGGTATCTCTCGCTGCTGACGCGGCCGGGTGCGCGATGACCGGCCGCGCGGTGGAGCACCGTACCGGCCCGCTCGACGCGTCGACCGCCTGGGACCTGCTGCGCTCCGTCCGGTCGGCGGCCGACGCCGAAGCCGCCGGGCTGGCGCGCGGCGCGGACGGCCGGTGGCGGTGGCGGGACGCCTCGCCCGGCGCGGACGCGCTCGCCGACCGCTATCTGTCGCTGTGCCTGGCCGGTCCACTGTTCACCTTCGCGCAGTTGGGGCAGAGTCTGGACGGGTTCATCGCGAGCCGTACGGGGGACGCCGACTACGTCACCGGCGAGGAGGACCGCGAACACCTGCACCGGCTGCGCGCGCTCGCGGACGCGGTGGTCGTCGGAGCCGGCACCGCCGTGGCCGACGATCCCCGGCTGACGGTCCGTGCCTGTACGGGGGACCATCCGGTGCGGGTCGTCATCGATCCGTACCGTCGGGTGCCGCGAAGCCACCAGGTGTTCACGGACGGATCAGCGCCGACGCTGTGGGTGGTGGGCGCCGAGGGTGCCGGTGCCGCTGACGGTGCCCGTGCCGCCGACGAGCGCGAGCCGGGGCCTTTGGGGGACGGCGGCTGCGGTGTCGAGGTGCTGACTCTGCCGGACCGGGCCGCGTTCGCCCCCCGCCGGCTGGTGCGCGAGCTGGCGCGGCGCGGTCTCGGCCGGGTGCTGGTCGAGGGCGGCGGCGTGACCGTGTCCCGCTTCCTGCACGAGCGGGCACTGCACCGGCTGTACGTGACCGTGGCGCCGGTCCTGCTCGGGGACGGCGTCCCCGGGCTGCGCTTCACCGGACCCGAGCGGATGCGCGACGCCCTCCGGCCGCCGACGCGCCGCGTCGTCCTCGGCGAGGACACCCTCTTCGAACTCGACCTGCGGACGCCGGAGCCGGGCGAACCAGGGGGCGACGAGCACACCGGCGCCGGGCAGGGCGGCGGCGAGGGCGAGGACCCCGTACACCACGGCGACGCTCAGCCCCTGGGCGGCGCCGAGTCCGGCCGCCCCGAAGGCCCAGGCGGTGACGCCCTCCCGGGGGCCCCAGCCGCCGATGTTCAGCGGTAGCGCCATCGCCAGCAGCGCCAGCACCATCAGGGGCAGCAGGTCGGAGGCGGGGGCGGTCGATCCGGCCGCCCTGGCCGCGAGCAGGAACATGCCCAGATGACCGGCCAGCACGACGACGGACGACAGCGCCACCCCGGGCCAGCTCGCGCGCGCGAACAGCCCGAGACGCGCCTCCGCGCGTACGGTGCCGAGCGCGCGCCGCAGGCGTGCGGCGCCGGTGGTGGTTCCGCTGCCGGTTCCGGCGCCGGTACGGGGCCGTACGGCGGCGGTGATCGCCGACGCGCCCACTACGACGAGTAGGGCGGATACGGCGAGTACGGTCGCGGTGCCCGGCCCGGGTACGAGGCGACGGAGCAGCCCCCTCGCCTCCGCCAGGGCCGGTGCGGGGTGCGCGAACAGGAGCGTGACCCCGACCGCGATCAACACCGCCTGGCCCGCGACCCGTTCGAGGACCACGGCGCGGACGCCACGGCCGACGTCACCGGCGCTCTGCCCGTGCCGTACCGCGCGGTGCACATCACCGAGCACACCGCCGGGCAGCGCCGCGTTGAGGAAGAGCGCACGGTAGTAGTCGGAGACGGCCCGGCCCAGCGGCAGCCGGATGGACAGCCCCCGGGCCACCAGGCACCAGCGCCAGGCGCTGAACACGGTGGTCAGCAGCCCGATACCGAGGGCGGCGAGCAGCGTGGGGACGTCGATGCCGCGCAGCCCGTCCAGGAACGCGCCGGTGCCCAGGCGCCACACCACCACCGCGAGGATGGCCGCGCCCGCGAGCATGCCGACCCGCCCCCGCACCGCCCGCCGGATCACCACGCGCCGCCTGCCGGGCCCGCGTCCGTCCCGCTGGACAGGGCCGTTTCACCCGGCAGGGCCGTCCCACCGGGCAGAGCCGTTCCACCGGGCAGCGCGAGGAGGTCGCTGTGGTGGACGACGGCCGTCAAACCGCCGTCCGGACAGTCGGTCAGACGGCGCGTCAGATACGCCTCGGCCTGCGGCGCGAGGTCCGGGCGCTGCTCGACGGCGGCGCCGACCCAGCCCCGTAGCCACTGCGCCGTCAGCGCCGCGTCCCCCGGCCCGAGCCGCCACGGGCTCGCCCGCACCCGTACCTCCATGCCGTGCCGGGCGAAGGCGTCCGAGGCCGCCTCGACGGCGTCGGGGCCGAGGAGCCGGCGGCCGTGCTCGACCCGGCGCTGGTGCGCGTTGAACGCCTCGGCGAGTTCGGTGTCCAGCTGTTCCGCCGGGGTGAGTTCGACGCGGCCCGCCACGGAGAGCGCCAGCAGCGCCGGGCAGCCGGCGCCCGCGCAGGCGGCGGCGAGCGCGTCCAGTTCGTCCCGCGTGAGCAGGTCGAGCAGGGCGGAGGCGGTCACCAGCGACGTACCGGCGAGACCGGCCGAGGTCAGCTTCGCGATGTCGCCGCGCTCCGTCGTGGCGGTGACGTGGCTGCCGTCGTCCGCCGTGCGGGGCATCGACGCGGCGGCCCGCACGAGGAGATCCGGGTCGTGGTCGTGCAGGATCCAGTGCTGGGGGCCGGGCAGCCGGGGGGCGAGCCAGCGGCCCATCGAACCGGTGCCGCAGCCGAGGTCCCGGATCACCAACTCCGTTGTCCCGCCCGGCTGATCCGCCCAGTGGGCGCGCAGCGGGCCGAGCAGGCCGGGCGCGCGGGCGGCGGCGTCCGCGCCTTCCCGCAGGGCGAGCCACTCGGGGGCGTAACGCGGTGTGTCGGTGTCGGGGTCGGTGCCCGTGTCGGTGTCGGTGTCGGTGTTGGTGGCGGTGTGTGCGCCGGTGTTGCTCACGCTGTCCTCCTGGGTTCGGGCTGTGCGCGCCCCGCACGCTGTTCGTGCCGGAGCAGCTCCAGCGCCTCGGCCAGACTCCGTGAGGTCGTCTCCCAGCCGGCCAGCGCGGTGCGCCGGCCGAGGGCGGCCTCGCGCGTCCGGCCGCGTACACCGGGCTCGCGGAGCCAGTCCCGCAGCGCGCCGGTGAGCGCGACCGGGTCGGCCGGCGGTACGAGAATGCCCGGCACACCGCCCCCGGGCGCCTGCCCGACCGCCTCCGGGACACCGCCGACGGCCGTCGCCAGCACGGGGATCGCGCGGGCGAGCGCCTCGGTGACGGCCATGCCGTACGTCTCGGCGCAGGAGGGGAGCACCAGCAGATCGGCGTCCCGGTAGATCGCGTCCATCTCGTCGGCGCGGCGGGTTCCCGCGAGGCCGATCCGGTCACCGAGACCGTGGTGTGCGATCAACTCCCTTACCCGCGCCACATATGCGGGGTCCTGGACGAGTCCGCCGACGCACACACAGCTCCACGGCAGACCGGCGACGCCCGCGAGGGCCTCCACCAGCAGGTGCTGCGCCTTGCGCGGCGTCACCGAGGCGACGCACAGCAGCCGGGGACCCCGGTCTCCCTCGCCCGCTCCGGTGGCCAGGGCGGCGGGGTCGGCTCCCGGGGTGGCCACATGGACCCGCTCGGGAGCGAGCCCGTGGTGTTCCACGAGCCTGCGGGCGGCCCATCGGCTGGTCGCCACGACCGCCGGGACGGCCCGCAGGGTACGGCGTTCCCCGGCGTCCAGCTCCGCCGCCCGCTCCGGGGCGAGCCCGGTCTCGTCACCGAGCGGCAGATGGACGAGGACGGCCAGCCGCAGCCGTTCGGCCTCGCGCACGACGACGTCGGGGGCCGCGCAGGCGACCAGCCCGTCGAGGAGGACGACGCCGTCGTCCGGGAACGTGCCCAGCACCCGCGCCAGTTCCGCCCGCGCGGCGGGCTCCGGCCAGGGCCAGGCGCCCGCGACGGCGTACTCCGCGACCTGCCAGCCCGCGCCCGGCAGATCCCGGCACACCCGGCGGTCGTATGTGTTGCCACCGCTCGGCGCGGCCTGGTCGTCGACTCCGCCGGGCATCACGAACCGTACGACACGGGGCGAGCGGACGGCAGCGCGCGCGGGGCCGGTCTGGGACGCGGCGTCGTGCTGGGACGCGGCGTCGTGCTGGGGCTCGGACACGGCCTCGGACACCGGCACGGCTTCCGACACCGGCACGTATTCCGCGCGGGCCTGCGCCCGGTTCACAACGTTCGCTCGTAACTCGCCCACGCGATATGGGATTCGTGCAGTGTGACCGAGACACCGCTCAGGCCGCGCGCGCCCTCGCCCAGCGAACCGGCGTGCACCCGGTCCACGAGCCGGTCGGCGATGACCTTGGCCAGGAACTCCGTCGAGGTGTTGATCCCGGCGAACTCCGGCTCGTCGTCCAGGTTGCGGTAGGTGAGTTCACCCACCACGAGACCCAGCTCCTTGGTGGCCAGCCCGATGTCGACCACGATGTTGTCGTCGTCCAGCTCGGGACGCCGGAAGGTGGCGTCGACGAGGAACGTCGCCCCGTGCAGTCGCTGCGCGGGCCCGAAGACCTCGCCGTGAAAGCTGTGAGCGATCATGAGGTGCTCGCGAACGGTGACGCTGAACAACGGTTGACCTCCAGGTCCGGCTTCGGCTGGCCTCCGCCGGGCCACGTCATTCAGTACGGCGGTGGCGCGCCCGTTGTTCAAGAATCAGGAAAGATCCCCCCGTGGTGGGCGGAGCGGGGGGCCGGTCAGGCCGCCGTGTCCGCTCCGTACACCACGCGGTGGCACATCCCGGGCAGTGCGCCGCCCGCGATCCCGCTCAGCACCTCCGGCAGCTCCTCGAAGGCGCACTCGCCGGTGATCAGCGCGTCGAAGACCGGGTCGGCGAGCAGGTCGAGCGAGAGCGCGAGCCGGTCCGCGTACGTCCGGCTGGAGCGCCTGGCCGGGGACACCGACCCGACCTGGCTGCCGCGCAGCACCAGCCGGCCCGAGTGGAACGCCTCGCCCAGCGGCAGGCTGATCCGCCGGTCGCCGTACCAGCTCAGCTCCAGGACGGTGCCCTCCGGCCCGAGGAGTTCCAGCGAGCGCGCGAGCCCGGCCTCGGTGGCGCTGGCGTGCACGGCGAGATCGCAGCCGCCGAGGGCGTCCTCGGGGAGCGCGAAGCCGACGCCCAGCGCCTCGGCGACGGCCGCGCGGCGCGGGTCGGCGTCGACCAACTGCACGCGTACGGACGGATAGCGGGCGAGCAGCGCGGCCACCGAGCAGCCGATCATCCCGGCGCCGACGACGGCGATCCGGTCCCCGATCAGCGGCGCGGCGTCCCACAGGGCGTTCACCGCCGTCTCCACGGTCCCGGCCAGCACGGCCCGCCCGGCGGGCACCGAGTCCGGTACGGGCGTCACGGCGCTCGCCGGGACGACGTAGCGGCTCTGGTGCGGGTAGAGGCAGAAGACCGTACGGCCGAGGAGGTCCCGGGGGCCCTCCTCGACGACGCCGACGTTGAGATAGCCGTACTTGACCGGGCCGGGGAAGTCGCCGTCCTGGAACGGCGCCCGCATCAGCGCGTGCTGGCTCTGCGGCACACCGCCGCGGAACACCAGGCTCTCCGTGCCGCGGCTCACACCGGAACACAACGTCCGCACCACGACGTCGTCCGCGCCCGGTTCGGGGAGGGTGACATCGCGTATCTCGCCGTGGCCGGGGGAGCGGAGCCAGAAGGCGCGAGCGGGGCGCTTCATCGGCGTCCTCCTGAACGCTGGGGTGACGGTTCACGTTCTGATAATCACGAGGCCGCGCACACGGTACGCGGCCCTCATCGACTCTGTCACACACCCGGAGGGTGCACGGTGGCCGCCCTGAACGACACATACGACACGTACAACACCTACAGCTCAAGGGTGTTGCGCCAGGACACGGCCGTGGGGGCGGGCGCGCAGATCCTGCTGCTCGCCCTGCTCGGCACGGCGACCGGACTGGGGCCGCTGGGATGGCTCACGGGCCTGGCGTTCACGGTCGCGACCTGGGCCCTGCTCACCCGCGCGCTGGACCGGTCCTGGCCACGGACGAGGTCCTTCGGACCCGCCAACGGGGTCACACTGGCGCGGACCACACTGGTCGGTGGTGTGACCGCGCTGGTCGCCGACTCCTTCGTCAGGCCGCCCGCCGTCACGGCCCTGGTCGCGCTCACCACGGTGGCGCTGATCCTCGACGCGGTGGACGGCCAGGTGGCCCGGCGCACCGGCACGGTCTCCGCGCTGGGAGCGCGCTTCGACATGGAGGCCGACGCCTTCCTGATCATGGTGCTGAGCGTGTACGTCTCCCAGTCGCTGGGCGCGTGGGTGCTGCTGATCGGCGCGATGCGCTACGTCTTCGTCGCGGCGGCACGGGCCATGCCGTGGCTGAACGGGGCGCTCCCGCCGAGCATGGCGCGCAAGACGGTGGCCGCGCTCCAGGGCGTCGCCCTGCTCGTGGCCGCGTCGGGACTCCTGCCGCGCCCGGCCGCTCTTGTGCTCGTCCTCGGCGCGCTGGCGCTGCTGACCTGGTCCTTCGGCCGCGACATCGGGGGGCTGTGGCGGGGCCGGGCGCGGGTTCCCGTATCCGTACCCGTATCCCTGCCCGTATCCGTACCGGCCCCGGTATGGCGGGAACGCCGAGTGAGCCATTAGGGCCGTGCCACCTGCGTGTCGCCGACCGCGTGCCGTCTCCGCGCGCGCGTCTGCGGGGTCACCGCTTGCGCTTTCCCTTGCCCCTGCGGGACTTGAGACCGGCGGCGGCGCGGATCTCGGCGGCGCGGCGGGCCGTGTCGACGAGGGTGCGGGTGGCGTCGCCGGGGCCGGGCCCGGTGTCGGTACCGTCCTTCGTGTCCATGCCCGTGTCCATGCCGGATTCCTTGCGGCAGTCGACGCAGACGCCGCTGATGATCGTGGAGTTCGTCTCGTCGTTCTCGCAGGTGATGCACATGACGATGGTGCGGAGGACGCGGCCGGGCCGCGCGGCGGCTTCTGTGGCGGTCTGTGCGCTGACGGGCTCGGGCGGCATTTTGGTCTCCAGTCGTTTACGGGCGATCGCGGCCGGGCTGTGCAGGGGGTGCGGCAGTCCGGCGGTGAGGGAAACGGTCAGGTGGTCGGGGGTCGCGCCCCGGGCCAGCCACTCGGCGGCGAGGACCTCCAGGGCGGCGCAGTCGGCGGCGGAGAGGGTCATGCGGGGTTCGGTGCGGCCGAGTTGGGCGAGGGTGCGGTAGGCCAGGGAGCATGCGGGCTGGGCGGTTGCGGGGGGAACGGTCTCGCCGGCCTCCGGGTCTTCCCGGTCTGCCGGGTCTTCTCCGTCTTCCCGGTCCTCCCCGCCCGGGTCGTCCGGGGACCCCGGGGCGTCCGCTGCCTCCTGGCGCTGCCTGCGCTCCAGTTCGGTGAGGTCGACCCCGTGGAGGCCGGCCACGAAGGCTTTCCACCAGGCGTCGTCCCTGGCCGTACGCGAGAAGTGCGTCCGTGTCACCCAGCGGAAGCCGCCGCCCGTCAGCACCAGGTGTTCCTTGATCAGCCGCAGATGTCCGGTGTGGGAGAGGGAACGGAGCGACGTGGCGCATGCCTGCTGGCCGTACGCGGCGATGTGCGCGGCGAGGGCCTTGTATCCGATGGCGGAGCCTTCGGGCAGGCGGTCGATGTACGCGGCCACAGCCGCTTCCCTCGGGCACAGGTGTGCGAAATCAGCATCTCCGCGCGGGAGCTGACCGGGGGCGGAGCGCTTCCCGTACCCCGGATTGGCCAAGGGGTGTGCGGGTGCGGGCGGGGCGGAGTTAAAGTCGGTGACAGCCACGTTCATGTGCTTCCTGTTTGCTTTGGCAGCCGCACATGACCCGTAGGTCAGGCCCTGGTTCGGTGCGTCTAACACCGGCCGGGGCCGCTTCATGCGGCGGATGCCGCGAACGCTAGACCTTCACCACGTTATGTTGCAAGCTGATCACTGCTTGTCATATTGCCTGACTGTGGCGGTGTCCGGAGGGGCGTGGAGGAGGGCTGGAGGGTCTGGAAGAGGTGGGAGGTAGGGAGGTTCCCTCCCCCCAAAGACCCACCCAGGGTGGTGGGGCTCGAAGCCCGGGGCCTGGAGCCCGAGCCCCGGAACCCGGGGCCCAAGCTCCGGGACGACCTGCGACAACGGCCCGGAGAATCCCGCCACGTTGGTCGCCTAACGGGCGCCGCCGGTCGGACCGTACGCCGTCAGGAAGCGGTCGCGGAAGCGGTCCATCCGCCACACCGGCGCGTCCTTGCCCGGCATCAGGCCGTCGTCCCAGTTCCAGCCGTCGATCCGGTCCAGCACGGCCGGGTCGCGGGCGACGATCGAGATCGGTACGTCACGGCCCGCGTCGGTGCCGGTGACCGTGGTGTTGGGCTGGTGGTCGCCGAGGAAGACGAGCACCGTGTCGTCGTCGCCGTACTTCTCCAAGTACGACACCAGGCTGTGCACCGAGTACTCGATGGCATGCCGGTACTCGTTGCGCACCTTGGCGCTGTCCGTCCACACCTCCTTGGGGTCCTTGCCCGCCTTCTTGATGTCGTGGTAGATCGAGCCGTCGCCGATCTCGTCCCAGTCGACCATCTCGGGAAGGGGCGCCCACGGGTTGTGACTGGTCGCGAGGATGATCTCCGCCATCAGCGGCTCGTGGTCCGGCTTGCCGTGCTCCAGCCGCTGGAAGGCCTCCAAGCTGAACTGGTCGGGGACCGGTGACCAGCTGAACTTCGGTCCCTGGTAGCCCATTTGGCGCGAGTCGTAGATGTGGTCGAGGCCGAAGAACTTCCCCTCCGGCCAGGACCGGGTGACGCCCGGCATGATGCCGACCGTGCGCCAGTCGCCGGTGCGCCGGAACGCGTCGGTGAGGGTGAGCCGGTCGCTCGACGTCACACTGCGGTAGCGCTGCTGGTTCTTGACCCACATGCCCGACATGAAGGTGGTGTGCGCCAGCCAGCTCCCGGCGCCCGAGACGGGCGAGGTGAGGTAGCCGCTGCGCGCGGAGAAGCCCGCCCGGTCCAGCTGCCGCGTGCCGCGTTCGAGTACGGCCTCGATCTGCGGCGCCATCGTGGGGTCGTCGATCGCGCTGCGGCCGTAGCTCTCGATGAACGCGAAGATGACGTCCTTGCCGCGCAGCCCGGTGAGGAGTTGGCCGGGCGGCTTGCCGGAGAACGCGTCGACGCGCGCCTCCTCGGCGAAGACGCGCCGGTCCTTGATGCCGTCCGCCACCAGCGTGGCGCTGGTGTCGATGTGGTCCGCCGCACTGCTCGAAGCGAGCGGTACGCCGGCGACCTGCGCGCCGAGCGATGCGCAGACGAGCCAGACGGTGCCGAGTACGAGTGTGCTCCGCGTCGCCACCGCGCTGTGGCGCGCCGTGATCCGGCCCAGCCGGACGACGGCCAGCGTGAGGAGGGCGGGCAGGGCGAGGGCGAGCACGATGACCCCGATGGTCACGCCCATCGCGCCGACCCGGCCGATCGAGTCGTCCAGGAACGACTTGGCGTCGCCGAACAGAATCCAGTCGAGTACCGGGTCGAACGGCCGGTCGAGGAACGTATAGAACCCCATGTCGAGCAGGCTCATGAGCGTCAGCACCCCGAGCACCAGCCCGCCCGCCACCGAGGCGATCAGCCGGGGCCTCGGCGGCAGGACCAGCAGCAGCGCAGCGCCGAAGATCGCTTCCACGGGGATCCGCGCGAACGCGCCGGGCGTCAGCAGATCCGTCCGGTTGGGCAGGAGCAGCGCGCAGAGCACGAGCGCGGCGGCCAGCGCGGTGACGGTGTACGCCAGGATCTGTACGGCGCCGGGTCGGGCGGGGGCGCTGGTGTCGGATTCCGTGCCGGTGCCGGTGCCGGTGCCGGATTCCGTACCGGTGTCGTCCGGTGGCGGGTCCTGCTCCTGCTCCTGCTTCTGCTTCTGCTTCTGGAGGGGGGCCTCCGTATCCGTATCCGGATCTTTGTGCGGCAGTTGATGAGAACGCGTCCAGAGCGACAACCCGAAGGCCCTTCCGTGCGAAGCCCGGTGATGGCACGGCGCCCCAGGCCCGGGGGTCGGAGTCGCCGTACTCTCGTACGGGCGCCCGTCGGCTTCAGTTCAATGACCGTGGTCACGGGCGGGGGAGGGCCCGCAGGCGTGGAAAAACGGCGTGGGAAAGACCCGGTGCTGCCGGCCCTCGGCGAGGGCAGGGGCGGGCCCGGGTCTGTCGGGGGCCGACCCGGCCGATCGCCGCAGCCCCGTCGTACCCCGCCGACTCCTGGGCACCGTTGCCCACCCCCGTGGGGCAGCCGTGCCCAGCGTCCGCGCGGTCGATCCTGTACCTGGCGTTGGATGTAAGTCAACTACAGTGGATCGGCCATGAGATGAGGATCGGCGATTCCCTGCTTACTGTGGCTTTTGGGTGATTTATTCACAACGATCGTTCACATCAGTCCGGTTATGGGATCCATGCTGCCGACCGCAGTCGGCCGAAGAGTTCTATGATCCGGGCCATGGCCACCGATTCTCCCCGCGCAGAGGCGTCGGCTCCCCGACCCGACGACGACGGGGACTTCTCCGACTCCCCGGATTCCTTGGATTCCCCGGACTCCCCGGACTCCCCGGACTTCGCGGGACGCTTCCGGCGCGTGATCTCGGTGATCTACCCGAAGGACCTGGGCCGGCCCTGGCGGGACTCGGAGATCGCCGAGGGCACCGGCCTGAGCGGGACGTACATCGGGAACCTCCGCAAGGGCACCCAGAAGCCCAGCCTGGAGAACGCGGTGAAGATCGCGAAGTTCTTCGGCGTTCCGCTCGACTACTTCAGCGACTCCGCCACCGCGCAGGCGGTCGAGCGCGACCTGCGGAAGATCGAGGCGCTCCGGGACGCCCGGGTGGAGCGCATCGCGATGCGGGCTGCCGGGCTGCCCCCGGAGATGCAGGACGCCGCGCTGACCGTGGTGGAGCAGCTGCGCAAGGCGGTGGGGCTGCCGGAGGGGCAGGGCGACGACCGATTCGACGGCCGGTCCGACGGGCGAGCGGAGGGCCGGCCCGACGGGCAGGCGGAGGGCCGGTCCCGGGAGTGACCGGCCACTGTCCGGACCGGCTCACTCCGCTGGGACACTGGCGGTCCACCGACGCCGAGAGGGATGACGTGCGAGACCTGGGGCGTACCCGCCGCCGGATGCGGGCCATGGTCAGACAGCTCGATCTGCCGCGCGTGAGCACGGTGGAGGAGCTGTGCGCGGCGGTCGCGGAACGGCAGGGGCGCCCCGTGGAGCTGGTCCCCCGGCGGATGCGGGTGGGCGAGCCTTCGGGCTTCGTCGAACGCCGCGCCGACGTCGACGTCATCCACTTCGAGCAGGAGACCTCCGGACTGCACCGGGCCCACATCATCTGCCACGAACTCGCGCACCTGCTGTGCGGACACCTGGCCGAGCCGCCTGACCCGGACGAGGAGGCGGTCCAGGTCGAACTGCCCACCATCGACGCCGACATGCTCCGGCTGGTCCTCGGCCGCTCGCACTACGACGGCGCGGCGGAGGAGGAGGCGGAGATCCTGGGCGCCGAGCTGACGCGCGGCCTCGTGCTGGCTCCCGGGGCCGGGACCACGTCCCAGCTGGCGCCCGCGCTGGAACACCGTAAGGGACAGCATGTCTGACGTCGCGACCGCACCGCCCGAGGCGCTGTTCAACACCGTCTACCTCACCATCGGCACGATCGCCTGGCTCGTGGCGGCCCTGAAGTTCCGCGCCTGGCGCCGGGATCCGTCACCCGGTCTGCTCGTCGTCGCGCTGACCATCGCGGCGCCCGCCACCGCGTTCCTGGTGGCCGCGCCGGTGCTGTACCGGATGATCGACCGGGTCGCGCATCGGGGCAATCTGGCGACGCTGTTCGTCTATCTGGGCATCACCGGTTTCTCCGCCGCTGCCGTGGTGCTGGCGCGCATGTGGACCCCGCCGAAGGAGCGCTCCGGGGTGCGGGTGTGGGAAGTGGCCGGTGCGCAGACCTGGCGCCAGGTACGGCGGCGGCTCGCGGCGTTCGCCGTGCTGGTGCCCGTGATGATCGTCCTGTTCCTCGCGGGGGGAGCCGGCGGCCCGGAGACGCCCCTCACGTTCGACACCACCTTCGCGACGCGGCCGGGCATCGCGCTCTTCCTCGTCCTCTACCAGGGGCTGTTCGGCTTCGCGCTGATCGATATCAGCCGGGTGTGCCGCGGCCACGCCGCGCGGCTGCCCGCCGGGCCGCTGCGGCGGGGCATCCGGCTGATCGCGCTCGGCGGGCTGGTCGCGTGCGGCTACGTCCTGTGCAAACTCGTCGCGATCGGCGCGGCGTTCGCCGAGGTCACGGGTACGGAGTGGCTGAGCACGGCCGTCGGCCCCGTCTTCGCCGCGCTCGGCGCCGTCCTCATCACCGCCGGATTCGGCGGACCGGCCGTCGCCGCCTGGACCCGGCGGCGCCGCGACTACCAGGCGCTGCGCCCGCTCTGGGACCTGGCCTACCGCGCCGACGAGCGGCTGGCCCTGGAGGAGCCCGCGTCGGCCTGGACCGAGCGGCTCGCCTTCCAGGACCTGGAGTGGCGCACCGCCCGGCGCGGACTGGAGATACGGGACGGTCAGCTGACCCTGCGCCCATGGGTCGACCCCGCGGTGGTCGCCGCCGCCACGGAAGTCGCCGACCGGGCCGGTCTGGACGACGACGAACGGGTGGCGCTGACCGTGGCCGCCGCGCTGCGCGGCGCGGCGGCGGCCCTGCGGGCCGGAATCCCGCCCCGCCCGCGCGAGGACCAGGTTCCGCTGCCGGGCCTGGACACGGAACCGGCGCAGGAGCGTACGCACTTGGTCCGGGTCGCGCGCTGTCTGTACGCGCCCCTGACCGGGGAGGCGCTGGCCGTGGTGGAGGGGGCGCGATGAGCGACGGGACGCGGGGACCAGGGCCGGGGCCGGAGCTGCGGCCGGGGCCGGAGAGCGTGGTGGGTTCGGCCGGATCACCGCCCGAGAACGCCGAGAACGCCGAGAACACCGTGAACGCCGAGAGCACTGAGAACGCCGAGAGCACTGAGAACGCCGAGAACACGCCCAGCGCCTTCGCGCGGCTCGTTCTGGAGACGATGCCCGAGGAGTCCCGCGTCGGGCTCACCCTCGGCTTCGTCCGCACCTACGGCATCCCCGAGATCGCCCGCGTCCTGCACGGCACGGGCCGGATGCTCAACGAGCCGCGCGGCCGGGCCAAGGCGACCGGCGTGGCCATGTTCGGCCTGATCGGGCGCGGGCTGGACAGCGCCGAGGGGCGGCGGATCGTGGACGGGCTGCGCCGGGTGCACGACCGGCCGGACATCACACCGGAGCTGATGGCGTACGTGCTGGCCTGTTTCACCGTGTGCCCGCTGCGGTTCATCGACGCCCACGGACACCGCGCGGTCACCGGCGCGGAACGTGCCGACGCCGACGCCTTCCACCGAGGGCTCTCGGACGCCCTCGGGCTGCCCGAACCGCCGGGCGGCGGGCACGCGGGCGACGGGCTGGCGGGCGTCGAGGGCTGGATGCGCGACTTCGAGAGCCGCCGGTTCGCCCCGAGCGACGCGGGCCGCGCGCTCTGGCGGGCCACCAGCGACGGCCTGCTGGCCGCCAGGCTGCCCGCGCCGCTCGCCCCGCTGGCCCCGGCGGTGGCGGCGGCGCTGCTGGACCCGCCGCTGCGTACGGCGCTGGGGGTACGGCGTGCTCCCGCACCGGTCCGCGCCCTCGTGACGTACGCGCTGCGGCGGCGCGCCCGCTCCCGGCGCGGCGGTTCCTGACCGAGCGGGGAGCGGGCGGGGAGCGGGCGGCCCGCGCGGCGGTCAGACCGTACGGTGCGGCAGGAAGTCGAGCAGCGCGTGCAGGTCGCGTCGCGCGTACGGGGCGAGCGCCGCGCCGTCCAGGCAGGCGCGGGCGGCGTCGAGGTGGCGCCGGGCCTCGTGGAGCGTGGCGGCCCGGCCGCCGGCCTCCTCGACGAGCGCGGCGGCGCGAGCCGTGACGCCGTCGTCTCCGGTGCCGTCCTGTCCGGTGCTGTCCTGGCCGATGCCGTACGCCGTTCCGTGGCCGGTGTCGCCCGGCGGGCGGCCGGAGTCGAGCAGTACGGCCAGCTCACGGGCGGCCGGTCCGTCCCCGGCGAGGGCGGCGAGCACGGGGTAGGTCTTCTTCCGCTTCCGCAGATCGCCGTGCACGGGTTTTCCGGTCACCGCCGGGTCGCCCCAGATGCCGAGCAGGTCGTCCACGGCCTGGAAGGCCACGCCGAGATGGCGTCCGGCCCGGTCCAGCGCCGTGACGGTCGGTGCGGGCGCCCCGCCGAGCAGCCCGCCGAGCGCGGCGGCGCAGCCGAGGAGGGCGCCGGTCTTCTGCTCCGCCATGGACCGGTACTCGTCGGGCCGTACGGCCCGGGGCCCCGTCCACGGGCGCGCCTCGAAGAGCAGGTCCTCGGCCTGTCCCCGGACCAGCTCGGTCAGCGTCCCGCTCAGCCGCCGCACGGCGGCCGCCGTGTGCGCCCCCGGGGTCCCGGCGAGCGTCTCCACGGCGAGCGCGAAGAGCGCGTCACCGGCGAGTACGGCGGGCCCGGTGCCGTACGCCTTCCATACGGTCTCCCGCTTCCGGCGCATCGCGTCGCCGTCCATGATGTCGTCGTGCAGCAGCGAGAAGGCGTGGATCAGCTCGACGGCGACCGCCCCCGCGACCGCGTCCGCGCTGTCCGCCCCGACGGCCTCGGCGCTCAGTACGGCGAGGGCCTGGCGCAGCCCCTTGCCCTCGGACGCCCCGGAGGCAGGGGTGCCGCCGGTGTCGCGCCAGCCGAACGAGAAGGCGGCCATCTCCGCCGTCCACGGGTGCAGCCGCCCGATGGCGGCCGCCAGCCCGGGGCGTACCAACTCGCGGCAGCGGTGGAGGGTTTCGGGCGCGGTGAGGGCGGCGGGGGCAGCGGGAGCGGAGGTCACCGGAGAGGTCATCGCCGCGCCCCCTCGAAGCCGGAGCCCGATCCGGAGCCCGATCCGGCGCCCGAGCCCGAGCCCGACAGCGCGCCCCCGGCCCCCTCCCCGTCCGACGGCAGCGGCCCCACGCCCAGCTCCGCCACCGCCTTGTCCACCATGTCCCGCGCGTGCCGCAGCCCGATCCGGTCCAGGGTGTGCCGCAGTTCGGCCAGCTCGGCGGCGGTCTCCGCGCCGTCCCGGCCCAGCCGGGCGAGGGACTTGGCGAGCCCGAGCCGGGACAGGGCCGTACCGCGCGACTCGTTCATCTCGCGGAACTCATCCAGCGAGACAAGGTAGTTGTCCCGGGCCTCCGCGTAACGTCCGGCGCGGTAGAGCACGTTGCCGCGCATCTTGTGGTTGTACGCCAGCGCGCTCGACAACCGCATGGCACGGCAGGTGACTTCGGCCTCGGAGAGCAGCGCCAGCGCCCGCTCCACATCCCCGTCGCGTATCGACACCACATCGGCTATCCCGCGCAGCGCCCAGGCACGCCCGCGCTGGTCGTCGGCGCTGCCCGCCGTCTGCGCGGCCTCCTCGAAGAGGGCGAGCGCGGTGTCGTACGAACCGGTGTTGCGGTGCATCTGCGCGATGCCCTCCAGCGCCCACACCGTGTGCCGTGCCTCGCCGCGCCGCCGGGCCTCGGCGAGCAGCTGTTCGTGCAGTTTCCCGACGGCCTGGTAGTCGCCCTGGATCCGTCCCGTCTCCGCCAGTCCGGCGAGCGAATAGCCGCGTACCACCACATCGCCGCCGCGTTCCCCCAGCTCGGCCGCGAGCCGCAGCAGCCGGTACGCGAGCGGCAGCGACCCGCGCTGCCGGGCGAGTGTGCCCCCGCTCCACAACGCCCACGCCATCGCCCCCACGTCCCGCACGGTACGGGCCGATCGGTAACTGGCCTTCCACGCCGCGTCGGCCTCCGGCACCATCCCCAGCCGCCGGTACGCCTCCGCCACGGCGAGCCCGCACTTGGCCATCTCGCGCCGCTCCCCGGCGGCCTCCGCCGCCCGCAGCTCCTCGATGCCTCTGACCAGCACATCGGTCAGGGAGGAGTTCACCGACAGCGAGCCGAGGGCGCCCTGGTACTCCGGCGCGAACGCCTTGCCCCGTACCGCGTCGTCCCGCACCGGTTCCTGCTGCTGCGTCATCCGTGCCACCTGACCCACCGTTGTCGCTTCTCGGTCGTCCCCCCTGCTGGGCTAGACGCTACGAGTGGGTGGATGCCGGGCGAATCCCTCTGTCCGGTGATCACCCCGTCATCCCTGGGTGCCACGGAACACCGCGCCCTAGCCAGTGAGATGTACGACGGCCGGGCGGAACCTACTTGAGTCCGGAGGAGGAGACTCCCCGGACGAATCCGCGCCGCATGACCAGGAAGAGGAGCAGTACGGGCACGACGTACCTGACCGCGCCCGCCGCGACGAGGTTGTTGAGCGGCAGGCCCTGCGGGTTGGTGTACCCGTTGGTCGGCGCGGACGGCGGACGCACCCGCGATACCGGAGGTGGCGCCGAAGGGGAGAGAGCCCGCCGCCGGTGGCGGCCCGGCGGCCCGGCGGCGGTCGGCCGGGCCACCGGGCCACCGGGCCGCCGCCCCCGGCCCGGACCCGCGCTCGCTACGATCGTCCGCGTGTGCGCAGACATCATGGTCGCCGAAGACGACGCGAAGCAGGCCGAACTCGTGCGCCGCTATCTGGAGCACGAGGGACACACGGTCACCGTCGTCGCGGACGGCCGCGCCGCCCTCGACGGGGTGCGGCACCGGGAACCCGACCTGCTGGTGCTCGATGTGATGATGCCCCGGGCCGACGGCCTCGACGTGGTGCGGATCCTGCGCGCCGAGTCCCGGGAGGTGCCGGTGCTGATGCTCACGGCCCGCAGTACCGAGGACGATCTGCTGCTCGGTCTCGACCTCGGCGCCGACGACTACATGACCAAGCCGTTCAGTCCGCGTGAACTGATGGCCCGCGTAAGGACGTTACTGCGCCGCAACCGGCGTCCCACCGGACCGGCCGCCGCTCCCGGCCCCGTCGTGGTGGACGACGAGACGCTGTCGGTGGGCGCGCTCAGGGTCGATCCGGTACGGCACGAGGTGTCGGTCGGGGGAACGCCGGTCGTGTGCACGCCCGGTGAGTTCCGTATCCTCGCCGCGATGGCGACGGAGCCGGACCGGGTCTTCTCCCGGCAGCGGCTTCTGGAGGAGCTGCACGGCTTCGACAAGTACATCAGCAACCGCACCGTCGATGTGCACATCATGCATCTGCGCAAGAAGATCGAGCGCGCCCCGAGACGGCCGGCCCGGCTGATCACCGTGTTCGGCGTCGGCTACAAACTGACGGACCCGGCGAAGACGGACCCGGCGAAGGCAGACCCGGCGAAGGCAGACCCGGCGAAGACGGGCTCGGCGAAGACAGACCCCACGAGGACACACCCCACCAGAGAGAAGGCGCGCGATGCGTCGTCGTCGACCTGACGGGCCGCGCACCCGGCTGCCGCTCCGCAAGAGCCTGCTCGGCCGGCTGCTGACCGTGTCGGCGCTGGTGGCCTCGTGCTCGGTCGCCGCCACCGCCTGGATCGCCGTGCAGACGACCTCCGGCGCGATCCGCCAGGAGCAGGGGCAGAACCTCAGCGCCGATGCCAAGATCTACAACAGCCTGCTGGGGTACGCGGCCACCCATCCCGGCTGGGACGGCGTCGACGGCATGGCGCGCGAGCTGGCCCGGCGGTCCGAGCGCCGGATCGTGCTGACCACCCAGGACCGGCATCCGCTCTTCGACTCCGCCGTCAACTCCCCGTCCGGGAAGACCGATCCGTCCGCCGCGCCGCTGGCGCCACAGGCTTCGGCGGTCGTCGACCCGCTCTCCGTCGACACCGTACTGGTGCCCGACTCCGCCTCCGCCGACGCGGACCGCGTCGACCCGCGCGCGGTGGGCCCGTTCCTGCTGACCGAGGAGGAACGCACCCGGCTGCGGCGGACCGCCGCGGCGAATGTGGAGTGCCTCGGCAGCATGGGCATCGCCGCCGACGTCGTCGAGAGCCCGAGCGGGCGGCCCCGCATCCAGTTGGTGAGCAACGACACCGACCCCATGGAACGGAAGTGCCTGGACGATGTGCCGGCCGTTCCCACCGCGACCGAGAAGAAGGCCCTCCAGGAACTCAACCAGCTGTCCGACGCCTGCCTGGAGCGCCAGGACCGCAAGGGCGTCAGACTCAACCTCGACCTGTCCTGGGGCCGGGAGGCCGTGCCCTCACTCGTGGCGACCCGGCCCGATGAGGCCCCCAGCTCCATGCCCGCCACCGGCGCCGAGGAGGAGCTGGCGGCGCGGCAGGACCGCGCGCGGAAGGCCGAGGCGGCCCGCATGCCGCCCGTCGGCCGGCCGGGGCCCCTCAACAGCCGGTACGACCGGGCCGTCGCCGCCTGCGTCGCCAGCGCCCGCCGCGAACAGCTCACGTCCTATGTCGCCGCGCCCGCGCTGCTGTTCATCGACACCCCCGGTGGCGCGGTCAGTGTGCCGGGGCTCGACCTCTCCCCGGCCAACACCGCACGCATCGCCGGGGTCACGGCCCTCGTCCTCGCGCTCACCGTCGGCGCCTCGGTCATCGCCGGAACCCGCCTCGTACGCCCCCTGCACGCGCTCACCGGCGCCGCGCAGCGGATGCGGGACGGCCTGGACTCCGAGCCCGTGCCGGTCGGTCTCGACAACGAGATCGGACGGCTGGCCGCGGCGTTCAACGACATGGCGGCCCACCGCGCCCGGCTGGAGGAACAGCGCAAGGCGATGGTCAGCGACGTCGCCCACGAACTGCGCACCCCGCTGAGCAACATCCGCGGCTGGCTGGAGGCGGCGCAGGACGGTCTGGCCGAGCCGGACCCGGCGTTCGTCTCCTCGCTGCTGGAGGAGGCGGTGCAGCTCCAGCACATCATCGACGACCTCCAGGACCTCGGGGCGGCCGACGCGGGCGCGCTGCGGCTGCACCCGGAGCCGGTACGGGCCGACGAGCTGCTCGTCCAGGTCGCCGCGGCACACCAGGGTCTGGCCGAGACCGCGGACATCGCCCTGACGGTCTCCACGCCGCCGCCCGGCACCCCCCGGCCCCCGCTGCTGCACGCCGACCCGGTCCGGCTCCGGCAGGCCGTCAGCAACCTGGTCTCCAACGCGGTACGCCACACCCCGGCCGGCGGCCGGGTGAGCCTGCGCGCATACGTCAACGCCGCCGGGGACGAAGTGGCCCTGGAGGTGGCCGACACCGGCAGCGGTATCCCGCCGGCGGACGTCCCCCATGTGTTCGACCGCTTCTGGCGGGCGGAGAAGTCCCGCAACCGGAGCACCGGCGGCAGCGGTCTCGGCCTGGCGATCGTCCTCAAGCTGGCCGAGGCCCACGGCGGTACGGCGACGGTGATGAGCACCGAGGGACTGGGCTCGGTCTTCACCGTACGGCTGCCGGTCGCGCCGGGCGGTGCGGCGGATGACCTGCCCGGCGGCGGGGGAGCGGGGAAGGCCGAGGAGACCGCGGCGCGGCCCTGACGACGGCGAAGTGATGACGGTGACGACTGCGACGAGGCGACCGCGACGTGTCCGCCTCGGCGCGGCGACCGCGATGTGACCACCGCGACGTGACGACCGTGACCACCGCGACGTGACGACCGTGACGACCGCGACGCGATGACCATGACGCCCTGACAGCGTCTTCCTGACAGCTTCTTCATAAGTGCTCGCCATGGTGGAGCCATGCCCGGAACCTGGTGCGACTCGGCATCCAGGTACCACCAAGGCCGGGCTGGAACTGGAGCCCCACATGTCCCGTCACCTCGGCCTGCGTGCCGCCGTCCTGAGCGCCGTCGCGGCCGGTGCCCTGCTCGTCCCGACCTCCGCCGCCTTCGCCTCCTCCGACCCGACCCCGGTCCCGGCCGACCAGGCGCCCTCCACGGCCCCGGCCGGCAAGAGGGCCGAGGACGCGGCCGCCGCCGACAAGAAGGCCGAGGACGCGGCCGCCGCCAAGGCCGGGATCTCCCGGGAGGAATACAAGAAGATGCAGGACCTGAAGACCGGCCGGGCCGCCCAGCCCGCGCCGCGCGGCGGTGTCGCCGCCGGTGAAGCCCCGGCCGCGGACTCCGGCTTCGCCGCTCTCGCCGGTACGGCCGCCGGCGGGCTGCTGCTCGCGGGCGCAGGCACCTTCGTACTGCGCCGCCGCTCCGCCGAGCGCCACACCGCCTGACAAGGGACCACCCCGCCGGATCCGGCACACCCTCCGCTCCCGGCACCACAGTGGCGCCGCCCCCTCGCAGGGGCGGCGCCACCGCGTCTTCCCCGTCCTGCCCGCAGCCCTGCTCTGGAGCCCATCGTGTCCTCCGTACACCCGCCGGTACGGCGCCCCGGCGCCCGGCCGCCCCTCGTGCCCGCGCGCCGTGCCCGGCTCGCCCGCCTCGCTCCCGTCGTACCGCTGGTCCTCGCCGTGCTCACCGGCTGCTCGGCCACCGCCGCCCCGGCCGCCCGTACCGACTCGTCCGCCGCCGCCTCGGCCTCGGCCTCCGCTTCGGCGGATGTGCCGGGCCCGGGACCGGATTCGGATTCAGGGTCAGGGGCGGGGTCGGGGCAGGGGGCCGAGGGAGCGCTGCCGCCCACCAAGGTCGACATCCCCTCGGTCGGGATCACCAGTTCCCTGATGGTGCTCGGGCTCAACACGGACGGCACCGTCGAGGTACCGCCGGCCGAGAAGGGGATGACCGCGGGCTGGTACGCCGGTGGTCCCGTGCCCGGAGAGGCCGGTCCCGCCGTCATCATCGGCCACAACGACACCCGTTTCGGCAAGGCCGTCTTCCACGACCTCAAGAAGATCGCCAAGGGCGCGGCCATCACCGTCACCAACAACGCCGGAGAGTCCTCGCACTTCACCGTCACCGGCACCGAGAGCGTCGGCAAGGGCACCTTCCCCACCGAGAAGGTCTACGGCGCGACGAAGGACCGCGCCCTGCGTCTGATCACCTGCGACGGCGCCTTCGACGCCCAGGGCCACCCGGTGAACAACCTCATCGTCTACGCGACGCTGGACTGAGGCTCCCGCTCTCGCTCCCGCGCCCGAAGTTAGGGTGACGGGACCGACAGGACCGACAGGAAGGCGCCGCGATGCACGGACTGGAAGGTCTTGAAGGTCTGGAGGAGTTCTGCACGGGGGTGCTTCAGCGGCACGGCTGCGCCTCGGTCTCCGTGGCGGTGGCCGAGCGCGACGAGGTGATGCTGGCCGAGGCGTACGGTCTGGCGGACCGCGCAGCCGGGCGGGCCGCCACGGCGGACACCGTGTACGGACTGGCCTCGATCACCAAGCCGCTCACCGCCACCGCCGTCTGCGCCGCCGCCGACGAAGGCGAACTGGACCTGGACGCGCCGCTGCCCGGCGAGTACGGCGGGGCGACGCCGCCGTCGATCCGGCAGACCCTCCAGCACCGGGGCGGGTTCGGCGCCCACTACGACTGGCGCTACGGAGACGGCGACGGGGACGACGACAGCGCCCCCGCCCCGGCGATCCCGACGAGCTGGTACGCGGGACGTCTCTACCGCGAGCCCGGCACCGGCTTCGAATACGCCAACCTCGGCTACCGGGCGCTCGGTTCACTGCTGGGCGACCTCGACGAACAGATCGGCGCCCGGATCGCGCGCCCGCTCGGCCTGACCAGTCTCCGGGTCGGTCACACCCACCCGGGCCCCGGACCGACCGCCGTGCGCTACACCGCCGACGGCCGCGCGTACCCCGTCTGCCGCTCCGGCCACCCGGCTGCCGGAGCCGCCTGGGCGACCGCCTCGGACGTCGCGCTCTTCGCCCAGAACTGCGCCCGGCTGCTCACGCCCCGGACGGCGGCGGCCGTGTACGACGCCGTGCCGGTCGGCCCGGCCCAGGGGTACGGACTCGGCTGGAGCGTATCGAGCGGCGCCGGACCGCTCCTGTACAGCCACAGCGGCGGCATGGGCGGGGTCGGCAACATGGTCGTCCGGATACCCGAACACGACCGCGCCGTGGCCGTGCTCACCAACAGCACCGACAAGACGGCCCGCGACGCGATCCTGCGCCACGTCCTCGCCCGCGTCGCACCGGGCTTCGACCTCGCGGGACTGTCCGCCATCCCCGCCACCGGCCGCGCGGCGACCCTCCCGGAAGGGGGCTGGACCGGCCGGATCACGACCCGCGAGGGCGACCTCCCACTGACGGTCGACGTGCTGGCCGACCGACGCATCGAGGTACGCCTCGACGACGCGGGCACCGCCACCGTCCCCTTCGAGGCGTCGGCGGACTGGGACCTCCGGGCACTGCTGCCGCTCCAGATCCCCACCGCCGACGCCCGGATCGACAGCCCGCTGCTGGTCCTGGAACTCGCCCTCCGCCAGGACCGGCTGACCGGCGCGGCACGCGCGATGAAGAGCGGCGAGGGGACCGGCTGGCTCGGCAACTACCTCAGCCATCCGTGCGAGCTGACAAGAAACTGAGAGCCAACCCCGTCCACGACCGAGGCGCGCGCCACAGCGCCGCGCCGGAGTTCACCGTCCGCCGCCCGCCGGAGCCGCCGGCCCGCTCGTCACGGTGCCGAGCGCCGTCGTCAGGTGGTCGGTCAGTTCGCCGGCCGGCCGGTCCGCCGCCAGGGCGGCGGACCAGAACAGCAGCGCGATGCCCAGGGCGCCGGGGTCGGGTGAGCCGAGGGCGCGCTCGCCGACGTAGGAGGCGCGGCCGCGGCGGGCGCGCAGGGCGGCGGTCGACTGCGCGCCCTCCAGGGCGGCCAGGGCCACGTCCCGTACGTCCGCGCCCGCGTCCAGGGCGGTCAGGGCCGGGACCAGGGCGTCCACCAGGGTGCGGTCCCCGGGCTCCGCCTCGCCGACGCGCTGGATCGCGGCGAGGCCCTCGCGGACGCCGGAGCGCCAGGCCGCGCCGTTGTTGTCTCCGGCTTCGTGGTCTCCGGCGTCGTCATGCCCGGAGCCATGGTGTCCGGCGTCATGCTCTCCGGCTACCGGGGCGAAGGCGCGGGCGATCTCCTGGAACAGCAGTCCGATGAGCGGGCCGCTGGTCCCGCCCACCTCGTCCAGGAAGACCCGGGCGGCGACGGCGAAGGGCGGTTCGTCGGGGCACGCGTCCAGCGCCGTGGTGACGCGGTCGAGCCCCTCGCACAGGTTGTCGCCGAAGTCGCCGTCGCCGGAGAGCTGGTCGAGTGCGGTGAGGGTGTCCTGGGCGGTGTGCGCGGTCCGCGCGTAGAGGCGCAGGACGAGCCGCTGGTCGGTGGTCGTCATCGAACGGGCTCCTGTGCGGCGAGGGCAGGGAAGGCGGGGAGGTCGGGGAAGGCGGAGGGCGCGGGGAAGGCGGGGGTACGGGCCGGGGCGTGCCAGAAGGGCGCCCAGTCGTCGCGCAGCGCGGTGAGGGTGAGGGAGAAGCCGCTCATGTCCAGCGCGGGGACGAACGTCCCGACGAGCCGGCCGGCCACGGTCACCCCGCGTTCGTCCAGCAGCTCCGACACCCGCGCGTGGACCGCGTACAGCTCCAGCAGTGTGGTCGAGCCGAGGCCGTTGACCAGGAGGACGACCGAACGGGCCGCCTCCGAAAGCGAGTTGACCACCTGCTCGGTCATCCGGTCGATCAGCGCCTCGAATCCGGGGTGTTCCAGGGTCGAGGCGGCGCGCTCGCCGTGGATGCCGACGCCGTATTCGAGCGTCCCGTCCGGGAGTTCGAACGCCTCGCCGCCCCGAGACGGGGTCGTATGGGCGCGCGCGGCGACCGCGACGCTGCGCGAGGCGGCGGCGAAGTCCGCGCCCAAGGAGGCGAGTTCGTCCAGTCCGAGGCCGGAGTCGGCGGCCCCGCCGAGGAGTTTCTCCACGAGGACGGTGGCGCCGGTGCCGCGTCGGCCCGTCGCGGTCTCGGCGCTCTCGCTGGCGAGGTCGTCGTCGACGAGGACCCGGCGGACGGGCACGCCGTCGGCGCGCAGCCGTTCGGCCGCTATGCCGAAGTTGATGCGGTCGCCGGTGTAGTTCTTGACCACGTGCAGGACGCCGTCCGGGCCCGCGACGGCCCGGGACGCCTCGTACACCTGCCGGTTGTGCGGGGAGGCGAAGACGCGGCCGGGGACGGCGGCGTCCAGCATCCCCGGGCCGACGAATCCGGTGTGCAGGGGCTCGTGGCCGGATCCGCCGCCGGAGACGATGCCCACGCGCCGGGCGGGATGCCGCTGCCGTGCGGTGACGTACAGCGGGTCCTCGTGGAGTTCGAGCAGGCCGGGATGGGCCAGGGCCAGGCCGCGCAGAGCCTGCTCCACGGGGGTGTGGGCGGGCAGGAACAGACGGTTCACGGAACCTGGGTCCTTTCGGTGGGGTGCGGCGCCGCCGGGGCGGCCGTCGCGGTGGGGACCTCGCCCGCGCGCAGCCGGGTGGCGGCCAGACCGGAGACGACGGCCACACCGACGCAGTAGACGATCAGCCAGGACCAGTGGCCGCCGCCGACGGACAGCAGGGCCGTGCCGATGAGCGGGGAGAGGCCGCCGCCGAGCGTGGCGCCGATCTGCTGGGTGACGGACAGGCCGGTGTAACGGACGCTGACCGGATAGAGGTTGGAGAACAGGGCGCCCTGCGCGCCGTACATCGCGGCGTGCCCGACACCGAGGCCGAGGGTCATGCCCACGACGTACGCCCAGAACTGGCCGGTCTGGATCAGCAGGAAGAACGGTACGGCGAGGACGGCCTGGAACAGGGCCCCGGCCACGTACACCCGGCGTCTGCCGATGCGGTCGGAGAGGGCCCCGAAGAAGGGGAGCGTGCAGCACTCGACGGCACACGCGATCAGTACGGCGAGGAGCACCGGCCCCTTGGGCAGGTCGAGTTCGGTGGTGACGTACGTGATGGCCACCACGTAGTAGATGTTGAACAGGCCGCTCTCGGCGATCTTGGCGAGGACGGAGAGCACGACCGTGCCGGGCTGCCGGGTGAAGACCTCCCGTACGGGCAGGCTCTGCACCTCGCGCTTCTCGCGCATCCTGACGAACTCGGGGCTCTCGGTGATGTTCAGCCGCATCCAGATGCCGACTCCGACCAGCAGGATGCTGGCCAGGAAGGGCAGCCGCCAGGCCCAGGAGTCGTAGGCGCCCGAGGGCAGTACGCCGTCCAGGACGGAGACCAGACCCACCGGGATCAGGACGCCGGCGGGGGTGCCGATGTGCACGAGAGAGGTGAAGAAGCCCTGGCGGGAGGGGGGACTGTACTCCAGGGCCATGAGCACACCGCCCCCGTACTCGCCGCCCATGCCGAGTCCCTGGACGAGGCGGATGACGACGAGCAGGATCGGCGCGGCGATGCCGATGCTGTCGTACGAGGGCAGCAGGCCGATCGCGAAGGTGCCGAGGCCCATCATGAGCATCGTGATGACGAGGATGTTCTTGCGCCCGAGGCGGTCGCCGAAGTGGCCGAAAAGGACGCCGCCGAGCGGCCGGGCCGCGTAGCCGACGAAGTAGGTGGCGAACGCGGCGAGGGTGCCCACCAGGGGCGAGGCGTCGGGGAAGAAGACCTTGTCGAAGACCAGCGCCGCGGTGGTCGCGTAAAGGGTGAAGTCGTAGTACTCGACGGTGGTGCCCAGAGCGCTGGCGGTGACGACCTTGCGCAGGGAGGACCCTGAGTCGGAAGGCGGGGCCGGTACGGGCATGCTCGCTCCATTGCGATAGCGGCTCGAAGGACGCGGACGGTGGGTCGGAGATCGCGGACGGTGGGGTCGAAGGACGCAGTCGGTGGCTCGAAGGACGCGGACGGTGGTGCCCCGCGCGGTGTCGGTGTTCCGCCGCGCAGTCGGTGTGTTTCGTTGTGGCGTTCCCTCGCGGCCGGTGTGGTCCCTCCATGCTGCGGGGACGCCGACCGTGTCCGGAAAGTGGCGGTTCTCCTGACGAGGACGCCGTGCTAGCATCTGATGCATCAGACATTACATCCGCACTGTGCTTGCGGCAATACCCGGGAGATGCGCGTGAAGGACATCCAGCTCGGCGGGATGATTTCCACCGTCGTCACACCGTTCGACGCGAACGACGAGGTCGATCTCGATCTGCTGCGCGGCGAGGTCGCGTACCTCCTCGACCAGGGCGTGACGGCGATCTGCGCCTGTGGCAGCACGGGCGAGGGCCAGACCCTCTCCCTGGAGGAGAGCGCCGCGATCTGCGCCGTCGTCGTGGACGAGGTCGCCGGGCGCGTCCCGGTGATCGGCGGCGTCATCCAGAACTCCACGGCCCAGGCCAAGCGCTACTCGCTCGCGCTGAAGGAGGCCGGCGTCGACGCCCTCCAGGTCACCCCCGTGCACTACGTCTTCGCGCCCGCGCCGGAGGAGACCGTCGCGCACTACCGCGAGATCGGTGAGGCCACGGACCTGCCGATCGTGCTGTACAACGTGGTGCCGTGGGCACTGGTCCCGGTGGACACCATCGAGCTGCTGCGCGAGGTGCCCCAGGTCGTCGCGATCAAGCAGTCCGGCGGTGACATCCACCTGCTCGCCGACCTGCTGCACCGCATGCGCGACCGGTTCACCGTGCTCGCCGCCCTGGACGACCTGCACTACCCGGCCTTCGTCATGGGCGCGCACGGCGCGCTGGCCGCCATCCCCACCGTCACGCCGCAGCTCAGTGTCGAGCTGTGGGACGCCGTCCAGGCCGGCGACCACAAGAAGGCGCTCGAACTGCACGAGCGGATCCTCACGGTCTGGCGCGCCATCGACGCACCCAACCTGCCCGCCACGCTGAAGGCCGCGCTGGAGCTCCTGGGCCGCTCTCCCGGACTGCCGCGCCGCCCCTTCCGGCCCGCGAGCGAAGCCGAGCGGGAGCGCATCGCGACCGCCCTGCGAGCGGCTAATCTCATCGATTAGATGCTGTGTCCACGGCGCCGGTCCCGGTGCCGTGGACAGACGCCGGTCCCGGTGCCGGTGCCGGAAACGGTGCCGCAGCCGACCGTAGCGACCGTTGGAGAAGAAGGGCTCTCATGGCCACCCCGTCCGTCCGTAGCCGTCGCGGCACCACCTCCCTGGTCGTGGAGCCCATCTCCGAGCAGCTCTACTCGATCCTGTGCGAGCGGATCACCACCGGTGCGTACGCGCCCGGTTCCCGGCTCGATCCGCAGGCCATCGCCAACGAGTTCGGCGTGTCACGCACCCCGGTGCGCGACACGCTGGTGCGCCTGGAACACGACCGGCTCGTCGAGACGCGTCCGCGCTCCGGTACGTTCGTCACCCGGCCGACCCGGCAGGACGTCCACGAGGTGTGCCAGCTGCGCAAGGGCCTGGAGTGGCTCGCCACCGGGGTCGCGGCCGAGGTGATGCCGCTGGAGCAGATCGCCGACCTGCGGGACGAGGCCGTCACGGCGCTGCGCTCGGCCGAACAGGGCGACTACGAACCGTTCTTCGCGAGCGACACCCGTATCCACCACGAGATCACCACCAGCACCGGCAACAGCCGGCTGATCACGGCCCGCGAGTCGGTCGAGCCCTTCGTCTACTGGCTGCGCGTCCTCGGCGCCACCGGCCCGCACCGGCTCGCGGGCTCCACCCAGCGGCACCTCGAAATCCTGGACGCCATGGCGGCCCGCGACATCGCCGGCGCGCAGGAGGCCGCCGCCGTCCACCTCGCCGAGGTCGAGGAGTGGACGCTGGCAGACATGGCCTCCCACGACATCGTCACCTGAGCTTCCGCTTTTCCGTTTCCTCAGAGCCTCCGTTCCCCAGAGCCTCCGCTCCTCCGGGGCCCCGAGGGCCGGGCCCGCTGCCGCCCCGATGGGCCCCCGGCCCCGCTCCCGCCTCGATCGATCGCCGGGTACCGGCGCCGAGCCGCGTCACGAACTCCGAGGCCCGAACGGCCACCCCCGCACCTGCTCCGTACCCGTCCCCGTCCCGTTCCTGTGCCCGCCGTCGCGCTCCGTCCCGGCGGCAGGTTCAGGTAAGCCACGGGCGGACCAAGGTGAAGTCACGGACAGGAGTCGCACAGCAGCCGGACAAGGTTCGGACAATGCCCTGGTGACCCGCGTGCCGCGCCTCCTATACCGATCTGGAGCACTCGACCAACAGGAGGCACTCATGCGGAAATCCTTGCTGGCAGTCATCGCCGTCGGCGGCCTCGCGATCGGCGGAACGGGACTGGCCAAGGCGGGCGAGGGCACGGCCCCGGAGAGCGTGTCCGGAGCCAGTGTCCTGAGCGACGCGAACGGCGGAAGCGGACAGGCCGCCGCGCCTCAGGTGACCAACGCCGCGCAGGCCGCGGACCTGGTGCTGCGTCAGTCCGGCGGCGGCCGGGTCACCGGGGTGGGGCTGGCGGAGGAGGGCGGCCGCGCGGTCTGGAAGGTGGTGTTCGTCCTCGGCTCCGATCAGCGGGGGGCCACGGTGGACGCCCTCACCAAGGCCGTACAGAACACCGCCGCGGATCCTGCCGTCGCCGGGGCGGGCAGTGGCACCTTCGACGACGACTCGTCCTGCGACGACGACGATGACGACGACTTCGACGACGACGACGATGACGATGATGACGACGACGGTGACCGTCAGGGCGTCGAGGGCAGCAAGTAGCCACGGGACGGCAACCCGCCACGTCCACAGGCCCGTTACGCGGCCCGATACCCGGCCCGCTCCCCGGCCTGTTCCAGGGCCCCTCCTGCGGCCCGTCCCGTGGCGTGTCCCACGGTAAGCACCCGGCCGGCGATCTCCCCCACTGTTCGCCGGTCGGGGTCCGAAGCCGCTCGACGAAGCCGCCCCCGGCCCCGAACCAATCCGCCCCCCCAACCAGCCGCCCCCACCTCAATCCCGCCCCAACCCCACCCCACCCCACCCGAGGTCAGGACACCGTCATCGTGGAGCCGGCAGACCGCATCATCAGGATCGTGTACGCGGACGGCACGGGGCTCCTGGCCTCGGACGCCACCGGGCGCATCCACCTTCTCGACACCCGGCTCAGGGTCGTCAGGTCGTCCCCCTCCGTGCGGCAGGGCCGGCCGCTGTACGGTCTCGCCGTCGCGGCCGACGAGGGCTGGGTCATCGGCAAGGACCGGATGGGCGCCGTGTTCCGGTGGTCGCTGGACACACTGGAGCTGGTCGACCGGCTGGATCCCGCCACCGTGTGCGACCCCGCGATGCTCATCCCCAACGAGCATCCCTCTCCGGTGAGTTCACGCGGGATCGGCATCTGGGACGGCCGGGTGTATGTCACCAGCGGCTACCACCACCAGATGCTCGTACTCGACCTTCACACCTTCGAAGTCCTGGAGATACGGCCGAACATCTGCGGCGCGAGCCCCATGGAGTGGGCCTGCACCGAACACCCGACCCTGCACGCGGTCTCCGACAAGAAGGGCAACCTGCGGTTCGGTTCCTTCACCGACTGCGAGTTCCCCGATCTCGTGAAGCTGGACGACGGCAATATCCACCGGGTCAGATACGACGCCCGGCACGACCGTTTCTGGGCCACCCAGGACTTCGGCGCGGGCGAGAACGCCGACATCGCCAACGGGATCGTGATCGTCGGCGCGGACGGCGAGAAGCAGGACGAGTGCCTCTTCGCCCGCGACGACGTCGAGTTCGTCACCTTCTCCCCGGACCATCTGCGGGCCTACACGGGCGGGTTCGACGGCGAGCTGCACATCTTCGACAACACCGACCGCGCACTGCGGATCACCCGCACGGTGACCGGATTTCCGCACCAGCTCTCCGATCTGACCATCGGCGCCGACGCCGAGGTGTATGTGCTGTGCCAGGACGGCGAGATCGTCCAACTGGACGCGGACGGCGGCTTCGTACGCGCCATGGGCTTCCGGCGCCAGGCCGTGTGGGACATCCAGCCGTCGCCCGAGGACCCCACGACGCTGTACTGCGCCACCGACACCGGCGTGGCCGTCGTACAGGTACGGGACTCGGCCGCCGGGCCGATGCTGTGCGTCGAGGCGGAACACACCACCGGCTTCGGCTTCACCCGGCGGGTGGCGCCCGTACGCTCCGGCTGGCTGGGCATCACCCGTGACCACCGGGCCTTCCGCGCCGAGCGCGACGGCACCGTCCGGTGGAGCCGCGAACTGCCCGCCCTGCCGCACACGGTCGCGGTCAGCGAGGACGGCCGGCGCGCACTGGTCGCGACCAACGCGGGCGCGATCGAGCTGGACGCCTCGGACGGACGGCCGCTCGACGAGTTCGGCGTGGACGGACTGCCCATCTGGGCCGCCACCTACCTACCGGACGGCGACCGCCTGCTGATCACCAGAAACGGCGTGATCGTCGTGCTGGACCGCGCGGACGCGACCGTACGGTGGCGCTTCGACCAGGGCGAATACCCCAAGCGGCTGTGGATCCAGAGCGGCCGCGCCTATCTCACCGGAGACGGCGGGGTGAAGGAACTGGTCATCGGCCAGGGCGTGGTGGCCCGCTGGTCGAAGCTGTTGTCCAACACCATCGAGAACGCGGTGGTGAGCGACGGACTCGTCTGCGCGAGCTCGTACGGGATGCAGCTCGCCGGTTACGACTACACGACCGGGAAGTTCCTCGGCCTGGTCGAGGACCTGCCCGACTACCCCAAGGCCCTGTCGATGGTGCACGGCGCCGACGGCACGCCGTACCTCCTCGTCGGCTGCCGTACGGGAATGCTGTCGCTGCTCCGGCTCGAACGGACCCCGAAGAAGCTGCGGTTCGCCAAGCTGCGCGACCACTGGCTGTCCCGGCACCCGGCCGAGTTCACCCTGACCCACCACGACCACCCGCACACCGTTGATCAGGACCACGACCGCGACCACGGGCACACCGTCGACCCGGACCACAACTACTCCGCCGACCACGACCATGACCATGACCACGTGTGAGGGAAGCACCATGCGCACGATAGATCTGCGGCCCGACGAGACCGGCCATGCCGCCCCGATCACCCATGTCGCATTCCGGCCGGACGGCGAACGGCTCGCCAGCTGCTCGTACGACGGGACCGTGCTGGTGTGGGACACCACGGACCCGGCCCAGCCCCTGCCGCTGACCCGGCTGCGTCACCGCCGTCTCGTCAACGCCGCCGCGTGGAACCCCACCCGGCCGGCCCTGCTGGCCACGGCCTCGGCTGACAAGACCGTGGCGGTGTGGCGGATCCCCGACCACGGCCCGCACGAACTCGTGCAGGCGCTGGCCAGACACACCGACGACATCAACTCGGTGGCCTGGATGCCCGACGGCCGACGTCTGATCTGTGTCTCCGAGGACGGCCGGGCGACCCTGTGGGACACCGCTTCCGGCGCCTTTCTCGCCGAGATCAGCGCCCACGCGGCCCACTGCATGATGGTCTCGGTGAGCCGGGACGGACTGATCGCCACCGTGGGCGAGGACGGCATGGTCGCCGTGGGCGAACCGGGGCGTCCCGCCGAGGTGTTGACGCGTCACTACACCTCGTCCGTCGAAGGCTGCGCCTGGTCCCACTCCGGGAAGGTGCTGGCCGTCGCGCGCGACGACGGTGTGGTCATTCTGCTGACACCGGAGCTGGAGTGCCTGCGCACGGTGACGGTCTCCAGCTCGGCGGCCCGCTCGGTCGCGTGGGCGGACGACGACTCCTCCTTCGTCGTGGGCGCCTACGACGGCTCACTGCACTTCTTCGGTGTCGACGGGGAACGGATCCGGCGGGTGGACGACGCCCGGATGTGGCCCCGGTCGGTCGCCACGGCCCGGGGCCTGGTCGCTGCGGGCAGCTTCTGGAGCGGCCCTCATCTGCTGGACCTCGCCACCGGTACCCCACTCTCCGCCCCCGAACGGCCGGGGCACGGCGCGAACGCGCTGGCGGTCCTCGGGGACGAGCTGCTCATCGGGTGCGACTCGGGCAGCGTCCTCGCCATCGACATGGGTATGGAGGAAGCGGACGGTGAAGCGGACGGGACGGGCGGGACGGGCCACCCGCCGCCCTCGTCCCGGCCCCCGCGTCTGCTGGAGATCTCCGACAGCCCGGTCCTGTCGCTCGCCACCCGGGACGGCTCCGTCTACGCGGGTACGTACGCGGGGCACGTCGTCCGCCACGACGGCGAAGGCAACGACGGCGCACGACTCGACGGCGCACGCTATGACCGTCCCCACCACCGTGGCACACGCCTGGTCGGCGAGAGCCTCGGCGCCCCGGTGCCCTCCCTCTGCTTCGACGGCGGCCGGCTCGTCGCGGGCACCTACAACGGGGAGTTGATCGCCCTCGACCCGGCGACCCTCACCGAGACGGACCGGGGCGCGCCGCACGGCGGTTCGGTCAAGTCGCTGTCCGCGTTCGGCGGCGGCTTCCTCTCGGCGGCCACGGACCGTACGGTCGCGGCCGGGTCCCTGCACCACCGCGAAACGCTCTGGCAGCACGGGAATCTGGTCAACGCCGTGGCCGGGCTGAAGGGGCGCGTGGTCGCCTCCGCCTCCCGGGACCACACCGTCAAGGTCGGCCTGCTGACGGCGGGGGACGAGGGGCGGCGGGTGGAGCGTACGCAGACCCTGCTGGGGCCCGACGAATCCGTCAAGTGCGTTGCCCTGCTGGGTGATCCGAGCAGTCCGGTCGTGCTGGCCGGGTCGTACGACTTCGGCCTCTACGCCTGGCAGGTCGACTGGGACGACAGCGCGGGCACACTGGCCTCCGGCCGGCTGCTCGCCGAGTTCCGGCAGGGGCTGTCCTGCATGATCCGGCTGGACGACCGGCGCGTCGCGGTCGCGGGCTGGGACGGGCGGCTGCTGATCGTGGGGCAGGACCGGCGCGGCGGGGTCCGGGAACTGCGGTCGTGGGACATCGGCGAGCTGGTCGCGCTGGCCGATCTCTCCGCCGACGTCGGGGAGCGGGTGGCGAGTTGAGCACGAGCGAGGAAGTCCCCACCGACCGGGCACAGGCGGAGCCGCCGATACAGACGCAGCCGCAGACAAAGGTACGGGCACAGGTACGGGCACAGGTACGGGTACGCGCACGCGTCCCCGTCACCCTGGACCGCGCGCGCGGGCGGCGCGCCGAACTCGTCACCTTCCACGGGCTGCCCGACCCGGGGGAGCACCTGGCCTGCCTCGTACCACCACGCGATCCCGACGCCCCGCCCCTCACCCCGGACCTCGCCCCGCTCGGCCACCCGCCCGACGCCCCGCTCGTCCGGCTGCACAGCGAGTGCCTCACCGGGGACGTCCTCGGTTCCACCCGCTGCGACTGCGGTCCCCAGCTCGACGAGGCCCTGTGCCGGATCGCCGAGGACGGCGGGGCGGTGCTCTATCTGCGACAGGAGGGGCGCGGCATCGGCCTCTACAACAAGCTGGACACCTACCTGCTCCAGAACCGGCACACCGACACCTTCGAGGCCAACCGCCTGATCGGCCGGGGAGCCGACGAACGGGACTACGGTGTGGCCGCCGCCATGCTGCGCGCGCTGGACCTGAACCGGATCCGGCTGCTCACCAACAACCCTGAAAAGGTGCGTCAGTTGCGCGCCCATGGCATCGAGGTGACGGCCACCGTGGCGACCGGGCTGTATCTGACCGACGACAACGCCGGCTATCTGGCGGCCAAGGCGCACACGACGGGCCACACACTGGCTGTCGGCCCGCTCCGGGTACGGGCATGACGGCGCCCCGGGCCGCGACCGCGCCCCACTTCCGCGAGCAGGCCGCTCTGGCCGACCCGCGAGCACTGCGCCCCCGCCCCGAGGACGCGGCCAGGATCGCCGCGCTCACCCCGGCGGAACTGGCGGTCACCGTCGAGAATCCCGCCGAGCCCCTCGCCGTACGCCTCGCGGCGGGCGGCCTGCTGGCGCTGGTCGGGGACCCCCGTACCGAGGGCGCGCTGCCCGTCACCCGGGCGGTGCCCGGTGGCACCGTACGGATCGGGCTGGAGCCCGGGCACCTCGACGCCGTGACCGACGCGTGGGCCCGGGTGGGGGTGGAGCGGGAGTGGATCGAGAAGGAGACCCCGGCCCACACCGTGGAGCTGGCCGACTACTGGATCGGCGCCTATCCGGTCACCAACGCGGAGTACCGCGCCTTCCTGGCCGCCACGGACCGCCTCAGTTTCCGTGACCGGCTCGACCGCCACGACCGGCCCACGACCTGGTATTTGGGCGCCTATCCGTACGACCGTGCCAACCACCCCGTCGCGGGGGTACGCCCCGAGGACGCCGACGCCTACGTCTCCTGGCTGTCCGAGCGCACGGGGCACCCCTGGCGGCTGCCCGGCGAGGCGGAGTGGGAGTACGCGGCGGGCGGGCCGCTCGGGCTGGAGTTCCCGTGGGGCGACGCCTTCGACCCGGCCGCCGCCAACACCAGGGAGGCGGGTGTCCACACCACCACTCCGGTGGGTGCGTTCCCGGCGGGCCGGTCGCCGTTCGGCGTCTTCGACCTGGGCGGAAACGTGGAGGAGTTCGTGGCGGACACCTACCGCCCGTACCGGGGCGGCCGGTTCGTGGCGGACGATCTGGCCGTGGCCCCGCTGCCCGACGGCACGGCCCGGGAGTACCGGGTGGCGCGTGGCGGCAGCTTCTCCCGCTTCGGCGACCTGGCCCGTACCCGGCGCCGCCACGGCGCGTTCCCCAGCCCTCTCTACCCGGTCGGCTTCCGGCTCGCGACCGGCACGAGGCCGCCGCACCAACCGAAGGAACAGTGAACCCGTGCCCGTACCCGTGCCCGTACCCCTGCCCGTGCCCGCTACGCCCCCCGAACCGTCCACACCGCCCATGTCGGACACACCTCTGGCACCGACCGCGCCCCGTCTCCCGGAGAACCTCTGGAAGAAGCTCACGAGCACCGTGGGCCTGGTCTCCGTACGGCACGGCTCCGCCACGAACGTGATGGCGGCCGAGTGGTCGTACTTCGTCAACAAGGACCCGCTCTACGTCGCCGTCGTCCTCGGCCCACGGGCCGCCACCCGTGGACTGCTCACCGAGGCCGGGGAGTTCTCGCTGACCCTGTGCGCGGAGGACCAGGCCGAACTCGCCGATTTCGCGGGCAGTTTCTCCGTGGCCGACATCGACAAGAGCGCCAGCGAGCTGATCGGCTTCGGCGCCCCGGAAGCCACCGGCACCCCCTGGGTGACCGGGGGAGTGCTGGCCGTCGAGTGTGTGCTCCGCGAGACCGTCCGCTTTCCCGTGCACACTCTGTACGCGGGTGAGGTCGTCGCGGCACATCTGCCCCCGGGCACGCCCCGGCCGCTGGTCAAGCACGGCGCGATGCACACGCTCGGCGCCCCGGTCCGGCGCACGGCGATCGTCGCCACCGCGCAGTGGCTGCCCGGCGGTCTGCTGCGGGTCGCGGCGACGGGCCCGTCGGGTGCCCCCGCCGGCGCTCCCTGGCGGGTGAGCCTGCTGACACCGGACGGGGGGTCCGTACCGCTGGGTGAGTATCCGCCGTCCCGTTACGGGGACTTCCTCGCCGAACTGCCGGTCCCGGACCGTGCGGCGGGGGACCGGCGGCGGGGCTGCCGGGTGAGGGTGGAGCGGGGTGACGCGAAGCCGGGCTACGCGACGCTGGGACACGAGGAGCCGGGGCAAGAGGAGCCGGGGCAAGAGGAGCCGAGGTACGAGGAGCCGGGGTACGAGAAGCAGCGCCACGAGGACATCGCGCGCGGCACCGGCAACGGAGCCGGAACGCCCGGATGAGCCTCCCGGACGACCCCCACCTCCCCGACGACCCCCACCTCACGGACCTCCCCCACCTCCCGGACGACCCCCACCTCCCCCACCTCGCCCTCCCCTCGTCCCCACTGCGGGTGGCGGCGGCTCAGGCCACCGCCGTGCCCGGGGACATCGCGGCCAACGCACGCGGCGCCGCCGCGCTGGCGGCGCGTGCCGCCGGGGAGGGCGCCCGGGTGGTCGTACTCCCCGAACTACACCTCTGCGGTTATGACTTGACGACCCTGGCCACCCACCCCGACCGCTGCGAGGTGTCCGCCGACGAGCGCGGAACGGTGGCCGACCCCCGTCTCGACGCGCTGGCCGGGGCGGCGGTGAGCCATGGCGTGACCGTACTGGCCGGGGCCCCGGTACGCCGGGCCGACGGCACCCGTACTCCGTCGTGGCGTTCGACCCGACGGGCACGGTGACCGTGGTCTACGACAAGCGCCACCTGTGGCACGCCGACGAGCGCGGACTGTTCACCCCGGGCGGGCGCGACGCCGTCGTGCTGGCGGTCGGCGGGTGGAGACTCGGGCTCGGGATCTGTTACGACATCTCCTTCCCCGAACACGGCCGGGCCGCCGCGCTCGCCGGGGCCCATGTCTATGTGTGCCCGAGCGCGTTCGCGGCGGGCAACGAGCACCGGGCGGAGATCTACCTCGCGGCGCGGGCGCTGGAGAACACGGTGTACGCGTTGTTCGTCAACCCCGTGGGCGGCCCGCCGCACCGGCTGTGCGGCGGACGCACCGCTGTCCACGGCCCGGACGGCCGGGCGATCGGCCGGGCCGGCACCAGCCGTGAGGAGATCCTCCTCGCCGACCTCAGGCCGGGGGCTCTCGCGGAGGTACGCGGCTTCCTCCGCATGCTGGAGGAGCACCGGACCGGCACCTGACAGCCCCTGGCCGCACCGGCCCGGACCGCTCACCCCACCTACCCCCGCAGCTCACCGAGCGTGCCGGGCCCCGACCGAGAGCCGGAACCCCACACCGCGCAGTGTCTCGATCCGGCGGGGATCGCCCAGCTTGCGGCGCAGCGCGGCGATATGCACGTCCAGGGTCTTGGTCGGCCCGAAGAAGTGCGGATCCCACACCGCGCCGAGGATCCGCTGCCGCGAACACACCGCGCCCGGATCCTCGGCGAGCAGTGCGAGCAGGTCGAACTCCTTCGGCGCGAGCATCACCGGTTGCCCCGCCACCGTCACCTGCCGGGTCCGCCGGTCGATGGACAGATTCCCCACCCGCTGCACCGAGCCCGTGGCGACCACTGAGCCTGCGCCCACCACCGTGCCTGCGCCAACCACCGTGCCTGTGGCCACCACCGCGCCCCCGGCGGGCGCGAGCGGTTCAGGAGGCGCCATGCTCGTACGCCTGGTCACCGCGCGGATCCGCGCGACCAACTCCCGCATGCTGAAAGGCTTCGCCAGATAGTCGTCCGCCCCGATTTCGAGCCCGACCACCCGATCGGTCTCGGCTCCCCGGGCCGTGAGCATGATGATCGGCACCGCCGAACGCTGCCGCAGCTGCCGGCACACATCGATACCGTCCATGTCCGGCAGCCCCAGATCGAGCAGCACCATCTCACCGCACGGAGCGTCGAGCGCGTCCGCACCGGTACGCACCCACCGCATCGCGAACCCGTACCGCGCGAGGCCGTCCACCAACGGTTCGGCGATGGAGGCGTCGTCCTCGACGAGCAGCACCTGCATACGTGATCTCCCCTTACCCCGGCTCCACAACGTGAGCGCTTCTCCAGGAAGTACGTACGAGAGGCACTCAAGTGCGGGTCCCCGGCGGATTCGACTGGGGAACCCTGGCGACCAGGAGACCCTGGCGGACGGGGGGCAAGGGGATGAGGGGCTCCCGAGCCTCCCCCGGCCCTTGGGCTCGGCCGACGCGAACAGAAGGGCGGACCCGGAAGCAGTGCGTCACGTGTGTGCGGCACGTGTAAGCGCCGCGACTTGCGTGAGCCGCGACCCCTGACGCCGGAAATAATGTCGCCGTCGAACACCGAGATCGGCTGTCCGCCGCCGGGTTGCGATTCGAAATGACCGTTTATCTACGGGTGCTCCGTTTCACCGGCGATGCGAGATGATTCGTCTTCCATTCCGCTGGATAATTTAACCGGAGAGTTTGACGGACTGTCGCGAGCGCGCAGGAGCGCGTAAAGGGAACTGGCTGTTCGTCTTCGTGGTAGAGTCTTAATGAATTCACAGGACGCCACGAAAAAAGGGGAATGGCGTGAATACCGAGAAGGTTACGGCTCGACGTCTTACGGCCGGCGAGGTTTCGGAGTTGGGCCTCCAGGACGGCATCTTCGTCTCGGCAGGGATGGATGGCCTTCCTCTCGACTGCTACGCCCCGGCTTCCCTTACGGAGCCGGGTAAGAATTTCGAGGGAGGGTCCTTCACCGCGAGGACGGTCTTCGGTGAGGAAATCCACATTCTCCCGGACAATGCCGAAGAGGGCGGGATCTGGGTTGCCGACAAGACGGGAGAGGAAATCGAGGTTCTCCAGAGTGCCGGCGTCCTCCTGAACCTCGCCCTCTTCGTTCCCAATGGGAACAAGGAATCCCTGGATTCGCTCTACACCGCCGCCCGGGACGCCTTCGGCGCGGGGATTGTTCAGCGCTGGAGCGAGGAATCCGTCGCGGTGCCGGACGTCAAGGTCGACCTGTACGAGGAGCCGGCCCGGGGGCGGAAGAACACGAACAGCCAGAACCGCGACCGCCGCGCCCTGGACATCTACCCGACCCGAGTGCGGTTCCTGGAGCCCAGCGATGGCTGGAGGTTCGTTGTCGAGCCGCACAAAGAGATCGTTGACGAAACACCGACGATCTGACTGACCTGACAGCAGGTCAGCCTCGATCTTTCGCGGGAGCCCGTCAGCTTGCTGACGGGCTCTTCTTCGTTTGTGGTGGCGGGCATCGGGGCGCGTGGGCGGGCCCGGTGGCCCGGTGGCTGGGTGGCTGGGTGACGGAGCCGCGGACGGCGAGGCCGCGGAAGGCGTGTCCGTAGCGCCCCGCCCCCTCGTCTGTCGCGGAACTCCCGCGTTTGTCGCCGGCCCCCTGCGGATTCGTCCGTGATCGGTAACAGAGGGAGCTTGTAGGGGCGTTCGTATGTCTTCATGGGTGCACGGCATCGGCGGAGACAGCAAAGGGGCGGGCGGGCATGGCAAGGCACCAGGGAAGGGGATGGCACGGCAAGCTTCTCGCGGCGGCGCTCGGGGTGACGGTGGTGGCCGCCGCCACCTCGGTGTGGACCGCGCAGGCCGACCCCGCCGGAGGACGGCAGCCACAGGCGGGTATCTCGGCGCCGGACGCCAGGTCCCAGGACCGGACAGCCAAGGTGGCGGCGGACATCGCGCACGCCTCGGACCATGGCGACCGGGGCGTCAACATCACCATCGACGACGGACCGGACCCGGTCTGGACGCCGCAGGTGCTGCAACTGCTCAAGGACAACGGCGTGAAGGCCACGTTCTGCATGGTGGGCACGCAGGCCCAGGCGTACCCGGACCTGGTCAAGGCGGTCGTGGCGGCCGGGCACCGGCTGTGCGACCACACGATCTCGCACGACACCGCCATGGACACGAAGTCCGAGACCTACCAGTCCCAGCAGATCCTGGATGCCGAACGCATGATCACCAAGGCATCCGGAGGCGTCCGCCCGCAGTACTACCGTGCCCCGGGCGGCGCTTTCACCCCGTACAGCCGGAAGCTCGCCGCGTCCCGGGGGATGCGGCCGCTGGGCTGGAACGTCGACTCCAAAGACTTCGAGCGTCCCGGCGTGGACACCATGGTCGCCACCGTCAAGCGCGAGATCTCCAACGGGCCGACCGTCCTCTTCCACGACGCGGGAGGCGACCGCTCCCAGACCCTGGCCGCTCTGCGCGAGGTGCTGCCCTGGCTGAAGCAGCAGGGATACTCCTTCGGCTTCCCCGTGCGGTGAGCGACGCTCACCCACACCGACACCGACACCGACACCGACACCGACACCGACACCGACACCGACACCCAGCCCCGCCCAACCGGCCATCAGCGAGCGACAGTTCGCAAGCTGAGACATGCAGAGGGCACACCACACCACACCACACCTCGCCGGTCCGGATGACGGTGGCACCCGCCTTCCGCTGTCTCGGATCCTGCGAGCCGTGATTGTCCGTGCCCACTTCTAGGGTTACCCGCATGGCGATATTCCGATCCAGCCGCTCGCTCCGGCTCATGGTCGAAGAAGCACGAAAGCTCACCGAGCACGCGAGCGTGCGGGAGCGCGTTGACGTGGTGCTGCGCGTCATGGGGGGTGGCGCCCGCGGGACGTACGGCCAGGGCAAACCGCTGGTGGATGCCCTGGAGGATGTCGCTCAAGAGTCCCTTCTGCACGAGGACTTCGGGCTCGCCCAGCGCTTCCAGCGGTTCGCCGGCTATGCCGGCGGCAAGCTCTACCTCGACACCGTGGAGAACTACTACGACGAGCGGGCGCGGCAGCGAAGCGAGGAGTACATGCGGCGGCTGGCTGCCATGGGCGCCGAGCGAGCGGTGGCCGTCCTGGACGTCCTGTGTGCCGAGAACCCAGACGCAAGCGCCGCCGACGCCCATGCCCTCTTCCGCGGCATCGCCCGGTCCACGGACCACCTGGGCATCGGAAGCGGAGAGGGCGGAATCCAACTGCCCGCCAAGTACCTGAAGTACCTCCAGGAGTACGGACACATGGAGCTGGTCCTGCGGAACCTGCCCCGACCGGCCTCCGCCGAGGCCGCCCGGATGATGAGCGACGTCCTGGCGGACGCCGACGCGGGAATGCTGGCTCAACTGCCGAACTGAAGGCCAGGCGCGCCGGTCTCGCGTCCCTGCGCGCTGCGGTGGACCACCCCGACAGCTCCGAGGGTGCCCTCCACGCCTGTCTGAAGAACCAGGAGTGGATCTTCGGTGGCGCCTACGTGGCCGAGCTTGCCCGCCGCCAGTACACCCCGGACACTATTCTCGACATTCCGCTGCTGCGTGGTGATGGATCCCTGCACGTGGTGGAACTCAAGCGTGCCAACATCGAGAAATTGGTCATCCGGCCCAGCGGCCACCTGATGCTGGGCGCACCAGCCCACCACGCGGTCTCCCAGGCACAGAACTACCTCCGGACCATGGACGAGAGCCGCCGGACCATCCTCGCGCGGTACGGCATCGACACGCGCAGAGCCTCGGCGACGGTCGTGATCGGGCACCTGCAGTACGTGGGCGGGAGCATCACCCCTCAGGAGGTCGCGGAGACGCTGCGGACCTACAACACGCACATGGCACGCATAGAAGTGATCACGTACGAGACCCTGCTGGAGTCGGCGGCGCGGATGCTGGCGCTCTCGTCGGCGGGGGAGGACCCCGACCCGACGGAGGAATCCACGGCATGAACGACAACTCTCGTGCGATCGAACCGCTCCTGGCGCGGCTCTGCGGTGGTGCCATCACCGGCAAGGACTACGTCGGCTACTTCATGAACGAGCACGGCGAGGAACTCGTGTTCGCCCAGCGCCGGGGTGACAAGACCGCCCGGCTCTGGCACAGCGACGCGGACTGGGAGATGTTCCGTGTCGGTGATCACTCGATACGGGTCGACGGAGCTATGGACGGGATGATCACCGCCGGCGAACTGATCGTTGACCGATCGGAGGCGACATGGCTGTCCTCCTGCCTGGCGGCCTCCCGCCACCTGCGCCCGGGGCGGGACTGACCCTGACCGGGCCCACAACGTATATCGACCTATGACGTATGGCACTGATCCTCGCGCCGCCGGCAGATGCTGCGGTTCCTCGGAGTGCGGCGGGGAGGGCGGGGCCGTTGAGGCCGATGAGCTGTGGGGCCCGGACCGGGCGGGCGGATCAGCGCAGTCCGGCGAAGAGATCGTTCTCGGGTACGGCCGCGCCGGTGGCGTCCTTGACGCGTACGAAGGTCTCCATGCCCATCAGCTCGCCGAACCTCTCCTTGCCCATCTTGAGGAAGAAGATGTTCTCGCCCTGACTCGCGTGCGCGGCCAGAGCATCGAACTTCTGACCGCTGAACGCGGTGGTGTCCACCCACGTGGTGACCTCGTCGTCGGGGAGGCCGATCTCGGCCATCGCGGCGACCTCGGCAGGATCCGGCTCCGGCATGTCCTCCTGGAACTCGCGCATGGTCTCCCCGAACCGTTGCACCACCGAACGGGGCATCGTCGTCCAGTACACCTTCGGTGTCAGCGTGGTCATCTCCAGCGCGGCCATCGTGATGCGGTGGGCCTGGATGTGGTCGGGGTGGCCGTAGAAGCCGTTCTCGTCGTAGGTGACGACCACATCGGGCCGGTAGTGCCGCATGAGTTCCGCGAGCCGGGCGGCGCCTTCCTCCACGGGGGTCTGCCAGAAGGATCCGGGGGCGTCGTTGCTCGGCCAGCCCGTCATCCCGGAGTCGGCGTAGTCCAGCAGCTCCAGATCGCTGATCTTCAGGACGTCGCGGCTCGCCTCGAGTTCGTGACGGCGCATGGCGGCGACGGCCGCCGGATCGTGGCCGGGATCGCCCGGCTTGACACCCCCCGGTCCGTCACCGCAACCGCCGTCGGTACATGTCACGAGAACCGTGCGGATGCCTTCCGCCGCGTACCGCGCGAGGACCCCACCGGTTCCGGTGGCCTCGTCGTCGGGGTGGGCGTGTACTGCCATGAGCGTCAAAGGCCGGTCGGTCATGAAAAACAGTCCTCCTGCAAGAGTTACGTCTTGATCCGGGTGCGCGGCGGTCCTATCGCGACCCGGAGGCCCGGAACCTGGTGGGCCGGACGACCTTGTGGTCTCCGTGTTCCCCGCCCGCGCGGCGCCGGCCCCTCGGTTGCAACCGCGCCGGCCGGACCAACTGTTCCCGGCACGGCCGCTCGGCCTTCCGGGCGTCGGGGAGTTTCCACGCGAACCGGGGTACGGTCGCGCGCGACCCGCACGTCCCAGCGCCACGCCGGATCCGGCGTCCGTCCGGCACCAGCCGCTGAGATTCCGCCCCGAAAATCGAAACCCTACAGCGGTCCCGGAGCCCAGATCGCCGGGGGCGGACAGGAAAGACCCACGAAGAAACATCAGCACAGGCTCACCGACGCCGCCGCAGTGGTCGTCCGCCGCCGACGCATGTCAGTAGCACCGGGGATCCGGAATCGACCCGATCGTCGCCGCCCACCGGCTCGTGTCCCCGCTCCCGGCACCCGAGGCGCTGCCCGGTGGCCAACCCGGCGCGCCGTCAGGGCACTTGCGGCACGCGAATGTCACGCGGGCCATAAGAGGTCTGGACAACAAACAACCCCCGGCCGCTGGCCTGGGGCTTTCGTACGGAGCGGGTGACGAGAACCGGACTCGCGCGCTGAGCTTGGGAATCACCCGGTGTCGCGTAGGCTCGCCCGCCTCTGACCTGGTGAAACGCGCCCCTGGGGGGCGGTCAGCAGCGGCTCCGTCCGGGCCTCTGCTGACGCCGTTCACCGTCCTGACCGGCACGTAGTGGCACGCCCACTCCGGGTGGTCGGCTGAGACGCGGGTGGTCGGCCGAGAGCTGGGCCGGGACCGGCCGCGCCCTGCCCCGGTGATGCCTGCCTGCCGCCCTGCGGCTGCGGTGCGTCAGCTCTGTGCGGTGTCGTTGCCCGTCTGCTCGGCGCCCTCGGCTGTGTCCTCGGCTGTGTCCTCGGCTGCGCCCTCGGCCGAGCCTGTCTTCTCGCGCATCTTGCGTACCAGCTCTGCCTTCTGGTCGGCGGCGCCCTTGCGGTCGAGGTTGCGGTGCGGACCGTTGTTCTGCCGTTCGGCGCGGGACAGCCTCTTGCGCTGGCCGCCCCCCATGCCCACGGGGTTGTTGATGTTCTTGCTCACGGTCATGAGTTCTCCGGGATGTTCTGAAGTGATCTACGGATTCACCGGCGGGGACGGGTGGGGCGACGTGAGGGGCGTCAGCCGGGGCCCGTCACGCACTCACTCGCAAATCGGCGTCTGGAAGAATATGACAAAGACGTTACCGGGGTTTCCTTCCGGAAATCACACCGCCCGCCAGTGGCCGCCGTATGCCGCAGGTGTTCGAAGCGAGCGGGTGGTTCAGAGGGGAATGATGCGCACCTGGCTGCCGCAGAGCTTGCTCATGCCGTCGCTGTCGGCCGTCAGCAGGGCGACCGGTTTCGGCTGGCGCAGCGCTACCTCGGCCACCGTGGCGTCGATGGCGTACTTGTGCCCGTGCAGTCCGGCGCTTTTGAGGAGTTCCGCTGCCGCTTTGGCCGCTTGTTCGGTGACTGGCTCCACCTTGATGCGGGACAGTGCCCGGTTCAGGCGGGGGATGTTGGTACGGGAGTGGCCGACTTCCACGATGGTGTTCGCTCCGATCGCGAGGTCGGCCCCCATGCCGTGGAACACCTGCAACATCGCGAGGACTTTGCGGTCCTGCGCGATCCAGGCGGAGAGCCCTTCCGAGTCCAGGACGACGGTCTCGATGCGCGCGCTCACGCGGCGTTCGCGTCCTTGGAGGAGCCGGTGGCGCCGAAGATCTTCGAGTGGGCTTCGGCGCTCCAGGAAAGGTCGCGTGATCGGGAGGATGTGCGGCCTACGGCGCTCCGGCCGGGCTCTGTGCCGATGAGGGGGAGATCCTCAGTGATCTGCGAGATGGGAGCCGTCCTGCTGTGGTGGCGTGTCCGGGACCGACAGTTTCGTGCGGCCGTCGGCATCCAGTCCAGTTTCCTTTTTCACTGTTGCCGAGAGAATGAGGACTTTGCCGGGTACAGCAGCGGCGGTCCTCCTGGCCAGCCAGTGATCGAGGCCGTCTTCGTCAGCCGTCGGTGTCACCGATCTCTGCGGTCCTGATGGCCGGCGGTTGCGGCCAGCCTCCTTCGATGGCCGGGCCGCTACCCGCAGGAATGTTCGCGGCTATCAGCGCTGCGGCCTCGCGAGCGCCGAGGCGGGATCCGAGCACACGTGTCGGAATGTGCGGCGACCACAGCGAGCGACGGAGAACCACGTTCCACCGTCCGTCTCCGCTCGGCACTGCACGGGGAAGCTCTGCATAGAACGGATCAGCCGTACTGCTGAGGAGGCTGAACTCCCCGTGCGACGGAAACGGGAAGAACACGCGCAGGGCCGGCTGCGCGTACAGGGCCTCGGCCAGTTCGGCATCGCCCAGCCTGATCACCGGTGAGCGTTCCAGGGTCAGCCGCCATGCGGTCGAGACCACCCTCCCCGGCGGTGCCGCTTCCAGCGGGCTGGCCGCGAGCAATCCCCACTCGCGCCGCAGTTGACCGATCGACGCCCCTTCACGCCAGGCGTACAGGATGGCGTCGACCACCGCGAGGTCACCGGTACTGCCGAAGGCTCCCCATGGCCATCCGGAGTCCGTGGAGATCTCGATGCGGAACTCGCGTTCGTCAGCGTTGGTCGCGTATACGGCGAACCGTGCCTGGCCACGTGTGCAGCATGCGGCGACCGCGGGATCGTACCCCTCAACGGGATCCAGCGGTTCGGCACAGCGCCCGCGCCGAACCGCCTCGCGAGCCAGCGCTTCTCGCAGGCCGCCTGGCGCGGCCAGCTCTGGATAGAGCTCGGGCAATGCTTCGCTTGAGTGTTCGAACATGTGCACACTTTAGGCCGTGAGAGCGAGGCCAGGCGGGTCGATCGCACCGAACCGTGAACGGGTACGGGCGACATGTCAGCAGGGGCCCATCACGCTCCCACTCGTAAATCCCCGTGACGATCCCCCGGGGCGGGCGCCCGGCAGGGCCGCGCGGGACGGCTGGCGCGAGGCCCGCGCTGATAAGGTTGGGTCACGCTTGCAGAGAGCCTGGGCCCGTGCCGGACAAGGTACGGGCCCAGGTCCGTTCAGGGCGCCGAAACGAGGAACCCCCATGAAAGCGAAGCAGCCTGCCTCCGGCCGCTCCGGACCCGGCAGGTCCGACCAGGGGAGGGCCCCGCGGGGCGAGCTCTCGGTGCCGGAGACAGTGGCGCCCGGCCTCCCGCCGGCCAGGTCCTTCGCGGAGCTGGACATGCCGGTCGAGCTGATGGGGGTGCTTGCGGGGCTCGGGGTACGGGAGCCATTCCCGATTCAGGCGGCCACCCTGCCGAGCGCGCTGGCCGGCCGGGACGTTCTCGGCCGCGCGCGGACCGGCTCGGGGAAGACCCTCGCCTTCGGGCTTGCGCTCCTCGCACGTACGGCGGGCCGCCGCGCCGAACCGAAGCGCCCTCTCGCGCTGGTCCTGGTGCCGACAAGGGAACTCGCGCAGCAGGTGAGCGAGGCGCTGGTTCCCTACGCGGAGGCCCTCGGGCTGCGCTCGGTGACTGTGGTCGGCGGGCTGGCGATCAGCGGGCAGGTGGCGGCGCTCCGGGCGGGTGCCGAGGTCGTGGTGGCGACGCCGGGACGGCTGGCCGATCTCGTCGCCCGGCGGGACTGCCACCTGGACCGGGTGCGGATCGCGGTGCTGGACGAGGCGGACCAGATGTGCGACATGGGTTTCCTGCCGCAGGTCTCGGAGACCCTGGACCTGATGCCCCCCGGCGGGCAGCGGATGCTGTTCTCCGCGACGCTCGACCGCAACGTCGATCAACTGGTCAGGCAATATCTGAGTGAGCCGGTGTTCGCCACGGTCGACCGGGCGGAGGGCTCGGTAGCGACGATGGAGCACCACGTACTGAACGTCCATCCCGCCGACAAGTACGTGACAGCCACCGAGATCGCGGCCCGGGACGGGCGGGTGCTGATGTTCCTGGACACCAAGCACGGTGTGGACCAGTTCACCCGCCATCTGCGGAGCAGCGGCATACAGGCGGGTGCTCTGCACAGCGGGAAGTCGCAGCCGCAGCGCACGCACACGCTGGCCCAGTTCAGGGACGGCGAGATCACGGTGCTGGTGGCCACCAACGTCGCTGCCCGTGGCATCCACGTCGAGCACCTGGACCTCGTCGTCAACGTGGATCCCCCCTCCGACCCCAAGGACTACCTCCACCGCGGCGGGCGCACCGCGCGTGCCGGGGAGTCCGGCAGCGTGGTCACGCTGGTCACGCCAGGCCAGCGCCGGGACGTGAACCGGATGATGTCGGAAGCCGGGATCCGGCCCACGGTCGCTCAGGTTCGCTCCGGCGAGGAGAGGCTGACCAGCATCACAGGCGCGAAGCGTCCGCCGGTGCAGGACAGGGCGAAGACCGGCAACGCCGCGTTCCGGGGTCTGGGCACCCGCGCGGGCCGCCCGCCGAAGGAATCCCGCAAGGCCGCGGAGGCGCGCACGATGGCCGAGGCCCGCAAGGCCGCCCGAGCGCGCAAGGCCCACTGACGGGCGGTACGTGCCGCCGCGGTCGGGAGACACAAGGAGGCACCCGCTGCCTCGCATCGAGTGGAGCGTCAAGGAGTGCCGATGGCGAACAGGGTCCAACGACCGCAGGAGGACGCCGAGTTCGAGTTCATCCTGGCGAGGGCGGACGTGCCGGTGCTCGCGTACTTCCACGGGGTGTGGCCCAAGGCCGCGGCAGCGTGCAAGGAAATGGATCCCCTGGTGCGGGAGGTCGCCGACGCCTACCAGGGCCGACTGATCGTCGTGCGGGCCGACATCGCAAGGTGCCCCAGCCCCGTACAGCGGTACGGCGTCACCGGCGCGCCCTCCTTCGTGCTGATCGATCGGGGCGAGGCGATGGCGGCCGGGAGCGGTCCGATGTCCAGGGCCGCGCTCGGGGAGTTCCTGGACGCCCACCTGTGAGCGGGCCGCATGCCGGCCGGCGAGGTTGTGCCCGCGGCGACCGGCCCGGGCACCATCGTGGCCGCGGATGTACAACTCCTCACCGAAACCGGCGAGTGCCCTGGTGAGGACTTGGTGCTCGCGCACGGCGGCTACCCAAAGTGGCTGGAAGCCCGCTCGTCGAACGACGAGATCGAAGTGAACCCGGGTGCCGCGCGTCGTGGCTCAGCCACCGAGTTCAAGTTCAATAGCGGGGGCCTGAGTGACCGCAATTCCCGGATGCTGATTGTCGGCGCCGGTATTTGGCGCGGGGAGCATCCGCATCTGTACCCGCAGGGGAACGGCGATTTCAGGCGTCCGAGCCGCTGCGCGTTGAGGCTCAAGACCTCGTCACACAGTCGGGCGGCACGTTGAAGGACGCCATGGTCCGCGCCGGCCAGTCCTAGGAGAAGGCGGCCCTGACCTACCAGCAATCGACGCTGGAGCGGCAGAAGAAAGCCGCGGCCGGGCTGGCCGCCCGCGTGCGCGCGGAACGGCATGACGTGGCCGACGACGAGGCAAGTGGTGCGGAAGTGATGGGCGGTCCTTGAATTGGACCAGACAGTAAACAACCCCCAGGTCGCTGACCTGGAGGTTCTTGTGGAGCGGGTGACGAGAATCGAACTCGCGTTCTGAGCTTGGGAATCACCGGTGCTTGCGTGGTTGAAGGGTCTATGACCTGCATGTTTGGCCCGGCGGTACGAGGCTGGCGTGGTTTCTGGGAGCCGTGCATGACCGCTGTTGTCCGCTCCGAAGGGCACGGATGGGGCACGGCAGCCGAGGGCCGACGGCCTGCCGCGCTTCGCGTTCCTGTCGAGCGGTCGGCATCGTGAGGCAATCAACCATTCAGTCGTCGTGCGGCGCCGCAAGCTCCTGAAGTCGTTCCCCGATGTCGTCCGCCCATGTCTGCGCCCACCGGCGCAGCCCGGTGATCGTTTGCTCGTCGATTCCGTAGGCGGCGAACTCCGTGTCGTCGATCCAGTCGGCTCCGCCCAGCCGTGTCTGAAGCTCGCTGAGATCGAAGGAATCGCGGGCATGGCGTCGGCCGAGCTCTTCGAGTTCGACGTGGCTCCAGCGGTTCGCGGCGGCTTGTACGTCGATCAGGTCCCGGGCGAGTCCGCGGTCCGCCAGCGCGCGGACCTTGGTTCCGACGACATCCTCCAGAGACAGCACCAAGCCGTGCTCGGTGTGCACGGGCGGCTTCCAGAGCGCTTCCTTGAGGATGTCTACCTCGCACTCCTCACGGCTGGTGGGATCTGTGACGATCAGACGCGCGGACAAGGGGTCTGTCTCCAGAGCACGGACGTCCCATCCACGCTGCTCCAGGCCGGTGCGCACGGCAGTGGCGATGTCCTCCATGTGTTGTGGGTTCTCGGCCGCGACGTCGAGGTCCTGGCTGAGCCGGTCGACCAGGCCCGTGTGCCTGTACCGCGTAGCCGCCGGTAAGCGCCAGAGGGTAAGCGCCGCCCACGGCGAGTACATCCGCCAGTAGGCGGCGGTGCAGGTCGGTGAGGTTCACGCAGCAGCCTGGGCGCTGTGAGCCAGCTCGTCGAAGGAGTGTTCCCAGACTTCACGGACATCACGGCTGATCAATGTGCGCAGTGTGGGCCACAAACTGACGAGGAGGCCGCGATTGAGGAACCGGACCAGATCGTCGTGCTGGCCCTCGGCCAACACGATGCGGTAATAGCTCATCCGCAGCCGGGGCTGGTCGAGGTCGAACGTGGTCAGCCCCGACCACGCCAGGTGAAGTGGCAGGCGCACCGTGCCGTGCTCGGGGCCGACAAGCTCAGAGAGTGCTGCGGGCGTTCGCCGGGCGAACTTGGCACGGCGGAGATCAGAAAGACTGGGCTGTGATGCCATACGTCGATTATCCCGGAAGAGGGCGCGGCACGCCGCCAGGATCAGGCGTGCACAGGCGCTACAGAAACGATGGCTGAGCATGAGGAAGCCCCAGGTCGCTGACCTGGGGCTTAAGTATGGAGCGGGTGACGAGAATCGAACTCGCGCTCTGAGCTTGGGAATCAACGGCTTTTGGGCTGCCGGAGGGGCTATGACCTGCGCTTTCCCGTGAGGAAGCTTGGATTGCCATGGTCTCTGGAAGCTGTACCTGACCGCTGTTGTCCGCTCTGCTGGGCACGGATGGGACACGAGGGTAGTGGTGCGGCGGACCCTGCCAGGGGGTGTGCTCGGGGTGGGCCGGCGGGTCAGAGAGGGATGATGCGGACCTGGTTTCCGCAGAGTTTGGTCATGTCGTCGCTGTTGGAGGTCAGGAGAGCGACGGGTTTCGGCTGGCGCAGGGCGACTTCGGCGACCGTGGCGTCGATGGCGTACTTGTGTCCGTGCAGCCCGGCGCTTTTGAGGAGTTCCGCTGCTGCTTTCGCCGCTTGTTCGGTGACCGGTTCCACCTTGACGCGGGACAGAGCCCAGTTCAGGCGAGGCATGTTGGTACGGGAGTGGCTGACTTCCACGATGGTGTTCGCACCGATCACCAGGTCGGCTCCCATGTCGTGGAAGACCTGAAGCATCGCGAGAAGCTTGCGGTCCTGCGCGATCCAGGCGGAGAGCCCCCCCCCCCGGAGTCCAGGACGACGGTTTCGACGCGCTCGCTCACGCGGCGTCCGCGCCCTTGGAGGTGCCGGCGGAGCCGAAGATCTTCGCGCGGGCCTCGGCGAGCTCCTCGTCGCTGAAGGGTCCGTGCTCTTCCTCATGTCGGCGGAGGTCCTCGCCCAGAAGCTGGTGCCGGATCTGGCGGGCTACGGCCTCCGCCACATAGCCGGAGACGTTGTCCGTGAGCTTGCGAAGCTCCGCCACTTGGTCGCTGGGGAGCGTGACGGTGATACGAGTCGTTGAGGACATGCGGCAAGCATACTGGAGTATGCGGGTGCTGGCGTGTGCTTCTGGTGCGATCCTGCGGGCTCCGTGCGGTGAAACGGGGCGTCGTGGTCGGGCTGACCGTTCCTCGCCGTAGACGCAGCCGGTGAAGCGATGTCGTCCTCCACGACGGCGCGTTCACCGACAGCCAGGCCGACGCAGGGCGAGCTGCCGACTGCCCCGATACCTTTTCTGTGGCCCCGGAATGGGGCACCTGGCCCCCGGGTCCGGTATGGCTGTGTGCCCCCTGTCGAAGTGGATGACCTGGGGGTGTTGCCGCCGGGCTTCGGGGCACCTCAGGCCTGCCCATCAGCCACCCGACCCGCCGGGAACATCCCGCTTCGCGGGACGTTCCCGAAAACCAGGATCAACCCTCACGAACCACCCCCACCAAGGTTGGCAAAACAGATAGGGGCACCCCGTATGCCCGAAACGTGGCCTCGTCGTCACGATTCTCTTCGCGGTCGTCCCCTTCTTGGGGCGGGGGGCCTCCAGCCGGTGATCTCTGCTTGCGAGGTTCCGAGGCGTACCACGTGTCGACGGAAGGCTTCTTCGTACTCCTGGGAGGAGCCCGATGGCTCGGTGGGGCCGAGGTCTGGTTCGGTCCGCTGTACTCGGCGCAAGACATCTTGCAGAGCTGCGAGAAGCGGAAACACTTCGAATCCACCGGCATCGGCATGTGCGCCGGATTCGACCAGATCGAGCAGCACTCGGGCGGTTTCATGGGCGTCCCATCCCGCCCACCCCAGGACTGTGGTCGAGGACAGAGAGGAGGAGGTCGGTAGGTAGGACATGAAACGTTCATTGGGTACGTCGTACTTGCCGCGTTGTTGCCAGTAGGAGGGTTTGACGAAGTCCGCAGACGTGTAGCGAGGCGGTACGACGAGGGTGTCGTCGATCTGTTCCTGCCGGTCGGCTGTCCCGTCTTGTCCCTGTTCCGACGCCCATTGGCGCTCCCACGCAGCTTCCCAGCCGCTCCGCTTCACCAGGCCGGACTCCTTGTACCGCAGGGGAGGTGCCGCAGGCACGTGTGTGTCACTGAGCAGGCCCTGCAGTACGTCCAAAACCCGCGTGCCGGGTGAGAAACGTGCTGCGAGCCTGACGAACTCCGTATCGTCTGCTAGCAACTTGGCCAACTGATCCACGGTGCGGGCGACTGGGTGGCGCACTCCGTCCTTCGTCTCGAACCATAGGTCTGACTCCTCGCAACGATCGAGCATCCGGCTCCGCAGTCCGGCTTGGAGGAGTTGGTGCCAACCGGGAGTCCACCAACGGCGTTTGTGCTCCGGTTGTTCCAACAGCCGCAGGGAAGCGTGCTGTTCGATGGCTTCGATGCGGGCTTGTACGAGGTCCCGATACGCGGTCGGCCAATGCTGGGGGACTTCGGTGATAGGAATCGCTCCGTGACGGTCGAACCACGTCGTGGACACCAGGCCCTCCTGGGCCTTACGGGCCAGAACGATCTCGAACGCTCGCTCGCCCACCATGAGCGGCGGTGGTCCGTCCAGCGGAGAGACCAATTCGCAGTCATCGGGGAGCAATCTGTACGCCTTGTACACCTGCCAGTCGAGCTCCTCCTGTACGGCCACCATCCGAGAACGGGTCGAGGCCCAGCGGCATTCGGCGGAGTCGAGGAATTCTTGGTCGAGGGGTATGCGCGTATCGGCGATCGATGATGACAGCTCTGTGAGGCTGGTCGCCATCGCGTCGAGGGACGCGGCCCGTTCGAGGGGGAGGTGAGCGGGCAGAGGCAGGTCATGCAGACGCGTCGAGGTGAACTCAAAGATCTTTTCCCACGCCTCGCCGCCCCGGAGCTGGCCGATTCTCGACTCTCCCTTGCTTTGGCTCATTTGCTTGAGCCAAAAGCAAGCGGCCGAGCTGTTGAGCACACTGAGCAATCGGAGGTGGTCGACTTCCGAAGCTACGGGCGAAAGCTTCAGTACGGGCGCCGAGTTCAGCGGGACCAGAGGCTCTCTGAGCAGACTGAAATGAGGGTGGGTCGCTACCCAGGGGAAGGCGATCGACCAAGAATGTACGTTTCGGTTCGAGGCGACCTGGTGCCAGTCGTACCAGGGCGCGGTGGAGTCCTTGATGCCGGGGCGCTCGACCAGCACCGACCAATAGGGTCGCAAACGTCGGTGATGACCGGGGAAATGCGACAGATCAACGGCCTTGGGCCGGTCGGAGTTCTCATCCCACGCGCGGGGGAAGAACGCCGCGTATTCGCTGCGTACGGACCAGTCGCGAATGCCGGACCCGGTCAGGACCTGCACACAGGCTCCCTGCTCGGCCCGGGATCGTTGGAACGACTGGCGCGGAGCGCAGAAAATGTCATCGGAGCCCGTAGCGGCTTGATAGCCGATCCGGGCAACGCGTTCACCGAGCCGTTCCCCCTGCTCCATTCGACGTAGCAAATCTACACTGGTCGGGTCTGTCAGGCTCCAGGGAAAACGGGTCAGCTCGCTTCGCTGCTGGAAGAAGGACTGGGCCCAGCGATCTTCGGCGGCAACGGACCTGTCTGACATGGCGCGCAGAGATTGCCATACGAGGCCGTCGCGCGCCGCCGTCGGAACCGCGGGCTCTCCCTCCTTGCCGACCACCAAGTACACAGGCTGCTGCGGGTCCGGTTCGTGATTGCGCCCGGTGAGCACGACGGTCGGTGTGCCGTGCCCGGGGATATAGGCGCCAGAGGTGTCGATGATCCGGGAGACTTCGACTCTCGACAGCACCTGCTCGATGAGGGGGCGGCCGAACTCTCTTTTCATGAAGGAGTTGGCCGTCAGCAGACCCACGTACCCGCTGTTCCTGCCTTCCGCCGCGAGTCCGAACGCCCGCTCGATGAAGGGCGCGGTGAGCGCGTACTTGCCTCTGCAACTCACGTAGGCATCGTGGTACACAGTGGAGAGCGACTTGTCCTTGACCGTGAGGTACGAGGGATTCGACACCACAGCGTGATAGGAAGCGCGGCCGAGCAGGTCGTGCCGGCGCGAGTAGTCGGAGAACTCCCTCCTCGGGGGCATCGCGGAGGGTTCCTCCACTGCGAGTTCCCCCGCATGCGGAGCCCCCCGACCACGGAGCAGGGAGTCCCCCACCGCAACGACCACGGGTACGTCGGGGACCGCGCTCAGGCGTCGTTCACCGGTGGCGTTCATGGCCGCTACCAGCAGGCGGAAGCGCGCGATGCTCACCGCACACGGGTTGATGTCCACGCCGTGGACGGACCGTAGTGCTCGGGCAGCCCGCTGCCAGGGGCTCATGCCGGGCTCGGCGTCGGTCCACAGTCGGAAGAGACGGCTGAAGAGGCCCAGCAGGAAGGTGCCTGATCCGCAGGCGGGGTCGACGGCCCGGAACCCTGGCAGACCGGACTCCGCGACCGCCGGTTCGACTGTGAGATCAAGGATCATGTCGGCCACGAAGTCTGGCGTCGCGACCAGTCCGTACGACTTCGTCGCCTGCTCGTCGAGGGCGTAGTAAAGGTCCCGCAGGAATCGTGTGTCGCGCGCCGCATCCGTGAAGTCGTGCTCAAGGGAGCCTTCAGGGGACCTGCGGAGCCAGAACGTCCGGAGCGTTCGAAGAACCTGACCGCTGGGCGTGATCTTCCACATGGGGTTGCTGTGTGGGCTGAGCACCTGCCCCATGACGGGCAGAGAGCGAACCCGGGCGAGCACGTCGAACACAGCCTCCCGGGAACGTTCATCCGAGAGGGGCGAACCGTCCTGCGGTTCCTCAACGGCCAGAAGACCGGAAGCGTCGAGCATTCCGTTGTCCTCGCAGAACCTGGTCATCGTCAGGGCCAGGAGCCAGGAGGCAGCTGCTCGGCCGATCTGCTCGTCCCTCCATGAGCCCCAGGTCGCAGACGTCGTCCGTTCTTCCCTGGCATGTGCGTAGTCGCTCTCAAGGACAGCGGCGGCGGCGCTCTCCTGCGCGCGTTCCCGCAGATCACTCCTCAGGCCCACCATCAGCCCTCGCAGGTCTCGGCAGAGGAGCTCGCTGGAGATCACTGTCAGCTTCCCATTCAGTCGGCCCATGGCCGCTTCCCCTGGGGGCCGACCTGTTGCGGCGAGATTACCAGCGAGAGGTCACCCTAAATACTTGAGAGTGTTAGACGGAGCTTCTAGGCTCATGGTGCGGTGGTCGACCGGTTGCCGCGCTGGACTGAGTGATGCGTGGCGAGCGGGCGGGTGTGCCCGGGGCGGGCGGTGCGCCGACGGGCGCACCGCTTCCCCCTCCTGCCGGGTCGACTTTGAGGGAGAGATACTTCCATGAGTGGTGAGAGTTCGGGCATGAGGCGTCATTGGCTTGCGTTAGTCGGCCTGTGTGCCGCCCTCGGTGCCGTCGTCGCGTTCGCGGTCTTCCGGGAGCTGAAGGTGGGGGCGGCGGATTCACTGGCGGCCGGGGGTGGGGCCTTCGTCGGGGTCGGGACTCTGGGCCTGGCGGTGTGCATGTACCTCTCCGTGCGAGAAGACAAAACTTAGGAGTACAGTACATAGGAGTTAATTCCTAAGGAGCGCCTTCGTGTCCAGTCCCACGCGCCCGAACAAGCCGACCCATGTCTTCGACCGGAGCGTCGAGTGGGACGCTCTCGCCGCCTTTGTGAGCCGGCCGCTGCCACACGCCATGCTCGGGATCGTCAGCGGCAGGCGGCGGATGGGCAAGACCTACTTGCTGCGCGCTCTGGTCGAGCAGCAGGGGGGCTTCTATTTTGGAGCAACGGCGGCGACGGAGACGGAATCCCTGCGTCAGTTCGCTGCGGCTCTTGCCGATCATGTGGGGTCGCCGGTTCCCTTCTCCTTTGCCACCTGGGACGACGCGATCTCCTACCTGTTCGGGCTGGCCTCGCCGCGAAGTTCTCAGGCGCCACTACTTGTGGTCATTGATGAATTTCCGTACTTGGCGAAGACCGCTCCGGAGCTGCCGTCGATAATCCAGCGGGAGGTCGACCGGTTCCAGGTTGAGCAGAGCCGGATGCGGCTTCTCCTGTGCGGGTCGGCGATGTCCGTCATGGGCGGACTGTTGGCGAGTACTGCGCCCTTGCGGGGGCGGGCTCAACTGGAGCTTGTCGTAAGGCCCTTCGGGTACCGGGCGGCGGCTGAATTCTGGGGGGTCGCTGACGACTCCGCGCTCGCTGCCCGTCTCCATGCCGTGGTCGGAGGCACACCTGCGTACCGTCGGCAGTTCCTTGCGGACGACGTCCCCACCGGGCTGGAGGAGTTCGACGACTGGATCTGCCGTACGGTCCTCTCGCCCTTCAGTCCCCTCTTCCGGGAAGCCCGGTACCTGCTTGCCGAGGAAGCGGACATCCGGGACACGGCCTTGTACCACTCGGTCCTTGCCGCGGTGGCCCAGGGGAATTCCACCCGGGGAGGGATCGCGGGGTACATCGGCCGTAAGTCGGTGGACATCTCTCACCCCCTTCACGTCCTGGAGGACAGTCACCTCCTGGTGCGGGAAGCGGACGTCTTTCGGGCCGGGAAGTCCCAATACAGAATCACCGAGCCGCTGATCAATTTCTACGAGGCGGTCATGCGGCCCGCTTGGGCACGGCTGGAAAGCGGACAGGCGCGAGAGGTGTGGGCGCAGTCTGCGGAACGCTTCGCGGCGCAGGTGGCCGGACCGCACTTCGAGACGGTGTGCCGTGAGTACATCCTCGGGCCGGGCCGGGCCCTGCTCCGCTCCTCCCTGGGAGAGGTGGGCGGTGGCGTGGTGACGGACCCCGTGGCGCGGCGGCAGACGCAGATCGACGTAGCCGTGGTGGAACCCGGGTCCGGGGGCAGCAAGCAGGCGGTCCACCTGCTCGGAGAGGCGAAATGGGGCACCGTCATGGGGCTGAGCCACCTGGAGCGGCTGGCTCGGGCACGGGAAGTACTCACCGCACGAGGCATGGACACCAGCCGATGTCAGCTGGCCTGCTTCAGCGCAGCCGGCTTCAGTGACTCGTTGCGACGTGAGATGTCACGCGGAGCACAGGGTGAGGACGGCGTGCTGCTCCTTGGTCTCGACGAGCTTTACGGAGGGGCGTTCCGTGCACGGCTCCATTGACCGAGTGTCAGGCACAGAGTGGGCATGCGATGCCTGATCCGGTCCAGACAACAACGAAGCCCCAGGTCGCTGACCTGGGACTTTTGTGTGGAGCGGGTGACGAGAATCGAACTCGCGCTCTGAGCTTGGGAATCAACGGTTCTTACGCTGTTTGAGAGGCTCTGACCTGCGATTTCGGATTGGGCAGGTGGATGGCTCCCGGTCTCTGGGAGCCGTATCTGACCGCTGTTGTCCGCTCTGCTGGGCACGGATGGGGCACGAGAGCTGGCAGTGCGACGCGTGCTCCGGGCGGGCGGGCTGGTCAGAGGGGAATGATGCGGACTTCGTTGCCGCAGAGCTTGGCCATGTCATCGCTGTCGGACGTCAGCAGGGCGACGGGTCTCGGCTGGCGGAGCGCGACCTCGGCGACCGTGGCGTCAAGGGCGTACTTGTGCCCGTGCAGCCCGGCGCCTTTGAGGAGCTCAGCCGCCGCTTTCGCCGCCTGCTCGGTGACGGGCTCCACCTTGATGCGGGAGAGGGCCCAGTTCAGGCGAGGCATGCTGGTGCGGGAGTGGGTGGCTTCCACGATGGTGTTGGCCCCGATCACGAGGTCGGTTCCCATGTCGTGGAAGACCTGCAGCATCGCGAGGAGCTTGCGGTCCTGCGCGATCCAGGCGGAGAGCCCTTCCGAGTCCAGGACGACGGTTTCGATGCGCTCGCTCACGCGGCGTCCGCGCCCTTGGAAGAGCCGGCGGAACCGAAGATCTTCGCGTGGGCCTCGGCGAGTTCCTCGTCGGTGAAGCGTCCGTGCTCTTCTTCATGCCGACGAAGGTCGTCGCCCAGGAGTTGGTGCCGGATCTGGCGGGCTACGGCTTCCGCTACATAGCCGGAGACGTTGTCCGTGAGCTTGCGGAGCTCCGCCACCTGGTCGCTGGGGAGCGTGACGGTGATGCGAGTCGTTGAGGACATACGCCAAGCATACTGGAGTATGCGCGACGGGGCTTGGGTTTGCGGCACCGATCCTTCCGGTCAAGGTTTCGCGACCGAAGGGTGTGGTTTCCGGCACTGGGAGTACGAGCCCGCCGACCATGCGCGTATCGGTCAGAAGGGCGGTTCGAGATAGCTGCGGCCATCACTGTGTGGCCCCCAGGCCCAGGACTCCTCCAGCAAAGGCTCGGAGTCGGGGGCGTCGTGGCCCCACGCTTCGAGCGCCCTCCGGGCAACACGCCGGTTGGGGTCGTCGCCGCTGGTGTCCAGGATGGCGCGCGCGTGCACGGCGAGGTGATCGTGGTGTCCGGCGAGCGCGTGGTGCTCGGCAAGGATGAGCCCGGCGACAACGGCTGCTTCGCGCACGTCCAATGCGGTTGCTCTGATGGGCTGGCTGCAGACGCGGCATGCCGGCTCTCTGGGCGCCCTGGTGCGGTGTGGCCAGTCGCTACCACGTGGTCAAGTCGACTACGTGGACACAGTGGGGGTCGGATGTGTCTGTCGCCCAGCGTTCCTCTTCGCCGATGAGTGAGGGCAGGGCGGCCAGCAGGGCGGTCAACGCGCCGGTGAGCTGTACGTCGGCCGCGATCAGGCCGTCGGCTTTCTCGACTGCGAGGTAGAGACGCATGCTGTCCTGTCCGGTGATGAGGAACCCGCAGAGTGCTGGGCTGGGCGGGGTCTCGACGAACGGCCAGGCCAGCGTGCGCAGTACGCGCAGCGCTTGATCCGTACTGGTTGAGTCGGCGGGTTCGAGGACGGTGGTGTCCACCGGGACCAGGGGCATGCCCATCACGGTCGCGTCCGTGTGGGGGAGGGGGCCGGATGTGAGCGTGCGTGTCCAGCCAAGCACCTGGTGGGCGGTCACCGGCTCATCGTCCTCGTCCGACAACGGGACTTCATAGGAAACCAGTTCGTGTGGCGCCACCGTGTTGGCGGCTCCGGTCACGACCCGGACCACATCCCGCGCCGGCAGCACACCGCGCAGGAAGGTCCCCCCGGCAAGGGGCACCGCTGTGTAGTCGAGGAGGAAGCGCGTGATGTACGCCTGCTGCTCGACCGTTTCCCCGCCGGGGTCGTTCACTCGTTGATCCAGTCCGGGCACCTGTTCATGCCCTTGCAGTAGGCCGTGATGACACCGATCTTCTTGCCCCTGCCCGAGTCGTACTCACCATCGGCCGTACGGCGGGCGTACTGCACGATGACCACGATCTTGACCAGCTTGGTCTGGTTGCGGGCGACCCCGTAGTACTCGAGTCTGCCTCCGTTCTTCTTGTCGACCCTCCCGGCCAGGGCCGCGTCGACCACCCGGCACTTCTTGATGTTGTGCTTGCCGGAGAAGTGGCTCCAGCCGAGATCGGCGTTGCCGTAACGCGTAGGGATCACCCGTCCCTCGGGGTCGGTCTCCTCACACTTCACGCTCTTGTTCCAGTGCGGCGCCGCAGACGCCTCGCCCACAGGGGCTGCTGCGACGCAGGCGCTCGCGACAACTGCGGTCAGCATCTCGATCATCTTCATGACCGGACCGTGCCACCCCACCGCACGGTCTAGTCCTTCCCCGCGGCCAGAATCGTTTCTCTTGCCCTGGACGGATGAGGTCCGATGGGTAGCCGAGTGAACATATCCGGGCCTGTCTCAGTGTCGTCAGCTGCCTCGCGCTGCTGACGGACAGGTCACCAAGGACGGCAGTGGTTGGTACCTCCCGGACACCGAGACCCGGACGCGGGGCCACACCAGAGGCGTCCCGACTGTCCGACTGTCAGGTTCCGGCGCGGCGCGGCGCGGCACAGCGAGGAGAGCGACGTGCGTGAGAGGCATCTGTCCATCCCGGACAGTGGCTGAGCTCCTGGGTACGGCCGAGTGCTTCCCTCGGCGGCTTGTAAAGGTCTCTGAGCGGCCGAAAGAGGGTCAAGGTGGTGCGCAGGTGGTGGGTGATGCCTTAGACCGGTCTAGACAACAAGAAAGCCCCCGGCCGCTGGCCTGGGGCTTTTCATGGAGCGGGTGACGAGAATCGAACTCGCGCTCTGAGCTTGGGAATCGCAGGTACGTGGACAAACATCGGGCCACTGAGCTGCTTGTCCGTCCCGGGCGGGTGATACTGGCCCGGTCCATGGGCACCGCACTTGACCGCTGTTGTCCAGCCTAAAGGGGCATGGATAGGGCACGTGGAGATTTGATGGGCCGGAGAGCGGAGAGACGGGGATAGGAAGCGGCTGCACGGCCCCTGGAACTTGGCAGTTCTCTGCGGCAGCGTGGCGGCCACGCTACCGTTTCGTGTTGCCATGGAGATGGCCGACAGTAAACTCCGCGCCTGTGCTGTTCACGCTCTTCGGTTACTGCAGCACGAATCTCCGAACGTACCGGTAGTTGCGCTGCAGATCGAAGCAGTTTGGGAGCCAGGTCTGAGTCGACGTGGAGCTTAGCCGGGCGCTGAGGACACCTGCAGTGTGCTGGCACTAATCGCATCTACATCTTCTGGAGTACCCCAATTCGTTTCATGATCTCATCGAGGTACCCGAGGGTATCGTTGATGCCCGGCTCATAATCTTCAGGATGCGCACACTCGTTCCTTTTGGCGAGCAGCCCTTGTAGCGCCTTCATCGCTCCGTTGGTGATGAAGGACTGTTTCTTCATGACTTCGAAGAGTGTGTGATCTTTTTGCTCGCGAAAGTCCGCAGCTTGCTTAATATTCCAAACTGGATAGCTCGACTGGATTACCGAAAGGCGCGTCGGTTCGTTGGCTATCCACTCATGGATAAAGTCCATGAGTGCGGCGAACGATGTGACGTGCGCGGATCGGTATAGCCCGTGCTCGGCACATTGGAGTGATTCACGGAACAATCTGTCTTGCTTGATGTTGAGCTTCGCCAACTTGTCGTACGACTCGGTCACGGTCATCACGCGATGCGTCGAGGTCTCGCTTTTGGCGAGGATCCTGCGGAGGTCTCCTTGCGTGTTGGCCGCCCAGTCGGCGACTTCTCGCAGAGTCCTAGGCGTCGCCATCTACCAGACCCTTAAGGTGCTTCCCCATTGCAGCGAAAAAAGCATCGTATACTGCAGCGTCACTGGTCGCATCAACGGAGAGCGCGATATTCACGTTGATGACCACGGAGCTGGCCCCGTTGCTGCCATGCTGGCGCGAATGGCCGCTCTTGATCTGACTTGTCTGGTCGTTGGATTCCCCTTCGCTGCCCTGGTCAACACTGCCTACGCTGCCAGTTGCTGAGTTGAAGTCGCCGAATTTGCATACAGCTTTGAAGGTCTTGACCGCGAGGCTAACCTTCTTGTCATCCAAGTCCGAGTGGCTCTTGAAAAAGACTGCCAGATCGCTTTCAGGTCGATCTGGTGCGTCGCTGTAGACCTGGAATAGATTCTCATATCCAGCCCGAATGCCAGTCGCAACCAAGGTGCGACCTGCCTCTCCGCCTCGGAGACCTCTGGTGTAAAAATCGGTCGGCTTTCCGGATGGATCGATTAGCTGCGCTTTTTTCATGACCGGGATGAAGGGGCGACTGCTTGACGATGTAAACCCCACTGCACCAAGGTACTTCTGGTCGATCTTCGGCGGCACACCCACGCTTTGAAGCTTCTTGAGGAACTCCTCCAGCTTCCCGGGGGTCGGCGTGTACGGGAACGAGGTGTCAGATGCCATGTGGCACATGGTAAGTGAACTCGGTCAGTTGGGGTACTGAGATAGTGCAGATCTTGCGTTAGGTGGTGGCGAGCATCCCTCGTAACGGATCATGGAATGCGTGACCTTTGATCGAATGTAAATTCAATTAACTGTCAGTTGTCGTGCCGATCTGAATAGCGGAGCAGTGGTCGATTGCCTGAGTTCGAGGCAGCCCAGGTGCGGTCGTTTCTGCAGGTGGTTAGGCCCAAAGGCGCAGGGCTCGCGTGCTCGTCGAGATGCCGGACGGCTTCCGCTCCTACGATCTTCGTCACACCGGTCACACCCTGGCCACCCGGTCCGGGGCCACTCTCAAGGACACGATGGTCCGCGCCGGCCAGTCGTCGGAGAAGGCCGCCCTGATCTACCAGCACTCGGACCTTGAGCGACAGCAGGAAGTGGCCAGCGGTCTGGACGACCTCGTGCGGTCCGCACGCAAGAAGGCTGATCGGGGGCCTTCTGGTGCGGATCTAGCCTCGGGTTTTCACTTGGGGTCCGTCCGAATCATGGGCGGTAACGCGAAAGTGCCTTCTGCGCTGGGACGATGAACCTTGTCGAGGGGTTCTGTCGGTCCAGGTGGAAGGCACTTTCTGCGTGCAGGGTATCGGTTCTCGTCCCAGGCTTCATGTCTCGGCGGACGGCGCCGGGATGGTCGGGCATGCCGGGGCACGGTTGCTGGCTGATCTCGCCGATGTCACCGGACTGACCAGCGCGTACTCCACCGCGCTGAGACCGCTCCGGCCACGAGGCACCGGTCATGACCCGGGCCGGATCGCCACCGACCTCGCCGTGACAGTGGCTGACGGCGGTCAGACCATCACGGATCTGGCCGTGCTGCGCGACCAGGGCGAGGTGTTCGGCCCGGTCGCCTCGACACCGACTGCCTGGCGGCTGCTGGCCGCCGTCGACGAACACGTACTGGACCGCCTGCGCTCGGCACGCGCCCAGGCCCGGGAAGTGGCCTGGCTGCAAACATCCGAGACCCGCGGCGGCATACCGGCGGCGACAGCCGGCGGACGGGAACTGCCCGGCCTGGTCCTGGACATCGACGCCACGCTGATCACCTGCCACTCGGACAAGGACCAGGCCGCACCCACCTACAAAGGCGGCTTCGGGTTCCACCCTCTGCTGTGTTTCCTGGCCAACACCGGCGAGGCGATGTCCGGGCGCCTTCGGCCCGGGAACGCCGGAGCCAACACCGCCGCAGACCACATCGCGGTCCTGAACGACGCTCTCGCACAGATCCCCGACGCCCACCGGCACGGCACCGACATCCTCGTCCGCACCGACAGCGCCGGATCCGCAAAGTCCTTCCTCACTCACGTTCGCAACCTGCGAACACGCGGAATCCGCACCTTCTTCTCGGTCGGATACGCCGTTGCCGAGCCGGTCCGCCGCGCGATCCGATCCCTGCCCGACCATGTCTGGCACCCCGCTCTGAACCAGGACGGCACCCTCCGCGAGTCCGCCGAGGTCGCCGAACTGACCGGCATGACCGACCTGAACGGTTATCCGGCCGGCACCCGCATCATCGTCCGCCGCGAACGCCCCCACCCCGGAGCCCAGCTCTCACTCTTCGACCAGGACGAGGGCATGCGGCATCAGGTCTTCCTCACCGATACCCCATTCGCCTCCGGCTCGGCCCAGTTCCTGGAGGTCCGTCACCGAGGACACGCCACCGTCGAGGATCACATCCGGTGCGGCAAGACCACCGGTTTCGGCCGCTTCCCCTCCCGCCGCTTCGGCGTCAACGCCGCCTGGCTCGAACTCAGCCTCGCGGCGCCTGGACCCGCGTCCTCCTGCTGGACGGCGAACTCGCGACTGCCGAACCCAAGAAACTCCGCTACCGGATCCTGCACGTCGCCGCCCGGATCACCCGGGGCGGCCGCCGCCTCCGCCTACGGATATCGGCAACCTGGCCCTGGCGACATGAACTCGCGGCCGCATTCCACCGACTGGCCGCACTACCCCGCCCCGCCAGCTGACTCGCCGTCCCCGCCCACCCGCGACTCAAAGGACCTTGGAGAACCCGACCCCGCATCGGGCCCTCACCATGCCCACCGGCCGACACGGGCTCAAACAACCTCGCTCAGCAGCTCAGCAGCCCCAACTGAAACGGCGAGGCTAGCGCAGACCGTACGCGTGGTTGTAAGGCGCTTCGGCGTCGGTGGCCCGGAGGAAATGAGGCTGCTTCTTGGGCCTGCCGCCGCCCGTACGGCAAGCGACTCCAACCGGGGCACCGCAGTGGCGGCACTCCCAGCCAAGGGCCTCCTTCACCCCCTGCGCCTTGATCTCGTCGAGCACGGCCATGCGCTGCTTCCGCCAGGCTTCCCTCTCGGGCCCTGTTGCAGGCAGCTCCGAGTCTTGAAGCTGACGGAACGCTTGCTGGCGCTCGGAATCGGCGAGGGGGCCAGACAGCGGTTTGGTGACGACGGCGACCTGGGCGGCCTTCTCATCCGTCTCAAGTTCCGCCTCCAAGACGTCGACCTGCAGACGCAAGTGGTGCTCGAAGTCAGCCAGCGTCGCGTCAGGATGCATTGCGGAGAATTTCAAGGTCTCCAGGTGGAAAGCGCGCAGGATGCCGAGCGTGTGCTGCGCCTTATGGTTGGTGAACTTGCGCATCGCGGTACCGGTGGTCCTCTCGTTTGCCGGCCGGGTGGGTGAGAGCTCAGAGGTACCGGCCGAAGGCCGTCTCCAAGCGCTCGATGGCATCGTCGTGGGCGCTCAAATGCGGCTGTATAACCCACAGGTCCTCGCGAAAGGGCTCGAACCCCAAGGACTGCCAGGTGCGTTGGATTACCGCCTTCTCCCGCGCCTCCCGTGTCCTGTCGTCCCGTTCGTCGACAGGGATGTCGATCGGATACGGATGCGTCGCTACGAGCGCCGCCTGGCTGGTCACCCAGCGGAGCATGCGTCCGATCAACAGCCGGCCGACGCCGCCCAGGCCACGCCAGGCCGGCGCGATCCGTGCCCGATCGATGATGACGACGTGGGTGCCGTTAACCAGGCAGTCCTCCAGGTCGCCATGAAGGCCGAGATCGCCGGACTTGTCGAAGAGGGGGGCGAAGTGCTCGTAGTCGGCGTCGCGCGAGTCCAGCGACGCGTAGATGTGGCCGATGCGCCACAGGTCCAGCGTGAGCCCGGACATGGAGAGGATCGTCAACTCCTGTCGCTGGCCCTGAAACGCCTGGGCCAGCGACATGCCCTGGCCGAGAAGGCGGGCGTTGTCTGCCCGGGCCTCCTCGTCGTCCGGCTCCCACAGAGGCAGAACGGCACGGCAGCCCCATTCCAGTGTCGCGGGATCGTCGTGGGCGTCCGATGCGACAAGAGATGCGGCGGAATCGAAACGCAACTCCAGACGATTCAGGCACGTCTGAAGCTCCACCCCTGCGGGTGCGGCACCAGTCATGTGGTCAAACGCTAGCCACTGGTCCCGCTGCCTGTGGGGCGTTTCCTAATACCAGCGACGTCCCTCTGCCCAATGGGGAGAGCCTTGGCCTTTCCCGCAGCAATGAGCGGGCCGGGAGGCGGGCAAGTGGCCCGGATCACGGACCATGCGTCCCGCCGTCGGACCCGGGTGCCGCCCGAGGTGGTGCAGGGTGGTGCGCCGCGTGCGCTCCGGGCTGGGTATTTCCGGGAGATAGGGCACGTGGAGGGCACGGCAGGGCGTGAGAGGTCTAGACAACGACGAACCCCCAGGTTGATGACCTGGGGGTTCGTGAAAGAGCGGGTGACGAGAATCGAACTCGCGCTCTGAGCTTGGGAAGCTCATGTTCTACCATTAAACTACACCCGCGCCGCCGAGCCAGTCGTTGGCTCCGCGTCGTCGGACACTCTACCTCATGGCGGGCCCCGGGCGATTTGTGTCGCGGGGTCTGTTTGGTTTGCGGGGTGGGGGGATCGCGGGGGATGTGGGCCGTGGGGGGCCGGAGTTGGGGGCGTAGGGTCGCCGTGCGGAGTGCCGGTGAGTGGTGAGGGTGGGGCATCCCCTAGTGTGGCCTTTGTCCGCGTTTGTTGGGGAAAGGACCTGATGGACTTGATGGAGCGCACCGTCGTCCGCTGTGCCGAAGGGCATGTGTTCAGCACCGCCACGTTTCCTATGCAGCAGCTCGACGCGGCTCGGATCGGGCCCGGGCGGCTCATCCGGTGTCCGCGTTGTGCGCGATTGCGGCATGCCGTGATCGTGAAGCCTGCGGAGCACGAGGCGGGGGCAGGCGGGACGGCCGGCTCGGCGGTTGTGGCCGGGGCTGAGTCGGGCTGATCGGAAACGTCCGCGTGGGCGCGCGGGGCTGCCCGATTGGGGTGGGCTCGCGCGCTCTGCGTATCCTCGGGGCGTGCTTCTCTCAGACAAGGACATCCGGGCCGAGCTGGAATCCGGACGCGTACGCCTCGATCCGTACGACGAATCGATGGTGCAGCCCTCCAGTATCGACGTGCGGCTCGACCGGTACTTCCGGGTGTTCGAGAACCACCGCTATCCGCATATCGACCCCGCCGTCGAACAGGCCGATCTGACGCGCACGGTCGAGCCGGAGGGCGACGACCCGTTCATTCTGCATCCCGGTGAGTTCGTGCTCGCCTCGACGTACGAGGTCATCTCGCTCCCCGACAACATCGCCTCCCGCCTGGAGGGGAAGTCCAGCCTCGGCCGGCTCGGGCTGGTGACGCATTCGACCGCCGGGTTCATCGACCCCGGGTTCTCCGGGCACGTCACGCTCGAACTGTCGAACATGGCGACGCTGCCCATAAAGCTCTGGCCGGGGATGAAGATCGGGCAGCTGTGTCTGTTCCAGCTCAGTTCGGCGGCCGAGTTCCCTTACGGATCCGAGCGGTACGGTTCGCGCTATCAGGGGCAGCGGGGGCCGACGGCGTCCCGTTCCTATCTCAATTTCCACCGGACGCAGGTGTGACGCAGCCATGACCGAGACCCGAGAGAACCTCACGTACGAGAAGTTCGGGCGTGCCGTCCGGGAACTCGCGCAGATAGTCGCCGACGACGGTTACGAGCCCGACGTCGTGCTGAGCATCGCGCGCGGGGGCGTCTTCGTGGCCGGCGGGCTCGCCTACGCGCTGGACTGCAAGAACATCCACCTCGTGAACGTCGAGTTCTACACCGGGGTGGGCACGACGCTGGCCATGCCCGTCATGCTCGCGCCCGTTCCCAACGCCATCGACTTCTCCAACAAGAAGGTCCTGATCGCGGACGACGTCGCCGACACCGGCAAGACGCTCAAGCTCGTGCACGACTTCTGTGTCGACCACGTCGCCGAGGTCCGCAGCGCCGTCATCTACGAGAAGGCGCAGTCCCTCGTGAAGTGCGAGTACGTCTGGAAGCGCACCGACGACTGGATCAACTTCCCCTGGAGCGTGGAGCCGCCCGTGGTCCGGCGCCGCGGTCAGGTTCTCGACGCCTGACGCCTGACGCCTGACGCCCGACGCCTGACGCCCGCGCCCGACGCCTCAACGGAGAGGCCCCCGTGGCGCAGTCCTCGTAGGGACTGCGCCACGGGGGCCTCCCGCGTCCCGCGTCTCTCAGATCGTGCCCAGCTTCAGCAGCGACAGCAGCGCGATCAGCTGAATCGCCGACGCGCCCAGCGCCTTCGGCCACGGCAGGTCGTGCGACTTGCTCACCATCACCGTGAAGAGCGCGCCCGCGCCGACCCAGGTGATCCAGCCCAGCGTCTGCACGAGCGAGTTGTCGCCGCCCAGGAAGAGGGCGAAGAGCAGACGCGGCGCGTCCGTGATCGACATGATCAGCATGGAGAGGCCGACCGTCGGCTGCCAGGCACCGTTGCCGCCCAGCTGGCGGGCGAGGGTGTGGGTCACCGCGCCGAGCATCAGGCTGCCGATGACGAGGGCGACCGCCGTCGTCAGGACGTACGGGACGGCCGTGGAGAGCTTGGCGTTGATCACTTCTTCGCGGGCCGTGTCGAGCCCGAAGAGGGCCAGCAGACCGTAGATGAACGTCACGACCAGGGCCGGACCCCAGACCGGGTAGTCCCGCATCTGGTAGAACGTCGTCGCCGGGCGCATCACGAGCCCGCTCAGCAGTTCCTTCCAGTGCAGCCGGGGACCCGAGGGGCCCATCGGCGCGGCGGGCCCGGCGCCGGCGCCCGCCTGGTAGGCCGTGCCGTCGCCGTACGGGTCCTCGTTGATGCTGAACGCCTGGGTGTGGCCCGGGCTGTTGGCGTACGGGTCGCCCTGCGGAGCGCCGCGCCCGGCCTGACCGCCGTATCCACCCGGCCCGCCCTGACCGCCGTATCCGCCCGGACCGCCGGGGCCGTTCGGACCACCCGCGCCGCCAGGCCCGCGCTGCCCGCCGTATCCGCCCGGCTGTTGCTGCTGCGGTTGCTGCCGCTGGCCGTACGTGTCGCCGCCGAAGTACTCCGGTTCGCCGTGTCCGCCACCCGCTGGAGGCCAGTGCTGCTGCCCCTGCTGCTGCCCGTACGGAGGCGCGGCCTGCTGGCCGCCTCCGTAGTTCGGGGGCGGCGCCTGCCGTCCGTACGGCTGTTGCTGCTGCGGTTGTTGCCGCTGCTGCTGTTGCCGTTGCGGTTGTTGTTGCGGGGTGCGGTTGTCCCGGCCGCGTCCGATCCTGAATCCAGCCACGCGATCGAACGTACCCGCTCCGGAGGGACTCGGTGGCTGCGCGGGGGAACGGGCGGGCCATTGCTGCTGAGCTGTGACATCCCCTAGGGGAATACCGGAGGAACCCAGGGGGGATTACCCCAGGAAGATCGACGTACTGAAAGTGATCACCGGGCGGGCCGCCACGCCGCCGCCCCCGCCTTCGCCCACGCCCCCGCCGGAATCCTGCTTCGCGGCCTTCCCCGACCCGTACAGCGCGATCAGGTCCGCCTTCTCCCCCCTGTGCGTGCGCGTCACCAGGTCCGGGCGCCCGTCCCCGTCGAAGTCGGCCGTCCGGAGCACCTCGGTCGCGGTACGGCCCGCCCCCGGCGGCAGCTTCGGCGGCGGGGGCGGCGTGACGGTCTTGAAGCGGTACGCGCCCCCCGCCGCCCCCGGGCCCCGCGGGCCGCCCAGCAGCAGCGTGCCCGTACCCGCCGTGCCGGGCGCGTGGGCGCGGCGGGTGAGGACGAGGTCGTCGTAGCCGTCGCCGTTCGCGTCCGCCTTCGGCTCGGGCGCCGCCAGGGCGGCGCCACCGCCCGGGAGCGGTACGGAGGCGGAGCGCGGCGCGCCGGTACGGCTGAAGGGGCCGCGCAGATAGCTGACCTGGCCGGCGCTCGCGGTCACCGCCAGGTCCGTCGCGCCGTCGCCGTCGAAGTCGCCGCAGACGGGGTGGTCGGGCCACTCGTTGCCCGCCCGCGCCTTCGCGGGGATCTTGAGGACGACCGCGCGCCCGCTCAGCCCGTCGGGGCCGCCGAAGAGGATCTGGAGCGGTACGGGCGGCATGCCGATGCCGTTGTACGGCGGGTCCGTGGCGATGATCAGATCGCCGTACCCGTCCCCGTCCAGATCGCAGGCCGCCTCCGCGTCGAACCCCGCCGGGAGCACCCCGCCGACCTTGGCGGCCCGCGCGCGCGGCGTGAGCAGATGCCGTACGGCCGGATCGAGGCGGCGGCCGGCCGCCGAGCCGTACACGATGCCGATGCCCGCGTCGTCGCCGAACGTATCGCCCTCCGCCTTGACCAGGTCGTTCAGCACGAGGTCGCGGTAGCCGTCGCCGTTGAAGTCGTCCGGGAGGCCGCTGCCCCTGCCGCGCGGCACGGGGCGGCGCGCCGGGCCCGTATCGCCGTTCTTCGCCTGGAGGGAGCGCCGGCTCGCGGCCTCGCCCGACGAGTCGGAGCCCGCCGCCGTACAGCCCGTCAGCAGCAGCGCCGTACACAGGCCGAGAGCGAGAGCGAGGGCGCGGACGCGGGGGCGGGGGCGGGAACGGGCACAGGCGCGGGCGCGAATCGGCACGCCTCGTCGTCCCCCTCGCCCTCGTCCCCGTCCTTCGTCCGCGACTTCGACTCCGTCCGCGAACCCGGCTCCGTCCGCGCATCCGATCCCGGTACGCACGACTCACCCCCACCCCATCCGTACTCCTGGTCCCCGTGGCCACATCGTGCACCAGCGGGCCCCCACACAGAAGCGGTCGGATCCGTCCGTCCGGATCCGACCGCTCCCGCGAAAGAACTTCCCGCCGCTTTGCCCGCCTACTTCGCCGGCTCGGGCTCCTGCTCCGGCTCGCTCCGCGCCGGCGTGCGCACCGAATCCAGCAGCAGCTGCGCCACGTCCACCACCTGGAGCGACTCCTTCGCCTGCCCGTCGCCCTTCTTCCCGTTGACGGAGTCCGTGAGCATCACCAGGCAGAACGGGCACGCCGTCGACACGATGTCCGGATTCAGCGAAAGCGCCTCGTCCACGCGCTCGTTGTTGACGCGCTTGCCGATCCGCTCCTCCATCCACATCCGCGCCCCGCCCGCGCCACAGCAGAAGCCGCGCTCCTTGTGACGGTGCATCTCCTCGTTCCGCAGCCCCGGAACCTTCGCGATGATCTCGCGCGGCGGTGTGTAGACCTTGTTGTGCCGGCCCAGGTAGCACGGGTCGTGGTACGTGATCAGGCCCTCGACCGGGGTGACGGGGACGAGCTTGCCCTCGTCCACCAGGTGCTGGAGCAGCTGCGTGTGGTGGATGACCTCGTACTCGCCGCCGAGCTGCGGGTACTCGTTCGCGATCGTGTTGAAGCAGTGCGGGCAGGTCGCGACGATCTTCTTCGAGCCCTTCGGCTTCTTCGTCGAGGCGTCCGCGTTGCCCTCCTCGTCGAGGGACTCGCCGTACGCCATGTTCAGCATCGCGACGTTCTCCTGGCCGAGCTGCTGGAACAGCGGCTCGTTGCCGAGGCGCCGGGCCGAGTCACCCGTGCACTTCTCGTCGCCGCCCATGATCGCGAACTTCACGCCCGCGATGTGCAGCAGCTCGGCGAACGCCTTCGTGGTCTTCTTCGCCCGGTCCTCCAGGGCGCCCGCGCAGCCGACCCAGTACAGGTAGTCGACCTCGGTCAGGTCCTCGATGTCCTTGCCGACGACCGGGACCTCGAAGTCGACCTCCTTGGTCCACTCGACGCGCTGCTTCTTGGCCAGCCCCCAGGGGTTGCCCTTCTTCTCCAGGTTCTTGAGCATCGTGCCCGCCTCGGACGGGAACGCGGACTCGATCATCACCTGGTAGCGGCGCATGTCGACGATGTGGTCGATGTGCTCGATGTCGACCGGGCACTGCTCCACGCACGCGCCGCAGGTGGTGCAGGACCACAGCACGTCCGGATCGATGACGCCGTTCTCCTCCAGCGTCCCGATCAGCGGGCGCTCGGCCTCCGCCAGGGCCGCCGCGGGGACGTCCTTCAGCGCCTCGGCCGACGCCTGCTCCTCGCCCTCCATGTTCTTCCCGCCACCGGCGAGCAGGTAGGGCGCCTTGGCGTGCGCGTGGTCGCGCAGGGACATGATCAGCAGCTTGGGCGACAGCGGCTTGCCGGTGTTCCAGGCGGGGCACTGCGACTGGCAGCGACCGCACTCGGTGCAGGTGGAGAAGTCCAGCAGGCCCTTCCAGGAGAACTGCTCGACCTGGCTGACGCCGAACACCGCGTCCTCCGCCGGGTCCTCCCAGTCGATCTCCTGGCCGCCGCTGGTCATCGGCGGCAGCGCGCCGAGGGCCGTCCCGCCGTCCGCCTCGCGCTTGAACCAGATGTTGGGGAAGGCGAGGAAGCGGTGCCAGGCCACGCCCATGTCGGTCTTGAGCGCCACGGTGATCATCCAGATCAGCGAGGTGGCGATCTTGATCATGGCGACCAGGTAGACCAGGTTCTGGAGGGTGGCGAGGCTCAGCCCCTTGAAGGCCACGACCAGGGGGTACGAGACGACGTAGGCCGCCTGGTAGGAGTCCGCGTGGTGCAGCGCGCCCTCCAGCCCGCGCAGGATGAGGATCGCGATCCCGATGGTCAGGATGACGGCCTCGACGAAGTACGCCTGGCCGAAGTTGGAGCCCGCGAAGCGGGACTTGCGGCCGGCCCGGCTGGGCAGCGACAGCTGGCGGACGACGATCAGCGTCAGGATGCCGAGCGTGGTCAGCAGGCCGATCAGCTCGACGAAGACCTCGTACGGGACCCAGCCGCCGATCACCGGGAGCAGCCAGTCGGCCTTGAACAGCTGGCCGAAGGCGTTCACCAGGGTCAGGACGAGCGAGAAGAACCCGACCGCGACGAACCAGTGCGCGACGCCGACCACGCCCCAGGCGTTCATCCGGGTGTGGCCGAGGAACTCCTTGGCCACCGTCACGGTGCGTCGGACGGGTTCGTCGGTACGCGTCCCGGCGGGGACGGGCTGGCCGAGCCGTACGAAGCGGTAGATCTGCCCGATGGCTCGGGCGAACAGCGCGACACCTACGACGGCGAGTACCAGCGACACGATGATCGCGGCGAGTTGCATTTCGGGGGCTCCTCGGGCCTGCGAGGGTGGGAAATCCGCACTCAGGCCGAAATTCGGCCTGATCTTGCTGAGCGGTATCTATTAAGAGGTACTTACTAAGCGGTAACTTAATCAGCTCGTGCTGAGGGTACCCACTTATTCCGTCGCAATGTAGCCGGGCGCCCGGTGATCTGTGTCGCCCAGGGGGCCCTGCCCCGGAGGGCGGGTACGCGGCGGACCGGGATCCGGCGTGCGGGGACCCGGCGCGCGGGCGGGGCGAGCAGCGCGGCGGCGGGGGTGCGGGCGAGGATCGCCAGGTCGAGACCGATCCAGTGGTGTTCCACGTAGTGCTGGTCGAGCAGCGCGGCCTCGTCCCACGGCAGCGCCGACCCCCGCCGCACCTGCGCCAGGCCGGTCAGTCCGGGCCGTACGAGCTGACGCCAGGGCGCGGCGGCGGCCGGGGCGCCGAACTTCAGGGGCGCCGGGCCGACCAGTGACAGGTCGCCGCGTACGACATGCGGCAGCCGGGAGAGCAGGTCGAGCCGCAGTCGCCGGGTGCGCAGGGAACTCAGCAGGAAGGGGTGTCCGTTGAGTCCAGTGCGGTAGTCGCGCACGCGGACGCCGTCGGCCGGGCGGGAGAGCGCCAGGGCGAGCGCGGCGACGGCGAGGACGGGCGAGGCCAGCAGGAGCAGGGCCGAGCCGAGGGTCAGGTCCAGCAGGCGCTTGGGTTCGAGAAGCCCGCCGGGGCGCCGCTCGGAGATCCGCGCCAGGACCCGGGCGAAGGGCCGGGTGAGGGCTCGTCCGAGGGCTTGGCTGAGGGCTCGGGCGAAGGGTCGGCCGAAGGGCCGGGCGAGGATCCGGCCCGAGGCGCGTCGCGGTACGCCCGAACGTCCCCGGGGCCGGTTCGGGAGGCGGTTCGGGAGCCGGGTGAGGGGGCGGCCGGTCCGGTCGGGGGGCCGTCTGGGGTGCGGTGGCTTCCGGGGTGCGGGTCGCTGCATGGTCACATCTGACCGTTCTCTGAGCGATTTGTGGCATTTGCTCGGAAACGATCGCATGCTGGAGCGGTGTGCGTGCGGCAGGCGCCCCGGGGGAGCCGTCGGCTGCGAGACGGGCGCACCTTAGTTGAGTCTCATCGACTCAGGTCCTTTGACTCCCTGGGATCTGTGATGCATCCTTGAGTCTGTTCCACTCAAGTCAGCTGGAGGAATTGAAATGGCACGTGCGGTCGGCATCGACCTGGGCACGACTAACTCCGTCGTCAGCGTTCTCGAAGGCGGCGAGCCCACCGTCATCACCAACGCAGAGGGCGCCAGGACCACGCCGTCCGTCGTCGCCTTCGCCAAGAACGGCGAGGTGCTCGTCGGAGAGGTCGCCAAGCGCCAGGCGGTTACGAACGTCGACAGGACCATCCGGTCGGTCAAGCGCCACATGGGCACCGACTGGAAGATCAACCTCGACGGCAAGGACTTCAACCCGCAGCAGATGTCGGCCTTCGTGCTGCAGAAGCTGAAGCGGGACGCCGAGGCGTACCTGGGCGAGAAGGTCACCGACGCGGTGATCACCGTCCCGGCGTACTTCAACGACTCGGAGCGCCAGGCCACCAAGGAGGCCGGCGAGATCGCGGGCCTGAACGTCCTGCGTATCGTCAACGAGCCGACGGCCGCCGCGCTGGCGTACGGGCTCGACAAGGACGACCAGACGATCCTCGTCTTCGACCTCGGTGGCGGCACCTTCGACGTGTCGCTGCTGGAGATCGGTGACGGCGTCGTCGAGGTGAAGGCCACCAACGGTGACAACCACCTCGGTGGTGACGACTGGGACCAGCGTCTCGTCGACTACCTGGTGAAGCAGTTCGCCAACGGTCACGGCGTGGACCTGGCCAAGGACAAGATGGCTCTCCAGCGTCTCCGCGAGGCCGCGGAGAAGGCGAAGATCGAGCTGTCGTCGTCCACCGAGACCACGATCAACCTGCCGTACATCACGGCGTCCGCCGAGGGCCCGCTGCACCTGGACGAGAAGGTCACCCGCTCGCAGTTCCAGCAGCTGACCTCGGACCTCCTGGACCGCTGCAAGACCCCGTTCCACAACGTCATCAAGGACGCCGGCATCCAGCTGTCCGAGATCGACCACGTGGTCCTCGTCGGCGGTTCGACCCGTATGCCCGCCGTGGCGGAGCTGGTCAAGGAGCTGACCGGCGGCCGTGACGCCAACAAGGGCGTCAACCCGGACGAGGTCGTCGCCATCGGCGCCGTCCTCCAGGCCGGTGTCCTGAAGGGTGAGGTCAAGGACGTCCTGCTCCTCGACGTCACCCCGCTGTCCCTCGGTATCGAGACCAAGGGCGGCATCATGACCAAGCTGATCGAGCGCAACACGACGATCCCGACGAAGCGCTCCGAGATCTTCACGACGGCCGAGGACAACCAGCCGTCCGTGCAGATCCAGGTCTACCAGGGCGAGCGCGAGATCGCGGCGTACAACAAGAAGCTCGGTATGTTCGAGCTGACCGGTCTGCCGCCCGCGCCGCGCGGTGTGCCGCAGATCGAGGTCGCCTTCGACATCGACGCCAACGGCATCATGCACGTGGCCGCGAAGGACCTCGGCACCGGCAAGGAGCAGAAGATGACCGTCACCGGTGGCTCCTCGCTGCCGAAGGACGAGGTCAACCGGATGCGCGAAGAGGCCGAGCAGTACGCGGACGAGGACCACCGCCGCCGCGAGGCCGCCGAGACCCGCAACCAGGCCGAACAGCTCGTCTACCAGACGGAGAAGTTCCTCAAGGACAACGAGGACAAGGTCCCCGGCGACGTCAAGACCGAGGTCGAGACGGCGATCGGCGAGCTGAAGGAGAAGCTCAAGGGCGAGGACACCGCCGAGATCCGTACCGCCACGGAGAAGGTCGCGGCCGTCTCCCAGAAGCTCGGACAGGCGATGTACGCGGACGCCCAGGCGTCCGGTGCCGCCGCCGGCGGTCCCGAGGGCGCGGCCGGCGCCGGTCAGGCGCAGGGCGCCCAGGCCGACGACGATGTCGTGGACGCCGAGATCGTCGACGACGAGAAGCCCAAGAAGGACGGTGCGGCGTGACGGAGGAGACCCCGGGCTTCGAGGAGAAGCCCGACGTCCCCTCCGGCGCTCACCCCGAAGACGCCACGCCGAAGGCCGCCGAGCCGGACTCCGCCAAGGAGTCCGGGCCGGCGGCCCCGGCCGGGGACGTACAGGACGTAGCCCTGACCGCCCAGCTGGACCAGGTCCGTACCGCGCTCAACGAGCGCACGGCAGACCTCCAGCGGCTTCAGGCCGAGTACCAGAACTACCGCCGCAGGGTGGAGCGGGACCGCGTCACGGTCAAGGAGATCGCCGTCGCGAGCCTGCTGACCGAGCTGCTGCCCGTGCTCGACGACATCGGCCGGGCGCGCGACCACGAGGAGCTGGTCGGCGGGTTCAAGTCGGTCGCCGAGTCGCTGGAAGCGGTCACGGTCAAGCTGGGACTCCAGCAGTTCGGCGAGGAGGGCGAGCCCTTCGACCCGACGATCCACGAGGCCCTGATGCACTCGTACGCGCCGGACGTCACGGAAACGACGTGCGTCGCGATCCTCCAGCCGGGGTACCGGTTCGGCGAGCGCACCATCAGGCCCGCCCGGGTCGCGGTCGCCGAGCCCCAGCCCGGGGCCCAGCCCAAGTCCGCGGACGAGCAGGCCGGGTCCGCCAAGGACGAGGAGAGCGGTGGCCCCGAGGAGGGCTGACGCGGTGTCATGCAGTGAAGGCGGAGAGGAGGGACGTCGGGAATGAGCACCAAGGACTTCGTGGAGAAGGACTACTACAAGGTTCTCGGCGTCCCCAAGGACGCCACCGAGGCCGAGATCAAGAAGGCGTACCGGAAGCTCGCCCGCGAGTTCCACCCGGACGCCAACAAGGGCGACGCCAAGGCTGAGGAGCGCTTCAAGGAGATCTCCGAGGCGAACGACGTCCTCGGCGACCCCAAGCGGCGCAAGGAGTACGACGAGGCGCGCTCGCTCTTCGGCAACGGCGGATTCCGCCCGGGGCCCGGAGCGGGCGGCAACGGCAACTTCAACTTCGACCTGGGCGACCTCTTCGGCGGCGCCCAGGGCGGCGGCCCACAGGGCGCCCCCGGCGCCGGCGGCTTCGGTGGGGGGCTCGGGGACGTCTTCGGCGGGCTGTTCAACCGGGGCGGCGGTCCCGGCACCCGTACACAGCCGCGCCGTGGACAGGACATCGAGTCGGAGGTCACGCTCAGCTTCAGCGAGGCGGTCGACGGGGCCACGGTCCCGCTGCGGATGTCCAGCCAGGCGCCCTGCAAGGCGTGTTCGGGCACGGGCGACAAGAACGGCACCCCGAGGGTCTGCCCGACCTGCGTGGGCACCGGACAGGTCTCGCGCGGCTCGGGCGGCGGCTTCTCGCTGACCGACCCCTGTGTGGACTGCAAGGGCCGCGGGCTGATCGCCCAGGACCCGTGCGAGGTCTGCAAGGGCAGCGGGCGCGCCAGGTCCTCGCGGACCATGCAGGTCAGGATCCCGGCGGGCGTCAGCGACGGCCAGCGGATCCGGCTGCGCGGCAAGGGCGCGCCGGGCGAGCGCGGCGGTCCGGGCGGCGACCTGTATGTCGTCGTCCACGTCGACGCCCACCCGGTCTTCGGCCGCAGGGACGACAACCTCACCGTCACCGTGCCCGTCACCTTCACGGAGGCGGCGCTCGGCGGCGAGGTGAAGGTGCCGACGCTGGGCGGTCCGCCGGTCACGCTGAAGCTGCCTCCCGGGACGCCCAACGGCCGTACGATGCGGGCCCGTGGGAAGGGTGCCGTACGCAAGGACGGCAGCCGGGGCGACCTGCTGGTCACCGTCGAGGTCGTCGTGCCCAAGGACCTCGGCGCCCAGGCGCGCGACGCGCTGGAGGCGTACCGGAAGGCGACCGCGGACGAGGATCCGCGGGCGGAGCTGTTCCAGGCGGCGAAGGGAGCATGACCCGATGGACAGGGACGGGCGGGCGCGGTCCGGATTCGGCAGGGCGTACCAGCTGACCGAGGAGACGCCGGTGTACGTCATCTCGGTGGCGGCCCAGCTCTCCGGACTGCATCCGCAGACGCTCAGGCAGTACGACCGGCTCGGGCTGGTCTCCCCGGACCGTACGGCGGGGCGCGGGCGCCGCTACTCGGCCCGTGACATCGAGCTGCTCCGGCAGGTGCAGCAGCTGTCGCAGGACGAGGGCATCAACCTCGCCGGCATCAAGCGGATCATCGAGCTGGAGAACCAGGTCGCCGCGCTCCAGGCCCGTATCGCCGAGCTGTCCACGGCGGTCGACGGAGCGGCGGCGGCGATGCGCCAGCGCGAGGCACAGGTGCACGCCTCGTACCGCCGGGACCTGGTGCCGTACCAGGACGTGCAGCAGACGAGCGCCCTGGTGGTGTGGCGGCCGAAGCGGCCGACGGACTGAAGCGGGTAACGGGAGCGGGGTCCGGGAGACCGGGCCCCGCTTTCGTGTGCTCCGGGGGACCGGGTCCTGTTTTCGTGTGCTCCGGGCGACCGGCCCCGCTTTCGTGTGCTCCGGGAGCCCCCCGCTGTGCCGCCGCTCCTCAGCCCAGTTTCCGTTCCTTCGCCGCCGCCTCCGAACTCCACCACGCGCCGAGCGCGAACATCGTGTCGACGCCCACGGCCTCGTACAGCTTGTTCAGGTCGTTGTTGACGGTCCGCAGGCTGACCCCCAGCTCGCTGGCGATCTGCTTGAGCGTACGGCCCTCCCTGAGCTTGTTGAGGATGCGCCGTGACCTGCTCGTCGTGAGCGTCTCCTCGCGCCGCCTGAACCGGCCTCCCGTCCACGGCTCGGCGCGTTCCCACTGCTGGTCGTAGACGTGGTGGAGGAATGCCACCATGCCGGGGTGTGTGACGACGAAGGCGGTCCAGCTGTCCGACTCGTCGCGGTGGTCGGAGACCACGGCGAAGTTGTTGTCGACCAGGATCATCCGCTCGAAGCCGGTGGCGAGGGTCCGTATCTCCGCGCCGTGCTTGCTCATCTCCACGGCCAGCTCCTGCTCGGCGTACCGGGCGCGGGCGGTGTCCGGGTAGATGGTGCGCAGGGCGATGCCCCCCTGGAGCAGCTTCACTTGGGACGGGCTGACCGCCCGCAGCGTCTCGCGGTCCCTGTCCAGCGGCTGCGCCGTGAGGACCTGCGACCGCGCGGAGTTCACCGCCTGCATGATGGCGGCGTTGACACGTTCGTGCTGGCCGAGGAATTCGATGCCGTTGCCGGTCGGCGGCTCGGCGTCCCGCATCTCCCGGTGCAGCTCGGAGAAGTGCATCATGCGGTCGAGATGGTGGGCGATGGCGGCGCGCTCGGCGGCCAGCGCCGACTGCTCGGCGTGGTGCATGTCCGGCACGCTCCACAGATCGAACTGCGGGTTGTGCACGGCGAGACCGAGAGCGGCCAGCTCGGCGCGTCCGGGTTCGCCCGCCTCGACCTGTTCGCCCTGGACCAGCCGGCGCAGCAACGCGCGTGCCCCGTCCGACAGGACGGCGAGCGCGGTCGCCGCGGGCGCGCCGCCCCGCAGGCTTATGTCCCCTTCTTTCATTTGCTCCCTCTGCGCGATGCCGCAGCGCACATCAGTGCAGCAGCCCGATGCTTGATCCCCGAGCGCGGGACGCGCAGGCTGGAGAGCGCGACGGGGGGCAGGACCGCGGGCGAGGAGGGCGCATGACGGGGGGTGCGTGCCTCGCCCGCGGCAGCCGTCGGCTCCGCCGATTCCGTCTGCTGCGTGGTTCCCGTCTGCTCCGTGGTCCGCGTCGGCTCCGTCCGCCTCGGCTCCGTGGTCCGCATGTGCTCTCAGTTCTCCTGGTCGAGGATCCGCGAGTGTGCGATGAGGTAGCCGAGCTGGGCGCGGCTGCCGCTGCCGAGGGTGGTCGCCAGCCTGGCGATGTGCGCGCGGCAGGTCCGTACGTTCATCCCGAGCCGCCGTGCGATGGCCTCGTCCACATAGCCCTCGACGAGGAGCTTGGCGATGGTCCGCTGGACGCCCGTGACGCCGGCCGGGGTCGGCTCGTACGCGACCTGCTCGGTGAGCGGGGTCGCGCGTGCCCAGAGCTGTTCGAAGACCTTGACGAGGTAGGTGACCAGACCCGGGTGGCGCAGTTCCAGCGCGACCTGCCGGTCGTCGGTCGCGGGGATGAAGGCCACCGTGTTGTCACAGATGATGAGCCGCTCGATCAGCTCCTCCAGCGTCCGTATCTCCACCTTTCCGCTGGCCATGCGGTCCACATAGGCCATGGTGCCCTGGCTGTGCCTGACGGTGTGCTGGTAGAGCGTGCGCATGCTGACGCCGCGGTCGATCAGAGGTCTGTCCCGCTCCAGGGCCTGGCTGAGCGCGTCCTGCGGCCTGCCGCCTCCGGGCTGAACGGTCAGCATCTCGGTGTGGCACTCGGCGGTGGCGACGTTGAGGGCGGCGTTGATCCGGTTGGAGCCCTCCAGCACGGTGATGGCGTGAGTGGGGGCCGGATTCAGCGCGCTGATGGCCATGAACGGCTCAAAGGACTCTGTCAGATCGTTGGAGAGTCGTCTGCGGTCCAGGATCTCTCGTTCGATGGGATGGAGCATCTGAGCGAGAGCGACGGAAGGCGGAACGGGCCGTAGCCACTGCGGGTCGTCGGGATCGGGGTGCAGAAGAGCGAACTCCAGCAGGCACGGAGCGTCTTCGGCCTCCGCCCGGGAGATGCGTCCCGCGCTCAGCGCGCTGGCATAGAGCCGCGTGCCTTCCTCGCACAGCTCGGTCACTGCATGGGGATGTGTCGGGTCTGTTCTATTTTGCGGCAAATCTCCACCCCCCAGGGTCCTGAACCTACAGGAACATGATGCATCGTCCCTGTGGCATTGACGTGCCTGAATGAGCCATCGTCTTGTGACGCGGGGGAGAGGAATCCATCAAGTGAGGACGAAGCCGACTATGTACAAGAGATTGCTTCGCTCGGTGCTTGCCACTGCTTTCACCGCGGTCGTGGCTTTCGGAGTTCTCGGTGGTGGTGGGGACAGTGGCTGGAGCACCTCGGCGACAACCACCTCGGGGGACAGCGGGTGGACGAGCCCGGCATCGGATGTGACGGCTGCGCCGGTGGACAGTGGCTGGACCAGTTCGTCGGCCGACATCAGCGCATGACCGTCCCGCTGGACGACCGGGTCTTCCGGCGCGAGATGGCCACGGCCTACCGGTCGGGGTGGCACTTCATCGACTTGGTCACCGCCATTCCGCACCGGGGTGACTCGTTGATGGTCACCCTCTTCGGGGAGCCGGTCGTCGTCGTACGCGAAGAGGACGAGGATGTCCGCGCCTACCGTTGCCTTCGGCGGCCACGCGGGGCTCCGCGCCCCGTCAGATGCACCATCAGGTACGACATGATCTTCGTCAACCTCGACCAGCGTGACCATCAGCTGGTCGGACCACAAACCAACATCGCCACCCCCCGCAGCGCCTGAACGGTTCCCCCGTCGTTGTAAATCGTTCGGGCGCTTCCCCCACACAACGGCGCCATCGTGGACCTGAAACACGATGGCGCCGTTGTGCTGCCCGGGTACGGTGCGCGGCGCTCCCCCCTCGCGCCGCCCGCCGTACCCGGGCCTTTGCGTACCGGGCCCGGGTGCTTGCGGGCCGTACCGGGGTGCTCGCGTGCCGTGCCGGCTCTCAGTAGCGGCCCATCGCCCGCTCCAGCGCGATCTCGATCACCACGCGCTCCGGGTTGGGCCTCGGGGCGTGTCCGTACCGCTCCGCGTAGCGGTTCTCCGCGTCCGCGACGGCCTCGGGCTCCCTGCGGATCGTGGCGCGGCCCTCCAGCGTGGACCAGCGGCCCCTCTCGAACTGGCAGACGGCGACCCTGGCGCCCTCCGGGCCCGCCGCGAGCACATGGGCTACCTTCCGGCTGCCGCCGCTGCTGATGACGCGGGCCAGTCCGGCCGCCGGATCGTAGGTCACCCCCACCGGGACCACGTGCGGGCCGCCGTCCGGGCGCGGGGTCGTCAGGGTGCAGATGTGGCGCGCCCGCCAGAACGCGAGAAGATCGGCGCTGGGGTTCCGTACGTCTTCGGCCATGGAGGGAAGCCTATGGTCGGCGGTTTTCCGCCCGGCACCCCGGTCCACCCCGGTCGCGCCCCGTACCGCTTTCCCGCCCCCGTACCGTCCCGTTTCAAGCTTGAGTGGAATAGACTCAACTTTACGCATGCTGTGAGAGTCAGGTGTGGCGGCTGTGCGTCGGTGGAGAGGTGAGTCCCGGACCGGGAATCTCCGTAAGGAACCACGAGGAACCACAGAGGAACCACAAGAGCCGCACAGGGCCGCACAGGGATCCATGGGGCCCGTGGCGCCGGACGGGGCCGTTCGGCGCCGTGCGGGGCCGCACAAGGCCGTACGAGGCCGTACGGCGGGCACATTCGCATACGTGTACGTGAGGAGAGAGCGCAGTGGACGCCGAGCTGACGAACAAGAGCCGGGACGCGATCAACGCGGCCACCAGCCGCGCCGTGGCGGCCGGACACCCCGATCTGACCCCGGCGCACCTGCTGCTCGCGCTGCTGGAGGGCCAGGACAACGAGAACGTCACCGACCTGCTGGCTGCCGTCGAGGCAGACCAGGTGGCGGTACGGGCGGGCGCCGAGCGGCTGCTCGCCGCCGAGCCCAGCGTGACGGGATCCACCGTCGCGCCCCCGCAGCCCAACCGTGAGCTGCTCGCCGTCATCGGCGACGCGGCGCGGCGCGCCAAGGAGCTGGGCGACGAGTACGTGTCCACCGAGCATTTGCTCATCGGAATCGCCGCCAAGGGCGGCCAGGCGGGGGCGGTGCTCGCGGAGCGCGGCGCCGCCGCCGAGAAGCTGCTCGACGCGTTCGAGGCGGCCAGGGGAGGGCGCAGGGTGACCACAGCGGATCCGGAGGGCCAGTACAAGGCCCTGGAGAAGTTCGGCACCGATTTCACCGCCGCGGCCCGTGAGGGCAAGCTCGACCCGGTGATCGGCCGGGACCAGGAGATCCGGCGCGTCGTACAGGTGCTGTCGCGCCGTACGAAGAACAACCCGGTGCTGATCGGTGAGCCCGGCGTCGGCAAGACCGCCGTGGTCGAGGGGCTCGCACAGCGCATTGTCAAGGGCGACGTGCCGGAGTCGCTGCGGAACAAGCGGCTGGTTTCGCTGGACCTCGGCGCGATGGTCGCCGGCGCGAAGTACCGGGGCGAGTTCGAGGAGCGGCTGAAGACCGTCCTGTCCGAGATCAAGGGCAGCGACGGACAGATCATCACTTTCATCGACGAACTGCACACGGTCGTCGGCGCGGGCGCCGGCGGCGACTCCGCCATGGACGCGGGCAACATGCTCAAGCCGATGCTGGCCCGGGGCGAGCTGCGCATGGTCGGCGCGACCACCCTGGACGAGTACCGCGAGCGGATCGAGAAGGACGCCGCGCTGGAGCGCCGCTTCCAGCAGGTGCTGGTCGCCGAACCGTCCGTCGAGGACACCATCGCGATCCTGCGCGGGCTCAAGGGACGGTACGAGGCGCACCACAAAGTGCAGATCGCGGACGCGGCCCTGGTCGCCGCCGCCACCCTCTCCGACCGCTACATCACCTCGCGCTTCCTGCCCGACAAGGCCATCGACCTCGTCGACGAGGCCGCGTCCCGGCTCCGGATGGAGATCGACTCCTCGCCCGTCGAGATCGACGAACTCCAGCGCTCCGTCGACCGCCTCCGTATGGAGGAGCTGGCGCTGAAGAACGAGTCGGACCCCGCCTCCAAGCAGCGCCTGGAGAAGCTCCGCCGCGACCTCGCCGACCGGGACGAGGAACTGCGCGGCCTCAACGCGCGCTGGCAGAAGGAGAAGCAGGGGCTGAACAGGGTCGGTGAGCTGAAGGAGCGCCTGGACGAGCTGCGCGGCCAGGCCGAGCGCGCGCAGCGCGACGGCGACTTCGACACCGCCTCCAAGCTGCTGTACGGCGAGATCCCCGGCCTGGAACGCGAGCTGGAGGCCGCCTCCGAGGCCGAGCAGGAGGCCGCCAAGGACACGATGGTCAAGGAGGAGGTCGGCCCGGACGACATCGCCGACGTGGTCGGCTCCTGGACCGGTATCCCGGCGGGCCGGCTGCTGGAGGGCGAGACCCAGAAGCTGCTGCGCATGGAACAGGAGCTGGGCCGGCGCCTGATCGGCCAGCGCGAGGCCGTGGAGGCCGTCTCCGACGCCGTACGCCGCACCCGCGCGGGTATCGCGGACCCGGACCGCCCCACCGGCTCCTTCCTCTTCCTCGGCCCGACCGGAGTCGGCAAGACCGAGCTGGCCAAGGCCCTCGCGGACTTCCTCTTCGACGACGAGCGCGCCATGATCCGGATCGACATGAGCGAGTACGGCGAGAAGCACTCCGTCGCCCGCCTGGTCGGCGCCCCGCCCGGATACGTCGGTTACGAGGAGGGCGGCCAGCTGACGGAGGCGGTGCGCCGGCGCCCGTACAGCGTGGTGCTGCTGGACGAGGTGGAGAAGGCCCACCCGGAGGTCTTCGACGTCCTGCTCCAGGTGCTGGACGACGGCAGGCTCACGGACGGCCAGGGGCGGACGGTCGACTTCCGCAACACCATCCTGGTACTGACGTCCAACCTCGGCAGCCAGTACCTGGTGGATCCGCTGACGAGTCCCGAGCGGAAGAAGGAGCAGGTCCTCCAGACCGTACGGTCCTCCTTCAAGCCGGAGTTCCTCAACCGCCTGGACGACCTGGTGGTCTTCTCCGCCCTGTCGCGCGACGAACTCGCCCACATCGCCGGCCTCCAGATCGGCCGGCTGGCCAAGCGCCTCGCTGAGCGCCGCCTCACGCTGGACGTCACACCGGCGGCCCTGGAGTGGCTCGCTGACGAGGGCAACGACCCGGCGTACGGGGCGCGGCCGCTGCGGCGGCTGGTGCAGACGGCGATCGGGGACCAGCTGGCGAAGGAGATCCTGGCGGGGGAGGTCACGGACGGGGACACGGTACGGGTGGACCGGTTCGAGGACGGGCTGATCGTGGGGGCGGCGCCGGAGTCGACGGAGCCGCCTGAGCAGGGTGGGCCCGCGCCCACGTCGCTGGAGAAGAAGCCCTAGGGTTCTCGACCGAGAACCATTGTCGAGCCGTTCGAGCGAGGGTCAGGGGTCACCATGAGCGGGCAGCCGGTGCCGGTCACCGTCGTCACGGGCGGCAGCCGAGGCATCGGCGCCGCCGTCTGCGCGCGCCTCGCCGCGGACGGGCACCATGTCGCGCTCGCGTACCACTCCGACGAGGCGGCGGCCGTGGCCGTCGCCTCGTCCGTACGGGAGACGGGCCGGCGATGCGTGGCCGTACGGGCCGACACCTCCGACGAGGCCGACGTCGACCGTCTCTTCGAGACGGCGGCGGCCGAACTCGGCCCGGTCACAGGGCTGGTCAACAACGCCGGGGTCAGCGGCCCCGTCGGCCCGCTCGCCGAAGCGGACGCGGCCGGTATCCGGCGCGCGCTGGACGTGAACGTCGTCGGCTACCTGCTCTGCGCGCGCCGGGCGGTGCGCGACATGACCCGGACCGGGGGCGGCGCCATCGTGAACGTCTCCTCGGCCGCCGCCACCCTCGGCAGCCCGGGGGAGTACGTGCACTACGCGGCGGCCAAGGGCGCCGTGGACACGATGACCGTCGGGCTGTCGAAGGAGGTCGCGCGGCTGGGCATCCGGGTCAACGCGGTGGCCCCCGGCGTCATCAGGACCGAGTTCCACGAGGACCCCGCCCGCCCGGACAAGCTCGCGGACGGCATCCCCATGGGGCGGCCCGGAGAGCCGGAGGAGATCGCGGGCGCCGTCTCCTGGCTGCTCTCGGCGGACGCCTCGTACGCCACGGGAACGATTCTGCGGGTGGCGGGCGGGCGCTGAGCGGGCGCTGACAGCGGTCGACGGCAGCGGGGACTGTCAGTGGTGGGTGGCAGGCTGAACGTCATGACACCGAGGGACGACATCGACATCCCGAAGGCCACGGCGAGGGCCACGACGAAGGCCGCGACGAAGGTCACGGCGAAAGCCGCGACGCCGTGGGTTCTCACCGACATCGAGCAGGCGCTGCGGGCGAGCTGGGCGGCCGACACCTGCTCGCCCGACGACGTGGAGCGCGCCCCCTGGACCGGGGAGAACCCGGCGTGGGGGCAGTGCGACATCACGGCGCTGGTCGTGCACGACATATTCGGTGGAGACCTGCTCTTCGCGGAGGTCCGGCTCGGTGCGGAACAGCACGGCTACCACTGGTGGAACCGGCTGCCGGGCGGCGTCGAGATCGACCTCACCCACGACCAGTTCCGGCGCGGCCAGCAGGTCGGCGAGCCCCGGGCTGTCCGGCGCCCGCCGGGACGGCTGCCCCGCAGGGCGGAGGAGTACGAGCTGCTGAGGAGCCGGGTGGCGGAGCGCCTGGGGCCGCTGTCGCTGTCGCCGTCGCTGTCGCAGCCGGCGTACGGGACGGATACGGACCGGGCGCGCGAGCCGGAGCGGGGTTCCGACGCCGAAGCGGTCCGGGGAGCCTTCGAGATCGTCGGGCGGAGGCTGTCGTACCTGGACTTCGGCGGCCCGGGGCAGCCCCTGCTCGCCCTGCACGGCCACTTCGGCCAGGCCCGCACCTTCACGAGGCTGGCGCGCGACCTCGCCCCGAAGTGGCGGGTGATAGCGCTCGACCAGCGAGGACACGGCTACTCCGACCGCCCGGCCGACTTCTCGCGCGAGGGGTACATCGAGGACGCCGCCGGGCTCCTCGGCCACCTCGGACTGCGCGACGTGGTGGTGCTCGGCCACTCCCTCGGCGGCCTCAACGCGTACCAACTGGCGGCCCGGCGTCCGGACTTGGTCCGCGCCCTGATCATCGAGGACATGGGGACGGAGATCGCCGGTGACCTCTCGTTCTGCCTGTCCTGGCCCCACCGCGCACCCACCAGGGCCGCCCTGCTCGAAGGGCTCGGGGACGCCGGGCCGTATCTGACGGACGGGCTGAGCGAGTACGCCGACGGCTGGGGGCTCACCGTCCACCCGGAGGACATGGTGATGTCCAACGAGCAGCACAAGGGGGACCACTGGGCGGACTGGCTGGCCCGCGACTGCCCGGCCCTGCTGGTGCACGGAACGCGGAGCGACATCCTCGCCGCCGACCACGCGAAGGCCATGGCATCCCGCCGCCCCCACACCCGCCTCGTCCAGCTCCCCACCGGCCACATGGTCCACGAGAGCGCCCCGGCGGGCTTCGCGGCGGTGGTCGGGGCCTTCCTGGAGACGATCTGACGGCCCGGCGCCGCGTGGCGACGTTCGGTAGCCGTGTCCCCTGGAGAGAACTACCATCTATGTGAATCACGTAATGCGCGATTCACTTGTTCACAAGATGGTGTGGGGAGGGTGACAATCCATGCTGCTGAGCTTTCGTGTCGCCAACCACGGCTCCCTGCGCGAGCCACAGGAACTGAACCTCGTGCCCGCGTACGGGGACGACCGGCCGGCCGTGCCGGTGGTGGCGCTCTTCGGCGCGAACGCGTCGGGGAAGTCGACGGTCGTGGACGCCTACCGATTCTTCGCCGAGGCGGTACGCGAATCCCAGGCCCGATGGCTGCCGGGCGCTCCCCTGCCGCGCCGTCGCCCGTTCCTTCTCGATCACACGAGTCAGGGCGAACCGTCTTCGTATGGCGTCGACGTTCTGCTGGACGGCGTGCGGTACGTGTACGGGTTCAGCGTCACGGACACCGAGGTGGCCGAAGAGTGGCTGTACGCGTACCCCAAGGGCCGGAAGCGGGTCCTCTTCGAGCGCGACCGCATGCGGATGACGTACGGCGCGACGCTGACCGGGGAGCGGGTGGCGGCGGAGCGGCTGATGCGGCCGAACAGCCTGTATCTGTCGGCTGCCGCGCAGACATCGCACAAGCAGCTGAGTGAGCTCTGGCGTGATCTGCATTTGGTCACACTCGGTGATGGCTCGCGGCATCTCGCCTCTGCTATCGGCGCGTATCTCGTGCAGACGTATGAGGTCTTCGCCGCAGCGGGGCTGCCGATCGGAAGCGATGTCCTGGCGGTAGCTGATCTGGGCGTGCACGGCATCCGCGGCGGCGAGGCGAAGAACAAGGCATTCGAGATGCTTCTGCGGAATCCCGATGGCCGGGCACAGGGGATGCCGGACGACGTCAAAGCGGCCGCGTCGCAGGCATTGGAGTTCGTCCATCGGGTCGGTGGCGAGGAGTTCGTCCTTCCGGAGGAAGCCGAATCGGCCGGTACGAAGACCTGGCTGACCATGGCGACCACTGCCCTCCTCTCCCTTCTCAACGGGGATGTGATGTGGGTCGACGAGATCGACATCAGCCTCCACCCCCTCCTCACCGCCAAGCTCCTCACCCTCTTCCAGGACCCGGAGCTGAACCAGCGCAACGCCCAACTCATCTTCACCACCCACGACGCCTCCCTTCTCGGCACGATGCTCGGTGACCAGGTGCTGCGTCGCGACCAGGTCTGGTTCGTGGAGAAGGACGCGAAGACCGGGGCCTCCGAGCTGTATCCGCTCACAGACTTCAAGCCCCGCAAGGGCGAGAACTTCGAGCGGCGTTACCTCGCCGGCAGCTACGGAGCCGTACCGCTCCTGCCGGAAACGGCCTTTGAAGACATGCTCAAGAAGTACTGGGGGGCTCGTGGCCAGGTCGTTCCCACGTGAGGGCTCGGGCCGCAGGCGCGGCCCCGTGCGGCGGTCCGCGCGGACGATGCTGATCGTCTGCGGCAGCAAGGAGACCGAGCGGCAGTACCTCCAGGGCTTACGTGATCACTTACGCAACCCCGCCGTGTCCGTGGTCGTACGCGGCAAGGCATGCTCCCCGACGCAGCTGGTCGCGTACGCGCGCGGGCAGCGGGATCTCAATCCGGGCGGGTACGACGAGGTGTGGTGCGTCTTCGACGTGGACGACTACATAGACGTGGCCGACGCCGCGCTGGCCGCCCGGCGGCAGGGCATCAGGATCGCCGTCTCCAACCCCTGCTTCGAGCTGTGGCTGCTGCTCCACTTCACCGATCACCGCGCGCACATCGGCACGAAAAAGCTGCTGCCGCTCATGGAGAAGCACGTCCCGGGCTACGACAAGACGCGGATCGACTTCCGTAAATACCGGGACGAGATGGTCCGGGCGGCGGAGCGGGCCCAGGGGCTGGAGCCGACCGGGGAGGAGCACGGGCGGAATCCCTCGACCGGCGTATGGCGGCTCACGGACCGGATGGCGAATCCGTGACCCGTTGAGACGCGGATGGGGTTGCCACCCCCGGGCCGGGATGGGAGAGGATGGCAGGAACCGTACGAAGGGAAATACACGGTGAGCATCGACCCGTCCTCGATTCCGAATTTCGGGGGCAGCCAGCCCCAACCGCAGGGTGCGGGACCGGCGGGCCCCGTCGTCCCTGACCAGGATCTGGTCAAGCAGCTCCTCGAACAGATGGAGCTGAAGTACGTCGTCGACGACGAGGGCGACCTCGCGGCGCCGTGGGAGGAGTTCCGGACGTACTTCATGTTCCGCGGCGAGGACGACCAGCAGGTCTTCTCGGTGCGGACCTTCTACGACCGCCCGCACCCCGTGACGGACAAGTCCAAGATCCTGGACGCGATCGACGACTGGAACCGCCGGACGCTGTGGCCCAAGGTCTACACGCACGTCCACGAGGAGGGCGACGGTCCGCCGACCGTCCGGCTCATCGGTGAGGCCCAGATGCTGATCGGCATGGGCGTCAACCTTGAGCACTTCGTGTCGTCCACGGTCAGCTGGGTCCGTGCCTCGATCGAGTTCGACAAGTGGCTCGTCGAGCAGTTCGGCCTGGAGCCCGGGGACGAGAAGCCCGAGGACGCCTGAGTCCGGGCTGACTCCGAGGCCGCGGCCTCACCGTCCGGGCGCCCCGCCCCCGGCCCGGGATCGTGATCCACTCGATCGCGGTCCCGGGCCGGGGTCTTTCGCTGCCGCGCGCTCAGTCCCGGTCCCCGTCCCGGTTCCAGTCCTGGTCCTGGTCCCCGTCCCGGTAGGCAGCCGTCGCGATCTGCGCGAAGGAGCTGATCAGAGGGTTAGTGTCGCCCTCGTTCCCGCGGCGACGCGTACCCGGACCCGGTCGGCCTGGCCGAGCAGCGTACGCGCCTCGTCCAGCAGTGTGATCCCGGGCCGGGTGAGGGTGACGCCGGCGGGGGAGCGGTGCAGCAGAACGGCCCCGACGTCCGTCTCCAGCTGCTTGATCGCCCGGCTCAGCGGCGGCTGGCTCATGTGCAGCCGGGCGGCGGCCCGGCCGAAGCCGGAGGGGTGACCCCGTCTGGTGAGTGCTCGTGTGCGGATGGTCCCCCGGGACGCACCCGCTGACACATGACCCACTGTTGTCCGCTCCCCTCTGCGGGCCTCTCCCCCTCTGCCTGCTGTCCTCTCCCCCTCTGCGGGCCACGCATGTCGTGTGTCCCGCTTTGGTGTGCGCCCAATGAGCCTTCCGGCTCAGGGGTGTTGTGACTTGGCCAGGTCCAGGAGACCGGCCCAGGCGGTGGGGGTGAGCAGGAGTACGGAGCCGTGGGGGCGCTTGGAGTCGCGTACGGGGACGGTGCTGTGGGTGGTGGCGTGGGTGGGGGACCACTCGACGCAGTTGCCACCGTCCTGGTTGCTGTAGCTGGACCTGACCCAGCTGCGCAGGGGGACATCTTGGGTCACAGTGCCTCCATTTGCCCACGGATCACTTGGGCCGATGCGGTCGGCGGAAGAGCCGTAGCCGTGAGGACATCGTAGGCACGTGACATTGCTCGAACCGTAGCGGGATCATCGTTGATAACCGCCGCGTTGAGCGACTCCGTGTAGATAACGCGGGTGCCGTCGGGGGCGGTAAGGATGCTCATGGAGCCGTCCATGAGCAGGTGTGATCCGGTGCTGAACGGCAGCACCTGCACGATGGTGGTGTAACGAGTGCCTTGAGCCAGCAGGGATGCCAACTGGCCGCGCATCACCTCTGATCCGCCCACGGACCGTCTGATCACCGCCTCGCAGATCACGATCGACAGATCGGGTGGAGACCCCCTGTGCAGTACTTCCTGCCGTGCGATCCGCGCATCCGCTCGTGTTGTGATCTCGTGGTCGGTCGCCCGGGGGTTGCCCGCTCTGAACAGTGCGCGCGCGTACGCGGTTGTCTGGAGAAGCCCGGGGACCAGGTTCGGTGACCACTCCGCGATGGCGATGGCCCGCGCTTCCAGTTTCATGCGGCGCCGGTACCGCGACGGGAAGTCGTTCACACGTGTTTCGTCATACAGTCGCTTAAAAATGCCGTCGGTTTTGAAGATTTGGTCGAAGATGACGGGAAGATGGCTCGGAATGGGCGGGACCGCGTTTTCGATTCGGGAGATCGTGGACTTGGACGTGCGGGCGAGCTTGGCCAGGGCCGTCTGTGACAGCTTTCCGTCCTGCCGTAACTCCCTCGCATCCTTGAGGGCTTCCCCGAATTTCGCGCGCGGGCTGTTCGTGTCGTCGGCGAAGTCATGATGCTGATCGGTCATCGAATACCCCTTGACCAAGCGTCTGGGAATACGGCTCAGCGGTCGCGTTTATGCAGGTAGCAGCGGTTTCGCGCGCTGTGCATCGACCATTGCGCAGGTTGGGCCGCTGGCGCCTTCCCAATCTAGCGCCCGCCATTGCACTCTGAACACCCCCGCTCACAATCCGTAGTAAGGGTGCAGGCATTGGTGGATCGCGACGCAGGTGAAACAGTTATTCGAGAGCTGCGGGCATTGGTCGGGAACGGCGGCTTCTGGCGCTTGACGCCGTCTTGGGTCCCGCGTGAATTCGCCCCGCCCACACCGGAGTTGGTGAGGCGGGTCGAACGTGGACTCCGGGAGTTGAAGGTTGATGACGAACAGCGGGGCCCGCTGGGTGCTGTCCCGGCTGACCGAGGCTTTCGGGGCGAACGGAGCGCTGGTGGTGAGAAAGGTGCCGGAATCGAGCGGGCCGGAGGGGCAGGGCGGGCCGGACCGGTCGCGGGACCCGGACAGGCCGGGGGGTTCCGGGAACGCGGACGGGGGCGACGGGCCGGACGGGGCCGGTCGTGCGGACGGCGCGGATCTCGTGCCCGGGTCCGCCCTGCGCCGATCGCCGTGCGAGTGCGGTGGCCCCGAGTGTCCGGACAGCGCGCCCGCCGGGACGGTGAATCAGGCGGTCGCCGAGCGGAACGGACGCGGCCGAAGGGGCGGGCGGTGCCCCCTTCGCGCGCCGGGGCCCTGGACCGGCTCGGGCGGACGGCGTTCGGGCCGGTTATGTGGCGGGCGCGGTACGGGCAGTTCTCTTTGCCCGTAAGGCCGTTCAGCCCGCCTCGGCCGCGTGCCTATCATCACGCCCGTACACCCGCGCAGTTGGTTCTGTTCAGGGAGCGCATCTACGAGCGTCAGCGTGGGGAGACGTTACTTTTCACACTGATGAGGGCGGACGAAGGCGCCTTGCACGCAAGGGCTTTCGGATCCGCTCCGCAGGGAAAAGGACGTCAGAGGATGACAAGAACGGCTGTTCTGCTGTCGGCCACGGACTGCCGCTACTGCGAGTCGTGCTGGGTCAGCCCCGTCGCGCGGGCGCGGCTGGTCGGTGACGAGGCGCGGGACCTTCTGTGCGGAGGGTGCGCGGAGGAGAATTTCCCTCGGCGGGTGGATCTCTTTCCGCCGTTCGGGATCTACCGGCTCACGTGCCGGATGGTGCCGTTGTACGACGCCAAGCACGCGAAGCCCGGTCCGCCGAAGATGCCGCCGGATCAGGGGCCCGCGCTTCCGCCCGGCCCGAAGCCGCAGAGCCCGCCGGGCACGCCGCCCGTGTAGCCGCCGTGGGCCCTGGGCTCCCGTCGCCCCCGTACCCTCCCGTAGCCCCGGCGCCCTCGCCCCCTGCGTCCCGTACCCGCCGTACCCGCCGTACCCGCCGTACCCGCCGGGACCCCGGCGGGTACGGCGGCGCTCATGCCTACTTCAGGGCGGCGAGCGCGGCCTCGTAGTTGGGCTCCTGGGTGATCTCCTCGACCAGCTCGGTGTAGATCACCTTGTCGTTCTCGTCCAGGACGACCACGGCGCGGGCCGCGAGGCCGGCGAGGGGGCCGTCGGCGAGGTCTACGCCGTAGTTCTCCACGAACGCGCGGCTGCGGAAGGTGGAGAGGGTCTTGACGTTCTCCAGGCCCTCGGAACCGCAGAACCGGCCCTGCGCGAACGGCAGGTCCGCCGAGACGCAGAGCACCGCGGTGTTCGCCAGGCCGGCCGCCACCTCGTTGAACTTACGGACCGACGCGGCGCAGGTGCCGGTGTCGACGCTCGGGAAGATGTTGAGGACCTTCCGCTGCCCGGCGAAGGTCTTCAGCGTGGCCGTCGAGAGGTCGCCCGCCACCAGCTCGAAGGCGGGGGCCTCGGCGCCGACCTTGGGGAAGTCGCCGTTGACGTTGACGGGGTTGCTCTTGAAATTGACGGTGCTCGGCATGCGATCCTCCGGATTACGGGAAACAGACTCTCTCCCGACGCTACCGCCTCCGGATTTCACCCCGCGCCGAGGCTCCCGAGCCGTGCCGCCGCCTCGCGCAGCACCTCCTCCTTTTTGCAGAAGGCGAACCGTACGAACGGCGCGCCCTCCTTCTGGTGGTCGTAGAAGACCGCGTTCGGTACGGCCACCACCCCGCAGCGCTCCGGCAGGGCGCGGCAGAAGGCGAAGCCGTCCGTCTCGCCCAGCGGGCGGATGTCGGTGGTGATGAAGTACGTGCCCGCCGGGCGGTAGACGTCGAAGCCGGCCGCGCCGAGGCCGTCCGCGAGGATGTCGCGCTTGGCGCGCAGGTCGGCGCGCAGGGTGTCGAAGTAGCTGTCGGGGAGGCGCAGGGCCTCGGCGATGGCGTACTGGAACGGGCCCGAGGCCACGTACGTCAGGAACTGCTTCGCCGAGCGGACCGCCGTGACCAGCGCGGGGACGCCGGTGACCCAGCCGACCTTCCAGCCGGTGAACGAGAAGGTCTTGCCTCCGCTGCTGATCGTCAGCGTGCGCTCGCGCATGCCGGGGAAGGCCGCGAGGGGGAGGTGTTCGCCCTCGAAGACCAGGTGTTCGTAGACCTCGTCGGTGACGACGAGCAGGTCGCGTTCGACGGCGATTTCCGCGACGGCGGCGAGTTCGGCGCGGGTGAGGACCGTACCGGTGGGGTTGTGGGGGGTGTTGAGGAGGATGAGACGGGTGCGGTCGGTGACGGCGTCGCGCAGTTCGTCCAGGTCCAGGTGGTACGCGCCGTCGCGGGGGCGGAGCGTGACCGGTACGCGTACCCCGCCCGCCATGCCGATGCAGGCGGCGTACGAGTCGTAGTACGGCTCCAGGGCGATGACCTCGTCGCCGGGTTCGACCAGCGCGAGCAGCGTGGCGGCGATCGCCTCGGTGGCGCCCGCGGTGACGAGGACCTCGGTGTCGGGGTCGTACGTCAGGCCGTACCGCCGCAGCTGGTGGTCCACGACGGCGGAGCGCAGTTCGGGGACGCCGGGGCCCGGCGGGTACTGGTTGCCGCGGCCGTCGCGCAGGGCGCGTACCGCCGCCTCCCGTACGGACTCCGGGCCGTCGGTGTCGGGAAAGCCCTGGCCGAGGTTGATCGCGCCGGTGCGCAGGGCGAGGGCCGACATCTCCGCGAAGATCGTGGTGCCACCGAGCCATTCTTTGGTCATGGCCGCCATCCTGTGCCGAACCTCTGGGGTTGCTCAAGTCGGCTTTGGGCCGGGGGCGCCGGGGGGACAACTCCACTCACGCACGTGAAGAAGCGGGATTTCCCCCTCGGGGGGCGCTTCGGAGACGTTCGGGGGACGTTTCGGGGGACGGAAGGACGGGTGAGGACGATGGTGGGCACGAGTGCTGTGGTGGCCGTGCTGATCGGGGTCGCGTTCGCGGGAGTCGTCGCGAGTGTGGGCAGCCGGGACAGGCGCGGGGCGCGACGCCGTCGCGACGCGGCGAAGGGCGGTGCGGCGGACGCCACGCTCAACAGGCTCAACACGAGCGGCTCGAAGCGCGGTTTGAGGAGCGGGACGAAGAGCGGCTCGAAGAGCGGCTCGAAGAGCGGCCGTTCGAGCGAGCGCAGCTGGTGGGCCGGTGGGGGCGGCGCGGTGGCCGGGGGCGGTTCGTCCTGCGGGAGCGGCGGTTCGTCCTCGGGGGGCGGTCATTCCGGTGGTGGCCATCACTCCTGCGGGGGCGGCGGCCACTCCTCCTGTGGAGGGGGCGGATCCTCCTCCTGTGGAGGCGGCGGTTCGTCCTGCGGTGGCGGCGGGGGATGCGGCGGAGGCAGCTGACACGGGGCAGCTGATCCGTGCTGAGGAAGGCGGTGCCCGGCGGGAGTCATTTCCGCCGGGCACCGCTGCGTTGATGGCCCCGGCGGTGGCTGTGGAAATGGCTCCGGCTGCGGCTGCGGAAGTGGCTGCGACAACGGCTTCGCCCGTGACGTGCGCCCGACAAATGCGCCCCGCGTACGCCGGATTCTTGTGAACAGTTGAACTCTTGGGCCCCCGAGGGGATGGAAACCCCGTCAAGTTGGGTAAAAACACTGCGAGCGTCGCGTACCTCGTGATTCCCTCGTTGTTGAGAGCTTCCAGCCCTCGGACCCCCTAGGACCTCCTATGGCGCCGAGCCGGCGATCTCACCCTTCAAGTTCCCTCGCTCATGTGCCCATTCGCTCATTGTCCGGGACGTCCCCGGCCCACCCGTCAAGCGTGTTCTGCGGAGCCGATCCATGCTCACCACCCTCAATACCGCCTACTCCGACACCCGTGCCGCCGATCTGGCCTGGACGTTGGGCCGAGGCCCCGTCCCGGCTCTGGCCGTACTCGATCTCGATCTCGCCGGCGCCGGGCTTCAGCTGCGGCTGCTCGGCGCCTCCCATCAGGTGATTCTGGAGGAGGAGGGAGGCACCTGCTCCGAGACCGTCGCCTGTATCCCGGGCAGCAGCACACCGCTGCCGCTCGGGGTCTCCAAGCGGCTCGGTGAGTGGGAGTACGAATTCGCCGCGCGTGTCGAGACGCTCTCGCACAGCTCGTTCGCCGGGAGGGCGCAGGAGCTGCTCGCGCTGGTCGCGGACCACCCGAACGGATTAGCCGGTACCTTTCCCGGCTCGCCCAACGCGTTCACCGCGATGCTGGCGCAGCGCGACGAGGGCCAGGTCCGTTGGCGTACCTGGCATGCCTACCCGCAGGAGGGCCGCCTCGTCGCGACGCGGACCCGGGTCGGGGTACGTATGCCTGCCGTGGCCTGATTACACCCTTCCGGGTGACAAATGGAAATCAATCCGTGACGTAGCGTTACAGGTGTGATCGAGCAGCAGTCCGTGTCGTCTTCGCCCCCGGGTGGGGCGCGGCTGCCCGATCGCGCCGACGCCGCGCGCTATCTGATCCTCACCGTGGTCTTCATCTGCTCGGCGTGCGGACTGGTGTACGAGCTGGAGCTGGTCGCGCTCGCCTCGTATCTGATCGGGGACTCCGTCACCCAGGCGTCGGTCGTCCTCTCCGTGATGGTCTTCGCCATGGGACTCGGCTCGCTGGCCGCGAAGCGGCTGCGGTTGCGGGCGGCGTTCGGCTTCGGGCTGCTGGAGGCGGGGCTCGCCCTGCTGGGCGGCTGTTCGGCGCTGGTGCTGTACGCGGCCTTCGCGTGGATCGGCGAGGCGCGGTACGCGCTGGTGGGGTTCTCCCTGGCGATCGGCATGCTCATCGGCGCGGAGATCCCGCTGCTGATGACCCTCATCCAGCGGTTCTCCCGGCAGGAGGCCGACGGGACCGTCGCGGATCTCTTCGCCGCCGACTATGTGGGCGCGCTGATCGGCGGGCTGGCCTTCCCGTTCCTGCTGCTGCCCTGGCTGGGGCAGTTGACGGGAGCGCTGTTGACGGGAGCGGTCAACGCGGTGGCGGGTGGCGCCCTCGTCCTGACGCTGTTCGGGCGCGATCTGACGCCGCGTTCGCGGTGGGTGCTGCTGACCGTCAATGTCCTGGTGCTCAGTGTGCTGGCCACGGCCGCCGTGCTGGTGGACGACTTCGAGCGGGCGGCGCGGCGGGCGGTGTACGGGGACGGGGTGCGGGTCGCCGTCCATACCGACGTACAGGAAGTCGTGCTGACCGGCGGGCGCGACGGGCCGCTGGAGCTGTATCTGGACGGGCGGCTGCGGGTCAGCGGGCGCGACGAGTTCCGCTACCACGAGGCGCTGGTGCACCCGGCGATGCGCGGGCCGCACGCGCGCGTGCTGATTCTGGGCGGCGGCGACGGACTGGCCGCGCGCGAGGTCCTGCGGTACGGGGACGTGCGCGCGGTCACCCTGGTCGAGCTGGACCCGGGCGTGGTCCGGCTGGCCGGTACGGACCCCGCGCTGTCGGCGCTGAACGGGCACGCCTACGACGATCCCCGGCTGCGGGTGGTCCACGCGGACGCGTTCAGCTGGCTGCGGGGGCAGGGCGCGGGGGCCGGGCCGGGGGGCGCGGGCGGAGGCGTGGCCGGAGCCGAGGGCGGGCTCTACGACGTGGTGATCTCCGATCTGCCCAACCCCGGGATCACGCCCAGCACCAAGCTGTACTCCGAGGAGTTCTACGGGCTGACCGCGCGCGTGCTCGCGGCCGGCGGGCGGCTCGCCGTGCACGCGGGATCGCCCACGGCCCAGCCGCGTACGTACTGGACGGTCGACGCGACGCTGCGCGCGGCCGGGTTCGGCACCAGCCCGTACCGGGCGGCGGGCCGGCCGTCGGGCTTCACCGCCGGGCCGGACCGGTCGAAGAGCGGTGGCCCGGCCGCGAGCGACTGGGGCTTCGAGCTGGCCGGGATGGGCGCCCCTCCGCCGCTCTCCCTCCCGGCGGACGTACCGCCGCTGCGGTCGCTGGCGGAGCCGATACTGAGCGCGGGCGCGCGCGACACGGAGGAGACACGGCTGCCGGGGCTGCCGCCGTCGACGCTGCTGCATCCGCGATATGTGGAGTGAGGGCCGCCGAGGGGATCGGTGCGAGGGGGATCGGCGAAGGGAGGACCGGTGGAGGGAGGACCGGTGGAGGGAGGACCGGTGGAGTGAGGGCCGGTGGCCGGACGGGGCGAGGCAGCTGTGTCAAGAAGCCCCCTGCTTCCGCCCGACGGCACTACGCTCGGGTTCCATGGAGCATGAGGTGTTCGTTCCGGTTTCGGCAGAGGCTCTACGGCAGACGTTGCGGGACCCCGCCCGGGTCGCCCGCTGTGTGCCGGGGCTCCAACAGGACGCGGAGGAGACGGCGGGGCCGCTCGCCGGGCGCATGAAGGTGCGGATCGGCGGCCATACGATCACCTACCGGGGCGCGCTGACACTCGCCGAGCGGGACGGGGTCTTCGCGGCGGAGGGCGAGGGCGCGGAAGTCCGGGGTACGGGCTCCGCCAAGTTGACGCTCACGGTCCGGCTGACGGAAACACCCGCGCCTGGTGCGACCGGTGACGGCGGCGCGCACGGCGGCGCGGGCGTCGGCGGCGGTGCGGGGACGACGGTCGCCTTCACCGGCGGGACGCGCGCCGAAGGCCGGCTGGCGGAGCTTCCCCCCGAGGCGCTGACGGCCGCGGCGCGCCGGCTGCTGGAACGGTTCGCCGCGGCGCTGGCCGAGGAATCCGCGGAATCCGTGGAATCCGTACCGGACGAACGCGCGGCGGGCGGCGTTGTCTCCTCGACCTCCGAAGCCTCCGAAGCCTCCGAAGCCTCCGAGGCTTCCGACGGGTTCGAAGGACTTGAGGACATCGAGATCCCCGATGTCCCGGATGTCCCGGACATCCCCGAAGCCCCGGAGAGCGGAACCGTCTACAGCACCGGGGACTTCCACCTCCTCGGCGGCCCCCTCGACGAGCCGCCCGCCGAGGCCGCACACGCCCGGCGCACCATGATCGGGCGCAGCGCCGAGGAGGTCGACCACGCGCCGCCGCGCGGTCGCTACGCGCCGGTGCCCGCGCCCGACGCCGTCGGCGGCGGCGCCACGCTGCGCTGGATCGCGCCCGCCGCCGCACTCGCGCTCGCCTCTGCCGTGGTGGTCGGACGGGTCCTGCGACGGCGCAAGTAGTGTCGGGGTGTGAGTGACAGCGAAGAGAGCATCCGACTGGCGGCGGGCGACGCCGAGTTGACCATCACCCCCGGGAACGGCTGCCGGATCGGCAGTCTGCGCATCGGCGGGACCGAACTGCTGCGTCAGGGGGAGCGGTACGGCTGCTTCCCGATGGTGCCCTGGTGCGGACGGATCGAGGACGGGCAGTTCAGGAACGGCGCGGTGTCGCACCAGATGCCGCTCAACTCCCCGCCGCACGCCATCCACGGCACGGGCCGCGACACGGCCTGGCACACGGTGAGCGCGGGCGACAGCACGGCGTCGTTCTCCTACGAGCTGGTCGAGCCCTGGCCGTACAGCGGTCTGGTCACCCAGACCTTCGAGCTGACCGAGGACTCCCTGACGCTCGGGCTGGGCGTGGAGACGTACGAGACGTCCTTCCCCGCGCAGGCCGGCTGGCATCCGTGGTTCCTGCGCAACCTCGGCGGGAGCGACGCGGAGATCGACTTCACCGCCGAGTGGCAGGAGGCGCGCGGCGCCGATCATCTGCCGACCGGCCGGCGTATTCCGCCGCTCCCCGGACCGTGGGACGACTGTTTCGGGATGCCCGACGGGGTGGATGTGACCGTCACCTGGCCGGGGCAGCTGGAGCTGAGGGTCGCGAGCCGTGCCGAGTGGGTGGTGGTCTACGACGAGCAGGACGAGGCGGTCTGTGTGGAACCGCAGTCGGGGCCGCCGAACGGGCTCAACACCGCGCCCCGGCTGGTCACCCCGCTGGAGCCGCTGGAGATGGCCGCGACCTGGAGCTGGCGGCGGCTCTGAGGAGAGCCGGTCCGGGCCGGACGCACCGGGTCGTAAGCTCATGGCCATGACTGACGTACGGGCTGAGCTGCTCCAGCTGATCAAGGACAAGGCCGTGGTGCACGGCAAGGTGACCCTCTCCTCGGGGCTTGAGGCCGACTGGTACATCGACCTGCGCCGGATCACCCTGGACGGCCACGCCGCGCCGCTGGTCGGTCAGGTCATGCTCGACGCCACCGCCGACCTGGACTTCGACTGCGTCGGCGGTCTCACCCTCGGCGCCGACCCGGTCGCGACCTCGATGCTGCACGCCTCCGCCGCGCGCGGGAAGCGGCTCGACGCGTTCGTCGTCCGCAAGGCGCAGAAGGCGCACGGCCTCCAGCGCCGGATCGAGGGCACGGACGTCAAGGGCCGCCGCTGCCTGGTGGTCGAGGACACCTCGACCACGGGCGGCTCGCCGCTGACCGCCGTCGAGGCGGTACGGGAGGCGGGCGGCGAGGTCGTCGCCGTCGCGGTCATCGTCGAGCGGGGCGCCGCCCCGGCCATCGCCGAGGCGGGGCTGCCGTACCTCAACGTCTACGCGCTCGACGAGCTGGGCCTCGGCTGAACGCCCCCGTCGCGGCCTCTGAGCTGCGGCTACTTCCATGACGAGGGCCGTTTCACGTGAAACAGCCAGGACCACCGTGGGGCCCGCGGAGGAGTCTGGAAAGATGGGGGCGACGATGACGTCGCCCCCAGGGGACGCCCCCTAGGTCAGGGACAAGCACCTCACACCCGCACATCACAAGGAGCGGCTCGATGCCCATCGCAACCCCAGATGTCTACAACGAGATGCTTGACCGGGCCAAGGCGGGCAAGTTCGCCTACCCGGCCATCAATGTCACCTCGTCCCAGACCCTGCACGCCGCGCTGCGCGGCTTCGCGGAGGCCGAGAGCGACGGCATCATCCAGATGTCCACCGGTGGTGCGGAGTTCCTGGGCGGTCAGTACAGCAAGGACATGGTCACCGGCGCGGTCGCCCTGGCCGAGTTCGCGCACATCGTCGCGGCCAAGTACGACATCACCGTCGCGCTGCACACCGACCACTGTCCCAAGGACAAGCTCGACGGCTACGTCCGTCCGCTGCTCGACGTCTCCGCCGAGCGCGTGAAGGCCGGCCGCAACCCGCTCTTCCAGTCGCACATGTGGGACGGTTCCGCCGAGACCCTGGCCGACAACCTCGCCATCGGTGAGGAGCTGCTCGCCAAGGCCGCCGCCGCGAAGATCATCCTTGAGGTCGAGATCACCCCGACCGGCGGCGAGGAGGACGGCGTCACGCACGAGATCAACGACGAGCTGTACACCACCGTCGACGACGCGCTGCGTACCGCCGAGGCGCTCGGCCTGGGCGAGAAGGGCCGCTACCTGCTGGCCGCCTCCTTCGGCAACGTGCACGGCGTCTACAAGCCGGGCAACGTCGTGCTCCGCCCCGAGCTGCTCAAGGACCTCCAGGAGGGCGTCGGCTCGAAGTACGGCAAGCCCGCCGGCAGCCAGCCCTTCGACTTCGTCTTCCACGGCGGCTCGGGCTCGACGGCCGAGGAGATCGCCACCGCGCTGGAGAACGGCGTCGTGAAGATGAACCTCGACACCGACACCCAGTACGCCTTCACCCGGCCCGTCGTGGACCACGTGTTCCGCAACTACGACGGCGTCCTGAAGGTCGACGGCGAGGTCGGCTCGAAGAAGACGTACGACCCGCGCACCTGGGGCAAGCTGGCCGAGGCGGGCATGGCCAAGCGCGTCACCGAGGCGTGCGCCGCCCTGCGCTCCACCGGCACCAAGATCAAGTAATCCGTCGTCGGGCCTTTCGGGGGCCCGCTCGGCGTGTGCGCCGGTCCGCTGATGAGCGGACCGGCGCTTTTCTTTGGCGTGATAACCCTCGTATCCGGTTGTCAGCAGTCGATGTGCGCGATTCACATGCACAAAGGCGTGGAACATCCGTGAAGGGAGGGATCAGGTGCTGCTCAACTTCGGAGCGGCGAACCACCGCTCGCTCCGGGAAGAGCAGGCTCTCCAGCTCCAGCCGGTGTACGAGGCCGATCGGCCGGCCGGGACGCACTGGGAGGCCGTCCCCGTCGTGGGGATCTTCGGTGCGAACGCGGCGGGAAAGTCCAATCTGCTCGATGCGCTGGAATACATGGCTCGGATGGTCGTGCACTCGCACCGCGACGCGGAACCGGATGGCGGAGTCCTGAGGCACCCCTTTCGGCTGGACGAGGCCGCGCTGAGTGAGCCCTCGTGGTTCGTGGTCGATCTCCTGCTGGAGGGAGTCCGCTACACGTACGGCTTCAGCGTCGATGACGAGCAGGTGATCGACGAGTGGCTGCACAGCTATCCGCAGGGCAAGAAGCGGAAGATCTTCGAGCGGTCCGCAGCGGATGTGGAGCCGGGGGACTCGCAGTCCCGACGCGAACTGAAGCTGGTCGAGAGCATCACCGAGCCCAATGTGCTGTTCATGTCGATGGCGGCACGGTCCGGACAGCCGGACTTCCGGCCGGTCTATGACTGGTTCGCGCAGGGGCTGCGGTTTCGCAAGCTGTCATTTCCTGGCCGAGCGGGGCTGTTCGGGCCGGCTCTGATGCGCGTGCTGGACGCCCCCGCTCCGGAACTCATGTCCCTGCTGCGCGCGGCGGATCTCGGAATCGAGGACTGCGGCACGGAGCGGACCCTGCTGAACGAGGAAGAGCTGCGGGAGAGGGGCTTGAGCGGTTTGCACGGGAACGGCCCGTATGAGCTGAAGCGACCCTGGATCGGCCACCGAGGACGCTCTCCGTCCTCAGTGAGGGCGGCACCTTCGCCGTCGATGAACTCGACGCCAGCCCGCATCCCCTCCTCACCGCACAGCTCATCGGGCTCTTCCAGGACCCCGCCACCAATCCGCACGGCGCCCAGTTGCTCTTCACCACTCACGACGCGAGCCTGCTCGGCCGTATGGGCGGGGAGGACATTCTCAAGCGCGATCAGGTCTGGTTCGTGGACAAGAACCAGTACGGAGAGACAGAACTGTTCTCTCTCTCCGAGTTCAAGCCACGCCAGGAGGAGAACCGCGAGCGCCGCTACCTCGGCGGCAGTTACGGCGGCGTGCCGTTCATCGACGACAGCTTCGCCAAGGCTCTGGCGACGCGGGGCGATCACCAGGATGGCGAGAACACCGAAGGCGCGAAAGTGACCGAGCGGGACTACGTGCGGGGCCTGCGGTCCCGAGCCAAGAACGGGGCCGTTTCGGTCCAGGTGGTCGAGCACCCCAGGTCGCCGTCGCAGCTCGCCTCTCCTGCCGGCAGCTCGTGCGTCACCTCGACAGCCAGGTGCCCGGCGGCTACAGCAAGACGGACCTTGACTTCCGCCGTTACGAGGACACCTGGCAGGACGCCGTGCGCCGGGCGAAGCGGCTGGCTCTCGCCGTCGGGAAGCCTGCCTGAGCGAGAGCGCGAAAAAGGTGACGGCCGGCCGCTTTGCCCACTCGCCGCCTTGCCGTGCGGCGGGGATGATCCCCTTATGGACATCAGGCTGTCCTCGGCCAGGGGGCGGTGGGTCATTCTGACGACGGTTCTCGGTTCGAGCATGGCCTTGCTCGACTCCACCGTCGTCAATGTCGCGCTGCCCCATATCGGGGCGTCCCTCCACGCGGATCTGGCGGTCCTCCAGTGGACCGTCAACGCCTACATGCTCACGCTCGCCGGGCTGATCCTGCTCGGCGGTTCGCTCGGTGACCGGTACGGGCGGCGGCGGGTCTTCGTGCTCGGGGTGGTGTGGTTCGCGCTCGGTTCGCTGCTGTGCGGGATCGCGCCCGACGCGGGGGTGCTGATCATCGCCCGCGCGTTGCAGGGGGTGGGCGGGGCGCTGCTGGTGCCCGGCTCGCTCGCGATCATCCAGGCGAGCTTCCATCCGGAGGACCGGGCGCGGGCCGTCGGGGTCTGGTCGGGGCTCGGCGGGGTCGGGGCGGCGATCGGGCCGTTCCTGGGCGGCTGGCTGGTGGACGGGCCCGGCTGGCGCTGGGTCTTCCTGATCAACGTGCCGCTGGCGGCGGTGTGCGTGCCGGTGGCGCTGCGCCACGTACCGGAGACCAGGGACCCGGCGGCGCACGGCCGGTTCGACATCCTGGGGGCCGGGCTCGGCGCGGCGACGCTGGCGCTGGTCACGTACGCGCTGATCGGCAGGGTGATCTGGGCGGGTCCCGCGGGTGTGCTGGTCGCCGTGGCGTTCGTACAGGTGGAACGGCGGCGGTCCGATCCGATGCTGCCGCTGTCCATCTTCCGGTCCCGGCTGTTCACGGCGGTCAACGCGGTGACGCTGTGCGTGTACGCGGCGTTCGGCGGATTCTTCTTCCTCACCACGCTCCAACTCCAGGTGGTGACCGGATATTCGGCGCTGCGCGCGGGCGCCGCCCTGCTGCCGACCACGGTGCTGATGCTGCTGTTCTCCGCCCGCTCCGGCGCGCTGGCGGAGCGGATCGGGCCGCGTATCCCGCTGACCGTGGGGCCTCTGCTCTGCGCGGGCGGCATGCTGCTGATGCTGCGGGTGGGGGAGCACGCCGCGTACCTCACGGACGTGCTTCCCGCGCTGGTGGTGATGGGGACGGGCATGGTCTGCCTGGTCGCGCCGCTGACGGCGACGGTGCTGGGCTCCGTGGACACCGCGCGTGCCGGGCTGGCCAGTGGCATCAACAACGCCGCCGCCCGCGCGGCCGGTCTGCTCGCGGTGGCCGCGCTGCCGCTGCTGGCGGGCATGGGCCCGGAGGCGTACCGCTCGGCGACGGAGTTCGGCCACACCTTCCGGCGCGCGATGCCGATGTGTGCGGGGGTGCTGGTGCTGGGGGCGCTGATCGCCTGGTCGACGGTGCGTACGCCGAGGCCGACGAAGGTGGCCGAGGGGGCGGCGGAGGGGGTTGAGGGGGCGGACGGGCTGGTCGAGGGGGCTACGGAGACGCCGGCCGGGCGGCCCGAGTGCCGCGTCCACTGCGGGCTGACCGCGCCGCCACTGGAGCCGCGAACCGCCGGAGACGCGAGATCCGAGGAGGACCGGGGATCAGACGCGGGCGGAGGAGAAGGCTCCAGCGGTGGCTGAGCGGGCACGGAGCCGGGGCGGGGCGCACCGCGCACCCACCCGGCCGGCCCCGGTGGGGGTGCCGTGACCGGCGATGTTCGCCGTTACGGGGCAAAGCCTGGGTGTCAATACACCTAGCGCTTCAGCTTGGTGTACGCCTCGGCGCTGCTGTCCTGGAGGAACTGCCAGCAGCGCTCGGCCTCGTCCTTCTCCTCGATCGCGTCCGCGGCACGAGCGAGGGCCGCGAGGCAACGCAGGAAACCGCGGTTGGCCCGGTGGTCCCAAGGGATGGGGCCGTGCCCCTTCCATCCGGCCCGGCGCAACGAGTCCAGACCGCGGTGGTAGCCGGTACGCGCGTAGGCATAGGACTCGATCACTCGTCCCGCCTCGAACGCGTCGTCCGCGAGCATCGCCCACGCGAGCGAGAACGTCGGATGCTTCGCCGTGACCTCGGCCGGTGTCAGTGAATCCTCGCCCAGCATGCGGTACGCATCTTCGTTCTCCAGCAGGTACGTCGGCTCCGGACCGCCGAGCAGGTTTTTGTAGGTCGTCATGGAAGCAGTTTGCCACTCGCGGAAGGGCATTCGGGATGGCCGCGAGGAGATGGGCCGCGGCCCGGACGGAAGCGCCGTCCCTCGTTCCCCCTCGTACCACCGGCCTGGGCCTTTCGCACCTCGTCGCGTTCACCCGGCTGCTCCGCCCGGGTCGCGGTTCTTCCGTCGCGGCTATGCCCTTGAGGGTATGAGCGACAACAGCGATTCCCCGCCCTCCGAGGGGGAGCGCAGCGAGCCGGCCGCACCGCGACGCCGGGCGGGCGGCCTGGAGGAGGCCGGGCGGCCACGGGCGGCGGACCATCACTGGTTCCGCTCACTCGGCTCGGTTCTGCTGATCCTTTTCGCCGCTCTGCTGGCGCTGCTGTCCGTCGTCGCGGTGTGGGCGAACAGCATCGTGCGGGACACCGACCGCTACGTCGCCACCGTCGGGCCTCTTGCCGGTGACCCCGATGTGCAGAAGGCGGTCACCCATCGGGTCACCTCCGTGGTGCTGGCACAGATCGACGTGAAGGCGCTGGTCAAGGAGGTCAGCGACGCGGCTTCGCAGAAGGGCGTACCGCCGCGGGCGGCACAGCTGCTCAAAAGCCTGGACAAGCCGATCGAGAACGGTCTGAAGCAGCTGATCGGCAACACAGTGGAGCGGGTGGTCACCAGCAGTGCCTTCAAGACGGTCTGGGTGAAAGGCAACCGCAGGGCGCACAGTGCGCTCGACAAGGCCCTCACGGGGAAGGCCAACGGCGCGGTCTCGCTGAAGGACAACGAGGTCGCCATCGACGTGGCTCCGGTCGTCGCCCGAGTGAAGGACCGGTTGGTCGGCGTTGGCCTCGCTGCCGCTGCCAAGATCCCGGACGTCCATACGGACTTCGTGGTGTTCGCGTCGAAGGATGTCGGCAAGGTCAAGAACGCTCTGCGAGTCCTTCAGATCATGGGCGTCTGGCTGCCCCTCGTCGCCCTGCTGATCGCCGCCGCCGGGGTGTACGTGGCGTTCAACCGTCGGCACGCGCTGATCGGGGCCGCACTGGCGGTGTTCGTCGCCATGCTGGGCCTCGGTATCGCCCTCACCGTCGCGCGCGACGTCTACCTCGGCCATCTGCCTCCCGGAACGTCCCAGGCAGCCGCCGGAACCGTGTACGACGCGCTGGTCACGTTCCTCCGTGCCGGCGTGCGGGAACTCGCCGCAGTCGCCCTCTTCACCGCCGTCGCCGCGTTTCTCGCCGGCCCCAGCCGTATCGCTCTCCTCATCCGTGCGGGATGCCGACGGACCGTCGCCGCTCTGCGCGACGCGGCGGTGTCGGCCGGGCTTCGCCTGGGAGCGGCCGGACGGTTCGTGCACCGCTTCAAGCGCGGGATCGGGGCCGCCATCCTGGTGGTCGCCGCGATCGTCCTGTTCACCTGGACCTACCCGACCGTGATGGTCGTGGTGTGGATCGCGGTGCTCACGCTGGTCGGCTTCGCGATCCGCGAATTCCTGGACGCCGACGCCGACGCCGCGCCGCCTTCCGGCTCCCGTCCCCGTGTCGCCGCTCGCTGAAGCGCTGCCCGGCCGACGCGCGTCCGCGCCCCACGGGACGGTCTCGAACCCGCGCCTCCGGAGACCGTCAGGCGGCTTCGGCGGACAGCCGTCCGGCGTGGACGGCATCGACGAGTGCCTGATGGTCGCGCTCGTTCTGGTCGGCGTAGCTCTCGGCGAAGGTCACCAGCGCCCGGTCGAAGGAGTCGCCCGCGCCCAGATAGGCGGCGATGGCGATGCGGTCGCCGGACCTGGCGTGGGCCCGGGCCAGGGTCGCGCCGCACAGCGCGCCGAAGGCACGCATGCCGCGGGGCACCATGTCCTCGGCCACGGCGACCCCCTTCCAGTCCCGCAACTGTCGTACGTAGAAGTCCCGCGGTCGGCCGTCGAAGCCCTCGACCCGTTCCCAGCCGAGGAAGATGTCGCTGGTGGCCTGCATCAGCCGCTGTCCGGCGACCACCCTCTCGCCCTGCGTCCGGTACGCGCTGGCCCCTACGTGGGGCGCCAGTACCGACTCGGCGGCCTCCTTGGCCTGGAGGAACAGTGGATCCTTGTCGTCCTTGCCGAGCAGGAGCACGATCCAGCAGCGGGTGCCCACGCTGCCGACTCCGACGACCTTGCGCGCCATGTCGGCCACCCGGTACTGCTCCAGCAGGAACCGCCGGTCCGACTGGAGGGTTTGGCCGTAGCGCTCGATCAGCCGGCGGATCTCCTGTTCCACATCACCGTGCCGGTCCTCCGGCCGCAGATCCTCGAGAAGGGTGATGAACGGTGGATCGGGTGCGATGCGGCGCCTGCCGTCGATGACGTGGGTGAGCTTGTCGAAGGCCTGAAGGGTGTCGCGCGAGCGCGCCTTGGCCACGGTCCACGCCCACCGGTCGCGTCCTCGCGTGGACAGGTCTGCCGTGAACCGGTCACGTACCCGGTCGACATCGAACTGGGTGTACCAGACCGCCAGATTGCCGAGCCCGGCGAAGGACCGCATGTTCTCGCGGTAGGACCGCACGGTGGCCTCCACGATGGCGGCCCGTTCCTTGGCGCTGAAGCCGTTCGCGCGGCCCGCGATGGCGAGGCTGGCGGCTAGGCGCTTGACGTCCCATTCCCAGGGGCCCGGCAGGGTCTCGTCGAAGTCGTTGATGTCGAACATGAGCCGACGTTCGGGTGAGGCCAGCAGCCGGAAGTTCAACATGTGCGCGTCCCCGCACAGCTGAGTACGCAGCCCCGTCGTCGGAGTGTCCGCGAGATCCGACGCCATGACGGCGGCGGCCCCCCGGTAGAAGCGGAACGGTGACTCGGACATCCTGCCGTAGCGGATCGGCACGAGTTCGGGCAGCCGCGCCGCCGACTGCCTCGTGATGATCCCCAACGGGTCCGGCCGCTGGGGCCCCGGCGCGAACTCGGCGTGGCTGGAGCGGGGTACGGAGGCCCGCGCGGCCTTGCCGAGCGCGACCCGTTCGCGCGGGGTGTGGTGCCGTGTGGCGTATCCGTGCGGGTGGCTGTCGGTCATGGCGGCGGCTCCGCGAGGTGGTCTCTTTCGCGCCCCCGTGTACCGGGGCGCGCGCTCAGTGGAGGATCTTTTCCTTGGCCCGCTGGAACTCCTCGTCGGTGATGTCTCCCCTGGAGCGGATGTCGGAGAGTCTGGCGAGCTGCTCCGTTTCGTTCGGGGGCCCCGCGCCTTGACCCGCGGTGGTGCGGATGTAGTCGTCGAGGGCCTTCTGTTGCGCCCGTGCGTGCCGTGTCTCGCGCCGGCCCATGCCCCTGCCTCGGGCCACGACGTAGATGAACACGCCGAGGAAGGGGAGCACGATCACGAAGATCAGCCATCCGGTCTTGGCTATTCCACTGAGGGTGTCATCCCGGAACACGTCACCGATCACCCGGAAGAGCAGGACGAACCACAGGATCCAGAGGAAGATCCACATGGTGGTCCAGAAGGCTCCGAGGACCGGATAGTCGTAGGCCAGGTTCATATCGTCTCCACCTTCTTCCCGGCCTCCGTCGAGCGGAGGCCGCCAGAAGGCCTCACCGGTGCCGCCGACGGCGGACATCGAGTGAAGTCGTACGACACGGTCGCGGGGAACCCGCGAGTGCGTGGGGCTCTACGGTCTCAATTTTGACAGAAATGTCCGAAGAGTCGAATCGAGTGAGCGGTGCCGCGCCGCCGCCCCGGCGAGCGGCCGGGTCGACGGCCGGGCGAGCGGCCGTCCGTCGCTCTGGGACTGTCGGCGCTCAAGACCGGGTTGTCCACGGTCCGGCCCGCGAGGGAACCTTTCGAAGGCCCCGCCCGTCTTGACCAGGGCGCGGGCCTTCGTTTGTTCGATCGCACGCTTATTCGAGCAAGGAGATTTCCGCTGTGGGCAAGCGTGCCTTCGTCCGCCGAGTCCGTCGATCGCGTCGCGTACGGTCGCCCGCGCCCCTGGTCCTGGCCGGGCTCGTCCTGGCCGGTGCCATCGTCGGCGGCGGCGCGGCCATAGCCTCCTGGCGGGGCGGCGGCGCGGGCGCCGACACCGGCGGATCGGCGGTGGCCACCCCGGAGACATCCCCCGCGACGCCCGCCGCGTCCGCGTCAACGGACCCCAAGGCCCCGGACTCCGAGGACTCGGATCCCGAGGACTCGGCCCCCGCCAAGGCCCCGTCCCCCTCCGCGTCGCCCCGCGTCCCGGACTCGGGACCCGGCACCTTCACCACCGCGCAGGCCAACGGCAAGAAGACCGGCTCGGGACCGCTGCGCCGCTACAGCGTGCAGGTCGAGGACGGGATCGACCTGTCCGCCGCCGGTGCCGCCGCCGAGATCCAGGAGATCCTGGCCCACCCGCGCGGCTGGGCCGCCCACGGCCGGGGCTCCTTCCAGCTGGTCTCCGAGGGCAAGGGCGCGGACTTCGTCATCCGCATCGCCACCCCCACGACCGCCGACAAGCTCTGTCTGGCCCAGGGGCTCGACACCCACGGTGAGTTGAACTGCGAGACCACCGAAGGCGTCGTGGTCAATCTGCGCCGCTGGGTGCAGGGGTCGCCGACCTTCGACGGGCCGCCTTCCGAGTACCGGCACCTGATCATCAACCACGAGGTCGGGCACGAGATAGGCATCCGCCAACACATGGGCTGCGGCGGCCCCGGCCGGCTCGCGCCGGTGATGATGCAGCAGATCAAGGGTCTCGACGGATGCCGGTCCAACGCGTGGCCGTACGAAGAGGACGGCACGTACATCGAGGGCCCGCTGATCTGACCGTCCCCGTACGGTCGTCCTATGATGCGAGGAGGGGACCGGGGCTCCGTAGCCACACGGAAAGGGGCGGACCGCTACCCGGCAGCAATATCGAGGAGACAGAGATGTCGCACGCCCCCGATGTTCCCGGAGCCGGTTCGGACGCCCCGAACCTCGACTTCGCCGGAACCACCCCGTACGAGGATTACGTCCAGGCCGACGTCCTCACCCATTTGCAGCAGTTGCGCTCCGACGACCCCGGCGAGATGGTCTTCCTCGTCACCACCCAGGTCATGGAGCTGTGGTTCACGGTCATCGTCCACGAGTGGGAGACCGCGGCCCGCGCGCTGCGCGAGGACCGGATCCCCCGGGCGATGGACGCCCTCAAGCGCTCGGCGGGCGAGCTGGAGGCGCTCAACGCCTCCTGGAAGCCGCTGGGCCGGCTGACCCCAGGGCAGTTCAACGCGTACCGCGGTGCCCTCGGTGAGGGCTCGGGCTTCCAGTCCGCGATGTACCGGCGGATGGAGTTCCTGCTCGGCGACAAGTCCGCCTCGATGCTCGTACCGCACCGGGGCGCGCCGCGCGTCCACGCCGAGCTGGAGAAGGCGCTGCACGAGCCGAGCCTGTACGACGAGACGCTGCGGCTGCTCGCCCGGCGCGGGCTGCCGGTGCCGCGGGCGGTCCTCGACCGTGACCTGGGGCAGCGGTACGAGCCGTCGCCCGAGGTGGAGGAGGTCTGGGCCGGGATCTACGCCGACCCCGACCGGCACGCCGAACTCGTGCGTCTGGGCGAGGCGTTGACGGACGTCGGCGAGCTGGTGTGGCGATGGCGCAACGACCATCTGGTGGCGACCAGGCGCGCGATGGGCTCCAAGACCGGTACGGGCGGCTCCGCCGGAGTCGCGTGGCTGGAGAAGCGCGCCACGAAGAACGTGTTCCCCGAGCTGTGGACGGCGCGCAGCCATGTCTGAGCAGCCTGTGGAGACCGAGGCTGTAGGCACCGGCACCGCGACCGTGGAGACCGGGCCTGTGGATACCGCGACTGTGGATGTGGACACCGACAACGTGGAGGCCGGGACCGTGGACCGTGTGATGGCCGAGCGCGCCGCCGCCCTCGACGCCGCCGACGAACTGGCCGCGCTGCGCGGTCTGTTCGCCCTCGACGACGAAACCACCTATCTGGACGGCAATTCACTGGGCGCGCTGCCCCGCCATGTGCCGGACCGGGTCCGGGATGTGATCAGCCGTCAGTGGGGTGAACTCCGGATCCGCTCCTGGACGGAGAGCGGCTGGTGGACCGCGCCCGAGCGGATCGGCGACCGGATCGCGCCCGTCGTCGGCGCCGGGCCCGGCCGGATCGTGGTGGGCGACTCCACCAGCGTCAACATCTTCAAGGCGGTGGTGGGCGCCGTACGGCTGCTCGATCCGGCGGATCCGGCGCGGGACGAGATCCTGGTGGACGCCACCACCTTCCCCACGGACGGCTACATCGCCGCCTCGGCGGCCAGGATGACCGGGATGCCGGTCGTCCCCGTCGACCCGGAGCGCCTGCTCGGGTCGCTCGGGCCGCGTACCGCCGTGGTGCTCCTCAACCACGTCGACTTCCGTACGGGACGCCTCCACGACCTGCCCGCCATCACCGCGGCCGTGCACGAGGCCGGCGCGCTCGTCGTCTGGGACCTGTGCCACAGCGCGGGCGCCCTGCCGGTCGGTCTGGACGCGCACGGCGTGGACCTCGCGGTGGGCTGCACGTACAAGTACCTGAACGGCGGGCCGGGTTCGCCCGCCTTCCTCTACGTCGCCGAACGCCACCAGCCGCGCTTCGACTCCCCGCTGCCGGGCTGGAACTCGCACGCCGACCCGTTCGCGATGGACGGGGAGTACGCGGCGGCGGACGGCGCGGTACGCGGCCGGGTCGGCACCCCCGACATCCTCTCCATGCTGGCGCTGGAGGCGGCCCTCGACGTCTGGGACGGCGTACGGCTCGACGCGGTACGGGCGAAGAGCCTCGCCCTCACCGACTTCTTCCTGGAGTGCGTCGAGGCGTACGCGCCGAAGGGGCGCGTCGGCTCGCTGACGCCCGCCGCGCACGCCGAGCGCGGCAGCCAGGTCGCGCTGCGCTGCGCGGAGGCGCCGGCCGTGATGGAGGCGCTCATCGCGCGCGGCATCGTCGGGGACCTGCGCAGGCCGGATGTGCTGCGCTTCGGATTCACCCCCCTGTACACGGGGTTCGCCGACGCGGAACGGGCGGCGCGGGTGCTCGCGGAGGTACTGGAGGAGGTGCCCGCGGGGCGCGTGTGACGCGGGTGGCACGAGGTGCGGAGCGCGGGCGGCCGGGCCCCGGAGCGAGGGGCGGGGCCCGGCCCGGCCGCCGACGGGTGAGCGACCCCCGCCAGGGCTGATAGCGTCCCGCTGATCAGGTCAATTCGGCCCCCGCACCGAAAGGTTGGAGCAAGATGCCGGACCCCGCCGCGCACGATGCCGTTGCTCGTGACGCCGCAGAGACCGAATCGGTCTTCGCCCATCCGGCCGTCCGGCCCGACGCGACCGCCGCGTACGGCGAACACCCTGATCAGGTGATCGACTTCTACGCTCCCCGGGGCAACCAGGAGCGCGTACCGCTCGTGGTCGTCCTGCACGGCGGAGCCTGGCGCGCCCCGTACGACCGCGCGCACATCACGCCGTTCGCCGACTTCCTGGCGCGGCGCGGTTTCGCCGTCGCCAACGTCGAATACCGGCGGGGTCCGGCGATCCCGCAGCAGGGCGCCGGTGACGACGGGGCCCCGGCTCCGGTGGCGGGGCGCTGGCCCGAGACGTTCGACGACGTCGCCGCGGCGATGGACGCGCTCCCCGGGCTCGTCGCCGACGCGCTCCCGCAGGCCGACTCCCGGCGGACCGTCGTGACCGGCCACTCCGCCGGCGGCCACCTCGCCCTCTGGGCGGCGGCCCGCCATGTGCTGCCCCTGGGCTCGCCCTGGCGGCTGGACCGGCCGCCTGAGCTGCGCGGGGTCGTCGCGCTCGCGCCGATCGCGGATCTGGCGCGCGCCGTCGAGCTGGGGGTGTGCGGCGGGGCCGTCCTGGAGCTGCTGGGCGGCCAGGAGCGGTTCAAGGAGCGCAGGGAGAGCGCGGACCCGGCCGCGCTGCTGCCGACGGGAATCGCGACGGCCGTGGTCCAGGGCCGTACGGACCTCACCATGCCGTACGAGGTCGCCGACGCGTTCGTGGACGCGGCGGGCCGGGCCGGCGAGATGGTGGGGCTGACGCTGCTGGAGGAGGTCGGCCATTTCCCGCTGATCGACCCGGCGGCGGACGCGTGCGCGGTGGTGGCGGAGGAGATCGCCCAGCTGGCGTGGTGATCCGGCGGGGGGCTTGCGTCGTGCCTGGTGGGGCCGCGTAGTACCTGGGACGGACCCGGAACTATCCGCTTCCGTGCTGACGACCCCGCTCGGCCCTACCTCTACCTTGAGAGAGTGACCGAAACCGAAACCGGGGAGTCCCGGAACAATGAGTTCCGCCTGGCCACGGGCGCGCTCAGCGGCCTGCGCCAGGACCTCTTCCACGACGCCTTCGCCTACCGCCCGCTCCGGCCCGTGCGGACGGACGGTCGCTTCACCCGTCGGCTGCCCGGACAGATACGCCAGTTCGTGGCCTGGACGCCGCACGCCATGATCGTCGGCCTGGCGCTGATCATGTTCGTCTACAGCATCGGGAACCGTGATCTGCTCGACCTCTCGCCGATCATCCCGCTCCTGCTGACGCTGTTCAGGCCCGTCGCCGCCTGGTGGCTGGCGCTGTGGGTCTCCGGCTTCACCAACCTCTTCAGCTTCCACGACTGGCCGTGGACACCCACCTCCTTCGTCGGCTACTTCGCCGTGATGACGGTGGTGGCCATCCGGACGGGCCCGCGCACCGCCGCCTGGATGTGGGTGGTGACCGCCGGATACGCGATGTTCTCCGAGATCTTCCTCAACCGCGGCTACGGTTACGGCGTCTCCACCTCCCTCCCGATGCTCTTCGGCTCGGCGCTCGTCCTGCTGACCGTGAGCACCCTGCACGTCCGTCGCAGGGCGGACCAGGAGGTCGCCGCGCAGCAGAGCGTCACCGCCGTCGAACGCGGCCGGCGCACGCTGCTGGAGGAGCGCACGACCATCGCCCGCGAGCTGCACGACGTCGTCGCCCACCACATGTCCGTCGTCGCGATCCAGGCCGAGGCCGCGCCGTACCGGGTGGAGAATCCGCCGCCCGAGCTGGAGCAGGCGTTCGTCACGATCCGCGAGAACGCCGTCGCCGCGCTGACCGAGCTGCGCCGCATCCTCGGTGTCGTACGGGCGGACGACTACGAGGCCCCCGACGCCCCGCAGCCGACCCTCGCCGAACTCGACGGGCTGCTCGACAACGTCCGCGACGCCGGGCTGACCGTTCAGAAGACGATCACCGGCGCGGTCCGCGAGCTGCCGCAGGGCGTCGAGCTGTCGGCGTACCGCATCGTGCAGGAGGCGCTGAGCAACGCGATGCGGCACGCGCCGGGATCGACCGCGAGCGTCGAGATCGGCTACGTACTGGGCGGGCTGGGCCTGCGCATCGTCAATACGGCGCCGAGCCGCATGGCCAAGCCGTCGCCGGGCGCGGGGCACGGTGTCACCGGTATGCGGGAGCGTGTCACGATGCTGAACGGTGAGATGACCGCCGGTCCGACCGAGGACGGCGGCTACGAGATCGCGGCCTTCATTCCGGTGGCCGTGGTGAAGGACGGGGACGCTTCATGACCATCCGGGTACTGATCGTGGACGATCAGGTGATGGTCCGCGAGGGTTTCTCCGTGCTGCTGAACGCGATGCCGGACATCGAGGTGGTGGGCGAGGCGGTGAACGGCCGCGAGGCCGTGGGCCAGGTCGCGGCGCTCCACCCCGACGTGGTGCTGATGGACATCCGTATGCCGGAGCTGAACGGCATCGAGGCGACCCGGGAGATCGTCGCGGCGAACGCCGACGCGAAGGTGCTGGTCCTGACCACCTTCGACCTGGACGAGTACGTCTACCAGGCGCTGCGCGCCGGCGCCTCCGGCTTCCTGCTGAAGGACGCCTCGGCCCGGCAGCTGGCGGACGGGGTACGCGTGGTTGCCTCCGGCGAGGCGCTGCTCGCCCCGACTGTCACACGCCGCCTGATCACCGAGTTCTCCAAACTCGCGGACACTCCGCGCGCCCCCGCGATGGCCCGGATCGGCGATCTCACGGAGCGCGAGACGGAGGTCCTGGTGCTGATAGCGCAGGGCCTGTCGAACGCGGAGATCGCCGAGCACCTGGTCGTCGCGGAGTCCACGATCAAGACGCATGTGAGCCGCATCCTGGTGAAGCTGGGGCTGCGCGACCGGACACAGGCGGCGGTCTTCGCGTACGAGGCGCGGCTGGTGACGCCGGGCTGAGACGGCGGCCGGGGCCGGTCATGCGACAACCCGCGGCGGGCTGGAAGCCCGAACGGCCCGTCCGCGGAGCGACGGGCCGTTCGGGGAGTCGTTCGCCGCACCCCCGTGCCGGCGATTGACCGGTGAGCACAGATGGCGTGGGAGCACGCCATCACGATCGCCGTTGTTTCACCGCGACCGTTTTTGTCTCATGGGTTCACTTTAATTACCCAGAGCCCCCGCGTCGTTGACTCTGCGTGTACTCCGTGTTGATCAGGCGTCCACAGTTGTCGTGAGCGGTGTCGCGCCGCCGGACATGTGGCGGTAGTCCCGGGGCGCGACCCCGTACGCGGCGCGGAAGGCCCGGCAGAAGACGGTGTAGTGCGTGAAGCCCCACCGGGCGGCGATGTGGCTGATGGGGAGCGAGAGCAGCGAGGGGTCGGACAGGTCCTGGCGGATGTGGTCGAGCCGCAGCTGCCTGATCCAGGCCGAGACGGTCTTCTCCTCGCCGCGGAACATGCCGTGCAGATAGCTGTTCGAGATGTGGTGCGAAGCCGCCACCGCGCTCGCGGTGAGGTTCGGGTCGCCCAGGTTCTCGCGGATGAACGCCTTGACGGACAGGGCGAGCGACTGTCTGCGCGCCGCGGGCGACAGCTCCTCCTCGACGTCCAGGCTGTGCGCCAGCGTCGCGTTCAGCAGGTCGGTCAGGATGCCGCCCATCCGGACCGCGTCCGCCGGGCGGGGGCTCGGGCTCTCGGCGACCCGGGTGAGGAAGTCGGCGAGGTACGCCCCGATGCCCTCCCGCCCCGAGATCTGGTGCGCCAGCAGCCGGGAGACCGTGTCCGGGGGCAGCTCGATCAGATCCTTGGGTATCTCCAGGCCGACACCGAGGGTGGCGTTACCGGAATTCCGGCATTCGAAGGGCTGGTAGGTGTCGACGATGTACATCTGGCGCCGGTAGTGGACGGTGCGGTGATCATGCTGCGCGATATCCACCCGCCCGCTCAGGGGGAGCGTCAAATGGTAGTAATCCGGGTCAGTGCTCCGGATCATATGGGGCGATCTGGTCCATTTCAGTGCGGCGAGCGAGGTCGGCCACACCACCAGGCGGCCGAGCTGCACGATCCGCATCTCCGCCTGGAAATCGGCGGCGGCGGGGCTCTTGATCTCCATGGGGCACACGGTGTTGACCATCAGGTCGTGCCAGTATTCGAAGCGTTCCCCGGTAGGAATGTCGTCCGTGCGGAACACTGTTTCCGTCATCGCTCTCCACGCCCAGAATCGCTCGACTTGTTCTTCGCTCGACTGCGCCGTGCGTGAGATTATCTTGATATCGGCCTCAGGCGCCCGCATGAGTAGGGATACTCACGGCGCCCGAGGCGTACGGCCTCCACCGCTCACCGCTCACCGTTACCCGGCGAGCGGCCCCGTTCCCGCACCCGCACCCGCGCCCGACGGGAGCATCAGCCCCCACGCCCCCGGCCGCAGCGTCCAGGTCCTGGTCCGCACCGGGCCGGTGACCCGGGCGTCCGCGCGGTAGCGGAAGTCCGCGCCCGACACCGTCACGGACAGCGCGCTCGCCGTCACCGGCTCAGCCGAGGCGCACCTGCGGATCACGACCTCGGCGCGGCCGGCGCGCGAGCGCACCGTCACGCCCTCGACCGGCTCGTCCAGATCGCTCAGCAGCACCCCGTCCGCCTCCACCCGCAGCCGGTGCGTGTGCGCGGCGAGGGCCTGCGGGACGGGCCGTACCAACGTACGGACCAGGGAACGGCAGGTGTGCCACATGAGCGCGGCGGCGGGCACGACGCCCGCGCCGGTCTCCGTGCCGCCACTGCCACTGCCACTGCCACCGTCGGCGCGGTCCGTACGGTCAATCCGGTCCATCCGGTCCGTACCCCCGGAGCCCCGCGCGGGCAGGGCCGGGATACGGAGGTCGCCCAGCACCACGCCGTCGCTGTCGTCCACCAGCAGATCGAGCCGGCGCACCGCCCCGTCCAGCACGGCCCGCGCCGCCGCCACCGCGCCCGCCGGAACGCCCAGCGAGCACGCCAGCTCCACCGAGGCGCCGATCGGCACCAGCGAGAGCGCCCCGGAGGCCAGCTCCCGTTCCCGGTGGAGCAGGGCGACCATCCGCAGCAGCGCCCGGTCGTCGCCGACCAGCACCGGCCGCCGGTTTCCCCGCCGGGCCAGCGCCCGCGCCAGCTCCTCAGGGCCTTCGGGGAAACAGAGTTTCACCGAAGCGCTGCCGCTCAGCACATCTCTCGCGATCCGCACGGATTCGCCGTCGGTCCGGCCGGCGACCGGGTCGATGACCACCAGAAGCTGCTGCGCGCCGTTCTCGGCGGGCTCTGGAGCCGACACCTCGGTCCTTCCTCGGGTAGCATCTTTGTGCAAGAGCCCCTTGCGCTATTGCGCCAGGGGCTTCGTCTATTCCGGGGCATCCGGTCCGACGGTCAGAGCTGGTCTCGTACGACGTTTGTGCGCCCCCTGACCTTGGACATGCCCCGCCCGGAAGGGGTGTACGCCTGTGCCCGCACTTGTGCTGCTCGGTGCTCAGTGGGGTGACGAAGGCAAGGGAAAGGCCACCGACCTGCTCGGTGGGTCCGTGGACTATGTCGTGCGCTATCAGGGCGGCAACAACGCCGGCCACACGGTCGTCGTGGGCGACCAGAAGTACGCACTGCATCTTCTCCCTTCCGGAATCCTCTCCCCTGGGTGTACCCCGGTGATCGGTAATGGAGTGGTTGTCGACCCGGCCGTCCTGCTCTCCGAGCTGAGCGGGCTCAACGAGCGCGGTGTCGACACATCCAAGTTGCTGATCAGCGGAAACGCCCATTTGATCACGCCGTACAACGTCACGGTCGACAAGGTGACGGAACGCTTCCTCGGTAAGCGGAAGATCGGTACGACCGGCCGTGGCATCGGCCCGACCTACGCCGACAAGATCAACCGCACCGGCATCCGCGTCCAGGACCTCTACGACGAGTCGATCCTGGAGCAGAAGGTCGAAGCGGCGCTGGAGTCCAAGAACCAGCTCCTCGCCAAGGTCTTCAACCGGCGCGCCATAGAGGCCGACAAGATCGTCGAAGAGCTGCTGACCTTCGCGGACCAGCTCAAGCCGTACGTCTGTGACACGACGCTGATCCTGAACAACGCGATCGACGAGGGCAAGGTCGTCCTCTTCGAGGGCGGCCAGGGCACGCTGCTCGACGTGGATCACGGTACGTATCCCTTCGTCACCTCGTCCAACCCCACGGCGGGCGGCGCCTGCACGGGTGCGGGCGTCGGGCCGACGAAGATCAGTCGCGTCATCGGCATCCTCAAGGCCTATACGACGCGCGTCGGCGCCGGTCCGTTCCCGACCGAGCTGCTCGACGAGGACGGCGAGGCGCTGCGCCGCATCGGCGGCGAGCGCGGTGTCACGACGGGCCGCGACCGCCGCTGCGGCTGGTTCGACGCGGTGATCGCGCGGTACGCGACGCGGGTCAACGGCCTGACGGACTTCTTCCTCACCAAGCTGGACGTCCTCACCGGCTGGGAGCAGATCCCGGTGTGCGTGGCGTACGAGATCGACGGCAAGCGCGTCGAGGAACTCCCGTACAGCCAGACCGACTTCCACCACGCGAAGCCGATCTACGAGTACCTGCCCGGCTGGTCGGAGGACATCACGAAGGCGAAGACCTTCTCCGACCTGCCGAAGAACGCGCAGGCGTACGTGAAGGCGCTGGAGGAGATGTCGGGGGCGCCGATCTCGGCGATCGGTGTGGGCCCCGGCCGTACGGAGACGATCGAGATCAACTCGTTCCTGTAAGCGTGTACGCAGCGCGTATCCAGGTCGCGTAACTGAGCGCCTATGTAAGCACGTACAGACGTACGCACCGCGCCCCGGAGGCTGTTTTCCGCCTCCGGGGCGCGGTGCGTACGCCTTCGGGTGGTTCAGGGAGAGTGGTTCGGGGAGAGCGGTCCGGGAGAGCGGTCCGGGGAATGGCCCCGTCAGGCGGCGCTGGTGCCGGCGCGGTGCGCGGCGCGTCCGGTCAGGCCGCGGTAGACGGCGCCGAGGGCGAATGCCTGGACGAAGGCGCCGACGGGGATGCCGACGAGGGGCACCCACTCGGGCAGCCGGTCGGTGAAGCCGACGAACAGGAAGGAGGTCGGGGCGGTGACGAAGAAGGCCCACACTCCGGCGAAGCTGGCGTCGTCGTGCTCGACGAAGAGGGTGACCCCGGCGACCCAGGCGCAGACAGCGGCCACGACGGCCAGATAACCGAGGGCCGCGGGGTTCACCAGGTAGTGGCGGAGGTTCTGGGTCACGGAACGCGATGAGTCGGTCATGGCTGCTGCTCTCCTGGACGCTGTGGTCGTGCCGGGTCGTCCCGGTCTCTGCTGACCTCCACATTGCCCTCGTCGGGCGGCGGCCGCCTGAGTAGCCGTACTCACGTTCGTCTCCGCGAACGTACGCATGGATGAACGGTCCGGCCCGTATGGCCGGTTGGCCGGGGCGCGGCCCGTGGCGAACAGATCCGACTTGAATCCTCCCCTTCAGGGTTGATCGGGGATTTCTGGCTCACGCTGCCAGAGGGGGCTGCGCCCCGCCTGGTCTTCCGCGATCAGCACCAGCCGGGTTGAGACCTGCCCGGACCAGCATCACGTGTGCGGAGTTCTTGTCCCGGGGGGACACGGCTCCGCACGCGGTGCAGGTATAGGTACGTTCCGAGAGAGGGAGTGCGTGCTTGGTTCTCGCTCCGCACTGTGCGCAGTCCATGGTGGTGTGCGCGGGGTGGACCAGGTGCACGATCCGGCCGTGCTTGCGGCCCATCTCGATCAGGGCCCGCTTCGTGGCGCCGATCGCCGCGTCGGCGGCCTTGCGGGCCATCGTCGACCTTGCGAGGAACTTCGGGCGGAAGTCCTCCACCGCGAGGGCGCCGTGATCGCGGACCACGGACTTGGCCCACTTGCGGCCGGTGTCCTGACGCTGCCGGGCAACCTTCTTATGCAGCTTCGCCGTCTGCCGCCTCGCGGACCGGTAGCTCTTCGACCCGGCCTGCCCGCGCGCGGGCTTACGCCTCGCCATCATCCGCTGGTACCGGGCGAGCTTCGCAGCCGACTTCTTGCCATGCTCGGCGTGCGGGAGGTCGTGGGCGTCGCTGGTGGTGGTCGCGGTCTCTCTCACGCCCCAGTCGATACCGATCACGCGGCCGGTTTCGGGCAGCGGCTCGACTACGGCCGGCACGACGAAACTCGCGTACCAGTGCCCGACACTGTCCTGATGGACACGCACGCTGGACGGATCGGCGGGCAGGTCCCGCGACCACACCACCGTCACCACGATCCCGCCCGCCAGGTGCAGTTTTCCGTCCTTCAACCGGAAGCCGCGCCTGGTGTAGTTCAGGCTCGGCCGGGCCTCGCGCTTCTTCTTGTACGTCGGCATCCCGGCCCGCCGCCCCATCGGCAGCCCTTCTTTGATGTCCTTCTGGGCCTTGGTACGGGATTTTCCGAAGTCCCGGATGATCTGCTGCTGAGGGACGGTGGAGCCCTCGCGCAGCCACACGTTCGCAGCGCGGGCCCCGGTCAGCATCTTGTCGAGCCGCGCCGGACCACACGTGGCCTTGTCCGCGCCCTCGGGCCGGTGCCTGTTCCACAGGTGCGTCTGCCTCGACTTGGCACAGCACTCGTTCCACACCCACCGGCACCGGTCCCACTCACCCAGCAACCCCGCGAGCGCGGACGACGACACCCGCAGACGGAAAGCTCACCGGGCGAACCCGGCGCCCTCCACTACCCGCGATCTCGTCACGAACCAACATTTAGCAGCCCGTATCCATCTCGCTCTCACGTTCCCTGACAGACCACACGATCGACTGGACACCCAAACACACGAACGATCCCGTGGCCCCCCAACCCCGACACCCCACACCACCTGGAGGCCACCCTCGGCACTCCCCCGGCGGACGCCAATCATCCAGCGGCGATTCCGCTACCCCACTCTTTCCACGCGCACTTCACCGAGCGGCGCCGGGCGCGCTGAGGGCGTGCTTATGTGCCGGTGCCGGTGCCGGTGCCGGTGTCCGCCTTGGCATCGGCACGGGCATCCGCGTTGGCATCCGTGTTGACATCGGGTTTCGTTCCGGCCGGTGTGGAGGTGCCTCTCCCGGCCGGTATCGACGCGTAGAGCACCCCCACCGCCACGACGGCGACACTGATCGCCGTCACGACAAATCCCCACGGTGCGTGAGAGGTCGCGGCCTCCATCACCCGGGCGACTCCAGAGTGAACCAGATGGCTTTGCGCCCGGTGGGATCGGAGGCGTAGATGGTCGTCCCCCAGGCGTGCGCGAGGTTCGCCACGAGGGCGATACCCCGTCCATCCTCGAACTCGGCCTGGTCCGCGCCGCCTTCCGCGCCGCATTTCGTGCGGGCGGCGGCCGTCGGGACCGGCAGGAGCCAGGGCCTGTCGTCGGTCACGGCCACGGTCACCTGGCTGACACCGACGATCACGGCCACGCGGATCAGCGGCGTCCCGGTGTGGCGGTGGGCATTGGTGACGACTTCGGTCACGCAGATCCGTGCGTCGTCCACGAGGGCGCCGTGTTCGCTGATGGTCAGCAGTGAACTGACGAAACTACGTGCGATTCGCGGGGCGGTTGGCGTGTTCGGCAGTGCCAGCCGGTACGTCTCCCCGGGCTGAGGGGGCGGAGGTGCGGGGGGTGCGGCGGCGGTCACGGGGGTCATGTCGTTCTCCCAACGCTGCGGTCTGAGCTGGTGCGTTGTCCGCCCGCCGTGGCAATGGCCATGCCTGTGGCCCTGGTTCGGGGCGCACGGGAGTGGCTGCACTTCGGTCTCGTCGGCGGACGACGCGGTGCTGGGATGACCATAGCGCAACGTATAAAGCTTGTGACTCGATCGGCGCATGGAGGTGACGAGTGGAATACCATCAGGGCCTGAGTGATGTTGATACGTGATCACAAGGAGGGGTCGATGCCGCCGAGGAAATCGCCCACGGCACGGCAGCGCCGATTGGGTTCCGAGTTGCGCAAGATCCGGGAGCACGCCGGCCTGTCGCTGACCCATGCCGCGTCGTTGCTCGGCGCCGATCGCACCGCGTTGAGTAACACCGAGTCGGGCCGGTTCGGCGTGAGTGCCGATCGCGTACGCACCTGGGCAGGTCACTACGAGTGCCCGGATGCCGCGTACGTGGAGGCCCTTGCGGCGATGGCCGCGGAGCGCATAAACGGCTGGTGGGAGGATTACCGTCGTGACCTCACCAGTGATGCGCTCGATCTCGCGGAGTTGGAGCATCACGCCACGGGCATCCGGTCGGTCCAGATTATGTACATGCCTGGTTTGCTTCAGACGGAGGACTATGTCCGCGCCGTGTTCTCGGAGAGTGTTCCCCCGCCGAGCCCGGCACGTCAGCGGCGGCAGGTGTCGCACCGCCTGAAGCGTCGTGATGTGCTCGATCGGGCGCACGCGCCTGCCTGCACGTTCTTGATTCATGAGGCTGCGCTGCGGATGACGTATGGAGGTTCGGCGGTTGCCCGGGCGCAGCTCGGCAACTTGTTGGAGCAGTCGGATCGGGACAACGTCACCATCCGTGCCATCCCGTTCGCGGCAGGCGGTTTCCCGTATGCCAGCAGTTCGGCACACTACGTCTACGGCGCTGTCCCGCAGCTTGACACCGTCCAGACGGACACCGCGACCGGATCAGGTTTTCTGGATGCCGAGACCAGTCTTGAAAACTGGCGGGTCGCGCTGGATCGGACGGAAGAGAAGTCTCTTGATCCAACGAGTTCAAGGGACTTCATTCGCAAGATCGCAAAAATGGTATGAAGGCGTGATAATCATGGAAATTCAGTGGCGTAAGTCTTCGAAGTCCTCCAATGCTGAAGGCTCCGACTGTCTGGAACTTGCCGAGCAGGGAGGCGAGATCCTGATGCGCGAGAGCGACAACCCAGACGTCGTCATCCGCACCACTCGCGCCAAGCTTCGCGCGTTCCTGGGCGGCGCCAAGGAGGGCGAGTTCGACGACCTGGCGTGAGTTCGCCATGTCGCGGCTGCGGGCGGTTTCCCTTTGGCGCAGAGGGGAGGCCGTCCGTTTGCTGTCCGGGCTCACGAGGTGACGAGCCTGCGCCGTCCGAGTGCCGTCAGCACAGTGGCGCAGCGCGTCATCCAGCCGATGAACGTGCCGCTGCCGTACTGCACCGCACCAGCTGCCGGCGCCCCGGTATCAGGCGAAAATACCCCCGCCGCCAGCGCTACCAGCAGCGACGATACAAGGAGGGTCGCCCGTAAACGACTCTCAGTCGGGTGAGGGCGCGATCGGCGGTCAGGCGCCGACGATGGCGCGTGCCTGGGTGACGCGCCGTCGGGTGCGGGTGACGTCGGCGTCGGTGCAGCAGTGGCCGTGACGTACCAGTTCCTGGAAGGTGCGCACGGCTGCTTCGCCGATCCGTTCGACTGCTTCGGAGACGTCGGTGATCCCACCGAGCGCGCCGCCACCAATGTCCACGCGCAGTGCCTGAGACCCGAACTCCCTTACCAAGCCCGCGCTGAGCAGGACGTAGCGCGACCTGGCGTCGGCGCTCAGGGCGATCCGTTCCTCCGCCAGGGGCGTGCTTGCGCCCGTGAGGCAGGAGGCTACGGCGGTGGGCCGGGCGGCCGAGGGGTCCAGCGGGCCGTACACCTGGCAGGCTTGGAGCGCGGACAGCCAGCCCATCGAGACGTTGCCGGTCTTCACGTGGAGTTCGGCCAGGTTGTAGAAAACTGAGCCCAGTACCGCCTGGTCCTGGTCGCCTTGCCCGGCCTGGGCGACCCTGACCGCATGGCTGTTGGCCTTCTGGTACTGGCGCAGGGCAAAGGCCCACTGGCCGCAAGCGATTGCGTGATCACCGCGTTGGAGGGCGTTGGCGACTGCCCGCCGTTCGCCGTTGAGTGAATCGCCACCCCACCGCTCCTCCTTGAGGCGTACAGCTCGAATGGTGATCGCGGGGCCCGGGTCACACGGTGTGCGCCTGACGGTATCTCCCGCATCCGTGTGGCGGAAGGCTGCTGAGCAGGGTGAGCGCCTCGGCTGTCGGCTCCCCAGGACCGTAACCGGTTTTCTCGGGGAGCCGACACCGGCCCGGCCGAGCGGTCAGCTACTTGGAGCCGCCGCTGCCACCCTGGTCGCCGCCGGGCTCACGCGGCGCCTCCGGGGGCTTCGGGCCTCCGTCGTGCTTGCCGCCGTCGGCCTCGGCCATGTGGTCCGGAAGGTCGGGCAGCCGGAACGGCACGCCGCGCCACCCCTCCGGGGCGGATACCGGAGTCTCGTGCGTATCGGCCATCTGAACGCCCATCGTGTCCTCCTATTTTTCTCGCGCACAGGTGCGCTTCTTCCTGGTGGATGCCGCTGGTCGGCCTGTTCGTTCACAGGCCGTGTCCAACGGTTGATGGGACGCTAATCCGCGCGACGTTGTAGCACTAGCTAAAGAAGCCCGTATCACTCGTTAGGAGTCAAACTATTGATACGGAGTGGCGGCGAGCGCTAGCGTCGTGGGTGTCGCCGCTTCGGGCTGATCCCTCGGCAGGGCTATGCCCAGAGCTGCACAACTCCCTTCAACCCTGCGCCTGTTGGGGGAGTGTCCCGGCAGGGCTCGCCCCCGTGCCCGACGCTCGTCACGCCGGCCAAGGGCGCCGGGGGCGAGCCCTGTTCTTCCTGTCTCTCTGTCCGAGGGGATGGCATGACGCTCAATACGCTGTCTACGACACAACAACTCGCCCTCGATCAAGCGGATCTGCCGATGGCCGAGGGGCCCGAACGGCCGGCCGGTGACCGCTGGGGCCTGGTACCCGCCTCCGTGCCCCGCGAATTCGCCGCGCCGACGCCGGAGTTGCTCTGCCGGGTGGCGCGTGGGCTGCGGGGGTGGGCGGCGTGAAGGGGAGCTACGCGCGGCAGCGGCTGTCCTTGCTGATCGCCACGTTCGGGATGAACGGCTCGCTCCTCGTGCCCCGGGACATCCCGCCGACGCCCGCGCCCGCGTCCGCTGTGCCCGCGTCCGTACCCCCGGACCCGGACCCGGACCCGGACCCGGACCCGGACCCGGACCCGGAACCGGACGCCAGTACCCCCGAACCGTCGTCCCCCACCGCCGAGCAGTTGAGCACGCGCGTCGCCGAGCGCAACAAGCGCAGCAGCCGGGGCGGGGTCTGAGCGGCGTGACCGCCGGTCGTCCCGGGGGTTACCGCACGTACTCCTACTCCTGTGCGCGAGGCTGCCAGGTGTAGCGGACGTCCGGTCCGTACTCCTCGTTGTGCGAGCCGTCGATGTACTCGACCGCGACGAAGCCATGCCGCTTGGACAGGGCCCGGGTGTCTCGTCGCGAACCCGGGCCGCCGTCACCGCCGTCAGGCTTTCCGGCGGTCCAGGTTGGTCTTGCGGACCTGGCCCGGCAGTGTGAAGGGATCGACCAGCCAGCCGAGTCCCAGGAGGCCGGCCGTGCACAGGTAGAGCACGCCCCGGCCGGTCCTCCCCAGGTAGAAGTGGTGCGCGCCGAAGAGGCCGAGGGGGAACCACCACAGGTAGGCGATGGCGACCGACGCGCGCTTGCGGCGTACCGGCGTCTCCGCTGGTGCTTCGGTCTGTACGGCGGTGTCCGCCTGCTCCGCCGTCTCTGTTCGTACGGGCGTCTCCGCCTGTACCGCCGTCTCCGTGCGTACCGCCGTCTCCGTCCGTACCGCCGTCTCCGTCTCCACCTGCGGTTTGGTCAGGAGCTGGGTGGTCGAACGGCGCGGCGGCTCGGTCCGGACCGGCTCCGGACGCCGCACCGGCTCCGGACGCCGCACCGGCTCCGGACGCCGCACCGGCTCCGGCTGCCACTCCGGCTGCCGTACGGGTGCCGGAGCCGGTACGGCAGCCGGTACTGCGGCCGGAGCCGTCGCCGGGAGCACCGTCTCGTGCAGGCCGATGTGGCGGTGGAGCCGCTTGAGCGGGGCCGGGGCCCACCAGTTGGCGGGGCCCAGCAGGGTCATGACGGCGGGCACGAGCACACACCGTACGAGCGTGGCGTCGATGGCCACGGCCGTGGCCAGGCCGAGGCCGAGCTGCTGGATCGCGCCCATGCTGCCGGTGACGAAGCAGGCGAAGACGATGACCATCAGCAGCCCGGCCGAGGTGATGATCCGGCCCGAGTGCTGGAGGCCGCGCCGTACCGCGACGTCGGTTTCGAGGCCCTCGGCCACGTACTCCTTGATGCGGCCGAGCAGGAACACCTCGTAGTCCATCGACAGGCCGAACGCGAAGGCGAAGACGCACACCACGGTGAACGGGCTGAAGCCGTCGACGGTCAGCAGGTCGAGCGGGCCGGAGAGGAAGCCGTGCTGGAAGACCAGGCTCATCAGGCCGAACGTCGCCCCGAGCGAGAGGGTGTTCATGGCGACGGCGGTGAGGGGGACGACGACGGAGCCGGTCATCGCGAACAGCAGAAGCACCATCGCGAAGAGCGTGACCGCGATCGCGAGCGGGAGCCGGTCGACGATCTGCTGAAGTATGTCGTCGAGGACCGCGGCGTCGCCGGTGACCCACGACTCGCCGCCGCCGGGGCGGTCGGCGCGGATCTCGTGCACCAGGTCCCGTGCCGTGGCGCCCTCGGGGTCGCCCGTGGTGTCGATGCCGATGGTCGCCAGCCCCGGGCCGGACTCCTGCGCCGGGTAGACGCGGGTGACTTCTGGCTTGTCCGTCCAGCGCCGCGCCCAGTCGTCCAGGGCCGCGGCGTCGGTGCGGGCGACGACCGTGAGGGTCGGGACCGTCGGCAGGTCGAAGCGGTCGGCGAGCTGATCGGTGACCCGTACGGACTCCAGGGACCTGGGGCGCGCTCCGGGGTCGCTGAGATGCATCGACATCGACAGCACGGGAAGGCTCGCTGCGACCAGGGCCACGCCTGTGACCAGCATGGTGGTCAGCGGCCGGCGCTGGACACGGCGGGCGAGCCCGGCGAAGAAGCCGGTCTCGGCGGGGTCCACCGGCGCTGCCGGCACCGCGCCGTGCCGCTGTGAGGGCTGAGAGGACTGCGAGGGCTTCGGGAACTGCGAAGACTGCGAGAACGTCGGGGACTTCGAGGGCTTCGGGGACTTCGGGGGCCGCGCGGGCTTGATCCGGTGACGGGCGAAGCCGACCAGCGCCGCCGTCAGCGTCAGCGCCACCAGCATCGCCGCCAGCGCGATCGCGACACCGGCCGCGCCGAGCGCCGCCAGCTCGGGGATGTCGAACATGAGCAGTCCGGTCAGTGCCGCGGCCACCGTGAGGGCGCTGAAGGCGATGGTGCGCCCCGCCGTCGCCCACGCCCGGCCCAGCGCCTCCTCCGGCGCGTAACCGGCCCCCAGCTCCTCGCGGTAGCGGGCGACGAGCAGCAGCCCGTAGTCGATGGACAGGCCCATCCCGAGGAGTGTCACCACCGTCACCGCGTCCGAAGTGATCGACGTGAACTGGGTGATGAGCAGCAGAATCGCCATCGAGAACGCGATCGACACGACCGCGCCGAGCACCGGCAGCCCCGCCGCGATCACACCGCCGAAGATGAACACCAGCACCACCAGTGTGATCGGCAGCGACAGCGTCTCCGCGCCGGACAGGTCCGTGGACGCCTGCTCCGTGAACTGCTTCTCCATGACCGGTTCGCCGCCGACGGTCACCCGGGCGTCGCCCTGGCCGCTGTCCGCGAGGGTCGCGGCGAAACCGTGCAGGGTGTCGCCGAGTGCGTCGATCGCGGTGGCCTCCGCGTCGTCGTCCAGCTTGGACAGGGTGACCTGTACGAGCAGACCGCGCTTGTCCTCGGCCGTCAGCATCGCGGTATCGGCCGCAGCCAAGCCCGTGTCGTACGGGGTGACCACCGCGGCCACCCCGTCGACCCGCTTGAGCGTGCCCGCGAGGGACCGTACGTCTTCCCGTACCTCCGGCGCCGCCGTGTCGACGCCGTCGATGACACCGATGACGACCCCGCCGCGATCGCTTCCCTTGTCGAGTACGGCACCGGCCTGGATCGACTCCATGGACGACGGGCCGCTCCCGCTCGACAGCGACCCGAACACCGGCCCCGCGCTCAGGACGCCGACGGCGACCGCGGCCGCCCAGATCAGCAGCACCTGCCAGCGGTGCCGGAAACACCAGTGCCCTGTGCGGGCGATAAGTCCCTCAGCGAGTCCCTCAGACATGATGGTTTCGACCGTCTCTCATTCACTCTTCGCGGGGTGACCGGCGGTCTGCTGACCTTGAGTCGGGTGAGAGTTCGATCCTGCTCCGGGCCGGGGTGCCGGACCATGGGAGCACCAGCAGAAAGCGGGGTGGGGGTATCCCCCAGGCGGTTCCGGGGTCAGCCCCCGGGGCGGCTCCCGGTCGGGGCCCGCCATCTGCTCCTCAGGGGCCGCACCGCGTTGACTCGGCTTCCCGGAAGGGCTGTTCCTGCGTGATGTGCACCGGTCATACTCCGAGGGCTCACTCGATAAGACATCTCGATTCACGGCTTACGGAGGTCCCCCACATGGCCACGTACCACCGCGCCACCCCCACCCACACGCCCACCTACGCCTCAACGTCCGCTCTCGGCAGCGGACTTGCCCGGCGCGGCTTCCTCACCGGCGCGCTCGCCGCCTCCGCCGCCGCCCTCGTGGGCGTCGGGGCCGGCACCGCCGCCGCCGACGAGGCGCGGGTCTTCGCCACACAGGACTGGATGGGCGGCTTCGCCGACTCCACCCCCGTACAGCGGCTGACCATCCCCGGCACACACAACGCCGGGGCGCGCTCGGGCGGGCTCTATGTGGCGTGCCAGAGCACCACCATCGCCGAGCAACTCGACAGCGGTGTGCGGTTCCTGGACGTCCGGTGCCGGGCGTTCGAGAACGCGTTCACGATTCACCACGCCGCCTATTACCAGAACCTCAACTTCGACGACGTCCTCGGCGCCTGCCGCGGCTTCCTCCAGGCCCACCCCTCCGAGACCGTGCTGATGCGCGTCAAGCAGGAGTACTCGACCGAGAGCGATGCCGAGTTCCGGCGGATCTTCGACACGTACCTGGACGGCAAGGGCTGGCGCTCCCTCTTCCGGCTCGACGGCAATCTGCCGACGCTCGGCGAGGCGCGCGGCCGGGTCGTGCTGCTCGCGGACAACGGCGGACTGCCCGGGGTGCGGTACGGGGACGGCGGCCTGTTCGACATCCAGGACGACTACCAGGCGGAGCCCGGGGCCAAGTACCCCAAGATCGAGGCGCAGTTCCGCAAGGCGGTGCGGGAACCCGGCAAGATGTACATCAACTACGTCAGCACGGCTGCCCTGTTGCCGCCGCGCTGGAACTCGGACCGGCTCAACCCGCAGGTCCACACCCTCCTGGACGGGTCCGAGGGGAGCGGGTGGCGCGGGCTGGGAATCGTGCCGCTGGACTTCCCCGCGACCCGGGCCGGGCTGGTCGAGTCGCTGATCCGGCACAACGGCTGAGCTGTTCTCCCTGGTCCGACTTCGAACGATGCCGCGCACGTTGACGGACCGCGCGGCATCGTTCGGGGGCGACTGTTACCAGCTCGGTGTGACCGGCGGTCAGTCGGGGATGATGCACCAGATGCGGTAGCGGGCCGCGCCGAAGCCCTGGACGGAAACGGTGCCCGGAGCGCAGTCCTGATAGACCCACTCACCGCCGGGGACACAGGTGTCGAATCCCGTCCCGTTCACCCGCTGGGCTCCGACGAAGGGGCCGCATTCTTCGGATTCCTCGGCCGCGATGCGCTGGGAGGCCAGGTCGACGGGGGCGGCGGCCGAGGCCGTGCCGAGGTGGGCGAACGAGGCGGCGGCGAGCAGTGCCGAGACGGCAAGGGCGCGGAATCGCACGGGTACTCCTTCGTGTGGGCGGAACAGCGGAACAGCGGAACAGCGGAACAGCGGAATATGCGGCACCAGCATCCCGAGCGGCGTGGGGTGAGAGGGCCAGTCGGCCGTTCGTGGGCGCGGCGTGGGCCAGAAGCATCTGCGCGCCCGGTTCGCGAGTGAATAAGCCCACATGACGCCCTCGAACTTGCGTGCGTGCAGGGCGTGCGTGTTGGGATGAGTCGATGCGACCCCCCACACGCATGCCCGACCACGTACCTCCGTCCCCGCCGCCAGCCTCGCCCCTGTCCCCGCCGCCATCCGCACCGCGGGCCCCAGAACTGCCGCCCAACCCGTACGACGAACTCGGCCAACTCGCCACCCCCGAGGAAGAGTTCGCCTACGACCCGCGCGACCCGCGCGACCCGCTGGATCTGGGGCTCGCCCCGGACCCCGCCAGCCCTGCCGACCCTGCCGACCCCGCCGACTCCGACGACGAGTGGTCCCCGCCCAACCACCGGGCCGGCCGCCGGGGCCTCTTCGGCGGCCGTGACCGCCGTGACAGCCCCGGCCGCCGTGACCGCCGGGCCCGGCGGCGGTTCGGGTCCTTGCCCGCCGCGCTCAAGGCGACCGTCGCCGTCCTCGTCTGCGCGGCCTTCCTGCTGCTCGCGGACCGTACCGCCGTGCTGTACGCGCAGGACAGGGCCGAGTCGCAGCTTCAGCGGTCGCTCGGCCTGGTCACCCGCCCCGCGGTCGACATCCACGGCTTTCCGTTCCTCACCCAGGTCGTGAGCAAGCGGCTCGACCGCGTGGACGTCGCCGTCCCGCACGTCGCCGCCGACCGGGTCTCGCTCGCCGAGGTGCGGGCGGGCGCCGAGGACATCCGTATCGAAGGCGGGCTGCCCACCTCCCTCACCGGCGCGGTCATCGGCAAGCTGGACGGGCGGGTGCTGCTGACCTTCGACGACCTCGGCCGTGAACTGGGTGCATCCCAGGTCAAGTTCACCGACAACGGCGCCGGTTCCGTACGTATCGACGGATCGCTCCCGCTCGCCGGCACCGATCTGCGGCTGCGCGCGGTGGCCCACATCAGACGGGACGGCGACCGGGCCGTGTCCACCGTCGTGGACGGGATACGGCTCGACATCCCCGGCGTCGCCACCTACCGCCCCGGCAAGGACCGCGCGCACTCCGGACTGCGGCTGGCACCCGAGGCCGCCACCCGCATCGCCGAGGAGAAGGACCGGGCCCGCGCGCTGCTCGAAGTGCCCGCCGTCGTCGAGCGGCTCGGCGTGCCGCAGGCGCGGGTACGGGAGGCGCTGCGCGGCGAGGACGAGCTGGCGCGCCTCACCGGCACCCCGCACTTCGCGCGGAAACTGATGGGGCTCAACCTGATCGACGTGGTGGCGGACCACCCCGAGCTGCTCCGCGAGGCGGGACTCGAACCCGGTCTCGTCGAGGCGCTGCTCGACCTGCGGCCCCCGGAGCTGTCCGACAGCCTCTCGCTCTCCTTCACCCTCCCGAAGACCCCCGGTGACCTGCGGCTGCGCCACATCACGGTGGAACGGGACGGCATCCACGCGCGGCTGGTGGGCTCGGAGCTGCGCGTGGGGCGGACTCCGTAACCGCGCCGCCGTAACCGCGCTCCCGGGACTCGCTCAGTACGTCTCCGGCGGCGGCATCGGCGCCCCCGGGATACGGATCGCCGCGACCGTCCCGCCGCCCGCCGCCTGGCGCAGGGCGATCTCGCCGCCCGTCTGCTGCACCGTACGGGCCACGATGGACAGCCCGAGCCCGGAGCCCGGCAGCGCGCGGGCCGAGGACGAGCGCCAGAACCGCTCGAAGACGTGCGGCAGTTCCTCGGCCGGGATGCCGGGGCCGTGGTCCCGTACGGTCAGTTCGCCGCCGGTGCTCAGCGCGACCTCGATCACACCGCCGGACGGGCTGAACTTCACCGCGTTGTCCAGGACGTTGATCAACGCCCTTTCCAGCGCTGCCGGTTCGGCCCGGACGTACCAGGGGTTGAGGTCGGTCTCGATCGTCAGGTCGGGGCCGCGCAGCCGGGCCCGCTCCAGCGCGTTCGTCATGGCGGTGTGGAGCCCGACGATCTGGAGCGGGCCGGGATCGGCGGCGTCCGGGCGGGACAGCTCCTGAAGGTCCCCGATGAGCGAGGCGAGTTCGGTCATCTGCGCCTTGACGGACGCCATGAGCGCCTTGCGGTCGTCGGGCGGGATCGCGCGGCCGGTCTCCTCGCTGCGGGCGAGCAGCTCGATGTTGGTACGGAGCGAGGTGAGCGGGGTCCGCAGCTCGTGCCCGGCGTCGGCGATCAGCTGCGACTGGCGGTCGCGGGAGGAGGCGAGCGCGGCGGTCATCGAGTTGAAGGACCGGGAGAGCCGGGCGACCTCGTCCTCGCCCTCGACGGGGATCCGCACGGTGAGGTCCTCGGTACGGGCGACATGCTCGACCGCGCGCGTCAGCCCGTCGACCGGGCGCAGTCCCGCCCTGGCGATCCAGAGCCCGGCCGCGCCCGCCCCGAGGATGCCGACGCCGGTGACGGCCGCGAGCAGCAGGGCGAGCTGGTTGAGCGACGAGTCGATCTCGGCGAGGGGCCGCGACACCGAGACGGCGGCCTGCACGCCGGGCCGGTTGGAGAGCCGGACGGTGAAGACGCGGACCTTGGCACCGTTGGCGGTCGTGCTGTTGTGCAGCGAGCTGCTCTCGGAGCCGCGCGCGACGTCGACGTCCCGCTGCTCGACCTTCACCGGCTCGGAGTACGAGGTGACGCAGCGCGTACCGTCGGTCAGGACCACCTGGATGTAGGCGAACGCGGCCCGGTTGTCGGTGCCGCTGGTGGCACCGCAATTGTCGAGGGCGTCGCGTACGGCGTCCGGCGGTGCCGAGAGGTTCTGGAGAGAGGTGTCCAGCTCGCTCTCCAGCTGATTGCGCGTCAGGAGCCAGCAGGCGACGGCCGCCACCGCGACCGCGACCGCGACGGCGGAGGCGACCAGCAGGGCGAGGCGCGAGCGCAGCGGGAGCGTACGGAGCCGGCGTACGAGCGAGGTCACGCGGGGCCGCCGAATCCGCCGAATCCGCCGGTGCCCGCCGGGCCCGCCGGGGCCCCCGGGCCGCCCACGCCGCCCGGCCCGCTCGCGGCGTCCGCGCGCAGCGCGTACCCGACGCCGCGCACCGTGTGCACCAGACGCGGTTCGCCGCCGCTCTCCGTCTTGCGGCGCAGGTACATCACGTACACGTCCAGGGAGTTGCTGCTCGGCTCGAAGTCGAAGCCCCACACGGCCTTGAGGATCTGCTCCCTGGTCAGCACCTGCCGGGGATGCGCCATGAACATCTCCAACAGGGTGAACTCCGTACGGGTCAGCTCCACCCGCCGGTTGCCGCGCACGACCTCGCGCGTCGTCAGGTCCATCCGCAGATCGGCGAAGACGAGGATGTCGTCCGCCTGTACGTCCCCGGAGTCCGTCGCGTACGAGCTGCGCCGCAGCAGCGCGCGGATCCGGGCGAACAGCTCGTCCAGCTCGAAGGGCTTGACGAGGTAGTCGTCGGCGCCCGCGTCCAGGCCGGTGACCCGGTCGCCGACCGTGTCGCGGGCCGTCAGCATCAGGATCGGCACCTTCGAGCCGCCCGCCCGCAGCCGGCGGGCCGCCGTCAGCCCGTCCATCCGGGGCATCTGGATGTCCAGGACGATCAGGTCCGGCCCGTAGGCGGCGGCCTTGGTGAGGGCGTCGAGACCGTCGACGGCGACCTCGGTCCCGTAACCGTCGAAGGCGAGGCTGCGCTGAAGGGCCTCTCGTACGGCGGGCTCGTCGTCGACGATCAGGATTCTCTGGGGATCGCCTTCGGCGGGACTCATGTCGCTGCTACCTCGTCAGTCGGTCGGCGGAACGCTTACACGATGCCTCTCAGCCTCGCACGGCCGTCCGGCGGCGGCGGGCTCCGCGCGCCCTGGGGGCGGTACGGACCTCGTCCGCGCGGCGCGCCGGCGCGGCGGCCCGGGGCTGGGCCTTGGCCGGAGCCTTGGCGTGAGCCTGGGCCTCGGCCTGAGCGAGATCATGGACGAGGGCGAGCGGAAGCGCCAGGTCACTGGGGCCCGCCGGGCGGACAAGGCCGGTTTCGGTACTGGTCATGACGTATCTCCTCGGGGGTGTGTACGTGGCTGGGGGCGCGGGGCGCGGGGCGCGGGGCGCGTGGTCCGCCCGCCACCCGCTGCCCGCCACCTGCCGTCAGCTCGTACCGCCGGCGCGCAGGGTGGCGAGGTCCGCCTTGACGGTGTTGACGGGGATGGCGAAGCCGAGACCGACGCTGCCCGCGCTGGAGCCGGTGTCGGCGGACGACGAACTCGGGGCGTACATGGCCGAGTTGATGCCGACGATCTCGCCGTTCATGTTGATCAGCGCGCCACCGGAGTTGCCCGGGTTGAGCGAGGCGTCCGTCTGGAGCGCCTTGTACGTGGTCTTCGAGGACCCGGTGTCGCCGTTGAACTGCTGACCGCCGAACTCGAACGGCCAGTTCCCGTTGCCGCCCTGCTGTTGCTGTTGCTGCTGCTGGCTCTGGTCCTGGTCCTTGGCGACGGTGACGTCGCGGTTCAGGGCCGAGATGATGCCGCTGGTGACGGTGCCGGTCAGGCCCTCGGGGGAGCCGATCGCCACCACCTCGTCGCCCACCCGCACCTGGTCGGAGTCGCCGAGCGTGGCCGTCTTCAGACCGCCGGCGCCCTCCAGCTTGATCAGCGCGAGGTCCTTGTCGGCGTCGGTGCCCACGACCTTGGCCGTGTAGGTCTTGCCCGTGCTGAGCTGGACCTTCACCGTGGAGGCACCGGCGATGACGTGGTTGTTGGTGACGATCTCGCCGTCCGACGTGATGATCACGCCGGAGCCCGTCGCGTCACCGCTGGTGGAGGTCGCGTTGATCTCCACGATGGCCGGGGACAGCGCCTGCGCGACCCCGGCGACCGTTCCCTTGCTGCTCTGCGCGACGGGCGTACCGCTGATCACCGACGACGCGCCGGTCGTCCCGCTGTCCGTCCACCGCCCCACCAGCGCGGCCGACCCCCCGCCGACGATCGCCGCGGCCAGCGCGACAGCGGCGAGCAGCGCCACCGGCTTCTTGGCACGGTGCGTGGGAGCCGGTGCGGTGGCGGTGGTGCCGGGGGCGGTCGCCGTCGCCGGGTCGCCGTGAACCGTAGGACCGTACGAAGGCGGCGGCGGCCACGCCTGCCCACCCGGTGCCCCCATGGAGGGCTGCTGCTGCGTGCTGTCCGCGTCGCCGCTGCTGCGGTAGTTGTCGGTCATGGGAATGACTCTCGGCGCCGAACATGAGAGCCGGCTGAGGACCCGTTGAGAAGGGCAACAAAACCGCGTATGCCCTATATAAAGGCCCGCGGGACCGGCGCTCCGCGCCGAGGATCCGGGAGCGGGCGTCAGGCGGGTCGGCATGCCCGGCAGTGGCCGGGGCCGACAGCGGCGTCGGTGGGCCGGATCTCGTGGTGCGACTGGTGATAGTCCCAGATCAGTTCTGCTTCGCGGGTAGCCGTGCCGGAAACAGGATGTGACCGTGTGCCGTGTTCAGTCGCACACACAGCGGCCTGGGGGCGGTGCGCTGGAGATCTCGCCGCTGCGGTCGCACGGCGAGGACGTGACGCTCGCGGCGGACGAGTCGAGTGGACGCCGCGTTACGTCAGTTTGCCAGGCGACGGGATTCGGCAGCAGGAGACTGTGCGGGTGGCCATCCCATGATCCGGCGTGTGGTGCCGCCGAACAGCGCGGTCCTCTCCGACTTGGACAGCTCGGGCTGGTCGAGCAGGTAGTGCAGACCTTGGGCGTAGGAGTGGTAGCCCGGGTACCTCGGTACGGGATCGAAGCCGTGCAGCCGACCGAAGACCCGGTGCTGATCGGTCGCCCACATGCATCGGTCGGTGCCGAACGCGTCGAGGATCTGCAGCAGATGGGGCCAGACGTCCGGATACGGGTACGTCCGGGTGGACAGTGTCGGGGCGCCCGAGAGTTTGACGAAGACGTTCGGTAGTTCGGCGAGGGACAGTAGCTGGCCGAGGTCACGCCACGGTGGCTCGTCGGCCGGTGCGAAGGGCGGCTGGTTCAGCCCCATGTGGTCGATCACCAAAGGGAGTTCAGGGTGTGCGTGTGCCACTGGCGCAACGTCGGACAGAACACCCGAGGCCAGGAAGCAGACCGGCATCCGGTGCTGTTCGGCGGCGGTCAGCAGCTTCTCGTAGGCCCCGGCTCGCAGGCGCTCAACGGCAGCGGGGGGGAAAGCGATGTTGACCCGAAGTCCCAGAACGCCCGGTTCCTCTCGTGCGCGGGCCACCTGCCCGGCGATGTCGGGCGAGGTCTCGTCGAGCGTCAGCACGGTGGCGAGACGATCGGGGTGCCGGGCAACCGCGGCCTTGCACCACTCGACGGGAGCGACGTCCGGGTGGCTGACGAGGACGGCCGCGTCCACGCCTGCCGCGTCCATCTGTGCGAGGACGACCTCGGACAGCAGGTGCGGGTACGACTCGTCGCCGTGTGCCCACTGCGACCAGGGCCGTGGCAGATGCAATTGTGCGTCGATGATGTCCATGGGTGACTTTCTCCTGTGCTGCCGAACGGGTGGGTGGAGGGATGTTCAGGCCGCGATTCCGCTGCCTCCGCCGACGGTGATGTTCTGGCCAGTCACATAGCCGGAGGCGTCGGAGGCGAGAAATGCCACGGTTTCGGCGACCTCGCGGGCTGAACCCATACGTCCGAAGGGGATGCGGACGGCCATGTTTTCGGCGACCGCCGAGAGTTCCTCCGGAGAGAGGCCCGACTTCGACCAGATCGGGGTTTCGATGGCTCCCGGGCTCACCGCGTTGACGCGTATGCGCCGGGGAGCCAGTTCGATGGCCAATGAGGGGACCATCGTCAGCAGGGCCCCTCTGCTGGCGGCGGTGAGGCTCCCGCCGGGGATACCACGGATCGCGCCGATACCCACGGTGAAGATCACCGAGGCACCGTCACGGAGCAACGGCAGTGTCCGCTGGAGCGTGAAGAACTGCCCTTTCGTATTGATCGCGAACACGTCGTCGTAGGTTGCCTCGTCGACCGCCTCCAGCGGCGCGGCACGATTGATCCCGGCATTGAGGAAAAGGGCGTCGAGTGAGCCGAAGCGCGTGCGGACCTCGGACGCGAGGCGGTCGGTGTCGGACACTGAGCGCGAGTCCGCCCGGAGTACGACGACATCTTCGGGCAGCTCCTTCCTCGCGGCCGCGAGGGTGTCCGGGTTCTGTCCGGTGACCATCACCCGGTACCCCCGCTGATGCAGCAGTTCGGCCGTCGCCTTGCCGATTCCGCTGGTACCTCCGGTGATCAGGACGGCAGGTGAGGACATGGTGCGACTCCGATCGGACGGTGAGTCGAAAAAGGAAGCAGTGCGGTACCGGGGGCCGGCCGGGCCGCTGATCCTCAGTCTGCGTCCACCGCCTGCCCACCGGCCAATGAATGTTCCGCACCGAGCGATACTCGTCACGTATCGCCCCAGCTCACAGGCGTGCGCGGCATGCTTTCGCCCCGCCCGGAGGTAGGCTCAGGCATGCCCGACGTGCCACCGACATTCCCCGACCTGGATCTGAGACTGGTCCGCTGTTTCACCGTCGTCGCCGAGCACCGTCACTTCGGTCGCGCCGCCGACGCCCTGCACACCACTCAGCCCTCACTGAGCCGCCAGATCCGGCGTCTTGAGCGGCAGATGAGCGCCTGCTTGCTCGACCGTTCCCCGCGAGGCACCGAGCTGACCGAGGCCGGTGAGGCCTTCCTCCCGCTTGCCCGGACCCTGCTGGAATCCGCCGCCCGGGCTATGACACACGCCTGGGCCGCCGCCCAGCCCAAGCGCATCACCGTCGGCTACACCACCAACCTCATCGTCACTCCGGCCGTCGTCGAACTGCGTCGCCGCAACCCGGACACGGAGGTACGCGCCGTGCACCTGCCGTGGAACCAACCGCGCGAGGCACTGCTCGACGGCCGGGCGGACGTGGTGGTGACCCGGCTGCCACTGCGCACCGAGGGCCTCCAGGTCACTGTCCTGCGCGAGGAGTCCCGGATCCTCGTGGTTCCCCTCGGCCACCCCCTGGCCGACCGGGACTTCGTGACTCTCGACGACATAGCCGACGAACCCATGCCCCGGGTGCCCGACCCGGGCTGGAACGCCTTCTGGCGCATCGATCCTCGGCCCGGCGGACGTCCCGCACCTGACGGTCCGCTCGTCGAGGACGTCGAGGACAAGATCGAGCACATCGCCGCCGGGCAGGCCGTCGCGATCGTCCCCGCCGGCGAGTACCTCAACCGCCTGCGCCCCGGGCTCACCACTGTTCCCCTGAAGGGCGTCACGCCCAGTCACGTTGTCCTGGTTACCCGCGCCGGCGACCACAACCAGTTGGTGAGGGCATTTCGGGAACTCGCAGGACACCACCTGGCCCTACCACCAGGGGACCGGCCGACGGTGAGCGGATCGACCCCGACCAGATCTCCTTTGTGATGGTCCTCAAGCACGTCCGCCGCGGCGTGCTCACCAGGTCCTGGCCTTCGTCCACTCGGCGAAACGTCGGTGGGCCGTCGCCCCGGACGGCCCGAACGACGCCGCGGGCAGCCGCTGCCACGTGCAGCCCGACGTGGCCACGAACACGATCGCCGCCAGGACCTCCCGGTCACCGTGGCGACGCCGACCGCCACCCTGAGGCCGCGACGGCGCCTCCGCCACCACCCGCTGGAACAGCTCCCACAACTCGTCCGGCACCAGCCGCTCAACAGTCCCCGCCACGGCCAACAGCCCACCCAACCAAGCGAGATGACGTCTTCGGGCGTGGGACGGGGCGGGCCACAGCCGCTGAGCGCAGCGGTTACGCGCAGCCGCAGGAGCGGCGGAGGATCAGGGCCGAGGGGAACTGCTTCACGCGTTCCCTGCGGGAGCCCGCGATGCGCAGGCCCTCGTCCAGGACCAGGTCCACCGCGGCGCGGGCCATCGCGGGGCGGTCGGAGGAGATCGTCGTCAGTGGCGGGTCGGTGAGACCGGCCTCCTTGACGTCGTCGAAGCCGGCGACCGCCAGCTCGCCCGGCACGTCGATGCGCAGCTCGCGGGCGGCGCGCAGGACGCCGATGGCCTGGTCGTCGGTGGAGCAGAAGATGGCCGGGGGGCGGTCGGGGCCCGCGAGCAGTTCGAGCGCGATGAGGTAGGCGTCGTAACGGTTGTACGGGGCCTGGAAGAGGCGGCCCTCCACCGAACGCCCGGACTCCAGCATCGCCCGCCGCCAGCCCTCGACGTGGTCGGCCACCGGGTCGCCGACGGCCGGGGTCGACTCGACGCCGCCGAGGCAGGCCACATAGGGATGGCCGTGCTCCAGCAGATGGCGGGTGGCGAGCTGGGCGCCGCCGATGTCGTCCGTGATGACGGCGACGTCGTCGATGTTCTCCGGCCGCTCGTGCAGCAGCACCACCCGGGCGTCCCAGGCGTCGATCTCGGCGGCCGCGCGCTCGCTCGGACCCTGGCTGACCAGGATCAGCCCGGAGACCCGCATGCCGAGGAAGGCACGCAGATAGTGGACCTCGCGCTCGTCCCGGTAGTCGGAGTTCCCGACGAGGACCATTTTCCCGCGCTCGGCCGCGGCCTGCTCCACGGCGTGCGCCATCTCCGCGAAGAAGGGCTGCCGGGCGTCGGGCACGACCATCCCTATGAGGTCGGTCCGCCGCGAGGCCATCGCCTGGGCGACCCGGTCCGGGCGGTAGCCCAGCTCCTTGATCGCGGCGACCACCCGCTCGCGCGTGGCCGGGGCGACCGGCCGGGGTCCGTTGTTGATGACGTAGCTGACGACCGCAGTCGACGTACCCGCCAGTCGTGCCACATCATCCCGCGTCACCTTGGCCACGCGCGGCAGTCTACGCGGGGTGACCTACCTCTTGGCAGGGCGTACGGAAGCTTCTTCCACCGCTTCTTCCACGGCTGCCACCACCGCGTCATCGCGGTCCTCGGGCGAGGAGGCCCCGGCGCCGCTGCGCTGCTCGGGCTTCTCGGCGGCGGCGCGCTCGGCCTTCTCCGGCTTCTCCGGGGTGACGAAGCGGTATCCCACGTTCCGTACGGTGCCGATCAGCGACTCGTGCTCGACGCCGAGCTTGGCGCGCAGCCGCCGTACGTGGACGTCGACCGTTCGCGTACCGCCGAAGTAGTCGTAGCCCCAGACCTCTTGGAGCAGCTGGGCCCGGGTGAAGACCCGGCCGGGGTGCTGCGCGAGGTACTTGAGCAGCTCGAACTCCTTGAAGGTCAGGTCCAGGACCCGGCCCTTGAGCTTCGCGCTGTACGTCGCCTCGTCGACCGAGAGGTCGCCGTTGCGGATCTCCATCGGGGAGTCGTCGGTCGAGATCTGCTGGCGGCCCATCGCGAGCCGCAGCCGCGCCTCGACCTCGGCCGGGCCCGCCGTGTCCAGCAGGACGTCGTCGATGCCCCAGTCGGCGGTGACGGCCGCGAGGCCGCCCTCGGTGACGACGAGGATCAGCGGGCAGCCGGGTCCGGTGGACCGCAGCAGCTGGCAGAGCGAGCGCACCTGCGGAAGGTCGCGGCGGCCGTCGATCAGAATGACATCGGCACCAGGGGTGTCGACGAGGGCGGGCCCCTCGGCGGGGGCCACCCGCACATTGTGGAGCAGAAGTCCGAGAGCGGGCAGCACCTCCGTGGAGGGCTGGAGTGCGTTGGTCAGAAGCAGCAGAGAACTCATCGCCGCCCACCTGCCTCGGTCGGACTGTTGTCGTTCACGGTTCGCTTGCCCATTACGTCGGTTCCTCCTCGGTCCCTGCGAGGACGTATGCGGCACTGCTGGGTACTGCCGGTCCTGCGTGCGGGCCCCGCGCCCCGGGGGTCCGCGTTCTCGAACCTGTTCGTCCGAGCTGTTCCTTGTGTCTGCGAATTCCGTCTGTGTCATCTGTCTGTAACAACAGGCGGGAAACACAAAAGGACCCGGGGGCTACATTGCCCGGATCCTCTGCACAGGAGAATAACCCACTTGTGTTCCGGTGGAGAGGGGCAATCTCGCAGATCACGTGTTTGGCCGGGCGCGCGCGGCGTCGGGCGCGGGGTGTTCGGGGCCGCGTCCCGAGGGTCGAAAGAGCCACGTTTGCCCTGCGTGTGCCTGGTGTAAGCGCCGCATCGGGGCGGTGTACGAGCCATGTACGGAAGGTTTCGCGTGATGCGGGGCACAGGGGGCGCACAGAGGCGCGGAACTTCTCCGTCATCATGGGGAGGAGAGGGGTACGTACGGGCGTACGGGTGACACGGGCCGCCCACGTGTACGGGCCGGTGCCGGTGCCGGCGGCGGTGCGCGGGGAGGAGAGGAACGGACATGGCGTCGGGCACGATCCGCTACTGGGCTGCGGCCAAGGCCGCCGCGGGAGTCGCGGAGGAGCCGTACACGGCGGAGAATCTCGCCGAGGCGCTGGACGCCGCCCGGGTGAGGCACCCCGGCGAGCTGGTCCGGGTACTCCGCAGATCCTCGTTCCTTGTCGACGGCGACCCCGTGGGTACCCGTGGGCATGAGACCGTACGCCTTGCCGAGGGCGGCACGGTCGAGGTGCTCCCGCCGTTCGCAGGAGGGTGAACCGCAGCATATGAGCAACGATCAGCAGTATCCGTACGGCCAGGGGCAGGGCCAGGGCCAGGGTGCGCGTTCCGGGCCGCAGGGCTGGGCGGAGCCCCAGCAGCCGGGACAGGGGCAGGGGCCGGGACAGGGACAGCCGGAGGTCCCCGCCGCGCAGACGTGGGAGGGGCAGACCTGGGACACCCAGTACCAGCCGCAGATCCGGCCGCAGGCGTCGGGACCGGTGCCGGACCAGGGGGCCGGGCAGGCTCCGGGGCAGGCGTACCAGCAGGCTCAGCAGGCCCAGCAGGCCCAGCAGGCTCCGCGGGCCGCCGCGGCGGCTGACACCGCGTATCTGCCCCCGCAGGCCCCGGCTCCGGCTCCGGCCCATGCCCCGGCCCATGCCCCTGCTCCGGCTTCGGCTTCGGCTTCGGGGCAGGCTCCGACGACGCCGCCCCCGCCGCCCGGCGCGGGCGGGTCCGTCGACACCAGCGGGTACAGCACGCCCACCACCCTGGGCAGCGCCCGGATGACCGACGCCCAGCGCGCCCGTGCCGAGGGCCGCTCGCCGATCATTCCGCCCGGCATCCAGCCGGCCGGGCTGACCGCGCTGCTCGGGCTGCTGCTGGCCGGGGGCGCGGCCCTCGGGTCGTACGGCTTGCTCGTGCCCCTCGTACTGCTCCAGGCCGTCACGGCCGCCGGCTGGTTCCGGCTGAACGGCATGTGGCCGGCCCGGCAGGGCATCGCGCTCGCGTTCCTCGGCGGCGTCGTCGCCGATGTCGCGCTGCTCGCCGCGGGCCGGGAGAGCGGCGCCGCCGCGATCCTCGGCACGCTCGGGGTGTGGGTGCTGCTCGTCGTCGTCCTCCAGCTGCGCAGTCCCGCGACCGGCGACGAGCGGATGGCCGGCCTGATGGCCGCCGTCGCCTCCGCCGCGCTCGCCATCCTCGCCGCCGGGCACCTGGCGGCACCGCCGGCCGCCGTGGTCGTCGGGGCGATCGCCGTCGCGGTGGCCACCGTGGTCCGCGCGCTGCCGCTGCCGGGGCCCGTCTCCCTCGTGGCCGCTCCGCTGGCCGGCATGGTCGCGGGTCTCGTGGTCGGCGGGATGACGGACGACCTGACCAGCGGCCGGGGCGCGGTGCTGGGACTGGTCGCCGGGGTCTGCGCGCTGATCGGGCTGCGGGCGGCGAGCTACGACTACCCGTCGCGCTTCGTGCACATGACCGCCGGGGTGGCCCTGCCGCTCACGGCCGCCGCACCGGCCGTCTACCTGCTGGGTCGCGCACTGGTCTGACGGTGGAAGCCGGTGTGGGCCGGAAGCGGCCGGCGGGAACCGTTTGCCTCCGCCGGACGTCGATCACTGGGATCGACGGGACCGACGGGATCGATCACTCCGGCGGGCGGTATCCGAATCCGGGTACCGCCCGCCGGAGTTACGCTCACGGTCATGGTCGCGGGCGGGGCCGGCGCCAGGACCACGTACGTACGTGCACCCACACGTACGTGTACGCACATGACCGGCCGAGGTCATGACCGACCAGGGTGGGGGAACACCGAGCAATGCGCGCACTGCGAATACTGCTGATACTCGTCGTGATCTTCGGCGGGCTCTTCGTCGCCGCCGACCGGGCGGCCGTGTACTTCGCCGAGGGCCAGGTCGCCGAGAAGATCAAGTCGAGCCAGGGCCTCAGCTCCGACCCCGAGGTCTCCATCAAGGGCTTCCCCTTCCTCACCCAGGTCCTGAACTCCTCCCTGGACGAGATCGAGATCGGCCTCGGCGGCGTCAACGCCACCGTGGACGGCCGCACGATCCAGGTGACCGAGGTCAAGGCGGTCCTCAAGGACGTCAGGGTCGACAGCAGTTTCTCCTCCGCGACGGCGGGACAGGCCGACGGCTCGGCCCGGATCTCGTACGCGGACCTCCAGCAGTCGGCGCCGAAGGGCGTGAGCGTCGGGTACGCGGGCGCCGACCGGGCGGCCAAGAGCCAGGTCAAGCTGTCGGGCTCGCTGGCCGATGTGGCGGAGGGCGCGGGCGTCACCATCCCCGCCCCGTTCAAGTCGCTGCTGGACGGCGAGAAGCTCAGCGTCTACAGCACGGTCTCGCTGGTGAACGGCCACACCGTCCGGCTGAAGGCCGCCACCCTGCCCACGCTGCCGATTCCGGGCTTCGACAGCCAGCTGCGCGACCTGGTGGACTACGACATGAAGATCGACGGGCTGCCGTCGACGGTCAAGCTCGACAAGGTGGACGCGGCGGAGACCGGGCTGCGGTTCTCGGGCACGGGGACGAACGTCTCGCTGACGGGCTGACGGGCTGACCGGCTGACGGGCCCCGCCGGAACAGGCGGCCGGATCGTGAGACGAGGTGTCCGTTCCGCAGATGCGGGCAGGATGAGGGAGGCGGTACGGGCGGCGGCGGCCGTTCGGACCATCGTCCCGTACCGCGTTCGGTCCGTCTTCGTCTCGACATGTGGATGATCGCGTCTCAGAATGCGACACGGCGGTGACATGGCCCTCGTGACGTACCTACGATCGGTCATATGAAGCTTCAGGCGGACCTCACGAAGCGGCGGGCAGTAGACCTGTGCCGCGTCGCCGCCATGCTCTGTCGCACTCTCTGAGCGGGACGTTCGCGTTCCCCCCCCCGCCCCTTCCCCGGGCCCTTCGAGCCGCAGCTCAGGACCCCGCCCAGCCGCCCCAGGGCCGTCACCGGCCCGAACGCGCCGGGCCGGTGCCCGGAGAGCACGGGCCGCAACCGCGTCCGATCCCCGAAGCCACCGCACACAGCACCATCTCGCCGCACACTGCCCCGGAGGAGAACAGCATGAGCCGCAGTGACGTCCTGGTAGACGCCGACTGGGTCGAGGCCCACATCGACGACCCGAAGGTAGTCATCGTCGAGGTCGACGAGGACACCTCGGCCTACGACAAGAACCACATCAAGAACGCGGTCAGGATCGACTGGAAGAGCGACCTCCAGGACCCGGTCCGCCGCGACTTCGTCGACCAGGAGGGCTTCGAGAAGCTCCTGTCCGCCAAGGGCATCGGCAACGACGACACGGTCGTGCTCTACGGCGGCAACAACAACTGGTTCGCCTCCTACGCCTACTGGTACTTCAAGCTGTACGGCCACGACTCCGTCAAGCTCCTCGACGGCGGCCGCAAGAAGTGGGAGCTGGACTCCCGCGACCTGGTCGAAGCCGTCCCGACCCGCGCCACCACCGCGTACAAGGCCAAGGCGCAGGACACCTCGATCCGCGCCTTCCGTGACGACGCGGTCGCCGCGATCGGCACGCAGAACCTGGTCGACGTGCGCTCGCCCGACGAGTTCAGCGGCAAGCTGCTCGCCCCGGCGCACCTCCCGCAGGAGCAGTCGCAGCGTCCGGGCCACATCCCGTCCGCCCGCAACATCCCGTGGTCGAAGAACGCCAACGACGACGGCACGTTCAAGTCGGACGACGAGCTGAAGCAGCTCTACGTGGACGAGCGGATCGACCTGGCCAAGGACACCGTCGCGTACTGCCGCATCGGTGAGCGCTCGGCGCTCACCTGGTTCGTGCTGCACGAGCTGCTCGGCGTGGACAACGTCAAGAACTACGACGGCTCGTGGACCGAGTACGGCTCCCTCGTCGGCGTGCCGATCGAGCTCGGCGCCAACAAGTAATCCCGCCCGACCTGCGACAGAAGGACTGAACAGTATGTGTGGAGCACAGGCCGGCGGCCCGGACGCTTCGACGATCAAGCCCGGCGAGACCACCATCCAGGGCTCCGTGACGCGTGACGGCGAGCCCGTCACCGGCTACGTACGCCTGCTGGACTCGACCGGCGAGTTCACCGCCGAGGTCCCGACCTCGGCGACCGGCCAGTTCCGCTTCTACGCGGCCGAGGGCACGTGGACGGTACGCGCCCTCGTCCCGGGTGGCTCGGCGGACCGTACGGTCGTCGCGCAGACCGGTGGCCTCTCCGAGGTCGCGATCGCGGTCTGAGTTCCACGCCGCTGATTCACGTACTACCGGCCGGAGGGCCGTGCCCCAGGGGGTTGGACGCTTCCACTGACGGGGCACGGTCCTTCGCGCCGTTTTCCGTGCCGTTTTTTCCTGCCGTCCCGGCGGCCTCCGGTCGTACGCTGGAGGTATGTACACGCGGCGCCGTCGCGGCTACTTCCTGATCATGGGCGGATGCCTGGTCCTCTTCGTCTCCGCCTGGACCTTCGTGCGCATCTGGTCGGTCCCGGCCGCCATCGCGCTGTGCGTGGTGGCGCTGCTGCTCCCGCCGATCGCCGCCATCGTGGGCAATACGCGCGACAAGGACGACCGGTGGTGGGACGAGCCGCCGGAGGACCCGGAGACCCGCGAGACGCGGAAGTCTGAGCGCTGGCTGGACGAGCTGGAACGCAGGAAGCGCCGCTAGGGATCAGGGGTTCCGGGGCCCAGGAGCGCCGGGGCGCCGGGGCGCCCGTTGGGACGCCCCGCGCCCGCGCCCGCTGCCTCAGTAGACGAGCGCCTGGACGCCGTCCGCCATGATCTCGCTGACGAAGACCTGCGCCCCGGCGATCCGCACCCCCGCCAGCACGTCCTTCTCCTCGATCCCGCGCCGAGCCGCGCACTGTGTGCACAGGGTGATCCGCCCGCCTGCCTGGATGGACTCGATCAGCTCCGGCAGCGGCGCCGCGTGCGGCAGCTCGAACTCCGCCGCCCGCCCCGGCAGCGCGAACCACGCCGACTCGCCCGTCAGCCACAACGACACCTCGACCCCGCTGGCCACGGCGACCGCCGCCACCGTGAAGGCCTGGGAGCAGCGCTCGGGGGCGTCGGCTCCGGCGGTCACTTTGATCACGAGCTTCTTCGCGGATTGCATATGCGGAATCGTAATCCGCCGCCGCGCAACCCCCGCCCGTCGCCGTCGGTCTGCGCTGGGGCGCGCGGGTAACCCGCCCGCGCCGCAGAACCGATGACGGTCCGACGGCCGTTGCGTGGGGGGAACAGCGAACGTGCAATCCAAGAACCGAAGACGCGGCCGTACGGCCCTGCTGATCGCCACCGCCGCCGTACTCGGCCTCGTCGCCGGCACGGCCACCGGATACGCGATACAGGCCGACCGCGCGCCGACGCCCCTGCCGGCGCTGGGGCAGCCGGGGCTGGCCCATCCGGCGAAGCCGCTGCCCGCGGGGAAGGCGGCGAAGGCGCTGGGCGCGGCGCGGGACAGCCAGGTCAGAGTCGAAGGCGATCTGCGGAAGCTGCTGATCAGCGCGCCCCCGGGGAGCCGTGCGGGATTCGCGGACTGGGACAACGACGGCTGGTTGTCGCCCTCCGCGTACGCCGCCTACTTCGGTGTGGGTGAGCCGACATTCGACTGGCTGGTGGCGAGCGACGTGCGCCGGATCGCCGCCCGCTCCTGGGAGCGGGGGGAGGGGGAGGGCAATGTGGTCCTGATGCAGTTCCGGCCCGGTATGACGGACTTGGGCGCGGCCGCGTGGGTGGAGAGCACGACGTACTTCAACCAGGAAGAGGCCGGATACGCCGGTGACCCCGTCAAGGGCAGTGTCACGGGTCGCTACTTCACCTACGAGGCGGGGGACGACTCCGAGTTCGAGGCGCCGTACCCGTATCAGGCGGTCGGTGCCGCGCGGCGGGGGGACGTGGTGGCGATCGTCAACCTCTTCGATGCCGAGCCCATCCCCAAGAAGGACATCGCGACCCTGATCGAGCGGCAGTTGGAGCGCCTGTGAACGACGACGGCAAGCGCGCGGCCGACGCCGCGCCCGAGCAGGTGGCCGAGGACGGGCCAGTGGCCGAGCCCGTGACCGAGCCCGTGCCCGAGGACGTACCAGTGGCCGAGCACGTGGCCGGAGCCGGAGCCGGAGCCGGAGCCGCAGCCGAAGACGCAGCCGCGGCGGAGAACCCTGCCGAGCCCGTGCCCGCAACGCGCCTCCGGCGGTTCTTCGGGACCGTGCTGCCCGCCCTCCTCGTCGTGGGCGCCCTCGGCGGCGGCATCGCGTTCATCGGGATCACGGTGGACGGAGCCGACCGGACCGTACCCACGGTCGTCTGGGACAAGACCGACGCCGAGCCGGGCACGGACCCGGCCGACCCCGTGGGCAAGGGCCGTACGGACGGCGCCCTCACCCAAAAGCTGCTGCCGGTCCCGCGCGGCTACGTTCTCGGCCCGGACGCGGGGGAGTACGGCAATGACAGTGAACTGACCGCCAGGCAGGCGAAGGCCCAATTGAAGAAGATCTTCGGCGCATACCTCCCGTCCTCGCGCGGCGAGATCGACGAGGAGATCGACAAGGCGGGCATTCAGGGGCTCGCCTTCCGCACGTACCGCGCGCGGCAGTCGGGAACGATCGTGCAGATCACCCTCACCCGCATGACGGACCGGGCGACCGTACGCGACTGGTACTCGGCGCGGTCGCAGGCACTGTGGATGCGCAAGGGGCCCGTCGTCGGCGCAGGTGACAAGGCCAAGTGCTTTCTGCCGCCCAAGGATGTCGATGAGCTCATGGGCGGCATCAAGTCGATGAGCTGTGTGGCCTACGACGGTGAACTGGGCCTGACGGTCAATGCGGAGGGCACGAAGAAGTTCGACAAGCAGGCCGTCGCCGAACTGGTGAACAAGCAGCTCCGCCACATCGAATCCCCGGGGAACTACATATGAGCGAGCAGAAGACTTCCCCTTCTTCCTCTCCGGATTCCTCTCCGGAAGAGCCCGCGGCCTCCCCGGAGGGTTCGCCGGACGTTCCCTCCCCGGCGGAAGCCGACGCCGACGCCGGCCCCCGGCCGCCCGAGCCGCCCCGTCGCGTTCTGCGCGCGGTCACCCGCTGGGCCGTCGTCCTCGCCGTCTTCGCCGGTCTCGGCAGCGGCGTGGCGTACGGCATCAGCGGGATGGAGCGCGATGACGTGCCCGGGCTCGGAACCGTGAGCGACGGCCGCTGGGACTACCCCGAGCTGTCCCTGCCCGCGCTGCCCGCCGGCTCGCCGCGCCCCTTCAACGACGACAACCCCGCCTCTATCCACTACGCGGACCCCCGCGATCTGCTGCTTCCGGCCCCGGCCGGGGCCACCGCCGACAAGGAACTGTCCGGTGGCTGGGTGAGCACCGAGCGGTTCACGGCCGAATACGAGAAGGAACGGCGGACCGGCCTGCGCACGGCGCTGCGCGAGGCTTCCGTACGGAACATCGCGGCCCGCGGCTGGACCATGCCCGACGGCACCGAGGCGCGGATCTACCTGCTGCACTTCCAGGGGAACGCGCACACGTTCGATTTCTTCTACGAGCAGATCGACCCGGCGAACGACGCCGGAGTCCCGTTGACGGCTGCGCGGGAGACGGAGCTGGACGAGGACTGGCCCGAGGCGGCGGCGGACGCCGTTCAGGGCACCGACGCGTACGTGTTCCAGGAGCCGGAACCGTACGGCGCCACCCAGGTCAGGCAGGCGTACGTCGTCGCGGGGGACACCCTCGCGCTGATCGTGCACGAGAAGAAGGGCGGCACGCCCGCCGTCCCCTTCCATCAGACGGTGATCCTCCAGAACCAGCTGCTCGGCTGAGACCGCGGGGGCGGCCCGGCGCCGCGGTCTCGGCCGAGCAGCCCCGTACCACCTCGGAGTACCTCGACGAGAGGGCCGGGCGCCCACCCATTAGGCTGGGCCCCGGCCCCTACCGCTCGTACCGCTCGTCCGAGGAGCACCCGTGCTTGAGATCTTCTTCTCCACCCTGCTGGTCCTCGTCTGTGTCGGCGTGCTCGCCTTCACCGGACTGGCCGTGAAGAAGCTGTACCAGGGCCAGCGCTGATCTCCTGACCGCTGGTGACCGCTGGTCCGCCCACCTCACCCCTACAGATCGCCTGAGCTGCTCTCATGATCGAGATTCCGTCCGACCTGCACCCGGACCTCGTCCCCCTCGTCTTCCTCCTCGGTGACTGGGAGGGGGTCGGCGTCTTCGACTTCCCCGGTGACGAGAAGGCCAACTTCGGCCAGGAAGTCAGCTTCAGCCACGACGGCCGGGACTTCATCGAGTACGTCTCGCACACCTGGGCGCTGGACGGCGAGGGCAAGAAGATCAGGCCGATCGAGTCCGAGTCGGGCTACTGGCGCATCGACAAGGACCGCAAGGTCGAGGTCGTGATGGTCCGCGACCAGGGCGTCGTGGAGATCTGGTACGGCGAGCTGGCCGACCAGAAGCCGCAGATCGATCTGGTCACCGACGCGGTGGCGCGCACGGCGGCCTCCGGCCCGTACAGCGGGGGCAAGCGGCTGTACGGCTATGTGAACAGCGACCTGATGTGGGTCGGCGAGAAGGCGACCCCCGAGGTCCCGCTGCGCCCCTACATGTCGGCGCACCTGAAGAAGATCGTCACCCCGGACCAGGTCGCCGCGTGGGCCAAGGACCTCGGCGACCTCCCGGACGACGGCATCGCCTTCTTCAAGTAGTCCGGCTCCAGACAGTCCGGCTTCAGGCAGTCGGGACCGCCGCCGCGCCTGCCTACACTGGAGGCGTGGTGAGCACCGACTGGAAGACCGACCTGCGGCAGCGCGGCTACCGGCTGACCCCACAGCGCCAGCTTGTCCTGGAAGCCGTCGACGTCCTCGAACACGCGACGCCGGACGACATCCTCGGCGAGGTGCGCAGAACCGCCTCCGGGGTGAACATCTCCACCGTCTACCGGACGCTGGAGCTGCTGGAGGAGCTGGGGCTCGTCTCGCACGCCCATCTGGGCCACGGCGCTCCGACGTACCACCTGGCCGACCGGCACCACCACATCCATATGGTCTGCCGGGACTGTACGAGCGTGATCGAGGCGGACATCTCGGTCGCGGCCGAGTTCACCGCCAAGCTGCGCGAGGACTTCGGCTTCACGACGGACATGAAGCACTTCGCGATCTTCGGCAGCTGCCGGGAGTGCACCGCACGGGCGGCGGACGACGCGTCCTAGCCGACGGCACCACCGGGCGAGCCCGGTCGTGGGCCGCCGGGTCGTACGCTGAAGGACATGCAGCCTCATTCAAGCCCCTTGCTCGCTCTCCCCGGAGCCGTCGCCGCCGAAGGCCAGGACGAGGGTGTCGCCGCGCACTACGGCGACCTGTTCCGTGAACAACGCGCCCTCGCCGAAGGCGGCGGGCTGGTCGACCTCTCCCATCGCGGTGTCGTCACCGTCACCGGCGACGACCGGCTGAGCTGGCTGCATCTGCTGCTCACCCAGCACGTGAGCGAGCTGCCGACCGGACAGGCCACCGAGGCGCTGGTCCTCACCGCGAACGGCCACGTCGAGCACGCGCTGTACCTCGTGGACGACGGCACGACGACCTGGGCGCATGTGGAGCCGGGGACGGCGGAGGCGCTCGTCGGCTATCTGGAGTCGATGAAGTTCTTCTACCGGGTCGAGGCCGCGGACCGTACGGACGACTTCGCCGTCGTCCATCTGCCCGCCGGATCCATCGCCGAGGTCCCCGAGGGCGCGGCCGTGCGCGAGACCCCGTACGGCAGGGACGTCTTCCTGCCGCGCGCCGAGCTGGAGCCGTACGCCGCCGCGCACGGCCCGGTGGCCGGGATCCTCGCGTACGAGGCGCTGCGCATCGAGGGCCACCGGCCGCGCCTCGGCTTCGAGACCGACCACCGGACCATCCCGCACGAGGTGGGCTGGATCGGCGGCGCTGTCCACCTCCAGAAGGGCTGCTACCGGGGCCAGGAGACCGTGGCCCGCGTCCAGAACCTCGGAAAGCCGCCGCGCCGGCTGGTCTTCCTGCATCTGGACGGCAGCGATGTCCACCTGCCCGGCCACGGCACCCCGGTCCGGCTCGCGGCGGACGGCGCCGAGGGGCGGCAGCTGGGCTTCATCACGTCCTCGGGGCGCCACCACGAGCTGGGGCCGATCGCGCTGGCCCTGATCAAGCGCAATGTCCCGATGGACGCGCAGCTGCTGGCCGGGGACACGGCGGCGGCCCAGGAAGTGGTCGTGGAGGCGTAGCGGCCGACGCACGCCCGGTGGTGCCGGAGGGTGTCTGTCCGGCCGTTGACTGCTGTCCGCTGCCTGTCCGCCGGCCCCTCCGGTCGGCTCACATCTCCAGCACCACCGTGAACGGGCCGTGATTCGTGAGCGAGACGCGCATGTCCGCTCCGAACCGGCCCGTCTCCACCTTCGCGCCCAGCGCGCGCAGCCGCGCCACCACCTCGTCGACCAGTGGTTCGGCCACCGCGCCCGGCGCGGCGGCGTTCCAGGTGGGGCGGCGTCCCTTGCGGGCGTCCCCGTAGAGAGTGAACTGCGAAATCACCAGGAGCGGGGCGTTCACCTCCGAACAGGACTTCTCGCCCTCCAGTATCCGTATCGACCAGAGCTTGCGGGCGAGCCGCTCCGCCTGCTCCGGAGTGTCCTCGTGAGTTACTCCCACCAGCACACACAGGCCCTCGCCGACGATCTCACCGACGGTTTCCGTCCCCGACTCGGTCACGACGGCGACGCTCGCGCCGTCCACTCTCTGCACCACCGCACGCATACGAACCAACCTATCGGGGGCCGAACGGGTGCAGAGCGCCCGCATGGGCGGCGGCAGGAGTGGCACGATGCACGGGAGGCGGTGCGGGGCGTGGCGCGCACCGGTCGAGGGATGGGGTTCCCGCGGTTCCCGGCGGAGCGATGCCCCTTCCGGCACTGGGGGCGGGGAGCCCCCAGCGGAGCGAGGGGAAGTACGCGTGATGAGCACGAATGGTGCCGGGCAGCCGCTCGGTTCCGGTCCCGGTCCCGGTCCCGTACCTGTACCGGTACCGGCGACCCGTACGACCAGCGGGACGGGCATCGGCCCCGGCGCCGGGACCGGGGTCGGGGTCGGGGCCGATGGCCGCCCTGGTCCCGGTCCCGGTCCCGGTCCTGGTCCCGGTCCTGGTCCTGGTTCCGGTCCTGGGTCCGGTCATGAGGGGCCGCCCGTCCAGCGGGCCGCGGGCGGGGAGACCTGGCCCGCGCCGCTGCCGTACGACTTCACCGTGCTGCGGCTGGCCGAACTGCGCGCGCTGCGCCGGGAGTCGCAGCGCGACGAGGCCGATCTCAGCTATCTGCGCCGGCTGTTCCAGGGCCGTATCGACATCCTGCGGGCCGAGTTGGCGTGCCGTACCGCGCCCGAGACGCCGGTCGTCGACCGGCTCTCCGAGATCCTCACGGACACCCCGTCGCGGCACCGTTCGTCCGCACGCCACGTCACGCTCTCCACGCCGCGCGGCGAGGAGTTCCGGACGCTGGCCGCCGAGACGCTCGCCGAGGTGGAGCTGTCGGACCTGGAGGCGCGTACGGACGAGGAGTTGCACGCGGCGATGGGGCGACTGATCCGTAACGAGCAGCAGTTGTCGCGCCGCCGCCATCAGTTGCAGCGGACGGCGGACGATTGCAGCGCGGAGATCGCGCGCAGGTACCGTGAAGGTGAAGCACAGGTGGACGACCTGCTGACGTAGACGGGGAAGTGGCCGACTGCCGTCCGCTCGTTTGCTCGTCCGCCGCACGGTTCGTTTCGCCGCACGGCTGCGCTCCGCACGCCACCTGTCCTGCCCTGCCCTGCTCCGGAAGGCCGAGGATGACCTCCAGCATGTCCAGTACCTCCAGCAGCACCACCGTCTCCGCCGGCGCGCACGCCATCGCGCGCGTGGAACCGCCGGTGCTCGCTGAGGTCGTACGGTCCGGCTTCGTGGAGGGCCGCCACCGCGGCTCGCTGGTGCTGCTCGCGGCGGACGGCAGCGTGGAGCTGGAGCTGGGCGACTCCGAGGCGCCGGTCTTCCCGCGCTCCAGCAACAAGCCGATGCAGGCGGCGGCCGTACTGCGCGCGGGGCTCGACCTGGCGGACGAGCGGCTGGCGCTGGCGGCGGCGAGCCATTCGGGCGAGGCGTTCCACCTCGAACTCGTCCGCACGATGCTCGCGGAGCACGGACTGACGGCCGACGACCTTCGGACGCCGCCGGACCTGCCGCTCGACCAGGTGGAGGCGGAGGTGTATCTCGCTGCCGGTGGTGTGCGCGAGCGGATCACCATGAACTGCTCGGGCAAGCACACCGCGATGCTGGCGGCCTGCGACATCAACGGCTGGCCCAGGGACAGCTATCTGGACCCCGCGCATCCGATGCAGAAGCTCGTCAGGATGGTGGTCGAGGAGACGGCCGGGGAGCGCGTCCCGGTGGTCGGTACGGACGGCTGCGGTGCCCCGCTGATGGCGCTCAGCCTCACCGGCCTCGCCCGCGCCTTCCGGCACTTCGTACTCGCCGCGCCCGGGACGGCCGAGCGGCGGGTGGCGGACGCGATGCGCGCGCACCCCGAGTACGTCGCGGGCACCCGCCGTACCGACACCTGGCTGATGCGGGAGGTGCCGGGCACCCTCTCGAAGATGGGCGCGGAGGCCGTGCAGGCGGTGGCGCTCGCGGACGGCCGGGCGCTGGCCTTCAAGATCGAGGACGGCGGGATACGGGCGCTCGGCCCGGTGCTCGCCCGCGCGCTCCAACTGCTGGGCGTGGAGGCCGAGGTGCTGGCCCGGATCGGCCGGGCGCCGCTGCTGGGCGGCGCGGACGTGGTGGGCGCGGTGCGGGCCGCGTTCTGACCGTACGTAGGGGCCGTACGTAGGGGCTGCCGTGCGTACGGGCGCCGTGCGCGTATGGGCGCCGTGCGTACGGGGTGACGGCGCGGGCCCTGCCGGGGCGGCCCGCCACCGCGGTCGAAAACCGGATGCGGTCGCTCGTGACCCGCGCATACCGTGCGGACCATGAGTCTTGAGGTCCGTACCGTCGCCGAGTCCGAGTACCCCAACTGGGCGCGGGCCCTGGAAACCGGGTTTCTGCGCCCGCCGGTCGTCTCGGAAGAGGTGACGGCCCGGCGGCTGGCCAACAGTGACCCGGCACGGGTGCGCGGGGCGTTCGACGACGGGCGCTGCGTCGCCACGTTCCGCTCCTTCTCCCAGGAGCTGACGGTGGTCGGCGGGGCCGTGCTGTCCTCCGACGCGGTCACCAACGTCTCGGTGTCGCCGACCCACCGCAGGCGCGGCCTGCTCACCCGCATGATGGGCGCGGATCTCGCGGAGGCCAAGGAGCGCGGCGACGCCGTCGCCACGCTGATCGCCGCCGAGTACCCGATCTACGGCCGGTACGGCTTCGGCCCCGCCGCCTGGACCACCGAGTGGTCGGTCGACGTGGCCCGCACCGGGCTGGACCCGAGGTGGTCGGGGCCGCAGGACGGCGGCCGGGTCGATCTGGTCGACGGCGCCGACGTACGGGAGTTCGGCCCCGCGCTGCACGAGCGCGTCCGGGCCGCGCAGCCGGGCGCGGTCGGCCGCGACGCGCGCTGGTGGGAGGTCCACACCGGCGTCGTGGACAACGGCAACCCGTGGACGGAGCCGTTCTACGCGGTCTACCGCTCGGCCGCCGGCGAGATCGAGGGGCTGATGACGTACAGCTCCGACGACCACTGGGGCGACGCCAAGCAGCCGCTGAACACCGCGTCCGTACGCAAGCTGATCGCTGTGACCCCGGCGGCCGAGCGCGCGCTGTGGCGCTTCGTCTGCTCGATCGACTGGGTCTCGACGGTACGGACGGGGCTCCGCGCCCCGGACGACCTCCTGCCGTACTTCCTGCCCGACCCCCGCGCCGCCCGGATCGTCACGCAGGCCGACTTCCTGTGGCTGCGGATCCTCGACACCGTACGGGCCCTGGAGGCGCGTACGTACACCGCCACGGCCACGCTGGTGCTGGAGGTACGGGACAAGGCGGGCCTGGCGGGCGGCCGGTTCCGGCTGGACGCCGGTCCGTCGGGCGCGAGCTGCGCGCCGACCACGGAGTCCGCCGAACTCACCCTGGACGTAAGGGAGCTGGGCGCGCTGTATCTGGGCGACGAGTCGGCCCTGCGGCTCGCGGCGCTGGGCGCGCTGACCGAGGAAACGCCGGGCGCGGCGGCGGTCGCGGAGTCGCTGTTCCGCACGCCGGGGCGGCCCTGGTGCCCGGACGTCTTCTGATCCGTTCTCCCGTCCTCCGTTCTCCCGTTCTCTGTTCTCCGATCAGACCGTCAGCAGGACCTTTCCCACCAGGTCCCGCCCCTCGATCGCGCGGTGGGCGTCGGCCGCCCGCTCCAGGGGGTAGGTCGCGCCGATCACCGGGCGGAGCCGGCCCGCCGCCGCCTCCGCCAGGGCCCGCGCGGCCAGCCGTACCCGTACCTCCTCGGAGATCTGCGCGTCGGCGATGGTCAGCAGCCGGATCCCGCGATCGGCCGCCTCCTGCGGGGTGACGGCCGCGAAGCCGCCCGTCGGCGCGCCGTGGGCCGAGAAGCGGCCGCCGTCGGCCGTCAGGGGGAGGGCGGCGGCGCCCATGGCGCCGCCGACCCCGTCGAGGACTACCTCGGCGCCCGCCGCGCCTCCCTGCGGTCCGCCTGCCGGACCGCCCGCCGCTCCGAGTGCCTCGCGGGCACGGCCCGGCCAGCCGCTGTCCGTACCGTCGATGACGGCGTCCGCGCCCAGCTTCCGTACGAGAGCGGTCTTGCGGGCGCCGCGCGCGACTCCGGCCACATACGCGCCCTGGGCCTTCGCGAGCTGCGTCAGCAGGGTGCCCATGCCGCCCGAGGCGCCGAGGATCAGCACGCGCGTCCCCGCCGCGACCGCCGTGGCGTCCAGGAGGGCGAGGGCGGTGACGCCGTCCTGGAATACGGCGGCGGCGGTCGTGAGCGGCAGGCCGTCCGGTACGGGCGTCAGCGCCTCCACCGAGGCCACCGCACGCTGCACCGCGCCGCAGGTGATGCCCATGGAGGCCACGACGCGGCGGCCGGTCCAGCCGCCGTCCACGCCCGCGCCGACCGCACGGACCGTACCGGCGATGCCGCCGCCCAGGGTGTACGGGGGCCGCACCGGGAAGTACTCCAGGCCCCAGCCCGCCCTGACCTGCGTCTCCACGAACATCGTGTCCACGGCGGCGACCTCGACCACCACCTCGCCCGCGCCCGGCACCGGGTCGGGAGCCTCCTGCGTCCGCAGGACGTCTGGGCCGCCGAAGGCCGTCACCCTTACTACGCGCATGCCGATCGCACCCTTTCGGTCCGTCCGTTCGGTCCGTCTTCCGTCTGTCGCTCACGTCAACTCTCGAACGTGAAGTTCGGTTGAGGTCAAGCGCTGCGTAGGCTCGTCGTCATGAGCGGCGACGACGACAACCGCGGCAGCGACAGCGGCGATGGCAGCGACGGTCCCACCGGCAGCGATCCCGGTCTGCGGGAGCGCAAGAAGCGGCGGCGGTATCAGGAGATCTCCGACGCCGCCGTCGCCCTCTTCCTGGCCAAGGGCTTCGACGGTGTCTCGGTCGCGGAGGTCGCCGCGGCGGCCGAGATCTCCAAACCGACCCTCTTCCGGTACTTCCCGGCCAAGGAAGACCTGGCCCTGCACCGCTTCGCCGACCACGAGGACGAGGCCGCCCGGGTGGTCGCCGGGCGGCCCGACGGGGTGCGCCCGCTCGACGCGCTGCGCCACCACTTCCTGGACGGGCTGCGGCGGCGCGACCCGGTGACCGGGCTCAGCGACGACGAGACGGTGTTCGCGTTCCACCGGCTGCTGTACGGGACACCGAGCCTGGTCGCCCGCTTGCACGGGTACCAGCGCCGCTCGGAGGGGGCGCTCGCGACGGCGCTCGGCGGCGGGATCGCGGGGGCGCTCGGCGCCGGGCAGATCATCGCCGTCCAGCGCGTCCTCGCGGAGGAGAACTGGCGGCGGATCAGGGAGGGGGAGCGCGCCGAGGAGGTGTATCCCGGGGCGGTGGAGCAGGCGGAACTGGCCTTCGGGCAGCTGCGCACCGGGCTCGGTCTCTGGTGAGCGCAGCATGCGGGAAGATTTAGTTACTGGGTAATATTTGAGACTCGGTTACGTTATTCTGACGGGATGACGGCACCCGACTCGCGCCCGCCCGGCCCCGGCCCTTATCCCGACCGCGCTCCTGATCCCGGCCACGCCCTGGCGAGCGACCTCGGCCGTGAACGCGCCCACCACGAGCGCTGCCGCGCCGCCCTGGCCGGCATGGTCTCCGACGCCCACGAGCAGGTCGTCACCGGCGAGAACGCCTTCGCCTCCGGAGCCGACGCCGAGGTTCTCGGCCGCCATCTGCGCGGCCAAGCGCGGGAGTTGCGGCTCGAACCGGACGGTCCGCTCTTCTTCGGCCGCCTCGACTTCGGCCCGGCGGACGGCGAACACGGCGGTCAGAGCTACCACATCGGCCGCCGCCGGGTCGGCGAACACCCGGCCGCCCCGCCGCTGGTCGTCGACTGGCGCGCGCCCGTCTCGCGCGCCTTCTACCGCGCGAGCGTCCGCGACCCGCAGGGCGTCGCCGTCCGCCGCCGGTTCGGGTGGGCGGCCGGGAGCACGGGGGAGCCGCACGAGCTGACCGGCCTGGAGGACGAGCGCCTGGAGGACGAGCGCCTGACGGACGAGCACCTGGCGGACGGGCGCCTGGCGGACGAGCACCTGGCGGACGAGGAGCGTTCAACCGGGCCCGGGGAGCGGGGCGGTGCCATCCTCAACAGGGAGATCGAGCGCCCCCGCGTCGGCCCGATGCGCGACATCGCCGCCACCATCCAGCCGGAGCAGGACGAACTCGTACGGTCCGAACTCGGCCGTTCCCTCTGCGTCCAGGGCGCCCCCGGCACCGGCAAGACCGCCGTCGGGCTGCACCGGGCCGCGTATCTCCTCTACACCTACCCGCGCCGTATCCAGCGCGGCGGGCTGCTGATCCTCGGCCCCAACCGCGCCTTCCTCGGCTACATCGCCGAGGTGCTGCCGTCGCTCGGCGAGAACGGCGTCCGTCAGTCGACGGTCGGTGACGAGATCGCGTGCCACCCGGTCCGCGCGGTGGACGACGAGGCCGCCGCCGCCGTCAAGCACGACGCCCGCATGGCCGAGGTGCTGCGCCGCGCGCTGTACGGGCGGATCCGCCCGCCCGCCGAGCCGCTGACCGTGCCCGACGGCTCGTACCGCCTGCGGCTCGGGCTGGACGAACTGGCCGGGATCGTGGCCGCCGTACGGGCCGAGGCGCCCCCGTACGCCGTCGGCCGCGAGCGCGTCCGCGGCCGGACCGTACGGGCGCTCCAGCTCCGGGCGGAACGGCGGGCGGGGCCGAGGCCGGCGACATGGGCGCGGCGGGTGGAGCGGTCGCGGGCGGTCACCGCGTACCTGGATGCGGTCTGGCCGCGTACGGGGCCGGAGGAGGTGCTGGCGGAGCTGCTCGCCGACCCGGATCCCTGGGCCGAGGGGATTCTCACGGCGGAGGAGCGGCGCGCGATCCACCGCCCGTGGCGGGAGGGGGTCTCCGCTTCCCCCTCTGCCTCGGTGTCCGCGCGGGTGGCACGGAATCTGGCCTGGTCGGCGGCCGATCTGGTCCTCCTCGACGAACTGGCCGGGCTGATCGAACGCCCCCGGGGCTACGGCCACATCGTCATCGACGAGGCGCAGGACCTCTCCCCGATGGAGTGCCGCGCGATCGCCCGGCGCGCCGGGTCCGGTTCGCTGACGGTGCTCGGGGACCTCGCTCAGGGCACCACCGCGTGGGCCGCCCGGTCCTGGCCCGAACTCCTCGGCCACCTGGGCAGGCCGGACGCCGCCGTGATCCCGCTGACCGCCGGGTTCCGGGTGCCGGGCGCGGTGGTACGGATCGCCAACCGGCTGCTGGCCTCGCTGGACGTCGGCGTACCACCGGCCCGTTCGCTGCGCGGGGAGGGCGAGTTGACGACCCGTCGGACCGACGACCTGGCGGCGGCCGTGACCGGGGCGGTACGGGAGGCGCTGGCGCGCGAGGGCTCGGTCGGCGTCATCGCGGCGGGCCCGGCGGCCGGCCGGCTCCGGCACGCGCTCACCGCGGCGGGGATCGCCACGGCGGCGGCCGACGAGCCCGGCGCGGCGGCGGCGCGGGTGACGGTGCTGCCCGCGACGGCGGCGAAGGGCCTGGAGTACGACCATGTCGTCCTGGTGGAGCCCGCGGACATCGAGGCGGCGGAGGCCCGGGGCCGCCACCGGCTGTACGTGGCCCTCACCCGGGCCGTGTCGCGCCTGGACGTCGTGCACAGCCGGCCGCTTCCCGAGGAGTTCGCCGGGGCCACGGCAGCGACGCCGACGGCCGCCGATAATTCCGAGCGCCCACCCGGCCCCCGTCGATAGGGTGCCGGACATGAACTGCACGTGCTTCGTAAGGATGCGCCGCTCCTAGTGCCCCTCGGCAAGCTTTGCCCCGTCGCGCCGCCCAGCACGCACGCTCGCCGCGTTGGCCAAAAGCCCTGGTAGCTCCGCTACAAGGACTTCCGGCCGCCTTGCGATCGCACGCACCGGACGGCGCTCCTTCGGGGCAAACATTGCCGGTCGCGGCACTAGCGGCCGGCTCGTCCTTCTCGTTCTTCGCGTTCGACCAGCTCCGCCGCATATCGGGTCATCGCCGGTGTGGCGCTCTCCGCTGCCCGGCTCCGGACATCCCCTCGCGGAGCACGTACGCACATGTCGCATTCCTCTTCACGCCCCCGTCGCCATGCCCAGCCCGCCACCCAGGCCCACGCCCAGGCCCCTCAGGGCGGACGGCACGAACTCGGCCAGAACTTCCTGGTCGACCGCTCAGTGATCGACGACATCGACGGACTCGTCGCCCGGACCAGCGGCCCCATCGTGGAGATCGGCGCCGGGGAAGGCGCCCTCACGCTGCCGCTGAGCCGCCACGGCCGCCCGCTGACCGCCGTCGAGATCGACCCGAAACGGGCCCGGCGCCTGGACGGCCGTACGCCCGGCAACGTCACCGTCGTCTGCGCCGACATCCTCCGGCACCGGCTGCCCCAGCACCCGCACGTGGTCGTCGGGAACATCCCGTTCCACGTGACCACCCCCATCGTCAAGCGCCTGCTCGCCGCCGACCACTGGCACACCGCCGTACTGCTGGTGCAGTGGGAGGTGGCCCGGCGCCGGGCGGGTGTCGGGGGCGCCAGCATGCTGACCGCCGCCTGGTGGCCGTGGTACGAGTTCGAGCTGCGCTCGCGCGTCCCCGCCCGGTCGTTCCGCCCCGTCCCCTCGGTCGACGGCGGGCTGCTCACGATGCGGCGCAGAACGGACCCGCCGGCCGTCGAGCGCGGGCCGTACCAGGACTTCGTCAAGCAGGTCTTCACCGGCAGGGGCAACGGCCTGCGCCAGATCCTGGAGCGCACCGGCCGCTTCGACCGGGACGCCCTCCGGGCCTGGCTGCGCCACCACCCCGCCGCACACCGCGCTCTGCCCAAGGACCTCACCGCCCACCAGTGGGTTTCGCTGTGGCAGCACAGCGGGGGAAGGCACAGCGGGGGAAGGCACAGCGGGGGACGGCATGGCGGGGGAAGTCTGAGGTGACCTGCGGCCGGGCGGCCGGGCGGCCGGGCGGCCGGACGCGATGACTTTCGGGTGGCGCGCCGGTCTTCCTTGCCGTACACCCGAAATGCCGTACACCCGAACTGAGGAAGTGGAGCGAGTCCCATGCGCATCGTGGTCAGTGAGTTCATCAGCCTGGACGGCGTCGTGCAGGCACCGGGCGGACCGGACGAGGACACCGACGGCGGCTTCGTCCACGGCGGCTGGACGCACCCGTACTTCGACCCCGAGGCCGTGGGCAGCGCCGTCACCGACGCGCTCACCGGGGCCGGGGCCCTGCTGTTCGGCCGCCGTACCTGGCAGACCATGGCGGCGGCCTGGCCGGACCGCGCCGGTGACCCGTTCGCCGACCGGATGAACACCGTCAAGAAGTACGTCGTCTCCGCCACCCTGAACGACGACCCCGCCCCGACCTGGCACAACACCACCCTCATCCCCGGTCAGGACGCCGTCGCCCGCATCCGCGAACTCCACGCGGCCGACGGCGGCGACCTCCTGATCATGGGCAGCCCCACCCTCGTACGGACCCTCCTCCACGAGGGCCTGGTCGACGAGCTGCGCCTCATGCTCATGCCCGTCATCCTCGGCGGCGGCAAGAAGATCTTCCCCGAGGACGGCACCCTCCGCCCGCTGGAACTGGTCTCCACGGTCACCGGGACCACCGGCGTACAGGTGCTGACCTACCGCCCGGCCAGTGCGGGGCTCTGAGGCCGCGCCGACCCCGCGTCCACCGGCCGCGGGCGCGCCGGCCCGCCGCGCTCCGGCATGATCGGACTCTTCAGCCAGGAGTACCGGCGCGCGGGGCGGCGGTCCGCGCGGAGAGGTGGTCGGCGGGTATGCCCGAGGGGTGGGAGTGGGACGACACGCTGTTCCTGGGGGCGGCCCCCTATTACGCGCGCGGGAGGCTCCCGTACGCGGCCGGGCTCGCTGACGTGCTCGCCGAGGTACTGGCGCTGGACGGCCGGGGCCGGCTCCTCGACGTGGGGTGCGGGCCCGGCACGCTCGCGCTCGGCCTGGCGCACCTGTTCGGCGAGGTGGTCGGGGTCGACCCGGACAGCGGGATGATCGCCGAGGCCGGACGCCGGGCCGCCGAGGCGGGGGTGGCGGGCAAGGCGCGATGGGTACGGGCCCGCGCCGAGGAGCTGCCCGGGGGCCGGGCCGAGGAGCTGCCCGGGGGCCGGGCCGAGGAGCTGCCCGGGGACGAGCCCCAGGACCTGCCCGGGGATCTGTCCGGTGGCCTCGGCACGTTCACCGTCGCGGCCTTCGGGCAGTCCTTCCACTGGATGGACCGCGATCTGGTGGCGGCGACCGTCAAGGACATGCTCCGGCCGGGCGGCGTCCTGCTGCACATCGCGGACCTGAAGACGGAGACGCGCTCCGTCGCCGGGCTCCCGCACCCGCCGGTGCCCTATGCCGCCATCGACGAGCTGATCAGGCGGTACCTGGGCCCGGTCCGACGAGCCGGCCACGGGGTACTGCCGTACGGAACGCCCAGCGGCGAGAACGCCGTACTCGGCCGAGCGGGCTTCGCCGGCCCCGAGCGCCATGTCGTGCCCGGGGGACAGGCGCTGGAACGCGGCCGGGACGATGTCCGCGCGTGGGTCTTCTCGATGTCCTCCTCCGCCCCGCACCTCTTCGGCGCCCGGCAGGAGGACTTCGACGCGGACCTCGACCGGCTCCTGCGGACGGCCTCGCCCTCCTCGGGCCTCTTCTCCGAACGCCGGCCGAGCACCGATGTCCTCGTCTGGCGCAAGAGGCCCGGGAGGCCCGGGAGGACCGGGAGGCCCGGGAGGGCCGGGTCCGGCTGAGCGCCTTGCTCACTGAGGGAGCGACACCCGGAGTTTCGCCTCAGCGGCGGCCCAGGACCTCGGCGACCCGGATGAACCCGTCCGCGCCGTGCCCGAGTCCGACGGTGCGGCGGGCCACGCCCTCGGCCGCGCGCATGACGCCCGCGTCGATGCCATGGGCCTCGGACGCCTGGACGACATGGGCCATGGACGACACCGCCGAGGTGAGCGGGTTGCCCTCGCCGGAGAAGCCGCCGCTCTCCATGTCCGCCGCGCTCTGTGCGAAGACCGGCGGGAGGATCGCGGCGATCCCCTGGGCGAACGGCGCCAGTTCCCGCACGGTGACGCCCTCCGCCGCCGCCAGCGCCACGGCGTGCGCGTACCCCGCCATGGCGGTCCAGAAGATGTCGAGCAGCGCGACGTCGTACGCGGCGGCCCGGCCGATCTCCTCGCCGAGGTGGGTGTGGCTGCCGCCCAGCGCGTCCAGTACGGGCCGGTGCTCGCGGTAGAGGTCCTCCGGGCCGCTGTGGATGAACACGGCGTCCGGCGTTCCCACGGTCGTGTTCGGCGTCATGATCGCGCCGTCCAGGTACCGGATGCCGTGCCCGGCCGCCCAGGCCGCGCTGTCCCGGGCCCGGTCGGGGGTGTCGGCGGTCAGGTTCACCACCGTGCGCCCCTTGAGCGCGGCGGTGACCGCGTCCTGTCGCAGTACGGCGTCCGCCGCGTCGTAGTTGACCACGCAGACCACGGTCAGAGCGCTCGCGCCGACCGCCTCGGCGGCCGATCGTGCGCCTACCGCGCCCCGTTCGACCAGCTCGCGGTCCCTGCCCGGCGTCCGGTTCCAGACCGTGGTCCGCAGACCGGAGTCCAGGAACGTACCCGCCAGGGCCCGGCCCATCGGCCCGAGACCGAGCACGGTGACGGCGGTGGCGGCAGACTGTTCATGGGGATGAGACATACTCCAACTCCCTTTGAGAATCGGTAAATCGACACATGAAAACGAATGGGGCGAGGATGACGCGCAGCCGGGCCCGGGACACGGATGTCTGCGGAGTGACCGCCGCGATCGCCGTGATCGACGGCAAGTGGAAGACCGTCCTGCTCTGGCTGCTGGAGTCCGGTCCGCGCCGCCCCGGCGAACTGCGCCGCGAGGTGCCGGGCCTCAGCGAGAAGGTGCTGACTCAGGCGCTGCGCGAGATGGAGGCCGACGGACTGGTGCACCGGGAGGTGCACGAGGGGCTGCCGCTCAGGACGGTGTACTCCCTGACCGCGTTCGGCCGCGAACTCTCCGAGGCGCTGGCCCCCGTGTCCGACTGGGGCCACCGCCGCCTGGAGAAGCTCGCCGAGGCCGCACCGGCCTCCTGACCCGCGACCGCCTCGGCCACTCCGTAACCCCCGTCGCACCCGGATCCGGCGGCCGTCCGACCGCCCACCACCAGGCTCTCCCCGTCGGCACCCACCGACAAGTACCCACAAAAAAGTGGCCGGGGCCCCGGACCGGGGCCCCGGTCCCGTGTCACCTTCCCGATGTCACCCGCGCGGGCCCGGCGGTGTCTTCACGCCGAACAGGCGAACGTCCGAGGAGGACACCATGGCACTACGCGTTACGGGCTTAACGGGCTTATGGGCAGCCGTACAGCCCGAACGGGCCCGTACAGCCCGCACGGCCCGTACAGCCCGCACGGCCCGCGCGAGTCCGGTCAGTTCCCCGGTTTGATCCACTCGCTGCCGCCCAACGGGTAGACGTACTCCGGTCGGCCGACGCGGGCGCTCGTGCGGAACGGGGTGCCGGCGTTGTTGATCTGCACCGTGCCGTGGCGGCTGCCGCTGGTCCAGTCCAGGCTGAGATCCCAGCGGACGTCGTGCGCCTTGACGTGCGCGGTGACGTAGAAGACCTCCGGGTCGGACTCGCTGACCTTGTACGGGAAGTCGCGCTGGCCGTTCTTGACGGTGACCGTGGGGCTGCCGTTGTCGAGGTCGATGTCGAACGACTTGGTGTCGACGCCACCGCCGCAGCCGTTGCCCATCTCGTAGTCGTTCCAGGCGAGCGGCGCGCCCTTGGCGACGACGCGTACGTGCAGCGCCTGTAGGACGACCGTGTCCCGCCCGGCGCCCTGGACGGTCAGGGCGACCCGCTGCTCCCCCGAGGAGACCGCGCCGTAGGCGGCGGCCCAGCGCGGCGCGTCCTGCTCGTTCGCGGGCGGGCCGACCTGCTCGGGTTCGCTGTCGACGAGGAAGTGCTGGCTGCACGGGTTGTCGTAGACGTAGGGGCGGGTGGCGACGTTCAGCGGTACGGCCACGCCGCCGCTGCCGGGCTCGGCCCCGCTGCCGTCGGTGGGCCCGGCCGCGCTCCGCTTGCCGCCGCCCTGCGAGGCGCTGGGCTCGACCCTGCCGGATTCGACGGGGGAGACGGACGGGCCGGGGCTCTTTCCGCTCGGGGAGGGGGAAGGGGAAGGGGCGGCGGTGTCCTTCGCTGACGGCTCTCCGGCGTCCGCCGTGCCGGTGGCACCGGCCGCCCGGGGGTCCGTCGCGTCGCTCCCGCTCCCGCCCCCGCCTCCGCCGAAGGGCAGATTGACGGCGAGCACCACGGCACCCAGCACGGCGGCCACCGCGACGGAGGCGACCAGCGCGTTACGGCGACGCCGTGGCGGGGCGGGTTCGTGCGGTACGTCAACGACAATCGGCTCGTCGTTCCCGTCCGCCTCGTCCCCCTCGTCCTCCTCGTGTGTTGACGCTGCGACGGCCGAGTCGGGGGCAGGTGCTGCGTCCGTGACTGCGTCCGTGGCCGCGGCGGGGCTCGGTGCCGGCGCGGCCCCCTGCTCCGCCGCGGCCTGGTCCGGCCTGGTCCTTCGTGCCGCGTCTGCCAGGATCCAGCGCCGGTGCAGCTCCACCAGCTCCTGCGGCGTCGCCCGGCACACCCGCGCGAGGCGCTCCGCCGGTGCGTACTCGCCGGGCAGCGCGGTGCCGTTGCAGTAGCGGTGCAGCGTCGATGTGCTCATGTGGAGCCGCTTGGCCAGCGCCCCGTAGCTCAGCCCCGAGCGGTCCTTCAGCTCCCGCAGCAGCGCCGCGAACCCGTCCGTCGCCATGCCCCCTGTCGCCTCCGACACTCGTTCCACCGTCCTTCACGTCCCATCCACGCGTTCCAGGGGTGCCGCGGTTCCCCTGGTCAGAGCCCGTTCCAGCGTTCCAGCGTCCCGAACTCCCCGCTGCGCGTGGCGGCTGGGACAGATCACCCCACAAGCTTCGGTCATCCAAGCACCGCAACCACCCGAACACCGAAGGGGCCCACAGCCACATGTCCAGCATCCGGAACTCCCGCACCCGCCTTCTGACCGCCGCCGCGACCGTCGCGCTCGCCACGCTCTCCCTGACCGCCTGTGGTGACGGAATGGGCGTGGCCGACGCGGGAGCGTCGGTGGGCGCCTCTTCCGTCACGACGGAGTCAAAGGAGTCCAAGGAGTCCAAGGAGTCCACGGATTCCGCCAAGTCCGCGGAGTCCACCTCCGGATCCTCCGGCAGCGGCTCTTCCTCCGACGACGCGAAGCAGGCCGCCGTCACCTCGAAGCCGGCCGCGCACGCCGCCGCCTCGAATACCTCCGCCGCGCACGCCGCTGCCACGAAGGCCCCTGCCTCGAAGGCCCCCGCCTCCTCCGACAAGGTGGTCACCTGCGAGGGCTCCAACACCAAGACCGTCGCGGCCCCGCTGAACCGCCCGGTCAACCACATGCTCCTCACCGTCACCAACACGGGCAGCGACACCTGCTACCTGTACTACTACCCGGCCGTCCGCTTCGGCGAGGCCCAGGCGGTGCCGCCGGTCATCGAGGAGTCCCAGCCGCAGGCCGTCGTCACGCTGGAGCCGGGCGAGTCCGGCTACGCCTCCGTGAACCTGTCCGCCGCCGACGGCAGCGGCGCGCACGGTCGTACGGAGAAGGACCTGGCCGTCTACTTCTACGGTCGCTCCGGCTCGGAGAGCGTCGGCAAGGGCGCCCGCCCCTCGCTGCCCGCCAAGGGCGTCTACATCGACGACTCGCTCACGGTCACGTACTGGCAGCAGTCGATGGACGACGCCATCAGCTGGTGATCTTCCCAACCTGCCCGCCGTCAGGGGTGACCAGCGGCCGTCGCCCCGGCGGCGGCCCCGGGGTCGGCCCCGGGGTCGGCCCCGGGTGCGGCCCCAGGGGCGGCCCCGGGCGCGGCCGGCTCCCCGGGAGTTTTCCCCCCGGGGCGATTCACCCGAGCGGCTCCGGGCGCGGGCGGGGAGGGCCGCCGGTCCCCGCGACGCTCGCCGCGGCCGTCATGGGAGCCTCCGGAGCTACTGACCGACGTCCGGCGTGTCCGGCGTGGCGTACGAGAAGTTGTACGTGGCCCAGTCGGTCAGCAGGACGTATCCGATGCGCTGGTAGAGCGCGTTGCTGGTGGGGTTGTTCGGGTCCGCGTAGAGCACGACGTCCGTGGCGCCCGCGGCCAGCGCGGCCCTGGTCACCTCGACCGTCACGGCGCCCGCGTAGCCCCGGCCCCGGAGATGGGCCGGGGTGTAGACGGGGTCCACCCGGACCATGTCGGCGACCATCGTGGTGGCGGCCGCCATGGAGACGGGAGCGCCGTCCGGGGTCTCCCAGAACGTGAAGTGCCGGTCGGCGAAGCGCGAGCCGGCCCAGGATTCGGCGTCCACGGAGGGGACCTCCCCGACGGCGGCGCAGAACTCCCCGCACCAGCGCACGCGTTGCTCATGGTCCCGCTCGCCCACGAGCCGCCCCCGGCCCTCCGGGAGCGGCTCCGGTGGGGTGAGCGTGCCGAGACGGTACAGGTTGATCCGTACGCCGACTGCCGACGTCGCGCCGGTGTGCCGCTGCCAGGCCCCGGCGAAAGCGGCGGCGGTGCCGCGCTCCGCGCTGACGTACGGGAAGGAGTGCCCGAGGGCGGCCAAGTGGGCGGCGAGGGCGTCGGCCTGCTCGGCGGTGAGACGGGTGAGTCCGATGCCGCGGGACGGAAGGCGGTAGAAGACGGCGCGGACCTCGCCCTCCTCCTCCAGCCGGCCGAACACGGTGGCTCCGGCGCCGTAGGCGTCCGGCCCGAGTGTGCGCAGCCTCTCCATCACCGTCAGCGGCGTGTTGTGCAGGGCGGGGCGCGAGCGCAGGAAGTCTCCGGCCCGGGCGAGAAAGTCGTCGAGATCTTCGGTGAGGTGCCAGCCATCCGGGTGCATGCTTCATCGTTTCGCAAGGTGGTAGGCGCGTGCCACGGGTTTCCGGGAGGGGGTCGGCGCACGCCTCCGCGCTTGCCACTGTCTACATCATGATGAAAAAAATCGACGTGGTGTAGATTTTGAGACGAGGGAGCATCCGGCTCCATGCGAGTCCTCATTGGAGGAGCAATGCAGCAGCAGAACTGGCTCATCACCGGTGTCAGCACGGGCCTCGGGCGTGCCTTCGCCCAGGCCGCCCTGGCCGCCGGGCACACCGTCGTCGGCACGGTCCGCTCGGAGAAGGACCTGCGGGCCTTCGAGGAGATCGAACCCGGGTACGCGCACGGCCGCATCCTGGACGTGACCGACGACGACGCCGTCTCGCATGTGGTCGCGGAGGCAGAGCGGAGCGTCGGTCCTTTGGACGTCGTCGTCGCCAATGCCGGTTACGGCCTGGAGGGCACCTTCGAGGAGACTCCGCTGGCCGAGGTGCGGCGGCAGTTCGAGGTCAACGTATTCGGCGCGGTGGCCACCCTCCGGGCGGCCCTGCCCCACATGCGCGCACGCCGCCGCGGACACCTGATGGCCGTCACTTCCATGGGCGGGCTCATGGCCGTGCCCGGCCTGTCCGCCTACTGCGGCAGCAAGTTCGCCCTGGAAGGCATGCTTGAGGCACTGGGCAAGGAGGTCGCGCAGTTCGGGATCCACGTGACGGCGATCGAGCCCGGCTCCTTCCGTACCGACTGGTCCGGACGGTCCATGACGCGCGCCGCGCAGTCCATCGACGACTACGACGAGCTGTTCGTCCCCATCCGTGAAGCGCGGCAGAGGGCCAGCGGGAACCAGTTGGGCAATCCGGCCAAGGCCGGGGACGCACTCGTGCACATCACGTCGGTCGACCGGCCGCCGGCCCACCTCGTCCTGGGCTCGGACGCGCTGCGACTGGTCGCCGCCGCGCGCACGGCCGTGGACGAGGACATCCGCGCATGGGAGACGCTCTCCCGTACGACCGACTTCGCCGAGGGCGCACAGCTCTGATGCCCGGCCACGAACCCGCGCGGAGCCGACGCACCACCGAACGCAAGGGCGATGTCCGGGAGCGGGCCATTCTGGACACCTGCGAAGCCCTGCTGTCGCAAAAGGGCTACGACGCCATGACCGTCGGCGACATCGCCCAGGGCGCGGGCATCACCCGCGGCGCCCTGTACTTCTACTTCGGCTCCAAGCAAGAAGTGGTCACAGCACTCGTGGCCCGGACCGTCGAACACCTGTGGGAGCGGTCCCGGGTCACCGCGGAGACCGACGAGCCGCGCCGGGCCGTCGCGGCGGCCATGAGGCGCACGGTCGAGCTGTGGAACGAGCACGGCCTGGTCATGCGCACGGCGATCGACCTGTCGTTGACCGTGCCGGAGATCGGTGAACTGTGGAGCCGTACGGCCGACTTGTTCAGTACGGCCATCACCGCCGTCCTGGAACGAGCCGGCGTGCAGGCCGGCTCCGGACCGGAACAGGCGTCGGCGATGGCGCGCGCCCTGTGCTGGATGATCGAGCGGACCTTCTACCACGCCTCGCAGGAGTCCCGCGAGGAGTTGCGGAAGGCGTCTTCGACCTGCGAACACATCTGGCTGATCAGCGCCGGCCTGACCGCCTGACGCACATGTCCCGAAGCGCTGATCGCGCAACGGGTCGGGTCCTCGCGCGGCGGGGGACGCGGACGAGTTGAGCGTTACCCAGACGGCCGGGTGAGTTTGGCGGCCACGGCGTCGAGGACCCAGTCCAGGCCGGTCGCGAAGGACGCCTCGGCGTCCACGTCCGTACCGTCGTACACGGCCTTGGCCAGCGCCGGGAAACGGCCGGTGGCCAGCATGTTCGTCACATGCGGGCCGTGGGCGCGCTGCCAGTCGTGCTTGGACAGGCCCGTGGCGCGCTCGGCCCGCAGGTTCGCGATCTCGCGCCTGATCGCGCCGGTGAAGTAGGCGCTGACGGTCTCGACAGCGCGCATGACGGTGTCGACATCGGCGAGGCCGTCGAGGGCGGCCAGCGTGGCCTCGGTCACGGCGAGGCCGTTCGGGCCCAGGGCCGGGCGGCCGCCGAGCAGGTCGGCCAGCCATTCGTGGCGGAGAGCGGCCTGCCTGGTGCGGTGGGCGAGGACGCGCAGCGCCTCCCGCCAGTCACCGCGCTGCTCCACCGGGAGAATCTCGGCCTGGACCTCGTCCACCATGAGGTCGAACAGCTCCTGCTTGGTGGAGATGTATCCGTACAGCCGCATCGGTCCGGCGTTCAGCCGGGCGGCGACCTTGCGCAAGGACACGGCCTCCAGCCCGCCCTCGTCGGCCAGCGCGATGGCGGCGGCGACGATCCGCTCCCGGTCGAGCGGTACGGGTTGAGTCGGCGGCTCCGGCCGGTCCCACACAGTCATGGCCACAACCGTACCGTTGCGATACGCTGCATATTGGCAATACAGTGTATCGACATGAGACAACGCATCGCCGTGGTCGGGGGCGGTCCCGCCGGCCTTACGTTCGCCCGCGTCCTGCACCGCCATGGCTGCCCCGTCGCCGTCCTCGAACGCGATCGCGCCCCCGAAGCCCGCCCCCCGGGCGGCACGCTTGACCTGCACGAAGGGCTGGGCCAGCTCGCGCTGGACAAGGCGGGGCTGCTGGCGGAGTTCCAGGTGCTGTCCCGCCCCGAGGGGCAGGCCATGCGCATCCTGGACGCGGACGGGACCGTCCTGCGCGACTGGCGACCTCGTCCGGATGACCGGGCCAATCCCGAGATCGACCGCGGGCAACTCCGTGACCTGCTGCTCGGCCCTCTCGACGTCCAGTGGGGCCGGGGCGTGACGGAGGTGGTGCCGGGGACCCGGGATGGCGTACGGGTCCATTTCGCGGACGGGCGACAGGAGACGTTCGACCTCGTGGTCGGCGCGGACGGCGCCTGGTCCCGGATCCGCCCGGCGGTCTCGCCGGTGACGCCGCACTACACCGGCGTCACTCTGGTCGAGACCTCCCTCGACGACGTCGACATCCGCCACCCCGACCTCGCCCGCCTGGTCGGAGACGGTTCCGTGGCTGTGTACGGCGTGAACCGGGCTCTCGTCGCCCAGCGCAATGGCGGCGGCCACGTCAAGGTGTACGCCCAGTTCCGCGCGCCGCTGGAACGGCACACGAACGTGGACCTGGCCGACGTCGAGGCCGTGCGATCGAGCCTGTTGGCTCTGTTCGACGGCTGGGCCGCCCCCGTCCTCGACCTCCTCCGCCACGGCACCGCTTTCGTCCACCGCCCCCTCTACGTCCTACCCGTGTCCCACACCTGGACCCACGTCCCCGGGGTGACGCTACTGGGCGACGCCGCCCACCTGATGCCCCCCTTGGGGGCGGGCGCGAACCTCGCGATGCTGGAAGGCGCCGAACTCGCCGAGTCCATCGCCACCGGCCCCGGAGACATCGCCACCGGCCCCGGAGACCTGGACGAGGCCGTCCGCGCCTTCGAGGAACGGATGTGGGCACGGGCCGGCAGGTGGGCGAAGATCACGACGGCCGGTCTGGAACGCCTCGTGAGCCCGGACCCGGCCGAAGCCCTCGCCCTCTTCGACCAAGTCCAGCCATCCTGAACGCCGAGCGCGTGAGCACCCGTGCGATCCCCCCTGCGGGACGGTAAGGGCGGCTCGCTGTGTGACAGAGGCAGGCGGGGCGACGTGAGGTGGCATGGAACACTTTTGCAAGCGCGTGCTTGCAAAAGTTAGCAAGCGGGCGCAGGATGGTGGGCATGGCATCACTCAACGTCGGCAATCTCGGCGAGTACCTGCGCGAGCAGCGGCGCACCGCGCAGTTGTCGTTGCGCCAGCTCGCCGATGCCGCCGGGGTGTCGAATCCGTATCTGAGCCAGATCGAGCGCGGGCTGCGCAAGCCCAGCGCCGACATCCTCCAGCAGTTGGCCAAGGCGCTGCGGATCTCCGCGGAGACGCTGTATGTGCAGGCCGGGATGTTGGACGAGCGGGAGAGGGAGGAGCTGGAGACACGTGCGGTCATCCTGGCCGATCCCTCGATCAACGAGCGGCAGAAGCAGGTGCTCCTGCAGATCTACGACTCGTTCCGCAAGGAGAACGCGATCGATGCCGAACCGGCGCCGGCCGCCGACGGTGACGACGGCGGTGACGGCGGGGCCGTCGGCCGTACGGGTCCCGACGCGCCGCCCGCCGGACCAGCAGCCACACCACCCTCACAGTGATCCGGGAGGACACAGTCATGGCCATCACCGATGACCTGCGCAAGACCCTCACCGACCCGAGGCCCCTCTACTTCGCCGCCGGTACGGCCGAGCTGGCCGTCGAGCAGGCGAAGAAGGTGCCCGGGCTGATCGAGCAGTTGCGGGCCGAGGCGCCCGGACGGATCGAGGCGGTACGGAACTCCGACCCCAAGGCCGTGCAGGACAAGGTCAGCGGTCAGGCCAAGGAGGCCCAGGCGACCGTGCAGGCCAAGTTCACCGAGGTGATCGGCACGATCGACACCGACCTGAAGAAGCTCGGCGAGACCGCCCAGGATCTGGCGCTGCGCGGCGTGGGCGTGGCCGCCGAGTGCGCGGTCAGGGCCCGCGAGACGTACGAGAAGGTCGCCGAGCGCGGCGAGCAGACCGTACGGTCCTGGCGGGGCGAGGCGGCGGACGAGATCACCGAGATCGCCGTCGCCGTCGAGCCCGAGCCCGCCACGGCGCCCGCCCCCGCGCCGAAGGCCGACGCGGAGGTCAAGGCCGAGGCGGAGCCCAAGCCCGCCACCGCCAAGAAGGCCACCCCGCGCAAGCCCGCCGCGAAGAAGGCCGCCACCGAGACCGAGTAGGTCAGGTGGGCCGGGGTCGGTCCGGCAGGCCGAGCAAGGCCGAGCAAGGCCGAGCAACGCCGAACAGCGGTTCCCGGTCGCGGCTCTCCGTAGCCGTTCCTGCCCCGTGAGTGTTCGTAAGTGTTCACGCGGGCCGGGCACCTCCACGGTGTCCGGCCCGTTGTCCAGGTACCTTGGCTGTTCGGTCCGGACTATTCAGGAGGTGCTTCAGCATGTTGATGGCGGGATTCAGCTCGATCCTCGGCCTGCTCAGCCTGGCCATGGTCGTCCTGGCCATCGTCGCGCTCTTCTTCGCCGCGACGGCCCGGGAGGACGCGTACCGAGCGGCCGACAAGCAGACGAAGATGTTCTGGCTGATCATTCTCGGTCTCACGGTCGTCGTGGACCTGCTCATCCCGGGAATGATGTTCCTGCGGATCGCCGGCCTCGTCGCCACGATCGTCTTCATGGTCGACGTACGGCCCGCCATCAAGGCGGTCTCCGGCGGCGGACGTCCCAGCGGCGGCTCCAGCAGCGACGGCCCGTACGGCCCCTACAACGGCGGGCGCTGAGGCAGCGGACCGGTCCGCGGTCTTTTACGCGGCGCCGCAGCTCATGTGCCGCGGTCTCACGCCCCGCGGTCTCACGCCCCGCGCTCTCACGCCCCGCGGTTTTCTCACGCGCCGCCGCAGTGTCACGCGCCGCGGCCCAGCAGGAGCACCGCCACGTCGTCGGTCAGCTCCCCGCCGTTCAGCTCGCGCGCCCGTGCCACCGCCGCCTCCAGCAGGTCGTCGCCGCTCAGCCCGCTCGCCAGCTGGTCGTTGATCATCTCGACCATGCCCTCCTGGCCCAGCCGCTGCTTCGAGCCGACCCCGACCCTGCCCTCGATCAGCCCGTCCGTGTACATCATCAGGCTCCACACCCCGCCCAGCTCCACCTGCCTGCGCGGCCAGCGGGCGCGCGGCAGCAGCCCCAGGGCCGGGCCGCCCTCCTCGTACGGGAGCAGCTGCGCCGCCCGGCCCTTGCGCGTGACCAGCGGTGACGGGTGGCCCGCCAGGCAGAGGCCGGCCCGCCGCCCGTCGGGCGTGATGTCGACCGTGCAGAGCGTCGCGAAGATCTCCTCGCTCTCCCGCTCGTACTCCAGCACCTGCTGGAGCGTCGACAGGAGGCGGTCGCCGCACAGCCCCGCCAGCGTCAGCGCCCGCCACGCGATCCGCAGCTCCACGCCGAGCGCGGCCTCGTCCGGGCCGTGGCCGCAGACGTCGCCGATCATCGCGTGGACCGTACCGTCCGGCGTGCGGACCGTGTCGTAGAAGTCGCCGCCCAGCAGCGCCCTGGACCGCCCCGGCCGGTAGTGGGAAGCGAACCGCAGGTCCGAGCCCTGGAGCAGGGGAGTGGGCAGCAGGCCGCGCTCCAGCCGGGCGTTCTCCTGGGCGCGCAGCCGCGACTCGGTCAGCTGGCGCTGCGCGATGTCCGCGCGCTTGCGCTCGACGGCGTACCGGATGGCGCGGCTCAGCAGCCGCCCGTCCAGCTCGTCGCGGAAGAGATAGTCCTGCGCGCCGACCCGTACGGCCGCCGCCGCGCGCTCGGCGTCGCCCTCCGCCGCCAGCGCGAGTACGGCATGGCGGGGCGCGAGCCGCAGGACGTGCTTCAGCGGTGCCAGCCCGTCGCTCGCGTCCATCCCCGGAATGCCCGGCAGCGCCAGATCCACCAGGATGCAGTGGATGTCGTCCGTGAGCAGCCGTTCCGCCTCGATGAGGTTACGGGCGGTACGGATCCGCAGCCGCGTACCGCTGCCCTCCCGCTGGTCGGACTGGTCCGGCGGCTCGGGCGCGGTGAAGTCGCCCGCCGGGTCGTCCTCGATCACCAGGAGCGTGAGTTCGCCGCCCTTGGCGGGGGCCGCGGCGGTGCCCCTTTCGGGTGTCGGCCGGGTCCCGGATGACTGAGCCCCGGATGGCTGAGCCCCGGACGGCTGCGTCTCGGTCGGTCGCGTCTCGGCCGGTCGCCCGTCGGCCGCCGGTCCTGTGCGCTGCCGCGGTACGGGTACGGGTGCGGGCATCGGTCTGGGTTTCCTTCCCTCCCCCCGAGGGCACGGCGGGAGCGACGGTCGACGCCCCACCAGACGGGGACCATAGCGGTAGCCGCCGCCCCAGCGGAATGGTCTGCGGGCGAAGCGCCGCCGTCATATGCCGTATCCCGTCAGGCATCGCGCGCTATTCGGGCACCGGTGCCCATGACAAACATCACGTGCGTTGGTGCGGGTGCGGGTGCGGGTGCGGCACGGCGACGCGCCGTATGTCTGTGGCGTCGCTTCCATGTGCTTTTGGGTGGATTGCCGGCCGGTCGGAATGTCTGTCGTCCGGATCGCCTGCCGTCCCGGTTATCTGTCGGGGCGTACGACCCCGAGGATGACCATCGATCCCGCGCCCGCCAACGTCACATTCCGTCCCGGCCTCGGCGCGTGCACGATCTGGCCGTCACCGACGTACATACCGACATGGCTCGCGTCCGAGTGGTAAATGATCAGATCGCCCGGCCGCATGTTCTTGATGTCCACGCGCGGCAGCAGGCGCCACTGCTCCTGCGAGGTACGCGGTATGGGCCGGCCGGCCGCCAGCCACGCCTGCGAGGTCAGCCCGGAACAGTCGTACGAGTACGGTCCCGCCCCGCCCCAGACGTACGGCTTGCCTATCTGCGCCATCGCGAACTCGATGGCCTTCCCGCCCTGTTCGCTCGCGCCCCCGCCCACAGACCCGGCCGACCCGGCGGACCCGGCCGACCCGGACAGTGGGACGGCCCCCGAGTCCAGCCATGCCGTCTGGGCCCGCTGAGCCGCCGCGCGATCCAGCGCCGCGAGCCGCTTGCGGTCCTTCTCGGCGAGGCTCGCTTCGAGCTTCTTCGCGGCGGAGATCCGCTTCTTGATCTCCTTCTTCGCCTTCTCCTTCTTCGCCCTGGCGGCCTTGAGCTGCTGCCAGTGCGTGCTGGAGTCGGCGGCGTACGTCTTCAAGTCCTCCTGCTGCCGGGTCAGTTCGAGGAGGAGATCGCTGGTGGCCTTCTGGCCCTGCTTGATCCGTCCCATGCCGTCGAGGAACAGCTGGGGGTCGCCGGTGAGTATCAGCCGGGCGTCGGGCGGCAGTCCGGCGTCCCGGTACTGGGCGCGGGCGGCGGCGCCCGCGCTTGCCTTGAGGGCGTCGATGCGCCGCTGGATGCCGACCAGGTCCCCGGCCAGATCGACGACCTCGGCGGACTGCTTCTTCACCAGCTCGTCGGCGAGGTTGTAGGCGTCGGTCGCCGAGGCGGCCTTCTGGTACAGCTCCTCGATCTCCTCGCGTACGTCTTCGAGGGACTTCGTGCCGGACTTCGTACCGGAGGGTGACGGGGCAGACATCCCCGGCGGCAGCTCGACCGGCGGCGGGGCCACGGGCGAAGGGGAGCCGACGGGCGCGGGCGGGGGCGCGGCGTATGCCCGGAGCGTCAGGTCCGGCGATGCCAGTACGGCCAGCGCGCAGGCCAGGCTGGTCGCGGCAGCGGCACAGCGACGTCGGTTCACAGACTCCCCCTCCGGACCAAGCCCCGCCTCGCGCACCAGGGCTTCAACTGACTCACTGTCAGTAACGCGTTCCCCTGTGGTGATCGTGCCATGTTCCTGTTCAAAGAGACAGAGCCGAGGAGGCAGAGGCAACGAGGCGGGGTCGGCGGAGGCAACGAGACAGGGTCGGCGGAGGCAGGGGCGCGGAGTCAAAGGGGCAGCTTCGACAGGGCAGATGGGGAAAGAGCGGCGCGGGTTGCCTCTCATGGCACGTCGGGGTCGCGTCGGGGCTGCGTCCGGGGCTCCGCCGTCCGGGGCTGTGTCCGGGACTCCGCCCCGGGTCAGGAACCGGGCGCCAGCGCCGCCCAGTTCACCGTCACCTCGCCCTGCCGCCACCGCCGCGCGTCGTCCGTCAGCGGCCAGTCGGCGGACAGGTCCCGTACGGCCCGGATCCAGCGCTGCCGCGCGCCCAGCGACGCGTACGGAGCCGCAGCGGCCCACGCCCGGTCGAAGTCGCGCAGGAACGCGTGGACCGGTTCGCCCGGCACGTTGCGGTGGATCAGCGCCTTGGGCAGCCGTTCCGCCAGGTCGGAGGGGCGGCCGAGCGAGCCGAGCCGGGTCGCGAACGTGACCGTACGCGGCCCCTCCGGACCGAGCGCCACCCACACATGGCGCCGGCCGATCTCGTCGCAGGTGCCCTCCACCAGCAGCCCGCCCGGCGCGAGCCGCGCGCACAGCCGGGTCCAGACGGCGGCGACCTCGTCCTCGTCGTACTGCCGCAGCACGTTCGCCGCCCGGATCAGCACCGGGCGCCGGCCGTCGGGCAGCGGGACCTCGAAGCCGCCGTGCCGGAAACGGAGCCCGTCCCTCTCGTACGGCAGCGCGGCGGCGACCCTGGCGGGTTCGATCTCGACGCCGACGACCTCCGTACGCGGCTCGGCCGCCCGCAGCCGCCGCAGCAGTTCGACGGCGGTCCAGGGGGCGGCCCCGTACCCGAGATCCACCACCACGGGGTCGGCGGCGCGGCGCAGCGCGGGGCCGTGGACGGCGGCGATCCAGCGGTCCATGCGGCGCAGCCGGTTCTGGTGGGTGGTGCCACGGGTCACCGCGCCGACCGGACGCACCGCACGCGCCGCGCGCTCCGGGGCCCGCGCCGCGCGCTCCGGGGCAGCCGAGCGGGGAGGGCGGGACGGGGACACCATGGAAGCGAGCCTAGCGACCGGGCCCCGACGACCGGGCGGAGGGCGTCGGCACCGGAGGCGTCGGGTACCGGCTGCCCGGGGTGATGGTTGAGGCACCAAGGGTAACGATTTGGCAAAGCGGAAATGAAGGGGTGCGTTCCGCTGTTCACGCCCTTCGGAGAGGGCGTGACAACCCTCCCGTCGTCGTGCTCCCGGATCAGTCGGTCTGCTCCCGGGTCCCCAGCGAGAGGACAGCGGACGTGAGCCAGTACGTGTCCCGCATCGCCGGCACGTTCGTGGGGCCGCCCCGTCTCCGGCGCCCCGGCCAGCACCGCAAGCCGCGCCGCATCGCCATGCTCAGCGTCCACACCTCCCCGCTGCACCAGCCGGGGACGGGCGACGCGGGCGGCATGAACGTCTACATCGTCGAACTGGCGAAACGTCTCGCCGCCATCGACATCGAGGTGGAGATCTTCACCCGGGCCACCACCGGCGGCCTGGCCCCCGTGGTGGACCTGGCCCCCGGAGTGCTCGTACGGCATGTCGACGCCGGGCCCTACGAGGGCCTGAACAAGGAGGAGCTGCCCGCGCAGCTGTGCGCCTTCACCCACGGGGTGATGCAGGCGTGGGCCGGCCAGCGCCCCGACTACTACGACCTGGTCCACTCCCACTACTGGCTCTCCGGCCACGTCGGCTGGCTCGCCTCCGAGCGGTGGGGCGTCCCGCTCGTGCACGCCATGCACACGATGGCCAAGGTCAAGAACGCCGCGCTGGCGACGGACGACAAGCCCGAGCCCGCGGCCCGGGTCATCGGCGAGACCCAGATCGTGCGCGCCGCCGACCGGCTGATCGCCAACACGGCGGAGGAGGCCGACGAACTCGTCCGCTTCTACGACGCCGACCCCGCGAAGCCCGCCGTCGTCCACCCCGGGGTGAACCTGGAGTGTTTCCGGCCCGGTGACGGCCGGGCCGCCGCCCGCGCCCGGCTGGGGCTGCCGCAGGACGCCTTCGTCCCCCTCTTCGCGGGCCGGATCCAGCCGCTGAAGGCGCCCGACATCCTGCTGCGCGCCGTGGCCGTACTCCTCGAAGAGGACCCCTCGCTGCGGACGAAGCTGGTCGTGCCGGTCGTCGGCGGGCCGAGCGGCAGCGGTCTCGCGAAACCGGAGGGGCTCCAGAAGCTGGCGGCGCGCCTCGGGATCGCGGATGTCGTACGGTTCCGGCCGCCGGTCGGCCAGGAGCTGCTGGCCGACTGGTTCCGGGCGGCCTCCGTGCTGGTGATGCCGTCGTACAGCGAGTCCTTCGGGCTGGTCGCCATAGAGGCCCAGGCGGCGGGCACCCCGGTGGTCGCGGCGGCGGTGGGCGGGCTGCCGGTGGCGGTGCGGGACGGGGTGACGGGCTTCCTCGTACCCGGCCACGAACCGGCGGCGTACGCGCGGGCGCTGCGCGGCTTCATCGACAACCCGGAGCTGGTCGACCGGATGGGCGCGGCGGCCTCGCACCACGCGCACGGCTTCGGCTGGGCGACGGCGGCGGCGGCCACGGCGGACGTCTACCAGGCGGCGCTGTACGACCACCGGCGCCGCGGCCGTACGACGCGCTGAACGGGCGGGGGAGGCGGGACGGCGGCGGCACCCGCCCTGCCGTACGCTCGCGCCGCCCTGCCGTACGCTCGCACCATGGCTGACGTCGACGTCGTACAGCGGACCGCGCGGATCATCGAGGAGACGCTGAAGAGCGCCGAACTGGCGTGGGAGAGCCCCGAGCCCGGCGCGTACGTGGTCACCCTCCCCGGCATCCGCAAGCTCGCCACGACCTGCTCCCTGCGCGTCGGCCGGCACGCGCTCTCCCTCAACGCCTTCGTCATCCGCCACCCCGACGAGAACGCCGAGGGCGTGCACCGCTGGCTGCTGGAGCGCAACCTCAAGCTGTACGGGGTGGGTTACGCGGTCGACCGGCTCGGCGACATCTATCTCACCGGCAAGCTCCCGCTGACGGCCGTCACGGAGGACGAGATCGACCGGCTGCTGGGATCGGTGCTCGAAGCGGCGGACGGTTCCTTCAACACGCTGCTGGAGCTGGGGTTCGCGAGCGCGATCCGCAAGGAGTACGCGTGGCGGGTGTCGCGCGGCGAGTCCACCCGGAACCTGGACGCGTTCGCGCACCTGACGCGCCCGGCGTAGGGCGCCCCGGCCGAGGCGGCACCGGCCGCGCACGACATGCGCGCGCACCGGCCCCGGGCGAGGATGCGGGCATGAACAGCGCGGACCCGAGCGGCCGGCACGGCCGGCACGGACCGGGCGGCCTCGACCGGCGGCACTTCCTCGGAGTGGCCGCCGCCGGGGCCGCCGGTATCGCGGTGGGTACGGTGGCCGGCTGCGACACGGCGGGCGAGGACCCCGCCGCCGCGCACCCCGACCGTACGGACGCCACCGCCACAGCCCCCCGGTCGTCCGGCGCTTCCGACGCCGAGGAACGGGCCCGGCCCGGCAGCCCCGACTGGCGCATCCGCTCGAAGGGCCCGCCCGACGCGGTCCTCGGCTACACCGACCGGGTCAGCGTCCTGCCGGGCGAGGAGTTCGGGCTGTACGTGTCGACCACCGCGCCCGGCTTCCGCGTCTCGGCCTACCGCGTCGGCTGGTACGGCGGCGCGCAGGCCCGGCTGGTGTGGCGGTCGGGCCGGATACGGGGCCGGGCCCAGCGCGGCCCGAGCCTTGAGCGGGCCACCCGGACGGTTCGGGCCGGGTGGCGGCGCACCATGGCCGTGGACACCGACGGCTGGCCCGAGGGCGCGTATCTGCTCCGGCTGGACGCGGAGAACGGGCACCAGCGCTACGTCCCGCTCATCGTCCGCTCGGCGAGCGGCGCGGGCAGGACCGTGCTGACGCACGCGCCCGCGACCTGGCAGGCGTACAACCTGTGGGGCGGTCGCAGCCTCTACGAGGGCCGGGGCGGGGCGTACGCGACCCGTTCGCTGGCCGTCGGCTTCGACCGGCCCTACGACAAGAACGGCGCCGAGAAGTTCCTGGTCTACGAACGGGCGGCGGTGGTCCTCGCCGACCGGCTCGGTATCCCGCTCGCGTACACCACGGGCATCGACGTCCACCGCGGCCCCGAGGTGCTGCGCGGCGCGGCGGCGGCGGTGTCGCTCGGCCACGACGAGTACTGGACGCCGGAGCAGCGGCGGCACTTCACCGAGGCGCGCGACGCGGGTACGAATCTGGCGTTCCTCGGCGCCAACACCTGCTTCCGCCGGGTCAGACTGGAGGGCGGTGACGGGCCCGTCCGCACGGTGGTCTGCTACAAGACGGACTACGCGCTGGACCCGTACCTCGCCGGGCACAGCTCCACGGCGACCACTGACTTCCGCCAACCGCCCGCCGCCGACCCGGAGTCGTCCCTGACCGGCGTCCTCTACGAGGGCTTCCCGGTGGACGCCCCCTACGTCGTGCACCGACCCGACCACTGGGTCTTCGCCGGCGCCGGGGCGCGCCGGGGCGCGTCCTTCGCCCATCTGGTCGGAGTGGAGTACGACCGGGTCACCCCGGACGCGCCGACGCCGTCGCCGCTGGAGATCGTCGCCCATTCCCCGCTGGTGTGCGCCGGCCGCAGGAGCCATGCCGACTCCGCGTACTACACGACGCCCGGCGGAGCGGGGGTCTTCTCGTGCGGAACGATGCGCTGGGTGGAGGCGCTCATGGCGGGCACCCGCGACAACGGCCGCAACCACGGCCTGGACACCCGCACCGGCGCCTTCGTCACCCGGACCACCGAGAACGTCCTGCGCGCCTTCGCCCAGGGCCCGGCGGCACGGCACAGACCGGCACCGAGGGACAACGTGCGGGAGGTGTACGGGCGGAGCTGACGCCTCCGCTCACGCGGGCGGCGCCGTCCGCGCCGCACTAGGAACCTCCGCCGTCCCTGGAACCTCCCCCGGAACCGGAACCGGAACCTCCGCCGCCCCCGGAACCGGACTCCCCGCGAGCGGCGCCTCCTCCTCATCCTCCTCCGAAAGCCCCCGCATCAGCAGCCAGTACCCCAGCGCCGCCGCCGTCCCCAGCACCGCGCACGCGCCCCACAGCCAGTCCGCGCCGTAGTGGTCGATGACGAAGCCCGACATCAGCGGGGCGACCAGGGCCGCCACCGACCAGGACATCGTGTACATGCCCTGGTAGCGGCCCCGGCCGTGCACCGGGGAGAGACGTACGACCAGCCCTGTCTGGGTGGGGGCGTTGACGATCTCGGCCAGGGTCCAGACGCAGACGGTCAGCGCGTATACGGCGATCGACCCGGCGAAGATCGTCAGCCCGAAGCCGTACCCCGCGAACAGCGAGGAGACGATCAGCAGCCGGCGCGGGTCGCGGTGCTGGATGAGGCGGGTGACCGGGATCTGCATGACCACGATCAGTACGCCGTTGACGGCGATGGCCAGACCGTAGTCGGCGCTGGTGAACCCGTCCGCGCCCATCGCCACCGGCAGTCCCATGTACCCCTGCTGGAAGATCAGCGCGACGACGAAGGACAGCCCGACGACGCTCATGAAGCGGCCGTCGCGCACGACCGTGCCCATCCCGATCGCCGCCTCCGCCGGCTTGCCCGCCGTGACCGGCGCCCGCTCCGGCCGGGACTCCGGCAGCTTCAGGAAGACCAGGACCGCGCAGGCCAGCGTCATGACGGCCTCGCCGAGGAAGCCCGCCAGATAGCTGTACTGCGCGAGGAAACCCGCGCCCGCCGACGACACCGCGAAGCCCAGGTTGATCGCCCAGTAGTTGAGCGAGAAGGCCCGCACCCGGTCCTCCGGCTTCACGATGTCGGCCATCATCGCCTGCACGGCGGGCCGCGACGCGCTGGACGCCATCCCCACCAGGAACGCCACCGCCGCGATCGCCACCGGCTCCCGCATGAAGCCCAGCAGCGCGACCGAAGCGGCCGTCGAGGACTGCGCGATCAGCAGCGTGGGCCGCCGCCCGAGCCGGTCCGTCAGCACCCCCGCGCCCAGCGACGAGATCACCCCGCCGAGCCCGTGGAGCGAGGCCACCAGCCCGGCGTACGAGGCGGAGTAGCCCTGGTCGAGGGTGAGGTAGAGCGCCATGAAGGTGGCGACGAACGCCCCGAGCCGGTTGACGAGCGTGCTGACCCACAGCCACCAGAACGCCCGGGGCAGCCCCGACACGCTCTCCCGCACCGCACGCCTCGCGACGAGGACGGACGAGCCGACCGACATAGGCGAATCCCCCTGGAACGGACAGCGCGCGGCTGCGGTGAGTGGCCGGATGGCTGCTCGAAAGCTACGTACGGGCGACCGGCCGCCGCTACTCAATTGACGGCGGCGGTCAAGGGTCCGGGCGGGCGGAGAGCAGGCCGGACGGGAAGACGGACGGGCCCGCGGGCCCCTTGGGCGCTTCCATTAGGCTCGGGGCCATGGCCGACGCACCGTACAAGCTGATCCTCCTCCGCCACGGCGAGAGCGAATGGAACGCGAAGAACCTGTTCACCGGCTGGGTGGACGTCAACCTCACGGACAAGGGCGAGAAGGAGGCAGTACGCGGCGGTGAGCTGCTCAAGGACGCCGGTCTGCTGCCCGACGTCCTCCACACCTCCCTCCAGAAGCGCGCCATCCGCACGGCGCAGCTCGCGCTGGAGTCCGCCGACCGCCACTGGATCCCCGTCCAGCGCTCCTGGCGCCTGAACGAGCGTCACTACGGCGCGCTCCAGGGCAAGGACAAGGCCCAGACGCTCGCGGAGTTCGGCGAGGAGCAGTTCATGCTCTGGCGCCGTTCCTACGACACCCCGCCGCCCGCGCTGGAGGACGGCACCGAGTTCTCGCAGAGCGACGACCCGCGCTACGCCGCGATCCCGAGCGACATCCGCCCGAGGACCGAGTGCCTCAAGGACGTCGTCGACCGCATGCTGCCGTACTGGTACGACTCGATCGTCCCGGACCTGCTCGCCGGCCGTACGGTCCTGATCGCCGCCCACGGCAACAGCCTGCGCGCGCTGGTCAAGCACCTCGACGGGATCTCCGACGCGGACATCGCCGGTCTGAACATCCCGACCGGCATCCCGCTCGTCTACGAGCTCGACGCCGACTTCCGCCCGGTCACGCCCGGCGGCACCTACCTGGACGCGGACGCGGCGGCCGCCGCCATCGAGGCCGTGAAGAACCAGGGCAAGAAGTAGCCGATCGCCCAAGGGCCTCGTCCGCGGGAACACGAACGTTCCCGCGGACGAGGCCCTTCGCATACGCGTACGTCGCATCGACGTGCGTTCCTGACGCGCCGACGCCGGCGCCCGCCGCTCGCGCCCGGAGTGCGGCTAGCCGCAGCCGCCGCCGCACTGGCAGGAGCCGCCGGACTGGCAGCCGCAGCCGCAGCCCGAGCCGCAGCCGCAGGCGCCGAGGACGGGCAGGTGCACCGGGGAGCCGGGGGTGTCCTGCCGGGGGTCGGTCGTGGGGGAATCGGCCATGGGATGATCCTCCTCAAAGGCGTGCACGGATGTCGCCTCTGCCCATTGCATGCCCACCCGGCCGGGCGCATCAACGGCGCATACGCGCAGGCACCGCCGTACGCCCCCGGCGCCCGATCCCCGTCGCTACGCGCCCTCGACCGGCGTTTCCGCCTGCTGGATCTCGTCCGCGTGCTCGCCCGTCACCAGATAGACGACCCGCTTGGCGACCGACACCGCGTGGTCAGCGAACCGCTCGTAGTAGCGGCCCAGCAGCGTCACGTCCACGGCCGTCTCGATGCCGTGCTTCCAGCGGTCGTCCATCAGGTGCTGGAAGAGCGTGCGGTGCAGCAGGTCCATCTCGTCGTCGTCCTGCTCCAGCTGGAGCGCCAGCTCGACGTCCTTGGTGATGATGACCTCGGCGGCCTTCGCCATCAGACGCTGCGCCAGCTGGCCCATCTCCAGCAGCGTCGTGTGCAGGTCGTGCGGCACGGGCGAGTGCGGGAAGCGGAGCCTGGCCTGCTTGGCGACGTGCTGGGCGAGGTCGCCCGCGCGCTCCAGGTCGGCGCTCATCCGCAGCGACGTGACCACGATCCGCAGATCCGTCGCCACCGGCTGCTGGCGGGCCAGCAGGGCGATCGCCCTGGCCTCCAGGTCGTGCTGGAGGTCATCGACCTTCTGGTCACCGGCGATCACGGTCTCGGCCAGCTTCAGGTCGGCGTCGAGCATGGCCGTGGTGGCGCGGCCGATGGCGGAACCGACCAGCCGGGCCATCTCGACCAGGTCCTCGCCTATCGAGTCCAGTTCCTCGTGGTACGCGTCCCGCATGGGATTTACCCTCTCTTGTCACTTTCCTGCCAGGGGGCCGGGAGCCCCACGCTCTCACGTTGGGCCCGTCACAAGTCCGGATGCTCCACCCCAAGTGAACCGGCACTTTCTCCTCGGTGAACTCTGGGCGACGAGTGTTCGAGGAGGTACCCGGATGGCTGGGAGAGTGTCGGTGGACGCGCATAACCTGGACACATGGACGTGAACGCGGCGGTCGCCGCATTGGCAGCGATCGCCGGGGTGTGCACCGGCGTGATCGCCATGCTGGCGTTTCGCTGGAGCGAACGCGACCAGGCGAGGCCCACCCGCACCTCGCTGCACACGGATGCCGTACTGCCCCCCGGCGTGGACACCGTGCTGTCGGTGCTCCGCTCCTCCGCGGTCGTCCTCGACGAGAGCGACTCCGTGGTCAAGGCCAGCTCGGCGGCGTACGCCCTGGGCCTGGTCAGGGGCGGGAAGCTGGCCGTGGAGGCGATGCTCCACATGGCCCGCGACACCCGCAGGGACGGCGAGATACGGCAGGTGGAGCTGGATCTGCCCCGGCGCGGTACGGGCAGGGGCGAGGCCCTCGCCGTCTCGGCCCGGGTCGCCCCGCTCGGCTCCCGCCTGGTCCTGCTCCTGGTCGAGGACCTCACGGAGGCCCGCCGTATCGAAGCGGTACGGCGGGATTTCGTGGCCAATGTCAGCCATGAGCTGAAGACCCCCACCGGGGCGCTCTCCCTGCTCTCCGAGGCGGTCATGGACGCCTCGGACGACCCCGAGGCGGTCACCCGCTTCGCCGGCCGGATGCAGATCGAGGCGACCCGGCTGACCAACCTCGTACAGGAGCTGATCGACCTCTCCCGGGTGCAGAACGACGACCCGCTGGAGGACTCCGAGTCCGTCCGGGTGGACGAGCTGGTCGCCGAGGCCATCGACCGCTCCCGGCAGCCCGCGTCCACCAAACAGATCAACATGGCCTCCGGCGGCACCCCCGGCCTCCACGTATGGGGCAACCGCAGCCAGCTCGCCGGAGCCCTCGGCAATCTCGTCGAGAACGCCGTCAACTACTCCCCGGCCCGTACGCGCGTGGGTATCGCCGTACACCGTGTCTCCGCCTCCGGCGGGGACCTGATCGAGATAGCCGTGACCGACCAGGGCATAGGTATCTCGGAGAAGGACCGCGAGCGGATCTTCGAACGGTTCTACCGGGTGGACCCGGCCCGCTCCCGGGCCACCGGTGGTACGGGGCTGGGCCTCGCCATCGTCAAGCACGTGGCCGCCTCGCACGGCGGGGAGGTCACCGTATGGAGTTCTGAGGGCCAGGGCTCCACCTTCACCCTGCGGCTGCCCGAAGCGGGCGCCGCACGGGAGCGCACAGCCACCGGCCAGGACGAAGACGACCGCGGCCCCGACCCCGACGCCGATCCCGATCCGACAGACCCCAGCCTTCGGCTGGCTCCCCCGACTGTGATTCCTGCCCCGGAGGTCCTTCCGTGACCAGAGTGCTTGTCGTCGAGGATGAGGAATCCTTCAGCGACGCCCTGTCCTACATGCTCCGCAAGGAAGGCTTCGAGGTCGCCATCGCGACCACCGGGCCCGCGGGGCTCGACGAGTTCGAACGCAATGGCGCCGATCTCGTCCTGCTCGACCTGATGCTGCCCGGCCTGCCGGGCACCGAGGTCTGCCGCCAGCTGCGCGGCAAGTCCAATGTCCCGGTGATCATGGTGACCGCCAAGGACAGCGAGATCGACAAGGTCGTCGGCCTGGAGATAGGGGCCGACGACTATGTGACGAAGCCCTTCTCCTCGCGTGAGCTGGTCGCGCGGATCCGCGCGGTCCTGCGCCGCAGGGGCGAGCCGGAGGAGGTCACGCCCGCCGCCCTGGAGGCCGGTCCGGTCCGGATGGACGTGGACCGCCATGTCGTCACGGTCTCCGGCGGCAAGGTCGATCTGCCCCTGAAGGAGTTCGACCTGCTGGAGATGCTCCTGCGCAACGCGGGCCGGGTGCTGACCCGGATGCAGCTGATCGACCGCGTCTGGGGCGCGGACTACGTGGGGGACACCAAGACCCTCGACGTCCACGTCAAGCGCCTGCGCGCCAAGATCGAACCGGACCCGGGCGCGCCGAGGTATCTGGTGACGGTGCGGGGCCTGGGCTACAAGTTCGAGCCGTAAACCGCTGCTGGGACCCGGTCGCAAGCCGAGCCGTAGCCGTACGGACCGAGGAGCCGTACGGAGTGAGCCGCAGAGACGCAGCGCAGGGCGGGAACCGGTTTCGGGTTCCCGCCCCAGAAGCGTGCGTGCGTATGCGCGGGTGTCAGTGGGCCGTGTCGCCCGCGGTGTCGCCCGACTCGGACGGGCTGCCGACCGCGTCACCGGCCGCGGGGTCCGACGAGTTGTCCGCCGCGCCGGGCTTCGCCGAGGTGCTGGGGGAGGCGGACGGCAGGGTGCTCGGGCCGACGTCCTTGAAGTAGCTGTCCGACGGGAAGACCAGGGCCCGCAGGCCGACCTCGCCCGTCTCGCTGAACGAGAACACGACCTGCTGCGCGTCGCCGTCCTTCGCCGCCTCGCGGCCCTTGTCGATCACGGCGGAGGCGTTCCCCTGGCCGCCGAGCTGGACCGAGCCGAGCGACGGGATCTCGATGGGCCCCGATCCCTTGGCGGGCACGAGCTTCACCGTGGCGGTGGTGCCCGGCAGCTTGACCGAGTCGAGGGTCTGCGCGGTCTTGCCGTTGTTGAAGACGGTGCCGGTGAGGACGGCCGGACCCTGGGAAGCGGCCTGCGGCTGGGTGACCACCGTCGCGTTCTGGATGGTGATGTCGCCAACGGAAGTGGCGGCGCTGTCCGGCTTGACGCCGAGCGTCTGCGCGTTGTTGCCGGCGCCGCACGCGGTGAGCGAGGCAAGCGAGAACACGAGGGCAGAAGCGGCGAGGGCGCCGCGTCGAAGGCTGCGGCTCACGGCGGCGGCAACTCCTAGGACGTACGGACGGAGGGGCTCAGGACACGCTGCGAACCTCGGAACGGACTTAAAGGTGCCGTCAGCGGCCTTCAGGTTACCGAGCCGCCCCCGCCGTCCCGCACCCGACCCGCCCCCTGGCCCCGTTCACCCGCCGTTCCCGCGCGTGATCACATACGGCGGGCTCCCCTACCGGCTCCCGTACCGCCTCCGTCCTGCTCCGTTTCACAAGCCGGTTACATAAAGCCGGTGATCAATTCCGTCGGCCGTCGTGGATTCCTTACGAATACCGTGGCGGGTGCCCGTAGTGATCAAATTCGGAATCCCTCACACTTCTGCTGTACTTCCGTCACCCTGCCGTTCGTACGAGTGAGCTACATCCGAACGGAGTACGGGATCTTCGGGGCCCAGAAACCGGCAAATCGGGACGTTCACCCTCTCTGGAGGGGTTCTCGTGCTCCGTAACGCGCGCGTTTCTCTGCCCCCGCGTAGTGGCTCCGACCTGCGAATACCTCGTTCCGGAAGCCGCTCGAAGCACGTTCCCGGCTCTGTTGTCAAGCCCCGAGATGCGGCCTGACCTGCGAAAACGCCATTCAGAAGCGGTCATTCTCGTGTTATCCTGGATAGCCACGGAAGGGGTACCTGTCACATGACGTTCAAGGTTGGCGACACCGTGGTCTATCCCCATCACGGGGCCGCGCTGATCGAGGCCATCGAAACTCGCCAGATCAAAGGCGTGGACAAGACCTACTTGGTGCTCAAGGTCGCCCAGGGCGACTTGACGGTGCGTGTACCGGCGGACAATGCGGAGTTCGTCGGCGTGCGCGATGTGGTTGGTCAGGACGGACTCGACCGGGTCTTCGAGGTGCTCAGGGCGCCGTACGCCGAAGAGCCGACGAACTGGTCCCGTCGCTACAAGGCAAATCTCGAAAAGCTCGCCTCCGGCGACGTCATCAAGGTCGCTGAAGTGGTGCGTGACCTCTGGCGCCGGGAGCGCGAGCGCGGACTCTCCGCAGGTGAGAAGCGCATGCTCGCCAAGGCGCGGCAGATTCTTGTCAGCGAGCTGGCTCTCGCGGAGAACACGAATGAAGACAAGGCCGAGGCTCTGCTCGACGAGGTCCTCGCGTCCTGAATCATGACCGCTGCCCCTCCAGCAGCGCGTAGGTCGCAGTGCAGCAGCAAAGCGCAGTGCAGCAGTGAATGCCGCGGTGCCCGCTGACCAGCTACCAGGAAAGAGCTGCGTCGCCGGGCGCTGCGGCATGTCCGTATGCCCACACCCCGCCCTCGACCATCACGGAAGGGTCCGGTCAAGGCGTCGCGCCCGGCACGCTTGAGGCCATACCCACGTCGGCCGAGGAAACAAACCTGCCGGAGTACAAAGCGATGTCAGAGGAAGCCAGCCCCCACCGCACCGCCGCGGTGATCCCGGCCGCGGGCAGGGGCGTACGGCTCGGTCCAGGCGCTCCCAAAGCCCTCCGCGCCCTGGGTGGCACCCCGATACTGATCCACGCCGTCCGCGCCATGGCGGCCTCGCGCGCCGTCTCGCTGGTCGTCGTGGTCGCCCCGCCCGACGGAGCGCCGGGGGTGAAGAACCTCCTGGACGACCACGCGCTGCCCGAGCGCACCGACTATCTCGTCGTCCCGGGCGGCGACACCCGCCAGGAGTCCGTACGGCTCGGCGTCGAGGCCCTTCCCGAGGACATCACGGCCGTCCTCGTCCATGACGCGGCCCGCCCGCTGGTGCCCGTCGAGACCGTGGACGCGGTCGTCGAAGCCGTACACGCCGGCGCGCCCGCGGTCGTGCCGGCGCTGCCGCTCGCCGACACCGTCAAGCAGGTCGAGCCCCGGGAGAAGGGCGAGCCCGAGCCGGTCGTCGCCACCCCCGAGCGCGCCCTGCTGCGCGCCGTGCAGACGCCGCAGGGCTTCGACCGCGCGACGCTCCAGCGCGCGCACCGGACGGTCCCGGGCGTGGGCGAGGGCGCGACGGACTGCGCCGGGATGGTCGAGCGGCTCGGCGCGCCCGTCGTGATCGTGCCGGGCCACGAGGAGGCGTTCAAGGTGACCAGGCCGCTGGATCTGGTGCTGGCCGAGGCAGTGCTCGCCCGAAGGAGGGCCAACGATGGCTTCTGACGTAACCCCGCCCGTGACCCCGCCCGTGACTCCGGCCGCGACTCCGTTCGTGGTGCTGCCGCAGGTCGGTATCGGGACCGACATCCACGCCTTCGAGGAGGGCCGCGAGCTGTGGTGCGCGGGGCTGCTCTGGGAGGGCGAGGGATCCGGCCTCGCCGGGCACTCCGACGCCGACGTGGTCGCGCACGCGGCCTGCAACGCGCTGTTCTCCGCCGCCGGGCTCGGTGACCTCGGCGCCCACTTCGGCACCGGCCGCCCCCAGTGGTCCGGCGCCTCCGGCATCACCCTCCTTACGGAGGCGGCGCGGATCGTACGGGAGGCGGGCTTCACGATCGGGAATGTCGCCGTCCAGGTCGTCGGCGTCCGGCCCAAGATCGGCAAGCGCAGGGAAGAGGCGCAGAAGGTGCTCTCCGAGGCGGTCGGCGCGCCCGTAGCCGTCTCCGCCGCCACCTCCGACGGGCTCGGGTTCACCGGGCGCGGCGAGGGACTGGCGGCGACGGCTACGGCGCTGGTGGTACGGACGGGCTGAGCGGTGGTGGCGGTGGCACGGGACGGGCTGAGCGGTGGTGGCGGTCGCACGGACCGGCTGAGCGGCGGTACGGACCGGCTGAGCGCCCCTCGTACCCCCGGCGCGCCCCCGCGCGGAACGGAGTGAACCGGCGGCCGACCGGAGTGAAATACCGGCGGGAGCATCCGGGTTGAGAGACCATCGTCGGGTAGGCCCCACGGCAGTGATCCACCGGCTCGGCCGCCCCCGCCGGCCCAGGCACCAGGAAGGCACCCCCATGGCAGTCGCTCTCTCCGACGCACTCAAGAACGTGCTCGACCAGCCCGTCTTCGTCAGCATCGCCACCATCCAGCCCGACGGGAGCCCCCAGGTTTCACCCGTGTGGGTGAAGCGGGACGGAGACGATCTGCTGATCTCCACCACGGTCGACCGCCGCAAGGAGAAGAACCTGCGCCGCGACCCCCGGGTGACCGTCGTGGTGCAGCCCGCCGACAACCCGTACGCGTACGCGGAGATCCGCGGCACCGCGACCCTCACCACGGAGGGCGGCCAGGAGCTGATCGACGACCTGTCCCGCAAGTACACGGGCAAGGGGTACGCGGAGTTCAACCCGGACTCCGGCCAGGACGCCGAGCGCGTGGTCGTCCGGATCTCCGCCCGTAAGGTCGTCGGCCGCCTCTGACGGCCGGGTCGTACGCACCGGCCGTCGTACCGGCCGTCGCACCCGGCCGCCCGCCCCGGCGGACGACGCCGACGGCCGGTGCTTAGGTCACGCTTCGGTGTCCCCGCGGCCCCGGGCGACCGAAAGTCGCCCGGGGCACTGCCTCGGGCGCACTACCCTGGTTCCGTGACTATTCGGCTGTACGACACCGGCGCCCGGCAGATCCGTGACTTCACCCCGCTCGTCCCGGGCTGTGTCTCGATCTACCTGTGTGGCGCCACCGTGCAGGCCGCTCCGCACATCGGCCACATCAGGTCGGGGCTGAACTTCGACATCATGCGCCGCTGGTTCGCCTACCGCGGCTACGACGTGACGTTCATCCGCAACGTCACGGACATCGACGACAAGATCATCGCGAAGTCCGCCGACCAGGGCCGCCCGTGGTGGTCCATCGGTTACGAGAACGAGCGCGCCTTCCACTCCGGCTACGACGTGCTGGGCTGCCTGCCGCCCTCCTACGAGCCGCGCGCCACCGGCCACATCCCCGAGATGATCGAGATGATGCGCGTTCTGATCGAACGCGGTCACGCCTACGCGGCCGACGGCAACGTCTACTTCGACGTCCGCTCGTTCCCCGGCTACCTGGAGCTGTCCAACCAGGAGCTGGACGATCTGCGCCAGCCCTCGGGCGAGGGCGAGACCGGCAAGCGCGACCAGCGCGACTTCGCGATGTGGAAGACGGCCAAGCCCGGCGAGCCGTCGTGGGAGACGCCGTGGGGACGCGGCCGGCCCGGCTGGCACCTGGAGTGCTCGGCGATGGCCCACAAGTACCTGGGCTCCGCCTTCGACATCCACGGCGGCGGGCTCGACCTGATCTTCCCGCACCACGAGAACGAGATCGCGCAGGCCAAGGCGTACGGGGACGAGTTCGCGAAGTACTGGGTGCACAACGCCTGGGTCACCATGAGCGGCGAGAAGATGTCCAAGTCGCTGGGCAACTCGGTGCTGGTCTCCGAGATGGTCAAGCAGTGGCGGCCGGTCGTGCTGCGCTACTACCTGGGAACCCCGCACTACCGCTCGATGATCGAGTACAGCGAGGAGGCCCTGCGCGAGGCCGAGTCCGCGTTCGCGCGGATCGAGGGCTTCGTGCAGCGCGTGGTGGAGAAGGCCGGCGGTGTGGTCGAGCCGGCCGACGAGGTGCCGCCCGCCTTCGCCGAGGCGATGGACGACGACCTGGGCGTCCCGCACGCGCTCGCGATCGTGCACACCACCGTGCGCCAGGGGAATTCCGCGCTCGCCGCCGACGACAAGGAAGCGGCCGTCGCCCGGCTCGCCGAGGTACGCGCCATGCTCGGCGTCCTCGGCCTGGACCCGCTGGACCCGCAGTGGTCGGGCGACAGCGACCGCGGCGACGATCTGCACGGGGTGGTCGACACCCTCGTACGGCTCGTGCTCGAACAGCGCGAGGCGGCGCGCGGCCGCAAGGACTGGGCCACGGCGGACGCCATCAGGGATCAGCTCCAGCAGACCGGACTGGTCATCGAGGACGGTCCCGCCGGTCCCCGCTGGACGCTCGGACCCCGCTGAGCTGGGATGATGTGCCGCCCGGTGGACCGGGCGGCACACTTGCGTACGCTGACACATAAAACGTGACGTCACGTACGCACGTACGACTCATGTACGCACGACTGATGCACTTCTGAAGCAAACGAAACAGGTATAGGTCATGGCCGGGAACAGCCAGCGCAGGAACCGCCGCACGTCCAACAAGAAGGGCGCGCAGGTCGGCAGCGGTGGCAAGCGACGCCGCGCGCTGGAGGGCAAGGGCCCGACGCCGCCCGCCGCCGCGCGCAAGGGCCATGTCCAGAACCGCGTCGCCAACTCCAAGGCCAAGCAGACCGCGCGGCGCCAGGTCGCCCGGCGCGGCGGCAAGGGCACGAGCGAGATGGTCGTCGGCCGCAACCCCGTCTTCGAGGCGCTGCGCGACGGCGTGCCCGCCTCGACCCTCTACGTACAGCAGTTCATCGACAACGACGAGCGCGTGCGCGAGGCGCTCCAGCTCGCGGCCGACCGCGGCGGCATCCACCTGATGGAGGCCCCCAAGCCCGAGCTGGACCGGATGACGAACGGCCTGAACCACCAGGGCCTCGTCCTCCAGGTCCCGGCGTACGAGTACGCGCACCCCGACGACCTCGCCGCCGCGGCCTTCGACGAGGGCCAGGACCCGCTGATCGTCGCGCTGGACGGCGTCACCGACCCGCGCAACCTCGGCGCGGTCGTGCGCTCCGTCTCGGCCTTCGGCGGCCACGGCGTCGTCGTACCGGAGCGGCGCGCCGCCGGGATGACGGCCGGTGCCTGGAAGTCCTCGGCGGGCGCGGCGGCCCGCACCCCGGTCGCCCGCTGCACGAACCTCACGCGCATGCTGGAGGCGTACAAGAAGGCCGGTCTCACCGTGGTCGGCCTCGCGGCGGACGGCGAGAGCGAGGTCGGCGAGCTGGCGGAGCTCGGCGGCCCGGTCGTGATCGTGGTCGGCAGCGAGGGCAAGGGCCTGTCCCGGCTGGTCGGGGAGACCTGCGACTTCCGGGTGCGCATCCCGATGCCGGGCGGCGCGGAGTCGCTGAACGCCGGTGTCGCGGCGGGCGTGGTGCTGTACGAGGCGTCGCGCCGGCGCGTCTGAGTCGTACGGAGCAGGAGCCGGAGCCGGAGCCGGTTCCGGCGCGTCCGAGCCGTACGCGTACGCATCCCGACGCGTACGCATCCCGGGCGTACGCATACGCGTCCGATACGTGCGGGAACGAAGCCGGACCGTCCGAGAACGAAGCCGTCGCGCTGGGCCCCGGGGGCCCCGAAGGTTCCCCCGAACGGCCCTGCCCGACGATCTTGACGGGTCTCGGACATCCGCCCGCGTCAAGGCAGTGTCCTAAAGACAAGTCACTCGGTTAGATGAGTGTGGACACCAGAACGCCCCGGCCCGGGTTCGACGATCAGCCCCCGCTGAGCATGCTCAAGGTGGACTGCGATCCCGCGCAGGTCATCGTGAACCACGCCAGCTTCCGGGTGAAGCTCGCATCGCCCCAGCGCCTCAGCTCCGTACGCGGCGCGGTGGACCCCGCACGCATCCCCGCCATGAGCGGCGCCGGCGGCGGCAGGCCCGCGCGCCGCCGGGCGCCCGTCGTCTGGAGCGGCAGGTCCGAGCCGGGGGACCCCGGAGCGACCGGGCTCCTCCAGGCCGTACGGAACTCCGCCCTGGTACCGGCCGCCGGCGCGCTGCGCGGCCACTCCAGAGCGCCTGGCGCACTCGACGTATCCGGAAGGGGATACGAAACCGGCTCCACCCAGGTCATTCCCCAGGTCGGCCCGCAGGGCGGCCCCCGGCCCAACCCGCTGGCCGCCCCCGACGACGAGAGCACCCAGCCGACGCCCGTCGTCGGCGCGCAGGGCACGGGCCCCGACGGCCCGCGCACCACGGGCACCCCGCTGCTGCCGCCGATGCGCAAGGCCGTCGGCGCGTACGACGACCTGCCCGCGCACGAGCGGTACGACGACGAACTCGACGACGTCGAGATCGGCGAGGACGACCGGCCCCGGGCGCAGCGGCACGGCAACGACTCCGTGCGGCACGCCTACTACCCCGGCCGCCGGATGAACCTCGGCGTGGTGCTGCTGCCGCTCCGGATCTTCCTCGGCTTCATCTCGATCTACGCCGGCATGGGCAAGCTCTGCGACCCCGTCTACTTCGACGGTGGCGAGCGCGGCTCCATGGTCAAGTGGCTGACCTCGCTGCACCCTTGGGCGCTGGCGGAGCCGCTCAGGGAGTTCGCGCTCTCGCACCCGGTGGGCGCGGGGCTCAGCGTCGCGTTCCTCCAGATCGTCGTCGGCGTGCTGACCGTCTTCGGGCTCTGGCAGCGGCTCGCGGCCTCGTTCGGCGCGCTGCTGTCGGCGGCGCTGCTGCTCACCGTGAGCTGGCGGACCGTTCCGGTGTACGACGCGCCGGACATCATCTACCTCGCCGCCTGGTCCCCGCTGATCATCGCGGGCGCCCCCGTCTACTCGGTGGACGGCCGGCTCGCGGGCGAGGCGTGGCGCACGCTCGGACCGCGCTCCGAGATCTGGGACCTGCGGCGGCGGGTGCTGCGGCGCGGCGCGATCGTCGCGTCGGTCGTCATCGGGCTCACGCTGCTGATCGGCTCGGTCCTGGGCGGCGCCGTACGCTCCTCGGACATGGTGACGGTGCCGGGTCCGGGCGTCGACCCGGTCAACCAGCTGCCCGGTATGCCGCTGCCCCAGCGGCCCGGCAGCAGCGGCAGCGCCTCCGGCTCGCCCGCGAGCGGCGGCCCCACCGGGGGCACCCGCTCCGAGCCGTCAGCGACCCGCTCGGGCAGCCCTTCGACGCAGCAGTCGGCGCCGGGCGGCACGTCGTCCCCCGAGACCGGCGGCGCGAGCACGGGCGCCAGTACGGGCGCGAGCACGGGCCAGACGCAGCAGCAGCCCAGCCAGACGCAGGGCACGGTCCAGCAGCCCCCGCAGACGGCCGAGCAGGCCCCGCCGCCGGCCGGCGGCAGCCAGGGCCCGTCCTCGACGGGCGGCGGCGGTGGCAGCACGGGCGGCGGCGGTGCGGGCGACACCGGTGGCGGCGGCGCGGGCAGCGGCGCCGTCGACAACGGGGGCTCAGCGACCGGCGGTTCGTCCTCGGGCGGCGGCGGCAACCGGAACCCGATCGGCGGCCTGCTGGGCTGAGGCCCGTCCGCGGTAGGCGGAGAGAGGTGAGGGGCGGCCACCCGGGGTACGGGTGGCCGCCCCTCACGCGTCGGTACGCGGTACGCGGGGCGTGGGCGGTGGGCGGTGGGCCGTGAGGCCGCCCGGGGACGGGCCTCGGCGGCGTCCCGGCGGGGCGGTGGGCTGGGCGCGTCCCGGTGCGTCCTGGCGGCGGGCGGTGGCCTCGGCGCGTCCTGGCGTCGGCGGTGGACCGTCAGCCCGTCCCGGCGTCGGCGGTGGGCCTCAGCGCGCTCCGCCGCCGGACAGCTCCTTGGCCGCCTCCGTGAGGTCCTTCGCGGTGTCGATGGCCCGCCAGTACGCCCCGTGCGGCAGCGGGAAGCCCGCCAGGCGGCGCTCACGCGCCAGCCGGGGGAAAGTGGTCCGCTCATGGTCGCCCCGGTCCGGCAGCAGCCCCACGAAGTCGGGGGAGAACACGTACACCCCGGCGTTGATCAGATATGGCGAGGGGGGCGACTCGATGAAGTCGAGGACATGGCCGAACTCGTCCGTCTCGACCGCCCCCCACGGAATGCGCGGCCGGGCGAGGGCGAGCGTCGCGGTGGCGTCGCGCTCGAAGTGGAAGGCGGCCATCTCGCGCAGCGAGAAGCGCGTCCAGATGTCGCCGTTCGTGGCGTACCAGGGCTGTTCGGGATCCGGCAGCGCGGTGGCGGCGTGCTTGAGGCCCCCGCCGCGTCCCAGTGGCTCGGACTCCACCACGGTGGTGACGCGCAGCGGAAGATCCGCCGACTCCAGCCACTTCTGGAGGACTTCGGCGAGATGGCCGCACGAGACGACGGCGTCCGTCACGCCCTCGGCGGCGAGCCAGGCGAGCTGATGGCCGATGATCGGGGTTCCCGTGCCGGGAATCTCGACCATCGGCTTGGGACGGTCATCGGTGTACGGGCGCAGCCGCGACCCCTGGCCACCCGCGAGGACCACGGCCTGTGTCGGAAACGTATGCATGAAGGGAACGATAGGCGCGACGGCCGCGGGGCCGACGGCCGGGAAGCACGGCGCGGGCGCACCCGGCCCGCGGGAAGCACAGCGAGGGCGCACCCGGCCCGCGGGGAACCCGGCGCGGGCGCACCCGGCCCGCCGAGGAACGCCGGTCAGCTCCCCATGGCCTGCTGGGAGACGCCGTACGCGAACGAGGTGTCGCACACGGGACGCGAGAAGGACTGCGCCCGCGTCGGCCCGTACGTGGCGACGGCGGCACGGCCCAGGGCCCGCGCGATCGACATGCAGTGCTGGGCGAGCGAGGGGCGTTCCTCGATCTCGCGCTGGAGGTGGGTCAGGGCGATGCCCGGGTCCTTCTCCTGAAGCTCCACGAGGAGCTTGTCGCGCAGAACGTCCTGCGGGGCGCGGGACTTGGCCTGCACCGAGGCGGTGTCCGAGGAAGCGGTCAGGATCTGCGACTCCGCGTTGCTGGTCGCCCACGGAACACGGGCGACCGCGAGGGTCCCGGAGAGCACCAGGACGACGGGCAGGACGAAGGCGAGAGTTCGGCCGATACGGCGGGCTGTGTGGGTCACGCAGGCGAGCGTAGCGGCCGGTAATGATTTGGCGACATTTAGTCACCCGCGCGAGGGACGGGTTCGAGGTTTCTTTTCGAATAGGGCGTTGACGGCCGCCATGCGAAATGGCCTGCCCGCCGGGGTATTTGCCGGCACACGCGCACGGCCCCGCACCGGAGTGCGGGGCCGTGCGGAGGAATTCGGACCTGGACGCGCCACGGGCGCGTCAGTGGTGCGACGGTACGAACCTCCGGGTGTCGGGTCGGTCGGTCAGTCGGTGAGGCGCTCGCCGGTCGAGGTCGAGAAGACGTGCGTCTCGCCCGCGCGCGGCACGACGTGCAGCTTGGAGCCCTTGTCGGGAACGGCGCGGCCGTTGACGCGGACCACGATCTCCTTCTGCTCCTTGTCCAGCTCGGCGGTGCCGTAGACGTAACCGTCGGCACCCAGCTCCTCGACGACGTTCACGGTCACGGCGAGGCCGGCCGGCGCGTCCTTGGAGAGCGCACCGGCGGTGCCGCCCTCCTCCACGAGGTCGAAGTGCTCGGGGCGGACGCCGACCGTCACGGTCTTGTCGCCCTTCTCCGCGGCGGCGGCGAGCGCCTCACGGGAGACCGGCACGACGCTGTTGCCGAACTTCACACCGCCGTCCGTGATCGGCACCTCGACCAGGTTCATGGCCGGGGAGCCGATGAATCCGGCGACGAAGAGGTTCTTCGGGCGGTCGTACATGTTGCGCGGGGAGTCGACCTGCTGGAGGAGCCCGTCCTTGAGGACCGCCACCCGGTCGCCCATGGTCATGGCCTCGACCTGGTCGTGGGTCACGTACACCGTCGTGATGCCCAGCCGGCGCTGGAGCGAGGCGATCTGCGTACGGGTGGACACACGGAGCTTGGCGTCGAGGTTCGACAGCGGCTCGTCCATGAGGAACACCTGCGGCTCACGCACGATGGCGCGTCCCATCGCGACACGCTGCCGCTGACCACCGGAGAGGGCCTTCGGCTTGCGGTCCAGATACTCGGTGAGGTCGAGGATCTTCCCGGCCTCCTCGACCTTCTTGCGGATGTCCGCCTTGTTCACACCGGCGATCTTGAGCGCGAAGCCCATGTTGTCGGCGACGGTCATGTGCGGGTACAGCGCGTAGTTCTGGAACACCATCGCGATGTCGCGGTCCTTCGGCGGCAGGTGCGTGACATCCCGCTCACCGATACGGATGGCGCCACCATTGACGTCCTCGAGCCCCGCGAGCATGCGCAGGGAGGTCGACTTTCCACAGCCGGAGGGGCCGACGAGGACGAGGAACTCACCGTCCGCGACATCGAGCTCAAGCTGGTCGACAGCGGGCTTCGTGGAACCCGGGTAGACGCGGGTTGCCTTGTCGAACGAGACAGTTGCCATGGCGATGTGTCCCCTCACCGGCAGGAACGTGCCGGACGATCCGAGTAAAGGAATGGGTCTTCCGCCGTGGAGCGGAAGACGGGTCTAGTCCACCTGGGTGAACTGGAGGTGACGTTACCTCCCGTTCACAGATCTGTCAGTACTCCTGCCACCACGAAATTCCCGGTGGGACGCCGTCCGGAGCCGGTTACACTGCTCGGGCACGCCTCCTTAGCTCAGTTGGCCAGAGCAACGCACTTGTAATGCGTAGGTCGTCGGTTCGAATCCGACAGGGGGCTCCGTGAAAGCCCAGGCCAGACACCCTCTGACCTGGGCTTTTTTGCATTCTGTGACCTTTCTTCTGTTGTCGTGTCAGCTCCCAGGCTCCGCCACGCGGCTCCTGGTGGCCGACCGGTGGCCAAACGTGCAGGCGGCGTGCGACGGGGGTGGCCAAGAGTGCCGTTGGGTGCGTGCGGACAGCGGCTCGGTTGTTGTTCCATCCCTACAAGTCGTCGCTGGGTAGCGCCGCCTGGAAGGACTTGGGCCGGGCCGGTAGTCCTGAAGTTCCTTCGGCTGTGGCGAGAGCGTACGGAGCCCGAAGCGGCAGCTCCGTAACCAGGGCTCCATGCGCTGGGTGCTTTGGGCTGCCCGTTACGGAGGAGGGCAGCCACGCTGCGCGAACACTGCTGGTCCGCGATGTCTCGACTGGTGACGTTCACCACATGCTGGAGCCCCCGGTCAGATTCCCGCTGACCGGGGGTTCCTTCTCGCCTGAATCAGGCGGAGCGTACTTCCTTGGGAGAAGCCGGCCGCGATGCGGACCATCCGCGGGCGACGCCAGTCGATCGACTCGGCAGCCTCCGCGCCCAGCACCTTCCGCACGAGCGCCTCGAACTCGTGGTGAGCCGACTCCAGCCAGGACAGGTAGGAGACGGCCTGCGACAGCACCCCGCTGTCGGAGCCCTTTTTGAACTCGATCACGACCGGGGCGTTGTTCTCGTCGAGCCCCAGCGTGTCGATCCGGCCCCGGTGTCACGGCCCCGTCGGGTACTCCGACGCGAGGAAGCGGATACCGAGCATCGGCTCCGTCCCCGCCTCAATCCGACGCTCCACCTCCACCTCCAGCGCCACCGTCGAACCACGCAGCTCGACGTCCCGGCCATCCGCCTCCTGCCGGAACAGCATCAGGTCGGCCACCAGAATCCCCTCCCGCGATCACCACATGGGATGCAATCGAAGCCGACCTGCGGAAGTTCCGGCGGTCACAGTCAGCGATCGGCGGCCTCGGTTGCTCCGTGGAGGTCGAGGGGCTGGGCGGCGTAGGTGATGCGTATGACGCCGTCGGCGTGGCGCTCCGTACTGGCTCGCACGCCGAAGACGTCGCGCAGGGTGTCGGGGGTGAGGACGTCGAGGACCGGTCCTGCCGTGACGACGGTGCCTTCGTTGAGGACGACGAGGTGGTCGCAGAGGCGGGCGGCCAGGTCGAGGTCGTGCAGGACGGCGAGGGTGGTGATGCCGGTGGCGCGGATCAGGCCCAGGAGTTCGAAGCGGGCGCGGATGTCCAGGTGGTTGGTGAGTTCGTCGAGGACGAGGAGCTGGGGCTGTTGCGCGAGTGCGCGGGCGAGGAGGACGCGTTGGCGTTCGCCGCCGGAGAGGGAGGCGTAGTCCCGTTCGGCCAGGGGGCGTACGCCGCAGCGGTCGATCGCGTCGTCGACGGCCCGGCGGTCGTCGGTGCCGTCGCGGCCGAGGAGGCCGTGGTGTGGTGTGCGGCCCAGTGTGACGATCTCGGCGACGGACAGGCCGGTGGTGTTGCCGGTGGCGTCTTGGAGTACGGCGGCGGTGCGGCGGGCGGCGGTACGGGCGGAGAGCGTCCATACGTCGTCGTCGCCGACGCGGACGACTCCGTCGGCCGGGCGCAGTGAGCGGTAGACGGCGCGCAGCAGGGTTGATTTTCCGCTGCCGTTGGGGCCGATGAGCCCGACGATGTCGCCTTTGCGGGCCGCCAGGCTCACGTCGTGCAGGATCGGTGTGCGGTCCAGGGTGATGTGGAGCCGGTCCACGGTCAGTTTCATGCGGTGTCCAGGCCCTTGTTGCGGCGCAGCAGCCAGATGAAGAACGGTGCGCCGAGGAGGGCGGTGAGGATGCCCAGCGGCAGTTCGTTGGGACGGTTGAGCGTGCGGGAGAGCAGGTCGACGACGACGAGGTAGACGGCTCCCAACAGGGCGGTCAGCGGGAGGAGTCTGCGGTGGTCGGCGCCGATGGTGAGGCGGACGAGGTGGGGGATCATCAGGCCGACGAATCCGATGCCGCCGGCGACGGCGATCGTCGTTCCGGTGAGGAGCGAGGAGAGCACCAGCAGTACGGCACGGAGTCGGTTGACGTCCACACCGAGCGCGGTGGCGGATTCGTCGCCGGCCAGCAGGACGTTGAGCCGTCGGCCGAACAGGGCCAGCAGGACGGTGGTGGCGATGACCACGGCTGTGACGGTGGGCAGTTGGCTCCACTGGGCCCCGGCGACACTGCCCAGCATCCAGAACATGACCGTGCGCAGTTCGGTGGGTGTCGCTTGGAGTTGCAGGAAGCTCGTCGCGGAGAGGAAGACATAGCCGACCGCGACCCCGGCCAGGACCAGCCGGGTGGGTGCCATCCGTCCGCCCCGCCGCCCCAGGGCGAAGACCAGCAACCCGGCCGCGAGGGCGCCCACGAAGGCCGCCGCCGACACTCCGAGGCCGCCGAGTGTGGCGCCTCCGGCCAGGACGATGACCACGACGGCGCCGAGGGAGGCGCCGGAGGAGAAGCCCAGGACGGTGGGGTCCGCCAGTGGGTTGGAGACCAGGGCCTGGAGTACCGCGCCGGAGACCGCCAGACCCGCGCCGACCAGGGCGGCCAGCACCACTCGGGGAGCCCGGAAGCTCCACACGATCTGGTCCAGCACCGGATCACCGGTCGCCCCGCGACCGCTCACGTGGTGCAGGACGATCCGCCACACGTCGCCCAGCGGGATGGTGACTGCGCCGATGCTGACCGCCACCATCATGGTGCCGAGCAGTACGGCGAAGAGTCCGAGCAGGGCGAACGGGAGTCCCAGCCGCTTCAGAACGCGTCGGGGTGCAGCATCCTGGCGATCCTGTCGACGGCCAGGTCGTTGCTGGGGCCCAGGTAGATCGAGTCGGACAGCACTGTGTACGTGTTGTTCTTGGCGGCCGGCCACTGGGGGAACTCCTTGAGCAGTTGCTTGGCGTACGCCGTCGGGTCGTCCGCGTTGTAGCTGATGACGACGAGGACGTCGACGTCGGTGGCCGCCACTTCCTCCTTGCTCAGGTCGGCGAAGGACGTCTTGGAGGCGTTCTCGAAGGCGTTGACGCCGCCGGCCTTGTCGATGATGTCGTTGTAGATGCCCTTGGCGACGACCGAGCTGAATTCGTTGCCTCCCATGGCCATGTTGGCGAAGAGCAACATGACCTTGGGCTTCTTCTCGCCCTTCACCTTCGCGGATACCGCCGCGATCGACTTCTCGGAGTCGGCGATCAGCTTCTCGGCGCGGTCGCTCACGTTGAAGACCTTGCCCATGTCACGCAGGAAGGTGTAGCTGTCGGCGATGGTCATCCCGGAGTTTTCCTGGTCGCAGCCCTGCGGGGAGACGAAGCTGTTCGCCTTCACACCCTTGAGCTGCTCGCGGGTGGCGAAGCCGTTCTTCGCCTCGAACCCGTACGAGGTGGTGGACAGGACGAGGTCCGGACGCAGGCCGAACATCGCCTCACGGGGGATGTCGAAGGCGTCGTTGGGTGTGACGTCACCGGTCGGCAGGGCCTTGATGGCCTTGGCACGCCCCGGTACCTCGGACATGCCGTAGGACTGCTGGTTGGAGACGATGCGGTCGCCGAGGCCGAGCGCGAGCAGGGTGGAGACCTCCCCGACGGAGGCGCCGTTCATGACGACGACTCTGCTGGGGGCCTTGGTGAAGGTCTCGGTCTGCCCGCAGTTCTCGATGGTCACCGGGTAGCCGGACTCGGACGTTGATGTGGACGCGGATGCCTTGCTGCTCGCCGTTTCCGTCGAGGACTCGGCGCATCCCGCCGTGACCAGACACAGTGCTCCGGCCAGGACTATGGCGAGGGGCCGTTTCTTCGGCATACGTGCTCCTTGGCGCAAGGTGAACAGGCTTCGACTCAGTAGTCGGGGCGCGGTGCGGCCGAGTTCCACGGAATGGCCCACTACTTCGCCGAGGGCGACAGACGGGGCCGTCGGTCGGCCGGGGCGGGTAGTGAGCCGGCGGATACGCAGTGGTCGAGGTAGCGGAACATGAGGTCGCGGTCGAGCGGGGGACAGGAGATGCCGGTACCTCGCAGGCCGGTTCGGACGTTGTCCGCGCGTACGTGTCCCAGGCGCAGTTCGGGACCGTCCGAGTTGTCGGTGTCGTCGGTACTCCAGGAGTCGAAGAAGGCGAGAGTGGTCGCGGCGACATCGGCGGAGCGTGGCAGTTCGCTCCGCCAGCGGGCCAACGGCATGTGCTGGACGGCGTAGCCGTAAGCGCGCACCCAGGCGTAGACATCGGCCAGTCGCACCGGCGGCCGGGGGGCGTGGTTGAAGACGGTGCTGCCGGGGCGGCGCGGGCCCAGGCTGAGGCGTACGACGGCTTGGGCCACGTGGTCGACCGGTGTCCAGGTCTCGGCCTCGAAGAGGTCGTCGGGGAGGATGCCTGCCGGGATGCCCGCCCGGAGCACGCTCCACAGGAAGTCCTGTTCGTTCACGTAGCCGGTGCCGGCCGGGCCGACGACCCGGCCCAGCCGGTGCACGGTGACGGGCAGTCCGCGCTCGGCGGCCTGCTCCACCAGACGTTCGGAGGCCCATTTCGACTGCTGGTAGCCGGAGCGCAGTCCGGGGTGGGACGGCAGGAAGGTTTCGGGTACCTCGGTGTTGTGGCTGAGCGGTGGGGCGACCGACAGGGTGGAGACCAGATGCAGTGGCGTCGAACTTACGGCTGCCATGCGGAGCAGCTGCCGGGTGGATTCGGTGTTGGCGGCGCGGAGGCTGGCGTAGTCGCGCAGGATGCTGACGGTGGCGGCGTTGTGGAAGATCGCGTCGCAGGTTTCGGCGAGTTCGGTGAACAGGGCCGGTTCCAGGCCGAGACGGCGGTGGGTCAGGTCGGCGGGGACCGCGGTGACCCGTTTCCAGGCCGGTTCGCTGACTCGTATCCGCTGGGTGTCGAGAGCCTGTCGGACGCGGGTGGCGGCCTCGGCAGGGTCGGCCGCGCGGACGAGGCAGACGATTTCGGCGCTGGTGGTGGCCAGGAGTTCGGCCAGCAGATGTGTGCCGAGGAAGCCGGTGGCACCTGTGAGCAGGATCTTCCGCGGCTCGGTGGTCGCCCGGGGAGCGGTGCGGGGGCGGATGTTGTCGTCGAGAACGGTGTCGGTCAGGAGGGCTGTCGGGAGCCCGGGGGCGAGCGCCGACGTCTGTGACTGATGCTCAAGGAACTCCGCCAGTCCGGTCGCGGTCGGGTGCTGGAAGAGCCAGGCGACCCGGATCTCGCGTTCCAGTTCGATGCCGAGCCGGTTGGCGGCCTGGATGGCCTGGAGCGACCGGGCGCCCAGATCGAAGATGTCGTCGGACGCGGAGACCTGGTCGGCGCCGAGGATCTGCTGCCAGATGCCGGTGATGGTCCGTTCCACGGGGCCTGCGGCCGAGGGAGCCGCGACTGCCGGTGCCGCTGGCGCGGTCGGGGCGCTGAGCGCGGTTCGGTCGATCTTTCCGGAGCCCGTACGGGGCAGCCGTTCATGGAACTCGATGGCGGACGGGATCACCGCGGCGGGCAGCCTCTCGCGTGCGTGGTCCCTGATCTCCGCCGCGGACGGTGGCGGGTCCTCCGTGACGAGGTGGGCCACCAGGCGCCGGGTCCCGTCCGGCAGCAGTTGTCCCACGACGGCGGCTTCCCGGATCCGGGGGTGGGTGAGGAGTACGGTCTCGATCTCGGCGGGGTGGACACGGTGTCCGCTGATCTTGAATTCCGTGTCCGCCCGGCCGACGAAGCGCAGCTGTCCGTCGTTGCCGAACCGCACCAGATCGCCGGTGCGGTAGGCGCGCGGGCTTCCGGGCAGGCGGCCGAGCGGGGCGAAGCGGGACTGGTCGGGCGCCCGGCCGCCCCGGTAGCCGAGAGCCAGGTTCTCGCCCAGGAGGTACAGCTCCCCGTCGACGACAGCGGCACGGGTGCCGGGCAACGGCAGCCCGATCGGGACGTCCCCAGGTGCCAGAGCCGTGTCGTGGAGCGAGGCGACGGTGGCCACCACGGTGGCCTCGGTCGGTCCGTAGGTGTTGAAGAGGGCGACCGATGTGCCGACGGCCTCGCGCCAGCGGTCGGCTCGCTCGGGCAGGGCGGCCTCGCCGCCGATGATCACGGTCCGTACCCCCGGCGGAAGGACGACGGCATCGGTAGAGAGGGCGTAGGCCAGTTCGTGCCAGTAGGCGGTGGGCAGGTCGAGGACGCTGATACGCAGCCGGTCGCAGGCGTCCATGAGCCGGGGCACCGACTCGGTCATGTCGTCGGTGCGGACCACGAGGGTGGCGCCCGCGCACAGGGTGAGGAAGATTTCCTCGACGCTGGCGTCGAAGTGCGGGGGCGCGAATTGCAGGACACGGTCGTTCGCGCCCAGTCCGTAGCGGTGGGTGGCACCGCTGACGAAGCCGGCCAGCGCCGCGTGACTGATCTCCACTCCCTTGGGCCGTCCCGTGGAGCCGGAGGTGTAGATGACGTAGGCCGGGTCGGCGGGGGACGGTGCCGCGGGTTGTGGGCCGCGCGCCTCGGTTTCCGGCAGGTCGAGCCGGAGTACGGCGTGGTCGCCGAAGCCGCCCGTACTGGTTCCGGAGGTGAGGACGAGGGCGGGCTCGGCGTCGTCGAGCAGGGCGGCCGTACGGGAGGCCGGCGCGCCCGGGTCGAGGGGGCAGTAGGCGGCACCGGACAGCAGGATGCCGAGGATCGCGGTGACGACCTCGATCCCCCGTGGCAGCACCACGGCGACCAGAGCGCCAGGACCGATGTCCCGGGCGGCGAGCCTGCGGGCCAAGTCCCTTGCCGAGCAGAACAGCTCCGCGTAGGTGACCGCGCGCCCGTCGTGTTCGACGGCGACGGCCCGACCGCGCCGGGCCGCGTGGTCGGCGATCAGACTGAGTACGGGGCGGACGGGCCCGGGGAGCGGCCCTCCGTCGAGCACCGTGACGGGCGCCCGGCCGCCGGACTCGTACAGTGCCCGGTCGGGAGCCGCGACGGCCGCACGGAGCAGGGAGAGCAGCCCTTGCTGATGGGCGGCGAGTTCCGCTTGGTCGTAGAGGTCGGGGTTGGCGTCGAAGGCGATTCGCAGCCCCGCGCCTTCGGCACGGTCGTAGACGTTGACCGCCAGGTCGTCGACGGGGCCGGCGGAGACGTTGTGGACGCTGCTGCGGTGTCCGGCGAAGCGCAGGTCGTACTCGAAGGGCATGATGTTGACACCGGGCCCGGACAACCTGCGCTGCCCGCCGACCAGTTTGAGGTCGCGGCGCAACTGTTCGTAGCGGTAGCGCTGGTGCGGCAGCCCGGCCCGGAGTTCAGCGGAGACCCCCGTCACCAGTGTGCGCAGGCTGTCCTCTCCGGTGACGGCGATACGCAGCGGAATGATGTTGCGCACCATGGCCGGGACACGCAAGGAGACCGAACCGAGGCGGCCCATCACCGGCAGGCTGAGCACGGTCTCGGCAGCTCCGGTCGCCCGGCTCAGATACGCGGCGGTGACGGCCAGGACGACTTCGGACCAGGTAACCGACAGCTCGCGCGCCACGGCACGCATCGTTTCGGTCTCCTCGGCCCCGAGGTCCGTGACGCTCCGGAGGAAGGTGGCGGCGGGCAGGGCCGTCAGCCCGGCCGGGGAGGCGACGGGCGGACGGTCCGCGAAGCGCGTCGTCCAGTAGTCCCGGTCCTTGGCCCAGCGGGGCGACGCCCGGTAGGCGCGCTCCTCGGCCCGGACCGATTCCAGCGGGCCGAAGCCGGCGGCCTCGACGGGTACGCCGTCCATCAGGGCCGTGTAGACCTGGGCGACCCTGCGGGCCACCAGGGAGAGTCCGAATCCGTCGAGCGCGATGTGGTGGACGCGGTGGTACCAGAGGTGGGTGCCGGGCGCGGTCCGCAGCAGGGCGTGGCCGAAGACGGGGCCCTTCTTGAGGTCGACGGGGTGGGCCATGTCCCGCGCCATCCACGCCATGGCCGCCGCGTGCGGGTCCGGCTCGGCGCTGAGGTCCAGGATGTGCGGCTGCCAGTCGACGGCCGGGACGTCGATCTGCCAGGGCCGCCCCAGGTCGTCGGCGACGAAGGCCACGTTGAGGGCCTCCGTCTCGGCGACCACCTGGTGCAGGGCCCGGTCCAGGGCCCCGGCATCCACCGGGCCGTCTATCCGCACGTATTCAGCCGTGTTGTAGGCGGGGCTGCCCCGGTCGAGCTGCTGGCCGGTCCAGATTCCCTCCTGGGCGGCCAGCAGCGGGTGGCGCTCCCCGGTTCCCTCAGGTGTCGCCACGGGTGGCTCCCGTCGTGTGTCCGGACAGCAGCTGCCACCACTGGGCGAAGGAGGTGCACTCGGCGAGCTCGATGAAGCTCACCTCCACGCCGGTGGCCCGCCAGCGTTCGGCGAGGGTGACGATGCGCAAGGAGTCGAGGCCCGCGTAGAGGGGGTTCTCCTCAAGGTCGACTTCCTCGGGCCGCTGGTGCAGGAACTCCGCCAGGTCCGCGCGGAAGCCCGCCAGAGTGAGGGGATCAGACATGTTGCTCTCTCTTGGTGGTTCGACGGCGGGCGGCATCAGTTGACCTTGCGTTCGGTGCCGCTCCAGAAGCGGTCGCGCAGCTCCCGGCGCAGGATCTTCCCGCTGGGGTTGCGCGGCACCTGGTCGATGAACTCGTACCGGGCCGGCAGTTTGAAGCTCGCGAGGCGGCTGACGAGGAAGGTGTGCAGTTCGCGGGGGGTGGGCGGAGGTCCGGGTACGGCTACGACGAAGGCGTGGACGCTCTCGCCCCAGCGCTCGTCGGGGGCCCCGACGACCACCGCCTCGGCCACACCGGGGTGGGACTCCAGGGCGTTCTCGATCTCGGCGGGATAGACGTTCTCCCCCGCGACGAGGATGGCGTCCTTGATGCGGTCGCGGATGAAGACGTAGCCGTCCTCGTCGATGTATCCCGCGTCCCCGGTGTGGATCCAGCCGGCGACCAGCGTTTCGGCTGTCTTGTCGGGCAGCCCCCAGTACTCCACCATCCGGGCCGGGGTGGCCAGGCAGACTTCTCCGACGGCTCCCGGCGGTAGTTCACGGCCCCGGTCGTCGATGACCTTGCCGCGTACCCCGGGATACGGGCGGCCGGCGGCCTGCATGAGCGGGCTGCCGGGGACGTGATCGGCCGGCGGGAGGCAGACGGCGGTGTTGCCGGTCTCGGTCAGTCCGTAGATCTGCGCGAACTCGCAGTCCAGGACGGCCAGGCTCTCCTCCAGCAGCGCCTCGGAGATCGGCGACCCGCCGTACACCGTCTTGCGCAGGGTGACGAAGTCCTCGGTGCTCAGGCCGGGTTCGGCCAGCATCATGCGGAGCATGGCGGGCACCACACAGGCCGTGGTGACGCCGAGACCGCGGATGAGGTCGACGGCATCACGGGCGGCGAAGGCGCGCATCGCCACGACCGTGACGCCGGCGTTGAAGTTCTGGGTGGCCCACCACAGGCCGCCCACGTGGAAGCCGGGTATGCCGATCAGGGCGATGTCGCCCGCCCGCCAGTCGATCCAGTCCAGCTCCTCGCGCGCCAGAGCGTCGCGGATCGCGAAGAAACTGCGATGTGCGAGGACAACGCCCTTGGGAAGACCGGTGGTTCCGCTCGTGTAGAGCTGAGCGACCGGGGTGTCCGGGGTCGGCTGTGAGGGCAGGTCGGTGGCGGGTCGGCACGCTTTCCAGGAGGCGAACCCGTCCGGCGCCCCCAGCCGTACCACCGTCTTCGGCGGAGCGGTCGGCAGACGCTCGACGACCGGGGCGAAGTCCTCCTCCAGGAAAAGGAGTTCTGTGTCGGAGTCCTGGAGGATATGGCTCACCTCGGGTGCGGTGAGCCGCCAGTTGACCGGTACCAGAACGGTTTCGCTCTTCGCGCAGCCGAAGAGGATCTCGTAGTAGTGCTCGGACTCCTTTCCCAGGTACGCGACCCGCGCCCCCGGACCGAGCCCGGCGGCCCGAATGGCGTGGGCGATCCGATTGCTCTCCTGGTGCAGTTGCCCGTAGGTCAGGCCGCGTCCTTCGCAGAGCACCGCGGGCGTCTGCGGCCGGTGCTCCGCGTGGAATCGCGCGGTCTGGACGAGCGTCCGCAGCTGTGGATAGTGCAGTCTCTGCCGGGATGCCGCTGTCGGCGTCCCGCCCGACGTCTCCGGTGCCGAAGTCGCTTCCATGCAGAACCCTCCACTCTCTTTCGTGACGAGATCGTTTTTCAGGGGATATTGACGAAAGCGAGTGTTGACTGGCCGTCGCAGCGCCCGCCGTCGGTGTCCCAGTAGCGGAAGGACGTATCGGCGTGGAGAAAGGGAGCGCCGCTGCCCGGAGTGCGCCGGGTGACGGACCGGAATTCCATCTCCCCGGAGAAGGAACGGGGGGTGACGGGACGCCGGAAGTTGCTGCTGAAACGGGCTATGAGAATGTCGGGAAGCTGGTGCTTCCAGAAGTCGTCCAGCGTCCAGGATTCGAACCCGGCCAGAAGCCCTTCCTGCACCGACTTGGCAACCAGGTAATACATCATCTGGTTGTAACAGATGTTGACCTCGACGGAATTCAGATGGCCGGTGTCATCGATGTAGCACGACTCGGGAATGGAGAATTCGCACTGGGCGGAGGCTTTTCCGTCGCGTGAGGTGACGGCGGCGGCGCGCAGGTACAGGCAGTGCTTCTTGTAGGGCGCAAGCACGCGCGCCAGCAGGTCTTCGTCGGTGGCGTACGTCCGCTGAGGCCGCTGCCGCGACGGTTCGGCCAGGGTGGCCTGTGCGGCGTGTGCGGTCATGCGGCGGCATCCGCGTCGTAGAGCTTCTTCTCGTCGTGCACAGTCACTCGGTAGGAGACCGTCGGCTCGGGGGTGCTGGTGTGCCGGGCCCGGTGGATGAGGCTGCGGTTGTCCCAGACCAGCAGGTCGCCCTTCTCGAAGGTCTGCAGGTGGATGTTGTCGTGGGTGAACGTCTCGTCGAGCTGACCGGTGGCCTCGAAGAGCCGGCGCAGCAGGTCGTCGTCCAGCGGCTTGCCCTCCTCGTCCTCGATGCCGACCGTGAAGCCCTCGCTGAGGTACAGGACTCTTTCGCCGGTCATGGGGTGGAGGAAGGTGGTCGGCTGGACAACGGGCGGTGTCTTCTGCTCGACCTCGTCCAGGATTTCCGAGAGGGGGCGGTAGACATCGTGCGGTCGGACCTTGAAGTACTTGCGCACGGAGTGTCGGCAGTACATGCCGCCGATCTCGCTCTTCAGCTCCTCGGAGAGCTTCTCGTAGGCGCTGCCCATGTCGATGAAGTACGTGCCGCGGTTCTTCTCCGGGACGACCTGCGGGTAGATCAGGGTGAGACCGAAGGGGTCGGGCATGAACTGGTAGTCGGCGTGCCAGAACTTCCCCGTCTTCGGTACACCGATCTGCCGGCCGTCCTCGGGAACGTTGGAGGATACGAATATCTCCTCCACTTCGGGGTGCTTGTACATCGGCTCGTAGTAGACCTCCGGACGCCCCAGCCGCTTTCCGAGTTCGAGGAACTGGTGCGGTGACAGGTCCTGGTCCTTGAGGACGGCGATCTTCTTGGTGTAGACGGTCTGCTTGAGTGCCTCGATGTCCGCCACCGACGCGGTGGCGTAGTCGAATTCCTCGACCGTCGCGCCGATCGCCTGGCCGGGCCGCTCCGTGATCTTCATGTGTTCTGTCTTCCGTGTGGAGTGTGGTGATGGTGAAACCGGCCTGGTCGGCCCGGTGGGTGGATTAAGCGGCCTGTTTTGCGTCGATCAGCGCGGTGGCGGCGCCGAGAGTGAGGTCCGGCCGCAGCTCGTTGTCGTCGATGGCGACGCCGAGGTCGCGCTCGACGCGCATGCTGATCTCGACCATCGTCAGCGAGTCGATATCCAGCTCGGCGAAGGTCACGTGAGGAGTGATCCGTTCGGGCGGGGTGTCGTGCAGTTTCGCGAGGATCGCGGCCAACTGCTCGTACGTGGTGCTCATGACGCGGTTTCGTCTCCTTGGTCGTACGGATGGCTCGGGGCGGGAATCATGGGCCAGGTCAGGAGGCAGGACCCCCAGGTGAGGCCGCCCCCGAAGGCGGTGAGCAGGACACGGTCGCCGGGGGCGATCGCCTGCCGGGCGGCGGCGTCGGCCAGGGCGAGCGGGATGGACGCGGCGCCGGTGTTGCCGACCGACTCGACATGGGACAGACAGCGCTCCGGCGGGAGTCCGAGGTCTTCGGCCACGGACCGGAGGATCCGCAGGTTGGCCTGGTGGGGTACGAAGTGGTCGATGTCTTCGACTTTTCGGCCGGCCAGGGAGAGGGCGGAGCGGGCGGACTCGGCCATGCGGGTCACCGCGTGCCGGTAGACCTCCCTGCCGCGCATGGTGAAGTGCCGCTCCTCGCGGCTCACTTCACCCAGCGCTGAACGCTGCCGTGAGCCGCCGGCCGCGACCATGATCATGTCCTCGTGGTCGCCGTCGCTGCCGAGGTCGAAGTGGCCGACAGCGCCGGGTTCGCCGGGGTGCCCGGCTCGTAGCACGACGGCTCCGGCGCCGTCTCCGAAAATGATCGCGTTGGCCCGGTCCGTGGGATCGACGATCGTCGAGTAGGCGTCGGCGCCGATGAGCAGGACCCGTTCGGCCACTCCGGCCGCGATGAGGCCCGCCGCGGTCGCCAGCCCGTACACGAACCCGGTGCAGACAGCGCCGACATCGAACGCCGCGACTCCGCTCAGCCCCAGCCGGGCGGCGACGGCCGGTGCCGTCGCCGGGCAGGAGCGGTCCGGGGTCGTCGTGGCGACGACGACCGCGTCGGCGGTCCGGACGCCGGAGGAGCGCAGGGCGCGCCGGCCGGCTTCCACCGCCAGATCGGAGGTCGCCTGGCCGGGCTCGATGATGTGCCGGCGCCCGATTCCGGTCCGGGCGCGGATCCACGCGTCGTCCGTGTCGAGCCGCTGGGAGAGCTCGTCGTTGGTCACCACACGAGGCGGTACCCAGCCGGCCAGACCGCACAGGACAGCGGCGGGCATGGGCGCTGACGGCACAACACGGGACACGGCGGTTCTCCTTGTACGACGGGCTTCCGGGGGCAGTGGACGGCGGCCGGGCGCCGAGGGCTACGGACTCGAAGGACGAACGTCCACGGTTTAAGGGGTTGCTGACCTGCGGAGGCCCAGAGCCACCGGCACACCGCAACAGATGCCGCCCGCGATCACGAACAGGGCGGTACGGATTCCATCGAGAAGGCCGTCACCGGACAGGCCCGGACCGCCCACCCGCGTCACGGCGATCAGCGCGGCCAGCCCCACCGCGCCCCCCACCTGGAGTGTTGTCGACGCCATTCCGGAAGCGATGCCCTGATCGCCCGGAGCGATCCCGGAGGACGCGGCGATCCACATGCCCGTCCACGCTGCGCCCTGTCCCAGACCCAGCAGCACGATCCCCGGCAGCAGCATCGGATACGGACCGTCGTGGGTGAGCGCGAGGCCGAGTGCGGCGGCGCCGACGGCACCCAGCACCATCCCGCCGACCAGTATCCGGCGCGTTCCGAAAGACGAGACGGCTCGTCCCCCCACCTGGGTCCCAGCGGCGACCACCACGGCGGGCACCAGGAAGGCGAGGCCGGTGGCGAACGCGCTGTAGCCGTGCACCGACTGGAAGTAGAGGGTCAGGAAGTACGCCACCGAACTGAACGTGGCGCTGTAGAGGGCGGTCACTCCCATCGCCATGACGAGACCGCGGTGCGCGAACAGCCGGGCCGGTACCAGCGGATCACGGGAGCGTTTCTCGACAACGGCGAAGAGAGTCAGCAGCACCAGCGACAGCGCCGCACCCCCGAGGACGGACCCACTGCCCCAGCCCGCCTCGGGCCCACTCACCAGGACGAACACCATGAGGGTGATGCCACCCGTGGCGGTGAGCGCACCCGCCAGATCGACCTGCCGCTTCCCGGCCCGGGGACCGTCGGCCGGGAAGAGTACGCGTCCTGCCAGCGCGATGGCTCCCGCCAACGGGACGTTGACGAAGAACACCGACGGCCAGCCGAAGGCTTCCACCAGCACTCCGCCGAGCAGCGACCCGAAGCACAGTCCGCCCGCTCCCGCCGCTCCCCACACGGCGAGAGCCCGGTTCCGGCTGGGCCCCTCGGCGTACACCGTGTTGATCAGGGACAGCGTCGCGGGAAACAGCAGGGCTCCGCCGATGCCCTGTACCGCCCGGACCGTGACAAGGACCCCGGCCGACTCCGACAATCCGCCGATCAGTGAGGATCCCGCGTACAGCAGCGCTCCCAGCACGAACATCCGCCGCCGTCCGAACAGATCCGTGGCCCGCCCGCCCAGCAGCAGAAAACCTCCGTTGGCCACGACATAGGCGCTCACCACCCATTGCAGGTCCTGGCCGGAGAAACCCACCCCCGCCCCAATGCTGGGGAGAGCCACATACACGATGTTGTAGTCGAGGGAGATCACCAACTGGGCCATCGCCAGGATGAACAGGGCAAGCCCGAGAAATTGTCGGTGCGGAACGGGTGGCTTTTTTGTCGCGGTCAACATCGAGATCACTCCTGGGAATTCGCCTGCCGAATTACTCCGGATCCCGCCGGGGCTTACTCCTCACCCATCAGCGCGCGGATCTCGGTGATGAGAGCGACCAGTGCCTTCCGTTCGGGAAGGGTGGTCTCCGGATGCCAGAGGTCGACGAGCAGGCAGGTGCGGGGGCGGCTTCCTTCATTGCGGGCTGCGTGCTCGAAGGAGTAGTCGAAGAGCAGACACTTCCCTTCCTCCCATGAGCGTGTCTCTTCCGCGACCGTGATACTGCATCCCTCGGGTATGTCCACGGCGAGATGCAGGTTGATGCTGAAATTCCAGAGGTCGCAGTGGGGAGCGACAACGGCGCCCGGCAGCAGCGTCGAGAAGTGGCTTTCCAGGAGCGGGCAGATCTTCTCCGTGTCGACAGCATGCTCTTTGAGCACCCTGTACGCGGTCGGTGCGGTATCCGCCGAACTCTCGACGAGCGCTCCCTTGCGGAACAGGTAGAGGGCCTGCCAGTTCTCCTGCCGCGTCAAATAGTGCTCGTAGTCCGAGAATTCGTCCCGCCGCGCCGTCCACGCAGCCTCCAGCTCCGCCTTGATCGTCGCGTGATTGCTCTCCAGAGCCTTCACCACGGGACTCATCTCGGCGTACCCGTAAGGCTCGTGCCAGGGACGCTGGGAGAGTCCGGGCATAACCCACTTCGCGGCCTTCTGGAGTGGATGGCGATCAGCTCTTCCCGGCTTCAGCATCTGCTCGACGCGCGTGATCGATTCCGGGCCGGACTCGCTCCTGATCGCCGCGAATATTCTCTCTATCTCAGGTGTCACGCACATCTCCTGTTCTGGACGGAGGCCGTGGTCGGGGAGAGATCCGACACGGAGTCAGTGACGGTCCGAACAGTTAGTCGATCACTGGAGGCGATGAGTTCCCGCCAATCCGATCGCGTGGCCGGCGCGTCCGCCTCGGCGAGCAGGCCGAGGAGTGTGCTCCGGGCGCGGGCCACGCGGGAGCGGACCGTACCGATGGGGCAGCCGCCGATCTCGGCCGCCTCCTCGTAGGTCAGTCCCACCATCTGGGTGAGGACGAATGCTGCACGACGGTCGTCCGGCAGTGTCTCCAGCAGATCGAGGAGCGCGATGCCGTCGTCGAAGCCGGGCATGCTACGCGGCTGCGCCAGCTCGACCGCCGTCTGCCAGTCCGGGGTGTCGCTGGGCATCGGTCTGGTGGCGGCGTACCGGAAGCTGTCGATCACCGTGCGGCGTGCGATGGACAGCAGCCAGGTCCGGGCCGAGGACCGCCCCGCGAAGCGGTGCAGGCTGCCGAGCGCCCGCAGAAACGTCTCCTGGGCCAGGTCGTCGGCGGCCTGGGGGTCCGCGGACAGGTGGGTGACGTAGCGAACCACGTCACGGTGCAGAGCGCGGACGAAATGGTCGACGGCCTGCGGGTCACCACTGGCGGCGGCCAGCGCCCAGGCGGTTGCCGACTCATCGGCCGACATCGTGTCGTCACGCGAAACGGGCAGGGCAGAAGTCATCACAAGGCGTCCTTCTCCGGTTATCCGTGATCCGGACCCCGTGCGAGAGGCAGCGGTCCGGTAAGAGGTACAGCCGTACGGGGAGGTACGACCGATGCCCGAAGCACGCACAGAGGTGCTCCGGGAGAACAGCTGCCGTCAGACGGCAGCGGTCCCCTCCGGTGGTCCCCGGGAAGTGATCGCGTGAACGAGAAGGAGCAGTCGTGGCGCGCGGTCCGAGAGGTCACGCCCTACGCCGACGCGCGGACGGTGCGTGGGAGTCGGCAGGGCGAGCAGCAACCGCACCGGCGCGGTCAGCCGCCATGCGAGGGCCCGCAGGACGCGGAAAGCGGCGCGCTCGCCGTACGCGAGCCACACCCCGCACAACAGCGCTGCCAGCAGGTGGGCGACGAACATCCCGGACGACGATGTGCTGCCGCCCATCTCGTGTCCCGAATGCGTCAGATGGCCCGCGCTCATCCGCAACATGTCCGCGGAGTCCATGTGCATGGCTCCCGCGTCGTGCCCTGTCGAGCCCGGTGCCGACGGCCGAACGGCCGACTGCGCCAGCGAGAACGAGGAGTGGAGCGCGCCCTGGACGACGACCACCACGGACACGATCAGTGGCAGCCCCCGCTCGCGGCCGGCGAGGCACCAGCCCGCGCCGCCCGTCGCCAGGGCCGCGGCGGTCATCGCCCACCAGGGCACCGGGGAGCCGGACATGACCACATGGCCCAGGGCGGCGAGCAGCACACAGACGGCCGCGAACATCGCGGCCCGCACCGTGCGCAGACACCACCCAGCGGTCATCAGGGGCCTCATCCTCGTATGCGGGAACTTGAGCCTCATGATGAGTAACGCGCGGAGACCTGGTCCCTTACTCAACGCCCGGCGGGTGACCTGGAACACGGCAACCGCCGGGAACCAGACTGACACTCAAGACGACTTCTGGAAAGGCTTGTTAGGCGACTCCCGGGTCCGCGTCAGACCCGGCGCGTGGGCTGCCCCGGTCCTGGACGTCCTCCCCGGATTCCGCTGCTCGGCCTTCCGCCGACATCTCGTCACTCCTCGCGCTGCGGTGTTCCGGCGCTTTTCGGCCAGCGTTCCTCACAGTCGTCGGCCGGTCCGGGGAAGTAGTTCCCTTCTGGGTGCTGTGTGTCCTGTGACACACCGCGCGGGAGAGACCGATGGCCGTGGCGAATGTGACGGACCGGAGACCGCGGCCCGGACGGCAGGTCACGCCGTCCGGGCCGCGGTCTCGGGGCCCGTTGTCAGGCTGACGCCCCGCGGGCTTCGAGATCGCCGGTCCTGTCTTCGGCGGAGTCGAGCAGCTGCCACAAGGCGATACGGGCGCGTGCGACGCGGGAGCGCACCGTGCCCACGGGGCAGCGGCACAGCACCGCGGCCTCGGCATAGGGCATACCGAGCAGCTGGGTGAGTACGAATGCCTCGCGGCGCTCGCGCCGGAGCAGTGACAGCAGCTCGGTCAGCGCCACTCCCTCCTCGAACCCCGGCAGATCCCTCTCCTGGGTGCGTTCAACGGTCAGTTGCCAGTCCTCGCCGTCCGCCTGCCGGGGGCGGGCGGACGCGCTGCGGCGGCTGTCGATCACTGTTCTGCGGGCGATGGTCAGCAGCCAGGTGCGGGCGGAGGACCTGCCTTCGAATCCGTGCAGACTGCTCAGGGCCCGCAGAAAGGTGTCCTGGGTCAGGTCGTCGGCGGATTGCGGGTCCGCGCTCAAGTGGGCCACGAAGCGCCACACATCGAGGTGGAGTGCGCGGATGAACCGGTCGGCGGCCTGGCGGTCGCCCTCCCGGGCGGCAAGAGCCCAGAAAGTCGCCGCTTCATCACCGGTCCGGCTGTGGTGTTCGGACCGGGCACGGTCGTGCCCGGCAGGTGCGTACAGGGCAGGAGACATCGGCTGTCGTCCCTCTCGGAGAATCCGGAAAACCGGTGCGCCGTGGCGGACCGGTACGTCGTTCGGTCACGCGTCATGGCGCGACCGATGACCCGTACGGCGGGCCGAGTGCGGCCTGCGGTACGGGGATGCCGGCTGTCAGATGACAGCGGTGACGACGGGTGGACCCCGCGAGATGAGCGAGTAGGCCGGCAGGAACCGGCGCGGGCGGCGATGGGTCCTGGTCCCGCGGCGGCCGGTCCGGGGAGGCCCGAAGCGTGCTGGGCGAGCGAGCAGGATCCGCAGAGGGGCGAACATCCAGCCGGCGAACGCGCGCAGAAGGCGGAACGCCGCTCGCTCACCGTGAGCCAGCCACACGCCGCACAGCAGAGCCGCCACCAGGTGCGCCAGAATCATCCAGGACGGGGACATTCCGGCCATGTCGTGTGTCATGGAGGCGGTGCCGTCGGCGCCCGCGGACATCAGATGACCCGCGTGGCCCATGCCCTCCATCGCACCGTGCGACATGGCGGGCGGCGGGCCCTGGAGTCTGCTGCCCAGACCGGCCGCGTTGACGAGGCTTTCGGCGTCGCCGGACGACATTCCGGTCGGACCGGTCGCCCCGCAGGTCAGATAGCTCGCCCACTGCTGAGCGAAGGAGATGTCTCCGGAGCTGTCCGGTCCGGACACCGTCTGTGCCAGGGAGAAGCCGGTGTGGAGCGCGGCCTGTACCGCGACCACCGCCCCGGTGACTACGGCAGGCCCGCGCTCCCCGCGTGCGAAGGCCCAAGCGGCCGAGGCCGTCAGCATGAAAGCGGCAGACATGGCCCACCACGGGAGCGCCGAGCCCGACATCACGACGTGGCCGAGCGCGGCGAGCAGCACGCAGAGGGCCGCGAACATCGCAGCCCTCAGCATCCGCGTCACAGGCCCTGCCGTCATAGCGGCCTCATCCTTTCACCGAGGTCCAGTCCCTCTCGGGGCGGGTCCGGAACCCGGTGAAAAGGGGCCGGGGCGGCTGGGCGCCGGGGCGTCACACCGTGACGGTGTAGCCCGCCTCGGCGATCGCGGCGCGTACCTGGGCGTCGTCGAGTTCCGTACCGCTGACCGTTACTGAATTCGCTTCGAGGTCGACGTGTACGTGGCTCACTCCGGGGACCTGTGTGACCTCCTCGGTGATGTGGTTGACGCAGTGGCCGCAGGTCATGCCCGCGACGTGGTAGCGCTGCTCGGTCATGGAGACTCCTTGGTGCGTGGGTGCTGGGTGGGGCGGAGAACACGGCCTCAGTCGGTACTGGGGGTGATCACGACCGCGACGCTCTTCTGGGGTCCGCTGTGGCGGAAGTGCAGGGTGAAGGGGACGGTGTCGCCGAGCTGCCAGTGTGGTTTCGTTCTGGCTCGCACCATGACATTGAGGCCGTACGGGGACATGGTCAGCGCCGAGCCGCCCGGGACGGTGGCCTTGTCCACCATGGACATGATGGCGCCCCCCTTGCCGTTGTCCCGGTCGACGCTGAGCATGGCCTCGGCCATCTCCGGGGAGGTGACGGAGAGCAGCTCGTCGTCGGCGTCGCCGGTGTTGGCTATCCGGAAGTACGCCGAGGTGTACTGGCCGTCGCCGTACGGCAGGAAGATACGGGCGTTGCTGATGGCGAGTCGCGGCCGGCTGCCGGCGGCCCCGGAGTTGACCCAGGTCGTGAGGCCGCCGAGGGCCACCACGCAGGCGATCACCGGGGCTGCTGCGGCGATGAGTGTGTCGCGCAGACGGCCGCGTGTGGGCTGCCACCCGGTGGCGGTGGGATTCGTCATCGTCGGCTCCCTTTGCGTGATGTGCGGGACGTACGGGACGGGGTGGGCTGCCAGGCGCGCAGGCGCAGGCTGTTGCCGACGACCAGCAGGGAGCTGACCGACATCGCGGCGGCGGCCACCATCGGGTTGAGCCAGCCGACGGCGGCCAGTGGCACCGTGACGGCGTTGTAGCCGAAGGCCCATACGAGGTTGACGCGGATCGTGCCCAGGGTGCGCCGGGCGAGCCGGACCGCGTCGGCGACGGCCTCGATGTCACCGCGTACCAGCGTCACATCGGCGGCCCCGATGGCCACATCCGTACCACTGCCCATCGCGATCCCCAGATCGGCACCGGCCAGGGCCGCCGCGTCGTTCACCCCGTCACCGATCACCGCGACCCGCCGGCCCTCGTCCTTCAGCCGGCGCACCAGCCGCGCCTTGTCCTCGGGGGTGCAGCGGGCGTGGACGTCGGTGATACCGAGTTCGGCGGCGACCGCGTCGGCGGTGGCGGCGCGGTCACCGGTCGCGAGGAGCGGCTCCACGCCGAGGCGCCGCAGCCGCTCCACGGCCCGGTAACTGCCGGGCCGCAGGATGTCTCCCACGGCGATGAGCGCGGCGTCGGCTCCGTCCACCCGTACCAGGACCGGTGTCCGGACGGCGGCTTCCGCGTCGGCGAGCGCCTGGGCCAGCGGTCCGGGCAGACCGGCTCCGGGGGCGCACACCTCGACCCGGTGGCCCTCGACGCGACCGGCGACCCCGAAGCCCGGAGTGGCACGGAACTTGGTGACCTCGGGCAGGGGCGCTCCGGGCAGTGCCCGCTGCGCGTACGTGGTGATCGCGCGGCCCAGGGGGTGTTCGGAGCCCGTCTCCACGGCGCCCGCCAGCCGCAGCACCGTGTCGTGATCGAGGCCACCGGGCGACGGCGTGACCTTGGTGACGGTCATATGGCCGGTGGTCAGTGTGCCCGTCTTGTCCAGGACGATCGTGTCGACATGGCGGAGTGTCTCCAGCGCCTGGGGCCCGCTGACCAGGACGCCGAGCTGGGCGCCCCGGCCGGTGGCCGCCAGCAGGGCGGTGGGCGTGGCCAGACCGAGCGCGCAGGGGCAGGCGACGACCAGGATGGCGACACAGGCGGTCACGGCCGTCTGCGGGTCCGCGCCCGCGCCGAGCCAGAAACCGAGGACGGTGACGGCGAGGGCCAGCACCACCGGTACGAAGAAGCCCGCCACGGTGTCGGCCAGCCGCTGCGCCCTGGCCTTGCCCGCCTGGGCCTCGGTGACCAGGCGGGTGATCCGCGCGAGCTGGGTGTCCGCACCGATCGCGGTCGCCCGTACCCGCAGCAGACCGCCCACGTTCACGGCGGCGCCGATCACCGCCTTGCCGGGGGAGATCTCGACGGGCTCGCTCTCCCCGGTCACCAGCGACAGGTCCAGCGCCGAACTGCCGCTCATCACCAGCCCGTCGGTGCCGATCCGTTCCCCCGGGCGGACGATGAACTCCTGGCCGACCCGCAACTGCGCTACAGGGATACGGCGTTCCTTCCCGTTCTCCCTGATGGTCACTTCCTTGGCGGCCAGTTCGGCCAGCGAGCGCAGCGCCTCGCCGGTGCCGCGCTTGGCGCGGGCCTCCAGGTGACGACCCGTCAGGACGAAGAGCGGTACGGCGACCGCCGCCTCCAGATAGACATGCGCGACATCCCCGGCGGCGGACGGGAGCAGGCTGAACGGCATCTCCATCCCGGGTTCGCCGGCGCCGCCGAGGAAGAGAGCGTACGTGGACCAGGCGAACGACGCCGCGACGCCGAGGGAGACCAGGGTGTCCATGGTCGCCGCCGAGTGCCGCAGCCCGAGCAGCGCGCGCCGGTGGAACGGCCAGGCGCCCCATACGGCCACCGGTGCGGCGAGCATGAAGCACAGCCACTGCCAGTTGCGGAACTGGAGAGCGGGAACCATCGACAGCGCGATCACCGGCACCGACAGGAGTGCGGTGATCAGCAGCCGGTCGCGCTCCTCCTTCTTGGCCCGGCTGTCGGCCGTCCTGTCCGGCTCCGTCGGCCGCGGCGCGTCCTCCACCGGCTCGGGAGGCGGCGGGAGTTCGGCCGTGTATCCGGCGCGTTCGACCGCAGCGACCAGGTCCTCCCCGGCGATCCCGGCGGGGTGGGTCACCCTGGCCCGCCCGGTGGCGAGATTGACCGTGGCGGTCACCCCGTCGAGCTTCGCCAGCCGCTTCTCCACCCGGCTGACACACGCCGCGCAGGTCATGCCGCCGACGACCAGGTCGGTGGTCGCGAGAGTCCCCGCCGGGTCCGCCGTCATCGCCCACCGCCCGAGTGCATGTCGTCCATCCCGCCGCCGCCCTGCCGCTCTGTGCCCGGATCCGTGCCGGAAACCGAACCGGGGTGCATCCCGGGTGCGACCGGCCCGACGGACGATCCGATCCCGTACGAGAGGCCGAACACCGCGACGAGCAGCACCAGAAACCCGGTGAGCGCGGGCGGCGGCACCCACCGCACCAGCACATCGGAGAGTTGGGGAACTTGTTGCCGTTGATCTGCCATCACCACTCCAGAGGCGGAGGCCCGCGGTTACACGGGGAGAGTGTGGGGAGGAGTACGAAGGTCCGGCGGGTGCTGTTCAACGAGGCCCGCGCGGACCATGCTGGCACGGTCGGCATCCTTGAATGCCCTCCTGAGCGGTCTACCCACACGTGACGATTCTCCCGGCGCCGCACGGGAACCGGAGCGGTCAGCGATCCGACGTTCCGCATACGGGCGGCTTCAGTTCTGGCCCCCGGAACCATCAGGATCCTCGCCACCGGCAAAGGCAGGCTGCGGCGGCTGCTGGTCGAACACGGCATCCCGGTCCGGCCCGCCGGGCAGAACCCGCCGCGGGCCGAGGCCACCGGCCGCGGCGTCCCGTGGGTGGTGTCCCGGATGGGCGCGGCCCGGATAACCGGTGGCCGGGGAACGGACTGTTGCGCGACAGTCCTGGGTAACGCTGCTATCGCACATCAATAGCAACAGCAGGCTGTATGCAGTAAGGGCGTGAGGCTGATGAGGACCCGTCGGATACGAGGTGCCGCCGTCGCGGCGGCGGTGGTCACCGGGCTCACCGCCTGCTCCGCACCCGGCAGTGGCGATGACCAAGGCCGGTCCACCGACTCCGTCGTGATCGGGGTCGCGTCCGAACCGGACACCCTCAGCCCGCTGCTCGGCTACGGCAAGGACGGAAACTCCAAGATCTTCGACGGACTCCTCGCCCGCGACGCGGACCTGAAGCTGACTCCCGCGCTGGCCACGGCGCTGCCCAAGGTCGGCGACGGCGGCCTCACCTACACGTACACCCTGCGCGACGGCGTGACGTTCAGCGACGGCGAGCCGCTGACCGCCGACGACGTGGTCTTCACCTATCGGACCGTCCTGGACGCGAAGACCAACAACACCGCCCGGAGCGAGCTGGACGCCATCGAGAAGGTCCGGGCAAGCGGTGACGGCAAGGTCGTCTTCACCCTGAAGTACCCGTACGCGCCGTTCGCGGGGCGCACGGTGCTGCCCATCGTTCCCGAGCACATAGCGGGCGGGCAGGATCCCAACACGGGCTCGTTCAACACCCGGCCGGTCGGCACCGGCCCCTATGTCCTCTCCGCCTGGAGCAAGGGCGAGAAGCTCACCTTCAAGGCCAACCCGAACTACTGGGGCGGCCGGCCGAAGGTGAGTACGTTCACCATGGCGGTCATCCCGGACGACGACGTGCGCGCCACCCGGGTGCGCTCCGGTGATCTGGACGGCGCGATCCTCCCGCCCAATCTCGCCGCTACCTTCAAGAACACCGACGGGGTGAAGACCTATGACGCGAAGTCCTACGACTTCCGTACCGTCACCCTCCCCACCGCCAACAAGGTGACCGGAGACCGTGCCATCCGGCAGGCGCTGGACGCCGCCGTCGACCGCGACGCCATGGTGGACAAGATCCTCGACGGCGCGGGCCGGCCCGCGTACGGGCCACTGCCCGTCGACGACACCTGGTTCGCCAAGGGCATCGAGCGCACCCGGGACCTGGACAAGGCCGTACGGATCCTCGACGCAGCGGGCTGGAAGGCCGGCGACGGCGGCCTCCGTACCAAGGACGGCAGACGGGCCGCGTTCACCCTCCTCTACCGATCGGGCGACAAGGTCCGCCAGGACCACGCCCTCGCCTATGCCTCCGATGCCAAGAAGGCAGGCATCGATGTGACGGTGGAGAGCGCGACCTGGGAGGTCATCAAACCGCGCATGGGCGGCGACGCGGTCCTCGCGGGCGGCGGCAGCACCGGAGACCCCGACTTCGGTCTCTACACCCTGCTGCACTCCTCCCTCGCGGGCAACGGCTTCAACAACATGGCCCGCTACGACAACCCGGCCGTCGACCAGGCCCTCGTCACCGGCCGGCGCAGCCAGGACCCGGCCGTGCGCGGCGCCGCGTACGACACGCTCCAACGCGAACTCGTCAAGGACCCCGGCTACACCTTCCTCACCCACATCGACCACCTCTATGTACTCGCCGCCCGCTGGGACGGGCTGACCACCCAGCTCGAACCGCACGAACACGGCTTCTCCAGCGGCCCCTGGTGGAACATCGAGACCTGGCAGCCGAAGAAGTGACCCCCGCCTCCCTGCCCTGGGGGGAGATGGCGCGTCTGGCGGGACGGCGGACCGTGCTCGCCGTCCCCGTCCTCCTCGTGGTCACCTTCGGTATGTTCGCCATCGCCGCCGCCTCCCCCTTCGATCCCGTCGAGGCGTACATGGGTACGGCGGCCCTCGGCGCCGACCAGCAGACCCTGGACCGGCTGCGGGACAACCTCGGTGTGGACCAGCCCTTCACCACACGCTGGTGGCACTGGCTGACCTCGGCCTTCAGCGGCGACCTGGGCCATTCCAGCGTGCTGCGCCAGCCGGTGGCCCAAGTGATCGGCGAGCGCCTGGTGTGGTCCTCGCTGCTGTGCGCCGTGGCGTTCGTCGTCGCCGTGCTGGCCGGCACCGTGCTGGGGACGCTGGCCGCCCGCCGTCCCGGGTCGTGGCTCGACCGGATCGTGAGCTCCCTCGCCTACATCCTGGAGGCGGCTCCGGTCTTCTGGATCGCGCTGCTCGCCATCTGGCTGTTCGCCCTCCAATGGGGTGTGCTCCCGGCGGGCGGGCTGACGGACACCGCCAGCGAGCAGATCACCCCGGCACAGGTGACAAGCCACCTGGTCCTGCCCGCCGGAGTGCTCGCCGCCTCCCAACTGCCCTGGTTCACGCTCTACGTACGGCAAGGGGTCGGCGCGGCCCTGGCGGAGGACCCGGTGCGCGGGGCCCGCGCCCGGGGACTGGGCGAAGGCACCGTTCTGTTCGGTCACGCGCTGCGCTCCGGTCTCCTGCCGGTCCTCACCCTGATCGGCACGCGCGTTCCCGAACTCATCACGGGCGCCCTGCTGGTGGAGTCCGTCTTCAGCTGGCCGGGCATCGCGGCGGCCACCGTCGAGGCGGCCACCGCCGTCGACTTCCCCCTGCTCGCCGCGCTCGCGACGCTGGCAACCGGCGCCGTCCTCGCCGGGAACCTCCTCGCCGACCTCCTCTACGGACTCTTCGACCCGAGGGTGAAGCTCAGTGAAATGTGAACGCCGATGACGGAAACCGTGGTGGAGACCGAGGAGCGGACCGGGGCCGTATGGCGCTCCTCCCGGACCAACCGCCGTTCCACCCGCACGCTGCGGGTGCGCACCTCGGTGGTTCTGGTGACGGTGGCCGTGCTCGCCGTACTGCTCGTGCCGCCTTTCGCCCAGCTCGACCAGCAGGCGGTCGACCTGGCGGCCAAACTGCGACCGCCCTCCTGGTCACACCCCTTCGGCACCGACGATGTCGGCCGGGACCTGCTGCTGCGCTGCGTCTACGGGCTTCGGGTCTCGCTGCTCGTCGGTGTGACCGCCGCGTTCACCGCGACCCTGATCGGTACGGCCGTCGGAGCCACCGCCGGAGCCCTCGGCGGCTGGGCCGACCGCGGGCTCATGCGGATCATCGACACCGTCTCCGCCGTACCCCACCTGCTTCTGGGCATCTTCATCGTCGCGCTGTTCCGGCCGGGTATCTGGCCGGTAGTGGTCTCGGTCGCCCTCACCCACTGGCCGTCGACCGCGCGGATCGTCCGCGCCGAGATTCTCTCCCTGCGCTCGCGCACGTACATCGACGCCGCCGTCTCCGGCGGCGCGTCCCGGTGGCGGGTCGCCGTACGGCATCTGCTGCCCGCGGTGCTGCCCCAGGCCGCACTCGCCGCCACGCTGATGGTGCCGCACGCCATGTGGCACGAGTCGGCCCTGTCCTTCCTCGGACTCGGACTGCCCACCCACACAGCCAGCCTCGGCACCCTCATCCAGGGCGCACGGGGCACCCTGCTCGCCGGCCAGTGGTGGCCGACTCTCTTCCCCGGTCTCTTCCTCATCATCCCCACCCTCGCCATCGCCGGCCTCGCCGGAGCCTGGCGTGAGCGGATCAATCCCCGTCGCCGATCGGAGCTGATGCTGTGACCGAGGGACCGCCTCAGCGACCTCCCGTACTGTCGGTGCGTGGACTCTCGGTGCGCTTCCTGATGCCGGGCGGGCGGCGGATCGCCGCCGTCACCGAGGCCCGCTTCGACGTGGCACCCGGCGAGTGCCTCGCCCTGATCGGCGAGAGCGGCTGCGGCAAATCCGTCCTGGCCTCCGCTCTCCTGGGCCTGCTCCCCGCCAACGCCCAGACCACAGGGGAGGCCCGCCTCGGCGGCCTCGACCTGCTCGCCGCCGACGAACGTACCCTCGCCCGCACCGTACGGGGCCGCCGTATCGGCCTCGTACCGCAGAGCCCGGCCGCGCATCTGACCCCCGTCCGCACCATCCGCTCCCAGGTGCAGGAGACGGTCTCCGCCCTGACCGGAATACGGGGGCGTACGGCCGTGCGCGCAGCCGCCGAGACGGCCGTCGCACGCACGGCGTTCCCCGAGGACCACCTCGACCGCTACCCGCACGAGCTCTCCGGCGGCCTCGCCCAGCGCGCCGCGACCGCCCTGGCCCTGGTCGGCGACGCGCCTCTGCTGCTCGCCGACGAGCCGACCACCGGACTCGACCGCGATCTCGTGGAACACACCGTCGACGAACTACGGCGCCATATCGACGACGCCGACCGGGCCCTGCTGATGATCACCCACGACCTGTCGGCCGCCGAGCGCATCGCCGACCGTGTCGCCGTGATGTACGCGGGCCGCATCGTCGAGATCTCCGACGCGGCAGTCTTCTTCGGCACCCCGGGCCCCCGCCACCCCTACAGCCGCGGCCTCCTCCACGCCCTCCCGGACCGCGCCTTCACCGCCATCCCCGGCATGCCTCCGGAACTCGGCGACCTGCCCGACGGCTGCGCCTTCGCACCGCGCTGCGCCCGGGCCGACGACGCCTGCGTGACACTGCCGAACCTCACCGAGACGGCCGCCTGCCACCACCCGCACATACCGGAGAACTCCCGTGCTTGAACTGCGCGCCATTACCGCCGGATACGGCAGAAACACTCCTGTCGTACGGAACGCCTCCCTGTCCGTCGAGCCGGGCGAAGCCGTCGGCCTGCTCGGCCCCAGCGGCTGCGGCAAGTCGACGCTGGCCCGCGTCGCCGCTCTTCTGCACCGCCCCGATTCCGGCACCCTCACCCTCGACGGAACCCCCGTACGCCACTGGCGCCACCGTGCCCCACGTGAACTGCGCACGGCCTTCGGCGTCGTCTTCCAGCAGCCCAGACTCTCCGCGGATCCCCGACTGCGACTCACCGACCTGATCGCCGAGCCCCTGCGAGCCACCGGCCGCCGCGACGCCTCGACCGAGCGGGTGACCGAACTCGCCGCCACCATCGGCCTGACCCCGGACCTGCTCGGCAGACGCCCCCACGAAGTAAGCGACGGCCAACTCCAACGCGCCTGCCTCGCCCGCGCCCTCGTGCTGCGCCCGCGCTGGCTGATCTGTGACGAGATGACCGCCATGCTCGACGCCTCCACCACCGCCGCACTCGTCGCGGTCGTCGAGGACTACCGCCGCACCACCGGCGCCGGGCTGATCGCCGTCGGCCACGACCGCGCCCTCCTGAACCGCTGGTGCGACCGCACAGTCCACTGGGACGAACTCGGGTAGTCCACACTTCACGATGGCTCGGTCAGGCCCTGAACGACGGGGAGGACCCGACGCGGTTCCTCCTCGGGCGATTCGCACAGCGTCGGGGCGAGTCGACTCACCGTGCGGCGGCCGAGGCGGGGCTCTGGACGGTGATCCGAAGCCTGGATGACCTGTCACCGACGTTCGTCCCGGTGACGTATCACGGTGTGCGGGTCTCGACCGGACAGGGCACGTAGGCCCGCCGGTCGGGGGCGACGGCGAGCCGGCCGGAGACCGGGCGCGCTGGGCGCAGTCGCGGCGTTCGCGGATCCGGCAGCCGAACCCGCCCCGGGTGACGGTCCGCGCGATCCAGAAGTACCGCCAGCCGTAGGGCATTTCGGCGACCTGGGTGAGTATCCGGCCCGGCGCCCTGTGCTATCTGAGACACCGTCAAAACGCGCCCACACGGGTCGTGTCAGCTGCACCGGAAAAACTTCGTGGGAACTTGGTCGGCGCGGGAAGCGACTACTACTTCACCAGCATGAGCCGAACGTATGCGCAACAGGAGGTCGTCCACCGGCGGCCGGTCACTGTGAGCCCGGTCGGCCGTCCTGGTGCTGTTTTGAACGCACATGCCACGTCACTGCCCGGTCGGACGCTCGACAGACACAGGAGACACAGTCATGGAGCGCAGACGATTTCTTCACGGAACGACGGCGGCGGGCGCGGCAGTCGTGGCCGGTGGCGCGCTGACCGCCACAGCTGTCAGCGGCGCCCCGGCCTCGGCCGCACCACGGCGTACGGCGCCGCTGCGCGTCGACATCGTGATGTTCGACGGGGTCGAGGAGCTGGATTGCGTCGCTCCGCACTCGGTCTTCGTGAACGGCCAGGGCCGGGCGGAGGTCCGCTACGTCACCGTGGGACGCCCCGGACCGATCCGTTCCGCGCACGGCGTCGGTTTCCAGGTCGAGCATCGGTGGTCCCCGGAGAAGGCGGACGTGATCGTGGTGCCGGGAGGGGGGTACGTACGCCCGGAAGGGGCCGGCGTCTGGGCGGAGATCAAGCGCGGTGTCCTGCCGCGGGCGCTCGCCGCCGCGTCCCGGGAGGGGCTGACGATCAGTTCGGTCTGTACGGGGGCGATGCTGCTGTCGGCGGCGGGTCTGACCAAGGACCGTCCCTGTACTACTCATCAGCTGGCCAAGGCGGAACTCGAAGCGCAGGGCGGCCTCGTCAAGAACGCCCGCGTCGTCGACGACGGAGATCTCGTCACCGCCGGAGGCGTCTCCTCGGGGCTGGAGTTGGGCCTGTGGCTGTTCAAGCGCGAAATCGGCTCGGATGCCGTGCTGCAGGTGGAAGAAATACTGGAGTACGAGCCTCGCGGGACCGTCTGGACAGCGCATTCATCATCCTAGGCACCCTTCCCGGACCGCCGGCCTGGCGAGCGGTCCGGGAAGCTGCCCCAGTATGCGGACGGTCGGCCGGGAGCTCTCTGTGCAGCACCCGTCGTCGTGCACACCGCACCCAGCCGATAAGCGCGAAGAAAATGGAGAAATGCGAGAAATGCGAGCACGGGTGACCGGTCCCGGAATGAAGAAGAGCCACAGGACCGCGACCTCAATGCGGCGCGTCCTGGTACTTGTCGCCGCCCTGACGCTGTCAGGGACGTTGGCGGGTCCCGCCGCCGCGACGGTGGACGACTGCGACCGGCAGTGCGTGATCGACCGCGCGCGGGCGGTGGAGCAGGCCAACGCGCTGCCCAGGACGTCCTTCTACGATGTGCCGTCCAACCTGCCTCCGGCACCGGCCGGGACCCTTGTCCGGGCCGAGGCGGCCCAGGGTTACCAGCTCGATCCCGGCATACGCGCGACGCGCATCCTCTACCACTCACGGAGTTCGAAGGACCGGGACGTCGCAGCCTCGGGTGTGGTCCTGACCCCCGCGGGCGATCCGCCGCGCGGCGGCTGGCGGGTGGTTGCCTACGCGCACGGCGCGAGCGGGGCCGGGCGAGGCTGCGCGCCGTCGCTGATGAAGGATCTCCAGTACGGGGAGCACCTGCGGTCCATCGTCCGGGGCGGCTATGCCGTCGTCGCCATCGACTACGTCGGGCTCGGAACCGACGGCCGGCACGAGTTCCTCTCGAAGCGGGCCGCGGCCCACGACGTCGTCAACTCACTGCCCGCCGCCCGCGCGGCTGTGCGTGGGCTCGGGAGCGAATGGGTCGCGCTGGGCCATTCGCAGGGCGGGCACGCGGCATTGGCGGCCGGCGAGCTGATGACCGAACGCGCACGCCAGGGCAGGCCCGATCGCGGCTACCGGGGGCTCGTCGCCCTCGCGCCCGCCTCCGACCTCACCAAGCTCTTCGCCCGAACGGCACAGATGCCCGGTGCGTCGGGGGTCGTACCGCTGATCGTGGCCGGGGCGGCGGCGACAGACGCGCCGGGGTTCCACCCGTCGCAAGTACTGACCCCTGCGGCGACGGCCCGTCTGCACACGCTGAGAACTGACTGCATCAACGTGGTCCAGGCGAGCTACGGCGATCTGACCGGCGACGCGCTCATCCGCAGTGGCGCCGAGCACAGAATCGAGCCGTACCTGCGGCGGAACGAATCGGGAACTCTCCCCATCTCCGGACCGGTCCTCATTCAGCAGGGGACCGCTGACGCGCTCACCACACCAACGGATACGGCGGAACTCGTGGCCCGACTCTGCCGCAAGGGCGCGACTGTTGAGTACCGGACCTACGAGGGCCTCGACCACGACGTAGTCATGCCGGTGCAGCCCGACACGATGTCGTGGATCGGTGCCCGGTTCGCCGGCCATGCCGCCCCCCGTACGTGTGTCCGTTAGCTGTCTGGGCGAGCCTCCGAGGCTGAGGCGGCGGGGGCTGGAACAGGGCGTCCTTCTATCCCGGCTGGCCGTGCGGCGAAAGGTGGCGCGTAGCGCCCACACTGCCAAACGCACATTGATCTTGAGTCCGATTCGCGTTGTGGCCGTAGGGCGACGCCGGGCTCAAGTCGCTGCGGCCGTCCACCACGGCTTCAAGCTGCCAATCACACAGATGGCAGGGTTGTTGGAGGCCAACAACCCTGCCATCGATTGCGCTTCTTGTCGCCAGCGCTACCCATCCCGGTGGCCAGCCGGTGGCCGGACACCTTTGGACGACGTATTACGAGGTAGCACGGACCAACCAGACGCACGTGCTCTGATCGGGCACAACGTTACTCAGCGGCACGATCGGTCACGACGCAACACGAACGCTGACGTCCGACAGGGGGCTCGGCGAAACCCCAGGTCGGATGGGTTCTGACCTGGGGTTTCTCAGGTGTGGTCTATGCGTCGCAATGCGTAGGTCTGGGGTCTGCGGCCGTGGTGATTCTGCCCCGCGCGCCTGTGAACTGGTCTTTTGGCCCTGGCTGTCGATCTCCCTCGGGCTGTTCGGATTGGTGTGGTGGCCATGTGGTGGCCGAAGGCGCAGCCACCGTGCAGACCGGCTCCCAATCGACCGCGAAATCGGTGGTACACACAGGAGCGAGGGTTGTGGCTTCCCGACGATCCACTACTCGGAGGCGGGGAACAGACGGGAGGGTTCGTCGGCGTCCAGCACCCGCAGCCCGGCCGTGGCCCGCTCCAGAGCAACGTCGTCGCGTATCTCGATGCCCTGCGTCGCCTCGTCCACCGAAGCCCGATGCTTGGCGGCCCAGTCGTTGCCCTTGTCGTGGGGGAGATCCTCAACAGCGGATAGCTGTCGCCCGACTCGCCCTTGAGGACGACGCCGCGCCAGAAGGAGGTGATGCGGATCGTCCGCAGGCGTGGATCTTTCTGGTGAGTCAGCTTCTCCAAGTGCAGCCCGGAGTACGTGGCCGCCGCGAACTTCTCGAATCACTTCGAAAACCCGCTTCTGGACGGGTTTCTCCAGCGCCGCGAACTCCATCAGGAAGTCCCGGTGCATTCCCACGACGACGGAGCCCGGCCCTCCGGCGGAGAGGCTCTCGCGTATCAGGTCGATGACGTAGTCCCAGCCGGTGCCGCGGGTACCGATCCACCCATCCCTGGAACCGTCGGCTGGCCCCCATGGCGTCCTCAAGGGTGATGAGCGGCAGCGGAATCCGGAGGTGCGGTGAAGTCACGGGCGAGCAGGGCGCGTTCGTGGGTGCCCGACCGTCTGCCCGGGAAGACGCTGCCTACCCCGATGATCCTGCGCTGCTCATCGCGGGTGCGACGGTCCGTGAAGAAGGCGAGAACCAGACGCGCGGCTTTCTCCAGTCCTTGTACGGGTACGCGACGGTCCGCTCACCACGGGTCAGCCATGCCGGAGGTTTCTCGGGGAGCCGCTCCGTCATCAGCGCGGTGCTGTGGACCAGAGAGACGGCGACCATCTGTGACCGCCTGCATCTGGTGAAACTGGAGGCTCAATTATTGGCCAGATTCCAGCCGTCAGGGCGCAGTTCGGCGGGCAGGGGGCTGGGCCGGCGTGGTCACTGGTCGGCGCTGCCGGGTGGGGCGACCCATTGGGCGGGTTGGCCGGTGAGGGAGGCGATCATGTCGAAGTCGCCGTCGTAGTGGAGGATGGTGACCCGATTCTGCTCGGCCGTGGCGGCGATGAGGAGGTCGGGGAGCGACAAGGCCCGGTGGAAGCCTGCATTGAGGGCGTGCCGCTGGACCTCCATGGCGCGGGTGAAACTGTCGTCGTTGGTGCGCAGGTAGTCGAAGGCGTGTAGCCAGGTGCTGATGCGCGTCGCTTCCGCGCTGTCCCGTGCCGAGTGGATCATCTCGTACTCGGTGGGTTGACAGACGGCGAGCAGGTAGCGCTCGTGGAGTGGTTTCAGCACCTCTCGGACGCGCGGTTTCGTCCAGCGAGCGAGGGCGGACTTGTCGATCAGGTAGCGGTCTTGCATCAGGCGGCCTGGCCGCCGTGGCGCTTGAGGGTTCCGTCGGCGTTGCGCGGGCCGGTGTTCTCGATGATCTCGCTGAAGTCGAGCTCGCCGGCGTCCATGGCGTCGAAGCCCTCCTGCCGCAGGTGCCGTTTGACGGCGTCTTCCATGGCCAGGCGGACGGCTTTGGCCTTGGTCTTGGTGCCGAAGATGCGCATGGCCTCGGTGACCATGTCTTCGTCGAGGTCGATCACAGTACGAGCCACGAAGGCACCTCTCAGATAGTTGCAGCGACCTGCTAAACGATATCATTTCATCGAGCTTGATGATGTCGTTTCACTGCGGACTGTTCTCTGGCCCGGGTGCCCGGCTCGGCGGCGGTGGCCCGGATGTCCAGTGGGCGGGGGCTTTGTCTGAACCCGACAACCTCAATGATTCGGGCTCTTGCTTCGGCAGTAACAGAATCCGGTGGCCACCCGGTGGCCACCCGGTGGCCGGACGCCTTCGGATGGGGCGGCATGTGGTAGCAGGGGCAACCTGCCACAAGCGCTTCGATCAGGCACTGCATCACTCGACGGCATCACGCGGCATCCGGCAATATGATCGCGACGCTGCTGGCCTCGCTCCGGCGGACGCCCGTGCGCTGGAGGTACGGGCCCAGTACGAGGAGCTTGAGCGGCGCCTGCTGGGCTGGACGTGGACGCTGCCGGAGCCGGCCCTCGGATTCGCCAACGACGCCGCCTACGTAGGCCGGTTGGTGCTGGCCGCCGAGCGTACGTGGGACATCGAGGGCGATGTGGACGCCGAGCTGCGGCACAAGCTGGCCGAGCGCCTCTGGTGGGTCCTCGTGCTCGCCGACCAGCTCGGTGTCGACGCGCCGCGGGCCTACGCGGACACGATGGACCGCATCGACGCCGGCCTCACGCGGACGCTGCGCGGCGCCGGCGCCTGAGCCTGAGCATCCGGAAGGCGGCCGGCGCCCCCGTTCGGGCTCGGACCGGACACACCGGGGGCCACCGGCGCAGTGCCCCGATGGCGCCCGGTGTCCTCGGTGTCCTTCCGGTGTCCTCCCGGAACGGCCTCTCGGCGCGCTGGCCGGGTCCGGGATCCCGGATTAGCTTGGTCCTACTCGACCAGGTCGGTTCCGACGGGATGGTGGTCCCGTGCGCAGAGCAGGATTCCGCGGATCCGGCCGCCCCGCGGGTACGCGCGAGGGCCTGCCGGTCTCGCGCTCGGCCCTCTCGACTGGCACCTGGTGTTCGCCCGTCGGCGTGCTGTTCGCCGCGCTCCTGGGATACAACCCGGTGCGGACCCTGCTCGGCCCGGAGGCGCTGGCCCATCTGCCGAGCGGGCACGCCGACTACCTCACCGGACGGGCGTTCTTCCCCAAACTGATCTCCGAACCGTTCGCGGGGGGCCTCTCCATCGCCTTCGACTTCGCCATCGCTGCCTGCCTGGTCGCGGCTTTCGCCTCCCTGCTGCGCGGGGGCCGCTACGTCCACGGCGAGCGGACGGGGGAGGCATGAGGCGGGGGGTGCGGGCGGGGGAGGTGTGAGGCGGCGGCTCAGCCGGTCGTCGGCGCGGCGCTCCGGCGCAGGACGGCGAAGTGGCGCCCGGCCTCCGTCCAGTGTTCGGCGACCGTCCAGCCGGTGGTGGTGCCGTAGCGGGTCAGCGCGTGGCAGCTGAGTCGCGCCCAGGTGAACGCCGCGCCCGACGCGCCCCTGCCGTCGTCGACCCGCGCCTGGAACCGTTCGTCCAGCTCGATGTTCCCGGCCGCGAGGGCGGTTTCCACCATCAGTGAGCCCGACGGGCTGAGGATGCGGGCCGCACGGTCGAGCAGCGCGGAGGGATCGCCGCCGATGCCGATGTTGCCGTCGAGGAGAAGGCCGGTGTCCCAGCCGCCCTCGTCGGGGACCGGGTCGAAGACCGACTGCTCCCGCGCCCGGCCGCCCGCTCGTACCGTACGGGTGACGGCCGCGGGGCTGACGTCGATGCCCAGCGTCCGGTGTCCGGCGCGGGTGAGCGCCCGTACGAGGCGGCCGGGGCCGCAGCCGATGTCCAGTACGGTCCCCCGGCAGCGCGCCAGCACGGAGCGGTCCGCAGCGTCCGGCTCGGCGCACCAGCGCTCCACGTCCAGCGGGAGCAGCCCGCCGTCCGCGCGGCGCAGGAACAGCGGCCCGCGGCCGGTGCGCAGCGCGTCGCTGTAGGGGTCGGCGTGCCACGGAAGCGTCTGCCGCCCGCGCACCGGGGCACTGTTGCCCGCTGTCCGCTGCGGCGCTGAGGTCATGGCGCGGCCACCGTGGTCAGCCGGGCGAGGGCGGCGGCGAAGCGGCTGCGCGGGGCCTCGGCGGCGACCACCTGGGCGTCGTGCGCGGTGTCGACGTCCCGGAGAACCGGCAGGTTCCGTACGGTCAGACCGGCGTCGGTCAGCCGGGCACGCTGCACCGCCCCGGTCTCGGGCAGCGACATCGGTACGCCGAGGAGGAGCGCCGGATCGGGTACGGCGAGGCCGAGCGCCCAGAAGCCGCCGTCGACCGCCGGGCCGAACCACGCGTCGGCCGTCCGCCAGGCGGACGGCTCCAGAGCGGGCGCCAGTTCGGCGGCGGTGATCTGGGGCGTGTCCATGCCCACCAGTACGGTGGGGCCCTCGCACGCCCCGAAGGCGGCGGCGAGACGTTCGTCGAGCCGGCCGGCGGACTGCGGCAGCACCTCGAAGCCGGGCGGGAGCCACGCTCCCGGGCTGCCGTCGAGCACCAGCACGCGGCGGCTCGCGGGCAGGGTACGGACGGTGTCGAGCGTGTCGGCGAGCGCGGCCTCGGCCAGTTCGGCCGCTTCCCCGGGGCTGAAGGGCGGCGTGAGCCGGGTCTTCACCCGGCCGGGGAGCGGCTCCTTGGCGATCACGAGCAGCGTGGTCATCGCACCCCCACGGGATTCACGGGTCCGGCGCCCGCGTCCATCGGCCCGGCGCCCGCGTCAACCGGTGCGGCACCCGTGACGCGGTCCGACGAAGCGCGCGAAGGGGCGGAAAACGGCTGAATAACTACTTCTTTCGCTAATACGAACATTCTTGGACGATAGAGGGGCCGGACTCCCGCGCCACGGTCCCGCGCCGTGAACGCCACGGAGTTCCCCGGCTCGGTCGGCGGAACGTTCCACCGCGCCGCGCCGTGGAACTCGGTGGCGCCGCTGCGCCCCCTCCGGCGACGCGGGTCGTGGCCTTCCCCGGCCGACGGGGCCGCCGCGCATAACGTGACCGCGTGACCCTGCACTCGCCCCCGCGCCGCTCCCCTTCCCCCGAGGCCGGTCCGGCCACGACGTCCCCCCACCGCCTCGACCTGATCACCGCGGCCGGGGGAGTGCTGCTGTTCGCCGTCGCCGCCCTCGCCGGTACGGCCATCGAGAACACCACCGGCTCGCTGCGGGCCCCCTGGCCTCCGCTGCTGGCCCGCTGGATGCCCCATGCAGGTCCGGGCACGCCCACCGCGCTGCTCGTCGCGGCGCTGGTCGTGCTGTACGGCCCGGCGGTGGCGGCCCGTCTGCCGTGGCGCCGTCTGACCTGGGCGGCCTGGCTCTCGGCGATGGCCTGGACCTGGTCACTCGCCCTGGTGGACGGCTGGCGGACGGGGGTAGCCGACCGGCTGACCACCCGTTACGAGTACCTGCGCGGAGTGCCCCGGTTCACCGACATCCCGGCCACCATCCGCGAGTTCACCCAGCACATCCCGGGCGGTGTGCCGGGCAGCTGGCAGCCGCACATCGCCGGACATCCGCCCGGCGCCGTACTGACCTTCGTCGGCCTCGACCGGATCGGGCTCGGGGGCGGCGGCTGGGCGGGGGCCTTCTGCATCGTCACCGGCAGCTCCGTCGCGGCGGCGGTGCTGGTCACCCTGCGCGCCCTGGGCGCGGAGCGCACCGCCAGGACCGCCGCTCCGTTCCTGGTCCTCGCGCCCGCCGCCGTATGGGTGGGCACCTCGGCGGACGGCTACTTCGCTGCGGTCGCCGCCTGGGCCCTCGCGCTCCTCGCCGTGGCGGCGGGCCGGGGCGGCCGGGGCGCCGGGGCGTCGGCGGCCGCGCTGGGCAGCGGACTCCTCTTCGGGGCGACCCTGTACGTCTCCTACGGGCTCGCCCTGATGGCCCTTCCCGCCCTGGCGGTTCTGGTGTGCGCCCGTACGGCACGCCCCGTACCCCTGGCGGCGCTGGGCATCGCGGCGGTCGCCGCCACCTTCACCGCACTGGGCTTCCGCTGGTGGGAGGCGTACCCGCTGCTCGTGGAGCGCTACTACCAGGGGTCCGGCGGGCTGCGCTCCTACGGGTACTGGGTGTGGGGCAACCTCGCCTGCGTGGTGCTCTGTTCGGGCCTCGCGGCGGTGGCGGGAGCGCGCCGCGTCCTGGCCGCCGTCCCGTACGTCGTCCGGCAGCGGTGGCGGTGGCGGACGGAGTCCGGGACGGCGGCAGGGGACCGGAGCGAGCCGCCGTCCGGGCCGGTGAACTCCGTATCCCTCCTGCCCGTTACGGGCCTCACGCCGCTCGTCCTCATCACGTGCGCCGTCCTGGCGGCGCTGCTGGCGGCGGACCTCTCCGGCATGAGCAAGGCCGAGACCGAGCGGATCTGGCTGCCCTTCACCCTCTGGCTCCCGGCCGCCGCCGCGCTGCTGCCCTCCGCCGGCCGGCGCGGCTGGCTGGCCGCGCAGGCCGCCGCCGCGCTGCTCACCAACCACCTGCTGCTGACCTACTGGTGACGCTCCCCGCGCAGGCCGAGGGCGGCGCCGCCCGCGTACCTGGCCTGGGTGCCGAGTTCCTCCTCGATACGGATGAGCTGGTTGTACTTGGCCGTACGGTCCGAGCGCGAGAGCGAACCGGTCTTGATCTGGCCGCAGCCGGTGGCCACGGCGAGGTCGGCGATGGTGGTGTCCTCGGTCTCGCCCGAGCGGTGCGACATGACCACGGTGTACCCGGCGCGGTGGGCGGTGGCGACGGTGGCCAGGGTCTCGGTGAGGGTGCCGATCTGATTGACCTTGACCAGGATCGAGTTGGCGACGCCGTCGCGGATCCCGGCCCGGAGCAGGGTCTCGTTGGTGCAGAAGACGTCGTCGCCGGTGAGCTGGCAGCGGTCCCCGAGCCGGGCCGTGAGCAGCCGCCATCCCTCGTGGTCGTCCTCGGCCATCGGGTCCTCGACGGAGGCGACGGGATAGCGGTCCACGAGGGAGGCGAGGTAGTCGGCGTGCTCGCCGGGGGCGCGGCGCACGCCCTCGCCGGTGTAGTCGTAGACACCGTCGCGGAAGAACTCGGAGGACGCGGGGTCCATCACGACGGTGATGTCCGTACCGGGCTTGTAGCCGGTCCGCTCGACGGCGCGTACGACGAAGTCCAGCGCCTCCTCGGCGGTCCGCAGGTCCGGGGCGAAGCCGCCCTCGTCGCCCACGCCGGTGCTGTGTCCGGCGGCGACGAGGTCGCGGCGCAGGGTGTGGAAGACCTCGGAGCCCATCCGTACGGCCTCGGTGAAGGTGGCGGCGCCGATCGGCGCGATCATGAACTCCTGGTAGTCCAACGGGTTGTCGGCGTGCGCGCCCCCGTTGATGATGTTCATCATCGGCACCGGCAGCAGCCGCGCGTCCACCCCGCCGAGGTAGCGGTAGAGGGGCAGCCGGTGGGCCCTGGCGGCGGCCTTGGCGGTGGCGAGGGAGACGCCGAGGATCGCGTTCGCCCCCAGTCTCGCCTTGTCCGGGGTGCCGTCCAGCTCGATCATGGCCGCGTCCACAGCGGCCTGGTGGTCCGCGTCGAGACCCACCACGGTGTCAGCGATGGACTCGTTGACGGCGTCGACCGCGCGCCGGACGCCCTTGCCGTGGAAGCGGGCCGGGTCCTCGTCGCGCAGTTCCACGGCCTCCTTGGCGCCGGTGGAGGCTCCGGAGGGCACGGCCGCGCGCCCGGTGGAACCGTCCGCCAGCTCGACGTCCACCTCGACGGTCGGGTTGCCCCGGCTGTCGATGATCTCGCGAGCGGCGATACGGGTGATGGTGGTCGGCGTGGGCATGGTGCTGCTCCTCACGTACGGTCCGGCGATGGAGAGTATGTTCCCATCGAAAACAAAGTGAGTTCCGAAAGGGAACGTACTATGGGCGCATGAGGATGCACAACACCGACGAGAACTGCGGGATCGCTCGGGCCGCCGTCATCACGGGCGACTGGTGGAACGTGCTGGTCCTGCGGGAGATCGCGCGCGGCCACGTCCGCTTCGACGTGCTCGCCGCCGAACTCGGTCTGTCCCGAAAGGTCCTGACGGAACGTCTGGGCGGGCTCGTCGCCCGTGGCGTACTGCGCCGCAGCCTCTACCAGCGCCGCCCCGTCCGTTACGAGTACCTGCTCACCGACTCCGGGCTGGCCCTGCTCCCGCTGCTCGTGGCGATGCAGGACTGGGGCGACCGCTGGATGCTCGGCGACGGCAGTGCCACCGCGACGGCCGAGCCGGACGGCGCGGAGCACGCCCGCGTCCACGCCCTCGTCGGCACCCGGCTGCCGCCGGATCTCGAACTGCCCGCCACCGACGGCGCCGACCGTCCGGTCGTCGACCCGGACGCCGCCGCCACCGTCCTGTTCGTCTACCCCGGCACCGGACTGGACTGGGGGGACGAGCCGCCCAGGGGCGCCCCCGGATGCACCCTGGAGAACCGCCTCGTCCGCGACGCCTGGCCCGGATTCCGGGACGCCGGGGTGACGGTGTACGGGGTGAGCGCGCAACTCCCTTATGAGCAGGCGGAGTTCGCTCGCACGGAGGCCCTGCCCCACCCGCTGCTCTCCGACGCGGGGCACCGGCTGACCGCCGCCCTGCGGCTGCCGTCCTTCCGGGGCGCGGGGCGGCTGTGCCTCAGGCGCCTGGTGCTCGTCCTGGACCGGGAGCGGACCGTACGGGACGTGATCTTCCCGGTCGACGACATTCCCGGAGCGGTGGATCAGGCGCTGCGGCTGGCCTCCGCAGCGGCGCCACGGGCGTTGTAGACGACGGCGTCGTCGCGTTCGCCGTACGCGCGGAAGACCTCGACCGCCTCGTCGCGCAGCACACCGCGCACGATCTCGATGCCGCGCTCGTCGAACTGCTCGACCCAGTCCTCGCGCATGGGGCCCTCGTCGAAGCCGGTGAGGGCCTCGACCTCGGGGCCGTCCCCGGCGAGGAGCAGCCGCCGCACCCCCGACCACATGGCGGCGCCGTAACACATCACGCACGGACGCCAGTTGACGACCAGTTCGAGGTCGGGGCCGCCCGGGGCGCCGAGGTCCCAGGCGCCCAGCCGGGTCTGGGCGAGGCTGAGCGCGACGACCTCGGCGTGGGTGGAGGAGAGCCCGGAGAAAAGGACGAGGTTGACACCGGCGGAGAGAAGCCGTCCGGTCCCGCTCTCGACCACCAGGGCCGCGAACGGGCCGCCGGTGTTCTCGCGGTGGTTGCGTTCGGCGAGCCGGTTGACCAGCCGTATCCGGTCCTCGTCGGTGGGCAGGATCTCGGGTACGCCGACGAGTTCGGCCGGTACCCAGTCGGGCAGCCGGGCGCCGAAGGAGGTGGCGAGGGCGGACGTGTCCATGGGGATCTCCGGTCGGTTCGGTGAAGTGGTCCGGGCGGGGAGCGGCGGGGTGGGTGGGGCGGTGTGGTGTGGTGTTGCGTGGTGCTGTGCGGCGGGGTGCTGTGCTGTGCTGTTGTGTGCGCCACGGTGCCCGCCTACGCCGTGAAGAAGTGGCTCAGGCCCAGGTCGCGCAGGCCGCGCCGGTAGGCGATGGAGCTGCGGTCGGCCGGGATGTGGACTTCGAGCCGGGGGTCCAGGGGGAGGTTCTCGGGCTTCTGGACCTCGACGATGGCCCGGTCCTCCTCGAAGACGGTCCGGTTGAAGTCGTATACACCCTGGACGGGCTGGTCGGTGTCGAAGTCGCGCGCGATCGGGGCGAACATCCGGGTTGTCAGGGCCGACACGGGCGAGGCCGCGTTCATGATGTTCAGCCTTCCTCCGCCGGGGAAGTGCACGACCAGGGTCGCGGTGAAGGGCAGGTGCACGTCGAAGTGGCGCAGCCACTTGAAGCCGGGCGGGGCCACTTTGCCGCTGCCGTGCCCGTAGTTGGAGGCGGTGCTCCAGTAGTCGACGGAGAAGCCGCGCTCGTGGCGGACGGGCTGGTAGTCGGGGACCTCGGTGTTGTCGGGGTCGCCGAACGAGTCGAGGTGGACGAAGCCGAAGTGGGCGACGTCCAGGAAGCCTTCGAGCTGACGTCCGGCGAAGGCGGCGATGTCGATGCTGGGGCAGGTGATCTGCTGGAAGCCGTCGTCGTCCCAGTGCGCCATGGCCGGGATCGCGGGGGAGCCGAGTGCCTCCCGCGCCTCCTCCGACGGGCGCAGACAGGTCCACACCAGCCCGTACCGCTCGACCACCGGATAGTCGCGCAGGTTGAGCCGGGCGGGGATCTTCGCGGCGGGGTGCGCGGGCACGTCCGTGCAGAGCCCGCCCTCGCCGAAGCGCAGTCCGTGGTACGCGCACCGGATGCCGCCGCCGTCACCGGCGGAGAAGCCCCTGCTCAGCGGCACCCCGCGGTGCGGGCAGATGTCGTTGGCCACGACGACCCGGCCGTTCGCCCGGTAGACCACGAGCGGCTCGTCGAGGAGGCGTACGGAGACGGGGGAGTCGCCGATCTCGCGGGAGAGCGCGACCGGGTACCAGTGCTGGGCGAGGATCGCCCAGTCGCCGGGGTCGAAGGTGCACTCGCGGGCAGGGAATCGCGCGGCGGGGGAGGGGTGGATTGGGCGGCCTGGGCGGGCCGGGACACGGCAGTGGTCATGAGGGGTCCTTGTACGGAACGCGGCCGGGGCGGCCGGGCGCGGCCGGTGTCGGAACACGGGCCGGGCGCGGCCGGGCCTCGGGGCACGGCGGGAATACGCGGATACCGGCGGGAGGGCCGGCGCGGGACACGCTGGGTGGGGCGGCCTGACGGCGGCAGCGGTTGGAGTGACCGGAGTGACCGGAGCGGCCGGAGCGACGGAGCGGCTGGGCGCTCAGGCGCGTGCGCGGTGCACGCCGTGCGCCACCCGCCCGCGCGTCCACGCCGACCGGTGGACGCGGGCCCGGAGGTCGGCCAGATGTCCGCGTACGGAACGCATCGGGCCACCTCCTTCGTCGCCGAACCCTGGTACGTGTGTGCCTGCGGTGTGTTTCCGTTCCGGTGCGCGTTCCCCGCCGGGCGTTCCCGCTCCGCGAGCACTCCGCAAGTGCGCTGAAATCCGACAGTGACCCACCGGGGTGTCGCGGCCGTTCCGTGATCGTTAACTCTTGATGTCGCGTTCGGCCCCGCGTGGGTAAGGTCGGGCCCGTACGGATCCGGTCCGCAGACGGGAGATCCCGGATGGTCACGCATGAGCCCGAGACCCTGAGCGGCGACGCCTCGCTGGTCCTGCCCGAGTTCGATGCCCCGCCGCCCGATCCGCTGGTCCTGCTCCGGGAATGGCTGGACAGCGCGGTCCCGCGGGGGGTCCGCGAGCCGTACGCGGCGGTGCTGGCCACCGTCGGCGGTGACGGGAATCCGTCGACCAGAGTGCTGCTGACCAAGGAGTTCGACGGGCGCGGTCTTGTCTTCGGCAGCTCCCGGGACAGCCGTAAGGGTGTCGAACTCGCCGCCAGGCCCTGGGCGTCGATGACGTACTACTGGCGCGAGACGCTGCAACAGCTCACCGTCGCCGGACCGGTCGAGACCCTCGTGCCCGAGGAGTCCGACCGGCTGTTCGCCGCGCGCCCCGCCGCCGCCCGTGCCGCCTCCGCCGCCTCGGAGCAGAGCCGGCCGCTGACGGACGAGGCCGCGCTGAGGGACCGGGCGGCCGGTGCTCTCGCGGCGGACGCGCCCGCGATCCGGCGCCCGGAGGGCTGGACGGGTTACCGGCTGCTGCCGGAGACCGTGGAGTTCTGGTACGGCAGCCCCGACCGTCTGCACCGGCGCCTGCGCTACGACCGTACGGATGCCACGGAGCGGACGCGCTGGACCTGGCAGCGCCTTCAGCCCTGAAGCGCGAACCGCTCCCGTGCCATCGCCCCGAAGCCCCGAAGCCCCGAAGCCCCGAAGCCCCGCAGGCTCCAGCGCTCCGGCCGGGACCGGGGCACAGGACCGTAGTGGGAGACGGGCCGGCCCCGCACCAGATGCTGGCCCGGCGGGATACGGCGGGCGGTGGTGTGCGTACCGGACAGGTCGGCGGCCATGTCCCGGTCCCCGTTCGTCCATCGTCTGCCGTCATCAGCTGGGAAGAGGCGGACGACTCGCTGGAGCGCGATGTGCTCTGACTCCGGCCGACGGGGCAGCCCCCACTCGCCGCACCCTGCTCCCGTCCCCTTGACCGGGCCCTTCCGGCAGTGTGACGCTCTGCAACGCAGCGTGACACTCGCAGGAGGAGGCGCACTATGGGATACACCTTCATCGGTAAAGACCCCGAGTCCGATGTGAACGGGTGCCCGGCGGTCTGGGTGGATGACGACCGACGGTTACTCATCCAGGGGCGGCGGGCAGAGCATGGCGCCCAGGTTTGTACGCTGGCGGACTCTCCACGATCCGAGGATGAGACGCTGATCGTTCTGGAACCAAGGATGATCCCGCTTCTGAAGGAGGCTATTCGTGTCGCAGAGTCTGGCTGAATTCGCCGCCCTGCTCCGGCAGTGTGAGAGCTCAGCAGTGCACCTTGAGACCCGCGACGCATACGCCGTCCCAGGGGAGCACCCTGGCTTCGACGCCTGGCTGGCTGGAGAGCGGAAGACCTGGGAGAACCGTTCGTCGTGGTGGCGCGATGACTGGCACGGTCTCATTCAGGATGTGACAGCGCAGGGGGTCGCAATACGCCGTGCGCGGGTGGTCAGTGAGCCTGTCTCGGACTACATCAGGTGGGAGCACCACGTTACGTACGGCAACGTCACCTGTGGGGAACAAGTGCGGTGGCTCCCGCGCCGTCAGGCGTCCGACCTGGCGTTGCCCGGTAACGACATCTGGCTCTTCGACGACTGGCTCGTCCAGTTCAACGTCTTCGACGGTTACGGACGTTGGGTGCACACGGACTTCTCGGAAGACGCGGGTGTGGCGGCGCGGTGTGCCGACATGTTCGAGGCGGTCTGGGAGCGAGCCATTCCGCACGACAAGTACAGCGTCTGATCAGAACAGCGGCCAGTCCATGACCTCACCCCTGTCCACTGCCGAAGAGGCCCATAAGGCAGTTGCCGACCGGCTCATGCGCATGATGGAAGACGCCGGCCTTTCGGGGGCCCGGCTGGCCGCTCTGTGCGACTGGGACCGTTCCAAGACGCACCGGATCATCCATCGGAAGACCATCCCGAAGCCCGCTGACATCCGCGCTTGGTGCGCGGCATGCGGCCGGCCCGAAGAAGCCGAAGCGCTGATCGAGGCCACTCGTACGGCCAAGACCCTGTATGTCCAGTGGACGCAGTACCTCAAAGACGGGCTCGGCAAGGCCCAGCGCAGCAGCGTCTACCGGGAGACACGTTCCTTCCGCGTCTACAGCTGTGGTGTGCTCCCCGGGATGCTTCAGACAGAGCCGTACGCCCGTGGCATTCTCCGGACGATCCGCCGTTTCAGGAACCTGCCGGATGATGTCGAAGACGCCGTACAGGCCCGCATGGAGCGCTCCGACGACGTGGTCCGGGGCAATCATCAGGTCGCGATCCTCATGGAGGAGTCGGCCCTGTACATGCCGATGACCGAACTTCCGCAGCACGCGCAGCAACTGGAGCGCTTTCTGTCAGTCATCGGGCGCCCGAACCTTTCCTTCGGGATCATCCCTCACATGTCCCGCCGCCCGGTGTGGCCCATCGAGACCTTCTACGCGTTCGATGATCGCGAAGTTCAGGTGGAGACCCTGACCGCCATGGTCCGGGTGACGAACCGGTCCGAGGTCGACGCGTACCTGTGCGCTTTTGCCCAGATGGCACGCGCGGCTCTGTACGGCTCGCAGGCCAAAGCGCTGATCAGGAAGGCGCTCGACGCCTGCGAGGCATGAGGGCGTGCAACGTGGTGCAACATTTGCCCCGCTTGTGTGGGCGGCTGCTCAGACTGGTTTCACCACAACAGCGGGAGAGTGAGGACATCATGGGCAAGAAGGGCGGAGACCACTCCGGGAAGCCGGATACCTCCGACAGCGACGGCCACCGCGACAAGCCGCCGGGGCCGACCAAGCCGTACGAGCCGCCGAAGAAGTGAGGGCACATGACCGGCCGACAACAGCTCGTCGAGTCCCTGGTGAGCAAAGACGCCCTGCCCGGTGCATGGCGGCACACGGTGGCCTCGGTGGACCGGGCCCTGTTCATCCCCGACGTATTCGAGGGCGGCGACTTCACCGTCGACCCCGAAGCCTGGGCGCAGAGGGTCTACGGCGACCTGCCGGTCGTCACGCAGGTCAATGACGGACAGGACACCCCGGAGGGGGCGTTCCGGCTGTCCACGTCTTCCTCGTCCATGCCGTCGATCATGCTCGAAATGCTCAGCCTGCTCGAAGTGCGCGACGGCGACACCGTGCTGGAAGTCGGCACGGGAACCGGATACAACGCGGCCTGGCTCGCGCACCGGTTGGGTGAACGCAACGTGTTCAGCGTGGAAGTGGACGCGGCAGTGGCAGCACTCGCACGACAGAACCTGAAACACGCCGGGTTCGGCCCGACGGTCGTGATCGGCGACGGCCGCGACGGCCACCCCGGAGGCGCCCCGTACCAGCGGATCATCTGTACCTGCACCATGCGCGCGATCCCACGCACCTGGCTGGAGCAGTGCCCTGCGGGCCGGATCGTCACCCCGTGGGGCAGCAGCTTCTTCAGCGGCTCCTACGCCACGCTCGACGTGGTGGACGGGGAGGCGCGGGGCGGGTTCTCCGGCTCTCCCGCCTTCATGTGGGACCGCTCGCACCGGGCCGGATCGGGCCGGATCGCGGAGCTGTACCACCACGAGGAGGGGGAGAAGAGTACGACCGATATCGCTCCGCAGAACGTCATCCAAGACGATCCGGCGTTCTTCACCGGCCTGAACATCACTGATGCCTGGTACCGATGGTGCGAGGCGGACGACGACAGCGGGGAGGCCACCTTGTGGTTCTTCTCCGACGACCGGAAGTCGTGGGCGACCGTCGAATACGCCCCCGACGCGGAGACGTACGAGGTGGAGCAGTACGGCCCCCGCGCCCTCTGGGACGAAGTACGAACGGCGTTCCTCGCCTGGTACGAGCTGGGGAAGCCGGAGCGCTCCCGGTTCGGCCTGTCGGTCGATGGCGACGGGCAGCGGGTGTGGCTGGACGATCCGCGTCACGCCGTTGGTCGCAGGTAGCCCCTCATCGGCGATACGCCCCCCGCCAAGTCGGGGGCGTATCGGCTTGTTCTTGTCCGAAGAATTCCGAGCAGCGTCCGGAACGGGCTGACGGTGAGGCGTCCTGCCGTCCCGGACGCGGCCGGTTCCCGCCTCCCCCCACTCACACGGCCCGCAGCGCCAGCGCGACGACGAGGGCCGCCAGCGCGGCGGAGCACGCGAGGATCGTGAGCCCGGCGGTGAGCAGCGCGACCATGACGCGCTTCCGCATGTCGTATGGTCGCCTCGGCGCTCGGTTCACGAGGCTCGCCGTACGTGTTCGGGCGGAACCAGCCACTCCGTGCCGCCGCCCTCGGCGCGGATGAACGCCGTGGGCCGCTTGCAGCGCTCGCCGGGGGCCTCGGCCGGGTCCTCGTAGTCCCGGATCACGGCCCGCAGGATCCCGACGCGCCCTTCCGGGTCCTCCACCTGGCAGCCGATGTCCTCCGCCGTGATCACTGGTGCCCCTCGGGGTGCCGCCGCATATAGACGTTGCAGTCGGACACCGTGGTCATGTCGCCCACGACCCGTGCTCGCGCCCGTACGTTGGCGAGTTCGGCGCAGCCGAGGCACCCCTCGACCGGCGCCGGATCCGCCTGCGCGGGCGAGGGGAGCGGCAGCTCAACGGGCTCCGTCTGGTACCTGGTCGGCTCGGTCACTTCCTGCCTCCGTCCTCGGCCGGCGCCCACCGACCGGTCGTCCGTGTTGGCGGCTTCGGCCGCCGCCCTCCGCCGCAATCCGGCCTCGACGGCGGCCAGCACGTCGGCCGTCGGCCTGGCGTACGGCCCCCGCCGCACACCGGCCGGAAGCGGCGCCGACGTGGAGAACCACGTCTCGTCGGGGGTCGCCTCCCAACGCGCCCGCCGGCGGTCGGCGACTTCCTGCGGGGTGAGGGTGGACCGGCGGAACTCACGCGCCTGGATGGGCGTGTTGGGCTGGGGCGCGTGTCTGTGACTCACGTCCACTCCTCTCCGTAGCTATTCGACTACCGGGAGCGCTCAGCGTGGCGTAGGGTCGAGAAGCGTTCAACGTGTCAGCAGTGGAAGAAAGATCGGTGACGGCATGGTCAACCGCAAGGAGTTACAGCCGGACAGCAGCCCACAAGCAGCCTTCGGTGCACGCGTCCGCAGTTCACGGGAGGCGCACGGGTGGAAGCAACAGGATCTTGCCGAACGGACTGGCTACAGCAGTACGCATATCTCAGCCGTGGAAACTGGCCGCAAGATGCCAACTCTTCGCTTCTCGCGCAGTGCTGACCTCGCCTTCGGCACCGGCGACACGGCCGACACCTTCGAGCGTCAGTGGCGCGAGATCCGCAACGGCAGCTTGCTGGAGGGCTTTCCCGAGTTCGTCGGGCACGAGGGCCGGGCAGCGGAAATCAGGCTGTACGAAGTGGGAGTTATCCCGGGGCTGTTGCAGACCCCGGAGTACGCGTCGGTACTCGCCGAGAGTGCCGTCAAGCGGGGAGCGATCACACCTGAGCAGGCAAGCGAACGAGTCGCGCTCGTCGCCGAGCGACAAGCCGCGCTTGTACGGCCGCGCCCGCCGTTGGTTCTGGCCGTGTTGGACGAAAGCTGTGTCCGTCGGCCTGTCGGAAAAACAGCGGTAATGGAAGCGCAGCTGGCGCATCTGATCGAGTTCGCCGAGTTACCAACCACCGTATTTCAGGTCGCCCCGCACGACATGGGAGCACGCCGTCCGTTCGATCTGCCGATAACGATGCTGACGCTGACGGACCGATCGCTCATCGCGTACGCCGAGTCCGCACTACGCGGACATCTTGAACGGGAAAGCACTGCCGTCCTGCCGATGCTGACGGCCTACCATCAACTACAGGCAGAAGCGCTCTCCCAGGCAGCATCCGTGGCCATGGTCGAACAGTTACGAAAGGGCACCCCGTGACGACCGAATCCCCGCAGTGGTTCAAGTCCTCCTACAGCAACAACGGCGGTCAGTGCATCGAGGTCGCCGCCAACCTCGCCGCCACGCACGGCACCGTCCCCGTCCGTGACTCCAAGAACCCCCAAGGGCCGGCGCTCCTCTTCCCTACCCCGGCGTTCACCACGTTCATCGAGGCCGTTCAGGCGGACGGCCTCGCCGCCCGCTGAAGCCCGCCCGCACCCGGCAGTTTCTGGGGTGCGGGCCGGTGGGCCCTGCGGGGCGCACACTTTGTGTGGGGTGGCCCGGCTCCGGTTTGGCGGCTGACGGTTCGTTGTGTGCTGGGATTCATGCCCCGCTGGTCACTGTGCGCTGCGTTCTGCGGGTCAGTACCAAGAGGTAAGCGAGCTGAACGGGAGCAGATCATGGCGGGTGGGGGCCGCCCCTCCTCGGTTTGAGTTTCGCGCCTCCGGGCCGGGTGTAAAGGGCGCTCCTTCGTCGCGTCGGCTTCGCCGATTGCGCTGCGCTCCACCCTTGACACCCGTCCCTGCGGCGCAAGTGCAGGTTCTCGGGAGGGGCGGCCCGGGGGAAGGGTTCCCAGGGAAGGAAGGATCGTTGCCCGGCCCGGCCCCTGACCGCCGGGCCGGTTCGCCCTGCGGGGCACGCGGCAGTGGTGTGGGGTGGCCCGGCCCCGGCTCAGCGACTGACCGTCCGCTGCTGGTGGGGATTCATGCCCCGCTGGTCACTGTCCGCTGCTGAGTGCCACACGAGCACCGGGCAGTCGAAAGACAGGCGGGGGAAAGGCCCGTTGGGGCTCGGGATGGGGTTCATGTGTCGGGAAGTGCCTTTCGCGGAGCTACCGACACACAAGGACTCCAGGAGGTGCCCCATCCACCTCACATGTCACACCTGCCCCACCCGCAGGCACAGTTCCGACAGTCCGGCCGCTGGACCACTGCCCCCGGCCACTGCCCCTCACCCAGAGACAGCCATAGGGGGCTTTGGCCCTCTCCAAAGCCCCTCCTGTGCCAACCAGCCCCCTTATCGGTCCTCAGGACACAAGACCTCCCCCTGCATGCCCACAGAGCACCTCCCCCGTCACACCCGCCCCACCCCACCCACTCCGAGCGACCAGCGGGGCATGAATCCCAGCAAGCATCCGGTCGGCAGACGCTTGACGAAACACGCCACCACCCCATGCAGAGACCGCGCGCCCCGCAGGGCAAGCCGACCCGGCAGCCAGCAGCCGGACCGGGCAACGATCCTGGCTTCCCTGGGAACCCTTCCCCCGGGCCGCCCCTCCCGAGTACCTGCACTTGCGCCGCAGGGACGGGTGTCAAGGGTGACCGAAGGTCATCGCGCAGCGACGCGACGAAGGAGCGCCCTTTACACCCGGCCCGGAGGCGCGAAACTCAAAGCGAGAGGGGCGGCCCCCACCCGCCATGATCTGCTCCCGTTCAGCTCGCTTACCTCTTGGTACTGACCCGCAGAACGCAGCGAGTGGTGACCAGCGGGGCATGAATCCCCACCAGCAGCAGACCGTCAGCCGCCGAACCGGAGCCGGGCCACCCCACACAAAGTGTGCGCACCCACCCACACGTCGGTCCCACCGGTCCCCCCGGCCCCCCTCGGCGCCGAGAGGCCATAGCGCCCGATACCGCCATCCCTCTCTGTGGTGTGCGTCACGTCCGGGAGATGTCAGCGAACCGGCCGGAAGGCGTCAGCCCGCTCCGCTTCCCTGGTGCGCAGTCGAGTCCTTCGACCCCCCCACAGCATCGAGGAGACGCCATGACCGACACGCTGACCTGTCCCGCGGGCGGTACGGGCGGATCACTGCCCCCGTATCCGATGGAGCGGGCGGCGCAGTGCCCGCTGGCTCCGGCCCCGGCGGCGCAGCGGCTGCGCGCCGAGCAGCCGATCTCCCGGGTGCGGATCTGGAACGGCGCCACGCCCTGGCTGATCACCCGCCACGCCGACCAGCGGGCGCTGATGACCGACCCGAGGATCAGCGACGACGACCTCGACCCCGGTTTCCCGTACGTCAACGAGCACCGCGCGCAGATCGCGCCGGTGTCGCCGCGCATGATCACGAACACCGACGCGCCGGAGCACACGCGGCTGCGGCGCACGGTCAACGGGCCGTTCGTGGTCAAGCGGATCGAGAAGATGCGCGAGCCGATCCAGAAGATCGTCGACGGTCTGATCGACGACATGCTGGACGGACCGAACCCGGTGGACCTGCTGAAGGCGTTCGCGCTGCCGGTGCCGTCCCTGGTGATCGCGCAGCTGCTCGGTGTGCCGTACAAGGACCACGACTTCTTCCAGCGGAGCAGCAGCACCGTACTGGACAGCACCGTGCCGCCGGACGAGGCCCGGCGGGTCAGCGGCGCGCTCGCCGCGTACCTGGACGACCTGCTCGGGGAGAAGCTGGCCAACCCCGGCGACGACATCCTCTCCGAGATGGGCGGGCGCGTCACGGCCGGTGAGATGACCAGGACCGAGGCCGTCCACATGGGCGTGGCGATGCTGATCGCCGGGCACGAGACCACCGCCACCATGATCAGCCTGGGGACCCTGGCGCTGCTCCAGCACCCCGACCAGTTCGCGCTCGTGCGGGACACCGACGACCCGAAGCTGATCGCCAACGCGGTCGACGAGCTGCTGCGCTACCTGTCGATCGTGCAGACCGGCGTACGGCGGGTCGCCAAGGCGGACATCGAGATCGGCGGCGTCGTCATCAAGGCCGGCGACGGGATGATCTTCGACCTGCACGCCGCGAACTGGGACCCCGAGGCGTTCTCCGAGTCGCAGCGGCTCGACGTCACCCGCCCGGCGCGCCAGCACCAGGCGTTCGGGTACGGGCCGCACCAGTGCCTCGGCCAGAACCTGGCCCGGCTGGAACTCCAGGTCGTCTACAGCACCCTCTACCGCCGCATCCCCACGATGCGGCTGGCCGCGGACCTCGCGGACCTGGAGTTCGACCACGTCGGGACGACCTACGGCGTCCACAGCCTGCCGGTCTCCTGGTGACCCGGCCCGCACGGACGAAGTGAAGTGGAGACACCCATGCGTGTGGAACTGGACGAGCCGAAGTGCGTCGCCGCGGGGCAGTGTGTGATGGCCTCGCCCGAGGTGTTCGACCAGCGGGACGACGACGGCGTCGCGATCGTGCTGGAGGAGCACCCTGACGACAGCCTCCTCGACGGGGTGAGGGAAGCCGTGGCGATCTGCCCGGCCGCCGCCCTCAGGCTGGTGGAACAGTGAAGCGGATCGTCGTGGTGGGCGCCTCGGCGGCCGGGCTCGCCGCCGCCGAGACCCTGCGCCGGGAGGGGTACGGGGGGACGATCAGCCTCGTCGGCGACGAGCCGCACGCCCCGTACGACCGGCCCCCGCTGTCCAAGCAGATCCTGTCGGGCGAGTGGAGCCCCAAGCGGCTGCCGCTGCGCCCCTACGCCGACCTCGACGCCCTCGGCCTCGATCTGCGGCTGGGCGCGGCGGCGACCGGGCTGGACACGGCGGACCGTACGGTCCTGCTGGCGGACGGGTCGCGGCTGGCGTACGACGGTCTGATCGTCGCCACCGGGGTACGGCCGCGCCGGCTGCCGGGCGAGGGCGCGCAGCACGTGCTGCGCACCGTGGACGACGCGCTGGCGCTGCGGCTCCGGCTGGGCCCGGGGCGGCGGCTGGCCGTGGTGGGCGCCGGATTCCTCGGCGCTGAGGCCGCCGCCGTGGCGGCCGGCCTGGGCGCGCGGGTGACGCTGATCGAGCCCGCCCCCGTACCGCTGGCCCACGCGGTCGGCGCCGAGGTCGGGCAGGTGCTGTCCCGGGCCCATCTGGAGCACGGGGTGGACCTGCGCACCGGGGCCGCGGTGGCGGAGGTGACCGAGCACGGGGTGCGTCTCGCGGACGGCACTCTGATCGAGGCCGACGACGTCCTGGTCGCCGTCGGGTCGCACCCCAACACCGAGTGGCTGGCGGACAGCGGGCTCAGCGTGGGGGACGGCCTGGTCTGCGACGAGTACAGCGCCGCGGGACCGGGGGTGTACGGCGCGGGCGACGTGGCCCGCTGGTACAACCCGCTGTTCGGGGTGGAGATGCGGATCGAGCACCGCACGCACGCGGCGGAGCAGGGGATGGCCGCCGCCCGCAACCTCCTCAACCCGGCGGCGGGCAAGCCGTTCGCACCGGTGCCGTACTTCTGGTCGGACCAGTACGACATGAAGATCCAGGCGTACGGCTATCTGCGCGGCCACGACGAAGTGGCCGTTGTGGCGGGGGAGTTGGCGCAGCGCCGGTTCGTGGCCGTGTACCGCACGGGCGACCGGGTGACCGGAGTCCTGGCGGTCGGGATGCCGCCCAAGGAGATCCGGCGGTGGCGCCAGGCCATCGCGCTCCGCGCCCTGTGGGCCGACGCGGTACCGGCGGCGGAGCCGGTCGACGCGGCAGAGGTGGCCTGACGCCCTCGGGCTCGGCCGTCTCGCCCCTGACCGTCTCGCCCTTGCCCGTCTCGCCCTCGGTGGGAGCGGCCCCGGTGGGGACCCGGGCCGCTCCCACCGTTCGCCGGTCCGCTTCAGGGCCGGCGAACTCCACTGAACAACAAGGAGGTTGCTCATGCAGGACCGTACGGACCGTACGCAGGACGGTACGACCGACGCGCGTGACGTGGTGGTGGTCACCGGCGCCGGCGGTATGGGGACGTCCGTCGCCCGGCGGCTCGGCAGCGGGCGGACCCTGATCCTCGCCGACGCCTCCCAGCGGCAACTCGACCGCGCCGTCGAGGCGTTGGGCGTCGAGGGATATGCCGTACGGGGTGTGGTCACCGATGTGTCCGACCGCGCGTCCGTCGAGGCCCTCGCGGAGACGGCCGCCGCCGCCGGCCGGCTGACCGCCGTCGTCCACACCGCGGGTGTCGCGGCGGCCACGGCGTCGGCGCGCAAGATCTTCGATGTCGACCTGCTCGGCACGGTCCATGTCATCGAGGCGTTCGAGAAGGTCGCCGTCCGGGGCACGTCGCTGGTCTGCGTCGCCAGCATGGCGGGCCACTACGCGACGCTGAGCCGCCAGGACGAGGCGGCCCTCGCGACGGCCCCGGCCGCGGAGCTGCTCGCGCTGGACGCGGTCGCCGCCGTCGGGGACGACCCGACGTCCGCGTACATCCTGGCCAAGCGCGCCAACCACGTACGGGTGCAGGCGGCGGCGCTCGCGTGGAACCTGCGCGGCGCCCGGATCAACACCGTCAGCCCGGGAGTCGTCTCCACGGCGATGTCGAAGGCCGAGGCCGACTCGGACCCCGAGGGGCACATGATGAAGATGCTCGACGCGTGCGGCGCGGGCCGTACCGGAACGCCCGGCGAGATCGCCGACGCCGTGGCGTTCCTGGCCGGTCCGCGGTCGCTCTACATCACCGGGACCGATCTGCTCGTCGACGGCGGGCAGGCGGGCTGGATCCGCTGGCACCGGCAGGGCTGAGCGGGGAGCGGGTGAGGCGCCGAACCCGTGGTGCGCTCCGTGGTCCGGTCGCCGCGCCACGGGCTCGGCCTCACGTTCCCGGCGGTACGTTCCCGGCCGTACGTTCCCGGCGGTCGGCCGCGTCGGCCACGTCGCCCCTGCGGTCGGTCGTGTTCCTCAGCGGTCGGAGCCGCCGAGCCGGTATCCGAAGCCCCGGTGCGTGTGGATCAGCACGGGCTCGGCCCGGCCCGCGTCCGGGTCCACCTTGTGCCGCAGCCGGCCCACGAGCTTCTCGATCGAGTGCTGGGCCCGGAACTCGCCCCAGACATGCCTGCTGATCTGCTCCTTCGACAGCACGCGCCCCGCGTTGGCCATCAGATGGCGCAGCAGCCGGTACTCGGCCGGGGTGAGGCCGAGCGCCCTGTCCCCACGCCGCGCCCGGCAGGCGGCGTCGTCCAGCACCAGATCGCCGTAGCGCGGCACGCCCTCGTCCCGCTCCGGGGTCCGGTCGCGCAGCAGGACCCTGGTCCTGGCCAGGACTTCGGCGATCCGTACGGGCTTGGTGACGTAGTCCTCGGTGCCGGGGTGCAGCTCGGGGGCGAGGCGCTGGAGGCTGTCCCATTCGGCGAGGAACAGCAGCGGGGGCCGGTCGGCGGGGGCGCCGCGGCGGCCCCGGGCGAAGGCCGCCAGGTCCGGCAGGGTGGCGTCCCAGATCACCAGGTCGAAGTGGTTCTGGCTGAGCCGCAGCATCCCGTCGGCGCCGCTCCGCTCCGCGGTGACCCGGTAGCCCGACCACTCCAGCGTGCGGGCGAGCAGTTCGGTGATGCCGGGATCGGCGGTGACGGCCAGGATGCGCGGCCTGTCCCCGGTCGGCTCCGGGGGGCCGGACGACGCGGACGACGCTGCTGCGGCTGGCCGTGTGGGCATGCGGTCAGCCTAGAGCCGGCCGGGTCCGGGAGCGGGTTACGGGGAGGTAAAGTTGCTTAAGTCAATCAATCGGAATATGGTTGCGTGAGTCAAGCACGTCTGATGCCCCTCACGGAGGAATTTTCCATGTCCGACACTCTTGCCCGGCCCGTTCCGGGGGGATCCGCCCCGCCGAGGTCGAACGCCGTGGTGGCGGTCCTGGCCTTCGCCGGGATCGTCGTGTCGTTGATGCAGACCCTGGTGATCCCGATCGTCCCGGAGCTGCCCAAGTACCTCAACGCCTCTCCGTCGAACGCGATCTGGGCCGTCACCGCCACCCTGCTCGCCGCCGCCGTCGCCACCCCGGTCGCCGGGCGCCTCGGCGACATGTACGGCAAGCGCCGGGTGCTGCTGGTCAGCGTCGTCCTGCTGGTGACCGGCTCGATCGTGTGTGCGCTGAGCGAGTCCCTGGTCCCGATGATCGTCGGGCGGGTCCTCCAGGGCCTGGCCGCCGCCGTCGTCCCGCTCGGCATCAGCATCATGCGTGACGTGCTGCCCGCCGAGCGTCTCGCCGGGTCGACCGCGCTGATGAGCGCCTCGCTCGGAGTCGGCGGCGCCCTCGGCCTGCCCTCCGCCGCCTTCATCGCGGACAACTTCAACTGGCACGTACTGTTCTGGGTCTCGGCCGCCCTCGGCGCCGTCGCCGGCGTGCTCATCATGGTGCTCGTGCCCGAGTCCAAGGTCCGTACGGGTGGACGCTTCGACCTGGTCGGCTCCCTCGGCCTGGCCGTCGGGCTCGTCTCCCTGCTGCTGGCCATCTCCAAGGGCGGCGACTGGGGCTGGACGAGCGGCACCGTACTCGGCCTGCTCGTCGCGGCCGTCGTCGTCCTCGTCGCCTGGGGCTACTACGAACTGCGCACCGCCCAGCCGCTGGTGGACCTGCGCACCACCGCCCGACGGCAGGTGCTCTTCACCAACCTCGCCTCGATCGCGCTCGGCTTCTCGATGTTCGCCATGTCCCTGGTCCTCCCGCAGCTGCTCCAGCTGCCCGAGCTGACCGGCTACGGCCTGGGCAAGTCGATGATGACCGTCGGCCTGGTCCTCGCGCCGCAGGGCCTGGTGATGATGGCCATGGCCCCGATCTCGGCCGGTATCACCAAGACCAAGGGGCCGAAGACCACCCTGATGACCGGCGCCCTCATCGTCGCCGCCGGCTACAGCCTCAGCATCCTGCTGATGTCCCAGGTCTGGCACCTCGTCCTGGTCTCCTGCGTCATCGGCGCGGGCGTCGGCTTCGCCTACGGTGCCATGCCCGCGCTCATCATGGGCGCCGTGCCCGCGTCCGAGACGGCCGCCGCCAACAGCCTCAACGCGCTGATGCGGTCCATCGGTACGTCGTTCGCCAGCGCGATCGCCGGGGTCGTCCTCGCCCAGATGACCACCACCTTCGGCGCTGTCTCCATGCCCTCCGAGAACGGCTTCAAGACGGTCATGGCCATCGGCGCCGGTGCCGCCCTTCTCTCCTTCTTCCTCTGCACCTTCATCCCGCGCCACCGCCCGGCGGCGGCAGCGGGACAGGCCGCGCCGGCCGCCGCAGGCGAGGCCGAGGCGGCGGAGGTCTCCGGGGCCAGGCCGTAACACCCGCCCGGGTCCGCCCCCCGTACCGCGTCGTTCCGGCTCCGCCCGGCCTCCTCGGAGGCCGGGCGGAGCCTCCGGTTGGCTGGTTCGGGTCGGCCGCGTGGGCGAATTTAAATCACATGCTTGACTTAATTAATGGAATGGGATTGCCTGACCGCGCCGGAAGGACCGGCTCCGAGGAGAGCGAGGCATCCATGGCCAGCACGTTGAACCCGGCGGACGAACTCGGTTCCGCACTGCCCGAGTTCCCGATGGCCAGGGCGGCGAAATGCCCCTTCGACCCGCCGCCCGAGCTGCGCGACAAGCAGCGCGAGGGGCCGCTCGGGAAGGTGCGCCTGTGGGACGGCACCACGCCGTGGGTGGTGACCCGGCACGCCGATCAGCGGACCCTGCTGGGCGACCCGAGGGTCAGCGCCGATCTGCACCGGCCCGGCTACCCCAGCTCGGTGCCGATCGCCCCCGGCAGCGGATCCGTCAGCTTCATCCTCATGGACGATCCCGAGCACGGGCGGCTGCGGCGGATGGTGACGGCGCCATTCGCCTTCAAGCGGGTGGAGGCCATGCGTCCGGCCGTACAGAAGATCACGGACGATCTGATCGACGCCATGCTGGCCGGTCCCCAACAGGTCGACCTGGTCCAGGCGTTCGCCCTGCCGCTGCCCTCGCTGGTGATCTGCGAACTGCTCGGGGTGCCCTACGGCGACCACGACTTCTTCCAGGAGAACAGCAAGGTCCTCATCAACCGCGAGGTGACCCCCGAGGAGCGGCTGGCCGCCTCGCGGCGGCTGGCGGCCTATCTGGAGGACCTGGTGGGCCAGAAGATCGCCCACCCCGCCGACGACCTGCTGTCCGGTCTTGTCGGGCGGGTCGAGGCCGGTGAGCTGACCCGTAACGACGTCGCCCAGATGGGCGTGCTGCTGCTGATCGCCGGGCACGAGACGACCGCGAACATGATCGCGCTCGGCACTCTCGCCCTGCTGGAGAACCCCGACCAGCTCGCCCTGCTGCGCGACAGCGACGATCCGAAGCTGGTCGCCTCGGCGGTGGACGAGCTGCTGCGCTACCTCAACATCACGCACAGCGGGCGGCGCAGGGTGGCGCTGGAGGACATCGAGATCGCCGGGGAGGTCATCCGCGCGGGCGAGGGCATCATCGTGCCCAACGACATCGGCAACCGCGACCCCGACGTCTTCCCCGACCCGGACCGGCTCGACATCCGCCGCGACGCCCGCCGCCATGTGGCCTTCGGCTTCGGGGTGCACCAGTGCCTGGGGCAGACGCTGGCCCGGATGGAGCTCCAGGTCGCGTACAGCACCCTTTACCGGCGCGTACCCGGTCTGCGGCTGGCCGGGGAGCTGGCGGACATCCCGTTCAAGCACGACGGGTCGGTCTACGGGGTGTACGAGCTGCCCGTGGCCTGGTGACGACCGTGCTCCGCGGTGGAGGAGGTGCGGCGGCTCGACGCCGATCCGGGCCTGGGTATGCCGCGCGATAGATTTGGGGAGGGCGCCGAGGTCGCCGGAGTCGTGCCGCCGCACGGCACCACCGAGATGTGCGGCATGGGCTCGGCCGATCGGGACGAGAGGGCCGGACGAGAGGGCCTTCGACGGTCCCGGTGGGATGGTGGGCATGGCAGGCGGGACTGTACGGGCCGAACAGGTCAGCGCGACGCGGGAGCTGATCCTGACCGCGGCGGAGCGGCTGTTCGCTGAGCGCGGGGTGTACGCGGTGTCCAACCGCCAGGTCAGCGAGGCGGCCGGGCAGGGCAACAACGCGGCGGTCGGCTACCACTTCGGCACCAAGGCCGATCTGGTGCGGGCCATCGCCCGTAAGTACGCCGAGCAGATCGAACAGGCACGGGAACGGCGGCTGGCCGAGGCCGGCGACTCCACCGACGTGCGGGTCTGGGTGTCGTGTCTGGTGCACCCGATCACGGACCACTTGGAGGCGCTGGGCAGCCCCACCTGGTACGGCCGGTTCTGCGCGCAGGCGATGACCGATCCCGCGCTGCGCGACAGCATGGTCGAGGAGTCACTCACGTCCCCCGCGCTCCAGCGGATCGTGGACGGCTTCAACCGCGCCCTGCCGGAGCTGCCGGCCGAGGCGCAGGCCGAGCGCGGGATGATGTCGCGCCAGCTGATCCTGCACATGTGCGCCGAGCGGGAAGCCGCGCTGGCCGACGGTACGGGCACGGTCCGCCCTTCCTGGCGGCAGGCGGCCGACGGCCTGGTCGACGCGCTGGTCGGGCTCTGGCTGGCGCCCATCACCGGCGGCGCCGCGGCCGGGGCACGCCCCAGGTCCTGAGCGGTCCGGTCCCGGCCCGAGCGCCCGGCCTGAGCGGTCCGGTCCCGGCCGCCGAGCAGCCGTACGCCGACCCGACCGCGTGGCTTCGGCAAACACGTGACTTACTTGAGTCAAGCAAGTAGATGATAAAGTGGCCTCATGCCCACCTCGCCACACCCCACCGCCCCCGGCGTTCCCGGCGTTCCCGCGCCCGTCCCGGCCGACATCATCACGATCGAGCGCTCCCTCACCCATATCTCCTACCTCACCAACCGGGTCCGCCAGCACGAGCGCCTGATGGCCCTGGCCGGCGTCCCGCTGGACCGCGCGGCCGTGGCGCTCCTGCGGGCGGTCGCCGACTCCGACGCGCTGCGCCCCAGCGAACTGGCCGGCCGGCTGGGCGTGGAGGCGTCCCACATCACCCGGCAGGTGCAGCAGCTCCAGAAGGCCGGATACGTCACCCGCGTCCCCGACCCCGACGACCGCCGCGCCCAGCACATCCGGCTCACCCCCACCGGCCAGGACGCCGTCGACCGCGTCCGTGAAGCCGGCCGCCGGGGCATGCAGAGCGCCCTCGGTGACTGGTCGCCCGAAGAACTCCACCAACTCGCCACCCTCTTCCGCCGCATGGTCGACGACTTCCTCAGCGGCGCGGAGGACGACACCCCCAACGGCACGGGCGGCCACGCCGGGACACCGGACCCCGTCTGAGCACACGGGAACCCCCGATGGCGGAGTGCCAGCCCTATACGAACGGTCCTTCCATGTACGGGAAAATCAGCGAGAAACCCAGGTACGGGAACGCCGACGAGAAGCCCGCCCCGCCCCGTGGCGACGGGCGGCGCGTCCTGATCGTCGGCGACGACCCCCCCACCGTCGAACTCCTCTCCACCACCATGGAACTGGCCGGTTACCGCATCGCCACCGCCGGCTCCGGCCCCGAGGCGCTCACCCGCCTCGTCGAGCACCCGGCCGATCTCGTCGTCGTCGACATGGCGATGAGCGACCTCAGACACTTCTCCGGCTACCCCCGGCTCCCCGTCGCCGACCGGCCGCCCCTGCTCTTCCTCACCGCCTGCGAATCCCTCGACAGCCTCGTCCCGGGACTCGGCCCCGGCGCCGCCGACTACGTCGTCAAACCCTTTCGCGTCGCCGAGGTCCTCGCCCGGGCCCAGACGCTCCTGCGCGCCCGCCAGTACGAGGACCGGCGCACCTCGGCCCCCCGCTTCGGCGATCTCACCCTGGACGACCACACCTGCCGCGCGCGTCGCGGCGGCCGCACCCTCGACCTCACCCCCGCCGAGTACCGCCTCCTGCGCCATCTGCTGCTCAACGCCGAACAGGTCCTCTCCAAGGAGCAGATCTGCCGGCACGTCTGGGGCGAGGACCGTGCCGACAACGCGATCGAGAAGCTCGTCTCCCGCCTGCGCCGCAAGGTCAACCAGGAGGACCCGCCCCTGATCCACACCCGCAAGGGCTTCGGCTACTGGCTCGGACTCTGACCGCCGTCGACAGCGCCCCCGGGGTGTGGCCTCCGTCACGTCCGCTTCCTGTCAGGTAACCGGCCGGATGGCGTCAGCCCGGTCCGGTTGCATGGATCCGGGTCCTGTCCGGCCGCGAGGCCGCCGACGGCCCACGGCCCTGTCACCCTCACGGCTCCACCGCGGTCCGTCGCGGGAGCCACCCCCCACCGAGGAGAGCATCATGAGCGTGGACATGCGTGTGGAACTGGACGAGCCGAAATGCGTGGCGGCGGGACAGTGCGTCATGGCCGCCCCCGACGTCTTCGACCAGCGCGACGAGGACGGTGTCGCCATCGTGCTGAACGAGCACCCCGGCGCCGAACTGCACGAGGAAGTACGTGAGGCCGCGGCCATCTGTCCGGCGGCGGCGATCCGGCTGGTCGAGAAGTAGGACGGACCCGGGCGCGCGCCCCGTGACCCGCCACCGCGCCGGCCACGCCACCGGCCACCGCACCGGGCCGCCGCACCGAACCGGGCGAGACCTACCTAAAATGATCGGCATGGGGAAGACGGTGCGGCGGGCGGGGCGGGCCACGGCCCAGCTCGCCATGGCCGCGGCGCTGGCCTTCGGCTCGTACCTCTTCATCACCGTGCTGCTGTTCACGGCCGTCGCCACGCTCGCCGTGGTCGGCGCCGGGCTGCTGCCCGAGACGGTGCTGCTGATCCGGCGCATGGCCGGGGCCAAGCGGCGCCGCGTCGCCGGGTGGACGGGACGGGAGATCCCGGAGGCGTATCTGCCGGTCACGGGCTCGCTCCGGGCGCGGCTGCGCACGGTCACCCACGACCCCGGCACCTACGCCGACCTGCGCTGGATGGTCGCCCACTACGGCTACGGCGTCCTCGTCTGCCTGCCGCTCCTGCTGCTGTGGCCCCTGGGGCTGCTGGTCGACGGCGCGTGGTGCGGGCTGCTGCGCCGGCGGGCCGTCGTGCTCCCGCTGATCAGCCGGCTCGCCGACCTCGACGCCGCCTGGTCGACCGCCCTGCTCAAGCCCTCGCCCAAGGCCCGGCTCGTCGAGCGCGTCGAGGAGCTGACCGAGACCCGGGCGGGCGCGATCGCCGCGCACGGCGCCGAACTGCGCCGTATCGAACGGGACCTGCACGACGGTACGCAGGCCAGGCTGGTGTCGCTCTCCATGCGGATCGGGCTGGCGAAGCGCGCGTACGACCGCGACCCGGCCGCCGCGCGCCAACTGCTCGACGACGCGCAGGACCAGGCCGAGGAGGCGCTGACCGAGCTGCGGCACGTCGTGCGCGGCATCCATCCGCCGATCCTCACCGACCGGGGTCTCGCCGGAGCCGTACGGGCCCTCGCCGCGAGCAGCGGGCTCGACGTGACCGTGAGCGCGGAAGGGCTGAGCGACTCGGGGCACGGCCCGCGCGCCCCGGCGGCCGTCGAGGCCGCCGCGTACTTCGTCGTCGCCGAGACCCTCACGAACGCCGCGAAGCACAGCGGATCCGACCGCGCCGAGGTCCGGCTCGCGCGTACGGACACGGCGTTGCGCGTGCGGGTGCGCGACGAGGGCCGGGGCGGCGCCGACGAGACCGGCGGCACCGGTCTGGTGGGCCTGCGCCGCCGGGTCGCCGCGCTCGACGGCACCGTCGCCGTCACCAGCCCCGCCGGGGGACCTACCGTCATCGAAGTGGAGCTGCCGTGCGTGTGGTGATCGCCGAGGACCATGCCCTGCTGCGGGAAGGGCTCGTCCTGCTGCTCTCCTCCGCGGGACACGAGGTGGTGGCCGTCGTGAGCAGCGGCCCCGAGGTGCTGCCCGCGCTGCTCACCCACCGCCCGGACGTCGCCGTACTCGATGTCCGGATGCCGCCGGGCTTCCGTGACGAGGGGCTGCGCGCCGCGCTCGCCGCGCGCGCGGAGATCCCCGGGCTGCCGGTGCTCGTCCTCTCGCAGTACGTCGAGGAGTCGTACGCCGCCGAGCTGCTGGGCGGCGGCGCGCGGGGCGTCGGCTATCTGCTGAAGGACCGGGTGGGCCGCGTCGACGAGTTCCTCGACGCGCTGGACCGGGTCACGGCCGGCGGTACGGCGCTGGACCCGGAGGTGGTGACCGAACTCCTCACCCGGCGCGGGGACTCGCCCCTGGACTCACTGACCCCGCGTGAGGGCGAGGTGCTCAAGCTGATGGCCGAGGGGCATGACAACACCACGATCGCCAGGACCCTGGTCATCACGGAACGGGCCGTCAGCAAGCACATCGGCAATGTCTTCCTGAAGCTGGATCTGCCCCCGAGCGACAGCGGCCACCGGAGGGTCCAGGCGGTGCTGACGTATCTGAACAACGTCTGGGGCGGGTCCGGGCCGCCGAGGTAGGGTATTTCGGTCGGGGCCCCAAATCGGTACGCACAACCGGAACTTGGGGCCCCGTCACTGCGTCGCGCCAGGGACGCGGCGCGGTGGGGGTGCGGGGGGTGACGGCACAGCCGGCCTTGAGGAAATGAGGCTGGATCGGGTGCGCACGTGAACAGGGACACGCGGATCGCGCGCCTGCGCGGCCCACGCGCACGCCCAAGCGCACGCGCGCGCGGGAGCAGCAGCGTCCCTTTACCGCGAGGAGCCGCGCCACTGCGAAGAGCCGCGCCGGCCCTCGCGTGCTTCGTCGCCATCCGGCTGCTGGGCGTCGTGGTGCTGGCCCTGTGGTCCGACGCCCGCGGCAAAAGCGCGCACACGCTGCTGTCCGCCCGCTGGGACGCGCTCTGGTACGTACGGATCGTCGAACACGGTTACGGGTTCGAAGTCGCGGCGAACGACGGCCGCACACTGTCGAGCAAGGCGTTCTTCCCGCTGTTCCCCTGGCTGGAGCGCGCCGTGGCGGCCGTCCTCCCGGTGGACCACGCCGACGCCGGACTGATCATCAGCGCGGTCTGTTCGGTACTGGCCGCCGCCGGGATGTTCTTCCTGGTCGACGACGTGTACGGGCCGCGCGCCGCCCTTCTCACCGTGACCCTCTGGGCGGCCCTGCCCGTCGGCATCGTCCAGTCCATGGCGTACAGCGAGTCCCTCTTCACGGCGCTGGCCGTATGGGCGCTCCATCTCACCCGCGCGCGATGGTGGCCCGCCGCCGGTGCGCTGGCCCTGCTCGCCGGGCTCGCCCGGCCCGTCGGACTGGCCGTCGCCGTCGCCCTGTGGGTCGCGGTGGGATACGGGTGCTCCGTGGAGCGCAGGCGCCCGCGCGGCTCCGAGGTGGTGGGCGCGCTGCTGGCCCCGCTGGGATTTCTCTCCTTCTTCCTCTGGGTGGGCTTCACCACCGGAAGCCCGTGGGGCTATTTCCGTGTCCAAGGGGGCTGGGGCAACGGATTCGACGGTGGCATCGCCTTCGCGCGGTTCATCGGCGGCCTGCTGACGGGACCCGCCTTCGCCGCCGGGGTGCTGCTGCTGATCGGAATCGGGCTGCTCGGCCGCGTCTACTGGCAGGGGTTCAAGGAGTTCGACGGCCGGCCCGCCATTCCGCTGCCGGTTCAGGTCTACACCGGCGGCATCGTGCTGCTCGCGCTCTGCTCGTCCGGCTATTTCGGCTCGAAGCCCCGGCTTCTGCTGCCGGCCTTCGCCCTGCTCATCCCGGGCGCGGCCTGGCTCGCGAAACGCCCGCCCGCGCTGTCCGCCGCCGCCGTCACCCTCCTCGCGGTCTCCTCCGCGCTGTACGGCGCCTACTGGCTCAACGGCTCGGGGCCGCCGTGAGCGGGTAGGCCCGGCCGTATCCGGAGCGGCCCGGCCCGGTCTGCCCTGCCTGACTACCGTTCGAGGAATTCGAGCGCTTGTGGCACGTAAGCGGCCTTCCTCACGTCATCGCGATGACGACCTTGCCCGCCTTCGCGCGGCCCTCCTCAACGTACCGCAGGGCCTCCGGGGTCCGGTCGAAGGGGAAGACGCGGTCGACGACGGGACGGATCTTCCCGGCGTCGATGAGCGGGGCGAGCCGGCGCAGCTGGTCGCCGTCGGCCTTCATGAACAGGAACGAGTACGTCACGGCGCGGCGCCCGGCGCGGCGCCGGGTGGTGAAGCTCAGCGCGCTCATCGCCAGCCGGAGGATCGCGTGCGCGCCCAGCTCGCGGGCGAAGGCCGCGTCGGGCGGGCCCGCGATGCTGATGATCTTCCCGCCGGGCTTGAGCACCCGCGGGGACTTCTTGAGCGTCTCGCCGCCGACGGTGTCCAGGACGACGTCGTAGCCGTCGAGGACCGTCTCGAAATCCTGCCGCTTGTAGTCGATGACGACGTCAGCGCCGAGCCCCTTCACCAGGTCGGCCTTTGCGGTGCTCGCGGTGGCGGCCACGTACGCGCCCAGCTGCTTGGCCAGCTGGACGGCGATCGTGCCGACGCCGCCTGCGCCCGCGTGGACGAGGACCTTCTGCCCCGGCCGCACCTGTGCCCGTTCGACCAGCGCCTGCCACGCGGTCAGGGCGACCAGGGGGAGGGACGCGGCCTCCTCCATGGTGAGCGTGGCCGGTTTGACCGCCACGTCGTCCTGGTGGACGGCGATGAGTTCGGCGAAGGTGCCGATGCGGTCCTTGCCGGGCCGCGCGTAGACCTCGTCGCCCACCGCGAACCGGGTGACGGCCGGTCCCACCCGGATCACCACCCCGGCGAGGTCATTGCCGAGGACGAGCGGGAGACGGTACGGAAGGATCGCCTTGAAGTCCCCGTCGCGGAGCTTGAGGTCCAGCGGATTGACGCTCGCCGCGTGGATCCGGACCAGGACGTCGTCGGGGCCCACCCGCGGGTCGGGCACCTGGCCGGCGCGCACGCCGGCCTGGTCGCCGTACCGCTCGATCATGAAGGCCTTCATCGTCGTCGTCTCCGTTTCTTGTCCGTGAGGGGACTGGTTCCGCGTTCATCGAGGTGCGTCCACATTCATCGAGGAGCGTCCGCGTTCATCAAGGCGCATCAGGAGCGGCGCCGCCACCGGGACACCGGCCGCGCTGCCGCCGGGCGTCAGGCCACCGGTGCGGCCGGGGTGATGAAGCGGCTGGAGTCGCCGCCCTGGAGGCCGTCCAGGGAGCGGGCGATCGCCTCGTGGGGAACTCCGAGCGGCACCTCGCTGACTTCGGACAGGCGGGTGAACTGCTCGGGCGCCAGCCGGACGTCGAGAGCGCCCAGGTAGCTGTCGAGCTGGGTGAGGCTGCGCGGCCCGATGATCGGGACGAGCGAGGCCGCGGACCGGGCGGCCCGCTCCCGTACCCAGGCCACCGACACCTGGGCGGGCGTCACGCCGGTCTCCTCGGCGACGGCCAGAACGGTGTCGACGGCGGCGGTCTTCTGGTCGGTGCTCTCGGTGTGGATGACGGCGCCCAGGTCGGTCAGCCGGCCTTCGGCGCCGCGACGGTACTTTCCGGTGAGCAGTCCGCCGCCGAGCGGGGACCACAGGGCGGCGCCGAGTCCGAGGCTCTCGGCCATCGGCAGCAGCTCGCGGTCGGCGGTCCGCTCGACGAGGCTGTACTCGTTCTGGATGCCCACGACGGGAGCCCAGTTCCGCAGCTCCGCGACGGCCACGGCCCGGGAGACGCGCCAGGCGGGGAAGTTGGACAGGCCGGCGTGGTGGATCTTGCCGGAACTCACCAGGTCGTCGAGTCCGCGCAGGATCTCCTCGATGGGGGTGAGCTGGTCGGGGAAGTGCACCCAGAGCAGGTCGATGTAGTCGGTGCCCAGGCGCTTCAGGCTGGCCTCGACGGAGGCGACCAGGTTCTTGCGGCTGTTGCCCGTCCTGGAGACGCTCGGCTGCGGCGCGGCCCCGAGGGTGAACTTGGTGGCCAGGACGAAGTGGTCCCGGTCGGCGGAGACGAATTTCCCCGTCAGCTCCTCCGACTCGCCGAACTGGTAGGAGTCCGCGGTGTCGAGGAAGGTGCCGCCCGCTTCGGCGAACCGGTCGAAGATACGGCGGGCCTCGTCCGGCTCGGCGCCCGCGCCCCAGCCGGTACCGAAGTTGGCGGTGCCGAGCGCGTACTCGGACACGCGCAGCCCGGTGCGGTGTCCGAAGGTCGTGTAACGCATGAGGTGTCCTTGCTTTCACTGATCGACGGGACTCTTGATGAGGTGGGACGAGGTGACGGGGGAGGTGCCGGGGGAGGTGCTGCGCCTCACGTCGCGTTCGGCGAGGCGGCCAGGCTCTGCCTGACGTACCGGGTGGTCTCGTCGGCGAGGATCTCGGGCAGGCCCGTCTCGATGCCGTACAGGGCCTGTGCGGCGACATCGGCCGGGTCGGCCTTCTGGTCGGCGGGGACGCCCGCGGCCATGTCGGTGTCCATGTATCCGACGTGCAGCGCCGAGACGGTGATGCCGCGGGGCGCCAGCTCCTCCCGGGCCGCGTCGGTCAGCGCCCATGCCGCGGCCTTGGCCGCCGCGTAGGACCCGAGGCCGGCCGGGTGCAGCCAGGACAGGACGGACAGGACGTTGAGCACGGCGCCGCCGCCGTTGCCCTCGATGACGGGGGCGAAGGCCCGTGTCACGGCGAGCGGGCCGAAGAAGTTCGTCTCCATCTCCTGGCGCACGGCGGCTGTTTCGCCCGCGATCAGCGGCGTGGCGGTGGAGATGCCCGCGTTGTTCACCAGCAGCGTCGCGTCGGAGGCCGTGCGGACCGCGGCCCGGATCGACTCCTCGTCCGTTATGTCCAGCCGCAGCGGGGTGACGCCCGGCAGGTCCACCGTCTCGGGACGGCGGGCCGCCGCGTAGACCTTCGCCCCGCGCTCCACGAGCTGGGTGGCCAGATGCCGCCCGAGCCCCCGGTTGGCTCCGGTGACCACCGCTACCGCGTCCTTCAGTTCCATGACCACTCCCGGCGTCGTGGGCACCGTCCGTCCGGAGCCCGCGTGAATTAGATTATGACTACAATCTAAAACATGGTCTAGCATAGATGTCAAACGACATCCAATAGAGGAGGTGGCTGATGGGCCGCGTATCGCGGGCGCAGGCGGAGGAGAACCGCCAACGGGTCGTGGCAACCGCCTCCCGCCTCTTCCGGGAGCAGGGCACCCACGTCAGCGTCGCCGACCTGATGAAGGCGTCCGGTCTGACCCACGGCGGCTTCTACAAGCAGTTCGCCTCCAAAGAGGCGCTCGTCGACGAGGCCACCGCCCACGCGTTCGGCGAACTCGCCCAGCGCCACAAGGACGGACTGGAGCGGCATGCCGGACAGGGCCCCGCCGCCCAGCGGGCTGTGATCGACGCCTACCTCTCCGTCGAGCACCGCGACGGCGCGGCGGACGGCTGCCCCGTCGCCGCGCTCGTCACCGACATGGCGCGCGAACCGGGAGACCGCGAGGCCCGCCGCGTCTACACCGAGGGAGTGGGCGACTTCGCCGGGTGGCTCGCCACCGAGGGCGAGGGCGAGGGCGGGGACGGCATCACCCGGCTGTGCACCATGCTCGGCGCGCTCGTCCTGGCCCGCGCCACCACGGGCTCCCCGCTCTCCGAGGAGATCCTCGCCGCCGCGCGCGCGGCCCTGACGGCGGGGACCTCTCCGGAGGGGGACGCGTAGGCGTCTTCCCGTTCCCGAAGCTCCGCACCGGGGGCGAATCCCCGCGCTACTTTCCGTACCCGTCTACTCACGCTCGCGAAAACTCTCTACGGTGGAGCGGGCGACCGGGCGGCCGGGCGGCCGGAGCGTCCGGGCGGCCGGAGCGTCCGAGCGGCAAGGGGGGTTCAATGGAAGCCGAGTTGGCGGCATTGGCGGCGTCGGGGGCCACGACACTGGTCGGTCTCATGGTCTCGGACGCCTGGGCCCAGGGGCGGGAGCGGCTGGCGCGCTTCCTCGCCCGGGGCGGTGACGAGCGCGCGGAGAGCGCGGCCGACGAGGAACTCCGGATCTCCCGCCGGGAACTGACCACGGCCCGCGCGGAGGACGACGAGACGGCCGCCGCCGATGTGGAGGCCCTCTGGCGGACGAGGCTGCGCCGCGTACTCCGGGCGGACCCCGCCGCGGCGGCGGAGCTGCGGCTCCTGCTGGACGAGCTGGCGCCGCCGCCGGACGACCGGCCGGTCAGCGTCGTACACAACAGCGTCAGCGGCGGCGTGCAGCACGGATCCGTCATCCAGGGGCGGGACTTCTACGGGCTGACGCTCGGCGACCCGGCCGACCGCCGCGACCCGGCCGACCGCCGTACCGACTAGGGCCTTTCCGTCGCCTGTGAGGGCAGCATGGCTAGCCGGCAGGTCGTGTCCGCGAAGTCCCCCTCGGCCGGTCCCACGCCGCCCCACGCGCACGCTTCCGCGCCGACCCCCGGCCCGGGCCTCGCCCCCGCCCTCGTCCCCGTCCCCGGCCCCGGCCCCGGGCGATCGGGTAGCACGCGAGCCCGATGAGGACGGCGCTGAAGTGGCCGAGATCGGTGAAGGTGCGCCCGGCGATCAAGGGGATGCCGAAGAAGATGAGGACAGCGGCGAGATACGGCAGGTGCCAGGGCCGGGGCACCCGGTAGGCCAGGACGGCGATCACCCCCGCGAGCGCGTAACTGACCCCGATGTCCAGCGTGTTGACCGCCGACTGCGGGGCATGGCCGTGGTGCACGGCCCAGCTCAGCACCCCCTCGCTGACCAGTGTCGCGCCGATGTGCGCCAGCGCGGCGACCGCGAGCCAGCGCAGGGTGCCGAGCCAGTGCTCGGCCGGCGCGTGGAAGACCGTGTAGAGCACGGCGTACGGGAGCCAGCTGCCGCCGTCGATCCAGAAGGCGCTGGAGATGAGCACCCGCAGGGGGCTCGTCGACAGCTCGTGGATGTTGGTGGAGCGCTGACGCAGGAAGTCCTCCTCGAAATCCGGTGACATCCGGTGCAGGGCGACGGTGGTGACGAAGAGGGCCGCCAGCCAGAGATAGGTGCCGGGGGCGCTCGTGATCCAGACGCGGACCGTGTGGAGGAAGCGGCGCATGGGGTGATTCACCCATGGCTCTAGCATCGAATCCGTGATTGACATTCCGGTGGCGCTGGCGGAAACACAGTCGAAGTACAACGGCGAGGCGGGCCGCGCGTTCATCGCGGAGCTGCCGGGGCTGGCGGCGGACTTCCTGGACCGTTGGGAACTACGGCTCACCGGCCCCTCGATGTACGGCGTGTGCGCGCTGGTGCTCCCCGTGGAACGCCCGGACGGTACGGACGCCGTGCTGAAGCTCCAGCTCCTGGACGACGAGTCGGTCGGCGAGCCCGTGGCGCTGCGCGCGTGGGACGTGGCCGGCGGCGGTTCCGTACGGCTGCTCCGGCACGACGAGGCCACCGGCACGATGCTGCTGGAGCGCCTGAGCCCCCGCGACCTGGGGGAAGTGGAGGCGCGGGAGGCGGTCCGTGTCATCGCCGAACTGCTCGCCCGGCTCACGGCGGTACGGGCCCCCGCCGGGGTGCGCGGGCTCGGCTCCATCGCGGCCCGGATGCTGGACGACGTACCCCGGCTGTCCCGGCTCCTCCCGGACGAGGACGAACGCCGGCTGCTGCGCGACTGCGCGGCGGCGGTGCGCGAGGTCGCGGCCGAGCCGGGGGACCGGCTGCTGCACTGGGACCTGCACTACGCGAACGTCCTCGCGACCCCCGACGGCGACCCGCGCGGCCCCTGGCTCGCCATCGACCCGAAGCCGCTGGCCGGCGACCCCGGGTTCGAGCTGCTGCCCGCGCTCGGCAACCGCTTCGACGCGGCGGAGACCGACCGGCGCTTCGACCTGATGACGGAGGTGCTCGGGCTGGACCGGGAGCGCGCGGGCGCATGGACGCTGGGGCGCGTCCTCCAGAACAGCCTGTGGCACATCGAGGACGGCGAGCGCGCGCTCGATCCGGTACAGGTGTCCATCGGCCGGGCGCTGCTGGCGCGCTGACCGGAGAAAGAGAGAGGCTGGGCCCATGATTCGTACCGCGACCGCCGCCGACGTCCCCGTGATCCACGCGATGATCCGGGAGCTGGCGGAGTACGAGAGGGTTCCCGACGAGGCACGCGCGACCGAGTCCCAGCTCCACGAGGCGCTCTTCGGCGAACGCCCCGCCGCGTACGCGCACCTCGCGGAGACGGCGGACGGTGAGCCGGTCGGCTTCGCGCTCTGGTTCCTGAACTTCTCGACGTGGCGCGGGGTCCACGGCATCTACCTGGAAGACCTGTACGTACGCCCCGACCGCCGGGGCGGCGGCCACGGCAGGGCACTGCTGACCGAGCTGGCCCGCATCTGCGTGGAGCGCGGCTACGAGCGCCTGGAGTGGTCCGTACTGGACTGGAACGAACCGTCGATCGCCTTCTACCGCTCCCTGGGCGCGCTGCCGCAGGACGAGTGGACGGTCTTCCGCCTGACGGACGAGGCGCTGGGCGCACTGGGCGCGCCGGGGACATCGGGAACGTCGGTGACGTCGGGCGGTGGCGGGCGGTAGTCCTCAGCTGGGTGTGAGGCCGGCCCGGAGGATGTGGAGGTAGGCATCGGTCGCGGCGGGCTGCCGTTCCGCCGGGTGTTCGTTGACGGCGTGGATCAGTCCGCACAGTAGTTTCAGCAGGTTCTCGCCGGTGAGCACGGGGGCCGGACGGATGCGGTCGAGCAGGCGGGAGGCGGCTGCGGCCAGTTCGCCCTTTGCCTGGCGCAAGGAATCCGTCTCGTCGGTCGCGGTGATCAGGACGTCGATGAGGCCGGGCTGCGCGAGGGCGGCCGACAGTGCCGTGTGGAGGAACTCGACGAGGGCCTGGACGGGCTCCGGGCGGCGCTCCGCCTCGGCGGCCGCGCCGATGAGGTCGCGTACCGAGGTCTCCAGGACTGCTTCGAGCATGGCCCGTTGGGTCGGGAACAGGCGGTAGACCGTCCCGACCCCTACGTCGGACCGGCGGGCGAGTTCGTTGAGGGTGAGCGTGATCTCCCCGGCGGTGATGGCCCGGTGGGCTTCGTCGAAGATCCTCTGCCTGTTCCGTGCGGCGTCGGCCCGCATGCTCTTCCTCCCTCACGGTGCTAGGTGGATAGGTTATCAGCTTGATGCTACGGTGCGTGAAGTTGATAGCTCATCCACTTATCTGCTGGGGAGTAGCCATGACCGTCGTATTCGTGCACGGAGTGCCCGAAACGCCCACCATCTGGAACGACATCCGGGAACGGACCGAGCGGGCGACCGTGGCCCTGCGGCTGCCCGGCTTCGGCAGCCCTCGCCCGGCCCGCCTGCGGGACAAGGACGCGTACGCGGACTGGCTCGCCGACGAACTGCGCGCCATCGGCGGGCCGGTCGACGTCGTCGGCCACGACTGGGGCGGCCACCTCACGATGCGGGTCGTCTCCGCCTACGACGTGCCCGTACGCAGCTGGGTGTCCGACGTCGCCCACGGCTGGCACCCCGACTACCAGTGGCACGAAGCGGCCACCTTGTGGCAGAAGAGCCCGGAGGGCGAGGAGTCGCTCGCCGGACTGCGCGAGTCGCCCTCCGGCAGCGGCCACACCTTCGGCGACTTCCTCCAGCCCCGGGGCATGAGCCCCGAACTGGCGAAGGAGGTCGACGACACCCACGACGCGGAGATGAGCGCGGCCATCCTGGCGCTCTACCGCTCGGCCTGGCCCAACTTCCACGCCGACTGGGGCAAGGAATTCGACCGTCCCGCCGCTGCTCCGGGGCTGATCCTGGCCCCGACCGGCGACCCCATGGCGCAGCCCGCGCAGGACCGGGACATGGCCGAGCGGCTCGGGGCCCAGCTGACGGAGTTCGACGGCCTCACCCACTACTGGATGCTTCAGGACCCCGACCGGGGCGCGGACGTGTTGCGCCGCTTCTGGGCGTCACTCCCCAGCTGAGACCGCAGCGGCCCCGGGTGGCGACGCGCCTGCTTCCGTCGGTGCGAACTTCCCCGCCGCCCCGGCGCCCCGCCGCCCCGCTGGGCTCAGCCTCTCATCGGGTGGATCGTCGAGGCGGGCGGTTCGAGGTCCGTGCAGCCGCGCCGCTCGGCCTGGTCCTCGGCGAAGGCGTCCAGGAGCGGGCGCAGTTGACGTCCGGTGAGGTACCGGTCCTCGGCGTCGGTGCCGCGCGCGTTGCCGTAGGCGAGGTGGTTGACCGCCTCGGCGTCACAACGCGCGGTGGCCCGGCCGTAGTTCTCGCTCATCATCGGCCGACGGGAGTCGCGGCCGTCCGAGTAGGAGACGTTGTGCGGGAGCAGCCGCACGAAGGGCTGGTCCGTCCAGTCGCCGTACCAGCCGGAGGACTCCACCGCCGCCTCGCCGCTCGCCGTGTCCGTGAGCGAGCAGCCGGTGACCGGGGCGTCGGTGTCGGTGTGGGGCACGACGCCCCAAGGTGCGCCGGAGGGATTCTTCGGCAGGGTGATCCCGGCCAGCCAGCCGCACACCGTGTCCTTCGCCTCGGCCGGCGGCACCGCGCGCGGTGGCTCGTACGGGTCGCTCCCGGCGGATGGCGTCGGCAGCGGTTCGGCTCCGCAACCGAGGCGCTGGGAGGCGCCGTTGGCCATGGAGACGGCGATCCGTATCCGGCCCGGGGAGATGTCGTCGCCCTTGCTGAGCACGGTGGTGACCAGCCTGCGCTTCCGTCCCTGGGCATCCCGTTCCAGATCCGGGCAGTCCTGGATGATGACCGGGCCGAACGCGTTGGCGAGGCCCGGTATCCCGGCGGGGAGCGCGAATCGCGCCCCGAAGGGGCGGGTGAATCCGAGGTCGAGTTCCCGCCGTACATCCGCCGTGTTGGTGTAGGCGTCCACGGCCAGGACGGCGTGGCGGTCGTCGCGGTTGATGTGGCACCTCATCCGTCCCCGGCCGGGGTCGGCCTCGTCCGTACCGGCCTGGAGCCGCTCGTCCGGCAGGACGTCGGCGAGGTCGGCGGCGCGGGCCGGTCGTAGCCGCTCACACGTGATCGGGCCGGGCGGTCACGCCTCGCGCTGTTGCGGGGAGCGCGCCGTGACCATGACCATCGCCAGCACCGCCGCGAACAGCAGGATGCCCGCCGCCCAGGCGATGGCGACCGTGAAGCCGTGGACCGTGGCGGTGTTGGCGAGGGCGGTCTTCTGCGCGGAGGTCAGGCCGCCCCGTTGGGCCGCCTGTTCGGCCGCCTTCGCGAGGTGGCTCGTCGCGTACGCGGTCGCGCTGGTGATGGCGATGGTGTTGAGGAGCGACGTACCGATGGAGCCGCCGATCTGCTGCGCCGTGTTGACGGTCGCCGAGGTGACGCCGGCGTCCTTCGGGGCGACACCTGAGGTGGCGACGGACATCACGGGGAGGAAGGTGAGGCCCATGCCGAGGCCGAGCAGCAGGGTGCCGGGCATGATGTGGGAGACGTAGCTGGAGTGGGTGTCGATGAAGGTGAGGCTGAAGAGGCCGCCGGAGGCGATCAGCAGGCCGGGGCCCATCAGCAGGCGCGGCTGTACGTAGTGCATCAGGCGGGCCGCGATCTGGGTCGAGCCGATGATGATCATGGCGCTCATCGGCATGAAGGCGAGGCCGGTCCTGAGCGGTGAGTAGCCGAGGATGTTCTGCAGGAAGAACGTCATGAACAGGAACAGCCCGAACATGCCGATCGTCGTCAGGCACATGGTCAGCACCGAGCCCGCCCGGCTGCGGTCCTTGATGATGTGCGGCGGCAGCAGCGGGCTCGGCGCGCGCGTCTGCCACCACGCGAAGCAGGCGAGGAGCACCACGGAGCCGCACAGCAGCCCCAGGACCAGCGCGGACGACCAGCCGCGCGACTCGGCCTCGCTGAACCCGTAGACGAGGGCGACCAGACCGCCGCAGCCGAGGATGACGCCCGGGATGTCGAGGCGCGACTCCTTGTGGCCCTCCCGGTCGTGCAGCAGCCCGAACGCGCCGAAGACGGCGATCACGGCGATCGGCACGTTCACGTACAGGCACCACCGCCAGGACAGGAACTCGGTGAGTACGCCGCCGAGCAGCAGCCCGATCGCCGCGCCGCCGCCCGCGATGGCGCTGTAGATCCCGAACGCCTTCGCGCGCTCCCTGCCGTCCCGGAAGGTCGTGGTGAGCAGGGAGAGCGCGGAGGGGGCCAGGATCGCGGCGAACATGCCCTGGAGCGCGCGGGACGCGAAGAGCATCCCCGGGCTCTGGGCGGCCCCGCCGAGCGCGGAGGCTGCGGCGAAGCCGATGAGGCCGATGATGAAGGTGCGCTTGCGGCCGACGAGGTCGGCGATCCGGCCGCCGAGCAGCAGCAGTCCGCCGAACGCGAGGGTGTAGGCGGTGATGACCCACTGCCGGTTGCCGTTGGTGAGGCCCAGTTCGCGCTGGGCGGACGGCAGGGCGATGTTCACGATGGTGGCGTCGAGCACGACCATCAGCTGGGCCATCGCGATGACGGCCAGCCCCCACCACCGGTGGGTCTCGGGGTCGGTGTCCGAGGTGCCGGACGGGCCGGACGGGCCGGAGGCGGGTCCGTCAGCGCTGCCGAGGGCACCAGGGTTGTCGGGGTCGCCGGAATTCACCGAGTCGCTCATCGGGATCTTCCCTCACCGTGGATCTCTGCGGATCTGCGGAATCGCGCATACATCTGCACAGAACACCACGAATCGGCCACGCCCGCTTCCCGCGCCGCCCCGGCGTGACGGCTCCGGGTTCACGGCTTCACGGCTGCGGATCTGCGGCTGCGGCTCCGTGGCTACGGCTCCAGGACCACCTTGCCCATCGTGCCCCGCGTCTCCAGCGCGCGGTGGGCCTGTGCCGCCTGGGCGAGAGGGAAGCGCTGTACGGCGGGACGGAGGCGGCCGGACTCCGCCTCGGCCAGGGAACGTTCTTCGAGGGCGCGAAGGCTGCCGCCCGCCTTCTCGATCATGGCCGGGCCGAGGACGGACCCGGAGGTGATGCCGCGCTCCGCCAGTTCCTCGGCGGTGAAGGTCAGCGGCGCCCCGTCGTGCGGGCCCTTCCCCGACCAGCCGAAGACGAGGTGCTTGCCGCCCTTGGCGAGGAGGTCGACGGCCGCCAGCCCGGTCGCCCCGCCGACGGAGTCGAAGACGACGGTCGCGCCCCGGTCGCCGTGCCGGTCGCGCAGGAAGCGGCGTACGCGGTCGGGCCAGTCGGGGAGGGTGTAGTCCACGGCGAGGTCGGCGCCGTTCTCGGCCACCCGGGTGACCTTGGCCGGGCCGCCCGCGAGGCCGATGACGGTGGCGTCGACGTTCTTCCCGTACTGCACGAGGAGGGTGCCGATACCGCCGGCGGCGGCCGGTACGAGCGCGATGTCACCGGCGCCGAGGTCCGCGAACAGGAGGATGCCCATGGCCGTACGGCCCGTTCCGATCATGGCGACGGCCTCGGCCTCGTCGAGGTCGTCCGGGATCTCGTGGAGCCGGCCGGTATCGGTGACGGCGAGTTCGGCGTAACCGCCAGGGACCATCCCCAGGTGTGCCACGACGCGCTTGCCGAGCAGGTCGGCGGCCACGCCCTCGCCGAGCGACTCGACCGTACCGGCGACCTCGCGGCCGGGGACGGTGGGCAGCTCGGCGGGGGCGGGGTACGGGCCGGTCATGCCCTGGCGCAGCGCGGTGTCCAGGAGGTGGACCCCGGCGGCGGTGACGGCGATCCGCACCTGGCCGGGACCGGGGACGGGGTCGTCGGCGCGCTCGTACCGGAGGTTCTCGGCGGGACCGAAGGCGTGGAGGCGGACGGCATGCATGACGGGGCTCCCTGATGTGGGCCGACGGGCGGAGTGGGCCGACGGGCGGGTGCGGGTCGACGGACGGATGCGAGTCGGCGGACGGTGTGCGGCGGCGGGCGCGGGGCGTGGATACGGCGGTGTGCCGCCCGCCGGATCAGCCTCCGACCTCAAGCGCCCTTGAGGTCAAGCCCCTGCCGTTCCCGCCGTCCCAGCCGCCGCACCGCCAGCGTCGCCGCCTCGATGCCGCTGTTGAAGGACACCTCGCTGAGCACTCCCGGCGCCGCCACCTGGTCGCCCGCGAGATAGACGCCGTCGCCCCGGTCGATACGGGGCCGGTCCCGCCAAGTGGTGCCCGGCGGGTCGACCGCGCCCGTACGGCCGGTCGCGAGGGACTCGCACCGCCATACGACGCGCTCGCGCCAGCCGGGGAACCCCAGGTCGAGCAGGTGCTCGCCGCGCGCGACGCCGTCGGCGCGCGACTGGCCGGGGCCGATGGGGAACTGCCCCTGGAGCAGTTGCTCCCCGGCCGGGGCCAGGGTCGGATCGTGCGCGGTGAAGCGTTCGAGCCAGCCCGGGGCGTCGAGGTCCGAGACGAAGAGCGGACCGTGCTCGTCCGTACGCTCGCGCTTGCGGACCGTACGGTTCCGGCGACCCGCACGGTCCGCGCGCAGCGCCAGATCCAGCAGCGCCGTCCGGCCGCCGGTCCAGGACAGGCCGTCGTCCTTGAGGAGGCGGCGGGCCGCTTCCAGCGAGGTCGCGACGATCACCGGCGCGTCCTGGGCGCTGTGCCCGGGGAGGGCGTCGATCCGGGCGGCCGTCTCGATCCGTACGCCCAGCTCCGTGGCGCGCCCGGCCATCCGGTCGACCAGCCGGCCCCAGCCGCCGACCGGGAAACGCGCCTCGGGCGGGAACGCGGCGGCCCGGCGCAGCCGCTCCTGGACGAAGGCGGCGGACAGCGCGCCCGGATCGTGGTGGAAGAGCGCGACGGCGACGTAATGCGCGGCGGCGCGGGCGGTCTCGCGCCCCGCCGTCGCGGTCGCCCACGTCATGAAGTCGATGTCGGCCGGCGCCCGCCCCACCCCGCGACGGCTGAGGGCGATCAGCCCCGGGGGCGGGGTCCTGCGCAGGACCCCGCCCCGGTGGAAGCGGATCCGGGGCACCTCGCGCGGCGGCGAGCTTGCCATGGGGTCGAGCAGCCCGCGGTGCCGCAGCCAGGCCCAGTGCGGACCGTGGCGGTAGAGGGCGTGCGGCCCCTCGTTGGTGAGGTACGGGCCCTCGGACGTACGGGCCCGGCCGCCGAGGGTGCGGTGGCCCTCGTACAGGGTGACGGGTACGCCCGACTCGGCGGCGGTGATGGCGGCGGCGAGCCCCGCGAGGCCGCCTCCGACGACAGTGACGCGCTGACTGGAATCCATGGTCCGTGTCTCTCCTCCGTCGTGTGCACCGGCTCTGTGTATCTGCGTCGGCCCTGTGCGTGGGCCCTGTGCATCGGTCCGTCTCCGCTGTGACGTGAACCGGTCGTCCGCATGTGACATGGGCGTGTTGTCAGAGGTGTACGTCACCATGGGGACATGGCACGTAAGACGACCAAGAGCGGGGCTCCTGCGGCGAAGCGCGCGGAGGTGCGGCTGCCACCACTCAGCCCGTACGGCGGCGGACTGGAGCCGGACGGCGACTATGACGGACTGGAGTTCAAGGACCTCGACCTGGGAGGACAGGAGGGGCCGGGGGCGCGGTTCATCGACTGCGCGCTGCGCGACTGCGGGCTGGACGAGACGGCGCTCGGCCGGGCGCGCTTCGTCGATTCCGTGCTGAGCGGAGTCCGGGGCGTGGGCACGGACCTGTCGGGGGCGTCGCTGCGCGACGTCGAGGTGGTGGACGCGCGGCTGGGCGGCGTGCAGTTGCACGGCGCGGTGCTGGAGCGGGTGCTCATCAAGGGCGGGAAGATCGACTACCTGAATCTGCGCAAGTCCCGCCTCAGGGACGTGGTGTTCGAGGGCGTCGTCCTGTCGGAGCCGGACTTCGGGGGCGCGGAGCTGGAGCGGGTCGAGTTCCGCGACTGCGTGATCAGGCGCGCGGACCTGAGCGGGGTGCGGATGAAGGACGTCGATCTGCGGACGGTCGCCGAGCTGGACATCGCCCGTGGGCTCGACCGGCTGGCGGGCGCGGTGATCAGCTCGGCGCAACTGCTCCAGCTGGCCCCGGCGTTCGCGGCGCAGATCGGCGTGCGGGTGGAGGACTGAGGGCGGCGGGCCGCGGGGGCCTGCGTACGGCCCGGGGCCGGGAATGACCGGAGGCCCCGATCCGGGGGGAGAGATCGGGGCCTCGGCGGTGCTGTGGGGGTACGCCTTCTGTGGGGGGAGGAAGCGGTCGCCCGGTTCCCGGCGGTACCCCCGCAATCAAGCGTGTGCCCGGTGGTGCGGGATGTACGCGGGGCAACGCGGAAAACGATGAGTGGACTGTGTGTCCACTGTGTGTTCGCTGAGTGAGGGGGGCGGTGAGGGGGTCAGTTGCGAGGGAAGCGGGACTGAAGGTCCCAGATGATCGGGTTGTCGGCCAGACCCTCGTGCATGTCGGCCAGATCCGCGATCAGATCGTGCAGGAAGTCGCGCGCCTCGCGCCGCAGCAGCCGGTGGCCGAAGGTGAGCGGCGGCTCGTCGCCGTGCATCCAGTCGGCCTCGACATCGACCCAGCCGAAGCGCCGCTGGAAGAGCATCCGGTCCGCCGACTCGGTGAAGTCCAGCTCGGCGTACTGGGGTCTGGCGGCCCGGCTGCCGCGCGGGTCGCGGTCGAGCTGCTCGACGATGTCGCACAGCGCCCAGGCGAAGTCGAGCACCGGCACCCATCCCCAGGCCGTGGACACCTCGCGGTCCGCGACGGTGTCCGCGAGATAGACGTCCCCGCAGAACAGGTCGTGACGCAGCGCCCGTACGTCCGCCTGGCGGTAGTCGGTCTGCGGAGGGTCGGGGAAGCGGCGGGAGAGGGAGTAGCCGATGTCGAGCACGGGCTTGATGGTGTCATGGCCGAACGGGTGACCGGGCCACGGAGTCATTCGCGTGACCCGTACCGCGCTGGCCAGCAGAAACGTCACCGCTCGCACGTTCGAGTGAACGCTGACGGCTGGCTCCCCGGTGGTGCGGCCTAGGCTGGCAGTGTCGCTCTGTGTGCGAAGGAGTCCGCCGTGGCACTGCCTGTTCCGGAACACGAGCCGTACGAGTCGAACGAGCCGTACAAGTCGAACGAACCGTACGAGCGATACGAAGGCGAGGACGACGAACTCGCCTACAAGCGTCTGCTCGGAAAGCTCAAGGGAAGGGTCCCGGCCATGGCGGTAGAAGCAGCCTTCGACGTATTCAGTGCGGCTGCCCCTGAGGGGTGGCGCGTGGAATTGATCGAAGGGGAGATCCACGTGGTGCCTCCGGCCAACGGCGAACACGAAGAATTCGTTTCTGAGATGACGATTCAGGTCGCGCGACGCAGTAAAGATCTTCAGCTCCGGACATACACGGGCATCGGCCTCATCGTCCCAGGCGCCTCGGCCAGCGGCAGGGTCATCCCCGACCTCGTGATCGCATCGAAGGGGAGTTTCGCGGACGAGTTTGAATACCATGATCCGGCCCCCGCGCTGCTGGTCGCCGAGGTGACCTCGCGCTCGACGGGGGCGAACGACCGGGGCGTGAAGATCCGCGGCTACGCCCGCGCCGGGATCCCCGTCTACTTGCTCATCGACAGGGAAGCGGATCAGGCCGTCCTGTGCACCGTCCCCGTCGGTGATGCCTACCGGCGCAAGGAGTCGTACAAGCTGTCCGAGGCGGTTCCGCTGCCCGAGCCGTTCGGATTCGAGCTGGACACCGGCGCGTTCTGAGTCCGGCCGGGGCGTGACAGGGGCGGTCGCCTCTACGATCGCCGGGTGCTCCGACGCCCGACGACTCCTCTCCTACTCCTGCTCGTCCTCACGGGCTGCACCGGCGACGGCGCCCCCGTCAGCGGTGCTCCCGTCAGCGGTGCCCCGGCCGGTGCCGACGGTCTCGGCGATCCGTACTTTCCCCGGCTCGGCAACGGCGGCTACGACGTCCGGCACTACGGGCTGACCCTCGACTACACCCCCGCCACCGGCCGGCTCAGCGGCACCGCCGAGATCACCGCCCGCGCCACCCAGGACCTCGGCTCGTTCCGTCTCGACTTCGCCGGGATGACGGTCGACTCGGCGACCGTCGACGGCACGGAGGCCGCCGTCCACCGCGCCGGTACGGAGCTGACGCTGCGCCCCCGCGAGAGCCTCGGCCGGGGCGACACCTTCCGTACGGTCGTCCGCTACTCCGGCGTCCCGCGCCGGATCACCGACCCCGACGGGTCGGAGGAGGGCTGGCTCCGGTCGGACGGGAGAGCGGTCGCGCTGGGGGAGCCGACGGGGTCGATGGCCTGGTTCCCGGGCAATCACCACCCGAGCGACAAGGCGTCGTACGACATCCGGATCACTGTCCCGGCGGGTCTGAAGGCCATCTCCAACGGCGAGTTGAGGAGCGAGCGCACGAAGGCCGGGCGCACCGCCTTCGTCTGGCACGCGCCGGAGCCGATGGCGAGCTATCTCGCCACGGTGGCCATCGGCCCGTACAAGACCCGGGAGACGAAAGGAGCCGGGGGAGCCGAGGGAGCCGGGAGAGCCGAGGGAGCCGGGGGAGCAAGCGGCGCGAAGGGCGCGGTTCCCAGCTACACCGCCGTCGATCAGGCCGTCGCCGACGACCCGGCCACCGCCGACGACAGCGCGAAGCTGCTCGCCGCGATCCCCGGGATCATGAAGTGGGGCGAGAAGAACTTCGGCGCCTACCCCTTCTCCTCCACCGGCCTGATCATCGGGAGGCCCGGCCAGGCGGGATACGCCCTGGAGACCCAGACCAGGCCCTTCCTGCCGGGCCCGACCGACACCGGGACGCTGGTCCACGAGCTGGCCCACCAGTGGTTCGGCGACTCGGTGACGCCCAAGTCCTGGCGGGACATGTGGCTCAGCGAGGGCTTCGCCACCTACGCGGAGTGGCTCTGGCTGGCGGACACCGGGGACGTGCCGGTCCTGGACAGCTTCGCGCAGGCGTACGGCGACGAGGCGAACTGGGCCTTCCCGCCGGCCGTCCCGCCCTCGGCGGCGGACCTCTCGGAGCCGCCCGTGTACGGGCGGGGCGCCATGGTGCTCCAGCGGGTACGCGAGGCCGTCGGCGACGCCGCCTTCTTCCGCATCGTGCGCGGCTGGGCCCGGACGCACCGCCATGGCAACGCCGACACGGCCGACTTCACGGCGTACGTCGAGCGGCAGTCCGGCAAGGACCTCGGCGCCCTCTGGAAGGCGTGGCTGTACGGGCAGGACAAGCCGCCCCGCGACTGAGCACCGGTGCGGCGCGGACGAGAGTGGGGCCGGTGTACGGACGGGCGGGGGTACGGGCGGACAGCACCGGGCCTCCGCCGCCGGACGCGCGGCGGCGGAGGCCCGGTAGGGACTACGGGGACGTCAGAGGTTCACGCCGAAGTCCGTGGCGATGCCGACGAGGCCCGAGGCGTAGCCCTGGCCGACCGCGCGGAACTTCCACTCCGCGCCGTTGCGGTACAGCTCGCCGAAGACCATGGCGGTCTCGGTGGCGGCGTCCTCGCTCAGGTCGTAGCGGGCGATCTCCACGTCACCGGCCTGGTTGATGATGCGGATGAACGCGTTCCGGACCTGGCCGAAGTTCTGGCTGCGGGTCTCGGCGTCGTAGATGGAGACCGGGAAGACGATCTTGTCGACCTCGGCCGGCAGGCCCGCCAGGTTGACCTTGATCGACTCGTCGTCGCCCTCGCCCTCGCCGGTGGTGTTGTCACCGGTGTGGACGATCGTCTGGTCCGGCGTCGACTTGTTGTTGAAGAAGACGAAGTGGCCGTCGGAGACGACCTTCCCGGCCGCGTCCACCGCGATCGCCGAGGCGTCGAGGTCGAAGTCGGTGCCGGTGGTGGTGCGGACGTCCCAGCCGAGGCCGACCGTGACGGCCGTGAGGCCCGGCGCCTCCTTGGTGAGGGAGACGTTGCCACCCTTGGACAGGCTTACAGCCATGGGATGTCCCTTTCGTTGTCGTGTGCGGACTTCGAGCGGTCCCGAAGTTACCGTCACCCGCCATAACGCGGGCAGAGGACCAGGAGGTTCCAGCCTCTTTACTTTCTTTACCCGAGGCAGGCGATTGGCCCGAAGTCGGCTCTCCCCGGCCGGTCACCGCCGGTTACCGCCGGTCCCCGGGCGCGGGCGTGGCGAAGCCCCCGAACGGGTGCTCGGGAAAAGATGGTGACGGGAACGGCCCGGACACGGGACCATGGACACATGTCCGGGCCCACTCATGTCATCCGAGGTTCGGTCTCCCTGCCGGAGGCCGAGCTGACCTGGCGTTTCTCGCGCTCGTCGGGGCCCGGCGGCCAGCACGTCAACACCAGCGACTCGCAGGTGGAGCTGAGCTTCGACCTCGCGAAGACGCAGGCGCTGCCGCCGGTCTGGAAGGAGCGGGCCCTGGAGCGGCTCGCGAGCAGGCTGGTGGGCGGCGTGATCACCGTACGCGCGTCGGAGCACCGCTCCCAGTGGCGCAACCGCGAAGCGGCGTCCGTACGGCTCGCCGCCCTGCTGGCGGAGGCCACCGCGCCGCCGCCGCGAACGCGCCGGAAGACGAAGATCCCGCGCGGCATCAATGAGCGCAGGCTGCGGGAGAAGAAGCAGCGCGCCGACACGAAGCGGGGCAGGACCGGGCGCGACTGGTCGTAGGAGCCAGGAGCCAGAGGCGAGGAGCCAGCAGGCAGCGGCTACGGGCCGCCTGCCCGGCTCCTCGCCACTGCGTCCGGTGCCACTCCGTCCGGCCGTACACTCCGTCCGGCCGTACACCCCGTCCGGCCGTACACCCCCTACTGCCCCAACTGCCGGTAGCGCCCCTTGAAGTACATCAGCGGGTCCCCGTTGCCGCCCGGCAGCTCCGCCGCCAGCACCCTGCCGATCACCAGCGTGTGGTCACCCGCCTCGACGCGCTGCTCCGTACGGCACTCCAGCGTCGCCAGCGCGCCCTCGATCAGCGGCGCCCCGCTCAGCTCGCCCCTCCGGTAGGACGTGTCCGCGAAGAGCAGCCGGTCGCTGATCCGCCCCTTCATCGAGAACCGGCCCGCGATCTGCCGCTGGTTCTCGGTGAGCAAGGAGGCGGCCCACAGCGGCTGTTCGAGGAGCAGGTCGTCCATCCGGGAGCCGTTGCGCACGCTGACCAGCACCAGGGGCGGGTCCAGCGAGACCGACATGAAGGCGGTCGCCGTCATCCCGGCGTCCTCGCCGCGCGGTCCGTCCGCGCTCAGGGCGGGTTCGTGCGCCGTCACCAGCACCACACCCGCCGCCAGCCGGGCGAGGGCGGCGCGGAACTCGTCGTTGCTCACCCCCTCAGCATGGGGGATGGCTTCCCCGGCCTGGGGGACGGCCGGAGGAACGGCCCGGGAGATGGCCTGCGGCACCGCTTGCGGGGCGGCCTCCCCGGCGCGGGAAATACCCTCCTCGGCATGGGCGGTGGCTTCGGTACGGGGGGCGGGACTCGTCTGGGACACGCAGGAGACGCTAGTCTCGACGGTCCCCCGGCCGCATCGGGCCAGGGGACCAGCCTGGTCCTAGGACCAGGGCTCCGGAAGCCCGACCGGTGACCGGAAACAGCGCGGAACGCAAGCCCGCCACCACCCGAGTTTGCGTTCAAAAACACCATTGGCATGCTCCCACCTGGGGATCCACCCACGTGTGGCCGATGTGACTTGACTCACAGAGGCGGGTATTTGTTGACCCTGTGTACCGGGCGCACAGCACCCTGTGATTCAGTGGCGAAGACCCTGCAACACGAGAGCCGATGCGAATCCTGGAGTTGTTGTCGAGGTCTCGGGGAGAGCGAGCAATGGAGACCGAGTCGGAGCCTTACGTCCGCCTTGCGACCATGCGGCAGCTGCATGCGGCCATCGGCGAACTCAACACGGCGCGCAGCCTGGCGGACACCTTGCAGACCGTCGCCGACGGCGTCATCAGCGGACTCGGCTACCAACTCGCCTGCGTCAACGTCGTTCAGGCGGACGGTGATCTCGTCGTCGCCGCCTTCGCCGGCAGCGCCGCCGCCGAATCCCTGATCACCGGCCGTGTCGGCTCCCGGGGCTCCTGGGAGCGGCGGCTCACGATGGGCGAGCGCTGGGGCGATCTGCGGTTCATACCGCACACCGAGGGCTGGGTGCTGTCGGAGGACGACGTCCCCCAGTGGTTCACCGAGGGTCCCTACCCCCGCTTCGAGGACGAGTGGCATCCGCAGGACCGCCTGTACGCCCCCATGTACGCCGCCGCCCGCAAGGACCCCCCGGCGCACGCCATGGGCGGCGGGGGCGAGCTGCTCGGCGTCATATCCGTCGACCGGCCGCGCGGCGGCCGCCGGCCCGGGCCCTGGGGGCAGGAAGCGCTCCAGATGTACGCGTCCCAGGCGGCCATTGCGATCAGCAACGCCCGGCTCCGAGCAAACATGCAGCGCGCCCTCGTCCGGCTGGAGCGCGAGCAGCAGGCGCTGCGCGCCAGTGAGGAATCCTTCCGGCAGGCATTCGAGTACGCGCCCAGCGGCATGGCCATCGCCGAGATGGGCGGCGACCAGCACGGCCGGCTGCTCCGCACCAACGACGCGCTCTGCCGGCTGCTGGGCCGCCCGGCCTCCGCGATGCGCCGTTACTCCTTCGCCGACCTCGTCCACCCCGAGGACATCGGCACGCTGCTGCGCACCTCGGCCGAGGGCGGCCGCGCCGAGCTGCGCCTCGCCCGCCGCGACAACACGTACGTCTGGGTCTCGCTGCGCAACTCGGTCGTGGCGGACACCACGGACGGCCCCCGGCTGCTGCTCACCCACGTCGAGGACATCGAGGAGCGCAAGGGCCGCGAACTCCAGCTGGCCCACCGCGCCTCGCACGACTCGCTCACCGGCCTGCCGAACAGCGCCGAACTGCGCTCCCGCCTCAGCGCCCGGCTCTGTTCGCGCCCCCACGCCATGCGCGAGACCGCCGTCGAGGCCCTGGACGCCGCGTACGGGGGGTACGACGGCACGGTGCTCCACGAGCCCGGCTACGACCCGTACGACGGCTATGACGGGTACGGCGGCTACGAGAGTTACGACGGGTACGAGGAGAAGGCGGGCCCGCGCGGCGGAATGCGCGGCGGCCCCTTCGAGCACCATGTGCATCTGACCGCGCCCGGCGAGGGCGAGGGCGAGGGCGACGACGGCACGAAGGGCCTCGCGGTCCTCTTCTGCGACCTCGACGGCTTCAAGTCGATCAACGACCGGTTCGGCCACAACACCGGCGACGAGGTGCTGATCGAGGTCGCGCGCCGGCTCACCACGGGCGTACGGGACGGGGACACCGTCGCCCGGCTCGGCGGCGACGAGTTCGTCGTGCTCGCTGACGGTCTCGGCGCGGCGGACGCCGCCGATCTCGCCGTACGGCTGCGCAACGCGATCATCCCGCCGATCAGGGTCGACGGCCGGGCGGTGCGGGTCGGGGCGAGCTTCGGTATCAGCTGGGCGAGTTGTGGAATGTCGGTGGAGGAAGTGCTGCAATCGGCCGACCAGCGGATGTACGTGGAGAAACGCTCGCGGAGCAAGGTGCACCGGCGGGCGGGATAACGGAACGGCCGGGCCCTCGCGCCTGACGCGACGGCCTCGGCGGAAGCGGTTCCGCGAAGTTCGGGACAGGGCTGGGACATGTCCGCTATCCGTTCTTCACCCGGAGATCGCAGACTGGCTGCCACCCGTCAAGATCCGTCCGTAGTCTTACCCGCACGAGGTAGGCTCGGCCGGTCGGCGACGCTGGCGAGATGGTAAGGAGTGACCAGGGATGACGGCCGGGAACAACGGCGCGAGCAAGCCCGAGGACGACGATCCGTTCGGCTACCTGTACGAGGACGGCCAGGCCGCGGCGGCCGGTCAGCGGCGCCAGGGCGGTTACGGCTACCCGGGTCCCGCCGTGCAGCCCGGCGTGCCCAGGACTTCGTACAACCAGGTCAGGGCGGTAGGCGAGCGCCAGTACGGCCAGCAGCAGGCCGCCCCGCCGCAGCAGGCGGCGTACGGCCAGCAGCAGGCGTACGGCCAGAGCCCCTACGGGCAGCAGGCCCCCTCCGCCCAGCACTCCGGCGCGGCCCCCACCCAGCAGGTGCCGGGCCAGCGCGGCGGTGGCGGACGCGGCAGCGGCGGCGGCCCCAACACGAAGGGGCTGCTGATCGCGGCGGTCGCCGTGGTCGCGATCGTGGTGATCGGCATCACGGTCGCGCTGCTCTCCAAGACCGGCGACAGCGAGAAGAACAACGACGCCGCGCCCACGGACGGCCCCGCGCCCAGCGGCGACCCGTCGCAGGAGCCGAGCGCCGACGCGTCCGACGACAGCGGCGACGCGTCGGGCGAGCTGCCCAAGGGCGACGCGGCGGTCATGAAGCTGACCGCGCCCGCCGCGATGTCGTCCGACATCAAGGGCGCCAAGGGCACGAACGGCGCGTACGTCTCACTCAACGGCGTCGGCGCCTCGGCCAGTTGGACGTTCGACGCCCCCGAGGCCGGCGAGTACACCGTCTTCGTGACGTACGGCGTGCCCGGGAAGGACGCCGAGACGACGCTGAGCATCAACGGCAAGTCCCATGGCGGCGGGCTCAATATGGAGAACTTCGCGAAGGCGCCGGAGGGCGACTGGGAGAAGGGCTGGACGGTCACCTACGCCTGGATCAACCTCGAAAAGGGATCGAACACGATCAAGATCTCGTGCGAGGACGGCAACCAGTGCGAGACCGTGCTCGACCAGTTCACTCTCAAAGAGGGCCACGTGAAGCGCTGACCCGCCACCGAGAACTCCGTCCGCGCCCCGGCCTCGCCCAGCGAGCCGGGGCGCGGCCTTTCACGCCTCCGGATACTCCGTCACCGTGACGCGCGGCAGCAGGTCCTCGTACACCGACGCGTCGAACTCGCCCGCCACCGGGGCCAGTACGGTCGCCGTCGACAGCGCCACCGCGCGGCTCAGCCGGGCCGGCCACGGGAGGCGTTCGACCAGGCCGGAGAGCAGCCCGGCCACGGCGGAGTCGCCCGCGCCCGTCGGGTTGCCCTTCACCGGGGCGGGCGGGGCCGCGCGCCAGACGCCGTCCGGGGTGGCGGCCAGGATGCCGCCGGGACCGAGGGAGGCGACGACGGCGTGGGCGCCGCGGCGGCGGGCGTCGCGCGCGGCGACCAGCGGCTCGCGGGAGCCGGTGAGCAGGGCGAGTTCGTCGGCGTTCGGCTTCACCAGATCGGGGCGCGCGGCGATGCCCCTGCGCAGCGGCTCGCCGCTGGTGTCGAGCAGTACGGGCACCCCCGCGCCGCGCGCCCGCCGGATCAGCTCCGCGTACGCCCCGACGTGCACCCCGGGCGGCAGGCTGCCGCACAGGGCCACGGCGTCGGCGCCGGTGACCAGCCGGTCGTAACAGCTGAGGAAGGCGGTCCACTCGGCGGCCGAGACCGTCGGTCCCGGTTCGTTGAGCTGGGTCGTGTCGCCGGTGGCCGCGTCCACGACGGCTATGGTGCGGCGCGTCGACCCGGAGATCGGCAGGAGCGCGTCCACCGGCCGCGCGTACGGGGTGCCGGACGGCCGCCGCGCCCCGGCGCCCCGAGGGCCCATCGGCCCGCAGCCGCCCAGCAGTTCACGCAGCACATCGCCGGTACGTCCGCCCGCGAACCCCGTCACCACCGTCTCGTGCCCGAGCGCCGCCAGCACCCGCGCGACGTTCAGCCCCTTGCCGCCGGGCCGTTCGACGACCGCGTCGACGCGGTGGGTGGTGTGCGGGACCAGGGCGGGGGTCCGGTACGTGATGTCCAGGGCGGTGTTGAGCGTGACCGTCAGGATCATCCGTCGTCACGCCTCGTCATCCGTCACGCCTCCGGGAACGTACTCGCCCGGCCGGCGGCCTGCCGGCCATCGGTCGATCGGGCCATGGGAGCCGATCATTCCAAAAAGTCGGCGGTCGGCCCAGACCCCCGGCCGTACGAGCCGCGGACCGCGTCGGCCCGTCACCGAGCCGGATCTGCGGCCGTCCACCGAGACACCCCCGCGCCACGGGCACCTGCCGGACGCTGACCGCCGAGCCCCTCACCCGCACCGACTGCGTGGACCGTGCCGCCGCGCCGGGTACCACCCACCGTACGGGGCTCACCCCACGCGCGGGTCCAGCACCCAATCACCCTTGTGCAGCACGCCCTTGAGCCCGAAGTCCGCGTCGAGCACCACCGCGTCCGCGTCCTTGCCCGGCTCCAGGGAGCCGACACGGTCGTACACGCCCAGCAGCTTCGCCGGGTTGGCGGAGATGGCGCGGACGATGTCCTCCACCGGGAGGCGGTCCACGGTGGCGGCGCGCCGGAAGGCGGTGTCCAGGGTGAGGGTGGACCCGGCGATCGAGCCGCCCTCCGTCAGCCGCGCCACCCCGTCCTTGACGTCCACGGCGAGCGGGCCGAGTTGGTAGCGGCCGTCGCCGAACCCCGCCGCGTCCATCGCGTCGGTGATGAAGGCGACGCGGTCGGCGCCCGCGCGGTGGAAGGCGAGTTCCAGGGCGGCGGGGTGCAGATGCGTACCGTCGTTGATCAGCTCGACGGTGACCCGGTCGTCCTCCAGCAGCGCGGCGATCGGTCCCGGCGTCCGGTGGCCGAGCGGGGGCATCGCGTTGAACAGGTGCGTCGCGACGCTCGCACCGGCGTCGATGGCCTCGACGGTCTGCTCGTACGTCGCGTCCGTATGGCCGATCGCGGCGATCACGCCGTGCTCCACCAGCAGCCGTACGGAGTCGATGCCGCCGGGCAGTTCGGTGGCGAGCGTCATCATCCTGGCCGTACCGCGCGCCGCGTCGACCAGCTTGCGCACCTCGGCCGGGTCGGGGTCGCGCAGCAGGGCCTCGCTGTGCGCGCCCTTGCGGCAGGGGGAGATGAACGGGCCCTCGAAGTGGATCCCGGCCAGATCGCCCTGCTCGACGAGTTCGGAGAGGATCCCGGCGCGCTGGGCCAGGAAGTCCATCTCGCCGGTGACCGCCGAGGCGACGAGGGTGGTGGTGCCGTGCGCGCGGTGCGTACGGATGCCGTGGAGCACGTCGTCCACCGAGCCGGAGGTGAACGAGGCACCGCCTCCGCCGTGGTTGTGCAGGTCCACGAAGCCGGGGACGAGCCAGTGGCCCGTCAGATCGATCCTGACGGCGTCGTCCGGGGCGGCGCCGGCGATCCGGCCGCCCGCCACGATGACCCGGCCGCCGTCCACGGTCCCGGTGGGGAGCACCACGCGGGCGCCGGTGAGAACGGTGCTTTCGGCGCGTGCGGCCATCAGGCGGTTACCTCCGTGGCGAGTGGATCGGCCGGGTCGGCCGGGTCGGCCGATCCGGTGTCGTCTTCGGGCCGGTGTCCGGCACGGGCGGCGGCGGACTCGGCCTGGGAACCGGCGGATCCGGCGGACTCGGCGGACTCGGCGGACTCGGCGGACTCGGCCTGGGATCCGGCGGCCACCAGGTCCCAGGCCAGCAGCCCCGCGCCCAGGCAGCCGGCCGTGTCCCCGAGCGCCGCCGGGACGATCTCGGGCAGCGTCTGGAACGTGACGCGCGCCTCGACCGCCGCCCGCAGCGGGGTGAACAGGGTGTCGCCCGCCTCGGCGAGGCCGCCGCCGATGATCAGCGTGCGCGGGTCCAGCAGGGTGAGCGCGGTGACCAGCCCGGCGGCCAGCGCGTCGACCGCCGCCCGCCAGACCCGTACGGCCGCCGGGTCGCCGGACTCCACGGCCTTCGCGCAGTCGGCGGCGTCCGCCGTCGGGTCGCCGCTCGCCGCCGCCCAGGCGCGGGTCACGGCGGCGGCGGAGGCCAGCGTCTCCAGACAGCCCCGCTGTCCGCAGCCGCACTCGGGGCCGTCGGGCCGGACCACCACATGGCCGATCTCGCCCGCCGAGCCGTGGGCGCCCGCCTCGATGACGCCGTTGATGCCGATGGCCCCGGCGATCCCGGTGCCCAGCGGCACGAACAGGAAGCGGTCGGCCCCCCGCCCCGCGCCGAGCCGCCCCTCGGCCAGCCCGCCGGTGCGTACGTCGTGCCCCAGCGCCACCGGCACACCGCCGAGCCGGGCAGCGAGCAGGTCGCGCAGCGGTACGTCGCGCCAGCCGAGGTTCGCCGCGTAGAGCGCGATGCCGCGCTCGGCGTCGACGATTCCGGGCACGGCGACCCCGGCGGCGACGGCGCTCGCGCCGAAGTGCTCCGTACCGTAGGCGCGCAGCTCGGCGGCGAAGCCGAGGATGCCCTCCACGACGGCCTCGGGCCCGCGCTCCCTGCCGGTCGCCCGCCGCGCCTCGTGGAGCAGCGTGCCGTCCGCCCCTACCAGGGCGGCTTTCATGCCGGTGCCGCCCACATCGAGGGCGATGACGTGTCTCACGGGAACAGTCTCGCGCGTAGAACCATAAAAGGTCTAGTCCACTGCCCGGCGGAGATCACTGCTTTTCACCCGGTCGCCGGTCAGGCGCGGCCCCGCGCGGCCGAGTTGCCTCTGGGACAGGTGTTGCCGAAGCGAAACCACCCTTGGGTAGACCTCAAACCATCTGATAGGAGAAAATCATGTGCCTCATCACATTGCGTCACCTCGGCCGGTTCGGTTGAGCACGACGCGCGTGCCCCACGTACGTGCGTATCGAGACGCGAGAACCAAAAGGGCGGGAACACAGCTGTGCGACAGCGCTACTCCGGAATGACCGCGGCGATAGCCGCACTGGGCATGACCATGGCGCTGGCCGGTTGCGGCGGTACGGGAGGGGCCGGAGACGTCACCCTCAAACTCGTGGCGGCGGATTACGGCACCAACGCGCAGACCAGTTCGGAGAAGTACTGGAAAGCGCTGGCCTCGGAGTTCGAGACCAAGAACCCCGGTATCAAGATCGATGTCAATATCCGCCCCTGGAAGACCATCGACGCGGATGTCGCCGAGATGGTCGAGGGCGGCAAGGCGCCGGACATCGCGCAGATCGGCTCGTACTCCCACTACGCCAGGCAGGACAAGCTCTACACCGCCGACGAACTGCTCTCCGTCCCCACCCAGGCGAACTTCCTCACCCAGCTCTCCGAGGCCGGCAAGGTGCACCGCGTCCAGTACGGACTGCCGTTCGTCGCCTCCACCCGGCTGCTCTTCTACAACCAGGACCTCTTCACCGAGGCCGGTATCAGCGCCCCGAAGACCTGGGCGGACATCAAGTCCGACGCCGAGGCGCTCAAGGAGAAGGGCGTGACGACGCCGATCGCGGTGCCGCTCGGCTCGGAGGAGGCGCAGGGCGAGACCCTGATGTGGCTGCTGAGCGGTGGGGGCGGCTACACGGACACGGCCGACGGCTCGTACAACATCGACTCGCAGCAGAACATCGAGACCTTCCAGTGGCTCCAGAAGGACCTGGTGGGCGCCGGGCTGACCGGCCCGGTCGCCCCCGCGGAACTGGACCGCGCCACCGCCTTCAAGGCGTTCACCAGCGGCCAGGTCGGCATGCTCAACGGCCACCCCACGCTGATGCAGGACGCCAAGAAGAGCGGCATCAAGGTCGGCATGGTGCCGCTGCCCGGTATCGACGGCAAGGCCAAGTCGACCATGGGCGTCGCCGACTGGATGATGGCCTTCAAGCAGAACAACCACCGCCGCGAGGTCGGCCGCTTCCTGGATTACGCGTACGAGGACAAGAACGTCCTGAACTTCGCGGGCCAGTACGATCTGCTGCCCGTCACCTACAGCGCGAACGAAACCATGGTGGCGGACGACTCCCATGCCGACCTGCGCAAATTCCTGGAGGCGCTGCCGACGTCGGAGCTGCTTCCGTACGGCAAGAACTCCTGGGGCACGGTGAGCGACAGCCTGAAGAAGAACATCGGCAAGGCGGTCGAGCAGGGCGCGAGCCCGTCCAATGTCCTCGGGCAGATCGCGCGCGACGCGTCCGCCGCCGAGGCGGCCGAGTAGCGTGTAGGTCATATGACCGTCGCCGAAACCCCTGATACGCCGGAGCCGGAGAGCCCCGGGGAGCCCGGGGAGGCCGCAGAGCCCGCGGAGGCCGCGCGGCTCTCCGGGCTCTCCGACCGCGACCGCGCCGTTCTCGCCGTCGAGCGGCGCGGCTGGCCCGGTCCCGGTGCCAAGGAGCGGGCGATCAGGGAGCGGCTCGGGCTGTCCCCGACCCGCTACTACCAACTGCTCGGCGCGCTGCTGGACGACCCGCGCGCCGCCGAGCACGACCCGGTGACGGTGAACAGGCTGCGCCGGGTGCGCGACGCGAGGCGCGAGCGCCGGTAGACGGGACGAGCATCCCCTGGCCTCCACCTCTCCACCTCTCCCGCCGCTCTGCCACCGGACCGGCCGAAAACGCTGAAAGTGCTGATGGGCGCGGATAGGCTCGGGTCATGGGCAGCCATCCGCACCCCCTCCTGCCGGATCCGACGACCCCCGCCGGCGCCGACGGCCTGGCCGCGCTTCTCGCCCGGCCAGGGAAAGCCGTCGTCGCCCTCGACTTCGACGGCACCCTCGCCGATATCGTCCCCGACCCCGAACAGGCCCGCGCCCATCCGCGCGCCGTCCCCGCCCTGGCCGCCCTCGCGCCGCGCGTCGCCTCGGTCGCCGTCGTCACCGGCCGCCCGGCCGGGGTCGCGGTGCGGTACGGCGGCTTCGCCGGAGTGCCGGGCCTGGACCATCTCGTGGTCCTCGGCCACTACGGCGCCGAGCGCTGGGACGCGGTCTCCGGCACGGTCCACGCCCCCGCCCCGCACGAGGGCGTCGCTGCGGTCCGCGCCGAACTCCCCGGCTTCCTGGACCGGTTCGGTGCCTGGCACGGCACCTGGATCGAGGAGAAGGGCCAGGCCGTCGCCGTCCACACCCGCCGCGCCACCGACCCCACGGCCGCCTTCGAGGCCCTGCGCGACCCCCTGAACGAACTGGCCGCGCGCCACGGCCTCATCGTCGAACCCGGCCGCATGGTCCTGGAACTGCGCCCGCCCGGCATGGACAAGGGCGTCGCCCTGCTGGAGTACGTACGCGAGGTCGGCGCCGAGACCGTCCTCTACGCGGGCGACGACCTGGGCGACCTCCCGGCCTACGCGGCCGTGGAGAAACTGCGCTCCGACGGCCACCCCGGTCTGCTGGTGTGCAGCGGCCGCGAAGTGCCCGAACTGGCCGAACGCGCCGACCTCGTGCTCCCGGGCCCGGCGGCGGTCGCGGACTTCCTGGCTGCCGTCGCCGAGGCGACCGCCTGACGCGGGCCGTAGGTGTCGGCCGTACCTACGGCCGACACCTGCCGGTGCGCGCGTACGGTCAGCTGTCGCGCAGCGCGTCCAGCTGGTCCAGGAACCAGCGCTGCGGCGGCAGCGCGGTCGCAGCGGCCGCCAGGCGCTTGCCGCGTTCCGCGCGGTCGCCGTCCGGGAGGGAGAGCGCCTCGTGGAGGGCGGCCGAAGTGGCGCTGATGTCGTACGGGTTGATCACCAGCGCGTCCTCGCCCAGCTCCTCGTAGGCGCCCGCCTCCCGGGAGAGGACCAGCGCGCAGCCGCGCTCGGAGACGACGGGGATCTCCTTCGCGACCAGGTTCATCCCGTCGCGGATCGGGTTGACCAGCGCCACGTCGGCCAGCCGGTAGGCGGCCAGGGAGCGGGCGAAGTCGTCCTTGACGTGCAGCACGACCGGGGTCCAGCCGTCCGTGGAGAACTCGGCGTTGATCCCGTCGGCGACCCGCCGCACCTCGGCGGTGTAGTCGCGGTAGACCGCCAGGTCCTGCCGGGAGGGGTAGGCGAAGGCGACATGGACGACGCGCTCGCGCCATTCGGGGTGGTCCGTCAGGAGCTGCCGGTAGGCGAGCAGGCCGCGGACGATGTTCTTCGACAGCTCCGTACGGTCGACCCGGACGATGGTCTTCCGGTCCGTACCGTCCGGGGCGCTGCCGATCTGCCCGCGCAGGGTCACGATGCGCTCGTCCACGTCCGGCCGGTGCGCGCGCTCGCGCAGGAAGTCGGCGTCGGCGCCCAGCCCGTGCACGCCGACGCGCGTCTTGCCCGTACCGCCCAGCAGCTCCGCGCAGCACGCGGTGAAGGCGTCGGCCCAGCGCCGGGTCAGGAAGGCGGCGCGGTCGGCGCCCAGGATGCCGCGCAGGAGCTGGCGCGCGATGTCGTCGGGGAGCAGCCGGAAGTAGTCGACCGGCGCCCACGGGGTGTGCGAGAAGTGCCCGATCGACAGGTCGGGGCGCAGCGCGCGCAGCATTCCGGGGACCAGCGCCAGGTGGTAGTCCTGCACGAGGACGGCCGCGCCGTCGGCGGCCTCGTCGGCCAGGGCCTCGGCGAAGGCGCGGTTGTACGCCTCGTACGAAGCCCACTGGGCGCGGAACTCCGGGCCGAAGGACGGCTCCAGCGGGGTCTGGTAGAGCAGGTGGTGGACGAACCAGAGCGTCGAGTTCGCCACGCCGTTGTACGCGTCCGCGTACACCTCGGGCGGGATGCCGAGCATGCGGACGCGCTGCCCGCCGGTGTCCGCCGGGTCGAGCCTGCCGTCCAGCCGCCGCACGGCCTCGCGGTCGCCCTCGCCGAGCGCCGCGCACACCCACACCGCGTCCGTGTCCGGGCCGATGGCCGAGAGCCCCGACACCAGCCCGCCGCCGCCCCTCTTGGCCACCAGGGCGCCGTCGTCGCGCAGGGTGTACGAGACGGGGCCGCGGTTGGACGCGACGAGGACGCGGGCGGGCGGGGCGGGGTGCTCGGAGACCATGTGCCGAAACCTAGCCCGTACGGGAAACGCTCAAACGTACGGACGGTGGCGCACTGACGCCACCGGCCCTCGCCCCCGGCTGCCTCGCCGGCTCGTCGGTCAGTCGCGCCGGCCGCGCGTGGCGGCCACTGCCACCACCCCGGCTCCGGTCAGCGCGAGCGCCACTCCGCCCAGCAGCCACAGCCGCTCGGCGGAGGTCCCGGTCTGGGCCAGGGCGCTCACCGCCCACTGCTTCATGTCCATGAAGCGCGGGTCCATGAAGCGAGGGTCCAAGAGGTTCGGGGCGAAGAGGTTCGGGGTCAGGAGGTCGCTGCTCATGGAGCGAAAATCTAGACATTAGATATGAAAATCTACCGTTACGCCGCGCGTCCGGCCGGGTACTCCGCGATCTCCCGCACCGGCGGCCGCTCCTCCGTGTCCACCGCGTGCGTGCGCGGCGTGAACCCGTCCGAGCCCCGCTCGAACTGCGTCAGCCTCGGCCGCACCAGATGGCCCCGGGAGAGCCGCAGCTGCGCCGTACGGTAGATCGCGGCGGCCATCCGCCCCAGCGCCCGGTCGTCCTGGTGGCGGTGGCGCCGTACCCCGACGTCGACCTGGGCCAGCGCGTCGAGCCCCACCGTGTGCAGCGCGTCCACCAGGAGCCCCAGCTCCACCCCGTACCCCACCGGGAACGGCAGCCGCTCCAGCAGCGAGCGCCGCGCCGCGTACTCCCCGCCCAGCGGCTGTACGAAGCCGGCCAGCAGGGGCCAGTGCAGGTTGAGCAGCGGGCGCGCCACCAGCTCCGTCACCCGGCCGCCCTGACTGACCTGGCCCCCGGTCTGGGCGCCGGTCTGGCCGCCGGTCTGCCCGCCGAGTTGCCCGTCCTGCCCGGCGGGCAGCGCCAGCGGGCGGTCGTACATCGCCTTCACGAACTGCACATCGGGCTCGGTCAGCAGCGGGCCGACGATCCCGGAGACGAAATCCGCCGAGAAATCCCGCAGATCCGCGTCCACGAAGCACACGATGTCTCCGCGCGTCACCAGCAGCGACCGCCACAGGACCTCGCCCTTGCCGGGCAGGGCGGGCAGCCGCGGCAGTATCGCGTCCCGGTGCACCACCCGCGCCCCGGCCGCGGCTGCCACCTCGGACGTACGGTCGGTGGAGCCGGAGTCGATCACCACCAGCTCGTCGACCAGCCGGTTCTCCACCATCAGCTCGCGGCGGATCACGGAGACGATCTCCCCGACCGTCTCCTCCTCGTCCAGTGCCGGAAGCACCACACTCACGGTGGCGCCCCGGGCGGCTTTCGCCGCCAGCAACTGGTCGAGCGTACGGTCGGCGGCGGACCAGGAACGCCTGGTCAGCCAGCGTTCCACCTCTTCCAGCACGTTCGGTACTCCCTGCGCTGATCCATAAAACGTGATCCATCTCGCGGTGCGGACGACTATCTCAACCGTCCACTCCTTCGGTTACAGTCTTGAACAACACCGCTGACCACCGCATGCCGGGGTCAATAGGTGAAACACCTGATACATCCGAAACAGATGAAACAGGTGTCACAAACGCACCGGGCCCCGGGTCCGGCGCCATAGCGCTCATCCAGAGGGACTGAGGGAACGGCCCGTTGAAGTCCCGGCAACCCTCCCGCCGACCGCGAGGTCACGGTGGGGAAGGTGCCAATTCCGTCTTGTGGCGAAGTACGTCGCGAGGAAGATGAGGAGAAAGGGCCTCGCCATCATGGCTGTGCAGACCGTCCGGAGCACCAGCACCACCGTCGACCTCGGACCCGCCGCCGCACTCTCGTGCCGCGAATGCGGAGAGCGCTTCGACCTCGGCCCCATTTTCGCCTGTGCGAGCTGTTTCGGGCCGCTCGAAGTCGCCTACGACCTGCCGAGCGGCGGCCCCGACGAGCTGAAGAAGCGCATCGCCGAGGGACCCGACAACATCTGGCGTTACGCGCCGCTGCTGCCCGTCCCCGCCGACGTGGCCTCGAAGCCGAACATCAACCCCGGCTTCACCAAGCTCGTCAAGGCCGACAACCTCGCCCGTGAGCTGGGCATCACCGGCTCGCTGCACGTCAAGGACGACTCCGGCAACCCGACGCACTCCTTCAAGGACCGCGTCGTCGCCATCGCCGTCGAGGCCGCCCGCGTCTTCGGCTTCACCACGCTCTCCTGCTCCTCCACCGGCAACCTCGCCGGCGCCGTCGGCGCCGCCGCCGCCCGCGCCGGCTTCCGCTCCTGCGTGTTCATCCCGCACGACCTGGAGCAGGGCAAGGTCGTCATGGCCGCGGTGTACGGCGGCGACCTGGTCGGCATCGAGGGCAACTACGACGATGTGAACCGCTTCTGCTCCGAGCTGATCGGCGACCCGCTCGGCGAGGGCTGGGGCTTCGTCAACGTCAACCTCCGTCCGTACTACGGCGAGGGCTCCAAGACCCTCGCGTACGAGATCTGCGAGCAGCTCGGCTGGCGCCTGCCCGACCAGCTCGTCATCCCGATCGCCTCGGGATCTCAGCTCACGAAGATCGACAAGGGTCTTCAGGAGCTGATCAAGCTGGGCCTGGTCGAGGACAGGCCGTACAAGATCTTCGGCGCCCAGGCCGAGGGCTGCTCGCCGGTCTCCACCGCCTTCAAGGCGGGCCACGACGTCGTACGGCCGCAGAAGCCCGACACCATCGCCAAGTCCCTGGCGATCGGCAACCCGGCCGACGGACCGTACGTCCTGGACATCGCCCGCCGCACCGGCGGCGCCGTCGAGGACGTCAACGACGAGCAGATCGTCGACGCGATCAAGCTGCTGGCGCGTACCGAGGGGATCTTCGCCGAGACGGCGGGCGGGGTCACCGTGGGCGTCACGAAGAAGCTCATCGAGGCAGGGCTCCTCGACCCGACCCTCACCACCGTCGTCCTGAACACCGGCGACGGGCTGAAGACCCTCGACGCCGTGGCGCCGACGACCGGACCCACCGCGACCATCCGCCCGAGCCTCGACGCGTTCCGCGACGCGGGCCTCGCGGTCGGCTGACGCGACGCCCCGGGACCTGCGACCCGCAGGGACCCACGACTCCGAAACTTCCGCAGAAAGGCTGGGCATCCGTCATGAGCGTCAAGGTCCGCATCCCCACCATCCTCCGTACCTACACCGGCGGACAGGCCGAGGTCCCGGCGGAGGGCGCCACCCTCTCCGAGGTCATCCAGTCCCTGGAGAGCAGCCACCCGGGCATCGCCGCCCGCGTCCTGGACGACCAGGGCAAGCTGCGCCGCTTCGTGAACGTGTACGTGAACGACGACGACGTCCGTTTCGAGCAGGGCCTGGAGACCGCGACCCCCGCGGGCGCCGGCATCTCGATCATCCCGGCCGTCGCGGGAGGCTGACCCTCCGTACGCACGCCGTGCGCGACGCGTACTCCCCGTAACCGGCATGGCCCTCTCCGCACGAGAAGCGGAGGGGGCCATTCTGCATGGTTGAGCAGGATAGAGTGAGGGAAGGGCCCCCCGCCGATCGGAATCGGCGCACGCGAGAACGCGACAACATGGGGCCGAACTCCAGGTGGCCTTTGCGTGATAGGTGCGCTTTGCCCGGCCCGACTTGCCCTGGATCGCAGCGAATTCAACGCTATGCGAGTTCGGCCATGCCCAGATTTCCCCGCCGATTGCCCTGTTGCAGAGGGCAGTTGGGCAGATACATTCAGCCGCGGTCGACGCGTTCCGGCGCGAAGTGTGGCCCCGTGCAAGGGCCAGTAATAGGGGAGTTAGGCATGGCTCAGGGCACCGTCAAGTGGTTCAACGCGGAGAAGGGCTACGGCTTCATCGCGGTAGACGGTGGTGCGGATGTTTTCGTCCACTACAGCGCGATTCAGATGGACGGCTACCGCACCCTTGAAGAAGGTCAGCGAGTGGAGTTCGAGATCTCGCAGGGCCAGAAGGGTCCGCAGGCGGACATGGTCAAGCTCGCCGTCTGATCCCGGCGCGATCGGCCACCGACGCACTCACGACGTACTCACCACGCACCGCACGTCACTCACGCACGTGGGGCCCGCATCCAGAACATGGATGCGGGCCCCACGTGCGTGACCCGTGCGTGACCGCTCCGGAGGCGCTCGCGCCCTCCCGTCACCCGGCCGCCACCCTTCATCGATGCTCTGTGGGCGCTTGCACTCTCGGGGGTCGAGTGCTAATTATTGGCGTTAGCACTCTGCAAGTGAGAGTGACAACTTAGGACCGGGTCGGTGAGGCCCGCAGAGCCGGTGGGGCAAGGAACCACACGACTCTCAGGCCGTCCGTCGCGGGCGCCAGCGCGGTCCGGAGAAATCCACCCCAGTCCGGGAGGACCACTTCACATGGCCAAGATCATCGCGTTCGACGAGGAGGCACGGCGCGGTCTCGAGCGCGGGATGAACCAGCTCGCCGACGCCGTCAAGGTCACCCTTGGTCCCAAGGGTCGCAACGTCGTCCTCGAGAAGAAGTGGGGCGCCCCCACGATCACCAACGATGGTGTGTCCATCGCCAAGGAGATCGAGCTCGAGGACCCGTACGAGAAGATCGGCGCCGAGCTGGTCAAGGAAGTCGCCAAGAAGACGGACGACGTCGCCGGTGACGGAACGACCACCGCGACCGTCCTCGCCCAGGCGCTCGTCCGCGAGGGCCTGCGCAACGTGGCCGCCGGCGCCAACCCGATGGCCCTCAAGCGCGGTATCGAGAAGGCCGTCGAGGCCGTCTCCGGTGCCCTGCTGGAGCAGGCCAAGGACGTGGAGACCAAGGAGCAGATCGCTTCGACGGCCTCCATCTCCGCCGCCGACACCCAGATCGGCGAGCTGATCGCCGAGGCCATGGACAAGGTCGGCAAGGAAGGCGTCATCACCGTCGAGGAGTCGCAGACCTTCGGTCTGGAGCTCGAACTGACGGAGGGCATGCGCTTCGACAAGGGCTACATCTCGGCGTACTTCGCCACGGACATGGAGCGTATGGAGGCGTCGCTCGACGACCCGTACCTCCTGATCGTCAACTCCAAGATCGGCAACGTGAAGGACCTCCTTCCGCTGCTGGAGAAGGTCATGCAGTCGGGCAAGCCCCTGCTGATCATCGCGGAGGACGTCGAGGGCGAGGCGCTGTCGACCCTGGTCGTCAACAAGATCCGCGGCACCTTCAAGTCCGTCGCCGTCAAGGCCCCGGGCTTCGGTGACCGCCGCAAGGCCATGCTCAACGACATCGCCATCCTCACCGGCGGTACGGTCATCTCCGAGGAGGTCGGCCTCAAGCTGGAGAACGCCGGTCTCGACCTGCTGGGCCGTGCCCGCAAGGTCGTCATCACCAAGGACGAGACCACCATCGTCGACGGTGCCGGTGACAGCGACCAGGTCGCCGGCCGGGTCAACCAGATCCGCGCCGAGATCGAGAACAGCGACTCGGACTACGACCGCGAGAAGCTCCAGGAGCGCCTCGCGAAGCTGGCCGGCGGCGTGGCCGTCATCAAGGCCGGCGCCGCGACCGAGGTCGAGCTGAAGGAGCGCAAGCACCGCATCGAGGACGCGGTGCGCAACGCCAAGGCCGCCGTCGAGGAGGGCATCGTCGCCGGTGGTGGCGTGGCTCTGCTCCAGGCTTCCTCGGTCTTCGAGAAGCTTGAGCTGACGGGCGACGAGGCGACCGGCGCCAACGCCGTGAAGCTCGCGCTGGAGGCTCCCCTCAAGCAGATCGCCGTCAACGGTGGTCTTGAGGGCGGCGTCGTCGTCGAGAAGGTCCGCAACCTGACGGTCGGCCACGGCCTGAACGCCGCGACCGGCGAGTACGTCGACATGATCGCCGAGGGCATCATCGACCCGGCGAAGGTCACGCGCTCCGCTCTGCAGAACGCCGCGTCCATCGCCGCGCTGTTCCTGACGACCGAGGCCGTCATCGCCGACAAGCCCGAGAAGGCCGGCGCCGCCCCCGCGGGCGGCGGCATGCCGGGCGGTGACATGGACTTCTGATCCGACCGGGGCTCCGGCCCCAGTGGATCAAGCGTCCTGACCGAGGGCGGCATTCCTTCCAGCAGTCTGTGGAAGGGGTGCCGCCCTCGGCTTTTCCGTTGTACGGCCTTGCCGGGCCGGCTGGGGTGGCTCGTCGTCACCGCGCGGAACCTGCTCGGCAACCACTACCGCTCGGTGGCCCGCCTCGTGCCGCTTGCTGGGGCAACTGACCGGCCGTACCTCGTGCCAGGCGGTGGGGCGGAAGAAGACGATGCTGTCGTGCTCGGGCTCCCAGTCCCGCCAGGTGCGCTCCTGCCACTTTCCGGTGGTCCCGGTGTGCAGCGGAAGGGCCGCGTCGAACATCCGCAGCTCGCCCCCGTCGAAGGGCCGGGGCGTGCGGTGCAGGTAGTACACGAACGTGAGCAGACGCCGGGGGGAGAACTCGGCGGTGGAGTCCTGGTGCGCCCGGTAGAAGTCGCCGTCGTTGTGGACGTTGAGGGTGTAGTCGGGTTCGGTGTACTGGCAGGAGACGCCCAGGGTGTGCTCGACCGCCTCCACCACCTCGTCGATGGCCGAGATCAACTCGGGCGCGGCGAAGTCCTGGTGAGACCGGGACCGGCGGAAGTCGGGGACCACCTCGTGGTCCCGGATCATGGAGGGCCGCAACGTGTCGCCGGTGGAGGCGATGGCGCGCTCCAGCAAGGCGCCGGCCGTCCGGTCGCCCAGGAACTGGGTGATACGGCAGACCGTCACCGGAAGCCGCCAGATCGCGTCCGTGCACACCGGCGACGGCTGACCCGTCGCCTCGGACGGTCCGGTTGCTTCCGTTGCTTCCGTTGCCTCCGTCGCGTTCGTCAGTCCCGTCGGTCCCGTCATGGTGTCCTGCCTTGTCGTGGTGTCCAGCGTGTCCGGCGTCGTCACGCGGGTTCGGTCGTGCTCGCGCCCGCGCCCGCGTCCGCTGCCTCGCGGAGGCGTTCCACTTCGGCCGTGAGTTCCTCCACGCGGCGGTGCAGGGCCTGGATGCACACCAGGGAGACGCCGAGGCCGTCGACGACGGGGATGGTGGTGTCGTCCTGGTTGAAGCCGAAGGCGGCGTGCCAGTCCTGGGCCATCGGCCCGAGGTGGCGTACGTCCTCGGGCTCCCAGAGGTAGCGCCAGGTGCTGACGGGCAGCGCGACCACGGTCTCCAGGACCCTGTGTCCGTTGACCGCACCCGCCGAGGCGACGGGTGCGACAGGTGCGGCCGGTACGACCGGGGCGGCCGGGGTGGCCGGGGCGGCGCCGGCGGCCGCCCGGGACCGCCGGTGGAAGAACCGCATCCCTACCGGCTCCAGTCGACCGGGACCACGTCCCGCTTGAGCCCGCGGTCGCTACAGACGCTGCACGGCGCTCCCGGGACACCGGGGCCCTGGTCGATGCCGATGGTGATCGCTCCGTGCGCCCCGGCCGGAGCGTGGACGCCGTCGCCGACCATCGCGGCTTCGTAGCCGCCCAGCAGCTCCTGGACGGTTCCGACGCCCAGGTTCTCCGGGGCGGTGATCGCGGCCACGCCGTCGTAGTCGGTGTAGGCCGCCCCCAGGGTCCGGCCGCCGATGGTGGCGAACACGATCCGGGCGCCGCGGATGGGCTCCCCGGTCACCGCGTCGGCCGCCATCGCGTGGATGTTCTCCAGCTGCATCTGGGTGACGTTCAGGCTGGCCTGGCTGGCCGTGAGCCTGGTCGGCTTCAGGCTCGGGCATTCCGCCCCGCTGCACGGCGCGGCCGTCGGCGTGGCCGGGGCGGCCGCGGACGCGGCGGCACCGCTCCCCGCGCCCAGCGACGCCAGCGCCGCGGCCATCACCGCGATGGTCTTGCGACCCGCAAAACTCATGTCCACTCCCAGGAGAACAGGGAACTGCCCGAGCGTGCGTATCCGTACCGGCGCGCGGGACGGCCAGGACAGGCCGGAAGGCCGGAGCGAGCCGGAACGGCCGGAGCCAGCAGGAACGGCCAAGGGCGAGCCTGGACGGGACCGGGGCGCGTACGGCACACGACGGGTGCCGCCCCCTCGGACGGCGCACCGACCGTATCCACGCCCATCCGGCCCAACCAGCCGACCATCGCGAGTTAGCGCGATCTGATGAACGGTCGGCAGGACGGTGACGAACGCGAGCGACGCGGACAAACCAATGAGCGACCGCCGAAGGGCCGACCTCCTTATGCGGGCCGATCCCTTGCTAACCGGAACGTCGTTCCGTATGTTGGTAACGGAACAAGGTTCCGCTTGCGTGTCCGCCGCAACGGCGTCGCGGCGGACATCCCACCCCATGAGGAGCACCATGAAGTACCGCACGCTGGGCCGAACCGGCATCAAGGTCAGCCCCTACTGCCTGGGCGCGATGATGTTCGGCGCCGTCGGCAACCCCGACCACGACGACTCCGTCCGCATCATCCACAAGGCGCTCGACGCGGGCGTCAACTTCATCGACACCGCCGACGCCTATTCGCGCGGCGAGTCCGAGGAGATCGTCGGCAAGGCCCTCAAGGGCCGCCGGGACAACGTCGTACTCGCCACCAAGGCCCACCTCCCGATGGGGGACGACCCCAACCAGCAGGGCAACTCGCGGCGTTGGCTGGTACGCGCCCTGGACGACTCGCTGCGCCGGCTGGGCACCGATCACGTCGACCTGTTCCAACTGCACCGGCCCGCACCGGACACCGACGTCGAGGAGACCCTCTCGGCCCTCACCGACCTGATGCGCGCGGGCAAGATCCGGGCCATCGGCGCCTCGTCCTTCCCCGCGTCCGACATCGTCGAGGCACAGTGGGTCGCCGAGCGGCGCGGCCTGCAACGCTTCCGTACCGAGCAGCCGCCGTACTCGATCCTCACCCGTGGCATCGAGCGCGAGGTGCTGCCCGTCTGCGAGCGCTACGGCATGGGCACCCTGGTGTGGAGCCCCCTCGCGGGCGGCCTGCTCACCGGCCGTTACCGCAAGGGCGAGCAGGCCGAAACCCACCGCGCCCGCTACGGCTTCAAGCACCTGACCGACGAGCGCAGGCTCGACGTCGTCGAGCAGCTCATCCCCCTCGTCGAAGAGGCCGGAATGCCGCTGACGCACCTGGCGATGGCCTTCGCCATCACCCACCCCGGCGTGACCTCCGCGATCATCGGACCGCGCACCATGGAGCACCTCGACAACCTTCTCGCCGGTGCCGAGATCACGCTGAGCGACGAGATCCTGGACCGCATCGACGCCATCGTGCCGCCCGGCACCGACATCGGGACCCTCGACATGGCCTACGCCCCGCCCGCCATCCAGCGGACCGCGCTGCGCCGCCGGCCGGCCGAGGAGCGTTCGGCCGTGGACGCGGGCGCGGCGGCAGCGGCAGCGGCGGCAACCGCCGCCGCCTGACCGCGCCCGTCACTCCGTACCGGTTCTCAGGTTCCGGGCGCTCAGGCTCCGGTGGTGCCGTCCGTCAGGCGGACCGTGCTGAGGATCTTGCGGACCGTCGCGTCCGGGACCTCGTCCGCGACGCCCTTCGCGCCCCGGAAGGTCCAGGAGACGTAGTCGCCCTTGGAGTTCTCGAAGGCGAACGCGGTGGCCTTGCCGTCCGTGTCGCACTTGCCGGGCTGCTCGACGCCCGAGGACTCGGACGTCGCCAGGCTGCCCGTGACGCCGGACGCGGTGGTGTACGACTCGACCGGCCCGTTGGAGATCTTCGTCCTGTCGGGCTGGGCATACGCGCCGTACACCCACAGTTCGGCGTTCTTCCGGGCCGCGTCCGCCACGCTCTTGGAGCTGTTCTCGGTCCTGGAGCCGGCCTCGGCGAGCGCGGTGTCCTCGGCGGTGCCGTCCTTGTCCTCGTCGGACCGGCACCACTTCTCCTTGAGCGCCCCGGGTGCGGAGAAGCCGACGAGGATCTTTTCCTCCTCGGCGTCGTCGCTGTTCTCGGCGACGTAACTCACCCAGCTCGTCTCCTTGCGGTCCCACTCGCCGGGCACGTCGAAGACGATGCCGGTCTTCGGGTTGACCACGGTTTTCCAGCCCGCGATCACCGGCTGCGGTGCTCCCTCCGCTCCGGAGGAGGAGGACGAGGAGGACGAAGGCGACGGCGGGCCGGAGGGCGACACGTTGGCCTCGTCCTTCTTGGCGCCGTCCACGCCGTCCTTGCCGCCGTCACGGCCGAGGACCAGCCACCCGGTGACAGCGGCGGTCATCAGGACGGCGGCGACCGCGACCATGGCGACCACCGTGGTCTTCCGCTGTTGTCCTTGCGACATAAGGCTGTTCCTGATCCATCGGTCGGTCCATCGGTCGAACAGAGCAGCGACCAGGATAAGTGGCGGAGGGGAGGGAACGGAGGGGACGAGAGAAGACAGACCGGGACAGCGGATTCGTTCACCTGAAGTTCAGCTCAGAAATTCATCCCGTTCATATTCAACTCATAACTCACGCACAGGCTTGACCGATTCCTTACTCAGGGACGCACCAACGACCTTGAGTAAGGGGAGCCATGTTCCGCCTGCGGAAGACCCCCGCGCCCCGCGACGGCGACGCCGCGCGGGCCGACCCGCACGAAACACCACCGCACGAATCATCACCGGACGTAGCGGCCGCACAGGAGGCGCCCGCACAGGAGGCGGCGGCACAGGAAGCAGCCGCACAGGAAGCGCTGCACGTCGCCAGCCGCCTGCACTCCTTCAACCGGTACGAGTTGAAGTACCTCGTGCCGGTGGACCGGGCCGCCGCCATCCGTGACGAGCTGGCCGAGCGCATGGACAGCGATCCGCACAGCCCCGTCGGCGGTTACGGCGTGTGGAGCCTGTACTACGACACCCCTCAACTCCGTTTCTACTGGGAGAAGATCGAGGGGCTGAAGTTCCGCCGCAAGCTCCGCATCCGGCACTACGGAGACCTCGCCGGGGTCACCGACGAGTCGCCCGTCTGCGTGGAGATCAAGCAGCGCGTCAACCGCGTCACGCAGAAGCGCCGCATCACCCTCCCGTACGGCACCGCGCGCCAACTGTGCGACGGGCGGCAGCTGATCGACCACGCGGCGAAGGAACGCGCCTTCGTCGAGGAGGTGCTCGAACTGGCCGTACGGCTCGATCTGCGCCCCATGGTCATCACCGGCTATCAGCGCGAGGCGCTGGTCGGCCGCGACCAGGACACCGGGCTGCGGGTCACCTTCGACCGGCGGGTGCGCGGCCGGGACCGCGACTTCGACTTCACCGTGGAGGGCGCGGAGAACCGTTACACCCTGCCGCCGCACCTCACGGTGATGGAGGTCAAGGTCAACGAACGCACCCCGTACTGGATCACCGACCTGGCCGCCCGCCGCGATCTGAACCTCGTGCGGGTCTCCAAGTACGTGCAGTCCGTCGAGGCGTTCGGTATGGCGCCCCGGTCCGTCTTCCACGTACGCGAGGAGGACCACCCTCGCCCCGGCGCCTCTCCCGCACCGCTTTCCGCGTCTTTCCCCCCACCCACGCCGTCGACGCCCCACAGCCCGTCGCCGGCCGTTCTGCCCGTGGAGGCATGAGCAACCGTGAATTTCGACCTTCAGGACCTGAGCGGGACGTTCAGCGTCACCGACATCGTGATCGCGATGTCCCTCTCGTTCATCCTCAGCACGATGATCGGGTACGTCTACCGGGCCACGCACCGGAACGTCTCGTACAGCCAGTCGTACGTACAGACCCTGGTCATCGTCGGCATGATCGTCGCCCTGATCATGCTGGTCGTCGGATCCAACCTGGCCCGCGCCTTCTCGCTGGTGGGCGCCCTGTCCGTGGTCCGCTTCCGTAACGCGATCAAGGAAACCAGGGATGTCGGCTTCATCTTCCTGGTGATGGGCATCGGCATGGCGGCGGGCGCGCGCTTCTACACGCTGGCCAGCGTCGCGGGTGTGGCGATCTGCCTGATCATCTACGTGATGTACAAGTTCAACTGGTTCCACCTCGATGTCCAGCGCCAGGTGGTCAAGGTCCAGGTGCCGGCCGGGGAGGACTACAGCGAGGGCATCCGCGACGTTCTCATCCGCTACACCACCGAATTCGAGCTGGTCAGTACGGAGACGATCCGGGGCGGCGCGCTGACCGAGGTCTTCTACACCGTGCGGATGAAGAAGGGCACCGAGCCGGGCGAGCTGGTCGCGGCGCTCCAGGAACGCACGTCCGGGCAGCGCGTCACCGTGCTGACCGGATACGACCAGACCGACCTGTGATGAGCGCGCCGAGCGGGGACGGGGCCGTGGCCGCGTCCGGGGCTGGGTCCGGTGCCGGGCGTCGTCCCGGGCGCAGTCTCAAGCACCGCATTCCGGTACGTCTGCGGCACCACTGGAAGCCCGTCGTGGCGCTGGGTCTGGGGCTGACCGTACTGCTGGTCTTCTTCGGCGACGCGCGGGTCACGCCCTGGGTGACCAGCGCGTCGGCGGCGGACAGCGACGAGATCACGGAGAACGTGGCGGGGTCGGTCGACCTGTACGACGCGACGAAGTCGCACCGTATTCAACTCACTTACGACGAGCCCGAGTTCACCAAGATGATGAAGGACTTCAAGGACGACGGGACGAAGGACTACATCCGCGCCGACCTGACGATCGACGGGGTCTACCTCCAGGACGTCGGCATCCGCCTCAAGGGCAACTCGACGCTCCAGGGCCTGCGCGGCAACCGACGGGGAGGCGGCGCCGGACCGGGCGGCGCGCAAGGCGGCGGAGGCCAAGGCCAAGGCCAGGGGCAGGGGCAGGGGCAGGGACAGGGACAGGGACAGGGCAACGGGCAAGCGCAGCGTCCGGACCAGACCCAAGGCCGGCCCCAGGGGCAGGGCGCTGCCGCTGGGGCCGGTGGCGGCGCCGGTGGCGGGATGGCGAACTACGAGCTGTCCGCGTCCAAGCCCGAGGAGCTGCCCTGGCTCATCAGCATCGACGAGTACGTCGAGGGCCGCGCCTACCAGGGCCACCGCGAGATCTCCGTCCGTCCCGGAGCGGACGCCGAAGTGCCGTTCAACGAGGCGCTGTCGCTCTCGCTGATGGACGCGTCCGACCAGACGGCGGAGGGATTCGCCTTCTCCTCCGTGCAGGTCAACAACGGTCCTGCGGTCGCGCGGCTGCTGGTCGAGAACCCGAGCATGGACTACGCCGACGCCTCGTACGACACCGACGGTGTGATGTACAAGGCGCGGGCCAACGGCAGCTTCGCCTACAAGGGAGACGATCCGACCGACTACAAGACGTCCTTCAAGCAGCTCAACAAGAAGGGCAGCCAGGACCTCGCCCCGGTGATGAAGCTCATGAAGTGGGCGAACGAGGCGTCGGACAAGGAGTTCGCGGCAGAGCTGGCCGACCACGTCGATGTGAAGTCCTTCGCGGAGTACGTGGCCACACAGAACCTGCTGATGAACTTCGACGACATGGCGGGTCCCGGCAACAACTACGTGCTCTGGTACGACCTGGGCACCAAGAAGTTCTCCATCCTCGGCTGGGACTTCAACCTCACCTTCAGCGGCTCCACGGACACGGGCCCGGACGACGAGACGGGCATGGGCGGCATGGGCCGGGCAGCCATGCCCGCCGGGGACGCGGCCGGAGACGACAACACGGACGGCCCACCGGCCGACGGCTTCCCGGAGGGCGGTTTCCCCGAGGGCGGCTTCCCTGGCGGCGCTCCCGGCGGCGGTGGCCCCAGGGGTGGTCACATCCTCAAGGAACGCTTCCTGAAGCTCGACGCCTTCGACTCGGTCTACAAGACCGCCTACCGCGAGCTGTACGAGAAGTTCTTCAGCTCCGGCACCGCGTCCAAGACGCTGACCGCGCTGGCTGCGGGCGCGAAGGCGAACGGCGCCGACGCCGACGGCGTCGACAAGGCCGTCAAAACCCTCCGCGCCACGGTCACCGCCCGCACCAAGGCGCTGGCCAAGAACAAGGAGGTGGTGGTGCCGGAGGCATCCTGACTTCCGGGACCCAGGACGCACCCCGCACCCCCGTGTGGCTTATCGCCGTGCGCGGGTGCGGGGCGCAGCCCGTGCGCACCCCGGATCAGCCGGTTTGGCGGAGGGCGGTGCGCAGGAGCCGGATCTCTTGATCGACGTCCACGTGCCGGTCGTCCACGTACGGGAGCAGGACCCGACGGCCGTCGTGGGTATGGGCGTAGGTGACGGTGTTGGGGGCGTCGCTCTGGCCCGGGGCGCGGTTGCTGGGGGCGGAGCGGAAGTCCTGGACGTCCGACCAGGACAGGTGGCGCGTGCGGCTGAGGGTGCGGATGTGGATGCCGTCGGCGTCGATGACCGTAACGGAGCGGCCGGCGCGGACGGAGAGGATGAGGAAGAGGGCAAGCAGCACCACGGTGACCAGCCACTTGGTCGCTTCTGTGCTGCCGGTGGCGGACCACAACGGCAGCAGAGGGGCCATCGTCACGAACGCGATGACCACCACCAGCCCGAAGACGCGGCCGGACCGCACGCGGTAATCCCGGTTCATGATCCTCCTACGGCTTGGCCCCCAGTAGATCGTAGGACAGTTCGTACTGGTGGACCGTGGTGTGATTCTCCGGATTCGCGCTACCCGTGAGATCGGAGGTGGACATGTCCGAGCACGATGACATCAGGGCGGCATTCATCTTTCACCCGCCCGTTGACCACGCGACCGCCTGGCACATGACCGTCCCCGTCCAACGAGGCGGCCGAGGTCGAAGCCGCCTTTCTGGAGCACCTGGAGTCCGTCCAGTAGGCGCTGTGCCGGTGGACGCGGGATGGTTGGGCCCCGCGCCCACCTGATGGTTGCGAGTGCTGGCTGCTGCGCTGCGCCTACGGCTGGGGCTGGGGCTTGACCTCGTTGTCGATGAAGGTCGCCCACGTCCCGGCTTGGAAAACCAGGGCGGGGGCGGTCGGAGTCTTGGAGTCGCGTACGGGGACGATGCCGGTGAGGCCGGTGGCCACTTCGAGGCAGTCGCCGCCGTCCCCGCCGCTGTATGTGGACTTGTGCCACGTCGCCGTGCTCAGGTCGTACTCATGGCTTCTGCTCTTCATGCGCGTAATCCTCCGCCACTGACTCCAGCAGGGCCAAGGATGCTTCCGGTGAGAGTGCGGTGGCCCTGAGCAGATCGTAGGTCAGTTCGTGTCGGGTCACGGACGCTGGATCGTCCATCAAATGTCCCGCGCTGAGCGCTTCGAGATATGCGAGTGCTGGCGCGTCCTCGAACGCCATGAGTTTGAGCGCGCCATTCAGCGCCGCGTGTGCCCCCTCGCCGAACGGAATCACTTGCACGATGATTCGCCGTTTACGCACCAGCCGCGCCACATGACGCAGCGCCTCCGCCATCACCGCAGGTCCGCCCACCGGACGCCGCAGCACTGCCTCGTCAAGCACCGTCCAAACCATCGGCTTTGTTGGATGTTTGAGGAGGTCGGCTCGTTCCAGCCTCGCCGCGATCCGCTCCTCTATGGCGTCCTCCACCGCCGTCGGGTTGTACGCACGGAACACCGCCCGCGCGTACCCCTCCGTCTGCAACAACCCCGGGATCAGCAGCGGCGCGTACTGCCTGATCACCGTAGCGATCGCCTCGGCCTCCGCCGCCTCCGCGAAGTGGTCCGGGTACTTCGACTTCTTCAGCGCCTCGCAGTTGCGCGCGAAGAACCCGTTCGTCTTGAACGCTCGTCGAAGTACGTCGCGTACTCCGGCTGCATCCTGCGCGTCCCCGACTCCAGCTGGCCGATGAAGGACCCGCTCACGAAGAGCGGCCTCCCCAACTCGCCCTGCGTGAGTTGTGCTTGCACGCGCTGATGTCGTAGCTCCGCGCCGAGCATGGCGCGTGGGGAGGAGGACGGGTCGAGTGGTTTGGCTCCGGGCATGACGGTCTCCCTGTTCATCACCTGTCGGTGTTGGGGCGAACTGTCTATTCAGGCTAGCCACATTCGGCCACTCTGTGTGGTGCGAATCAATACACAGAGTGCTGGAGTGCGTTTATGGCAACGCAGGACACAAAAGAATGCGACGAGACAGTAGACGAGGCGGTAGAGGGGGTTAACCGTTACGAATTCAATCTTCTGCACTGCCTGGCCGAAGGGCTCCCGGATCTCGACGACCCCCGCTATGCCCCCGTCAAGGCCGCCCCTCCGCCCGGGTGTTCGGCGGGGCGGTACGGGGACTTCTTCTGCCTCCGCTGTGAGCGTCAGGGCCAGAACCTGCTCGACGCCGTCGCACCCGTCTGCGCCGAGGTCAGAGCCGCGTCCGGGGTGCTGATGACGGACCTGGGGGTCGAGGGGCTCTGGGAGTGGAAGGCCGACGGGCGCGACGGGCACGGGGCCACCGTCGTGGCGCAGTTGCTGCTCATGGCGGCCGAGCGGGCGTCGCTGATCGGGTACGGCGTGGACGACCTGGTGCGGTTCCTCCGTACGGCGGCGGGCTGAGGCGCCACCCGCCGCCGTGGCGGGAGGTCCTCGCTCAGAGGCGGGCCGGCTGCGTCGCCGCCTCCGGGGGCGGCTGGGTGTCCGGGGTGGCGGTCGGAGTGCCGGGGGCGCCTGTGGGTGCTGCACCAGCGGTCGTCCCGGTCGCTTCGGTATCTGCGTTCAGCTCGCGCAGCATCGTCTTCGTGAAGCCGAAGTAGTACGTGGCGACGAAGCCCACCGCATAGCCCACCAGCAGCCCGCCCGCGTACACGGCGATCATCTCGCCCAGGCCCCTGTTGCCCGCGAGCAGTGGGAAGAGGGCCCAGCCGGAGGGGCCGATCGCCGTCGAACCGACCGCCGCGCCGAGCTGGTTGAACAGGCCCACGAAGCCGCCGCCGAAGGCGCCGCCCACGCAGGCGGTGATGAAGGGGCGGCCCAGGGGGAGGGAGACGCCGTAGATGAGGGGCTCACCCACGCCGAGGAAACCGGCCGGGAGGGCGGACCTGATGGTGCGGCGGATCGAGGTGTTGTGCGGGAGCCGCAGGTACACCGCCGCCGCCGCGCCGACCTGGCCCGCGCCCGCCATGGCGAGGATGGGCAGCAGGACGGTATAGCCCTGCTGCTCGATGAGGGTGGTGTGGATGGGGATGAGCGCCTGGTGCAGCCCCAGCATCACCAGCGGCAGGAACAGGCCGCCCAGGACGAACCCGGCACCGGAACCGCCGTGCGAGAGAAGCCAGTTGGCGAAGGTGCCGGTGGCGGTCGAGATCTCACCGGCCACGTACATCAGGCCGAAGAGCGTGACCAGGCCCGAAATCAGGACTGTCAGGGTCGGGGTGACCAGGACGTCGAGCGCCTCCGGTACCCACCTCCTGCACCACTTCTCGACGTACACCGCCAGCACCGCCGCGCCCAGCGCGCCCAGCACGCCGCCCTGGCCCGGGGAGAGCTTCTGGCCGAACGCGTCGATGTTGGCGACGCCCGGGAAGACGATGATCGCGGCGACCGCCCCGCCCAGGATGGGCGTACCGCCGAACTCCTTCGCCGTGTTGTAGCCGACGAATACCGCGATCAGCGACATGAAGCCGGACGCCATGGCCGCCAGGGCCGGGACGATGGCGGGCAGCCAGTGCAGGTTTGTCAGCAGACCGTTGAGCCCCGCGATGATGCCGCAGCCGATCAGCGCGGGGATCAGCGGGACGAAGATGTTGGCGATCCGGCGCAGGAAGAGCTTGAAGGGCGTGGCGTTGCGCGCCTTCCGGGCCGCCCGGATCTCCTCACCCCGCGCCGCCAGCTCGTCCGCCGTGGCGGAGGCGGAGGCGGAGGCGGAGGAGAGGGAGGGGGCGGGGGCCGCGGCGGGCGCCTGGTCGGCCTCCGCCACCAGCCGCTCGAACTCCGGCGTCACCCGCGCCACCGTCCCCGGGCCCAGCACGATCTGGTACGTCTCGTCCTCGACCACCCCCAGCACCGCGGGCAGTGCCCTGAGCGCCTCGTCCCGCACGAGAGAACGGTCGTGCAGACCGAGCCGCAGCCGGGTCATGCAGTGGGCGACGGACGCGACGTTCCCCGCGCCCCCGACGAGCGGGAGAATCGCTTCGGCCGTGGCGCGGTTCTTGTCGGGCGTCTTGTCCGGTGTCCTGTCTGGTGTCTGGTCTGCTGCTGATCCTGTGGTTGCCATGGTGCTTCGTGCCTTGCTGTGCGAAGGGATGATCAGGGAGTACGGGGTGGTGTGGGGGCGGCCCGCAGCGCCGCGCGCAAATGGCCGTCGTTCGCGGCGAGGAGCGCGGCGGCGGTGGGGCCGTCCACCGAGCCGAGGATGGCGAGGACGGCGTTCTTCACCTCGCCGTCGGTGTCGTGCAGCGCCTTCTCGATCTCTTCGTCCGAGGCGCCGGTGGCGAGGGAGACGATCCGGCGCGAGCGGGCGCGCAGCTTCTCGTTGGAGGCGCGCACGTCGACCATCAGGTTTCCGTACGTCTTGCCGCGCCGGATCATGGTGATCGTCGAGAGCATGTTGAGGACGAGCTTCTGCGCTGTCCCCGCTTTGAGGCGGGTGGAGCCGGTGAGCAGCTCGGGGCCGACGACCACCTCGATGCCGTGCTCGGCCGCCGCCGCCAGCGCGCTGCCCGCGTTGCAGGAGAGGCCGACGGTGAGCGCGCCGAGGCTGCGGGCGTGCTCGACGGCTCCTATCGCGTACGGGGTGCGCCCGGAGGCGGAGATGCCGACGACGGTGTCGGCCGCGGTGAGCTTCACCGCCGTCAGATCGGCGGCGGCCAGCTCCTTGGAGTCCTCGGCGCCCTCGACGGACGTCACCAGGGCGCCGGGGCCGCCCGCGATGAGGCCGAGGACCTCTTCGGGGTCGGTGTTGAAGGTCGGCGGGCACTCGCTGGCGTCCAGCACACCGAGCCGCCCGGCCGTACCGGCGCCCGCGTAGATCAGCCGGCCGCCGTGGGCCGCGCGCTCGGCGATGGCGTCGATGGCGGCGGCGATTCGGGGGAGCTGGGCGGCGACGGCCGCGGGGACGGTCGCGTCCTCGCCGTTCATGATCCGGGCGATCTCCAGCGTGGGCAACTGATCGATCTCGGCCAGCTCGGGGCGGAACGCCTCGGTGGTGAGGGAGTCGAGCTGCGCGCGGAGTGCGCCGTATGAGGTGGACGGGGAAGGCGAGGAGGACGGGGTGGCTGACGAGGCCGATGAGGCTGATGAGGCTGATGAGGCCGGGGTGGTCATGGAGAAGCGGCTCTTTCTTCTGGGGGTGCGGCGGGTGCGGGTGCCGGTGCTGGTGGGACGTGGCTGCCGGTGTCGGCGCCTTGCCGGTGTCGGCGCGGCCACCGGTGCGGGTGCCCCGGATGCCGGGGGCCGGCACCGGGGATGCCCTATCGGGTCAGCGCGCGCCGCCGCGCGGGCTGTGGCGGTGCGCGAGCGCCTCGTACGAAGCGGACAGGGCCGGGGCCGCCGTCCCGTACGTGCGCTGGGCGACGCCTATGAACAGGCAGTCGACGACGAGGAGCTGGCTCGTCCGGCTCGACATGGCCGCCGGGCGCAGCTCGCTCTCGCGGGCGGTGGACGTGGTCAGCACATGGTCGGCGTACTGCGACACGGGGCCGTCGGGGCGGCCGGTGATCGCCACCGTCGTCGCGCCCCGGTCGAACGCGACGCGGAGCGGCTCGATGACGTCGCCGGTGGAGCCCGAATGCGTTATCGCGATGGCGACATCGCCCGTGCGCAGCTGCACGGCGTTGGTGACGGCGAGGTGCGGGTCGCTGTGGGCGTGTGCGATCAGACCGATGCGCAGCAGCTTCTGGGCGAGGTCCATGCCCACGAGGGACGAGGCGCCGACACCGTAGATGTCGATCCGCCGGGCCGCCACGGCGGCGGTGACCACCGCGCCGAGCTGCACGGTGTCGAGTCCGGCGGCGGTGTCGGCGAGCGTCTGCTGCTCGTCGTAGGCGAGCTTGGCGACGACATCGGCTATCGGATCGTCCACCGCGATGTCCGCGGTGACGGCGGGCGCGCGGCCCGACTGCTGCTGCGCCGCCAGCCCGGCGAGGGCGAGGCGCAGATCGCGGTAGCCCGGGTAGCCCAGGAGACGGGCCGTGCGGACGACGGTCGCCTCGCTCGTGCCCGTCAGCTCGGCGAGCCCGGTGACGGTGAGCGCGGCGCAGCCCGCCGGATCCCCGGCGACCGCTTCGGCGACGAGCTGCATGGATCGGGTCATGGTCGGCGCGAGGGTCCGCACCTTGGCGGCCAGGGCGGCGGGCGCGGGTGGGGCGGCTCCGCTGAAACTTTCCTTCACGACTTGGGTCACACCTGAAAGATATTTTCGAGTATCGGCGTCGGTCAACCCTTGGATCTCCCTGACAATGGCTGAATGGACGACGCGAACCCTGAGAAGCACACCCCCGGAACACCCTCGCTGGAACCGGCGCTGCACGCCGCCCGCGCCCTGGTCCTGGCCGATCTCGCGGCGGCCGACGTCGCGCGCGCCGATGTGGTGTCGCTGGTGGAGGACGCGGTGTCGCACCGCCGCTGGTGGGTCGAGCAGTGGCCCGAGGGGGTCGCGTACGTGACGGGCCTGGTCGCCCAGGACGTCCAGGACGCGCTGCTGGAACGGTACGGACGCTGGCCGCTCTGCCCGGTCTGTGCCGACGGCCACGACGCCGACCCGCACGCGCTGGAGGTGGAGCCCGAGCTGGGGTCCGACCCTTACTGGGTGTGTGCGAAGAAGGCCGTGATCGTCGCGCCGGTGGGCTCCCTCGCCCCCGGTGCGGGCCGGGACGCTCCGTGATCCGCCGCGTCCCGTAACCCGTCCCGTGGCCCTCCGCCGCGCGCGGCAAAACTCGAACAACAGTCCCGCGCGACGCCGTGAGCCAATAGGATCACCGTCGCGGACAGCTGGTGAAGTCCGCCTTGCAGCAAGCCAGTTGGAGACTTCTTCGATGAAAAGCGCCAAAGATGTCAGACGCCTCACCGCTGTTACCGGATGCCTCGTCGCCGCCGGTGTGACCCTGCTCGCCGGAGCGAGCGTGGGACCGGCCGCCGCGCAGCCCCGGCCGGTGAAGACGCCCGCGGCCACCGATCTCGTCATACCGGCGGAGCTGGCGGTTCCGGCCGGCAACGAGCGGGTCGCCGTGCTCGACGCGCAGGGCGTCCAGACCTATACGTGCACGGACGGCGCGTGGACCCTCCTGGAGCCCGCCGCCACGCTCTGGAAGAAGAGCGACAGCCGGCGGCGTGCCATCGCCCTGCACTCGCGGGGTCCCGTCTGGGTGTCGACGGTCGACGGCAGCGCCGTCAACGCCGCCGCGGTGGCCAACGCCCCGAAGGCGGAAACGATTCCGCAGCTGCTGCTGAAGGCCAACGCCCACCGGGGCACCGGCGTCTTCGCCGAGGTGTCCTACATCCAGCGCCTCGACACGAAGGGCGGGGTCGCCCCCGCCGGGTCGTGCGCGAGCGACGCGACGGAGCAGGTCAGCGTCCCGTACTCGGCGACGTACGTGTTCTACGAGGCCACGGCGGCGGCCTCGTAGACGCGCCACCGGGCCCGGAAACGGCCCGGTGGCGTGTCGGCGGGCGGGCGGCCTCGATCGCGCGCCCGCCGTTGTCCCCTGCGGCCGTCGTTGTCCCCTGCGCCCGCCGTTATCCGGCTGCTTTACCTGCTTTTGCTCGCTTTTATCCCGGCTGCTCCGCGCACTCGGCCTTCTCCGGCCGCAACGCCCGGACTGCCCCGGCAGAGCCCGCCACCACGCGGCTCGTGCCCGCGCGGTGGAACCGCAGTGCCAGCAGCGTCAGCCCGATCGCGACGACCGTCATGGCGGCGCCCGCCCAGGCCGTGGCCGCGTAGCCGAAGTCCGCGTCGATGACCGTACCGCCGAGCCAGGGCCCGCCGGTGTTGCCGAGGTTGAACGCGGCCGTCGCGGTGGCGCCCGCGAGAGTGGGGGCAGCGGCGGCGATGTTGAACATACGGGCGTTGAGAGCCGGAGCGGTGTAGAAGGCCGAGACGCCGAGGAGGAAGGTCAGGACGATGACCGCGACGGGGTTCGAGGCGGTCAGCGCCAGCAGGACGAGCAGCACCGTCGACGCCGTGACGCCGCTGATCAGGACGCCGAAAAGATGCGCGTCCGCGTACCGTCCGCCCAGCGCCGTACCGACCAGCGCGCCGACTCCGAACAGCGCCAGTACGGTCGGGACCCAGCCGCTGTCCAGGCCCGCCACGTCCGTGAGCAGCGGGGCGAGATACGAGAACGCGCAGAAGACGCCGCCCGCCGCGAGCGCGGTGACGGCGATGGCGATCCAGACCTGACGGTCGCGGTAGATGGCCAGCTCGCGCTTGAGCCGCGGCTTCTCGGCCGGTACGGGGATGGCCGGGATCAGCGTCGCGCACCCGATCAGCGCGACCGCCGAAGCGGCGCCGACCGCCCAGAACGCCGAGCGCCAGCCCAGGTGTTCGCCGAGGAAGGCGCCCACCGGGACGCCGAGCACGTTCGCGATGGACAGACCGCCGATCATCACCGCCATGGCGCGGGCGCGCGCGTTCAGGGGAGCCATCGCGATCGCGACGGCCGCGCCCACCGCCCAGAAGCCGGCGCACGCGAACGCGCTGACCACCCGGGACACGAACAGCACCTCGTACGTCGGCGCGAGCGCCCCCGCGACCTGGCCGAGGCCGAAGACCGAGATCAGGGCGATGAGGGTCGTACGGCGCGGCAGGCGCAGGGTGGCCACGGCGAGCAGCGGGGCGCCGACCACCATGCCTATCGCGAACGCGGAGATGAGCAGCCCGGCCGTCGGGATCGACACGTTCATGTCTTCAGCGAGCGGCGGCAGCAGCCCGGAGAGCATGAACTCGCTCGTACCGAGCGCGAAGACGGACAGCCCGAGCATGTAGACGGCGAGCGGCATCCGGGGGCGGGCGGTGCCCGATCCGGGTGCGGGGGAAGCTGGGGAAACGGGCGGTGCGGCGTGATCGGGGACGGTGGGGAGAGCGGGATCGGCGGAGTCTGGCATGACAGGTGCCAACGGCCGCGCGGGCCGTCGCATTCCGCGCGCGGTGCTACCTCCCAGTTACTGAGACGACAGTCACTGTGACGACAGTTACTGTGACGACAGCCGCTGTGACGGCGACTGCCGTGCCGACCGTCACCGTGACGGGCATCGCCCCGTCAGCGTCCGCAGCTCCTCCGTCACGTTCCCGCGCGCCCGCGCCTCCCACTCCCGTACTCCGTACTGGGTACGGAACAGACCCGGCAGCGCGAGCAGCCGCTCCAGCACGTCCGCGCGCCCCGCGCGGAAGGTCTCGTCCGGCAGGAAGCCGTACTCCGCCCGCACGGCTGCCGCGTAGGCGGCGTACGCGGCGGGCCCGGTGGCCAGGATCGCGAGGTCCGCGTCGCACAGGACGGCGCCGTCGCGGTCGTCGGGGGCGGTGCTGTGGCTGGCGGTGAGCCGGACGAGCCGGGCGACCTCGGCCGTACGGTCCTCGCTCAGCCCGGCCTCGGTCAGGGCGCGTTCGGCGAGCCGGGCCGAGCGCTCCTCGTTCTCCGAACGGTCGGGACGGTGGACGGCGTCGTGGAACCAGGCGGCGAGCCGTACGAGATCGGGGGCGTCCGCGTACCCGGCCAGGGTGTCGACGTGCTCCAGGACGGCGGTCAGATGGGCCGCGGTGTGGTAACGCCGCCAGGGCTCGGCCCAGCGGGCGAGCAGGGCGTCCGCGTACGGGGCCGGGTCGGGGCCCCCGGCCGGGCCGCGCGCGGCGTGGAGCGCGGCGGCGAAGCGGTGGCGGAGGCCGGCGTCGGAGGGCTGGGGCTGGGGCTGGGACTGCGGATCCGGTGTCTGGTCGGGCATGGCCTCGACGATAGGGCCGGGCCCTCGGCGCATCCGCCTCCGGCCCGGCCCGTGAGTGACGTACGTACTACGTACGTACGTCGGCTACGACGTACGCGTCACGACGCCTTGAAGCCCCTCAGCCGCTGGCTGTTCCCGACCACGAACACCGACGAGAAGGCCATCGCCGCGCCCGCGATCATCGGGTTGAGGAACCCCGCGGCCGCCAGGGGCAGCGCCGCGACGTTGTACGCGAACGCCCAGAACAGATTGGTGCGGATCGTGCCCAGCGTGCGGCGTGCCAGCCGGATGGCGTCGGCCGCGACGCGCAGATCACCCCGTACGAGCGTGAGGTCGCCCGCCTCTATGGCCGCGTCCGTGCCCGTCCCCATGGCCAGGCCCAGATCGGCCTGGGCGAGGGCGGCGGCGTCGTTCACCCCGTCGCCGACCATGGCGACGGACGCGCCCTCCGCCTGGAGCTTCTTGACGACGTCCACCTTGTCCTCGGGCATGACCTCAGCGATGACGTTCCCGCTGTCGATGCCGACCTCGGCGGCCACCGACCGGGCGACGGCGCTGTTGTCGCCGGTGAGCAGGATCGGCGTCAGGCCGAGGGCGCGCAGCCGGCTGACGGCCTCCGGGCTGGTCTCCTTCACCGCGTCGGCCACTTCGAGCACGCCCCGCGCCTCGCCGTCCCAGGCCACCGCGATCGCCGTACGGCCCGCCGTCTCGGCCTCCGTCCGCGCCCGCTCCAGCTCCTCCGGGAGGCGGATCTCCCACTCCGCGAGCAGCGCGGCCCGGCCGACGAGCACCGCATGGCCCTCGACCACGCCCCGCACCCCGAGGCCCGGGACGTTGGCGAAGTCCTCGGGGACCGGCAGCGTACCGACGCGCTCCGCCGCCCCCTCGGCGACGGCGCGCGCGATGGGGTGCTCGGAGGCGTGCTCCAGGGCGCCAGCCAGCCGCAGGAGGTCGCTCTCGTCCGTACCGGTGGCGGTACGGGCCTCCAGGAGCGTCATCTTCCCGGTGGTGACCGTGCCCGTCTTGTCCAGCACGATCGTGTCCACGCGACGGGTGGACTCCAGCACCTCGGGCCCCTTGATCAGAATGCCGAGCTGCGCGCCCCGCCCCGTACCGACCATCAGCGCGGTCGGAGTGGCCAGGCCGAGGGCGCACGGGCAGGCGATGATCAGTACGGCGACGGCGGCGGTGAACGCGGCGGTCGCGCCGGCGCCGATCGCCAGCCAGACGCCGAAGGTGCCGAGCGCGAGGAGGATCACCACCGGTACGAAGACGGCGGAGATCCGGTCGGCGAGGCGCTGGACCGCCGCCTTGCCGTTCTGCGCGTCCTCCACCAGGCGCGCCATGCGGGCCAGTTGCGTGTCGGCGCCGATCCGGGTCGCCCGTACGACGAGCCGGCCGCCCGCGTTGAGCGTGGCGCCGGCGACGGTGTCACCCACGGCGACCTCGGCGGGCACGGACTCGCCCGTCAGCATCGAGGCGTCGACGGCCGACGAGCCCTCCACGACCGTGCCGTCCGTGGCGATCTTCTCGCCGGGACGCACCAGGAACACGTCCCCGACCTGGAGTTCCGCCGTCGGGACGCGCTCCTCGCGCCCGTCCCGTACGACGGTGACCTCCTTCGCGCCCAGCTCCAGCAGCGCGCGCAGCGCCGCCCCCGCCCGGCGCTTGGCGCGCACCTCGAAGTAGCGGCCCGCCAGGATGAACATGGTCACCCCGGCCGCGGCTTCGAGGTAGATGTTCCCGGCGCCGTCGCCCCGGCTGATGGTCAGCTCGAAGGGGTGCGACATGCCCGGCATGCCCGCCGTACCGAAGAACAGCGCCCACAGCGACCACAGGAACGCGGCCGAGGTGCCGACGGAGATGAGGGTGTCCATCGTGGCCGCGCCGTGCCGGGCGTTGGTCCAGGCGGCGCGGTGGAAGGGCCAGCCCGCGTAGACGACCACGGGGGCGGCGAGGGTGAGGGAGAGCCACTGCCAGTTGTCGAACTGGAGGGCCGGGATCATGGCCATCGCGATGACGGGCACGGAGAGGACGACGGCGGTCAGCAGGCGCTCGCGCAGGGTCTTGAGTTCGCGCTCGCGGGCGACCTCGGCGTCTGTCGTACCGTCCGGTGCGCCGCCTGGTGTGTTGCCCGGTGTGCCGTCCGCTGTGCTGTCCGCTGTGCTGTGCGTCGCGCCCCGCGTGGGCGACGGGTGTACGGGGGCGGGCTCGGTGGCCGTGTAGCCGGTCGCCTCTACGGTGGCGATCAGGTCCTGGACGCCGACGTCCTCGCCCCTATAGCTGACCTTGGCCTTCTCGGTGGCGTAGTTGACGGTGGCCTCGACCCCGTCCATACGGTTGAGCTTCTTCTCGACGCGCGCCGCGCAGGAGGCGCAGGTCATGCCGCCGATGATCAGCTCGACGTCGGCGGTGGTGCCCGCGGCACCGTCCGTGCCCTGGCCGGGCGCGGCGCCGGAGGTCCGGGTGGTGCTCATGGCTGGCGCTCCTTCTCATCGAACGGATCCATCGTACCCCCGAGGGGTATCTCGCTCCTTCATGTATACCCCTCGGGGGTATGAAGGGCAAGGGTGGGGTGGGCGACGGGCGGGGGTGGGATGGAGTGGGGGAGCGAGAGGTGCCTGTGTCTCGATGCGCTGATGCGCACGGGCGGGGTTGACCTTTAGGCTGGGCATTGGACTAGACCTGTACCGGTCGGTGCCCCCTACGAATGAGGTCTCATGAGCAAGCGTGCAGTTCTGGAGGTGATCGCTCTCGACGCGGAGGACGCCGTCGCGGCCCAGGGCGGAGGCGCCGACCGCCTCGAACTCGTCACCGACATGGCGGCGGACGGGCTGACCCCGCCGCGCGAGACCTTCGCGAAGATCCGGGCCGCCGTGGACATCCCCCTACGGGTGATGCTGCGGCTCACGGACGGCTTCGCCGTCGACCGCCCCGCGCCGCTCGGCGCGGACAGCCTGGTGGAGGCCGCGCGCGGGCTGCGCGCGGAGGGCGCGGACGAATTCGTCTTCGGCTTCCTCGACGCGGACGGCTCCCCCGACCTCGTCACGGCGGAACGGCTGATCGCCGAACTGGACGGCTGCCGCTGGACGTTCCACCGGGCGATCGACCACGCGGCCGACCGCGACGCGCTGCGCAAGCGGCTCGCGGACCTGCCGGGGCTCGACACGTACCTCACGGCGGGGTCCCCGGCGGGCGTCGACAGCGGCCTGCCGGTGCTGCTGGCCGAGGCGGCGGACGGGGAGCGCGGCGAGCCCGGGTACGGGCAGCGCCTCATGGTGGGCGGCGGGCTCCGCCTCGAACACCTGCCGGTGCTGCGGGCGGCGGGGGTGACCGCGTTCCACATCGGCGGCGCGGCGCGCCCGGCGGGGTGGGAGGGGCCGGTGGACGCGGGGGCGGTACGGGGGTGGCGGGTGGCGCTGGACGGGTGAGGGGGCGCGCTTGTGGGGGCGGGGCCGCCTGGTGGCGGCGGGGTTCGGGGTGCGGCGGGGTGGGGGTGCGCGGTGCGGGGTGGTGCGGGGCTGTTCGTCGTGGTGCGGGGGCTGGCGCCTCCGGAGGCGCATGTCCGGACGGCATGATTTACGCCGCGTGCGGCCCGGTTCTTCAGGTGCGGGCCGCGAGCGGCACAAATCACGCTTTATTGTCCGGACACGCACCTCCTGCGGCCCCGGCCCCCTCCCGCCGGTGGGCCCGCCCCCGCACCGCTGGTGGGGGTGGGGGTGGGGTTGGGGTGGGGGCGGCTGGGCCCGCTCCCGCACCGCTGGTGGGTGGTGATGGGGGTGGGTGGGTGCCGGGTGGTGGGCCCGGCATCGCGCCGTCGGTGGTGATGGGGCGCATGTGCGGGTTGGTTTTATTCGTTCCCCAGCGCTTCCGGCAGCGCGTCCGCGTGCAGGACGATCAGGCCAGAGACCGCTCGGGTCAGGGCCACGTACAGCCTCCGCAGGCCCGTGCGTTCGTCCGGTTCGCCCGCCACTACCGCCGCCGGTTCGTCCAGGACGACGTAGTCGTACTCCAGGCCCTTCGCCAGCGAGGCCGGCACCAGCGTCAGGCGCGCCTCCGCCGTCGTCTCCTCGCCCGGGGAGAGGTACGGCAGACCCGCCGCCGTCAGGGCCTCCGCCAGTACCGGAATCCGGGCGTCCGCCGCGATCAGGCCGGTGGAGCCCTCGTGGGTGAGGGACTCCACGCAGGCCGCCACCAGCGCCGCGTCCAGAGCCTCGGGATCAGGGATCTCCCGTACGGAGAGGGAGCCGGGCGACTCACGTACGGATGCCACCTCCGCCAGCCCCGGCGAGATGACCGGCAGCAGCCGTGAGGCGTACGCGATGACCTCGCGCGGCACGCGGAAGCCCGCCGTCAGCTCCTCCACCACCGCCTCCGACTTGCCGAGATGCCGCAGCGCCTCCGCCCAGCTCCCGGTCGCCCAGGGGGTGGTGCCCTGCGCCAGGTCGCCCAGGACCGTCGCCGAACCGGTCGAGCAGCGGCGGCCCACCGCGCGGTACTGCATGGGGGACAGATCCTGCGCCTCGTCCAGGACGACGTGCCCCAACGAGTGCGTACGCGCGATCAGATCGCCCGCCTCGTCGATCAGGACCGCGTCCGCCGACGACCACTTCGCCGACTTCACGCTGCGCGCCGGCTTCGTCCACAGGATGCTGTGCTGCTCGTCGGCGGTCAGCAGACCGTCCGCGTGCGCGGCCAGGAACTCCGGGTCGGAGAGCAGCCGCAGCACCAGCTTCTCCGGGTCGACCGGCGGCCATACGGCCTTCACGGCCGCCTTCACGGCCGGGTTGCGGGCGACCGCGTCCTGCACCCGGTCGTCCGGCGACTCGCCCGCCTCCTCCATCCGTACGAGCACGGCGTGCGCGATGCGCCGGGGCAGCGCCTCGCGCGCGGCTCCGTACCGCATGTCGCGGGCCAGCAGCTGCTGGACGATCTCCTCGACCTCGTACGCCGGGACCCGCCACCGCCGCGAGCCGCGCACGACCACGACCGGCTCGGTGGGCGCGGTGACATGGGACCGTACGGCCCGCCGCAGCACCTCCGCCATCCGGGCGTCGCCCTTGACGACGGCTGCGGACGCGGGATCCGTGCCGCGCACCTCGACGGCGGCGGTCACCAGACCGTCCACCGTGGACTGCTTCACGTGCATCTCGCCGAGCGCGGGCAGCACTTGCTCGATGTAGTGCAGGAAGGACGCGTTCGGTCCGATGATCAGCGTTCCGGTGCGGGCCAGCCGCTCGCGGTACGCGTACAGCAGATACGCGACCCGGTGCAGGCCGACGGCGGTCTTCCCGGTGCCGGGACCGCCCTGGACGCAGATGGTGCCGCCCAGCTCGCCTCGTACGATCTCGTCCTGCTCGGGCTGGATCGTGGCGACGATGTCGCGCATGGGGCCGACGCGCGGCCGTTCGATCTCCGCCTGGAGCAGCTTGCTGGAGGTGGCCGCCTCCGACGGGTCGGAGAGATGCTCGTCCTCGTACGCGGTGAGGTCGCCGGCGGTGTAGCCGAAGCGGCGGCGCAGCCCGACGTCCTGCGGGTCCTGCTTCGAGGCGCGGTAGAAGGGCTGGGAGACGGGCGCGCGCCAGTCGACCACCATCGGGTCGCCGCCGGCGTCGTGGACATGGCGCCGCCCGATGTAGAAGCGGTCTCCGTCCGTGTCCCCGGTCTCCGCCTCGGCCGCGCCGACGCGGTGCAGGTAGTCGAGCCGGCCGAAGAAGAGCGGGGTGTGGGCGAGATCGGCGAGCGCCTTGACGCGCGCCTCGATCTGGGACTCCAGGACGGCGGCGTTCACCCAGTTCGCCGTGACATCGCGGATGTCGAGGGACTGGACGTCCTCGCGCATGGCGCGCAGCGCGGAGCGGGAGGCGCTGAGGTGGGCGCGTTCCTGGGCGAGGGGATCGGCGGGGTCTACCGGGGCTGCGGGGTCGAGGGGGGCGGCGGGGTCTACGTCTGCGGGGTCGACCGGGTCGGAGGTGCGGGCGGGGGGTGGCGCGGACACGGTAGGGCCTCCGGGGCTGGCTGTACGCACGCCGAGGCGCCGCGCTTCGTCCGGGGACGGGTCGCGGGTGAGCCGTACGGCGTGGATCACGTCATGGCGGTGGCCGTCCGGTTTCCGTCCGGACGACGGCGCTCCCAGGGGAGGCGGGCAAGGTGGGAGATTGTAGCCATCGGGTGGCGGGCAGGCGAATGCTTTTCCGCGCCGTACGCGCTCCCCCTCCGCGTTCCGCTCCGTTCCCTCCGCTCCGATCCCCTCCGTCCGGCGGACGGTACCCGCGCTCCTTCCCGTAGGGGATCCCCTCGGCCCGGAGACGGACACGGCCTCATATGAGGTTCCCACCCCAGGGCGATGCCTCGCACAGCTGCGGAAACCACCATGGAGACATGACCACAGCGACTTTCACCCCAGCGTCCGCCGCCCCCGCCACCGCTGCCGCCACGGACTCCGCCGCGCACCCGGCCCACCCCGTCGGCAACGCGCTGCGCGCCGTCCGGGTCTTCCTGTCCACCGCTTTCAGCGTGGCCGTCATGGGGGAGTTCCGGGAGGAGGCGGGTATCAAGCGCCGTTGACGGTCCCCGGTCCGTCGCCTCCTCCGGATTCCCCGGTCTGTCGGCCTTTCCCGGCCTCATTGGCCCCATTGGCCTTCTTGACAGGGGTGATTGACCTCTGACGCGTCCGGGTGGCATCTCCGGATCCACTAGGGTCGCGGCCGTGACCTACCGGACTGTGACGCTTCGCTCACTCGCCGCAGTGGGCCTGCTCGCCCTGTCGCTGGCCGCACTCGTCGTGCTCTGCCTCGCCGGGCACGTCCCCATGGCCGACGCACTCGTCTACCGGGCCGAGGGCGCGGCCGTCGTCGGCGGCACGGACATCTACGGTGCGGACGCCTCCCGTACAGACGCCTCCCGTACGGACGGACAGGGGCCCGACCTGTACGGACCCGCCCCTTACGGGACCGGCCACTACGGATCCCACCCCTACGGGACCGGCCTGCACGGCGCCGCCGGCTGGCAGTTGTCCGCCGGATATCCGCCGTTCGCCGCGATCCTCTTCGTCCCCACCACCTGGCTGCCCGTCGGCGCCCTCAAGATCGTCCTCCTCGTCGGGAACGCCGCGCTGTTCGCCCTGCTCGTCCGGCTGTCGTGGCGCTTCGCCGCGCTGTCGTCCCGGATGCCGCTCGCCCGCGTACCGCGACCCGCGCCCGTCGCCGGTACCTTCGCCGCTTTCACCGTCGCCGTCGCAGGCGGCCTCTGGCTCGAACCCGTCCTCCGGACCATGCTGTTCGGGCAGATCAGCCTCGCCCTCGCCTGCCTCGTCCTGTGGGACCTGTCCCGGCCCGAGCACGCGCTCGGCAAGGGCTTCGCCCTGGGCATCGCGGCGGGGATCATCCTGACCCCGGCCGTCTTCCTCGGCTATCTGCTGCTGACCGGGCGCGTACGGGCCGGGCTGACCGCCCTCGCGGCCCTGACCGGCACCGTACTGCTCGGCATGCTCGTGCTCCCGCAGGCCAGTGGCGAGTTCTGGACGCGGCATGTCTTCGAGACAGGAATCGGGACGGGAGCCGGGGCGGGAATCGGAACAGGGCTCGGGACGGGCTCTGGCAGCGACGGGGCGTGGGCCGGCGGGTCGCCCGGCAACCAGTCGCTGTACGGGCTGCTCGCGCACGTTCCCTACGCCCCCGAGCCCGGCGCCTGGTGGGTGGCGGCCGGCGGGCTCACGGCCGTCGGCGGGCTGTGGATCGCGCGCCGGGCCGTCGTCAGGGCCCGGTCGGAGACCTGGGGCGTGCTCACCGCAGCGCTGACCGCGCTGCTCGTCGCGCCGGTCAGCTGGACCCACCACTGGGTGTGGTGCGTACCGCTGCTCGCCGTCCTGATCGCGGAGCGCCGCTTCCGGGTCGCGGCGGCGGCCGGGGTGGTCTGGACGGCGGGCGGCCATCTGGGCGTGGTCCCGCGCGCCGGGGAACCGGACCTCCGACTGCCCTGGTGGCAGCAGCCGTTGACCTCGCTCTACGCCCTGTCCGCGCTGGGCCTGCTGGTGTACGTGGCATGGCGCACGCGGATCCGGACCTCGGCGGGGGCGGTCGAGAGGCAGCCGACGGCCGTGGGGCTGCTTCCGGCGCCGCGTACGGACGCCGAGACGGTTTCCTCGCCGTAGGCCGGTGGGCTCGGTGGGCCGATGCGCCGGTGGGCGGGTGAGCAGGGGCGCGGGTGAGCAGGGGCGCGGGCGCCGAGCGCGTATCCGGACCCCACCGCCCCCCTTCGTCAGGCCCCGCCCTCCGGGTCCCGGTCCCCGGCCAGCAGCTCGTCCGCGTCCACGATCCGGTACGCGTACCCCTGCTCCGCCAGGAACCGCTGGCGGTGCGCGGCGAAGTCCTGGTCGATGGTGTCGCGCGCGACGACCGAGTAGAAGCGCGCCTCGTGACCGTCCGCCTTCGGGCGCAGCACGCGCCCCAGGCGCTGGGCCTCCTCCTGGCGGGAGCCGAACGTACCCGATACCTGGATCGCGACCGTCGCCTCCGGCAGGTCGATCGAGAAGTTCGCGACCTTCGAGACGACGAGGACGGAGATCTCGCCCTGCCGGAACGCGTCGAAGAGCTTCTCGCGCTGCGCGTTGCTGGTCTCGCCCTTGATGACGGGGGCGTCCAGATGCTCGCCCAGTTCGTCCAGCTGGTCGATGTACTGGCCGATGACCAGGGTCTGTTCGCCCTGATGCTTGCGCACCAGCGCCTCCGTCACCTTCCGCTTCGTGGCGGTCGTCGCGCAGAAGCGGTACTTCTCCTCCGTCTCGGCGGTCGCGTACGCGAGACGCTCGCTGTCCGTGAGGTTGACCCGCACCTCGACGCAGTCGGCGGGCGCGATGTAGCCCTGCGCCTCGATCTCCTTCCACGGCGCGTCGAACCGCTTCGGCCCGATGAGCGAGAAGACGTCCGACTCGCGGCCGTCCTCCCGTACGAGCGTCGCCGTCAGCCCGAGCCGACGGCGGGCCTGGAGGTCGGCGGTGAACTTGAAGACGGGCGCGGGCAGCAGATGCACCTCGTCGTACACGATCAGCCCCCAGTCACGGGAGTCGAACAGCTCCAGGTGCGGATAGACGCCTTTGCGGCGCGTCGTGAGGACCTGGTACGTGGCGATGGTGACCGGACGGATCTCCTTCTTCGTACCGCTGTACTCCCCGATCTCCTCCTCGGTCAGCGAGGTCCGCTTCACCAGCTCGTGCTTCCACTGCCGGGCGGAGACGGTATTGGTCACCAGAATCAGCGTGGTCGCCTTGGCCTGCGCCATCGCACCCGCCCCGACCAGCGTCTTCCCCGCCCCACAAGGCAGTACGACGACCCCGGAGCCGCCGTGCCAGAACCCCTCGACGGCCTGCTTCTGGTACGGGCGCAGCGCCCAGCCGTCCTCCGCCAGCTCGATGGCGTGGGCCTCGCCGTCCACGTAACCCGCGAGGTCCTCGGCGGGCCAGCCCAGCTTGAGGAGCGTCTGCTTGATCTGGCCGCGCTCGGACGGGTGCACGGCGACGGTGTCGGGGTCGATCCGGTTGCCCACCAGCGGCTGGACCTTCTTGGACCGGAGGATCTCCTCCAGCACGGGCCGGTCGGTGGAGGTCAGCACGAGACCGTGGGTGGGGTGCTTGGAGAGGGTGAGCCGGCCGTAGCGGGCCATCGTCTCGGCGACATCGACGAGCAGCGCGTGCGGCACCGGATAGCGAGAGAACTCCACCAGCGCGTCGACCACCTGCTCGGCGTCGTGCCCGGCGGCCCTGGCGTTCCACAGACCGAGCGGGGTGAGCCGGTAGGTATGGATGTGCTCGGGCGCGCGCTCCAACTCGGCGAAGGGCGCGATGGCACGGCGGCAGGCGTCGGCCTGCTCGTGGTCGACTTCGAGGAGCAACGTTTTGTCGCTCTGGACGATTAGGCAGGACACACATTCCTCCAGATAGGGTCGTCTTGTGACAGAAACAACACCTGCCACCGCACGGGCCATGCCCCGTACTCGACACCGGAAGGGTGTCCCGGCCAGCGCACCGGGTATGCGCGCCGCCCTCTATGTTCGCCTATCGCGCGACACGGAGGAGAGCGCATCCCTGGCGCTTGAGATTTAGCGGCACTGTTCGAACGCGAGTGCGACGTTAGATCGGGGCGGTTGACGCTTCCCTGGCCCTGTGTCGCGATGCCGCCGAACTCGACGAGGGCCACGGGCTCGTGCGCCGGCGTGCGTCTGAAGGGTCAGGAATCCCCTTCCCTTCAGGGAGGGGAGGTTTCAAGTGCCTACATCCCTTTCGCGCACCGCACCCCACCCGCACCGCACCCGGAGCGCCGATCCGGCCCCGGATGCGCGGCGTATCCGGGCGGGGGCGGGGCACCAGGGGGCTATGACCGCTGAGACGGAACGGACCGGGCCGACGAAGGCCGCGCCCGGGGGTATTTCGTGGGGCAGGACCGTACTGCGGATCCTGATCATGACGGTGGCGTTTGTCGCTCTGATGGCATTCGCCGCTGTGCTGGCCGAGCTGACGTTGACGCCCTCGCCGGCGTCCGTCGAGATGGCGGGCTCCAACCTTCAGGTGGGGCACTCGCTGCGGCAGTACGCGGAGGACTACACGTTTCTCTCGGCCTGCAAGCAGATCGGCGGCAATCTGCTGATGGGGGCGCCCTTCGGGGTGCTTCTTCCGCTGCTCATGCCGCGCAGGCTGCGGATGCTGCGGGTGGTGCTGCTCACCGCGATGGTGATGATGCTGGTGGAGCTGGCCCAGGGCGCGATGATCGAGGGCCGGGCCTTCGACGTCGACGACGTCATCCTGAACACGAGCGGCGCGCTGATCGCGTACCTGCTGGTGGGGCGGCGGGTGTCGCGCCGGTTCCACATGCTGGCCGTGCCCAGGGAGGCGGGTGCGACTGGAGGGGCGCCGGAGGGGGAGACGGCTACGGCGGAGCCCAAGCAGAAGGCCGCGCCCAAGCCGAAGGCCGCGCCCAAGCCCAAGGCCGTGCCCAAGCCGAAGGCCACGGCCAAGCCCAAGGCCGCGCCCAAGCCGAAAACCTTGTCCAAGCCGAAGCCCGCGCGGAAGGCCAAGCCGAAGCCCGCGACGAAGACCGAGCCGAAGACCGAGCCGAAGGCCACGGCCTCGGCCGCAGCCTCCGGCTCCTCCCCGGACCGCACCGAGTCCTGGTCCCAGCGCATGGCGCGGCTCGGGCGCGTGCGGGACCGGTGAGGTCCGTGGTGTGACGCCGTGCTGTCGTCAGGCCGGGTCGTCGGCCAGTTCCGCCACGCCCGTGATGCGGTGCAGGGGGTACGTGCGGACTTCGTCCGCCGTGTGGTCGTACGCCGTGACGTAGCCGCCCTCCACCCGTACCGGCGCGATGACGCGCTGGCTGGCCGCGCCGTCCGCGTTGACGTAGCCGATCCAGACCGCCGAGCCCGTCATGGCGGCGGCCTGGACGGTCGCGAGGGTCTCGCCCGGGGTGGTGCGGGGGAGCGCGCCGTTCACGGCCGCCACCCTGGGGGAGGCGGCGCCCGACGCGGGCGCCGGGACGGTGGCCTCCGGCATCGGCTTGCGGACGACGGTGGCGGCCATGTCCCCGGCCCTGATCGCCCGCACCGCCGCGCTCAGCAGCGTCCCGTCCGGCGTGGGCGGGCCGTCCGGTACGGGGACGGGGGCCGCCCGGGGCGGGGTGCGGTGGGCGAGCGCGCGGGTGATCATGACATCGCCCTCGGTGGACTCCGCCGCCGGCGCGAACCCCATGGTGCGCAACCCGTCGAGCAGCGCCGCCGCCTCCGCGTGGGCGGCCAGGACGGTCGGCGCCAGCCGGCGCAGCCGCATGCCCTGGGACCGCTTGTCCGCCAGGATCTCGTCGAGGACCGCCTCGTCGTCGCAGCGCACGTAAGCGGAGGCCGAACCGACCCGCAGATGGCCGTGTTTGCGCGCCACGTCGTCGATCAGATAGGCGAGCGGCTGCGGCACCGGCGTACGGCTGTGGGCCTTGAGGAAGTCGTGCAGGTCGGACGCCGACTGCCCGGCGTCGAGAGCGCGTCGTACGGAACCGGGCGTGAAGCGGTAGACGGTCGCCCCGCCCTTCGACTCGACGTCCGCCGCGATCGCGAGCAGCTCCGCGAGCGGACGCAGGAGCGGACCGGGGGCGACGGCGGTCAGGTCGGCCTGGAGCAGTACGTGATCGAGCGGCGCGGGCAGCAGCGGCGCGAGGACGCGCGCCGCGCGGGCCCCGGCGGCGGCGAGTTCGGCGGCGGTGCCGACGCTCGTACCCGTAGGGGTGGGGCCACCCGTAGGGGTGGGGCCAGTGGGGGCCGGGCCACCCGTAGAGGCAGGGGCACCCGTAGGGGAAGCACCGGCCGCACGTCCCTCCGCTGCTGCCTGCGCGTCCGGGCGGCCCTGCGGGGGCGGGGAGAGCAGCGCGCGGGCGTGGGACGAGAGCGCGCCCCGGCCCGTGAAGCCCAGCATCTCCGCCTCGTTCATCGTCCACGCCGCGAGCCGCGAGCGCAGGTCGTCGGGGCGCCCGCCCGCCGACGCGCCGCGCAGCGGGCGCTCCCAGCGCAGCCGGGCGAGCAACGACTCGGGGTCGGGGGCCAGGCCCTCGGGCAGCGTGGCGAGGAGTTCCAGGATCCGGCGCCGTACCTCGGGCGCCGGGCCCCGGTCCAGGTCGGGGCCGAGCACGGCGAGCGTGCGGCCCTTGCTGTCCTGGCTGCCGACCAGCCCGGCCGTACGGGTCGCCGTCAGCCAGGCGGTGGCGAGCCGGGCCCATCGCTCGGGGGCGGGCAGCTCCTGCCAGTCGTCGTACGCCGGTGTCGGCGCGTACCGCTCGTCGGTCTGACCGTCCGGCGCCAACAGCCCTGCCGCATAGGCCAGTTCGACCCAGAAGGCGGCCACGGGCTCGGTGACGTCCAGCGCGGTGGCGGTCCGCTTCAGATCGCGCACGGACAGCCCGCCGGCCCGCAGGACGTTCGGGCCGCCCTCGTTCCAGTCCTTGGCCAGCTCCTCGATGGTGGCGAGCGCCGTGTACGCCTGCCCGGCCGCCGTACTGTCCACCATCTGTGGACGGTTCGACGGCGCCGACCCGGCGGAGCCCATCGAACCCATCGAACCCGCCGTCCCCGCCGCGTCGGCGCGCGGCGCCACCTCCGGCGCCACCGGCTCCGGCTTGCGGTGCGCGCGCCCCGCGCGCAGATGCAGCGCGGCCTCGCGCGGCAGGACGACGGTGCGGGCGGTCGCGGGCAGCAGCAGCCCCCGGTCGCGCAGCCAGCGCACCGGCGGGGTGGGACTCGCCGTCACCTCTCCGTACGGCGGCCCCCACACCAGCCGGTCCAGCACCGACAGCGCCTCCATCGGCGCGGTGTCCAGCAGCGCCGCCATCCGGGTCCTGTCGTTGAACAGCGCGGTGACCGAAGCGACCGCCGAGACCGGGTCGTGGGTGGAGGGCAGCCCGGCCGAGATCAGGATCTCCTGGAGCCGGCCCGGCGACATGCCCGCCGTGGCCTCAGCGACGGTCGGGCCGAGACCGGTGGGCGAGGGGTGCGTGGGGGAGGGCGCGAGGAGTTCACGGGCGGTACGGACCAGCCGCAGCCGGTCGTTCTCGCCCCAGATCAGCGCCTGGTCGCGCAGGGTCTCCACGGCGACCGGCAGCGCCGCCTCGATCCGCGGATCGCCCTCGTCGCCGGTCAGCAGCGCGCGCAGCGTGTCGTACGGCGCGGGCTCCGGCGCGACGGCCAGCGCCTCCGCCGTCTGGAGCGTGAACCGGTCGAGCCGCTCCAGCGCCCGGACGACCGAGGCGCGGGTGCCGGCCCTGGTCGCGAGCTGGGAGAGATCGTTCGGTACCGGGCTGAGCAGCTCGGGGCGGGCGCGCAGGAGGGCGGTCAGCGAACGGTCACCCCGGGTGCGCAGCGCCTCCGCGAGCGTGCGCGGTGGCGTACTGCCGGTCCCCTCTGGAACTCCTTCAGGCACGTGCGCCTCCTGCTCGGGCTTCGCGGATCCCCATCCGTTCCACGTTAGCCCGTCCGTCGATCGGGGAGTGGGAGAAGGAGCGTGCGAGGCGACGGGTCGGAAACCCGCCCCGCCCGGCCCGCCCCGGTGCGACCGGCCACGTACGGCACGTATGTACTGCACGTATGTACTGGACGTACGGGGACGACTCCGCGAGCATCGCGTGCGAGTGGCCGTCGTGACGGCGGGCACACGGGTGGCGGTACGGCATTGCCGCAGGTGCGCGCTGGTGCGGGGAGGACTGTGTGGGGATCGAGAGCGATCAGCTCGTGTACGACTATCTGAGCCGGGTCGGGGACGCGGCTCAGCAGCATCATCTGCCCTCCGGGGACCGGATGCGGCTGGTCTCGACGCTGCGGAACGAGATCGACCGTCAGCGCGGCAAGTACGCGACCGACAACCCGGCGGCCGTGCGCCGCATTCTGGGGCGGCTGGGGGACCCGGCGGCGCTGGTACGGGCGGCGGTCGAGCACGGCGGCGGGACCGAGGGGGCTGCGGCGGCGGTACGGGCGGTACCGGAGCAGCGGGCGCGGCCGATGGGGATAAAGGGGCTCATGGGCGCCATGGGTGCCAAGGGCGGCAAGGGGAGCAAGGGGGGTAAGGGGGATACGGAGGCGCCCGGGGAGGGCGGGACGGTCATGGAGCCGGCCGGTCCCATGGTTCCCGTACCGCCCGACGAGCCGTGGGAGCCTCCTGCGCCCGCTCCGGCTCCCGCGCCTGCACCCGCACCGCTGGCGGAGCCGGAGAAGCCCGAGGCGCCGTCGGCTGAGGAGCCGCAGCCGGAGGCCGAGAAGCCACCGGAGGCATCGGGGCCACCGGAGACATCGGGGCCGCCAGGGCTACAGGGACCACGGGAGTCGCTGGAGGCGCTGACGTCATTTCTGTCGTCCCGGACGCCGAGTCTGGACAAGCCGGAACGGCCCGCCGGAACCGAACGCCCCGTCAGGCCCCCGGCCCCGGCCGCGCCCACGAACCCTGCCCCGGACCCCGGACAGGCCCCCGACTGGTGGCGGATCGAGGCGGGACCCCTGGGTGAGCCGCCGCGCGGCGCTGGACACGGCACCGGGTTCGTGGGCGGCATCGAGATTCCCGAGATCCTCAAGGCGCCGCCGAAGAAGGACGCGGAGAACGGCGACGGGACCGGCGCCGGGAACGGTGCCGAAACCGGTGAAGGGACCGGTACCGAGAAGGGCCCGGCCGCGCGGACCCGGACCGCGAACGCGAACGGGCGCGGCACGGATACCGCCGTGACGGCCGAGGCCGTCGAAGCCGTCGAAACCGTGGCGGGCAAGGGTACGGGGCCGGACGCGGCGGGCGAAGGCCGTCGCCGTCGGCGGTGGCCGCGCGTGGTGCCGGGCCGCCGCGCGGAGAAGCGCGCCATGGGACTGTCCAACCCGCTCCTCATGCTGGCGGCCGCGCTTCTCGTCGCGGGCGCCTTTCTCGGGTCGTGGCTCGCGCTGGGCGGCGGCTGGCTCCTCGCGTACGCCTCCCGCACCCTCTCGCGCGCCGAGGCCAAGTGGGCGGTCTTCGGCCTGCCGGGTGTCTCGGCGGCGGGCGGTCTGCTCTGGATCTGGGGCCGCCTGGACGAGCGTTGGGGCGAGGCGATCCCCAAGGACGGTATGGCGGACGCCCTCACCGGCGTCTGGCCGGTGGTGCTGCGTACGGCGGCGGTGTCGTCGGCGCTGTATCTGGTGTGGCGGGCCCGGCGGAAGCGGGTGCCCAGGTAGCGAAGCCCCGCGGAAGCGGCAGGCGGGAAGCAGGAAGGGGTGCCCGGACAGCCACCCCCGGGCACCCGGTCATCCCGATCATCCCGGGCACCCGGGCACCCGGGCACCCGGGCACCCGGTCACCCCGGCACCCGGGCAGCTCTCCCCGGGCAGCCCCCGGCACCCGCTTCCGCGCAGGGTGCTCAGTTCACGGTGTCCTTGAAGTCGTCCTGGCACTTCTGCTGCTGCGCCTGCGTGTCCGCGCTCTGGAGGCAGTCCCGCAGATTGCCGAACTCCTCGCTCTTCAGGAACGACACACCCACCGCGATGAGCAGCCCGGACGCGACGAGCGCGAGCGCGCCGATGATGGCGCCGATCAGCGACATCGTGCCGTTCGTCGCCTCCCCGCGCCTGCCGCGCAGGAAGCCGATGATGCCGAAGACGATCGCCAGCAGACCGAGCACGATCCCGCCGACGACCGTCCAGAAGAACACCAGCCCGATCAGACCCACCACCAGCGCGGCGATGCCGAGGCCGTTGCGGGGAGCCGGACCACCGTACGGGTCGGCCCCCGGATAGCCGTAGTTCTGTCCATGCGCCGATGCCATGCCGGTGTCCCCGCCCTCTGAGTCAATGGTTGCCCCGACGATAACCGGGGCAGGGGCAGTCGCCCCCTGGCCCCTCCTACCCAGCCGGCGGAACCGAACGCCCGGACGGAGCGACCGAAAACCCCTTACGGGTCCGCGTGCCCGTGCCCTCCGGGCTGTACGGCGCCCCCGGCACCACCAGCGGCGACCCCGTCACCGGGTCGGGGATCACCACCGACTCCAGGCCGAAGACGTCCCGTACCAGCTCCTCCGTCACCACCTCGGCCGGCGCGCCCTCCGCCACGATGCGGCCCGCCTTCATCGCGACGAGGTGATCCGCGTACCGGGCCGCCTGGTTGAGGTCGTGCAGGACGATCACGACCGTACGGCCCTGCTCGTGGTTGAGGCGGCGGACCAGATCGAGCACCTCCACCTGGTGGGAGATGTCGAGGAACGTCGTCGGCTCGTCCAGGAGCAGCAGCTCCGTCTCCTGCGCGAGCGCCATCGCGATCCACACGCGCTGGCGCTGGCCGCCCGACAGCTCGTCCACCGAGCGGTCGGCGAGCGCGGCCACATCCGTACGCGCCATCGCCTCCGTCACCGCGCGCTCGTCCTCGTCCGACCACTGCTGCCACCAGTGCTGGTGCGGCTGGCGGCCGCGCGAGACCAGATCGGCGACCGTGATCGCCTCCGGTGCCACGGGCGACTGCGGCAGCAGGCCGATCGACTGGGCGATCCGCCGCGTGGGGATCCTCGCCAGCTCCGTACCGTCCAGCAGTACGGAACCGCCCTTCGGCCTGAGCAGCCGCCCCAGCGCGCGCAGGGTGGTCGACTTGCCGCAGGCGTTCGGGCCGACGATCACCGACACCCGGCCGTCGGGGACGCTCAGGTCCAGTTCGTGGACGACCGTACGGTCCTCGTACGCGAGCGTCAGCCCACGGGCCACCAGTTTGCTCACGCCTTGCCTCCTGTGCCGGTGCCTGCGGTGTGGCCGCGGATACGCCGGCCCCTCACCAGAAGCCAGATCAGATACGGGGCGCCCACCGCCGCCGTCAGCACGCCCACCGGCAGCTCCGTCGGCGACAGCAGCCGCCGCGCCAGCAGATCCGCGAGTACGACGATCACCGCGCCCAGCAACGCCGAGCACAGCAGCGGGATCTGCGCGGTACGGGTCAGCCGCCGGGCGACCTGCGGGGCGAGCAGCGCCACGAAGTCCACCGGCCCCGCCGCGCCCGTCGCGACCGAGGCCAGCACCACCCCCAGCAGCACCAGACCGAGCCGCACCCGGCCGAGCCGTACCCCGAGCGCGGTCGCGGTGTCGTCGTCCATCGAGACGGTGCGCTGCGCGTACGCGGCCCACGCCACCGCCGGTGCCAGCGCCAGCAGCACCCAGCCGAGCGGCGCGGCCGAGTCCCAGCCCCGGCCGTTGAGCGAGCCGGTCATCCACACCTGGGCCTGCTGGGCGACGAGATAGTCGCCCTTGGTGAGGAAGAGGGTGGTGACCGAGCGCAGCGCGATCGCGAACCCGATGCCGATGAGCACGAAGCGCGTGGCGTGCAGCCCGCCGCGCCAGGCGAAGAGGTACACGAGCGCCGCCGCAGCGATCCCTCCGGCGACGGACACGTACGGCAGTACGGAGAAGGACGTGATCCCGAACGTCATCGCGCCGACCGTGAGCGCGCTCGCGCCCTGGCTGATGCCGATGATGTCCGGGCTGGCCAGCGGGTTGCGGGCGACGGTCTGGATCAGCCCGCCCGCGACCCCGAACGCGAGGCCGACGAGCAGCCCGACGACCATGCGCGGCAGCCGCAGCGTGCCCACGACGAGTTCCTGGGACGACTCCCGCCCCAGCAGCACCCGCAGCACCTCGGAGGGCGGTACGAAGCTCTCGCCGACGCTCAGATACGCGACGCAGACCAGGCCGAGCGCGACGGTGAGCCCGGCGGCCACGACCGCCGCCCGCCGGTGCAGCAGGAACGTAGCGCGCCCGCCGCCGATCCGGACGCGCGTGTAACCGGCCGGACGGACGCCGGCGGCGGGGCCCGTAGCCGTGGAGGCCGTGGCTGTGGGGGCGCTCACGCCGGGACCGCCTTCCGCCGTACGAGAGTGACGAGGAACGGCACGCCCAGCAGCGCCGTCATCACGCCCGCCGGAACCTCGCCCGGTGGGAAGACGATCCGGCCGATGACATCGGAGACGAGCAGCATCACGGGCCCGATCAGCGCGGCCATCGGCAGCACCCAGCGGTGGTCGGTGCCGACGATCGCGCGGGCGATGTGCGGTACGGCCAGCCCGATGAAGGCGATCGGCCCGGCGGCGGCGACCCCCACACCCGTCAGCACGGTCGCGCCGAGACCGCCCAGCACGCGGACGGCCGCGACGTTCTGGCCCAGGCCCTTCGCCACGTCCTCGCCGAGGGCGAGGGCGTCGAGGCCCCGGGCCACGGATATCACCAGGGCCGTGCCGATCAGCAGGAACGGCCAGACCTGGTGGGCCACTTCGGCGTCCCGGCCCGCGATCGAGCCGACCTGCCAGAAGCGGAACTCGTCCATCGTCGCCGCGTTCGTCGTCAGCACGCCCGTGGTCACCGACACCAGCAGCGCGTTGATCGCGGCGCCGCCGAGGGCGAGTTTGACGGGCGTCGCGCCGCCGCGCCCGCTGGAGGCGATCGCGTACACCGCGACCGAGGCGATGCCCGCGCCCACGAACGCGTACCAGACGTAACCGGTCAGGGTGTGCACCCCGGCGAACGTGATGGCCAGCACCACCCCCACCGAGGCGCCCTGGCTGACGCCGAGGATGCCGGGGTCGGCGATCGGGTTGCGGGTGACGCCCTGGAGGGCGGTGCCCGCGAGCGCGAGCGCCGCCCCCACCATCAGTCCGATCAGCGTGCGCGGCAGCCGCAGCTGGCGTATCACCTCGGCGTCGTCGCTGTGCCCGCCGCGCAGCAGGGCGTCCAGGACGGCGGAGGGTGCGACGGCGCGGGCCCCGACGGCGAGGCTCAGCAGGACCGCGAGCAGTACGGCGACGACGGCCGCCACGGTCCAGCCGGCCCGGCGGGCGACGACGCCGCGTCGGGTGGTCTGTCCCGTGGAGCGGGTCGTCGGGGCGGCGGCTGACATCGGAACCAATCGGAGGAGTCGGAATGGAGGTGCAGGACGGCCGGGGCAGGACGGCGGGGCGCTCGGGCCGGGCCGAGTCCCGGCTCAGTGTAAGCACCCTGATCCAGCCACCGGAGTGGGCATATCGCGCCTGGGCACAATGGGTTCCATGGCCCTTCTCACCACCCGTTCCGCGCCCACGGTCGGCTTCGACCTCGACATGACCCTGATCGACTCCCGTCCCGGCATCCACGCCGCGTACAGCGCGCTCTCCGCCGAGACCGGCGTCCCGATCGACGCGGACCTCGCGGTCACCCGGCTCGGGCCGCCGCTGGAGGTGGAGCTGGCGTACTGGTTCCCCGAGGAGCGGATCCCGGAGATACGTGACCGCTACCGCGAGATCTACCTCACACTCGCCATCGCCCCGACCCTCGCCATGCCCGGCGCCCACGAGGCCGTCGCCGCCGTCCGGGAGCTGGGCGGCCGCGCCATCGTCGTCACCGCCAAGCACGGCACGAGCGCCGCGCTCCACCTCGACCACCTCGGCATCGAGCCGGACGCCGTCGTCGGCCAGCTGTGGGCCGAGCAGAAGGCGCGTGCGCTGCGCGAGCACGCCGCGACGGTATACGTGGGCGACCACACCGGAGACGTACGCGGCGCCCGCACGGCGGGGGCGCTCTCCGTGGCCGTACCGACCGGCCCGTGCGACGCGCCGGAACTGCGCGCGGCGGGCGCGGACGTGATCCTCAACGACCTGACGGAGTTCCCGGCATGGCTGGAGACCCACATCGAGGGCCGCGCGGCCTGACCGACGGGCACACGCGCGACGGGCCACACGGGCGACGGGTCATGTGACTGCGTGGGGTTCCGTGCCCGCCCGCCCTCGTTCCCGGCTGCCGGTCAGCGGGTGATCAGTTGCCGGACCGCGTCGCTGACACCGGGGAGCGCGCGACGGTCGGCCCAGGTGTGGTCGTCGTGCTCGGTGAGGGCGATCGGCGCGGTCTTCTCGACAGTGACCTCGAAGGTGAGCTGACGGGTCAGGGCGCCGCTCCCGGAGAGGTAGTCGAACTGACCCAGATAGGCACCGACCTGGTGGATTCTCAGGCCGGTCTCCTCCTCCGCCTCCCGTCGCAGGGCCTCCTCGAAACCCTCGCCCGCCTCGACCTTTCCGGACGGCAGCTCCCACAGGCCCGGCATGAAGTCGCCGGCCGGCCGCCGGAGCAGGAGAACCCGGTCGCCGTCCGTGATGACAGCGGCGACGACGAAACGGGTGACCTCGGCCTTCTGAGCATTGGAGAGCAGTCGCGGAGCGAACGAGGGATCGGCAAAGGGGGACGTCACAGCAACTCCTTGTAGTGCTCACTCACTTTGACGGCCGCGAGGACGTACTGCTCGGCCAGCGGACGATCCTGTTCACGATGCCAGACCGGCAGCTTGAGCGTGTGCGCGTGGGCGTGCTCGGCAACTGGGAAATCCCCGTTCCCGTACCGCCGGTGGGAGCCCGGATGGCCGGGGAACAGCACGGCCGGGCTCTGGTAGAGCGGCAGCTGATTCATGGGGCACGTGGAGCCGGGCCGGTCGAACTCGATGGCGCCCTCGGCGATCAGGGCCTGGTGAAAGCGCTTGAGTCCGAGGCCCCCGAGCTGTTCGGGGTGGTACGTGAGTGTCAGCCCGTACCAGGACGGGATCACTCCATCGGGCATCGGCGTGACCGCGAGGCCGGGAATGCGCGCGAACGCGGTGGTGAGGTGGTCGGCGATCTCGGCCCGGCCGATGAGGTAACCGTCGAGGCGGCCGAGTTGGTCGTGCGCGAGAGCTGCGGCCAGCGGGTGGATGCGGAGCTTGAGGCCGGACCCGGTGACCGCGTAGGCGGCCAGCGGGTGCCCGGCCGGGATCTCGGACTTGGCCCGCTTGCTGTAGTGGGCGAAGTTCACCAGCCGGTAGTACGTGTCGTCGTCATCGGTGAGGACGAAGCCGCCCTCACCGCCGGAGAGCGGCTTGGGGCCGTTGAGGGAGAAGGCCCCGGCAAGGCCGAACGTGCCGACTTTCTGCCCGCCGTACGACGCGCCGTGGGCGTGCGAACCGTCCTCCAGCAGGGCCAGGCCGTGCGCCTCGGCGATCGACCGCAGGGCCGGCATGTCGGCCGGCCTGCCCCACAGATGAGTCACCATGATCGCCCGGGTGCTCGGGGTGATCAGCTCCTCGACGCGAGCCGGGTCGATGTTGCCGTCCGGGCCGGTCTCGCAGAGAACCGGAACCGCGCGGAGGTGGAACAGCGGGGAGGCGGTGGCATGGAAAGTCCAGGCCGGCACGATCACCTCGTCCCCCGCCTGGATCCGCGCGGCCGAGTAGACAGCGTGCAGGGCGGCGGTTCCGGAGCTGGTGGTGACCGCGTGGCGGACGCCGAAGTATTCCTGGAGAGCGTCCTCCAACTGGGCCACGATGCCGGTCCGGCCGGGGATGGAGACCGCTGTGTCGAGTTGGGCGGCGACCTTGGCACGGGTGGTTTCGTCGATCGGCGGCCAGTCGAAGTGCGGTCCGTGGGCGGTCACCGCAGGCTGACCGCCGAGCAGAGCGGGAGACTTGGTCACATCATTCCTCTCGGGTCGACATAGCGCCCGGCCGTCTTCGACCGGTAGCAGGAGGCGATGAAGGCGGCATGGGCGAGGTGTTGCTCGGGGCCGGACACGTTGGGCCGTTCACCGTCCAGGACCCGGCAGAAGTGGTCGATCTGGGCGGTGGCCGCGCCGGCAGGGGCGTACGGTCGGGTCAGCTCCTCGACGACCGTGCCGTCCAGGGCGAGGCGCCGGACCTGCCCCTTGGTCAGCAGCACCGAGCCACGCGTGCCCACAACATGCAGCCTTTCCGACTTGGGCGCCATCCAGCGCGACAGCAGCACCGTGCCGTAAAGCCCGGATTCGTAGCCCAGTTGGATGACAGCGGTGTCCTCGGCGTCGTAGCCGCCGTCGGGCAGTGCGGCCGTGGAGAAGTCGGCCATGACACGGCTGGGCATGCCGAAGTACCACAGGAGCAGATCGACCAGGTGGTAGCCCATGTCGATGATGCAGCCGCCGCCGGCCCGGCTCACGTCTCCGCGCCACCCGGCGCCGGGGTCGTCGGTATGGAACGTGTACTGGGCGTCGATCAGGAACGGGGTACCGATCTGGTCGAGTAACTGCACCACCGAGTGATAGATCGGGTCGAAGCGCCTCTGGAGCGTGACCATCAGCTCCACCGACTGCCGCCGGCATATCGCCGCCAACTCGCGGGCCTCCTCCGGGGAGGTGGCGAACGGCTTTTCCTTGAGTACGTGCACGCCCCTTGAAGCGCACTCCTCGATCACGGCCCGGCCCGCGTGGTGCGGGACCGCGACGATCACGAAGTCCGGCTTCACCGTGTCCAGCAGATCGGCGGCGCGGGCGAACGCCGGAACCTGGCGGGCTTCCCGCTCGCTGCGAAGGGCGCCAGGATCGCTGTCGCAGACCGCGACCAGCTCGGCCCTGCTGGAGCCGAGCAGGCCGGGCAGGTGGTCTTCGAGCGCCTGGCGGCCGAGGCCGATGACCGCCGCACGTCGTTTCATGAGCAGACTCCTTCCGCTTCATGAGGGAACTTGTCGATGCATGTTGAGTACAGCCCAACTGCACCGAGCGGGACAGGCATTGTCCGTAGTCCCGGGGTAGTCCCACCTGCGCGCGCAGTAGCCTTTCGGTCACGCTGAATGATGGGATTGGCCTGTGGACGACCCGATCCGGCACCCTCTCGCGTACGCCCGCCAACTGCGCGGCGGCCTCTCGCAGTCAGGACTGGCCGCCCGCATGGATCAGGCCGCTCGTCGGCAGGGGCTTCGCTCGGGCGCGGACAAGCAGGCCGTCAGCAAGTGGGAGAACTGGATCAAGGAGCCCAACCGGGACTCCCAGTTCCTCATCGCCGAGGCCCTCAAGGTTCCGATCGGCCATGTTGAGCTGCTGGGTTGGCCCTACTGGCTTCCGGGCTACGACTCCCCGTCGCCCCTGGGCTCCGCGCACACCGTCCGAGCACTCCGAGAGGCCCAGAGGACAGCGATGGATCGCCGCAACTTCATGACCTTCGGCGCTGTCGCGCTGGCCGGCCTCTCGGCCCAGTGGGCCACGGTCGAACCCGACCGGCTCAGCACTGCCCTTGACGGCAAGCGCGTCGACCCGGAACTGGTCGACTGGTTGGAGAGAACCACGGCGAGACTCACGTCCCTGCCGACCGAACAGCGCCAGCACACAGCGAAGCTGATGGACGCACACCTCGCCACCGTCACCGACCTCATCGCACCCGGCAACTACTCCGAGGCCACCGGCAGGCGGCTGCACCTCCTGGCCGCGTCACTGGCCGGCACCTGCGGCTGGCATCGCTTCGACCAGGGGCGGCACTATGCGGCGGGCAAACACTGGAACGCCGCTCTGACAAGCGCGCACGCCGCTCGTGATCGTGACCTCGGCGCCGGGGTGCTGTCCGACTTCGCATACCAGTCCATCTGGCTGAGCGACCCGGCTGCGGCCGTCGAACCGCTCAGCCAGGCTCTGATCCACACCGGGCACCCCACCGCCCGGTCCCTGCTCCACCTCCGCCGAGCCCGGGCTCACGCCGCGCTCGGGGCGAGTTCGGACTGCCACCGCGACCTGGCCGCCGCCGAGACCGCGCTGCTGACCGACGCCGTGGACCCGGCGCCCCGCTGGTGCTCGTGGATGAGCACGGCGGACCTGGCCGTGGATTCCGGCCGGTGCATGCTGGATCTCGGCCGCACCGACGAGGCGCATGCCCGGATCGGCGAGGGCATGCGCCAGCTGCCCCGGTCCCGCGACAAGACGCGCGGGATCTTTCTCACCTACGAGGCCCGCAGCCTTTTGCGGGCGCGCGAGGTGGAACAGGCGCTGGCCGCCACCAACGAATCCCTCGATCTCGCCACCCGTGTCGGAGCTGATCGGTGTGTCGGCCTCGTCCGTGAGCTTGCCCCGGCGTTCCAGCGGTATCGGGAGGTCGACGGAGTGCCGGAGTTCCTGGAACGCATGCGGGAAGCCTGACGACGATCACGCCCAACGGCCATAGCCCGGCCGCGCCGTTGGCCGCTCACTGCCGGGATGCCTCCCGAAGCTCCCCCCGCCTGGCGGCCCGGCCCTCCGGCCACGCCGGTGTCGCCAGGTGGACCGCGACCGCGGCGGTGAAGGCGCGCAGGGTTCGCTCGGCGGTGGGGGTGGCCGGGTAGCGGGAGCGCAGGAAGAGGCCCTCGTGGGTGCGGGAGAACCAGAACTGCGCGTCGTCGGTGGCGGTCACGCCGCTGATGTGGTGCGCGTTCGACCCGGTGTGGTGCTCGGCGCCGGGAAGCCGGCGGTAGTCCACGTACGACACCATGAACACGTCGTCCCGGTCGCGGCGGAAGGCCGCGCCGAGTGCGGGCAGTGCGGGGAGTACGCGGGCGACGGGCAGCGTGGCCAGTTCGCGGGCCCGCCGGAACGCGGTACGGGTGGCCCGGATGCCCTCGATGACGCCCGGCACGTCCGAGACGTCCACGGTGAGCGGCGCGATGGTGGTGAACCAGCCGATCGCGTGCGTCCACCGCTCCTCGTACCGGGTGTGGAGGGGGGTGCAGAGCCTGAGCGTGCTGTCCGATCCCAGGCCGCGCGCGGCGAGCGCCACGGCGGTGAGCACTCCGGTGAAGGCGCTGCCCCCGGCCGTACGGCACGCGCGCTCGAACGCGTCCGCGCCGTCCGGGCCCAGCAGCCGGCGGCTGGCGGTGCCCTGCGCGGCCCGCTGCCCGGCCGGCAGCCCCAGGGGGAGCGGGAACGAGGGGGTGGTGCCGCCGCAGGCGGCGAAGAACTCGGCCCAGCCGCGCAGCAGTTCGACGTCGACCTCGCCCCCGCTCGTCCCCTCCCGCGCGCAGTGGTCCACGAAGCTGCCCACCGGGGGGAGGGACGCGGCGGTCCCCGCGTACAGCTCCCGCAGTTCGTGTACGGCGATGGCCAGCGAATACGCGTCCGCGTTGCTGTGGTCGAAGCCGCAGAGGACCGTGAAGGTCTCCGAGTCCTGGCCCTCGTTTTGCCGTTCGCCCGGCCGTTCGCTGTTCCGCTCGATCGCCGCGAAGACGTACGACGGCCAGCCCAGCGGCCGGCACGCCTCCCCGAGCCGCCGCGTCAGCCAGGCGCGGGTCGCGTCCGTACTCGGGCAGGAGCCCGCGTCGCGGGCCACCAGCGCGTAGTCGGCCGAGGCCACCATGAACCGCTCAGGACCGCCGGACGGGCCGGACGCGCCGGAGGTGCCGGACGGTCCGGCCCGGAAGCCGCTCCTCAGCGTCCCGTGCCGCTTCCCCCACGCCTCGAACGCCGCCCGCAACGCCTCCGCGTCGAGCGGCCCCGGCAGGTCGAAGGCGCAGGCCAGCCAGTGTCCGGGAGCGCCGGGAGGACGCTCCGTCGCCAGATGGAAGCGCTGGTTGAACGACGGCGGTACGGGCGAGACCGGAGCCCCGTCCGCCGCCGCCAGGGTCGCGGCGGACGGCACGAACTCCACGATCCGGCCGGGCGCCGGCTCGTAGCGGTCCATGGTGGTGACGCGCATGGAACCGGTCAGCCCCTGTCGCTTCGGTGCTCGCCCCGGTACTCGCCCCGGTACTCGCCGGTCCGCGCGATCTCCCGCAGCACGGCCCGCAGATGCTCCAGGAACAGCGGAACGTTGCGCCGCGCCTCGGCCGTGTCCGGGTACGTGACCTTGACGTACGTCCGGTCCCACAGGCGGTTGATCCAGATCGGCACGTCCGTGCTCGTCCCGGGACCGGCCAGCCCGTCGCACTTCGCCGCCGTCCAGTCCTGGGAGCCGGGCGCGTGCCGCAGGTCGATGAACGACACCATCGGCAGGACGGCCCCGGCGCCCGGCTGCACGGACACGCCCGGGATCAGCTCCATGACCCGCAGCGGCGAGACCCCGCTCATCTTCTGCGCCTCGATGAAGGCGAGTTGGGCTGCCGAGAGGATGTCGCCGAAGCCCCGTGCGGCGCTTCCCGGCTCCCCGCCCGGCTCCCCGCCCTGTTCCCCGCCCGGCTCTCCGACCGCGAACTCGACCGGCACCAGATTGATGAACCAGCCCTGCGCCCGCATCCACCGCCGCTCGTCCCGCGTGTGCACGACGGACAGGCCGCGGTACGAGGCGTGCCCGGCCAGTTCGTACCCGCTGACGCCGAGCGCCGCGAGGAACCCGGCCGACTGACCGCCGCCCAGCGCCTTGCACGCCTTCGCGAAGGCGTCGGTCTCGGCGGCGTCGAGCAGGTCCATGGAGAGCGAGATCTTGGGGTAGGTCCGGCCGGGTTCCGTACCGAGCGGGAGCGGGAAGCTCGTGGCCGGGCCGCCGGCGAGGAACTCCAGCCAGCGCCGCACCTCGGGGGAGTCCGCCCCGATGGCCGCCGACCGCTCGCGCTCCAGGGCGCAGAAGTCGACATAGCTACCGGTCTCGGGCAGCTCGGCGGCCACCCCGGTCACCTCCGCCTCGTACAGCGCCCGCAGCTCGCTGAAGACGAGGAGCGACGAGAGGCCGTCGCTGTGGCAGTGGTCGACCGCGTAGTAGACGGTCGAGGAGTCCTCGCGCAGGACGGCGCCCGTGACGAGGGGCGGCCAGCTCAGCGGGTTCGTACCGGAGTCGAAGAGATCGACCAGCCGCGCGCGGATCGCGGCGGGGGAGTCGTGCGGGCCGAGCGACTCGGGCGTGATGGCAACGGTCTCGGCGGCGAGCGCGTGGCGCTGGATCCGCGTGGCGCCGTTCCCAGTGCCCTCCGTACCGCCCTCCGTACCCCCGTTCGTACCGTCCTCCTCGACGGAGAACCAGGTCAGCAGGGTCGGATGGCGCCTGGTCCACACCTTCAGCGCCGCCGCCATGGCCGCGGTGTCCAGCCGGCCCGGCACGTCGAACACGACGCCCACCCACGCCGACTGCGCCACACCGGCCGCCTGGTTGGTCAGCAGCCGGCGGATGTGGTTCTCCTGCACGTACGAGGGCGGCGCGGGATGCGTCGCGCCCTCGGGGGTGTCGCTCGTGAGGCTGAACCGGACCAGCTCGCCGCCGTCCGGGGCGTACTCGTCGATCGGGGTCATCAACATGCGGCGGCTTCCTTCACACGGGTGGCTGCGGGCGCGGATACGGGTACGGGCGTGGGTGTGGACGCTTCCACCGACGCGGCCGCGGACGCGGCCGGGGGCGCGGCCGGGGGCGTCGGCGCGGCGATCGCGTTCATCAGCCGCCCGGTGTCCGCGATGAAACGGGAGACGGCGAGCCGCGCGCGCTCGGTGTTGGGGTGACGGTAGCTCACGTACACACCCTCGTAGGACCGGTTGATCCACAGATAGACCTCGTCGGGATGGCTGCGCCGGCTGCGCAGCGCGGCGGCCTTCCACTCGCCCCACCGCCGCGCGCCCGGGGTCCTGCGCATGTCCATGTACGAGACGACGAACCGCGGTTCCAGCGGCGTCCCGAGCAGCTCGGCGATCCGGGGGAACGGTACGGCGGCGACGGCGCCCGCCCCGTCCAGCGCGGCCACCGCGTTGCGCATGACCTCGGCGAAGGCGTCCGTGCCGCGCACCGCGAACCGGATGGGCGCGAGCCCCACGTACCAGCCGAGCGAGCCCGTCCACGCGGCCTCCTGGCCGCGCGTGTGGAACGGGGTGAGGGCGCGGAACTCCTCGTGGCCGGTGCTCTCGTGGCCCACGACGGCCAGGGAGGCGAGCAGCCCGGAGAGGAAGTTCCCGCCGTCGGCGCGGCACGCGGTCTGGAAGGAGCGCGCCCGGTCGGAGTCGAGGAGCCAGACGCAGCCGCCGAGCTGATCGGGGTGGGGGTGGGTCCTGTGTGCGGGGCCGGTCTCGTGTGCGGCGTCGGTCTCGTCCCCGACGGGGAGCGGAAAGGCGGGCAGCGCGCCGCCGTTCGCCGTGACGAAGTCGCGCCAGCGCACGACGGACTCGTGCTCGCTGTGCACGAGCGCCGTCCGCTCGCGCTCCTGCCCGGCGAAGTCCAGATAGCTGCCGACCTGCCCGAGCCCGGCCGGGGTGCCGGTGACGGCGGCGGTGTACAGCTCACGGATCTCGTGCGCGACGAGGAGGATGGAGTACCCGTCGACGTTCAGGTGGTCGAAGGCGAGATGGAGCGTCGTGGAGTCGGCGTGCCGGACGGTGGCGAACACACAGGACGGCCAGTCGAGCGGATCGGTCTCGGCGTCGAACAACTCCTCCAGTTGTCGGGCGAGTTGGCCGCCGGTCGAGAATTCGCCCGTGGTGCCGCGCCGGATCGCGACGGCCCCGGGGGCAAGGGTGACCCGCTCGAACCGCGCGTCGGCGGTCGCCACCAGCCGGCTGCGCAGCGCCTCGTGCCGGTCGATCCAGCCGAGCAGCGCGGTCTCCAACGCGCCCTCGTCCAGCTCGCCGGGCAGTTCGAAGGCGGTGCCGAGCCACGAGGGGGAGCCCCGGCGTCCGCCGTCTCTCCTGCCATCCGTCCCGGGATCCGTCCCGGGATCCGTTCCGTTACCCGTCCCGGCACCGGCCAGTGCGCCGACGAGATGGGCCTCCTGCGCGTACGAAGCGGGCCGCGCGTCCGGTATCCAGCATTCGGAACCCGGATTTCTGGGTATTGCGCGCCAAATGGTAAGCACTCCCGGGCGTATGTCCAGTTCGTCAATATCCGTGAACTTCACTTCTCTGCCTTGCGCTCGATGCACGTGAGTGGGGGAATTGTTCACGCGGGAACACGCGGGAAAACGATCGCACCGAGAAACGTTGAATCAGCTACTACCGCCGCTGATCAGGGGAAACGTGTCCGGCTGCGAGGGATGCTACGCAGCCGTCAACGCGAGTCGCAACAGCGGTAATTGCGCGTTGTTCACACGATGCCGCCGTCCGGTCACATCTCTTTCACATCTATTGTTTCCCCGGTTTTGCCGGGCCGTGGAACGGGGCGCTAACCGTGTCGGCGGGGAAACGGAACCGTGAACGGAGTGGGACGGCCGAATGGGTCGGCCGGAAGAAGTGAAGATACGCGTCAGGGGCGTTCCCAGCACTCGGGAACGCCCCTGACGCGCTAGGGGAACGTGTGGAACCTCCGGGGCCCAGGAACCTCCGGGGCTCAGGAACCTCCGGCCGATGCCTTGGCCAGCCGCCGCTGCGCGCCGACCGACCGCAGCACCCCCGCCCCGGAGATCGCGAAGCCGACGCCCATCAGCATGCAGACGAGGTAGGCGACGGGCGGAAAGGGATCGGAGCCGAGGAACAGCGGCGCCACGGTGATCAGCGTGGCGACCGCGCCCACGATGAAGACGATCGCGCCGATACGGACCAGCCCGTCGCCGGGTCCGGTCTCGTCCGTCGTGCGGGGTGCAGGAGTAGCAGTCACGCCACCAGGGTAGTTCCCTGCCGACAACAGCGGAAAGGAACCGGCCGGCGACGTCTTGTCACCAGCCCCTGGACCATTAGCCTTGGTACTGGCGGGTCGGTGGACCCGCTGTAGCGCTATTCAGAGCCGATTTCGCGCGCGCCAGCGCCCCAACGAGTACGAGGACGAGGACAGACGTGCCTACCGGCAAGGTCAAATGGTTCAACAGTGAGAAGGGCTTCGGCTTTCTCTCCCGTGACGGCGGCGGCGACGTCTTCGTGCACTCGTCGGTCCTGCCCACCGGAGTCGACGCGCTCAAGCCGGGCCAGCGTGTCGAGTTCGGCGTCGTGGCGGGCCAACGCGGGGACCAGGCCCTTTCGGTGACGGTCCTCGACCCGGCGCCCTCGGTCGCCGCCGCCCAGCGCCGCAAGCCCGACGAGCTGGCCTCGATCGTCCAGGACCTGACGACGCTGCTGGAGAACATCACACCGATGCTGGAGCGCGGCCGCTACCCGGACAAGGTCCACGGCGCCAAGATCGCGGGCCTGCTGCGCGCGGTGGCCGACCAACTGGACGTCTGACGCCCGGCGCCCGCCAGCGCCTGTCCGCCTGTCCGTCCGCTCCGAAGCCTCTGGACCCCGTCGAACCCGGTTCGGCGGGGTTTTCCCCTGCCCGTACCTGCCCGTACCTGCCCGCCCTCAGCTGCCCTTGTGCACTGCCGCTGCCGCCATCCGTGCCGCCGGTGGCAGCGGCGCGTGCTCCGGGGAAGCCCGGAACGCCTGGACCGCGAGCGCGGCGAAGCGCCGGGAAGCCGCGACCCCGGCGGGCGTCGGCGTGGTGTGGAGGCCCCTGTTGGCCATGATCACGAGGATCAGGTCGTCCAGGACGAAGTCGGGGCGCAGACGGCCGGTGGCCTTGGCGCGGCGTGCCAGCTCGGCGACCGACCTCAGCGTGTACTCACGGCTCGCCGCGAAGTCCATCGCGCCGGGGAAGGCCGACATGAAGGCATCGGTGAAGCCCCGGTTGCGGGCGTGCAGCTCACAGGTCCTGTCGATCACGAGGCAGAAGCCGCGCCACGGATCCGGATCGGCGAGCCCCTCGTCGACGATCGAGCGACACGCGAGCAGCTGATCCGCGAAGGCTTCGGTGGCCAGCGCCTGCTTGGTCGGGAAACGCCGGTACAGGGTGGCGGGGCCGACCCCGGCGTGCCGGGCGATCTCCCGCATCGGTACGTCCAGGCCCTCGGCCGCGAACAGCGCGCGGGCCGCGTCGAGGATGCGCTCGCGGTTGTCCAGGGCGTCGGAGCGCAGGGTGTGAGGCAAACGGTCGGTCACTCTCTCACTTTAGCCAAACGGACGGGGGCGTCCGTTAGCGTTCGAACGCACGGAGTCCACACGCAACGGAAGCCTCACGCGGGAGACGACAATGAAGGCAGTCACGATCCGGACGTTCGGAGGCCCCGAGGGCCTGGCGGTCACCGACCTCCCCACCCCGGTGCCCGCCGAGGGAGAGGTGCTGATCGCCACCGAGGCGATCGGCGTCGGCGGCGTCGACGCCGTGATCAGGAGCGGCGCTCTCGCCGCCTACGGCTTCGAGGAGGGCCTCGTCCCCGGCAGTGAGGTGGCGGGCGTCGTGACGGCGGTCGGCGCCGGCGTCGACCCCTCATGGGCCGGCCGGTCCGTATGGGCGTTCACCGGCACGGGTGGCGGCTACGTCGAGCAGGCGGTCGCCCCGGCCGAGGAGATCCTCCCCCTCCCCGCAGGGCTGTCCGCCGCGGACGCGGTGACGCTCGGCGGCTCCGGCGTCGTGGCCCACTTCGGCCTCGCCCACGCCCGCTTCGCTCCCGGCGAGTCGGTGCTGGTGCGCGGCGCGGCCGGCAGCATCGGGATCATGACGGTCCAGCTCGCGGCGCGGGGCGGTGCCGGTGCGGTGGCGGTCACGACATCGTCGGCCGAGCGCGGCGAGCGCCTGCGCGAGCTGGGCGCGACCCATGTGCTGGACCGCTCGGGCGGGGGAGGCGAGGACGCTCCCTCGGGTTACGACGTGATCATCGACATCGTCGCCGGTGCGGGCCTGCCGTCCTTCTTCGACAGGCTCAACCCGAACGGTCGCATGGTGGCCGTCGGCGCGGTCGGAGGCCCGCCGCCGGCCGACTTCGGTACGAAGATGATGGCGGCGTTCCAGAAGTCGATGTCGTTCGCCACGTTCAGCTCCGCCACCGTGGCCGCATCCGCTCGACGCGCCGTGCGGACCGAGCAGTTCGCCGCCGCGTCCCGCGGCGAGCTGCACACGGTGGTGCATGAGGTGCTGCCGCTGGAGCGGGCCGTACTGGCGCACCGGAAGATGGACGCGGGCGAGGTGTTCGGCCGGATCGTGCTGACACCGTAGCCGCGCGGATCACGCAGCCCGTACGCAGACGCCAGACCATGGCCCGCACCCGCACCCGCACCCCGCTGCCCGCGAGCCGCACCCCGCAGCCCTCAGACGAACCGCAGCGCGTCCCGGTCGAGGGGCGGTACCAGTCCCTCGGCCGCCGCCCGGGTGAGCAGCCCGCGCACGGCCGCGTAACCGTCGGTGCCCAGGTCCGCGGTGAACTCGTTCACGTACAGACCGATGTGCTGGTCAGCGACCGCCGGGTCCATCTCCTGGGAGTGCTCCAGGACATACGGACGCGAGGTCTCCGGGTCGTCCCAGGCCATCCGGACCGACCGGCGGATCGACTCGGCCAGCAGCTGGAGCACCTCGCCGCCCAGCGAACGCTTCGCGATGATCGCGCCCAGCGGGATCGGCAGGCCCGTGGTGGACTCCCAGTGCTCGCCCATGTCGGCGAGGCAGTGCAGCCCGTAGTTCCGGTAGGTGAAGCGCGCCTCGTGGATGACGAGCCCCGCGTCCACCTTGCCGTCCCGTACGGCGGGCATGATCTCGTGGAACGGCATCACGACCACCTCGCCGACCCCGCCGGGGACGACGTCCGCCGCCCAGAGGCGGAAGAGCAGGTACGCCGTGGAGCGCTCGCTCGGTACGGCGACGGTCCTGCCCGTCAGATCCGCACCCGGCTCCTTGGTCAGGACGAGCGGCCCGCAGCCCCGGCCCAGCGCGCCGCCGCAGGGCAGCAGGGTGTACTCGTCCAGCACCCAGGGCAGCACCGCGTACGAGACCTTCAGCACGTCGAACTCGCCGCGCTCCGCCATGCCGTTGGTGATGTCGATGTCCGCGAACGTGACGTCGAGATCCGGCGCGCCCGTCACCCGGCCGTGGGCCCAGGCGTCGAAGGTGAAGGTGTCGTTCGGGCAGGGCGAGTACGCGATCCGCAGAGCGGAGGAGGGGGACGCGGTCGGCGAGGTCATGACGGCTCCTCGAATACGGGGGTGAGCAGCGTGAAGGCGTACCGCAGCGCGTCCAGCGCCCGGCCGATCTGCCAGGAGTCGCGGTCGCGCGGACCGACGGCGTTGGAGACGGCGCGGATCTCGGCGCACGGTACGGAGTGGGCGGCGGCGGCCTCGGCGACGCCGAAACCCTCCATCGCCTCGGCGGCGGCCCGGGGGTGACGGGTCGTCAGTTCGGTGGTGCGGGCGGCGGTGCCGGTCACGGTGGAGACGGTGAGGACGGGCGCGAGGACCGCCCGGATCCGCGGGTCCGCGTCCAGGACCTCTGCCAGCCGGGCGGAGAGCCCCGCCGCGGGCTGGTGTGTCCCGCGCCCGAAGCCCAGCTCCTCGACCGGGACATAGCCCTCGGGGCTCTGCGCGCCGAGGTCCGCCGCGACGATCGAGTCCGCCACCACGAGCGAGCCGACGGGCGCGTGGGGTTGGAAGCCGCCGCCGATACCGGCCGAGATCACCAGGTGGTACGGAGGGTCGTACGGCGAGGAGGCCAGCGCCGTCGCCGTCGCGACGGCCGCGGCGACCGGGCCGACCCCGCCGGCGAGGACGTCCACCACCGGTATCTGCACGGATCCGGGCCGGGGCGTGTACTGGGCGTGGCCCGAGATCTCGTACCCGCCCGTCAGCTCCCGTACCCCGGAGGCGGCGTAGCTGCCGAGCCCGGCGACGACGGAGTCGGCCTCCGCCGCCACGGCGGTCACCACAAGCACACGCATGGCGGGCCTCTCAGGGCGGATTCCAGTAGCGGGTCCGGACTTCTCGGGTCCGGGTCAGGACTTCTCGGGTCCGGACTTTCCGGGTCCGGGTCAGGACTTCTTGAGCTCGAAGTGCCAGATCCCGGTCAGGGACTTGCCCGTGGTCTCGACGATGCTGATCTGGACGCTGTCCGGGGCGGGCTCGGTCTGGCCGGTCTGGCTCTGGCCGGCGGACAGGAAGGCGCTGGCCGAGATGGACCGGTACGTCTTCTTGTACGGCTCCTGCTCGGCCTGCTGGCCGTTGACGAAGATCGTCCAGCCGTGGTCGGCGATCTCCGGGTCCACCCCGAAGCGGAGCCTGTCGTCCATCGAGGCCTTGATGGTCTTCGTGGCCTTCTTGTTGAGGCAGGGCTGGATGTCGGCTTCCTTGATCGCCTTGCCGTCGTTGTAGCAGGTCGCCTCCGTGTTGACCGAGTCGCCGCCGACCGTCATGGTCGCGATCGGCGTCGGCTTGTCACAGGCGGCGAGGACGAGGAGCCCGGCGGACACCGCGCCGAGGGCGGCGCCGGCGCGGCGGGACCTACCAGAGAAGAACGCAACGGTCATGGGCCGAAGGCTATCGGTCGCCGGCTCCGGCGCGGAGAGGGGGTACGGCGAGCCGTGTCAGGGCGGCCCGTACGGCCCGCCGTACGGGGCCCCTCACGCCACGCGCGGGTACCCGGTGGGGCGTTTGGCGGCGCGCACCAGCCCCCGTACCGCAGCGAGGGAGCCGAGAGTGACGAGCCCGGCGGCCACCGACATCCCCAGCACCCCGTTGAGCGGCAGCGCGATCCCGATCGCCCCGCCGACCACCCACGCCATCTGGAGCAGCGTCTCGGAGCGGGCGAAGGCGGAGGTCCGCACCTGCTCCGGGACATCGCGCTGGATCACCGCGTCCAGGGACAGCTTCGACAGCGCCTGGGAGAAGCCCGCGACCGCGCACAGCACGGCCATCATCACGCCGCCGAAGAACAGCGCCGCCAGGACCGCCGCCGTCAGGGCGATCCCCAGCATCGTGGCGATGATCACCTCGGGGCCGCGCGCCTTGAGCCAGGCGCCCACCGCCGTCCCCAGCGCGTTGCCCGCACCGGCCGCCACGCCCACGATGCCGAGGGAGACGGCCTCGCTCTGGCCGGTGAGCGGGTGCTCGCGCAGGAGGAAGGCGAGGAAGAAGATGAGGAAGCCGGAGAGGGCCCGGTGGGTGGCGTTCGCCTGGAGGCCGTGCAGGACGGACGGGCCGACGCTGCGCAGCGTCGGCCGCCGCTCCTTGCCGGTCCGGTCCTTGCCGGTCCGCTCCTTGTCCGTCCGGCTCTTCGTCCTGCTCCGCACCCGGTCGCTGACGGCGGCCGGCACCGGGACCAGCCGCGCCCTGCGCTCGCCCTTCGCCGAGTCCACCTTGTGCGGCAGCGTGAAGGCCAGGAACGTACCGGCGAGGAAGATCACACAGGCGCCGTAGAGCGGCAGCCTGGGGCCGAGGTGATGCAGCCCCGCGCCGATCGGGGCCGCGATGCCGGTGGCCAGCAGCCCGGCGAGGGTGACCCGGGAGTTCGCCCGGACCAGTGAGAAGCGCGGCGGCAGCAGGCGCGGTACGACCGCGCTGCGGACCACCCCGTACGCCTTCGACGCGACCAGCACGCCGAGCGCCGCCGGATACAGCTCCAGGCCCCCCGTGATGACGGCCGTGGACATCAGGACCGCGAGCACCGCCCGGGTCAGCATGGCCCCGGCCATCGCGGCGCGGCGGCCGTGCGGGAGGCGGTCGAGCAGGGGGCCGATGACGGGCGCGAGGAGCGTGAAGGGGGCCATGGTGATGGCGAGATAGAGCGCGACGCGCCCGCGCGCCTCGTCCGTCGGCACGGAGAAGAAGACGGTCGACGCCAGCGCGACCGTGATCATGACGTCGCCCGCGCCGTTCACTGCGTGCAGCTCGATCAGCTTCCCGAGCCCCGACTCGCCCGCGCCGTGCGCGTTGGTCGCCTTCCGGATTCCCCGCGCGGCGGCGGTGAACGGCAGGCGGACGGCACGACTGAGGGCCCGTCCGGTCCTCCGGAGCGGGCCCGCTGCGTTTCGGTCGGACGACCTCACGGCTGCCACTCCGCCATAGTGCCCCAACCCCGCGTGGCGCGAACCGATCCCGGCCATCACGTGATGGCGCGTCTCCGGCACGCCGGGGCGGGGCGCGGGGTCCCTACGGGTACCGACCGGGCCCGTACGGACCTGACCGGTACCCGTAGGGACCCCGATCGGAGCCCGTACGGATACCGATCCGGGCCCGTACGGGATGACGCGCCCGGAAACTGTCCTGAGCGGGTCCGAGCGGGTCCGAATCGTCCCCTGCCCCCTGACCACAGGGTTACGGCCTGGTTGCGGAGTGCCCCGAAGTACCGGAAAGGCGGCGTGCAGGTGGGCGGGGGGCGGCGGAGAGGGTAGCGTGCGTAGCGCGCCACCGGCGGTTGTTCTCGGCCGCGCGCCTCTTCGCCATCCCGCAGAATGGATGATGAGAGGTGTGCCCGAGAAGACTTTCGGGCGTGGACGTCGATGCGGCCCCCTGGTCCGCTCCGCCCTCGGCCCGTACATCGCGACTCGGCCGGCGCACCCGTGAGACGGCGTAGGAGAGAAGCGAGACCTGTGAGTGCTGCGACGACGCGAAGCCGAACCCCCGACCGTCTGTGCGCCGAGGCGGTAGACCTCGCCCGGTCGGCTGCCGAAGAGGCGGCCGCGCCCGGGGTCGTCGGGGAACATGTCTCGGCGGTGGCGGACGGGGACCGGGTCGTCACCCACTTCTTCGAGTGCAAGGACATGGGCTACCGGGGCTGGCGCTGGGCGGTGACGGTCGCGCGGGCATCCCGCGCGAAGGTCGTCACCCTCGACGAGACGGTCCTGCTGCCCGGCCCCGACTCCCTGCTGGCCCCCGAATGGGTGCCGTGGAGCGAACGGCTCCGCCCCGGCGACATGGGCCCCGGCGATCTGCTGCCGACCGAGGCGGACGATCTGCGCCTGGAGCCCGGCTACGCGGGCGGTGACGACGAGGACGGCGCACCGGCGGACACGGCGGGTGCCACGGGCGGCGCCTCGGCGCCGCTGGCGTACCCCGAACTGACCGAGGACGCCGAGCCGGTCGACCTGACGGACACGCAGACGGCCCCGGGGACTCCGGGGACTCCGGGTGCTCCGGAGGCGCTCTCCGGGCCTTCGGCGCCGACCGCCCCGGCGGTCCCCGCGCGGGGCACGATCGCGGCCGTCGCCGAGGAACTCGGCATGCGCCGGGCACGCGTCCTGTCGCGCTACGGCCTGCACATCGCGGCCGACCGCTGGGACGAGTCGTTCGGCGCGAAGACCCCCATGGCCCAGGCGGCCCCCGCCCCCTGCGTCTCCTGCGGCTTCCTGCTGCCCCTGGCGGGCTCACTGCGCCAGGCGTTCGGCGTCTGCGCGAACGAGTTCTCCCCGGCCGACGGCCGCGTCGTCTCGCTCGCGTACGGCTGCGGCGGCCACTCCGAGGCCGCCGTCATGCCCAAGCCGCTGCGCCCGCCGCCCCCGGTCCTGGACTCGATCGGAACGGACGCCTTCCCCCTGCGCCCGTCCCCGGACAGCGGTTCGGTGCTGACGGCGGAGGACGCGACGTCGGAGGACCTGGGCCACTCGTAGGCGCACGGCCGGGCATCGGGAGCGGAGAGGCCGGACCCATGGCAGAGGTGCGGCTGGGCGCCGGGGTGAACCCGGACGACCCGGAAGCGGTGGTGCTCGTGGTCGCCGTGGACGAGGACGGCCCACCGGCCGAGCGCGCGGTGGCCAGGCTGGGCCTGCGGGGCTACGAGAGCGACGGCTGCCTCTGCTTCGTCCGCACGGACGGCTGGGCCGAGCGCCGCCTGGACGGCGAGGAGCTGACCGTCGACATCGTCGCCTACCCGGCGGTCCTCGACTCGCTGGAGATCGACCGCGTGGCGTTCCCCGAACGGTCCGCCGCCGACCCGGACGCGATCCGGCTGCTCCGCGTACGCGCCCAAGTCGCCCCGGAAGCATACGAACAGGCCCTCGCCTTGACCGCCGTCCTCACGCTCCCCGCCGCCACTCCGCTGGAACAGGGCCTGGCGGCCCTCCGGTCGGGCGAGGACTGGCCCCTCATCCTGACCCCGCCGCCCGAGTAGCCTCCTCGGCGCGGGAGGCGGGTCGCGGGACGTCAGATCTTGCTGATCCTCCAGGCGATCATTCCCGACGCCCCTCCCTTGCCCGTGATGTCGAGGCGTACCGACCCAGGAGCGACGAACCGCTCGGACACGACGGACCTGTCGCAGGGAAGGGACTTCGTAGCGATACCGACCGCGGGGGTGAAGGTGATCCTCGCGTCTCCGTCGCCCGCGCATGCCACCGTCAGCCGGTACTCGTCCTTCTCGTGAAGGAACGGCTCCGAATGAACTCCGTCCGGCACACGCTCCACCCCTGATTCGACCAGCTTCTCCGCCGCCGCTGTGCCGTCAACCGCGGTGCGCGCCTCGGCGGCCAGCTTCTTCTCGGTTCGCTGCTGGGACGGCGCGTGCGCGCTGCTCGAAGCCGACGAGGCGGCCCCCTCGGGCCGATTGTCCTGGCCGGACGTGCAGGAGACCAGGAGAAGAGAGCAGAGCGCGGTGCATCCCAGTAGCATCGTCCGCTGACGCAGACGCGGTTGAGACGTACTCATGACGAAGTCTCCCAGTACTTCCATCCGACTTCCTTGGTGGGAAGGGTGGCTTTTCCGCTCGCGATCACGGTCCCCGCGCCGCAGCCATTTCCTTGCGCACGGTACTTCTTCCACGAGACCTTGTAGCCCCATGATCCGTACTGGAGGTGTCCGTACTTCTTCTTGCCGATGTCGTGCGAGTAGGTGTGGCCGGTGGTGATCCCGACACTCGCGCCGATCTTGCCGCTGACGGAGACCTTGGCCTTCGCGATCACCGCGTTCATCTCAGCCTCGGATCCGACTGTCATCTCGGCCGAGATGGTGCCCGACTTGGTCACACTGACCGACATCGTGCCCCCGGGTCCGTCCTTGTATTTGGTGCCGTTCCACCAAGCGGGTACGTGGTAAGCGGACTTATTGGTGATGCTGATCCAGGTCTGCGGACCGTCACACCTGTTCGGGCTCTTTTCGGATACCGGGGTTTCGACTCCCTCGATGTAGTCAGCAGGGTCGTTGATGTCCGCGTCTTCGTTCACCAACGGATCCGGTGAGGTCGCATCCGCGGTCTTTCCCCATTGACTGGATTCCGCGACAGCGGTTCCCGTCATCCCGATACACAACAGCATTGAGGCCGCGGAAGCGATGACAACTTTCTGTGCGAGGCCCATTGGTCGCCTTTCCTCGAACCGCCCCCGTGGCGGCCAACGGACTGGACGCTATGCAGGGAGTATGCACACGTCAAGCAGAAAATAAGCACCTGAGCGTAACTTGAGGAATGCGCCGGGCAACGTAAATCTTGTGCAATATCGAGCGCCTTCCGGGCAACCGGATCCCATGGAATCGACTCAGGTGTGCGGACGCTCCCACCGGCTCCTGGTCGCCGAGTGGTTGGGGTGGGCCCACCGGCGGGAGGGGGCCGGGGGTGTCCCCCGGAAAAGCACAGCATGCCGTCCGGACATGCGCCTCCGGAGTGCCCCGGGCCCCGGCACCGTACGCACCGGGCCCGGCCCATCGCGACCACGGACCCGCGCCGGAGGCGAGCCCGCGCCGGAGGCGAGCCCGCGCCCCCGCCGGACGGCGCCTCGCGGTACGTTCGGGCCCGCACGCACGACCGGCGGGCGGACAGCAGCGGACAGAGCGGAGCCACAGGGTGAGCGGCGTGGGCGGCGTGAGCGTCAGGACGACCGAGGGGGCCGACCCGTTCGGGACGGCGCGGCTGCGGCGAGGGGTGCTGGACGCGTGGGGGGCCAGTCCCGCGCGGTTCCGGGAGGACGCCAACGCCGAGGAGGACCTCGCGCTCGGCGGCTACCGCGACCGCCTCGTCGTCGAGCTGGCGCAGAACGCCGCCGACGCCGCCGCCCGCGCCGACGTGACCGGCCGGCTGCGGCTCACCCTGCGCCCGGCGACCGCCGACGGCCCCGCCGTCCTCGCCGCCGCCAACACCGGCGCCCCCCTCGACGCGACCGGCGTCGAGTCGCTCTCCACGTTGCGCGCCTCCGCCAAGCGGGAGGGGCACGAGGCGGCCGTCGGACGGTTCGGCGTCGGGTTCGCCGCCGTGCTCTCCGTCAGCGACGAACCCGCCGTCATCGGGCGGCACGGCGGCGTCCGCTGGTCGCTCGCCGAGGCCCGCGAGCTGGCCGCCGGTCCCGCCCAGGCGAGCCCCGGCCTCGGCGACGAACTGCGGCGCAGGGACGGCCACGTACCGCTGCTGCGGCTGCCGCTGCCCGCCGAGGGCACCGCTCCGGACGGGTATGACACGGTCGTCGTCCTGCCGCTGCGTGACGCCGCCGCCACGGATCTGGTCGAGCGGCTGCTCGACGGCGTGGACGACGCGCTGCTGCTGACCCTCCCCGGACTCGCCGAGATCGCGATCGAGACCCCCGAGGGCGAGCGGACGCTGCGCAGCTCGCAGGACGGCCCCTACGTCCACGTCGAGGACTCCACGACGGCGACCAACGCGGCGACCGCCACGGCGACCAACGCGGCCACCACCCCAGCCACCACCCGCCGCTGGCGCGTCGTCAGCCACAGCGGCCCCACCGACCCCGCCCTCCTCGAAGGCCGGCCCGTCGAGGAACGCCTGCGCCCCCACTGGTCCGTGACCTGGGCCGTACCCGTGGACGGGGCGGGCGCCCCCGACCGGCCGCGTACCGCCCCCGTCGTGCACGCCCCGACGCCCACGGACGAGCCCCTCGGCGTGCCCGCCCTGCTGATCGCCTCGCTGCCGCTGGACACCACCCGGCGCCACCCCGCGCCCGGACCGCTCACGGACTTCCTGGTCGGGAAGGCCGCCGACGCGTACGCGGAACTGCTCGGCGGCTGGGAACCCCGCTCCACCGGCACGCTCGACCTCGTACCCGGCCCGCTCGGCAGGGGCGAGCTGGACGGACGGCTGCGGGCCGCGATCCTGGAACGGCTGCCCCGCGTCGCCTTCCTCGTCCCGGCCGCGCCCGCCGTCGGCGCGGACAGCGGCGAGGACCGTGGCGAGGACCGTGGCGAGGAGAACAGCGAAGGGAACGGCGACGTACCCACCGCCCTGCGCCCCTTCGAGGCCGAGGTCGTCGAGGGCGCCGGCGCCGAGACCGTACGCGTACTCGCCGAGGTGCTCCCCACGCTGCTGCCCGCCGGGCTCGAACGCCGTACGGAGCTGCGCACCCTGGGAGTCGGCCGGCTGCCGCTCGGCGACGCCATCGAGCGCATCGCCGGGGCCGAACGCCCGCCCGCCTGGTGGCGGCGGCTGTACGAGTCCCTCGCGGGCGTCGACCCCGAGCGGCTGTCCGGGCTGCCGGTGCCGCTCGCCAACGGGCGTACGACGATCGGCCCGCGCCACATCCTGCTGCCGCTGCCGGGCGCGGAGGCGGCCACGGACCTCGCCCGCCTCGGCCTCAAGGTCGCGCACCCCGACGCCGCCCACCCCCTCCTGGAGAAGCTGGGCGCGCTGCCCGCCACCCCGCGCGCCGTACTGACCACTCCGCAGGTGCGCGCGGCGGTCGCGGCCTCGCTGGACGCGGAGGAGGCGTGGGACGACGGCCTGGACGAGTCCGCCGCGCCGGACGCCGAGGAGCTGGCCGAACTCGTCCTGACCCTCGTACGGGACGCGGGCCTCGAACCCGGCGACGAGCCGTGGCTCGGCGCGCTCGCGCTGCCGGACGAGGACGGCGAGCAGGCGCCCGCCGGTGAACTCGTCCTGCCGGGCAGCGCGTTCGCCTCCGTGCTGCGCGCCGACGAACTCGCCTTCTGTGATGCCGAGCTGGCCGAACGCTGGGGCGAACAGCCCCTCGCCGCCTGTGGGGTCCTGGCCGGTTTCGCGCTCGTACGGGCCACGGACGTCGTCCTCGACCCGGACGAACTGGAGCCACGCGACAGCGACTTCGCCGAACCGGACGACGCCGGACTCCTCGACGCGGTCGACGTCTGGTGCGAGGACGCGCTCGACCGGCTGCCCGAAGGACCCGTACCGCCGGTGGCCACGGAGATCGTGGCCGTACGGGACCTGGACCTGGTGGACGACGACGCGTGGCCGAGGGCGCTGGCGCTGCTGGCCCGGCCGCCGCTGCGGGACGCGCTGATCCAGCCCGTACGGGTGCTGCTGCCGGACGGTACGACGGAGAGCGTCCGTTCGTACACCGCGTGGTGGCTGCGCGACCATCCCGTACTCGGCGGCCGGCGCCCGGCCGGACTGCGGGCCGAGGGCGGCGACCCGCTGCTGGCGGGGCTGTACGACTCCGTGGACGCGACCGGGTTCGAGGACACGCAGGTGCTGCGCGCCCTCGGCGTACGGACCTCCGTCGCCGCGCTCCTGGACGAGCCGGGCGGCGCGGCGGAGCTGCTCGGACGGCTCGCCGACCCGGAACGCGAGGTGACGTCCGGGCAGTTGCACGCGCTCTACACGGCGCTCGCCGACCTCGACCCGGACGAGGTGACGCTCCCGGACGAACTGCGCGTCGTCGTGGACGGCGTCGTACGGGTGGTCGACGCGGCGGACGCCGTCATCGCGGACGCCCCCGACCTGCTGCCTCTGGCGGCCGGGGTGCCGCTGCTGCCGGTGTCCCCGACGCGGTACGCGGAGCTGGCGGAGCTGCTCCAGGTACGGCGGCTGAGCGAGACGGTCACCGCCGAGGTGACGACGGACGGCGAGGAGCACACCGTCCCTGAGCCGGTACGCGCACTGCTGGGCGCGGAGACCCCCGGGACGTACGTCGAGCACGAGGAACTCCGCGCGGGAGACGCCGAGCTGGACTGGCGCAGGACGCCGGACGGGGTGCTGCACGCGGCGACCCTGGAGGGCGTCGCTGCCGGTCTCGCCTGGGCGGCGGGCCAGTGGCCGAGGCGCTTCGAGGCGGCGGCGCTGCTGGAGGACCTGTCGCGGACGGAGGAGCTCGCGCGGGACCGCTGGTTCGACTGACGGCGGAGGCGGTCGGCCCCGCGATAAGGAGGCCCTGTGCGACGCGACCTTCCGGTCCACGCCGCACAGGGCCTGCGTAGGGCCTACGCAGGCCCTGTGCCGGGGCTCAGCCGGTCTGCTTGACCTTGACGACCTTGACTTCCTTGCCGTCGATGACGCGTGTCTCGACGCTGGTCATCTCGAACTTTCCGTCGCGCGGGATGAGTACTTCCGATTCCTTGCCGCGGTAGCGGGAGAGCGGGTCGACGTTGCGGCCGTTGCTGGTCTCGATTTCGAGCAGCACCTTCTCGCCCTTCATGCCGCCGCCGTTGGCCCGGCCCAGGGCGGTTTCCGCCTTGCCGAGGTCGGTGGACGTGCTCAGGTACTCGGGGAAGGTGACCGGGTCACCGCCCAGGAGTTGATTGAGGACGTCTTCCGGCATGAACGTTCCCCGGTAGACGGTGAGATCGGGGACCGGAGGAAGATGGCTCAGCGCATCGTCCATCAGATCCACCTTGGCGGACGGGTCGTGGAACGATCCGGGCACCTTGCCGCCGCGCAGGTACTTGTTGAGGTCGGCGGCCCAGCTGCCGGTGTACTTGGCGATGACCCAGGCGTCCTCGGCCGTGAGGTTCTCGGTCAGGGGGTTCTTCTTGGCGATCTCCTCGACCTCCCTCGCCCAGTCCTTGCTCTCCTGGATGCCCGGCCTGTAGTCCGGAACGTCGTCCAGAGCGCGCATGGGGTCGTTCTCGGCGTCGGAGCAACTCCCGCCCTTGCCGCCATCCTTGGCGCCGTTGCCAGGCCCGTCCTCGGGGTCGTCCTTGGGGGCGTCCTTAGGGTCATCCCCCTTGTCCTTGTCGTCGTCGTTGTCGTCGTCCTTGGGCTTGGGCCTGGGCTCCGGCGGCGGCTTCGGCTCGTCGGTGAGACCGAGAGCGTTGCTGAGCTTGTCCTCGATGCTCTGGTAGGTGTCGACGCCGGCGATGGAGGCTGCGGACACCACCGCCATCACGTCCATCGGAGAGGGCCCGGGGCCGGCCGCGTACGTGACACCACGGCCGTCGATCCGCCCGGCGACCACGCGGTTACGGGCTCCGGCCGAGGCGGCGAGTGTGTAGCGGCCACTGCCTGCCGCGCCCGTGACCACGCTGCCGGAGAACGCGACGTTGGTGCCGTTCAGACAGTCGTTCTTGTCATCCTTATTGTCATCCTTGTCCTTGTCTTTGTCTTTGTCGTCGTTCCCGCCGGACGATCCGCCACTGGATCCGCCGCTGCTGCCGGTGTCCCGGCAGTTCTGCGTCATGCCCCAGGGCGCCATGACCGGCCAGCAGTCGACGCCGCCGGTCGACCCGCCGGAGCTGGAGCCGCCGCTGCTGCTGCTCCCGCCGGAGGAGCCACCGGAACTCGACCCGCCGGACGAGCCACCGCTGCTGCCGCCGCTCGAACCGCCCGAACTCGAACCGCCGGAACTCGAACCGCCGGACGAGCCACCGCTGCTGCCGCCGCTCGAACCGCCCGAACTCGAACCGCCGGACGAGCCGCCGCTGCTGCCGCCGGATGAGCCGCCGCTGCTGCCGCCCGAGGAACCGCCACTGGATCCGCCGGAGCTTGAACCACCGGAAGAGCTGCCGCCGGAAGAGCTGCCACCGGAAGAGCTGCCGCCGGAAGAGCTGCCACCGGAGGAGCTGCCGCCGGAGGATCCGCCGTTGCTCGATCCGCCTGAACTGGACCCGCCGGAGGATCCTCCCGACGAGCCCCCGGACGAGCCCCCGGAGCTTGAGCCGCCCGAACTCGATCCGCCGGACGAGCCACCGCTGCTGCTGCCGCCGGAGCTGGAGCCGCCCGAGGCACCGCCCGCCGCCGCGCCGCCGCCGTTGTCGTTACCGCCGTCGCTCCCACCGGAGTTCGACCCGCCGGAGTTCGAGCCCCCGGAGTTCGACCCACCGGAGCTGGAGCCGCCCGAACTGGAACCGCCCGAGGCACCACCTACGACGGCGCCCCCGTCGTCGTCATCGTCTTCTCCACCACTGCTGCCACCGGAGTTGTTCCCGCCGGAGTTGCTGCCACCGGAGTTGCTGCCACCGGAGTTGGACCCGCCCGAGTTGGACCCACCCGAGTTGTTTCCCCCGGAGTCGGAGCCGCCGGACGAGCCGCCGGAGGCGACGCCGCCCGAGCTTCCACCGGAACTTCCCCCAGAGACACCCCCGGAATCGCCACCCGAAGCACCTCCCGAAGCACCGCCGGAGCTTCCGCCCGAGTCACCGCCGCCGGAAGCGCCCCCCGAGGCGCCGCCTGCCGAGTCGCCACCACCGTTACCGCCGCCTGCTGAGTCACCGCCACCGTTACCGCCGCCCCCGGCCGCGTCGTTGGAGCAGTCGCCGCCGAGGATGTTGCAGACCGCGGTCTGGAGACCGCCCGAGATCTGGTTGCCCACGCCGCTGAAGACCAGCGTTCCGATGATCAGGGCGACCAGGGAGACCAGGCCCACGTACTCCACGGTCGACTGACCGCGATTCCGGCGCCACCCGATCAGATGCGGAATCGACGGGACCAGGTCCCGACGTAGTCGCTCAGGCGTCCAGCGTGGCCGTACGGCCCGCCGTTCCGGGGGCAGTTCGAACCAGTCGCGGCTGGCGCCGACGCTGACCAGCGCGAGCAGAGCGCCCGGCAGGAGCAGCTGGCTGAGGCCGCGCGTGGACCCCCCGTACAGATTGGCGATGCCGCCGATCAGCAGCCACGCCTGGAGAGCGGTCAGCGCGTACCTGACCGCCGCGCCACCGGTCCACAGGAGCCGCGCCAGGATCACGGCGGCGATTCCCGGCGTCATCGCGTACAGCGCGGCCAGAGTGAGCGTCGGTGTGACGCGGCTGCCCAGTTCCAGCAGTGAGTTCAGCACGCCCACGCCGCCCAGCAGCGTGAGAACGAACATCAGATACAGCAGGACCCGCGTCATGACGAGGGAGCGCGGCAACTCCCAGCGATGCGCGGGTATGCCGGCCTGGAGAGCCAGGCTCTTCGAGTTCAACAACGGAGACCTTTCCGCCACACCACCGACGATGTCGGCCCAGCCCCCCGACCACGGCACGTATATATCCGCACACTAGAGAGGCGTGCCCCGCAGTCGAAGGGCCCGTGGGCCCACCTCGGGGCCCAAGCGGGGCCCAGACGTCCGGCCGAATAAACGATCTTCGCAATTACTTCATATTTTTGTACAACCATTCGTGTGTGTCTCCGGTCTGGTCAGTCGGATCGGCAGCTCCGCGGATCCGATTGACACATGGGCCCCGCCGCGGCGGACAACGCGCCGCGAGGCCCCGTCTCCACTGGGGGAAACACATGCGTACGCGCGCCACTGTTGCCGTTGTCTCCGGCGCCCTGGCCCTGTCCGCTCTCGCCGTGCCGGCCTCGCAGGCCGCGCAGTCCGGCGACCGCGTGCCCGCCCCGCTCGCCGGCTGGTCGTGGCAGGGCGGCTCCGCCACCGCGCACACGCCGAAGGCGCAGGGTTTCGCGGCGAAGGCCGCCGAGGCGCCGGTGATCAGCAAGACCGTGGTGAACGGTGGCAAGCCGATCATCGTCGGCACCACGGCCGCCAAGAAGGTGTCGATCGCGATCACCGCGTCGCACCCCTCGGGCATCGCCGACGCCGCCACCATCCTGTGGATCGGCTCCGATCTCCAGGACGAGAACGCCGACGACCTCTTCTGGTTCGAGCAGAACGAGGACAAGGCGTCGTGCAAGGCGGCCAACGCCACCACCTCGACCTGCACGCTCTCCATCACGGTCGACCCGGCCTGGCTGATCAACACGGACGCCACGAACTGGAAGGTCGGCGCGCTCGCGATCGCCAAGGACGACTCGTACGTCCAGAAGGACAACTACACCAAGATCCGGCTCCAGCGGCTGTCCAAGCTGACGGTCGCCGCGACCCCGAAGCCGGTCAAGAAGGGCAAGACCCTCACGGTCACGGGGAAGCTGTCGCGTGCCAACTGGGACACGGCGAAGTACGCGGGGTACGCGGGGCAGTCCGTGAAGCTCCAGTTCCGTAAGAAGAACAGCTCCACCTACACGACCATCAAGACGGTCAAGGGTTCCAACACCGGTGCGCTGAAGACCACCACCACGAAGACGACGGCCGAGGGTTACTGGCGCTGGAGCTTCGCCGGTACGACGACCACTCCGGCGGTCAACGCGGCGGGCACCCTCGTCAAGATCAAGAAGTAGGACGCATCACCCGCGTATCACCCGCATAACCAAGCAGGAGGGGCCCGGCATTGTCTGCCGGGCCCCTCCTCCGTGACGTCCACTTTCACGCGGGCACCCTCATGCGGACATCGTCACGCGGACACCCTCATGCGGACATCGTCACGCGGGCATCTTCCGCCCCACCAGCCGCCAGCAGTACTCCAGCGCCGCCGACGCCACCACCGCGATCGCCACCGCCGTCCACGGCATCACCGCGCCCACCAGCTTCAGCGCGAAGAAGTGCTGAAGCGCGGGCACCGCCAGTACCACCAGGAACGCCACCCCCATCGAGACCACCAGCGCCACCCGCCACCACGTGTACGGGCGGGCCACGATCGCCAGCACCCAGATGGAGACCAGGAACAGCGTGAGCGTGGCCGCGCTGGTCTCCGCCTCCAGGGAGTCGGGACCGGTGTAGTAGCTGCGGGCGATCAGGTACGTGACGAACGTGGCGATGCCCGCGATCAGGCCCGAGGGAATCGCGTAACGCATCACCCGGCGCACGAAGTTCGGCTGCGCGCGCTCCGTGTTCGGCGCCAGCGCCAGGAAGAACGCCGGGATGCCGATCGTCAGCGTCGACAGCAGCGTCAGATGGCGCGGCAGGAACGGGTACTCCACCTGGAAGCAGGCCACCAGGATCGCCAGCAGCACCGAGTAGACCGTCTTCGTGAGGAAGAGGGTCGCCACCCGGGTGATGTTGCCGATGACCCGGCGGCCCTCGGCCACCACGGACGGCAGCGTCGCGAAGCTGTTGTTCATCAGGACGATCTGCGCGACCGCCCGCGTCGCCTCCGACCCCGAGCCCATCGACACGCCGATGTCCGCGTCCTTGAGCGCGAGGACGTCGTTGACGCCGTCCCCGGTCATCGCGACCGTATGGCCGCGCGATTGCAGCGCGCCGACCATGTCGCGCTTCTGCTGCGGGGTGACCCGGCCGAAGACCGCGCCCGATTCGAGCGCCCCGGCCATCTCCTCCTGACCGGCCGGCAGCCGCCGCGCGTCGACGGTGTGCTCCGCGCCCGCCAGCCCCAGCTTCGCGGCGACCGCGCCGACCGAGACCGCGTTGTCGCCCGAGATGACCTTGGCGGCGACGTTCTGGTCGGCGAAGTACGCGAGGGTCTCGGCCGCGTCGGGCCGCAGCCGCTGCTCCAGGACCACCAGCGCGGTCGGCTCCGCGCCCGCCGCAGCTTCGGGGGAGTCCAGTTCGGCATGGGCGCGGGCGAGCAGCAGGACGCGCAGGCCCTGCTGGTTGAGGTGGTCGACCTCGGTGAGGGCCGGGTCGTCCTCGCCGAGCAGCACATCGGGCGCGCCGAGCAGCCAGCGCGCCGGCCGGCCGGCCGCCTCCTCGAACGCCGCGCCGCTGTACTTGCGTACGGAAGAGAAGGGCAGCGCCGCCGTCACCGGCCACTCGCCCCGGTCCCCGCGATAGGCGTCGTTGATCGCCGTGAGGCTGGCGTTGGGGCGCGGATCGGAGGCGCCGATCGCGCCGAGCACCTGCCGTACGTACGCCTCGTCCGCGCCGCCCAGCGGTCGCAGCTCGCTGACGTCCATCCCGCCCTCGGTGAGCGTGCCCGTCTTGTCGAGGCAGACGACATTGACGCGCGCCAGCCCCTCGATGGCGGGCAGTTCCTGGACGAGGACCTTCATCCGGCCGAGCCGGATGACGCCGATCGCGAAGGCGACGGAGGTGAGCAGCACCAGCCCCTCGGGGATCATCGGGACGATGCCGCCGACGGTCCTGGCGATCGAGTTCTTGAAGTCGTTCTGCTTGACGACGAGCTGGCTGAGGATGAGCCCGAGCGCGGTCGGGATCATCATCCAGGTGACGTACTTGAGGATGGTGCTGATGCCGTTGCGCAGCTCGGAGTCGACCAGCGTGAACCGGGACGCCTCCTCGGCGAGCTGCGCGGCGTAGGCGTCGCGGCCGACCTTCGTCGCGTGGAACGCGCCGCCGCCCACGACCACGAAGCTGCCGGACATCACCGTGTCGCCGGGGCGCTTCAGTACGGGGTCGGCCTCGCCGGTGAGGAGCGACTCGTCGATTTCGAGGCTGTCGGCCTCCGCCACCACGCCGTCGACCACGACCTTGTCGCCCGGCCCCAGCTCGATGAGGTCCCCGAGGACGATCTCGGAGGTGGAGATCTCGGCCGCGACGCCGTCCCGCCGTACGGTCGGCTTCGCCTCGCCGATGACCGCGAGACCGTCGAGGGTCTTCTTGGCGCGCAGCTCCTGGATGATGCCGATACCGGTGTTGGCGATGATCACGAACCCGAAGAGGGTGTCCTGGATCGGCGCGACGAAGAACATGATCACCCAGAGCACGCCGATGATCGCGTTGAAGCGGGTGAAGACGTTGCCCCGGACGATCTCGGCGGTGGAGCGGCTGCTGCGGACCGGTACGTCGTTGATCTCGCCCCGCGCGACGTGTTCCGCCACCTCGGCCGCTGTCAGACCGGTGTGCCGGCCTGCGGGCTCGGGCGGCTGCATGGGGTGCACGGGGTCGAGTTCGGCGCCCGCGTCGATGGCCGGGCCATGCGATCCACGGCCGTGCGGCTCGGGGCCATGGGGCTCGGGGCCGTCGGTGTCGATCTTCGCCCGCTGCGTCATGGTAATGACGGTAAGGCCGGAGGGGCGGCTTCACCCGCCGACCAGGCAGAAGATCAGACTCCGGGACGACGAGGATCGTACCCAGGCAGGAGGGCCCGGCCGCCGGAACGGCACTTTGGGCAGGGTGCGGGCACGGTCTTCTGGTGTGACTGACGTGACGGGTGTGACTGGCGGGACCGGTACGACCAGGGCCTCAGCCGTCGGTTCCTTCCGGGTCCGGCCCGGCCCCTGCCCCTGCCCCGGAGTCTTCGGCGGCCGCCGCGCGCTTGAGGGCCGCGTCCCGGCCGCGTACGTACCAGATGCCGATGAGGCCGAGTCCGGTGCCGGCGAGACAGGTCCAGATCAGCCAGACGTGCCCGTGGTCGCTGTACCAGCCGTAGAACGGGAGCTGGAGGAGGAAGAGCGCGAACCAGATGATCGTGCCGCCCGTGACGGTGCCGACGACCGGCCCCTCCAGGGGCTCGGGTGCCGGGTGCCGGGGGTTTCCCGTCAGAAAGCCGCTCATGGAGGTCAGTCTATGCGGGGGTGTGCGCGGGGGTGCCGCCGTGCCGGTCCGTGGGGTGGGCGGGGGTGCGGGCGGGTGCGAGCGGGGTGGAACGGAGCAGATGACACAAGGGTCTACGCGCGGAGATAGCGATCTTGGGTTCCCATATTCATACTGATGTATTCATACTGAAACCGTTTGCTGGCTGACTTGTTTTGTTCGTTCGACCATCCAGAATCGGTCAGCCCTGTTGTCTGTTGCCCGCTGTCAGCCGCGTCACCGTCGCCGCGCGTCCCCCCATCCCTCCCGTATGACGACTGAGGTCCCGCATGCCATCCTCGGCCACCGCTCCGGTCGGTTCCGACGCCCAGCCCCCGGCTTCCGGCTCCGGACAGCCGTCCGGCGGACTCGACCGCTACTTCAGGATCTCGGAGCGCGGCTCCACCGTCGGTCGTGAGGTACGCGGCGGATTCGCCACCTTCTTCGCGATGGCCTACATCATCGTGCTGAACCCGATCATCCTCGGCAGCGCGAAGGACATGTACGGGCATCAGCTCGACAACGGCCAGCTGGTCACCGCGACCGTGCTGACCGCCGCCTTCTCCACCCTCCTCATGGGCGTCATCGGCAATGTGCCGATCGCGCTCGCGGCCGGTCTCGGCGTCAACACGATCGTCGCCCTCCAGCTCGCCCCCCGGATGAGCTGGCCCGACGCCATGGGCATGGTCGTCCTCGCCGGGTTCGTGGTGATGCTGCTGGTGGCGACCGGGCTGCGCGAGCGCGTGATGAGCGCGGTGCCCACCGGACTGCGCAAGGGCATCGCGATCGGCATCGGCCTGTTCATCATGCTGATCGGCCTGGTCGACTCCGGCTTCGTCTCCCGCATCCCGGACGTCGCGCAGACCACCGTCCCGCTCCAGCTCGGCGGCAACGGCCATCTGCACGGCTGGCCGGTCCTGGTCTTCGCCCTCGGGGTGCTGCTCACGATCGTCCTGATCATCCGCAAGGTGCGGGGCGCGATCCTGATCTCCATCGTCGCGATGACCGTGCTCGCGATGATCATCGACTCGCTCGTGAAGGTGCCCAGCTGGGGCCTGACCACCCCGAAGTGGCCCGGCAACCCGGTCTCCAGCCCCGACTTCGGCCTCTTCTGGCACTTCAGCCCCTTCGGCGGCTTCGAGAAGGTCGGCGTGCTCACCGGCCTGCTGTTCGTCTTCACCGTGCTGCTGTCCTGCTTCTTCGACGCGATGGGCACGATCCTCGGCGTCGGCGACGAGGCCAAGCTGATGGACGAGAAGGGCAACCTCCCCGGGATCAACAAGGTCCTCTTCGTCGACGGCATCGCGGTCGCGGCCGGCGGCGCCGGCTCCGCCTCGGCGAACACCTGCTTCGTGGAATCCACGGCCGGGGTCGGCGAGGGCGCCAGGACGGGCCTGGCATCCGTCGTGACCGGCGCGCTCTTCGCGGTGGCGCTGTTCCTCACGCCGCTGGCGACGATGGTCCCGTCCCAGGCGGCGACGCCCGCCCTGGTGGCGGTCGGCTTCCTGATCCTCGCCGGGTCCGTACGGGACATCGACTGGGGCGACTTCACCATCGCCGTACCGGCCTTCCTGGCCATGGTGATGATGCCGTTCACCTACTCGATCACCAACGGCATCGGCATCGGCTTCATCACCTTCAGCGTGCTGCGCCTGGCGACCGGGCGGGGCCGCGAGGTGCCGGTGGCGATGTACGCCGTGTCGGCGGTGTTCGTCTTCTACTACGCGATGCCGGCGCTGGGGCTGACGTGACCGGGTCGGGGTCGGGGGCGGGGTCTGCCGCTGTCCGTTCCGCTTCGTTCCGGCGTCACGTCACGCCGTAGAACTTCTCCGTCTCGTCGACCGCCACTTTGAAGCGTTCGTCGAAATCATCGCGAATGAGCGTCTGGGCCACATAGTCCTGGACGCTCATTCCGCGTCTGGCGGCATGCTGCCGGAGCCGGTCGAGCAGCTCACCATCTATCCGCAGGCTGAGCACTGTCGATCCCATACGGACCAGGTTCAGGGTTGATTGCGGCTCGTCGCGACACTTTCCGGAGCAAGCTCACTCGTACGAGTGACTGCCCGGTCACGGTACGAGGTGCCGTGAGAGGGTGTCGTCTTCCCGGTGGTATTTAGCATGGGTAATGAGTTAACCTAACAAACATGTCTGACCTGCCCCACGGCGACGACAACGAGAACGACGCCGCCGTGAACGCTCTCCGCTCCGCCGTCATGCGGCTGGGCCGGCGTCTGAAGCACCAGCGTGTGGACGAATCGCTGAGCCCGACCGAGATGTCGGTGCTGGGCACCCTCGCCCGCTGTGGCTCGGCCACCCCGGGCGAGCTGGCCCGCAAGGAGCACGTGCAGCCGCCGTCGATGACCCGCATCGTGGCGCTGCTCGAAGCGAAGGGTCTCGTCAGGCTGGAGCCGCACCCCGACGACCGTCGGCAGAAGGTGGTCAGCCAGACCGAGCAGGCCGAGGCGATGCTCGAAGAGAGCCGCCGCAAGCGCAACGTCTGGCTGGCGTCCCTCGCCGAGGGCCTGGACGAGGACGAGTGGGCGAAGCTGCGCGCTGCCGCCCCCGTGCTGGAGAAGCTCGCCCATTTGTAATCCGCGCGCCGTCAGGAGGCGAACCCCCATTGAGTACGGGATCCGGAGCAGACTCCGCCCCCGCACCGAAATCCACCCACGACAGCAGGACGCACGACAGCACCACGCATGACAGCCCGGCCCCCGGAAGCCCGATACGGGACGGCCGGACCGGGCCCGAGGCCACCACACCCGAGGGCACCGCGCCCGACGCCACCGCACGTGACGTCGTCACACCCGATGTCACCACCTCCGAGGCACCGGCCGAGACGGCCGAGACGCGCGAGGCCGGAACCGGCGGCAGCGGCGGCACCTTCTCGTCGCTGAAGATCCGCAACTACCGTCTGTTCGCGACGGGCGCCGTCGTCTCCAACATCGGTACGTGGATGTCCCGCATCACCCAGGACTGGCTGGTCCTCAGCCTCACCGGGTCATCGGCGGCCGTCGGCATCACGACAGCCCTCCAGTTCCTGCCGATGCTGCTCTTCGGCCTGTACGGCGGAGTCATCGCCGACCGCTACCCCAAGCGTCAGCTCCTGCTCTTCACCCAGAGCGCGATGGCGCTGTGCGGGATCTCCCTCGCCGTACTGACCCTCTCCGGGCACGTCCAGGTCTGGCACGTCTATCTGATCGCCTTCATGCTCGGCATGGTCACGGTCATCGACAACCCCACCCGGCAGTCCTTCGTCTCCGAGATGGTCGGCCCCGACCAACTGCGCAACGCGGTCAGCCTCAACTCGGCCAACTTCCAGTCCGCCCGGCTCATCGGCCCGGCGGTGGCGGGCGTACTGATCACCACGGTCGGCAGTGGCTGGGCCTTCATGCTGAACGGCCTGTCCTTCATCGCCCCGCTGGCCGGACTCCTCCTGATGCGCCAGCACGAGCTGCACAAGTCCGTCCTCGTCCCACGCGGAAAGGGCCAGCTCAGGGAGGGGCTGCGCTATGTGCGCGGACGTCCCGAACTGATCTGGCCCATCGTCCTGGTCGGTTTCGTCGGCACGTTCGGCTTCAACTTCCCGATCTGGCTGACGGCCTTCGCCCACGAGATCTTCCACGGCGGCGCCGGCATGTACGCCTTCTTCAACATCCTGATGGCGGCGGGCTCTCTCGCGGGCGCCCTGCTCTCCGCCCGCCGCCGCTCCAGCCGGATCCTGATGCTGGTCCTCGCGGCGATGGGGTTCGGCCTGCTGGAGATCCTGGTCTCCGTCTCGCCGTCCGTCTGGCTGTTCTCGCTGCTGCTCCTGCCGATCGGCATGATCGGCCTGACGGTCAACGTCAGCGCCAACACGAGCGTCCAGATGGCCTCCGACCCGGAGATGCGCGGCCGGGTGATGAGCCTCTACATGATGGTCTTCGTCGGCGGGACCCCCATAGGCGGCCCGCTCCTCGGCTGGGTCACCGATACCTACGGCGCCCGCATCGGCTTTGCTGCGGGCGGCGTGGTCTCCCTGATCGCGGCGGCGGCCGTCGGTCTGGTGCTGACCCGGGTGGCGGGGGTACGGCTGAAGGTCGACCTGCGCGGCGGACGCCCGCACATGGCGTTCGTACCGAAGGAACGCGAGCTGGCGACGGCCGCGTGAGCGTGCGGCGGCCCCGACCGGGCGGGTTCCGGTCGGGGCCGCCGCTTTTCCGGGCTCAGCCGCGAGGGAACCTGTCGGAATCGTTTCCATGAGCGTGAGGAGCCCCATGCCTCGGGAGGTGCGCGAGCTGGCTCTCGTCCACAGCCGGCTGCCGGTCTCCGGGGAGCCGGGGGAGCGGCCCTCGTACGAAACGATCGCGCGCTGCCGCCTGGGCAGGGCCGCGCGGGGGCACCCGGGCGACGGTGCTGCCACCTGCGGCCGTTAGGCTCGACGCGTGGACCCCAAAACCCGTAACCGCATCATGGCCGGCGTGCTTGTGCTGATGTTCGCGATCATCGCCGTGGCGGCCGCTGTCGGCTAGGCCGTGTCCGGCACATGGCGCCGTCCGCCCGGAGGGCGGGGTTCGCGACGTCCGGTGCGCCGCACTCGCTTCGCCTCGGCGCTTCGACCCTCCCCCGGTCGGGCCGGAGCCGGTCCGACCAGCAAGACTCACCTGGCCTGCGACGGACTCGGCCGTCAGCTCGCCTTTGCCCGAGCCCTGGGAAGCAGCCATCGCCCTCGCATCACTCCCGCCGTGGGCGTGACGTCTGACGACAGGTCCTGGAAGTGACGAACCAGACCAGTATCACGAGATAGTTCCCCATTCCCGGTGCCAGATAGAATCAGCCCATGCCCAGCCGAACCTCGACCACCCGGTCCGAGCTTGTCTACGAGAGAGTCCGCGGGGAGATCCTGCGCGGCACGCTCCCGCCGGGTTCCCGCCTGCGTTTCGTCGATCTGGCCAACCGCTTCACCGTCAGTCAGTCGGTCGTCCGCGAGGCTCTCGTACGTTTGGCTGAGCAGGGCCTGGCCGTGGCCCTCCCGCAACAGGGCTTCCGCGTTCGCACGCTGACCCTGGTCGAGTTCCGAGAGATCACCGAGGCCAGGATCGAGATCGAGGGCGTTCTCATTCGCCATGCGATCGCGCGTGGCGACCTGGAATGGGAATCCTCGGTGATCGCCGCTCACCACACTCTCGTCCAGACGCCCAGGGTGACGAAGGCCGGGAAGCTGAACGAAGCCTGGGCGGACGCGCACGAGGCGTTCCACGCCGCGACTCTGCAAGGCTGCCGGAATGGAACGCTCCTGTCCGTCGCCACGTCCCTGCGGGAGTCCGCTTCGCTCTACCGGTGGGCGCCCGGGGCGACCTCCTTGGACACCGACCGCGACGCCGCCCTCGAACACCGCCAGATCCTCGACGCAGTGGTGGCTCGCGACGAGTTGACCGCAGCGTGCCTGACCGCTCAACACATTCAGCGCACCACTGACGCATTGAGCGAAGTGATCGCCCCGGTGGAAGCACACAACTGATCTTCCCCCCCGCGTTCACACGGCACCGGCCGGCCTGCTTGAGGCGCGGAGAATTCCACCAGACGTCGCCGGCAGCCATACGTGTCGGCCCCTGGGACCGGCCGGCACGATCGTTTCTTCCCTCCCCTTCGGGAGGAAGCGCCGATGGACGCGCACTGAGCAGGGGATGGTCCGGTCGACCTGGCAGGGCATCCCCGTGTTCAGCTCGGGTGGTTGCCTCGCGTTGCTGCCCTCGGGCCGAGCCCACCCCGTCAGCTCGCTCGTGAGGTCTGCGGAAGTCCGAGAGGCAAGCTGCCGCGATGAGGAGGCTCGCTCGCGCGGTCGCCGGTCAACAGCGTGTGACAGAACTCGTCCGGCCTTCAGGGCGCCTGGGTGCGCCACGCGTTGTTGCTGCTGTGGTCACCGTCGAGCCAGCGGGCAAGATCGGCGTGCGCCGTGCGAAGCCGCTCGGCGTTGATGCGTTCCACGTCGGGATGGTCGACAGTGAACTCGAGTTGCAACCCGTTCGGATCCACTGTGTAGAGCGAGACGCAGTAGCCGTGATCCACCACGAACGTGCTGGGCTCTGCGTAGCCGGCCCCAGCGAGGCGCTCTCGAATGGCGTCCTGGGTCTCCCGCTCGACCTTCAGGGCGACGTGGCGCATCGGGGTGGGGCCGAACTCGGGCTTGAACTGCTGCTGGGCCTGAGGGTCACCCATCTGGAAGAAGGCCAGGGCGCTTCCGTCAGCCAAACCGTAGAAGGTGTGGGACAGCGCGTACTCGGACCCGTTGATCGCCTCGATCTCGGTCCAGGTGGCGAGCAGAGGCAGACCTATGACGTCCTCATAGAACTGCCGGTTGACTTCTTGATCGTCGACTATCCAGCCGTAGTGGTGCAGGCGAAGCGGCAGTCGTGCGCTCATGGAATGACCTCCGTCGGCCGGATGGAGAGGAAGCGCCGTGGCTCGTTCTGCCGAGTCACGCGAGAGCAGCGGGAGTCCACTGGGCCCTGACGCCGACTGTGCTCGCCCCTGGGCAGCCGTCACCCGCTCAGGGCCGCCTGAAGTCTGCGACTCTCCCCAACCCTAAGAGGGAATCACGAGAAGTCAATTGATTCTCTAGATTCTGCTGACGCTCCCACTGGCCGTTCGGCAGACCGCCACGTCGCACGGACCGCTCGATCTACGACCTGGATCCACTTTCGCGACAGACCCTGGCCGGGGCCTTTCGTCCGGATCGGGCGCGGCACCGGAGCCCGCGAGCCCGGCAAGATCCAGACGAGAGGCCCCAGCCGGCCGCCTGCTACCAGGCGAACGCCTCGGGCGACGGCCCCGGGCCCGGGAAGATCTCGTCCAGCGAGGACAGGACCTCCTCGGACAGCTCCAGCTCGACCGCCCGCAGCGCCGACTCCAACTGCTCCGCCGTGCGCGGCCCGACGATCGGGCCCGTCACGCCGGGGCGGGTCAGCAGCCAGGCCAGAGCGGCCTCGCCCGGGTCGATGCCGTGCTTGTCGAGCAGGTCCTCGTACGCCTGGACCTGCGCGCGCAGCGGCGAATCGGCCAGCTTGTCGGCCGACCGGCTGCTCGATCCGCCCTCGCGCTCCTTGCGGATCGCGCCGCCCAGCAGCCCGCCGCCCAGCGGCGACCACGGGATGACCCCGAGGCCGTACTCCTGCGCGGCGGGGATCACCTCCATCTCGGCGCGGCGCTCGACGAGGTTGTACAGGCACTGCTCGCTGACGAGGCCGTACGAGCCGAGGCGGCGGGCCGTCTCGTTGGTCTGGGCGATCTTCCAGCCGGGGAAGTTGGAGGAGCCCGCGTAGAGGATCTTGCCCTGCTGGATCAGGGTGTCGATGGCCTGCCAGATCTCCTCGACCGGGGTGGCGCGGTCGATGTGGTGGAACTGGTAAAGGTCGATGTGGTCGGTCTGGAGCCGCTTGAGGCTGGCGTCGACCGCGCGGCGGATGTTGAGGGCCGAGAGCTTGTCGTGGTTGGGCCACGCCTCGCCGTCCGACTTGCTCATGTTCCCGTAGACCTTGGTGGCGAGCACGACCTTGTCGCGGCGGTCGCCGCCCTTGGCGAACCAGGTGCCGAGGATCTCCTCCGTACGGCCCCTGTTCTCGCCCCACCCGTAGACATTGGCGGTGTCGAAGAAATTGATACCCGCGTCGAGAGCGGCGTCCATGATCGCGTGGCTGTCGGCCTCATTGGTGAGAGGGCCGAAGTTCATCGTCCCGAGGACGAGTCGGCTGACCTTGAGTCCGGTGCGTCCGAGCTGCGTGTACTTCATGACTCCACAGCCAACTCGTTCGAGCGCACTCAAGGCAAGACCGACTACGCCTTGTGGCGGCCTGCGTGGCGGCCCGCGAGCGCTGTCATAAATCGGTCGATTGCATGCTTTCAAGCCATTGTTCACAGGTCAGGCATGGCGACCCCTCTCTGTGATCAACCTCAACCCTGAGTGACCGAACGGCCGAGTCGAGTGGCTGAGTGGCTGAGTGGCTGGGCGCGTCGGTCCCTCGTGTCCCGTCATCACACCGGAACACCGGAGGTTTCCTTGATTTCTCGTGCACGACGCACCATCGCCGCCATCGGCGCGACGCTGGCCCTTGGCGCGGGCGGGCTGCTGATCACGGCGGCGCCGGCGACGGCCGCGCCGGAGTTCCCCGCTGCCTCCAGTGCCCCCACCGCGCTCACCGCCCCCTCCGCCCCCACCGCGCTCACCTGTACCCACCGGCTTCAGACCGGCAGCGGCGGCCACAAGGGGGCGGCCATCACCTGCAACGGGTCCACCTTCACGGGCATCATCGACTGCAAGAAGGGCGATCTCGTCTACCGGCACTTCGGCAATCGTGCCGCGTCGGGTGGTACGTCCACGGTCTGGTGCGACCTGGGGGCCCAGGTGATCTTTGCGGGCGGAACCCCCTCGTGAGGTAGCGGGCGGGCGGCTCGTTCCGGCTGTCCCCGTCCCGACGGTCGGCGGGCCGTCAGGACGGGGACATCGGGGGGATCGGGGGCGCCGGGGGCATTGGGGGCGTCGGGGGTCTTTGGGGGCCTTTGGGTCAGCTCGCGAACGCGTCGAGCGCGGCGCGCACTTCGCCGCGCTGGGCCTCGCTGCCCTTGTGGCCCGCGTCCTGGACGACGGCCAGCCGCGCGCCGGGCCAGGCGCGGGCCAGCTCCCAGGCGGTGCCGAGCGGCCCGGCCAGATCGTGCCGGCCGTGCACGAGCACACCGGGGATGCCCGCCAGCCGTCCCGCGTCCCGCAGGAGCGCGCCCTCCTCCAGCCAGGCGCCGTGCGAGAAGTAGTGCGCGCAGATCCGTACGAACGCCTTGAGGTCGGCCGTGGGACGGTCGGCGTAGATGGTGGGGGAGCCGTTCGGCTCCTGGGAGAGCACGGCGTCCTCCCAGGCGGCCCAGTCGGCGGTGGCCCGGTCCCGCACGGCGGGGTCGGGGTCCTCCGTGAGGCGGGCGTACGCGCGCAGAGTCTCCTGGACCACGCCGGTCCGGTCGGCGGCGGGCCCCGACCAGCCGGTCCTGCTGTCGTCCGCCGGGAGGCCGGCGCCGGTACGGAAACGGTGCCACTCGGCCGGGAAGACCGCCCCCGCGCCGCCGTACAGCCACTCGATCTCGGAGCGGCGGGTGGTGGTGACGGACGGGATGACGATCTCCGAGACGCGTTCGGGATGGCGTTCGGCGTACGCGAGGATCAGCGTCGAGCCCCAGGAGCCGCCGTACAGAAGCCAGCGTTCGATCCCGAGGCGGGTGCGCAGCCGCTCCATGTCGGCGATGAGGTGGTCGGTGGTGTTGTGGCGCATGTCGACGGCGGGATCGCTCGCGTGCGGTGTGCTGCGCCCGCAGTTGCGCTGGTCGAACAGGACGACGCGGTAGCGCTCCGGGTCGAAGAACCGCCGGGCGTACGGGGTGCAACCGGACCCGGGACCGCCATGGACGACGAGCGCGGGTTTGCCCTGCGGATTGCCGCAGACCTCCCAGTGGACGAGGTTGCCGTCACCGACGTCGAGCATGCCGTGGTCGTAGGGGTCGATGGGCGGGTAGAGGGTGTGGAGGGGGTGGGGGGCGAGGGGTTGGGGGGCGAGGGAGTCGGTGGTGCTCGGGGTGCTCGGGGTGCTCGCGGTGTGTGCAGGGCTCATGGGCGCCTTCCGGGTCGGGCGGTCGGAACGGGGCTTGCTTCCAGGCCCGCTAGGCAGAGTCGACCAGGAATACGAACAGGATGATGAACCCTGCGGTGAGCAGGGCCAGTCCGACGCCGACGTGTGCCCGGGCCGCAGTCTCGATCAGGCTCAGGTGGGTGACGCACAGCGCACCCAGCGCCGCCATCACCGCGAGTACGACGAGGTACGTGCTGGTGCGGGGGCGGCGTGCGGGGCTTGGCGTGGGCGGCGTGGGCGGCGTGGGCGGCGTGGGCGGTGCGGGCGGGGCGGGCGGCGTGGGCGGTGCGTGCGGGGCGCACACTTTGTGTGGGGTGGCCCGGGTGGTCTTGGCGGCTGACGGCCGGATGTTTGCTGGGTTTCATGCCCCGCTGGTCACTGTTGCGTTGCGTGCTGCGGGTTCGGACCGAGGGGTAAGCGTGGTGGACGGGGGCGTTGATGGCGGGTGGGGGCCGCCCCTCTCGGTTTGAGTTTCGCGCCGCAGGGCCGGGTGTAAAGGGCGCTCCTGCGTCGCGTCGCTGCGCGATGACCTTCGGTCACCCTTGACACCCGGCCCTGCGGCGCAAGTGCAGGTACTTGGGAGGGGCGGCCCCGGGGGGAGGGTTCCCCAGGGAAGGCAGGATCGTTGTGCGGGCCGGTCCCTGGCTGTCGGGCTGGTTCGCCCTGCGGGGCTGCGCGGCAGTGGTGTGGGGTGGCCCGGCCCCGGCTTAGCGGCGCTCCGTCTGCTGTGTGCTGGGATGCATGCCCCGCTGGTCACTGTGTGGTGGGAGGGGTGGGGCAGCTGAGGTTTGTGTGGCACCGAGTGGGCTCCTGAAGGGAGTCGGTGTGCTGTAGAGCGCGGTTTGTGCAGCCGGGGACACATGACGGGTTGGAGGGGAGCCTCAACGCCCTGCCAAGTTAGGGCATATGGGGCATCTTGGTGAGGGTGGGTGCCGAGATCCCGTGGAGTGTGACGTTGCGGTGCCCAGACGGCCTCGCAGTGGCTCTCACGTCGCACTCGACGGACCTCGGCCCCCGAGCGGGCGGGAGATCTCTGTCAGATTCCGGGCACCCCCCACCACGGTGACCAGCGGGGCATGAGTCCCAGCAAGCATCCGGTCGACGGACGCTTGACGGAACGCGCCACCACCCCATCCAACTACCGCGCAGCCCCGCAGGGCGAACCGGCCCGACAGCCAGGGACCGGCCCGCGCAGCGATCCTGCCTTCCCTGGGAACCCTTCCCCCCGGGCCGCCCCTCCCGAGTACCTGCACTTGCGCCGCAGGGACGGGTGTCAAGGGTGGAGCGCAGCGCAATCGGCGCAGCCGACGCGACGAAGGAGCGCCCTTTACACCCGGCCCGGAGGCGCGAAACTCAAACCGAGAGGGGCGGCCCCCACCCGCCATAACCCGTACCGGCCCACCACGACCGCCTCGGCGCCGAGCCGGACGGCGGACATTTGGTGAAGCCCGTTGCTCTTCGCGCCGCTACTGCGGGCGCCTCGCGGTGGGGAACGCTCCGGCCTTGACGCCCGTGACGAAGGTGGCGAACGCGGTGGCGGGGAAGCCGAGTGCGGGGCCGCTCTTGGTCTTGGAGTCGCGTACGGGGACGGTGCCGTGTGTGAAGGCGAGGTTGGTGGCGACCTCGATGCACTGGCCGCCGTTGCCGCTGTAGGAGGACTTGAACCAACGCGGGATCTTGGTCGTCACGGGGTGCCCTTCGTGTCAGAGGGTGGGGAACTCTCCGGTCTTGACGCCCGCGATGAAGGTGGTGAACGCGGTGGCGGGGAAGTCCAGTACCGGGCCGCTCGGGTCCTTGGAGTCACGTACGGGGACGGTGCCGTGCGTGGTGGTGAGGTTGGTGGCGACTTCGATGCACTGGCCGCCGTGCTCGCTGTAGGAGGACTTGAACCAACGGGGGGATTGGGTCGTCACGGGGTGCCCTTCCTGTCAGAGGGTGGGGAACTCTCCGGTCTTGATGCCCGCGATGAAGGTGGTGAACGCGGTGGCGGGGAAGCCGAGTTCGGGGCCGCTCTTGGTCTTGGAGTCGCGGACGGGGACGATGCCGCGCGGGGCGGTGAGGTTGGTGGCGACCTCGACGCACGCGCCGCCGTTGTTGCTGTAGGAGGACTTGAACCAACGCGGGGTCTCGGTCGTCACGGGGTGCCCTTTCGTAACTGTTCGATCATGGCTACTGATGTCGCCTGGGAGAGCGCTTCGGCCTGCAACTGATGGTAGGCCGTCAGCATCGGGAGTGCCGAGGTGCTTTCTCGGTCGAGATGGCCCCGTTGGGCCGACTCCGCGTACGACATGAGCGAGCGGTCCGACATCGTCAGGATGTAGATCGGCAGATCGAACGTACGGCGGGCGCCCATGGTGAACGGGGCGACCTGGAGCACCGTGTTCGGCAGCTCGGCGAACTTGGCCAGATAGGCCAACTGTTCCTCCATGACCGCTGGTTCCCCGATGGGCCGACGGATGCAGCTTTCGTCCAGCACGACGAAGACCAGCGGCGGGCGCGGACGGACGAGCGCGGCTTTCCGCTCCGCGACCATCTGTACTCGCTCGCTCGCCTGCTCGGGTGTGATCGCTCCCCGCTTGACGGCACTTTCGGCCAGTACCGACGCGTACTCCGGTGTCTGCAACAGCCCAGGGATGATCCCGATTTCAAACAGCCTTATCTCCGCTGCCCGGCCCTCGTGGCCGACGTACTCGGGAAAGCCCTCCAGCAAGCTGCCGTTGCGGATCTCGCGCCACTGGCGCTCGAAAGTGTCGGCTGTGTCGCTGGTTCCGAAAGCCAGGTCAGCGCTACGCGAGAAGCGAAGAGTTGGCACCTTGCGGCCAGTTTCCACGGCTGAGATATGCGTACTGCTGTAGCCCGTCCGTTCGGCAAGATCCTCTTGCTTCCATCCGTGCGCCTCTCGTGAACTGCGGACGCGTGCGCCAAAGGCTGCCTGTGGGCTGCTGTCCGGTTGCAACTCCTTGCGGTTGACCATGCCGCCACCAATTTTTCTTCCGTTGCTGACACGTTGAATGGTTCCGGACTCTACGCCACGCTGAACGCCCCCGGTAGTCAAGCGACTACAGAGAGGAGCGGATCGTGAATCGCAAACACATTCCCCCCGACACCCCCCAGCCCCGCAGGTCCCCCCTCACCCCGCAAGAGGTGGCCGAGCGGCGGCGGGCGCGCTGGGAGGGCACCCCCGACGAGACGTGGTTCTCCGCGTGGGCGCCGCTTCCGGACGGTGCGCCGCGTGGGCCGTACGTCAGGCCGACGGCGGAGGTGCTGGCCGCTGTGGAGGCCGGGTTGCGGCGGGGGTCGGCGGGTGGAGCCGCCACTACCGGGGCGGAACCGGAGCACGTGCGCGCGGACGGTCGGTCGGTGGTACCGGCCGGGGACGACGGAGGTACGGAGATGACCGAGCCGACCAGGTATCAGACGGAGCCCCTTGAGCTGCCGCTCCCCGAGCCCGCGCAGGCGGATCCAGCGCCCGTCGAGGGGTGCCTCGGCTGCGTCGAACTCGCCGGCGTCCGGGCACGGGCGCGGGTCGTGGGGGATATGACCACGGTGTCCGACTGCAACGTCTTCCTGCGGCGGCACCCCGAGGGGCACCAGTGATCACGGCGGCGGATGTCGGCCGCCGGGTGGAGGACGAGGAGGGGCGCGTCGGCGTCCTGCGGGACGTGATCCTGGACTACGAGGACCCCGCCGACCTCCCCCGCGAGCGCCGTAAGCGGCCCACGGCGTTCCTCCGGCCCGAGGACGGCGGTACGGAGTGGCTGGTCGCGCCGGAACACGTGCGGTGGGCCCGGTGAACCGCGCGGCGAGACGAACGGCCGGCCGGATCGCGTGGGGGCTGGCGGTCCTGGGCTGCTGGGGGCTCATCGCGCTCGGGCTCGTCCTGACGGTCCGCACCGAATGACCGACGAACCCGATCTGCGAAAGCGCGTGATGGTCATGGTGATCGCCGGGGGACTCACGATCCTCGCGTGCTCCGCCGCGCTCGCGGCCCTCGTCATCGCGCTTGTCGCACAGGCCACTTGAGCGGGGCGCCGGCCCGTCTCACCTGGTCGCGTCAGTGAGCCTGTGACCGAGCGGCTTCGTACGCCTGTCGCAACCGCTCCGAAGCAGTGGGGCTCTTGGGGGTTTCGGGCGTGACGCCGAGGTGGATCTCGCGCAGTTCGTCCATGAGCTCGCTCACGAGGTGCGGCGAACCCTCCGCGAGGATGCGGGCACGTGCCGCGAGCTGCGGGGTCGTGGGCCGGTGCCGCAGCCCCCACGTGCCGAGGGCGACCATCACGGGGAGAGTCTGGATGCCGGCTTCGGTGAGGGTGTAGGTCGCTCTCCGGCCACGCGTGGCGTCGTCGCGGCTGAGCAGGCCCGCCTCGACGAGCTTGCGCAGGCGGCCGGCGAGGATATTGGACGCGATGCCTTCGTCGTTATGGGTCATCAGATCGCGGAAGTGGCGACGTCCACCGAAGATCACGTCACGAAGCACGATCAGAGTCCACGGGTCTCCCAGGACCTCCACTGCGGCGTTGATCGCGCATCCCGAACGCGGCTGCTCACGCATCGCGCACCTCCTGACTTATCGCGACTCGCAACTGTAGGGTTCGTCAACCAGTTGCAGATTGCAATCACTCGCTGAAGGTGCATCACATGGCCAAGGTCCGCGTGCAGAACTTCCATGTCTCCCTCGACGGCTACAGCGCAGGCGAGACGATCACGATCGACACACCCATCGGCGGCGCCGAGAGGCTGTTCGCGCGGTTCGACGGGCGGGTCATCCACGGTGTGGACGCCGTGGACGACCCGATCACCCTCGATCGCGCTCTCACCAGCACCTGGGGCCAGGGCATCGGGGCCGAGATCATGGGCCGGGGCAAATTCGGTCCGCAGACCGGCGAGTGGGCCGACGACGAGTGGCGGGGCTGGTGGGGCGACGAGCCTCCCTTCCGTACGCCCGTGGTCGTGCTCACCCACCACCGGCGTGAACCCCTCCACTTCGGCAACGGAACGAGTTTCCACTTCCTCGACGCCGCACCCGAGGACGCACTCGCCTACGCCCAGGACCTCGCGGACGGCCGGGACGTTCGCATCGGCGGCGGCCCCTCCACCGTCCGGCAGTTCCTGGCGGCCGACCTCATCGACTTCATGCACCTGGTCACCGTGCCCATCACCCTCGGCGCCGGGGTCTCGATGTGGGACGGGCTGGCCGGGGTTCAGGACCGCTTCACCATCGAGTCGGCCTCCTCGGTGAGCGGCCTTACGCACCACTTCTGGAATCGGATCACCGCCGACTAGTCGCCGTCCGTGGTGTGCGTGGTCTCAGCGGGCTCCCGCAGGGGTACGGAGCTGTTCGGCCAGCCGGTCGAGTTCGGCCGCCGTGGCGGGCGAGGAGTCGTTGAGTCCGCTGTGCACGGCCGTCGGGCTCTTCAGGAAGCGCCGGAGCAGGGCCACGAGGAGCCCTCGCGGCAGAACCCGCAACGCGGTGAACGCGCGAGGTACCGGCGGCGTCTCCAGCGCGGCGAGGTTCTGCCGCATGAGGTGGAGCATGCCGCGGACCGCGTCCGGGTCGTCGGCCAGCGCGACCGGGCCGCCCGCCGCGTGTACCGCCTGCCCGAGCGGGACCTCGAAGGCGGCGTGCGTCCTGAGCCAGGCGGCCATCCGCGGCTGGGCCTTGGCGTTGATCCCGGCGGTACGGAACGTCTCCACGATCCGTTCCAGTCGTGGGGTCGTACGGCCGTCGGGCTCACCGATCGGCATCGCGACCCGGCGGGTGACGAAACTGCTCCTGCGGTAGCGGACCACGTCGCCGTCCATCGTGCCGCCGGTCGCGGGGAAGCCGAGCAGCACCCGCTCGTGGCCGAGCAACGCACCCAGCGTCTCCGGACCGGCTGCCCAGTTGAGCAGGAACAGCACGTCCCCTTGGACACCGGCGAGTGATTCCAGCACCGCGTCCACCTGGTGGGTGCGGACGAAGACGGTGATCAGGTCGTACCCGCCGTCCGGGTGCTCGACCACCGGTACCGGCACCCGCTCGACAGCCGGGCCGTCCTCCTCGGCGAGTCGCACTCCGTGCCGGCGCAGGGCGGTCAGGCGCTCGCCCCGGGCGAGGAGCGAGACGTCGTGGCCGGCCTCGTGCATGTGGGCGGCGAACAGGCTGCCGCAGACCCCGGCGCCGTACACGAGCAGCTTCATGGGAGCCTCTCTCACACGTTCGTTTGATTCATACGTTCGTTTCATTCAAGCATATGTAGAGTCCCTCGTGTGGCGACCCCAGACACCCGCACCCAGATCCTCGACGCGGCCGAGTACCTCTTCGCCGAGCACGGATACCGCGGCACCTCGGTCCGCGCGATCACCACACTCGCCGGGGCGAACCTGGCGGCCGTCGGCTACCACTTCGGCTCGAAGGCGGAGCTGATGGCCGCGGTGGTCCGCCGCGTGGTCGAGCCCATCAACGCCGCCCAGTGCGCCGGGCTGGACAGGCTGCTCGCCCGGACCCCCGACCCGCCGGTCGGCGAACTGGTGGAGGCATTCGTGGGGCCGCTGTTCGACGAGACGCCGGCCGGGGACGAGGGCGGCGCCCGGACGTCCCGGCTGATCGTGACGATCCTCAGCGACCCGGCCGAGGAGGCGCGCAGCTGGACCGGCCCGGCCGAGGGCTCCGTCCGCGAGCGCTACCTCGCGGCCTTCGCGCGCGTACTGCCCGGCCTTTCCCCGGAGGAGCTGTGGTTCCGGATGCGGGGGATCCTCGCCGTGACGGCCGTCGACCGCCTTGAGGCTCACCAGCGGCCCTCCCCCGGCTGCGTGTCCCCGGTGGCGGGCGAGGCGGCCCGGCGATGGGCGGTCACGTTCCTGACGGCGGCGGTGAGTGCGCCACCGACCCGGACCTGACGACCCGGGACAGACGCCGGCGGCGTCCTTGTTCCAGGGCGGCATCGTGAATGGCTTCGGGGCCCGAGGCCGTTCCCTGGTCGGTTCAACGTGGAAAGCGAACGCTCAGACAGTCGCGGGCTGACCGAGGAGTTCTCCACCGCACCAGTTCTGCCGGCTGAGATGGTCGAGCATGGCCGTCTCCGCCGAACCCGGATTGCGCCGCACGCCGACGAGGACGGGCTCGGTCAGGGAGGGCAGGAGCGGGCAGGCCAGTTCTTCGAAGCCCTCGGGGATGGCCGAGGCCGGGACCACGGTGACGCCCAGGCCCTGTGCCACGAGCCGCACCGCGGTGGAGATCTGTGACGCTCGGGCCACCGTGTGCGGGCTGAGGCCCGCGTCGGCGAGCAGGCGGGCGAGGTACTCGTCGAGCAGGCTGGCGCGCCGGAACCGGATCCACCCCTCCGACGCCAGGTCTTCCAGGTGCGGGGCGGCACCGTCCGAGAGAAGCGGGTGCCCCTTCGGCAGGATGGCGACGTAGGCTTCCTCGCCCAGAGGGTGAACGTCGAAGGTGCACCCGGCGGGGATGCGGTGCACGAGGACCATGTCGAGGGTTCCCTCGCGGACCAGTCGTTCCATGTCCGCGGGATCGGGCTCCTCGTGGAGAGTCACCTGTAGCTTCGGGTGGCGACTTCGCAACTGCCCCAATACCTCGGGCAGTTGGCGTGCTCCCAGGCCCATATGGACAGCCATGATGAGTTCGCCCGCCAGTTCCCCGTTGGCGGCGCGGGCGGCCGTGACGGCACGCCGGGACGCGGTCGTCGCGATCTTCGCCTCCGCGAGGAAGGCCCGCCCCGCCACCGTCACCGTCACCCCGCTCGGGTTGCGGGTGAACAGCTGCACCCCGAGGTGCTTCTCCAGGGCGCCGATCTGCTGCGACAGGGAGGGCTGAGTGACCCGCAGACGTTCTGCCGCCGCTGTCATGGAGCCCTCGTCGGCGACGGCCAGGGCGTATTCGTACTGGCGCAGGTTCATTCGAATCCAACCTTCGACATGACATAGAAGATGTCAATGCAGAGTATACGTTGACATTATTTGCCTCTATGTGAGACCCGGTCCTACCGTGGTGCACGCCCAGCGCAGCCATCACCACTCAAGGAGAATGCATGCGTCTCGCGAACAAGGTAGCCCTCGTCACTGGCGGGAGCGCGGGCCTTGGTCTGGCGATTGCCCAGAGATTCGGAAGTGAAGGCGCCCACGTCTACATAACGGGGCGACGGAAGGAGGCGCTCGAATCCGCGAAGGCTTCCATTGACGGACATGTCACGGCGGTCACCGCGGACGTTACGGTGTCGGGTGATCTCGACCATGTGGTCGAGGCCATCCGTCAGGAGAGCGGGCACCTCGATGTGATCGTCGCGAACGCTGGAAGCATTGAGCGGATGAACTTCGGGGACGTGACCGAGAAGCACTTCGACCGCACATTCGACGTCAATGCCCGCGGCGCACTGTTCACCGTCCAGAAGGCGCTGCCGCTTCTGCGAACGGGCGGCTCGATCGTTCTGCTGGGCTCGATCACGGCAGTCAAGGGGGATCCCGGGGCAGGGACTTACAGCGCGGCGAAGGCCGCCGTGCGCTCCTACGCGCGCACATGGGCGGCGGAGTTCGGCGACCGGGGTCTTCGGGTCAACGTGCTGAGTCCGGGGCCGATCGACACACTCATCATCGACGGACAGGCCGAGTACTTCGGTCAGGATCCAGTAGCTCTCCGAGCCCACATGAGCGCCCTTGTCCCGATGGGCCGCCTCGGGCTTCCCGAGGAGATCGCCAATGGCGCGCTGTTTCTCGCCTCGGACGAGAGCAGTTTCATGACAGGTGCGGAACTCTGCATCGACGGCGGTATGGCTCAGGTATAGCCCGCTGCGGCCGGAGCGGAACCGGGCATGGGCCTGTCCCACGGTCGTGGCGCGGGATCACTCCGCTCACGGTCACCACCGACCCGGCGCCCCGGCGCGCGATCCGCTGTGCCGCGCGTACGGCGCGCCCAGGCCCCAGGCCCGGTGCATCGTGTCCGTGAAGGCGGCGGCGAGCTTGTGTTCGCCGGCGGAGTTGGGGTGGGTGCCGTCGTACGTGTCCCGGTGGACGGAGTACGACGGCGGGCGCGGGGCGAGGAGCAGGGGGGATTGCGGGCGGTCCAGGTCGGCCACCGCCCTGGCCAGCAGCCCGTTGAAGCGGTCGACCTCGGCGGCGAAGGCGGCGTCCGACTCGGCGCGGATGTTGGGTATCACCGGCAGGAGTACGGCGCGCACGCGCGGGTTCGCCGCGCGGGCGGCGGCGACGAAGGCGCGCACGAGACGTTCGGTCTGGGCACTGTCCGTGTAGAAGCCCAGGTCGATCAGGCCGAGGGAGACGAGCAGGACGTCCGCCCTCTGTGTGCCGACCGCCTCCCGCGCCAGCGGCGCCATGTGCCGCCAGCCCTCGCCCCAGCCCGCCAGATGCCCCCGCGCTTCGGCGGGGAAGTCGGGGGCGGCGTAGTCGGCCGAGACGGGCGCGTCCGCCGTGCTGTCGTACAGCCCGGTACGGGGGCCGACCAGCCGGAACGGTCCGCCGAAGGAGGCGCTGAGGTGCTGCCACACCCGGTAGCGCCAGGTGAAGTCGCCCGCGCGGCCGATCGTCATGGAGTCGCCCACGCACATGAATCGCATCCGGCCATCCTTGCCGATGGGCCCCCGTGCCCGGGGTGGCAGGCTGGGGGGATGCGTTCGCTTCCGCTCCCGCGCCGTTCCGGTCCGCGTGCTCCTCGCGCCCACCGTACGGCCGCCGTTCTCGCCACCGCCGTCCTCCTGCTGAGCGGTTCTCCGGCCGTGGCCGCGGCGGAGGCGTCACCCGATCGGGACTTCACCGTCAAGGATCCGCGGATCACCGAATCGAGCGGGCTGGCCGCCAGCCGTATCCACCCGGGCATCTACTGGACGCACAACGACAGCGCCCACCCGCCCTACGTCTACGCCGTCGACTCCCGGACCGGCGAGACCGTCGCGACGGTCACGCTGGAGGGCATCGGTGAGATCAGGGACGCGGAGGCCATCTCCCTCGGCCCGGACGGGAATCTGTACGTCGGTGACATCGGCGACAACCTCAACGGCTCCTGGGACCACGTGTGGATCTACCGCTTTCCCGAGCCCGCGGAACTCAAGGACGTCACCGTCCGCCCCACGCAGTTCACCGTGCGGTACGCGGACGGGCCGCGCGACGCCGAGTCGATGATGGTCCACCCGAAGACCGGGCGGGTCTACATCGCGTCGAAGAACCAGAGCGGCGGCGGGCTGTACGAAGGTCCCGAGAAGCTGACGGCGTCCGGTACGAACACCTTCCGGCGGATCGGGGAGGTGCCCTGGGTGACGGACGGCGCCTTCTCCCCGGACGGCGATGAGCTGACGTTCCGCTCGTACTTCAGCGCGCGTACATACGAGTGGAAGGACGGCCGGCTCGGTGAACACCGCGCGGTGCGCGCCCCGTTCCAGCGGCAGGCCGAGTCGGTGACGTACACGGCGGACGGGCGCGCGCTGATGTTCGGGACGGAGGGCAAGGACAGCGGCGTGGTACGGGTGGACATCGCCAAGGACGCCGATTCCGACGCGGGCGCGGACGCCGAGGGTGACGCGGGCAAGGGCTCCGGCGGTACGGACGACGCCGACGGCGGCCAGGGGAACGCCACCCTCGGCGCGTTCGTCCTCGCCGCTGCCGCCGCGCTGTTCTTCGGCTTCAGGTGGCTGCGCGGGCGCTCCAAGGGCTGAGCACACAGCAAGGGGCCCCGGCCGCGGGAGTACCGCCGCCGGGGCCCTCTTGCCGGGCTTCGAGGTCAGAGGCGCTCGATCACGTAGTCCACGCAGGCCGTCAGGGCCGCGACATCCGCCGGGTCGACCGCCGGGAACATCGCCACGCGCAGCTGGTTGCGGCCCAGCTTGCGGTAGGGCTCCGTGTCGACGATGCCGTTGGCGCGCAGGGCCTTGGCGACCGCCGTCGCGTCGATCTCGTCCGCGAAGTCGATCGTGCCGATGACCTGCGAGCGCTTCGCCGGGTCGACCACGAACGGGGTGGCGTACTTGGAGGCTTCGGCCCAGCCGTACAGGTTACGGGCGGACGCGGCCGTGCGGCCGGTCGCGAAGTCCAGACCGCCCTGGGAGTTGAGCCAGTTCAGCTGCTCGTTGAGCAGGAAGAGCGTGGCCAGCGCCGGGGTGTTGTACGTCTGGTTCTTCAGCGAGTTGTCGATCGCCGTCGGCAGCGAGAAGAACTCGGGGACGTGACGACCCGAGCCGTGCACGCGGGCGGCGCGCTCCAGCGCGGCCGGCGAGAAGGCGGCGATCCACAGGCCGCCGTCCGCGGCGAAGGACTTCTGCGGGGCGAAGTAGTAGACGTCCGTCTCGGCGATGTCCACCGGCAGACCACCCGCGCCGGACGTCGCGTCGACCACCACGAGCGCGCCCTCGTCGGCTCCGGCGACCCGCTTGACGGGGGCCGCGACACCGGTGGAGGTCTCGTTGTGGGTGAGCGCGTAGACGTCGACGCCCGCTTCCGCCGCCGGGTCCGGGTGCGAGCCGGGGTCGGCGGAGATGACGGTCGGCTCGGCGAGCCAGGGCGCGAGCTTGGCCGCCTTGGCGAACTTCGAGGAGAACTCACCGAACGAGAGGTGCTGGGACTTGTTCTCGATCAGACCGTGCGTCGCGACGTCCCAGAAGGCGGTGGAGCCGCCGTTGCCCAGGATCACCTCGTACCCCTCGGGGAGGTCGAAGAGGCTCCGCACGCCGTCCCGCACCGCGCCGACCAGGTTCTTCACCGGGGCCTGGCGGTGGGACGTGCCGAGCAGGGACGCGCCGGTCGCGGCGAGCGCGTCCACCGCCTCCGTCCGTACCTTGGAGGGGCCGGCGCCGAAACGTCCGTCGGCGGGCTTGATGTCAGCGGGAATCTGGATATCGGCCACGGCTCGGAGCGTAGTCGTTCCCGGCGCGTCACCGTAATCCGTGTCCGTCGGGTGAGACGTGTCAAGAGGTTGATCAAGACATACGAATCGACGGCGCCCGGGGCCTCCGGGGGCCGCCGGGTTTCGTGCGTATGCACAGGAACCCGGGGTGCGGGCTCCTGTGCACACGTACGGAAGACGCCTCGCGGAGGCGGTCGGCTCAGGCGCGCAGCCGCACCGGCAGGTCGAACAGGTCGTTCTGCGTCACCACCGGCTTGTTGCGCAGCTCGGCGGCCGGAACCGCCAGGTCGAGGTCGGGGAAGCGGGCGAACAGCGCGGGCAGCGCCACCGACGCCTCCAGCCGGGAGAGCGCGGCTCCCGGGCAGACGTGCGGGCCGTGGCCGAAGGAGATGTGGCGGTTGGGGGTGCGGGTGGCGTCGAAGTCGCCCGCCGTCGGTCCGTGCTGCCGCTCGTCCCGGCCGATCGCGCCGAACGAGACGATCAGCGCTTCACCCCGGGGGAGGACGTCGCCGTCGTCCCCCACCGCGATGTCCTCGGTCGCGAACCGGATCAGGACGTGCGAGGTGGGGGTCGACCAGCGCAGGGTCTCCTCGATCACGTTCTCCCACGGGATCGTCCCCTTCAGCACCTGTGCGCGCTGCTCGGGGTGGGTGCTCAGGGCGACGACCGCGTTGACGATCAGGCTGATGGTCGTCTCGTGACCGGCCGCGATCATCAGCTGGAGCGTGTTGACGATCTCCTGGGAGGTGAGCCGGTCGCCCTCCTCCGACGCCGCGATCAGCGCGCTGGTCAGATCGTCGCCGGGGTTCGCCCGCTTCGCGTCCACGACGCCGGTGAACAGCGCGCCGAGGTCCGCCATCATCCCCGGCACCTCCTCCGGCGGCGTCTGGGTGGAGAAGAACTTCTCGAAGAGCGCCTTGAGCCTCGGGTGGTCGGCCGCCTCCACGCCCATCAGCTCGCTGACGACGCTCATCGGGAGCGGATAGGCGAACTCCGCCTTCAGGTCGACGGGCCCGGTGCCGGCCGCCCGCCGCTCCAGGCCGTCCAGCAGGTCGTTGGTCAGCTTCTCGATGCCCTCGCGCAGCCGTTCCACCCGGCGCACGGTCAGCGCCTGCGCGACCAGCGTGCGCAGCCTGCGGTGCTCCTCGCCGTCCACGGTCAGCATGGAACGGCCGGGGTTGGCCAGCCCGATCAGCGGCCAGTCCAGCGGTATCTCGCCGCGCTGCCAGGCGCCCCAGACGTCGATGTCCTTCACCAGCCTGGCGTCGGTCAGCAGCTGCCTGGCCTCGGCGTGGCGGGTCACCGCGTAACACCGCACCCCGCCGGGGAGTTCCACGCGCGCGAGCGGGCCGGCGTCGCGCAGGGCGGCGCTCTCCGCGTCCAGGTCGGTGACGAGGGGGTCGAGGACGATGACGCCGCCGGGTTCGCCGGGGGCGTCGTCGCCCGCTGTCCGGTGGGCGTGGGGACAGGTCATGTCAATGCCTCCGAGAGCGGGTTCGGGTGGGATACGGGACGTACGGGTACGCGGGCTACGGGTACGGGCGGGTCAGGCGCCCAGTACGGGCGTGGGCGTGAAGGCCACCGGCAGCTCGGTGAGACCGCGCAGCCACGGCGAGGGGCGCGGGGTGAGCGTCCCGGCCGGGACGGCGAGGTCGATGTCGGGGAGCCGGTCGAGCAGCACCTCGATACCGGTGCGGGCGACGACCTCGGCGATCTCCTGGGCGGGGAACGGGCAGCGGTGCTCGCCGTGGCCGAAGGAGAAGAAGGCGTTGTTGCCGCCGGTGAGCGCCGAGCCGTCCGTACGGATCTGGGGGTCGTAGTTGGCGGCGGCGAGGCCGAGCAGCAGCATGTCACCGGCCTGGATACGGCGGTTGCCGAGGCGCGTGTCGCGGGTGGCCCAGCGTCCGGCGACGTTCTGCGTCGGGGTGTCCTCCCAGAGGACCTCGTTCATGGCCTCGGCCACGCTGTGCCGGCCGCCGGACAGGGACGCGGCGAACCGGTCGTCGGTCAGCATCAGCCGCAGCGAGTTGCCGATCCAGTCGGCGGTGGGCTGGTGGCCCGCCGCCATCATCACCATCATGTCCTCGGCGACCTCCTCGACCGTGAAGCCCGCGGTGTTCGCGAGCATCAGGGACGCGGCGTCCTGGCCGGGCTCCGTGCCCTTCGCCGCGAGCAGTTCCCGCATGGAGGCGGCGAGGTGACGCTGTCCTTCGAGGGCGCGCTCGCGGCCGTCGATCATGTCGTTGAGCGCGGTGACCAGGCCGGGGCCCTGCTCGTCGGGGAAGCCGTAGATCTTGGCGAGAACCCGTACCGGCAGGAGCATCGCGTACCGGCCGATGATGTCCGTACGGCCTTCCGTGCAGAAGCCGTCGATCAGCTCGTCGGCGAACTGCTCGGCGTGCCTCCGCAGCGTGAACGGGTCGACCGCCTCCAGCGCGTCGCTGATCATCGCGGCGCGCTCGCGGTGGCGGGCGCCGACCGTGTAGAGGATGGACGGCTGCTTGCGGCCGATCATCGGCCGCAGCGGCCAGTCGGCGGGGATGGCGTCCCACTGGTTCCACAGGTCCGAGTCGCGGCTGAACAGGCCCGGGTCGCCGGTGACCTGGTGCAGCTCGCGGTAGCCGAGGACCAGCCAGGCGGGGATGTCCCCGTCGAGGACGACGGGGGCGACGGCTCCGTGGTCCCGGCGTATCTCCCGGTAGAGCCGGGTGGGTTCGGTCTGGAAGCGGGGGCCGCTCAGGGGTACGGAGGCGGTGCCCGCGTGGGCCGGGCAGCCCGGGGGCGGGGCGGACGCGGTTCCTCCGGTCCCCGCCTCCGGTATGTCCGACGCACCGGAGGCGTCTGCCGCGTCCGCCGCGGCCGGGGTGCTGGGCGTGGTCACGACGCTGTCTCCGGGGTCGGCTCGGCCGCGCTGCTCGTCGAGGACAGGCTCTTCGAGGACAGGGCGTGGAGGTGTTCGAGGAGCGTGATCAGCACGTACTTGCTGGACGAACGGTCCCGCGCGTCGCACTCCACCATCGGCACGTCGGGCCCCAGATCCAGCGCCTCCCGGATCTGCTCCTCCGTGTGCAGGGGCCCGCCGAAGTCGTTGCAGGCCACGATGAAGGGCGTGTTGTGGTGCTCCAGGCGGTCGATCGCGTACCAGGAGTCGGACAGCCGTCTGGTGTCCACGAGGACGACGGCGCCGAGCGTCCCGGAGAACAGCCGGTCCCAGAGGAACCAGAAACGCTCCTGCCCCGGCGCCCCGAACAGATAGAGCACCGAGCGCGCGTCCAGGGAGATCCGGCCGAAGTCGAAGGCGACGGTGGTCGAGTTCTTCCTGCTCAGCCCGTCGAGATCGGCGAGTTCGTCGATTCCCTCACCGGCGCGGGTCATCATCTCCTCGGTGTTGAGGGGACGGATCTCACTGACGGAACGGACCATGGTCGTCTTGCCGACACCGAAGCCGCCGACGATGACGATCTTCAGGCCGTTGTCGGCCGTGCCGGCCAGGGACGGCCGGGCCGAGGACGGACCGGTGGGCCGTTCAAAGGTTGCGGAGTCCAACGAGCACCTGCTCCAGGATGTCGGGATCGGGAAGGCGGTCGGCCGCCCTCGCCGTACGGGGGTGACGGGCGCTGATCCGGCCGGTGTCGAGCAGATCGGCGAGCATGATCCGGACGATGCTGCCGGGCAGACCGAGTTCGGCGGCGATCTCCACGACCGCCACCGGGCTCTGGCACATCCGCAGGATCGCGACGTGCTCCGACTGCATGCCGGGCGCCGGATCGCTCTCCGCGACCACCAGCGTCACCAGGTCGAACGTGTCCGAGTCCGAATGGCTGCGCCCTCCGGTGAGGGTGTAGAGCCGGTCGGGGGACTCGTCCCGGCCCGGCCGGCTCATACCCGCACGCCGCTTTGTCCTTGTGTGTTCTGTCCTTGCGCGGTGGTGCGCGGCGGCGCGCTGAGGTGTTCCCCGAGCTGCTCGACGAGTTCGCTCATGTTGTGCCCGACCAGGCCGACATCGGCGTCCTCGGTGGCGACGACGGCGAGATGGGCGCCGTCCCCGGCCTCCACGATCAGCAGGAGGCCGCCGTAGAACTCGGTCATGGCGGACCGCACGCCGCCCTGGCCGTTGCCGAACTCGACGGACGCGCCGTGCGACAGGCTCTGTATGCCGGCCGCGATGGCGGCGAGCTGGTCGGCCTGGTCGACGGAGAGTTCGGGGGTCCGGCACAGCTTGAGGCCGTCCCGGGACAGGACGAGCGCGTGGCGGGCGCCGCTGGTGCGCTGGAGCAGGTTCTCCAGCAGCCAGTTGAGCTTCTCGTCGGTGGTGGTGCCGGTCATCGGGAATCGCCTTCCGGGGATGTGGAGGTGGCCGGTCGCGCTGGACCGGGTGTGGGGGTGGGGGCCGGGGCGGAAGCGGTGGTGGGGGTGGGCGCGGAGGAGGATCGTACGGTCACGGCTCTGCGGAAGCTGCTGAACCGGGCCGCCTGCGCGGCGGGCGTGGCGGGTCCGTCCGCGGCGGGCCGCGCCTCGTTGCGGGCGCGGACCTTGGCCTCGCCCGTACGGAGCAGGGCGGCGGCGAGCGTACGGCCGCGCCGGCGCTTGGGCAGGCCGCTCTCGCCCAGTTCGGCTTCCGGTGTGCCGGGTGTCCCTGGTGTCCCGGCTTCTTCCGTGTCCTCCGGTGCGTGGTCCCGTGCGTGTTCCGGCGTCTGCGGCACAGAAGCGGCCGCACGCGCCGCCACCCGTACGGGGGGAGCGGGCGGCGGCGCGATGCCCAGCACCGGTTCCGGAGCAGGGGAGCCGGGACGCAGCTGGGTGATCAGCTCCTGCGGCAGCATCATCAGCGCGCCCGTGCCGCCGCGAGCCGACGGCCTGAAGGAGACCGTCAGTCCGTGCTTGCGGGCCAGCCTGCCGACCACCGCGAGCCCGAGCCGGGTGCCGGACAACGCGCTGAGGTCGGACTTCTCGGCCGCCACGGCCCGCTCCGCGCGGCTCAGCTGGATGTCGCTCATCACCAGGCCGCTGTCCTCGACGGTGATGACGATGCCGGCCGGCACCTCCTCCACGTACACGTGGACCTCGGCCGTGGGCGGCGAGAAGTTGGCCGCGTTGTCGAGGAGTTCGGCCAGCGCGTGCATGACGCCCTCGGCCGCGTGGCCGGCGACGGCGACCTGGCTGGTCGAGTGCAGCCGTATGCGCTGATAGCCGCTGATCCGGCCCATCGCGCCGCGCAGGATGGACTCCATGACGATGGGCTTCGCCCAGCGCCTGCCGGAACGCGCCCCGGTCAGCACGGCGATGGAGTCGGCGATACGGCCCGCCTGGGCCGCGCGGTGGTCGAGGTGGAGCAGATCGCCGAGGACGTCCTCGTCCGTGTGCCGGTGCTCCATCGCGCGCAGGTCGGCGAGGACGCTGGTCGCGATGGCCTGGACCCGGCCCGCCGCGTTGGCGCAGGCGGCCACGGTGGCGGTGCGCACGGCCTCGCTGCGGGCCGCGTCCTGGGCGGCGCGCCGGGCGTCCGCGACGGTACGGCGCACGTCCTCCTCGGCCCGTCTCGCCTTGGCGGCGAGCTGCTCGGCGCGGGCGGTGAGCGCGGCGTCACGGTCGCGCAACCGCTCGACGAGGGACCGGAAGTGGGCGGCGGCGGTGACGGCGGCGGTCAGTGCCGCGGCGCCCGCGCCCGCGCCCCACGCCAGCGGGGTCTGGACGGAGGCGGGCGCGGCCAAGACCGCCCAGACGCACAGCAGGCCGGTGACGGCCGCCGAGATCAGCGCGGCCGGGGCGGTCGACCGGAGTGAGGGGCGCACAATCGGCTACCTCGGAGACGGGTGAGTCGGACATTCCAGGGACGCTCGGACCGCCACGCGGGGCGGGCACCGGAGCACAGGCAGTTATTGAACTTTGCTCAAACGGTGGCCACTATATGAGAATTGACGATCAGTTTGGGAGCTTCCTGCTCGCTTTCTTCTGTGGACCTGCTGTGCGGATCCGCTCGGTGGATCCGCTCCGCTGATCGTTCCCCGGCCGGGCGCGGCGGTGCGGGAAGTGCCGGGTTCCGGCGGGCCACCGATGCATGCTGGACGTATGGCTGAGCAGCGGGACACATCATCGGCGACGGCCACCGCGCTCGCGCGGGCGCTCGCCCGGGCCGTGGACGGCGAAGTGGAGTTCGGGTCGGCGGCGCGCGCACTGGCCACCATGGACGCCTCCAACTACCGCCGCGTGCCCGTGGGAGTCGTCGCGCCACGCGACGCCGCGGACGTGGCGGCGGCGCTCGCGGTCTGCCGGGAGCACGGCGTGCCCGTGGTCCCGCGCGGCGCCGGCACCTCCATCGCCGGGCAGGCCACGGGCGTGGGCGTGGTCCTCGACCTCACCCGCCATCTGCGGTCGATCGTGTCGGTGGACCCGGGCGCCCGTACGGCGGTGGTCCAGCCCGGCGTCGTCCTGGACGACCTGCGGGACGCCGTAAGGCCGTACGGTCTGACCTTCGGCCCCGACCCCTCCACCCACAACCGCTGCACGCTCGGCGGGATGATCGGCAACAACTCGTGCGGATCGCACTCGGTGGCCTGGGGGACGACCGCCGACAACGTGCGCGGGCTGTCCGTCACGACGTACGGCGGCGAGGAACTGCGCCTGGGCCGGGGCTGGGAGGGGATGTCCGCGGGGATGTCCGGTGGTGTCTCCGGCGGCGCGTCCGGCGGCGCGTCCGGAGGCCGGTCCGCCGGAGCGGGTGCCGGTGTGGGCGCTGGCGCGGGAGCCGGGGTGCGCGCCGGGTTGCGGGCGCTGGTCGACGCCAACCTCGCGCCCCTGCGCACCGGTTTCCCCACCGGGCTGCCCCGCCGCATCTCCGGATACGCCCTGGACGCGCTGCTCCCCGAGAACGGCGCCGACCTCGCCCGCGCCTTCTGCGGCAGCGAGGGCACCCTCGGCGTGGTCACCGAGGCGTCGCTGCGGCTGGTCGAGGCGCCCGCGGCACGCGCCCTCGCCGTCCTCGGCTACCCCGACGAGAGCGCGGCGGCGGAGGCCGCCGCCGGGCTCCTCCCGTACGGTCCGCTCACCGTCGAGGGCATGGCCGAGGACCTCGTCACCGGCGGCCACGACCTGCCGCGCGGCGGGGCCTGGCTGTTCGTGGAGACCGGCGGCGCGAGCCCCGCCGAGGCGCGCGCCGCCGCCGGGACGATCCTGCGCGCGGCCGACGCCCTGGACGCGGCGGTCGTCACCGACCCGGCCGGGCAGCGGGCGCTGTGGCGGGTACGGGAGGACGCGGCCGGCACGGCCACCCGGATGCCCGACGGCAGCGAGGCGTGGCCCGGCTGGGAGGACTGCGCGGTGCCGCCCGCCCGGCTCGGCCCGTACCTGCGCGACTTCCGCGCCCTGCTGGCCGAACACGGCCTGCGCGGCACGCCGTACGGGCACTTCGGCGACGGCTGCATCCACGTCCGGATCGACTTCGACCTGCTGACCGACGACGGCGTACGGCGCTTCCGGCGCTTCTCCGAGGAGACGGCGACGCTGGTCGTCGCGCACGGCGGTTCGCTCTCCGGTGAGCACGGCGACGGGCTGGCGCGCGCCGAGCTGCTGCCGAGGATGTACGGGGACGAACTGGTCGCCCTCTTCGGCCGCTTCAAGGACATCTGGGACCCGGCGGGCGGCATGAACCCGGGTGTGCTGGCCCGGCCCGACCGCCTCGACGACCAGCTGCGCTTCGCGGTGCTGCCGCGCGAGCCGGTCGCGGTGGCCTTCGGCTACCCGCACGACGGGCCGGACGGCGGGGACTTCGCGCGGGCCGTCAGCAGATGCGTGGGCGTGGCCAAGTGCCGCGTCGCCGGGCCGGGTTCGGGTACGCAGGTGATGTGCCCCTCCTTCCGCGCCACCGGCGAGGAGCGGCACTCCACGCGCGGGCGGGCCCGGCTGCTGCACGAGATGCTCGCGGGCGAGGTGGTCACCGACGGCTGGCGCTCGACGGAGGTGCGGGACGCGCTCGACCTGTGCCTGTCCTGCAAGGGCTGCCGCAGCGACTGCCCGGTGGGCGTGGACATGGCCACGTACAAGGCGGAGTTCCTGCACCACCACTACGCGGGCCGGATCAGACCGGCCGCGCACTACACGATGGGCCTGCTGCCGGTGTGGCTCAGGGCGGCGGCGCCGTTCGCCCGCGCCCTGAACGCGGCGGCGCGGGTGCGTCCGCTGGCGGCCGTCGCGAAGCGGCTGGGCGGCATCGCCCCGGAACGTACGATTCCGCCGCTGGCGACGGAGACGTTCGGGCGGTGGCTGCGGGGGCGGGGGCGGCAGCCGGGGGGGACGGGGGGCCCGACCGTGGTGCTCTGGCCCGACACCTTCACTGAGCACCTCTCCCCGCAGGTGGGGAAGGCCGCGGTACGAGTCATGGAGGCGGCCGGGCTGCGCGTCGTCGTGCCGCCGAGCGCCCGCGTCTGCTGCGGACTGACCCATGTCTCGACCGGACAGCTCGACCGGGCGCGTACGGTCATGCGCCGCACGCTCGACGTCCTGGAACCGGCCCTGGACAAGGGGCTGCCCGTCGTCGTCCTCGAACCGAGCTGCGCCGCCGCCCTCACCACCGACCTGCCCGAACTCCTCGGCGACGACCCGCGCTCCGCCCGGCTGGCCGCCTCCGTACGCACCTTCGCGCGGGCCCTGGAGGAGTACGCGCCGGGGTGGACGCCACCCCGCGTCGACCGCCCGGTCACCGGCCAGACGCACTGCCACCAGCACGCGGTTCTGGGCGACGACGCGGAGCGGCGCCTGCGCGAACGGGCCGGGCTGACGGGGGAGCTGAGCGGCGGCTGCTGCGGACTCGCGGGCAACTTCGGCTTCGAACGCGGCCACTACGAGGTGTCGGTGGCCTGCGCGGAGGACCAGCTGCTGCCCGCGGTGCGGGAGGGGGCCGGCGCGAACGCCGAGGTGCTGGCGGATGGTTACTCCTGCCGTACGCAGCTGGAGCAGCTGGGCGGCCACCGGGCCCGGCACCTGGCGGAGGTCCTGGCGGAGGCGCTGGGGGAGGCGTAGTGGCACCTCCGGTCGAGGGGCCGGGGGCGCGGATGGGTGCGGTGTAGCCCATTGGGACCACGCTCAGTGTCGGTGTGGTCGCGTAGCGTGGTGATGAAGCCTTTCTGCGGCCGGGCGTCCGGACCGGATGAGCTGGCCAGGGATGACCTGGCCCGGATGACCTGGCCCGAATGAACTGGCCCGGATCCAGGTCGGGTTGGCGGGACCCCGAACGGGTGGTCTTTGGTTTTTCTCGCATGAATCATGAGTTATCGCGGAATTGACTGATAAATGGTGTTCTCTTGCCCATCCGGGCAGGACCACGTGTACAGGGGGATCGCGATGACCGCTTCAGAATTCGTGCCGGCCCGTCCCGTGCGGGGCCCGGTGCCGTCCGGGCTCCCGTCCGGGGTGCCGGCTCCTCCGGGCGGCCGGGCGTTACCCGCTCGCTCCGCCGCCGCTGCCGCCGACTGCCGGGTGGGGAGCTGATCATGGCGACTCTGTGCAGACCGGCCATCGCCGTCCCCGAGCATGTCATCACCAGGGAAGAGACGCTGGAGCTGGCACGGCAGTTGCATGCCGGCCATCCTCAACTGGGGCTCGCCCTGCGCCTCATCGGCAATACGGGCGTCCAGACCAGGCGCCTGGTGCGGCCCATCGAGGAGACCCTCGAACACCCCGGCTTCACCGCGCGCAACGCGGTGTACGAGGAGGAGGCCAAGGCGCGGGTGCCCGACGTGGTGCGGCGCGCGCTGGACCTCGCGCAACTCGCGCCGCCCGACATCGACATGATCGTCTACGTGTCGTGCACGGGCTTCATGATGCCGTCGATGACCGCCTGGATCATCAACAACCTGGGCTTCCGCCCGGAGACCCGCCAGCTCCCCATCGCCCAGCTCGGCTGCGCCGCCGGCGGAGCCGCCATCAACCGCGCGCACGACTTCTGCACCGCCTACCCGGGCGCGAACGTGCTGATCGTCGCCTGCGAGTTCTGCTCCCTGTGCTACCAGCCGGCCGACCTCGCGGTGGGCAACCTGCTCTCCAACGGCCTCTTCGGCGACGCTCTCGCGGCGGCGGTGGTGCGCGGCGAGGGCGGTACGGGGGTCAGGCTGGAGCGCAACGGATCCCATCTGGTGCCCGGCACCGAGGACTGGATCTCCTACGCCGTCCGCGACACCGGATTCCACTTCCTGCTGGACAAGCGGGTCCCCAAGACCATGGCCATGCTGGCGCCCGCCATGCGCGACATGGCCGCACCCCACGACTGGGACGTCTCCGGCCTCGACTTCTACGTCGTCCACGCGGGCGGCCCCAGGATCCTGGACGACCTGAGCCACTATCTGGGACTGCCAGCGGAGATGTTCCGTTACAGCAGGGCGACCCTCACCGAGCGGGGCAACATCGCGAGCGCCGTCATCTTCGACGCCCTGGAGCGCCTCTTCGAGGAGGGCGGCGCCCACCACGGAGCGCGGGGAGTCATCGCCGGGTTCGGCCCCGGCATCACGGCGGAGATCACCCTGGGCACCTGGTCGGACGCGGGCCGGGAGCCGACGAGCGCGGCGGGGACGCCCGAGGCGCGGGCACCGGGCGCCGAGCTGCCCACCCAGACGCCCGCGCTACAGGGAGGTGTCCGGGGCTGACGCCGGTCAACGGGGGCGGAGAGCGCGTCAGCGGGTGCGGAGGGGGCGAGTGGCTCCTCCGCACCCTGACCACGAACCCCGGGACTGACCGCAGACCCCTGACCGCTGACCCCTGACCGCTGACCGACCGGATCCGGGCCCGGTCGGTGAATGGCCTTGAGTCTCCACTGACTGGAGACAGCAGAGTGGGGGCCATGGACGCGACGACCCTCTACTCGATCGGGGAGCTCTCCCGGCGGACCGGCCTGCCCGTGCGGACCATCCGGTTCTACTCCGATGCGGGGGTGGTGGCGCCGACCACTCGAAGTCCCGCCGGCTACCGGCTCTACGACCTCGACGCGCTGCTACGTCTGGAGCTGCTGCGCACCCTGCGCGAGCTGGGAATGGACCTGGCCACGATCCAACGGGTACTGGACCGCGAGCTGTCGGTGGCCGAGGTCGCCGAGGCGCACGCCGACGCCGTGGACGTCCAGATCCGGGTGCTGCGACTGCGTCGAAGCGTTCTGCGAGCCGTGGCCGCACGCGGGTCCGATCCCGAGGAGATCACACTCATGCACCGGCTCACGCGGTTGTCCGGCGAGGAACGCCGACGTCTGATCGACGATTTCGTGGAGGGCACCTTCGGCACAACGCATGCCGACCCCGCCGCGGTGGCCATGGTGCGCGCCGCCACCCCCGACCTCCCCGATGATCCGTCCAGCGAGCAGGTCGCCGCGTGGGCGGAACTCGCCGAGCTGGTCGGCGACGAGGATTTCCGGGCCCGGATGCGCCGGACGGCCGTGTTCCGGGCCGCCGGACGCCCGCTCGCCATCGAGAGCGAGGCCGGCGAGGAACTGATGCGGGTCACCCGCCAGATGGTGGCCGGGGCCATGGAGTCGGGCGTCGACCCGCTGAGCGACCGGGCCGCACCTGTCATCGACGATCTTGTGCACCGCTTCGCCGCGGTGTTCGCACGCACCCCGGACGCGGACTTCCGGGACTGGATGGCCCGGCAGTTCGAAGAGGCGCACGATCCCCGGGTGGACCGGTACTGGCGGCTCGTGTGGATCGTCAACGGCTGGCAGGTGGTGCCGAGTCTGATCCCCGTGTACCCCTGGCTCATCCAGGCCCTGCGCAAGGACAGCGACGCGTAGTCACGGCAGTGCAGACCGCCGCCCCGGCCCGCGAGGGCGAACCCGCACGAGCCGGAGCCGGGGCGCAGTGCCAGTGCCGTGACCGGGATGGTTCACCGTGGCCGGGAGACGGCTCACGGGACGAGCGCGGCCCGCGAGGCGACTGGTATTACTGGTGCATGCAGGTAGAAACCGCGCGTTCCGCGATCGACACGTTCATCTCCGCGTTCAACGCCTCGGACGACAGCTATGTGACTGAGCTGCTCTCCCAGGCCCTCACCTCGGACGTGGTCTTCTGGGGACCGTTGGGCCGCAGTGAGGGGATCGAGGCGGTCGAGCGGTTCGTGCTGGACATCCGGCGCCACCCGGCGGGGACCGGCACGATGGTGCGCTGTTCGGCGGTGGACATGCCGGACGAGTGGGCCCGGTACCAGTGGGTCTTCACGACACCGTACGGAGGCCCCCGCCTGGCGGGAACGGACGTCGTCCATCTGCGGCGGAGCCTCATCGACCAGGTCATCGTCTTCGCGGGGGAGATCGAGCCGTCCGCCTCCTGAGCCGTTCTCCTCCGGCGCCGCGGCCGTGGAAGTACCGGACCCGGCCCAGCCCGAGCCCGCGGTGGGCCGGATCCCGAGTGGGCCGAACGCGTCGAACGCGAAGACCCGGTCGGGGAAACGGTCCAGGACGGTCGCAACACGCCCTAGATGGGCGTGGTCCGGGTGCAGTTCTTCCACTCGACCCAGGGGCGTCCGCCGCCCTTGCTCGGGCCCGTCGCGTAGGTGGGATCCCCGGTGATGGTCTGCTTCTTCTCCTCGTGCGTGATGTCGATGCCGAAGAGCTTGAAGCCGAGGGTGACCTGTCCCGCCGAGACGCCGAAGCCGATGCCGAGCGAGGCGTTCCACCAGTCGGTGTTGGCCTCGTAGTCGAGCCGGGAGAGCTTGGCCTTGTCGTGAAGGAGTGTTTCGAGCGGGCCCGCGTCGTTGCCGAGGGGCTCGGCCGAGTCCGAGGGGTTGGGCAGGGCGTCGCTGGCGGGGAAGTCGCCGCGGCCGCGCAGCCAGTCCTCGACCAGAGTGCTGTCGCCGTCGTTGTCGAGGGTCACGTCGGCGGTCTCGGTGTGGATGGTCGAGTGAATGGTCCCGCCGCCGCCACCGACGTCGATGGTGACCGGCACGGGACCGGCGTTCACCCCGGCGCCCACCTTCACGCCGCCGCCGTCCCCGGCCTCCTGGCTCGTCGTGATGGTCATCTTCTGGGGGTGGTGCGGGTCGCCGTTCTTCTCTTCCTCGTCGTACGCCGCCGCGTCGTAGGTGACGGCGACCTGCTGCATCTTGCTGCCCTTGCCCTGGACTCCCTCGCCCGCCTGACCGCCGACGGAGAAGGTGTAGACGAAGGTGACCTTGCCCGCGTCGGGACCGGTCTTGGTCCGCATGACGACGACCTCCTCGGTCATCGACGCGGAGAGGATGTCGGTGGATATGGAGCCGAGGTCCTTCTTGTCGTCGCCCTTGCCCTTGCTGAAGGACTTGCCGAAGCTCAGCCCGCCGGCCAGCTCCGTGGTCGACTTGGTGATGTCGATGTCAGGAGCCCGGTCCGGGTCCAGGTCGCCCTTCTTCGCGTTGGCGCCCATGCTGCATTCCCGGTACGTGTCGAACGGGTCCCCCGTCGGGCCCTTGCCGCACTTCTGCGCCGCCTTGAGGTACTCGGCGAACTGCTTGGCGTCCGAGAGGTTGGCCTCCAGGTCGGCCTGCGGGTCGGTCGTCCTGTTGCCGTTGAAGACCCACTGCCCGCCGCTGCCGCTGCCCTTGGAGTAGCTGCCGCTGAGGGAGGCGCTGCCGCCCCACTCCTTGAGGCCCGGAATCCCGGCCGAGATGCTGGCGGTGACCCCGACACTGCTGTCGGTCACGCGCTCCAGGGTGACGGTGCCGTCCGACCACTGCTGGACCTTGACCGACTCCGAACTGCTGATCTTGATGAAGAGGATCTGGACGACGACGGTGGTCTTCGTCTGGTCCTCCGACAGCAGGCACTTCGCCGGTTCGAACGGGTCGTCCTCGGGCGGTACGACCGGGGCATCGGGGTCGTCGGGATCGCCGCCCGGATTGTCGCCCGGGTTGTCGCCCCCACCGGGATCGCCCTCGCCGGGCGCGTCGGGATCCTGGAACTCACCGCCCGTGCACGCCTCGGAGCCGCTCAGGGGGTGGATGACCCGGCAGACGGCGGCCTTCAGCCCGGTCGCCTCGTCCTGCGGGACCGAGAGTCCCACGATCGCGGCGGAGATCATGGCGACGACCAGGATCATCGCCACGTACTCGGTACCCGCCACACCCCGGTCCCGGGCGGTACGTCTGCCGGTACGTCTGCCGCCGGGTGGCGGCGAGGGCGCTCGGAGGTCCTCGACCCGCTTCATCCGCACTCCTCGTTGCCGCAGATCGCCAACTCCCCCGAGCCGCGAGCAGCGTAGAGAGGGGACCGGGCCCATCAGCAGGGCCCCCGGGCCCAGTTCCGGGCCCACGGCACCCGGCGTGTCGGGTATGTGCGCCCGGATCCCGTAGCCCGGCCGCGATAAAGAGGCTTGACTCTCCATCCGCTGGAGGGATGAGAGTTGACCCCGTGAGCGACTTGAGCGACGTGAGCGACTGCACCGGGACGCTGACCATCGGCGAACTCGCCCGGCGCACCGGGCTCTCCGTGCGCACGATTCGCTTCTGGTCCGACAGCGGCGTCGTGGCGCCGTCCGGCCGCACGGCAGGCGGCTTCCGGCTCTACGACGCCGGTGCCGCCGCCCGCGTCGACCTGGTCCGCACCCTGCGCGAGCTGGGACTGCCCCTGGAAACCGTACGCCGGGTGCTGGACAGACAAGTGACGGTGCGCGACGTGGCCGGGGCGCACGTGCGGGCCCTGGACGCGGAGATCCGCACGCTGATGGTCCGGCGCGCGGTGCTGGACCGGGTCGCACGACATGGCGGTACGACAGAGGAGATGAGAGTGATGCATGAACTGGCCCGGATGTCCGTCGACGAGCGGCAGCGGATCATCGACGACTTTGTCCGCGAGAGCTTCGACGGTATCGGCCCCAACGCCCCTGGCGCCCAACTCGCCCAAGCCATGCGCACCATGCCGGGGGCCCTGCCGGCCAACCCGACTCCCGAGCAGGTGGACGCCTGGGTGGAGCTGGCCGAGCTGGTCAGCGACGAGCCGTTCCGGAGGCGCGTACGCGAAATGGCCCTGGCGGGGGCACGAGGGGAGCGGCAGCCGGAGGGGCCCGATCCTGCGAAGGTCATGGAGCACGCCGGCCGGGCGGTACACGAGCACATCGCCCCCGAATCGGCCGCGGGCAAGGAGATCCTGTACCGGATCGTCGACCCCGGCCTGACGGCGGCCGAACACGCCCTGCTGGCCGATCGGCTGGCCACCTTCACCGACCGCAGGGTGGAGCGGTACTGGCAGTTGCTGGGCGCGCTCAACGGGTGGCCGCAGGCTCCCTCGGGGGTGCCTGCGTTCGAATGGCTGATCGCCGCACTGCGCGCACACGTCCCGGGTGGGTGATCCTGGTGGAGTACGTGTGGGGGAGCCGACCCGTGCCGCGCGGGGGCTGCCCGGCCCGCGCGCGGCACGCCCCCACCGAGCGCCGACCCGGGGGTGTGCTCGCCGTGTTGCTGTGCCCCATAGGGTGCAACAGGTGGTCCTGTCGGCCCTGCGTCGCTGCGGCCGTCCGCTGTGCGCGTACGCGGGACACGGCATGTTCCAGGCACGCTCGGGTCCGCCATGTGGTGGCTCAACCGGGCCACCACTTCGGCTCCACCGGCGCTGCGGCCCGTCACCTTGTCGTCCTGCTCCCTGACGCCAGGCACTCGGGACGGCGGCGCCGGCCGGGAGCGCCGCCGTCCACCGCGGCGGTCAGACAGAGCCGCGGCGTTCCGGCTTACCGGGCCCGGCAGGTCCTGAGGTAGCTGAGGAACGATGCCTGTAGCCCGGTCACGTGCGTTTCGTGCATGATCGCGCTGGTGACGGACCCGCCGGGTGAGGTCAGGCGGTGGAAGAACGTGGCCGCGTTCTTCGCGAGATTCTGGTAGACCGCCATGTCTCCGAGGATTTCGCGGTCGTTGAGGGTCAGGTGAAGCTTGGTGGCAGGCCGGCTGTCACCCATTGCTTGAAGATGAGCGAAGACCTGGCTGTCTTCACTGATAACGCCGGGGCTGCCCGCACCGATGCTCTCGAAGAACGTGCCGCCGGTGAGCCAGGCGTAGAGACTGAAGAGTCCGCCGTAGGAATAGCCGAAGAGACCATGACCACTCGGGGCTGTGCCGTAGTCGCGTTCGATCCGCGGGTGCAGTTCGGCGGTGAGGAAGTTCAGGAACACATCCGCGCGGCTGTCGCTCAATTCGGCTACGTAGGCGTCGGCTTGCTCGCGCGTCTTCGTGCCCGCCCGGACCGCCATCTCCACCGCGTCGATGAACTCCTTCGCGATGGGTTCGCCGGCGGGCACGAGGTCTCGGTTGCGCAACCGCTCCCAGTGGTCTGCTTCCTCGCCCGCGTAACCCACGCTGACTTGGACGTAGGGCTGAATCGGCTGCAAGGGGTCCAGTTGGGTGACGATGAGCGGGGCGGTCATGCCCACGGTCCAGTTGCCGTCGAGCACGTACACGACAGGCGCTTGCGCGGTGGCGGGGTCGTAGTCCGGCGGCGTGGTGACCCAGACGCCGTAGTCGTGCCCACCGCTGGAGCGCATCTCGAAGTAGTCGGTGTTGGCGAGGCATCCCTGCCACATGGTGCTCATCTGAGGTCCTTCACAATTGGCCGGCCTGGATGACGAGGACGGCGTCGGTCGGTGGGTTCGGAGAACAGTTCTGGGTCTTCGAGCGGGTTGGGGTTCCACAGAACGAGGTCTGCCTGTGCGCCGGGAGTGATGACACCCACCTGGCTGGACAGGCCGAGGATCTCGGCGTTGGTCCGGGTCGCGGGTCGGGGGTCGACTCGCCGAAACCGGCTCCGGCGGTGTCGGGCGGCAGCTGCTCGACGACAGCGAACGTGGGCACGAGGGCGACCTCGCGAGCGGCCATCAGGGTCGCTGTGGATGCGTCGAGGTTGGTGCCGTGCTCCACACAGCGCACCCGGGCCCCGACCGCATGTCGAATGCCCTCGTTGTTGTCGGCGTGAACGTTCCGCGTCGCGACTCGCCGTGCTCGGCGAGGTCGACGAGACGCTCGCCGTGCGCGCTGGAGGCACCGAGTCGGGTGATGCGGTCGATTACGACAGTGATACCGACGTTGCCGGGATCGCGCCCCGATCCGTCGACGACCCTCGCGCCGACTGGATGAGCAGGTCCCACGGTTGATCCTCCGCCGTTGCGAGCTGACTGCGACCATGTGTGAAGCAACACGGAACCAGCAATCTTTCTTATCCAATGGATAAACTGCGGGAGTGATCCTGTCAACCTCGGAACGCAAGGGCAGCGCGCGCGAGCGACTCCTGGCACGGCTTCTCGACGCCTTCGGCGAGGCCCTTCCCCCGTCGGAGATGTCGCTCCGTGAGGTCGCCGCCCGGATCGAGACCGGCCACGCCCTGCTGCGATACCACTTCGGGTCGCTCTCGGGAGTCCTGGCCGCCATGCTCAAGGCGCAGCGATCCCGTGACAACGAAGCACTTCTGGAGGCAGCCCAGCAGGGCACTTTCGACGACTTCGTCGTGGCGATCTGGCGTACCTACACCCGGCCGGAGCAGCTGTCGCGTGTCCGCGGCTTCTTTTACGTCGCCGGACTGGCCGCGTACGGCCCCGAGGACCTCGGTGAGTTCGTGGAGTCGATCGGCGACCTGACCGTGATGCTGGCCTCACTCGCGGAACGCGAAGGACTCGACACCAAGGAAGCGTGGGATGTGGCCACCGTCACCACTGCCGCGATGCGTGGCCTCCTCCTGCAGGAAGTCCTGACTCCCGGAACTCGCTCGGAGGAAGCGGTCACCTTGGTCCTGCGCATGCGACAGGGCAAGTCCGTTCCGCGATCACGTCCGGAGCGTTGAGCAGGCACCGGGTCGGGTGTTCAGCGACCACGTGTGCGTGCATCGCGGGCACTGGAGGTGGACGACCGGCCCGCTGTTGGAGATCAGATAGCGCCAGTGTTCGTCACAGTTGCGGCGGCCCGCGCAGGTCGCGCAGTGGCGGGCGTCGTCGCAGACGGGGCAGGCCACCCAGGCGCGGCGGGCCGGATCCGCCTGCGGATCAATGGGCAGCCGCACGGCCCCGCTCCCCGCCCGGCAGGACTCCCGCCGCCACGAGCATGTCGTACGTGCGCTGCTGCTCGGCGTCCAGGCCCGAATAGAGGAGCGCGTACGCCTCGTCCTCGCCCCGGAGCGCCGCCACCGGGTCCCAGTCGGGCCCGAGCGCGGCCACGACCTCGGTCCTTCGGCGGGCCTCTTCGAAGGTCAGGTCGATGTCGAAAGATATGTGATCGGGGTTTTTGTCCTGGTTCATTCTGATTCTTTCGGTGTACTGGTGTTATCCCACCATCTCTACCAGGCATCGAGGGCGACAGGGAAGGGTTACCTAACTGATCGTTTCGGTGGCTCCTTGCCAAGCCGCGGCCTGAAGGACCTGCGCGGCGATGTCCTGCACCGACCGGCCGTCCGTCGGGATGCGTACGGTGCCGACGGGGGCCGTCTCCTCCAGATGCCGTGCCATGTGCAGGCTCCGCTCGATGTGGGCGGACAACTGCGATCCGATCTCCCGCCGACCGAGCCGCTGCCGCACGGTGGTCTCCTCGGCCGTGAGCAGAACGCGGGTCGCCCGCACCTTGCCGCCGCCGCCCATGGCCCGGCTGACCATCGGCTCTTCCAGGATGCTCACCGTGTTCGTATAGATCAGCCGATGCTGACCGAGAGCGGCGTAGTTCGACCAGACCGAGGCGATGTTCCGTTCGGTGATCGCGGTGCGATGGGGGTCGTCGGCGGGGGCGGGATGGATCTGGTCCATGAAGTCGCCCTCGATGAGGCAGTGCGCTGTGCTCGCTTCCCGCAACAGCGCGGACGCCTCCCACCCGACGGTCGTCTTCCCGACACCGGCACCACCACCGATGAGCAACAGTTCGTGAGCGGTCGCAGTTGTAGTCGTGGCCACAGTCGCAGTCATGGCGGGTCAGCCTCGCAGGCCACGCGGGCACCCGGCACCCGGTTTTCGGCCGGGCGACGGTCCGTTACGGGGTGACGGGGGCCGGGCGGCGTACCTCGAACTGGAAGCAGCCGTACTCCACGGCCCGTACATGTACGAGCGCCACGTCCGGCTGCGCGAACGCCTCGCCGATGACCCGGTCGAAACCCGCCGTACCGTCCCCGGGCGAACCCTCGGGGATCTCGAACAGCCGTCCCCCGACGATGTGGCCCCCGGCGTCGTACCGGCGCACGGTACGCAGCGCCCCCGGCCGCGCGAACGGATAGCCGGGGGTGGCCGCCGACGGCCCCTCGCACTCCTCGGCGTGGATGAACACCGGCCCCGACTCGTCGTACGCCCCCGGCTCGGCCCCGGCCGCCGCCGCCCACCGCCTCAGCGGCGCGTACGAGACGAGCGCGATGCGCTCACCGGGCTCGATGGCGCGCAGGCAGCAGCGCAACGGACTGCCCGCGCTGCCGAGTTGGGCGCCGTCCTCCTGGGCGGTGTACGGGCGGATCGGCCGACCGGCGTCGTCGGTGACGCGGAGTTCCCTCAGAGCGGCGGTGGGGATGGGGAGCGGTGTGTACGCGGGCGCGGGCAGGGTCATGGTCGTGGTCATGGGGCCAAGTCTTGGCGGCCGTGCCCCGGTGTGCTGGCGGAAATCGGACGCGGAGTTCGCGGCTCGCGTCAGCCGTGCCGTCCCGTGTCAGGTTCCGCCCCTGCTGCTGCGCCTGTTGCGCTCGGCGACCCGAGAGCTGAGGTTCCGGGCGGGGGAGTCGGCGGCGGGGGAGCCGGAGGCCGAGGCGTCACCGCTACCGGTCGGGTCGTCCTTGGGGACGACGAGGGTGCCGTTCATCCCGAACGTCGCGATCAGCAGCGACAGATGCTGCCGCGCGCTCAGCCCGTTCACGCGGTCCACCTCCGCAGCCCGCGCCGTACGCGGAGCATCAGCTCGATGTCCGGCTCGGCGAACTGGTCGGCGGCCGGAACCCCGGCCGGGAGAGGGAGAGTCCACGCGGGGGGATCCGTGGCGGGTGACGGGTCGTCGGTCTCCGGCCCGGACGGAACGGTTGCGGTCGGCGTTGCCATGTCTGTCGTGCCCTCTCCTCGACGCGTGATGCAGGGGGAACAGGGTTGCCCCCTGCCTGCGCGCCGGCATGAGGAAACGGCAGGCGTCGGGGGCAACCCCTAGCTCTCCCCAATGGGGCGCGGGACGGGGAGAGTTGCGCCGGTCAGGGCAGGAACCTGCCGAGGAACGCACCCGGATGGCGACGCGTAGTGACGGTAGCGTCACGGACGGGTGGGACGCAACAGTGCCCCGTGGCATTCATGTCGCCAGGTGAACGCCTAGAGCCCCCCGCCATGCTGAGCGGGGGGCTCTAGTGCAGGTCAGGCGGATTCAGTAGATGAAGTGATCGAACTCGCCTGCTTTGATGCCAGAGATGAACGAACTGAACTTGCTGGAACTGACTGTCGCGAAGATGTTCGGATCGTCGCTCTCGCGCATCAGGATGACGCCTTCGCGCTTGGCGATCTCGATGCACTGCCCTCCTTGATCAGAGAATGACGACTTCTGCCAGCTGATCTCGGAGTCCATGTTTCCGCCCCTCCTGCTGCGTGGATGGCTAGTTGGCGAAGTGGTCGAACTCGCCTGCCTTGACGCCCGCGATGAACGCGGCGAACTTGGTACGGCTTGTGGCCGTAATCGTGTTCGGATCGTCGCTCTCGCGCATCAGGATGGCGCCAGCGTGCTCGGCGACCTCGACGCATTGCGGTCCGTTGCCGGAGAGTGAGGATTTCTGCCAGTGGATCTCTTCGCTCATGCCTTGATCTCTCACAGTTCTCGCGCGATGTGATGAATGAAGCTGCGCGACTCAACAGGCCCCAAGGAGGCCTGCTCGGCAAAGTCGAGCAGCGTTCGATTGTTCTCCAGTTCGGTGGCGCCGCCGAGGAAGCGGCCGCCGTAGAGGTTGTCGATGTGGACGGTATCGAACTGTGGGACGAGTCCGCTCGCATATAGCACGGTGTGGGTGAGGTCGATGAAGTCCTCGTTGGTGAACGGAATGACCCGAAGTGTTATGCCTGCCTGTTCCGACATCTCGATGAGGTGCTCAAGCTGTCTGCGTGCGACCTGTCGTCCGCCGACTCGCATGCGCAGCGCGGCTTCGTGCACGGTGGCCGTAAGGTCCGGCGGATTTTCCCGGTCGAAAATCTCCTTCCGCTTCATCCGATGGTCGACCCGAGCTTCCACCTCGTTGGCTGGTAGCGGCGGAAGCGATCTGCCGAACAGGGCTCGGGCGTGGTCCTCCGTCTGCAAGACGCCGGGAAATGTCACCGGTTGGAGGTAGCGCAGTCGTGCCGCGTGGTGCTCCAGCTCTGCGATGTCCAGGAAGCCCGGCGGGAGAACGCCACGGTAGTCGTCCCACCAGAACTGTCCGCGCTGTTCATGCGTGATGGAACACATGGCTTCGATCAAGGCGGTGTCGTTGCACTCGTAGAAGACCGCAAGCTTGCGAACCCGCTCCTCGCTGATTCCGATCTTGCCCGCCTCTATGTGGCTGATCTTCGCCTGATCGGTTGCGAGGAGGCCGGCCGCTTCACGGGCCGCTCTGTTCGCGCTGTTGCGTAGCTTCTTCAGCTCGTCGCCGAGGCGCATCTGGCGCACCGTCGGGTTACTCCTTGCGGGCATGTCACCTTCCCCTGTCTGCGATCAGTGTCGCGCGCATCTGTGTTGTGGGTCCACCCGTATCACCATTTCGAGTGGCTATATTGCGTCGTGGCAATTATGCGCCCTATGGTTCCTCGTGGCGCAACCCCCGCACGTCAGTAAGCCCGAAGTGCAGCCCGCCCCCGCCGCCCTGACCCGGTGCCAGGGAACGGCCATTGCCACGCATGGCGAGCAACGCGCCAGTTCGGATCCGTCTCGCGTTGGGAGAACGACATGACCACCGTCAACGCCACCGCACACCCCGTACCCCCGCCCCCGCCACGCGGGGACACGTACCGGCTCGCCCTGCCCAACACCGCCGCCGCACCGAAAGTGGCGCGGGAGTTCGTCAGTTCGCTGCTGGGCATCAACCGGCACACCTCGCTGGTCGAGGACGCGCGGCTGTGCGTCACCGAGATCGTCACCAACGCGCACCGGCACACCGCGACGCCGTTCATCCGCGTGCACGTGACCGTGGACCGTAAGCGGGTCACCGTCTGTGTGGCGGACGACGCGCCCTGGGCGCTGCCCGTGACCGCGTCCGTACCCGTACCCGCATCCGGCGCGGACTCGTACGGTGGCGTGGGCGGACGGGGGTTGCTGCTGGTCGAGAGCTTGGCGTGGGCGTGGGGCGCGGTGGTGCACGGGGGATGCGTACCCCGGCACAAGGCCGTGTGGTTCACCCTCGCCAAGCCCACTCTCCTGGGGGCCGCGTGACGCGGCCCGGAGCCGGGGGGCCGGTCTGGGACTTCATCGTGACGGCGATCTGCCTGGGCGCGCTCGCCGGTGCGCTGATGTTCACGGGGACGCCCGAGCGCATGCCCCCGCCGGAGGACGCGGAAGCCTGTGCGGACGGTGCCGAGGAGGGACCGGCGGCCGGTCGGCGGTGACCGAGCGGCCGTGCGCACCCGACTTGATCGGGCACAGGATGTCGGGTCCGGCAGGGGGTGCGGTTCCTAACTTGGTGATGTCAGAAGGGGAAGGAGACCGGGCGTGCTGGAGCGGCTCAACCAGGTCATGGAACACATCGAGCACCATCTCGACCAGCCCATGGACGTGGCCGGGCTGGCGCGCACCGCGGCCACCTCGGAGTACCACCTGCGCCGGATGTTCTCCGCGTTGGCGGGCGTGCCGCTGTCGGAGTACGTCCGGCGCAGGCGGCTCACCGTCGCGGGCGCCGAGGTGCTCGTAGGGCGTGACTCGCTGCTGGAGATCGCGGTGCGTTACGGCTACGGCTCGGGGGAGGCGTTCGCGCGTGCGTTCCGCGCCATGCACGGTGTCGGGCCCGGCGAGGCCCGGCGCACCGGTTGTGCGCTCGTCTCTCAGCCCCGGTTGACCTTCCGTCTCACCGTTGAAGGGAACAGCAGCATGCGCTATCGCGTAGTGGACCGGCCGGCCTTTTCCGTCGTCGGCCTCAAGGCCCGGGTGCCACTGGTGCACGCGGGGCCGAACCAGGCGATCATCGACTTCGTCCGCGCCATGGAACCGGCGACTCTGGAGCGCCTGGAGAAGCTGTCGGACCAGCAGCCGCGGGGCATCGTCGCGGTCTGCGACGATCTGGACCCGAGCCGCGCCGAGGGCACCGAACTCGACTACTACCACGGGGTGATCACGTCCGGGGCCGTGCCTGAGGCCGAGTCCAGCACCCTGCCCGAGGGCACGACCGCCCTGGCTGTCCCGGCCGGTACCTGGGCGGTCTTCACCACCTCCGGGCCCGCGCCGCAGGCCATCCAGGAGCTGTGGCGGGACGTGTTCACGGAGTGGTTCCCGTCGAACCCGTACCGCGGCCGACCCGGCCCGGAGATCCTGCGCACACAGCTGTCGCCGGACAAGACCGAAGCGGAGGCCGAGTTGTGGCTCCCGGTGGAGCGGGAGCAGGGGTGACCATGGCGTCCGACCTCGTAGGGCGCCGGGCCGGGTGAGCGCACGAAGCCATCGTGGGCGCACGAAGCCATCGTGAGCGCACGAAGCTATTACGAAGACGGCGAGCCGAGGGCGGAGGGTGGTGAGAGCGCGAGCACGGGCCGGATGGTGCAGTCCTCGAAGGCGGCGTCCTCATCATCCGTGCCGTACACGAACTCGGCCGTGGCGGGGTTGCGGTTGGCGGTGGCCAGCGGCAGCCACGCCAGGGTGTGTCCGTACCCGCCGCACACCGACTCACCGCCGTCGCCGGTCAGCTCCATGTCGTAGGTGTCGTGGGCGATGTGGAGGCCGAAGGCGCTCAGCTCGTTCCGCGGCCCGGTGTGAGGCCTGACACCGGCCCGACACCGGCCCGGCTCCGGCCCGGTGTCAGGCCCGGCTCCCGTGCGGGGCGTCGCCCGCACGGGAGCCCCACTGTCCGTCCCACCGCCTGACCCGCCGCGGCCCACCGCTGACCGGATCGGTCCGCCGCCCGACCCGATGCGGCCTGTCCCGTACCGCCCCCGCCGCTCAGGCTTGGGGGCATGACCCGCGCACTGATCGTCATCGATGTCCAGGAGTCCTTCCGCGCCCGCCCGCTGTGGGAGACCACCTCCGACCTGAAGATCGCCGACAAGGTGAACCGGCTGGTCCGGCTCGCCCGCCGGAACGGGGACCTCGTGGTGTGGGTCCTGCACACCGAGCCCGGCAGCGGCGACGTCTTCGACCCGGCCCTCGGCCATGTCCGGCTGATGGAGGAGCTGGAGCGGGCGGACGGGGAGCCGCTGATCCACAAGACCTCGCACAACGCCTTCACCACTACCCACCTCCAGCAGCTCCTCACCGAGCGCGGTATCCGCGAACTCACCGTCTGCGGCATCCGCACCGAGCAGTGCGTGGAGACCACCACCCGCGTCGCCTCCGACCTCGGCCACCAGGTCACCTTCGTCATCGACGCGACCGCGACCAATCCCATCCCGCACCGCGACGCTCCCGCCGACCGGAGCGTCGCCGAGCTGCTCGCCGACCCCCGCACGCTCTCCGCGGAAGAGGTCGTCCGGCGCACCGAGTACGCCCTCGCCGGACGCTTCGCCACCATCGCGACGGTCGACCAGCTGGAGGCCGCGGCGGCACACCAGGCATGACGACCGAACGCTCGGCATGACGACCGACACGTCAGGCACGACGACCGTGACGTCAGGCATGATGACCGAATCGTGAGCCACATCGTCTTCTTCCTGGTGCCCGGAGTCCATCTGCTGGACCTGGCGGGACCCGCCCAGGTCTTTTCCACCGCGGCCGACTTCGGGTACCCGTACACGCTCGCCTACGTCGCCGAGCAGCCGCAGGTCCCCACCGCCCAGGGGCTGCCGCTGGTGGCCGGGGTCGACTGGCCCGACCTGGGGCCCGAGGATCTGATCGTGGTGCCCGGCTGGCGGGCCGGCACCCTGGCCGACAGCCCCGCCATCGGCGCCGCCTCCCTCCAGGTCCTGCGGGAGCACCACGCCGGGGGCGGGACGGTGGCCAGTGTCTGCGCCGGAGCGGACGCGCTCGGCCGGGCCGGGCTGCTCGACGGCCGCCACTGCACCACCCACCACGGCGTGCAGGACGAGCTGGCCAGGCGCCACCCCGGGGCGGTGGTCGTCCGCGACGTCCTGTTCACCGCCGACGACCGGGTGATCACCTCGGCCGGGATCGCCAGCGGCGTCGATCTGGCGCTGTACCTGGTCGCGGCCCGGCACGGCCCGGCCGTCGCCGCCCGGGTGGCCCGGGAGATGGTCGTCTACGCCCGCCGCAACGGCCATGAGCCGCAGTCCAGCGCGATGCTCCGGCACCGGTCCCACGTGGACGACACCGTGCACCGCGCCCAGGACCTCATCGACGCCCGCTTCGACCGTCCCCTCCCCCTCCCCGCCCTGGCCTCGGCCGTCGGCGTGAGCGAACGCACCCTCACCCGCCTCTTCGGCCGCGCCACCGGGCTCACCCCACTGCGCTACCAGCAGACCCTGCGGCTCGAACGCGCCCAGCACCTCATCAGCCACGGGGCGACGGTCGACGCCGCCGCCCGTTCCGTCGGCTTCGAGGACGCGCGCATGCTGCGCCGCCTGCGCGCCCGTCGTGCGGCGTCCGCCGTATCAGGTGGTGGAGGCGCCGGTCAGAGGCCGTAGCGGCTCTTCAGGTGGCGCCAGAAGTCGCGGTACATCCACTGGTCGAACTCGGTGATACGGGTCGCGCTGCCCGCCTGCATGAGGAAGCCGCCCACGCCGGTCGGGGTCCAGTCGTAGAAGTCGTCGAGCCCGTAGGTGTGGCCCATCTCGTGCTCCAGGATGTGGATGTCCTCCTGGCCGCGCGCCCCGACCATGTACTCGCTGCCGATCCGCTGTCCCCAGTCACCGCCGGCCCCGCCCTGGAAGCCCTTCGTCAGCCACAGCGACTGGTCGTAGTGCCGGGCCGCGCCACCGGGGCACTTCGCGTAGTCGCCGTTCTGGTGGAAGAAGCGCCCGCAGTCGGGCGCGCACTGGGGCGCGCCGCCGCCGTCGAGCACGTTGGTGTAGATGTCGACGGAGTTGTCCGTCCACTGGAGTGTGGAGCGGTCCTTGACCGCCCAGCCGACGATGTCGACCGGGACCTCCGCGTACGGGAAGCCGTCGAAGCCCGCGACGCTGTCGATCCACTTCTTCGACTGGCGCTTGAGCGCGGTGTGGATCTCGTCGCGCAGCTGCGCGGTGACCGGCTGGTCGGATTCCCAGCGGACGCAGTAGCTGACGCGGCCCTTGTTGGCCATCAGCTGGTCCCAGCCGTAGTTCTTGAAGCCGTACAGGTCGGGATAGGTGGACTCGACGTGCCGCCACACCTCGTCCAGCGGCCGCACCAGCGCGGCCGGCGGGTTCCACGGCTCGGCGACGGCCGCAACTCTCGTATCGGTAGCGGGAGTTGCGGCCGCGTTCGCGGGGGCGGTGAGGCCGACGACCGAGAGGGCGCCGGCGGCGAGCGATATCAGGGTGGTACGGAGCAAGCGGGAGAACATGCCGGCTCTGCCTTCCTTCGGGAACGGTGGGGGGTTGTGGGCGTCAGTCGGCCCACCCCTCTGGTCGCCGCCGGGGACCGGAAGGTTGCCGTCCCCTTGCGTAACCGTTCCCGCCGTCAGCGCCCCACGCGCCCCCGGACCATCCCCAGCAGGGCGTTCAGCTCCGGCAGACGAAGGAAGCGGGCGATCGTCAGGAAGGAGAGGAGCAGGACGATCCCGCCGACCAGCAGGGCCACCAGCGAGCCGAGGGCGCCGGAGCCCAGGACGCTGGTCAGCCCGTACGCCGCGCCCCCGCCGGCCGCAGCCGCCGGAGTGGCGGCGACGATCAGCCGGACGTAGGTGCGCAGCACGCGCGCGCCGTCCAGCTCGCCGCCGAGCCGCTTGCGCAGCCGGCGCCACGCGATGCCGACCCCCACCGCGAAGGCCAGCCCGTACGAGGCGCCCATGCCGGCGACGGCCCAGCGCGCGGGGAGGAACGCGAAGCACAGCCCGGAGGCCGTCGCGTTGACCAGGGCGACGACGACGGTGTTGTAGAAGGGAGTCCGGGTGTCCTCGTACGCGTAGAAACCGCGCAGCACGACGTACTGCACCGAGTACGGGATGAGCCCCAGGCCGAAAGCCATCAGCACGTAACCGATGCCCCTGGCGCCCTCGGCGCCCGAGCCCGCGTACAGCAGTGTGGCCATGGGCATGCCGAGCGCCAGGAACGCGAAGGCGCAGGGCACGATGGCGACGGCCGAGGTCCGCAGGCCGTAGGAGAGGTCGGCGCGGACGGCGGCCATGTCGTTGTCCTGGGCCGCGCGGGAGATCCGGGGGAGCGCGGCGGTCATCACCGACACGGTGATGATGGCCTGCGGCATCTGCCACAGCAGCAGCGCGTAGTTGTACGCGGTGATGCCGGAGCCGGTGAACCCGGACCGTTCGGCGGCGGAGCCCGCCTTGGTGGCGAGCTGGGTGACGACGACCATGCCGAGCTGGTTGACCAGAACGAAGAGGAGGCTCCACTTGGCCAGGCCCATGGCCTTGCCGAGGCCGTGGCCCCGGAAGTCGAAGCGCGGGCGCAGCCGGAACCCGGCGCCGCGCAGGTACGGCAGCATGGCCAGCGCCTGCACGGTGAGGCCGAGCAGAGTGCCGACGCCGAGCAGCCGTACGCCCTCCGGGGTGATGGTCGAGGGGGTGACGCCGGAGCCGGTGAAGCCGCCGAAGGCGTGGATGAAGCCGCCGAACGCGGCGATGATCACGATGTTGTTGAGGACCGGGGTCCACATCATGGCGCCGAACCGGCCCCGGGCGTTGAGGATCTGGCCGAGTACGACGTGCGCGCCCATGAAGAAGAGGGTGGGCAGGCAGTACTGGGCGAAGGCGACGGTCACGGCCATGCGCCGGGGGTCCGAGGCGATGTCCGGCGACATCATCTGTACGAGGAGCGGCGCCGCCAGCACACAGAGCCCGGTGACGCCGGCGAGGGCGACCACGACCAGGGTGAGCAGCCGGTTGGCGTACGCCTCGCCGCCGTCGTCGTCCCTCTTCATGGCCCGGACGAGCTGGGGCACGAACACCGCGTTCAGGGCGCCGCCGCCGACCAGCACGTAGATCATGGTGGGCAGGACGTTGGCCACCTGGTACGAGTCGTTGAGCGTGCCGACGCCGATCGCCGCGGCCATCACGAGGGTGCGCAGGAAGCCGGTGACGCGCGAGACGATCGTGCCCGCCGCCATCAGGGCGCTCGACTTCGCCAGGCTCGGTGCGCCGCCCGGCGGCTTCGGGCTCGGCTTCTGGCTCTGGTTCTGCTTCTGGCTCTGGTTCGGAATCGGGCTCGGAATCTGGCTCGGCTTCGGGCTCGGACCCAGGTTCGGATTCAGGTTCGACGCCGGAGGGGGTGTGAGGGCCGGGCGTGGGGTGCGGTGCGGTGTGGCCGCACCGTACCGCCGCTCGGGCGGGCGCAGTTGGACGGTGTCGTCCGTCAGGTACCCGCCCGTCTGTTCCCGCGTTCCGCTCCGGCTGTCCGGCGCACTCATCTTGCCTGCCCCACCTCGTCAGCCCCGGCGCGCCGGGGCCCGTCGTCGATCAAGGGCACACTCTTTCACCCGGTCCCCGGACTGCCCAACTTCACCGCAGCTGAAGGCTGTTGATCAGCCGTCAGAAGCCAACTCCCTGGCCAGGGCGATCAGGTGGGGAAGCGCCGGGTGCGGGGCCTCGCGGCGCCAGGCGAGATGGACGGGGACGGGCGGAGCGTCGGTGAGGGGCCGGTAGGCGATGCCCGGGTGCGGGTGCATGGCGGCCGTGGAGGTGCTGGTGACGCCGACGCCCCGGGCGGCGGCGATGGCGGCGAGCCAGTCGTCGGTGTTGGCGACGGTACGGGTGGTGAGCGGCCCGGCGTCGGCGGGCCACAGCGCGGGCCCGGTGGTGCCGGAGATGGTGTTGACCATGAGCGGCCGGGCCGTCAGGTCCGCGAGGCTCAGCGCGTCGCGCGCGGCCAGCGGGTCGTCGGCCGGGACCGCCGCGACCCGGGCTTCGGTCAGCAGCTCCACGGCGACCAGGCCGGGCGTGTCCACCGGGCCGCGCAGCAGCGCCGCGTCGACCTGGCCCCGGGCGAGTCCGGCCGTACGGTCGTCGATCCGCAGCAGCTCCAGCGGCGTCCCGGGGTGCTCCCGCTGCCAGCGGCGCAGCAGCGGTGTGGTGTACGGGCCGAAGGCCGACCAGGCGTGCCCGAGCCGGAGCGGGCGGCGGCGCGGCGCGCCCGTGTCGAGGGCGGCGTCGAACGCGGCGACGGCGGCCGCCGCCCGGTCCCGGAAGGCGCGCCCCTCGGCGGTGAGCGCGAGATGGTGGGTGGAGCGGTCCGCGAGCCGTACTCCGAGGTGTTTCTCCAGCCCGGCGAGGGTGCGCGAGACGGTCGGCTGGGTGAGGTGGAGGCGGGCCGCGGCGCCGGTGACGCTGGACTCTTCGGCGATGGCGAGGAAGCAGCGGAGGTGACGCAGCTCGATGCTCATGCGTCCGGAGCATAACCGCACCACGATCGGTAATTCCCAGGCGTGGCCCCGGGGTCGTACCGTCCCTGGTGAGGGCCGCTCCGGCAGTGCAGTATCTTGGACTGTTAGTTGATTCGACTGTACTTTCAGCGGTACTTACGACTGCGCTTTCAACTCTGCTATCAACTCTGCTTTCAACTGTGCTGGAGGGTTTTACGGTGGAAGAGCCGAGCGCCACTGCCGCCACTGCCGCCGCCGCTGTCTCGCTGCCCGAGGCGGCGGGCGGCGCCGAGGCGCGGGGCAGCGCCGGTGCCCCGGGCGGTGACGGCCCCGCGCGGCGCTCGCTCGGGCCGGTCTCCCTCGTCGTCGCGGGCGGTCTGTCCGTGCAGTTCGGCGCGGCCGTCGCCGTCCTGCTGATGCCGCGCGCCGGGGCCCTCGGGGTGGTCTCGCTGCGGCTCGCGCTCGCCGCCGTGGTCATGCTTGCCTTCTGCCGCCCCAAGGTGCGCGGTTACTCGCGCGCGGACTGGGGCACCGTCGTCGCCTTCGGCACCGCCATGGCCGCCATGAACTGCCTCTTCTACCAGGCCGTCGACCGGATCCCGCTGGGTGTGGCCGTCACCCTGGAGGTCCTCGGGCCGCTGGCGCTCTCCGTCATCGTCTCCCGCAGGCTGGTCAACGTCCTGTGGGCGGGGCTCGCGCTCGGCGGTGTGGTGCTGCTCGGCGGCGGGTTCGACCGGCTGGACCCGGTGGGCGCGGTGTACGCGCTCGCGGCCGGCGGCATGTGGGCCGCGTACATCATGTTCAGCGCGCGCACCGGGCGGCGCTTCCCGCAGGCCGACGGGCTGGCGCTGGCGATGGGGGTGGGCGCGCTGCTCGCGCTGCCGCTCGGCATCGTCGAGTCCGGGCCGAAGCTCGTGGTGCCCTCCACGCTCGCGCTGGGGCTCGCGGTGGCGCTGATGTCCTCCGTGCTCCCGTACACCCTCGAACTGCTCGCGCTGCGCCGGCTGCCCGCCCCCACCTTCGCGGTGCTGATGAGTCTGGAGCCCGCCATCGCCGCGACCGCCGGATTCCTCGTCCTGCACCAGGCGCTGTCCGCCACCGACGCGCTCGCGATCGCGCTGGTCATCGCGGCGAGCATGGGCGCGGTCCGGACGCAGACGGCGCGGCGCGGTACGAAAAGGTAGGCGGGCGGGGGCAGGGGGCGGAGGCGGGGAGCGGGCACGCCGCCCTCCCCGCCCCGGCGCCGCCCTCCCCGCCCCTGCGCTCAGCCGACGAGCGTGTCGAATCCCGCGATCTCCCGCGGGTCACGCGTCCCCGGTCCCACATAGCGGGCCGACGGACGCACGAGACGCCCCGTCCGCTTCTGCTCCAGGATGTGCGCCGACCAGCCCGCCGTACGGGCACAGGTGAACATCGAGGTGAACATGTGCGCCGGGACCTCCGCGAAGTCCAGCACGATCGCCGCCCAGAACTCCACGTTCGTCGCCAGCACCCGGTCCGGCCTGCGCGCGTGCAGCTCCTCCAGCGCGGCCTTCTCCAGCGCCTCCGCCACCTCGAAGCGCGGCGCCGCCAGCTCCCGCGCCGTCCGCCGCAGCACCCGGGCGCGCGGGTCCTCGGCCCGGTAGACCCGGTGGCCGAAGCCCATCAGCCGCTCGCCCCTGTCCAGCGCCTGCTTGACGTACGCCGTCGCGTCGCCCGTGCGCTCGATCTCCTCGATCATGCCCAGGACGCGCGAGGGCGCCCCGCCGTGCAGCGGCCCGGACATCGCGCCCACCGCCCCCGAGAGCGCCGCCGCCACGTCCGCGCCGGTGGAGGCGATGACGCGGGCGGTGAAGGTCGACGCGTTCATGCCGTGCTCGGCGGCGGACGTCCAGTACGCGTCCACGGCCTTCACATGGCGCGGGTCCGGCTCGCCGCGCCAGCGGATCATGAAGCGCTCCACGACGGAGTGCGCCTTGTCGATCTCCCGCTGCGGCACCATCGGCAGCCCCTGCCCCCGCGCCGACTGCGCCACGTACGACAGCGCCATCACGGCGGCCCGCGCCAGATTGTCGCGGGCGGTGCGCTCGTCGATGTCGAGGAGCGGCTTCAGCCCCCATACGGGAGCGAGCATCGCCAGCGCCGACTGCACGTCCACGCGGATGTCCCCGGAGTGCACCGGGATCGGGAACGGCTCGGCGGGCGGCAGCCCCGGGTCGAACGCCCCGTCGACCAGCAGCCCCCACACATTGCCGAAGGACACCTGCCCGACCAGATCCTCGATGTCGACGCCCCGGTAGCGGAGCGAGCCGCCTTCCTTGTCCGGTTCGGCGATCTCCGTCTCGAAGGCGACGACCCCTTCGAGGCCGGGTACGAAGTCGGACATCAGCTGGCTCCTCGGGTTGTGAATGCTCCGGCGGGGACTGCTTGCGACCGGAAACCACGGGCTCTGGCGGAGTGGGGAACGATAGCCGCTGCCGTCCGGAGGGCACAGGGCCCGCTCCAGGATTCCGCACCCGATTCCGCGCCCGACTCCGGGATGGGCACCACTCGGTGCGGGCGACGGCGGGCCTGCGGCAGGATGACCCCGTGCCTCACGACACCCCGGACGATCCCGCCGATTCCCCCGATCCCGCTGTCACACGGTCCCCCGATCCCGCGACCATGCGCGAGCAGTACCGCTCCGTCCCGCTGCGGGAGGCCGATCTCGCCGTCACCCCGATGGAGCAGTTCGCCCGCTGGTTCGCGGAGGCCGTCGCCCACGGCTTCCCCGAACCGAACGCGATGATCGTCTCCACGGCCACCCCCGAGGGCCGGCCGTCCTCGCGCACCGTGCTGCTCAAGCGGTACGACGAGCACGGCTTCGTCTTCTTCACGAACTACACCTCCCGCAAGGGACGCGAGCTGGCGGCCAACCCCCATGTCTCGCTGCTCTTCCCCTGGCATCCGCTGACCCGGCAGGTCATCGTGACGGGTACGGCGGCCAGGATCGGCCGCGACGAGACCGCCGCGTACTTCAGGACCCGCCCGCACGGCTCCCAGCTCGGCGCCTGGGCCAGCGACCAGTCCGCCACCGTCGGCTCCCGCGAGGTGCTGCTGCGCCGCTACGAGGACCTCGCGGCCCGCTACCCGGAGGGCGAGCAGGTCCCGGTGCCGCCGCACTGGGGCGGCTTCCGGGTCACCCCTGACATGGCCGAGTTCTGGCAGGGCCACGAGAACCGGCTGCACGACCGGCTGCGGTACGTGCGCGGCGAGGGCCCGCACGGGCGGCCCGGCTGGCGGGTGGAGCGGCTCTGCCCGTAGGGCCCGTGGGGCCCGTGGGGCCTGCCGGTCCATGAGCAGACGCAGACGACCCGCGGACCATGGTCCCTCCGGAGAGGGAGCCGGCCGGACATACCGGCGGTCCGCGGGTCGGGTGACTGCTGGGGATTTCGGCCTTCGACCGGCCGAGTACCACTGGAGATACGACGGCGAGCCGTTAGCCCGCAGCCACCTCACTTGTCCGGACTGAATACATCTGCCGGATCACCTCCTTTCGGTGTGCGTGCCACGTTAGGCGCGGTCCCCGGAGGGCTCAAGTGAATTATTGAGATTTGTTGAACACACTGATTTCGGGGAACCTTGTGTGTGCTGGGTCACGTTCGAGTTGAATGATCGTACGGACACCGGCCGCTCGTCGTGCGTCCGTACAGGCGAAGACGTCCCGCAGGGGGTGCCAGGCATGAGTGCTTCTCGGAGCGAGACCACCAACGCTCCCGGACCGGACGAGCCGATACCCGGAAAGCCGGAGTCCGGCCAGGGCCCGGCCGCCGGGCGCGGCGGCCCGGACGGTCCCGGGTCCGACCTGCTCGCGGCCCTGCTCGACGGCATGGACGCGGCGCTCTGCGCCTTCGACGCGGGCGGGGTCATCACGCACTGGAACCGCGAGGCCGAGCGGATACTCGGCTGGAGCGCCGCGGAGGCCGTCGGGCGGCACGGCTTCGCCGGCTGGGCCGCGCGCTCCGCCGACGCGGACGCGGTACGGGCGCGGCTGATGTCCGCGATGGACACGCCGGGACGCCAGGTCGACGAGTTCGCGCTGCTGCGCAAGGACGGCGGCCGGGTGCTCATCAGGACCCAGTCCAGCGGGATGCGCGGCGCGGACGGCAAGCCCGCCGGGGTGTACAGCGCCTTCAGCGAGGTCCACGACCAGATCGACCTGGAGCGCTCCATCGCGCTCAGCGAGGCCCTCTTCGAGGACGCCGCCTGGGGCGTCGTGCTGGTGGACGTCGATCTGCGGCCGACCGTCGTCAACGGGCACGCGGCGCGCGCGTTCGGCGCCGAGCGCACCGACGGCCCCGGCCGGGCCTCCGTCCTGGGGCGCCCGCTGGGCGACCTGCTCGCCCAGGGCGTGGAGGAGCTGGAGGCGGCCCTCCACCACGTGCTCTCCGAAGGCGCGCCCAGCGCGCTCGCCGAGCTGTGGGTGACGGTCCGTACGCCGGGCGGCGAGCAGCGGCGCTGCTGGCGCTCGGGATTCCTGCGGCTCGCGTCCCCGCTGGCGGAGGAGCCCGTACCGCTCGGCGTGGGCTGGATGTTCCAGGACATCACCGAAGCGAAGCTCGCCGCGCAGGGCGCCGACCGGCTGCGGTTCCGCTCCAGCCAGCTGCACCGGGCGGGCCGGGCCGCCGCCGAGTGCGAGGACCCGGCCGAGGCGGCGACGGTCTATCTGGACTTCGCGCTCGCGGGCTTCGCCGACCACGCGCTGGTCGATCTGGTGGCGGGGGAGCGGTCCCCGGGCGCGCCCGCGCCCGGCCCCGACGCGCCCGTACGGCTGATCCGCACGCTGGCGACCCCGGCGGGTGGGGAGGCGGGGCCCAGCACGGCGGTGGAGGCGGGCGGCATACCGGTGCGGTACGCGGCCTCGCATCCGGCGCTCCAGGCGATGGACCGCACGGGCTCGGTCCGCGCCAGCGCCCCGGCCGGGGCGGGCTCCGGCTCCGTACCCGTGCCGTCCCCGGCGTGGGCGGGCGCGCGCCAGTGGCCGCAGGACTCGGTGCACGCGCTGTGCACGGTGCTGCGTAGCCGGGGCAGGTCCCTGGGGGTGGTGACGTTCCTCAGGGGCGCGAGCCGGCCGCCCTTCGAGCGGCCGGACGCGGTGTACGCGGAGGACGTGACGATCCGCATGGCGGCGTGCCTGGATCTCGCCGCGCTGCTGGCCGAGGACGCCTGACCGCGGCGCCGGGCGGCACGCTCGCCGCCCGGCGCCCGGCACCTGAACCCGTACGGTCAGGAGGCCGTCGTGCTCCGGCCGCTCTCGGCCACCGGCGGGTTCATCCTGACCGGCTCCGTCCCCCCGTCGTGGTGGCGCAGCGCCCAGTTCTCCAGGGCGACGCGGCACGCGTGGTCGACATGGTGGAGACCGGACAGGTCCAGCTCGATCGGCCGGTCCTTCGGCAGCTCCTCCAGCTGCTCCATGGTCCTGGGCAGCCGCAGGAACGTCGCGTTGCCGGTGATCGTCACCACCAGCCGCCCGCCGGTGAGTTCGCGGACGTCGACGTTGAGGTGCGAGATCTCCCACGCGGTCTTGACCACCGCGAGCAGCAGCCCCAGCACCACGCCCTCGAAGAGGTTGGTGACCAGGATCGCGGTCGCGGTGACGACCAGGATCACGGCCTCGCCCCGGTGCTCACGCCAGAGCGGTGCCAGGTCCCGTACGGGAATCAGCTTGCAGCCGGCGTGCACCAGGACGCCCGCGAGGGCCGCGAGGGGGATGACGCCGATCGCGGCGGGAAGCAGCGCGGCGAACAGCAGCAGCCACAGCCCGTGCAGGATGCGGGAGAGCGAAGTCCGCGCGCCCGCCTGGACGTTGGCGGCGCTGCGGACGATGACCGCGGTCATCGGCAGCGCGCCGAGCGCCCCGCAGATGGTGTTTCCGACGCCCTGAGCCATCAGCTCCTTGTTGTAGTCGGTGCGCGGACCGTCGTGCATGCGGTCGACGGCGGCGGCGCTGAACAGGCTCTCCGCCGAGGCGATCAGGGTGAAGGCGAGCACGGTGCCGAGGACGGCGATCGAGCCCAGCTCCCCGAAGGCGCTCAGCCCCGGCGGGCTGATCGACTCCAGCAGCCCGCGCACCTCGACCTTGGCGATGGGCAGATCCAGCAGGAAGACGATGCCGGTGGCGAGCCCCACGGCGGCCAGCGGTCCCGGCACCACCCGGAACCGGGCCGGGAGCCGGGGCCAGAGCACCAGTACGGCGATGGTGCCCGCGCCGATGAGGAACGCGGTCAGGGCCGTGGTGTCCGTGACGATTCCGACGAGCAGCTCGACCAGCCCGCCGATCTTGGCGAGCCCGCCGGACGGCTGCGCGGTGTCGGCCATCGCGTACACCTGGCCGAGGACGAGCACCAGGCCGATGCCCGCCAGCATGCCCTGCACCACGGCGACCGAGATGGCCCGGAACCAGCGGCCGAAACCGAAGGCCCCGAGGGCGAGTTGCAACAGTCCGGATACGAGGACGATCGCGCCGAGCGTGCCGAGCCCGAACTCCTTGACCGCTTCGTATACGAGGACGGTCAGCCCGGCGGCCGGACCGCTGACCTGGAGGGAGCTGCCGGGCAGGCAGCCGACGACGAGCCCGCCGACGATCCCGGTGACCAGACCGAGTTCGGCGGGGACCCCGGAGGCGACGGCCACCCCGACACAGAGGGGCAGAGCGACGAGGAACACGACGAGGGACGCGAGGATGTCGCGCCGAAGGACCGTGCGGTCCTTCAGGAGAGAGAACATGACGGAGGCCGTCCTAGCTGTGTGGTCCGTGGACACGGACGGGAGAGACGGGGAGTCGGCGCTGGTGAGGTGGTCTCACAGCGGTCTGAACTCGCCGCCCAGCTCGGGCCGGTGGACGCTGACGGAGCCGGTGTCCACTTCGTAGTACCAGGCGTGCAGGGCGAGCCGCCCCTCGGCGAGGCGCTCCCGTACGGCGGGGTAGCCGCGCAACGTGTCGAGCTGCGCCGCCGCGTGGTGCCGTACGGCGAGGGCGAGGTCGTCGCCCTCCGGCAGGGACGGGTCGCAGTCGTCGAGCCAGCCGCGCACGGCCGGCACGCCGGACAGATCCTCGCCGCGCACCAGGGCGCCCACGGCGCCGCAGTGGGAATGGCCGCATACGACCAGGTCGCGGACTTGGAGCACACGCAGGGCGTACTCGATGGTGGCGGCCTCGCCGCTGGGGCGCCGCTCGTTGTAGCGGGGGACGATATTGCCCGCAGTGCGCAGCTCGAACAGCTCGCCAGGACGGGCGCCGGTGATGAGGGACGGGATGACGCGCGAGTCGGAGCAGGTGATGAACAGGACCTCGGGGGTCTGCCCGGCCGCGAGTTCGCGGAATTCCTCGGGACTTTCCGCCACCTGTATCGAGAAGGAACGGGCGTTGTCGATGAGTGATGACTTCATGATGGCCTGCCTCCTGCACTCCCGGTTTCGCCGGGGCGCGGTGTGGTCGGGTCAGTGGGGGGTGGAACGGAGATGCGGGAAAAGCGGGAAAGGGGAACAGCCGAGAGGGCGGAGCCGAACGGGCATCGCGCTCTGCCGGGTTACGGCAGTCGCGGAAGGCCCGCGGGAGGTCGTCCGGGAGATCCGGGTCAGGTCGCGGTGGTGCCGCGCCTGCCGGTGAGCTCGCGGTCCGCCACGGGTCTCACTGGTCGCCCTTTCCGTTTTCCGGGGTCGTTCGGTAGCTCCGATGATGCAGCACCGCAGCTTCCGGTACTTTACCCGAACATTACCTTCAAGTGAAAGATCAAAATTCCGCCACGTAGACCTTTGGTGACGCAAAGTACCGCACCGGGGGCGTGCAGACGTTCGAGGCCCGCGGGAAGTGTTCCCGCAGGCCCCGGCCGTGCACTGGAGTGGTATCGGTTTCTGCTGTCCCGCCGGTGACTTCCGTTGCTTTGGTTATGGCGGAGGCGACTCGGCGGTGACCGCGCGGTGTTTCCCGCGCGGGTCGCGCGCGTTCCACCGGGGCCCGGCGGCCGATCGGCGGCCGGGCCGTCGGACGGTCTCAGCGGCGGTAGAAAATCCGGTCGCGGTACTCGTTCATCACACGGCTGTTCCATTCGGGGCCGCCGTCGACATTGCCCGACCGCAGCAATGGCGGCTCGATACCGCGTTCGACGAGTTCTCCCGCTGCCGTCGCCATCATCGCCTGCATCAGCGCGCTGGTGACCACGGTGGAGGCGGGGGCGAACGGCGCCTCGATGCCGTTGGCCGTCAACTCCGCGTCCCCCACCGCGATGCGGCTGTCGAGAACGATGTCGCAGTGATCCTTGAGGAAGGTCCCCGAGTGGTGCCGGGAGGCGGTCCGTTCCGTATACGCGACGGAGGTCACCCCGATGACCTTCAGCCCCAGCGCCCGCGCGGCGAGGGCCATCTCGACGGGCAGCGCGTTGCGCCCCGACAGCGAGATGATCACCAGCACGTCCCCCGCCCGGGCCGGGGAGGAGTCGAGTACGGCGGTGGCCAGCCCGTCGACCCGCTCCAGCGCGGAGCCCAGGGTGGCCGGCATGACATCGACGCCCACCACCCCGGGCACGGAGAGCAGGTTCATGACGGCGAAGCCGCCCGCCCGGTAGACGACGTCCTGGGCGGCGAGCGAGGAGTGCCCGGCGCCGAACGCGAAGAGGCGGCCCCCGGCGGCGACGGTGTCGGCGATCGCCGCACCGGCGGCGGCGATGCTCGCGGACTCCTCGTCCCGTACCCGCTGGAGCAGTTCGATCGCGGCGTCGAAGAACTGACCGGCCAGCTTGCTCTCGCTCATGGAGGAGGCCCTTCCGGGGGGTGTCCAGGGGTGGGGGAATGCCTGTGCCGCGGATCACGTTGAGGTCTGGACCATTACTCTGTCAATACGGCTACGCGACGCGTCCGACGGCCGTGACCGCCCCGGCATCTTCCGGCCCGGCACGGTTGTCGGTGGTATGCGTCAGAATTGGTTCAGGGCCAGCGCACGATTTATCGAGGGGCACGTATGTCCGGACTGATCGACACCACGGAGATGTACCTCCGCACCATCCTCGAACTGGAAGAGGAAGGTGTGGTCCCGATGCGCGCCCGGATCGCGGAGCGGCTCGATCAGAGCGGCCCGACGGTCAGCCAGACCGTGGCCCGCATGGAGCGGGACGGGCTGGTGCAGGTCGCGGGCGACCGGCATCTGGAGCTGACGGAAGAAGGACGACGGCTGGCGACGCGCGTCATGCGCAAGCACCGGCTCGCCGAATGCCTGCTGGTCGATGTCATCGGCCTGGAGTGGGAGCAGGTCCACGCCGAGGCGTGCCGCTGGGAGCACGTGATGAGCGAGGCGGTGGAGCGGCGGGTGCTGGAGCTGCTGCGCCACCCGACGGAGTCGCCGTACGGGAACCCGATCCCGGGTCTTGAGGAGCTGGGCGAGAAGACCGAGGCCGACCCGTTCCTCGACGCGGGCATGGTGAGCCTGGCCGAGCTGGACCCGGGTGCCGAGGGCAAGACGGTGGTGGTGCGGCGGATCGGCGAGCCGATCCAGACCGACGCCCAGCTGATGTACTCGCTGCGGCGCGCGGGCGTGCAGCCCGGCTCCGTGGTGAGTGTGACGGAGTCGCCCGGTGGGGTGCTGGTGGGCAGCAGCGGGGAGGCCGCGGAGCTGGTGTCCGAGGTGGCCTCGCACGTCTTCGTCGCCAAGCGCTAGAACCGGCGGAAAGAGTCGGCAGGAAGAGCCGGCGGAAGAAGCCGGCGGAAGCGGACCCCCCTGGTCCCTCGCGGCCATGGCATGGACGGGCTCCGGTGCCTCGCGGCACCGGAGCCCGTCCTTCCCCCCCGTTCCGACCCGGAGCCCCGAGCTCCCGGGGTCGTCCCCGCAGGCCCTCGTCCCCGAGCGGCCCGCCTCCCGGAGAAGATCTCCCCCCGGCGGCGCCCGGCAATCCTGGCGTGTGGTCACTCGAACGAGCGGTGTACGAGGCGAAGACGCTATTTTCGAATAAATGTTCGGTACGCTGCCCATGGCTGGACGCAGCGGAACCGGAACCCGGCGGGATCCGGCTCCGACCACTCAGGACCGAAGGGGGTGCCGGACTCATGGTGCAGCGCGTCGATGTGACCGGAGCGGACGGGGTGCGCCTCGCTGCCTGGGAATTCGCCGAACCGCCCAAGCGGGTCGAGGAGGACGCGCGGAGCACGGAGACCGGATTGGGCGGGGTGCTGCTCCTGCACGGACTGATGGGCCGCGCCTCGCACTGGGCGTCCACCGCCCGCTGGCTCTCCGGCCGGCACCGGGCGGTCGCGCTCGACCAGCGGGGCCACGGCCGCAGCGACAAGCCCGAGCTGGGCCCGTACACCCGCGAGGCGTACGTGGCGGACGCGGAGGCCGCCATCGAGCAGCTCGGGCTGGCGCCGGTGACGCTCGTCGGCCACTCCATGGGCGCCCTCACCGCCTGGCAGCTCGCCGCCAGGCGCCCCGACCTGGTCCGGGCCCTGATCATCAGCGACATGCGGGCGTCCGCGCTGGGAGCCACCTCCCAGCGGGAGTGGAGCGACTGGTTCCGCGCCTGGCCCGTCCCGTTCGCGACGCTCGCCGACGTACGGAAGTGGTTCGGCGAGGACGACCCCTGGGTGGAGCGCCCCGCACCCGCGCGCGGCGAGTTCTTCGCCGAGGTCATGGCCGAGCGCGCGGACGGCTGGCGCCCGGTCTTCTCGCGCGGCCAGATGCTGACGTCCCGCGAGACGTGGGTCCACGACGCGCACTGGGAGGAGCTGGCCCAGGTGCGCTGCCCGACCCTGGTGGTCCGCGGCCTCGACGGCGACCTGGGCCGCGCGGAGGCCCAGGAGATGGTCAGGGTCCTGCCCCAGGGGCAGTACGCGGAGGTGGCGGACGCGGGCCATCTCGCCCACTACGACCGGCCGGACGCCTGGAGGGCCGCGATAGAACCGTTCCTCGACGGGATCTCACGGTCCTGAGCGGTCGACGACGGCCGACCGCGGTCGACCGCGGCCCACGGCGGTCAACGGCGGTCAACGGCGGCCGAGCGGAGGGACGTTGCCCGCGCGCGCCGCCCTCCCCTACCCCTTGCTCACCGCCGAGAGGATCTCCGGCAGCCGCGAGGCCGTCTGGGGCGCCGCGAGGCGCAGCCCGCCCACCGCCGCCAGCGCGCCGTAGACCGCGCCCAGGGGCAGCAGCAGCCAGGACCAGTGCTCCGCGTCCGAGGCATGGATCCAGAGGGTCAGCGCGAGCATCGGCGCGCAGATCAGCGCGCCGCCCAGCATGCCGCCGAAGATGGAGATCCAGGCGAGCCCCGCCTGCCCGGGGGCGACGTTCTTGTACCCGCTGTCCTGCGGAATCGAGTACGGGAAGCGGGCCGAGGCCACCGCGCCCGTCGCCAGCATCGCCCCCAGCAGCGCGAGGGAGAGCCCGAGCGCCTCCGGCAGCGCCCGCCAGTCGCCCAGCAGCGCCGCCGTGGCCACGGTGACCAGCACCGAGTACGGCAGCGTGATCACCAGCATCGCCAGCGCGCGGGCGCGCAGCTCCAGATAGGCGTCGCGCGTCGAGGAGATCGTCAGGGCCACCATCCAGAAGGCCGAGGTGTCCTGGCCGAACTGGTTGTACATCTGGATGCCGAGCATGCCCGCGGCGAAGCACGCGAAGTAGATCGTGCCCGCGCCCTGGAGCGCGTTGAACAGCGGCACGATCAGCCCGATGGCCAGCGAGGTCGCCCACGCGGCCTTCGTCTTCGGGTCGCGCCACACATAGCGCAGGGTGCGCCGCATCGCCGCGCCCGTGCGTCCGTCGGGCAGCAGCCGCGCCAGCCCCGCACCCGCCGCCGACTCCTGGCGGGCCGGGCCCGACGCCCCGATGGTGGAGCTGTCCGGGACCGTCATCAGCTTCACCAGCGAGCGCTGCCACGCGTACAGCAGCGCCGCCAGCGCGCCCGCCGCCAGCAGCAGTTGGGCCGCCGCCCGGCCGTACGCGCCCTCGCTCACCGAGCCCACGGCGCCGATCGCGGACGCGGGCGGCAGCCACCGTACGATCCGCGCCGCCGGGGCGAGCGCCGAGAGGCCGCCCGCGTCGCTGAGGCGCTGCACGCCGAAGTTGACGACCTGGAAGCCCACCGCGATCACCAGACCGCTCAGTACGGCCAGATCGCGGCCCTTGCGCGAGGTCAGCAGCCGGACATTGGCCGTCGCGACGGCCCGCGCGAGTGCCACGCACACGAGCAGCGTCAGCGGTACGGCGACGACCGAGACCGCTACCGCCGCCGCCCCGTGCGCCGTCGCCACCGCCGAACCGGCCACCAGGCAGAGCGTGAACAGCGGCCCGATCCCGACCAGCGACGCCACCAGCAGCGCGCCGATCAGCGGTCGCGGGCGCAGCGGCAGCATCACCAGCCGGGTCGGATCGAGCGTCTCGTCGCCGCTCGGGAAGAACAGCGGCATCACCGCCCAGCCGAGGGCCAGTACGGCGGTCGCCAGCACGACCAGCGTGCCCGCGTGATCGTTTCCGCGCAGCAGCACCAGGCCGAGGAACAGCGCCGCCGCGAAGAGCAGCGCGAACACCGCGCTGGTCACGTACGCGACCGTGCGCCCCGACGACTGCCGCAGCCCGTTGCGCAGCAGGGAGAGCTTCAGCCGTACGAGGACGGGCGTCAGCGAGGGCCCGCCCGAGCGGCCCGAGCCGCCCGAGGAGCCGCCCGAGCCGCTCGCCGGGGCGGCGGCCGGGCCGGGCGCGCTCACCGCGCTCATCGCGCGCCCCCCAGCCAGTCCAGATGCTCCCCGGCCTCGTGCCCCCGGGCGCCCACCAGCTCCAGGAACGCGCTCTGGAGGGACGGGGCGTCACCCCGGACCTCCGCCAGCGTCCCCTGGGCCCTGATCCGGCCCCCCGCCATCACCGCGACCCAGTCGCACAGCGACTCGACCAGCTCCATGACGTGGCTGGAGAAGACGACGGTCGCGCCCGAGCCCGTGTACCGCTCCAGGACGCCCCTGATCGTCTGCGCGGAGACCGGGTCGACGCCCTCGAACGGCTCGTCCAGGAAGAGGACTTCGGGGTTGTGCAGCAGCGCGGCCGCCAGCCCGATCTTCTTCCGCATACCGGTCGAGTAGTCGACGACGAGCTTGTGCTGCGCCCCCGCCAGGTCCAGTACGTCGAGGAGCTGGGTGGCCCGCTTGTCGACCTCGGCACCGGGCAGCCCCCGCAGCCGCCCGGTGTAGCCGAGGAGTTCCCGCCCCGAGAGCCGCTCGAACAGCCGCAGCCCCTCCGGCAGCACCCCTATGCGTCCCTTGACCGCGACGGGGTCGCTCCACACGTCGTGCCCAGCGACCTGGATCCGGCCCTGGTCGGGCCGGAGCAGCCCGGTCACCATCGAGAGCGTGGTGGTCTTGCCGGCGCCGTTGGGACCGACCAGACCGATGAACTGGCCCGCGGGCAGGTCGAGATCGATTCCGGCGACGGCGATCTGCTCGCCGAACCGCTTCCACAGCCCCTCGACCCGTACGGCGGGAGCGGTGGAAGTGGCGGGCGCGGCGGAAGTGGTGGGCGCGGTGGGAGTGGCGGGCGCGCCCGGTGCGGTGGGCGCGGCGGATGCCACCGCCGGATCTCGTTCCTGGTCCCGCATCACGACGCCCTGCCTTTCGGTCGCCCGCACGGGAGACCCGTACGGATGTCCCGCCTGTCTACGGGACGACTGAAGGACCACCCTATGTACGACGTGCCCGTTCCGAGGAGCCCTCCTGCCCGCACGCGTAGGCCAGCGGACCGATCAGCTCGGCCACGTCCGGCAGCCAGCGGTCGGCGGGCATGGGCTCGCGCGCCCACTGGACCGCCGCGCCGCCCACACGGGTCGGCGGGGCCGCCACGTACTGCCCCTCACCGCGCACCACGAGGTCCATCCCCGACGGCGTCCAGCCCAACTCCCGCACCAGCCGGTCCACATCGGACGCCGCGCCCGGCAGGACGAAGAACAGCATCCGCCGGCCGGGGGTTCGGATCACGGGCCCGAGCGTCACCTTCAGCCGCTCCATCCTGGCCAGCGCGAGGAACCCGGCGGTCTCCGGCACCTCCAGCGCGTCGAAGGCGCGTCCCGTGGGCAGCAGGACCGAGGCGTGCGGCCGCTCCGTCCACATCGCGCGCACCGAGACCGCGCTGCCCGTCGCCAGCGCCGCCCAGTCGGAACCGGCCGCGTGCGCCCCCGGCGCCGCGCAGTCCGGCAGGCCGCACGAGCACCGCTCGCCGCTCCCCGCCGGCTCCAGCCAGGTGCCGGGGAACACGTCCCAGCGCCGCTCCCGCGCGTACCGCAGCGCGCTGTCCAGCAGCAGCGCGCCCCGCTGCCCGGGGATCGCTGCGGCGTCCACGACGTCCATGACTCCGATGGTCTCTTCCACGCACAGCACAACTCCCGCCGTCACCCCGGGTTACGGGCGCGGAACGGCGCACCGCGCCGCCGCGCGCCCGCATACGGGGCGCATAGAGGCATGTAAGGGGGCGCTCGGGAAGGAGTGGAGCGGTACGCGGGTAACCACCCCCGGGGGTCCGACAACATAAGGGCAGCGCAAGGCCAACCGGCCGTGTTTAAGTGAAGTTTCAGGAAAGTCATCGAATTCTTCCGTTATTGCCGAACATGCGCATCCTTCGCGTACTTGCCGGGCAGTGTCGTTGAGTCGATCACTGCGGCCACAGGGGGTATCCAATTGGCAGCCAGGCCACTCGTCGCCCGTCAGCCCAACGAACGGCTCCAGGCGCTCATCCAGGAAGCCGGGTGCTCCAACGCCGGGCTAGCCCGGCGCGTCAACATGGTGGGAGCGGAGCGCGGGCTGGACCTGCGCTACGACAAGACCTCGGTCGCGCGCTGGTTACGCGGGCAGCAGCCCAGGGGCCGCGCCCCCGGCGTCATCGCCGAGGCGCTCGGCCGGAAGCTCGGCCGTACGGTCACGATCGACGAGATCGGGATGGCCAACGGCAAGAACCTGGCCTCGGGCGTCGGTCTCCAGTTCTCGCCGACCGTGATGGGCGCCATCGAGCAGGTCTGCGAGCTGTGGCGCAGCGATGTGGGCCGCCGTGACTTCCTCTCCGGTTCGGCGGTGGCGTCCTCGGCGCTCGTCGAGCCCAGCCGGGACTGGCTGATCACCGGCGCCGACGCGGCCGTCGCGCGCAACACCGGCGCACGGGTGGGGGATTCGGACGTCGAGGCGGTACGGGCCATGACCCGGGCCCTGATCGAGCTGGACCACCGCTTCGGCAGCGGTCATGTCCGGCCCGTCGTCGTGCACTATCTGAACAGCGTGGTGGCGGGGCTGCTCTCCGGCTCGTACCGGGAGCCGGTCGGCCGCCGGCTGTTCGCCGCCGTCTCCCGCCTCACCGAGCTGGCCGGATACATGGCGGTCGACACCGGACAGCCCGGTCTCGCCCAGCGCTACTACATCCAGGCGCTGCGGCTGGCCCAGGCCGCGGGCGACCGGGGGTACGGGGGGTACGTGCTGGCCGCGTCGATGAGCCATCTCGCGGCCCAGCTCGGCAATCCGCGCGAGATCGCCCAACTGGCGCGCGCCGCGCAGGAGGGCGCGCGCGGACAGGTCACGCCGCGCGCGCAGGCCATGTTCCACGCGGCCGAGGCCCGGGGGCACGCGCTGATGGGGGACGCGCACACCTGCGAGGCGGCGGCGGGCCGGGCGGTCACCGCCCTGGAGCACGCGGGCGACGGTCCGGGCGACGACCCCGACTGGATCGCCCACTTCGACCACGCCTATCTCGCCGACGAACTGGCGCACTGCTACCGCGATCTGGGCCGCCCCGAGGAGTCGGCCCGCCATGCCGGGGAAGCGCTGGAGGGCCACCCGGAATCCCGGGCCAGGCGGCGTGCGATCGGGCTGGTCCTGCTGGCCACCGCGCAGGTCCAGCAGCGCGAGGTGGAGGAGGCGTGCCGGACGGGGACGCGCGCGGTGGAGCTGCTGGGGACGCTGCGTTCGAGCCGGGGCGCGGAGTACCTCGACGACTTCCAGCAGCGGCTGGAGCCGTACGGGGAGGAGTCGGCGGTGCGCGAGTTCGGCGCGCGGCTGGAGATCCAGGCGGCGTGAGCGGGTCATGAACGAGGGGTGAGCGAGAGGGAGAAAGAGGGGGGAGGCGCGGCGCGCGTGAGTGCGCCGCGACCGCCGTGTCGTGGGTGCGGTGTGCGGGGACCGTGCGTGCGGCCGGTGGGTGTGGGGGGTCAGCGAAAATGCGGTGGCGGCGGTGTGCCGAAGATCAACTCCGGTGCTCGGCGGTGCGATTCGTCCCCGACCACGGTGTTTCGCGGGGGAGAGTCGGCACAGAACACATGTGCGTCACGGAGGCCCCGATTCACCCGGTAGCGTGAGCCGGTGATTCGGTAGGTCCAGACGTTCCCACACGTTCACACGTAGGAGTCCCGGTGACGCACAGCGGACAAGGGGATGAGCGCGATCCCGCCGCTCGGCCCGCGCACGAAGGCGTCGTGCTGCCCAGCGACGGCAGCGGGCCCTGGATCCCCGGCTCGGCCGCGGACCAGAACCAGGCGGCCGCGCCGTCGTACGGTCCGCCGCGGAACGCGCCGTACGGTGCCCCGGCGCCGGACGGGTACGGGGGCGCGCAGCCGCTGCCGTACCAGCAGCCGGAGCAGGCCGATCCGTACGGGCAGCCGTACCCGCCGTATCAGCAGCAGCACCCGCAGTCGCCTCAGCAGCCCTACCAGCAGCAGGGCGGGCTGCCGGAGCCCTACCAGCAGCCGGGAGCGCAGGCCCAGCCGTACCAGCAGCAGCCGCCGCAGCACCAGCCGCAGCAGTACGAGCCGCAGCAGTACGAGCTGCCCGGGCAGCAGCCCCAGCCGTACCAGCAGCCCGGACAGCCGCCGATGCAGCCGCCGATGCAGCAGCCGGGCTACGGCACCCCGTACCCGCCCGCGTCCCTGCCGCCCGAGGCGCCCGCGCCGGGCGGCGCTGACGCGACGCAGTTCCTGCCGCCCGTGCCGGCGATGCCCGCCATGGGCGACGCGGACGCCACTCAGTTCATCGCCCCGGTCCCGGCGGGGCCAGGACCGCTCGCGGGCCCCGGTCCCGGCATGCTGCCGCCCGAGAGTTCCGCCGAGGCCACCCAGTTCCTGCCGCCCACCGCCGCGCACGGCTCCGACGCGGACGCGACGCAGTTCATCGCGCCCGTCCCCGCGACGGGCCCCGCCCCGTACGACATCAGGCCCGGCACCCCCGGCGAGCGCCCGCCGCCCGCCGAGTTCGACAACCTCTTCCGCGCGGACGGCGGCGCGGGCCAGGGCGGCGGGGGCGCGGAGTCGACCCAGCAGATGCCCCAGTTCGACGCCTCGGCCCCCGCGGCCCAGCCGTACGCCCAGCCGTCGGGCGCGCAGCCGTACCCGTCCGCCCGGCCGACGTCCAGGCGGGACGACGGCGGGTTCGAGCCGCAGGGGCGCGGCGCCGGGCGCCGCAAGTCCTCGCGCGCGCCGGTGATCGCGGCCGCCGCCATCGGGATCGTCGTCCTCGGTCTGGGCGCCGGCGCGCTGATGAGCGGCGGCGACGACACGAAGCAGGACGACAGCAAGACCGTCGCCTCCGCGTCCACCCCCACCCCGGAGGCGTCCCCCTCCGAGCCCGCCGAGGACCCGGTCAAGACCCAGGCGGTGGAGCTGGACAAGCTCCTCGCGGACAGCAGCAGCAGCCGCGAGTCCGTCATCAAGGCCGTCGACAACATCAAGTCCTGCCAGAACCTGGACCAGGCGGCCACCGATCTGCACGACGCCGCCGAGCAGCGGCGCGGTCTGGTCACCCGGCTGGAGGCGCTGACCGTCGACAAGCTGCCCGGCCACGCCGAGCTGACCTCCTCGCTCACCGACGCGTGGCAGGCGTCCGCCTCCGCCGACGACCACTACGCGGCCTGGGCCGACCAGGTGGGCGGCAAGAAGGGCTGCAAGGGCGGCCACGCGCGGGTCACGGGCCAGGCGGCGAAGGGCAACAAGGCGAGCGGCGAGGCCACGGTCGCCAAGCAGAAGGCGTCCGGCCTGTGGAACGGCATCGCCAAGGAGTACGAGCTGACGGAGCGGGCGCCCACGCAGCTGTAGCCGGTGCCGGTGTTCTCGCCGGGCGGGGCCCGTCTACCGCGACGTCCCGCCCAGCGCCCCGCCCAGCGTTCCGCCCACGTCCACGAACCCCTCGCGCTGCGCGACCAGCCGACCCCGCCGCACCACCTGGAACGTCACGTCCCCGTTGACGATCCGGGGGAAGCCCGGGGTGCCGAGCATGTCCTCGTAGCGCCAGCGCAGCGGTGGCGTGAGGCCGCCGGTGTCGACCTGCGCGCCCCGGTCCAGGGCGTCCGCCAGGCCGCCCGCCGTGATCCGGTCGGCGTCCATGGACCCGATGACGGACCTGAGCGCGGTGTAGGCGATCCACGTCGTCTGCGCGCCCGGGTCCGCCGGGTCGATGTCGTCGTCCCCGAAGGCGTACTCGCTGATCACGTCCCGCATCGGCTGCCAGGCCGGATCGCTCGCGACCGGGTACCAGCCGGTGAGGTAGGCCCCCTCGAACGGGCCGTTCCTGCCGCCCGTGCGGTCGACGAGGGACTGGCCGACGCTGCCGAGCACCGAGGAGACCCGGACGGTCCTGCCGTCCTCGGGGAGCCTGCGGTACGAGTCGAAGAAGGTCTCCGTACGGTCGCCCAGCACGGCCGTGACGCAGCCGCCGTCCCCCGCCCGCTCGCGGGCCTGCCGGGCCCGCTCCGTGTAGTCGGTGGCGTTCTCCGCCGCGCGGATGTCGGCGGCCGGGCCCCTGCGCCCCGCCGCCAGGCCGGAGCCGATCAGGTCGGGGAGGTCGTCCCCGGCGGTGGTGTCCGGCCGGACGAGCGCGGTCCGCGGGCAGTCGCGGGCCAGCTGGCGGCCGTTGCCCGCGAGCAGCGTGGCCTGGCCGCCGTTGACCGGGTAGGACACGTAGCTGCTGAACTCCTCCTCGGTGATGCCGTATCCGCCGAGGTACGGGATGGACGCGGCCTCCAGGGGCGCCATGAACTCCCGGCCGTGCTGGCTGTACGAGCCGACGACCGCGACGGCCTTCGCCGTCACCGCGCGCCGCGCGCACCGGGCGGCGCTCGCCGCGTCGTTGCGCTCGTTGCAGGTCAGGACGCGCAGCTCGTGGCCGTCGATCCCGCCGGACGCGTTGACCCAGCGCGCGTACGCCTTCGCCAGGGCCGGCATGCCGGGCCGGTTGGTGGCGTCGGTGCCGATCGGCGCCCAGGTCATGACCGTCACCGGCTCCCTGGCGCCACCGGAACCGCCGAGGGGCCCGACGCCGCAGCCGGTGAGGGCGGGCAGCAGCAGCGACGCGCCCGCGACGGCCGTGCACAGGACGCGCGCCGCACCGGGTCGAAAGGGGCTGGGGGAGGAGGAGCGTCGCCAACCGGTCATAGCACCGCACCCTCCCGCCCCCCGGGTAACGCGGAGGTGGGCGGTGTTCAACGCCCGGTGACGGAGAGGTGAATTGCGGGGGCGTGCCGGTGCGCCCCGGAGCGGACCGTAGAGTCGTGGACTGTGCAGCAAGGTTCCGAGAACTCTTCCCGTCCGGCCCGTCGCTCCCCCACCATGGGCGGCATGCCGCTCAACGACATGCCGTGGTGGCGCTGGCGCAGCAACGTGCGCTCGGCGCTGCACATGCTTTCCGATCCCGTCTTCCACCAGGAGTGCTGGCTGGCCGGCCTGGAAGGGTACGGCGACGTCACCGACGCCGTGTACCGGCTGGTCGAGGACACCTGGCTGGACAACTGGTCCGCCGAGAAGTACGTCGGCACGATCTTCCGCGACTCCGGCGAGGCCGCCCTCGTCGACGTCGCCGTGCTGCGGGTGCTGCGCATCATGCACCAGGTCGGCGCTGACGCGCCGGTCTCCGCGTATCTGGAGCACCACGGCTGGCCGGAGGCGGTACGCGCGGCCCGCGAGGCGCATGTACGGCTGGCGGTGAGCGACGGCGACGACCCGGACACGGTGCCGCAGTCGCTGGACGTGCTGCGGCTCGTCACGCGGTCGGCCTGAGGGGCCGGCCCGAGGGACCGGCCCGAGGGACCGGTGTCGCGCGACCGGCGCGCGTGACCGGCGCGACCGGCGTGCGGGACCCGGGGGAGAGATATGGGATCCTCTGAGGTCATGAGTACCGCCTCGCAGTCACCGGCCGCGGCCCCCGCGGATCTGTCCGACCAGTACGTCCTGACGCTGTCCTGCCCGGACAAGCAGGGCATCGTGCACGCCGTGTCGAGCTATCTCTTCATGACCGGCTGCAATATCGAGGACAGCCAGCAGTTCGGGGACCACGACACGGGTCTCTTCTTCATGCGGGTGCACTTCTCGGCGGACGCCCCGGTGACCGTGGAGAAGCTGCGGGCGAGCTTCGCCGCCATCGGCGACTCGTTCCGGATGGAGTGGCAGATCCACCGCGCCGAGGAGCGCATGCGGGTCGTGCTCATGGTCAGCAAGTTCGGCCACTGCCTGAACGATCTGCTCTTCCGCGCCGGCATCGGCGCGCTGCCGGTGGACATCGTCGCGGTCGTCTCGAACCACCCCGACTTCGCCGAACTGGCCGCCTCGTACGACATCCCGTTCCGCCACATCCCGGTGACCAGGGACAACAAGGCCGCCGCCGAGGCCGAGCTGTTGGCGCTGGTGCGGGAGGAGCGGGTGGAGCTGGTGGTGCTGGCGCGCTACATGCAGGTCATCTCGGACGATCTGTGCAAGCAGCTCAACGGCCGGATCATCAACATCCACCACTCCTTCCTGCCGAGCTTCAAGGGCGCGCGGCCCTACCACCAGGCGCACGCGCGCGGGGTGAAGCTGATCGGCGCGACGGCGCACTATGTGACGGCCGACCTCGACGAGGGCCCGATCATCGAGCAGGAGGTCGAGCGCGTCGGTCACCAGGTGACGCCCGAGCAGCTCGTGGCGATCGGCCGGGACGTGGAGTGCCGGGCGCTGGCGCGCGCGGTGAAGTGGCACGCGGAGCACCGGATCCTGCTCAACGGGCACCGTACGGTCATCTTCGGCTGAGAGCCCGACCGCCCGGAGCGGCGGGCGGGGGACGCGCGGAGAACAGGGGAAGCGGGGTTGTGCGGCCGGGGAACCTCCGGAGGTTCCCCCGCCGCCGCGCCTCAGAGGCGGCTCATCGCCGCCGCCGCGAACAGCACGTCCCTGATCGCCTCCCGGTCGCCCTCCTGGCCCGCCGCCGCGTCCTCCGGCGGCACCCGGCCCGCCACCAACTGGCAGAACTCGACGGCGTCCAGCGCCACCGAGCCCACCGAGCGCTCGGGCGAGCCGATCGCCGCCGGCGAGTCCAGCGCGATGTGCCAGTCACCGCCGCCCGGCCCCTCCACCACCAGCCGCAGCGATCTGCCGGGGGCGCCCGCCGCCACCAGATCCTTCGCCGGACCCGCGAGCCCGCTGCGGCGGCGCAGGGCGAGGGCGGCGGGCAGCAGCCGGGCCGCCAGATCGACCATCTCGAACAGGTGGGCGCCGCTGGGCGGCTCGTACGGATAGTCCACCGCCTCCGCGATGTCAGCGCCGTGCACCCAGCACTCGAAGGCCCGGTCGAGCAGCGCGTCCCGCAGCGGGAGCGCGAAGTCGCCGTACGAGACGGACAGGTCGGCCACGCCGCGGCCGGCGAAGGACACCGTGCGGATGAGCGTGTGGCTCTGCTCGCGCCACGGTTCGTGGAGCGAGCGGGTGGGCGGCCGGGTGCGGCCGCGCCAGAACAGCTCGGTACGGGCGGCGGGCGCCACCGGGGCGTCCGGGCCGAGCGGGTCCTCCAGCCCGAGCGCGCCGGCGACCAGGCCGTCCACGGACAGGAGATGGCCGAGAACCCCGGCGACGGTGGTCCGCCGGACGGCGCTGCGCTCGCCCTCGAACCACTTGAGCCGGACGGGCGCGTGCCACTCCGCGTCGGGTATGTCCCGGAGCAGCGCGTCGAGCCGGGCGGTCTCGGCGTCGTACGGGGCGGCCCAGTCCGGCACGGGTATCCGGGCGGGACGCAGGCCGAGGCAGTTCTCCAGGACGCGCGAGCGCAGCAGCGGGTCGAGGTCCAGATTGCTCTCCGGGTGCAGCAGCCCCACCGCGTCGCGCAGCCGGAGCGCCTCGTCGGCGCAGGACGCGCACTCGGTGAGGTGCTCCTCGACGAGGGTGGTCTCCTCGGCCGAGCAGACGGAGAGCGCCCAGGCGCCGAGCAGCGACGTGAGCACGTGGTGCGCCACCTCGGGCTTCGGCTCGGTCGTCACGTCGGGTGCCGCCTCGCGCGTCGGCTCAGGATCGGGATCGGGCGCCGGCTCGGGATCGGGATCGGGCGCCGGCTCGGGATCGGGCGCCGGCTCGGGATCGGGCATGGTGAGATCCGGGTCCGGCGGCTCCGGTTCCGTTTTCCGGGCCGGACTCGGCGGTGTCTTCGGAGTCGGTGGCGACGGCGGTGACGGCGGTGACGGCGGGGGTGTCCGGCCGAGCGGCAGATCGTCGGCGGCGGGCCGCGGGCCCGGTATGCGCGGCACGGCCGCGGGCTCCTCCGGCTCACCGCCGCCCCGGTAGCCGCCGTCCAGCGGGCCGGTCACCGGGCGCGCCCGGTTCCGGGAGTGCCGGGCGGTGAGAAGCCCTCGCCGGCCCGGGTGTTGGCCGTCGAGAGCAGCTGGAGACCGAGCCGCAGCCTGCGCCGCGCCTCCTCCTCCGTGACCCCGAGGTCGGCCGCGGCCTGGTGGTAGTCCCGGCGCTGGAAGTACGCCAGCTTCAGCGCGTCCCACAGCGGCGCGGGCATCGAGCTGACGATGTAGTCCGCGCGGGCCGCGGCCGAGACCCTGCGTATCTTCTCCTCCAGCTCCGCGAGCTGCTCCTCCGAGGCCGCGCCGCTCGCCTCGTACGCCGCGGCCTCCGTCTGCCTCAGCCGCTGTATGGCCAACTCCTGTGTGACATTCGCCACCCAGGACCTGATCGAGCCCTGCCGGGGGTCGTACGTATCCGGGTTCTCCCAGAGATGTCCGAAAACCTCGCGTGTGACGCGGTCGGCCGCCGCGTCGTCGTCGAGCACGCGGTGGGCGAGGTTGTGCACCAGCGGCGCGTACCGGTCGTACAGCTCACCGAGCGCCGCCGCCTCGCCCCGGGCCATCCGCTGCTGCATCCTGCGGTCCCAGCGGGGTGGACAGTCCTTCGCCATACGACCCCCTGCTCTGTTCCTCTGCGCGACCCGCCCGCCCACCATGATGTCGAAGTCCACCGTTCCCCCGAATGTAGTGGGCCGTGCCGAAAACGCACGCCCCTTTCAGGCAAGTGCGCCCCCAGGGGCGTCAGGCAGGGTAGGCGGCGGCGCGGATGGGTATTGAGGTGGGTACTCATGACCGAGGTGCTGCCCGGGTGAGGCGCCGGCCCGGGGAGGCCGCGATCGCGACGTTTCGAGGGAGCGGGGCGGGGCAGTCGCCGCATGAGGAAGGACATCTTCCGGATCACTCCTACGCGGTCCGGAGCCAGCGCCGCGACCGGCAGTGCCTGCCGGGCGGGGCACCCGTATCCCGACGCGGTATCCGGAGCATCTCTCCCGGATCGGCCAGAGGAAAGGTCCAGGCGCGTGACGCTCAAGGTGGACGAGTCCCGGCAGGGTGAGTGGACCGTGCTGCACATCACCGGGGAACTGGATCTCATGACCTCGCCGGAAGTGCGCCAGCGCGTCCACGACGCGGTCGCGGCGGGCCGGCACGAACTGGTGCTCGACCTCTCGCAGGTGTTCTTCTGCGACTCCAGCGGGGTCGGTGTGCTGATCGCCTCCCGCAGACTGCTCCACTCCTGCCGGGGGCGGCTCCATCTCATCCTGCCCGCCCTGGGCATGGAGGCGGGGTCGCACGTCAACCGGGTGCTCGCGGCGCTCGGGGTACGTCGTCTCTTCGAGGTGTACCCGGATGTGCCCTCCGCCGTGGACGAATCCACCCAGCCGCTCTCCGCGTAGCCCCCCCGTCGGGGGGAACCGGGCACACGCGGCCCCACCGCCGTCGTACGCTCCGGGCATGGACAGCGCAGAGTACGAGGCCAAGATCGCCTCCCGGTTCGCGGCATTCGACCAGGACGGCAGCGGCTACATCGACCGCGAGGACTTCAGCGGCGCCGCGGCGGCACTCCTCGCCGAGTTCGGTACGACCGCCCGCTCCGACAAGGGGCAGGCGCTGTACAGCGGTGCGGAGGCGTTCTGGCAGGGCATGGCCGGGATCGCGGACGTGGACGGCGACCAGCGGGTCAGCCGCCAGGAGTTCGTGACGGGCGCGGTCAAGCGGCTGCGCGACAACCCCGAGCGCTTCGCCGAGATCGCCCGCCCGTTCCTGCACGCCGCGATCGCCGTGGCCGACGAGGACGGCGGCGGGGTGACCCCGGCGGCGGCCCGGCGCGCGCTGCGGGTGCTGGGCGTCGAGGAGGAGGCGGCGCGGCGGGTGGCGCTGGACCTGGACGTGGACGGTGACGGCAGGATCCAGGAGGCGGAGATCCTCACGGGCCTCGCCGGGTACTACGTGACGCCGGAGCCCTGACGGGACCGGGCCGGGTACGGCCCCGCCCCTCCCTCGCGTCTTCCCTTCTTCCCTCGCGCCCCTTTCGTCTCCGTGCGTCACGCACACCCCTGTACGCCACGTACATACGTACGGAGGTCGTGAAGCCTTGGCCATGGCACTGCCGTACGTCACTGTGCGTGGCGGAGCGCGGCGGCCGAGGTCGATACCGGGTTGTGTCCTTACGGGGGTCCGTCACAGGCCGGAGTCGCGTCCGCGCTCCGGTACGCTCCGTGGGGTGCGAGAGCTAGTGGGGCGCGGCGGTCGCGGTGTTGCCGGTACGGCGGCGCCGGGGGCGCGAATGTGCGCCGCTCGCGCGCCGGAAGGGCGCCGTGCGCGCCCGCGTTCGACTCGCCGCAATGTGCGTCGCACAGTATGCACTACGCGTACTCCTTCGCGCTGGAATATGCCCGAAGCGCTTGTTGCGGTGACTGTACGTCAACCATGCTGTCTCGCAGGGAAATCACGTTCCGTGATCCTTTTGCAGACCTTGTCGAGGCGCGAGGCGATGTGTCCGCCGGTTCGGATGGTGTGAGCGGTGCAGGTGCTTCAGGTGCAGTTGGAGGTCGGGCCCGACCCCGCGGAGGTGGGGCGAGCCCGTAGATGGGCCCGTTCGCGGCTCGTCGGTTCCGGGATGGAGGACGACGAGCCGGTTGCCGAGGCGCTCATCCTGCTCATCTCCGAGCTGGTCACCAACGCCGTGGTGCACACCGGCTGCCCGGCCGTGCTGCGGATGCTCTTCGGCGCGGGCCGGGCCGAGGCGGGCACCGTACGGGTCGAGGTCGCCGACGCCAGCGCCGCCCCGCCGCGTCCGCGCCACGCCGAGGGCGACGACACCAACGGCCGGGGGCTGGAGCTGGTCGAGGGGCTCGCCGACCGGTGGGGCTGGCAGCCGGAGGGCGCGGGCAAGCGCATCTGGTGCGAGGTGGACCGGGGCGGCAAGTGCGACGGCGCCGACGCGGCCGAGGACGAGGTGCCCGCGGGCGCGTTCGCCCCGGTGGTGCGCGAGCCGTCGTGGGCCGTACCGCCGTGGTGAACACGCCACCGCGCTGGTGAACACGCCACCGACCTGGTGAACACGGATCGGGCCCTGTCCGCGGGGCCTGTCCTCGGGCCCTTTCCCCCGGGCCCTGCGCCCTGAGCGGTGCGCTCAGCCGGCCACCGCCGCCACGCTCAGGTCCCGCAGGCGGCAGAACTCCTCCGCCTTGTCCGTGCGGTAGCGCCACGGCAGGGCGTCGATATACCCGTCCACCTGCCGGAACATCTCCACGGCCGCCTCGTCCCGGTCCTGTACGCACAGGTAGTACGCCAGCAGGTGCCGTACCTCCGGCAGCCGCGGATGGGCCGGATCGGCCGCCGCCGCGTCGGGCAGCGCGGCGTTCACCAGGGCGCGCGCCTCCTCGCCGCGCTCCGGCCCGTAGTCCTCGGTGTCCAGGCGGTGCTCGTAGTGGGCGATCAGCGGGAGGATCCGCAGCAGACTGCCCAGCGGCGCGTCGGCCGCCGCCCGCGCCGCGAAGTCGCGGGCCAGCTCCTGCGAGCCGCGCCACTTCTCGCACCAGTACTGGAGCGCCGAGAAGTGCGCCTCGTAGTGGTGCGGCGCCCGCTGGACGATCTCCTTCCAGAGCCGGTCCATCCGGGCGTGCGGATAGCCGAGGCCGAGCGCGGTCCACGTCTCGACGATGTACGGGGTCGGGTCGTCCGGCGCCAGCTCGGCGGCCCTGGCGCACTCCTCGACGGAACGCTTCAGCACCCGGTGGAACCCGGCGAACTGCTCACCGCTGGTGTACTGGGCGCGTTTCGCCCCCCGGATGTCCCAGGCGAGGGTGACCGTGGACCGGGCGCGCAGCACGGCGGCGTCCGGGTCGTCGGGGCGCTCCGCCTCCCACTCCGCCAGCCAGCCGTCGTCCTTGGCGGCGAGGCCGCCGAAGATGCCGACGTACATGCTGCGGTGCTCCCAGTCGGGGCCGGTGCCGGTGGCCGTGCTGCTCCGGGTGGCGGCCAGCAGTTCGGCCAACGGGCGCCAGTCGCCGGCCTCCACGGCGCGCTGGGCGGCGGTCAGTCCGGCCGAAGGGGGCGCGACGCGGTCGGTGTTCTGCCGCTCGGGCGGCAGGAATCCCAGCTCCGCGCTCTCCGGGGACAGCCCGGACGCGGAGCCGTCGGACTCGCCCCGCATCTCCTTGCGGAACTCCTGGACGAACGTCACCACGTACACGTCCCAGGCCAGCAGCTTCACGAGCAGGAAGAGGCAGCCGAGGGACAGCAGGATGATCAGGGCGACGAGCATGACGCGGGTTCCTTCGTCGATACGGGTTCGGGGGATACTGGGGCCACCGGGGACACGGCTGCCGGTGGGGCCGGTGGGGCCGGTGAGGCGGGTGGCGGGGGACGCAGGCGTACGGAGCGGGGGACGGCGAGCAGCCGCCGCCCCCGTCGCGCCCGGCTCACCGCGCCGGGTCCAGCAGGAGCCGCTTGAGCGGTTCGGTGTCCGGCCGGTCGGCCAGCGCCGCGGCGACCGCGGCCTCCGGATCGTGCTCGGCACCCTCGGGCGCCAGCCGTACCTCCGCCGCCTCGGACCAGGAGAACGTCCAGCTCAGCCGGGACCGTCCGGCCAGTTCGGCCAGGACCATCCCCGTGACGCCGTTCGCCAGGGCCGGGCGGACCAGCTCCTGGAAGGCCCGGCCGGTGACCTCGGCCGTCCGGTCGGAGAGCGGCAGCCTTCTGGCGAGCTGCCACAGCTGGCCGTCGTCGATCACCCTGAGCAGCACCGCCATGGTCGGCAGGTCCCCGGTGTAGTCGGCCAGCGCCCGGTGCAACGGCGAGTCCAGGGCGCCGAGCCGGGCACGCGAGGACTCCGTCAGCAGCTCCGGCCAGTCGGCCGCGCGGCGCATGGCCCGCGCGTCCGGCGTCAGCACCGCCTCCTCCAGCTCCGCCAGCGTGCGCGCGGGACCGGTCAGGAGATCCAGCGCGGATCCCTTGCCACCGCCCGCCCCGGCGGTCCCGCCCGTCCCGGCGGCCGGGGACTCCACCGGTGACGGCGGCAGCTCCTCGATCCGCCGTACCCGGTCGGCGACCGGCGGGTGCGAGTCGTACGGGGAAACCTGCTCGTCCGGCAACTCGTCCCGCAGCGGCAGCAGTTGCAGCGCGCGGGCGCTGAGCAGCTCCCCGAAGCCGCCGAACACCGCGCCGCGCGGCGGGAGCAGCCCGGAGTCCGTGCCCATCAGCGCGTACGACCGGAGGTAGAAACCGTGCGCGGAGTCCAGCACCGGAATCTCGCGCAGCGCCGCCGCGGTGGCGTCCCGGCCGGCGATCCGGGCGGCCGTCGCGTCGGCCGCGTACTCCTGCCGCCGGGCATCGGCCAGCGTGGCGCGCAGGGAGAGCTTCGCGTAGCCGGTGTAGAGCCGGGCCAGCGCGCGGTACGTGAAGCCCGCGCCGCCCGGGTCGACCTCGCGGGCCGAGCGGCCCTTGGCGGCCCGCTTCTCGTTGCGGCGCTCCTGACGCGCCCGCTCCTTGTCCCGCGTACGGTCCGCGCGCGCCTCGAAGTCCCTTATGGTGCCGAGCATCTGATCGCGCCCGCGCCGGATCGCCGGGCCGAGCCGGGTGTCGGAGTTCGAGTAGTGGCCCAGCTCATGGGCGACGACCGAGCGCAGCTGCGCCTGGTCGAGCCCCTGGAGCAGCGGTACGCCCAGGAACAGCAGCCGGCGGCCCGGGAGCAGGCCCAGCAGCCGGGCCTCCTCGGTGACCGCCGCGTTCACCTCGGCGGTGAGCACGATCGCATCCGGCGCCCTGGTGCCGACCTGCTCGGCCAACTCCCTTACGGTGCGCCAGAGTTCCGGCTCGGTGTCCGGGTCGGCCGGCAGCCCGGACGGATAGTCGTCCGGGCCCCGTCCGCCCAGCATGAACATGCCCCGCACCACGGGTATCGCGAGCAGCAGCGACACCACGGTCAGCTTGACCGCGAGCGAGGCCGGTGCCCAGCGGAAGAGCGCGTAGTCCGCGCCCGCGAGCGTGGCCAGCACGACGAAGCCCAGCAGATGGAATCCGGCCAGCAGCGCGAGCGCGCGCAGCGCCCGGAGAGACGCCCCCATAGTGAATTTCCCCCCTCTTGGAAAAGACTGAGGGAGTATGCATCAGACGCCTGACCGGCCACTCTCCGGGGTCCGGGCGCGGAACGTGCGCCGGTAGACGGTCGGCGGCACGCCCAGCGCCGACTGGAGGTGCTGGCGCATCGACTGCGCCGTACCGAACCCCGCGTCCCGCGCCACCTGGTCGACCGACCTGTCCGTCAATTCCAGCAACTGCCGCGCCCGTTCGATGCGTTGCCGCACCAGCCACTGGCCGGGGCTGATCCCGGCCTCCTCGCGGAAGCGGCGCGTGAACGTCCGTACGGACATCGACTCCCGCTCCGCCAGGTCGCGCAGCTGGATCGGCAGATGCAGCCGGTCCAGCGCCCAGGCCCTGGCGGCGGCGGTGGTCGCCACCCGCGTCTCGGGCAGCGGGCGTGGGATGTACTGCGCCTGGCCGCCGTCCCGGTGCGACGGCTACGGCGGGGCCTGCCGGTCTACCGGTCGACGGCGTCGGCGCCGCACGCGCTGATCAACGCGGCGCCCGCAGACCTGCGATCATCACATGGATCAACAGGTCGTAGCTGTCGTCCAGGTTCTCGGGGAGGCCGAAGCCGCCCTGAGCCTCCAGGACCGCGAAGCCGTGGACGGCCGCACGCAGGCACCGGGCCGCGTGGATCGCGGCGGAGTCCTCCATTCCGTAGGCGCGGAGGGCGGCGGTGATGATGTCGATCAGCCGCGCCCCGGCCTCGGCCGTCTGCGGGTCGGGGCTCTGGATCAGCGCCGAGTAGCGGTGGGGATGGTGGCGCGCGTAGCTCCGCCACGCCGTCATGAACGCGCGAATCGCCTCGTCGGCGGAGCGCCCGAGTACCGCGTGCCCGGCCTGGTCCGCGAGGTCGTTCATGATGCGGGCCGACACGAGCGCGCGCAGCTCGGCGAGGTTGCGCACGTGCTTGTACAGGGACGGGGTGCTGACGCCCGCCCGGCCGGACACCGCCGACAGGGTCAGCGCGCCGGGGCCGTCCTCGTCCAGGACCCGCAGCGCGATCCCGACCACCGCGTCCGTGGACAGCGCCGCTCTAGCCATGCGCGCCGCTCCTGACGAAGTCCACGACGGCCGTGGCGACTTCGGCGGGAAACTGGACATGGGCGTAGTGCCCCGCCCCCTCGATCATTTCGAGCCGGCCGAGTCCGGCGGGCAGACCCGCCACGATGCCCTCGCCCTCCACCGCGGGGTCGGGCCAGTCGGGATCGAGCGTGCCCATGAGGATCAGGGCCGGGCACCGGACGTCGGCGAGCCGGGCACCGGCGTCGGTCGGGGCGGTCATGGCCAGCTTGCCGACCACGGCCATCCGGCCGGGACGGCGCAGGTTCGCGTCCAGGGCGGCGACGTAGTCGCCGAAACCGGCGGGCCTGGCACCCGGGCAGGCGTAGTCGACGTAGCGCTTCCAGAGCCGGACGCTGCGCAGCAGGACGGCGCCCATGAGCAGGGCCGTGCCGTTGCGGTAGCGGGCGTGGGTGGCCATCGCGCGCAAGCTCATCCGCTGGGCGCGGGTGAACGGGCCGATCTCGACGATCGCGCTGACCAGCTCCGGCTCCTGGGCCGCGGCGATGGTGGCGGCGCCCCCGCTGAAGGAGTGGCCCACGATGACGGCGGGGCCGCCGAGGTGCCTGATCAGGGCGAGGATGTCGCCGGCCGAATCGGTACGGGTGTACGACGCCCAGCCCGTGCTGGATTCTCCGTGGCCGCGCGTGTCCATCCTCGCGACCCGGAAGCCGGCCGCCGAGAGCCGGGCGGCCACCTCGCGGTAGGCCGCCCGGCTCTCGCCCATGCCGTGCGCGAGAACGATCAGGGGGCCCTCGCCGGTCACGTCGTACGCCAGCAGCCCGCCGTCGACCTTCAGGACTTCGGTCTCGCCGGTGTCGCGGTTAATGTCCATAGCCCAAAAGCTAACACCTTTATTCGGCTCGGGTGAACTCTCGGGTGAAGTCTCGGGTGAACCTCGGATGAGGCGTTGGCCCGATCGTGTTGAATGCTGTCCGCCGGGCCACTCGTCCGGTCTTCGGGCCCGGCCGATGCTGTCTGACGTGACAACGACGAACGAACTGCTGTCCTGGCTGTTGGAGCGGCACGGCTGGCGCCCGGCCGCGATCACGGTCGCGCCGGCCGCGCTCGCCGTCGTCCCGCTCGTCCGGCTGCTGCTGCGGGACATCCGGCGGACGTGGGGCTGCCGCCGTACGGCGCGCCCGCCTTCGTACCCAAGCCGGCGCCGGTGCCCGGTGCCGCGCGCCGGGCGCTCACGGTGATGGTCTTTTTCATCGTCTTCTACGGCCTGGACTGGGTGGCCACGGTCCCGCCGACGATCGCCCTGTGCCGTGAGCACTACGGGGACGACAGCGCCATCGTCTTCGGCTGGGTCCTCGCCTCCCACCAGCTCGGCGCGGCCTGAACCGGCGCGCGCCGAGGGGCCCGCAGGACGCCCTGCCGGGCGCTTCGCCCGCGGGTCAGCCGCGCTTCCGGCGGCTCAGCGCCCTGGCTATGCGGCGGGCGTCGATCGCCAGTTCGCGGAACATGCCGCTGATCGGGTTGGTGAAGCCGGTGAAGTAGAGGCCGGGGGCCTGTTCGGGGGTGCGGCCGCCGTGGACGGTCGGGCGGCCGCGGGTGTCCAGGACGTCCAGATGGCCCACCAGGCCCTCCAGGGCGCGGTGGTAGCCGGTGGCCGCGATGACGACCTCGGGGGTGATCCGGGAGCCGTCGGCGAGGACGACCTCGTTCCCCTCGAAGGAGTCGACCGCTGCGACCGGCTCGACGCGGCCCCCGCGTACCGCCTTGATCAGCCCCACGTCCTGCACCGGGATCGCGCCCTCGCGGGCCCGGGAGTACAGGCCGGTGTCCGGGCGCGGCAGGCCCTTGGCGGAGAGGTCGGGGACGGCGACGCGGGCCTGTACCGCGGCCACGCGGTCGACCAGCCGGGCCGGCAGCCGGCGGATCAGGATCGCGCTCGACTGGGCCGGCCACCCCAGCGTGGAGCGCCGCACGATGTGCGGAGCGGTCCTGACGGCGAGCCGGACCCGCGCCGCGCCGCCCTCGGCGAGGTCGACGGCTATCTCGGCGCCGGTGTTGCCGACGCCGACGACCAGGACGTCCTTGCCCGCGTAGGGCTCGGCGTTGCGGTATCCGCCCGCGTGCAGCAGCTCGCCGCCGGACGACTCGTACGCCTCGCGCCCCGGCCAGGACGGCAGCTTCGGGGTGTGGTTGAAGCCGGTGGCCACGACCACCGCGTGCGCGGTCAGCTCCCGGCCGCCCGTCGCCCGCAGCAGCCAGCCGGAGCCGTCGGGGGAGCGCTCGATCCGGGTGACCTCGACACCGGTGACGATCTCCAGCCCGTGGTGCTCCGCGTACTTCTCCAGGTACCGGACGACGTTCGCGCGGGCCGCCCAGCGGCCGAAGGAGCGCGGCATCCTGAGCCCCGGCAGCGCCGACTTGGCGCGGGTGGTGTGCAGCCGCAGCCGGTCGTAGTGGCCGCGCCAGGAGGCGCCGACGGCGTCGGACTTCTCCAGCACGACGGCCCGTACTCCGCGTTCGCGCAGTACGGCGGCGACCGCGAGCCCCCCTGGCCCGCCGCCGATGACGTACACGGGGCGGTCGTGGGTGAGGTCGAAATCGGCACACATGAGGTCTGAGCGTAATCGTCTCCCCACTTGTTGGGTCTCGGTCAAGAAGGGAATCGGTTGCGAATCGGTCACGCCCGGCGGGCTGGGGGAGGGGAGGGGGCCGGAAGGCTTGGGCCGGGCGGGAGTTGAGGCGCCCGCCCGGCGGCCGGTGTCACGGCCAGAGCAGCTCCCGTACCCAGCCGTCCCCCGCGCGCCGGTAGCGCAGCCGCACGTGCTCTCTGCGCTCGTCCCCCTGGAAGAACTCCACCTCGTCCGGCACGAGGACATACGCCGTCCACGAAACCGCCTCCGCGTCCGGCTCGCGGCGCGCGCGTTCCCGGGCCGCCGCGCTCGCGCGGGCCAAGTCCGCCGCCGAGTCGAGGACTTCGCTCTGCCGGCCCACCAGGGCGGCGGCGAGCGCGCCCGTCGAGCGGGCGTGCAGATCCGCGCCGCTCGCCTCGGCGCTCGCGGTGCGCACCGGGCCCCTGACCCGTACGGCGCGGCCCTGCGCCGCCCAGTAGAAGCCCAGCGCGGCCTCGGGGCGTGCGGCCAGCTGGCGGCCCTTGCGGCTGGTCGCGTGGGAGGCGAAGTGCCAGCCGTGCGCGTCGGCGTCGTGCAGCATCAGGGTGCGTACGTCGGGACGGCCGTCTTCGCCGGCGGTCGCGAGCGTCATCGTGTGCGGTTCCGGCTGGCCGGCCGCGACCGCCTCGGTGAACCAGCGGCGGAACAGCGGGAGCGGATCGGCCGGAGCCGAGGCCGGATCGAAGGCGGGCAGTGTGGTGTCCCAGACGCGCTGGGCGCGCAGGAGCGCGCGGAAGGTCTCCTGCTCGTCGCTGGGTTCGTCGCCGGGCGGGGCGTCGCGTGCGTCGTCGTTCGTACGGGTCATACGGGTCATTCAACCCGTGGCCGTACGGGGGTGCTCGCCTCGAAGAGTGGTGCGCGGGGGTGCGGCGTGCTGTACCGGGTGGGGGACCGGGGGCTGCTGAAGGGGCTGCTCGGGGGGTGCGCCGTGCGCTCGGGCGCGCTGCGCGGGGGTCGCTTCGCTGGCTGCTTCGCGGATTACTTGGCGGGCTTCTTGCCGGTGATGCCGAGATGGACCAACAGAGCCAGGTTCGGCTTCAGTTCGGCCTGCTTCACGCCCCAGCTCTGGAAATTCTTCTGGTGCGAGGCCACCGCCGAGAGCATCACGACGAGCGAGCCGGCCAGCGCGGCGGGACTCACGTCCTTGTCGATCCTGCCCTTGGCCTGCAACTCCTTGACCGAGTCCGTAAGGGAGTTCGTCACGGAGTTGAGGATCTTGAGCCGGATCTTGTTGAACCGCTTGTCACCCTCGGCGGCGCCCAGATCGACCACCCGGAGGATCGCGTCGTGTTTGCGCCAGAAGTCGAGGAATCCGTCGACCAGGTCCTCCGACGTCTGCCAGCCGGCCTTGCCGACCCAGGAGCGGCCGGAGACCAGTCCGGTCAACCCGGCACCTTCCTTGGCCATTTCCTCGGCGATTTCGAGGACGGCACCTTCGACGTCCGGGAAATACTGATAGAAGGTCGCGGGTGAAGTGCCCGCCTTCCGGGCGACGTCGATGACTTTGACGTCCCGGTACGGCGAGGAGCTGAGCATCTCGCTGAGGCAGTCGAGCAGCTTCTGCCGCGTCGCCTGTCCGCGCCGACCAGCCACGCGGCCGTCGACGGTGCGCACTTGTCCTGTCATGCCGTCAGCTTACCGAGGGGTGATCCCCGCGCGATTTGGCCGACTGCAAATGGGGAACCGGCCCGCTCGCACAGGGGCTCCGAGGCGCCGCCCGGAGGCCCCGGGCGAGGGGGTCCGAGGGGGATCCCGATGGGCCGGGCGGCCGGAGTCGGTGTGAATAGTGTTATCAACAGCCTGTGGACAACTTCGGTGGATAACCCGGGGTGGCGGACGGTTCACCCTGCGATAATGAATCAATTGTTCTATTTCTCCCGCTGCGCGCCCGCCCGTGGCGCATTAGCTTGGCTGTGACGGGCGCCAGGTATCCACAAGCCCGGGTATCCACCGGGCCAGGTATCCACAAAGGCCGGGTATCCACCGGGCCAGGTGTCCACCAGGCCGGCGAGGTCCACAGGGAAGGTCCGGGTCTATGGCCGCATTCGCGGAAGGCACACCGTGCTGGGTGGATGTGTCACTCCCCGATCTGGAGGCGGGAAAGCGCTTCTACGGGGAGCTGTTCGGGTGGACCTTCGGGGAGACCGCCGACTCGGGGGCCGGGCGCGGCGCGGAGGCGTTCAGCGACGGGAAGCGGGTCGCGGGGCTCGTCGCCAAGAAGGACGGCAGGATGCCCACCGTGTGGGGTGTCTATTTCGCCACCGCCGACGCCGTCGGGCTCAGCCGGCGCATCACGGCGGCCGGCGGCACTCTGGTGCGCGGCCCGGCGGCCCTCGGGCGGTCCGGGGTGATCGCCCAGGCGGCCGATCCCGCCGGGACGGTCTTCGGGATCCGGCAGCCGGGCGACGACCCGGGATTCGAGCGGACCGGCCTGCCGGGATCCTTCTGCTGGACGGAGCTGTACACCAGGGACAAGGAGCGCGTGGACCCCTTCTACGAGTCGGTCCTCGGCTTCCGGGGCACGGATCTCCCCGGCGCCTCCGTCGACTTCCGCATGTGGTCCCCGGCCGGTGCCGAGCCCGGGGAGGCGAGCGCGATCGGCGGGCGCAGCGTGATCACGGACGCCTTCCCCGCCGAGATGCCCGGCCACTTCCTCAGCTACTTCTCGGTCGCGGACTGCGACGCGACGGCGGCGACGGCGGTCCGGCTCGGCGGCCGGGTCACCGCGCCGCCCTTCGACATCCCGCACGGGCGCATGTCCGTGCTTCTCGACAACCAGGGCGCGTCCTTCGCCGTACTGTCAGGGGCGGCGGATCCGGTCGGACCTCAGGGAGCGCCGGGAGCGCGGCCGGATCCGAACGAAAGGCCCTAGGGTGTCCGGATCGGGATGAGACACCCCGATCCGCCCCCCGGTTCGCAACCGCCGCCTCCGACAGGAAGAATCAGGGGCCACACGGGGCCGTACCTTTGTGGCCCGTACGGGGAGGTGGCAGGCAAGTGGAGCAGCTGACGCAGCACGACCCGAGGCGTATCGGCCCTTTCGAGGTGCTGATGAGGCTCGGAGCCGGCGGCATGGGGCTGGTCTATCTCGCGCGCTCGGCGTCGGGCCGCCGGGTGGCGATCAAGACGGTACGTACCGAGCTTGCCGAGGACCAGCTGTTCCGGGTCCGCTTCACGCGTGAGGTGGAGGCCGCCCGCGCCGTCAGCGGGTTCTACACCGCCGCCGTGGTGGACGCCGACCCCCGGGCCGCCGTGCCCTGGCTCGCCACGGCCTATGTGCCCGCTCCCTCGCTGGAGGAGATAGTGAGTGAGTGCGGGCCCATGCCCACCCAGGCCGTGCGCTGGCTGGCGGCGGGGATCGCCGAGGCCCTCCAGTCGATCCACGGCGCCAATCTCGTCCACCGCGACCTGAAGCCGTCGAACGTCCTGGTGGTCGAGGACGGGCCGCGCGTCATCGACTTCGGTATCGCCTCCGGGGTCTCCAACACCCGGCTGACCATGACCAACGTCGCCGTCGGCACCCCCGCCTACATGTCCCCCGAGCAGGCGCGCGACTCGCGCAGCGTGACCGGCGCGAGCGACATCTTCTCGCTCGGCTCCACCCTGGTCTTCGCCGCGACCGGACACGCGCCGTTCCACGGGGCGAACCCGGTCGAGACGGTCTTCATGCTGCTGCGCGAGGGCCCGGACCTCGAAGGGCTGCCGGACGAGCTCAGACCACTGATCGAGTCGTGCATGCAGATGGACGCCACGCTGCGGCCCACCCCGGCCGATCTCCAGGCGCAGCTGGCCCCGCACCTGTTCGCCTCGGGCAGTGACGACAGCGGTACGGCGTCGGCCTGGCTGCCCGATGTGGCCACCGAGATGATCGAGCGCCGCCGGGCCGGTGGCCGGGCGCCCGCTCCCGTGCGTCCGGCGGAGCCGCCCGCCGCGCCGCCCCAGCCGCCGCACCGGCCGCCGGTGCCCGCGCAGGCGCCCGACTGGGAGTCCGCGTGGCGGCCGGAGGGCGGCCGCCGGGTGAGCCCCGGCCGGGCGACGGAGGCGCACCCGCCGCCCACCCCGCCGCACGCCAGGACCGCCCCGCCGTCGGCGCCCCCGGACGGACCGGTCAGGCTGCCCGGCGCGCCGGTGCCGATCGGGCCCGGCCCCCGGGCCGCGGACGCGCACGGCGCGGTCGCCGCCGAGGCGGGACCGGCCACCGGCTGGATCCGCCCGCCCGCCGGGCTCACCGGCCTGGACGCGGCCCCGGGCCCCGTACCGTCCCCGGTCGCCCCGCCGGTGCCCGCGCCCACCCGGCCGCCCGACGCCGCGCCCGCCCCCGGCCACTGGCGCCCCTGGCGGTTCCGGATGTCGAACGACGTCTGGGGCACGCCGGTCGTCGACGGCGATCTCCTCTACGTCACCTCCTTCGAGGTGCACGCCCTGGACGTGGGCAGCGGCCGCCGCCAGTTCAAGACGCGCGACGTGGCGTGGGCGATGGCCGTCGCCGGAGGCCGTATCCACGCCTCCGACGGACCGACGCTGTACGCGCTCGACGGCAAGGACGGCTCGGAGCGCTGGCGGCTCCAGACGGACGCCTGGGTGTACTCCCTCAAGGTCGACCGGGGCACGGTCGTCACCGGCACGCGCGGCGGCGGGATCCAGGCGTGGGAGGCGGCGAACGGCGAGAAGCTCTGGGAGACCTCCGGCGCCCAGACGGACTTCGAGACGCCCGAGGCGGGGCCCGCGGTCCACGACGGCACGGTGTACGCGTGGAAGGACGCCAGGCTGCTGGCGCTGGACGCGCGCACGGGCGCCGAGCGCTGGTCGTACCCCGTGGGGGACGCCGCGTCCTGCGGCGGAGTCCCCGTTCGGGTGAGTCCGGCCTCCGACGGCCAGCTGTACGTCTCGGCCGGGCCGCGCGTGCTGTCCGTCGACATCGCGAGCGGCCATGTGCGCTGGCACTTCGAGGCGCCCGCGGTCTTCCTCTCACCGCCCGCCTTCGCCCCGGGACCCGCCGTGGCGGGCGGCGGCGTCTATCTCGCCGACTACCTCGGCACGGTGTACGCGCTGGACGCCACCACCGGCAAGGACCGCTGGCGGATCGCCACCGAGTCCCGCCAGTCGATCGAGCCGGTGCTCGTCGCCGACGGCGACGTCCATGTCGGCAGCGGCAGCGCCCTCTACACGCTGGACGCGGTGACGGGCACCCCCAAGTGGCGCTTCGCCGCGGGCGGTGAGGTCATCGGCGCCCCGGTCGTCGCCGACGGACGGCTGCACTTCGGCTCGGCCGACCACGTGCTGTACACACTGGACGCGAGCGGCGGCCAGCTGCGCTGGAAGCTGGCGACGGGCGGTGAGATCACCGGCTCGCCGGTGGCGCGCCGGGGCGTGGTGTACGCGTGCAGCAGGGACCGGTGCGTGTACGCGCTGGACGCGGTGAAGGGCACGGCCACCGGGCGCGGAGCGGCCCGGTAACAACAGCGGGGGCCGGGGCCGGTGGTGTGTCAGGAGCGCCGGGTGTCCCGGCCGTGCGGCGGCCGCTGGACGACGGGCAGGGACTGGGTGTCGCCGTCGTGGGACCAGCCGTCGTGCGGCCCGTCGGACCACTCGTCGCCGCGCGGGGGCGGGTAGGTCTCGGGTGCGTACGGCTGGGGCGATGGGGGCGATTGAGGTGCGTGGGGCTGGGGCGCGTACGGCTCCGGGTCGTACGCGTCGGGCGCGAACCGCCCCTCGGCGCGCGGGTCGTACCCGTATCCGTGGGTCCCGTAGGGCTCCTGCGCGGGAGCGGGCTCGTACGGCCGGTCCGCGGCGGACGGCGGTACGCGGCGGCGCCGCCCGCTCATCGCCAGCGCGCCCAGCAGCAGCACGACCCCGCCACCGAGGGCGTACGCGACGCCGACACCGAGCCCCGAGCCGTCACCGGCGAGCGTGAGGCTGCCCGTCGACTGGCCCTGACGCACCATCCACAGCACGGTGAAACCGAGCACGACCAGCCCGGCGAGCATTACCAGCGGCCGCGAGCGCGCGGCCACCGCGATCAGGGTGAGCAGGGCGGCGAAGGCGAAGGGCAGCAGCAGCGACACGAGGACGCCCGACCCGTTGCCGGAGATGCCGTCGAACAGATCGGTGATCCGGTAGTCGCGCCCCTGTCTGCCGTCGTACCAGGCCCGGAACGGGCTGAGGACGGCGGCGGCCGCTCCGGCGAGAGCGAGGAGCGAACCGATGACGTTGCGGACCATCGCCGGCCTCCCTGGGCGGTACGGAATCCTGCTCCGGGTGCCGACGCTACGCCGGGTCACCGGCGTACGCCATGCGGCGGCGGGGGCGCGGGAGCGCGCTGGTAGGTTGTCGCGCGCGATTGACAGGTTCATGGGTGACAGGCCCATGGGCGCGCACGGGGGAGTGGATCGTTTTGACACGGCAGACATATCGACGGCTCAAAATCACGGCCGTGCTGGTCACGGTGGTACTGGCGCTGACGGGCTTCTCGTCGTCGAGCAAGTCCAGGTCCAGGGGATCGAGCCACGGCGGCAGCGGCAGCGGTGGCGGCAGCGGCTGTTCCAGTCCGGAGAGGGGCAACGGTTCGTCCTCGTCCTCCTCCTCGGGCTCCTCGGGATCGGGCTCCGGGTACCACTCGGGCTCCGGCACGCGCCACGACTCGGACGACGACCACGACGACACGTCGTCCAGCGGCTCCACGTCCACGGCGGACGGCGTCGAGGCACGGATCGTCACCTGCGTGCGCAAGGCGCGCGGCAAGCGCAAGGCCGTCACCTACGCGACGGTACGGGTGGAGGCCGGCCGGGCGTCGACCGAGACCTACGACATCGACGTGACGTTCACGGACGCCGCCGGTTCGTACGTCGACTTCGGCGACGCCGAGGTCACCCTGGACAGCGGCGAGACCCGTACGGTCCGGGTGCCCATGGACACCCCCCGGGAAGTGACCCGCGTCCGGAAGTGCGAGGTCGACGCCACGGTCGCCTGAAGCCGCGCGCGGCGGGACGCACAGGAGCGGGGCCGGGGCCTTGCGAGCCCCGGCCCCGCCGTGGTGCGACGTCACCCGCGGTTCTCAGGTGACGTGGCCGTCCTGCGGGGTGGCGATGACGTCGGTGACGTGGCCGTCGCCCGAGGTGGTGAGGCGGCTGTCGACCGAGGTGACGTGGCCGTCGGCGAGCGCCGGCGATGCCGCGCCCCCGGCCGCCGCGGCCACCACGGCCGCGGTGATCAGTATTCGCCTGGTGAGAGTCATCCATGCCTTTCCGGTCGGCTCCTGGGCAGAGCCGGCCTGATCTCCGAGGGGGTCCGGACATGCCACGACCGCGGCGGCTCCCCCTCCGCGCCGCCGCGGTCGTCCCACCCCCGTCGAAGAGGTGTGGTCCAGCAGTTCTAGGCAGGGTTCCCCGTGACGTGCGAGTCTTCCGGCGTGGCCGTCGGGGCGTCCGTGACGTGCGAATCGCCCTGCGTCTTGGCCGTCGTGGCCTCGCTGCCGCCGGTGACGTGGGAGTCGTCCTGGGGCTTGGTGATCGTGTCGGTCTTCTTGTCGCTCATGGTTTCGAACTCCCTTGGGTGGATCTCTGTGAAGTGGGGCATGAGGCCCGTCCGGCCGTTCCCCCGAATGACCGGACGGGCGTCTCAAGGCCGCTCACCCTAGGGGTTCGGCCTCACATCGATCCGTCCGCCCCCCGAAGCAACGGCTCGACAGGTAAGACCCTGCCGTGTGCCGCTAAATGAATGATGAACGCCCAGCCCAGGCCGGGTTCGGCGAAAGGGGACTACGCGGCGGCGGCCGAGACGAGGAGGGCACGCACCTCCTCCGCCTCCGGTGCTTTCAACCCCTCGAAGACCGCCAGTGCTTCCTGCCAGCAGACCTGTGCCCGCCCGGTCTGGCCTATGCCGTCCAAGGCCCGTCCGAGCACGGTGAGCACGTTCCCCCGCCGCCACTCCCCGCCGATGCCGCGCAGGACCGTCAGGGCCATCTCCGCGTGGGACGCGGCCTGGGCCGAGCGCCTGCCCGTGAGATCGACCTCGGCGAGGCGGAACAGCGTCATCCCCTCCCACAGCCGCTGCCTGCTGTCACGGAAGACTTCCAGGGCCTCGGCCAGCCGCTTGACCGCGTCGGAGCGGTGGCCACCCTGGGCGAGGGCCATTCCCAGCGCGTAGCGGGCGTTCGCGCCGCGGAAGGTGCTCCCGACGCTGTCGTAGAGACGCATGCCCTCTTCGGCGAGCGAGATCGCGCCGGTCGTACGGCCCATGGCGAGCCTGGTACGCGACAGATTGCACAGCGCGGACGCCGTGCCGGGCAGGTTGTCCCCGGTGCGGAACCCCTCGATCGCGCGCGTGAGATGCGTCTCCGCGTCCGCATAGCGGTTCTGGTAGATCGCCATGATGCCCAGGTGGTTGTCCGCCCAGCAGACCGCGAGCGTGTCATCGGTGCCCCGCGCCAGCTCCGTGGCCCGGTGGGCCTCCTGGTTGGCCTGGTCGAACCGGCCCATCAGATGATGGGTGTTGCCCAGGACCACCAGCACACGGCCCTCGGCCCGCGCGTCGCCGAGAGAGCGCGCCGCGCTCAGCACACCGGCCGCCGTCGACTCGTACTCCTTGGAGTTGGCCCCCGACTCGCCCAGGTCCAGCGCCGCCCACAGCAGGTCCACCGCCCGGCGCAGCCGGTCCGCGCGGACGGCGGACTGGCGGATGCAGGCGAGCAGGGTGAGGGCCTCCTCGTACAGCCAGTCCTGCGCCTTGCCGGGGTCGGGGAACGAGAGACCGACGGACGACGTGGGCTCCAGGTGCTCCACCAGCCGGTCGCCCGGCCGTCCCAGCGCGTACGCGTTCGCCGCCGTCGCCAGATAGAAGTCCAGCAGCCGGGAGAGCGCGGCGGCCCGCTCGGACGCGGGCTGTTCGTCGCGTTCCGCGCAGGCACGCGCGTAGAGCCGTACGAGGTCGTGGTAGCGGTAGCGGCCCGGCGCGGCGGATTCCAGCAGCGAGGTGTCGACGAGCGACTCCAGCAGGTCCTCGGCGTCCCGGCCCGGCAGATCGAGGAGCGCCGCAGCGGCGGCGAGGGAGATGTCCGGGCCGTCGGCGAGACCGAGCAGCCGGAAGGCGCGGGCCTGGGACGGTTCGAGGGCGCCGTATCCCAGCTCGAAGGTCGCCTTGACCGCGAGGTCGCCCGCCTGGAGCTCGTCCAGCCTGCGCCGCTCGTCCGCGAGCTTCGCGGCGAGTACGGAGACGGTCCAGGTACGGCGGGAGGCGAGCCGGGACGCGGCGATCCGGATCGCCAGCGGCAGGAAGCCGCACGCGGCGACGACGTCGAGCGCCGCCTCGCGCTCGGAACTGACGCGCTCCAGGCCGACGATGCGGGTGAACAGCTGGAGGGCCTCCTCCGGGGACATCACGTCCAGGTCGACCAGATGCGCCCCGGCCAGGTCGACCATCCGGCCCCGGCTGGTCACCAGCGCCGCGCAGCCCGCCGTGCCCGGCAGCAGCGGGCGCAGCTGGGCGGCGTCGCGCGCGTTGTCCAGCAGGACGAGGACGCGGCGGCCGGCCAGCGTGGAGCGGTAGAGCGCCGAGCGGTCCTCGACCGAGTCGGGGATCGCGGTGCCGGGCAGGCCGAGCGCCCGCAGGAACGAGCCCAGTACGGCCTCCGGCTCGGCGGGGCGGGTGCCGGCGCCCTGGAGGTCCACGTACAACTGCCCGTCGGGGAAGTACTCCCGGGCCGCGTGCGCGACATGGACGGCGAGGGTCGTCTTGCCGACGCCGCCGATCCCGGCGAGCGCGGAGACCGCCATCACCGATCCCTCGGCGGTGGCCAGCCGGTCGCCCAGCTCCTGGACGAAGGAGACGCGCCCGGTGAAGTCCGGCACGGTCGCCGGGAGTTGGGCGGGCCGCAGCACGGCGTGCGCGGGGGCGGGCTCCTCCCTGGGGCGGGCCAGCCCGGCGTCGGCCCGCAGGATGCGCTCCTGGAGCAGCGACAGCTCGGGCCGCGGGTCGACCCCCAGCTCGTCGGCGAGCAGCCGGCGGGTGTCGGCGTAGACGGCGAGGGCCTCGGCCTGCCGGCCGCTGCGGTAGAGGGCGAGCATCAGCAGCTCCCGCAGCCGCTCGCGCAGCGGGTGCGCGGCGGTCAGCGAGGTCAGCTCGGAGACGGCCTCCGCGTGGCAGCCGGCCTCCAGGTCCATGTCGAGCCGCGCCTCCGTGAGCTGGAGCCGCCACTCCTCCAGCCGGGCGCGCTGCGTCTCGGCGTACGGGCCGGGTACGGAGGCCAGCGCCTCGCCGTCCCACAGGTCCAGCGATTTGTTGATCAGCGTCCTGGCCTGGCAGCGGTCCCCGGCCGCCCGCGCCCGGTCCGCGTCCCCGGCCAGTTCCTCGGCCACGTTGAGGTCGAGGGCCTCGGGCGTCGTCCGCAGGGCGTACCCGCCCGACTCGCTCACCAGCACACCGGGGTTGAGCACCTTGCGCAGCCGGGACGCGTACGTCCGTACGGCGGCCAGCGCCTGCGACGGCGGCGCGTCGCCCCACAGCGCGTCGATCAGCTCGCCGGCGGTCGCCGTGCGCCCGTCGCGCAGCAGCAGGGCGGCCAGCAGCGCGCGTTGCTGCGGCGATCCGGACGACAGCGTCTCGGCGCCACGCCAGGCGCGTACGGGTCCGAGCACGCTGAAGCGCAGTTCGTCACGCTCGGCCGCCGCGGCCGGAGCCCGCTGCTCCGGCACCCGAGGCCCGCCGTCCCGTTCCATAGCTCCCCCTGCCCCCGCTCATGCCGGTATCGCCTTCGACAGTCTGCCTTGTCGGCGCCCATGAGTCAGCAGTGAGTCGCGGTCTGCACAAGGCCACGACAGGATCGAGACGCCTTGTGGCTGAAGGGGCATCAGATGGGGGCGGGGTCGGGGGTGGATTGCGCGTGGAGCATGGTGAGTTCGTGGGGTGTCCGTGGATTCTGTGGGGTTCGTGGGGTTCGCGGGGCGCATGAGGGATACGTGGGTGTACGGGAGGCGCCCCGGGCGTGTGCGCGGGTACGCCCCGGGTCGCGTGCGCCGGTCCGCCGGGGGTGCGTGGGCGGGACGCGCGGGGGTCGCGTGGGCGGGACGCGCGGGGCGGACCCGCCCCCGCCCCGTCACTCGCCGAGGAACACCGGGTTGGTGAAGGCCGCCAGGGCTCCCGGGAGGGGCGGCGCGGCCGGGGCGTGGCGCACCTCGGCCCGTACGTAGGTGGCGTAGGAGGCGGTGGTGTGCCACTCGGCCGTCCCGGTCCCCGTGTCGGGGAGGGTGACCGTGTGCAGGGTGCCCTGGTCGGTGACGAAGTGGGCGGTGCGGCCGGGGGCTCCGGTGACCTCCAGCCGTACGGTGACCGGGGCGTCGGGGGCCACGCGCAGACGCTCGCCGATGCCCGCGTGGCCGCCCCTGCCGCCGGTCGCGCCGAAGGAGAGGGAGACCTTCGCCGACTCGGCGACGTAGCTGCGGCCCGCGCGCAGACCGGCGAGGACGGCCTCGCGGCTGAGGTCGTCCGCCAGCACCACCGTCTGCGGGGTGCCGATCGCGTCGGGGTCGCGGTGGGCGTCGCTGCTGCCCATCGCCGGGGTCCAGCGTCCGCCCGAACGGGCAGCGGCGACCAGCAGGTTGTCCCACTCGGCGAGGGAGACCTCGTCGTCGGGCGTGTACGGGCCGTTCCAGACCTCCACCGCGTCGGCGTCGGCGAAGCCGAACTTCCAGTTGCAGCCCAGGCAGGTGCCGTGCGGATGCGCCGGGACCACCAGGCCGCCGGCCCGGCGGATCTCCCGGGCGAAGTGGCCGAAGCGGTTGTCGCGGGCGCGGTAGCGCCAGTCGATGAACGTACCGGCGTCCATGCCGAGGGCCACGACGTGGCCGTTGCGGGTGGTGACCTCCTCGCCCGTCAGGATCAGCAGGTCGTCGCCCCACAGGCCCTCCCAGGCGCGGTGCGCGGAGCTGGTGTTGTGCTCGCTGGTGTTGATGAAGTCGAGCCCGGCGGCGCGGGCCAGCGCGGCGATCTCGGCGGGGGTGCGCCTCCCGTCGGAGTGCACGGAGTGGATGTGGCAGTCACCCCGGTACCAGGCCCGCCCGCGCCCCTTCGCGCGCCGGGGCGGGTACGCGGGCGCGGGCGTTCCGCCCGGGGCCGGCGGACCGAACCGGAGCGTGATCGTCACCTCGTACGCCAGCCCCTCGGGGGCGACGGTGTACGGGCCGAGCGCGATGTGCCAGGTGCCCGCGCGCACCGGGCCCGGGAGGTAGCCGGGGGTGGCCGCGTCCTCGCGCAGGAAGAACTCGGTGCGCGCGCCGCCCGACCAGCCCCGGAACCCCGGGCCGCCCAGCCGTGTGCCGCGCTCGTCGAAGATCCCGATGTCGAGGGCGTTGCCCTGGGTGCCTGCCGGGACGGCCGGGCGTTCGTAGGTGTAGGCGACGTGGATCTCGTTGACGCCGGAGGGCACCTCGACGGGCAGATGGACGAAGTCGGGCGCGCCGGGCGGCAGTGTGCCGCGCACGGTCCTGGTGCTGGTCCGGCCGCCGGTGCCGGTGCCGGTGCCGGCGGCCGTGTCGCTTCCGGTACCTCCGGTGCCTTCGGTGCCGTCTGCCGATGCCGATGCGGCGTTCGCGAAGCTCACAGGACTCAACGTAAGCACGGCGGCGGCTCCCGTCACCAGGAGCGCTCGTCTGCCGGGCCCCGGGGGAACGAGGTCGGTGCGGTCCTTGTCCATGACGGCGGCTCCCGGGGGGTGGGCGTGGGTGCGTCCGGGCGTTCGCACGCGCCGCCCGGACGCATATGTCTGCCGTGCACTCTGCTCGTGCCCGGTGAACCGTGGCGCACGGCAAGGGGGTTGCCGCATGACCGAAACACGGCCGGGGCACCCCGCGCACCCCTACCTGCGAGTAACCAGGAGCTGTACGGTGACAGCCGCCCCACCGACGCCCACGACGGAGGCTCCACCCATGCGGATCGCGACCACCATCTTCCTCACCGACGAGACGATCACGCCCGTACGGCTGGCCCGTGAGCTGGAGGAGCGCGGCTTCGCGGGGCTCTACCTCCCCGAGCACACCCACATCCCCGTCGAGCGGACCAGCCCGTACCCGGCCGGCGGCGAGCTGCCGCGTGAGTACGGCCGGACGCTCGACCCCTTCGTCGCCCTCGGCCAGGCCGCCGCCGTGACCGAGCGGCTGGGGCTCGGCACCGGCATCACGCTCGTCGCGCAGCACGACCCGATCGATCTGGCCAAGCAGGTCGCCACCCTCGACCATCTCTCCGGCGAGCGCTTCACGCTCGGCGTCGGCTTCGGCTGGAACAAGGAAGAGGCCGCCGACCACGGAGTGGAGTGGACGTCGCGGCGCGCGCTCACCCAGGAGCGGCTGGCGCTGATGCGGGCCCTGTGGGCGGCCGAACCGACCGCGTACAAGGGCGAGTTCGGCGCGGTACGGGCCAGCCACGCGTACCCGAAGCCGGTACGGGGCAAGCCCCGCGTCCTCATCGGCGGCGCGGCCGGACCGAAGCTCTTCGCGGGGATCGCCGAGGGCGCTGACGGCTGGCTGCCGATCGGCGGCCGGGGTCTCACGGAGGCGCTCCCGGCGCTGCGCGCGGTCTGGGCGGCGGCGGGCCGGGACCCGGGCGACCTCCAGGTCGTGCCGTACGCGGTGGTCCCGAGCGAGGGGAAGCTGGCGCACTACGCGGAGCTGGGCATCGAGGAGGTCGTCCTCCAGCTGCCGTCGGCGGGCGAGGGCGAGGTGCTGCGCGCGCTGGACGCGTACACGCCGTACGTCTGAGGCCGGAGCGGCAATCGTGACGTGTTCTTGACAGGTTTGGCCGGCCGGGCGAAGGTGTGCCCGGCCGAACAACTTGGCCCGCTCAGCTCATGGTTCTTCCGGACTCCGTCGAGAGGCGAGAAGCTGTGTCCAGGGCAAAGTCACCGTTCAGAACCGCACCCTCCGTCCCCCTCGTACTCCTGCTGCCGCTGCTCCTGCTCGCGCTGCTGGCGGCGGCGTTCCTCCGTCCCACGGCCGCGGGGGCCGCCTCCGCCGGTCCGCGCTATGTGGCGCTGGGCAGCTCCTTCGCCGCCGGGCCCGGGATTCCGCCCGCCAAGACGGGCATCGGCGACGCCGTGTGCACGCGGTCCGGGAACAACTACGCGAGCCAGGTCGCCCGCACGTGGGGCCTGGACCTGGCCGACGCCACCTGCGGCGGCGCCACCACCGCCGACGTCCTCACCCGGAGCCAGGCGGGCCAACCCCCGCAGATCGAGGCGGTGACGGCGGACGCCCGGCTCGTCACCGTCACCATCGGCGGCAACGACGTCAACTACCTGGGCAGTCTCGGTACGTACTCCTGCCAGACGAGCGGCACGTCCACCAGCTGCGGAACCGTCGACCGGAATGCCGTCAACCAGAACCTCGACCGCGTCTCCGGCCTCATCAAGGACGTCGTGGACGCCGTCCACGCCAGGGCCCCGCAGGCGCGCGTCCTCCTGGTCAACTACCAGACCATCCTGCCCGCGGCCGGGGGCGGCCCCGGTGCCTGGCCCTGCCCCGGAGTCCCGCTCACCGACGACCAGCTGGCGTTCGAGCGCGGGGTCGCCGACCGGCTCGCGGCGGCGACCGCCACCGCCGCGAACACCGCCGGCGCGACGCTGATCGACATCGCCGCCGAGAGCCGGGGCCACGACGCGTGCGCGGGCGACCCCTGGATCGAGGGATACACGGTGGCCGCCGGGAGGGTGGGGTACCACCCCAACGAGGCGGGGATGACGGCGATCGCCGGGCTGATCGGCACGGAACTCGCGCGTACGGGGTGACGTCCGACGGCGGCGGGAACCCTCTCCCGTCATTCCTGACAGGAGAGAGAGCTTTGCCACCCCCCTGCGTGCCCCCAAGATCCCCGGACGCGCTCGTATGCTCGATTCATGACGAATCAGCAGCCCGGAGGACCGACCGCCAACTCCATGCGCCGTGCTCTCAAGCGCGCCCGTGACGGTGTCGCCCTGGACGTCGCCGAGGCCGCCGTACTCCTCCAGGCGCGCGGTGACGACCTCGGCGATCTCGCCGCGTCCGCCGCCCGCGTCCGGGACGCGGGGCTGGCGGCGGCGGGCCGGCCGGGGATCATCACGTACTCCCGCAAGGTCTTCATCCCGCTGACGCGACTGTGCCGGGACAAGTGCCACTACTGCACGTTCGTCACCGTGCCCGGCAAGCTGCGCCGGGCCGGGCACGGCATGTTCCTCTCGCCCGACGAAGTGCTGGAGATCGCCCGCAGGGGCGCGGAAATGGGCTGCAAGGAAGCGCTGTTCACGCTCGGCGACCGGCCCGAGGACCGATGGCCCGAGGCCAGGCAGTGGCTGGAGGCCGAGGGATACGACGACACCCTGGCGTATGTACGGGCCATGGCGATCCGGGTGCTGGAGGAGACCGGGCTGCTGCCCCACCTCAACCCGGGAGTGATGTCCTGGACCGACCTCCAGCGGCTGAAGCCGGTCGCGCCGAGCATGGGCATGATGCTGGAGACCACCGCCACCCGCCTCTGGTCCGAGCCCGGCGGCCCGCACCACGGATCGCCCGACAAGGAGCCCGCCGTCCGGCTGCGGGTGCTGGAGGACGCGGGCCGCTCCAACGTCCCGTTCACCACGGGCGTGCTGATCGGCATCGGGGAGTCGTACGAGGAGCGCGCCGACGCCCTCTTCGAGCTGCGGCGGGTGCAGCGGGCGTACCACGGCCTCCAGGAGATCATCGTCCAGAACTTCCGCGCCAAGCCGGACACCGCGATGCGCGGCATGCCGGACGCGGAGCTGGAGGAACTGGCGGCGGCCATCGCCGTGACCCGGCACGTCCTCGGCCCCTCCGCCCGGATCCAGGCACCGCCCAATCTGGTCACGGCGTCCATCAGCGGCCCTGCCGCGGGGGAGTACGCGCTGCTCATCGGCGCGGGCATCGACGACTGGGGCGGGGTCTCGCCGCTCACCCCCGACCACGTCAACCCCGAGCGCCCCTGGCCGCACATCGACGAACTGGCCGCGAAGACCGCCGAGTCCGGCTTCGCGCTGCGCGAGCGGCTCACCATCTACCCGGAGTTCATCCAGCGCGGCGAGCCCTGGCTCGACCCGAGGCTGCTGCCGCACGTACGGGCACTGGCCGATCCGGAGACCGGCCTCGCCCGCGAGGGCGTCAACCCCTCCGGCCTGCCCTGGCAGGAGCCCGACGAGGGCTTCACCGCCACCGGCCGCACGGATCTGCACCGCACGATCGACACCGAGGGCCGCACGGGGGACCGGCGCGACGACTTCGACGTGGTGTACGGCGACTGGGAGGCGCTGCGCGAGGCGGCGGCCCCCGGCATGGTGCCGTCCCGGATCGACACGGACGTACGGGGGGCCCTCGCCCAGGCCGCCGACGACCCGACGAAGCTCACCGACGACCAGGCCCTGGCCCTGCTCCACGCGGACGGCCCGGCGCTCGACGCGCTGACCCGGATCGCCGACGAGCTGCGCCGGGACATGGTCGGCGACGACGTCACGTACATCGTCACGCGCAACATCAACTTCACCAACGTCTGCTACACCGGCTGCCGCTTCTGCGCCTTCGCCCAGCGCCGCACCGACGCCGACGCGTACACCCTCTCCCTCAGCCAGGTCGCCGACCGTGCCGAACAGGCGTGGGAGGTCGGCGCCACCGAGGTCTGCATGCAGGGCGGCATCCACCCGGACCTGCCCGGTACGGCGTACTTCGACATCGCGCGGGCGGTGAAGGAGCGCGTCCCCGGCATGCACGTGCACGCCTTCTCCCCGATGGAGGTCGTCAACGGCGCCTCGCGCACGGGCCTGTCGATCCGCGAGTGGCTGACGGCCGCCAAGGAGGCCGGACTCGACTCGATCCCCGGCACGGCGGCGGAGATCCTGGACGACGAGGTCCGCTGGATCCTCACCAAGGGCAAGCTGCCCACGGCGACCTGGATCGAGGTCATCAAGACGGCCCACGAGCTGGGCATCCGCTCCAGCTCCACGATGATGTACGGCCATGTCGACCAGCCGCGCCACTGGCTCGGCCACTTCCGTACGCTCTCCCGCATCCAGCAGGAGACGGGCGGCTTCACCGAGTTCGTCACGCTCCCCTTCATCCACACCAACGCCCCCGTCTACCTCGCCGGCATCGCCCGCCCCGGCCCGACCGACCGCGACAACCGCGCGGTGATGGCCATGGCCCGGCTCCTCCTGCACCCGCACATCCCCAACATCCAGACCAGCTGGGTCAAGCTGGGCACCGAGGGCGCCGCCGAGATGCTCCGCTCCGGCGCGAACGACCTGGGCGGCACGCTGATGGAGGAGACCATCTCCCGCATGGCGGGCTCCAGTTACGGCTCGTACCGCTCCGTCAAGGACCTCATCGCCATCGCCGACACGGCCGGCCGCCCGGCGAAGCCGCGCACGACGCTGTACGGCGAGGTCCCGGAGGAGCGGGTGCGCGCGGCCTCGGCCTCGGACGGCCATCTTCCGGAGCTGCTGCCGGTGCTGAGCAACGAGGGGTGAGGCGCGGGACGAGTACGTCCGAAGTCTCGTCCCCGACTTCGGACGTACTCGTCCAGGGGCCGATGGTTGCCCCGGGCGATACTTTCGTCGGGTACCCGCGCCCCCAGGCCCGTTCGTAGGGTCGTCCGTATGACAACACCAGCTCAGAGCGGGCCCGTGCGGTCGTCCGGTGCCGGGCCCGGTCGGCTGATGGATGTCGACGCCCTGCGCGGCGTCGCGCTGTTCGGCATTCTGATGGTCAACATCGGCTTCTTCGCCAGCGGTTACACCCTGGCGGAGGTGCCCGATCCGGCCCGGGGTGCCTGGCACGACGCGCTGGCCACGGGGGTGATCCAGTTCCTCTTCGAAGCGAAGTCCTACCTGCTGTTCTCGTTCCTCTTCGGCTACAGCTTCACCCTCCAGGTCGACTCCGCCGGCGCGCGTGGCCGCGACTTCCGGCCCCTGTTCCTGCGGCGGCTCGGCGGGCTGTTCCTGCTGGGTGTCGTCAACGGGGTCCTGCTGTTCCACGGCGACATCCTCGTCACGTACGCCGTGCTCGGGCTCATGCTCTTCCTGCTGCGGGGGCTCGCGCCGCGCCGGGCGCTGTGGGTGGCGGGGATCATCACCGGGTCGATCGCGCTGGGGCTGCTGCTGATCGCGGTGCTCGCGACGCTGTTCGACGGCGCCGCAGCCTCCGCCACCGCCTCCGAACACGCCGCGTCCCTCGCCGAAGGGCGGGCCGCCACCGAGGCGATGCGGGGCGGCGTCGGGTCGGTGATCGGTGAGCGGGTGTCGGCGCTGGGGGCCACCCTGCCGCTCGTCCTCTTCTTCCAGGGGCCGCTGGCCTTCTCCGCCTTCCTGGTGGGGCTGGCCGCCGGCAAGCGGCGGCTGTTCGCCGACGCGGGGCTCCACGACGGGAAGCTGAAGCTCGCGCAGCTCATCGGATTCCCGGTGGGACTGGCGGGCTCGGCGTTCCTCACTTTCGCCGGGGGCGACAACCTGTTCGCCGGGGCCGTGCACCTCGTCACCGCGCCCTGCCTCACCGCCGCGTATGTCGCCACACTTCTGCGCGTCTTCCGTACCGGGCGCGGCGCGCGGCTGGCCGGGGTGCTCGCCCGGCCCGGGAGGATGGCGCTGACCAACTACCTGAGTCAGTCGCTGCTCTGCGTGCTGATCTTCACGGGGATCGGGCTCGGCCTCGTCGGCCGGGTGCCTTACGTCGGAGTCATGGGCATCGCGCTGGCGATCTACGGCGTACAACTGGCCTGGAGCGCGTGGTGGTTGCGGCGGTTCCGGATGGGGCCGGCCGAGTGGCTGCTGCGCGCCGCCACGCACCTGGAGCGGCCCGCCCTGCGCGTACGACGCGACACCACTGCCCAGCACGCGCCCGTGCCCGCGCTGTCGGACTGACCGATGCCGCCCCCGTCTTCACCCGCCTTCACTCGCCTCCGCCCGTCTCGCCGCCGCGCGGGACGGGCGGAGGCCGCTCGCTGGGCGTGACGGCCCCGTCACCCGTTCATCACCGAACCTTTGCACTCCGTCCCGGCGCCCCAAATGCGACCTCCCGGACGACGGGCCCCCATACCGGCTCCGTGATCCTCGGGCCCGCCCAAGACCGCGCTCAACGCCCTGTTCCCCTTCGATTACAGTGCTGCGCAGCCGCTGCGAGGCACAGGGTGAGGGAGGGGCGCGTGAGCACACCGTCCGGTGCCATCTGGGGCCGTGTGGAGCAGCAGGACTTCCGTAGCCGGGTACGGGGCTGTCTGCTCGGCGGCGCCGTGGGCGACGCGCTGGGCGCGGGGGTCTCCACGCTCACGCTCGACGAGATGCGGGCCGCGTACGGCACCGACGGCGTGGTGGACTTCGTACCCGCCTACGGCCGCAGGGGCGGGGTCACCGCCGCCACGCAGCTGACGCTGTTCACCGTGGACGGGCTGATACGCGCGCAGATCCGCCGGGACACCGGCGCCTGGCATCCGCCCACCGACGTCTACCGCGCCCATGTGCGCTGGGCCGCCACGCAGCGCGACTGGGGCCCCGATCTGCGCCGCAAGGACATCGGCTGGCTCGCGCAGGAGGAGTGGCTGTACGCGCGCAGGGACCCGACGATCTCCACCCTCACCGGGCTCGGCGACGACGTCATGGGCTCCCTCGACCGGCCCAAGAACCCCATCGCCCGGGACCCGGGCGCGCTGGTGCGGTCCGCGCCGTTCGGGCTGCTGGTCGGCTGGGAGCCGCAGTTGGTGGGCCAGCTGGCCCTGGAGTGCGCGGTGCAGACGCACGGCTCCCCGGGCGCGTACCAGGGGCCCGGCGCCTTCGCCGTGATCGTGCACGCGCTGGCGCGCGGCGAGACGCTGGAGACGGGCGTACGGCGCGCCCTCGCCCTGCTCGCCCCGCAGCCGGGGAACCAGCCCGTCTCGGAGGCGCTTCAGCAGGCGCTGGCCGTCGTGCGGCAGGGCATTCCGGGACCGGAGACGATCGCGTCGCTGGGGGAGGGCCGCACCGCGGAATCCGCGCTCGCGGTGGCCGTCTACTGCGCGCTGGTCGCCGAGGACGTACGCCACGGGCTGCGCCTCGCCGTCAATCACGACGGTCCCTCCGCCGCCACCGGCACCCTGTGCGGGGCGCTGCTCGGCGCCCTGCACGGCGAGACGGCCCTCCCGCCCGCCTGGGTGGCGGAGCTGGAGGGCCGGTCGACGGTGCTGGAGATCGCCGACGACTTCGCGATGGAGATGACCCAGGGCCGCGCCCTGCACGGCCCGGAGGACACCGTGTCGGGCTGGCTGACGCGCTACCCGCGCGGCTGAGTCCGTCCCCCGGTCACCTCCCGTCCCCCGGTCGACCCGTACCCCGGCCGCGCGAGCGCGCGCGTACGCCGTCAGGCGCCCTGGTCCCGGCCCTCACCCGCGTCCCGCGCCTTCGCGCCGTCGCCCGGCTCCGCCTGCGCCGGCACCCGCAGCGAGGCCGCCGTCAGGCCCGAACCGTCCCCGTCGCCCTGCCCGTTGATCCGCGCCAGCAGCACGTCGCGATCCGGGGTGTCCTCCGGCTTGAGGAAGCCGATCACGACGTACAGCACCAGCGACACCGCGAGCGGCACCGAGACCTGGTACTGGAGCGGCACCCCGCCGTCCACGGCCCAGTTGACCGGATAGTTGACCAGCCAGAAGGCCAGCAGCCCCAGCGCCCAGCTGGTGAGCGCGGCGGTCGGTCCCGACCTGCGGAACGTCTTGAGCAGACCGAGCATGAACGGGATCGCGATCGGTCCCATCAGCCCCGCCACCCACTTGATCACGACCGTGATGATGTCCTTGAACGTCGGCGAGTTGACCTGCGTCGCGATCGCCATCGACAGCGCCAGGAACGAGATGGTCGACAGCCGCGCCGCCAGCAGCGCGGCCCGCGCGGTCCAGCCGCGCGCCGCCTTGGACAGCGTGGGCGCGATGTCCCGGGTGAAGACGGCGGAGATGGCGTTCGCGTCCGAGGAGCACATCGCCATCGTGTGCGAGAAGAAGCCGACGATGACCAGCCCCAGCAGCCCGTGCGGCAGCAACTGTTCGGTCATCAGGGCGTACGAGTCCGACGCGTCCGGCTTCTGCGCCGTCACCAGCAGCGGCGCGCACCACATCGGGAAGAACAGCACCAGCGGCCAGACGAGCCACAGGATCGCCGAGAGCCGGGCCGAGCGGGTGGCCTCGCGGGCGCTGGAGGTCGCCATGTAGCGCTGCGCCTGGTTCCACATGCCGCCGTTGTACTCGAAGGTCTTGATGAAGAGGAACGCCAGCAGGAACGTGACGGTGTACGGGCCCGCCGTCGGCTCCGCGTGACCGTCGGGGAGCTTGTCCCAGACCGTCCACAGGGCGCTGAAGCCGCCGAGCTTGCCCATGACGGCGATGAGCATGGCGACGCCGGCGAAGAGCTGGATGACGAACTGCCCCAGTTCTGTGAGCGCGTCGGCCCACAGCCCGCCGACCGTGCAGTAAATGCCGGTGATCACACCGGTGATGAGGATGCCCTGATTGAGGGAGATTCCGGTGAAGACGGAGAGCAGGGTGGCGATGGCGGCCCATTTGGCGCCCACGTCCACGATCTTGAGTAACAGCCCCGACCAGGCGAGGGCCTGCTGCGTCTTCAGGTCGTACCGGTTCTTGAGATATTCGAGCGGCGACGCGACGTGCAGCCGCGAACGCAGCCGGTTGAGCCGGGGCGCGAAGAGCTTCGCGCCGATCCCGATACCGATCGCGATGGGCAGGGACCAGGTGACGAACGAGGTAATGCCGTAGAGATAGGCGATGCCCGCGTAACCGGTGAACATCACCGCGCTGTAGCCGGACATATGATGCGAGATACCCGACAACCACCAGGGCATCCTGCCGCCCGCGGTGAAGAAGTCGCTGACATTGTCCACACGCTTGTGCGACCACAGGCCGATCGCGATCATCACGCCGAAGTACGCGATGAGCACGGTCCAGTCCAGGCTGTTCATATCCCCTCCTGGGGTTCCGCCTTATGAACATGGAGCGCTTCGTCAGTGCTTCATCTATCGCCTGGTTCGGCGGTGGGTCAAGGGTTCGCGCAGCGATGGCCGGTCATGGACCTGAACTCGGGTCACAAAGCAGAACCGCTTTGCCTGTTCTTGGCCTGTCCGGGTCTTGCTCGCGGTCGGTGCGCGCGGCCATGCTCGCGGGCATGGCTGAGCCCCCTCGGCCAGGACGGCGGACCGGTCGAGAGGGCTCTTCTGTGGTGCGGGTGCGGGTGTTGGGGCGGTACGGCCTCAGCCGAGGTCGGAGGCGCCCTTGCCCATTTCCTGGACGAACGCGTTCCACGAGGTGGGGACGAAGGAGATCGACGGCCCTTCGGGGGCCTTCGAATCCCGGACGGCAATGGCCTGGACGATGGGGGACTTGACCTCTACGCATGCGCCGTTTCCGCCGGAATACGAGGACTTCGTCCACGTGTCCGTAGCGCCCTGAAGAATTGCCATGTTCGCTCCGGTTCAGCAAGTGATGTGAAATAGCGCCAACTTCTCGCTGGCATGATCGACGCTACTCGCCTCACTCGATGGGCGGGGCGGTCGTTCACTCGTACTGATGGCTTGTTCCGGCAGAGCCTTCCCTGAGGGTGTGTTGAGGTGTACATTGCCTCCGCTGTTCGGACCGAAGAGGGATGAATTCGGCATTACGGTCCAAAGGGGTGGAGGTGTGCCTCGTCGTTCCCCCGGCCGGTACCGCCTCAGGTGCGGACGTCGGCGGCGGCCTCAGCGGGCGTAATCCTTGACGATATCCTCGATGAAAGTACGCGTTTGATCGACATTCAGCGCCTGGGCGCGCAAATGTTCGTACATCACGCTGTACCGCTGCACGTCATTCGCCTTCTCCAGATAGAGATCGCTCGTCACGCCCTCGATGTAGACCACGCTGGAGTCGGCGGCGTCCGGGAATTCCAGAATCGCGTAGTGCCCGGTGATCCCGGGGTGCGCGCCCATGTCGAAGGGCAGCACCTGCACGGTCACGTGCGGCAGCTGCGACTGCTCGATGAGGTGCTCCAACTGCTCCCGCATCAGCTGCTTGTTGCCGACGACCCGGCGCAGCGCCGCCTCGTCGACCACGGCCCAGAGCCGGAGCGGGTTGTCGGGCGTGTTGACGCGGTCCTGGCGGCGCAGCCGCACCCCGACGCGCTTCTCGACGTCCGGGACCGCCGACTCGGGCAGCGCGCCGTTGATCAGCGCCTCCGCGTACGCCCGGGTCTGGAGCAGCCCCGGGACGACCTGCGGCTCGTACACGCGCAGCGAGGCCGCGTCCGTCTCCAGGCCGATGTAGACGCTGTACGGGATGTCGCCGAAGGCGTGCCACCAGCCCTGCTGGCGCGAGTCCTTGGCCATTTGCATGAGCGAGTCGACGATGCGGGAGTCCTCGACCTCGTACACCCCGCAGAGGTCGCGCACATCGCGCTGGCTGATGGAACGGCGACCGTTCTCCAGCCGGCTGATCTTCGACTGGGAGACCAGCAGGCGCTCCGCCACCTCTTCGGCAGTCATGCCTTTGAGTTCGCGAAGCCGCCGCAACTCCTGGCCCAATCGGCGTCGCCTGACGGTGGGATTGACGTTGGACGCCACGGGAAACTGCACCTCCGGCTGCGTAGCTGTACGTATCTACTGCTCAGCAGACTGCCACCAAAGGTCCCAACTGCGCTGGGAAATGACCACAGAGGTGAATGCGCCGGTCTGTGCCGTTCGTCGCACGCCGGTTCACGCGCCCCGGCGCCGGTTCGGGCGCGGTCCGGGCGCCCCTGCCGTCCCGTCCACCCTCCTGCCCGTCCTCCCGGGCCCCTCCGAGCGCCTGGAGCGCCTGAGAGGGCTGGGGGCCCCACGCGCAACGCGCGGGGCGGCCGGACGGATGCCCGGCCGCCCCGCGCGTCTTGTGCGGCTCCCGGACCGGGTCTGGGGACTGCGAGTGCGGCGGAACGCTGTACTGCGGTCGTTCGATGGTGCGGTCGTGCTGTGAAGCGGTCCTGCTGTTCCTGCGTTGAAACGGTCCTGCGTTGAAAAGGTCCTGCTGTGAAACGGTTCTGCTGCGAAACGGTCCTGCCGTGAAGCGGTTGTTCGTTCGCGCGGTGAAGCGCCGGCGCACGGTCGGTCAGTGCGCCGCCACGCGATCCATGCCGCCGCGCTGCGGCTGCATCGGCACGCCTCCCGGCGGCCTGGCGCCGCCCGGAGCGCCGGTGGCGCCCTGGGCGGGGTTACGGCGTTGCTGTGCGCCCGCGCCGTTCTGGACGTCCATCACGGCATGCGCCACGAGACCGCCCATCGGGTCGTGCCTGATCAGGTCCCGGAGCCTGGAGCGCGATGAGCGCCCCTCGTTCCCGGGGTACAGATGCTTGCCGAGTCCGACCGCGTGGGCCAGCGCGGCGAGCGCCGCGGTCCGCGGGTCCGGCGGTACGCCGGTGCGGATCGCGTTGTCCAGCCGGGACCTGATTTCCCGGCTGATCGCCGTCTCGGTCGCCTGGTAGCGAGTCGTCGGCAGCACTCCGCACATCTGGCCCGCCACAGCATGCACCATGCCGCACCGCTCCAGATGCGAGAGATAGGTCTGGCGCAGCCCCAGTCGGGGCCCGCCAATCCAATGGACGGCCCGGACCGGGCTGCCGCGTCTGCGCAGCAGTTCCAGTGCGGAGTCCAGAGTCGGATCTCCGGTCGGCCGTGGCATCACCACGGCGATACGATCCCCATCAGGGGCTATCCGTCCTGCCAGAGCCAGCTCCACTAGCTGTGCTCCGGCCAGGCCGAGGTCGAGCGACTGCGGCTGCGCTGTGGTACCCGTGGCCGGGTCCAGAGCGAGCAACAGAAGCTCCTCCGGAATTGTTCTGCGGCTCCTGCCCATCCATGCCTCCCCGCGTGGATGAATGACAGGGTGACCCCTCTCACAATGGTCTGTCGAGGGTGCCTGGGTGCTTTGTGTGGGAACCGTTATGTATGTCGTTCTCGTCTAGCACGTGGGCCGAGGTCTCAGAGCAGGACACTGATAGATGCTTCGGACAGTGCGGTACGTCGGATGAGACATGAAGGAGACACGGTGGCGGGCGAGTCCCCCGGTAAGTCGGATCAGCGGAAGTCGTCGGGGGAGACGGCCCCGGGAGAACGCGATCCCCGGCTCGCAGTCTTCCGCGAATCGGGGACGGAGAGGGCCGGAACGGCCGAGAAGGCCGAATCCGGTTCGGGCTCGGGCTCCCCTTCCGGCTCCGGTTCCGCGGTGTCGACGAAGGTCGCGATCGCAAATCGTACGGAGGGCTCCGCGGCGGAATCCACCGAATCCGCTGAGCCCGCCGAGTCCGCGGAGGACACCGGAGAGCCGGAGGGCGGTCCGATAGCGGAGCCCGCGAAGGCTTCGGCGAGCGGCGGGAGCGGCGAGGACGACAGGAGCGCGGCGGCGCCGAGCGGAGCCGGAACGGCCGGAAAGTCCCTTACGGGTGAGGACGCCGGACGCGCGGAGGCCGACGAGGACGCCAAGTCGGGCGACGCCAAGTCGGGCGACGCCGAGAAGGGCGACGCCAAGACCGGCGACGCGAAGAAGGACACCGGGCCTTCGTCGTCCCCGTCCTGGGCGAGGCCCTCCTCCGAGGCCCCGAAGACCCCCGAGACCTCTGCGGCCCCGAAGACCCCCGAGGCCCCGAAGGCCCCGGAAAGCTCCGGGAAGGGCTCCTCCAAGGGCTCTGAAGGCTCTCAGGGCGCCGACGGGGGCAAGCCGAGCGCGGACACCCCCGACCAGCCCACCGCGGTCTTCAAGGCCCTTCCGAGGCCCGCCGTCGACCAGCCCACCACCGCGCTGAAGATCCCGTCCAACCTCAAGTCCAACCTCGCTGAAGGCAAGGGCGCCAAGGACGGCAGGGACGCCAAGGACGACAGGGACGGCAAGGCCGAGGACCCGGCGGAGCGGACCAGCACCTTCGTACCCCTGCGCAGGGACGACAAGCCGGAGCCCCGGTCGTCCGCCGCGGCGGGCCCCGACACCGCCGCCGGGCCGGACACGGCCGCGGCCCCCGGCGCCGTGCAGGCGTCCGGCCAGGCCGCCCCGTCCGGACCGGCCGGTCCCGTGTCGCCCGTACCGACACCGCCCTCGGCGGCGGGCCCGATCCCCGAGGCCGAGCGCACCCGGCAGCAGCCCATGCCGCCGATGCCGCCGCTCGATCTGCTGGCCGAGCTGACGAACACCCCCGAGACCCCGGTCCGCACGGCCGTGCGGCGGGTCAAGATCTGGACCCCGCTGGTCCTGCTCGTGGTGATCATCTTCGTCGTGGTCCAGGCCATGCGTCCGCTGCCCGAACCGGATCTCACGCTCACCGCCGACTCCTCGTACTCCTTCGAGGGCGACAAGCCGTCGCTGCCGTGGCCCGATCACGGGCAGGGCGCCGTGTCGGTGGCGGGGCTGGGGTCCGTGGGCGCGTTCGGTGAGCAGAAGCCGGTGCCGATCGCCTCCGTGACCAAGTCGATGACCGCGTACATCATCATGCGCGACCACCCCATGAAGGTGGACGAGGACGGCGCCCGGATCCCGGTCGACGCCCTGGCCGAGAAGGAGGGCGGCTACGACGAGTCGGGCAACGAGTCGACGCTCAACACGATCAAGGAGGGCGACAAGCTCTCCCAGAAGGACGCCCTCAGCGCCCTGATGATCCCGTCGGCCAACAACGTGGCGCGGCTGCTGGCGCGCTGGGACTCCGGTTCGCAGGACAAGTTCGTCGACAAGATGAACGAGGCCGCCAAGCAGCTCGGGATGAACGACACCACGTACACCGACCCGTCGGGGCTCGACGCGACGACGGTCTCCACCGCGGCCGATCAGGTCAAGCTGGGCCTTGAACTGGTGAAGATGCGGGCGCTGATGGTGATCACCCAGCTGCCGTCGTGGACCGACCCGTCCGGCAAGATCTGGCCCAACTGGAACACCCTGGTGCCCTACGACGGCGCCATCGGGATAAAGACCGGCACCACCACCAAGGCCGGCGGAAACCTGCTCTTCGCCGCGACCAAGGACGTCGGCGGTACGAAGCAGTACGTCGTGGGCGCGGTCCTGGGACAGCAGGGGCCCTCGATCATCGACGCCGTCAACGCGGCCAGCAAGAAGGTCATGCTCGCGACGCGTGAGCTTCTCGTGTCGAAGACCGTGATCAAGAAGGGCGACACGGTCGGTTACGTGGACGACGGGCTGGGCGGACAGGTCCCCGTCGTCGCCACGAAGGACCTCAAGGCGGTCGGCTGGCCGGGGCTGAAGACCCCCGTGAAGCTGACGGAGAGCGGCGAGCGGATCCCGCACGAGGCGGAGGCGGGCACGGTCGTCGGGAAGCTGACCGTGGGATCCGGGCTCGGACGGGTGACCGCGCCGGTCGCGCTCCAGGGCGACCTGGCCGAGCCGGGCTTCGGCGCGAAGCTGACGCGCGTCAGCTGACGTCCCCGGTCGGTTCTGTCGGCCCTGACGACCCGAGGAGGGCACCGGTATCGGTGCCCTCCTCGGTCGCTTCCTCGATGACTTCCTCGGTCGGTCCCACGTGTCGGCGCCACGTGCTAGCGTCGCGAAACGGACATCTGCCCGGTGCGGTCGGAGCGGACCGGGCAACCGCCGGACGCGGGACGGCGTCCCAGAAGTCGCCGAGGTGTCGGCACGCCGGGCAGACGACGGTGAGACGGGGAGACGGAGAGCCGCAGTGACCACCGCTGAGCCGAGGCGCGCCGACAGCACCGCCGTCCCCGGGGAGACGCCGCGGGAGCGGACCGTCGTCGAGCCGCGAATAGACCCGCCGGACCCGCCCGCGCCACCTGTCGAGGACAGCGCGGGGGCAGGGGCAGAGGCCGCGACAGGGGCCGGGGCCTCCGGCCTCCGTAACCGCTTTCTCGCCCTCCGCGGCCGAGGGCCGTGGGGGGAGTGGGCTGAGCGGGTGCGGCGGCACCCCGTCCTGTTCACCACCGCCGTCGCCGCCGCCGTCCACGTGCTGTGGTTCTTCTTCTTCGCCAACAGCGGCGGCGACATCGCGGCCCAGGACGCGTGGGCCGAGTTCGTCGGACGGCACCCGGACTCCGCGTACAACCTCGCCTGGTACGGCGGGATGCATCCCGTCTCGTACAGCGTGGTCTCGCCGTATCTGATGTCGGTCCTCGGTGTGCGGACCACGATGATGATCGCCGGGACCGTCGGCGCCGCCCTGACCTCGCTGATCCTGGTGCGGGTCCGTGCCGTCCGCAACCCGGTGGCCTGTTCCATGGCCGCGGTGTTCGCGTACCTGTGCAACGCCCTGTCGGGGCGTGTGACCTTCGGGCTCGGCGTGATGTTCGCGGTCGGCGCGGTCGCCGCGGTGTTCTGCTGGCCGTACCGCTGGCGCGAGAAGCGCTGGCTCAAGGGCGTCGCCGCGGCTCCGCTGGCCGCTCTCGCGACGGCGGCGAGCCCGGTGGCCGGGCTGTTCCTCGGAGTCGTCGCCGCCGCGCTCTTCCTCAACAAGAGGCGCCCCGGGGCGTACGCGCTCGGCCTCGCGCCCGCGGCCGTCGTGGCGCTCTCGGCCTGGCTGTTCCCCTTCTCCGGGACGCAGCCGATGTCGGTGGGGACGGCCTCGCTGCCGTTCATCACCGCGGTGGTCACGTTCGTGCTCGTCCCCGGGGAGTGGCGTACGGTCCGGGTCGCCGCGGCCGTCTACGGCACTGGGGTGCTGCTCACGTACGTGGTCGACTCGCAGATCGGCTCCAACGTCTCCCGGTTCGCGATGATCATCGGGGGTGTGGTGCTGCTCGCGGCCCTGCCGTACACCGCGCCCCGTTCCCGCCGCTGGTACGCCCTGGTCCTCGCCTTCGTCGGACTCAACTTCTGGATCGGCTTCAAGGGCGTCGACGACATCGTCCGTACCGCGCCCGCCGCCTCCTGGACGCGCGAGCTGGCGCCGCTGGTCAACCAGTTGCAGCGGGTGGGGGCGGAGAAGGGCCGGGTCGAGGTCGTCCCGGCCAGCAGCCACCGCGAGGCGTCGGCGCTCGCTCCGTACGTCAATCTCGCCCGGGGCTGGAACCGGCAGGCGGACATGGAGCGCAACCCCCTCTTCTACGACGACACCCTGACCTCCGACAGCTACCGGGGCTGGCTCGACCGCTGGGCCGTGCACTACGTGGTGCTGCCCCAGGGCCGGCCCGACGCGGGCGCGGGACTTGAGGCGCAGCTCGTGGAGGAGGGCCAGCCGTATCTGGAGCGCCTCTGGGGGGACTCCAACTGGCAGCTGTTCGCCGTGAAGGACCCGATGCCGCTGGCCGACCCGCCCGCGACGGTGGACCGGGCGGGCGCGGGCGAGCTGACCATCCATGTGAAGTCGGCGGGCCGGGTGCTGATCCGGATCCCGTACTCGCCGTGGCTGGGACTGGTCGACCAGGACGGCAAGAGCGTGCTGCCGCCGAAGGAGACGGCGGCGTCGAAGGCGGACCCGGACAGCCCGAAGGTCTTCGTCAACCCCAACGGCTGCCTGATGAAGGCCGAGGCGAACGTGGAGGGCGACGAGTGGACGGAGCTGCTGGCGCCCCGCCCGGGGGTGTACCGGCTGGCCGCCCCGTACCAACTGCCGCGCGGCACCGGGTGCCCGGAGGAACTGCGCTGACAACTGCCGCCGGATCGGGGAGATTCGGCGCGAGCGCGTGAGAGAAGCAAGAATTGACGAGATGAAGAGTCAAAAGAGAGAAAGGTCAAGCTGTCAATCAGGCACTTCCGCTGTCGGGTGACCGCGCGATCCCTCATAGTGAAGCGATATGAGGTGTGAACGGTGCGGGAGTGGCCGGGGAGATACGCCGCCGGGGACGGATTGCCAGGTGTGCGGCGCCGGGGACTCGCAGCCCTGGGACGACGCCGACGACACGCGGTCCTGGAACGACGCCGGTGCCACGCAGGCGGCTTGGACCGGTCTGGAGGCGCGGACGGGCGCTGCGCCCGGCATGGTGCCGGGTGCGTTCCCGAGCACCGCGCCGCTGGGCGCGGCGGTCGGATCCGTGCGCCACGAGCACGAGATACCCGAGGAGATGCCGGGCCGGCCGATGGGCAGGGCCTTCGACGAGATGCCTCCCGACGTGCCGGAGGCGCCCGGGGCGGGGTTCGGCGGGGCCGGGGCCGGGGCCGGAGCTGATTTCGACAGGTCGGGGGCGGGGTCCGGAGTGGGGCCGGGGGCCGGGACCGGACTCGGTGTGGGCTTCGGGGCGGACGGGTTCGATGCCGGTCGGGAGCGCGGTCGGGAGCGCGGCGAGGAGACCGGCAGGGACGGCGCCTTCTCCCAGGAGGCGGCCGGTTCCTCCCGGGAGGCGGGCTTTTCCCGCGAGGCCGGCTTTTCCCGGGGGCGCGAGTACGGGGCGAAGCGCTCGCGCAAGCGCCTGGTCGTCACGGTCGCGGTCCTGGCCCTCGGCTGTCTCGGAGCGACGTTCGCGGTGGTCGGCGGCCCGGGCGGCGGCTCCACGGAGAACAACGCGGGGCCGGGCGTGCCGACCGGGCCCAGTGTGCCCCAACTCCCGGGCCTGGGAGGCGCTGGAGGCGCGCAGGAGAGCCAGGACCCGGGCGTCGGTGCCGGTACGGGCGCCAACACGGGACCGGGTACGGGCGTCCCCTCCGACGACCCGTCCGGCGCACCCGGCGCGGGCGCGGACCCGGACCCGGGCAAGGACCCGGGCGCGGGCAAGGACCCGGACACGGGGGCGGGCGGTTCCGACCCGTCGGGGGCGGCGTACACGGGCTGGGCCGGTCCGGGCTGCACCACCGGCAAGTACCGCGAACACGGCCGGGTGGAGAACGGCGACGCCGCCTGGTACACCGTCAAATCCGGTGGCTACAAGGGCAGTTCGTGTGACGGCCGGTTCTCCGCCGTCCCGATGTCCGGCAGCGCCGACCGGGACGGCTCCTCCACGGCGACCTGGTCCTGGCCGCTCGACAAGTCGTACGAGAAGTGCGCGCTGGCCGTCTACGTACCGGACAGCGGCCGCCCCCGCGACGTGGCGGGCGACCCGACCGTCTACCGCGTGCTCAAGGACCCCTCGGACAGCACGACGGGCTACGGCGGCTTCGCCGTACGCCAGACCGAGCACCGGGGCAGCCTGGTGAGTGTGGGCAGCTACAAGGTCCACGGCGACACGTTCGCCGTCCAAATGGTCGACAGGGGAGTGGACTTCGGCAGCGAGGAACGCTTCGGGGCCCACCACGCGGCGGCGCAGATGAAGATCGACTGTAGCTGAGAAGCGTGGCGCGGCGGCCATGACCGCCGCGCCACAGGTGCGGTGCCGCCTTCCAGGCGCTCCGTGCGCTGCGATTGTGCCTGGATCAGCTGGGGTTGCAGGAGACGGTGGGCCAGGTCCAGGTGCCGTTGGATTGGATGGTGACGCCGAAGTTGTTGCCGTTGCCGTTGGGTTTGGCGGTGAGCACTTGGGCGCTCGGGTAGGTGGCGTTGGTGTTCCAGGTGGAGAGGATTTTTTCGGGGGCGGGGATGTTCATGGTGACGGTCCAGGTGCTGGATCCGGTGACGGCGACGTTGAGGTTGTAGCGGTCGCTCCACTGCTGTCCGGCGGAGAGAGTGGCCGTACAACTGCCGCCACCGCCACCGTTGTCGCCACCACCGCCGTTGCCGCTGCCGTCGGGTGCCACGGCGCGGCCGGTCTGCGGGGAGATCATGCCGGCGCACAGGCCGCGGCTGGCCAGGCCCTGCGCGATGCGCGGGATCGCGGCGAGGGTGTTGGCGGGCCAGTCGTGCATGAGAATGATCTGCCCGTCGGTGAGCCGGGCGTTGGCCTGCACGATCGCGTCGGTGCTGGCGCCGTTCCAGTCCTGCGAGTCGACGTCCCAGATGATCTCGGTCAGGCCGTACTTGCTCGCGACCGACTTCACCGTCGAGTTGGTCTCCCCGTACGGCGGCCGGAACAGTTTCGGTGTGCCGCCGCCCCCGTTCGCGATGGCCTGCTGGGTCCGGGACAGCTCCGAGTCGATCTGTGACTGGCTGAGCTGGGTCAGGTGCGGATGGGTGTAGCTGTGGTTCGCGACCCACATGCCCGCGTCGACCTGGGCCCTGACCTGGGACGGGAGGGCGGCGGCGTACTGGCCCTGATTGAACATCGTGGCCCGCAGCCCGTTCTGCTTGAGCGCGTTGAGCAGCCCCGGCGTGCTGGTGGCGGGGCCGTCGTCGAAGGTGAGCCCGACGTACCCGTTGCAGGCGGCGGCGTGCGACGGGGTGGCGTCGGCGAGGGAGGTGACGGTGCCGGCCGCGGTCATCGCGGCGATGGCCAGTCCCGTGACCAGGGAACGTAACGGCGGTTTCGGTGTGGTGCGCATGAGGTGGGGTCTCCTTGTGCCGGGGGTACGACCGTGGTCGGCTGACGTCGGGGCGGTCCGGGATCAGCTGGGGTTGCAGGAGACGGTGGGCCAGGTCCAGGTGCCGTTGGATTGGATGGTGACGCCGAAGTTGTTGCCGTTGCCGTTGGGTTTGGCGGTGAGTGTCTGGGCGCTCGGGTAGGTGGCGTTGGTGTTCCAGGTGGAGAGGATTTTTTCGGGGGCGGGGATGTTCATGGTGACGGTCCAGGTGCTGGATCCGGTGACGGCGACGTTGAGGTTGTAGCGGTCGCTCCACTGCTGTCCGGCGGAGAGAGTGGCCGTACAACCGCCGCCGCCACCACCGCCGCCGCCACCGCCACCGCCGCCGCCGTTGTCGCCACCACCCCCGGAGGAAGTGCCCAGCGTGATGCTGGAGTTGCCGCTGCTCTGGTAACCCTCCGTGGCGAGGATCATGTAGTTGAAGGCGCCCATGTTCATACCGCGGCCCGCCCACGCGTCGAAGTGGTTGCCGGTGGTGATGGTCCCGCCCGTCCGCTTCGACTGCCGGACGCTCCAGTACTGGTCGAACGTCTTGATGCCCTCGATGGAGGGGGCGTTGTACCGCGTCGTCTTGTAGATGTCGTACGTACCGCCGTCGCTGGTGACCGTGCCCTGGAACGTACCCGTGGGCCGGTAGGTGCCCCAGTTGTCGACGACGTAGTACTCGACGAGCGGGTTCGTCGTCCACCCGTAGAGGGCCAGGTACGCGTTGCCGGACGGGTTGAAGGTGCCGGAGTAGGCCACGCTGCGCCGTGAACCGGTGCTCCAGCCCTTGCCGGCGACGAAGTTGCCGGTGTTGCTCCACGACGTGCTGTAGTTGCCGCCCGACCCCAGGGTCATCGAGGTCGATCCGCCGCCGTCCGTCCAGAACGAGTAGAAGTAGCCGTTGTCGGTGCCGGTCTGGTTCGTGGAGATGACCGTGTCGGCGTGCGCCGTCCCGGCCAGCGCCACCGAGGCCGCGGCGACCATGACCATGGCGCAGGCGGCGCTGATGAGCAGCCGGAAGCGGCTGAACAACCGTAAGCGGTCGGGCCTTTGGCCTGTTGTCGGGTATGCGGGTGCGTCGTTCATGTGCGTGTTTCCTCCTCGTCCTCGTGAGGCGGATCGCGGTGGGGACCCGGTCGGCGGTGGCTGGCTGAGCCTGCCGACGGCGACAGTGTTGATCTGACCCCGTCAAGTGTCAATAGTTTCGGTATTGATCGCGAAACATTCTCCGGATCCGCGATCTTCAGGAAAGGCGAAAAGCCTGACCAATGGCCACCTGAGGTCAATCCAACCGAAGTTGACTGCCGAATGCTCGAACGAAAGATCAAATTCGACGAAGGAACGTGATGGAGAGTTTCGTAAAGTTTTCGCAAGTGTGCGGCTCATGGGCGGGCGTCCGAAGAGGGGCGGAGGCGCACCACCCCGCCGCCCGAAGAGCCGCCTCAGGGCGAAACCGCGCTGTCACGACCGTGCGGCGGACCCGCACACGGCGTCGCCGGCGGCCTTCATGCGCGCGTCCATCGACGCGCTCCGGTCGTACGGGTCGACCACGGGGCCGTCTCCCGGGGCCCTGGCCGCGCGCTCGGCGCCGAACCCGGGGGTGAGGTAACCGGTGAAGGTGCCACAGCCGCCGTTGGTGCTGTCCGAGCTGTAGGAGACGGGGGAGAACGTCCCCGGCTCGATGATCACCTTCTCCGGGTCGTCCCGGTTCATCACCACCTCGCGGCGCACGATGGTGCGCACGACTTCGTCGCTTCCCGGCGAGGCGCTGACGACCGGATAGACGTACGTGACGTCGGTGGTCACCTCGACCGCCCCGCGCTCACCTTCCCCGTGACCCGTCCTCGTGCCTTGACCACGTCCCCGACGGGCCGCACCCTCGCTTTCTCGAAGCGGCTGAACAGCAGCAGAGGATCGTTCTTCCGGCTGGGCGCGCGGAACGCGGTCGCCAGATAGTCCTGGACGTCCTGCTGATGCGGATTGATCAACGCCATGGCCTTCTTCGGCCGCTCCCCGCGCAGCACGCCAGGATCCAGACTGGACGCGGCGAGGAAATCCCGGGTCCGATCGAGCGTCCGCGCGACCTCTTCCTTGCTCATCCAGCCGGTCGCCCGTGCCGCGGGCAGACTGATCCCGGCCGTCCCGTCGCCCCACTGAGCGGCGGGCGAACCCCTGAATGGCGCGTCCAATGTGGGTAGTTGGGGCGCCGCTTCGGTCGCGGGCGGCTGATCGGGACGCTCCGACTCCGCGGCGAGCGGTGCGCTCTCGCCGCCCCGGAACCATCCGGTCACCCGCCCCGGATCCACAGCAACGACCAACAGCCCGAGCACGGCCACCAGACCGACCACGTACCAGCCCCTACCCCGCCGCCGGGCGGGCCGGAAAGTCCGCCACCCCTCCGGCGGACCGGTCTCCTCCCGCAGCCGCCGCGTCACCACCCGAGCCCGAGCCGAGGGCTCCTCGGGCGCACCCCGCCCCCCCCCGCCCCCGTCCTCGGCCTCCCGCACGAAGCGCTCCCACCCCTCGTCCGGTATGGATCCCCCGCCGTTACCCACGTTGTACTCCCGCCCCGTCTGACACACACGGCCCCTCCCCAAGGCCGCTTTTCCGTGCGTCATCACACGGCGCGGCCCGGCGCCGTGATCCGCGCCAGCGAGGAGAGACGCCCAGGTCAAGGGCAATGCCATCCCCCGTCGCAGGCGGCGGAACGTGAGTGGCAGGGCCTCGAACCAAGACGAAGGGCCGGTTGGGAGGTAACCCTCCTGAACCGGCCCTTCAAGTCTGTGCCCCCGGCAGGATTCGAACCTGCGACACCCGCTTTAGGAGTCATCTCATTTGGCGAGTCGGCGGTAGCAGATGAGTGTGCAGGCGATGCTGGTGAAGGCGAGAAAGTGGTCGGCTTTGCGTTCGTAGCGTCGGTGGAGGCGGCGGCAGCCGGCGAGCCAGGACATGGTGCGTTCCACGGTCCAGCGGTGGCGGCCCAGCCGTTGCGAGGACTCGACTCCCTTGCGGGCGATGCGGTGGGTGATGCCGCGCTCGCGTAACCATCGCCGCAGGTGGGCGTAGTCGTAGCCCTTGTCGGCGTGGAGTTTGCCGGGCTTGCGCCGTCGGCGTCCGCGGCGTGAGCGGATGGGCGGTATGCCCTTCACGAGCGGGATGAGGGCCTGGCTGTCGTGGAGGTTGGCGCCGGAGATGCCGACGGATATGGGCAGACCTGATCGTTCCGTGATCAGGTGGATCTTCGAGCCGTACTTGCCCCGGTCGACAGGATTCGGACCTGTCAGGTCCCCCTTTTCAGGGCCCGCATGTTCACCGAGTCGATCGCGCACCGCGACCAGTCCAACTCGCCACGGGCACCGAGTTCGTCGAGGACCAGGCGGTGGAGCTTGGCCCACACCCTGGCCTTCGACCACTCCGAGAACCGCCGGTGGGCGGTCGCTCCGGACGGGCCGAACGACGCCGAAGGCAGTTGCTGCCAGGTACAACCCGACGTGGCCACGAAGACGATCGCGGCCAGCACTTCCCGGTCGCCGTACCGACGCCGACCACCACCCTGCGGCCGCGACGGCGCCTCCGGCACCACCCGCTGGAACAGCACCCACAACTCGTCTGGCACCAGCCGTTCAACGGTCCCCACCATGACTCACAGAATACCGAGTCACCCAAATGAGATGATCTCTAAGACTTCTACCACCCACGCTCTTTGTTGGCCATAGAGACGGTGGCGCGGAGCGGTGTATGCCTTCGAGAGAGCTCGAAGACCGCTCTCTCGCTGTTGACGTTGCCGTCAGCGAGGCCGTGAGACTGACCTCTGAGGTTTTACAGAGGGTCGATTCGGGCGTTTGTGAGCGGGATGCAATAGTTGATTTCCCCGTTGGAAAGCTCCATGAGAAGCGATGCGGTGATGCGTACGTCGTAGAGTGTGTGACCATTCATTTGAACCTCTCCGTCGCCATCGATCTCGTAGGTTGAGACATCAACGTCGGCACGGAATTTGACGAGCACTTTAAAAGTGGCGTCATTAATGGCTCCTGCACCTTCCTCTGGCTCATCTCCCTCCTGCTCAGATTCCCTGCCAACGTCCGATACTTCCAACACCTCGTGAACGTGACGGAGTGTAACGGCGTGGACCTGGTGATCCGATCCTCGAAAATCACCAAGCAGGAAACTTGAATCCGATTCAAAATCTCCGAGGTTGAAGTCGGGCTCAATCCATCCGTCGTACACGTTCGCCTGCGACTCGGAAATGAGATTGGTGAAGTGTACTATTACTCGGCGTGCGAGTCCTTCGGACTCGTTCACGAAGCGGAACAGGTATCTGTTCAGATTGTAGAGGCTGAGCATGTAGGGAGGGCTCACCCGTAGGGTCTTGCATGCTTCTCTAATATCACGGTCTTTGCTTAGTAGTGCAATCCGGGTAAAGTCACCGCCAGCCTTGGCTAAAATATCTCGGAGCCAGGCCGAGTCGGATCCGCCGGTCTTCACCCCGTCCTTTCGGCGCCCTGGTCCCGTCTGTAATATCTGGTCACGCAGCCCATTGATCGCCGACTCGCCTGTCAGGTAGACGACCGTGACGCCGGGCAAACTGGAAAGCTGAAACAAGAACTCGTCGATGATCTCTCTATCTCCGCTGGCGGGCAGAGTTGGGGGCTCCCCTTTGAGGCCCCCGCGCTTCATGGTGCGAAAAATGGGGGAAACGGACCTGCGGAACAGCTCGACCTCTCTGTCGAGGTGCTCGGCCCATTCCCAAGCAACAGGTTCCGGTACCCATATTTCAATTCCGATACGTGCGGTCAATTCGGAAAGTTTGCGCAGGTGCTCCAGGTCGGGTAGGCCCTTCCCGAAAGCGTTGGTGTCGAGAGCGATGGCTTGCAGCGATCCCAGATTTATTGCATCATCGGGCAGGTTTTCCATGCGGTTATTATTGCAGGGCTACGTCTGGCTGGGTAGCGGTTATCCGAATTTGCTAATTTTCGAATGTGGCAGCTAGTGGCGCTTCCGGGAACTGACGTGAAGGCCGTTCGCGCGGTAGCCTGATTTGTTGCCAAGGGCCAGGGAGTCGACTCCGCCGTGCGTGACAGCGATCCAGCAGTGACCATCACCGGACACCAGAGCTAGAGGGAGCGGAAGGTTCCTACCCTTCAACCAGATTGGCCGTGTCCAGCAAGGATGGCTGCCTGTTGTGAAGACCGATGTTCATCACGGCGTTGAGCGGAACGTGATTCCGGCTCTACGAAGCCGGCACACAGGTGGGGATGCGTTCTACACCTCTGTTACTGCTCCGCTGTTTTGGCCCGCAGGATCTCCAGCAATGAAACCGGTAGACGGACACCGGGTCCGACGGTCGGCATCCGAGCAACTACGTCAGTCAACGGCGGCTGAACCCCGTACCGGCCCCCGTCATAGACACCGCCTTGGCCTCATCAAAACGTGCCACACACGCATCCCACGGACCTCAGTCGCGAACTTGACGATCTATCGAAGCTTCAACATCGCCTCATCCCGGTACATCATGGTTTGCTACGTACCGCCCGACTCAATGTGATGGGGCTGTGCTGGCCGTACGGTCTGTGGACGTTGGTGACAGGCGACCCGCCTGTCGCGGTCCAGATGAGGCCCAGTTCGCATCACCTCCTCCTGCCACCCCACGGGGTGCCGCCCCTCCGACCCGCAACCTCAGCTCTCACGCTGGTACGAAAACCGCCCCGAGTCCGTGCCGGGTGATGCTGGTCCGTCGGGGGCCGTTTGGGAGATCAACTCTCCGTCCGCTCACGCACCGCTCACGCAAACGGCCTCGGACGAGGAGTCCGAGGCCGAATAGAACGCCTTCCTGGGGGAGAAATCCCAGGTCAGCGGCTTAACGCGTTGTGCCCCCGGCAGGATTCGAACCTGCGACACCCGCTTTAGGAGAGCGGTGCTCTATCCCCTGAGCTACGAAGGCGGGGATCTGTCGACAAACGTGTCTAAAACGGAATCGCGGACGCGGCTGCATTTTTGGCATGTTTTGGACAGGTTGGCGATCAACCGATGAGGGTTTGATTGCCGCCGCCAGTGTAGCGGGTGGCGTGCTCGAGGTACGGGGTGATGCCGCTTGCTGGGGATCCTGCGCAGGGTGCTGAGGTGGCCGAGAGGGGGTGACCTGCTGTGGTCGTCAGGGGGTGATCGTGTTGAGGGCGGGGGAGGGCGACCTCGCGCCCGGCACCGGCACCGCGGCCCTGGCCCGCTTCGCCGCGACCCTCAACCAGGGCCTGGCCGTCCACGCCGCGGGCGTGCGGAACCGGTGGGAGCGAAAGGGCCTAGGCTCGCTGCGTCGGCAGGGGCTCGGTGTGTTCTTCCCGGCGCCCGAGCACGCGGGAGCGCTCAACTATGCGGCGCAGCCACTGCGTCCGGGCGTGACGGGCTTCGCGCGTGAGGGACGCTGTGGGGGCGACCGAGTCGAAGCCGTGGAAGGCGCCGGGCCAGACATGCAGCTCGGCGTCGCCGCCGGCCCGCCATATCGCCTGGGCGTAGGCGACGTTCTCGTCCCGGAACGTCTCCGCCGAGCCGACGTCGATGTAGGCGGGCGGCAGCCCGCTCAGGTCGGTGGCGCGGGCGGGGGCGGCGTAGGGCGGCAGGTCCGGTGCGCCGTAACGCTCGCCCAGGTAGGCCCGCCAGGCGACGGCGGTCGAAGCCCTGTCCCAGAGGCCGATGCCGGCCATCTGGAGGGCGGAGGGCGTAGTGAGGCGGTCGTCGAGCATCGGGCACTGAAGGAGCTGCCCGATGGGTACGGGTCCGTCGCCACGGTCCCGGTTGAGCAGGGTCAGGGCCGCGGCGAGCCCGCCGCCGGCGCTCTTGCCCCCGATGATCACGCGCTCGCCGTCGCTGCCCAGCTCGTCCGCGTGGCCGACGGTCCACAGAAGTCCCGCGAGGCAGTCCTCCAGCGGACCCGGATAAGGCGCCTCCGGCGCCAGCCGGTACTCCACGGACACGACGGCCAGGCCGAGCGGAGCGCACCAGTCGCGGAGGATCTTCGGCAGCACGGACCAGGCGTTCCCCATGATCATCCCGCCGCCGTGCAGGTAGTACAGCGTCGGCAGCGGACCGGTGGCGTCGGCGGGCCGCGCGTACACCAGCGTGACGTTCGGACCTCCCTCGGCGCCGGGCACGCTCAGTTCCTCGACGGCGAAGCGGCCGCCGGCACGCAACTCGGCCGCCGTGGGCAGGGGGCGGCTCGCTGCGTCTCGTTGCCGGTGGGCGGCGAGGTTCCCAGGAGTGAGCCGGTGCTTCGACAGGTCGCCCAGGGCCACCAAGGCGGCGCCCAGTTCCGGGTCGAACGGCGGAGCCGTCCGCACACCGGCCGCTTCGGAGGCCGGAGAGCCCCGGCGCCCGGTCATGAAGCGCCGCTCCCGCAGGCGAGATGACAGCCCGGGGCCACGCCGAGCCGTCTGCCCCCGGCGGGAACGGCTGAGACGCCAGGTATCGATGTCGTCGAGGTCATGGCCCCAGCCAACCACGGACAGCGCCGGTCATGACCGACGGCCGTCATGACCGACGTCAGACATGACCGACTGCCGTCATGACCGACGGCAGACATGACCGATGGTCGTCATGACCGATGACCGTCATGACCGATGGTCGAGCGGATCGCGGGCGGATCAGCCGATGACGACAACCGGCTTGACGACGGTCTGGTCGCGGCTGCGCATCAGTTCGAGGCTCTGCCAGCGGCTCAGGACTTCGTCACCCGCACCATGAAGTTGTCGTCCGGTTCCTGCGACAGCACCGAGATCCGGATGCCGTTTTCCTTGTCCACGAAGGTCTGGCCCGGACCGTACGGCGCGTCCGACAGCTCCGCGTGCACATTGGGCCGCCGCGTACAGCCCCCGCTGTTCTCCTTGCTGTCCGAGACCGTCACGGGACCGCGTCCGGTGTCCACGCCCGCGTCCACGCGGTAGATCAGCACGCCCGGCCGGCAGACGGCCTCGTCGTTGCCCGCCCGGGTCCGTACCTCCACCGCGTACCCCGACTCCTTGGAGATCGGTACGAAGGCGATCTTCGGGCCGCCCGGTGTGGCCAGCGGGGCCAGCAGGAAGTCGCTGCTGCCGTGCGCGGAGGCGCAGCCGATCTGCTCGTCGTCCAGCCAGCCGAGCTTCCACTTGTGCCAGCCCAGCAGATCGTTGTTGGCGCCCCAGTCCTCCGACATGATGTCCCAGTGCCCGACGGCGCCGCCGCCCTCCGCCGTATAGAGGTCGGGGAGGCCGAAGACATGGCCGTTCTCGTGCGGCAGCACCCGGTAGCCCGTCTGGGCGTACGAACCCGACCCGTCGTCCTGGCGGCTGTAGACGAACGACGTGTTGGAGAGCGGGACGCCGTCCGCGTGCGGGGCGTCCGCGTTGCCGGAGAAGGTGACGGACAGGACGGTGTCCAGCGCCGAGGGCCCGGCGTTCGGCGTGACCAGGATGTTGACCAGGTCGTACGCGCTGAAGTCCACGTCCGCGTCGGCGGCGGCGACGATGTCCTCGACGAGCCTGCGGTAGCCCGGTTCGTAAGGGGACCCGCGGTCGATGCCGTACTCCGAGAACGGCATCGGCATCCGCAGCCAGTCCGGGACCGGGGCCTCGGCGCGGTAGTCCAGCCGGCCGTAGGAGCTGGTCCTGAACCACTCGGACGTCTGCGGGAAGAACTCGGCCAGCCGGTCCTTCGCCTTGCCGGGGCCGGGTGCGTCCGGGAAATCGATCATGAGGTTGAGGGCGCGGATCCGGCCGGTCGAGCGGGAGTAGCCGGCCGGGGTGGGCAGCCCCTCCGACATCTGTACGGCGACACCCGAGGCGATACGGCACGGTCCGAGCGCCGATCCCGAGGCGCTTCCGGGTCCGGCCGTGGCGCGGGTGGGGGCAGTCAGGGTGCCGCTCGCCGAGGTCAGGGCGGTGAGGGCGAGTGCCGTGAGGCCTGCGAGCGCGCCGAGCCTGCCGGTTCTTCTGTTCCACTTGAATCCGGTGTTCCACCTGAATCCGGCTCTCTCGCCGGCTCGGCCTATCCGTCGCCTCTGCTGCATTCGGCCGCCTTCGGTCGCGCGGCAGTCGGCGGTTCTGACTGCGCTCCGTTCGATCACCCTCCGTCCGGCGGCGTGTCGGCGCCCGCTGGGTGCGCCGATCGTGGGTTTTCCGGTTTTATCCGTCCGATTCACCCTTGTGAGTCAGGTCACATGCATGGGTGAAATAACCGGGGACGTCTTCCCCGTTTGCACCTGTGTCCTCGTAAGCGGGGAGCGTGTCCCCGCTTAGCTGACGTTCCATCGGAACAACCCAAGACCGAACGACCGAAAGAAGGCCGGACGTGACCGCCCCCGCCAGCGCCACCGAATGCGCACTCACGCGTCGTATCCCGCGTCCGCGCGCGGACGCGCTGCGCAACCGGGAGCGGATCGTGGCGGCGGCCCGGGAGCTGTTCGTGGAGTACGGCTCCGAAGCCCCGCTCGACGAGATCGCCCGTCGCGCCGGGATCGGCAACGCCACGCTCTACCGGCACTTCCCCGACCGCGCGGCCCTCATCCACGACGTCGTGCTCTCCGTCATGGTCCGCGTAGCGGAATGCGCGGAGCGGATCGCGGCCGAGGATCTGGCCGCCGAACACTCCGACCCGTTCGCCGCGCTGCGCGACTTCGTGCACGCGGCGGCCGACGAGCGGATCGGAGCGCTCTGCCCGATGCTCTCCGACGCGTTCGGCCGGGCCTGCCCCGAGCTTGAAGCCGAGCGTGTGCGCCTCGAAGGCGCCGTCGAAGGGCTGATGGAGCGGGCGAGGAACGCCGGGCGGCTGCGTACGGATGTCGCCGCCGGCGATCTGATGATGGTGCTGTCCCAGCTCACCCGTCAGCTGCCCGACACCGGCTGCCTGAACCTGGACCGCTTCACCCACCGGCACCTCCAGCTGTTCCTCGACGGCCTGGAGGCCCCGGCCCGGTCCACCCTGTGCGGCTCGGCCGCCACCCTGGAGGAACTGCGCCGCGCCGCCCCGTGACGCGCCTCCGTGACTTCATCACCCCGCAATAGCCCCGCAATGACTTCGTAAGTCCCGCAGCGTCGCCTGTACTTACGTACGTTTCCGTCCTTCTGTACCAATAGGTGGATACCTCCATGTCAAAAACAGCCGAGAAGAGGCTCCCCGACACGGGAGCCGCGCTTCCCGATCCGAACCGCTGGAAAGCGCTGGTGTTCATCGCCCTCGCCCAGCTGATGGTCGTGCTCGACGCGACCATCGTGAACATCGCCCTGCCCTCCGCCCAGCAGGACCTGGGCATATCCGACGGCAACAAGCAGTGGGTCATCACGGCCTACGCGCTCGCCTTCGGCGGTCTGCTGCTCTTCGGCGGACGTATCGCCGACCTGTGGGGCCGTAAGCGCACCTTCACCACCGGCCTGATCGGTTTCGCCGCGGCTTCCGCCATCGGCGGCGCCGCCAACAGCGAGGCGATGCTGCTCGGGGCCCGCGCGCTCCAGGGTGTCTTCGGCGCGCTGCTCGCGCCCGCCGCCCTGTCGCTCCTCGCGGTGACCTTCACCAGCCCCAAGGAGCGGGCCAAGGCGTTCGGCATCTTCGGTGCGATCGCCGGTGGCGGTGGCGCCGTGGGCCTGATCCTCGGCGGCTTCCTCACCGAGTACCTGGACTGGCGCTGGACGTTCTTCGTCAACATCCCGTTCGCCATCGTGGCCGCGCTGGGCGCGTACTTCGTGATCCGCGAGCCCGCGGGCGGACGCAACCGTTCCGCGCTCGACATCCCCGGAGTCGTCCTGTCGACGCTGGGTCTGGTCTCCCTGGTGTACGGCTTCACGCGCGCCGAGTCCAACGGCTGGGGCGACACCTCGACGATCTCCCTCTTCGTCGCCTCCGTCGTCCTGCTGGGCCTGTTCGTCCGCGTCGAGGGCAAGGTCAAGGCCCCGCTGCTGCCGCTGCGCGTGGTGACCAACCGGAACCGTGCCGGTGTCTACCTCTCGCTGGGCCTCGCCATCATCGGCATGTTCGGCCTCTTCCTCTTCCTGACGTACTACCTCCAGGTCGTGGAGGGGTACTCGCCGGTCAAGACGGGCTTCGCCTTCATGCCGATGATCGTCGGCATGGTCACGGGCTCGACCCAGATCGGCGCCCGGCTGATGACCAGGGTCCCGCCGCGGCTGCTGATGGGCCCCGGCTTCCTGCTCGCGGCCGTCGGCATGCTGCTGCTGACGCAGCTGGAGATCGGCTCCTCGTACACCGGGCTCATCCTGCCTGCGGAGCTGCTGCTCGGCCTCGGCATGGGTACGGCGTTCATGCCGGCCATGTCGCTCGCCACGCACGGCATCGAGCCGCGTGACGCAGGCGTCGCCTCGGCGATGGTGAACACCTCGCAGCAGGTCGGCGGCGCGATCGGCACCGCTCTGCTCAACACGATCGCCGCCTCCGCGACGACCTCGTACATCGCCTCGCACGCTGCGGGGGCCAGTGACCCGCAGCTGCTCCAGCTCCAGGCCCTGGTGTCCGGCTTCTCCAGCGCCATCTGGTGGGCGGTCGGCATCCTGGTCGTCGCCGCGACGATCGCGCTGACCTTCATCAACACGGGCCGCCCCGGCACCTCGCCGTCCGCTTCCGGCGGCGCCGGTGAGGGTGCGGAGGACGAGGTCCAGATGCCGGTGGCGATGCACTGACGGTCACCGCCGACGGACTACGTACGGAAGGCACGTACGGAAGGCACGTACGGAAGACGCGTACGGAAGACGCGTACAGAAGGCTCCGGCCGGTACATACGTACGGACGTATGGACGGGACGCACGTACGGACGGACGGGGCCGACGCACTTACGGAGCACGCACAGGATCTGCCCTGGCGCCGCCGCGACTCAGCGGCGCCAGGGCAGATCCGCGCCCGTGCCCTCCGGCTGGAGCCCCTCGGCCATCACCCGCATGATCTCCCCGAGCTGTCCCACCTGTTCCGGGGACAGCCGGTCGAAGATCGCCTGGCGTACGGCGGTCACATGGCCCGGCGCCGACCGCTTCAGCACCTCGTTGCCCTCGTCCGTGAGGAACGCGTTCTGGCCCCGCTTGTCGGAGTCGCACTCCTCGCGCCGCACCCAGCCGTACTCTTCGAGCCGGGCGATCGCGTGCGAGAGCCGGGATCTGGTGATCTTGACGTCCATGGCCAGCTGGGTCATCCGCTGCCGCCGCCTGGGCGCCTGCGCGAGCCGCACCAGCAGCGCGTAGTAGATGTGCGGCATCCCGGCGTCGCGCTGGAGCTGGCGGTCGAGATGATCCTCCAGAAGCGTGGTGGCCGCGAGGTACATCCGCCAGACGCCTTGTTCGTCGTCGCTGAGCCAGCGCGGCGCACCGTCGTCACCGCCACCCCGGACGTCGCCCTTGACGTCGTCCTTGACGTCGCCGCTGTCGCTGCCGTCGCTGATTCCGGTGTCGTCGCTGTCCGCAGCGCCGTCGCTGTCGGTGGGTGCCATGGTCATGTGGACCACTCTACTCATTCTTGAATCTTAAAATAGATATGCGTAAGCTTGACGGCGTTGAGTGCTTGAGCTTTCAAGTAGAGGGCTTCGAGCAGAGCGTGAAGTGCCTGGACCGGGAGTTGTCATGAATGGTGTCGCTGAGCGCATGCCGGCCCTCTACCTCTCCCACGGCGCCCCGCCGCTCGCGGACGACCCGGTCTGGCCCGGCGAGCTGGCGGCCTGGTCCGCGACGCTGCCGCGCCCCACGGCGATCCTGATGGTCTCCGCGCACTGGGAAGAGGCCCCGCTCGCGCTCGGCGCCACCGAACCCGTACCGCTCGTCCACGACTTCTGGGGCTTCCCCGAGCACTACTACCAGGTGCGGTACGGAGCCCCCGGCGCCCCCGCGCTCGCCGAATCCGTACGCAAGCTGCTGCGCGGCGCGGGAACGCCCGTGCGGGACGTACCGGACCGGGGGCTCGACCACGGCGCGTACGTACCGCTCGTGGAGATGTTCCCGGACGCCGACATCCCGGTCCTCCAGATCTCCCTGCCCACGCTCGAACCGCGGAAGCTGCTGGAGATCGGGCGCAAGCTGGCGCCGCTGCGGGACGAGGGCGTGCTGATCGTCGGCAGCGGGTTCTTCACCCACAACCTCGCCGCGCTGCGCCACCCCGGCGGCGGGGTGCCCGGCTGGTCGGCGGAGTTCGACGACTGGGGGACGCGGGCGCTCCAGGCCCAGGACATCGACGCGCTGCTCGACTTCGAGCACAAGGCGCCGGCGGGCCGGCTGGCCCATCCGCGCACGGAGCACTTCGCACCGCTCTTCGTCACGCTCGGCGCCTCGGAGGGCGAGCTGGACAGCGGCCGGAGCGTGATCGACGGGTTCTGGCTGGGGCTCGCGAAGAGGTCCTTGCAGTTCGGCTGACCAGGGCGGTTCCGTCGGCCCGGTGCCGTGCCGCGTTTCAGGCGGTCCCAGCGGTCCCAGCGGCCTCGACGGTCCCAACAGTCCCGGCGGCCCCGGCGGCCCCGGCGGTCTCCCCGAGGTGCTTCTCGTACCAGGCCACGTCCCAGTACCTGCCGAACTTCCGCCCGACCTCCTGGTACGTCCCCAGGTGGCGGAAGCCGAACCTTGCGTGCAGCCGGTCCGACGCCTCGTTGGGCCGGGCGATGCCCGCGTACGCGCGATGGACGTCCTCGCCCGCGAGAGCCTCGAAGAGTGCCTGGTAGAGCAGCGTGCCGATGCCGCGCCGCCCGGCCGGCGGCGCGCAGTAGACGGACACCTCGACCGAGGTCGAGTACGCGGGCTTCGGGCGGAACGGGCTGCTGGTCGCGTATCCCAGAATGCGGGCAGACGGGACATCCTGAGCAACCAAAAGGCGGTGCGGGCCGTCTTTGGGATGAGAACGCAGCCATGGAAGCCGCTGTTCGGGGGTGAACGCCACGGTGTCGAAGGTGATGGCCGTCTCTCGGACGTAGTGGTTGTAGATGTCCGTCAGGGCCGCGAGATCAGCCTCTGTTCCGGCTCTGACCTGCACTTCTGTGCATACGTACGACATCTGTCCTCCCCGGATTCGCGGCACAGGGTACTGCACGATCAGAAAATCCCCGCACCGCATGGGAATTCTGTCCGGATTCCAGTCGTTGTTTCCAACGGATGCAGGGCACCCGGGAGGGTGTCGCGACCTACTCAGTAAGGGAGCTCGCATGGCAACCCGTGCCGTCGCCCGTCGTTCCGCCACCGCCTCCGGCTCCGGTGGGACGAAAGCGGCAAGCAGTGTTCGCGCTGTAGGCGGGGAGATCGCCGACCGCGACCTGGTCGGCATGTACCTCGATGAGATCGCGCGCACACCGCTGCTCGACGCCGCAAAGGAAGTCGAGCTGTCCCAGACCATCGAAGCGGGTGTCTACGCCCGGAAGATACTCGACGGCGAGATCGAGAGCGGGGCCGCAGGCGCCTCGCCCGAGGAGCTGGAGGCGCTGTACGCGGCGGGGGAGCGCGCGAAGGATGTGTTCATCCGCTCCAACCTCCGCCTCGTGGTGGCCGTCGCCCGCCGCTATCCGCGCAGCGGCCTGCCCCTGCTGGACCTGATCCAGGAGGGGAACGCGGGCCTCGTGCGCGCGGTGGAGAAGTTCGACTACGCCAAGGGCTTCAAGTTCTCGACGTACGCGACCTGGTGGATCCGCCAGGCCATCACCCGCTCCATAGCGGACCAGTCCCGTACGATCCGGCTCCCCGTCCACCTGGTGGAGGAGCTGGGCAGGATCCGCCGCGTGCAGCGCGAGTTCAACCGGGAGCACGGGCGCGACCCCGAGCCCGCCGAGGTGGCCGCCGAGCTGGACTCCAACCCGGCGCGCGTCATCGACGTGCTGGACTGGGCCCGTGACCCGGTCAGCCTGAACATGTCGGTGGACGACGACGGGGACACGCAATTCGGCGACCTGCTGGAGGACACCTCCGCCGTCTCGCCCGAGCAGTCGGTGCTCACGCTGCTGCGCAGCGAGGAGCTGGAGGACCTGATCGGCAGGCTCGATCAGCGCACCGCCTCGATCATCAAGATGCGGTACGGCATCGAGGACGGCCGCGAGCGCACGCTGACCGAGGTCGGCAAGCAGCACGGCCTGACGCGCGAGCGGATCCGGCAGATCGAGAAGCACGCTCTGATAGAGCTGAAAAAGATGGCCAGGGACACAGGTTTCGACGCGGCGGCGTGACGTCACCGTTCTGTGGCCGTAGTGTCTCTCCTGACTCGTACCGCACCGGAACCGCTGTTCCGCGTGGTACGGGACGGCCGACGCGTCGGCCGCCGAAGACGAGCCCCGGCACCAACCCCCCCCAGGTGCCGGGGCTCACCTCTGCCCGGAGGCCGGGACATCCGGGTCGGCCGGATCAGCCGGGTGAGCCGGGTGAGCCGGGTGAGCCGGGTGAGCCGCTGGGACCGGTGGCGGTGCCCGCCGCCCGCGTCAGCCGCGCCCCCAGCTCGCGCAGATGGTCGGTCAGCGGCTCCGGCGCGTGGACGGTGAACGCGCAGTCCACCAGCGCCAGCCGCAGCGCCAGCCACTCCAGCGAGTCCGTCACCGTGCCGCGCAGCCGGCACGCGTCCGGGCCGGTCGCCTCGGGTGCGCCGAGATGGCCAGGCAGCCGGGCTACCACGAACTCCACCGGCGCCAGGAAGGTCACGTCCAGCGTCAGCTCCCGCTCCGGCGTCGGCTTCATCCTCGCTATGGACCGGCTCAGATACTCCGCCTCGTCCCCGCCGCTCGGCAGCTCCCGCGGGGTGAACCGGGCACCGGTGGCGAACGGATCGCTGACCCGGTCGACCCGGAACGTACGCCAGTCGGCCCGCCCGAGGTCGTAGGCGACCAGGTACCAGCGCCGGCCGGTGGAGACGAGGCGGTACGGCTCGACCTGCCGCTTCGTCTCCGTACCGTCCCCGGAGCGGTAGCCGAAGCGCAGCCGCTCCAGGCCCGTGACGGCGGCGGCCATCACCGTCAGGGTGCGTGGATCGACGGTCGCGCCGTCGCCGCGCGTGAGCGGGACGGTCGCGGCCTGGAGCGTCGAAACGCGGTGCCGCAGGCGGGACGGCAGCACTTGCTCCAGCTTGGCGAGGGCCCGTACGGAAGCCTCGTCCACACCCTCGATGGCGTGGCCCGCACCGGCCCGCAGCCCGACGGCGATGGCCACGGCCTCCTCGTCGTCCAGGAGCAGCGGAGGCATCGCCGTGCCCGCGACCAGCCGGTAGCCGCCGACCGCGCCCATCGTGGCCTCGACGGGGTAGCCGAGGGCGCGCAGCCGGTCGATGTCGCGGCGGATGGTGCGCGGGCTGACACCGAGGCGCTCGGCCAGCTCACTGCCGGGCCACTCGCGCGGGGTCTGGAGGAGGGAGAGCAGGCTGAGCAGCCGGGCCGGGGTGTCGGTCATGAGGTCGCCGGGGTCTCGGTGGTCTCTGTGGTCTCGGTCTCGGTCATGAGTTCATCGTGCGCGCCATCTAGGACACGCATTGGCCTAGATGGCGCCTAGCTTCTGCCGCATGAGTTCTTCCACCACGTCCACGGGAACCCCTGTTCCCGTGGATTCTCCGCTTTCCGGCGCTCCAGGCGCTTCCGGGACTTCCGGTGCCTCCGGGGCCTCCCGGGTTCCCGGGCCTCCCCCGGCGTCCGCTGTTCCGCCGTCCGTGCCCGGCGGTGACCGGCGCCGCTGGCTGGCGCTGGCCGTCGTCATGACCGCCGCCTTCATGGATCTCGTCGACGTCACCATCGTCAATATCGCCGTCCCGAGCATGGAACGGGATCTGGGGGCCTCGTTCGGGGCGATCCAGTGGATCACCGCCGGGTACGCGCTGGCGTTTGCCGCCGGTCTGATCACTGGTGGGCGACTGGGTGACATTTACGGCCGAAAGCGGCTTTTTCTGATCGGTATCACCGGCTTCACGATCGCCTCGGCCCTGTGCGGCTTCGCCGTCAACGCGGAGATGCTCGTCGGATCCCGGCTGCTCCAGGGCGCGATGGCCGCGATGATGGTGCCGCAGGTGCTGGCGATCATCCATGTCACCTTTCCGGCACACGAACGCGGCAAGGTCTTCGGGATGTTCGGCGCCATCGTCGGCCTGGGCGCCGTATCGGGGCCGCTGCTCGGCGCACTGCTCACGCAGTGGAATCTCTTCGGCCTCGAATGGCGCCCGATCTTCCTCATCAACCTGCCGGTCGGCGTGGCGGGGGTGCTGCTCGGCCGCAGATTCATCACCGAGTCCAGAGCTCCCAAGGCGCTCCGGCTCGATCTGGTCGGTGTGGCGCTGGTGACGGCCGCGCTGCTGATGCTGATCTATCCGCTCACCCGGGGCCGTGAACTGGGCTGGCCGCTGTGGGGCCATGTGTGCATGATCGCCGGCGTCGGTGTGCTGGGGGTCCTGGTGGTGTTCGAGCGGAGGAAGGCGTCCAGGGACGGCTCACCGCTGATCGAACTGTCGCTGTTCCGGATCAAGAGTTTCGCCGCGGGCATCGCGGTCCAGCTCACTTTCGGGATAGCGCTGGGCATCTTCTTCCTGGTCTGGACGCTCTACATGCAACTGGGACTCGGCTGGAGCCCGTTGCGCGCGGGGCTGACCGGGGTGCCGTTCTCGGTCGCGGTGTCGGTCGCGGCAGGTCTCTCCGTACAGAAGCTCGTGCCGCGCTTCGGCAGGAAGGTGCTCCAGGCGGGCGCGCTCACGATGATCGCGGGGCTGCTGCTCTACATCTGGGCGGCCGGAAGGTACGGGCAGGAGATCCACTCCTGGCAGATGATCCTGCCCCTGACGGTCATGGGTCTGGGCATGGGGCTGATCGTGGCCCCGCTGACGGACGCGGTGCTGTCCGGGGTGCCCCGCGAGCACTCGGGGTCCGCGTCCGGCCTGATCAACACGGTGCAGCAGATGGGCAACGCGCTCGGTCTCGGGCTGGTGTCGGTGGTGTTCTTCGGCGTGGTCGACGACCGCCTGGCGGGCGGAGCGGCGGCGGCCGGAGCGGCGGCGACGGGCGCGGTGGCAGCCGGGCCCGGCATGGTCGGCGCGGCCTTCGCGGACGGGTTCCAGAACGCGCTGTGGTGGGTCGTGGCGGTGCTCGCCGTGATCTTCGCGGTGATGTTCGCGCTGCCGGCCCGGGCGAAGGCGCACGTGGAGGACGTCGCGGAGACTCCGTAGAGCCCGTTGTTCTTTGACGCCGTTGTCCTTTGGCGTCGGGTGTCCTTTGGCCCCATGGTGCGCGGCCGTCGTGGTTCAGCGGTCGCGCACCGGTTGCTGGGCGAACGTGATCATTCCGAGGGCGACCACCAGGCCGACCATTCCCGGTGCGTCGAAGAACCGGAGCCGGGCGTCCGGATCGTCGACGAACAGGCCGCCGACCAGCTGGAGAACGAAGGCCGCCGCCATGACCAGCAGCGCGCCGCCGAACAGCCCCGGCCGGAACAGCCGCCCGCGCAGCCACGGGAACAGCCATCCCGTCCTGATGGCCGCGGTTCCGGTCATCGCCGTGCACACCGCCATGACCGCGCACGGCACCAAGGTGTACCAGCTCATGGTCCGTCCCCCTCCCCGTTCCACACCCCCCCCGGGGGATGGATGGACGCCGATGATGCCACAGTTCCGGTTTCGTAACCCTCTCCATCAGTATCCGCCGATCTCTGTCGATCGATGCCCGATCGTGTCCGCGCTACGTCCGTATCTGTTTACTTTGTAGAAATGTGCGCGTAGCCTTCCGTCGAAACCACAGGTTCGGGCACGGAACGGACGTAAAACCACATGTACGCACCGGAGCGTCAGCAGGAGATCCTGCGCCTGGCCCGCGAGAGCGGCCGGGTCGATGTGCTGTCGCTGGCCGAGGAGTTCCAGGTCACCGCCGAGACCGTACGGCGTGATCTCAAGGCCCTGGACCGGGCCGGACTTGTACGGCGCGTGCACGGTGGGGCCATCCCGGCCGGGCGGCTGGAGTTCGAGCCGGACCTCGCGGAGCGCGAGTCCACGGCGGCCGACGAGAAGGACCGCATCGCCCACGCGGCGCTCGCCGAGCTGCCGGCGGACGGCAGCGTGATCCTGGACGCCGGTTCGACCGTGGCGCGGCTGGCGGCGGCCCTGCCGCTGGAGTGCGGACTCACCGTCGTCACGCACGCGCTGCCCGTCGCCGCCCGGCTCGCCGACCACCCGGGGATCGATCTGCATCTGGTCGGCGGCCGGGTACGGCACCGCACCCGGGCCGCGGTCGACGCCTGGGCGCTGCGTGCGTACGGCGAGATCAACGCCGATGTCGTCTTCCTCGGCACCAACGGTTTCTCCCCCGATGGCGGGCTGACCACGCCGGACCTTGCCGAGGCCGCCGTGAAGCGCGCGCTCGTCGGCGCCGCCCGGCGGGTGGTGCTGCTCGCCGACTCGGCCAAGCACGGCCAGGAGCACTTCGCGCGCTTCGGCACGCTCGCCGATGTCGATCTGCTCATCACCGACAGCGGGCTCAGCCCTTCGGACGTCGCCGCGGTCGAGGCCGCCGGCACCGAAGTGCTGAGCGTTTAGGAGCGCCCGCATGATCCTCACCGTCACCCCCAACCCCAGCCTGGACCGTACGTACGAGGTCCCGGCGCTCGACCGGGGCGAAGTACTGCGGGCCACGGCCGAGCGCATGGACCCGGGCGGCAAGGGCGTCAACGTCTCGCGGGCCGTCGCGGCGGCCGGGCGGCGCACGGTCGCCGTTCTGCCCCTCGGCGGCGCTCCGGGCGCGCTCGTCGCTGAGCTGCTCGCGGAGCAGGGCATCGAGGTCGTGCCGGTGCCGGTCGCGGGCGCGACCCGCTCCAACATCGCGCTGGCCGAACCCGACGGCACCCTGACCAAGATCAACGCGCCCGGACCGGAGCTGACCGCCGCCGAGTCGGAGGCGCTGCTCTCCACGATCCGTGAGCGGATCCACGCGACGGGCACCCGGGCCGACGGGCCGGGAGGCGCGTCCGGAGAAGACGCGTCCGGGGACGCGTTTTCTCCGGACGCGCCTTCTCCGGACGCCGAGCCGTCCACGCCGACCTGGATCGCCTGCTGCGGCAGCCTGCCGCGCGGCCTCGCCCCCGAGTGGTACGCCGAGCTGGTCGCCCGCGCCCACCGCGCCGGGGCGAGGATCGCGCTCGACACCTCGGGGCCCTCGCTGCTGGCGGCGCTGCGCGAGCGCCCGGACGTCGTCAAGCCGAACGCCGAGGAACTGGCCGAGGCCGTCGGCCGCCCCCTCACCACGGTGGGGGACGCGGTCAAGGCCGCGGAGGAGCTGCGGACGTACGGCGCCGGATCCGTCCTCGCCAGTCTCGGGGCGGACGGCCAGCTGCTGGTCTCGGCGGAGGGGACGTACTTCGGCTCCGCCACGGTCGCCTCGGTCCGCAGTAATGTCGGTGCGGGCGATGCCTCGCTCGCCGGCTTCCTGGCGGCGGGCGGCGAGGGCCCGGCGGCGCTCGCGTCCGCCGTCGCGCACGGCGCGGCGGCCGTACAGCTGCCCGGCAGCGTGATGCCGTCGCCGGGGGATCTGGATCTGTCGGCGGTCACGGTGACCGCGGATGTACCGCTGGACCGCCTTCTCACGGAGCCCGCCCCATGAGCCTTCCCCTCCCGCACCCCCATTCCTGCTCCCAATCCTCCTCTTCTCCTTCTTCCTCCTCTTTCTCTTCCTGTTCCTCTCCTGCTGTCCCCACCACCCCTCTGACCTGCGCGATAAGCGAGCAAAGGAGCCCGCGATGAGCGAGATGATCACCGCGGACCTGGTCGACCTCGACCTGGCCGCCGAGACCAAGGAAGCAGCGGCCCGCTCGCTGGCCGAACGGATGGTGACCCTGGGCCGGGTCACCGACCTGGACGGCTTCCTGGCCGATGTGGCGGCGCGCGAGGCGCAGATGCCGACCGGCCTGGACGGTGGCATCGGCATCCCGCACTGCCGCAGCGCGCACGTCAGCGAGCCGACGCTCGCTTTCGGCCGCTCGGCGCGGGGCATCGACTTCGGCGCTCCCGACGGCCCGGCGGACCTGATCTTCCTGATCGCCGCGCCGGCCGGGGCGGACGACGCGCATCTGACGATCCTCTCGGCGCTGGCCCGTCGGCTGATGAACGAGGAGTTCACGACGGCGCTGCGGTCGGCGACGGACGCCTCGGCGGCCGCCGCGCTGATCCGTGGCGAGGAGGCCACCCAGGAGAGCCCTCGGACGGCCCCGGAGACGCCCTCCGAGGCGGCTCCGAAGGCCGCTGCCGCTCCGGAGGCCGCTGAGGCCGGGGGAGCCGCCCCGGAGGGCGCTGCGGCGGCCGTGGCGGCCACGGCGGCCGTGGTGGACTCCCCGGCGCCCGAGCCCGTGTCCGCGTCAGCGTCCGAGGTCTTCCGTATCGTCGCCGTCACCTCCTGCCCCACGGGCATCGCCCACACCTACATGGCCGCCGAGGCGCTGGAGCAGGCCGGGCAGCAGGCGGGCGTCGAGCTGGTCGTCGAGCCGCAGGGATCCTCCGGTTTCAACCGGCTCGACCCGGCCGTGATCGCCGCCGCCGACGCCGTGATCTTCGCCCACGACGTGCCCGTACGGGAGAAGGAACGCTTCGCCGGAAAGCCCACCGTCGACGTCGGCGTCAAGGCCGGCATCAACCGGCCCGCCGAACTGATCGCCGAAGTGCGCGGCAAGGCCGCACGCGGCGAGGTGACCGGCACCGCGGGCGCCCACACCACGCCGGTCGAGGGCGCCGGGGAGCCCGGTGAGGGCTATGGCACCAAGCTCCGCAAGTGGCTGATGTCCGGGGTCAGCTACATGGTTCCCTTCGTGGCCGCGGGCGGGCTCCTCATCGCCCTCGGCTTCGCCATCGGCGGCTACACCGTCGACAAGGCCCCCTCCGTGGCGGAGCACTTCGCCTGGGGCGACCACACCAGCTGGGCGGCGTTGCTGTTCCAGATCGGTGGACTGGCCTTCAGCTTCCTGGTGCCGGTCCTCGCTGGCTACATCGCCTACGGGATGGCCGACCGTCCGGGTCTGGTCCCCGGCTTCGTCGGCGGCTCCATCGCCCTCACCATCAACGCGGGCTTCCTCGGCGGGCTGGCCGCCGGTCTGATCGCCGGTGGCACGGTGATGGCCATCCAACGGGTCCGCGTGCCCGGGCCGTTGCGCGGAATCATGCCGGTGGTCGTGATTCCACTGATCTCCTCCATGGTCGTCGGCTTCCTGATGTTCCTGGTGGTCGGCAAGCCGATCGCCGAACTCCAGAAGGCCCTGACCGACTGGCTGTCCGGCCTCTCCGGCACCAACGCGATCATCCTCGGCGTCATTCTCGGCCTGATGATGTGCTTCGACCTGGGCGGCCCGCTGAACAAGGTGGCCTACGCCTTCGCGGTCGGCGGTCTCGCCAACCCCAACGACGGCAGTCTCAAGGTCATGGCCGCCGTGATGGCGGCGGGCATGGTCCCCCCGCTGGCCATGGCGCTCGCCACGACGGTGCGGGGCAAGCTGTTCACCCGTACCGAACGGGAGAACGGCAAGGCGGCCTGGGTCCTCGGCGCCTCCTTCATCACCGAGGGCGCGATCCCGTTCGCCGCGGCCGACCCGCTGCGCGTCATCCCGTCGGCCATGGCGGGCGGCGCGGTCACCGGCGCGCTCTCGATGCTCTTCGAGTGCACCCTGCGGGCTCCGCACGGCGGCATCTTCGTGATCCCCCTCATCGGCCACCCCTTCCTCTACCTGATCGCGATCGCGGCGGGTACGGCGGTCAGCGCCGGACTGGTCATCCTGCTCAAGGGCGCCCGCAAGACCGGCCGTCCCGACCAGGCCGGGGAATCCGAGGCCGCCACCGAAGGCGGAGCCACGACGGAGGCCAAGGTGCCGGTGGCCGCCTGAGCGCGTCCACCCCGGGTCGTACGGCCGGCCACCCCTGGCGGCCGTACGACCCGTCGCACTCCCTCACCACCACCCCGCTCGCCCGTTCACCCGCTCATCTCACCTGCGCGCGAAGCTCCATGGCTTCGCGCGCGGCGCTTTCCGTCTCGTACACCTCGCACATATGACGGCCGTCCCGTGTCGCCGTGTGCTCGACCTCCCAGAGGCTCGTCTCGCTGCCGTCGATCAGCAGGAACGCGTGCTCGTAGAGCATGAACCCGGCGTCCTTGCCCTCGACCTGGCACTGCCGGCCGAAGACCTGGGTGATGTGGTGCGCGAAAGCCGTCTTCAGCAGCAGCCCGGTCTCCTCTCCCGGCCGGTCGTCGTTCTCCGCCCGGCGCAGCACCCGGCGGGCGTGGTCGGGGGAGTTGTCCGGGGAGTACATCCGGTGCCGGGGAGCCGGTGCCGGCGCGGGCAGGGCCCGCAGCGCGCGGAGCAGCGCGAGGTGGGCGTCGATCTCCGCCGTGCGCTCCGACTCCAGCTCCGAGAGCAGCCCGGCCGCGAGGTCGTCCATGGACGGCTCCCCGTCCGGGGACACGGCTTCCGGACCGGCCGGGTCCACCGGTAACGCCCGGTTCTCCCCGGACTCGGCGTCGAAGCCGGACAGCCTCGGCGCCTCGGGGCTGCCGGGACGGCAGAGGCGGGCCGCCGCGAGCTGAGCCCCGGACTCCTCGGCGTACAGCTCGTGCAGCCGCGCGCCGTCCCGGCCGGTGTTGTGCACCAGCTCCCAGAGGCTGAGCGCGCTGCCATCAGCGAGCAGATAGGTGTGCCGGTACGTCTCGCGGTGCAGCCCCGCACTGTGGTGCGCGGAACACAGCGAGCTGGCGTGCGCCAGCGCACGGTCGAGTCGGTCGACCACTGCGTCGGGCAGGTCGAAGGAGTTGAGTGCCCGACCCAGGAGTCGCTCGAGGTGCGTCTCGGTTGTCTCGTAGGGATCGTTCAAGATGGGTCTCCAGGCCGTCGCCACATGTCACTTGGTGATTGCATAACGTAGCGCCTAGGGCTGACATCGCGTCCCAAGTTTGGGAAAACGAAGGGGGCGTACATGAAGTTCCCCCACGCCCCCGGTCAACTCGCCCGGCGCGCCCCTCAGTCGAGCCCATACAAATCACGGTACGAAGGGAACGTACCGCCCGGCCCGTCCACGCTCTGCGCCGCGCACATGGCCGAGACAATTGCCCTGGTCACCACGTCGGCACCGGCCGCCAGCACCTCGTTGAGGGCGAGTTGCCCCTTCTCGTCGAGCGGGTGCAGGCCGGTCGACAGCGCGAAAACAGTGTCGCCGTCGTTGAGCAGATGCACCGGACGGACGGCGCGCGCGATACCGTCGTGCGCCGTGCCCGCGAGCTTCTGCGCCTGGGCACGGGACAGTTCGGCGTCGGTGGCGACCACGGCGAGCGTGGTGTTGAGCGGCGCCGGACCGTTCAGCTCGCGCAACTCGGCCAGGCGTCTGCCGGCCGCCTCGTGGACCTCGGCCGCCGGATACTCCGGACGGCCGCTGAAGTAGCGTCCGTACAGTACGCCCGTCAGCGGATCGACTGCCGAGCCCGCCGCGTTGACCACGACCAGGGCGGCCACGGTCACCCCGCTGTCCAGCAGGGCACTCGCCGTGCCGACCCCGCCCTTGAGCTGTCCGGCGAGAGCGCCCGTCCCGGCGCCCACCGCGCCCCGCACGACCGGTGCCCCGCTCGCCGTCGCGGCGGCGGCCTCCACAGCCGCCCGCCCGGTCGTCGCGTCCGGCCGGGCCCGCCAGTCGCCACCGCGCCCCAGATCGAAGAGGCCCGCAGCCGGAACCACCGGCACGACCTGGCCGGGAGCGGTACCGACCCGTATCCCGCGCCCGCGCTCCTCCAGCCACGCCGCCACACCCGAGGCGGAGTCCAGCCCGAACGAACTGCCGCCCGTAAGGACGACGGCCTCGACCCGCTGGACGATGTTGCGCGGATCCAGAGCGTCGGTCTCCCGCGTCGCCGGCCCACCGCCCCGGACATCCACGGCGGCGACCACTCCGCCCTCCGGCGCGAGGACGACGGTGGTCCCGGTCAGTGCCCCGGGCCCGGCCACCCGCGCGTGTCCGACCCGCAGTCCCGCAACATCGGTCAGTGCGTCATTGCTCATGACGCCCATCCGTACCACGCGCACCCGAGCCCGACGCCTGGCGGACCCGGCCCGGTCAGGGACCGCGGGCCCTGACCGGATCGCCATGAAGCGCGCGCCCGTACTCTGGAGGTATGAGCACCGCCTCCGAACCCCAGCCGCCGCGTCCCGTTCCGGCGCTGATCTTCGACGACCCGCTGGACCAGCCGTCCTCGGACGACACGGACCGGGGCTGGGGAGAGCGGCCGGCCGCGAGCGGCGACAGCGCCGCCGATCTCGCCCGCTTCCTCGACGAGAAGCCGCCCCACCACATCTGACCCCACCGCCACCCGGCGAACCATCGGCCGAGCGGCCGAGCGGGGCCCGGAATCAGGTCGCGTTCGGACCCGGGCCGTTCTGTCCGGGGCCGTTCTGCCCCGGACCGGTGGCGCCGCGCTGAGCCACGAGGGCGTCCCTGATCTCCTTCAGGACCTCCAACTCGCTGACCTCCATGACCTCCTGCACCTCTTCCTTGGCGGCCTGGAGCCTGGCCCGCCTGGCGAGGTACTTGGACATCGGCAGCACCATCAGGAAGTAGACGACGGCCGCGGTGATCAGGAACGTGAGGACGGAGCTGAGCACCGATCCCCACATGATCGGGATGCCGTCGGCCACCTCGCCGTTCTTCGTCTTGCACGGCGCCTGGAGGCACGAACTGTACTGATTCAGGTCCTGCGTACCGAAGGCGCCGACCAGCGGGTTGATCACGCCCTTGACGAGCGAGTTCACGACATTGGTGAACGCCGCGCCGATGACAACCGCGACCGCGAGGTCGATCACGTTGCCGCGCATCAGGAAGGCCTTGAAGCCCGCCAGCACGCTCTCCTTCTCCTTGCTCACGAGTGAGCCTTTCTTCACATGTGCCGTAGGAATGACAATCCGCTGCGCAACCTACGGCAGCGTGTCCCCACGCTGTCCAATCCGTGTACGCGATCAGGCGATGCCATAGATCGCCTGTTCGGATGGACCGGATCACGTTCAGCACGGAGCGCCCGCGCGCGGAACGGCTCAACACACCGTCACCGCCAACCGTGTTGAGGCACTCGCGCCCGCCAGCGCCGCCGCGGTGTCGCGCGGCACGGACAGCACGATCAGCGCCCCACCGCCGGGCACCGATTCCTGGGCCGCGGGGATCTCGTCCACTCGCGCGCACGAGGCCACCACGCGCGCCTCGGTCTCTCCTCCCACCCCCGCGATGACATCGACCCGGTCTCCCCGGCGCAGCAGCCGCACCGTCGCCGCGTCCGCGATGCGTACGGGGGCGGACACCATGCCCGCGGGGCGCTGCGCCCGGCGCCGTCCGGCCGGCGGGCCGGCCGCCACGGCGCCAGCGGCGGCCTCCGCCCGGACATCGCCACCGGCCCCGGCCGCGCCGACGGCGCCGCCCGCTCCGGTGGCGGCCAGCGCCGCCGCCGTCATCGCCAGCCCAGCAGCCGTAGCCCGCCGTCGCCTGAGCAGCGCCCGGCGCAACCGCCGCTTGGATCCCCGCAGGCGCAGCGGGCCGAACGGCGGCACCCCGAGCGGCTCCGGCGCGGACGGAGGGGGAAGGGGCGGAAACGGCGGCAACGGGGGCGGCGGAGACGCGGAAGGAGAAGGGAGCGGAGGGGGAGGAGAGGACGGATCATGGGCGAAGGCATGGGACATGACGACCACCACCTGACGTGAGGAGCTGTTGCGATCGCTCCTCACGATCCACGGTCCGCCCCGATCCTGCCGCGGCCTGTGGATCAGCTCCCGGTTGTGGACAACTCCCTCACCCTCGCGAGTGGTTCACGGCCGTACCGGCGGAATTCCGGATCTCCGGCGCATGGCTCGCGAGGGCAGGGGGCAACTCGTGATCAGGGCAGTCGAAGCCCGGTATCGATCCCGTCCAGCGCATGCGAGCACAGACAGTCCCGCGTCTCGCTCGGCTGCAATCCGCCCACCGCGTCGAAGAGCACGGTGCGCAGCCGGTCGACATTGGAGGCGAAGACCTTGAGGACCTCCTCGTGGGAGACCCCCTCGCCGGTCTCGGCCCCCGCGTCCAGATCCGTCACGAGATTCATGGAGGTGTAGCAGAGACCGAGTTCACGAGCGAGGACGGCCTCGGGGTGCCCGGTCATCCCGACCACCGACCATCCCATCGCGGCGTGCCACCGCGACTCCGCCCGCGTCGAGAACCGGGGGCCCTCGATGACCACCAGCGTTCCACCGTCCACCGGCTCCCAGCCCTGCCCGCGCGCGGCGGCGAGAGCCGTCTTCCGCCCCTCGGGGCAGTACGGATCTGCGAGCGAGATATGCACGACGTTGGAGGTGCTTCCGTCCGGCAGCGGCAAGCCGTCGTAGTAGGTCTGGGTGCGCGTCTTCGTACGGTCCACGAGCTGGTCGGGGACGAGCAGCGTGCCCGGTCCGTACTCAGCCCGCAGTCCGCCCACGGCACACGGCCCCAGGACCTGCTTCACCCCGACGGAACGCAGTGCCCACAGGTTGGCGCGGTAGTTGATGCGATGCGGGGCGACACCGTGCGCGCGTCCGTGCCGGGGCAGGAACGCCACACGACGACCTGCGATCTCGCCGAGGAAGAGGGAGTCGCTGGGCGGCCCGTACGGGGTCTCCACCTTGACCTCGGTCACGTCCTCCAGGAAGGAGTAGAAGCCCGAGCCACCGATCACGCCGATCTCTGCGTTTGCCATCCGATCACACTAGCCGCCGTCGCACCGAGACACGCCAAGGACCCCGACCGTGGATACGACGGGGTCCCTGGCGAAGAAAGGCGTACAGATGAGGCAGGAAGAACTTCGGGATGTACCGAGCGTCCGGTCAGGCAGCCGAAGGGCCGCTGGAGCCGCTCGACGAGCCGGAGCCGGAACTCGACCCGGTGCTCGAACCACCCGAGGAAGACCCGGAGCCCGAAGCCGAAGCCGAGGACGAGGCGGACACGCCGGCCTTGGACTCGGACGACGAGGACGGCTTCGCACTCGAAGAGCTCGTCGTGGCGGGGGCACTGCTCGACGACGAGCCACGGCTGTCGTTGCGGTAGAACCCGGAGCCCTTGAAGACGACACCGACCGCGGAGAACACCTTCTTCAGGCGCCCCTCGCAACTCGGGCACACAGTGAGGGCGTCATCGGTGAACTTCTGCACCGCTTCTAGGCCCTCGCCGCACTCGGTGCACTTGTACTGGTAGGTCGGCACTTGCTCCTCCTGGCACTCTCACTCAATGAGTGCTAACGACGCTCTATAGTGACGTATTCCGCGCGATCAGTCCACTGCCACCGGCACGCGGTGACTCATCCCACGTGCGGCGACCCGCCCCAGAGCCTTCGGGGACAGCCGCGAACGCAGCGCCACCAGGACGATCAACGCCAGTGCCGTGCCCGCGAGGGGCACCACGAATCCGGCGCGCGAGCCGAAGGCGTCGGCCAGCTGCCCGGCGACGGTGACCGCCGCGGCCTGTCCGAGCGCGACCGCGCCGGTCAGCCAGGTGAACGCCTCGGTGCGGGCCGACGCGGGCACCAGCGAGTCGACCAGGGTGTAGCCCGTGATCAGCGCGGGCGCGATGCAGAGGCCGACCAGCAGCCCGAGACCGGCGAGCAGCGGCACCGAGTGCACCGCCCAGAGGGCGGAGGCGGTCAGTGTCAGCGCGGAGTAGCCGATCAGCAGCCTGCGCCTGGGCCCGATCTTCCAGGCGAGCGCTCCGCACACGATCCCGGCGAGCATGTTGCCCGCCGCGAAGATCCCGTACAGCAGACCGTTCACGCCGGGGTTGCCCATCTCCTCGGCGAACGCAGTGAGGGAGACCTGCATGCCCCCGAAGACCGAACCGATCCCCAGGAAGGCCACGGCGAGCACCCGCACCCCCGGCACGGACAGCGCCGATGTACGCGGCTCCGCCGAGGCGCCCTCGCCGTCCCGTCCCGGCCGCGGCTGGCTGCTCCGACGCGCGGCGAAGAGCAGCCCGCCGGTCAGCGTCAGCGCGCCCTCGGCGATCAGACCGGCCGCCGGATGCACGCCCGTGCACAGCGCGGTCGCCAGCACCGGCCCGATGACGAAGGTGAACTCGTCCGTCACGGATTCGAAGGCAGCGGCCGTCGGCAGCAGAGCCGCTCTGGCACCGGACCGGTCGCCGCCCAGTACCGCGGCCCAGCGGGAGCGGACCATGGGGCCGATCTGCGGGACGGAGGCACCCGTCGGGACAGCGGCCACGAACAGGGCCCACAGTGGCGCGCCGGCCAGGGCGAGCGTGATCAGGGCGGCCACGGACGCGGTGTGCAGCAGCACGCCGGGTACCAGGACCGCGCGCTGTCCGAACCGGTCCGCGAGCTTTCCGCCCTGCGGGGCGAAGAGCGCCATGGACACGCCGGTGACCGCGGCGACGGCGCCGGCGCTGCCGTACGAGCCGGTGGTGTGCTGGACCAGGAGCACGATCCCGATCGTCAGCATCGCGAAGGGCTGTCTGGCGGCGAAGCCGGGGATCAGGAAGGACCAGACGCCGGGCGTACGCAGAAGCCGCCCGTATCCGGGGCGGGGCTCCTGGGGCGCCGAGGGGTTCTCGATGGTGCCGGCCGTGTCGGCCCGGCTGACCGTGTTGCGGGACACGGTCCTTGCCTTTCTGCCGCCTGGTAGCGCGCGTCCCGGAAGGCCGGGCGTGGCCGAGAGCTGTCCTCTTGCGCGTAACTGCGGTAGATGCCAGGGCCCACCAGGGGAACGCCACGGCCGCCATACGGGTCGCGCCAGCACTGCGTCAGGCAGAGTTGGTTCGATCAGGTGCGCCTTTATCGTACAGGCACGGACCGCCGCTCCGCCTGGGAAAGGTCCGAGTCCTTCCCGCCCTCGCCTCCGATTACGAGAGCTTTCCGGCGACCCCCGAGCCTCTTCCCGAACCCGAACCGGCCCCCGAACCCGATCCGCTGCCCCCGCCCGTACCCCTGCCGCCCCTGCCGCGGCCCGTTCCGAGCCAGCCGGCCAGCTTTCCGCCCTGGGCGACGGCGCGCAGCCGCTGCTCCGCCGCGTCCCGCACTGGATCCGTCGCCACTACCAGCAGCTCGTCGCCGCGGCGCAGCACCGTCGCCGGCAGCGGCACGAAGCTCTTGTCGTCCCGGACGACCAGGGTCACCGCGGATCCCGACGGAAGCCGCAGTTCCCCGACCTCCACGCCGTGCATCTTCGACCCTTCGGGGATCGCCACGGAGAGGAGATGCCCGCGCAGCCGCTCCAGGGGCGCCGATTCGATGCCCAGATCCGCGGTGTCGGTGGACGAGCCGAGCCGCAGGGCCTTCGCCAGCCAGGGCAGTGTCGGTCCCTGGATCAGCGTGTAGACGACGACCAGGAGGAAGACGATATTGAAGATCCGCAGACTGCCCTCGATGCCCGACACCATCGGGATGGTCGCCAGAATGATGGGTACCGCACCGCGCAGCCCCGCCCAGGACATCAGCGCCTGTTCCTGCCAGGGGATGCGGAAGGGCAGCAGGCTGACCAGCACCGCCAGCGGCCTGGCCACCACGGTCAGCACGAGGCCGACGATCAGCGCGGGCATGAAGTCGTCGCCCAGCTGGTGCGGTGTCACCAGCAGTCCGAGCAGGACGAACATGCCGATCTGGGCGATCCAGCCGAGACCTTCCGCGAAACCGCGGTTCGCCGGGGCGTGCGGCAGTTTGGAGTTCCCCAGGACCATCGAGGCCAGATAGACGGCGAGGAAGCCACTGCCGTGGGCCGCGGCGCCGATGGCGTACGCCGCCACGGCGATGGCCATCACGGCGATCGGATAGAGCCCGGAGGCGGGCAGCGCCACTCGCCGCAGCCCGAAGGCGCCGGCCCAGCCGACCGCGAGCCCGATACAGGCGCCGATCGCCAGTTCCAGCGTGATCTCGCCGAGCAGGACGTACCAGTGCTCGACCGGCCCGGCGGCGGAGAGCGCGACCACCATGATCACCACGGGGGCGTCATTGAACCCGGACTCGGCCTCCAGCGCCCCGGTCACCCGGGACGGCAGCGGCACCTTGCGCAGGACGGAGAAGACCGCGGCGGCGTCCGTCGAGGAGACGACCGCGCCGATGATCAGTGCCTGCCGCCACTCCAGGCCGATCAGATAGTGCGCGGCCGTGGCCGTCACGCCCACGCTGATCCCGACCCCCACGGTCGACAGCGCGGCGGCCGCGGGCAGCGCGGGTTTCACTTCTTTCCACTTGGTGCCCAGACCGCCTTCGGCCAGGATCACCACGAGAGCCGCGTAGCCGATCACCTGAGTCAGCTCGACGTTGTCGAACTTCACGTGGAACAGGCCGTCCTGCCCTATGACGACCCCGATGCCGAGGTACAGGAGCAGGCTGGGAAGCCCGCTCCGCGAGGAGATCCGCACGGCGGCGACCGCGATCAGCAGGACGAGGGAGCTGATCAGCAGAAGTTCATTGAGATGGTGGACAGTCAGCGGCCGATCCTTCCCCTCGCGCACACCGGATCGTTTCTCCGGCAGCCGGTACTTCGTTACCTTACCTAATCTTTAACGATTTCTTGACGCTTTCGAGCGCCAGTACGAGGAGATCGCCATCGTCGCCGCGACGCCGCAGCGCTGCTGGGGCGGACACCCTGTGTGATTTCCGTCGCGATCACGGAGTGAATCAACCGATAAACCCCTGTGTGAATGAGGAAGTGATCGTCGGATGAGTCGCACTAGATGACACCGCGTCCGGCGCGGTGAAGCGCTGCGCCTATGGTTGCTCCAGCATTTCCAGGACCACCCTGCCCCTCGAAGGACAGCGATGCCCGCCAACACAGCTCCCCCTTCCGGCAAAAAGAAGGGGCGACGCGCCCGTCTGATCGTGATCGTCCTGGTGCTGGCGCTTGTCGCGGGTGTCGGGTACGGCGCGTACTGGGGCGTCAGTACGGTCCGTGCCTCCCTCCCCCAGACCACGGGGACGGTCAAACTCCAGGGCCTGTCCGGCTCCGTGGAGGTCAGACGCGATAGCTACGGCGTCCCGCAGATCTACGCGGACAGCGACCAGGACCTGTTCCGCGCCCAGGGCTTCGTCCAGGCGCAGGACCGCTTCTGGGAGATGGACGTCCGCCGTCATCTCACCGCCGGCCGCCTCTCCGAGATGTTCGGGAAGGGCCAGGTCAAGACCGACACCTTCCTGCGCACCCTGGACTGGCACGGAGTCGCGCAGCGGGAGTACGACACCAAGCTCTCCGCGGAGACCAAGAAGAACCTCCAGGCGTACGCGGACGGGGTGAACTCCTACCTCAAGGGCCGCTCGGGCAAGGACATCTCGGTCGAGTACGCCGCGCTGAGCTTCACGAACAACTACAAGCCCCAGAAGTGGACCCCGGTCGACTCGGTGGCCTGGCTCAAGGCGATGGCCTGGGACCTGCGCGGCAACATGCAGGACGAGATCGACCGCTCGCTGATGACGAGCCGGCTGAGTGAGAAGCAGATCGACGAGCTGTACCCGTCGTATCCGTACAGCCGTAACAAGCCGATCGTCACCGAGGGCGGGATAGACCCGGTCACCGGGAAGTACGACCCCAAGGCCCAGCCCAGCGGCGACGCGACGGGCGACGCTACGGGCACGGGTACGGGTACCGGCCTGGGGACCGGCTCCGCGGACACCGGCACCGGCCTCGGGACCGGCACCGGCACCAGCGGCACCGAAACCGACGCGGGCACCGACGCGGGCACCGGCACGGGCACGGCTACCGGTGACCAGACCGGAACAGGCACCGGCACGGGCACCGGCAGCAACGTCAGTTACAGCGCCTCCGAGGCCACCCAGGGCCTGGAGTCCCAGCTCGGCGCCCTCGCCGGCACCCTGGACGAGATCCCCGCGCTGCTCGGCCCGAGCGGCAGCGGCATCGGCTCCAACTCCTGGGTCGTCTCCGGCCGGTACACGACGACGGACAAGCCCCTCCTCGCCAACGACCCGCACCTCGCGCCCCAGCTGCCCTCGCTCTGGTACCAGATGGGCCTGCACTGCCGCAGAGTCTCCGCGAGCTGCCAGTACGACGTCGCGGGCTACACCTTCGCCGGAATGCCGGGTGTGATCATCGGTCACAACCAGGACATCTCCTGGGGCTTCACCAACCTCGGTGCCGACGTGACCGACCTCTTCCTGGAGAAGGTCAGCGGCGACTCGTACCTGTACGGCGGCAAGGAGAAGCCGTTCAAGACCCGCGAGGAGACGATCAAGGTCGCGGGCGGCTCCAGCAAGAAGATCACCGTCCGCTCCACCGACCACGGCCCGGTGGTCTCCGACCGCAACAGCGAGCTGAAGAAGGTCGGCGAGAAGGCCCCGGTCGGCAATGTCGCGCCCGACCGCGGCGACGGTTACGCGGTCTCCCTCCAGTGGACCGCGCTCGAACCGGGCAACTCCATGGACGCGGTTTTCGAGATCAACAAGGCCAAGGACTTCACCCAGTTCCGCAAGGCCGCCGAGCACTTCGAGGTCCCCTCGCAGAACCTCATCTACGCCGACACCAAGGGCAACATCGGCTACCAGGCACCGGGCAGGATCCCCGTCCGCTCCAGCGGCTTCGACGGCAGGACGCCGGCGCCGGGCTGGGACCCGAAGTACAAGTGGGAGGGGTACGTCCCCTTCGAGAAGCTGCCGTACGAGTACAACCCGAAGCGCGGCTACATCGTCACCGCCAACCAGGCGGTCATCGACGCCGGGAAGTACCCGTACACGCTGACCGAGGACTGGGGCTACGGCGCCCGCAGCCAGCGCATCACCGACCTGATCGAGTCGAAGATCAAGGACGGCGGCAAGATCTCGACCGACGACATGCAGAGCATGCAGCTGGACAACAGCAGCCAGATCGCCAAGCTGCTGATGCCCTTCCTGCTGAAGATCGATGTCTCCGACCCGGCCATCCGCGAGGCGCAGAAGCTCCTCGAAGGCTGGGACTACACCCAGGAAGCCGACTCCGGCGCCGCCGCCTACTTCAACGCGGTCTGGCGCAACGTCCTCAAGCTCGCCTTCGGGAACAAGCTTCCCAAGGAGCTGAGGGTCCAGGGCGAGTGCCTCAACGTGCGCCCCGCCAACGGCTCGGGCCCGGTGGACGACGCCCAGCGGCTGGTGCGCGAGTGCGGCCAGCGCAGCCCCGACCAGGCCCAGCCCGACGGCGGCGACCGCTGGTACGAGGTCGTACGGAACATCATCAAGGACGAGGACAACGACTGGTGGAGTTCGCCCGCCACCCGTAAGGACTCCGCCACCAAGACCCGTGACCAGCTGCTCGACCGCGCCATGAAGGACGCGCGCTGGGAGCTGACCGCGAAGCTCGGCAAGGACGTCTCCAGCTGGAGCTGGGGCCGCCTCCACCAGCTGGAGCTGAAGAACCAGACCCTGGGCACCAGCGGCCCCGGCATCCTGAAGCAGATGCTCAACCGGGGGCCGTGGAACCTCGGCGGCGGTGAGGCCGCGGTCAACGCGACGGGCTGGAACGCGGCGGGCGGTTACGAGGTCCTCTGGGTCCCCTCGATGCGCATGGTCGTCAACGTCGGCGACTGGGACAAGTCCCGCTGGATCAACCTCACGGGCGCCTCGGGACACGCGTACAGCGCGCACTACACCGACCAGACCGACAAGTGGTCCAGAGGCGAGCTGCTCGACTGGTCCTACTCCTCCGACGCGGTCGAACGCGCCACGCGGGACACGCTGACCCTGACCAAGGAGTAGGCGCCAGGAGCGGCAAGCAGCAGGACCAGCAAGCAGCAGGCAGGACCAGCAATCAGGACGCCGCTCGTCAAGGGCGGCCTTCGGAAGAGGTAGCTCCCGGAGGCCGCCGGAACCGGAAGAGGTGGCGCTCAGCGGCCGAAGCGCCTGACACCCTCCGGTGTCACCACGGCCTGTACGGGGTGGTCGTGCGGTTCCTCCGGGACCCGCGCGACCACCTCGTTCCCGTACAGCAGCACCAGCAGCGCGGGGCCCGCCCCGGCCCGTACCAGCCGCTCCAGGACCCGGTCGTACGAGCCGCCGCCGCGCCCCAGCCGCACCCCGCGCCCGTCCACCGCGAGGCCGGGCAGCAGGACCACCTCCGCCGCCAGGACGGCCCCGGGCCCCAGCCGCGTGCCGCCTGGCTCCAACAGGCCGCGTCCGGCGCGCATCAGGTGGCCGGCGCCCTCGTACACCGCCCAGTCCAGGTCGTTGTCCGCCATCAGCACCGGCAGCAGGACACGTACGCCCCGCGAACGCAGCGCGTCGAGCAGCACGCGCGTGCCGGGCTCCCGGCCGACCGAGACGTACGCGGCGACCGTACGGGCCCCGGCGAGTTCCGGCAGATCCAGCGCCCGTTCCGCGAGAACCGATGCGGCCCTCCGCGCGTCTTCACTGGACAGCAGGGCTCTCGCCGCGAGGAGTTCGCCGCGCATGACCGCCTTTTCGGACGTGTCCTCGCTCACTTCACGGCCCACTTTCCGGCTCAAAAGCCATCACAAACCTCGTATATGAGAGCGTATGAGCCGAAAGTTAACCGGAGTATCATCTTCCGCCCATACTGGCCGGATAGGGTTCGCCGTATGACTCACTCGCCCTCCAGGATCACCAAGGCTGTCATCCCCGCCGCCGGCCTCGGCACCCGCTTCCTGCCCGCCACCAAGGCCACTCCCAAGGAGATGCTGCCGGTCGTCGACAAGCCGGCGATCCAGTACGTGGTGGAGGAGGCGGTGGCCGCCGGGCTCTCCGACGTCCTCATGGTCACCGGCCGCAACAAGCGCCCTCTTGAGGACCACTTCGACCGGAACTACGAGCTGGAGCAGGCGCTCACGCTCAAGGGCGACACCGAACGCCTCGCCAAGGTCCAGGAGTCCAGCGACCTCGCCACCATGCACTACGTGCGCCAGGGCGACCCCAGGGGCCTCGGCCACGCCGTGCTGTGCGCCGCTCCGCACGTCGGCGACGAGCCCTTCGCGGTCCTGCTCGGTGACGACCTGATCGATCCGCGCGACCCGCTGCTGGCCCGGATGGTCGAGATCCAGGAGCGGGAGGGCGGCAGCGTCGTCGCCCTCATGGAGGTCGACCCGGCGCAGATCCATCTGTACGGATGCGCCGCGGTCGAGGCCACGGACGACCCGGACGTCGTCAAGGTCCACGACCTGGTCGAGAAGCCCGACGCCGCCGACGCCCCCAGCAACTACGCCATCATCGGCCGCTACGTGCTGGACCCGGCCGTCTTCGAGATACTGCGCAAGACCGAGCCGGGCCGCGGAGGTGAGATCCAGCTCACCGACGCCCTCCAGCAGCTCTCCGCCGACGAGAAGGTGGGCGGACCGGTCCACGGCGTCGTTTTCCAGGGCCGCCGCTATGACACCGGTGACCGGGGCGACTATCTGCGTGCCATTGTCAGACTCGCATGCGAACGTGAAGACCTGGGACCGGACTTCCGGACCTGGCTCCGCAGTTACGTCAGCGAGGAGATGTAGCACTTGAGCAGCACGGCAGACCCGGCACCCGCGCCCGTCCGCGATCAGCTCTGGTCGGTGGAGGAGCATCTGGCGGACATCCTGGCGACGGTCCGCCCGCTCGACCCCATCGAGCTGCAACTGCCCGACGCGCAGGGCTGCGTTCTCGTCGAGGACGTCATGGTGCCGGTGGCCCTGCCGCCGTTCGACAACAGTTCCATGGACGGCTACGCGGTCCGCACGGCCGATCTCGTGGGAGCCACCGAGGAGTTCCCGGCCGTACTGACCGTCATCGGCGATGTCGCGGCGGGCAGCGGCTCCTTGCCCGAGGTCGGCCCGGGGCAGGCCGCCCGCATCATGACCGGCGCCCCGCTGCCGCCCGGCGCCGAGGCCGTCGTGCCGGTGGAGTGGACCGACGGCGGCGCGGGCGGCGGAGCGGTCACCTCGATGCGCCCGGCGGGCGCGTCCCGCGACGGCGCGAGCGGCGAGGTGCGGGTCCACCGCCCGGCCGAGCCCCGCGCCCATGTCCGCGCGAGCGGCAGCGATGTGCGCGCCGGTGACCTCGCCCTGGAGGCCGGTACGGTGCTTGGCCCGCCCCAGATCGGACTGCTCGCCGCCATCGGCCGGGGCAGGGTCCTGGTCCACCCGCGCCCGCGCGTGGTCGTGCTCTCCACCGGCAGCGAGCTGATCCAGCCGGGCGAGACGCTCGGCGAGGGCCAGATCTACGACTCCAACAGCTTCGCCCTCACCGCCGCGGCCCGGGACGCGGGCGCCATCGCCTACCGCGTGGGCGCCGTCACCGACGACGCGGACGAACTGCGCGCCGCCATCGAGGACCAGCTGATCCGTGCCGACCTCGTCATCACCACGGGCGGTGTCAGCGTCGGGGCGTACGACGTCGTCAAGGAGGCCCTCTCCTCGGTCGGGGACGAGGACGAGGCGGGCAGCGGGGTCGACTTCCGCAAGCTCGCGATGCAGCCCGGCAAGCCCCAGGGCTTCGGCTCGATCGGCCCCGAGCACACCCCGCTGCTCGCCCTCCCCGGCAACCCGGTGTCGTCGTACGTCTCGTTCGAACTGTTCGCGCGCCCCGCGATCCGCGCCCTGATGGGGCTCCAGGATGTCCACCGCCCGGTGGTCCGCGCGACACTCGCGACCGAAGGGGCGGTGTCGTCACCGGCGGGCCGCCGCCAGTTCCTGCGCGGTACGTACGACGCCGAGGCGGGCACGATCGCCCCCGTCGGCGGTGCGGGCTCGCATCTTGTCGCCGCTCTCGCCCATGCCGACGCGCTGATCGTGGTGCCCGAGGAGACCGTCTCCGTGGAGCCCGGCACGGAGGTTGACGTGATCCTGATCGGCTGAGCACCGCGCGGTGGCGGTACCGTGTCTGCCCACACAGGCCCTGTCGGGCCCGGACCGGGAGCGCCAGCAGCGAATGACCGTGTTTTCCCGGGGGGAGACCCCCGGACCCCATCAGCAGGACAGCGACGGCAGTGACGGTATCGACGGCCTGACGCACATCGACGAGTCGGGCGCGGCCCGCATGGTCGATGTCTCGGAGAAGGAGATCACGGCGCGCACGGCGCGTGCCAGTGGCCGGGTGCGCGTCTCGCCGCGCGTCGTGGAGCTTCTCAGGGGCGGGGGAGTGCCCAAGGGCGACGCCCTCGCCACGGCCCGTATCGCCGGCATCATGGGCGCCAAACGGACCCCCGACCTGATCCCGCTCTGCCACCCGCTGGCCGTCTCGGGCGTCACGCTCGACCTCAGCGTCGCCGACGACGCCGTCGAGATCCTGGCGACGGTCAGGACCACCGACCGCACGGGCGTCGAGATGGAGGCCCTGACAGCGGTGTCGGTGGCCGCGCTGACCGTGGTCGACATGGTGAAGGCGGTCGACAAGGGCGCGGTCATCACGGACGTACGGGTCGAGGAGAAGACCGGGGGCAGGTCCGGCACCTGGACCCGCCCCGAGCGCGCCGGGGGTGGTACGGCATGAGCGGACCGGCGAGACACGAGACGGCGGTGGCGCCGTACCGGGCCCTGGTCGTCACGGCCTCCAACCGCGCCTCGGCAGGCGTCTACGCCGACCGAGGGGGCCCGATCCTGGCCGACGGCCTGGCCGCGCTCGGCTTCGCGGTCGACGGACCGCGGGTCGTTCCCGACGGTGATCCGGTCGAGCGGGCGCTGCGCGACGGCGTGGCCGCCGCGTACGACGTGATCCTCACGACCGGCGGCACCGGCCTCTCGCCGACGGACCGCACCCCGGACGTCACCCGGCGCGTCGTCGACTACGAGATCCCGGGCATCCCCGAGGCGATCCGCGCCGAGGGCGTCCTCAAGGTCCCCACCGCCGCGCTCTCCCGGGGCGTGGCGGGCGTGGCGGGAGGAACGCTGATCGTGAACCTGCCGGGCTCGACCGGCGGTGTGCGCGACGGCCTCGCCGTGCTCGAACGGCTGCTCGTCCATGCCGTGGAGCAGATCCACGGCGGCGATCACACCCGTACGTCCGGATGAACCCGGCCTGGCCCGTGACCCTGGCGAACGGCGATGTCGTCCTGCGCCCGATAAAGCTGCGCGACCAGGCCGCCTGGCGCGAGGTGAACCGGCGCAACCGCGACTGGCTGCGTCCCTGGGAAGCGACGATTCCGCCGCCGCCCCCCGGCGCCCCCGGAGCCCGGCGGCCCACGTACCGCCAGATGGTCCGCCATCTGCGCGCCGAGGCCGCCGCCGGCCGGATGCTGCCGTTCGTCATCGAGTACCAGGGGCGGCTGGTCGGGCAGTTGACGGTCGCCGGGATCACCTGGGGCTCGATGTGCTCGGGACATGTCGGCTACTGGGTGGACCGCGAGGTCGCGGGGCGTGGTGTCATGCCGACGGCCGTCGCCCTCGCCGTCGACCACTGCTTCCGGTCGGTGGGGCTGCACCGCGTCGAGGTCTGCATCCGGCCGGAGAACGGGCCGAGCCGCAGGGTGGTCGACAAGCTCGGATTCCGCGAGGAGGGGCTGCGTCCGCGCTATCTCCACATCGACGGCGCGTGGCGGGATCATCTCGTCTATGTGCTCACGGCGGAGGAGGTGCCGGAGGGGCTGCTCCACCGGTGGCGGCAGAGACGCCCGGAGAACAATCAGAAAATGAAATAAGTGTTCGATATTGGTTTCGATATGATCGTAAATCGATCCGAAACATCATAAAAAAAGTCCGTGATATCAGCCAGATCGTGCGACACACCGGCTCAATTGGCGGATGCCGCCGTGCGAACCCCTCTACGGTGTGAAACGTGAGCAGCAGCGGCCTCATCTACGCAGTCATCGTCGGGGCTTGGGCCGCCTACTTGGTGCCGATGTGGCTCCGCAGGCAGGACGAGCTGAATGAGGCGCGTCCGACGGAACGCTTCAGCACCGCCATCCGGCTGCTGTCCGGAAGGGCGGCCATGGAGCGCCGTTACGCCAAGGAGCTTCAGGGACGTGCCGAGGAGGCGGGGACCGACGGGGAACCGGACAGTCGTACGGAATCGATCAGCTCCGTGGACGTCCGGTCCTTCTCCGCGCCCCGGGACCACACCGAGGTACGGATGGAGATCCACCCGCCCTCGCGTACGGTGCCCCGACCCGCGCCCGAACCCTCTCCGCTCCGCCCCGAGCGCCCCGCTCCGCCCGAGCCGTCGCAGGAACGACGAGCCCGGCGCGAGCGGCGGGCTCGCCCCTCGGGTACGGCGGCGGAGCGAGCCCGGCGCGCGCAGCGCTCGCAGGTCCTCGCGCGCCGGCGCCGTACCACCGTCGTCCTCTTCTTCACCTTCACGCTCGGCGCGGTCGTCGCCGCGGTCGGCGGACTGGGCCTCCTGTGGGCGCCGGCGGTTCCGGCCGTCCTGCTGAGCACGTACATCGTGCATCTGCGCGGCCAGGAACGGCGCCGCTTCGCGTTCACGATGGACCGGCGCAGGGCCGAGGCCGCCGCCCAGCGCCTCCGCGAGAACCGCCCGCGCCGCCACCAGCCCGCCTCGGCCGCCACCGGCGAGCCCGAACAGGAGCCCGAACCTCGCCCCGAGCCCGAACCCGAGCCCGTTCCCGCGGTCTCACCCCAGGAGGCGGGCCGCCGCGCCCTGGTCGAGCAGACCGACCACGCGGAATGGGTCGACCAGCAGCGTGAACGCGGTCCCGCCCGGGGCGACAGCTGGGAGCCGGTCCCGGTCCCGCTGCCCACCTACGTCACCGCCCCGGTCGCCCCCCGGGCCTCCGGTGGCGTGGACGTGACCGACCCGGAGACCTGGAGCGCGGCCCGCTCCTCCACGGCCGAGCCCACCCCCACCCCCGACGCGGTCCCGGCCCCGTCCCCTCCGGCCCCGCGCCGCGGCCGCGACCGAGGCAGGACCCCCCTCTTCGACCAGTACGACGAAGACACCCGCCCCCGCGCCGCCAACGAGTGACACCCGAGCCCGGAGGCCCCGAGCGGCACGGCCGCGCCCGTGACCAGCCACTGACGGATTTCCGAGCACGGCCCCAGGGGTGCTAAAGTTTCACTCGTTGCAAGGGCCTGTGGCGCAGACTGGTAGCGCACCTCGTTCGCATCGAGGGGGTCAGGGGTTCAAATCCCCTCAGGTCCACCGCGGGCCGTTCACGAGTTAGCTCGTGAAGGGTTCACGAGATCCCGTCCAGTTACTTCAACTGGGCGGGATTTCGTGGTTATCAGGCTTGGTACGACGCGGATGCCGCTCGGGGAAGCCCGGTCCGGCGCCGTGGGCACGGTGAGCGGAGCTGGCTGTGGTTGTGCGGGCATGGCGAAGCGGCCGCAGGACTCGGGTGGTCCTGCGGCGCGCTGACAGCTGTGTGGTTGCGCCTGCTCCGACGAAGCCGCTTCTACGATTCGGGCGGCGGGACGGAGTTGTCTCCTCCCGCTTCCTCGACAGGGTCCTCGTACGGGTCCGGGGTCTCGGGAATGTGGCCGAGGGTGTAGTTCTCTTCTTTCCACAGGCGCTGGTCGCGCAGGAAGGACTCGATGGTCCTCAGGTTCTCGACCATGAGCTGAATGGCGCTGAGCAGTGTCTGGGCGACGCGGCCCCGGCTCTGCCGCTTTTCGCGGGAGTGCAGAAAGGTGTCGACGTTCTTGGCGCGGCCGTTGAGTCCTTCGACGTGGCTGCGCAGGCTGCGGTAGGCACGCTGCCAGGCCTCTCGACCCCAGGGCAGGTCCTGGCGGAGCTTGGGCATGATGTCGACCGGCACGGTGATCGTGGACTGCTGGCAGATGGCCGGACGCTGGTGGGCGGGGCGTTCCGGTGGGCGCACGGTCGGTTTCGCGTCCGGATGGGCCTGTCTGGCGCGGCGGTTGGTCAGATCGATCGTGTGGGGCCGGCCTCGGACAGGGCGGCGTGCTGTGTGGCCTCGGCGCCGGTGGGCGCCGGAGGCGTCGCGTTCCTGGGCCCAGGGGCAGGTGACGCGGGGGCTGGTGCCGGCGGCGGGGCACTGGCGGCGTTCCAGACCGCGGTGGTCGGCGGCCTGTTTCAGCGGGAGGACGTAGGAGTCTGCCTCCAGCATCTCGGGCAGGAGTTCCTCGCGGGTCTTGCTCTGCTTGGCGGCGGCCATGCGGTGATAGGTATCGATGATCCGTTGGGGGGTGTGGGGACAGAGGAGGTCGCCCGCGATGGCGAGGGTGCCTTCGACGGCGTTCTTGTCCTTGCGGACCATGGTGGTCTTGTAGTCGAGAACGGGTTTGTAGCCGACGGCACGTACGGGGTCGTGAAAGTTTTCGACCTTGGCGCCGGAGTAGGCGAGGTCCCCGGCCAGGTACCCCTGGATGGGCCACAGACGCTTGACGATCTGGAGCAGGCGTACGGCCTGGGGGCCGATCTGCTTGCCGGGTGTGTGCACGGACATGCCCATGCACAGCTGGGGATAGCGGCCGGCGCGGGACGCATCGGCATGACCGGCGACCAGCAGCGTGGCGCTGTAGCCGAAGGTCTTGTGGCCGCCGCCGGAAACGTGCACGCCCGCACTCACTTCGAGCGAGGCGCGGCGCTTCGTGCTGTGGCGGGCCCAGGTGGGAAGGGCGGTGGCGTCCACCGACAGGTCGCCGGCCCAGTCGTCCATCAGCCCGCGGGCAACCGCGGTGCGTACGGGTGTGAGCACCAACTTGTTGGCGATCCGCGACAGGGCCGGCGTCGAGTCGTGGTGTGTCCGGTGCAGCCAGGCGCGCCGATAGGTGACGGCCTGATTGCGTGGCATACGGGTCCGGCGGTCGTAGCGGGCCGGGTCAAGCACCGTCGTGATGCGCGACCAGGCATCGTAGAAGCGCTTGGCCGACGCACGCGTCGCCTCGACGTCCGTACGGTCGACTTCCGTCAGCCCGAAGTACTTGAGCCAGGGCTTGCGCAGGCGGAACTGCACGCACTCCCAGGCGTCGTCCACGTTGGTGCTACGCAACTCCCGTGCCGCCAGCACCATACCGACCAGTACGGTCTCCGACCGGAGGCCGCGAGGGCCGGGGCGGCGGGCCTCCAGCACCGTGAGTTCGTCCAGGACTCCGCTGGCCCGGACGAGATCGACGACCTGCCGCACGAGGCGGTCGTTCAGCTGGGAAGGGTGCGGTGAGGGGGCGGGCCGGTGCTGCCCGCTGCGGGCCCTCATGCCCAGCCGCGCAGCATACGTACGGCGGCGTCGTGCGAGATCGCCGGTACCCAGGCCATGTAGGGGGCGAGCGCGGCGGTCGTCTTCATTCCTGCCGCGCGGGCCACCAGGTCGGCCGGGACACGGTCTCGCAACAGCGACACGATCCACGTGGCGCGCAGGCGCCGGGTGTCCAGGGCTGGGACCTTCGGATCGCCGGGCTTGGTGCGTTTGACCCAGTTGCTGATGGCGTTCTTTGGGTAAAGGACTTGGCGGTCGGGCGCGTACAGGTAGTTGTCCCCGGCGGCCTGGGCGAGGTTGGCGAGGGTCTTCTCCCACAGCGAGCGGCACACGATGAGCCGGTCGGTCTCCGGGACGTGGACGACGACGGCGTCGCTGGGCAAAACGTGGATGTCGGTGCCGCGCACGGTGAGCATCTCCTTGGGCGGCAGGCCGCAGCCGGCGCCGAGCGCCAGCAGTGCCTTGCCATTGCCCTGGCCGGTGGGGGTCGGCGGAAGGTTGTTGGACCAGACGTCCAGACGGGTCAGGTCGCTGGTGCCGTAGGGCTCGGCGCGGGAGCGGTCACCACTCAGGTGAGGACGGGGCGCTTCGCCGCGCTCGACCCAGATGAGGGTCTCCCGGACGCGGGCCAGGATCGAGGCGTAGGTCTGCGTGCTGTTTGGGGCGATGTCTGTATTCAGCAGGAGCGAGCGGGTGATGGTGCCTTGTTCCAGCCAGACAGCCGGATCGCGTGCCAGTCCTGCGCGCTCGGCGCTGACGGCAAGGGTCGCCATGACGCCCAGCACCGTGGTGAGCCGGTAGGGAACGTGGTCGGCGACGGTGGCGACGACCATACGCACCCCGTCGGCCACCGCCTCCCACTCGGGAGGAGCGTCCTTGGGGCGGTACCGCAGGATTGCCTGACTCATCTCGGTCTCCAGCGCGATGCACCACGAATACCGGCTGAACAAATAGCCGCTTTGTTCGACATAGTGCACATCAACCTGGAGGAGCGCATCTCGATGCCCGGTGGCACCCAGCGCAGTACGACGCCGAGGGACCTTGCCGAGGACCCGGACGCGTGGCCCCACGCGATCATGACCGGTCACCCTCAAGCTCGGGTCGTCCAGGCGCTCGCGCGCGCCCTCGGGGAGAGGCTGAAGGAGCGAGGGCTGAGCCTGCGGCAGGCCGCCACCCTTACCGGGGTCAACCGGCAGGCGATCGTCAATCTGCTCAACGGGATCAGCTGGCCCGACGTGGTCACCGTGAGCCTGCTGGAGGACGGTCTCGACGTCGCATTGTGGCCGGGGGCTGCGAGCCCTGCCTCGGAGAAATGCGGATGAGTTCGGTGGATAAACCGGCACGAAAGCCTACTTTCCATGCCATCGATGAGCGGAATGGCATACAGAACTAGGCCACGCGCCTCCCAGCGGACGTGCCGTCGACTAGGCTGGGATGCACGTGAACCATGATCAGGGGCACGTATCGGTGCCGCCGGATTGCCCTCCGGCGGCACCACCCCTCTCACACAACTGATCAGAGGCGCATATCTAGGTCAGGCAGCCTCAGCTTTCTGCGCTGTCGGTAGGTCCCGGGCCACGGCGTAGGTGGCGGCGGCGACCTTCTCCACACGCCCCTTGCCGACCAGCCGGTTGAGCGCGGTGCGCACGTCTTCGCTGGGGCGTTTGGAGTTCCCGAGCTTCTCCGTGCGCCCCCTGGCCCGCAGAATGACGATGGCTTCGACCACCTCATCGACATGCATGGCGCGATCGGAGGTGGCGAGAATCGTCATGACGAAGTCCTGCAGGCTGTTGGACTCGTCGTCCTGGAGCTCGTCCAGAGAAGCCGTGGCAGAACTCTGCGGCGGCATGGGCGGCTCTTCCTCTGAGCTCTCCGGCGCGTCCGCCCCGGGCGCAGGAATGCGGTCCTCGACGAACTGGTACATCGTCTCCGCCTGCTCCAAGCCTTGTTCCTCGCCCGCGAGCCGGTCCTGAAGTTCGCTGACGCGGTTGAGGGCCTGAGAGAGCTCGTCGCGCAGTGCCGCACAGTCAGCACGCCGTTCGTCCCGGTCCTGGCGGATCAGAGCCAGTGCGTCAAGGAGCAGGTCGGAGCGCCTACTCGCTCCGTGCGCCATGTGGCCTCCCGTGTCTGACGTTGCCTACAGGCACACCCTACGGGTCTGACAAGCAGAGCGTAATGTGGTCTTCCAATCTTGTGGGTTATGAGGGTCCGTTGGCGGGGGCGTGCTCTCGTGCGGCTTGCAGACCAAGACAGCTGAACCTACTTCGGTGCAGCAGGCGCATCATCAGGCTCTGTCCATGTATCGCCAGTTGGCGTAGAGGGCGCTGCTTGAAGTCATCGATGCGGCATGGCCCACCGGGACTGCTGGCGCGGACTGCGTACTGGCTACGGTGCAGACGCCCGTCGAGGCGCTGCGCGAGCGCTATGAAAGAGCCCAGCAATTGCTTTCCGGCAGGAGGAGTCACGACGCAGCGAGTTCACCGACGACCTGCTGTACGGACGTGGCGACTTGGGACGTCTGGTGGAGCGGGCCGAGCAGTTCGGGCTGAAGCTTTCCCACACAGTCGCCGTCGCCGAAGGCCCGCCCCCTACATCGAGGGCGAAGTCGTGCCCCGCCTCGTGGAGCGGGCCGTGAACGTGCGCTTCGGCGATCGCAACACCATGCTCACCATCAAGGAGCCTTCTCCAACCTCACGCTGATGCGTGGTGAAGGGCGAGGACTGCCTTCACCAGGTCGGTGATGCGCTCGGTGCTGCAGTGGAGCTTCTGCAGGAGCCGCCAACCTTTGAAGGTGGCCATGGCCTGCTCGCCGAGGCAGGAGATCTGGGCGTGGGTGCTGTTGTGCCTGCGCGGCCACCGCTTGAGGCGACGGCCTCAGGAGGGCACCCGGATGGAACCGCTGGCGCCCTGATAAGCCTTGCTGGCCCAGCACTTCAGTCCGGCCTCGGCGAGTGCGGCGACGATGTCGTGGGTACGGGCGGCGGTCAGGTCGCGAGTGGAGCCGGGGAGCGCGGGTGAAGCCCACAGCAGCCGTCCACATAGGTCGGTGAGGACTTGGACGTTCATGCCGTGCGCTTGTGCTTGCCGGGAGTGGTACGGGGTGTCGGCGGCGATTCGGTCGAGGATGACGAAGGCCAGCTGGCGTGCGGTCCGCATCGCCTAGGCCAGGCTTGGAGCGAGTGCGGCCAGGACCTTTATCGCTTCGCTGACGTAACGGTAGACGGTCCCGATCCCGATGCCGAACGCAGCGGCTGGCTGAGCGTAGGTGTCGCCGCGGCGCAGGTGAGCCAGGACCACAAGCGCCTGCCTGTTCGGCGTGATGCGGCGCGGGTGCCGATCATGCAGCGATGAGCGGCCAGGCACCGGGCAAGGTGACGAAGGTGCGCGCTGGACAGATCGATCGCCGATGGGTAAACAAGCACGCGAAGCTCCCCGCGACATGGGTGATCTTGGTCGTGAACCCTGCTAGGAGCTTCGTCATTCACCTCACGCAGCGTGCCCCAACCTGCCAGCCACGCCCGAAGGTTGGAAAAGGCTCAGTATCCTGCCCGCCCCCACACCAGGCCCATGACCTACGAGCTTCATGATGTACAGGTCTCAATCGACCGACCGTCAATGAGCGTTTCAGAGAGGGGGATCTGTGGTGCGTAAGTGGTGGGTTACAGTCTGGCATCCAGGGCCGACGCTCCGGCGGAAGACGCGAAGACCCGCCTGCCCTGTGCTTGTGAGCACAGGGCAGGCGGGTTCGGGTGGGAGTCGGATCAGAGGTGGCAGACCGCGCAAGCCGCCGAGTCGTCATCCTCGTCGAGCGCATCGGAGAGGATCTCCAACAGCGGCCGGTTCGGCTTCACACGCTTGGCTGCGCGCTCAAGGGCAGCCTCGTGCTTGGCCTCGATCTCGTCGCGGCGTTCTATCAGTTCACCCAAGGACTCGCCCTGAGACCAGGTGTACTTGCGACCCTGCATGGCCGTGTCCTGGTGCTTGAGCTTGTCTTCGTAGGCGACGGCCTTCTCGTATAGCTCTGGGTGTCGGTCCTTGAGGCCCACCCACTCGTGCTTCCGCTGGAAGAAGCAGAAGTAGCAGCCGGAGCGGGTACGCCACTCGTAGTAGCCAGGCAGGCCAATGCCGGCCTCTTCGAGGATGCGGTCGACGCCCGCGCGGTCGATCCCGTCTTCACGGAAGGGGAAGACCGCCGTGATGTTTGGCTTGGTGCTGACGTAGCCCAGCCGATTCTCGTCGGCACGGATTGCGACGTATGAGATGGCTTCGTCGTCGCCGATCCACTCTTCGAGCGGCCGGATCTTCAGGTTCTTCGTGCACCAGCGCATCTGAGGGCTGGGCAGCGTCCCCTGGTAGACCTCCAGCCAGTGATCGAAGTCGCGGGAGGAGTTGAGCCGCTCAATGGGCTTGCCGAGCGCGCCTTCGAGGCGATTCAGGTACTCGTAGGTCTCGGGCAGCTCGGCCCCGGTGTCGCAGAAGAAGTACTCCATCTCCGGCACCCGGTCGCGCATGTAGATCGCGAGGGATGAGGAGTCCTTACCCCCTGAGATCCCGAGTACGTGGCGCTTCTTGCTGCTCGTGCCGTCGGCGTCTGTCACGGCTGCTCCTTCCTTTCGGATGTGGCGCTGTCCTGCTGAGACAGGCGCTCGGCCAGCGCGGCGAGGAGGATGCGTGCGCCGTCCGGGCCCAGTGCTTCCTCAGCTTGCCTGATGACACTGACAACGAGCTTGTTCGCGGCATTCCGCGACTTCTTGGGTACGTGGATGAGCGTGCGCTCTTCAGCACCCTGGGGGGTGGTGAGTGTCAGGAGGTGAGTGTCGATCTGTCGCGGCTTCGGCTTGGCCCGCTTTGTGGCTGCGGAGCGAACCGTGACAGGTGAATCCTTGGCCTCGGCCTCCTCTAGGTCCTCGACTTCCTCGGCCTCCGTGACACTGTAGAGGTGGCTGACCCGGTCGAGGGCGCGAGCCCTGTCCTGTACGACACGAGGGAAACGATCCATATCGCGGTCGGTCCAGTCCCCGAGGGCCTGGTTGACCAGCTGGACCACGACCGTGCCGAGCCAGTCGTCATCGGGGAGCATCTCGTTCGTCACGCGGGACACGAAGCCGTGAAGGCTGACCTCAAGAGAAGCGTCCGCGAAGCCCTGGAGCCGCTCGGCGAGACCTGCACGGAGTTCCGTGATGCTGGCGGCAGGAAGCCTGAACTCCCTGGCCAGGGTGTCCACAACGTACCGCTGGAGGCTCTCACTAGCGCCTGTGAGTTCGTTGAGCGCGGAGGTGACCCGCTCGATGAACGACTCGGCCGCTTCCGGGTCCTTCTTGGCTCCAGGAGTGATCTCCTCGAAGCCAAGAGCTTCCGGCAGTTCCTCGAAGACGAGATTGTCCGGGTCGGTGGCCCTGGACAGCACGTCGCGAACTGCGAGGGTGTCCTCACTGAGCCGCTGAGTCTTGCGGGAGTACTGATCCAGGACCAGGATGCGGTCCAGCATCCCGCGGGTGACAGCCAGCAGCGCCGGGTTGCGGTTTGCGCGGCTGCGAGGAATGTCGACGTCGAGCGACTTCACCAGGCCATCGAGCACGAGCCTGCGCTGTCCCCGGTCCACAGGGGTCGACTTCACGGTGAAGCGTTCCGGGTAGGGAACGTTGAGGCGCTCCACAATGGCTGCGGTGAGGCGCGGGCAGTAGTTGCCCTCCTCGAACAGCGCTACGTCGTTGCCCCGCAGGATGAGTCCCGCGACTACCAGGATCGGGACCACACCGGCCTTCACACCGTACGGCGCGGCCATGAGGCGCTCGTAGATGTCGACGATGGGGGTCGGCTCGGTGGCCTCGCTCAGGGCCTCCTCGAGGGCTTCCCAGACGGGCATGATGCTGGCGTTCTTCTCAGCGTTGGGGCGAGCCATGCCATGGGTGTGGAGGGTGCCGCCAGAGCTCGCGCCGCCGCTGACCTCGCCGGTGGCGCGGTGTAGACCGAGGTGCTCGACGACGCCGTCGTAAAGGGCGCGTTCCGCGGGGAACTTGTCCTCGGGCCAGCCGAGCCGTGCCAGGCCGGTCTTCTCGATCATCGCCGTGAGGACTTCACGGCGAGTGCGAGCCGCATTGCTGGTGAGCTGGTGGCGGCCCACCATTTCGTTCCTGACATGCGGGGTCTGGTGGTAGACCACGTTGCACGCCTCGGAGACGAGCCCTGCGTAACTGCGGGCGCTTAGCTCCTGGGCGGGATCCCCGTCGGTGTCCTCGCCGCTGGCCCAGAGGTACCAGCTCGACTCGTCACTGCCAGGGCGGAACGCCTCCGCGAGCAACGCCGTGATCTTCTGGGAGAACTCCCCGGCTCGTTCGCTGATCTCTCGCCGGGCGACATGGTCGAGCTTCTCGTCGCCCATGAGGTCCTGAAGAGCTACGAGAGTGGTGCCCGCGGCCAGCACTGCCTGCGGGTTCCGGGTGAGCCCGACCACGACGGGAAGGGGAGAGTCCACCCGCGGGCTGTTCTTCAGTTCACCGAGATGGAAGACCAGCATGCCGTCTGCCGCGTCCTGCACGATCTTCGGGCCGCGCAGCTTCTCGGTCTTGTGGCTGACAGCGGTGACGAAGTGGCGCTGCATGCCGGTGAGCTGGCTGTGGGCGCCGGCAGCGACCGCGTTCGGGAGAACGTTGGTGCCGAGGTGCTTGTTGAAATAGCGGATGACGTCATCAGGCTGGAGCTGTGAGGCGATCTCGTTGACCCGAGCGTCGATATCGACGTCGGTGCCCTGCCAGATCCGGTACTCGTCGCTGTACTCGCGGTGGACGACAAGCCCGTCCTTCACCAGCTTGTCCAGCCGCTTCTTCAGCTGCTCGAAGCGGTTGACGTCGGTAGCGTCGATAGGGTCGTTCAGCGCGAACTGAATCATCGCCGGCGTCGCGCGGAGCATGCCGTCCGCGTCGATGAGGTTCAGGACGCCGATGGCCTTGAGGAGCGCCTGGTCTTCTTCCGGGAGGCCGTGAGCCTCTTCGAGTCGGGTGTTGATCTCCAGCCAGCGGCTCGCCTTGGAGGAGGCGAGAATCGTGGTCCGCCCGGCAGAGAAGAAGAAGTCGTACAGCTGCGGAATGCGCAGCGTTGAGGCTCGTTCCGGAGAACTGGCCGCAAGGGTGTCCAAGCTGCGCCGCACGGTGAACGGTTCGTCGTTGACGAGGAAACCGCTGAGGCTGCGGTCGTTCTGGCCGATCTGAGATGCCATGAGCGGCGCGGCAACTGCAGTGAGCGGGTGCAGCGGGTACAGGTTGGCGAATGACTCTACGGAGACGTCGACCACCGAGTGCAGCGACTGCTGACGCCAGATTCCGTGGGCGGCCTGAGCCTGGGCCTCGATCAACTTGTGGCTCTGCTGCGGCAGGCCGGAGTGGTCCAACTTCCGCTGAAGAAGGTAGACCGCGTCACCGAGGTTCGGGGCGAAGGTGACGTCCTCGAAACGGCCTTGGATCTTGGCCCATTCCTGGGTCTGGACCGAGTTCGACCGAGAGGTGTAGTCGCTAAACGCTAGGTGCTGCAGGGTGAAGATGTAGAGCGGGAGGCCCTTGGCTCCGGCACCCTTCTCCGCGAGGAGCTGGAGCAGGAAGACGTCGCTGCCGGCGTTCTTGTTCTCTTCGGCGGACACCAGGTGCTCAAGCGTCTTGCCGAACTCATCGATGATCAGCAGCAGCGGTGCCTTGCCGCACAGTGCGGTGACGGCATCCAGCAGGCTGTCCGTCGTCGGGACGTCCGTCTCAGCGCAGACAGCCATGACGGACGCGATGTCCTTCGGAACACGCTTCTTCCACTTACGTTCCACCGCAGTCTGGAGTGCCCGGTGGACGGTAACCGCCAGCGGCTCACGACGAGCCGTGGTGACTGCGCCCAGGAAGCCGTCGCCAGGGTGGGTATCCCGGTTCTCGGCGATCTCCTGCGCGAGCGCCGGGTGCGTTGCCGAAACGGCCTCGTGAGCAGCGGCTCTGCGCTTCGTGTCGTGACCGAGCAGAGCGTCGATCAAGTTGGAGAGCGTCGACTTGCCGGACCCATACGGCCCGGTGAAGGACCAGGCGCGGGAGCGTTTGAGGTCGCCCAGAGCGTTTCCCACACGGTCGAGAACGTCGAACGCGCGTACACCGACGTACGGGGAATGCAGGTCCGCGTCGTGTACGTCGCGTTCGAGGTTGGTGGAGCGGAACTCCGTGCCAACGAAGCTGATCCCGGCGGGGATCTGGGCACCAGTGTGCTTCGCCCTGGTGCGAGCGGAAGGCTGGGTGGCCGTGGTCACGCGAGCTCCTCGTTCATGTCAGCCTGCAGGGGGAACAGCTCCTGCGCGGTCTCAGCGTCATCCGTGACCTTCTTCAGTCCCGGCTTCTCCCGCATCCACTCCTCCGGGGTCGGGAAGCCGTCGCGGTCACGTACGCGGCCGTACTGCTCGTCGAGAATGTCCCAGGCGAGAGTCTCGGGGTTGTCCGCAAAACGCAGACTCCGCTGGCCGAGAGATTCGACGATCTCCAGCTGCGGATGCTTCTCGACGAGCGCTTCGATCGACCGCGCGAGCTCCGGTTCACGCATTCGGAAGGCGAGCCCGGGTGCTCCAGGCTCGTTGGCGAGCCGGGCCAGCGAGATGGAAGCTGGCCTGCGCGAGAAGCGCGCGGCATAGTCAAGGCAGGCGTACAAGAGGACGCGAGGCGGGAGGCTGGGGCGGATGCCGCTGGTGAAGCGGTAGGTGCGCTCCTTGCCGCGCCCTCCTTGGTACTCCAGCAAGCCGAGCTCGCGGAAGGGGCAGAGGAGCGAGTCCTCGAAGCTGCCCGGGGACAGGGGGTTCGCGTCGGGGTCGGGCGCGTACATCTTGATGAAGCACTCGGCGTCGCGGGTGACGGACTCAGCCGCCGGCCACTGCTCGCGCTCGAAGCTGTTGTGCACCTCGCGCGTAATGAGCGCGGTCATCTCGTCGATCGTGACGCGGGCAAGCGGAGCGAGGTGGAACATCGTGTACCAGCTAGGGACGAGGCAGGGAGCTTCCTTGCTGCCCGAGACGAGCCACCAGTGCAGCAGCCAAAGGCTGCCGGTGTCCTCGAGGTAGGGATCGGCCCCGTCCTCGTCCAGAAGCCACCGGGCACGCCAGGTTGGTGCGGCTGCGAGGGAACGTGACTGATTCTCGGCACTGCGGTATTCATGGGTCAGCTTGAAAGCCTGTGACCAGTAACGCATCGAATAGACCATGTTCTTACCCACGCCGAGACGCACAAGAGCATCTGGAGTATGGAAGAGCATCTCGTCCTGCTTGACTTGAAGGTATGCCTTGTGCAGCCAGCCGAAGCGCGGGGGGAAGCTCTCGTGGCGGTTGAATTTGAGTCCGACGACGTCGGAGAGGCGACCTTCTGGCATTACAGTCGAGCCCTTCATTGCAAAGTGTGGATAAGAAGATTTGGAAAGTCCAGTCAAGGGCCGGCGGTGGCACTCATGAGCGCTTGGACATGTGTGACGGCCTGCACTGTGGAGGCAACGGCCCGACGGACCTCTTGTTCCGTTGTGGAATAGCCCAGCGAAAAGCGGATCGTGGCATCGGCGTCTTCGCGGCTGAGGCCCATGGCGATAAGAACATGACTTGGGCTTGGAGCGCCCGCAGCGCAGGCGCTCCCGTCAGAGGCGGCCACATCCGGCATGGAAGAAAGTACCGCGTCGGCGGGAGCGCCGGGGAAAGTGATGCTTGTTACGCCGGGTAGCCGGGGCGCTCCGGCGCCGTTGACGTAGCTACCAGGAAGCCGGGAAAGTAGTTCGCCTTCCAGGAGGTCCCGCAGCTTGGTGCTGCGGGAGGCATCCTCAAGGAGATTTCGCTTGGCGGCCTCGGCGGCAGCCCCCAGGCTGGCGATGCCGGGAACGTTGAGAGTGCCGGCACGCCAGCCACGCTCGTGTCCGCCGCCGAAGGTCAGAGGGCGCTGTGGCAACCGGATACCACGCCGGATGAACAGTGCGCCGACGCCTTGCGGGCCCCCGAATTTGTGTGCGGAGAGCGACATCAGGTCGACGTCGAGTTCCCCCAGGTCGAGGGGGAGCTTGCCGACGTACTGTGTCGCGTCCGTGTGAACCAGGGCTCCAGCCGAGTGGGCGGCCTCGATCATCGGGCTGAGGTCGGTGATCACGCCGGTCTCGTTGTTCGCGAGCATCAGTGAGACTAGGGATACGTCTCGCCCCAGGAACGAGGCATTGAGCGCCTCTGTGTCGAGTTGGCCATACCGATCTACAGGCAAGATGGTGAGGGAGTCCGGGGTGCCGCAAGTGAGAGCTCGTGCGGTCTCCAGTACGGCCGGGTGTTCGACGGCGGAGGTGACGATTAGCTGCTGCCCGGCGTAAGCGGCGTGCAAGGCAAGGTTGTTGGCCTCGGTGGCGCCAGAGGTGAAGATGATCTCACCAGGGGAGCAACCCAGTAGCTCTGCGAGGCTTCGGCGTGCTCGGTCGACCCTGCCTGCGGCACTGCGGCCGTGGTGGTGGACGCTAGAGGCATTGCCTACGGCGCTGAGCGCTTCATGCATCGCTGTGAGTGCTGCCGGGCGCATGGGGGCTGTGGCGTTGTAGTCGAGATACGCCGACTGCGACTCGATCGCATCAAGTTCCATGAAATGCCCCCACTCGTCGTGATTCGCTCCTTATGCCGCTCGTCCTGGTGGGCGTTCTCGACCGGTAGCTCAGGTTCCACCAGGAGCGTTCTGCGATCCTAACGAACCTTCGGGGCTAGTGGGACCGGCACGCCGCAGGTAGTGCAGGCGCTAGCGCTGCGTGAGCATCTCCCATCGAAGAGTGTTCTCTTTTGCTCGTGAGCTTCTGATCAGGGCGGATGTGCGCCCGGTGAAGCCTGAACCGGCGATCTTCGGCCCGTTGTCAGTGGTGGCCTCTACTGTGGATCGCACGTCGTGACCCGAGTCACGGCGGCAACAAGGATCGGACAGCATGGCGTGGTGGAGAGTCGGCAAGTGCAAGGTGGGGACGCGAGAGGCGTGGAAGCGCCTCGGTTGAGGCGCGAGGGAGCTGAAGCGGGATGAGTTCACCCGGCATCGCATTCGCGCGCGTCCTAGATGCGGCCTCCCTTGATTACGTACGCGGCCTCCTCGGGGAAGAGGCGTGCACGCTCCTTGACCTCCTGAGCGGGGGGTATGCCGACGAAGCCATGCTTCGGTCTGTAGCGGCGGCTGCTGTACCCCCTGAGCGGATTTTGTCCGATGTCGATAAGCGGCAAGAATTTCTGGAAATTTTGCCGGGTGACAAAACGGATGAGCTTGCAGAAAGGCTGGGGTGGAAGAAGTCTGGTCGAGCTGCGACATTCCTGCGGAAGTGCGATTGGACGGCGGAACAGCGGAGAACCCTTTTGGGTTTTCTGGGCTTGATTGTCGAACGAGCGCCGAAGGGCCCTCCTGCAGTGCGGGGTACGGCAGAGGCGGGCTACGCGCTCTTCTCGCATCAGCGTCGCGCGGCGGCACGAGCTAGCGAGCGGTTGTACGCGGATGAGCGACGGGTCGTCCTCCACCTACCGACTGGGGTAGGGAAGACCCGGACGGCGATGAACATGATCAGTGATCATTTGCGATCACACGAACCGACACTCGTTGTGTGGCTGGCGCGCGGGAACGAGCTTCTAGAGCAAGCCGCTTCGGAATTCGAGCGAGCGTGGGCAACCCTCGGGAACAGGGATGTGCACGTGGCCCGGATGTGGGGGGACGCGGCAGCCGATCTGACGGGGGTCACCGACGGCATCGTGGTCCTGGGGCTCGACAAGGCAGTCGCGGCAATCAAGAGGGATAGAGACTTCCTCGACCGCTTGGCGCTGAAGACGACCTTGACGGTCTTCGATGAGGCGCATCAAGCCATCGCGCCAACGTACAGCAGGGTTACGGATGCTCTGACGCTTCGCCGGGACTCAAGCCTGCTGGGACTGACCGCGACTCCTGGGCGGACCTGGGCGAACATCGAGGAGGACAAGCGACTGTCGGAGTTCTTCGCTCAACACAAGGTCATGCTGGAGGTCGAAGGGCACGACAACCCGGTCAGCGCCTTGATTGAGGACGGCTACCTTGCCCGCCCAATCTTCCGGACTGTCGCTGCCGACTCTGGCATGAAGCTGAGCAGGAGTGACTGGCACGCGCTAGTGGATGCGTTCGACATCCCTGAAAAGTTGATGGCTCAGCTGTCGACGAGCGCGCAGTGGAACCTGCAAGTGGTGCGCACGGTGCTCGAACTGTCGAAGGAGCACTCGAGGATCTTGCTCTTCGCGGCCTCGGTGGAGCACAGTCGGCTACTGGTGTCCACACTGTCTGCGCTCGGCGTCGATGCGGAGCAAGTGACCGCCGACTCCTCAAAGCAGCACAGGGCGAAGGTAATCGCTCGTTTCAAGGGGAAGTCGAACCGCCCCATGGTGCTATCGAACTTTGGTGTACTGACGACCGGATTTGATGCTCCGGCAGCCAGTGCCGCCGTAATCGCACGGCCTACAACCTCCCTGGTGTTGTATAGCCAGATGGTGGGGAGGGTGATCCGCGGGCCGAAGGCTGGCGGCACCTCGACGTGCGAAGTTGTGACCGTAATTGACCCCGAGCTTCCGGGGTTTGGTGATGTGGCAGATGCGTTTACCAACTGGGAGGACGTGTGGAGCAGCAGATGATCGATGTCGATAGCTACCCGATTGTCAGCGCGGACATGACGGTCAAGGCGATGCGTGACAGTGGGTACAAGTCCACCGCGCACGCCATCGCCGAGCTCATCGACAACGGCATCGAGGCGCAGGCGGACGTCGTTGAGCTCTTCGCCGTCGAGGCGACGGAGAGGCGCACCGAGCGGTCGCGTTACCCGATCGTCAAGATCGCGGTGATGGATAACGGCACCGGGATGGACCGGGAGACGCTCCGCAAGTCCCTCCGGTTCGGGGTGGGGAGCCGCCAGGATCGTAAGGGCATAGGGCGCTTTGGGGTCGGCCTGCCCAACTCCAGCATGTCCCAGTGCACCCGTGTGGACGTTTGGTCGTGGCAGAACGGCCCCGAAAACGCCCTCCACACGTACCTCGATCTGAACCGGATCGACGGCACTGACGCACAGGTTCCGGAGCCGGAGTTGAAGGCGGTCCCGCAGGAGTGGCAGAACCTGAGCCAAGGGCTCGGAACGTCCGGAACCTTGGTTCTGTGGACTGATCTCGATCGTGTGCAGTGGATCAGCACTGCCACCACCCTTAAGCACACCGAGTGGATCATCGGCCGTATCTATCGCAGGTACATCACGGATGGGCGATGCAGGATTCGCCTCGTTCCGGTCCACGGCTGGGAGGAGCTCTCCGGGGCCGCCGACGCTCTTCCTAACGATCCGCTGTACCTGACGCCAAAATCGTCTACCCCTGCACCGTTCGATACGAAGCCGATGTTCAGGCCCATCGGAGCGGGTTCGACGGGGGAGATCGGTGTCGAAGAGTTCATGGTTCGAGGAATGGACGGGAAGATGTATCCGGTCCAGGTCCGCGCGTCAGTCGCCGTAGATGCCGCACGACGCTCGGACGTTGAGGGCGAGCCCTGGCCGAACGACGTTACTCCGACTCTGGATCCCGGCAAGACCCCTTGGGGTAAGCACGCGAAGGGCAATCTCGGGATCTCGCTCATGCGGGCGGATCGCGAACTGGACCTAGATCTCGGCTGGACCAGCATGTACGACCCGATCGAGCGGTTCTGGGGGATCGAGATCGACTTCCCGCCTCAGCTCGATGAGGTCTTCGGTGTGACGAACAATAAGCAGTCAGCCACGAAGTTCACGGCCCTTGCACACTTCGACTGGAGGGAAGAAGCTGAAGGGCTAACTCAGCTGGAGTTTAAGGAGCTGATGAAGGAGGAGGGTGACGGGCGTGCACCGCTGATGGAGATTGTCTCCCACGTACGAGACAAGCTCCTGAAGCTCCTGCGGGATGAGCTGAAGCAGCAGACTCGCGGCACGCGCAAGGCCCGCAGCCGACATGAGCCGGCTGAGCAGCAGGCAGAGCAGGCGGTGAGGCGTCGACGCGAGGAGGCGAGCCCCAGCGAGACGGACTTGCTGGAGACGCAGAAGACGGCTGAGGAGAGCCGGCAGGAGCAGATCGCCGACTTGGTCAAAGAGCATGAGTACACGCCGCGTGACGCAGAGCGCATGGTCGCCGAGACCATGGCTCAAAATCGGCATGTTCGTCTGATCACCAGCCGTTCCCCCGACTCGCCAGCGTTCTTCAACATCAAGTATTACGGTGGTGTGCTCCAAGTCTCGTTGAACATGGATCACCCGGTCTACGACGACCTAGTGGCAGTCCTGGACGACGAGAATCAAGACGCCAGTCCAAGCGAGCTCAAGGATCGGCTGGACCGCGCGTCGAGTGCCTTCAAACTGCTGCTTTTCTCCTGGGCGCGCTTTGAGGACGAGACAACGCAGCCGCGCACGAAGGACCGCATCAAGGGCTTCCGGCAGGACTGGGGTCGTATGGCCAGGGAGTTCTTCACGGTCGATGAAGAGGACGATGAGTGAGACCGGATCACGTCTGGGGGCAGCTTCACGAGCTGTTGAGCTCGGCGAGCGAACGTGTCTTGCTGGTGGCGCCCTTCATCAAGAAGGAAGTGTTCGCTGCGGCAGTTGCTGCCCTCGGTGATCGAGATGTCGAGCTGCTCTGTGTGACCCGCTGGGCAGTCATGGAGATTGCGGCCGGTGTCTCCGATCCGGAAATCGCGGAGATCGCAGAGCGGGACTCTCGTGTCTCCATCGTGCTCTGCCATGACCTCCACGCGAAGGTGTACGTGGCGGATGATCGCTGCCTCGTGGGGTCGGCCAACCTGACGGGGCGGGCGACCGGGCGGAGGATTCCGAAGAACCTCGAAGTGCTCGTCGAGGTACCCGCCGATCATCCGGAGGTGAGGTTGGTCCTTGACCAGGTTCAGCGGACAGCCGTGCCGGCAGATGCAGAGATGGGGCGGCGCCTTCGAGAGCAGGCGAACCTCCTCGCTAACGATGAGGACCGGCCGGATCTTGTGGTCGTCGTGGACGAGGTGGATTCGACCCCCACACGGTGGCGTCCGGAAACGCGCATGCCGGCTCGCCTCTCCAGGGTCTATCGCGGGCTGAAGTGCGATTTCCCGCATGAGATTCTTGCTGGCGTTGTACGGGACCTGGCGCATCTGGACATCTCGCCCGGCTTGGACGAGACAGCCTTTTCCTCGGCTGTACGGACCCGTCTCTACGAGCTCGCCGAAGTCGCCGCGCTCGCGAGGACGGGGAGCCTCAACCAGGTGGACCTTCAGCGGTCGATCATGGAGGCGGATGGCTGCGAGGAGGAGGTCGCGCAGCGCGCGGCTGAGAACATTGCTGAGTGGCTCAAGTACTTCGACGAGGTCAGGATCGTCCAGACCGGGCCCTGGGAGCTGATGCAGGGGCGGGAGATTCGATGATCTTGAAAGGGTGTTCCTGATGAGGGCGGGCGGGAAGCTCGTACGGGACCGGATCCCGGAGATCATCCGCAGGAACGGCGAAGAGCCGGTTTCGTACGTCGCCGATGCGTCGGAGTATCGGCAACGGCTGCGTGACAAGCTGAGCGAGGAGACTGACGAGTTCCTTCAGGCAGACGGCGAGGTTGCCAAGGAAGAGCTCGCCGATGTACTTGAAGTAGTTCAAAGCGCTTGCGCGCAATCTAGGCATGACTCTGGACGATCTGGAACGCCTTCGCGCGAGCAAGGCCGCCGAGCGGGGTGGTTTCGAGAACCGCATCATCTGGATGAACAAGGTGGGCGGTGAGGGTCGCGAGTAGCTGAGCTTGGCCTCTCTACCAAGGGTTGGGGGTGCCTGTGAGGCGGATGAGCCACCGACGGGAAGCGCGGCGACCACGCAAGTAGACGATCTCCGCCTCTGGGGCGAGGCGTGAGATCGCCGCTTCGTGGCGTGCCGCGGCCGAGTCGTGGCGGAGGCGCCGGATGAGTGCGCGGAGCGGATGAAGGGCGCGGTGCGGCTTCAGGATGACGACTATGTCGCAGGCTGACAGGTGACTGTCGGTAGGTGGCGGTGATCGGTTTCGCGTACCTAGGGTGCCACGGGCGGGACCTGGCTGGTGCGCTCGGTGCGGCGGCGGAGGCGGCGCTGACCGAGCAGATCCGCAGTATTTACACCGAGACCAAGGGCGCCTACGGCGTTCCTCGGATCACGCGTGAGCTGCGGGAATCCAGTCCGGTGGTGAACCACAAGCGGTTGGCGAGGCTGATGCGGGCCGCCGGGATCACCGGCCGCCACCTGCGGAAAGGCAAGCGCACCACCGTCCAGTACGCACGGGCGCCGAAGGCCCCGGGCCTGGTGGGCCGGGACTTCACCGCGCCGAGGACGGATGTCCGCTGGTTCGGAGACATCACGTACTTGCCGGTCGGGAACGACTGGTTGTACCTGGCCACGGTCATCGATATGCATTCAAGGCGCGTGGTCGGCTGGTCGATGGCCGAGCACATGCGGGGCAAGTCACTGTCACCTGAAGGTGCAGCAGACCCGATGACATGTTAGTCCAAAGTGATCGGTCCGTCTGGAAGCCAGCCGTCAAGGTAGCCGTCGGTGAGGACCTTCACGGTCTCGACCTCGGGGTGGTCCAGCCAGAGGCCGAGGGCGGCTCGGGGAGTCCAGAAGATGTTCCTGCCCGAGATCTCATCAGCTGACCCCGCAGCGACTCGGACGATGTGAAAGCGCTCCTCCCTCCGCAAGGTGGCGCGTTCGGGGGCGGAAGCCCAGCGGTGGCCAGTGACTGTGCCGATTCTCATCGGACGCACGGGGAAGAGGTCGCGACAGAGTCGGGATGCGGTGTCTGTGTAGTTGTCGCCCAGCAGGGCCGGGCGCTGAGGGAGAGTCCACTTCGGGTGACCGGCCTCTGGGGGCAGCAGGGCGATGCGGTGAGTGAGGTCGATCGCGATGACCTTCGCGATGCGGTGCAATCGTGGAGCTGGCAGGTATCCCATGTTCGAAGGCTTTCTTGTGGCTAATCAAATAGCCAACTTGGTGCGGCGTGCGGGTGATGCGTTTGTTGTGGACATGGCGATTCGGGAAGTGGTCATGCGGTTCGCGGGAAAGAGGGTGTGAAGACCTGGCATCGCCGCAGGTCAGACCTACTCGTGAACGCCCCACCGCAGCTCAAAGCCCCTACCGGGGAGACCCGGTAGGGGCTTTTTGGTGCCGTACGGCGGTGAAGTGCGGCAGCTGCGTCTGATCTTGAGCGTCGAGGTGCCGGTGGCCCTTACCGGGGCATGTTCTCGGTGCCGAGGACGGACAGCAGCCGGATCTTGTCGGCCGCTTCGGTGCCGGTTGGCGCTGTGTGGACAACAACGCGCTGGTCCGCGCCGCACACTGGGGCCGGTGTGCGGCGGCGCCAGTCCGCGCTCAGGGCCCGGCTCACGGCTTGAGCGCGCCGCGCAGCTCCTTCAGGGCCGACACCGGCAGCCCTCGCGAGGCGCCCTCGGTGATCCACGCGTCGAGCATCTCCCGTGTCTGCGGGCCCACTTTGCCGAAGTGCGCCCGCAGATAGCGCGGCAGATCGAACGGCGCCAGCACGGGCAGCGCCCGCAGAACGAGCCAGGCCGCCCACGCGGGTACGGGGAGACGGGGCGGCGCGCGGTGCAGCAGCGCGGCCGTCACCGCCGTCGCCTCGTGGGCGGCCGCGGTCGGCGCGGTCAGACCGGAGCGCAGCGCGGGCAGGGACCAGCCGGCGATCTCCAGGGCCGCCATGTACGGAATCATCCGGGCCGCCCCCAGCTCGGCGGTGCCCGCCCGGCCGGCCCCTCTCGTCCGTACGCCCGCCGCGCGCAGCGCCGCGACGACCGGGCGGGCCCGGTCCCGTGTGCCCCACACCGTGTGCGCCGTGCCGGGCGGCTGCCAGTACGCGATGCCCGCCGACGGGACCTCGTCCGTCCGCGGCGCCGGGTGGGCGAGGACGGAGGGCACCACCTGGACGATCCGCTCCCGGGGCCAGATCCGGGCCAGCGCCGGGAGGTCGCGCGGATCCTGGCCGATGGTCACGATCGTCGCCCCGCCGTCGCTCCGTCCGTGCGCGTCGTCCCCGCCGCCCCCGCCGTCGGGCTCGCGCGGGGCCGTCCGGTCGCGCAGCGCCCGTACCCAGGGCTCGTGGAGGGCCGGGGACGGCACGCACAGCCAGATCGCGTCCCACTCCGCATCGCCCGGGGCCCCGGGCGCCTCCGCGCACACCGTCTCCGTACGCACCGCATCCGGCCGCAGCCGCCCGGCCACCGGCCGTCCGAGGCGGCGCAGCCGGAACAGCGTCCTGCCGTCCTCGCCCCACTCCTCCCGCCCCGGTCTCACCAGATACGTGACGGACGCGCCGCCCCGGGTGAGCCAGAGGCCGAAGACCTGTCCGAGCGCACCGGCGCCCACCATCAAGACCTTCATGTCCGTGCTTTCCCCCGTCTCCCTCCGCTGTGAATTCACGCCGAATCATGCGGATGCCTGAATAAGTCTCGCACTGAGAAGCGAAGATGCGGGAGTCGTGGCGAGAAGTGGCCATCGCCATAACCCGGTCGAGTGAAGCGGGCTCACGGATATTCTCCACCGGCCACTACTGTGCCAAAACATGACCACTACCAACACCGCGTCGAACAGCGCCCAGTACGCATCCCAGTTGGGCACTCTCTCGGTGATTCCCTGGACCAGTGACCCGACCGACAGCGAACGCGGCGCGCCCTATCTGCTGGCCTATTCGCTCGGTGACGGACGGGGCGGGCCCGGGGTCGTCGAGGACACCATGCGCGCGGTTCTCGCCGAGGTCGGGCTGGAGCCCGGCACCGAGCTGGTCGACGCCGCGGAGACGCCCGGCGTATCGATCAAGCTGCTGGTGGAGGCGGGCCGCGCCGTTCTCACGATGCCGTATTTGAACGCGCAGTGCCCCGTGCCCCCGGAGTGGGAGCAGGACGCCAGGGACACCGGCAAGGTCTACTTCCTGGTCGCCACCCGGCCGTGGGCCGAGGCGACGCCGGGCAAGCCGGTCACCGAGGACCAGCTGCGCGCCTTCGCCGGCGACCCGGAGGTGCTCGCCTCCGCCGCGCACTGCCTGCTGCCGGTCCGCAGCCTGCGCGGCTGAGGCTCGACAGGCACAGGCACCGCCACAGACACAGGCACGGGCAGAGAGAACGAGCGAGCGAGAGGAGCGGACGTCGTGGCAACGACCCTGGTCGAGGACGCGTCAACCGAGGAGACCGCGGACAGCGTCGGCGGTGTACGGGGCGGCAGCCGGGCGTTCGCGCTGTTGCTGATCATCACGGGCGCGGCGGGGGTGCTGGCCGCCTGGGTGATCACCATCGACAAGTTCAAGCTGCTGGAGGATCCGAACTTCACGCCGGGGTGCAGTCTGAACCCGGTGGTGTCCTGCGGGAACATCATGAAGAGCGAGCAGGCGTCGGTCTTCGGTTTCCCGAATCCGATGCTGGGGCTCGTCACCTATTCCGTGGTGGTCTTCATCGGGATCGGGCTGCTGGCCGGGGCGCGCTACCGGGGCTGGTTCTGGCGCGGGCTGAACGCGGGGACGCTCTTCGGCGTCGGGTTCTGCACCTGGCTCCAGTACCAGTCGCTCTACAACATCAACTCACTGTGCCTGTGGTGCAGTCTGGCGTGGGTCGCCACGATCACCATGTTCTGGTACGTCACGTCCCACAACATCCGAGCCGGTCTGCTGCCCGCGCCCGACTCCGTGCGCGGGTTCCTGGACGAGTTCACCTGGACGCTGCCGGTGCTGCACGTCGGGGTCATCGGGATGCTGATCCTGACCCGCTGGTGGGACTTCTGGATCAGCTGAACCGGATCAGCTGAACCGGATCAGCTGACGAGGCGGGTCCGGCCCGTCGTCCAGCCGCCCGCCCCTCAAGGTCCCGACAGGAGACCGCGAGGGGCGGCGGCGGTTCGCATCCCGGAGTCCGGCAGCCCGGGAACGCGTGGGCTACTGGCCGACCGGGAGGCCGCCGAGGAGCTGGCCGCCACCGCCCTGCTGCGGCTTGTTCAGCTGGTTGGCGACCTCGTTCACCGAGTGGAGGACCGAGCCCTTGCGCTCGGTGTCCAGCATGTTGCTGTCCAGCGGCTTGGGGTCGCGCAGGCCCTCGCTCAGCAGCTGGTCCACACCGTTGTTCAGGTTGATCGAGGTCTGGGGCGGCTGGCCGGCCGGGGCGGGCGCGGCGGCGAGCGCCGGGGCGGCGGCGGCCCCCAGGGCCAGCACGGAACCGGCGGCGGCGACGACGGTGGCGGCAACCTTCGTGGGCTTCATCGGTGAATCCTTCTCTCGGATGTCTCTCGGACATCCCTCGGCGTTCCGGATGCGCGGGACCGGCACAACTCCGCTCCCGCACAGGCTTTTTGGCGGCGTTTCCCTCCGCCCTGCCTCGTTATCTGTAACGATTCCCCGGCGGGGCGGAAACTCCGTACCGAGGGAATTCTGGGCAGGCCACCCGAATGAGCGGACGCGGAAAAGCCGCCCCGCCCCGGAGGGCAGGACGGCTTTTCCGTGTGAAGCCGACGGCTAACCTCGCCGTTTCAGTTGGGGCTGCTGAGCTGCTGAGCGAGGTTGTTTGAGCCCGTGTCGGCCGGTGGGCATGGTGAGGGCCCGATGCGGGGTCGGGTTCTCCAAGGTCCTTTGAGTCGAGGGTGGGCGGGGACGGCGAGTCAGCTGGCGGGGCGGGGTAGTGCGGCCAGTCGGTGGAATGCGGCCGCGAGTTCATGTCGCCAGGGCCAGGTTGCCGATATCCGTAGGCGGAGGCGGCGGCCGCCCCGGGTGATCCGGGCGGCGACGTGCAGGATCCGGTAGCGGAGTTTCTTGGGTTCGGCAGTCGCGAGTTCGCCGTCCAGCAGGAGGACGCGGGTCCAGGCGAGGAGGTCGATCGCCGCGAGGCTGAGTTCGAGCCAGGCGGCGTTGACGCCGAAGCGGCGGGAGGGGAAGCGGCCGAAACCGGTGGTCTTGCCGCACCGGATGTGATCCTCGACGGTGGCGTGTCCTCGGTGACGGACCTCCAGGAACTGGGCCGAGCCGGAGGCGAATGGGGTATCGGTGAGGAAGACCTGATGCCGCATGCCCTCGTCCTGGTCGAAGAGTGAGAGCTGGGCTCCGGGGTGGGGGCGTTCGCGGCGGACGATGATGCGGGTGCCGGCCGGATAACCGTTCAGGTCGGTCATGCCGGTCAGTTCGGCGACCTCGGCGGACTCGCGGAGGGTGCCGTCCTGGTTCAGAGCGGGGTGCCAGACATGGTCGGGCAGGGATCGGATCGCGCGGCGGACCGGCTCGGCAACGGCGTATCCGACCGAGAAGAAGGTGCGGATTCCGCGTGTTCGCAGGTTGCGAACGTGAGTGAGGAAGGACTTTGCGGATCCGGCGCTGTCGGTGCGGACGAGGATGTCGGTGCCGTGCCGGTGGGCGTCGGGGATCTGTGCGAGAGCGTCGTTCAGGACCGCGATGTGGTCTGCGGCGGTGTTGGCTCCGGCGTTCCCGGGCCGAAGGCGCCCGGACATCGCCTCGCCGGTGTTGGCCAGGAAACACAGCAGAGGGTGGAACCCGAAGCCGCCTTTGTAGGTGGGTGCGGCCTGGTCCTTGTCCGAGTGGCAGGTGATCAGCGTGGCGTCGATGTCCAGGACCAGGCCGGGCAGTTCCCGTCCGCCGGCTGTCGCCGCCGGTATGCCGCCGCGGGTCTCGGATGTTTGCAGCCAGGCCACTTCCCGGGCCTGGGCGCGTGCAGAGCGCAGGCGGTCCAGTACGTGTTCGTCGACGGCGGCCAGCAGCCGCCAGGCAGTCGGTGTCGAGGCGACCGGGCCGAACACCTCGCCCTGGTCGCGCAGCACGGCCAGATCCGTGATGGTCTGACCGCCGTCAGCCACTGTCACGGCGAGGTCGGTGGCGATCCGGCCCGGGTCATGACCGGTGCCTCGTGGCCGGAGCGGTCTCAGCGCGGTGGAGTACGCGCTGGTCAGTCCGGTGACATCGGCGAGATCAGCCAGCAACCGTGCCCCGGCATGCCCGACCATCCCGGCGCCGTCCGCCGAGACATGAAGCCTGGGACGAGAACCGATACCCTGCACGCAGAAAGTGCCTTCCACCTGGACCGACAGAACCCCTCGACAAGGTTCATCGTCCCAGCGCAGAAGGCACTTTCGCGTTACCGCCCATGATTCGGACGGACCCCAAGTGAAAACCCGAGGCTAATGACGTCAGTTGTTGACGCAGACGTTGCCGAAGGAGGGGTTCAGGACGCCGATGACGTCGATGGTGTTGCCGCACAGGTTGATCGGGACGTGCAGCGGGACCTGGACGACGTTGCCGGACAGGACACCCGGGGAACCGACAGCCGCGGCCTCCGCGCCGGAGTCGGCGAAGGCGGCGCCGGAGGCACCGGCGACGGCGGCGGCGGCCGCGGCGGAGAGAACGACGGCCTTGGCGATACGCGACATGGGGAAGGGCTCCTCGGTCGTATGAAAACAGCATGTGCGCCGGGCGCGATTGCCCGACTCATGCATTAACGGCGAACACACCCGGAGGTTGCGGGCCCGAACGGGTGAATCCGCGCTCCGCGTACCCCTGATGGATAAGTCCCGGCCACGGCCCGGGAGTCCGGGCGGCCCCGCGACGGCCGGGCGATCGGGCGCGCCCGGCCGTTCCGCGCGGTTGGCGGCGATTCCCGGTGACGCGCGGCGGGATTGCGTGTAATCGGGTCAATGTTTACCGGGCAGCCCGTCATATACGTGCAACTGTACGTTCAGCAGGTTTCAGCGCGTCTGGCGTGATTTTCACTCCGCGCTCTGTAATGGTGCCTTCTGGTTTCGGTCTTGGAGGCGGAGAGCCCGTATGCGGAATTCAGCGTTTCGTGCTGTGGGTCGCGGTGTGCTGTGCGTTCTGGCCGCACTCGCGCTGTCCGCCGCCGTATACCCACCGCCGTACCCACCGCCGTACCCGCCGGCCCCTTCGCGGGCCGGCGCCGACGGGAAACCCCGGGCCGGCGCCGAGGAGAAAACCCGTATCCCCTTCACCCGCCGCTTCGACGCCGTGCAGCACGGCGGCATCGTACGGGCGGCCAACGCGGCCGTCAGCTGCCGCGCCGAGGGGACGGGCCGCGACCCGGCGTGTGCGAAGGCGCGGGCGGGCGGGAACGCGGTCAATCAGCGATTCGACATGTTCTATTCGGATGTCGACGACGACCCCCGCACCTACAACTCGACCCGGGCCGAACTCCGGCTCCCCGGTCGTGCCCGCGTCAACTACGCGCGCCTCTACTGGGGCGGGAACCTGCGCGTCGGCGAGCAGAAACCGCCGGGCGACAGCGGCCGGGTGCTGTTCGCCGAACCGGGCGGCCGGTACAAGGAAGTGCTGGCCGACACCGTGATCGGACACCGGGCGGGCGGTGGCGCGGACGCCTTCCAGGCGTCGGCGGACGTGACGTCGCTCGTGCGCGACAGCGGTCCCGGGATGTACACGGTGGCCCAGATCAATGTCGCGATGGGGCGGTCCGCCGTGGGCGCCTGGGGCGGCTGGACCCTGGTCGTCGCGTACAAGAAGGACGACGCCCCGCTGCGTCGCCTTTCGGTCTGGGACGGTTTCGAGGTGCTCGACGCGCGCCGTCCGGAGGTACGCGTCGAGCTGGGCGGACCGCGCGTTCCGGCGCGCGCCACCGGCCGGCTGGGAGTGGTCGCGTACAACGGGGACCGCGGTGTCGCCGGTGACTCGCTCGCGGTGGAGACCGGTAACGGGAAAGGCGTCCTGCTCAGCAACAAGGACAACCCTTCGGCCGATGTGATGAATTCCAGCATCACGGATTTCGAGTCCGAACCGCTGAAGCGGCAGCCCGCGTACCCGAACACCCTCGGCTACGACTCCGACGTATTCGACCTGCGCGGTGCGCTGGCCACCGGCGCCCACCGGCTCAGCGTTCGAATCGGTGCGGAGAAGAGCCCGCTCTGGGTGGGCGTGCTTTTCGCGGAGGCGGACGCGCGGTACTGAACGCGCGGGCCTCATATACCCCCGTACCTGATTTCCTTGCCTCGATTTCCTTATGTCCACGAGTGGAAAGAGTCGCGCGTGCAGCCACCATGGGACCGGTCCGGGACCGGCTTCACCGCGCTCCACCTCGTCCAGCCGGTCGATGGCGGAGTGGCCCAAGTGGTCCTTGACCTCGTCGGGGCACAAGTGGCCGCGGGGATAAGGGTCGTTGTGGGCTGTCCCGAAGAGGGACCGCTCGCCCCGGCCGCGGCCCGCCGGGGAGCCGAGGTCCACGGCTGGCGCGCGACGCGCGCCCCCGGTCCCGCCCTGGTGCGGGAGGTGCGGCAGGCCGCCCGCCTGGTCCGGCTGGTACGGCCCGATCTGGTCCACGCCCACAGCGCCAAGGCCGGACTCGCCGGCCGGCTGGCGGTACGCGGCCGGGTCCCGACCGTGTTCCAGCCGCACGCCTGGTCGTTCGAGGCGGTCGGCGGCGTGACCGGATGGCTGGCCCGGCAGTGGGAGCGACGGGCGGTCCGCTGGACCGACCGGGTGATCTGCGTCAGCGACGCCGAGCGGCGCACCGGCGAGCGGGCCGGGATCGACGCCCGCTGGTCGGTCGTCCGCAACGGCGTCGACGTGGAGAGGTTCGCCCCCGGGGCCGCCGCCGGCGCCGGCCGGCGCGAGGGCGCGGGGGAGCGGCTCGCCGACACCGCGCGGGCCCGCGCCGCACTCGCGCCGCGGGCCGCGCTCCCGCCCGCCGCCCCCGTCGTGGTGTGCGTCGGCCGGCTGTGCCGGCAGAAGGGACAGGACGTCCTGCTGCGGGCCTGGCCGGACGTCGTACGGCAGTCGCCGCAGGCGCGGCTGGTCCTCGTCGGCGACGGTCCCGACGCCGAGGCGCTGCGCTGCGCGGCGCCGCCCTCGGTGCTCTTCGCGGGCGCCGTGGCGGACACCGCGCCCTGGTACCGGGCGGCCGACCTGGTGGTCCTGCCGTCCCGTTGGGAGGGCATGGCGGTGGCGCCGCTGGAGGCCATGGCCAGCGGCCGGGCCGTCGTCCTCAGCGATGTGGACGGCGCGCGGGAGTCCCTGCCGCCCGGCCGCGAGAACGTCTGCCTCACCCCGCCCGAGGACCCGTCCGCGCTGGCCGCCGCGTTGAGCGCCCTGCTCAGCGACGCGCCGCTGCGCGAAGCGATCGGCCGCCAGGGCCAGCACCACGTACTCAGCACCTACGACGTGCGGCAGACCGCGCGGGCCGTCGCCGACGTGTACCGCGAGGTGGCCGACGGGCCGCGTACCGAGCGCAGGGAGCCGATTCTCCAGTGACCACGGAAAGCACCAGCGTCCCTCCGCCGTCCGGGCGCGCGAGGACGGCGCGACACATCCCGGGACACCCGGGGCACGGGGCCGAGGGGCAGACGGCCCTGGACCAGGCGGTACGGGGAAGGGCCGCCGCCGGGCGCGTCGCGATCGCGCCTCCCCGCGACACCCGGGACGTCCCCGACCGCGTCGCCCTGCCCGCCCGGCGGCGCCCGGCGGCCGGCGCCGCGCGCTTCGGGCTGCCGCTGATCGCGGCGGACGCGCTGGCCGTCCCGGCGGCCGCCACCGTCCTCACCGGCGAGCAGCGCGTGGCCGTCCTGCTGGTCCCGCTCGTCGTCGGTGTCGTCGCCCTGAACGCGCTCGGCGGGCTCTACCGCCCCGGCGCCGTCCTGTCGGGGCTCGGCCAACTGCCCGCCCTCGCCGCCCGGATCGCGGCGGCCTGGTGCGCGGTGGCGGCGGCCCTCGCCGCGCTGTTCCCGGCGAACGCCCTCGGCTTCCCCGCCCTGTTGAGCGCGGTCGCCGTACAGCTCGCCGTCTCCTGCGGCTGCCGCTCGCTCCTGCACGCCCGCCGCCGCGCTTCGGCCCGCAACCGGCTGCGCTCCGCCCTGGTCGTCGGTACGGGGGCGGCCGCGCGGCGGCTGACGGCGCTGCTCGCCCAGCACCCCGAGTACGGCCTGCGGCCCGTCGGTGTCGCCTCACCGGCGGCGCTCGCTCGGGACGGCGCGACGACCGGCCGCGCGGCGGACCGTACGGCGGACCCGCAGGGCGCCGAGACCGCCGCGGGCGTGCGCCTGGCCAAGGAAGGGACCAGGGACGGCGGCAGCGGTACGGAGGCGCCCGCCCTGCCCGTACTGACCACCACCGAGGAGATCCACCGCGCCGTCATCCAGAACGGCGTCCAGGACGCGCTGTTCATCGACTGCGGCGGCGACGCGAACACGCGCTCCGACCGGTCGGGCCCGACCGACCTCGTCTCGCTGTTCCACGAGTACGGCTGCGCCACCTGGTTCGTCTCCACCGGCCGCCGGGCCACGCACCTCGCCACCGTGCCCGCCCCCATGGAGCGCCATCTGTGGGGGTTCGGCTACCACCGGGTGGCGCCGCCCGCCGCCGGTGGGCGCCGCCGGGGCGCTCTCGCCAAGCGGCTGCTCGACCTGCTGATCGCGGCACCGGTCCTGCTGGCCGTCTCGCCCGTACTGCTGCTCTGCGCGCTCGCGGTCCGGCTCTGCGACGGACCGGGCGTGCTGTTCCGCCAGGAGCGCGTCGGGCAGCACGGCCGTCCCTTCACCCTGCTGAAGTTCCGCACCCTGCGCCCGTCCGACGAGAACGAGTCGGCCACCCGCTGGAACATCGCCAACGACTTCCGGATGAGCGCGGCCGGCAACCTCCTGCGCCGTACCTCGCTGGACGAGCTGCCGCAGCTGTGGAACGTCCTGCGCGGCGACATGAGCCTGGTCGGCCCCCGGCCGGAACGGCCCTTCTTCGTCGCGAACTTCAGCAAGACCCACCCCGGCTACGCGGCCAGGCACCGGATGCCCGTCGGTATCACGGGTCTCGCGCAGGTCCACGGGCTGCGCGGCGACACCTCCATCGAGGAGAGGTCCCGCTTCGACAATCACTACATCGACCACTGGTCGTTGTGGCAGGACGTGTGCATTCTGGTACGAACCGCCGTCTCCCTCGTCCGCCCGGCGGGCAGCTGATGGCCACGGCCGAGGCCCTCGGCGTCCGGCCGCCGCACCCGGTCCCGCTGCCGCGCCGGGTGCCGGTCCCGCTGCTGCCCGGCGACCCGCGCGCCGTGCTGCGCCGGGCCGCGCCGCTGCTGCCCGCCGTGGCGGTCGTCGCGCTGCTGGCGGTGCCGTCCGCGCCGGCCGGGGACGGCTCGGCCGGGTCCGGGAGCGTGGCCGACGCGGCGTCCGCGCTGCTCGTCCTGTACTGCCTCGTACGCGTACTGCGCCAGCGGGCCCGCCCGTTGACCCGTACCGCCGCGCTCGTGCTCGGCATGCCGGTGCTCGGCGTGACCGTCGCCGCGCTCACCTCGGACGACACGCCGGCCGGACTGCCCGGGGTGGCGCGCTACCTCCAGATCTTCGTCCTGGTCCCGGCCGCGCTGCTGCTGCTCGTACGGGACCGGTGGGACTTCCGCTTCCTCGGCGGGTCCGTGGTGGCCCTCGCGCTGGCCCAGGGGGCGATCGGCGTCGTCCAGTACCTGACCGGGACCGGCGCCTCGTACCGGGGCGAGGACATCCGCGCGGTGGGCACCTTCGGGCCCACCGATGTGATGGGCATGGCCACCGTCGTGGCGTACGGCCTGGTCATCGCCGTCGGATTCGCGCTGGGCGCCACCGACGGGTCGCCACGCGGACAGCGCGCGGCGGCCCTGGTCTGCGCCGGGCTGCTGACCGTACCCCTGGTGCTCTCCTTCAGCCGGGGCGCGTGGATCGCCACGGCGGTGGCGGTCGGACTGCAACTGCTCCTCTCGGGACCGCGCAGGGCCGCCGTGGCCGTGCTCACCGCCGGGGCGCTCGGCGTCGTACTCGTCGGCGGCCTCGGCCTCGGCTCGCAGCTGGTCACCGACCGGCTCGGCTCGATCGCCGAAGTCGCCGACGCGCCCGACCAGTCCGTCACCGACCGGTACACGATGTGGGCCGCCGCCACCGACATGTGGCGCACGCGGCCGGTCACCGGCGTCGGGCTGAAGGGCTTCCCCGCCCACCGCGACAGCCACGCCTCGCTGGCGCTGTCCTCGGGCAGCGACACGGCGGGCGCGGGACTCGGCTTCCAGCGCCAGCCGCTGCTCTCCCCGCACAACATGTACCTGCTCGTGCTCAGCGAGCAAGGTCTGCTCGGTGTCCTCACGCTGGTGGGCAGCTGGGCCGCGCTGCTCGTGCTCACACTGCGCCGCCTGCGCGCGGCACGCGGCCCGCGCCCCGCGCGCGGTACCGGCGCGGACTGCGGGCTGGTCGTCACCGGGCTGCTGGTCTGGCAGCTGGTGGACTTCGGGTACGCGGACATCGGCGGCCCGTCCACCGTACTGACGGCCGTGATGCTCGGGCTGGCGGCCTGGTGGGCGCTGGCGCCCGGCCGCGCCCGGAGCGGGGCTGTCGGCACATGACCGATACCAGGCAGTCGCAGCCCCCTCAACCGCCGCCGCGGTCCACACCGCCGACGGCGGCCGCGTCCGCGCTCCCCGTGGTGCCTCCGCCGACACCGGCGCCCCCGGTGGAGGCCGCGCCTCCGGTGGAGGCCGCGCCCGGGGCGGGCGGGGCCTCCACCGGCGGGGCCGCGGCCCTTGTTCCGGGGCCGTCCGGGCGCTTCCTCGCCCGCGCGGCGTTCCTCACCGCCCTGCTGACCGCCGCCGGTGCGGTCCTCGGGCTGCTGCGGGACCAGACCATCGCGCACTTCTACGGCGCCGGGCCCGACACCGACGCCTTCCTCGTCGCCTGGACCGTCCCCGAGGTCTCCGCCACGCTCCTCATCGAGGACGCCATGGCGCTCATCCTCGTACCGGCGTTCAGCCTGGCCCTGGCGCGCCGGGCCGTGCGGCCCGTCTCGGAGCCCGACCCCGTACGGCAGTTGACCCGATCGACGCTGCCCCGGCTGTTCCTCGCGCTCAGCGCCGCCGCCGCCCTGCTGGCGCTGGCCGCGCCCTGGGCGGTGGCCGTCCTGGCCCCCGGGCTGCCGGAGACCCGGCTCGCCGTCGACTGCACCCGGCTGACGGCCACCTCGGTCTTCACCTACGGGCTGGCCGGGTACTTCAGTGCCGCGCTGCGGGCGCACGGCAACTTCGTGGCGCCCGCCGCGATCTACGTCGCGTCCAACGTCGGCATCATCGGCACGATGCTGGTCGTACGCGACCGGGGCGGCGTGGAGGTGGCGGCGGCCGGGGTCGGTGTCGGCGGCGTCCTCATGGTGCTGATCCAGCTGCCGTCCCTGTGGCGCAGGCTGCGGGAACACCGCGCGGGCCCGAGCGCGACACCGGAGCCGGGGCCGGCCGTCTCCCGGACGGCCACCGTCGCCCCCGTGGCCCTCGGGCTGCTCGCGCCCGTCATCGCCTTCGCGCTCAGCCGCCAGTCCCAGGTCCTCATCGAACGCTTCCTCGCCGCGCCGCTGCCCGCCGGGGCCATCTCGCACCTCAACTACGCGCAGAAGGTCGCGCAGATCCCGATGACGCTCTCGCTGATGCTCTGCACGGTCACCTTTCCCGTCGTCGCCCGCGCCATGGCGGCCGGTGAGACCGACCGGGCGCGGCGGCGCGTCGAGCGGGATCTCGCGCTGGCCGCGATGATCGTGCTGGTGGGGGCCGCCACGATCATCGCGTGCGCCCCCCAGTTCATCGAAATCCTCTTCCAGCGCGGTGAGTTCACCGCCGCCGACACGGCCGCGACCGCCGCCGTGATGCGGGTGTACGCGCTCGGGCTGCTGGGTCACACCCTGGTCGGGGCGCTCGTGCGCTGCTACTTCTCGGCCGCGCGCCCCCTGTGGTTCCCGGCGCTCGCCATGGTCCTCGGGCTGGTGCTGACCACCGTCGCGGGCGCCCTCCTGGTGCAGGTGTGGGGGGTGCTCGGGATCGCCGCCGCCAACGCCCTCGGCATCACCGCCGCCGCCGCGCTCATACTGCACGGCCTGTCCCGCCACAGCATGGCCCTCGATGCCCGGTTCATGCTCGGCGGACTGGCCAAACTCACCGCCGCCGCCGCGGCCTCCACCGGCGCCGGGTGGCTCGTCGGAACCCTCGTCGACTCACCCGTGGCGGGCGCCGTCTGCGCCTGCGAGGTGATCGCCGCGGTCTTCCTCGTCATCGCCCGCGCCCTGCGGGCGCCCGAGATCGACACCGTCCTCCGCCCCGTCTCACGAAAGCTCACCCATGTCCGCTGACACGGTCCCGCCCGGCCCCCTGTGGGCCCTCATGTACCACTCGGTGGCCGACCCCACCGACGACCCCTACCGGGTGACCGTCTCGCCCGGCCGGCTCGAACGGCAGCTGCGCTGGCTGCGCCGCCGGGGCCTCACCGGCGTCTCCATGGACGAGCTGCTGCGCGCCCGCGCCGCCGGCCGGGGCGCCGGGCTGGTGGGGCTGACCTTCGACGACGGCTACGCCGACTTCGTGGAGAGCGCCGTACCGCTGCTCCACCGGTTCGGGTTCACCGCGACGGTCTTCGTGCTGCCCGGCCGGCTCGGCGGTACGAACGAATGGGACGGCCTCGGCCCCCGCAAGCCCCTCCTCACGGAGGACGGCGTCCGGGCCGCCGCCGACGCCGGGATGGAGATCGGCTCCCACGGGCTGTGCCACACCGACCTCACCGCCGCCGACGACGAAGTGCTGGCCAGGGACACCGCGCACAGCCGCGCGCTGCTGCGCGACCTCACCGGCCACGAGGTGGCGGGCTACTGCTATCCGTACGGGACGGTCGACGCGCGCGCCATCGAGGCCGTACGGGCCGCCGGATACGCGTACGCCTGCGCGATCAGCCCCGGCCCGCTCACCGGCGTTCTCGCGCTGCCCCGTATCCACGTCGGCGAGCAGGACACCGGGGCGCGGCTCCAGCTCAAACGACGGCTGCACCGCTGGCGCCGCGAGCCCGTACCGGCCGCCGACTACGCCGCGTACGCCGCGCACATGGCCGCCGTGGCGGGCAGCGGGGCCGGCGCTCCGTGAAGGTCCTCCATGTCATCACCGGCCTGGGCATCGGCGGCGCCGAGCAGCAACTGCGCCTCCTGCTGCGTCAGTTGCCGGTCGACAGCGACGTCATCACGCTCACCAACCCGGGCGCCGTCGCCGAGGGCATCGTCGCCGACGGCGGCTCCGTCCGGAACCTCGCCATGACCGGCAACCGCGACCTCGGCGCGCTGCCCCGGCTCACCCGGCTCGTCCGGCAGGGGCGGTACGACCTGGTGCACACGCATCTCTACCGGGCCTGTCTGTACGGGCGGTTCGCGGCCAGGTTCGCGGGCGTACGCTCCATCGTCGCCACCGAGCACTCCCTCGGCGCCGTCCAGATCGAGGGAAGGCCGCTGACCGCCGGTGCCCGCGGTCTCTATCTCGCGGGCGAACGCATGGGCACCGCGACCGTCGCCGTCTCCGCCACCGTCGCGCGGCGGCTGGAGCGCTGGGGGGTACGGCCCGACCGCATCCACGTCGTCCCCAACGGCATCGAGGCCGGGCGCTTCGCCTTCGACCCGGCCGCGCGCCGCGCCGCCCGCGCGCGGCTCGGGCTGCCGCAGGACGCCTTCGTGGCCGGTGCGGTGGGCCGGCTGACCAGCGGCAAGCGCTTCGACCGGCTGGTACGGGCCGTCGCGGAACTGCCCGGGGCCCGTCTGCTCCTGGTCGGCGACGGGCCGGAGCGCGCGCGGCTGCTGCGGCTCGCCGAGGAGCGCGGCGCTGCCGGGCGGGTGCTGCTGCCGGGCGCGTGCCAGGACCCGCCGCCAGTGTCCCGTACGGGAGTGACGGGAGTGACGGGAGCGGGCGCCGACCCGGACACGGCCCCCGACCCCGACCTGCCCGCGCTGCTCGCGGCCATGGACGTCTCCGTCTCCACCTCCCACGACGAGGCGTTCGGGCTGGCCTCGCTCGAAGCCCTCGCGGCCGGGCTGCCGGTCCTGTACGTCACCTGCCCCGCGCTCCAGGACCTGCCGCCGTCGGCCGCGCCCGGCGCGCGCCGGATCAGCGGATCCGTGCCCGGACTCGTCGACGAGCTGCGGCAGTTCCAGGAGAGACATCAGGAGAGACACCGGGAGCCGGACCGGGAGCCGGACCAGGAGCGGGCCCGGCTGCCGGTGCCGCCCGCCGTGCGCCACTACGACATCTCCCACAGCGCCGAACAGCTGATGGCCGTGTACGAGCGGGCCGCCCGAGGCCGGGCGGCCTCCATCCGAGAAGTGAGTTGCCCATGACCCAGCAGAGTCGGCGGAACCGGTCGGCCCGGTTCCCGAAGTTCACCCCGAAAGCCCTGCCCGTCCGGTGGATCGTGCCGGTGGCCGTCGCGATCGGCGCGCTGAGCGGCGGTGCGTACGGCCTGCTCCGTACCCCCGAGTACGCGGCGACCAGCTATGTCGTCGTCGTACCGCTGGACACCTCGGAGCCGGCCGCCGCGCTGGGGTTCGCCACGGCGTACGGCCGCGTCGCCCCGCAGCTCGCGCTGATCGGCGACGCGCCGACCTGGGCCGGAGTGCCGGCCGCCACGCTCAAGAAGAACGTGCGCACGGAGACCTCGCCCGACGCTCCGATGATCTCCGTGACCGCGACAGCGCCCGAGGCGTCGACCGCCGTCAACATGGCGAACGGCGTCGCGCGCGCACTCGTCGTCAACGGCTCGCAGCTGCAAGGCAGTACGAACGTACGGGTGCTCCAGTTCTCCCGGGCGATCGAGCCGACCGCCCCCGTCACCCCCTCCGCCTCGCTCGCCGCCCTCGTCGGCGGCAGCGCGGGCGGACTGCTGGGCGGACTCGGACTGCTGGTGCGCCCGAAGCGCCGGCGCGAGGACGCGGGGCCGGGACCGGCCGCCGCGACCGGCACCGTACCCGGGCCCGCCACGGCCACCACCTCAGCGGCCTCCGCCGCCCAACCGCGGTCGGAAAAGGTCTGATGGCGTCCCCCACGCGAGCCGGAACCGGCCGGGCCCTGCGCGCCCCGGTGTCCTCCGTACCGGTGTCGGCCCTGCTCACCGCGTCCAGATCCACGTCCGCACCGGCCTTCACGACGGAGGTGTGCACGGACACCGCGCGCTTCGCGGAGATCGCCCCGGAGTGGAACGCCCTCTACCGCGCCTCCCGTACGGCCACCCCCTTCCAGAGCCACGCGTGGCTGTACTCCTGGTGGCTGTCGTACGGCACGGGCGGACGCGGAAGCGGACGTGCGCGGGCCCGGGGGCCGAGGCACGGGCGGCTGCGGGTCGTGCTCGTGCGCAGACGGGGGGAGCTGGTCGCGGCGGCGGCCCTCATGCGGGTCCACCGGCCCCTCCCCGTCCTCGTGCCGCTCGGCGGCACCATCTCCGACTTCTCCGACGTCCTGCTGGACGACAGCCGCGGCGAGGAGGAGACCGCGGCCTGCGCCGACGCGCTGACCGGCGCTCTCGCGGAGCTGGCCCGCACGGCGGTCATCGACCTGCGCGAGGTACGCCCCGGAGCCGCCGCCGAACGCGTCCGCGCCCGCTGGACCGGGCCGCAGCGGCTGCTGGCCGACTCGACCTGCCTCGAACTGCCCGCCGTGCCGATGGAAGGGCTGCTCGCCAGGCTTCCCGCCGCACGCGCCCAGCGCTTCCGCGCGAAGCTGCGCAAGCTCGACGCCCTCGGCATCGAGGAACGGGCGGTGCCCGCGGCCGAGGTGCCCGCCGCCGTCGGCCGCATGCTGGAGTTGCACCGGCGCCAGTGGGAAGGGCGCGGGGTCACCCCCGAGCATCTCAGCGCGCGCTTCGCCGAGCATCTGACCCGGTCCGCGCGGTCCATGGTGGCGAGCGGCGACGCCCGGCTGACCGAGTTCCGGCTCGCGGGCGCGGTGGTCGCCGCTGACCTCACCCTGATGTCCGGCGGACTGGCGGGCGGCTATCTGTACGGGGCCGATCCGGCGCTGCGCGCGCGCAAGGTGGACGTGGCCACCATGCTGCTGCGCGGCGGGGCGCGGGAGAGCGGCGGGGACGGGCGTACGACGCTGAGCATGCTGCGGGGGAACGAGCCGTACAAGCACCACTGGCGGCCGGAGACCCTCTGCAACCAGCGGCTGCTGCTCGCCACGCCCCCGCTGGCGCCCTCCCTGTTGCTGCTGCTCGCGCGGGCGGCGGGACGGGAGCGGGGGGCGGCGCTCGTCAAGCGGCTGCGCGGGAGGAAGGGCGGCGACAAGCGATGACGTGCCGCCGCCCGCGCCGCCTTCCTCGCCGTGCTCAGTGACGTGGCCTCACTTCGACCGGTGCCCGAACCAGTCGAGGCGGACGCAGATCCTGCCGCCCAGCCACTTCTCGATCCACTGGCCGAGCGGGACCGGGGTGCAGTCCTGCGGGCGCGTGGGCGTGGTCGGAACGGGCTTGGTCGGAGCGGGCGTCGGATCCGGCTTCGGCTCCTGGGTGGGAGGCGTGGGAGGCGTGGGGGGCGTGGTCGGGGTGGTCGGGACGGGAGTCGGAGTGGGGGGTGTCGGGGTCGGAGTGGGGGGTGTCGGGGTCGGGGTGGGCGTCGGTTCCGGCTCGGGCTGGCGCCCGTACAGCGTGGAGCGGAACACCTTCGACGACTCGGGATTCTTGTCGCACTGCCAGATGCCGTGCGGGCAGTAGTCGGTGACGGTGTTGTACACCGGCTTGTACGTGTCCATCCACCGGAGCATGCGCCGCATGTATTCGGGATTGTCACCGTTGCGGAAGAGGCCCCACTCCGGATAGGAGATAACCTTTCCGTGTGCAGCGGCGAAGTCCACGTGTTCCTGAAGCCCGTAGGGCTCATTCACCTGTTCGTCAAAAGTCCGGCCGGGCGGTTGATCGTAGGAATCCATGCCGATGATGTTCACGACGTCGTCGCCGGGATAGCACGTGGTCCAGGGAACGGCGTCCCGTCCGCGATTCGGGGCGAAGTCGAAACGGAACTTCTGCCCGGGCACGGCGCGCATCGCGGTGACGATGCGGGCCCAGTATTTCTTCCACGCCTGCGGGTCGGGCCCGCAACGATGGGTGTACGTGGTGCCGTTCATCTCCCAGCCGAGGACGATCACGGTGTCGGGGACACCGAGATCCACCAGCCGGCGCGCGAGCGTCGTGAAGTGGCCGTCGTACCGTCCGGCCGCGCCTTTGCGCAGCTCACGGCGGACGACCTGGTCGGGGACCCGCCCCTCGGTGCGCTCCAGCATGGGCACGTTGAGGACGAACATCCGGTCGTCCTCGGCCTTGCGCCACGCGGCCCAGCTCTCCAGGAAGTCCGGGCTGCCCTCGATGTTGGACCACACGTCCCCGGGGAGATAGGTGTGGCCGACGCGCAGCTCCGTACCCCCCAGCCATTTCTCCATGGCCGCGATGCGCTCGACGCCTTTCGGGCCGTAATCCAGATACGCGCCGAGTGCGGGCGCGGCGGCCCCCGGCGGTTTCGGCTTCTCCGTCGCGCCGTCGGGACCCTGCGCGGGTTCCGGAGAGGATTTCCGGACGGTCGCGAGATTCGGAACGGGCGGCACCGCACCGGAAGCAAGGAGACCGGCCGTGACCACACCCAGGCAGGTGGTCGTCAGCCGTCGACGTCTAGGGGACATGTCAGCTCCTCGTGATTCGAACCCGTTTCCGTGGTCGCGACTGGGAGTCACGCTTGAGCGTAAAAGTATTTCTAATAAGCCGATCGGGAACCTGGCCCGGTGTTCCAGTAGTCCATCCGTGAATTTCATCCCCCGCATGGGTTATCGATCTGAAGGACCCTCACCGTGCCGAGCTATGACACCCGCGTCCCCGCCGTCCTCATGCGGCTCGACCGGAACCCGTTCCACCACGGCACGCTGGGCGCCGTCCGATCCCTCGGCCGGGCCGGGATCGAGGTGCACGCGGTGATCGAGGCGGAGCGCAGCCCCGTCGTGCGCTCGCGCTATCTGCGCCGGGCGCATCTACGGCCGGGCGGGGAGCGCGATCTGACGGGTTCTCCGGATCTGACGGCTTCTCCGTATCTGACGGGGCTTCCGGATCTCGCGGAGACCGGGCGGCTGCTGCTCGACATCGCGGGCACCCTGCACGCTCCGGCCGTCCTCGTACCGATGGACGATCTGAGCGCGATCGCGGTGGACCGGCTCGGGGACCGGCTCGCCGGGCGCTATCTGCTGCCTGAACAGCCGTCAGGGCTGCCCGAGCGGGTCGCGGACAAGGCGGAGCTGGCGAGGATCTGCGCGGAGCTGGGCATCGCGCATCCGCGCACGGTGGTCCCCGGCTGTGCGAAGGAGGCCGCCGCGGCTGCCTGGTCGCTCGGGCTGCCCGTGGTGGCGAAGTGGAGCAGGCCGTGGCTGCTGCCGGAGGGCTCGGGGCTGCGCAGTACGCGGGTGGTGCGCTCCCCGCAGGAGGCGCGCGAGCTGTACGCGCGGGGCGCGGAGGCGGGCAGCGCGCTGCTGCTCCAGGAGTTCCTGCCGTACGGCCGCGACCTGGACTGGTTCTTCCACGGCTACAGCGGCGGTCCCGGCGGCACGTGCCTGGTCGGGGCGGCCGGACGCAAGGAGCGGGCCTGGCCGGTGGGCGCCGGGCTGACCGCCGTCGGCAGCTGGCTGCCGAACGAGGAGGTGGAGCGGACGGCGCGTCAGATCGTCGCCGCGCTCGGCTACCGGGGGATCCTGGATCTCGACTTCCGCCGCGACGCCGCGACCGGCGCTTACCATCTGCTCGACTTCAACCCCCGGCCGGGCGCGCAGTTCCGGCTGTTCGCGGACCGGGCGGGGGTCGATGTCGTACGGGCGCTCCACCTGGACCTCACGGGCCGGGCCGTACCGGCGCAGGTCGCGGCGCACGGACGGCGGTTCGTGGTGGAGAACTACGCGCTGCTCTCCGTCCTGTCCTCGGCCCGGTCGTCCTCCCCGGACGCTCCGGCCTCCCCGGACTCCCCGGACGACGACCGCCACCCGGGGAGGCGGCGGCCTCTGGGGGCCGGGCCGCGCTCCACGGAGGCCGCGTGGTTCGCGCTGGACGACCCGCTGCCCGCCTGCGCGATGGCCGTCGCCTGGGTGCTGCACGCGGCACGCCGGGGATGGCGCGGGCTCCGGCGCGCGCTGCCGTCCCGGCGGCGTCCGGGCCACGCCGGGCGCTCGCGCACCCCGCCGGTACGACAGCGGCGGGGCAGCCGGAACGGCGCGGCGCCGGGCGCCGCCCCCGTACCGAGGCGGACCCGATGAGCCCGGTCCGCGTACCCACACCCACACCCGTACTCGTATTCACCCTGAGCCCCACCCCCACCCTCATCCTCACCCCCACCCCCACACGCAGAGAGCGGGATACCCGATGCACGACCTGGTAGTTGTGGGCGCCGGCCCCTACGGACTGTCCGTCGCCGCGCACGCCTCGGCGGCCGGACTCGATCTGCGCGTGTTCGGCAGGCCGATGGCCTCGTGGCGCGACCACATGCCGCCCGGGATGTTCCTCAAGTCCGAGCCCTGGGCGTCGAACCTCTCCGATCCGAAGGGCGACTTCGGCCTCGCGGCCTACGCGACCACCCGGGGAACGGAGGCCCGCCACGGAGTGCCGCTGCCCGTCGACTTCTTCGCCTCGTACGGGCTGTGGTTCGCGGAGCGGGCCGCGCCGCCGGTCGACGAACGTACGATCACCGCCGTCCGGCCCTGCCCCGGCGGATTCCGGCTCACCACCGAGGACGGCGAGAGCGTCCTCGCCCGTACGGTCGCCCTCGCGGTCGGCGTGATGCCGTTCATCGACATCCCCGCCCCGCTGCGTGGACTCGCCCCCGAACACGTGACGCACAGCAGCCACCACGCGGATCTCAGCCGCTTCACCGGCCAGGACGTGACCGTCATCGGAGCCGGTCAGGCGGCGCTGGAGACGGCCGCGCTCCTCTCCGAACAGGGCACCACCGTCAGGGTGGTGGCCCGGTCGTCCCGGCTCGTCTGGAACACCCTGCCGCCCGCGAAGCAGCGCCCCCTCGGCGAATCGCTGCGCGCTCCGCACACCGGTCTGGGCTGCGGCTGGAAGAACTGGCTCTACGCCGAGACCCCGGGGATCTTCCGCCGGCTGCCCGAGTCGACCCGGGCCCGGATCTTCACCTCCGCCCTGGGCCCGGCGGGCGCGTGGTGGCTGCGCGAGCGCTTCGAGCCCGCCGTCGAGGTGCGGCTCGGCGAGAGCGTGGCCGCGGCGGCCCCCGCCGACGGCAGGGTACGGCTGGAGCTGATCGCCACCACCGGCCGGGTGGAGACCGTCGAGACGGACCACGTCATCGCCGCCACCGGCTTCACCCCCGGCCTCGAACGGCTCGGCCTGCTCGACGACGGACTGCGCGGCGCCCTGCGGACGGTGGGGTCGAGCAGCGCGCCGGAGGCGAACGCCGTCTTCGAGTCCTCGTACCCGGGACTGTTCCTGGCGGGCCTGCTGAGCGCGCCGTCCTTCGGGCCGTCGATGCGCTTCGTGTACGGGGCGTCGTACACGGCGGAGCGGCTGGTGGCGGGGGTACGGCGGCGGGTCGGCGCCCGGGGCGGGCCGCTCGCGAAGGTGCGTCAGCGCCAGGGCGCCGACAGCGAGCGGACCACGGTCGGTTAGCGGCAGAGCGGTCACTTCACAGACGCGCGGCTCTGTGAAGTGACTCTTCTGTGTGCGGATATACGGATGTACGGACGATGTCCGGAGCGTTCGGTCAGCGGCGGGCCGCGACGCGGGACCGCCGGTACAGCAGCGCGCCGCCGAGGATCAGGCCGGCGCTCGACGCGGCGGCGGCGAGGAGATGCGGATCGCCACCGGTCGCCGCGAGCCGGCTCTCGGCGGCGGGCCTCGCGGCGGGCAGCACCGCCGGGGTGACCGGGCGCGGCGTGTTCTCGGTGTGCGGGACGTGGTGCGGGGGAGCGGCCGGCGGGACTACGGAACGGTCCTCCGGCGGCGTGGTCTCCTCGGGCACCTCGTCCGGGGTGTCCGGGGTCTCGGGGGCGTCCGGCCGCTCCGGGGGAGCCGTGGGCGTGCCGTTGACGCACTCGTTGCCGAACACCGGGTTGAGGATGCCCACCAGGTCCACGGAGTTGCCGCAGGCGTTCACCGGGATGTCGACGGGCACCTGAACGCCGCCGCCCGAGAGGACACCGGGCGATCCGGTCACCAGGGCGGTGGAGCTGGCGCCCTCGTCGTGCGAGCCGTATCCGCCGCCGGAGTGGCCCGGTCCGGCCTGCGGCCCGGCCTCCGCTTCGGACCCGTAGCCGCCACCGGTCTCGTAGCCGCCACCGGACCCGTAGCCGCCACCCGGCCCGTGCTCCGTGTGGTGCGCCTTCGGGGTGCTCGACGTGTTGGCGCAGGCGTTGCCGAAGGCGGGGTTGAGCAACCCGATCGGGTTCACGGTGTTGCCGCAGACGTTGACGGGGATGTCGAGGGGCAGCTGAAGGCTGTTGCCCGATGCCACGCCGGGTGATCCGGCGACCGCAGCCTCCGCGTCGGCCGCCTGGGCGGAGCCGCCGCTCAGGGAGAGCACACTCGACGCCGCGGCGGCGGTGAGCAGTCCCTTGCTGATGAGGTCTCGCACGTGGTTCTCCTGAGTGAGAGTGATGCCAAATGAGGCCGGTCCCGAAGCGCAGGTCGACTCGCGCTTCGGGACCGGCCGGGAACACCCCGCGGCGTGGCTTACGACGTCACTTGTTGACGCAGGTGTTGCCGAGGGTGGGGTTCAGCAGACCGATGATGTTGACGCTGTTGCCGCAGATGTTGACCGGCACGTGGACCGGGATCTGCACGACGTTGCCCGACAGGACGCCGGGGGACCCGACCGCGATGCCCTCGGCACCGGCGTCGGCCATGGCCGGGGCCGCGGCGCCCAGCGCCAGGACCATTCCCGCGACGATCGTCGCGGCCTTCTTGCACTTCATCTTGTTAGCCCTTTCCGCAGCGGCGAATGCGTCCGCACGACGGTCGTGGCACGCGAGCATCAGCCATCTCAGCTCTCAACGTCCGCTGCTGAAGGTCCAACGATTATGTCGTTATGAGGAAACTGCCCGATTTGGGCGGGTTGGTCGGTTCACTCGACTGCCGTACCGGACAAAGGCGAACCGGCCCGGGGCATCGTCGCGCCGGGCCGGTTCTGCGGCCTTGGTCAGCGGTTGGCCACACCGTTGCCCGAGAGCACCGGGATGTTGTTGATGAGGTGCGACAGCGGCTCGTCGCCCTTGGCCTGCGTCGAGTTCTCGGCGCACTGCTGGTTCTGCGGGTTCGACAGGACCTGGACGTCCTGGACGGCGACCGGCACGAGGACGCCGACGAGGGCGCCGACGTTGGCCTTGACCGGGGCACCGATGCAGAGGTCGTTCAGCGAGCCCTGGATCAGCTCGGCCTGGGGGCTCAGGTCGCCCTTGGTGGCGGCGTTGCCGAAGGCGCTCTTGGCGCCGTTGCCGCTGAACGACGTCGGGCCGCTGTCATTGCCGATGGCGAGAGCGGGGGCCGCGGCGGCAGCGGAAACGCCGACTACGGAGGCGGCCACGGCCGCGCCGGCCATAATCTTCTTGATCACGGTGTTTTCCTTTTCCTAAGAAATGCAGATGCAGCGACCTGAACAACCGGGCGTGGGCGGTTTGGTTCTCCTGCTTCACCCGATCGGCTTGCGGACGGGCGCCGTATTGCCACGGGGTAATCGCCGGTACTAGGCCGTTGGAGTGAACGGCCAGAACCAAAGCGCGGGAGGGGAGTTGCTCAGGGGGCTCCGGGAACTTTGGGGCATCCTTCAGAAGGGGACTCAGATCGTGATCAAGAAGGTTATGGCCGGCGCGGCCGTCGCCGCCTCCGTCGTCGGCGTCTCGGCCGCCGCCGCGGCCCCGGCGCTCGCCATCGGCAACGACAGCGGGCCCACGTCCGCGAGCGGCAACTTCGCCACCCAGCAGTACGGGAACATGTCGACGTACGGCGACATGAGCCCGCAGATCGCGCTCATCCAGGGCTCTTTCAACAAGCCCTGCATCGCGCTGCCGGCCAAGGCGAACCTCGGCTCCCTCGTGGGCCTCGTGCCGATCGCCGTCCAGGACATCAACGTCCTGTCGTCGCCGCAGAACCAGCAGTGCGTCGAGAACTCGACGCAGACCAAGGGCGACGAGCCGCTGTCGCACATCCTCGACAACATCCCGATCCTCTCCGGGAACGGTGTGGCCAACCGCTGAGTATCGGCCGACCGGCCGGCCCGCCGCTGAAATCCGCGGCGGGCCGGCCTTTTTCTCGGTAATGCGACTACTCCATTCGGGGGAACGCCCGAAACCAATCCGGTTTCAGGTGAGTTGAACAGCTCGGATTCCACCGGTGGAATCCGACTTTCTGGAAAGGCATTAAAATGAAGAAGCTGTGGGCAACCGCTGCTGTAGCGGCGTCCATCGTCGGAGCCACGGCCGCCGCGGCGTCGCCGGCGCTGGCCATCGGTAACGACGGCGGCCCGACGTCGTTCAGCGGCAACGGTGCCGAGCAGGCCTTCGGCAACGCGGTGACCAAGGGCGACATGAGCCCCCAGCTGGGCCTGGTCCAGGGGTCGCTGAACAAGCCCTGCGTCGGTCTCCCGCTCAAGGCGAACGTCGGCTCCCTCGTGGGCCTCGTGCCGATCGCGGTCCAGGACGTCAACGTCCTGTCCTCCCCGCAGAACCAGCAGTGCGTCGAGAACTCGACGCAGGCGAAGGGCGACGAGGCCCTGTCGCACATCCTGGACAACATCCCGATCCTCTCCGGGAACGGCGCGGGCAACCGCTGATCTCCCCCAGAGGCCCGGCCCGGCGTGCGAACGCCGGGCCGGGCCTCTGGCGTGTCCGGCCCCGGGAAGCCCGGTCCGGGACGCCGGACCCGTGAAGAGTGACGAACTTCATGGGGGCAGCAAGAGGTGCGACTCGGCCAGCGGCTACATTGTCGTTGCTGGTAGGAGAGTTGAGGAGATCCGCACCTGTGCATGGCCGCCGACTGCCCTCGTGGGCCTGGGTTACCGCTCTGACCGCTGGCGCTCTCGCGGCCGTCACCGTACTCGCCGTGCAGGCCGGAAGCGGTCCCCGGCCGCCCGCCGTACCCACCGCACAGGCCAGACCCACCTCGACGCCGAGCCCCAACGCGACGGTGGCCCCCGCCCCCAGCGAGACGGCGAAGCACGAGATACCCACCGCGTCGGGAGAGGGCCGCCGGATCGTCTACTCGCTGGGCGAGCGACGGGTCTGGCTGGTCGACCCCGACAACAACTTCGACGACTCCTTCGCCGTGTGGCCCGGCAGCATCAGCCCGGAGAAGGGCCCGTACGCGGTCTCCTTCCGGCGCGAGGAAGCGGCCGGGTCCGACGGGGTCGACATCGAGCACGTCGTCTACTTCGCGGTGAAGGAGGGGCTCTCCATAGCCTTCTCCAACGCGGTCGACGGCGCCTCGCCCCAGCCCGCGCCCGGCACGAGCACGGGCGGCATCCGCGTCGGTATCGATGCCGGAAGCGCGATCTGGAAGTTCGCCGCGCTCGGCACGAAGATATCCGTGGTCGACTAGCGGCATACGCGGTCGATTGGCGACATAACCGAACTTCTCGCCCGCCGAGGGGTGCCGGTACTGTGCCTGGATGCTCACCGTGACATCCGTGAATGTGAATGGACTCCGCGCCGCCGCCAAGAAGGGGTTCGTGGAGTGGCTCGACGGCACCTCGGCCGAGGTGGTCTGCCTCCAGGAGGTACGGGCCGAGCCGCACCAGCTGCCCGACGAGGTCCGTGCCCCGGAAGGCTGGCACGTGCTGTACGCGCCCGCCGAGGCCAAGGGGCGCGCGGGGGTCGCGCTGCTCTCGCGGCGGGAGCCGGAGCGTACTCGGATCGGGTTCGGGAGCGCGGAGTTCGACGCGAGCGGCCGGTATGTGGAGATCGACCTGCCGGGCGTCACGGTCGCCAGCCTCTATCTGCCCTCCGGCGAGGTCGGCACGGAGCGGCAGGACGAGAAGATCCGCTTCATGGACGAGTTCCTCCCGTATCTGGAGGGGCTGAAGGCGAGCGCGGCGGCCGACGGCCGCGAGGTCCTGGTCTGTGGCGACTGGAACATCGCCCACAGCGAGGCCGACCTCAAGAACTGGAAGGCCAACCGCAAGTCCTCCGGCTTCCTCCCCGAGGAGCGCGCGTGGCTGAGCCGGGTCTTCGACGAGACCGGCTATGTCGATGTCGTACGGGCCCAGCACCCGGACCAGGACGGCCCCTACTCGTGGTGGTCCTACCGTGGCCGGGCCTTCGACAACGACGCGGGCTGGCGCATCGACTACCAGGTGGCCACGGAGGGTCTCGCCGGGCGAGCGGTGAAGTCCTGGGTCGAGCGCGCGGCCACCCACGGCGAGCGGTGGAGCGACCACGCGCCGGTGACGGCGGTCTACGACCTGTAGGGGACGCCGACGGGAGGCCCGCGCGGTCGGTTTTGAGACGGGCGTCTCGGAGTGTGAACTTTCGTGGCTTGAAATGGTCCTATGTAGGTACGATTCAGCGGTTCCAGACCTGGCTGCGAGGGTGCGCCGGATCGAGCCCGTCCGCACCGACCGAAGCGAGCCCCGCATGTCCGTACCGTCTTCGCTCCGCGCCTCCGCGACCGTTGTCGCCGCCGCGCGGGCGGGTTTCGAGGAGTGGCGGGGGGCGCGGCGGGAGGCCGTCGTGGCGCCTCTCGGGAATCTGGCGCTCGTCGAGACGCGGTGGCTGCCGGCCCGGGTCGATGCCGAAGCGGCCGGGAAGCAGGCGCGCGCCGAGGCGGGCGACGGTGTGACGGTGACCACGGTGGCGCGGACGAATCTGTACACCGGGGAGCCCGAGCACGGGCTGCGGTTCTGGGACGCCGGGGCTCCGGCCGTACGGAACTTCGCGGACATCGACGCCTTCCCGTTCCACCCCGAGTGGGTCGTCGAGGCGGCCTTCACCCCGGTCGCCACCGACCGGCGGGTGCCGTTCGAGCACATACGGGACAGCGGGGGCAGCCGGGAACTGGTCGTTCCGGGCGACATAGCGGTGACTCTGGACGGCGTCGACTACGTGCTGTCCGCGTTCGACGACGACGGAACGCTTCTGCTGGTCTTCGGCGACCCGACCAACGGCGCGGACACCTACGGGGCCGGGCGGTTTCTCTTCGTTCCGCACGAGGCGGGCAACTCGACCGTCGTGCTGGACTTCAACCGGGCGTTCGTGCCGCCGTGCGGTTTCTCCGCCCAGTACAACTGTCCGTTGCCGCCGCGGCAGAACCGGATCCACCTGCCCGTCGAGGCGGGCGAGAAGCTTCCGGTCTTCCACGGCGGCTACGCGGTGCACTGAGCGGACAAGCTCACCCAAGGCCCTGCCCCGGCGCAACAGGAGAAACCCATGAAGAGAACGAAGTCCGTACCGCTGCTCGGCGGCGCTCTGGTGGTCAGTCTGTCCCTCGCCCTCACCGCCTGCGGTGGCGGCAGCGGCGGCGGCACGTCCTCCTCGGGCGGCTCCGGCTCGTACGACAAGGACGCGACCATCGGCGTCGGGTCGCTCTACGAGCCGCAGAACCTGGACAACACCGGGGGCGGCGGCCAGGGCGTGACCGAGGCGCTCAACGGGAACGTCTACGAGGGGCTGTTCAAGCTCACCGACGCCGGCAAGGTCGAGAACCTGCTCGCCACCGACCACAAGGTCAGCCCGGACGGGCTCACGTACACCTTCACCCTGCGCAAGGGCGTGAAGTTCCACTCGGGCAAGACCCTCACCTCGGCCGATGTGAAGTACAGCATCGACAAGGTCCGGGCCAAGGACTCCCAGTCGGCGCGCAAGAGCAGCTTCGACGTGGTGAAGTCGATCGAGACCCCGGACGCCGACACCGTCAAGGTGACGCTGTCGTCCAAGTCGATCTCGTTCGTCTACAACCTCAGCTACGTCTGGATCATCAACGCCGACGCCAAGAACCTCAAGACGTCGGAAGACGGCACCGGCCCCTACAAGCTCGACAAGTGGACCCGCGGCTCCGCGCTGAGCCTGGTGCGCTTCCCCGGCTACTGGGGCACCCCCGCGACCAACGAGAAGGTCGTCTTCCACTACTACAAGGACGCCACCGCGCTCAACAACGCCCTGCTCACCAACGCCGTCGACGTGGTGACCAGCGAGCAGAGCCCGGACGCCCTCGACCAGTTCAAGAACAACTCGAACTACAAGGTCAACGACGGCAATTCGACCACCAAGCTGCTGCTGGCCTTCAACGACCGGGTCAAGCCGTTCAACAACGTCCAGGTGCGCAAGGCCGTCACCTCGGCCATCGACAACAAGAAGCTGCTCCAGTCGGTCTGGGGCGACCACGGCACGCTGATCGGCTCGATGGTCCCGCCGACCGACCCCTGGTACGAGGACCTGACCAAGGTCAACCCGTACGACGTGGCGCTGGCCAAGAAGGAGCTGGCCGAGGCGGGCTACGCCAAGGGCTTCAGTTTCACGCTCGACACCCCGAACTACGACCCGCACCCGACGGCCGCCACCTTCATCAAGTCGGAGCTGGCCAAGGTCGGCATCGACGTCAAGATCAACGTCATCACGCCGGACGAGTGGTACACGAAGGTCTACAAGAACCACGACTTCAGCGCGACGCTCCAGGAGCACGTCAACGACCGCGACATCGTCTGGTACGGAAACCCCGACTTCTACTGGGGCTACGACAACAAGCAGGTCACCGAGTGGGTGAAGCAGGCCGAGGAGTCGGACACCACCGCGCAGCAGACGGCCCTGCTGAAGAAGGTCAACACGAAGATCGCGGAGGACGCGGCCAGTGACTGGCTCTACCTCTATCCGCAGATCGTGGTGGCCGGCACCAAGCTCTCCGGTTACCCGCTGAACGGGCTGAACTCGCAGTTCTACGCCTACGGGATCAAGAAGAGCTGACGCCCGGCGAAGGTGAGGGGGCGGGTGGGGCGGCCGGGGTCCGGTTCGATGCCGGACGCGGACCCGGACCCGGCCCCTCTCCCGGTCCCCGTCGGAATATTCGTTCTCGTTGATCGGTTCCGTGTCTGATGCTCTCGTACCTCCTGCGCCGGCTGGTCTTCCTGGCCGGCTCGCTGTTCCTGGCCAGCGTGGTGCTCTTCCTGCTGCTGCGGCTGCTGCCCGGTGACCCCGCGAACTCCCTGCTCTCGGTCGGCGCGACCCCGGAGCAGGTCGCCGCCGCCCGCCACGCGATCGGGTCCGACCGTCCGCTGCCTGAGCAGTTCGCGCACTGGCTGCATCAGCTCGTCACCTTCGATCTGGGCAACTCCTTCGTCAGTACGCTGCCGGTCGGCCCGGAGATCACCTCCCGGCTGAACGTCACCGTGCCGCTGACGCTGCTGGCCTTCCTGCTGGCCGTCGTGGTCGCGGTGCCCGTCGGCTATGCGGCGGCGCTGCGGGCGAACACCCGGTTCGGGACGCTCATCAGCGGCGTCTCCCAGCTCGGGATCGCCGTACCGGTCTTCTGGGTCGGCATGATCCTGATCACCGTCTTCGCCCTGCGCCTCGGGGTGCTGCCCGCCGGTGGCTTCCCGCAGGACGGGTGGGAGCGTCCCGGCGAGGCGCTCAACTCGCTCGCCCTGCCGGTGATCACGGTCGCGCTCGTGATGTCGGCGTCGCTCATCCGGTACGTGCGCTCCGCCGCGCTGGACGTCCTGGGCAGCGACTACCTCCGTACGGCGCGCGCTCTGGGCTCCTCCTTCACCCGCGCGATGTGGCGGCACGGGCTGCGCAACGGGGCCGTGCCGGTGATCTCGGTCCTCGGGATCGAGCTGGCCACGACGCTGCTCGGCGCGGTCGTCGTCGAGACGGTGTTCGCGCTGCCCGGGCTGGGCAGCATGCTCGCCCAGGCGGTCGCGCAGCACGACTACCCGGTGGTGCAGGGCGTGCTGTTCGTCTCCACCTTCGCCGTCCTGGTCATCGGGTTCCTCAGCGACCTCGCCCAGCGGCTGATCGATCCCCGGTTGCGCGGGCGGCTGTCGGGAGGCACACGATGAGTGGGGTGCGCGATGAGTGAGGTACGTGAGATCAGTGGGGTGGACGAGGCAGGGAAGGGGGCGGCAGGGAAGGCGGCGGCGCCCGCTGCCCGCGAGCCCTCGCGCCGCCGGCGCTCGCCCGCGCTCGTCACCGGCTGCGTACTCGTCGGGTTCATCGTCCTGGTCGCGCTGGTCTCCCTGGTCTGGCTGCCGTACGCCCCCGACGACACCTCGGGCGGCCGGCTCGCCGCCCCCGGGGGCGCGCATCTGCTCGGCACGGACAAGCTGGGCCGCGATCTGCTGACCCAGCTGATGACGGGTGCCTGGATCGCGCTGCGCGCCGGACTCGGCGCGACCGCGCTCGGCGCCGCGCTCGGCGTCTGCGCCGGGCTCGCGGCGGGGTTCGCGACCCGCTGGCTCGACGACACCCTCTCGACGCTGCTGGATGTGCTGATCGCCTTCCCGACGCTCCTGCTCGCCATGCTCATGGTCGCCGCCCGGTCCGCCTCGCTCGGCTCGGCGGTGCTGGCGATCGGGCTCGCGATGACGGCGGTGGTCGCCCGGCTGACCAGAGTGCTGGTCAAGCGGGTGCTGGCGCAGGACTACATCACCGCGGCCCGCACCTCCGGCACCTCCTGGCCCCGGATCGTCACCGGCCATGTGCTGCCCAACATCTGGCCGACCCTCGTGGTGAACCTCGCCCTCCAGTTCGGTCTGGCGGTCATGGCCGAGGCGAGCCTGTCGTTCCTCGGGCTCGGCGCCCCGCCGCCGAACGCCTCGTGGGGGCGGATGCTCCAGGAGGCGCAGGCCACCGTGTTCACCGCTCCCACCGGGGTGATCGCCCCCGGAGTGCTGCTGGTCATGCTGGTCGTCGGCGTCAATCTGGTCGCCGACGGACTGCGCGACACGCTGGACCCCACCCGGCGCAGGACCCGATGAACGCCCGCCGGAGGACCCGATGAACGTGCTCGACGTCAGGGGACTGACGATCCGTACGGACGAGGGACGCGACCTCGTCTCCGACGTCTCCTTCTCGATCGGCGCGGGCTCCCGGCTCGGCCTGGTCGGCGAGTCGGGGTCGGGCAAGTCGCTGACCGCGCTCGCCGTCATGGGCCTGCTGCCGCCCGGCATGACCGCGTCGGGATCCATCTCCCTGACCGCCCACGGCGCGCCGCCCGCCGAGATCGTCGGCGCCACCGAGCGGCGGCTGAACGGGCTGCGCGGCCGCGCGGCCACCGTCGTCTTCCAGGAACCCCTCACCGCCCTCGACCCGCTGATGCGGCTGGGCGCCCAGCTCGCCGAGCCGCTGCGGCTCCGGCACGGCCGGGGGCTGCGCGGCCCGGCGCTGCGCCGCGCGGTGGAGGAGGCCCTCGACCGGGTGCGGCTGCCCGAGCCCGACCGGATCGCCCGCGCGTATCCGCACGAGATCTCCGGCGGCCAGCGCCAGCGGGTCGCCCTCGCCATGGCCCTGGCCTGCGAACCCGCGCTGCTGATCGCGGACGAGCCGACGACCGCGCTGGACGTCACGGTGCAGGCGGAAGTGCTCGCGTTGCTGGACGGGCTGGTGGCGGGGCGGGACATGGCGCTGCTGTTCATCAGCCACGACCTGGCGGTCGTCTCCGCCGTCACCGACCATGTGCTGGTGCTCAAGGACGGTACCGCCGTGGAGTCCGGCACCGTGGGCGACATCGTGAGCCGCCCCGTCCACCCGTACACCCGGGACCTGGTGGGAAGTGCCCGCCATCTCGAAAGCGCTCTGGAACGGATCGTCCGATGACTGTGCCGCGCGAGCCGGGTGAGCTGAGTGGGCCGAGCGGTCCGAGCGGGCCGAGTGAGCCGGGCGAGCCGATTCTGGCCGCCGACGACGCCGGGTTCGCCTACCGGGGCGCGCCGCCCGTACTGCACGGCGTCTCGCTGGGCATCACGGCGGGACGCAGCGTCGGTCTGGTCGGCGAGTCGGGGGCCGGCAAGACCACGCTGCTCCGGCTGCTGCTCGGCCTCACCCGCCCCACCAGCGGGCGGATCCTCTTCGAGGGCGGCGAACTCCGGCCGCGCGACCGGGAGCAGATGCGCCGCTTCCGGCGCGGTGTGCAGAGCGTGTTCCAGGACCCGTACTCCTCGCTCGACCCCCGTCAGCGGGTCGGCCGGATCGTCTCGGAGCCGCTGCGCTCGCTGGGGCCGGCGGCGGAGCCGGGGGTACGGGGGTACGGGGTGCTCGGGCGCGGGGCACGGCGGGACGATCCGCGCGTCGGCGCCGCGCTCGAAGCGGTCGGGCTCCCGGCGGACGCGGCGGAGCGCTACCCGCACGAATTCTCCGGCGGTCAGCGCCAGCGCGTCGCGATCGCCCGCGCCACGGTCTGCGATCCGCGCGTGCTGCTCGCCGACGAGCCGGTCAGCGCCCTCGACGTGACCACCCGGGTCAGGATCGTCGATCTGCTGCTGGAGCTGAAGGAGACCCGTGGACTGACCATCGCGATGGTCTCGCACGACCTGTCGGTGGTGGCCGCGCTCTGCGAGTGGACGGCGGTGCTGGAGTACGGGCGGGTGGTGGAGCAGGGTGACACCGCCTCCGTACTGGGCTCGCCGTCCCACCCGTACACCCGGCGGCTGATCGCGAGCGTGCCGAGGCTTCCGGCGGCGGACAGCAGCCGGTAGGTGTAGGCAGGGGGCAGTTCCCGGTGGTGCCGGAGGTCCTGGCGGTTCTCCTGGCGGTGCCGGGTTACGTGTCGGCCGGTGGGCCGGGGCGCAGCTTGCGGTCCAGCGCCATCGACAGCTCCGCCGCCACCACGCTCTGCGCCAGCGGGCGCAGTCCGGCCGGGTCCATGGCGGCGGTCCCGTCGTGGGACCGCAGGATGCCGACGAAGATCTCGGCGAGCGCGTCCGCGTGGATCCGGACGTGGCGGCCCGCGTCCAGGACCGCCGCGAGCGGGACGCCGTCCCGTACCAGGCCCGCCGATACGTCCAGCAGCCGGCGGCTGATGTGGACGATGTCCGTGCCGTCCGTGGCGAGATAGCCGAGGTCGAGCGCGGCCCGCAGATTCTCGGGGGTGACCTCGCCCTCGAAGTAGTCGGCGAGTTCCTCGGGGGAGAGCCGTACGGGCGTCTCCTCGGAGGGTTCGCCGAGGCCGAGGACCTCGCCGACGTCCCGGCCGGTCTCGATCGCGGCGGCGAGGTCGGCGATGCCGTTCAGGGTGTGGCCGCGCTCCAGCAGGGCGGCGATCGTCCGCAGCCTGGCCAGGTGACCGTCGTCGTACCAGGCGATCCGGCCCTCGCGGCGGGGTGGCTGGATCAGCCCGCGCTCGCGGTAGAAGCGCACGGTGCGGACCGTGATGCCCGCCTCCCGGGCCAGCTCCTCCATGCGGTACTCACGGTGCGCGCGACCTTCTGCCATGCCGGGAAGCCTATGTCCCCTCCCGGACACTTGGTCGGGTCCGCCCCCTACCCATGAGTACGGAGCTGCCCTAGTCTCCGCACTGTGCCAGTGATTGCTGGCATCGTTTTCCCGTTGGTGGGTCAGGAGGCGGTATGGGCCAGGACGAGCACGTACGCGAGGGCCGGCATGTGCGCGAGGGCCAGCACGTACGCGTGGCGGTGATCGGATCCGGATTCGGTGGTCTGGGAGCGGCCGTCCGGCTGCGCAGAGAGGGCGTCACCGACTTCGTCGTCCTGGAGCGGGCCGGTTCCGTCGGCGGGGCCTGGCGGGACAACAGCTACCCCGGCTGCGCCTGCGACGTGCCCTCGCACCTCTACTCGTTCTCCTTCGCCCCCAACCCCGACTGGCCGCGCACCTTCTCCGGGCAGCGGCACATCAGGGCGTATCTGGAGCATGTCGCCGACACCTTCGGGCTCCGGCCGCATCTGCGGCTCGACCACGAGGTGCGGCTGATGCGCTGGGACAACGACGCGCTGCGCTGGGAGATCGAGACCGCGCGCGGCACCCTCACCGCCGATGTGATCGTCTCGGCGACCGGCCCGCTCTCCGACCCGAAGATCCCGGACATCCCCGGGCTCGACGGCTTCCCCGGCAAGGTCTTCCACTCCGCGCGCTGGGACCACGGCTACGACCTGCGCGGCAAGCGCGTGGCGGTGATCGGTACCGGCGCCTCCGCCATCCAGATCGTCCCCGCGATCCAGCCCGAGGTGGCGCGGCTGACGCTCTTCCAGCGGACCCCGCCATGGGTGATGCCCCGGGTCGACCGGGCGATAAGCGCGGCGGAGCGCGGGCTGCACCGCGCACTGCCCTTCACCGGGCGAGTGCGGCGCGGACTGCTCTGGTCCATAAGGGAGTTGCAGATCCAGGCGTTCACCAAACGGCCGAACGAACTCGGGCTGGTCGAGTCCCTCGCCCGCGCCAACATGACGAAGTCGGTCAAGAACCCGGCGCTGCGGGCCAAGCTCACGCCCTCGTACCGCATCGGCTGCAAGCGCATCCTGCTCTCCAGCTCGTACTATCCGGCCCTGGCGCGCCCCAACGTCGACGTGGTCGCCTCCGGCCTCGCCGAGGTCCGCGGCTCGACGCTCGTCGCGGCGGACGGTACGCGCACCGAGGCGGACGCGATCGTCTTCGGCACCGGCTTCCATGTCACGGACACACCGATCACCGACCGGGTGGTGGGCGCTGACGGCATCACGCTCGCCGAGGCGTGGAAGGACGGCACGGAGTCGCTGCGCGGCGCGACCGCCGCCGGATTCCCCAACTGGATGACGATCATCGGGCCCAACACCGGGCTCGGGAACTCCTCGATGATCCTGATGATCGAGTCCCAGCTGAACTACATGGCCGACTATCTGCGGCAGCTGGACGGCCTCAGCGGCCGGGGTTCCGGCCGCGAATCCACGCCGGTCGCGCTCTCGCCGCGCGCCGCGGCCGTACGCGTCTGGAACCAGCGGGTGCAGCGCCGGATGGCCCGCACGGTCTGGAACACCGGCGGCTGCACCAGCTGGTACCTCGACGCGAACGGCCGCAACACCACCGTCTGGCCGGGCACCACGACCGAGTTCCGGCGGGCGACCCGGGAGGTGAACCTCGCGGAGTACGAGGTGATCCGCGCCGGGTCCCGCACCGGGAGCGGTATGAGCGGGAAGGAGGCCGTCCGATGAGGCAGCCGCCCAGGGAACGCGAAGTGTCCATACGCTCCGCCGACGGTTCCCGCATACACGCCGAGGTGTACGGCGAGGAGGGCCGGCCCGCCGTCGTCCTCGCGCACGGCTGGACCTGCTCCCTGCGCTTCTGGGCCGCGCAGCTCGCGGACCTCGCCGTCGACCACCGGGTGATCGCCTACGACCAGCGCGGACACGGCCGCACCCCCGCGCCCTCGGGGAGCGCGGGCCGCTCCGCGGGCCACTCCGCCGGCTACTCCACGGACGCGCTCGCCGACGACCTGGAGGCGGTGCTCGCGGCCACCCTGGAGCCCGGCGAGCGCGCCGTGCTCGCCGGGCACTCCATGGGCGGCATGACGATGATGGCCGCCGCGCGCCGGCCCGCCTTCCGGGAGCACGCCGCTGCCGTTCTGCTGTGCAGCACCGGCAGCTCGCGGCTGGACTTCCACACGCGCATCGTGCCGATGCGCGCCGGGCGCGTGCGGACCGCGCTCACCCGGCGGATCCTGGGGGCACCCCTCCCGCTGGGGCCGGTCACACCGGTCTCGAAGCGGCTGCTGCGGTACGGGACGATGGGCGCGGGCGCGGCCCCCGACCGGGTGGCGCAGTGCGCGCGTCTCGTGCACGCGTGCCCCAGGCCCGTCCGGGTCGGCTGGTCGCGCGTCCTCGGCGAGCTGGATCTCGACGCGGAGGTACGGGAGTTGACCGTACCCACCGCCGTGATCGCCGGCGGCGGTGACCGGCTGACCCCGCCGGGCGGGGCGCGGGCGCTGGCCGCCGCGCTGCCGAAGTGCGTATCGCTGACCGTACTGACCGGCGTCGGGCACATGACGCCGGTGGAGGCACCGGAGGTCGTCACCGGGGCGATCCGCGAGCTGAGCACCACGTATCTGACCACGGGCGCCGAGGAGGCGACGACATGAGCGGCGGTACGAGTGGGGGTACGGGTGGGGGTACGGGTGGCGCGGGCGGTACAAGCCGTCCGAGCGGCGCGGGCGGTACGGGTGGCGCGGGCCGGCGGAGCTTCCGGCAGCTCGAAGGGCAGGTCGCCGTCGTCACGGGCGCGGCGCGCGGCGTCGGGGAGCTGCTGGCGCGCAAACTCTCCGCGCGCGGCGCGAAGGTGGCGCTCGTCGGCCTGGAGGCGGCGGAGCTGAAGCGGGTCGCCGGGCGGCTGCACGCGGAGTGCGACCACTGGTACGCCGATGTCACCGACGCCACCGCCATGGCCCGGGTCGCCGCGGAGGTCGAACAGCGCTTCGGCCGGGTCGACATCGTGGTGGCCAACGCGGGGGTGGCCTCCGGCGGACCGTTCGAGCACTCCGACCCGGACGCGTGGCGCCGGGTCATCGAGGTCAATCTGATCGGCGGCGCGGTGACGGCGCGGGCCTTCCTCCCGGCGCTGCGGCGCAACCGCGGCTACTTCCTCCAGATAGCGTCGCTCGCCGCGATGACGCCCGCGCCGATGATGACCGCGTACTGCGCGTCCAAGTCCGGCGTCGAGGCGTTCGCGCACAGTCTGCGCGGCGAGGTCGCTCACCAGGGGGTACGGGTCGGCGTCGGCTATCTGTCCTGGACGGACACCGACATGGTGCGGGGCGCCGACCGGGACGCGGCGATGCGCGAGCTGCGGCGGCGGCTGCCCTGGCCCGCCAACCGTACGTATCCGCTCGGCCCGGCCGTGGACCGTCTCGTCGCCGGGATAGAGCGGCGCGCCCCGCACGTGTACGCGCAGTGGTGGCTGCGCGGCACCCAGGGCGTACGGGGATATCTGCCCGGGGTCATCGCCACGGTCGGGCGGCGCGAGATGCGGCGCCTCGAACCGCGGCTCGGGGACGTGACCAAGGGGCTCGTGGGCGCGGGCGGGGAGGCCGACGAACGGGACCGTACGCTGGGTAATTGATCGAAATGCGTGGAATGTCGGCTCGTGTCAGTCTGGTCGAGGCCCCACCCCTGAAGGTTCCCGGGCCCCCAAGATTCAGGAGCTGACATTCCATGGGCATTTCCGACCAGTTCAAGGACAAGGCACAGCAGCTCGCCGACCAGGCGAAGGCGAAGGCGGACGAGAAGAAGGACCCGTCGAAGAACAAGGACCGCGCGCAGGACGCCCGCGACCAGGGCCGGTCGAGGGCCCAGGACGCGCGCGACGAGATGGACGACCGCTTCGACCACTGACGCGGCGCCGCTCCGGTGCTTCGAGGAGAGCGCACCCGGCTCCCCGATCACCGACCCGGACCGGGCCGGCTTCAGCATCAACATCCGCAGCCGGGGTGGGAGATGCTGGCGGGACGAAAACGGCACCCGTGGACCTTGAAGCGTAGAGAGCTCCATGATCCACGGGTGCCTTGTTCACGTGCGTCGCAGGCCCGCCATCTGTACTGATCCGCTCAAGTTCGGACGATCCCGGCAAACGCCGGGGCCCTGTGGTGACCTCACATCCCTGCGGTCAGCTGAGCCGGACGGAGTCAGCTGAGCCGGACGGAGAGGATCGCGCCGAGGAAGCCCCCGGTGTCGACCTGCGCGGCGTGCCACCTCTGGGAACCGCGGGTTCCGTACATGCTGAAGAAATAGAGTGGATCGTCACGGGAAGCGGTTTTGGTAGAGACGTCCGGATCATGCCGGGCGTAGTTCTCCATAGTGATGTAATCTTCGCCGCTGACAGCGACGGGCGTTCCGAAGTGGTAGTCGAAATAGGTGCCTCTGTTGGCCGCCCGGTATTCTTCCTGCTCTGCGTTCCCGTAGCCGACGGTCGTGATCGGGACGCCGAGCTTTGGTACCAGGTACTCGCTGACGTCGAGCTTCTTGATCGCCTTCTTGACATCGTCGGGATAGCGCGCCTGGTATTCCTGGTAGGTACCGCTCAGCTCATGGGACCACTTCATGAATCCGGCCATATCGCCTTTGTCTGCCATCTTCTTCGCATTTCTCTGCGCCTTGGAATGCCGACTCGATTTCTCCACTCGGTCAAGGATTGCGACCAGGGTGTCCTCCCAGAGCTGGATTCCTGTAGTGGCTGCTCCGGAGAAGCCACTGACGAACTCGCCCATCTCGTTGCACCGCTGAGGTGTTCTGACGTCAGTGGCCATCTGCTTCTTTTTTGGCACCTCGGGGAAAACTTGGTGGAGGACGGTATCGGACTTTCCGGCCCGGGCGATCTTCAGTTGGCGACTGGTGGCGATGAGGCGGACCTTCCCCTTCTGCTTTTCCAGCTTTTTGTTCGCCGCCGAGACGTGTGCCAGGGTGGCGTAGAAGCACTTGGCTTCAGCTCCGTCCTCAACGGCGAGATCCGCTTTGTCCGAGATGCGCAGCGGTACGCTGCCGTTGTAGACGATGTTTGCCTGGAGTTCCTTGGTGTGCGCTTGGGGGTCGGCGAAGAAACTGCCGTTTCCGCCCCTTGTCTGGCTGCTGAAGAAGCCGGTGTCACCCGTCGCGTCCGTGGCCCGCTCGCCATCGGGTTGGTGGCGCATCTTGGGATAGTTCTCGGCGCCCGGTTGCACCACTTGATAGCGCTGGACGGGCGTCTGTGCGGGCGACGTGGCATGTCCGGCGGCGTCCGGCGTGGAGGTGCGCGCGGGGGCCTGCGGTGTTGTTGTGTCCACTGCCCGCCGCATGACGCGAGTCGCGTTCGCCTCGGCCTCGCGCTCGTATCGGTCGGAAGGGTCGGAGATCGACAAGCCATCGCCGCTGTCGGTACCGGAGACCGAGCCCTTGCGCTGCTGTATGACGTGGGTGAGCTCGTGGACCAGGGTGTGCTTGCTGTTCCCGCCCTTGCCGAGCACGATGTGGTGGCCCGAGGTGTAGGCGTGGGCGCCGACCTCGCTGGCGGACCTGCGGGCGGCGGCGTCGTCGTGCATGCGAACGTCGGAGAAGTCGTCGCCGAGCCGCTGCTCCATGTCCGAACGCGTCGCCTGGTCCAGGGGTCGGCCCGGGGTGCGGAGCACGTCGTGCACGGTCGAGCGCTGCACCGGTGCGGGCTCGGCGGCCGGCTCGGCGGCGGTGTGGCCGCAGCCGGCAGTGTGCTGATGCTGGGCCCAGGGATGCCCTGCCTGTTGCAGGACGCGTGCCATGGCGGCGTTCCCCGCGGTGCGTTGCAGAGCGAGGGCGCCTTGGAGGGGGCTCTGCCGCGCGGCGGGGTGGACGCGGCGGCCATTTTCGGACACCGGCCTGCCATTGTCTTTTTTGTGCACTGGTGGGAGCCTTTCCTGTGCTCGCTTTTGGCCGTTCTCCATGGGGTGGGCCCTTATGCGGCGATAGTTCTTGAGATTCACTCGGTGTTGCCCGGGTGGATCGGATTACCGGCGACACCCTGTGTGCGGCCTAAGCTAGCGTTCCTGTGATAGTTGTTCCAGGCTGGCCTCGGTGTTGCACCCCGAATTCCCAGGGTGGTGAAGTTTCGTCACAAACTGCAAAAGGTGCCCCGTGGCCTGCGATGATCCGGCTTGTCCAACCCGGATCGTGCACGGCCCGCGGATTGCGCCTCGGCGTCAGTGCCGCCGATATCGCGGCTCTCCAGGCCGGACTCGCGGACTGTCTCGGCCGGCAGTACCGACCCGGCCCGCGGGAGCACCCACGGTCGCCACCCCGCCACCGCTACCTCGCGCGCGGTGGCAGCGGCGGGCGGCGCAGGTCCGGGACCGCTCCGTAACCGGGCGGGGTCGACGCCGGGTGTCCGGCCAGCAGGTCGAGGGCCATCCACACCGCGTCGTCGAGCTGTGCGTGCCGGCCCTCCGCCCAGTCCAGGGGGGTACGCAGCGCCTCCACGTCCGGCGCCACGCCCCGGTTCTCGATGGACCAGCCGTACGCGTCGAACCAGGCCGCGTTCATCGGCACCGTGATCACCGTGCCGTCCGCCAGCCGGTGGCGTCCCGTCATGCCGACCACCCCGCCCCAGGTGCGCTGCCCGACCACCGGCCCCAGGTTCAGCAGCTTGAACGCCGCGGTGATCATGTCGCCGTCGGAGGCGGTCGCCTCGTCGGCCAGCGCGACCACCGGGCCGCGTGGGGCGTTGGAGGCGTACGAGACGGGCTGGGCGTCGCGGGTCAGGTCCCAGCCGACGATCCGGCGGCTGAGCTTCTCCACCACCAGCTCGCTGATGTGCCCGCCCGCGTTGCCCCGCACGTCCACGATCAGCGCGGGCCGGGAGACCTCAAGGCGCAGATCGCGGTTGAACTGCGCCCAGCCCGAGCCGCCCATGTCGGGGATGTGGAGGTAGCCGCACCGGCCGCCGCTGATCTCCCGTACGGCCTCCCGGCGTTTGGCCACCCAGTCCTGGTAGCGCAGCGGCCGCTCGTCGATCAGCGGCACCACAGCGACCCGCCGGTGCCGCTCGTCCTTGCTCTCGCGGCCCTCGCGCGCGGCCGGGCGGAAGGTGAGTTCGACCGTGGTGCCCCCGGCGGCGGAGAGCAGCGGGTACGGGCCGGTCACCGGGTCCACCGGGCGCCCGTCCACGTGGGTGAGCACCGCGCCCTCGCGGATCCCCGTACCCGCCAGCGGTGAGCGCGCCCGGGAGTCCGAGGAGTCGCCGGGCAGGATGCGCTTGACCGTCCAGTCCCCGTCCCTGCACACGAGGTTGGCGCCGAGCAGGCCCATCGCGCGCTGGTAGTGCGGCGGGCCCTCGTTGCGCCTGGCCGGGGTGACATAGGCGTGGGAGGTGCCCAGTTCGCCCATCACCTCGCGCAGCAGATCGGCGAACTCGTCGGGGGAGGCGACCCGTTCGAGCAGCGGACGGTACTGGTCGAGGACACCGTCCCAGTCGATGCCGCACATCTCCGGCTCCCAGAAGTACGCGCGGATGACGCGGCCCGCCTCCGCGTACGCCTGGCGCCACTCCGCCGCCGGGTCGACGTCGTGCAGGATGCGCCGGGGATCGAGGAAGACGGTCGTGTCGAGGTCGCCCAGCTCGGTGGCGGGTACGGCGCGCAGCTCGCCGTCGTCCACGACCACCAGCCTGCTGCCGTCGCCGCTGGTCGCGAACCAGTCGAGGTGGGAGACGAGTTCGCTCCTGCGCGCCTTGGCGATGTCGAAGTGTTCGAGGGTCGGCCGCCCCGACATGTCCGCCGGGTTGGCGAACGTCTCGCCGAGCGCCCCCGAGATCGGCCAGCGCAGCCAGACCAGCCCGCCCCCGGCGACCGGGCGGAGGGCCGAGTACTTGGACGCGGTGACGGGGAAGGGGGTGACCCGGTCGGCGAGGCCCTCGACCTCGACCGTGACCGTGCCGTCGCCCGAGTCGCTCAGCGCGGGATCGAGCCCGCCCGCCGCCGGACGGCCGTCGGGGGAGAGCGCGAAGGGGGAGGGGGTCGCGGAGGAGAGGGGGACGAGATAGGGGCGGCAGCCGAGCGGGAAGGAGAGGTCGCCGGTGTGCACGTCGTACACCGGGTCGAAGCCGCGCCAGGAGAGGAAGGCGAGGTAGCGGCCGTCGCTGGTGAAGACCGGGTTCTCGTCCTCGAACCGGCCGTTGGTGACATCGACGACGGTACGGGCGAAGCTGCCGGAGATCTTGGCGAGCTTGATCTGGCGCAGCGAGCGGCCGATGCCGGGGTGGGACCAGGTGAGCCAGCCGCCGTCGGGGGAGAAGGCGAGGTCGGTGACGGGGCCGTTGATGGAGCGGATGAGTTCGGTGACGGGGTCGGGGGGTGCGGGGGGCGTGGGGGGTGCTTCCGCTTCCGTGTCCGTCTTCGTATCCGTATCCGTGGGCTCGGTCGCGGTCGCCCCGTCCGTCTCGTCCGCCTCGTCCGCCACATCCACCAGCAGCAGCCGCCCGTCGTGCGAGGCGATCGCGATCCGTTTCCCCTCCGGGTCCGCGACCATCTCCAGGACGCGGCCCAGCCGCCCGGCGGCGAGCCGTCGCGGCTGCCGGTCGCCGCTCGCCCGGGGCAGATACGCGATCTCGACGGCGTCCTCGCCGTCCGCGTCCGTCACGTAGGCGACCTGGCCGCCGCTGCCGAGCATCACCGGGTTCCTGACCCGTACGCCCGGCGTGTCCGTGATGGTGCGGGCCGGGCCGTCGCGGTGGGTGAGCCAGTACAGGCTGCCGCGTACGGAGACGGCGCTCGCCCGGCCCGTCAGGTCCACGGAGAGCCCGTCGATGTGGCGGCCCGCCGGGACCTGGTAGCCGCGCCGTCCCGCGCGCGGCCCGCCGAGCCGTACGTCCAGCCTGCGCGGCACCGAGTCGGGGGTCAGCCCGTCCACCAGCCAGAGGTCGCCCGCGCACTGGTAGACCACCCGGCGCCCGTCGGACGAGGCGTGGCGGGCGTAGAAGGCGTCGTGGTCGGTGTGGCGGCGCAGATCGGTTCCGTCGGGCAGGCAGGAGTAGAGATTGCCGACGCCCTCGTGGTCGGAGAGGAAGGCGATGCGCCCGGCCACGAACATGGGCGAGTCGAGATGGCCGTCGATGTCCGCGAGCAGCCGCTCGCCGTGCAGCCAGAGCCGGCCGGTCGCCCCGCCCCGGTACCGCTTCCAGGCGGCGGGCTCGTGCGGCGGCTTCCCGGTGAGCAGGAGCGTACGGCGCTCGCCGTCGAGGTCGGCGACGGCGATGTCGGTCACCGGACCCCAGGGCAGCGCGCCGCCGGGGGAGCCGTCGGTGGGCAGGCTGTACGCCCAGGCGAAGTACGAGAAGGGCTGGCCGTGCGAGGAGACGGCGAGGATCTGCGCCTCGCCGTCCCGGTCGGGCGGGGTCCAGCCGCAGACCCGGGTGTCGGTGGCGCCCCAGTAGGTCAGCCGCCGGGAGGGGCCGCCCGCCACCGGGGCGAGATGGATCTCCGGATCGAGGCTGCGCCAGGTCGTGTAGGCGATGTGGCTGCCGTCGGGCGAGAACCGGGGGTGGCCGATCCTGGTGCGGTCCACGGTCACCCGCCAGGCCCGCTCGGGCCGCTGCCCGGCCGGGGCGAGGGGGGCGATCCAGAGGTCGTCCTCGGCGACGAAGCACAGGGAGTCGTCGTGCAGGTGCGGGAAGCGGAGATACGCGGTCTCGTCACTCACCTCCCCCATGCTGCACTTGTCGGGGGTGGCGCGCCTCCTGAACGCGGGTTCCGGAGCGTGCGGGCGGGTTGCGGCGCGGTTCGCCGGACATTCCTCGCCGGACACTCTTCACCGGAGACTCTCCGCCGGACACTGTTCACGGCGTCGGACCGGTCTCTTGCCCTGTGACGTGCCGCGCGGCGCGGGTGTAGCGGGCGCCGAGGTCGGCGAATGCCGTGGCCAGTCGGGGCGGGCCGATGACCTCGATGTCGGTGTCGAAGCGGCCGACGGTGGCGGCGAGTCCGGTCCATGACCAGGAGCCGAGGGTGAGCCGGCAGTGCCGGGGGCCGAGTTCCTCGACGATTCCGTCCTGCGCGAAGGGCGCGACGTCGGCGGCCGGTAGGTGGAGGACGACTTCGCCTCGGCACGGCCAGTCGGTGGTGGTGCCGTCGTTGCCGCGGAACCGGCTGGTGATGAAGGTGGAGACGTTGCCGCCGGGGAGTTCGCGCGGGGCGAAGCGGGGGCCGGTGGGCGTGCGGGGCCGGACGCGGTCGACGCGGAAGGTGCGCCAGTCCTCGCGGTGGAGGTCCCAGGCCACCAGGTACCAGCGATGACGCCAGGTGACCAGGTGGTGGGGTTGTACGCGGCGGGCGTCATCGGCCGAGGTGCCTGGCCGACCCGGGGCGTAGTCGAAGCGCAGTTCCTCGTGGGCGTGGATGGCGCGGCTCAGGTCCATCAGAACCTGAGCGTCGGCCTGGGGGGTGTCGCCGGCCGCCGCGGGCGGCTGGACGGCGGTGATCCGCAACAGGTCGACGCGGTGGCGCAGGCGGGGCGGCATGACCTGGCGGAGGGTGGCCAGCGCGCGGGAGGCGTCCTCGGCGACGGCGGTGCCGGTGGCCGCGGTCTGTAGCGCGACGGCCAGGGCGACGGCCTGCTCGTCGTCGAACAGCATGGGCGGCAGGTGAGCGCCGGCCGCCAGGCGGTAGCCGCCGGCCGGTCCTTTGACGGTGGTGATCGGGTAGTCGAGTTCGCGCAGGCGCTCGATGTCACGGCGCACGGTGCGCGAGGTGATGCCGAGACGCTCGGCGAGATCGTCGCCGGACCAGTCACGGGGCGTCTGGAGCAGCGAGAGCAGCGCGAGCAGCCGGGCGGACGTCTTATGCATGACACCCATACTCCCCGAAGTACCGGACACAACCTGTCCGGTACCTCTGCCATCGTGACGGACGAGCCGCACGGGAGGCAGCGCGACAGGCCCCCTGGTCACGGCAGTCGCCGCTCGGCATCGACGGCCCGGCGGCGGCGCGCATTCGTCACATCGAGGCAAGGAGCAGGTCATGTCCGTCACGACCACCACTCATCTGAACTTCCGGGGCACCGCACGTGAGGCGCTGGACTTCTACCAGTCCGTCTTCGGCGGACGTACGGTCGCGGTCACCTACAAGGACGCGGGCGCCGTGCAGAACGAGAGCGAGGCGGACTGGGTGATGTGGGGCGAGGTGGCCGGCGACGACGGCTTCCACGTCATGGCCTACGACGTGCCCTCGCGGCTGCCCTGGAACCAGGGCGAGAACGCGTTCTTCGTCTCCGTGCGCGGCGACGACGCCGAGGAGATCAGCGCCCTGTGGAGCAGGCTCGCCGAGGGCTCGACCATCGTGAGTCCGCTGGAGCCCGCGCAGTGGGCGCCGCTGTACGGCATGCTCACCGACCGCTTCGGCGTCACCTGGGTCCTGGACGTCACCGCTCCGTACAACGGCTGAACCCGCGGACCGGCCTGACCGGACCTGACATGCCTACGCCGTCCGGGCCGCCGCAGCCACAAGGGCGGCCCGGACGGCGCGGGCACCGGACACGTAGAGAAGTACAGAAGTAGAGAAGTACAGAAGCAGAGAAGCGGAAGGAAGCGGGTCACCGTGCGCATGCGGAAGCTGGGACGGACCGGCATCGAAGTCAGTGCCTACTGCCTGGGCACCATGATGTTCGGCAGGACGGGCAACCCGGATCACGACGACTGCGTGGCCATGATCCACCGGGCGCTGGACGCGGGCATCAATTTCATCGACACCGCCGACGTCTACGGCTACAGCGAGACCGAGCAGATCGTCGGAAGGGCTCTCAAGGGACGCCGCGACGACGTCGTGCTCGCGACCAAGTTCAACGGACCGATGGGCGAGGGCCCCAACCGCGGCGGCAGCTCCCGGCGCTGGGTCGTCCAGGCGGTCGAGGGCTCGCTGAAGCGGCTGCGGACCGACTACATCGACCTCTACCAGATCCACCACCCCGACCCGCACACCGACATCGAGGAGACCCTCTCCGCGCTCACCGACCTCGTACGGGCCGGGAAGATCCGCGCGATCGGCTCCTCCAACCTGCCGGCCTCGGAGATCGTCGAAGCCCAGTGGGTGTCCCAGCAGCGTGGACTGCACCGCCTGCGCACCGAGCAGCCCACCTACTCCCTCCTCAACCGCGGCATCGAGCGGGAGATCCTGCCCGCCTGCCACCGCTACGGCCTCGGCGTTCTGGTGTGGAGCCCGCTGGCCATGGGCCTGCTCACCGGCAACTACCGCAAGAACGCGCCGCGGCCCGACAACGCCCGTATGCACTGGGTCCCCCGGCACCTCACCGACGAGCGCAAGCTCGACGCGGTCGAGCGGCTGCTCGCCCTCGCCGAGGAAGCCGGACACTCCCTCACGCACCTGGCCATGGCCTTCGCCACCAGCCACCCCGACGTCACCTCCGCCATCATCGGCCCGCGCACCAGGGGCCAGCTGGACGACCTGCTCGCCGGCGCCACCCTCACCCTCGACGACGACATCCTCGACAAGATCGACGCGATCGTCCCGCCCGGCACCGACATCGGCCCGCTGGACGTCTCCCGCACCCCGCCCTCCCTCACCCACCCCGACCTGCGCCGACGCCCGTCCCACGAGCGAGCTGTCGCCTGAGAATGGCCATGACTGTCCTTGACGCCCGCGCCCTCAACCGCGCCACCCTCGCCCGTCAGCACCTGCTCCGGCGCAGCGGCACCTCCACGGCGGAGGCGGTGGCCCACCTGTGCGGCCTCCAGGCGCAGGAGCCGCAGGAACCCTTCGTCGGGCTGTGGTCCCGCCTGTCCGGCTTCGAGCCCGGTCAACTGGACGACGCGCTGACCGGCCGCACGGTGGTGCGCACCCACCTGATGCGCCGCACCGTCCACCTCGTCACCGCCGACGACGCGCTCGCCTGGCGGGCCCGCCACGACACGATGCTCCGTCAGCGGGTCGTCGGAACCTACCGGCGCGAACTGGCCGGCATCGACCTGGACGAGGTCGCCGCCGTCGGCCGCGCGGTCATGGCCGACCGGCAGCCCCGCACCATGAGCCAGCTCGTACAGGCCGTCGAAGACCGCTGGCCCGGCCCGCCGCGCCGCGTCCTGGGCGAGCTGCTCGTCGCCGCCCTCGTCCCCATGGTCCAACTTCCGCCGCGCGGCCTGTGGCACCGGAGCGCCGGCGTACGCAACCTGCCGTTGGCCACCTGGCTGGAGCGGGACATCGACCCCCTGCCCACCGGGGACGGCGATCCCGTCGGGCAGCAGCTGCTGCGCCGCTACCTGGCCGCCTACGGGCCCGCCGCCGGCGCGGACCTGCGCGCCTGGTGCGGCCTCGCCGGTCTCCCCGCCGCCGTCAAGGCCGCCCGGGAGGAACTCGTCGTCTTCCGCGACGAACGCGGCCGCGAGCTGTTCGATCTGCCCGACGCGCCCCGCCCCCACCCCGACACCCCGGCCCCCGTCCGGTTCCTCCCGGCCTTCGACAACGCCATCCTCGGCTACCACGACCGCGGCCGCGTCATCGACGTCCCCCACCTCGGCCTGTCCGTCGCGGGCCACCGCACGGTCCTCGTCGACGGCCGCGTCACCGCCACCTGGGCCGTACGCGACCACCGGCTTCGCATCAGCCCCCTGCGCGCCCTCACCGCCCCGGAACAGGAGGCCGTCCGCGCCGAGGCCCAGGACCTGGCCACCTTCCTGGACGAGGGCATCGAGCACGTCCAACTCGACACCGAGAGCTGACGTCACCGCGGTCGCGGGCGTGTGGCGCGGAACATCGGGGTTCATGGGCGGGTCGGTGAGCTGGTGACCGTGGGCGCCTCGGTGGAGGTCCGGGCCGTCGCGGGGAGCGCCCTCGGGGGTGCGGTTCGGGCAGCGCGGCCACTGGTGGATGGGGTGCGGCTGCCGATTCCCGCCCATACCGCCCAGATGTCCGCCGGGGGTGGAGGGCGCGAGGACGGGGGCGGATTCCCCAGTGGCCCTCTGTGTCAGAGTGCGCGCGGCAAATCGCTCCCTACGTCCATGACGGCGGCGATGTGCGCGGGCGTGAGCGGAACGCGCGCGCCGCAGGCGCGGCGCTCTCCGGCGCCGTAACCGGTGCACGGCGGTGCCCGGCCGTCTCGCCGGTTGACGGTCTCACCTGCCGGATTGCCAGTAGGTCAGCCAATGCTGGGCCAGGCGGGACATGTTCCTTTTCCACACCTGGGGATCGTTGCGCGCGATCTCGTTCCATGTTCGGGCGTTCGCCTCGGAGAAGATCCGCACCGATGCGTCCGTGGCCGCCGCCCACGAGGAGAACTGCTCGCGCGCCCACGCGTCCGCCACAGGGGCGGAGTGCCCTGCTTCCATGAGTCTCAGGATGAGCACAGCGGGGTCGATCCACGCTGCTCCCCGGGTCGGCCATGCCCAGTCGACGAGGTGCCCACGCGTCGTGATGAGCATGTTGTGCGGCGCGAGGTCTGTGTGCAGCAACGTGTTGCCGACGAGCACCTCGACGCCCGCGGGGCCGGTGTATCCGCTCCACCTGTCCTCGGCGCGCTTGAGTTCGATGTCAGGGCACGGGGTGTTCTGCAGCTCTACCAGGGCCCGGGCGACGAGCGGCAGATCGGAGGAACCGGGGACGTAGTCGGCGTGGCGGCCGATGAGGTGCTCGTAACCGATCAGGTCCCATCCGCCGGCCTGGACGTGCCACAGCAGCCGGGGACACGACGGCGGCAGATACGGGTTGATCGCGGCCTCGCGCCGCTGTGTCCGGACCTGCGGGTGATCGGCGGGCACGCCCTTGACGAACAGAGTCGCGTCGGCGGTGTGGATGGTGGCGGCGATACCGGAGTTGGCGCCGGCGTCGGCTGTTGCGGCGCGTACTACCGGGCCGGTGCGTTTCTCGACGGCGTCGCGCGCGGCGAGCGGTAGGTCGTCCCAGTGGAGGCGGTCTACGGGCATGTGCGGTTCCTGTGGTGGACGGGCGAGCCGCCCCGACCCTACGCGGGCGGGGGCGGCTTCGTGGTGCGTGCGGGGTTTAGTACGGCTGGTCGTCGTCGGCCTGGCACGAGCAGCCGAGGCTCTCGGAGAACGTGCCGATCTCCTTCGTGACGCGGAACTCGTCGTCAGCGATCGGTCGGGACGTGATCGCTACCGGTAGTGGGCCGGGGGGAGGCTTACGGGTCGCGGTTTCGTCCGTGGTGCGGGGCTCGACGCTGGTTGCCATGGATGTCACCTCACTGATTCGGGGTCGGGATGCTGGCAGTACATGCTGCGTGGTGCCTTCGCCTCCTGGTAGAGCTTGGCCATGGGGCGGCAGGTGGTGCAGCCGCCTGGATTGCCGTCGGCGGTTTTCTGGCCGAACGTGCAGTCGGCACAGCCTCCGGTGCGAAGCTGTAGGCCGTCGGCGATGTCTCCGAGGCGCTTGAGTCCCTCGATGCCTTCCCGCATCAACGGGATGTGAGGGTCGCGGCCGATCTTGCATATGGACGCGTGGCCGAACGGGTCGGCGTGGAAGAACGTGTGTCCGGCGTTGCAGCCGGTGAACGGCTTCCGCTCGCGGAGGTATTTGACGGCCTGTTCGGGGATCGGGGTCGCATCGCCCTGGATGGTGGGCGACATGTTGGTGAACACGAATACCTGGCCGTACTGCTCCGCGAGCCGTTCCATGGCGGCGAACTCGTCGGCGTTGTCCTTCGTGATGACGATGTTCAACTGCAAGCGCAGGCCGGCCTCGCTAGCGGCGTCGAGGCCACGCATGAAGCGGCTGAACGCGCCTCGGTTGCGGGTGAACCCATCGTATGTCTCCTCGGTCGCGCCGTAGACGCTGAGCGACAGGTGATGGGGTGGGCGTTCGGTGAGAGTCTCCAGGATCCTTGGTTTGTGGAGCTGTGACCCGTTGGTGGAGATCGTCAGCATGATGCCGAGGCCATAGGCGTACGAGTACGCCTCGGGGAACTCGCGGTCGATCAGTGGCTCACCACCCGTGATCTGAAGCCACAACACGCCGGCGTCGCGCATGATGTCGAGTAGCCGGACCTTGTCGGCCCAAGGCATTCCCTCGAATCGCTTTAACCCGAGGTAGCAGTGAGGACAGTCGTAGTCACAGCCCTTGTTGATCTCGTACGACGCGCGGGCCATGCCATACGGGGAGGGGGCGCGTACGAGGACGGTATCGCGCAAGGGCAGGTGCGCGGGGAGGTCAATCCCCCATGCCTGGCGCGCGCCGTCGACGAACCAGCGCGGAACCTCAGCGCCCGTGCTCGCAGCCTTGCTCAGGTCGAGGTATCGGGCGCGCGGGATCTGTATCCCGTTGTCGTCACCGGGGCGTAAGACGAGGTACTCGTCGAGGAACGGGCTGGCGATCAGTTCGGGCACGAGTCCTCCATCAGGAAGTGGGCCGGTGCGTCTCCGGACAGGAGCTGTGAGGCACTGGCCCCGCGCTGGGCAATCACGTCCAACACAGAGGCTCGGTATCGGGCGCCGTTTCGTGCCGTACGCCTGCGGTGGCGCGCCGCTTTCGACGAGGAGGGGAGGAATACGCGGCGGGAGATGGGCTCACCGCCCGTGCTCCTCGGCCTTTTCGCGACGCGCGATGAGCTGTCCGAATTGGATGCTGCACAACTCAACTTGCGTGGGCGTGAGGATGAGTACCGACTCGGACCTGCCGCCGTCCTCATGATGGACCCAAACCGGCAGCGCGGCTTGCCGTGCGCGGTGGTCGTAGAGCACATCCTGCTGCATGGGGCTGACGTGCGTGACCGGTACGGGGACGTGGCGCAGAGTGCTGCCGTCGGACCTGGCCGACCAGTTCTGTCCGCCTCCCGGCGGGCGCAGGTGGTAGGACGCCGAGGTTTCGCTCGGCAGGGTGACAACGACGCCGATGCGTCCTCCCTGCGCGAGGTCGGATGCGAGATCGCCGAGTCGCGGGTGGAACGGGACGCCTGCGCCTAACTCGACGTCCCGCACTGGTAGTTGTTTCGAGGGCTGTTCGGCCATGCACCGAAGCTAGGGGCAGGACGGCAGCCGAATATGAACTGGAGGAATATCACTCTCATTCGTCGAGGCGAAAGCGGTCTGACATGCGGCGCAGCTTCTCGCGGGTGGCCGCTCGTTCGGCGTAGACGATGCTCCGCAGGGTTGATCGCGCGATGGGATGGTTGCGGATGAGTTGAGGCGCGACGCGCTCGGCCGTTTCCAACTCGTTCAACGCCTTGTCCCGGTTGCCGTCCCAGAGCCACGCTCGGGCGAGGTCCATGTGATGGTGACCCTGCCGGGAGTTGGGGAGTGCCGCGACCAGCTCGGGGCTGGTGCGCCGATTTATGGCCAGAGCCTTGCGCTGCTCCCGCATCTCCAGGGTGACACTGATCGCGTGAATCTGGACGTTGCCCGGTGAGAATGTGAGCGAATGCCGGTCGTGGACCGGGGGTCCGGCGTAATCGCCCAGTCGATTGGCCGCGGCCTTCGCATGCTCGATGCGATCCTCGGCTTCCGCTCGGCGCCCGCCCCGTGCCGCTGATACAGCCGCGCGCAGTTGAAGTGATCCCCACGCGCGAACTGCGAGAGGTTCGCCCTGGTCGTAAGCTTGTTGGACGCTGTGAATCGCTTTGTCCGAGAGGGCGACGGCGTCCGCCCAATCCGCAGTTGCCCACATGTCCCATACGCGCATCCAGTCGGCCACAGCGGGCATGACGGAGTCGCCGGACATGCGGGCGGACCATGCGGCCCGCTCGCACGACATCGCGATCAACTCGGGGTGTCCGAGGGCGTGTGCGGCGGTATGCGCGAACTTGCAGCACACGGCGTAGATCGCGAACGCTTCCTCGTGCTCGTGGCCGGTGGATACCTCGGCAAGGGCGCGTGCTTCCCGGAACAGGTCGGGAAGGACTTGAATAATCGCTACGTTCGCCGCTGCGTCGCGGAGGCGGTGCAGGCGGGTGGTCTCCTGCCAGAGCTGACCGGCCGACCGTGGGGTACCGTCAAAGACGGGCGAGAGGTCGTACCGGCGCAGTTCGCGCAGGATGGACGACGCGGCGACCTGCCACTGATTCCCGTCGGGTGAGCTGTTGTAGGGGCGCCCGATCAGGTCATTGGGGTGCACGTGCAACTCGGTCGCGAGCAGGTTGAGCAGACCGACACGGTCGAGCTCGATCAGGCCGCGTTCCATCTTCGACACCCATCCTTGAGACTTCCCCAGGGCGGCGGCGAGGTCGGCCTGAGGCATCCCGAGACGGAGCCGCGCACGACGGGCGCGGCGGCCGATCTCCTCGGCTTCTTCCAACATCAGCGCGCCTCCCTGGCGATGAGGCACCGGCGGCGTTCAAGCGGTCGGTGAGGCATCCGTGCTCCATCCGTGGGGGCTCATACCGCAGAACGGTACCCATGGCGCACGGCGGGTGTGGAGGTCTGCCGGGAGGAGAAGCCTCGGAGCATCGGTAGAGCGGCCTCCGAGCCACGGCGCCGGTGCGGTGACGCGGGCGCCCTGTGGCGCAGGCCACAAGCGAAACGGTTTCGTTTCGCTGAGGCATGGGGTTATCTTCGTACTGTACGAAACCGTTTCGTTCGGATCGGGAAGGACCGGCCATGGCACGCAGCAGACTCACGCCCGAGCGCGAGGCCGAGCTGTACGCCGCCGTGCTGGACCTCCTGCGCGAGGTCGGTTACGACGCCCTCACCATGGACGCCGTCGCCGCCCGTACCCACTCCAGCAAGGCCACCCTCTACCGCCAGTGGGGGAGCAAGGCCGAGCTGGTCGTCCGGGCGATGCGGAGCAGCAAGCCGTTGCACATGGGCCGGATCGACACCGGTTCGCTGCGCGGGGACTTCCTCGCCATGGTGTCGCACGTCGACGACTGTCAGGTGGAGAAGGACGCCGCGCTGATGCGGGGTCTGTTCCACGCCGTGCACGACAATCCCGATCTGTACCAGGCGTTGCGGGAGCTGCTCGTCGAGCCCGAGATCGACGGGCTCCGGACGCTGCTCCGGCGTGCCGTGGACCGCGGGGAGATCCCCGCGGACAGTCCCGCGCTGAAATATGTCACCCACATGCTGGTCGGCGCCTTCGCCGCCCGGCAGCTGATCGAGGGACTGCCGCCGGACCAGGCGTTCCTCGCTCATTACGTCGACGCCGTCGTCTTCCCCGCCCTCGGCGTCTGATCTTCGGAAGCATCCGTACCACCCGTAGTGTCCCCAGCACTTCGCAGTACCTGACGCGTACCGCTCTGCCGTCGGGCCGGCTCCCCATGCCCTGTTCGTTCCTTAGACCCGGGAGTACGCCCTCGTGGCCACGTTCCTCTACAAGCTCGGCCGGCTCGCCTTCCGGCGCCGCCACTATGTCGCCCTGGTGTGGGTGGCGCTGCTGGCGCTCGCCGGAGTCGGCGCCGCCTCCGCGTCCACCGCCACCTCCAGCTCCTTCTCCATACCGGGGACGGAGGCGCAGAAAGCATTCGACCTCCTGGAACAGCGCTTCCCCGGAGCCAGCGCCGATGGCGCGACCGCCCGGGTCGTCTTCAAGGCGCCCGGCGACGAGAAGATGTCCGAAGCGGGCCACAAGGCCGAGGTCGGCAAGATCGTCAAGGAGCTGACGGACAGCTCGAAGCAGGTCGCCTCGGTGACCGACCCGTACAAGGCGGGCGGCCTGTCCGAGGACGGTACGACGGCCTACATCCAGGTCGCGTACAAGGTCAGCGGGATGGAGCTGACCGACGCGACCCGTACCGCGCTCGAAGAGGCCGGCACCGACGCCCGGGACCAGGGGCTGACGGTGGAGATCGGCGGTGACGCGCTCCAGGTCATGCCGGAGACCGGTGCCACCGAGATCATCGGGGTGGCGATCGCGGCCGTCGTGCTCGTGATCACCTTCGGCTCGCTGATCGCGGCCGGACTGCCGCTGCTGACCGCCCTCATCGGCGTCGGCGTCGGTATCGCCACCATCACCGCGCTCGCCAACGTGCTGGATCTGGGCTCGACCACCTCCACCCTCGCGATGATGATCGGGCTCGCGGTCGGGATCGACTACGCGCTGTTCATCGTCTCCCGCTACCGCAACGAACTGTCCGAGGGCCGCGACCGCGAGGAAGCGGCCGGACGGGCCGTCGGTACGGCGGGTTCCGCCGTGGTCTTCGCCGGGCTCACCGTCGTGATCGCGCTCGTCGGCCTCGCCGTCGTCAACATCCCGATGCTCACCAAGATGGGCTTCGCCGCCGCAGGTACGGTCGTGATCGCCGTCCTCATCGCGCTCACCCTCATCCCGGCCCTGCTCGGTTTCGCCGGCAAGCGGGTGCACGGACGCAAGCAGCGCGCGGCGCTGGAGAACAAGGCCGCCCGTACGGCCGGAGGCCAGGAGCAGGACGAGGAGAAGCCCAACATGGGCACCCGCTGGGCGCGTTTCGTCCTGCGCAAGCCGGTCACCGTCCTGGTCACGGCCGTCGTGGGGCTCGGCGTCATCGCCGTCCCGGCCGCCTCGCTGGAGCTGGGTCTGCCCGACGACGGCTCACAGCCGACCAGCACCACCCAGCGCAAGGCGTACGACCTGCTCTCCGACGGCTTCGGCCCCGGTTTCAACGGGCCGCTGATGGTCGTGGTCGACGGCAAGGCCGAGAACAACGCCAAGGCGGCGGCCACCAAGGTCTCCGACAGCATCAAGAAGATGGACGCCGCCGCGGTCGTCACCCCGCCCGCCCTCAACAAGGCGGGCGACACCGCGACCATCACGGTGATCCCCAAGGACCGTCCCTCCTCCGTCAAGACCGAGGACCTGGTCCACTCCATCCGTGACACCGGGTCCACGGTGCAGTCGGACGACGGGGCCGAAGTCCTGGTCACCGGCGCCACCGCGATGAACATCGACTTCTCGCAGAAGATGAACGACGCGCTCATCCCGTACCTCGCGCTCGTCGTCGGCCTCGCGTTCCTGCTGCTGATGCTCGTCTTCCGCTCGGTGCTGGTGCCCCTCAAGGCAGCGCTCGGCTTCCTGCTCTCCGTGGTCGCCGCGCTCGGCGCGGTCGTCGCGGTCTTCCAGTGGGGCTGGCTCGGGGGCCTGTTCGGGGTCGAGCAGACCGGTCCGATCATGTCGATGATGCCGATCTTCATGGTGGGCGTGGTCTTCGGTCTCGCCATGGACTACGAGGTCTTCCTCGTCACTCGGATGCGTGAGGCGTACGTCCACGGCGAGCAGCCGGGCGAGGCGGTCGTCACCGGCTTCCGGCACGGCGCCCGGGTGGTCGTCGCCGCCGCCGTCATCATGATCGCCGTCTTCGCGGGCTTCATCGGCTCCAGCGAGTCGATGATCAAGATGATCGGCTTCGGGCTCGCCATCGCCGTCTTCTTCGACGCCTTCGTGGTCCGGATGGCCATCGTGCCCGCCGTGCTCGCGCTGCTCGGGAAGCGGGCCTGGTGGCTGCCGCGCTGGCTGGACCGGCTGCTGCCCAACGTGGACGTGGAGGGCGAGGCGCTCCAGAAGACGCTGGCCGGCTCCTCCGGCGCCGGGGACGGCCCCGACGGCGGCCCGGGTGCCGCCCGCGAGCTGGTGCGCGCCTGATCCACCGATAGCTCCGGGGCCGCCGCCAGAGCGGTGCACGGCCCCGGACACGCACCGGCGCCGTGGGGACGGGAGCCGGAGCGGAACACGCGGCCCGGTCGCACACCTCGGTGGGGGGTGTGGACCGGGCCGCTGTCCTGTCCGGGGGCTGCCGCTCCGGGTGCTTCCAGCCGGGAGCTGTCCGTTCGCGCACGGCCGGGCGGGGCGCGGGCGGGGGCGCGGGCGGGGGCGCTGGCTCAGCTTCGGTGCAGCAGCTTGCTCAGCTCGTTCTCCACCTCGATGTCCTGCCGCTCCTCGCCGGCCGGGACCAGCGCGTACGAGTTCCTCAGGAACCGGCGCAGCGGCGCCGAGTCGAACTGCACCACCGCGACCCCGTCGGGCGAGTGGAACTCCATCACGGTCTGTGCCCGGCCGCAGGGCCACACCTGGACGTCGCCGTTGCCCGAGGGCAGCCGCAGGCCGGATTCGAGGAGGTCGCGGGCGAAGGCCCAGACCACTTCGCCGCGCTCGCGGTCCAGGGAGACCTCGGGCGGGAACACGATACGCATGGCCAGCGGATCCGCGCCGTCGTAGCGGAGAGTCACGGAGACGGTCCTGGGGTGGGGGGCGTCGGTGATGAGGCGGGCCTTGGCGGGCTGTTCGACGACGGGTGACATCGAATCGCTCCTCGGCGTATCGGTCTATCTCGGTTTATCGAGCATTTAGGACTTAATCCTACAAACTCTGTCAATTCGTACGGAATCTTGTGCGGAACCGCAACCGGTCCACTCGCATGTCACTCGCTCTTGCGAAGTGTTCGCAAGAGGGCTCTATTATCGGACGGTTCACCGCCGCACGGTCCTCGCGGCACCACCGTCCTCGCGGCAACAGGGAGCGGAGCCCCGACATGCATGTGCCCGACGGATTCATCAACGTCCCCGTCTCGGTCGCCACCGGCGCCGTCGCGGCGGGCGCCGTCGCCGTCAGCCTGCGCGGCGCCCGCCGCGAGCTGGACGAGCGCACCGCGCCCCTCGCCGGACTCGTCGCCGCCTTCGTCTTCGCCGTACAGATGCTGAACTTCCCGGTGGCCGCCGGGACGAGCGGGCATCTGCTGGGCGGGGCGCTCGCGGCGATACTCGTCGGCCCGTACACCGGCGTCCTCTGTATCTCGGTCGTCCTGCTCATGCAGGGCATCCTCTTCGCGGACGGTGGGCTCACCGCGCTCGGTGTGAACATCACCGACATGGCCGTGGTGACCACCGTCGTCGCGTACGCGCTCTTCCGGGGCCTGGTCAAGGTCCTGCCCCGCACCCGCCGCTCGGTCACCGCCGCGTCCTTCGTCGCCGCGCTGGTCTCCGTACCGGCCGCCGCGCTCGCCTTCACCGCGATGTACGCGCTCGGCGGGACCACGGACATCCCGATCGGCAAGGTGCTGACCGCGATGGTCGGCGTCCATGTGCTGATCGGCATTGGCGAGGCCGTGATCACGGCGCTGACCGTCGGCGCCGTCCTCGCCGTACGCCCCGACCTGGTGTACGGGGCGCGGGGGCTGACCGCGCCGCTCAAGCTGCGGGTGGGCGGGGAGCTGGTCGACGCGGCGCCGGAGCCCGCGGCCGTGCCTGTGCCCGCCGCCCCGGTGGCGGCGGGCCCGGTGGCCGCGCGCTCCACCCGCGCGTTCTGGGCCACCGGCCTGGTCACCGCGCTCGTCCTGGCCGGGTTCGTCTCCTTCTACGCGTCGTCCAGCCCAGACGGCCTGGAGAAGGTCGCCGCCGACCAGGGCATCGACAAGAAGACCGAGCCGCACCACACCGACGACTCCCCGCTGGCCGGCTACGGCGTCAAGGACATCGCCGACGGCCGGATCTCCGGCGGCCTCGCGGGGGTGATCGGCGTCGGCGCCACCGTCGCCGTCGGCAGCGGGATCTTCTGGGTGGTGCGCCGCAGGCGCGGCGCCCAGGAGGCCGGCCAGGTCCCCGCCGGGACCGTCTGACATGGGCGCGGGCCACGCCCACAAGCTCTACCGGCACGGCCACTCGCCGGTCCACGCGCTTCCCCCGCACTGCAAGCTCGCCGCCGTCTTCTGCTTCGTCGTGGTGGTGGTCTCCACCCCGCGCGAGGCCGTATGGGCGTTCGCGCTGTACGCCGTGCTGCTCGCGACGGTCGCCGCCGTGGCCCGGATCCCGGCCGGATTCCTGCTGCGGCGGCTGTTGATCGAGATCCCGTTCGTGGCCTTCGCCGTCCTGATGCCCTTCGTCGTCCCCGGCGAGCAGGTGACGTTCCTCGGCCTGTCGCTCAGCGTCCCCGGCCTCTGGGGCGCCTGGAACGTCCTGGCCAAGGGGACGCTGGGCGTGGCCGCCTCCGTGATCCTCGCCTCCACCACCGAGCTGCGCGCGCTGCTGCTCGGCCTCCAGCGGCTGCGGCTTCCGCCGCTGCTCGTGCAGATCGCGTCCTTCATGATCCGCTACGGCGATGTGATCACCGACGAGATGCGCCGGATGTCGATCGCCCGGCGCTCACGCGGCTTCGAGGCGAGCGGTCCGCGCCACTGGGGCGTGCTGGCGAAGTCGGCGGGCGCGCTGTTCATCCGCTCGTACGAGCGCGGTGAGCGCGTGCATCTGGCGATGGTGAGCCGGGGGTACAGGGGCACCATGCCGGTCATCGACGAGGTGACGGCCGACCGGACGCAGTGGGCGTACGCGGCGGCCCTCCCCGTATCGGCGCTCGCGGTCTGTCTGCTTGGCTGGACGCTATGACAGCTCCCACCGCGTCGCCGTCGCCGTCGCTGCCGCCGTCGCTGGAAGTGCGCGGGCTCGCGTACGCCTATCCCGACGGCCATCAGGCCCTGTTCGGCGTCGACCTGACCGTCGGCCGCGGCGAGCGGGTGGCGCTGCTCGGTCCCAACGGCGCCGGCAAGACCACGCTCGTCCTGCACCTCAACGGCATCCTCACGGCGGGCGCCGGTACGGTCGCGGTCGCCGGGCTGCCCGTCGCGAAGCGGAACCTGGCGGAGATCCGGCGCCGGGTCGGCATCGTCTTCCAGGACCCGGACGACCAGCTGTTCATGCCGACCGTACGGGAGGACGTGGCCTTCGGCCCGGCCGCCGCCGGGCTGCGCGGCGCCGAACTGGAGGCGCGGGTCGTCGCCGCGCTGAAACAGGTCGGGATGGCGCGGTACGCGGACCGCCCGCCGCACCACCTCTCCTTCGGCCAGCGCCGCCGGGTCGCGGTGGCGACCGTACTGGCGATGGAGCCGGAGATCCTCGTCCTGGACGAGCCCTCGTCCAACCTGGACCCGGCCTCCCGGCGTGAACTGGCCGACATCCTGCGGTCGTTGGACATCACCGTGCTGATGGTCACGCACGATCTGCCGTACGCGCTCGAACTCTGCCCGCGCGCGGTGATCCTCAGCGAGGGCACGATCACGGCTGACGGCCCGACGGGCGCGCTGCTGTCCGACGACCAACTGATGCGCGCACACCGCCTGGAGCTGCCGTTCGGCTTCGACCCGGGGGCGGTACGGGCCCATTGACGCCCCTGCCAGGGGCGTCGCCGGGCCCGTCGGTGGAAGATCGGTACGGTTACCGGCTCCAGTCGACCGGGACCACGTTCCGCTTGAGCGTACGGTCGCTGAAGAGCGTGCTCCCGAGCGGCACCCAGTCGGTTCCGACGGTGATCGCGCCGTGTGCGGTGGCCGGGGTGTGGATGCCGTCCCCGGGCAGTACGGCGTCGTAGCCGGACAGCAGTTCCTGGACGGTGCCGGGGCCGAGATTCTCCGGCGCGGCGACCCCGGCGATGCCGTTGTAGTTGGTGTGGGCGGCCCCGAGCAGCCGGCCGCCGGCGGTGTAGAACTGGACAAGCGCGCCCCGGACGGGCTGCCCGGTGACGGCGTCGACGACGAGCGCGCCGAGGTTCTCCAGCTGCATCTGTGTGACGTTCAACGTGCCCTGGGTGGCTGCGATGTTGACCGGCCGCAGGCTGGGGCACTCCACCCCGCCGCACTGCGCTGCCGGCGCGGGCGCCGCCGCCGCGACGGCGCCGCCTCCCATCCCCAGCGACGCCAGAGCCGCCGCCACCACTGTGACGGTCTTACGAACCGTAGATGCCATGTCCACTCCCCAAAGTGCGATGGGTACCGCCCTCGGTCGGTCAGTCGGTCAGTCGGGCGGGCGGTGCGATGGAGCGTATGGGCCCCGGACCGGACCGGCCGGGTGTCAAGCAGGAGTTCGCACCATCTGATGAACTGACGGCGGGACGGTGACGAACGCGTTCGAGGTGGCCCCGGGGTGGGTGGGTGGCGCGGGTTGTGGGGATGGGGGCCGCCCCTCCTGCTGTGAGTGTCGTGTCTCCGGGGCAGGTGTAAAGGGCGCTCCTGCGTCGCGTCGCCGCGCGATGGGCTGTGCCCACCCTTGGCACCTGTCCCGGAGTCGCAAGTGCAGGTGCGGGAGGGGCGGCCGGGGGGTGGGGGTTGCCCAAGAGACCGGCCGGGCTGCCACTCGGTTCAGGGTCTGGCGGGTGGGTGGGCCCTGCGGGGCTGCGCGGCAGTGGGATGGGGTGGTGGCGCGCCGTCTCGGCGGCTGACGGTCTGCTGTTTGCTGGGACACATGCCCCGCTGGGCGCCGTGGTGTGGGTTGTGGGGTTGGTGGGGTGCTTGTGGCGGTAAGTGGGCTTCCGGAGGCCGTCTTTGCGTCCGGATGGGCTCCTTATGCACCTCAGGACACATGTACCGTCCGGAGGGCCCTCCAGCCGCCCATCAAAACGCCCCAAAAGGGGCGTATGGACAGGGTTGGGCTCCATGATCCCGAAGACTGTGACGTCACGGCCGTCTGGCGGGTCCGAAGTGGCTCTAACGTCACACTTCTCGCTCCCGGGCGCCGCCCGGAGGCCCCCGGATCGGTCCGAGGTCCCGGCCGGACATCAACTCCCGCCCACCTTCCGGGTACCACAGCGCAACGGTGACCAGCGGGGCATGTACGGGCAACGCCCCCGACCGCGCATGGAGGTGCGCGTCCATGGCCTCAGTTCCCCAACCCCCCTGCCCCGAGCCCCCCTTCGGGCCCGTGCTGCACGAGGACCGGCTGAACTACGCCCCCGTCGCCGGCAGTGTCACCCTCGCCAGACACCGGGCCGTGCAGCTGGTGACCGAGTGGGGGTATCCCGAACTCGCCTGGTCCGTGGGGCTGGTGGTCTCCGAGTTGGGCACCAACGCCCTGATGCACGGCTGCATCCGAGGCAGGCTGTTTCAGGTGCGGAACGTCCTGCGGGCCGGCACTCTGCGCGTCGAGGTCGGTGATCCGCGTGGGGAGCGGCTGCCGTACGCGCGGTCCCGGCCGAGGGTGAGTGTTTCGGGCGGGGGCTCCGGATCGTCGCGGAGGTCGCGGACCGGTGGGGTACGGAGCCCCGGTGCGTGGGGAAGACCGTGTTCGCCGAGTTCGATGTCCGCGATGTCCGCAACGGCGGTGGGACGACCGGTGGTTGAGCCCGTCAGTGACGTGCGGCTCTGGGGGGTCGTCGCGCTCGGCCTGAGCTTTCTGGTGCTCGTGGTGACCGTCCTGTGGGCGGCCTGGTCGTCCTCCGACTCCGCCGATCCGGACGACGAGGCACGGGCGTTGCTCATGGCGGTCGAGACGGGCGTGACAGGTGCGTCGGGTGCGCTGGGCGCCGTCTACGCGTACACCTGCCACTGCCACCGCGCGCCGGTCCTCGTGACCGTACCGGCCGGTGAGCTGCCCCGGCCGCGTGGGTGGGGGCGGGTGTGACGCAGCCCTGTCGTGCCACCGGCCGCCGTGTGCCGGGGCCGGTGGCACGACCGTCACGTCAGCAGTACTGCGCCTGCTTGCCGATGGAGCGGTACATGCAGTCCGCGTTCTCCATCAGCTGGAGCACCGCGTCGCGGTTGCGGCTCGTTTCGCGGGTGATCACCGAGGCGGGCGGATAGAAGCCGCCGGACGAACTCGTCCTCGGGTACATCTCGAAGGTGTACGCGAAGATCTTGTGCGTGCCCCACAGCCAGTCGTCGATCGACCCGTCCGTGATGTAGAGGTCGCTGGACTGCTCGGGCGTGTAGCCGTTGCTCGCGGCCATCTTCTGGCCGACGGTCGCGAACGCGTTGCGGTCGTCGGCGGTCATTCCGGTGGTGGTGTCGGCGGTGGTGTAGCCGAACGGCCAGAGCACCAGCTCGCTGTAGGTGTGGAAGTCGATCGCGGCCTTGATCTGCTGGGTGCCGCCCACGACCCGGCTGCGCACGAAGTCCGCCACGACCTTCACCTCGGGCGCGGACTCGGCGGCGCTGCCCCGGTAGGTCTCCGAGGAGGCGGTGCCGGAGGAGCCGCCGCAGCAGCCCCAGCGGTAGGCCCAGTTGCGGTTGAGGTCCGTACCCACGGCGGTGGAGCCGGAGTTGGGCTGGCGGTTCTTGCGCCAGCTGCGGTAGGAGCCGGTGGCGATGTCGTACTCGCCGCCGTCCGGGTTGAGGTCCGGGATGATCCAGATCTCACGGGTATCGAGCAGCGTGGTGATCCGGGAATCGGTGCCGTAGCCGGAGGTCAGCTCCTTGAGCAGATACAGCGCCATCTCCACGGTGAGGTGCTCGCGCGCGTGCTGATGGTGGGTGAAGAGGATCTCGGGCTCGTTCTCGTCGACCGCCACATTGCGGCTGATCTTGAGGGCGACGATGTTCCGGCCCTGGTACGAGGTGCCGATGACGCGCTGGCTCGCGAGGGACGGATTGGCCGCGATGACGGAGCTGATCTCGGCCGTCATTTCGGCGTAGTTGTGATACGCCGAGTCGGCCGGCGGGAAGTCGTACGGCGTGACGACGTCACCCCCCGTACGGTCGGGGACCGCGCCCAGCGCCGTGGGCTCGTAGCCCAGCGCGCGCAACTCGGCCAGCTGGCCCGGGCCCGCGGAGACGACCACGCGCTCGTCGTCGGACTCGTCGATGCTCACGCCGGTCCTGGCGAGCGCGGTGCGCGTCGCTGACGTGGCGTGCAGCTGGATCTCGTACTGCCGGGTGTCCTGCCCGCCCGCGGCCGTGGTGGAGCCGGGCGGCCGGGGGCCGGCCGACGCGGTGGTGGCGGCGGTCGTGGCGGTGGCGGCGAGCCCGAGGGTCAGGAGCAGTGCCGCGGCCAGGGTCGCCGGCCGTCTGCGGCCGGTGCCGCCGATTCCGCGTAATCGCGTGCGCATGAAACCTCCAGGGGGTGTGGAGTGGCGGGGGTCATCCTGGAGGTGTGGCATGCCCCGGTCAAGAGGGCGCTTCCGGTCGGGGCGGCCCGGCCGGGAGGGGCCGGGCGGCCGGCGGGAATGCTGCACCATAGAGGGGGCCACGCCGCCGGGGCGGGGCGGGACGACGGCAGGGGTGCGGGCGTGGACGTCCAGGGCACGGTGGAGGCGGGCTTCGAGCCGGTCAGGGACGCTTTCGTACGGAACTTCGACCGGCTGGGCGAACAGGGCGCGGCGGTCGCCGTCTACCGGGACGGCCACAAGGTCGTGGACCTCTGGGCGGGCACCCGTGATGTCGCCCCGACAGCCGCTGACGCGGGGGCGGACGGGGCGGGGACCGGTGACCCGGCGCCCTGGGCGCTGGACACGGCGCAGGTCGTCCGGTCGGCCACCAAGGGCATCGCCGCCGCCGTACCGCTGCTCCTGCACCAGCGCGGCCAGATCGACCTGGACGCGCCGGTCGGCACGTACTGGCCCGAGTTCAAGGCCGCGGGCAAGGAACGGGTGCTCGTACGGCATCTGCTGTCGCACCGCGCGGGCGTGCCCGTACTGGACCGGCCGCTCACCCCGGCGCAGGCGCTCGACGGCGAGTCGGGTCCGGCTGCCCTGGCAGCGCAGAGCCCCGCTTGGGAGCCCGGCACCGACCACGGCTACCACGCGCACACCTACAGCTGGCTGATGTCCGAGCTGGTCAGACGGGTGACGGGCCGGTCCGTCGGCCGGTGGATCGCCGAGGAGATCGCCCGTCCGCTGGGGCTCGACTTCTGGGTCGGGCTGCCCGCCGAGGAGGCCCACCGGGTGGGCCGGATCGGCCCGGTGGAGGAGCCCACCGCCGTCGGGGGCGCGCTCAGGCTGCGGCCCAAGCGGTCCGTCTCGGCCGCGTACGGGGACGCCGGGTCGCTGACGCGGCGGGCCTTCGCCGTCATCGATCCGCTGCCGGACGAGAACGACCCGGCCTACCGCGCCGCCGAACTCCCGGCCTCCGGCGGCATCTCGACCGCCCGCGCGCTGGCCCGCTGCTACGCGGCGATGATCGGCCCGGTCGACGGCCACCGCCTCTTCGCGCCCGCGACGCTGACCCTGGCCCGTACGGAGGAGTCGGCGGGCCCCGACCGCGTCCTGGTCGTCAGCACCCGCTTCGGCCTCGGCTTCATGCTGCACGGACCGGCGGCGCCGCTGCTCGGGCCCGGCTCCTTCGGCCACCCGGGACGCGGCGGCTCGCTCGGCTTCGCCGACCCGGAGTCGGGGATCGCGCTGGGCTACGTGACGAACGGGATGCGCAAGGGCGTGACGGCGGATCCGCGCGCCCAGGCACTGGTGCGGGCGGTGAAGGTGGCGACATCATCGCCGGATGAAGCCAACTGACGAGCGGTCCGACGAGAGCACCGGCGCGCGCACGGGCCGCAGACTCGACGGTTACGGGGTACTGATCACCGGAGCCGGGCGCGGCATCGGGGCGGCGACCGCGCGTCGGCTGGCCGCCGAGGGCGCCCGCGTCCTGGTCACGGACCGGGACGCGGAGCGGGCGGCGGCCACGGCCGAAACCGTCCCGGGCGCACGGTCGTTCGGCTGCGACGTGGCCGACCGCCCCTCGGTCGAGGCGGCGGTGGCGTACGCCGTCGAGCACTTCGGCTCCCTCGACGTCCTCGTCAACAACGCCCACTCGTGCACACCGGACGCCCCGCTGTTCGAGGACCAGCCCGACGACGCCTGGGCGCTGGACCTCGACATCACCCTGACCGGCGCCTTCCGGTGCGCCCGCGCCGCCCTCCCGTACCTGGTCGCGTCGGGCCGGGGCTCGATCGTCATGATCGGCTCCGTCAACGGCGCGCAGGACTTCGGCAACCACGCCTACAGCGCCGCCAAGGCGGGCCTCGCCGGTCTCACCCGTACCCTCTCCGGCCACGCCGCCCCGCGCGGCGTCCGCGTCAACCTGATCGAGCCCGGCACCATCCACACCCCCGCCTGGGCGGGCCGCGAGGCGGTGCTGGAGCGCGCGGCGGACCACTACCCGCTGGGCCGGGTGGGCACGCCGGACGACATCGCGTCGGCGGTCGCCTTCCTGGCGTCGGCGGACGCCTCATGGATCACCGGCGTCACCCTGCCGGTGGACGGGGGCATCCTGTCGAGCAACCTGGGGCTGCGGCGGGCGTTCAGGGGCTGAGACCGACCTGTGGCATGGGAGCCACGGGGCGCGACGGGGCGGCGCCACGGGTGTCACGGGCTGACGCGTACGCTGCCGTCCGTCATCGAGACCGGCACCACATTGGTGGCGTCCACCGCGGGCCGGAGCGCCCGCGCCAGCCTGACCGCGTCGTCCACGCCCCAGAAGTGGGCGAAGAACAGGCGCGGTTCCTCCGTGAGGCCGTGGTTGTGGAGTTCCACGAGTTCGAGCCCGCCCCGCCGCAGCGTGCTCAGCACCTTCTGGACCTCGTCGGCGACCATGGCGAAGTCCCCGTTGACGGCGGCCCGTCCGCCGCCCAGCGGCTGGAAGTTGAAGGCCGAGGTCGCCGCCAGCCCCCGGGGCAGCGCCTTCCCCTCGTGGACCACGGTCTCGCGGCGGGCGAAGACGGCCTTGTGGATACCGCCGTCGTTGGAGCCCGCCACCCCGAGCGCGGCCTCCATCCCCGCCAGGTCCAGATCGAGGGGCCGCGGCGGTCCCGGTTCCGTGGCGGGCGGGCTCGCGGTGCGGCCGATGGCCGCGCGCAGCCCGCGGGCCAGCGGTACCGGGTCCGTGCCGTGGGCGTGGCCGTGGATGTGGAGCCACCAGACGTCGGGGGTGTGGGCGAGCAGATGCTTGTGGAGCGCGGTCACCTCGATGCCGTGCTGGAACAGCGAGTCGGTCACCCGCTGAAGCTCGCCCTCCGTGACGTTCAGATCGCCCATCACGGAGGTGGTGCCGTCGGCGTACCGGACGAAGGCCATGTGCGACCCGAGGGCGAGCCCCGGTGCCACGGTGACGCCCCGGGTGACCACGTGCAGGTCCCCGCGCGGGAAACGGGTGTGGTAGAACAGCCCGCGCACCAGGCTGCCGGGCCGCCCCAGCGCCTTCGCGACGCCCTTCCAGTCGGCTTCCGTGGTCGGCACCGGCTGGACCGGTCCGGCCGGCTCGCCGCCGCCCGCTCCCGTTCCTCCGGTCTCCGTTCCCGGTGTCACGGCCGACCTGGCGCGGGCGGAGCCCACCCCGACCCCGGTCAGCACCGGTGCCAGCAGGGGCGCGAGCGCGGCGGCGGCGAGCAGCCGTCTGCGCGGGGTGACCGTCCGTCTGCTCGTACGCCTGTCCGTCCGGTCAGCCGGCTCGGCCGGGTTGACCGGGCTGCCCTGACCGGTCTGACCGGTCTGACCGGTCTGGCTGGTCTGGCTGGTCTGGCTGGTCTGGCTGGTCTGAGGGGACGAATGGGGAGCGTTCTTTTGTGATTCTCGTTTCATCACACTTACACCTCCGGGCGGATGAAAGCACGCCCGACCGGCGCGAACGCGATCCACGGCCCCGCGCCGCGCCCGCTCAACTCGTGTGGAGCATCAGCCCGATCCCCACCACCATCAGCCCCGCCGCCGCGATCCTGGGCACCCCGAAGCGCTCCTTGAAGAACACGGTCCCTATCGCGGCGCCCACGATGATCGACGATTCGCGCAGCGCCGCGACCGGCGCGAGAGGCGCCCGGGTCTGCGCCCACAGGACCAGGCCGTACGCGAACATCGACAGAGCCGCGCCGAGCAGACCGAGCGTCATATGGGGGCGCAGCTGCGCGACCAGCCGACGGCGGCGGGAGTACAGGGCGTACACGGGAATCAGCACCCCCTCCAGGATCATCAGCCAGGCGATGTAGCCGAGCGTCGCGCCCGAGTTCCGTACCCCGACGCCGTCCACCACCGTGTACGCGGCGATCGAGAGCCCCGTCGCCACGGCCGCCAGTACGGCGGGCCCGCGCGGCGCCGTCGCCGCGCCCCTGATGCCCCACAGGGCCAGCGCCAGCAGCCCCGCCGAGGCCACGGCGACGCCCGCGCTCTGCCAGGCGTCGAGCGACTCCCCGATCAGGACGGCGGCCACGACGGTCACCACCAGGGGCGCCGTCCCCCGGGCGATCGGATACATCTGGCCGAAGTCGCCGAGGCTGAAGGAGCGCATCAGCAGCAGCTGGTAGCCCACGTGCAGCAGCCCCGAGACCGCCAGATACGGCCAGGCCGCCGCGGCCGGCAGCGGCGTGAAACAGGCGATGACCGCGCCGATCACCGCCGAGCCACCGCCGATCAGCGTGAACGCGACCAGTTTGTCGGGGATGTTGTGCGCGATCGCGTTCCAACTGGCGTGCGTCACGGCGGCGATGAGCACCGCGACGACCACGAGCGGGGTCACGCCCGCGGCTCGCGCGGGGCCTCAGCGGGACGGGAACGTACGGCGGGCGGGCAGACGACTGCCGGGTCTGAAGTGCTCATGACTCCGCACGCTAACGCGCCCCGCACCCCGCGTACCAGGGGCTTTCCGCCCGCCCGGCCCGCGCGAGCCACCCCGCCCGGCCCGCGCGCGGGCCCACCCACGAGGTGCCGCTGACGCTCGGTCCTCGCTCAGCCCGCGCCCAGCACCGCCGCGACCACCGGGCCCGCCGCGTCGCCGCCGTGTCCGCCGGACTGGACGACCGCCGCGGCCGCCAGGTCGTCGCGGTATCCCGCGAACCAGCTGTTCGAGGTCTCCTGACCGTCGACCTCGGCGGAGCCGGTCTTGGCGCCCTTGTCGCCGCCGAGACCCGACATCGCGTTGGCCCCCGTACCGCTGGTCGCCGTGATCGCCATCATCCGGCGCAGCTGCTGCGCCACACCGGGGGAGAGCGAGCGGGCGGCCGTGGCCACCTCGCGGTCGTCCAGGGAGGGCGCGACGAGCACGGGCTGCTTGAAGCTGCCGTTCTTGGCCGTGGCGGTGATCGACGCCATGTTGAGCACGTTCATCTGCACCGTGCCCTGCCCGATGTACTGGGCCGCGGCCTCGCCGCCCGCGGCGGCCGGCACGCTGCCGTCGAAGGTCGGGACCCCGGTCTTCCAGTTGTCGAGACCGATCCCGAAGACCTCCTCGGTCTCGGTCTTCAGCGCGGTGTCGTCGTCGACGTCGTCGATCTGCTTGATGAAGGCGGTGTTGCAGGAGCGCGCGAAGCTCTCCGAGAACGGCCTGTTGTCGAGCGAGAACTTGTCCAGGTTCTGGAAGGTACGGCCCATGTACATGGCGGTCGGCGGGCACTCGGCCGGCCGGTCCGCCGCCACCAGGCCCTTCTCCATCAGCATGGCGGCGGTCACGATCTTCATCGTGGAGCCGGGCGCCTGCTTGCCGAGCATCGCCGCGTTGAAGCCGTCCGAGCGGTTGTTGGCCACGGCCAGGATCTCGCCCGTACTCGGCTTGACGGCCGCGACCGACGCCTCGCTGAACTGCTTCACCGACCGCTCGGCGGCGCCCTGCACGTTCGCGTCCAGCGTGGTCGTCAGCTTGCCGGGGGTGCCCTTGGAGAGGACGAGCAGGGTCTCGGCGGCCGGGCCCGACGCCGCCTCGGCGCCGTTGTCGGCGCGCAGCGCCAGCTCGACGCCGGACGAGCCGCCCGCCTTCTCGCCGTACCGTTCCCGCAGTTCGTTCAGGATCGGCCCCAGCGACGGGTACTTCTCCTTCGTCAGCTCCACGCCGTTGCGGTCGACGGCCTCGATCTCCGGGGCCGAAGCCTCGCCCGTGACCAGATGACTGGTCTTCGTCAGCTTCGGATGGATCACGGAGGGGGCCCAGTCGACCAGCGGGCGTCCCGTGGTCTGCCCGCGCACCACCGTCAGCTCCGATTCGTACGACCAGGGCGCGCTCTTCCCGCCGAACTCGACCGTGGCCTTCACCTGGAAGGGGACCTTCGTACCGACGGCGGCGCCCGGAGTGATCACCGCGCTGGTGACATGGGCCTCGTCGCGGTAGCCGTCGATGACGCTCGCGGCGGCGGAGGCGTCGTTGGTCAGCTGGGCGAGGGTCGCGCCGTCGTCGCCCTTCGCCCACCCGGCGAGGAACTCCTTCGCGGCCGTGTCGATCTCCTCGGCGCTCAGCGGGCCGGTCTTCACCTCGCGGGTGGCGGAGACACTGCCGCTGCCGTCACCGGCGACGTCCCCGTACACGGCGTACGCGCCGTAGCCGACCCCACCAGCGACCACCAGGAAAACTCCGCCTATGACGGCGGTCTTCGCTCCACTGCGCATGAGTGCGGTACCCCTCCCCAGGAGCCTCCTTGATCATCTGAGCCATGTTCAAGGAACGGTCGAGCCGCACTCTACGGGACCACCGGGGCGACGGGGGCGAGAGTTGCCGGACCGTGAGGTGCCGGACCGGGAGTCGCCGGACGGGGAGTCGCCGGACGGGGAGTCGCCGTCCCGCGCCGACGCGGCGGGACCGTCAGACCCAGGTGTCCAGCCACATCCGCGAGCGCCACGAGTCCAGCGGGATCGCGGTCCCCGTGTACAGCGGCCAGAAGTAGATGAAGTTCCACACGATCAGCAGCACCAGCACCCCCGCGCCGACCGCGCCGATCGTCCTGCGCCGCTCGTCCGAGCCCGGTGGCCCCACGATCGCGCCGACCAGCATCGCCACCGCCAGACAGAGGAACGGTACGAAGACGACCGCGTAGAAGAGGAAGATCGTCCGCTCCTGGTACAGGAACCACGGCGCCCACCCCGCCGCCACCGCGCCCGCGATCGCGCCCGCGCGCCAGTCGCGGCGGAAGAACCAGCGCCACAGCACGTAACAGAGCGCGAACGCCGCCGTCCACCACAGCAGCGGTGTGCCGATCGCCAGCACCTCGCGGGCGCACTTGCCCGCCGTCGACGCCGGGCAGCCGTCCTTGCCGGCCGCCGGGTCCTCGTAGAAGTACGAGACCGGGCGGCCCAGGATGATCCAGCTCCACGGGTTCGACTGGTAGGTGTGGCCCGAGGTCAGATTGACGTGGAAGGAGTAGACCTCGGTCTCGTAGTGCCACAGGCTGCGCAGCCAGTCCGGCAGCCAGGTGAAGCCGCCGCCCTGCCCCGCCGTCGCCGCCCAGTTCCGGAAGTACCCCTTGTCGGTGACGATCCAGCCGGTCCAGGAGGCGAGGTACGTACCGATCGCGACCGGGACGGTCGAGACGAAGGCCGGCACCACGTCGCGCAGGATCACCGCCGAGTACGGCCGTACCGCGCCGGCCGTCCTGCGCGCGCCCACGTCCCACAGCACGGCCATGATCGCGAAGGCGGTGAGGATGTAGAGCCCGTTCCACTTCGTCGCGAAGGCCAGCCCCAGCATCACCCCGGCGGCCAGCCGCCAGGGGCGCCAGCCCAGCCGCAGCGTCCGCGCGACGGTGGCATCCGGGCGCAGCACGCCCTCCTCGTCCACCGGCAGCGCCGCCGCCAGTCCGCGCCTGGCCCAGTCGCGGTCGATCAGCAGACACCCGAACGCGGCCAGCACGAAGAACATCAGCACCAGGTCGAGCAGCGCGGTCCTGCTCATCACGAAGTGCAGCCCGTCCACGGCGAGCAGCGCGCCCGCCAGACAGCCCAGGAACGTCGAACGGAACAGCCGCCGCCCGATCCGGCACAGCATCAGCACGGACAGCGTGCCGAGCAGCGCCACCATGAAGCGCCAGCCGAAGGGGTTGAACCCGAAGACGTACTCGCCGAGTCCGATGACCCACTTGCCCACCGGCGGATGCACCACATAGCCGGGGTCGGTCGGAACGGGGACCGAGGACGGGTCCTTCAGGATCGACTTGTCGATGTCCTTGGGCCAGCTGCCCTCGTACCCCTGGTTGATGAGCGCCCAGGCGTCCTTCGCGTAATACGTCTCGTCGAATATCACCGCCTTGGGGCTGCCCAGGTGCCAGAACCGCAGCATCCCGGCGACCAGCGCCACGAGCAGCGGACCGCCCCACGCCGACCAGCGGACGATCCGTTCCGCGCGGGCCGGGGAGATCCCGAGGACGGCCCACAGCCGCTCCGAGGGCCGGGTGTACGGCGGTACGAGCCGCTCGCGCAGACCGGTCACCGGCCGTGGGGAATGGCCGAATCGGCGCAGCCGCTGCGGCCAGGAGGGCGGCTTGTCCTCGGCGTCGTGCCCCTGAAGGGCTGAGGGTGCGGTACTGGTCACCGCGCCATCGTAGGGAACGCCGCTGTGCGAGGGGCGCGTCGCGCCCTGCGAGGATGGCGGATGTGATGGAAACGCACGGAACGCACGGGACCCACCAGCCGCACGGGGCACACGGAACGCACGGCACGCTCGTCCTCGCCGGGACGCCGATCGGCGATGTCACCGACGCGCCGCCCCGGCTCTCCACCGAGCTGGAGACGGCCGATGTGATCGCCGCCGAGGACACCCGGCGGCTGCGTCGGCTCACCCAGGCGCTCGGGGTGCGGACCCGTGGCCGGATCGTGTCGTACTTCGAGGGCAACGAGACCGCCAGGACACCCGAGCTGGTCGAGGCGCTGGTGGACGGGGCGCGGGTGCTGCTCGTCACGGACGCGGGCATGCCCTCGGTCTCCGACCCCGGCTACCGGCTGGTGGCGGCGGCGGTCGAGCGGGACATCAGGGTGACGGCGGTGCCGGGGCCCTCCGCCGTGCTGACCGCGCTGGCGCTGTCCGGGCTGCCCGTGGACCGCTTCTGCTTCGAGGGCTTCCTGCCGCGCAAGGCGGGCGAGCGGCTGAGCAGGCTCCGCGAGGCCGCGGCCGAGCGGCGCACGCTCGTCTACTTCGAGGCGCCGCACCGGCTGGACGACACCCTCGCCGCGATGGCCGAGGTCTTCGGCGCGGACCGCAGGGCCGCCGTCTGCCGCGAGCTGACCAAGACGTACGAGGAGGTCAAGCGCGGCGGCCTGGGCGAGCTGGCCCGCTGGGCGGCGGAGGGCGTACGGGGGGAGATCACCGTCGTCGTCGAGGGCGCGCCCGAGCCCGACCCGGGCGAGCTGGACGCCGAGGAGCTGGTCCGGCGGGTACGGGACCGGGAGGAGGCGGGGGAGCGGCGCAAGGAGGCGATCGCCTCGGTCGCCGCCGAGACCGGTGTGCCCAAGCGCGAGGTGTTCGACGCCGTGGTGGCGGCGAAGAACGCGGCGCGTGCGGCGGGCGGCCCGTCGGCGGGCGGCCCCGCGGCGGGCAAAGGACTATCGTGAAATGTAAAGCGCAGACCGCGTGCCGGGGCTTCTCCCGGGCCTTTGTGGCATGAGAAGGCCAAGACCACTCCATTAATCGACAGCGATGATGCGCTCCCGCCTTCGAAGGCGTCCACTGGACCAGTGGAGAGGAGCTGGCATGAGTGAGATCACGGGCACCGCCGTCGCCCACGAGGCATATGCCTTTTGCTGCATGCGCTGTGGACACGGCTGGGAGCAGTCCTACGACATAGAGCACTATGTCGACGGCTCGGGCCAGAATGTTGTCGTATACAAGACGGACGGGATACGGGTTCCTTCCCCGCTGTCCAGCCCGACCTGTGTGAATTGCGGGGGCCATGTTGTCCGCATCATGAGGTCCGGCCAGGTGTCGTCCGTGCAGGCTCTGATGAGCGAGCACCACCACCCGGCGAAGACGTCCCGGGCGGCCAAGAAGGCGGCGGAGGCGAAGGCGGCGGAGGCCGAGGCGGCCGCGCGGCGGGACGGGGGGATATCCGACGGCCCCGACGACGCGGACCGCACGCACCACCACTGGCACCTCGCCGATCTGCTGCACCCGTTCCAGCACCATCACCGCACGTGAGCATGTGAGCGCATGAGGATGTGAGCGCATGGCCCCCGGTCCCGCGGCTCTCGTAGGATCGGCTCCCATGAGTTCGAAGCAAGCTCCGCCGCCGCTGCCCGAGCCACTTCGGGTGGCGGTCGCGGATGCGCACACCCACCTGGACATGCAGGACAGCACGGTCGCGGAGGCTCTGGAGAGCGCCGCCGCTGTCGGTGTGACGACGGTGGTCCAGGTGGGGTGCGACCTCAAGGGTTCGCGCTGGGCCGCCGAGACGGCCGAGGCGTACGAGAACGTGCACGCGGCGGTCGCCCTGCACCCCAACGAGGCCCCCCGCATCGTCCACGGCGACCCCGACGGCTGGTCGCGCCAGGGCGAGCGCGCGGCAGGCGGCGACGACGCGCTGGACGACGCGCTCGCCGAGATCGACCGGCTGGCCGCCCTGCCGCAGGTACGGGGCGTCGGCGAGACGGGGCTCGACTACTTCAGGACGGGGCCCGAGGGCGTGGCCGCCCAGGAGCGCTCCTTCCGCGCCCATATCGAGATCGCCAAGCGCCACGACAAGGCGCTCGTGATCCACGACCGCGAGGCGCACGCCGATGTGCTGCGTATTCTCACCGAAGAAGGCGCGCCGGAGCGTACGGTGTTCCATTGTTATTCCGGTGACGCGGAAATGGCCGGGATCTGTGCGGACGCCGGTTATTACATGTCGTTCGCCGGTAATGTCACCTTCAAGAATGCTCAACCGTTGCGTGATGCGCTCAAAATAGCGCCATTGGGGCTCATTCTCGTCGAGACGGATGCTCCTTTTCTCACGCCGGCGCCCTATCGGGGGCGGCCGAATGCGCCCTACCTCATTCCGGTCACGCTGCGTGCGATGGCGGAAGTGCGCGGAATCGGCGAGGACGCGATGGCGGAGGCGATCGCGCGGAACACGGCGCGCGCGTTCGGCTACTGACGTAGGCGCGCACCGACGTACGGCGCGCACCGACGTACGGCGCGCACCGACGTACGGCGCGCACCGACGTACGGCGCGCACCGACGTACGGCGCGTACCTATGCACGGCGCGTGTTCGAACGCCGGCGCGCGTACGGACACACGCGGCGGCATCCCCGGCTCGGTGTCCGGCGGCCGGGGGCCGCCGCCGTAGGCTGAGCGGGTGAGCACCACAGAGCCCGACGCCCCAGACGACACCACCCCCGCCGCCGCGCCCCCGGCCGCCTCCGACGCCCTGCTGGGCCCGGCGGACGTCCGCGAACTCGCGACGGCGCTGGGCGTGCGCCCCACGAAGCAGCGTGGCCAGAACTTCGTCATCGACGCCAACACCGTCCGCCGGATCGTCCGCACCGCCGAGGTGCGCCCCGACGACGTCGTCGTGGAGATCGGCCCCGGGCTCGGCTCGCTCACGCTGGCGCTGCTGGAGGCCGCCGACCGTGTGACGGCCGTCGAGATCGACGACACCCTGGCGGCCGCGCTGCCCGCCACGATCGAGGCGCGGATGCCGGACCGCGCCGGGCGCTTCTCGCTGGTGCACTCCGACGCCATGCGGGTGCGGGAGCTGCCGGGCCCGCCGCCGACCGCGCTGGTCGCGAACCTCCCGTACAACGTGGCCGTGCCCGTACTGCTGCACATGCTGGAGCACTTCCCGACCATCGAGCGGACCCTGATCATGGTCCAGGCCGAGGTCGCCGACCGGCTCGCCGCCGCCCCCGGCAACAAGGTCTACGGAGTGCCCTCGGTCAAGGCCAACTGGTACGCGGACGTCAAGCGCGCCGGCGCGATCGGCCGCACCGTCTTCTGGCCCGCGCCCAACGTGGACTCCGGGCTCGTCTCGCTGGTGCGCCGCGCCGAGCCGGTCCGGACGACGGCCGACAGGACCGAGGTCTTCGCCGTCATCGACGCGGCCTTCGCCCAGCGCCGCAAGACCCTGCGCGCGGCCCTCGCCGGCTGGGCGGGCTCCGCCCCGGCGGCGGAGGCGGCGCTCGTCGCCGCGGGCGTGTCGCCGCAGGCGCGCGGCGAGTCGCTGACGGTCGAGGAGTTCGCGCGGATCGCGGAGTCGAAGGGGGCGGGCGCGTGAGCGGGGAACAGGTACGGGTACGGGTTCCGGCCAAGGTCAACGTCCAGCTGGCGGTCGGCGCCGCCCGCCCCGACGGCTTCCACGACCTGGCCAATGTCTTCCTCGCCGTCGGTCTCCACGACGAGATCACGGTGACCCCCGCCGACGAACTGCGCGTCACCTGTGCCGGTCCCGACGCCGCTCAGGTCCCCCTGGACCGTACGAACCTCGCCGCCCGCGCCGCGATCGCGCTCGCCGAGCGGCACGGCATCGACCCGCGCGTGCACGTCCACATCGACAAGGACATCCCGGTCGCCGGCGGCATGGCGGGCGGCAGCGCGGACGGCGCGGGCGCCCTGCTCGCCTGCGACGCCCTCTGGTCGCTGAACTCCACCCGGGACGAACTCCTCGCGATCTGCGCGGAGCTGGGCAGCGACGTACCGTTCAGCCTGATCGGCGGCGCGGCGCTGGGCACCGGCCGGGGCGAGCTGCTCACCCCGCTCGACGTCGGCGGCGACTTCCACTGGGTCTTCGCGGTCGCGGACGGCGGGCTGTCCACCCCCACCGTCTTCCGGGAGTTCGACCGGCTCACCGCGCACACCGAGATCCCGGCCCCGGCCGCCGCCCCGGCGCTGCTCGACGCCCTGCGCACCGGCGACGCCACCGCCCTCGCGGCCACCCTCGCCAACGACCTCCAGCCCGCGGCCCTCGCCCTGCGCCCCGCCCTGTCCCGCACCCTCGCCGCGGGCACGGCCGCGGGCGCGCTCGCGGCCCTGGTCTCCGGCTCCGGCCCGACCACGGCGTTCCTGGCGAAGACCCCCGACGACGCCGAGCGCGTCGCCCACGCCCTCCTCGCCTCGGGCACCTGCCGTACGGCCCGCACCGCCACCTCCCCGGCGGCGGGCGCGACGGTGCTGGAGCGGACCACGGTCTGAGGGGCAGCACGGTCCCGCGGGCTGATTCTCGGCGAATCCGGCCAACGTGTTCACCTTTGGCCATTGTCGACCGGTCAGGCGTGCGCCGGGGGCCGACGGGATAGAGAAGGGCCGGACGCGTCCGAAGGTAATTCTGGTGACATCTCGGTGAATGCAGGGGGGTTTCATCGCGTGATCAGCTTTGCGGACCTCGATGTGCGGCTGAAGGACTTCGGCGAGAGCGGCTACCTCGTCCTCCCCGGCTTCCTGCCCCCCGGCCTGGTCGGCCGACTGGCGCCCGAAGCCGACCGGTGGGTCGACACCGGTCTGCGGCAGCGCTCCATAGACGCGTGCTTATCGCCGGGACGGACCCCTCCACCGGACGAGGTCGAGCTGGGGATGGCGGCCCACGGCGAGCTGGCCGCCCACGCCCCGCTGCTGGAACTGCTCGGCGACGAGCGCCTGCTGGGCCCGTCCTTCGTCTTCCACCATCTGCACAGCGACCGCCGCCCGCCCGGAGGCGGCGGCAAGAGCTGGCACCACGACTACGAGCAGCGCCCCCAGCGCGACCGTACGTACCCCATGGTCCACGCCCTGCACTACATAGGCGGCCTCCGGCCCGCGATGGGCGCACTGGCCGTGCTGCCCGGATCCCACCGGCAGGTCGCGGAGAAGGACGCGTGGAGCCACCTCGGGACGGCCGAGCAGCCCGGCGAGGCGGTCATCGACGACCTGCCGGCCGGCTCCACCGTGCTGCTGCACTCCGCGCTCTTCCACACCCGGCGCGCCGCCCCCGGTCCGTTACGGGGCGAGGGCCCCCGGTACATGATCGACGCGTCGTACTGCCGGACGGGCACGCGCTGGCCGCCCGTCAAGCCGTACTGGCGCACGGTGCTGGCCGTGGGACGGGAGCGCGGCCTCGGACAGGGACATCCGGAGCTGTTCGACGACCGTCATTTCGTCGAGTACGGACACGACTGCGGGCCCACGGACACGAGGACGCCGGCATGAGGCGACGGCACGAGAGCGCGGGGAACACGGGCATGAAGGTGCTGGAAGCCGTCACATTCGACACCGTCATGGGCCACTTCGCCCAAGCGCACCCCTACGACGGGCAGGACGAGGCCAACTCGAACGACGAGGCCGAGGCCCATATCCGCAACGCGCAGCAGCTCCTGGGCGGTCGCTGGCACCGCGTGCTGCTGGCGGACACCGAGGTGCTCGACGTCGTCCTGCCCTGGCACCTGGGCGAGGACGGTGAGGTCGAGCTGATCCCCCCGGCGGGTCTCACCGTGGGCGAGGCGGCGGCCCGGCTCGCCGCGCTGGGCGAGTCGTACGCCAGGACCAATCCGCTCTGCGCGCGCAAACTCGACCGCCAGACACACGCCCCGCCGACCCCCGTCTTCCTCGCCACCGCGGCGATGCCGGGGCCGGACTACGCACGGCTGACCGTCCGCGAGGGGCTGATCCACCTCGACGGACTGCACCGGCTGCTGGCCTGGCGGCGCGCCGGGCGGCCGGCGCCCGGCGACCGGATCGAGGCGTACGTGGCCGGATTGGGCCCGGCGGACCTATCCCCGGCCGACGTACGGCATGGCACTCGGCATGACCAGGAGGGACTGGATGTTCACCCCGGCCGGTAGCGCTGCCATGGCGCGGACCATGTCGACGACGTGCCGCACGTCCATGGTCGGCTCCACCCGGTGGGAGCCGTCGGCCTGGCGCACGGCGGGCTGCGGCCGGTCCGCCGGGGTCACATTGCCGATGTCGATCTGGCCGCAGGAGATGTCGTAGCGGCGGCCGTCGAGCGAGAGCGAACGGGTCAGTCCGGCCACGGCGTGCTTGGCCGCGGTGAAGGCGATCGAGTCGGGCCGGGGCGCCTGGGCGGAAGGGGCACCGTTGTTGATGATCCGGCCACCGCGCGGCGACTGCTCCCTCATCAGCCGGAACGCGGCCCTGGAGCAGAGGAAGGCACCGGTGGCGACGGAGTCCATCACCCGGTGCCAGTCCTCGACGCTCACGTCCTCGGTGGGGGTGTACGGCATGACGTCGGCGGCGTTGTTGAACAGCAGGTCCAGCCGGCCGAACCGGTCAGCCACCCCGGCGAACAGGCCGTCGACGGCCGCCTCGTCGGTGATGTCCGCACACAGCGCCACCGCGCGCTCACGGTCCCCCTCCGGCGCCAGCCGGGCCGTCTCCGCGAGGGGGTCCGCCCGGCGGCCCGTGAGCACGACCGTCCAGCCGTCGGCGAGCAGCCCCAGCGCACAGGCCCGCCCGATACCGCTCCCCGCCCCCGTGACGACAGCCGTCCTCACAGCCATGGCGCACCCACCCTTCCCCGTATGGGCTCAAGAGCCCGCTTACCGGCGTACGGCTCTCGGAGCGTGTCCCACGGTGATCTCATCCAAACAGGAGCAGCGATGAATGGCGTTATCCCCGCACTCGGCGGTACCGACCGCAGCCGATCCTGGTTCGAGCGGGCCCAGCGGTCCCTGGCCGGCGGGATCAGCTCCTCGTCCCGGCTGACCTCGACGGGACCCGACCCGTACCCCCTCTACATGGAGAGCGGCGCGGGCGCCCGCATCCGGGACGTCGACGGCAACGAGTACATCGACTACCTCATCTCCTACGGCAGCGCCGTCCTGGGCCATGCCTCCCCCCTGCTGACCGAGGCCCTCACCGAGGTCCTGCACACCGGCACCATGTTCGGCACCTGCAACGTCCCGGAGGTCGAGCTGGGCGAGCTGATCTGCCGGATGGTGCCCTGCGCCGAACTCGTCCGGTTCGCCAACTCGGGCAGCGAGGCGGTCCAGGGCGCGGTGCGCGCGGCACGCGGCTGCACCGGGCGGTCGCGCCTCCTGAAGTTCGAGGGGCACTACCACGGCTGGTCCGACACCCTGGCCGTCTCCAACCGCCCGACCGCCGCCCAGGCCGGACCGTACGAGGCACCGCGCTCCGTACCCCACTCGCCCGGCATCCCGCCGGGCGTCGTGGACGACGTGGTGGTCTGCCCCTGGAACGACCCGGCGGCCCTGCGCGCCGCCCTCGACGCCCACCGCGATCTGGCGGCCGTCATCTGCGAGCCCATCGTGGCGAACAACGCCTGCACCATGCCCGCCCCGGGCTTCCTGGACCTGCTGCGCGAGGAGTGCACGGCGCGCGGCATCGTGCTGATCTTCGACGAGGTCTGCACCGGATTCCGTACGGGTCCCGGCGGGGCCCAGGGACTCTTCGGGGTGGTCCCGGACCTGGCGGTCTTCTCCAAGGCGCTGGGCGGTGGCCTGCCGATCGCCGCGTTCGCCGGCCGGCGCGAGGTGATGGAACCGCTGGCGCGCGGAGAGGTCAAACACGGCGGTACCTACAACGCCTCCCCGCTGTGCGCCACGGCCGCCCTCGTCACCCTCCGCGCCCTCGACGACCCGGCCGTCACCAAGCGCGTCGACGAATCCGGCCGCCGGGTGATGGAGACCGTGCGCCGCGCGGCCCACGACCGGGGCGTGCCGTGCGCGGTGCAGGGCGTCGGGGCGATGTTCCAAGCGGTCTTCACCCCGGACGGCGCCCCCACCCGCCAGTACCGGGACCTGCTGAGCGTCGACGGGCGCCGGTACGACACCTTCAGGCACGAGCTGCTCAAACGCGGTGTACACGCCAACGCCTACGCCATGGCCTGCTGGTTCGTCCCGGCCGTGCTCTCGGACGACGACGTCAACGCGACGTGCGAGGCGGTGGAGGAGGCGTTCGGGGCGCTGTGAGCGGCCGGCCGGTCGGCGGCCCCCCGGTGGCGACTACCCTGGGATGTCGATCGTGTCCCCCCGCAGCAGGAGTGAAATGGCCGTCAATCTGGTCAATGTCGAGGCAGTCACCAAGGTGTACGGCACCCGTGCGCTGCTCGACGGTGTCTCTCTCGGCGTGTCCGAGGGGGACCGGATCGGTGTCGTGGGGCGCAACGGTGACGGGAAGACCACCCTCATCCGGATGCTGGCGAAGCTGGAGGAGGCCGACACCGGACGGGTCACCCACAACGGTGGGCTGCGGCTCGGCGTGCTGACGCAGCACGATTCGCTGGATCCCGCCGCCACCGTCCGGCACGAGGTGATCGGTGATCTCGCCGACCACGAGTGGGCGGGCAACGCCAAGATCCGCGACGTGCTGACCGGGCTGTTCGGCGGCCTCGACATGCCGGGCTTCCCGCAGGGGCTCGACACCGTGATCGCGCCGCTGTCCGGCGGTGAGCGGCGGCGGATCGCGCTCGCGAAGCTGCTGATCGGCGAGCCCGACCTGATCGTGCTGGACGAGCCCACCAACCACCTCGACGTCGAGGGCATCGCCTGGCTGGCGGAGCATCTGCGCGCGCGCCGGTCGGCGCTCGTCTGCGTGACCCACGACCGGTGGTTCCTCGACCAGGTCTGTACCCGGATGTGGGACGTCCAGGGCGGGACGGTCCACGAGTACGAGGGCGGTTACTCCGACTACGTCTTCGCCCGCGCCGAGCGCCAGCGCATCGCGGCGACCGAGGAGGTCAAGCGGAAGAACCTGGTCCGCAAGGAGCTGGCCTGGCTGCGGCGCGGCGCCCCCGCCCGTACGTCGAAGCCGCGCTTCCGGATCGAGGCGGCCAACGAGCTGATCGCCGACGTGCCGCCGCCGCGCGACACCTCCGAGCTGATGAAGTTCGCCAACGCCAGGCTCGGCAAGACCGTCTTCGACATGGAGGACGTGACCGTCCAGGCCGGCCCGAAGGTGCTGCTCACGCATCTCACCTGGCAGCTCGGCCCCGGCGACCGGATCGGTCTCGTCGGGGTGAACGGCGCGGGCAAGACCTCGCTGCTGCGCGCCCTCGCCGAGGCCGCCCGTACCCAGGGCGAGGCCCAGCCCGAGGCGGGCAAGGTCATCGTCGGCAGGACCGTCAAGCTGGCGTACCTCTCGCAGGAGGTCACCGAACTCAAGCCGACGCTGCGGGTGCTCGAAGCCGTCCAGCAGGTCCGGGACCGGGTCGACCTCGGCAAGGGCCGGGAGATGACGGCGGGGCAGCTCTGCGAGCAGTTCGGCTTCACGAAGGACAAGCAGTGGACGCCGGTCGGTGATCTCTCCGGTGGCGAGCGGCGCCGGCTCCAGCTGCTGCGGCTGCTGATGGACGAGCCGAACGTCCTCTTCCTCGACGAGCCCACCAACGACCTCGACATCGAGACGCTCAACCAGCTGGAGGACCTCCTCGACGGCTGGCCGGGATCGATGGTGGTCATCTCCCACGACCGGTTCTTCATCGAGCGGACCACCGACAAGGTGATGGCGCTGCTCGGGGACAAGTCGCTGCGGATGCTGCCGCGCGGGATCGACGAGTACCTGGAGCGCCGCCGCGCGCTGGTGGCGGCCTCCGTCCCGGCGTCCGCGCCCGGCGCGTCCCCGGTCTCCGGTGACTCCGGGGCGCCCGTGTCCGCGAAGGACGGACGGGCGGCGAAGAAGGAGCTCCAGAAGATCGAGCGTCAGGTCGGCAGGATGGACGACCGGGAGAGGACGCTCCATCAGCAGATCGCCGATAACGCCACAGACTTTGGCAAAGTGGCGAAACTGGACAGTGAGCTGCGTGAACTGAAGGCCGAACGCGAGGAGTTGGAAATTCGTTGGCTGGAGCTGGCGGAGGATGCGTAGAGACCGCGTGCAGAGCGCGTAACAACCCCATCACGGGCCGGTTCTCCCTTGGGAACAGGGGGTGACCGGCCCGTACCGTACAGCGGTCCGAGTGATACAAAGAAGCCCCGCTCGACTGATGTGACGATGCGGAATCCACGCCCGGATCGCTCTTTTCCGGTGGGCCGCGCCCACCGGAAACGCGGGGGAGTACGAACGGGTGGCGGACCCGCGCCAAACAGGGGGAAAGCGCTGATGACTCAGCCGCCCAGCCAGCAGCCGCCGCAGGGAGGCCACGGCGCTCCGCGGGATCCGCAGCAGGGGGCTCCGCAGCCGCCGGCCCAGCCGCCGCAGGCACCGCACACTCCGCCGCAGATACCGGCCCAGCCGCCGCAGCCGCCGCCCAGCGACGAGCCCGGGTACGGCTATCCGCAGACCGCGCCGGGCGTCCCGCCGGGTTACGGCTATCCGCAGGCGCCCGGCCAGGCGCCGGGCCCGTACGACCAGCAGCCCGGCCCCTACGGTCAGCAGCCCGGTCCCTACGGTTACCCCCAGCAGCCCGGCCCCTACGGCGCCCAGCCCGGCGCGGCCCCCGGCCCGTACGGCCAGCAGCCCGGCCCCTACGGCTATCCCCAGCAGCCCGGCGGCTACCCGCCCCCGCAGTTCGCCGGAGCGCCCACCATGCCTCCCGGCGGTCCGGGTGGTCCGGGCGGCCTCGGCGGCCCCGGCGGCAAGAAGCCGGGGAACAAGGCCGCCGTCATCGTCGCCGCGGCCGTCGCCGGACTGCTGGTCGTCGGCACCGGCGTCTGGCTGGCCGTCGGCAGCGGCGACGACGACGAGAAGCCCGCCGTCAGCAAGAGCGAGGACGCGTCACCCAGCGCGTCGGCCAGTGTCGACGAGGGCGACGGCAGCGGCGACGGCCGCCCGGTCGACGACGACCTCAACGCCGGGCGCAAGGACGGCGAGGCCAAGATCGACTTCCTGCTCACCAACGACGTCGACCTGCCGGGCGTCGGCGCGGACGTGTACGGCCCGTGGTTCGCCGGCGACACCGTCGTCAAGGCCATGTACAAGGAGGTCGTCGGCTACTCGGCCAGCGACGGCAAGAAGAAGTGGACCCTGCCGGTCTCCGCCCCGGTCTGCGGCGCGGCCGGCGCCCCCACGGCGGACGGCAAGATGGTCATCGCGTTCAAGGACGGCAACACCGAACGCAGCAACTGCACCCAGCTCCAGCTGGTCGACCTGAAGACGGGCAAGGGCGGCTGGAAGAAGCCGATCGAGAAGCAGGGCACCTTCGACTTCATCGACGAGCTGTCGATGGCGATCAGCGGCGACACCCTCGCCGTCGGCCGCGGCAGCAACTACGCCAACGCCTACCGCGTGAGCGACGGCAAGGACCTCTTCGCCAAGTCGCCCACCGACTGCCAGCCGTACGCCTTCGCCGGCGGTTCGAAGCTGATCTCGGCCTCCCGCTGCAAGACCGGCGACACCAGGGCGATCCAGGAGCTGAACCCGACCACCGGCGCGGCCAGGTGGACGTACAAGTTCAAGAAGGACTGGGAGCTGGACAAGGTCTACTCGGTCGATCCGCTGGTCGTCTCCGTGAAGAACAGCGAGAAGAAGAGCTGGAGCGTCCTCTCGCTCACCGCGAACGGCGCCGAGCGCGCCCAGCTCAAGGGCGGCGACGACCAGTTCTCGGTCTCCTGCACCGGCAGCATCGTCTTCGACGACAGCCTGGAGGGCTGTGTCGGCGTCGCGGTCGGTCCCGACACCGTCTATCTGTCGACGAAGGCGAAGGACATCCGCACCGCCAACGAGATCGTCGCCTTCAACCTGGCCACCGGGTCGCCCAAGTGGCGCTCCAAGGCGCCCTCCGGCCGCACCCTGACGCCGATCGGGATGGAGGGCGGGAACGTCGTCGCCTATCTGGACCCCACGTACGACAAGGGCGGCGCGGTCGCGAGCGTCGCGGCGACCGGTGGCGATCCCGAGATCCTGCTCCAGCACCCGGACTCCACGGCCCGGATCGAGAACTCCTTCTTCTCCAAGAAGTACGCCTATGAGAACGGGCGTTTCTATCTCCTCTCGGCCCGGATGAGCGCGTCCAAGGCCGCGGATGAGCAGAAGACCAAGACCATGATCGTTTTCGGTAAGTGACCGAGGTACGTACGCCATGACGCAGCCGCCCCAGCCGCCCCAGCCGCCCAACGAGCCGCCGCAGGGAGGATTCGGTCCGCCGCAGGAGCCCCCCGCCGGCGGGTTCGGCGCTCCGCAGGACCCGCCGCCCGGTGGGTACGGGTACCCGACCCAGCCCCCGCAGCCTCCGCAGCAGCCCGGGTACGGCTATCCCACGCAGCCGCCCGCCCAGCCGCCCACGCAACCCCCTTACCAGCAGCAGTACCAGCCGCCGTATCAGCAGCAGCCCTACCAGCAACAGCAGTACCAGCAGTTCCAGCAGCCCCAGCCGGCCACCGCGTTCGGTGTCCCGGGCGCCGGTGACGGCGGCGGCAAGAAGTCGAAGACCCAGCTCCAGATCATCATCGCCGCGGCCGTCGCCGTCGTACTGATCATCGGCACGGGCGTCTACTTCCTCACCTCCTCCGGCGACGGCGACAAGAACGAGGCCAAGGACGGCTCGTCCAGCTCCTCCGACGGCGGCAAGGACGGCGACAAGGGCGTCTCCGGCGGTGGCGGCAAGGAGCAGGCGCCGGTCAACACCAAGGCCAAGGTCGCCTTCCAGGTCCCGCTGCCCAAGGTCACCGATCTGACCTCCGTCTACGGCTCCTGGCTCTCCGACACCACCTACGTGAAGACCGGCATCAACCAGATCGTCGGCTACGACCTGGTCAAGGGCACCCAGCTCTGGACCATCCCGCTGCCGGGCGAGCCGTGCGCCAAGACCGACCACGTCAGCAAGGACTACAAGACCGCGATCGCCTTCGCGGCCGGCAAGCCCACCGCGGACAACAAGTACCCGCGGTGCACCAAGGTCGGCGTGATCGACCTGAAGGCCGGCGAACTGCTCTGGAGCAAGTCGGTCAAGGGCACCAACGCGGGCGACCGGGACGTCGGCTTCTCCGAGATCACCCTCAGCGGTGAGACCGTCGCGGGCGGCGGCTTCGACGGCGGCGCCGCCTTCGACCTGAACACCGGCGCCATCCGCTGGAAGCCGGACGTCAGCTCCGACGGCTGCTACGACTCGGGGTACGGCGGCGGCGACGGGCTCGTGGCGGTCCGCAGGTGCGGTTCGAGCAGCGACCCGCAGCTCTCCGTCCAGGCGCTGAACCCGCTCACGGGCGCGCCGATCTCCTCGTACAAGATGCCCGCCGGTGTGGACTACCCGCACATCGTCTCCAGCAAGCCGCTGGTCGTCGCCGCCGACGTCGGCGACACCGCGGGCGACGGCAGCGGCATCTCGGACTTCTTCTCGATCGACGAGAAGACCGGAAAGCTGCGGGCGAGGATCTCCGCCGCCGGCAAGTTCGAGGCGCGCTGCGGCTCGACGGACGTCGAGAAGTGCTCGCTCATCGTGGTGGGCAACGACAAGATCTATCTGCCGACCGCCGAGCACGAGGGCGAGGCGGAGTACGGGCGTACCAACGAGATCGTCTCCTACGACCTCGCCACCGGGAAGAGCACCACGGACCGGGCCGACGCGGGCGAGCGCTACAAGATGTACCCGCTGCGCATGGACGGCTCCAACCTCCTCGCCTACAAGACGCCCCCGTACGACAAGGGCGGCCAGATCGTCTCCCTCGACGGCTCCTCGTTCAAGGAGACGCTGCTGATGGAGAACCCGGGCGACAAGGCGATCCGGGACGCGGAGTCGGGCTTCGGCACGATCAGCGGGGTGGAGATCCGCTACCAGGACGGCCGGATGTTCATCGCCAGCCCGTTCCTCAGCAAGCCGAGCGAGTACGACTCGCGGCGCTATCTGGCGATGTCGTTCACCACGAAGAAGTAGCGGCGGACGCGCGGACGGACACGACGACGGCGGGGCCCCGGCCCGTGGACGACCTCCACGGACCGGGGCCCCGCCGCATCGCGTTCCGTGCCTGATCCGGATCGGTGAGGGGCGGTAAGTAGTCCTGAATGACAGGGAATTCGGCAATCCGAGGGGCTTCTGACGGGTAAGGGGCGCGCGATGTCGAACAAGCGTGTAGCTTGCCGGGTCAAGAGGCCGGGGGCCATGGATCAACGACCTGCGGGGATGGGGGCAGCTCGATGGGCGTGCGGCTCATGGTGGTCGACGATCACCGACTGCTGGCCGAGGCGCTCGCCTCGGCGCTGAAACTGCGCGGGCACCGGGTGCTCGCGGCGGCAGCGCCCACCGCGGGCGTCGCGGACCTGGTGGTGAGCAGGGCGCCCGAGGTGTGCCTGCTGGGCACGGCGGCGCCCGCCGAACCGGGGGCCTTCGACCCGATCGTACGGATCAAACGGGACCGCCCGCAGGTGGCCGTCGTGGTGCTCGGCCCGGTGCCCAGCCCGCGCGGCATCGCCGCCGCCTTCGCCGCCGGCGCGTCCGGCTACGTACGGCACGACGAGCGCATCGAGGGCGTCGAGCGCGCCATGGTCAAGGCGCGGGCGGGCGAGGCGGCGGTGGCGCCGCAGCTGCTCCAGGGCGCCTTCACCGAGCTGCTCAACCCGGTCGTGCAGCCGGACGACGAGGGCCAGCGGCTGCTGCGGATCCTGACGCCGCGCGAGGTCGAGGTGCTGGTGCGGGTCGCGGAGGGCGAGGACACCCGGCTGATCGCGGCCGGGATGGGCATCGCGCCCAGCACGGCCAGGACCCATGTGCAGCGGGTGCTGATGAAGCTCGGCGTGGGCTCCAGGCTGGAGGCGGCGGCCCTGGCGGCGCGCACGGGGCTGCTGGACCGGGCGGTGCTCGCCGGGTCCCGGGGCGGGGCGGCCGAGGGCGTCGCCGCCGAGGCGCTCGATCTCCAGGTCCCGGGCCCGCGCGACCGCTGACGGGCGGCAAGCGGCCCATCGGAGACCAGCAGCAGCCTCCCACCCGACCGTCACCTCGGAGCCGCGGAACACCCCCGCGCTCCGCCTCTTCGGCGGCCTGGTTTCGGCCATTGACTCGTCTGTTGGTTTATGATTTGTTGTGTTCGGTTCTGTTGAGTGTGACCATGTGCACGCGATCGTGTCGTCCCCGGAGGCAACCGATGAAGAAGACGGTGACGAAGCTCGCGGACGGCCGCGCGCTCACCTACTACGACTCCCGGGACGACGTCGTACGCGACGCCCCCGACCGCAGACCCCTCGACCCGATCTCCACCACCTCCGAGATCCGCCACGACGCGCTGCTCGGTGACGCGGTCGCCATCGCCTCGCACCGCCAGGGCCGTACGTACCACCCGCCCGCCGACGAGTGCCCGCTCTGCCCGTCCCGGGACGGCAGGCTCAGCGAGATCCCCGACTCCCACTACGACGTCGCCGTCTTCGAGAACCGCTTCCCCTCCCTCGCCGGCGACGCGGGCCGCTGCGAGGTCATCTGCTTCTCCTCCGACCACGACGCGTCGTTCGCCGACCTCACCGAGGAGCAGGCCGCGCTGGTGCTGGAGGCGTGGACCGACCGCACCGCCGAACTCGCCGAACTGCCCGAGGTCGAGCAGGTCTTCCCGTTCGAGAACCGGGGCGCCGAGATCGGCGTGACCCTCGGCCATCCGCACGGCCAGATCTACGCGTACCCCTTCGTCACCCCGCGCTCCGCGCTGATGCTCCGCTCCGTGGCCGAACACCGCGCCACGACCGGCCGCAACCTCTTCGACGACCTCGTGGAGAAGGAGGTCACGGCCGGCGAGCGGGTGGTGCTGGAGGGCGAGCACTGGGTGGCGTTCGTGCCGTACGCCGCGCACTGGCCGTACGAGGTGCACCTCTACCCCAGGCGCCGGGTGCCCGACCTGCGCGGGCTCGACGAGGCGGCCCGCACAGAGTTCCCACAGATGTATCTGGAACTCTTGAAGCGCTTCGACCGGATCTTCGGCGAAGGTGAACCGCTGACGCCGTACATCGCCGCCTGGCACCAGGCGCCGTTCCGGGCGGCCGGGCGCGCGGACTTCGCGCTCCACCTGGAGCTTTTCACCATTCGGCGGACAACCGGCAAGCTGAAATTCCTCGCGGGTTCCGAATCCGGCATGAGTGTGTTCATCAACGACGTGCCGCCGGAGGCCGCGGCCGAGCGACTGCGAGAGGTAGCGAGCGAGTGAGCAACAGGTACATGGTCACGGGTGGCGCGGGATACGTCGGAAGCGTGGTCACCGCCCACCTGCTGGAGGCCGGGCACGAGGTGACCGTCCTCGACGACCTCTCCACCGGATTCCGCGAGGCGGTCCCGGCGGGCGCCCGGTTCGTCGAAGGCCGTATCCAGGACGCCGCCGAGCACCTCACCGCCGACTACGACGCGGTGCTGCACTTCGCCGCCTCCTCACAGGTCGGCGAGTCCGTCGCCAAGCCCGAGAAGTACTGGGCCAACAACGTCGGCGGCTCCATGGAGCTGCTCTCCGCGATGCGCACGGCGGGCGTGCGCAAGCTGGTCTTCTCGTCCACCGCCGCGACCTACGGCGAGCCGGTCTCCAGCCCCATCACCGAGTCCGACCCCACCGCCCCGACCAGCCCGTACGGCGCGACGAAGCTCGCCGTCGACCACATGATCACCGGCGAGGCGGAGGCCCACGGCCTCGCCGCCGTCTCCCTGCGCTACTTCAACGTCGCCGGCGCGTACGCCGCCACCTCCGGCATCACCTTCGGCGAGCGGCACAGCCCCGAGTCGCACCTCATCCCGCTCGTCCTCCAGGTCGCCCTCGGCCAGCGCGAGTCCATCTCCGTGTACGGCGAGGACTACCCGACGCCGGACGGCACCTGCGTACGCGACTACATCCACGTCGCCGACCTGGCCGAGGCCCATCTGCGCGCGCTGGACGCGGCGACCGGCGGCGAGCACCTGATCTGCAACCTCGGCAACGGCAACGGGTTCTCGGTCCGCGAGGTCATCGACACCGTACGCAAGGTGACCGGCCACCCGGTCCCCGAGGTGGTGGCCCCGCGCCGCGGCGGCGACCCCGCCGTCCTGGTCGCATCCGCCGGCGCGGCACACCGCCGCCTCGGCTGGAGCCCGAGCCGCGCCGACCTGGCGGGCATCGTCGCGGACGCGTGGGCGTTCGCACGCAGTGAGGAGAGCCAAGGGTGAGCAGTACCGGCGACAGCACCGGAGGCCGCACCGCCTCCGACCTCGTCGAGGAGTTCAGGCAGCTCTACGGCACCGACCCCGAGGGCGTCTGGGCGGCCCCGGGCCGGGTCAACCTGATCGGTGAACACACCGACTACAACGACGGCTTCGCGCTGCCGCTGGCGCTCCCGCACCGCGCGCTCGCCGCCGTGGCCCGCCGCACGGACGGCGTCGTACGGGTGCACTCCGCCGACATCCCGCAGGGCGTGTACCAGCTCGGCGTCGCCGACCTCGTACCGCGCTCCGAGAACCCGGGCGCCGACAACGGCGGCTGGGCCGCCTACCCGGTCGGGGTCGTCTGGGCGCTGCGCGCGGCCGGACATCCGGTCACCGGCGCCGACATCCACCTGGCGTCGACCGTCCCCACGGGCGCCGGGCTCTCGTCCTCCGCCGCGCTGGAGGTCGTCACCGCGCTGGCCCTCAACGACCTGTACGAGCTGGGGCTCTCGGCGACCGAACTGGCCGTCGTCGCCCAGCACGCCGAGAACGACTTCGCGGGCGTGCCGTGCGGGGTCATGGACCAGACGGCGTCCGCCTGCTGCACCGAGGGCCACGCGCTGCTCCTGGACGCGCGGGACATGGCGCAGCGCCAGGTCCCGTTCGATCTGGCCGCCCACGGCCTGCGGCTGCTCGTGGTCGACACCCGCGTCAAGCACGAACTCGGCGACGGCGCCTACGCCGAGCGGCGGGCCGGCTGCGAGGCGGCCGCGGCGGCGCTCGGGGTACCCGCGCTGCGGGACGTGCCGTACGAGGAGCTGCCGGCCGCGCTGGAGCGGCTGGCCGAGGCGGGCCGGAGCGAGACGATACGGCGCTACACCCGCCATGTCGTGACCGAGGACCACCGCGTGGCGCAGGTCATCGCGCTCCTCGACGCGGACGACGTCCGCGCCGTCGGCCCGCTGCTGAACGAGGGACACGCCTCGCTCCGCGACGACTTCGAGGTCTCCTGCGCGGAACTCGACCTGGTCGTCACGGCGGCGAACGACGCGGGCGCGCTCGGCGCCCGGATGACGGGCGGCGGCTTCGGCGGCTCGGCGATCGTGCTGGTGGAGGAGGCGGACGCGGACGCCGTGGCGAAGTCGGTCACGGAGGCGTTCGCCGCGGCGGGGTACACGGCGCCGCGCGTCTTCCCGGCGATTCCGTCGCGGGGGGCGCACCGGGTGTCGTGACCGCTCGGCGGTGATCGTTTCTGACGCTTCGATCCGTCGGACTTTGTCGACTTCTGTCTCCTTGGGAAACATCCGTCTCACCTTGAACAGCGCGGTCCATGAGTTCTGTGAATTTCCTTCCGCTCGGGGCCCGCGCCCGTACGCTGATGCACAGCACCGGTGGGGGCCGGTGCTGATCAGGGGTGGAGACAAGCGGGTACGACGCCCGGGGTGGGGTATCTGTCAACACGCGGCGGCGGCCGTGCCATTGACACATGACCCGCACGCCGGGCGCCGTGCCTGTGCCGTCCGCTCCCCGCTTTGAGGGGGTGTCCATTGATACGTATCCGGGTCCTGGTGGTGGACGACCACCGCATCTTCGCCGAGTCGCTCGCGGCCGCGCTCGCGTCCGAGCCCGACATCGACGTCGCCGCCGCGGGCAGCGGTCCGGCGGCGCTGCGCTGTCTGGAACGGGCGGCGGCGGAGGGGCGCAGAATCGACGTGATGCTGGTCGACGCCGATCTCGGCGCGTCCGGCGCCGGGGGGATGCCCGGCGGACCGGTCCAGATGCCGGTCGCGCGCGCCGTGCCGGACAACGGCGAGGTGGCGCCGGTCGACGGCATCTCGCTGGTCGCCGGGGTGCGGGCCGGTCAGCCGTCCGTCCGTACGGTCGTCCTCGCCGAGAAGGACGACCCGGGCCGCGCGGCGCTGGCGCTCCAGGCGGGCGCCTCCGGCTGGGTCGCGAAGGACTGCTCGCTGCAACGGCTGCTCGCCGTGATGCGCGGCGTGCTGCGGGACGAGACGCATCTGCCGGCCGCCCTGCTCACGGGCGTCCTGCGGGAGCTGACGGCGGCGCGCAAGCACCGTACGGAGAGCGAACGGCTCGTCGAGTCGCTGACGCCGCGCGAGCGGGAGGTGCTGCGCTGCATGGTGGCGGGCCTCGGGCGCAAGGCCGTGGCCGAGCGTCTCTTCCTCTCGCCGCACACCGTCCGCACCCACATGCAGAACGTGCTGGGCAAGCTGGGCGTCCACTCCACGCTGGCGGCGGTCGCGCTGGCCCGCAGGGCCGGGGTGGGCCCGGTGGATCTGACGCCCCGGGCGATCACCTCGACGGGCTGAGCCGACGCGGGAATTCCGGGACCCGCTTCAGCCGGGACCCCCGGGACCCGTCTCAGCCGGGCACGTTGTCGAACGGGGCGGTCAACCGGCGCAACAGCGCGGCCAGTTCGCCCCGCTGGGCGCGGCTCAGCTCGGCGAGGATCGCGCGCTCCTGGGCCAGCAGCCCGGCGAGCGCCTGATCCGCGCGGTCCTGCCCCTCGACGGTGAGCCGGACCAGCACCCCGCGCCGGTCGCTGGGGTCGGGCAACCGCTCGACCAGGCTCTTCTTGGCCAGCCGGTCGATACGGTTCGTCATCGTGCCCGAGGTGACCAGGGTCTGGGTCAGCAGCTGTCCGGGCGAGAGCTGGTACGGCGCGCCCGCGCGCCGCAGCGAGGTCAGTACGTCGAACTCCCACGGCTCCAGGCCGTGCTCCGCGAACGCGATCCGGCGCGCCCGGTCGAGGTGGCGGGCCAGCCTGCTCACGCGGCTGAGCACCTCAAGTGGTTCCACGTCGAGGTCGGGGCGCTCGCGGCGCCATGCTGCGACCAGTCGGTCGACCTCATCCTCCATGACGATCAGTGTAGAGGGTCCCTCGACATGAAGTCTCTTGACGTCAAGATATGACCGGGTGCAGGGTGGGAATCGCCGGGCCCACCATCCGGCCGCGCCGACCAGCGAGGGACTCCGCCATGCCCGAAACGCCGTCCGAGCCCGAAGAGCCGTCCGCGCCTCCCGCACCCGCCACGCCCCCCGGCGCGCTCGCCGCCACCTGGGACCCGGGCCAGTACCTCCGGCACTCCGGCCATCGGAGCCGCCCGTTCCTGGACCTGCTGGCCCGCGTCCCCGAACCGCCCGGCCCGGACGGCGCGCCCCGGATCGCCGACCTCGGCTGCGGGCCCGGCAACGTCACCGCGCTCCTCGCCGACCGCTGGCCGGCCGCCCGGATCACCGGCTTCGACAACTCGCCCGAGATGCTCGACCGTGCCCGGAAGGAGTACGAGGGCCCCACGCCGGGCGGCGCCACGCTGGACTTCCGGGCGGCCGACGCCACGGACTGGACGCCCGACGAGCCGTACGGCCTGATCGTCTCCAACGCCGCCCTCCAGTGGGTACCGGGCCACCCCGGCTCCTTCCCGCGCTGGATCGACGCCCTCGCCCCCGGCGGCACCTTCGCCTTCCAGGTCCCCGGCAACTTCAGCGCCATCAGCCACACCCTCCTCGCCGACCTCTGCGACAACCCGCGCTGGCGCGACCGACTGGCCCACATCCGCCGCGTCGGCGGCGTCCTGGAGCCCGCGGAGTACTTCACGCGCCTGGCGGACCTCGGCTGCGCGGTGGACGCCTGGGAGACCACGTACCTCCAGATCCTCCCCGGCGAGGACCCCGTACTGGACTGGGTCAAGGGCACCGCCCTGCGCCCCGTCCTGACCGCGCTCGCCGACGACCCGGCCGCGACGGCGGAGTTCACCGCCCGCTACCGGGACCTGCTGCGCACCGCCTACCCCCGCGGCCCGCACGGCACGGTCTTCCCGTTCCGCCGGATCTTCGCGGTGGCCCGCAGACCCGCCGCCTGACGAGGCGGCCCTCGGCGTCACCCGTTCGGCTGATCGAACCTCTCTCAACCTGCCCGGCGAGCCGGGCGGGCACCTGTCGGCGCGGGTCGCGCCGCTGGACGCCACCTACGGATCCATGGCCGCTGGCCCGGACCCTACGGGCTGACGGGCCATGTCGAGCGCGCCCGGAGGCAGCGGCATGGCGGGGGGGGGGCTACCCCGTCGTCGCGAGGTGCGCGGCGAACTCGGCGCAGGGGACCGCGTGATGGCGGACGGCGTCACGGATCTGCGTGTAGCGCAGCACCGTGACCGGCTCACTGATCAGCTCGACGTCAGCCAAGTCGTCGTCAACGAAGTTGAGCAGGGCGACCTGGCGCGAGTCGAAGATCCAGAAATCCTCGGCGGGCAGCCGCAGCCGCTCGGCGTGGACGCGCCACAGGCTGTGGATTTCCTCGCCGACTGCACTGTTCCGTTTGGCGTTGTCGAGCAGCTGGAGCTGCCCGGTGGAGTGCGGGTCGTCGACGGTACGGACCCGCCCGAACCGCTTTCCGAGCGCGACCTGCTCGCGCACCATGAGGCAGTACGGCGCATCGAGGTCCCATGCCACCGCGCCCTCCTGAAGGAACTGCGCTTATGTGTCGGTGTGTTCGTCGGCTGCGTACCGGCTGCGGGACTCAAGCCTCCATGCCACGTGCTCGAAAGTCTCGAAGAGCCGCCCGAACTCGTCCAGGTCGATCATTTCGGGCACGTGGTCGATCCCCTTCTCTCTGGTCACGTCATGGCGCGTCGAGCATCCGGCCCGCCCGCGTGATGATGCGGTGCGCGTCGGCGCCGTACACCGCCGCTTCGTTCAGCATGTCCCACACCCGGAGATACGTGGCGACACCGGCGCGGTCCTCCACCCACAGCTCCGCGTGCCAGTCCTCGACGATGACGAGCCGGTCGTCGAAGATCCAGAAACCGTTGGCCGGCGGGATCCTCAACGGGGCGCTGAAGGGGATGATCCCCAGCTCCACGGTGTCCATGCCGATCACACCCGCCAGCCTGTTCAACTGCGCGGCAAGCACGGAGGGCGGGCAGACCAGCGAGTGAAGTGCTGCCTCCCACATGATGATGCGGTACTTGTTGCCCGCCTCGTACAGACCGGCCTGCCGCTTCATGCGGGCCCGGACCGCGTCCTCCGTATCGCGCGGAGACTGATGCAGGTCGGTGTAGCGGCTGAAGATGTGCCGTGCGTAGTCGGCCGTCTGGAGCGACCCCACGATCATCGATTCCTGCCAGGCACGGAAGGTTCTCGTCCGGTCGAACTCGGTGTTAATTGTCTCCTGTACGGCCTTGTGTCCGGAGGCAAGCTGGCGGCGCCATGAGCGCATATGGGATTCGAGCCCGGCAAGCCGCGAGGTCAGTTCCCCGCCCGCGTCGGGCCGCTCCACAGCCGCTGCCCATCGCTGGAGATCTTCCGCCGTGGCGGTCTGGCGGCCGTTCTCCAGCTTGCTGACCTTGGACTGTGTCCAGCCGAGTAGTTCCGCGAGCTGCGCACCGGTGAGCGACCTCGCTTTGCGCAGCTCTCGCAGCCTCATGCCAAGAGCCACGCGCGCTTGCTGGTAATCGCTCACCGGTTCACGGTACCTACTCCGGGGCCGGAAGACCTGCCTCGGTCTCCTGGTACGGGACGGCGTAGTGCCAGGCGGCGTCACGGGCTTGGGTGTAGCGCAGGACGGCGGAGGGCTCGGTGATCAGCTCGACATCAAGTAGCTGGTCGTCATCGTCGAAGCGGAGCAGAGCGACCAGCCGTGAATCGAAGAGCCAGAAGTCCTCCTCGGGCAGGCGCAGCCTCTCGGCCTCGGCGCGCGGCAGCGTGTGGATGATTTCGCCGACCGCGCTGTTGCGGCGCGCGTTGTTCAGGAGGTACCGCTGTCCCGTTGTCGGCGGGCTGTCCAGGATCCGTACCCGCTCGAAGCGCTTGCCGAGGGCGACTTGCTTGCGTCGTTCGGTGCACCATTCGGCGTCGACGCCGTCCCACTGGACGGGCTCGCCTCGCGTGAACTGCGCGTAGGTCTCGGCGGTTTCGTCCGACCCGTACCGGCGGCGGGACTCCAGCCGCCACGCGGTGTGCTTGAAGACGGTGAAGAGTCGGCCGAATTCGTCGAGGTCGATGATGTGGGGCGCACGATCCTTCGGTCCGAAGTCCACGAGAACCTCCCTCGGCACGACGATGGCGACTTCTCCCTCGGAGAGATGCTGTAACTGGGCGAGGTCGTCGGGCTCGGTCAACGGCCGCCCGTGAACAATGGCCTCCCCCGTGTCCAAGTCCTCGTGTACGGCGGGGCATCCGTCAGAGCCCGATCCGGTCCCGTTGAAACGCAGCCGTCGCGCCATGGCCTGTGTCCTCTCTCTTGCGGACTGTGATCACGCCAGCATGAGCGGGCGGTTGGTCCAGTGCCAGCGAATCCACTGCCGCGCATGAGAATGATGAGGAATATTTGAAACCAAGTTGCGAATAATCGAGAATATTCGCAGTAGTCCTGGTGGCTCTGCCCCTAACGTCCCGTTCATGGCCACTACGCGTGACGTCACGTCAGGAAGCCTCAGCGCCACGGACAACGACACTCCCGTGCCGTCCATCACCACCTGGGCGTTCGACGTCGGACGCGGCGCCGTCGGCGAGGTCATCGGGTACGTAGTGGCCCGCGTTCGGCTCAGGTAACCGCGCGGCGGGGGCGAGTGGGAGGCCGCCCCCGGGTGTCCCCGGCCGGCCACCCCCGCCGAGGAACCGCGGACGCCGCCCACAGGCCGTCGCCCGTGCCGAGCCGACGAACACGGCGGCTCAGGACTGTCAGCCCACCGATATGAGCAACATCGCTACGAGCAGGAGGACGTGCCATGAACATCCAGGCCATTGAGACCAAGGCGGCCATCCCGGCCACCGACGTGGTCGACCTCGATCTAAACGTCAGGATCGTCACCGCCGGTCCCGTGGCGGCGGCGCTGCTGAGCAGCACCGACGACGGTTGCGATACCCAGAAGAACGGCGACTGCTGACCTCAGAGCCGGGGGTGCCTGTGACGGGAACTCCTGCCGCAGGCACCCCCTCAGTACTGCGTCGCACCACGAGGGACCGGCCGTTCGGGAGGTGTGAGGTGAAGGCAGAGACACGGATGCCGTACTACCGGCTGACCGGGACGGCGATGCTGCGAGCGAGCGTGCGCCCGGGCGACGTGCCGCTGCCGCCCTGGCCCGGTGCGGATGCCGAGCGGTGGAGCGGGTGGCTCGCCACCGTATGGGCCAACCGCCAGGTGGTCGAGGCCGTCTGGATCGCAAGTCCGGTGCTCGTCGAGCAGGTCGACGCGGTACTCGCCGGGCAGCCGGCTGGTACCAGGCAGCTGCGGCGCATGGCGCTGACGCTGGCCCGCTACCTGGTGCGGATGAGGAGCCGTGCCACTCCGTTCGGGATCTTCGCAGGTGTGAGCACGGCGCGCTTCGGGCCGCGCACGTCGGTGCGGTGGACTGACTGCGACCACGTGAGGCCCCGGGCGGATGCGGTCTGGCTCGCCGAACTGGTCGCCCGTCTCGAAGGCTGCGCGGAGCTTCAGCCGCGGCTGCCGGTCGCGATGAACGACTTGGCCGTCGCACGCGGTGAGCGACTGGTCGTGTCCTGGGCTCCCCATGCCAGTGCGGACCGCCCGCAGGGCGAGGTGTCGGTGCGGCTCATCCCGGTCGTGCAGACGATCCGGGAAGCAGCCAGGTCACCCATCCGAGCCGGTGACCTCGTCGACAAGCTCGCCGCCGAATACCCCGGCGCACCGGCGGATGCGCTGGCGACGATGGTGGGCGAACTGATGGCGCGGGGCGTGCTGATCAGCAGCCTGCGTCCCCCTTCGACCGCCACCGACGCGCTCGCCCACCTCCTGGACCGGCTGGACGCGGTGGACGCGGTCGACGTGCCGGAGGTGGCCTCGCTGGTGGGTGAGCTGCGGGCGATCCACCACCAGTTAAAGGTCGCCGACCGCCACGACCTGGGGGATCAAGGGCAGAGTCGGCGCGAGATCGCCACGCGGATGCGTGCGCTCTCCAGCGCCGTCGCCCAGCCGCTCACCGCTGATCTGCGGATCGGCGTCACCACGGTGCTGCCGGAGGCGGTGGCGAGCGAAGCCGCAGCCGCAGCCGAAGCACTCATCCGGCTGAGCCCGGCCCCCCTGGGTAACGCGTCATGGCGTGAGTACCACGGCCGGTTCCTGGGCCAGTACGGGCCCGGCACGCCGATTCCGGTCGACCAGCTTGTCGACCCCACCATCGGGCTCGGCTTCCCGCGCCGCTTCGCCCCGGCCGGCTCCGGAGCCCGCGAGCTCTCGCTCCGGGACGAGGCCCTGCTCGGCCTGGCCCAGCAGGCCGCGCTGGACGGCGACATTGAGGTCGTCCTCGATGCGAAGCGCCTGGATGGGCTGACCGCCGAGGCTCAGATCCGGCCGGTGTCGCCGGTGGACCTGTGGGCCGACGTCCGCGCCACTACGACGGCCACGCTCGATGAAGGTGACTTCACCCTGGGTGTGTGCGGGTTCGGCCGGCTCGCCGCCAACACCGGCCGGTTCCTCGACCTGCTCGACGAGCCCGACCGGCAGCGGGTGAACGCCCTGTATACCGAGCTGCCGACCGGCGTACACGGGGCCATCGCAGCCCAGTTGTCGTTCCCGCCCCAGCAGGTGCGGCAGGAGAACGTCCAGCGAGTCCCGCCCATTCTGCCGGACGTGATCACTATGGCCGAGCACGGCGAACCAGCGGCCGGCCGCATCCCGGTGCGAGACCTCGCGGTCACCGCCGACCAGAACCGCCTGTACGTGATCTCGCTGTCGAGGCGGCGGGTGGTCGAGCCGATGCTGCCGCACACCGGTGCCCGGCACACGATGCCGCCCCTGGCGCGTCTGCTTTTCGAGATCCCCCGCTCCGCCTACCCCCAGGTCACGTCCTTCGACTGGGGCGCCGCCTCCCACCTGCCCTTCCTGCCCCGCCTGCGCTACGGCCGCAGCATCCTCGCCCCCGCTCAGTGGCGTCTTGATCCGGCCGCCCTTCCTGGCCTCAAGTCGCCCACGGGCGAGTGGAGTACGGCCCTGGACGCGATCCGCGAGCGGCGGAGCTTGCCCACCAGCATCGCGGTGGGCTCCGGTGACCAGCAGCTGCGGTTGAACCTGAACGAGGCAATGGACCGGGACCTGCTCCGCGCGCACTTGGACGTGTCCGCCGGGCCGGTCACCGTGTCCGAGGCGCCCACCGCCGCTGATCACGGATGGTTCGGCGGAAGGGCTCACGAGATCGTCGTCCCGCTCGCCGCGACTGCCCCGCCCGCCCAAGCGCCCGCGTTCCTGACCGGCTCGGCAGCGCTGCCACTGGCCGAGCGCGAGCCGGGGAAGGAGGTCGTTTACGTCAAGTTGTATGGGCACCCGGAGGTCTTCGACACGCTCGTCACCGAGGACGTGCCGGTGCTGGTGGCCCGCTGGGCGACGCCGCCGCAGTGGTGGTTCGTCCGCTATCGCCACCCCGAACCGCACCTCCGTATCCGACTGCATGATCCGGACAGCGCACGCGCCGTCGGCCGGGTGGCGTCCTGGGCTGATGGCCTGCGTCAGCGCGGCCTTATCGGCGAGATCGCCTTCGTCCCGTACCGCCCGGAGACCGGGCGGTACGGGAGCGGGGCGGCCATGACGGCGGCCGAGGACCTGTTCGCCGCCGACTCTGCCGCCGTGGCGGCCCAGTTAGCCGGGCTGTCCACCAGCGGCGGCCTGTATCCGCAGGCGCTGACCGCCGCGAGCCTCGTCAATCTGGCCGCCGCGATGACCGGCAGCGTGAGCGCGGGGATGCGCTGGCTCACCGACCATCCGGAACTCACCACGAACACCCCCATGCGGGACCGCGAGATTCGTCGGCAGACGCTGCGGATCGCCGACGGCCAAGCCCTGCACCAGGTCCCTGGAGGCGACGCGATCATCGCCGCCTGGGCGACCCGCACTCGGGCCGCCGCCCGGTACGCCGCCCGTCTCACTCCCGCGACCACCTGCGTGACGCCGGGCTCGGTCCTCACCTCGTTGCTGCACATGCACCACATCCGCATGCTCGGCATCGACGCCGAGAGTGAAGCGATGACGCACAAGCTCGCCCGCGCTGTCGCCCTGGCGTGGACTGCGCGCCACAGTACCGATGGAGGGGATGCCGAATGAGCGTGCTCAATGCCGGGCAGCGGGCCGCTGCTGCGGCCATGGCCGACGAACTCGCCGCCGCCCTGACCGCGCCTCCGCTCTTGAACTTCGGCGACGATTACAGCCCGAGCAGCCCCCGCTGGCGCGACCAGTCGTTGTCCAAGGGGGCCGCGGGCGTCGCTGTCCTCCATGGCCTGCGCGCCCAGAGCGGCTTGGCCGACGTGGAGCCGGTGCACGCGTGGCTGGCCCGTGCCACCCGCGATGACCTCACCGCCGGGCCGGGCGCCGGGCTGTGGTTCGGTGCCCCCGCCCTCGCCTTCACTCTCCACAACGCTGCCCCCAGCTCATATCCGAGCGCCATGGCCAGCCTCGATGCCGGTGTCACCCAGCTCGTCCAGACCCGACTTCAGACCGCCCACGCCCGCATCGACGCCGAACAGCGCCCCTCGCAGTACGAGTTCGACCTCACGCGAGGTCTTGTCGGACTCGGCGCCTACCTGCTGAACCGGGACCCCGGCAGGGATCTCGTCCGTCGCGTGTTGGCCTACTTGGTGCGGCTGACCGAGCCGGTTGACGCCGCCGACGAGGCGGGGGCGAGTGCGCCAGGCTGGTGGACCCACGACAGCTCCGCCTTCGATCGCGACCCGGCGTTCGCCGCCGGAGAGGCCAACTTCGGTATGGCGCACGGCTGCTCGGGCCCACTCGCGTTCCTGGCTGTGGCGACGCGAGCGGGAGTGGTCGTCGAGGGACAGTCCACTGCCATCGAACGTATCTGCCGTTGGTTGGAGGGCTGGAGGCAGGAGGATCCGGCAGGACCGTGGTGGCCCGAGCGGATCACCGTGGAGGAGCTCCGCACCGGCCGGCCGCATCAGGGCGGTCCCCTGCGTCCGTCCTGGTGCTACGGCACCCCCGGCCTGGCCCGCGCCCAGCAGCTGGCCGCGCTCGCGCTGGGCGACCGGGTACGGCAGCATGCGGCCGAGGCCGCCCTCGCCCGGTGTCTGGCCGACCCCGTCCAGCTCGCCCGCGTCACCGACCCGGCCCTCTGCCACGGCTGGGCCGGGCTGCTGGCGACCGCCTGGTACGCCGCTGACGACGCGGTCACCTCCGCGATCGCCGACCACCTGCCGCACCTGCTCGGCACGCTCCTCACGCACGCCCGCGACGCCCCGCCCGAAGCCCTGCCCGGCCTGATCGAAGGCCGTGCCGGCATCGCCCTGACCCTGCACACCCTCGCGACCGGAACGGCCGGCGGCTGGCCCGCCTGCCTCCTCCTCAACTGAACGCCGCCACAAGCTGATTGGACTTCCGAGTTGAGCGATCCAGCCACCCCCTGGTGGCAGGTCAACCTGTGGTGCGACACCTGGCAGGCCGCCGAACAGATGGCCGCCCTTCACCTGGGCCCGCTACTGACCGGAGCCGAAGAAGCGAGAGACATCTCCGCCTGGTGGTTCATCCGAAAGCGCGAATCATGGCGGCTGCGCGTCCTGCCCGCCGAAGACCGAGACGCCTCAGCTTTCCTCGCGCAGATGACCAAGACACTCACCGACCGCGCCGCGATCCGCCGCGCCGACGGTGTCATCTACGAGCCCGAGACCCGCCGTTTCGGCGGGGCGGAAGCGATGCGAATCGCCCACGACCTCTTCCACGCCGACAGCAGCCACATCCTTGCCCACCTCGCCCGGACGTACGAGGGAGACGATCACCGCCGTGAGCTCGGTGTACGGCTGGCGACCCGCATGATGACCGCGGCCGGCCAGGACTTTTACGAGCAGGGCGATATCTGGGCCCAGTTCGCCGAACATCGCGGCGACGACGGAGAGGCCGAGCCGTCCCCGGGAACGCTCGCTGCGGTGCAGTTGCTCGTCACCGCCGAAAGCGACAACCAGGACAGCCCTCTCACCCTGGAGCCGGACTGGCCGACCGCCTTCGAAGGCGCCGGACGCGCCCTCGCCGCCCTGGCCCACCACGGACGTCTCACCCGCGGTCTGCGAGCCGTCCTCACCGACCACCTGCTGTTCGCCTTCAACCGGCTCGGCATCTCCGCCCAACACCAGAACGTCCTCGCGACCGCCGCCAGCCGCGTGATCTTCCACCGCGAACCGATACCCGAAGCCACCTCGCGAAGCACCCGAACCGCCCCAGCCCACCTCACTACAGTCAGGCCAGTGACCATGCACCTCACCGACTCCCCGGCCACCGACGTGCACGCGCTCCGCGAGGCCCTCATCGCCAAAATCGACAGTCTCGGAAACTTCCACACCCCCCAGGTCAAGGCCGCTTTCAGGGCCGTTCCCCGGCACATCTTCCTGCCCGGCGTAGACCTGACGACCGCATACGCGCCCAAGCCCGTGGTGACCAAACGAGCCGAGGACGACACTGCCATCTCCTCGGCCTCCAGCCCCAGCCTCGTGGCCACCATGCTCGAGCAGCTCGACGTCCAGCCGAGCCACCGCGTACTGGAGATCGGCGCGGCCACCGGCATCAACGCCGCCCTCCTGTCAGAGCTGGTCGGCCCGACGGGCTCGGTCGTGACCGTCGAACTCGACGAAGACCTCGCGGACGGCGCCCGCAGCGGTCTCGCCGCCGCCGGATACGACCGGGTCGAGGTGATCTGCGGCGACGGCGCGCTCGGCGACCCCAGCGGCAAGACGTTCGACAGGATCATCGTCACCGCCGGCGCCTGGGACATCTCCGCCGCATGGTGGCAGCAACTCGCAGTCGGCGGACGCGTCGTCGTGCCGCTTCGTCTCCACGGCAGCGGCCTGACCCGCTCCCTCGCCTTCGACCGCACCGACGAGCACCGCATGGTCAGCGCTAACGCCAAGGTCTGCGGGTTCGTCCCGATGCGGGGCGCCTCCGAGAAGGGTGAGCGCCACGTCCGCCTCGCCGACGAGATCGTCCTCAAGGTCGACGCTGACGACCAGCCCGACGAGCCTGCCCTCGCCCAGGCCCTTAACCACCCCGCCCACACGCTGTGGACCGGGATCGAAGTGCGCCACGACGAACCCGCCGCCCACCTCGATCTGTGGCTCGCCACCATCACCGGCGACCTCCACCTCGGACGGCTCTCCGTCAGCGCCTCCGCCCGCACCGTCGGCCTGGCCGACCCCGCCCTACGGTGGGCCGGAGCGGGCCTGTACGACGGCGGCACTCTCGTCTACCTCGCTGCCCGGCCAGCCGGCGAAGACGCCAACGCACTCGGACTCATCGCGCACGGCCCGGACAGCGGCAAACTCATCGGCCAGGTCAACGACCTCCTGCGCCGCTGGAGCCAGGAGAGGCCCGCACAACCCGTTGTCACCGCCTACCCCGCCACCACGCCCGACGACCGTCTTGCCCCTGGTGTCCGCGTCACCCGCCCCGAAACCCGCCTGACCATCAGCTGGTGATCGATACGGACGTTCCGCTTAGTCGCCACCAGTCTGAGCGGAACGTCCGTATGTAGCGGCCCTTCAACAGGTCCCATCCCGCTGAGCACGTCGGTGGGGCTGCACGGCGCGTCAGAGCCGGCCCAGCGCGTCCAGGGTGATGTCGATGTCGACGGTGAAGGGGACGCCGGTCTTCAACTGGTCGTGGAAGATGCCGATCGGCAGGTAGGACGTGGACACCGGCTCCAGTTCGTACGTGTAGACGACGGCGTGCTTGTCGCTGCCGGCCACTTCCACCAGCCAGAAGTACGGAATCCCGGCCGCCGCGTACTTCAAGGGCTTGGCCGTGCGGTCGCGGGACTCGGAGAATGAGTGACCGCGTCCCCGTGTCTTGACCGGGAGACCCGGCAGGCCGGCACACGCACTCCGGCCCCGGTGGATGTTGGAGGACATCCACCGAGGCTGGAGAGGTAACCCTATCGTCCTATTCCGTGGCAATCGCATTCAGGACGTTCATCCGGCCCGCCCGGAACGCCGGGACCAGGGCCGCGAAGAGGCCGACGAAGGCGGAGGCGACGAAGACCGTGAGGATCGTCGGCCAGGGGATCTCCAGGATGCCGAGGCCCTCCAGCGCCAGCAGCTTCTGGGCCGCCGTGCCCCAGCCCATGCCCAGGCCGAGGCCGAGCAGCGCGCCGAAGAGGGCGATGACCACCGACTCCAGGCGGATCATGCGCCGCAGTTGGCGGCGGGAGAGGCCGATGGCGCGCAGGAGGCCGATCTCGCGGGTGCGTTCGACGACCGAGAGCGCCAGGGTGTTCACGACGCCCAGCACCGCGACGATGATCGCCAGCGCCAGCAGGCCGTAGACGATGTTGAGGAGCTGGCCGACCTGGTCGCGCAGTTGCTGCTTGTAGTCGGCCTGGTTCCGTACCTGGTACTGCGGGTACGGGGCGAGCGCGTCCTTCAGGGCCGCGTACGCCTGCTTCTCCTGCCCGTCCACCGCCGTGGCGAACATGATCATGTTCTCGGGCACCTTGTCGGCGGGCAGATACCGCTCGGCGGTCGTGACGTTGGTGTACATCGCGCCCTTGTCGATCACGATGTCGTCCGAGGTGATCGCCGCGACCTTCAGCTTCGCGGTCTCCCCGCCCTTGAACGCGACGGTCATCTCGTCGCCGACCTCGACGCCGTGGCTCTCGGCGTACGCGTCGCCGACCGACATCGCGTCCTTCCCGTACGCGGCGGACAGGTCGCCCGCGACGGTCTCGCGGCGCAGATCCCGGGCGTACGTGGGGTCCGCGGCGGCGAGGCCGACGCTCTCGGTCCTGCCGTCGGGGGCGGTCAGCCGGACCTCGACCCACTTGTACCGGGTGACATGGTCGAGGTCGGGCGACTTCTCCAGCGCGGCCCCGGCCTGCGGGACGATCGGGCTGCCGTTGTCCGACTGGACGATGAAGTCCGCGCCGACCGACCGGTCCAGCTCCTGGGTGGCCGAGGCCAGCATCGAGGAGCCGACCACCGACAGGCAGGCGACCAGCGCGAGGCCGATCATCAGGGCAGCGCCGGTGGCTCCCGTGCGGCGCGGGTTGCGCAGTGCGTTGCGCTCGGCCATCCGGCCGACCGGGCCGAACATCCGCAGGACGACGACGCTGAGCGCCCGTACGACCCCGCCGGCCAGCAGCGGGCCGATCACGACGAAGCCGAGGAGTGTGAGGACGACACCGAGGCCGAGGTAGAGCGCGCCCTCGCCCGCCTTGTCGGCCCGCGCCGCGCCCAGCAGGGCCGCGGTCCCCAGCCCGGTCAGCAGAAGCCCGGCGGTGGCCCTGATCCAGCCGGACCTGCCGTCGGCCGGCGTGCCCGCGTCGCGCAGCGCGGCCATCGGCGAGACCTTCCCGGCCCGCCTGGCGGGAACGTACGCGGCGAGGACGGTGACCACGACGCCGAGCACGATCCCGATCGCCGGGGTCGTCCACCTGACCGTCAGGTCGTCCACGGACAGCTCCATGCCGATCGCCGACATGACCTTCATCAGACCGACCGCGATCCCCACCCCGGCGGCGACGCCCGCCACCGAGCCGAAGATCCCGAGGAGCACCGCCTCCACCAGCACCGAGCGGTTGACCTGGCGCCTGCTGGAGCCGAGGGCCCGCATCAGGCCGATCTCGCGGGTGCGCTGGGCGACCAGCATCGAGAAGGTGTTGACGATCAGGAAGATGCCGACGAGGAAGGCGATCCCGGCGAAGCCGAGCATCGCGTACTTCAGCACGTCGAGGAACGAACCGACGCTCGCGCGGTTCGCGTCCGCCGCCTCCTTCTGCGTCTGGACCTTGTACGAGCCGGCCCCGAGCGCCGCCTCGACGTCCTTCTTCAGCCGGGTGTTGTCGACGCCGGGCTCGGCCGTGACATTGATGTGGGTGAACCGGCCGGTCGTGCCGAGCAGGGTGCGCTGCGCGGTGTCCCTGTCGAAGAAGAGGATGGTCGCACCGGGGTTGGTGACGGTGAACGCGGCGATGCCGGAGATCTTCGTCGTGATGTCGCCGGTGGCCGCGATGGTCCGCAGTTCGTCACCGAGCTTCAGACCGTGCTTCTTCGCCGCGTCGGCGTCGATCATCACCTCGGTGGGGCCGCGCGGCGCGTGCCCGGAGGTGATCTCCATCGAACGCAGGTCGTTGTGCGTCCAGTTGCTCGCGATCGTGGGGGCGCCGCTGGTGCTGCCCACGTTCTTGTCGTCCGTGGTGACGACGGTGACGCCCTGACTGTTGACCACCCCCTCGACGGACTCCACGCCGGTCGCCTTCTCGACCGTCCCGATCGCCGAGGCGGGCAGCGACACCGGCTTCCCGGTCTGCTCCGCCGTCCCGTCCGCGTCCGCGCCCGCCTCCTTCGGGGTGACGGTGACATCGGCGGACGTCGCGGCGAAGAGCTTGTCGAACGTCGTGTTCATCGTGTCCGTGAACACCAGCGTCCCGCTCACGAACGCCACCGACAGCAGGACAGCGACGGCGGAGAGCGCCATCCGCCCCTTGTGCGCCAAGAAGTTGCGCAGAGAGGTCTTGAAGACGGTCACGAGGTCCGCCCCCGCGCGTCGAAGTCCTTCATCCGGTCCAGTACGGCGTCGGCCGTCGGCCGGAGCATCTCGTCCACGATCCGCCCGTCGGCGAGATACAGCACCCGGTCCGCGTACGAGGCGGCCACCGGGTCGTGCGTGACCATCACGATGGTCTGCCCCAGCTCGTCCACCGACCTGCGCAGAAAGCCCAGCACCTCGGCGCCGGAGCGCGAGTCCAGGTTCCCGGTCGGCTCGTCACCGAAGATGATCTCGGGCCGGGCGGCGAGCGCCCGCGCGACCGCGACGCGCTGCTGCTGACCGCCCGACAGCTCGGTCGGCCGGTGCCGCAGCCGGTCGGCGAGGCCCACCGTGTCCACGACCTGCTGGAGCCACGCGGCGTCCGGCCGCCGGCCCGCGATGTCCATGGGGAGCGTGATGTTCTCCATGGCGTTGAGCGTCGGCAGCAGATTGAACGCCTGGAAGATGAAGCCGATCCGGTCCCGGCGCAGCCGCGTGAGGTGCTTGTCCTTGAGCTTCGTTATCTCGGTCTCGTCGAGATGGATCTCGCCCGCGGTCACGGTGTCCAGCCCGGCCAGGCAGTGCATCAGCGTCGACTTGCCCGAGCCGGACGGCCCCATGATCGCGGTGAACCGCCCGCGGTCGATGTCCACATCGACATGGTCGAGCGCCACGACCCGGGTCTCCCCGGCGCCGTACGCCTTCACCACCTGGCGCGCTCGCGCCGCGACGGCCGTACGCCCTCCAGTACCCCCGTGCCTGGGAATGGTCACAGCCGTTGTCACGGTATGTCTCCTATATCGCTTGACGCACCGCCCTGTTCGCCCGGTGCGCTCCGAGTCTGCTGGCCGAGGGGCACCCGGCACGATGGTGCCCGGCGCACTCTTCTCCTGGGGTTTTCCCCACCCCCGGGAGGCGGGGGAGCCCCGCCCCCGTCCGACGGCGAGGCCCTGCCGGGCCTCGCCGTACCCCCGTAAGACCAAGGTAAAGACGGGGTGGTGGCCTTCTCCTCCTTCGGCGGAACGACCGGCCCCTGGGCGGAAGTAAGGACTCCCCCTTAGGGGGAATCCACCCCAGGGCCGACCCCGGACCACCGGCACGGCGACGTACCCCGGCGCGGAGAAGGGCGGAGACAGCACGAAGGGCCCCTAGGGAGGAGACATCCTCCCCAGAGGCCCACCGACTGCCCAGAGGTCCACCGAACGGAGCGGCGCTTCGCGAGCGCTGTCGCGTGAGCGCTATCCCTCGGCCGGCGCCCGGCCCGTGAGCGCCGCCAGGCTGCTGCGCACATGCGCCATGTGCGCCCGCATCTCCTCGCGCGCCTCCTCCTGCTCCCGCACGACCCGCTCCGTGTCCCGCATGACCCGCTCCGCGCGCACCCGCGCCTGCGCCATCAGCTCCGCCGCCGTGTCCTGCGCGTCCTCCTGGCGGTGCCGCGCCCGCTCACCCGCCTCGGAGAACAGCCGCTGCGCCTCCACCAGCCGCACCTGGGCGTACGCGCTCAGCTCGTCGTGCTCGACCGTCATCGCCGCCCCGCGCTCGGCGAACTCCCGCTCGGTCTGCGCCAGTCGCTCGCCCTGCTTGTGCTCCATGTCGTCGATCACCCGCTGGGTCCGCCTGCGCACCTCCTTCAGCGCGTCCAGCGCCTCCGAACGCCGCGCCTTCACCTCGCGACGGGCCTCGATCCGCTCCTCGTCGGCCGTCTCCCGCGCCGCCCCCAGCACCTGCTCGGCGTACGCCTCGGCCTCCGCCCGAACCGCGTCGCCCTGCTCCCTGGCCAGCTCACGCAGCTGCCGCGCCGAAGCCTGCGCCGCGTCGACGACCGCCTGCGCCTCCTCGCGCACCTCGGTCCGCAGCGACTCGTCCTCCGCCGTCGCCAGCGCCAGGATCTGCTGGGCCCGCCCGCCGAGCGACTCGTACGTCTGCGGCTCCAGCGCCGCGACCTGCTCCGCGAGCCGGGCCGACTCGGCCTCCATCTCCTTCGCCAGGACGGTCAGCCGCGCCACCCGTTCCCAGGCGTCGTCGCGATCCCGCGACAGCGCCGTGAACTCCTCTTCCACCTGCTCGGGGCGGTAACCGCGGCCCCGTACGGACACGAAGCCATGAGCCGACAACGGTGCAGCACCCATCCTGAAGCCCCTCTCCGACACCCAATCCGACACACCCAACGCTATCCGCCGTAATACTCAGGGATCGAAGCGAAGCGGTCATAACGCGACACTCCGCTTAGCCGTCCGACCAAAACCGCAGCAACCCACTTGGACCGACCACACCAGCAACACCGGATACGACCGGGGCGCCCACCCGCGATCAGCGGCGGCGCCCCGGTCCTGCCTCGGTACTGCGACTCAACGAACGGTCACCGTGATCCGTTCTAGGAAATGAACAACGAAACGATCAACGAACGCTCACAGCAGTCCGTCCCACATCTGCTCCAGCAACACCGACCACCAGTTCTCCGGCGACGACAGCGCCGCCGGATCCAGCGCCGCCAACTGCGCCTGGAAGTCAACCGTCCAACGGCCCGCCTGCTCCGGATTCAGCCCGTACCGCAGCCGCCACATCCGGCCCAGCAACGCCAGCGAACGCGTGAACTCCGACAACCCCGTATTCACGAACTGCGGTGCCGCCGACTGGCCGTCAGGACCCGCCTCGACCGGTACGGCCATGATGTGCGCCGTACCGTACTGCACGCACAGCGCACGGCCGAAGTCGCTGCCCATCACCAGATACGACCCCGCGTCCGCCGCGGCCCGCACCTGCCGCTGCGCCGCCAGCTCCGCCAGCGTCGGCACCACCGGCTGCGGCGGCTGCGCCCAGAAGAACGGCCCGAAGTCGGCCGGCAGCCCCGCCCACACCAGCGTGCGCGCCACGATCTCCGGGACGCCCTGCCGGGACACCGCGCGCTGGTCGAACCGGCAGATGCCCTGCGGCCCGAAGGCCCCCAACAGCTCCTGCGCGATCCCCTCGGGCGGAATCGGCGGCGCGGGCGGCATCGGCGGCAGCGGCGCCCGCACCGGCGCGGGCCGCGCCGGGCCATCCGCGACCTGGTGCAACTCGCCCTGGTGCGTGAGCAGATGCTGCATGCCCTGCTGCCTGCTCGCGTGATCCTGACCGTACGGCGCGACACTCGTGATCCGTACCTGCGGCCAGGTCTCCCGGATCATGCGGGCGCAGTAACCGCCCGGCAGCTCGCAGGACTCCAGCTCGGTGTGGAGTTCGAGCACCTGCTGCGGCGGCACGTTCATCGCGCGCAGCTCGTGCAGGATCTGCCACTCGGGGTGCGGAGTACCGGGCGCGGAACGCCGGATCAGCTGCGCCTCGGAGCCGTCGGGCGCGCGGTAGCGCAGGACGGCCTGATAGCCGGGACCGACCGTCGGCATCCCGGAGGGCTGCGGCGGATAACCGTACGCGGGCGGCCGCGGCGGCCCACCCGGAACGGGACCGGAGCCCGGACCGGGGCCACCCGGTGGCATGCCGGGCGGACCGGGCGGACCGGGAGGCTGCGGTGCCACGGGCATACCGCCCTGCCCCGGCCCCGCGAGCATGGTCGCGGCGTGGTGCACACCGCCGGGAGGCGTACCGGGGGCCTGGGGGGCGCCGGGCGGACCAGGAGGTCCGGGGGGCTGCTGCGAGGCGCCCGGCGGCATGCCGGGAGCACCGGGAGCACCAGGGGTACCGGGCGGCCCGGGCGGACGCGGCGGCTGCGCGCCGCCGGGGCCGCCCTGGCTCGGGTCGGCGAACATGGTCGCGGCGTGGTGCACCCCGCCCGGAGGCGTACCGGGAGTACCGGGCGGACCGGGGGGCTGCGGGGCGCCGGGCGTACCGGGCGGGCCGGGAGGCAGCGGCGCGTTGGAACCGATGCTCGGCGCCATCTGGGTCGGCACGTAGCCGCCCGCCGGGGTGCCGGGCGCACCGGGACCGGACGACGGCGGACCCGGCGGCGTGGCGCCCGCCGGGCGCACGCCCGGCGTGCCGGGGGCGCCGGGCGGCGGCGGAGTCGTGGAACCGCCCCCGCGCCCACCGCGCGGCGGCACGGCGGCCTTGCTGGTCGCCGCGTCGGCTATGTCACCGTCGCCCGGCGCGGCGTCGCCCGCCTTCGCGCTCGCGGCGGAGTCCGGGGCGGCCGCGGAGCCCTCCGGGCCCTCCTGACCGCCGGCCTTCTTCGGGTCCAGCGCGGGCGCGACCGTCGTACGCGGCAGCTGGCTGCCCCCTGACATCAGCGCGGTCGGCGCCTCGGTGGCCACCGCGGGCGGCGGTACGTCATCGTCGTCCGCGCCCGAGAGGGGCGGCGCGAAGACCGTCGCTGGCAACGGCACGGAACCGCCCTCCGGCAGCGCGGACGAACCGCTGGTGTCGATCCCCGCCCACGGCGTCGACCCGGTCGGCGCCCCCGGGGTCGCGGCGGGCACCCCGTCGTTGGCCGTGGGCTCGTACGCCCCCGGCCACGCGGAGCTGCCCTGCGAGGCGTTACCGCCGAGGGAGTCGCCCGTATCCGTATCCGTATCCGTACCCGTACTTGCACCCGTACCCGAGGCCGCAGGTGCCTCGGGAGCGGAAGCCGCCCCGGACTCCCCGGACGCTCCAGCAGCCTCGGCCGCCGAGGCCGCCTTCGGTGCCGAAGCCGAAGCCGAAGCCGAAGCCGAAGCCGAAGCCGCGGCCGCCCGCCCGTCCGGGATCCCGATCCTGTCCGCCGCGTCCTGAAGCCACTCCGGCGGCGTCAGCAGGAACGACGTCTGATTCAGATCCACCCGCCGCGGCGGCTCCGGCGCGGGCGGCACCTCCTCGGGCACCCCGTACTCCTCCTCGTACCGCCGGATCACCTCACCCACCGGCAGCCCCGGCCACAGCGTGGCCTCACCGCTGTCCCTGGCGATCACCAGCCGCTGCCTGCCGCCGTCCGACGTCGGACCGTTCTCACGGTCCTCCGCCCACACCACGAAACCCAGCTCGAACTCCCGCACCCGCACCTCGCGGTGCTGATAACCGGGCAGATCGCCGTTGATCCAGTCTTCCGCGCGCTCCTGCGCCTGCGCGAAGGTCACCACCGCGCTCACCCCTCCACCGGGACGGCACGCGCGAAGCCGCCGTCCACCATCAGGTTCGCCACGGTCTCCAGCTCCGGCGGACTGCCCGCCAGCCGCAGCAGAAACGCGTCGAAGTCGTCGCCGCACGGCAGCAACAGCCGCTCCACCCGCTCCTGCACGCTCAGACCGTCCTGGTCACGGGCGTCGTCGTACGGGCAGAACCAGACAGAACCGGACCGCTCGCCCTTCACCTTCACCGCGAGAATCCCGCCCTGCACAAAAGCGACAGCCAGATAGTCCTTGGTCAGATGGTCCCGCAAGCACTTGTTCACATAGACCAGATCATTGACCGCGGCCTCGTCGCGCACCGTGAAGAACGGCTGATCCACCAGCAGCCCCAGCTCCGCGTCGAGCGCCGCGCCCACCGGCGCGCAGCCACCCGCCGCCTTGAGGAACGAGCGATAGGCCCCCGGCAGCCGATAGCCGAGATCCTCCTCCACGCCCAGCACCTGCTGCTCCCCGACAGGCCCCGACCCCTTCGGCAGCCCGAAGTGCACCGGCCTGGTCTCCTGGAGCGGGCGCGTGCCGCGCTTGGCGTGATCCACCGGCGCCGTCGCCAGACCGCCGTGATGTCTCAGCAGCGCCTTCACCTCGACCGGCACCAGCACCATCCGGCGCGAACCCGGCAGATGGTGCCAGGTCCAGCCGTGCGGCGTGGCCACGGCGGGGATCGTCCCCCACAGATCGTGGCCAGCGGCGTGCAGCGCCGCGTTCGCCGACACATAGTCCGTGAGCCGCAGCTCGTCCACGCCGAACCCCACCGGGGGCTCGGCGATCTCGGCGGCCGCGCGGGCGTACGGCGCGAAGTCCGGACGGCCGTCCCCGTCCACCCGTACACCTCTCGGGTGCCGGGAGGCCCGGACCGGGTCCGGGAAGTGCACGACCTGCCCGGCGTAGGCCGCGTTCGGTGGCGCGGCTTGCTGCCCGAGCCGACCTGTCGTCATGGCGGTTGCCCCCTGCTGCTTACGGCTGGTTCACCACAGCCCTGGTTCGGCACAGCCTATGCGGTGGGGCAAGGGGGACCAGGACGCTCCTCCCCTCCCCGGCACCCTCCCACGAACCCCGCCAACGGCCGTGACCATCAGCCACATTCGGAGCGTGACGGGCCCGACACAGCCCGGTCGTCGCCGTCCGCCACCACCCGCGAGGCCCGACCGAGTGAGATCGGGCACTTCGCCCCGGTCCACCCGCGTCGACCCGCGTCCACCCGGTGACCACCAGTCACACGCACGTGACCCAGTGCCGACGCCACGCCGAGAACCACCCGTAAACCGGCCGTTCCGCGCCCCAGCTTTCCCACTGTGCGTCACATTTGGCAGGCTGTCACAGCAACATGGGGGGCGTGACATCAGCGGCTACCGGCCGCGGGCACGGGGAGGGACAGCACCATGCACACCGCACCAACCGACGCATCCGGCGACCCACGCCTCAGCTGGAGCAGCACCGAGCCGCACCGCCCACCATCGCTCCGGCAGCGCAGGGACGGCATCCTGCCCGCCGTCGCGGCAGCGCTCTCCGTCCGCGGCGAGACACTGACCTGCACCGCGGGCAAGGCCGACCAGCCACCCACCCTGCACCCCCTCGTACAGGACTTCCTCGCCACGCTCACCAGCGGACAGCGGGAACGATTCACCGGGCGCTGCCCCGAAGCGATCCTGCTCTCCCGCCACCTCACCGCCGCCGAGGCCGCACGCTCCAAACGCGCCAGACGAAAACCCCTGACCCACAGCGAGGCCAGACGCTCCCTCAAACACGCGAAACTCACCGCCCGCCGCATCCGCGAGGCCGGCGACCCCCTGCACGGCAGCTACGCCCCGCCCTGCCGTTCCTGTACGGCGCTGCTCGCCCACTTCGGCGTACGGCCCGTCGACCTGACCGAGAACGGCTGAACATGCCCGACCTCAACACCACCCGGTTCCCCGTCCCCGTGGACGCCGCGCTGCGCGACGCGGGCTGGCGGCCGGGGCGCTGGGACATAAAGCAGGCCGAGGAGTGGGCCGACACCCTGCGCTCGCACACCACCCCGGCCGGCCACCGGCTGAACGTCTTCCCCGCCGCCGTCGAGGCATGGGCCGAGTTCGGCGGCCTGCGCATCACCGCGCCGGGCCCCGGCCGGCAGATAGCCCCCGCCGCCCTGCGGATCGACCCGACGGCGGGCATCCACCTCGCCCGTACGCTCGCGGACCTCGGCAGGTCGCTGGAGACGGAGATCAGCCCGCTGGGCGAGGAGGGCGAGGGGCAGGCGGTGCTGGCGATCGACAGCACCGGCCGGGTCTTCAGCATCGACCACACCGGCGACTGGTACCTGGGACCGGACATGGACCGGGCGCTGGGGACGCTGCTGACCGGTCTCGAACCCACGCGGCTGACACAGGGCTGAGGGCCCCGGAGGCGGGACAGGGCCGGGAACAAGGGACGGAAAAAGAGGGGGAGGAGGACCGGCGGCGCGGGTCAGGCGGCGCCCCGGTCCGGCAGCACCGCCGACACCCGGAAACCCCCCGCGTCCGTCTCGCCCGAGACGAACACCCCGCCCAGAGCCGTCACCCGCTCCCGCATCCCCACCAGACCGTTCCCGCCGCTCGGCAGCCCCGCGTCGTGCGCGCCGCTGTCCGAAGGACCGTTCTCCACCTGCATGGCGACCTCCGCGTCCCGGTGCGCGAGCCGGACCATCACCTTCGCGCCCGCCGCGTGCTTCAGGACATTGGTCAGCGCCTCCTGCACCACCCGGTAGGCGGTCTGCTCCACCTCCGGCGGATACGGACGCGACTCGCCCTGCACCGAAAGCTCCACGACCATCCCGGCGTCCAGGGACTCACCGACCAGAGCCTCGATGTCCGCCATCCCGGGACCGTCCTCGGCGGCCGCCGCGGCCGCAGCGGCCGCCGCCAGCCCCACGGCCGCCAGCGGCACGGCCTCGGGCGCCGTGGCCGACGTGAGGTTCCCCGCCCGCCGCGCCGCCACCTGCTCGCCCGACCGCAGCACCCCGAGCATCTCGCGCAGCTCAGTGAGCGCCTGCCGGCCCATGTCACCCACGAGCGCGGCGTTCTTCACCGCCTTCGCGGGATCCTTCAGCGCCACCGCCTGAAGGGCCGCCGCGTGCACCACCATCAGACTCACCCGGTGCGCCACCACGTCGTGCATCTCGCGCGCGATCCGCGTGCGCTCCTCGGTACGCGCCCACTCCGCCCGCTGCTCGGCCCGGTCGGCGAGCAGCGACAGCTCCTGCTCCAGACTGTCCGCGCGCTCCCGCAGGCTCTCCATCAGCCGCCGCCTGGCCCCCACGTACAGCCCCAGCAGTACGGGCGGGGCGGTCATCCCGACGGACATCAGGACCGCGACGAGCGGGACGTACCAGCTGTGCGTGTCGATCCCCGTGTCCGTCACGTTCTGCCGCGTCCGTACGAACGTCACGATCAACATGCCGACCAGCGACATCCCGGCGAGCGACCCTATGATCCGGCGCGGCGCCTCCGAGGCGGCGAGCGTGTAGAGCCCGACCAGCGCCATCAGATAGCCCATCTCGGCGGGCGTGACGGCGATGGACACCAGCACCACGGCGAACGGCCACCGCCGCCGCACCACCAGCACCGAACCCGCCAGCAGCCCGAAAATCACCCCGAGCGGCACGGGCAGCGACGCGTTCTGCGCGAAGTAGACCCCCTGCAACCCGCACTCCAGGGCCGACAACAACGCCAGCCCCACATCCAGCACGACACTCCGCCGCCGCTCCCACCACCCATAGCCACGGGCGGTCATGCCCGAACCGTCCTGGTGTGCCCCCGTCGTGGTCATGTCGTCCAGCGTACGGGCGCGCGCACCACGTTTTCCGGCGACCTGGACGACCTGCCCCCACCGACCGCCCGCGCCGGAGCCATCACGGACCGGGCCCGGACACGCCAGGAACGCACCGCGAACCCTCGAACTGGTGAATCGTCCTTGCATTCGAACCGGAAGCGAATATTCCGTACGACGATCCTCTGCATGACACGACTTCACAGTAAATACCCGGACTTCGAGGGCTTACGGGAACAGGCGGTCGCGCTGCGACAGGAGGGCTTGAGCCGCCGCCAGATCCGCGACCGGCTGCACGTCCACAACAACGACATCCTGAACCGCCTCCTGGAGGGCGTCCCGGTCCCGGAGTGGACGAAACGCCCGAGAGCCAAGGGCGACCTCCGCGAGAAGGCGCGCGAGCTGCGGCTGAAGGGGCTCACGTACGACCAGATCCAGCTGGAGCTGGGCTGCTCGAAGAGTTCGATCTCACTCTGGGTGCGGGACCTGCCGAAGCCGGACCGGCGGGAGGCGAAGGAGCAGGCGAAGCTGGCGGCGCGCATGCGCTGGGACCACGAGCTGGCGGTGCGGGACGAGAAGCGCCGGGCGACGAAGGCCGCCGCGACACGTGAGATCGGAGCGATGTCCAAGAGGGAGCTGTTCATGGCCGGAGTAACCCTGTACTGGGCCGAAGGCACCAAGGACAAGCCGTACGACCGCCGCGAGTCCCTCCTTTTCATCAACAGTGATCCCGACGTGATCAAGCTCTATCTCTGCTGGCTGGAACTGCTGGAGGTCCCGCGCGACCGGATGCGCTTCCGGGTCAGCATCCACGAGTCGGCGGAGGTGCCCGCTGCCGAGCGGTTCTGGGCCGGCCTGGCGGGCGTCGATCCGGCGGTCTTCCAGAAGGCGACACTCAAGAAGCACAACCCGAAGACCACACGGAAGAACATCACCGACACGTACAAAGGGTGTCTGATTGTCTACGTGGCCAAGAGTGCCGATCTTTACCGTCGCGTGGAGGGCGCCTGGTACGGCATAGTGTTAGGTGCTCATTCGGCGACCTGACCCAATGTCCGGTTTGGTCGTTTATTATCCCCCGTGGTGTAATTGGCAGCACTGTGGCTTTTGGTGCCATCTGTCTAGGTTCGAGTCCTGGCGGGGGAACTGGTCGCACCAGACTTCGGGCCCTGACCTCACCGGTCGGGGCCCGCCTTCGTTTACGCCCCTAAACCCCCCGGTATCCTGCGGATGTCCAGCACCCGAAGCCGAAGGGCATCCCCGTGAGCGCCAACCGCCCGGCAGCCGTCGTCGTTCTCGCAGCGGGTGAAGGAACCCGCATGAAGTCGAGAACCCCCAAGGTTCTGCACGAGGTCTGCGGGCGCTCGCTCGTCGGACATGTCGTGTCCGCCGCGCGTGAGCTGGAGCCGCGGCAGCTCGTCGTGGTCGTCGGGCATGCCCGCGCCGAGGTCGAGGGGCATCTGACCGCCGCGTACGAGGGCGTGCGCACCGCCTACCAGGCCACCCAGAACGGCACCGGGCACGCCGTCCGGACCGCGCTCCAGGAGCTGGGCGGGACGCCCGACGGGACCGTGGTCGTCGTCTGCGGCGACACCCCGCTGCTCTCCGGCGAGACCCTCAACGCGCTCGCCGCCACCCACGCCGCCGACGGCAACGCCGTGACCGTGCTGACCGCCGAGGTCCCGGACGCGACCGGGTACGGGCGGATCGTCCGGGAGGGTGCGCACGGCGCGGTCACCGCGATCGTCGAGCACAAGGACGCCTCCGACGCGCAGCGGGCGATCCGGGAGATCAACTCGGGGGTGTTCGCGTTCGACGGTCAGCTCCTCGCGGACGCGCTCGGCAAGGTCCGTACGGACAACAGCCAGGGCGAGGAGTACCTCACCGACGTGCTCGGCATCCTGCGCGAGGCCGGCCACCGGGTCGGGGCGTCCGTCGCCGCCGATCACCGGGAGATCCTGGGCATCAACAACCGCGTCCAGCTCGCGGAGGCCCGGCGGCTGCTGAATCAGCGGCTGCTGGAGCGCGCGATGCTGGCCGGCGTGACGGTCGTCGATCCGGCGTCGGTCCTCATCGACGTGTCGGTCACCTTCGAGCAGGACGCGGTCGTGCACCCGGGTACGCAGCTGCTCGGCGCCACGCATCTGGCCGAAGGCGCCGAGGTGGGGCCCAACACGCGGCTGAAGGACACGTCCGTGGGCGCGGGCGCCCGGGTGGACAACACGGTCGCCGACGGCGCCGAGGTGGGCGCGGGGGCGACGGTCGGCCCGTACGCCTACCTGCGGCCCGGTACGCGGCTGGGCGTGAAGGCCAAGGCGGGCGCGTACGTCGAGATGAAGAACGCGACGATCGGCGAGGGCACGAAGGTGCCGCACCTGTCGTACGTCGGGGACGCGACCATCGGCGAGTACACGAACATCGGCGCGGCCAGCGTCTTCGTGAACTACGACGGCGAGCGGAAGCATCACACGACGATCGGCTCGCATTGCCGGACCGGTTCGGACAACATGTTTGTGGCACCTGTCACGGTCGGGGACGGTGCGTACACCGCCGCCGGGTCGGTCATCACGAAGGACGTACCGGCCGGTTCGCTGGCTGTCGCCCGCGGCCAGCAAAGGAATATCGAGGGCTGGGTGGCCCGGAAGCGTCCGGGCAGTGCCGCCGCGGCGGCCGCCGCGACGGCGCCGGCGAGCACCGAGAGTGAAAGCTGACCGGAAAGAGCGGCGTCGATGTCGGCGTAACGTGATAACCGCATAAACCGTATGACCGCTCGATTGGCATCTGTACGATTCGGCTGGCTCGCAGGGACGCGCGGGCTCAGCGGCCATCAACACGTCTGAGGAGACAGTGCTGTGACCGGGATCAAGACGACCGGCGAGAAGAAGATGATGTTCTTCTCCGGCCGCGCCCACCCCGAGCTGGCCGAGGAGGTCGCGCAACAACTCGGTGTCGGGATTGTGCCGACCAAGGCATTCGATTTCGCCAACGGCGAGATCTATGTGCGCTATCAGGAGTCCGCGCGCGGCGCGGACTGCTTCCTGATCCAGAGCCACACCGCTCCGATCAATAAGTGGATCATGGAACAGCTGATCATGATCGATGCGCTGAAACGGGCCTCGGCCCGGAGCATCACCGTGATCGTGCCGTTCTACGGCTACGCCCGGCAGGACAAGAAGCACCGTGGCCGTGAGCCGATTTCGGCCCGGCTGGTGGCGGATCTGATGAAGACCGCGGGCGCGGACCGGATTCTGACGGTCGATCTGCACACGGACCAGATCCAGGGCTTCTTCGACGGTCCCGTGGACCATCTCTTCGCGCTGCCGATCCTGGCGGACTACGTGGCCGGGAAGGTGGACCGCTCGAAGCTGACGGTCGTCTCCCCGGACGCGGGCCGGGTCAGGGTCGCCGACCGCTGGTGCGACCGGCTGGGCGCTCCGCTGGCGATCGTGCACAAGCGGCGCGACAAGGACATCGCCAACAAGGTGACGGTCCACGAGGTCGTCGGCAATGTGGCGGGCCGGGTCTGTGTGCTGGTCGACGACATGATCGACACGGGTGGCACGATCTGTGCCGCCGCCGACGCGCTGTTCGCGCACGGCGCCGAGGACGTCATAGTGACGGCGACGCACGGTGTGCTGTCGGGTCCGGCGGCCGACCGGCTGAAGAACTCGAAGGTCAGTGAGTTCGTGTTCACGAATTCGCTGCCCGACCCGGGCAATCTCGACCTGGACAAGATCACGGTCCTGTCGATCGCGCCGACCATCGCGCGCGCGGTCCGTGAGGTCTTCGAGGACGGCTCGGTGACCAGCCTGTTCGAGGAGCAGGAAGAGGCGTAGGGCGGGCCGGGACGGGGGACGGCGGCGGCCCGCGGCAAGTGGCTGCGGCTGTGCTCGCGGCGCTGGTGCGCAGGGGTGCGAGGCCCCCGCCGAGGCCGCTGTCGCCGGAGTTCTAGATCGATTTCTGAGGCGGCCTTCCCGCCGGGTAGACTCATCGGGTTGCTCGGCGAGGGAGGCCGCACTCAGGTGCCGGTTCGTCCGTTATCGACGCGCTCTTCGTAGCAGGCCCGTTTGTGGCCGGGTGACCACCGTATGTCCGTCACCGTTTGCTTCTACGAGGAGTGCCACCATGGCCGATGTGAAGATCAGCGCCGAGGTCCGCAGCGAGTTCGGCAAGGGCGCCGCCCGCCGCGCGCGTCGTGAGAACAAGGTTCCCGGCGTCATCTACGGCCACGGCGCCGACACCGTCCACGTGACCCTGCCGGGCCACCCGCTGATGATGGCGCTGAAGACGGCGAACGCGCTGATCACGCTGGACATCGACGGCCGCACTGAGCTGGTCATCCCGAAGGCCGTGCAGCGCAACGCGATCAAGGGCGACATCGAGCACGTCGACCTCCTCGCGGTCAAGCGCGGCGAGAAGGTCACGGTCGAGGTCGCGGTCCACACCGAGGGCGAGCTGGCCCCGGGCGCGAACCTGCTGGAGAACGTCCTCAACACGCTGACCGTCGAGGCCGAGGCCACCCACATCCCGCAGTCCGTCACGGTCTCCATCGAGGGCCTGGACGCCGGTGACTCGATCGCCGCCAAGGACGTCCCGCTGCCCTCCGGCACCACCCTGGTCACCGACGAGGACGCCGTCGTCATCCAGGTCCTGGCCGCGCAGGCCGAGGAGCCGGCCGCGGACTCCGAGGGCGCCGAGAGCACCGAGGCCTGATCCTCGCTCTGTGCCACGGACGGGGTGGCGGGCCGTTGCCCGCCACCCCGTCCGCCCTTTGTGTGACCTACGGACGCGAGGAGAAGCAGCGCGCATGACCACGGATGCCAACGCCCCCTGGCTGATCGTGGGTCTGGGGAACCCCGGACCCGGGTACGCGGCCAATCGGCACAATGTCGGCTTCATGGTGGCCGACCTGCTGGCGGAACGCATCGGCGGTTCCTACAAGCGGGCGCAGAAGGCGCAGGCGCAGGTCATCGAGGGCAGGCTGGGGGCGCCGGGGCCGGCGAGCCGCCGGGTCGTGCTGGCCAAGCCGACCTCGTACATGAATCTTTCCGGTGGTCCCGTGGTGGGGCTGCGGGACTTCTACAAGGTGCCGACGGCGAACATCGTGGCCGTCCATGACGAGCTGGACATCGACTACGGCACCCTGCGGCTGAAGCTGGGCGGCGGGGACAACGGCCACAACGGTCTGAAGTCGATGACGAAGGCGATGGGCCCGGAGTACCACCGGGTGCGGTTCGGGATCGGGCGGCCGCCGGGCCGGATGCAGGTCGCGGATTTCGTGCTGAAGGACTTCTCGTCGGTGGAGCGCAAGGAGCTGGCGTACTTCGTGGACCGGGCGGCGGACGCGGTGGAGGCGTTGGTGACGGAGGGGCTGGAGCGCGCGCAGAGCGCGTACAACTCGTAGCGCCCGACTCGTGGCGCTCAAGTCGTGGCGCTCAGCTCATGGCGCCCGACTCGTGGCGCCCGATTCGCAGTGCCTCTGAGTACATCTCGCCACAAGCCCCCGCATTCACCGGCTGTGGTTTGACCCGGCGCATGGCCATGGCCAAGGATCCCGCCCTATGACGCGGACGAGGAAGCGGCCCAAGAAGCGGCCGAGGCGGAGTCGGCTCTCGTCGGCCGGTGTGGTGTCGTTCGGCCGTGAGGCGGCGATGGCGGGTGTGGCCGTGGTGCTCCTCGTGGCGGGCGTCTGGGCGTCCTGGGACGCGGCGCAGCACGTGATGCTCTCCAAGGGGCGTGAGCACGGCACGTTGACGGTGACCCGCTGTACGGGCGGGTCGTGCACGGGGGAGTACACGCCCGACGGACCGGAGCGCGCGCGGACCGGGATGACGATCGAGGAGTCCGTCGCGGTCAAGGCGGGTGAGCGGTTCCCCGTGGTGGTGAAGCCGGGGTCGAAGGAGCTGGTGCGCGCGGGTACGGCGGGGCTGCTGTACGCGTGGGTGCCGCTGGGCGGGGGGCTGTTGCTGGCCGCGCTGGTCATCGGCGGCGGGCTGGGGATGGCACGGCTGGGCTGGGGGGTGGCCGCGGCGGGCGGTGCGCTGTTGCTGGGGGCGTTCTTCGCGCTCTGAGCCCACGTAGCTCACGTAGCTCAGGTAGCTCACGTATGGGGCCGGGGCCCCGACCCCGTACGTGAGGCGGACAGGGGATTGCCCCGCACCGGATATCCGGTGCGGGGCAATCCTTTTGTACGTGGCGGGTACGTGCGTTCTCAGCCGGTGTTGCGCAGCCCGGCCGCGACTCCGTTGACGGTCAGCAGCAGCGCCCGCGAGAGCAGCGGGTCCGGTGCCTCCTCCCGGGCGGCCGCGGCGCGCTGGCGGGCGAGCAGGGAGACCTGGAGGTAGGAGATCGGGTCGAGGTAGGCGTCGCGGATGGCGAAGGTCTGCTGGAGCGCCTGGTTGGAGTCGAGGAGCTTCTCGCCGCCGGTGATGCGCAGTACTTCCTGGACGGTGAGGGCGTGCTCGGCCTCGATGGCGCCGAAGACGTGCTTCAGATGGTCCGGTACGAGGGTGTCCACGTAGTGCCGGGCGATCCGCAGGTCGGTCTTGGCGAGGGTCATCTCGACGTTGGAGAGGAAGTTCTGGAAGAAGTGCCAGTGCTCGTACATCTCGTCGAGCGCGGTGTCGGGTCCGGCCTCGCGCAGCGCCTTGAGGCCGGAGCCGACGCCGAACCAGCCCGGCACGATCTGCCGTGACTGCGTCCACCCGAAGACCCAGGGGATGGCGCGCAGCCCGTCGAGGCCGGCGCCGGAGTCGGGCCGCCGGGAGGGGCGGGAGCCGAGGTGGAGGTCGGCGAGCTGGTCGACGGGGGTGGCGGCGAAGAAGTACGCGGGCAGGTCGGGGTCCTCGACCAGCTCGCGGTAGGCGTGGTGCGCGGCGTCCGAGACGGTGTCCATGGCCGAGTCCCAGCGGGCGAGGGCCTCGTCGGACTGGCGCGGCGCGGTGTGCAGGGCGGATGCCTGGAGGGTGGCCGCGACGGTCAGTTCCAGGTTCTCCCTGGCGAGGGAGGGGATGAGGTACTTGTCGGAGATGACCTCGCCCTGCTCGGTCACCTTGATCTCGCCCTCCAGGGTGCCCCAGGGCTGCGCGAGGATCGCGTCGTGCGAGGGGCCGCCGCCGCGGCCGACGGTGCCGCCGCGGCCGTGGAAGAGGCGCAGGCGTACGCCGTGCCGGTGGGCGACGTCGCGCAGCCGGCGCTGGGCGCGGTGGATCTCCCACTGGGAGGTGGTGATGCCGCCGAACTTGGAGGAGTCGGAGTAGCCGAGCATGACCTCCTGGACGTCGCCGCGCAGGGAGACGAGCCTGCGGTAGGAGGGGTCGGCGAGCATCTCGTCGAGGATGACGTCGGCGGCGCGCAGCTCGTCGGTGGTCTCCAGCAGCGGCACGATGCCGATCTTGGCCCAGCCGCCGTGCAGGTCGAGGAGGCCGGCCTCGCGGGCGAGGACGGCGGCGGCGAAGACGTCGTCGGCGCCCTGGCACATGGAGATGATGTACGACTCGATGACCTCGGGGCCGAATCGTTCGAACGCCTGGCGGACGGTGTGGAAGACGCCGAGGGTCTTCTCGCCCGCCGCGTCGAGGGGCGCGGGGGTGGGGGCGAGGGGGCGGCGCGAGCGCAGCTCCTTGGCGAGGAGCTTCTGCCGGTATTCGCGCGGCATGTCGACGTAGCGCCAGGATTCCTCGCCGAGCCGGTCGAAGAGCTGACCGAGGGCGTGGTGGTGGGCGTCGGCGTGTTCCCGTACGTCCATGGTGGCGAGCTGGAGGCCGAAGGCGGCGAGGGTGCGGATCGTCCGGTCCATGCGGCCGTCGGCGAAGAGGCCGCCGCGGTGCTCGCGCAGGGAGGTCTGGATGAGGGTGAGGTCGTCGAGGAGTTCGGAGGTGCCGAGGTAGTCGCGGCCGGGCTCGTGCGGGGTGTTGCGGGCGAGGCGCTCGCGGGTGTTGACGAGCTTCTGGCGGATGCAGGTGGCCTTGAGCCGGTAGGGCTCCTCGGCGTTGAGGCGCTTGTAGCGGGGGCTGATCTCGGGGAGCTGCTCCAGGTCGGTACGGAGCGAGCCGAGGAGTTCCTCGGTGGCGCCCGCGTAGCGGATGGAGTTGGAGAGCTGGCCGCGCAGGTGGTCGACGAGTTCGAGGGCGTCGGTGATGCCGTGCTCGTGCTGGAGGATCAGTACCTGGCTGGTGACTTCGGGGGTGACGTTGGGGTTGCCGTCGCGGTCGCCGCCGATCCAGGTGCCGAAGCTGAGGGGGCGGGTGCCGGGGGGCAGCTCGACGCCGACGCGTTCCAGTTCGGCGGTGAGGTCTTCGAGGACGTCGCCGACGGCGCCGATGTGCAGTTCGTCCAGATAGTAAATGGCGTTGCGGGCCTCGTCGGCGGGCTCGGGCCGTACGACGCGCAGCTCGTCGGTCTGCCAGATGAGGTCGATGGACTCGGCGAGGCGCAGGTCGTGGCGGCGCCGGTCGGAGGCGATGACGGGCGCTTCGAGCAGCTCGGCGATGCGGCGGAGCTTGTTGAGTACGGAGCGGCGGGCGGCTTCGGTGGGGTGGGCGGTGAAGACGGGCCGGACGTTGAGGTTCTTGACGGTTTGGCGCAGGTGTTCGGGGTCGGCGTCCTTGAGCCGGTCGGCGGTGCGGGCGAGCAGGCCGCCTTCGGCGGCGCGGCGCTCGCGCATCTCGCGGCCCCGGTGGACCTGTTCCGCGACGTTGGCGAGGTGGAAATAGGTGGAGAAGGCCCGTACCAGCTTGGCTGCGGTTTCCAGGTCCGTGTCGCCGAGCAGCTCGGCGGCGGCTTCGCCGTTCTCGCGGGTGAGCGCGCGGACGCGTTCGACCAGCTCGAGCAGTTCGGGGCCTTCCTGGCGTACGAGGGTCTCGCCCAGCAGGTCACCGAGACGGCGGATGTCTGAACGCAGTTCCGTGTTGGCTGATGGGGTCTGGTCGGCACTGCTCACAGGTGCGGCTCCTTGCAGTGTTTTGGCACGTCTGGAGGGTTCTGGAGACTTCGCGGACCGCGCTGTCCGACGACATAAGGATAGGTGGCCTTCTTTCGGAGTTATCCACAGCCCTCTTGCCGCGCCCTTGGACGCTGCCATACTTACGTTGCCGTAGGTTACGCACCCGTATCTGACCTTCTGCCCGATTCCGATTCGGCTTTCTCGATTCCGCTTCGCTTCTCCTTACTCCAGGGGACCCACATGAGCACACCCCCCGATGTGATCGACGACTCTTCCGCACCCTCACCCTCCGGAGGCGATTCGCTACCCGCCGCGACGCTCGGCGCGGAACGCAAGGGCACTCTTGAGCAGATCGCGCTGATGCTGTTCATCATCGTGCCGTTCGCCGCCCTGCTGGCGGCGGTGCCGCTGGCCTGGGCGTGGGGCGGTGTGAGCTGGCTGGACCTGGGCCTGATGGTGGCGATGTACTACATCGGCTGCCACGGCGTCACGATCGGCTACCACCGCTACTTCACGCACGGCGCCTTCAAGGCGAGGCGTCCGCTGCGGATCGCGCTCGCCGTGGCGGGTTCGCTCGCCGTCGAGGGCCCGCTGGTGCGCTGGGTGGCGGACCACCGCAAGCATCACAAGTTCTCTGACGCGGAGGGGGACCCGCACTCCCCGTGGCGGTTCGGTGAGACGCTGCCGGCCCTGATGAAGGGCCTGTGGTGGGCGCACATCGGCTGGCTGTTCGACGAGGAGCAGACGCCGCAGCAGAAGTACGCGCCGGATCTGGTCAAGGACCCGGCGCTGCGCGCGGTGTCGCGCCAGTTCGCGCTGTGGACGACGGTGTCGCTGCTGCTCCCGCCGCTGGTGGGCGGCTTGGTGACGATGTCCTGGTGGGGGGCGTGCACGGCGTTCTTCTGGGGCTCGCTGGTCCGGGTGGCGCTGCTCCACCACGTCACGTGGTCGATCAATTCGATCTGCCACGCGGTGGGCAAGCGCCCCTTCAAGTCGCGCGACCGGTCGGGCAACGTCTGGTGGCTGGCTGTCCTCTCGTGCGGGGAGTCCTGGCACAACCTGCACCACGCGGATCCCACCAGCGCGCGGCACGGGGTGCTCAGGGGCCAGATCGACTCCAGCGCCCGGCTGATCCGCTGGTTCGAGCTGGCGGGCTGGGCCTCCGACGTCCGCTGGCCCGACGCCTCCCGAATTAACTCCCGCCGCAAGAGCGCACCCGCCAAGGCATGATGGGAACCGTGGCGATCGAGGGCAGTACGAGCAAGCAGGGCAGCACCGAGAAGAGCCGGACACCGGGGACCCGGCGGACCCGCAGGGTCAGGATGACCGGCGCGGAACGGCGCGAACAGCTGCTGGACATCGGTCGCACCCTCTTCGCGGAGAAGGGCTTCGAGGCGACGTCGGTCGAGGAGATCGCGGCGAAGGCCGGGGTCTCCAAGCCGGTGGTGTACGAGCACTTCGGCGGCAAGGAGGGGCTGTACGCGGTCGTGGTGGACCGCGAGATGCGCCAGCTCCTCGACATGGTCACGAGCGCGCTGACCGCCGGCCACCCGCGTGAGCTGCTCGAACAGGCCGCGTTCGCGCTTCTCGACTACATCGAGACGTACACGGACGGCTTCCGCATCCTGGTCCGCGACTCCCCGGTCGCCCAGTCCACGGGCACCTTCGCCTCTCTGATCAGCGATATCGCGACGCAGGTCGAGGACATCCTCGGCATGGAGTTCAAGGCCCGGGGCTTCGACCCGAAGCTGGCGCCGCTGTACGCGCAGGCGCTGGTGGGCATGGTGGCGCTGACGGGCCAGTGGTGGGTGGACGCCCGCCGCCCGAAGAAGTCCGAGGTGGCGGCCCACCTGGTCAATCTGGCCTGGCACGGCCTGGAGGGGCTGGAGCCGAAACCGCGTCTCATAGGGCACCGGAAGGTGTGAGGGGCGGGGCGGCTCCGGGGGGCGTACGGGGAGGCGTTCGTACGGGGAGGTGTGCATGGCGTCGGCGCCGGGGCGATGGAAATGGACAGAACCTGTCCACCTCTGGGTACGGTGGCGGCATGCCATCGTGGAATGCCACAGGTGACACCCCGGCGAAGGCGCCCCGCGCCGACGCGCGACGCAACGCCGAGCTGGTCCTGGCCGGGGCCCGGCGCGCTGTCGCCACCCATGGCCTCGACGCGAGCTACCACGAGATCGCCCGGCTGGCCGGTGTGGGCGTCGGTACCGTGTACCGGCGCTTTCCCCAGCGGGACGAGCTCATGGAGGCCGTGCTGCTCGACATCCTGGACGAGCTGATCCAGGAAGCCGAACGCGCCCTTGAACACCCCGACCCGTGGGAGGGCTTCACCGGCCTCTTCGCCGGCCTCGCGCTGCGCACCGGTGAGAACGCGGGCCTGTCGGGATCCCTCGACGAACGGGGCGGCCCCCGCGTCGCCGCCCGGCGCCGCCGCCTGCTGGACCTGCTGCACCGCACCACCGAGCGCGCTCAGCGGGCCGGGGCGCTGCGCGACGACGTGGGCCCGCAGGACATCCCGTACCTGGCCCGGGCCGCGACCTCGGCCGGGTGCGTCCTGGATCTGCCCGCCGGTCCTGAGCAGCCGAGGCGGGCCATCACGGTCATTCTCGACGGCCTGCGGACCCGTGGGGGCCGGGCCTGAGCGAGCCGGGCCGACGCCCTCATCGGCCGGTCGAGCGCGGCGTCCCGGTTCGGGAAGTAGTGGTAGAGCGCCTGCACGGTCATGCCGAGGTCGCGTGCGATCGCTCGCAGGGACAGGGCCGCGGGTCCGTGTCCGGTGATGTGGCGCTCGGCGGCGTCCACGATCTCCTGGGTGGCGACTGCCCTGCGCCGCTCGCGAAGTGAGAGCGGGGCCGTTCCGTGTGCGTCTGCGGTCATGCGGTGACCGTACGACCCCGGCGACGGCATGGCATCGAAAAACCGCGACCCGTGATGAAGATCTGACACTGTCAAGCAAATCTCATACTGCTAAATAATCCGCCGCCTGACTAACGTCGCTCTCGGCGACGAAGAGTGCGACACCGCGCGGCCCCTGACGGGGCGAAGGGTTCCGTGGGGCGCTGCGCCGACTCCCTTGCACACCTCGATTCTCGTCATGCCCATTTCATTACCTTTTCACCCTGTATGCCGCAAGGAGAACGCGCGCGTGTGAACGCCTGGCCGAACTGGCGATTCGCCGGTCGCAGTCCAGCCGGGCCGCGAAGGTCATCGACGAGAGGTTCGGCGGAGAGACGAACCTGGTCCTGCTGGTCCGGGCCACCGAAGGCCGCGTCGAAGACCCGGCGGCCGCGCGGGACGGCAACTCCCTGGTGGCCGACCTCAAGAAGGAGAAGACCCTCACCAACGTCGTCTCGTACTGGGAGACGAACAGCCCCGACCTGCGCTCCCGCGACGGCCGCGAGGCCATGGTGCCCGCCCATGTCACCGGCGACGAGACGGAGCGGCGGGACAACGCCAAGGAGCTCATCGCCGCTCACTCCGGCACGTACAAGGACGCGCTCGACGTCGAGGCCGGGGGTGGCGCCGCCGTGGGCAGCGATCTGGGCACGCAGGTGGTCGACGACCTGATCCTGGCCGAGGCCATCGCCATTCCGCTGACCCTCGTGCTGCTCCTGTTCCTCTTCGGCAGCGTGGTCGCTGCCCTGCTGCCGCTGGCCATCGCCACCATCGCCATCGTCGGCTCGTTCGCCGGACTCTTCGTCCTCGGCAGCATCACCGACGTCGCCGACACCGCCACCAACCTCACCACCGCCCTGGGCCTCGGACTGGGCATCGACTACGCCCTGCTGATGGTCAGCCGCTTCCGGGAGCAGCTCGCGGCGGGGTCGGGCGTGGACGACGCCGTGCGCCGTACGGTGAGCACCGCCGGCCGTACCGTCGCCGTTCTCCGCCGCCACGGTGGCCGCCGCGCTCGCGGCGCTCCTGGTGTTCCCGCAGTACTTCCTCCGCTCCTTCGGCTTCGCCGGTGTCGGTGTCGTCGTCATCGCGGCCGTCGGCACCCTGTTCGTGATGCCGGCCCTGCTGGCCGTACTGGGTCACCGGGTCAACAGCGGGCGGCTGCCGTGGGCGAAGAAGGACCGTTCCGCTGGCCGGGATCCGATGTGGGGCCGGCCGGCCCGTACCGTCATGCGCCGTCCCGGGGTCACCGCGCTGCCGGTGCTCGCGGTGCTGCTGCTCGCGGCGAGCCCGCTGCTGGGCATCACCTTCGGCACGCCGGACGAGCGCGTCCTGCCCGAGAACGCCGGGAGCCGTCAGGTCTCCACCGCGCTGCGGGAGAACTTCGACGGCAGCGAGGACATGGCCCTCAACATCGTCATCGACAAGTCCGTGGGCAAGGCCCCACTGGAGTCGTACGCGACCGAGCTGGCCGCGCTGAAGGGCGTCGCCCGCGTCGAGGCCAGCACGGGAACCTACGCCGACGGCGAGTCCGCGCCGCCCGGCCCCGCCAACGCCGCCTTCGCCCGCCCCGACGCGCAGCGGATCAGTGTGGTCAGCGGGCTGGAGCCGAAGTCGGGCGAGGCCCAGGACCTGGTCGAGAAGGTACGGGCGGTCACCCCGCCCGCCGACTCATATCCCCTGGTGGGCGGAGACGTCCCCCGGGCTGGTCGACTCCAAGGACTCCATCGGCAACCGGCTCCCCGATCGCCATCGCCCTGATCGCCCTCAGCACCTTCGTCCTGCTCTTCCTGTTCACCGGCAGCATCGTGCAGCCGCTGCGCGCGCTGGTCCTCAACGGGATCAGCCTGGCGGCGACCCTGGGCGTCATGACCTGGATCTTCCAGGACGGCAACTTCTCCTCTCTGCTCGGCTTCACGGCCCAGCCGATGGAGATGTCGATGACGGTGCTGATGTTCTGCATCGCCTTCGGTCTGTCCATGGACTACGAGGTGTTCGTGACCAGCCGGATCAAGGAACTCCACGACCTGGGCGCGGACAACGAGACCGCCGTGACCGACGGCCTCGGCCACACCGGACGCATCGTCAGCGCGGCGGCCTTCCTGCTCGCGGTGAGCTTCTTCGCCTTCGGCACGGCCAAGATCAGCTTCATGCAGATGTTCGGCCTGGGCAGCGGCCTGGCCATCCTCATCGACGCCATCGCCGTACGCGGCGTACTCGTCCCGGCCGCGATGCGCCTGCTCGGCGGCTCCGCGTGGTACGCGCCCGGCTTCCTGCGCAGGTTCCATGACCGGTTCGGCCTGAGCGAGGGCGGCCCGGAACCGGAGGCCGCCGCGGTGCCCGTGAAGGACGCGGCGCGCGTCTGACGGCACGGGACGACGACCTGTGTGTGCCCGCCTCCACCACCCGGAGGCGGGCACAGGCGTGTGGCGCCGTCAGCTACCGGGGGCGACGGTGGCGCGGGCGAGCAGGGTTCCGATGTGACCGGCGGTCGGCGCGTCGAGGATCTGGGCGCGGGCCTCGATGAATCCGGCGTCCAGGAGGAGCCGTTCCCAGTCTTCGGGGGTGTGGCTGTAGCGGTACGTGTAGCGCGCCGGACCCGCGAAGCCGCCCTTGTACATGCCCTGGGCGCCGTGGGCGCCGGGGATGGCGGGTGGGTGCGAGAAGACGAGAACCCCGCCCGGGTTGAGCCGTTGGGCGATCAGGGGGAGAAGCTCCTCCGGGTCGGTGAACCAGACGGCCCCGAAGATGGAGTAGACGGCGTCGTATGTCTGTGAGTCGGCGCGCAGGTGTTCCAGCACCTCCGCGCACACGAAGCGGGCGCCTTCCGGTCCCCATCGCTCGGTGGTGTACCCGACCATGACCGGAGACAGATCGACCCCGGTCGCCCTGACGCCTCGCCGGGCGAGATGGGCCAGCGCCCGCCCCGTACCGCAACCGATCTCCAGAGCGGTCGCGGGGGAGCCGAGCAGCTCACTCCCCGGCCCGTGGCCGGCGTACTGCGTCCAGCGGAAGACCGGTTCGGCCGCGAACACCTTGTCCTTGGTGCTCAGGGCGAAGGCGTCCCAGAGTTCGCGCTCGTGGTCGATGTTGTGCGGTACGGGCAACGTGATCCTTCGGACGGGGGCGGCCAGGACGGCGTGGAGCTCAGCCGACGACGTTCGACGGGTCGTCCAGCCATACGTGTTGGCCGGTGCGGGCGACGCTCAGTCCGGCGCGGTCGCGGCTCGGGCGGTCGTGGGACTCCCAGGAGCGGTAGGCGCGTTCGGCTTCGTCCCACAGTCGGCGCGGGCCGTACTGTCCGATGGTGTACGTACGGTCCGATCCGGCCTCCGTATCGCCGCCTGGGACGTACTCCGCCGCCGCCCACGACCTTCCGTCGTCCGCGAGCAGCCACCAGGTCGCCTCGCCGCTCGCGTCGTCCGCGTCCGCGAGCAGGTGCCACGCGTCGGGCACGCCCAGGCCGACGAAGAACTGCGCGTCGGCGTCACCGGTGATCGCCAGGGGCGACAGGGCCGTACGGGATGGAGTGTCCTCGTCCGTGTGGTGCAGGAAGTCCGACAGATAGCCGCGCGGCGGGCGTCCGGTGCGCGTCCGCATGAAGGCCGGATAGCCGCTGAACCGCCCGTGCGCCTCGCCGTCGGCAACGTCCAGCACGGCGAAGCTGTGCGAGAAGAACGAGCCGCCCCACGGCGCGACGATCCGCCCGGCCGGAGCCTGCTCCACCCACGCGTAAGGGATCTCCGGGACCGTGTACGTCGCGATCACTCGCTCGTACGGAGCCCCGCCCGGCCACCCCTCCTCGCCCTCGCCGCACACGACACGCGGGCGGAGACCGGCCGCCCGGAGGTTCGCCGCCGCTCGCTCCACCAGCACCGGATCGATGTCCACCGTGGTGACGTTGCCCGATCCGAGCCGGTGCGCGAGCAACCCCGCGTTGTACCCCGTGCCCGCGCCCAACTCCAGCACCCGGTGCCCCTCCGCCACGTCCAGCAGACCGAGCATCTCCAGCATGACGCTCGGCATCGAACTGGACGAGGTCGGCAACCGGTACGCACCGTCGGGCAACGCACGGCCGTCGTTGATCTGCGTCGTCAACGGCACATCGTCGTACACGGCCGCCAGCCAGCGCTCCGGGCTCCCGCTCCGCGAGATCACCTCGTCCCCGGCCTCCACGACATCCGGCAGGAACAACTCCCTCGGCACGACCGCGATCGCGTCCGCCCACTCCGCCGGCACGGCACCGCTGTCCGCGAGGATCTCCGCGAGGTGTCGCGGTGTGCTCGCGGGCGGTCTCACTTGTCCCTGTCCTTCTTGGGCGGGTCGCCGACCGGCTTGGTCCACTGGCCGTCCCCTTCACGCGGGGACTGCTTCCGGTCGCCCTCAGCCCCGCCCTTGCCGTCCCCGTGCCTGCCGCTCATCGCGTAACTCCTTGCCGCCTGTCCGCCCGGTCGCTTGCCGGTCCACGGTCGGCTACTCAACGCATTCTTCCGCGTGTGCAGCGTGATGGGCAGGGGGCGCACGGATCGGTCGGCGGACTCATCCGCACCCCTGTGCGCCTACGCGCCGGGGGCGAGGGCGGTACGAGTGGCCCACGCCGTACGGTGCCCCGCACGTCGCACTCGACGCGCTCTGCGCGGGGGCGGCCGGGCGGTCAGGCTTCGGGGGTGGGGGGTTCCTCGGCGAAGTGGTCGAACTCGCCTGCTTTGATGCCGAGGATGAACGCTTTGAGCTTCTCGGGGGTGGTGGTGACGATGACGTCGGGGCTGTCGCTCTCGACGAGCTTGATGGTGCCGTCGTCGGCTGCGGCGACGTTGATGCAGTTGGCCGCCTCGCCGCTGAACGAGGACTTCTGCCAGGTGAGGGCGGACACGCGGGTCCCCTTTCTCAGACGTCTTCCGCGACCCGGCGGATCAGATCCCGGGACGCTGCTGGCTTGAGGCTACAACTCTCCATGCGGTCGAGAACGATCCGGTACTTCACCAACTGGGGCTGAGTATCAAGGAATGCGGAGCCGTGGTCAGTGTCGAGTTGCACCGTGTCCAAGGTCGGGATCGGGCCTGCCAGGTAGTGGATGCCCTGCCCGGAACTTGGAAAGGTGCCCGTTCCGAACGGGATTGCCAGGATGGTGATGTGCTCCCGCTCGCTCATGGCGAGCAAATTGTTCAGTTGGGCTCGGGCCACATCCGGTCCGCCGAAGCCCATGCGCAGGGCCGCCTCATGGATGATCGCCGTCAGCGGCGTGGGGTTCTCGCCGTACAACACCGTCTGTCGTTTGATCCGGTACGAAACCCGGTGCTCCACCTCGGGCGGCGTGAGGGCAGGAACGACATCGCTGATGACGGCGTGGGCGTGGGCCCGGGTCTGGAGCAGACCCGGCAGATGAATCACTGCCGCGGTGCGCATCGCGGCAGTGTGGTGTTCGAGTTCGGCCAGATCAAGTGCGTCGGACGGAAAGATGTCCCGGTACTCGTCCCACCACCCACGGGTCCGCCCGCCGGTCATGCCGGCGAGCGTGTCGATGAGCGGTTGGTCCGCGCAGCCGTACAACCGAGCCAGCGTTCGCACGCGATCGGCGCTCACCGGATAGCCGCCGGATTCGATGTTGCTGATCCGCGACTGGGTCGCACCGTGCAAGCGGCCCGCGTCCGTGGCGGACATCTGCGCGAGTTCGCGCAAGCGGCGAAGCTCAGCGCCCAAGCGCCGCTGCCGGATCGTGGGCGGGAGCTTGCTCGGGGGCATCGCTGCCGTCCTTTCATGGTTCGCACGCATAACTAAGGCAGTACCCATACGAGTGAGATGGAGCGCTACTAACCACAAGATAGGTGGACTGGATACTACCTCCATGGCTACGGTGTGAAGCAGGCCACATCAACCGGCCCGCGCCACAAGGCGCCCTCAATCCGCCATGCCCATCTGCCCGTTAGGGGATCGTGATGACCGTATCGCCGCAGGACCCTGCCCCGGAGTCGTTCGATTTCGAGCAGGAGTTGTACGAACTCGTCCGCGACACCGCGCCCCGGTTCTTCGCTGTCGTCGTCGAGTACCGCGACGGCGAAGGGGAGTTGGGCCGGGACGCCGCCGTCGTCGCCTGGGGGATGGCGCACGAGGACGGTGCGGCCGACGTGACGCGGGTGGGCGGCGGCGGCCGGTTGCGGCTCGCCGCGCCGGAGAACGTGGCCCGGTACTTCGGGCGCGGGGACGGGTGCTCGCCCCGGGTGGTGTGGCTTCCGGCCGCCGCCTGACCGGCGCGTCGGCCCGTACGCGTACTCCGTGACCGCCACCCGTACGCAACGCGCCCCGGGCCGGTCCTCCGGTCCGGGGCGTGGTGCACGTGCGGGTGTGGTCGTCAGTGCGGGGTCGGGGACTCCTCCAGCACGAACAGGGGGATCTCGCGGTCCGTCTTCTTCTGGTAGTCGGCGTAATCCGGGAACGCCTCGACCGCGCGCGCCCACCACACCGCCTTCTCCTCGCCGGTCACCTCGCGCGCGATCATGTCCCAGCGCTCCGTGCCGTCGCGGAGTTCGACCCGGGGGTCGGCCACGATGTTGTGGTACCAGACCGGGTGCTTGGGGGCGCCGCCCAGGGAGGCGACCGCCGCGTACGCGCCCTCGTGTTCCACCCGCATCAGCGGGCTCTTGCGGATCTTGCCGCTCTTCGCCCCCAGCGTGGTGAGGATGATGACGGGCAAGCCGCGCATCGTCGTCCCCTCCGTGCCGCCGGAGCCCTCGTACTGCTCGACCTGGTCGCGTGCCATCGGAAAGGTGCTGGGCTCGTACTCGCCGTGCAGGGGCATGCTGCCATCCCATCGTCGGAGTCTCCGTCGGATCTGCCTGCTTCAATGATCCGACTCGACACGATCATTCCCGGCCCCACCACTGGACGCCCTCGGATTCACCCTTCCAGCCGCCCGCGCGCGGCCACGGCCCGGGGATCCTCGTAGGGGGCGAGCAGGCGCAGCGCCCGCGAGCGGTGCCGGCCGGCCGCGACGGGGTCGGTGCCGGCCAGCGAGGCGGCGAGCGACTCCAGGGCCAGCGCTTCGTGCCAGCCGTCCGTGAGTTCGCTGTGTACGGTCGCGGCCCGGAGGTGGAAGTGGGCAGCCTCTTCCGGTCTGCCGAGCTCCTGGTACGTCTCGCCCGCTCCTTGCCAGGACATCGCCTCGCGGCTGCGGTTGCCGAGGCGCCGGTGCAGGTCCGCCGAGCGCTGGTACGAGGCGAGCGCGTCGGTGGGGCGGCCCAGTGCACGCTGGGCCTCGCCGAGAGAGAGGAGCCAGTAGCCCTCCAGGATCTGGTCGCGCAGGGAGAGGGCGATGTCCAGAGCCTGTTCGGCCGAGCGAAGGGCTTCTTCCGGGTCCCCCTGCTCGCGCCGCAGCCGGCTCAGCGTGTGCAGCACGTTGCCCACACTGACCGCGTTCCCGAGGGCCTGATGAGCGGCCAGAGCCTCTTGCGCGCAGGCGGCGGCCTGCTCCAGGCGCCCGGCGTTGTAGTGGGTGGTGGCCAGGTTCGACAGGGCGGAGGCCGCCCACCGGTCGGAGCCGGCCGCCCGCCAGAGCGTCGCCGCCTCCTCGAAACGGGCGGCGGCGGAGCTGAGCTGACGGCGGCGCAGATGAATGATGCCGATCAGGTTCACCGAATCCGCTTCGCCCTCGCGGTCGTCGGCGGCACGGCGGATCGTCAGCGCCTGCTGGTGGCACTCCAGGCTCTCGGCCCATGCGCTGACTCGCTGATGCGCCAGGCCCAGACAGGTGAGGAGCCGGGCTTGGGCGGTGGCGTCGCGCACCCGGCGCGCTGCCGCCAGTCCCGTGGCACCCGCCGTCAGCCACTGGGCCATGGAGGCGGACGGTGGCTGCACGTCCCAGAGGACCACCGCGAGCCGCCAGGCCAGTTCGTCGTGGCCGGCGGTGGCAGCGGCGCCGACGGTACGCAGCAGGTTCGTGTGCTCGCGCTCCGCCCAGTCCATCGCCGCGTCGTGGTCCGCGAAGGACGGTGGCCGGGTGGCCTCGGACATGCCCGACGAGGGCGCGTCAGGAAGAGCTGTCCCCTCCCCGCCGGGGGCGAGGAGGGACCGTGCCGCGTCGGCGGTGCGCAGGTACCAGGTCAGCACGCGGTGAAGGGCGGCCTGCCCGTCGTCCGGTGGCACTTCCTGCTGGGCGAGCCCGGCGGCGTACGCGCGGAGCAGGTCGTGGAACTGGTAGCGGTCGGGGCCCGTCTGCTCCAGGAGATGGGCCCCCACCAGGGAGTCCAGGAGCTGCCGGGTCCTGACGGCGGGCAGATCGGCCAGAGCGGCGGCGGCCCGCAGCCCGAACTCGGGGCCGGGGTGCAGGCCCAACTGCCGGAAGAGCGTCGCGCCGTGTTCGGGCAGGGCGCGGTAGGACCACGCGAACACGGTCCGTACGGCCTCGGCCTCTTCCGCGTCCCCGACGCTGAGGGCGTCCCAGAGGGCGGACTCGTCGCGCAGCTCGGCGATCAGGTCGGCCAGCCGCAGATGCGGGTTGCTCGCGGCGCGCTCCCCGGCGATGCGCAGGGCCAGCGGCAGCGCGGCGCACAGCCCGGCCAGCTCCGCGAGCTCGCCCAGATCGTCCGCGGCACGGTAGCCGCTGGTCACGGCGCGGAGCAGCGCGACGGCCTCGGGTTCCGGCAGGGTGCCGAGCGTCAGCCGGCGCGCCCCGTCCCGTATGGCGAGTCCGGAGAGCCTGCTGCGGCTGGTGACCACGGTCAGGCAGTGGGGGCCGCCCGGGAGCAGGGGGCGGACCTGCGCGGCGGTGGCGGCGTTGTCCAGCACGACGAGCATCCTGCGGTCGGAGAGCAGGGAGCGGTAGTGCGCGGCGGCCGCGTCGGGATCCTGCGGTACGGAGTCGGCGGGTACGCCGAGAGCCGGCAGGAAGCCGCGGAGGGCCTCCTGCGCGCTCAGCGGCTGCCCGGGGTCGTAGCCGCGCAGATTGACGTACAGCTGCCCGTCGGGGAAGCGGTCGCGGATCTGATGGGCCCAGTGCAGTACGAGCGAGGTCTTGCCCGCACCCGCGGTGCCGGCGACGACGCAGACCGAGACGACGACCGGAGCGCCGTCCTCCGTCGGCAGCACCGCGTTCAGCTGACCCAGCTCGGCGGTGCGGTTCACGAAGCGCTGGACGTCCCCCGGTAACTGCCGGGGCACAGGGCTCTGCCCCGAGCGGCCGGTCCCGCCCTCCTCCGGTGTTCCGTGCTGGTGGAAGTGGACCCCGCCGGTGACGCTCCGGGCCTGGACGACGTCATGCGACGTTCCCGACAGGTCGTTGCGTGAGCTGTTGGGCGGGTCGCTGTGCGCGTTGATGATTCACTCCGGCTGCGGGACGGGGGAGGGGAAGGGGGAAGGAACGGGTGGCGGGGCGGGCAGAGGTGCGATTTCACGGGCGAAGTACGAGGCGATGTCCTCGCCGGCCTCGTAGAGCGACGTGATGTACCGCTCCCAGGGGTGAACCCGCAGCGGATCGGTGAAGCGGATCGATCCCATCGGCTGTCCGTTGTCCGTGTACAGGACGCGGTAAAGGGTCCGGCCGTCCAGGATCACGATTTCCGGGAGCTGCTGATTCTTTTCGGCGTCCGCCACTTGGTCCGCGGTGACGATGCGTACGCGGCTCGCGCCCAGTTCGGCATTCTGTTTCAGCCAGTGCAGTTCCCATTGCACGTATGGAGTGATGGGGTATTCGACGATGCGCACCCGGTGAAAGGTGTGACCCCGGCTCCGGTCTTCTCGCGCCATGGCCCGCACGATGTCCCGGTCCGCGGCGAAGAGACGGAGCACCTCTTGCCAGTCGCCACGAGTGAGAGCGTCCCTGCTGGGGTCGTTCCGCTCCTCGAAATACTGCCGGCGCTCCAGCTTCCACGAGGCACCGTCGCGGATCAGGGCTTGACGTTCCCGGAAGTCACGCTTGTAGTCCTTGCTGACGAGACGCTCACCCAACTCCGCGGTGAGCGCCGGTGTGTTCGGATCAGGCATCCGGGATGTCCTTCTTCGCCGCGCTGAGCATGTTGCCGGGGATCACGACGAGGCGTTCGTCCGCCGACAGGGAGACTCCGGTGGGAAGCCTTGCCGAATAGGCGGCCGTGAGATCGCGGCCGATGACGGCGATGTCTCCGTTGTCGAGCTGCCAGATATCGGGGCAGTCTTCTCTGTCCTTCGAATTCCCGAGTTCCTGTGCGCTGCTCCCGAGTCGCCGTTCGAATAACGCGGACGGATCCGCTTCCCACGGTCGAATCATTTCTACCCCCAGGCGCGTTCGAACGAATGCGTCAATTTGTGTACATCGATTTTACGGAGAGTGACGCTGCGGGGCAATGCCGCCCGGGGGCGAGTTCTCGCCATCATCCGGAGCGCCGCACCCGTAACCCCCCCATGGCCCCCCACGGACCCCGCCCGACCCCGTAACCGCCACCGTTCCGACAGCGGCTGTCGTACCGGCGTCGTACGCTGGAGAACCCCCGGCCCGTGCGACGTGTCGGGCCCTTCGCGTTGTTCCCGTTCCACCCCGCGTTCCCGCTCGTTCCACCCCGCGTTCCCGCTCCACCCCCTGCCCCACCCGTAACCGGACGGAAGCCCTCTCCATGAGCCTGCACGGTCTGCTCGACGCCGTCACCCAGGACCCGGCGCTCGCCGAAGCGGTGAAGGCCGCCTCCGACGGTCACCGCACCCATGTCGACCTGGTCGGACCGGCCGCCGCGCGCCCCTTCGCGATCGCCGCGCTGGCGCGCGAGGCCGGGCGGCCCGTGCTGGCCGTGACGGCGACCGGGCGGGAGGCGGAGGACCTGGCGGCGGCGCTGCGGTCGCTGCTGGATCCCGACACCGTGGTCGAGTACCCGTCGTGGGAGACGCTGCCGCACGAGCGGCTCTCGCCGCGCTCCGACACCGTGGGCCGCCGGATCGCCGTGCTGCGCCGGCTCGCGCACCCGGCCGGGGACGATCCGGCGGCCGGGCCGGTCAGCGTGGTGGTCTCGCCGGTACGGTCCGTGCTCCAGCCGCAGGTCAAGGGGCTCGGGGATCTGGAGCCGGTCTCCCTGCGCAGCGGCGCGAGCGCGGATCTGGGCCAGGTCACCGAGGCGCTCGCCGCCGCCGCCTACGCGCGCGTGGAGCTGGTCGAGAAGCGCGGCGAGTTCGCCGTGCGCGGCGGCATCCTGGACGTCTTCCCGCCCACCGAGGAGCACCCCCTGCGGGTGGAGTTCTGGGGCGACGACATCGAGGAGATCCGTTACTTCAAGGTCGCCGACCAGCGTTCCCTGGAGGTCGCCGAGCACGGCCTGTGGGCGCCGCCCTGCCGGGAGCTGCTGCTCACGGCGGAGGTGCGGGAGCGGGCGGCGGCCCTCGCCGAGGACCATCCGGAGCTGGGTGAGCTGCTCGGCAAGATCGCCGAGGGGATCGCCGTCGAGGGCATGGAGGCGCTGGCCCCGGTGCTCGTGGACGACATGGAGCTGCTGCTCGACGTGTTGCCGGCCGGTGCGATGGCGCTGGTCTGCGACCCCGAGCGGGTACGGACACGGGCCTCGGACCTCGTGGCGACCAGCCAGGAGTTCCTCCAGGCGTCCTGGGCGGCGAGCGCGGGCGGCGGCGAGGCGCCCATCGATGTCGGCGCGGCGTCGCTGTGGTCCATCGCGGATGTCCGGGAGCGGGCGCGCGAGCTGGGGATGATGTGGTGGTCCGTCTCGCCGTTCGCCGTCGACGAGGAGGTCTCCCCGGAGTCCATCACCCTCGGTATGCACGCCCCCGAGTCGTACCGGGGCGACACCGCCCGCGCGCTGGCCGACACCAAGGGCTGGCTCGCCGACGGCTGGCGCACGGTCTTCGTCACCGAGGGCCACGGCACGGCGGCCCGTACGGTCGAGGTGCTCGGCGGCGAGGGGATTCCGGCGCGGCTCGACACCCCCGGGGCCCGGACGAAGAGCGGGCTCGGCGAGATCACGGCGTCGCTCGTCCATGTGGCGTGCGGGTCGATCGACTACGGCTTCGTCGACCCCGGGCTGAAGCTGGCGGTCCTCACCGAGACCGACCTGTCCGGCCAGAAGGCCGCGGGCAAGGAAGGCGCCCGGCTCCCCGCCAAGCGCCGCAAGACCATCGACCCGCTCACCCTGGAGTCCGGCGACTACATCGTCCACGAGCAGCACGGCGTGGGGCGGTACGTGGAGATGGTGCAGCGCACGGTCCAGGGCGCCACCCGCGAGTACCTGCTCGTCGAGTACGCCCCCGCCAAGCGCGGCCAGCCCGGCGACCGCCTCTACATCCCCACCGACCAGCTGGAGCAGGTCACCAAGTACGTGGGCGGCGAGGCCCCCACCATGCACCGCCTCGGCGGCGCGGACTGGACGAAGACGAAGGCGCGCGCCAAGAAGGCCGTCAAGGAGATCGCCGCCGACCTGATCAAGCTCTACTCCGCGCGGATGGCGGCCCCCGGCCACGCCTTCGGACCCGACACCCCCTGGCAGCGCGAGCTGGAGGACGCCTTCCCGTACGTGGAGACGCCCGACCAGCTCTCCACCATCGCCGAGGTCAAGGAGGACATGGAGAAGACGGTCCCGATGGACCGGCTGATCTGCGGCGACGTCGGCTACGGCAAGACGGAGATCGCCGTACGGGCGGCCTTCAAGGCGGTCCAGGACGGCAAGCAGGTCGCCGTCCTCGTCCCCACGACCCTGCTCGTGCAGCAGCACTTCGGCACCTTCTCCGAGCGGTACGCGCAGTTCCCCGTCTCCGTGAAGGCGCTCTCGCGCTTCCAGCCGGACGCGGAGGCGAAGGCGACGCTCCAGGGACTGAAGGACGGCGCGGTCGACATCGTCATCGGCACGCACCGGCTGTTCTCGTCCGAGACGAAGTTCAAGGACCTGGGCCTGGTCATCGTGGACGAGGAGCAGCGCTTCGGCGTCGAGCACAAGGAGCAGCTGAAGAAGCTCCGCGCCAACGTCGATGTGCTGACGATGTCCGCGACGCCCATCCCGCGCACGCTGGAGATGGCCGTCACCGGCATCCGCGAGATGTCCACGATCACCACCCCGCCGGAGGAGCGCCACCCGGTGCTGACCTTCGTCGGGCCGTACGAGCAGAAGCAGATCGGCGCGGCCATCCGGCGTGAACTGCTGCGCGAGGGCCAGGTCTTCTACATCCACAACCGCGTCGAGTCGATCGACCGGGCGGCCGCCAAGCTGCGCGAGATCGTCCCCGAGGCGCGCATCGCGACGGCGCACGGCCAGATGTCGGAGGGCGCCCTGGAGAAGGTCGTCGTCGACTTCTGGGAGAAGAAGTTCGACGTGCTGGTCTCCACGACGATCGTGGAGTCCGGCATCGACATCTCCAACGCCAACACCCTCATCGTGGAGCGCGGCGACAACTTCGGCCTCTCGCAGCTGCACCAGCTGCGCGGCCGGGTGGGGCGCGGCCGCGACCGGGGGTACTCGTACTTCCTCTACCCGCCGGAGAAGCCGCTCACCGAGACCGCCCACGAGCGGCTCGCGACCATCGCGCAGCACACCGAGATGGGCGCCGGGATGTATGTCGCGATGAAGGACCTGGAGATCCGCGGCGCGGGCAATCTGCTCGGCGGCGAGCAGTCCGGGCACATCGCGGGCGTCGGCTTCGATCTGTACGTACGGATGGTGGGCGAGGCGGTCGCCGACTACCGCGCCGCCGTCGACGGGGGAGAGGTCGAGGAGGCCCCCCTCGAAGTCAAGATCGAGCTGCCGGTCGACGCGCACGTCCCGCACGACTACGCGCCGGGCGAGCGGCTGCGCCTCCAGGCGTACCGCGCGATCGCCTCGGCGAACACGGAGGCCGACATCACGGCCGTACGGGAGGAGCTGACCGACCGTTACGGCAAGCTCCCGGAGCCCGTGGAGAACCTGCTGCTGGTCGCCGGGCTGCGGATGCTGGCGCGGGCGTGCGGGGTGGGCGAGATCGTCCTCCAGGGGCCCAACATCCGGTTCGCCCCGGTGGAGCTGCGGGAGTCGCAGGAGCTGCGCCTGAAGCGGCTGCATCCCCGGACGGTCATCAAGCCGACCGCGCACCAGATCCTCGTCCCGCGCCCGACGGCGGGGAAGATCGGCGGCAAGCCGGTGGTGGGGCGCGAACTGCTCGCGTGGACGGGCGAGTTCCTCACGACGATCCTGGGCTGAGCGGGCTCCCTGCCCGGAAGCGTTCCGCTGCCGTAAGCGCCTCGGCCCGGATGCGCTTCGCTGCCCGGACGCGCTTCGGCCCGGCCCCGCTTCGGCGGGGCCGGGCCGGGTTCCGCGTCGCGCGCGAGGCCGCTCCGGCGGTCGCGCCCGCGGATATCCCTACAGATCCCCCTTGACGTACGAACGTGCCGCGGCCATCGCGTCCTTGACCCGTCCCTCCGCGATGACCTCAAGCGGCGAGTCGTCGTCGAGCTGCGGGTTCATGCCGATCATCCAGGCGCGTGCCGTGTGGGCGTTCTCCGCCCGCGTGATGAACTCGAATACCTGGAACGCGGCGCGCAGGCGCAGCTCCGAGTCGTAGCGCGGAGCGCTCTGTCCGGTGCACCAATTGCGGACGTGTTTCGCGTCGGCGATGCCGGCGATGTACGCGGTCAGCTTCTGACCGAAGGTGTCCTGAAGGCGGTGCGCGATCTCCGCGATCTGCCGCTGGGCGGTGGAGGAGTGTGCGGCAGCCGCGCTGGCTGCTTCCACACCGGCCTCAGTGGTGTTCTCTCTTGTGGGCATGGGGCCCTCCTGGCTCCTCGTGGTGTAGGCCGTCGTCCTACGAGACGAGGTGAAGCTGGCAGGGGACGGCCACGGCGCCGGTCGTGGTCACGGCGGGAAGGGCCTGTCTGCCGGGTGGGATGTTCCTTTCAGGTAAGACAAAAAGCCAATATGTCCGCATGGTTCCTCCTGTGATTCGTTGTGGAGAGGGTACCCGTTTACCCGCCTCATACTCTATGAATTGCCTACCTCGAATCCCCCCTGAATCCCGCCGGATAACCCCCATCATGTCGTTGACCAGCGAATTCCTCATGGTCATGGGGGAGTGGTGTCGCCTCAGTGCGATGAACTCGACACGATCGGGGTATCCGAACGGGTGATCGCTCCTGCGGGCGTCTGCGGCGTCCGGCCCGCGCCGCGTCAGCGGATGGTCAGTCCGTACTCCGTGGCGACGGACCTCAAGTCCACGTCCTCCGCCTTGATCGGGCACCTCTCGGCCTCCTTCAGGTCGACGTCGGACAGGACGGCCCAGCACCGGCGGCCCCCGTAGTCGGACCGGTAGGCGATCCCCTGGGCCAGCCGGTGGCCGTCCCGGTTGCGCTGGGCGACCATCCAGGCCGCGATCTGGCGCGCCACCCGGCGGTCACGGCCGTAGATGTGATCCTCGGTGAGCAGTCCGGAGACGCCCAAGTCCGCCAGCTCCACCTGGAGTTCCTTGGTGAGGTACTCGCGGGTGGACTCCGCGTCCACGTCGAGGAAGCGCGCGTCGTCGCCGGGCAGCAGCCGTACCAGGATGTGGTCCTCACGCCAGTCCGACGGCAGATGCCCGTTCCTCATGGCTCTGCGCCCGCTGACGTCCTCCTCCAGGAAGGGACGGAGCTTGGGCGACACCCGGAACTTGACGAGACCCTCCGCGTAGCAGCCCGCGTGATCGGTGGCGCAGTAGAGGGTGCCGTAGGTGAAGAGGCTGAAGCGGCCCGCCGCCGAGCCCAGCGCGGTCTCCGGCTCGACACGGTTGTACCGGACGGGACGGTCTCTTTTGCCCAGGCGCCAGACTCCCCGTCCGGGCGGGGGTACGAGGGCGACGGGCGGCTCCTGCGAGGCGCGGGCCGACGAGGCGGCGAAGGCGGAACCGGCGGCGGGTGAACCGGGGGCGGCGGGTGAACCGGGGGCGGCGGGTGAGCCGGGGGCGGCGGCGTCGGCTGTCATCTGTGCTCCCGGCGCGTGACGGAGGTGCGCGAGGTCCCTAAGGACTCACCGGAGGAGCGGGCCAGTAAGACAACAGAGGGCATCAGGGGTCCTCGCTACGGGATCTTCGACACGGGGTCGGGTCGTCGCTGTGATCCGGAGCCGAAGCGCGGGTGTGCACCGGCGTACTCGGACGGTCATTGTCCCGTACCGGCCACCGTGGCGTGAAGGTTTCTCCTTGGACCGACCGGCGCATGCGGGGAGTGCGGGGAGATGCGGACGGCGCACTCGCGCCTCAAGGCTGTTCCGGCGCGAGACGGAAGACCGAGATACCCGCCTCGCTGGTGGCGAGCAGGACGGGAGCCGTCGTTCCCGGGCGGTCCGCCCGGTGCGCCGAGAGCGCGCGCAGCGGCATCCCGGTCACGATCCGCAGCAGCGGTACCCCGGTGCACAGGTCCCACAGATGAACGGCGGTCCGCCCGGCCGCCGCGAGCAGCGCCCGGTCCGGGGCGGTACGGAAACAGACCAGCGCGGTCAGCGGGCCGTCGTCGGGGTCGAAGCGGGGCCGGTCCCGCGCAGGGCCCCGGGTGGCGAGGTCCCACAGCCGTACGGTGCCGTCCTCGCCCGACGAGGCGAGCAGCGGGGGAGCGCCCGGCGCGGCGGCGGACGTCGCTGGTACGGCGGCGACGGCGGTGACGGCGTGCTGATCGCACCGGATGGCCGCCCCGTCCGGCCGGAGACCGTCCACGTCCCAGAGCCGGACGGTGTCGTCGGTACCGGCGGAGGCGATCAGGGGCCCGCCGGGTGTGCCGAGGGCCAGCACGGAGCGGACACTCAGCCCGTGCCCCGGCCAGGTCGTCAGGAGGCGGCGCTCGCCCAGGTCCCAGAGGCATACGGTGCCGTCAGCGCCTCCGGTGGCGAGGAGCGACCGGTCGCCGTGCAGCAGCGGCGCCATGGACGTCACCGGCAGCGCGTGACCGGTGAGTTCGCCGGACGGCCGGGCCGGGACACCGGGCGGCCGGACGGGGCGCAGGACCACGCGGGCATCGCTCAGGGCGGTGAGCAGGACGGGCTGCGCACCGACGCTCGTCCACGCGAGCGCGGTGACGCCGTCCGCGTCCGGCACCTCGGTGGGGTCTCCCGCCTCGATGTCCCAGAGCCGGGTGCCGTCCTCGTCCGCGACCGCGAGCAGCAGCCGTCCGAGTACGCCGGGGGCGGGCAGCGCGGCGGCGCTGACGCGGCGCCAGGGTTCAGCCGGGGCCCGGGTGCTGTGACCGGTGAGCGGCCAGCCGCGCAGCGTCTTGTCGGCGCCGACGGTGACGAGGCGACCGCCGCCGCGCGGACGCCCGCCGTCACCCGCGGACGCCGCGGGCAGCGTGGTCAGCGCGGTGACGGGCCCGGTGTGCCCGTGCAGCGCGCCGCCGACCGGCCGTCCGGTCTCGGCGTGCCACAGCCGTACCGTACGGTCGCTGCCCGCGGACGCGACCGCGGGCAGGCCGTCCACGGTCACCGCCACGAGGGAGGTGACGGGCCCGGTGTGCAGGGCGTCGCAGACCGCGACGGGCTCGGCGGAGTCCACGTCGCAGATCCGGACGCCGCCGGTCTCGTCGCAGATCGCGTACCGGCCGGGCCGGTGGAGCGCCACGATGCCGCGCACCGCGCCCCGGTGGCCGGACGGCCCGGGGCGCGTACCGCTCCGCTCGTCCCACAGCCGTACGTCCGCGCCCTGGGCGATGGCCAGGACCGTACCGCCGCCGTCGGGCCGGCGGATGCCCGCGAGCACGGCCGGCCGCTCGCCGAGGGACGGCGGCCCGCCGGGGAACGGGTCGACGGGCCGGAAGTCCGCGCGGCTCAGCGCGGTGAGGTGCCCGTCGCTGTGGGCGGCGAGGACGAACCCGAGCCCTCGCGCGGAGGTGAACGCGGTCAGGGAACTCACCCAGGTGCCGGGCCGCCGGTACGCCGCGGCGGCCCGGCCGCCGCGCGCGCGGTCCGAGCGGTCCCACACGCGTACGGCGCCGTCCGTGCCGCCCGACACGAGCGTTCCGTCGCCGAGCGCGAGCAGATGCTGCACGGCCGCACCGTCCGTGTACAGCGGGGCGCCGGCCGGTGTGCCGTCCGCGTGCCAGATACGGATGACGCCCAGCTCGTCACCGCTGACGAACACCCCGGCGCTGTGCGCGACGGCTTCGACGCGCGCGGAGGAGACCGCCAGAACGTTGTCGGGCGACGCCCAGTCGCTCCACAGCGGAGTCACCTGCGAACCGGCCAGCCGGGCGCGCTCCCCGGGCCGTTCGGGAGAGGGCGGCCGTCGCCGCGCGGTGGCGGCGTGGTGGGCCAGGAAGAGGCTCGTCAGCCGCGAGCGCGGATCGGATCTGCGCAGGAACGGTTCCAGACCGGCCCAGGCCTTGAGCCACTCCTGGCTGCTCGGCGCGGCGTCCTCGCGGCGCAGCAGCCGGCGGATGGTCGCGCTGGACTCCCAGGGCAGCAGCGCGGGCGGCACATGGTCGTCGTCCAGGACGTTCCCGAGGGCGGCGTGTTCGGCGAGGTGTCTGCTGATGTAGGGGTGCGGCGGGATCGTCGGGTCGTCGGTGACGAGTTTGGCGAGGGCCCGCGCGATCAGCCGGTGGGTGACGTCGTCCCGGGCGTCGCTCATGACGCCTCGTCCCGGATATGGGCGAGGAGTTCGTCGCTCTTGTCCTTCAGCGTCGCCACGAGAGCCTCGTGGGCCGGACGGTAGACGCGCCGGTCGTCCTCCTGCGCGTGGGCCAGATAGCCGTCGAGTCTGCTGTTCAGCAGCTTCCCGATCGCCTCGTCCGGGTTCTCCAGCGGACGGTCCAGGAACACCTCCGCGATCGCGGGCCAGACATTGGCCCAGGGCACACCGGCTCCCTGGGCGTGCGCGCTGGCCCGCAGGAGCGCCAGCGCGACGTCCGACGGCAGTCCCTCGGCCGCGACGAGCCGCAGATCGCGCTGCAACAGACCGGTGGTTCCGGCCTTCAGCAGCTCCTGCCACTCCGGGTCGGCCACCGTGGCGAGCGGATCCGCCGCCGACCGTAACTGCTCACCCGCCAGTCTGGCGTCGAGGAACGAGGGCGCCACCAGCCGGGCGACGGTGCGGACGGCCTCCACCATGGCGTCCGGGGAACAGCTCCGGGGGCCGATCAGCGCGTGCAGGTACTCGACGATGTCCTGCTCGGCCGCCGCGTCGTCCGTACGCTCGACCCGTGCGGCCGGGAACGCGCCGCGCAGCGCGCCGAGCAGGCTCGGTTCGTGGTCCCGCGCGCCGGTGCCGTTGAGCGGCCGGCTGCTGCGGACCCCCACCAGCAGCCGCAGTTCTCTGGTCTGTCGTGTCCGCCGCGCGGGCCGAGGTCCCGGCACCCCGCCGGGCGCGGCTGCGGGCCCCGGGGCGCAGAACGCGCTCAGCGGCGCCAGCACGTCCCGGATGATTCCCGAGGGATCGGACGCCTCGTCCAGCCCGTCCACCACCAGCGTCACCCGTGGCCCCGGGGTCGCGAGATGGGCGGCCAGCTGGGCCGACCAGAGGGACACGGTGTCGTCCTCGGGGCCCGGCTGAACCGGTTCGATGTCCAGGCCGAGCAGCAGGTCGGCGACCAGCGCGGCCGTGCCGCGATGGCGCGCCAGAACGGCCGCGGTGACGGATTTCTCCGGCGGTACGGTCGCGGGCTCCGCCAGCTCCAGGGCCTGCTGGTAGGCGGGCGTGTGCCGGAATTCGGGATCGCTCAGGGTGACGGCCCGCGCCAGTACGGCCGACTTGCCCGAACCGGCCGTTCCGGTGATCAGCAGGACACCGTACGGGCTGCCCAGGAACGCCGCCGTGCGGGAGTTCAGACGCTCGCGGCCACGGAAGTACCAGCCCGCGTCCTGCTCGTTGGGCCGCCCGCTGGCCCGGGACAGCCAGGAGTCGACCTCGTCCGCCGAGGTCGCCACCTGACGCCGCGCCGCCGCGACCAGCTCCCGGACGGGCCGGTAGCCGGGGTTGGGCAGACACGGGGTGACGGCGGTCTGGCCGCCTCCGTCGACGACCCGGCGGAGCCGGTGTCTGACTCTGGCCGAGTCGCCGCCCAGCTCGTTCTCGAACTCCGCCAGCAGGTCGGCGACGCTCAGCCAGGGAGTCGTGATCTCCGCACTGGTCCTGAGCCTGTTCAGCACGGCGCGCAGGACGCCGGGAAACCGCCGTACGAGGACCCGGGAGTCGTGGTCGCATGTCACGATCACGTCGATGCGGCACTCGGTGCGCCTGCTGCGTCTGATGTCTTCGTAGAGGGACGCCAGTTCGGCCTGGATCCGGCCCGCGAAGCAGGTGTTGACGATGACCAGGACGTTCTCGGCGTGCGAGTCGAGCGCGGCGGTCACGATCTCGCTGGTGCGGATGGCCGTGGCCAGCAGCCGCTTCTCGTCGGTCTTGGGCAGCTCCAGGAAATGCGCGTTCGACGAGCCGGTGACGCCGTGCCCCGTGACGAACACGACCAGCGCCCGGCCGCGCAGCTCGCGGACTCCCGAGTCGTGCAGGAAGCGCTCGACGTCGTGGCGTTCGGTCAGCTCGGGGGAGGGAATGTGGCGGAAGGGGTCCGGAGTGTCGTGCGCGCCCCACCATTCGCGGACCACGGCGAGCTGTTCGTCGATGCCCTCGGTGAACTCCTCGTCGCCGTCGCCGTAATCCCGTACGGCGAGGGTGAGCAGCGTCCGCGACGGCGCGATGCCCCCCGGGGCGGCCCCGGTCCGTCCGCCGCCCCCGGCACTGTCGACGCTCTCGGTTCTCGCAAGTCCGCCCACCCGCTGCCCCATGCTCCCTATTCTTTCAGCCATGAACAAGCCGCCGCATGGACATCGCGCAGACGGTAGGGGCGAGTTGGAGGCTTCCCGCCCCCGGACGCGGTATCCCGGTGTGTCGCCCGACGTCACCCAGGACGCCGTGGTGATCGTGCCGGGCATCATGGGCAGCGAGCTGTACGACACCGTCGAGAAGAAGGTGGTGTGGGGGCTGGCGAACCCGGGCTGGCTGGTGAACGCCTGGACCGGAGCCCACGGTGCGCTCCGGCGGCTGCACCTCACACCGGACGAACAGGAGGGCCGGATCGGGCGGGTGGCGGCCCGGCGGCTGCTGACCGCCCCGGCGTGGGCCCCGGTCCTGAAGGGCCATGAGCCTTATTCGGACCTCGTGGCCACGGCCACGGCCGCCGTCGCCCACCCGGACGCGGTCCTCGAATTCGCGTACGACTGGCGGCTGCCCGTCGCCACCAACGGCCGGCTGCTGGCCGCGGCGGCCCGCCGGCACATCGAGCACTGGCGCGGGCACCAGGCGCACGCGTGGGCACGCGGACACCGGGTCGACGAGCGCGAGGGCCGGCTCGTCTTCGTCGCGCACTCCATGGGCGGCCTGGTCACCCTGGCCGCTCTGACCGGCGGCCACGACTACGACCTGGAGCGGGACACCCGGGGCGTCATGACGCTCGGCACCCCGTTCCTGGGAGCGGTGAACGCCGCCGTGATCCTCAACAGCGGCCAGGGCTCGCCCGTCCCCCTCCCGCACCGCAGACTGCGCGATCTCGCCGTGACCCTGCCCGGGGTCCATGACCTGCTGCCCCAATTCCCGTGCCTGGACGAGGGAGGCGACGTACGGGTCCCGGGCACCGCCGACATCGTCGCGCTCGGTGGGGACCCGTATCTGGCGGAGCGGTCACGGACGTTCCACGAGGGCCTGCGCGGCAAGCGGCTGCCGGGGCACCGCGCGGTCGTGGGGATCAACCAGAGCACGCTCCAGTCCATGACGCTGGACAGCGGTGTGGTCACCGGCGCCGAGCACTCCTTTCGCTTCAACGCCGACGGGACGGTCCTTCGCGACCGGACCACCCGGCTGCCCCACCGCTTTCCCGTCGGCGGCGACGGCACGGTCCACAAGGAATCCGCCTCACTCCGCAGGGAGATCGTGCCGGTCTCCCTCCAGCACGGCGCCCTCGCGCAGGGGCCGGGCGCCATGGACGCCGTCATGTCCTTCCTCAAGGAGGACGAGCACCTCGGCCCCAGCCAGGCCGGCGGCGGCCTGGGACTTCTGGTTCCGGACCTCGTCACTCCCGGGAGCCGCTGGGAGATCCGCGTCACGGGCGCCGACAGCCCCAAGGGCATCACCTGCACGGTCCAGGACGCCGACCCCACGCGCCGCGGGATCCGCCCGGTCCGGGCCCGCCTGTACGGCGACGACCACGACGGCCTCACAGCGTCCGTCACCGTCCCGGCGAGCGGCCTGTACCGGGTGACCGTCGACGCCGACGACGGTGAACCGCTCACCCAGCTCCTCCTGTCGGCCCCGGGTGACCAGGAGGACCGGCGCGAGGCGGCCGAGATCCCGGGGAAGTGAAGCTCCGGCACGAAGGTCTGACGGGCACTCCGGGTGGGCAGAGGTCCCCTCGCCGGATCCGATCGGTCCGGCACGGGCCGTTCGGCGTGAGACATAGGGTGCGGGTGTGCGCAGACTTGAAGATCGAATATGGCGAACGTTCCTCACCGGCGGGGCCCTTGTCCTCTCCGCCGTCCTGCTGACGGGGTGTGACGGGCAGTTCGACCCCGAGCTGGATCCGTCGGCTTCCGCCAGTGCGAGCGGTGACGGCGACGACGGCGGTGGCGGGAGCGGTGGCAGCAGCGGCAGCAGCGTGTACGGGGTGCTGCCGCTGGCCAACCCGGACGGGACGAAGCGCGGGCTGGCGCCGATAACGGCCGCGGCGGACGAGAAGGCCGCGCGGGAGCTGATAGAGACCCTCGAAACGGCCCGTGCCGGGTCCAGGGCGGGGTACGACCGGAAGAAGTTCGGGTACGCCTGGATGGACACCGCCGAGGGCGTGCCCCTCGCCGGCAACGGCTGCGACACCCGTAACGACCTGCTCGCCAGGGACGGGAAGGACCTGAAGTACCGCTCGGGGTCCGACTGCATCGTCATATCGATGACCTTGAACGACCCGTACACGGGCAAGGAGATCGAGTGGCGTAAGGAGGCGGCGGCCAAGGTGCAGATCGACCATGTCATGCCGCTCTCGTACGACTGGCAGATGGGCGCCTCGCGCTGGACCGCCTCCAAGCGCAAGCAGATCGCGAACGATCCGCTGAACCTGATCCCGGTGGACGGCTCGACCAACGGCTCCAAGAGCGACTCGGGCCCGGCGGACTGGCTGCCGCCCAACGAGCGGATCCACTGCGCGTACTCGGCGCGCTTCGCGCAGGTGGCGCTGAAGTACGAACTCCCCGTGACCACCGAGGACAAGAGCACCATGCTGGAGAAGTGCGGGGGCTGACGGACGCACGTCGGCGTCAGCCTCATGAGGGAGGGGAGGCCGCTCCCCCGTGGCGGCCTCCCCTCCCGGCTGTCGGAGAGGCCGCTCCCCCCAGCGGCGGCCTCTCCGGGTATGCGGGACGCCGGGTCAGTCGCCCAGGTCCACGATGTCCTTGTCGGCCGGCACCTTCGCGGGGACCGGCTTGCCGAAGTCCTTGAACGTCATCGTGAAGGGCTCGCTGCCGGTGCCGGTGAGCTTGAGCAGGTACGGCTTGCCCTCCGTGGCGACGTGCAGGGTGTACGTGTCCTTGCCGTCGGCCTCGGTGAGGGCGATGGACGGCCGGCCGTCCACCTCGCCGGTCTTCCCCTTGCGGGCGGCCGTGTCGTCGCTCAGATCACCCAGCAGTTCGTCGAGATCGCAGAAGCTGGTGAAGTCCTCGGCGTCCGGGTCCTTGGGGTCGGTCTTGATCCAGCGGCCGGCCAGCATCGCCACCACCGCGTCGGTCTCCTCCTTCGTCGAGTCGGCGTCCTCCTCGCCCTGGGCCCGCAGGAACGCCTCGTCGTACTTCAGGTAGAGCGCCGCGCCGACCTTGCTGATGGTCGCGGTTCCCTTCTCGTTCAACGACAGCGTGCCCGCGCAGTCGCCCCCCTTGCTGATCGCCATCTCGAAGACGGTGTGGCCGTCGGAGTCCCGCGTATCGGCGTTGACCGTGACCGAGGACGCGGCGCGGGTGGCCCTGCCCGCCTTTTCGGCGATCTCGGGGCCCGAGAGGTCCGCGTAGGGGGCCGGCTTCGCGGAGCTTTTCCCGCTCGTGCCGCTCGCCGTCTCCTTGGTCTCCTGACCGGTGGTGCCGCACGCCGAAAGGCTGAGCGCGGCCGCCGTGCAGAGGGCGGCGAGCGCGCCGCGGCGGACTCTGGGGGAGGCGAAGGCAGTCATGAGGGCTCTCCGGGAGACAAGGGGAGTGGACGCGACGCGGGGTGGGCCGGGGCTTCGGCACCGCCCCGTGCGGCGATGGGTTAATCAGACCAGAGCCTGTGAACGGAGTCAACACGGTCCAGAGGAATGGATGTCGGTTCACGCTGTGAATCCAGGTCGCGGGGTGTCCCCGTTATGCTCGACGCGAGACGGCCCACGGCGCGCGCATCAGCCGTGCGCGCGGCCACCCCGTACCGAGCGGTGAAGGAGACAGCCAGGTGCCCGAGAACGCGGCAGAGGTGACGGCCGCCGGAATCGCCCGCCTCGCGGGTGTGGGGCGGGCCGCCGTCAGCAACTGGCGGCGCCGGCACGCCGATTTCCCCAAGCCCGTCGGCGGCACCGAGACCAGCCCGTCCTTCGCGCTCGGCGAGGTCGAGCAGTGGCTCCGTGACCAGGGGAAACTCGCCGAAGTGCCGCTGCGTGAACGGGTCTGGCGCGACCTCTCGGCCGACCCGGCGGGCGCCGCCGACGCCCTGATCCGTACCGGCTGCGCCCTCCTGCTCGTACAGGAACGGCCTCTGGAGTGGCGGGAGCTGGCCGCCGCCTCCGACGCGCGCCTCGCGCAACTGCTGCCCGCCGTCCTGGAACAGGTGCTCGCGCCGCGCCTCGGGGAACCGGCCGACCGCGCCGTTCACACCCCGACCCCCCTGGAGCTGCTGCCCTCCGTCCCCCTGCTGCGCTCCGCCGCCGAACTCGCGGCGGAGCTGGGCGTCCGGGGGACCTTCGAGTTCCTGCTCGGCCGCTACCTCGACACCAACCCCCGGCAGTACAGCCTCACCCCGCCCGAGGCCGCCTCGCTGATGGCCGCGCTGGCCGACGCAGTCGGCGAGGACACGCGCGGTGCGGCCGTCCTCGACCCCGCCGCGGGCGCCGGCACCCTGCTGCGGGCCGTCGCGCGGCCCGCCCTCGCCCACGCGCAGGAGAGCGCGCCGGAACTCGCCGCGCTGACCGGACTGCGGCTCGCCCTGCACACGGACGCGCGGGTCATGGCGCGCGCCGGCGACTCCCTGCGCGCGGACGCCTACCCGCGCCTCGCCGCCGATGTCGTCCTGTGCCACCCGCCGTTCAACGAACGCAACTGGGGACACGACGCACTCGCCTACGACCCGCGCTGGGAGTACGGGTTCCCGGCCCGTACGGAATCGGAGCTGGCCTGGGTCCAGCACGCCCTGGCCCGGCTGCGCCCCGGCGGCACCGCCGTCCTCCTGATGCCGCCCGCCGCCGCGTCCCGCCGCTCCGGCCGCCGTATCCGCGCCGACCTGCTGCGCCGGGGCGCCCTGCGCGCCGTCGTCGCGCTGCCCGCGGGAGCCGCGCCGCCGTACGGCATCCCGCTCCATCTGTGGGTGCTGCGCAAGCCGGGGGGCGAGCAGGGGCCCTCACCGAGTCTCCTCTTCGTCGACACGTCGGAACTGTCGTCCGGCGGCGGCAGGGACAAGCTCGACTGGGCGGCCGTCAGCGCGACCGCCCTGGACGCCTGGCGCCCCTTCGACCGGCGGGGAACGGCCGAGGAGGTGCCGGGAGTCAGCCGCGCGGTCTCCGTCATCGAACTGCTCGACGACGACGTGGACCTGACGCCCGCCCGCCATCTGCCGCCCGCTGCCACCCGAGGCGGGCCGGCCGAACTGGCCCAGGTGCGCGAGCGGCTGGCGGACACCCTGCTGCGCACCGGCCGGCTCAGCCCGCGGGTCACCGTGCCCGCCGAGAGCGCGCCACCGGCGAGTCCGCTCACCACCACCGTCGCCGAACTCGCCCGCGCCGGAGCCCTCGTGCTGCACACGGGCGGTACGGGCGCCACCGCGGCGGGGCTCCCCGTACCCGTCCTCACCGAGCAGGACGTGTTCGCGGGACGCGGGCCCTCGGGCACGCTGCCCGAGGGCGCGGCCGAGGAGCCGGTACGGATCGAGGCGGGCGATGTCGTCCTCCCCGTGCTCGGCGGCGGCCGGGTCACCCGGGTCGCCGACGCCACCGTCGCGGGCGCGGCGCTGGGCCGCAACCTCCAGCTGCTGCGGCCCGATCCGGCCGCCCTCGACCCGTGGTTCCTGGCCGGATTCCTGCGCGGCACCGCCAACCACCGCCAGGCCAGCAGCTATGCCTCCACCGCGACCCGGCTCGACGTACGCCGCCTCCAACTGCCCAGGCTTTCCCTGGACGATCAGCGGCGCTACGGTGAACGCTTCCGCTCGCTGGCCGCGTTCGAGGACGCGCTCAGACTCGCGGGCCGGCTGGGGGAGCAGTTGGTGCAGGGCCTGTACGACGGTCTGACGGACGGCAGTGTGGCGCCGGAGTGAGGGCCGCGTGCGCGCGAGCCGTTCCCCGGCGCGCGGCACGCTCCCGGCACCGGCGGCCCGCCCGCAGCCGGTTACGCGCAACCCGGGGCGTGTGGTCGGTGCCGCTGGATACGCTCGACTCCGCACCACCGGGTCCGGCCCCGTCCACCTCGTCACCAGGTCTTCCAGGAGCAGCATGAACGGCTACGGTCCTCCGCCGCCGCAGGCCCCCCGCGGGGACCGCTCCCTCCAGATCGCGCTGCGCGTGTTCTTCGCCGCGCTGCCCCTGGTCAGCTGCGGGCTGCTCTGCTGGGTGACGATGCTCCGGCTCGCGTCCGTCACCGGGCGGCGGCTGCACTGGCTGTTGTGCGCGCTGACGACGGTCCTGGTGGCCGGCTGCTTCGGCGTGCTGATGACGGACTCCTCCGAAGACCTGAGCGCCACCAGGTCGAACGTCTCCATCGGTGTGCTCCTGCTGGCGGCCGTCGCGGTGCTCGCCTACTACCTGTACGCGGAGATCGCGCACTTCACCGGCCGGATCGCCCCGTCCCCCGGCTACGGCCCTCCGGCGCCGCCGGTCCAGCCCGGTTACGGCTACCCGGCCTGGACCAAGGCCCCGACGGTGCCCGCGTCTCCGCTCGCGGCGCCGCCGCCCCTGCCGCCGCACCAGCAGTACGAGCCGCACGAGTCGCACCCGCCGCACCAGCAGTACGAGTCGCAGCAGCCGCGCCAGCCGCACCCGTCGCAGCAGCCCCAGCCGCACAGCGGCTCCTCGTTCGGCCCGGCCGACCCGTTCGCCCCGCCCGCGTCCGCCGCGAGCACTCCGCCGGACACCCGGCCGCGCGCCGAACAGCCCCGCATCCAGCAGGTCCGCGCCGAACTCGACGACCTCAGCGACATCCTGAGAAACCAGCGGGAAGGCCAGTGAACGGACGCGTCATCGGCGGCCGTTACGAGCTGTCCACCGTCATCGGCCAGGGCGGCATGGGCCAGGTCTGGACGGCGTACGACCAGCGCCTCGACCGGCGGGTCGCCGTGAAGCTGCTGCGCCCCGACCGGATGGCCGCCGCCACCGCCGCCGAGGAGATGCGCCGCCGCTTCGTCCGCGAGTGCCGCGTCACCGCCCAGGTCGACCACCCCGGCCTGGTCACCGTCCACGACGCGGGCAGCGACGGCGAGGACCTCTACCTCGTCATGCAGTACGTGGAGGGCGCCGACCTCGCCGACCATCTCGCCGAGCACGACCCGTACCCCTGGCAGTGGGCCGTCTCGGTCGCCGCCCAGCTGTGCGCCGTACTCGCCGCCGTGCACGCCGTGCCGATCGTCCACCGCGACCTCAAGCCGCGCAATGTGATGGTCAGACCCGACGGTTCGATCACGGTCCTCGACCTCGGCGTCGCCTCCGTCATCGACCGGGACACCACCCGCCTCACCCACACCGGCTCGCCCATCGGCAGCCCCGCCTACATGGCGCCCGAGCAGGCGATGGGCGGCGCCGTCGGCCCGTACACCGATCTCTACGCCCTCGGCGTGCTCCTCCACGAACTGCTCAGCGGCAACGTCCCGTTCGCGGGCTCCACCGCGCTCGGTGTGCTGCACCGCCATCTGCACGAGCCGCCGCTGCCCGTCCGCCGGATCAGACCCGAGACGCCCGAGCAGCTCGAAACGCTCGTCCTGCGGCTGCTCGCCAAGGACCCCCAGCACCGCCCGTCCGGCGCGCAGGAGGTGTACGAGCAGCTCAGCCCGCTGCTGCCGCGCTCCGGCCACGTCCCGGGCGGCCCCCCGGCGGGCCCGCTCGACCCGACCCGCCCCTTCACCCGCCCGCACGCGCCCTGGCCCGACCGCGCCGCCGCCCCGCCGCCCGCGCCCGCCCCCGTACCGCAGCGGGCCCCGGCGCCCGCCGCGGGGCGGCCCGATGTCGCGGCGGCCGTCGACGAGGTCAAGCGGCTGCTCGGCGAGGGCAGCATCACCCGCGCCGTGGACATCCTGGGCTCCATCCTCCCGGCCGCGGCCGTCGAGCACGGGGAGCGCTCCCCGGTGGTCCGCATCCTGCGCAAGCAGTACGCGTCGACGCTGCTGGACGACGGCCAGTACCGCCGCGCGCTCCCCGAGCTGCGCCGGCTCGCCGACGACCGGAGCGCGGAGGCGGGAGCGGCGGACCCGCAGGCGCTGGGGTTCCGCTACGACGCCGCGCTCTGTCTGGAGCAGCTCGGCGAGGCGAGCGCCGCGCTGGCGGAGTACCGCGCGCTCCTCCCTTACTACGAGACGTACCGGACGAACGGACACGCGCTGCCGCCACCGGGCGGCGACCCCGGGCGCGCCTTCGAGATCCGTCAGCGCATCGGCAATCTGCTGCTGGCGACGGGGGACCACACGGGCGCGCGGCAGCAGTTGCAGAATCTGCTCTGGGACACCGAGCGGGTCTACGGCCCCTACCACCCGCTGCCCGCCGAGATCCGGCGCGCGCTCGACCGCCAGCAGCAGTTCCGGGGCTGAGGCGGCAGCCGGGGCAGACGCGGAAGCCGGGGGCGCGGCGCGGCCGGGCGCGGTGCGGACAAGACGGACACCCCGCGCTGTGCCACACTCCTCGTGGCCGTCATCCCCGTGACGCCGGAGTCCAGGGAGAGCGCGTACGCAGATGACGGTCCGGATCCAGCTGGTCAGATTCGCGTTGGTCGGGGTGGTCAACACCGGCACGTACTACGGCTGCTATCTGCTCCTCCTGCACCGGCTGCCGTACGTCGTCTCGCACGTCGTGGCGTTCGTGCTGAGCATGACCGGCTCGTTCTTCCTCAACAGCCGGTTCACCTACCGGACCCGGCCGACCTGGCGGAAGTTCCTGCTCTTCCCGCTGACCAACGCGGCGAACTTCGTCATCACCACGGCCGGGGTCTATCTGCTGGTGGACGTCGCGCACTACAGCAGCCGCTACTCGCCGCTGATCACGGCGGCGGTGGCCGTCCCCATCACCTTCGCGGTCTCCCGCCTGATCATGCTCCGCCCGGAGCACGAGCCCACCGAGGGCCGGGAGCCCGGCCCCGGCCCCGACCAGGAACTACGCCGCCCGCATCCGTCCCGCCTGTAGCTTCATCGTCCGCTTCAGCCGCGGGCCGAACGGCTTCTCCACCAGCCGGTGGATCAGCCGGGCGAGGACGAGCATGCCCACGATCGTCGCCCCCAGCGTCACGCCCGCCGGTACGCCGAAGTGCCGGTGCAGGACGCTGATCGCGAACCATCCCAGATGCTCGTGGACCAGGTAGAAGGGGTACGTGAGCGCCCCCGCGAAGGTCAGCCAGCGCCAGTTCGCCCAGCGCAGCCACCCCAGCGCCACCGCCGCGACCGACGCGAAGGCGAAGGTGACGATCAGCAGGATCACGTGCGGGGAGCGGGGCTGGAAGACCTGGGTGGCTCCCGGGCTCCACAGCGCGACGGTCGCGAAGTGCTGGCCGAGCAGCCAGCTGGTCGCGACGATGCCCCAGAGCAGCAGATCGCCGCCGTACCGGTGGATCAGATAGAGCGCGAGCCCGCCGACGAAGAACGGCGCGTACTGCGGCATCACGATCTCCGCCACGAGCGGCACGTCGGTGACGGCGGACAGCGCCGCCGCCACCGTCCACAGGCAGCAGAAGACCACCACCCGGCGGTAGGTGACGCCCTTCCACACCACGAACAGCGCGAAGAGCAGATAGAAGCGCGCCTCGACCCACAGGGTCCAGCACACCCCGAGCACCCGGTGCACGCCCACCGGCTGCTGGAGCATCGTCAGATTCACCAGGATCTCGTTCAGCCGCAGCGGCTCGCTGACCGAGGGGAGTACGACACAGGCGGCGGTGACGAGGACGATGGCCGCCCAGTACGCGGGATAGAGCCGCGAGACGCGCGAGCGGAAGAAGTCGCCGAGGGAGCGCCCCCAACTGCTCATGCAGATGACGAAGCCGCTGATGACGAAGAAGACCTGCACGCCCAGGCAGCCGTACACGGCGAGCGCCGACAGCCCCGGGAACAGCTCCTTGGGGGACTGCCCCCAGACCTCGGTGATCTGCCCGCCTCTGCCCGTGTAGTGGTAGAGGCAGACCATGAGCGCCGCCAGGATGCGCAGCCCGTCCAGGGCGCGCATCCGGTCGGGCTTCGGGGCGGGGGCGGCCGGGAGCGCCGCCGGGTCCCGGCGGCCTGCCGGCCCGGGGCCCGGATCCGGATCCTGGACCCGGGCCAGTGTCGCGTGCGTCATGCGGAAGGACACTAGGCGGCGCTCGGTGAACGGGGCGTCGTCCGCCGGGTGAACAGGGCTTCCGGGCAGATGACTTACGGGTGAACGGCGCGGCCCGGAGCCGGCCGGCGCCCCGACCGCGAGGACCGGTGTCCGCACGCGCACCCCAATCTCTCGGTGAATCGTTGTCCAACCAGTGGCCCAGGCCACGCCGACTGCCTAACATCGATCACCGCAAGGTCTTGTGCATCGCCGCACAATCACGCCGGGAGGCCCCCTTTGCACCGCCGTCGTCGCACCGCGATCTCCTTCTCCGTCGCGCTTCTCGCCGCGGCCCCACTGCTCACCGCCTGCGGCAACGACTCCCACGCCGGAGCGGCGGCGGTCGTGGGCGGCCAGCGGATCGAGGTGTCCGCGCTCCAGGCCGAGGTACGGGACGTACGGTCGGCGCAGCGGTCCGCGCCCTATGCCGACCAGCTCATCAAGAACACCGGACAGCTCGGCCAGGCCAAGCTGAACAACATGATCTTCGACCGGATCCTCCAGCGGTCCGCCGACGACGCCGGGGTGAAGGTCAGCCGCAAGGAGGTCCAGGCCATCCGGGAGCAGGCCGTCGCGGGGTCGGGCGGGGAGCGGCAGTTCACCGAGACGCAGCTCCAGCAGCGCGCGCTCACCTCGGACCAGATCGACACCGCGATCCGCCGTGAGGTGCTGTTCGACAAGCTGGCGAAGGCGCTCGGCGCGGACACGTCGACACCGCAGGGCGTGCAGACGGCACTCGCCGATCTGACGGCGACGTCGAAGAAGCTCGGGGTCGACGTCAATCCGCGCTACGGCAGCTGGGACGAGAAGGAGGTCAGGCTGACGGAGGCCAAGCAGTCCTGGATCACCCAGGTCACCCGTGAGGCCACCGAGGAGCAGCCGACGGGCGCCTGAGCGGCGGCCCGTGGCCGGTCGTGGCCCCGGCGATCAGCTGCTCGCCTCCGGCGGTAGGTTCGAGAGGTGACACATGAAGCTCCCGGGGCCCCCGGCCGTATCGTCCTGCTGACCGCCAGCCACCGGGTCGCGCCCGGACTGCTGTCCTGGCCCGCCTGGCAGACGCTGCACGAGGCGGACCGGGTGCTGTGCGCCGACGCCCGCCATCCGCAGCTGCCGTATCTGCGCGACGCCGGGATCACCGTCGAGCACGCCGCACCCGGCGCCGAGGAGCTGGTCGACGCCTGCGCCGGCGGCCGTACGGTCGTGGTCCTGCCCGCCGCCGAGGGGGAGGGGACGGACGCGAGGCTCACCGACGGGCTGGCCAGGCTGGCCGGGTCGGGCCGGGTCCGGATGCCCGATCTGGAGCTGCTCCCCGGTTCGTACGATCTGCCGGGCGCCAGACTGCTCGATCTCGTCCAGGTCATGGACCGGATCAGGGCCCAGTGCCCGTGGTCGTCGGTCCAGACGCACCGGGGGCTCGCCAAGTACGCCATCGAGGAGGCGTACGAGCTGGTCGAGGCGATCGAGGACGGCGACCGCGACGAACTGCGCGAGGAGCTGGGGGACGTGCTCCTCCAGGTCGTCTTCCACGCCAGGATCGCCGAGGACGACCCGGACGAGCCGTTCTCCGTCGACGATGTCGCGGGCACCATCGTGGACAAGCTGATCCACCGCCACCCCCATGTCTTCGGCGACGAGACGGCCGAGACCCCCGAGGACGTCAAGGCGCACTGGCTCCGCAGGAAGGCGGAGGAGAAGCGACGCGACTCGGTCACCGACGGCGTGCCGCTCGGGCAGCCGGGGCTGGCGCTCGCCGCCAAGCTCGCCGGCCGGGTCCGCACCGCCGGGCTGGACGTCGCGCCGCCCGGGGGCGAGGGGATCGGGTACGAACTGCTCGCGCTGGTCGTCCGCGCCGAAGAGGCGGGCGTCGACCCGGAGACGGCCCTGCGCGCGGCCTCCCGGACGTACCGGGACGCGATCCGCGCCGCCGAGGGCCTCGCGTCATAGCCTCGTAACAAGAGAGCCGGCTTCCCCGTACGGGCGCGGGGGGAAGGGGCGGTGGGCCCTACAGGTTCTTGTAGCCTTCGCGTTCCAGCATCCCCGCGCGGGCCGACGCCCGTGCGGCGCACGGAACTTGAAAGGTGCCGCCCTCATGCCCGCTCTCCCCACAGAGCCCTCGCCCGCCGCCCCCGAGGCGGCCGGCTCTCCTTCTTCCGCTCCGCCCCCCTCCTCCCACCGCGTCAAGTCCCGGTTCTCCCGGCGGGGCGTGATCGGCGCCGCCGGGGCGGTGGCGGCGGCGGCCGTCGTCACCCCCATCGTCTCGGCGGCCCCGGCCGACGGCACGAAGGACAGCGCGGCCGACACCACGGGAAACGGCCAGGGCAACGGCGTGAGCGCCGGTCCCGGCGAGAGTGTCGAGACCTTCCCCGAGACCCGTTCCCAGGCGGCCACCGGTGAGCGGCCGGTCGAGGCCGACTTCCCCATCGGCCATGTCGGGGTGCGCTGGGACGGGCCCGCCGACGGCGCCGAGATCCGTCTCCGGCGGCCCGACGGCGGCCAGGGCGCGTGGAAGCCGCTCGGCGGCGGCTGCTCACCGGCCAACGGCGGCGTGGCGCTGGTAGCCGCCGGCGGTGCGGCCGGCTACGTGCTGAAGGCCGCCAAGGGGGTCACCGGCGTACGCTCGCTCGCCATCGACACCACGAAGGGCCCGCGGCACGGTGTCGCGGTCCCGAAGGACACCACCCGCGTGCGGGGAGTCGCCTACCGGTCGCGCGCGGCCTGGGGCGCCGACGAGTCCAAGCGCCTCAACCCGGACGGCACGGAGAACTCCCCGCGGGTCTACTACCCCTTCCAGACCGTCACGGTCCACCACACCGACACCGTCAACGCCGATCCCGACCCGGCGGCCACGGTGCGGGCGATCTACGAGTTCCACGCCATCGACAACGACTGGGGCGACATCGGCTACCACTTCCTCATCGACGCGGACGGCGTCATCTACGAGGGGCGCTACTCGGGCGACGAGGGCCTTCCGGCCCATGACGCGGACGGCGATCTGGTGACCGCCTTCCACGTCGGCGGGTTCAACTCCGGGAACCTCGGTATCGCCCTGCTCGGAGACCTGACGGAGGAGGGGCCGACCGTGGCGGCGAGCGACGCGCTCACCCGGCTCGTCTCCGCGGTGGCGCGGCTGCACGGCCTGGACCCGGCGGCGGAGCTCACCTACGTCAACCCCGTCAACGGCGTCACGAAGGACGTCCGCTCCATCAGCGGCCACCGCGACTGGATGGAGACCGACTGCCCCGGTGACGTGATGTACGGGGAACTGGCGGCCCTGCGCGAGCGCGTCACGGCGTAGCCGGGTACGGACGGGGCCGCGCCGGTCCCGTCCCGTGCTTCCGGCGGTCCTCTCCGGCCGTCCCTCCGGCCGTCCCCTCCGGCCGTAGCCCGCGTCGCCCCGGCGGCTACGGTCGGAGGGTGCCCGACACGTATGAGAACCACCCCGTCCCCGCGCTCTTCAGCTGGGAGTTCGCCACCGACCCCTACCCCGCGTACGCCTGGCTGCGTGAGCACGCCCCGGTGCGCAGGACCCAGCTGCCCAGCGGGGTCGAGGCGTGGCTCGTGACGCGGTACGGGGACGCCCGGCAGGCGCTCGCCGACACGCGGCTCTCCAAGAACTCCGCGCACCACGCGGGGCCCGCCCACGCCAAGGGCAGGACGGGCATTCCGGGCGAGCGCAAGGCGGAGCTGATGACGCATCTGCTGAACATCGACCCGCCCGACCACACCCGGCTGCGCCGGCTGGTGGCCAAGGCGTTCACGCCCCGCAGGGTCGCCGTATTCGCCCCGCGCGTACAGGAACTGACGGACCGGCTGATCGACGGTTTCGCCGCCCGGGGCGAGGCGGATCTGATCCATGATTTCGCGTTCCCGCTCCCCATCTACGCGATCTGCGATCTCCTCGGGGTGCCGCCGGAGGACCAGGACGACTTTCGCGACTGGGCCGGCATGATGCTGCGACATTCAAAGCCGGGACACGGTGGTGGGCCGCGCGGCGGAGTGGCACGTTCCGTGAAGAAGATGCGCGGTTATCTGGCCGAGCTGATCCACCGTAAAAGGGCGAATCCCGGCGACGATCTGATTTCCGATCTGATCAGGTCGAGCGACCACGGCGAACACCTCACGGAGAATGAGGCCGCCGCGATGGCTTTCATCATCCTGTTTGCCGGTTTTGAGACGACGGTCAATCTCATCGGCAATGGCATGTACACGCTTATGCGGAATCCGGAGCAGCGGACCCGGCTCCAGGATTCGCTCGCGGCCGGGGAGACCGGGCTGCTGGCCACGGGGGTCGAGGAACTCCTGCGGTACGACGGTCCGGTGGAGCTGGCGACCTGGCGGTACGCCACCGAGCCGCTCACCCTGGGCGGGCAGCGGATCGAGGCGGGCGACCCCGTGCTGGTGGTGCTCGCCGCCGCCGACCGGGACCCGGAGCGCTTCGCCGACCCCGATGTCCTGGACCTCGCCCGGCGTGACAATCAGCACCTCGGGTACGGGCACGGCATCCACTACTGCCTCGGCGCGCCGCTGGCGAGAGTGGAGGGGCAGACCGCGCTCGCGACCCTGCTGACGCGCCTTCCCGATGTGCGGCTTGCGGAAGATCCTGCCGATTTGCGATGGCGCGGCGGGCTCATCATGCGTGGATTGCGCACACTTCCGGTGCAGTTCACGCCATTGTCCGGCTGATAGCGCGGCGGCCCGGAAAAGGACAATCCGACGGCAATTCTCTGACGGTCCGTCAAGACTGTGACTTTTGCGTGATCTCCGCTGCATCGACTTGTGACAAGCGTTCGAGTACCGCTACGTTCACGACGACTCAGCAGTTCCACGCCGGGTCGAACTGACAGTCAGACGGAAGGCAACCGCATGCGCTCCGGGAAACATCGTCGGCCTCGCCAGGCCCCTGCCCTTCTCGTTGCCGCGGGGGTGACCGGGTCGGCGATCGCCATCCCCCTGCTCGCCGCCAGCGGCGCCGGCGCGGCGGAAGCCTCGACGTGGGACCGCGTCGCCGAGTGCGAGAGCGGCGGCCAGTGGAGCGCCAACCTCGGCAACGGCTCCTACGGCGGGCTCCAGCTGACCCAGGAGGCATGGGACAGCTTCGGTGGTGCGGAGTACGCGGCCAGCCCCGATCTGGCGAGCCGCTCGCAGCAGATCCTGATAGCCGAGAAGGTCCTGGAGGCGCAGGGCACCAAGGCGTGGTCGAGCTGCGCCACGGTCTCCGGCCTCACGAAGGGCATCGCGGGCGTCGTCGGCGGAGTGGTCGAGGGCGTGACCGGCTCCGGGAAGGGCGACCAGGGCACCGGCCAGTCGGGCAGCGGCTCCTCGGCCTCCCCCGGCACCGGCTCCTCGGCGTCGGACGACCAGGGCGACACGCAGACGGACGAGCCCACGACCTCCGGGTCCTCCTCCACCCCCGCGCCCGGAGCCACCGGTTCCGCGAGCCCCTCCGGCTCCGGCACCACCGAGCCCTCCAAGGGCAAGCACCGGGGCGCCGCCGCCAACGAGGACGGCGCGTCGGCCGATTCGGGTACGGAGCGCGAGCCGGACGACCGCGCCTCGCGCGGCGGCGGCTCGGGCCGTACCGGCGGCAGCCTCACCGGCGTGACGGGTGGTGAGGAAGCCGGTCAGGGTGAATCCGTCGTCGTCGGCGGCGAATCCCTCTCCGTCGTGATCGGCACCCAGAAGGTCGCCGGCGGCTGGGTCTGAGTGAACGGGGCGCCGTTGACGCCGACGGCGCCCCGCTCCGCCCTGGCCAGAGGCGTGGCCGCGCGGCCAAAAGGGCCTCGATCGAGGGGCAGTTAGCTGCCTTATGTCCGCTTCTGCGCAAATGAGACAAGGGTCTCTTTGCCGCAACTGCGGTCTTTTGGCCCGCCGGTTGATCCGATCGGCTCCCACCTGCGGAAACGGGGTGGCCCCCCGGGGCCGGAAGGGCGATTCCTCCCGGATGTCCTTCTTTGAACAACCGGTGGGCCTGTGATTACGGTCTGAACCGCTCGCACCGCGGGCCCCGTCGACCGGAACGCCGAATCCTGCCGCCGGTCGGGGGGAGTAGTCGTCGCGTCAAGCGCCGAAGGCAGGAGCGGGGGACCCAAAGGTTCGCGCCGGTCCCGGCCGTCGAGAGACGGTCCGGGCACGGCTTGGGGTGAAGCCGCGTGTGAGAGCACGCGGCCGGGCAACTCACTTGGCCCGAACCCGACAGCTGACCTCGTAGGCGTCGGTGAGGAGATGCTCCATGCTGCTGTTTTCCAGCAAGGCCAAGCACCGTCGTCCGTCCAAGGCGGTCCGCTACGCCACACTCGCCGGCATCACCGGTGCCGCCGTCGCCGCCCCGCTGATCGGCGCCACCTCCGCCTCCGCCGCCACCGCCTCCGAGTGGGACCAGGTCGCCCAGTGCGAGTCCGGCGGCAACTGGGCCATCAACACCGGCAACAGCTTCTACGGCGGCCTCCAGTTCACCAGCTCCACCTGGGCCGCGTACGGCGGCACCGCCTACGCCCCCCGCGCCGACCAGGCGTCCAAGTCCCAGCAGATAGCCGTCGCCGAGAAGGTCCTGGCCGGCCAGGGCAAGGGTGCCTGGCCGAGCTGTGGCGTGAACCTGTCGAGCGCCTCGTACAGCGGCGGCTCCGGTACGCAGGCCGCCCCGAAGCAGCAGTCGGCCCCCAAGCAGCAGTCCGCCCCGAAGCAGCAGACCGCCCCGAAGCAGCAGTCCGCTCCTCAGCAGCAGGCGCAGCCGCAGTCGAGCCGCGCCGAGGCGCAGCCCGCCTCGCGTAGCCAGAGCCGTCCCGTCACGATCAAGAAGGGTGACGGCGAGTACAAGGTCAAGTCCGGCGACACCCTCTCCAAGATCGCCACGGCCCACAAGGTCGAGGGCGGCTGGAAGAAGGTCTTCGACCTCAACAAGGACATCGTCAAGGACGCCGACGTCATCTACCCGGGCCAGCAGCTCCACCTGAGCTGACCCTCCTCCCGGGCCGCCCCGCGCGGCCCGGGCACACCACCCCGATCTCCCCGGCCCGGCGCGTTCACCCCCGTACGCGCCGGGCCGGGGTCTGCGCCGTACGGCCCGGCTTTCCGGCGTTACCGGTCAGTACGGGACGATAGGGGGCGGGCTCGGGCCGACCGATCATCCCGGGCCGGTTAGGCTCATGGCGCAAGGCCACTGAGAGCTTGCGCCCATGCGTCACATCCCAGAAGGAGATGCTCGTGCCGTCCATCGACGTCGTCGTAGCCCGGGAAATCCTCGACTCCCGAGGCAACCCCACGGTCGAGGTCGAGGTCGGCCTCGACGACGGCAGCACCGGTCGTGCTGCTGTCCCCTCCGGTGCCTCCACCGGTGCGTTCGAGGCCGTCGAACTCCGCGACGGAGACGCCAGCCGCTACCTGGGCAAGGGCGTCGAGAAGGCCGTCCTCGCCGTTATCGAGCAGCTCGGCCCGGAGCTGGTCGGGTACGACGCCACCGAGCAGCGCCTGATCGACCAGGCGATGATCGACCTGGACGCCACCGAGAACAAGGGCTCGCTCGGCGCGAACGCCATCCTCGGTGTCTCGCTCGCCGTCGCGCACGCCGCCTCCGAAGCCTCGGACCTCCCCCTCTTCCGCTACCTCGGCGGCCCGAACGCGCACCTGCTGCCCGTTCCGATGATGAACATCCTGAACGGCGGCTCGCACGCCGACTCCAACGTGGACATCCAGGAGTTCATGATCGCCCCGATCGGCGCGGAGTCCTTCTCCGAGGCGCTGCGCTGGGGCGCCGAGGTCTACCACACCCTCAAGAAGGTCCTGAAGCAGAAGGGCCTGTCCACCGGCCTCGGCGACGAGGGCGGCTTCGCGCCGAACCTGGAGTCCAACCGCGCCGCGCTCGACCTCATCCTCGAAGCGATCAACGAGGCCGGTTACGTCCCCGGCCGCGACATCGCGCTCGCGCTCGACGTCGCCGCGTCCGAGTTCTACAAGGACGGCGTCTACGAGTTCGAGGGCAAGTCGCGCTCGGCCGCCGAGATGACCGAGTACTACGAGGAGCTGGTCGACGCCTACCCGCTCGTCTCCATCGAGGACCCGCTCTTCGAGGACGACTGGGCCGGCTGGAAGGTCATCACCGACAAGCTGGGCTCCAAGGTCCAGATCGTCGGCGACGACCTCTTCGTCACCAACCCGGAGCGCCTCGCGCGCGGCATCGAGGAGGGCTCCGCCAACGCCCTGCTCGTCAAGGTCAACCAGATCGGCTCGCTGACCGAGACCCTGGACGCCGTCGAGCTGGCCCAGCGCAACGGCTTCAAGTGCATGATGTCCCACCGCTCGGGCGAGACCGAGGACGTCACCATCGCCGACCTCGCCGTCGCCGTGAACTGCGGTCAGATCAAGACCGGCGCCCCGGCCCGCTCGGACCGCGTCGCCAAGTACAACCAGCTGCTGCGCATCGAGGAGATCCTCGACGACGCGGCGGTGTACGCGGGCCGCAGCGCGTTCCCGAGGTTTCGCTCTGCGAACGATTAAGAGGATGCGCTCCGCGAACGATTAAGAGGATGCGCTCCGCGAACGACTGGTAGTGGACGCGTTCCGACCAGTAGTCACAGGAACGACCCGTACGAGGGCGACGGCCCACCGCCCGTCGTCCGTACGTCCCCGGCCGCGGTCCCGTACCGTGTCCGGGGACGTACGCACGTAACAGGGGAGGCGAGCGATGGCCGGGAACCGGGACCGGTTCTCCACCGCTACCAGGCTGCGGCTGCTCGGTGAGCAGACCGCCGCCCGTGTCTACCGCTCGCAGAACCGCAGGCAGGACCGCCGTTCCCGGCTCACCGGACGCGCGGCCTTCCTCGCCCTCGTGGTCTGCACGCTCGTGGTGGCGCTCGCGTATCCGATGCGGCAGTACGTGTCGCAGCGCAACGAGATCGCCGACCAGGAGCGGCTGGCCCGCGAGGCGAAGCTCCGGGTCGAGGAGTTGCGCGACGAGAAGGCGCGGCTCAAGGACGACGCCTACATCCGGCGGCTGGCCCGCGAGCATCTCCACTATCTGATGCCGGGTGAGACGGGATACACCGTGATCGACCCGGAGACCGCGAAGGAGCGGCGCGAGGACCAGGGGGCGGCCGACCGGCCCTGGTACTCGAATGTCATGGACGGCGTGGACAACGCGGACCGACCGGACAAGTAGCGCCCAGCCGCTGACCTTCGCACCCCTCAACCGCAGAACTTTCAGAACAAGGCAGGCATGAACACGCCCCCTCCGCAGACCGAACGCACCGAGCCCACCGACGCGGACGTCGCGGCCTTCAAGGAACAGCTCGGCCGTCCCCCGCGCGGACTGCGCGCCATCGCGCACCGCTGCCCGTGCGGACAGCCGGACGTCGTGGAGACCGCCCCCCGGCTCCCCGACGGCACCCCCTTCCCGACCACGTACTACCTGACCTGCCCGCGCGCGGCCTCGGCCATCGGCACGCTGGAGGCCAACGGGGTCATGCGGGAGATGACGGAGCGCCTGGCCACCGACCCCGAGCTGGCCGCCGCCTACCGCGCGGCGCACGAGGACTACCTCGCCCGGCGCGACGCCATCGAGGTGCTGGAGGGCTTCCCCAGCGCGGGCGGCATGCCGGACCGGGTGAAGTGCCTGCACGTCCTGGTCGGCCACTCGCTGGCGGCGGGCCCCGGGGTGAACCCGCTGGGCGACGAGGCGCTCGCGATGCTGCCCGAGTGGTGGGCCAAGGGCCCGTGCGTGAGCCCCTGCGCCGCCGTGGCTCCGGACACCGAGGGAGGTACGGCATGACCAGGGTCGCCGCCATCGACTGCGGTACGAACTCGATCCGCCTCCTGGTCGCCGACGCCGACCCGGAGACCGGCGAACTGGCCGACCTGGACCGGCGGATGACGATCGTCCGGCTCGGCCAGGGCGTGGACAGGACGGGCCGGCTGGCTCCGGAGGCGCTGGAGCGGACCTTCGCCGCCTGCCGCGAGTACGCCGCCGTCATCAAGGAGCACGGCGCCGAGCGGATCCGCTTCGTCGCCACCTCCGCCTCGCGCGACGCGGAGAACCGCGACGACTTCGTGCGCGGCGTCGTGGACATCCTGGGCGTGGAGCCCGAGGTGATCACCGGTGACCAGGAGGCGGCCCTCTCCTTCACCGGCGCCACCAAGGAGCTGCCCGGACAGGACGACTGCCTGGTCGTGGACATCGGCGGCGGCTCCACCGAGTTCGTCGTCGGCGACGACCGGGTGCGCGCCGCGCGCTCGGTGGACATCGGCTGCGTACGGCTGACGGAGCGCCACCTCGTACAGGACGGGGAGGTCACCGACCCGCCCACGCCCGAGCGGATCGCCGCCATACGCGCCGACGTCGAGGCGGCCCTCGACCTGGCGGAGGAGACGGTCCCGCTCCGCGAGCCCCGCACCCTGGTCGGCCTGGCCGGCTCCGTCACCACGGTCGCCGCGATCGCGCTCGGTCTGCCGGCGTACGACTCCACCGCGATCCACCGCTCCCGGATCTCCTACGACCAGGTCAAAGCGGTCACCGACCGCCTCCTGGCCGCCACCCACGACGAACGCGCCGCGATCCCCGTCCTGCACCCGGGCCGGGTGGACGTCATCGGCGCCGGCTCCCTCATCCTGCTCGCCGTCATGGAGCGCACCGGGGCCCGCGAGATCGTCGTCAGCGAGCACGACATCCTGGACGGCATCGCGTGGAGCTGCGTGCCCGACGGGCAGTGAGTGCTCAGATGCCGCGGTAGACGTCGTGCCGGTCGCCGGCCTTGACGACGAGGATGATGAGCGCGTCGTCCTCGACCTGGTAGGCGACCCGGTAGTTGCCGACCCGTAGCCGGTAGAGGCCCGAGGGCCCGGCGAGCTTCTTGATGTCGGCGTCCTCGCGGTATGGATCGTCGCCGAGTGCCGTCAGCGCGGCCAGGACGCGCATGGCGGCGGGCCGGTCGATGGCCCGCAGCTGCCGCTGCGCCGCCGCGGTGAACCGGAACGCGTACGTCACGCGGCGTCCTGCGCGCGTTCGGTGAACAGATCGGCCAGCAGCTCGGCCATCGTCACGGTCGGCCCGTCCTCGGCCAGGACGGCTTCCGCCTCCCGCGCGAGCAGCACGTCGGCGGCTTCCTCCAGCGCGTCGAAGTCCGCGATCGGGACCACGGCGGCCACCGGCACGCCGTTGCGGGTGATCACGGTGGGCGTGCCCTCCTCGGCACGATTGATGTGGTCCGCGAGGTGCGCGCGGGCTTCCCGTACGGTCACAGTGCTCTCAGCCATAAGGCAAGTGTACGCGCCTTTGTGTACACGAGCCGGGGCCTTGGCGTGACCCCGGCCGCGCATCGCGAGAAAGTTCGTGAAGTTCTTCACAAGGAATTCGGCCCTGATGGACCCACTTACCGCCGTCCGGGGCCTTCTGTCAGGAGCGCGGGCCCCCGGCGCCCTTATACCGGGCGGTTCCGGGCGCGTTACGGCGGCGTGAATCGGCCGGCCGGTCAGCTGCGGCGCGAAGTGCGGAGGGGCAGCTCACAAGGGGTGAACAACGTCCAAACACCCGGTCCGGTTCCCCTCCGGGGGTGCGATCTGGATCACGTGGGCCGCGGAGTGTAGCACGAGGGAGTCCACTCCTTGTGAAGGGGCTCACGAGCACCCCCCCCGGGCGAGGTGGATACTCGATGGCATGAGCACCACGGAGCGTCCCAGGATCCTCGTTGTAGGCGGTGGGTACGTAGGCCTGTACGCAGCTCGTCGCATTCTGAAGAAGATGCGCTACGGGGAGGCGACCGTCACGGTTGTCGACCCCCGCTCGTACATGACGTACCAGCCCTTCCTCCCCGAAGCCGCCGCCGGCAGCATTTCGCCTCGGCATGTCGTCGTACCGCTGCGACGCGTGCTGCCCAAGGCTGAGGTGCTCACCGGCCGGGTCACGACCATCGACCAGGACCGCAAGGTCGCCACGGTCGCGCCGCTCGTCGGCGAGGCCTACGAGCTGCCCTTCGACTACCTGGTCGTCGCGCTCGGCGCGGTCTCCCGCACCTTCCCGATCCCCGGCCTCGCCGAGCAGGGCATCGGCATGAAGGGCATCGAGGAGGCCATCGGGCTGCGCAACCACGTGCTGGAGCAGCTGGACAAGGCCGACTCCACGACCGACGAGGAAGTCCGCCGCAAGGCGCTGACCTTCGTCTTCGTGGGCGGTGGCTTCGCCGGTGCGGAGACCATCGGTGAGGTCGAGGACCTGGCGCGGGACGCCGCCAAGTACTACACGAACGTCAAGCGCGAGGACATGCGCTTCGTTCTCGTCGACGTCGCCGACAAGATCCTTCCCGAGGTCGGCCCGAAGCTGGGCGCCTGGGGCAAGGAGCACCTCGAGGGCCGCGGCATCGAGATCTACCTCAAGACCGGCATGGACTCCTGCGTGGACGGCCATGTGGTGCTCAACAACGGTCTGGAGGTCGACTCCAACACCATCGTGTGGACCGCCGGCGTCAAGCCGAACCCGGCGCTCGCCCGCTACGGTCTCCCGCTCGGCCCGCGCGGCCACGTGGACACCAGCGAGAAGCTCCAGGTGCAGGGCACCGACTACATCTGGGCCGCCGGCGACAACGCCCAGGTCCCGGACGTCGTCGGCCGCAAGGCCGGCAACCCGAACGCCTGGTGCCCGCCCAACGCGCAGCACGCGCTGCGGCAGGCGAAGGTCCTCGGCGACAACGTGATCTCGGGGATGCGGGGCTTCCCGCAGGCCGAGTACAGCCACGCCAACAAGGGTGCGGTCGCCGGTCTCGGCGTGCACAAGGGCGTCGCGATGATCGTCATGGGCAAGATGAAGATCAAGGTCAAGGGCCGGCTCGCCTGGTACATGCACCGTGGCTACCACGGCATGGCCATGCCGACCTGGAACCGCAAGATCCGGGTCTTCGCCGACTGGACGCTCGCCATGTTCCTCAAGCGCGAGGTCGTCTCGCTCGGCGCCATGGAGACGCCGCGCGAGGAGTTCTACGAGGCCGCGAAGCCGGCCCCGGCCGTCGCTTCGTCGGAGCCGGAGAAGGCCAAGGCGTCCTGACGCGCTCCCGGATTCCGTAAGGCGTCCGCGGCCCGTCCGTCGTACCCGCAGTATCCGCAGCCTCGAAAGGGCCGCCCGCCATCCGTGGTGCGGGCGGCCCTTTCGCGTGCCCCGGTGCGCCCGTACCGTACGAAAGTACGTGGTAGGTGCAGGTATTTTGCCTTCTCATTGCGCGCTGTCGGGACTGCATCGGCACCCCTCCGGTGTTTACGTGGTGTCGAGCACGTCCTTGAATCCACCACCACGGAGGTACAACGCCATGGCCGACGCCGCACTGCGGCTCACCACTCTCGCCGAAGAGTTGCTGGGGGCCCCGCTCCCGGTCCGTATCCGTGCCTGGGACGGCAGCGAATCGGGCCCCCCGGACGCTCCGACCCTGATCATCCGCAACCGCCGTGCCCTGCGCCGGCTCCTGTGGAAGCCCGGCGAGCTCGGCCTCGCCCGGGCCTGGGTGGCCGGCGAGATCGATGTGGAGGGCGACCTGTACGCCGCCCTCGAACGCCTCGCCGGACTCATCTGGGAGCGCGGCGCCGACGCGAAGGACACGGTCCATCCCGTACTCGACCCCCGGATGCGCGCCGCCGCCAAGGGGCTGGTCCGGATCGCGGGCGCCCTGCCGCCGCCCCCGCCGCCCCCGGAGGAGATCCGCCGCCGAACCGGCACCCTGCACACCAAGCGCCGCGACAAGGCGGCGATCAGCCACCACTACGACGTGGGCAACGACTTCTACGAGCTGGTCCTCGGCCCCTCCATGGTCTACTCGTGCGCCTACTGGGACGCGAAGGCCGGAGCGGGTACGGGATACGGACTCGAAGACGCACAGCGCGACAAGCTCGACCTGATCTGCCGCAAGCTCGCGCTCCAGGAGGGCGAGCGGCTCCTGGACGTCGGCTGCGGGTGGGGCTCGATGGCCATGCACGCCGCCCGCGAGTACGGCGCCCGGGTCACCGGCATCACCCTCTCCCGCGAGCAGGCCGCCTTCGCCCGCAAGCGCATCGCGGAGGAGGGACTCACCGACCGGATCGAGATCCGCGTCCAGGACTACCGCGACGTCAGCGACGGTCCGTACGACGCGATCTCCTCCATCGGCATGGCCGAGCACGTCGGCTCCGTCCAGTACCGCGAGTACGCCGACGACCTCTACAACCTGCTGAATCCCGGCGGGCGCCTCCTCAACCACCAGATCGCCCGGCGCCCGGAGAAGGACGAGGGCAGCTACCACGTCGACGCGTTCATCGACGCGTACGTCTTCCCGGACGGCGAACTGGCGCCGCTCGGCCGCACCCTCACCACCCTGGAGGAAGCGGGCTTCGAGGCGCGGGACGTCGAGTCGATCAGGGAGCACTACGCCCTGACCCTGCGCCGCTGGGTACGGAATCTGGAGGAGCACTGGGCCGATGCCGTACGCACCACCTCCGCCGGGCGCGCCCGCGTCTGGCGGCTCTACATGGCCGCCTCGGCGCTCTCCTTCGAGCGCAACCGGATCGGTGTGAACCAGATCCTCGCGGTGAAGACCCCGGAGGGCGGCGCGTCGGGCATGCCCCTGCGCGCCCGCCTGTGGGGCGCCTGACGCCGCGCGGCGCGGGCTGACCGGGGCCAGGCCCCGGTCAGCCCGCACCGTACGGCGCGAGGGCCGGACCCCGTTCCCGGGATCCGGCCCTCCGTGTCAGCGAGGCCCTGGGCGGCCTGCCGGTCCTATTCGGTCTTGATCGCCGTCAGCATGTTCAGCTTCGCGGCGCTGCGGGCCGGCCAGAGCGCGGCCAGCATGCCCACCACCGCGGCCAGCAGCATGAAGAGCGCGATCCGGTCCCACGGGATGACCAGCGCGTAGTTCGGGATGCTGTCCTTGATGGTCTGGCCGATCGCCCAGCCCAGGAAGGTGCCGAGCCCCACTCCGATCAGCGCGCCGAAGACCGAGATCACCACGGCCTCCAGCCGGATCATCCGCTTGACCTTGGTGCGGTCGAGGCCGATCGCGCGCAGCATGCCGATCTCCTGCTGCCGTTCGAAGACGGACATCGCCAGCGTGTTGACGACACCCAGGACCGCGATGATCAGGGCCATCCCCAGCAGGCCGTACAGGATGTTCAGCATCGTGTTGATCATGCCGCTGAACTCGTTCTTGATGCCTTCCATGTCCTTGACGCTGATCGCCGGGTTCTTGCCGAGCGCGTCCACGAGAGCCTGTTCGTTCGCCCGGCTCTCGCCGCCGGCCGTCTTCACCCAGATCTCGGTGATGTACGGCTTGGCCTCGTGCCGGTCGGACAGCTCGGTGGAGGTGATCACGCTGCCCAGGAAGTCGACCTGCTGGATGACGGCGCCGACCTTCAGATCCTCCGTCTTGCCGTCACCGAACTTCGCGGGGACGGTGTCGCCGGGCTTCCAGCCCTTCGACTTGGCGACCTCCTCGCTGATCGCGATGGCGTTCGCGTCCTTCGCCAGCGAGGAGAGGGAGCCCGAGACGGTCTTGAGGCTGAAGACCTTCTCCAGGTCGGCGGAGGAGAGCGCGCTGGCGTTCTCGTACCCGCTCTTGGTCTCGAACGAGGTCATCTGCCGCGGCGAGAGCGCGGACACGCCGGGCGCCTCGCGCAGCGCGTCGACCGCCGACGGGTCGATGTTGCCGAAGCCCGCCATCGACACCTGGTAGTCGGCCCTGATGTTGTCCGACGTCGACTTGTCGATGGCCGTGCCGACCGTGATGGCGACGACCGTGAGCGTGGTGACCAGCGTGAGTCCGATGGCCAGCGCGGAGGCGGTGGCACCGGTGCGCCGGGGGTTACGGACGGCGTTCAGACTGGCCAGCTTGCCGGAGACCCCGAAGACCGAGCTGAGCAGCGGCCGGACGAGTGCGATGACGGGGCGCGACAGCAGCGGGATCAGCACGATGACGGCGATCATCGTCAGGAACGCGCCGCCGCCGATGATGTACCCGCCGTCCTCGTCGGCCGACGCGCCGAGCACGATGACGGCCGAGCCGATCAGCGCCAGCAGGCCGCCGATGGAGTTGCGGACGACCAGCGACTTGGTGGTGGCGGCCAGGTGCGCGCTGCCCATCGCCGCCACCGGCGGGATCTTCGCGGCCTTGCGGGCGGGCAGCCAGGCGGCCAGGACGGTGATCACCACACCGACGGCGAAGGCGGCGATGACCGCGGTGGACGAGATGATCAGCGGGCCCGCGGGAACCTTGGCGTCCAGCAGCCCCATCGCGGAGCGCAGTCCGATCGCGAGACCGAGCCCGATGACGAAGCCGACCGCGGAGGCGACCACCCCGACCACCCCGGCCTCGATCAGCACCGAGCGCTTGACCTGGCGGCGCGAGGCGCCGACGGCACGCAGCAGCGCCAGCTCCTTGGTGCGCTGGGCGACCAGCATGGTGAAGGTGTTGGAGATCAGGAAGACCCCGACGAACAGCGCGACGCCCGCGAAGCCCAGCAGCATCTGGTTGAGGCTGGACAGGCCGTTCTCGATGTCCTTGGCCTGGTCGCTCGCGAGCTGCTCGCCCGTCGCCACGTCGGAGCCCTTGGGGAGGAGCTTCACGATCGCGGCGCGGATCTCGTCGTGCGAGGCCGCGGCCTCCGCGGTGACGGCGAGCTCGCTGAAGTAGCCGGGCTCCAGGTAGAGCTTCTGGGCGACGTCCGTGCTGAACAGCACCAGGCTGCCGCCCGCGTTGACCGCGCCGTCCTCGGTGGTGAAGATCCCGCTGAGGGTGTACTCCTTCACCGGCCCGTTGGTGGCCACGCGTACCTTGCCGCCGACCTTGTACTCGCCCCTGGAGGCGGTGTCCTTGTCGAGGGCGACCTGGCCGTCGTCGGCCGGGCCCGTGCCCTCGGCGAAGTCGTAGGCCGGGTCCTTGCCGTCCTTGCCGGGCGCGAAGTTGCCGCCGGTGTTGGACCAGCCGTTGCCAATCAGCCTGCCGTCGGGGTCGCCGACCCCGGCGAAGCCGCTGACCCGGCTGGTGACGGAGGCGACGCCGGGCAGCTCCCCGATCCGGTCGACGGTCTTCTGGTCGACGCCGGGAGTCCCCTCGTCCGCATCCGAGTCCGAGTCGCTGTCGTCGCCGCGGGTGTCCCAGACGCGGGCGCCGACGGCGACGTCCTTGTAGCTTTTGGCGCTTTGGTTGCGGAAGGCATTGCCCAGGGTGTCGGTGAAGATCAGGGTGCCGGAGACGAAGGCGACGCCGAGCATGACGGCGAGCACGGTCATCAGCAGCCTGGCCTTGTGCGAGAGCACATTGCGCAGGGCGGTACGGAACATGGTGGGAGTCCTGGTGTGGAGGGGGCCGGGGCAGGTGGACAGGACCGGGAGCGGTGCTGACACACCCGGTTGACGGAGCGTCGGATCCAGCGGTGCGTCAGCTGGTACGGCCCTTGGCGTCGAACGCCTTCATCCGGTCGAGCACGCGGTCGGCGGTCGGGTCGACCATCTCGTCGACGATCCGGCCGTCCGCGAGGAAAATCACACGATTCGCGTACGAGGCGGCCATGGCGTCGTGCGTCACCATGACGACGGTCTGACCCAGCTCTCGAACAGAGTTACGCAGGAAGCCCAGCACCTCGGCGCCGGAGCGCGAGTCCAGGTTCCCGGTCGGCTCGTCACCGAAGATGATCTCGGGCCGGGAGGCCAGGGCGCGCGCCACCGCCACCCGCTGCTGCTGGCCGCCGGAGAGCTGGGTGGGCCGGTGGCCGAGCCGGTCGGCCAGGCCGATCATGCTGATCACCTGGTCCATCCACTGCTTGTCCGGCTTGCGGCCCGCGATGTCCATCGGGAGCGTGATGTTCTCCAGCGCCGTCAGGGTCGGCAGCAGGTTGAACGCCTGGAAGATGAAGCCGATCTTGTCCCGGCGCAACTGCGTGAGCTGCTTGTCCTTCAGGGTGGACAGCTCCGTGTCCCCGATCCGCACGGACCCCGAGCTGAAGCTGTCGAGGCCGGCCACGCAGTGCATGAGGGTCGACTTGCCCGAGCCGGACGGGCCCATGATCGCGGTGAACTCGCCCTGCCGGAAGTCCACGGTCACCTTGTCGAGCGCGACCACCTGGGTCTCACCCATTCCGTAGACCTTCGACAGCTCGGAGGCGTGGGCGGCGACCGCGGTGGCGCGGTGGGCGATCGGGGTGGTGGTCACGGGGGGATCTCCTGTCGGGACGGGCTCGCTGCGGGGACGACCCCATCGTGTCGTCCGCGCACCGCCCGGGGCGTCCGTCCTCGTGCCCGTTCCCGGGGCCCTCTTGGGTCTGACCGCCGGGGCGCGCCCTCCTCCTCGGGTATGACACGACCCCTGAGACGCCCGCGACAGGATGCCGATTGCGTGACCGGGCGGCGACTTTTCGTCATTCCTGTGAGCCTCGTTACGAGATGCCCATCCGCGCCCGGCATGTGCGGATGGGCCGGTACGTGTGCTGACGCACCCTCAGACGTCAATAAAATAAGACAACATCGGGTAGTCACTCGGCTGTTCGAGTGGTGTGTCCCGATAGGCTCCTGTGCCAACGCGGCGTCGCGCGCCGTGCCCGGATGGTGGAATGCAGACACGGCGAGCTTAAACCTCGCTGCCCCTCGGGGGCGTGCCGGTTCAAGTCCGGCTCCGGGCACATCACCGGCCGGCATCGGCGGCTCCAGGTGCGCAGGCCGCATTTCCGGATGTGAGATGGGGCACTCTTCCGGGACGCGGGACCCGCGTCCCGCGCCACGATTGGTGAAAGATCCTCCCCGAGCACTAGGGCATTGCCTTTGCTCTCCCATTACTCTTAACGCAAGGCCGCGCTGGGTGGCCATGGAGGAGTGAGATGAGGAGCAGTAACCCGGTCTTCTCGCGACGGGGCTTCAGCCGCGACAACGGCCACGCGGGCTTCAACGCGGCGCCGCAGGCCGGGGGCGCCGCCGTTGGAACCAACCCCTACGCGACCAACCCGTACGCGCCGCAGCAGGGCGCCCAGTTCGGGGCGGGCCCGCAGGCGCCCGCGCGCGCCGACGTCATGACGATCGACGACGTCGTGACGCGCACCGCCATGACGCTGGGCACGGTCGTCCTGACCGCCGTCCTGTCCTGGGTCCTCCTGCCGGTGGACCAGGCCAGCCTCGGCAAGTCGTACGGCATCGCGATCGGCGCCGTACTGGTGGCGTTCGTCCTGTCGATGATCCAGGCGTTCAAGCGCAAGCCGGCCCCGGCGCTGATCCTGTCGTACGCCGCCTTCGAGGGTGTCTTCCTCGGCGTGATCAGCAATGTGGTGAGCACCTACGTCGCCCCCGGCGTGGTGATCCAGGCGGTCATGGGCACCATGGCGGTCTTCGCCGGTGTCCTCGTCGCGTACAAGATGCGCTGGATCCGCGTCACGCAGCGCTTCTACGGCTTCGTGATGGCCGCCGCCATGGGCTTCATGCTCCTGATGGTCGCCAACATGCTCTTCAGCGTCTTCGGCGGCGGTGACGGCCTCGGCTTCCGCAGCGGCGGTCTCGGCATCCTCTTCGGCGTCATCGGGATCATCCTGGGCGCCTGCTTCCTGGCGCTCGACTTCAAGCAGGTCGAGGACGGCGTCGCGTACGGCGCGCCGCGCGAGGAGTCCTGGCTCGCGGCCTTCGGTCTCACCGTGACCCTGGTCTGGATCTACATGGAGATGCTGCGTCTCTTCTCGATCCTGTCGGGCAACGACTAGGCAGCAGTACGAAGGACGGCGCGTCACTGAAGCGCCGAAGGGGTCCGCGGGCTTTCGCCCGGGGACCCCTTCTTCATTGGCCGGCCTCTTCGTGGGCCGGGTTACCGGAGGCGGCGGGCGGCCCGCCGCAGGTCGTACTCGTGGACGATCGCCTTCGCGTGTCCGTACGCGAGGTTGTGCTCACCCCGCAGCCAGCTGACCTTCTCCTCGAAACGGAAGAGGGACGGGCCTTCCTCGACGGTGCGCAGCCAGTCGGAGATCTCGCGGCCGGTGCAATGGGGGATTCTGGAGAGGAGATTGCGATGGGTCTCTTCGGAGAAGACAAGGGACATCGGCGCCTCCGGACGCTTCGCGCGTACTGGTCCTTTCCGCCCACCGTGCCTGAGCGTGCCGCCCTTGGCAAGACCCGCTGGCTCGGCGCCCGGGCGGGCGCGTAGGGTCGCCGCGTGCTCGATACAACGCCGCTGACGGCTGCCACGGACCGATTCGCCGACCGGCTGCGCAGCGCGCCGCAGAGCCGCCTCCAGCGCGGCGCCGCCGCTGCCGCGCTCGCGCTGGCCAGGGAACTGTCCGTACGGGCCCAGCGGCTCGAAGGGGCCGAGGGGGCCGGGGTCGAGCCGCGGATCATGCCGGACGCGGGGGTCTTCGCGGTCGCCGACCAGCTCACCGTCGCGGCGGCCGACCTGGTCGAGGCATGGCGAACGGCCCCGTCCGAAGCCGAACTGGACGAGGCCGTGAGGCTGGTCGAGCGGGCGGTCGCCACCGCCAAGCTGTGAGCGGCGGTGCGGCGACCTACAGCGAGGCTATGACGCGGTCAGCGAGGATGTAGACGTGCTCGGCGCCGTCCGCGCTCTCGCCGTAGCCGCCACCGCCGGTGGCGTCGTCGCCGCACGCGAAGGTCAGCGCGTAGGCGCCGGAGACACCGGACCCGCCCAGCAGGAACGGGCTCTCACCGGCCCGCAGCGCGTCGGCGAGCCGCTCGGCGGTCTCGCGGTGGCCCGGCGTCATGCAGAGCGTCGTACCGTCCGCGAAGACATAGACGTCGAGCGTGCCGAGGGGGCCGGGCCGCACGTCCGCGAGCGCCGTACGGGTCTCGGCCAGCTCCTCCAGCCGCGCGACGGTCCGCTCGTGGTCGGTGACGACCGGCGTGCTGACCGGCACGAAGTCCGGGTGCGAGGGGTGCCGGCGACGGGCGGCGGCCAGCTCGGGGGAGTCCTCGGCGAACTCCGCGCCCTCGACCGGCCCGCTCACCTCGCTGACCTCGGTCAGCTCCGGGTAGTCCGCGAAATCGGTGAAGTCGGCGAAGTCGTCGAGCGCTTCGAGGGATTCCAGCGCGTCGGTCTCGGCGGCTCCGTCGGTGCCGTCGAAGCGCAGCGCCTCCAGACCGGCGAAGTCCGCCTGGCGCGGTACGTAGAAGGGAGTCTCCTCGGTACCGAGTCCGGCCAGTCCGCCCAGCATCGACGGGGCGTCGGCCGCGTCCCTGGCCTCCTGCGCGGCCCAGAAGGCGCGCGCCTCGGCCAGCTCGCGCTCCCGCTCCTCGGCCAGCGCCTCGGCCACCGCGGTCCGTATGGCCTGGGTCTGGGTGGGGTGCATCGCGCTTCTGGCCTGCGGTACGGAGGCGGAGAAGCCGCCCGGGCGGTCCGCCACCAGCTCGCGGCGCAGGGCGCTGACCTGCCGGCGCAGCACATGAGCGGCGTGCAGGGCAGCGACACCCACGGCCGTGGCGGTGGCCGTGGTCAGCAGCAGGGCAAGAGACATGGCGCTCACTGACTACTCCCGATTCCGATCGATACCCCCGACTTCCTACCTCAGCTTGTCGTGGGCCCGAGCCCGTCGTCAGTGCATTACGTCACCAAATGGACAGGTCTTTGGGCCTTATATTTCCTGCGCGCGCGGTTCTGACCTGGGCAAACGAATCTCCCCCGGGCGTAGGTCACATCCTGGGGGAGATTCAGTCACGACTGGGGATCGGTGCGGCGGAACAGTGCTTTTCGGTACGGCGTGACTACGGTGCGCGACGAGCGGCGGTGGATCGGGCGACCCCTACCCTCCGCTGCGGCTCAGCTCAGCCGCTCGTTTATTTGGTCGCGCTGAACTTCGCCTCCGCTGCGGGCAGGTGCCGCCCTCGTGCCTCGGGCGACCCCTACCCTCCGCTGCGGCTCAGCTCAGCCGCTCGATCACCATCGCCATTCCCTGGCCCCCGCCCACGCACATCGTCTCCAGGCCGAACTGCTTGTCGTGGAACTGGAGGCTGTTGATCAGCGTGCCGGTGATCCGGGCGCCGGTCATGCCGAAGGGGTGGCCGACCGCGATCGCGCCGCCGTTGACGTTCAGCTTCTCCAGCGGGACGCCCAGGTCCCGGTAGGACGGGATGACCTGCGCGGCGAACGCCTCGTTGATCTCGACCAGGTCGATGTCGTCGATGCCCAGCCCGGCCCGGGAGAGCGCCTGGCGGGACGCCTCGACCGGCCCGTACCCCATGATCTCCGGCGAGAGGCCGGTCACTCCGGTGGAGACGATCCGGGCCAGCGGCGTGAGGCCCAGCTCGCGCGCCTTGGTGTCGGACATGATCACGAGCGCGGCGGCGCCGTCGTTCAGCGGGCAGCAGTTGCCGGCCGTGACCAGACCGTCGGGGCGGAAGACGGGCTTGAGGCCCTGTGTGCCCTCCAGGGTGACCCCGGCACGCGGCCCGTCGTCCGCGGAGACCACCGTGCCGTCCGGGGTCGTCACAGGCGTGATCTCGCGCTGCCAGAAGCCGTTCTTGATGGCCTCCTCTGCGAGGTTCTGCGACCGCACGCCGAACTCGTCCATCTCCTGGCGCGTCACGCCCTTGAGCCGGGCCAGGTTCTCCGCCGTCTGCCCCATCGCGATGTACGCGTCGGGGACGAGGCCGTCCTCGCGCGGGTCGCGCCACCCCGCGCCCTCGCTCTGCGCGACCTCGGCGGTCCTGGCCTCGGCGTCGGCGAAGAGCGGGTTGTGCGTGCCGGGCATGCCGTCGGAGCTGCCGTTGACCGAACGCGAGACCATCTCGACGCCCGCCGAGATGAAGACGTCGCCCTCGCCCGCCTTGATGGCGTGCAGCGCCATCCGGGAGGTCTGGAGCGAGGAGGAACAGTAACGAGTGATGGTGCAGCCGGGGAGATGGTCCATCCCGAGCTGTACGGCGACGATCCGGCCGAGGTTGTGGCCCTGCTCGCCGCCCGGGAGGCCGCAGCCGAGCATCAGGTCGTCGATGTCGCGCGGATCCAGCTCGGGGATCTTCGCGAGCGCGGCCCCGATGATCGTGGCGGTCAGGTCGTCGGGCCGCAGCTCCTTGAGCGAGCCCTTGAAGGCCCGGCCGATCGGCGAACGGGCGGCAGAGACGATCACGGCTTCTGGCATCACGGCTCCATGAGGGCGAGAAAGGCAGGACTGAGGGGGAAGTTACCCGCACGTAGCGCGTGGGTCACCGGGGCGGACATGTGATGCGGGACTCTTTTCTAAGCGCTTGCTCAGAACGGTGGTCACTTCTTGCTCGGCGTCTGCCTGGCGTCCCGCCCGGCGCCCTCCTCCTCGTCCGCCGCCCCCGCCCGCGCGTCGGTGGTGGGCAGCACATGGCGGCGCCTGCGGTGCTTGAGCAGCGCCCAGGGCGCCCGGACGCCCGTGACCTCCGTACCCGCCTGGGCGGCCGCCGCCGAAGCCGCCTTCGCCACCGTGAGCATGTCCTCGTCCCGGGACGCGTCGAGGTGGTCCGTCTCCGGCCACAGGCCCAGCACCGCGCAGAGCGTGGGCAGGAGCGCCATCGCCGCCGTCGCGTACCCCTCGGCCGAGGGGTGGTAGTTGTCCGGGCCGAACAGCTCCCGGGGGTTCGCGGCGAACTCCGGGCCCAGCAGGTCCCCCAGCGAGACCGTACGGCCGCCCTGCTCGACCGCCACGATCGTCTGCGCGGCGGCCAGCTGCCGGCTCACCCGGCGGGCCACCCAGCGCAGCGGCTGGTACACCGGCTCGATCGTGCCCAGATCCGGGCAGGTGCCGACGACGACCTCCGCGCCGGCCGTCCGCAGCCGCCGTACCGCCGCCGCCAGGCACCGCACCGACTCGGTCGCCGGCATCCGGTGCGTGACGTCATTGGCGCCGATCATGATCACGCAGACGTCCGGCGGATGGGTCGTCGCCGACAGCAGCTGGGTGACCTGGCGTTCCAGATCGTCCGACCTGGCGCCCGGCAGCGCCACGTTCCGCAGATCCACCGGGCGCTCCGCGACCGCCGCCAGTCCCGAGGCGAGCAGCGCCCCCGGTGTCTGCCCGGCCCTGCGTACGCCCTGGCCCGCCGCGGTGGAGTCGCCGAGCATGCCCATCCGCAGCGGTTCGGTGTGTCCGAAGGCCAGCCCGTACCAGCCGTCCCCGCGGGGCGGTACGGGAGCGACCCCGCCGCCCACCGACCGCTTCGCGAGCTGGACCTCCGCCAGCAGTACCCCGACTCCCGCCGCGCCCAGCAGCCCGATGCTGCCGCCGCCGTATGCCGCGCCCGCGGCGATCCGCCGTGCCACCCTCGCCCTCGACACCGTCCGCGTCACCTCCCTGTGCGTACGAGTACGCGCCCCGGTCGTCCGGTCGAAGGGCACGTACACCAGCTAACTGCCCCGTAAGGACCGTCGCCCAATCTCACCCGGAGGCGCATACGCTGGCCGGACCATCACGGAGACCCCGGAGACAACGGTGCAATTCCACGACTCGATGATCAGTCTGGTTGGCAATACCCCGCTGCTGAAGCTGACCAGCGTGACCGAAGGCATTCAGGCGACAGTCCTGGCCAAGGTCGAATACTTCAACCCCGGAGGTTCGGTCAAGGACCGGATCGCCCTGCGCATGATCGAGGCCGCGGAGGAGAGCGGAGAGCTGCTGCCCGGCGGCACGATCGTCGAACCGACGAGCGGCAACACGGGCGTCGGCCTTGCCATCGTGGCCCAGCGGAAGGGCTACAAGTGCATTTTCGTCTGCCCCGACAAGGTCTCCACGGACAAGATCAACGTGCTGCGCGCGTACGGCGCCGAGGTCGTCGTCTGCCCCACGGCGGTCGACCCCGAGCACCCCGACTCGTACTACAACGTCTCCGACCGGCTGGTGCGCGAGACACCGGGCGCCTGGAAGCCGGACCAGTACAGCAACCCGAACAACCCCCGTTCGCACTACGAGACGACCGGTCCCGAGCTGTGGAAGCAGACGGACGGAAGAATCACCCATTTCGTCGCGGGCGTCGGTACGGGCGGCACCATCTCCGGCACCGGCCGCTTCCTCAAGGAGGCCAGCGACGGGCGGGTGCGGATCGTGGGCGCCGACCCCGAGGGGTCGGTCTACTCGGGCGGCTCGGGCCGGCCGTACCTGGTCGAGGGCGTCGGTGAGGACTTCTGGCCGACCGCGTACGACCGTACGGTGACGGACGAGATCGTCGCCGTCTCCGACAAGGACTCCTTCCAGATGACCCGGCGCCTCGCCAAGGAGGAGGGCCTGCTCGTCGGCGGCTCCTGCGGCATGGCGGTCGTGGCCGCGCTGAAGGTGGCGGAGGGGCTCGGACCCGACGACGTGGTCGTCGTCCTGCTGCCGGACAGCGGCCGCGGCTACCTCAGCAAGATCTTCAACGACGAGTGGATGAACGACTACGGCTTCCTCGACCACAGCGGGGACGCGCCGCGCGTCTCCGACGTGCTCCAGTACAAGGCGGGCCCCATCCCGACGCTCGTGCACATGCACCCCGAGGAGACCGTCGGCGAGGCCATCGAGGTCCTGCGCGAGTACGGCGTCTCGCAGATGCCGATCGTCAAGCCGGGCGCGGGTCACCCCGACGTGATGGCCGCCGAGGTCATCGGCTCCGTCGTCGAGCGGGAGCTGCTCGACGCGCTGTTCACCCAGCGCGCCTCGCTCGGCGACCCGCTGGAGAAGCACATGTCGTCGCCGCTGCCGCAGGTCGGCTCGGGCGAGCCGGTGGCCGACCTGATGGCCGCGCTGAGCGGTCCCGGTGCGTCGGACGCCGCGATCGTGCTGGTGGAGGGCAAGCCGACCGGCGTGGTGAGCAGGCAGGATCTGCTGGCGTTCCTCTCCAAGGACGCGAAGTAGCCGCTCGGAGCGGGTGAACGAGCCGCCCGGAGTCGCGGGTTCGTGAAAGTGGTACGAGCGCGACACGTCCGCGCAGCACCCTCTTAACACGCGTCCGGCACATTGGTTGTTGTCGGCGTCAAGGACTTCCGGAGCGGCTCCCGGACCTCCATGGACGCCCGGACACGTAAGCCGGCCCTGACCCGGAGCGTGTCCCTCGCGGGGACCGCCGTCGTCCCGCCCCCCGGTAACGGGGGTGCGGCGGTCCCCGCGACTATCTTTTCCCCGCCTCCCGCGCCGGACCGGCCGGGCCGGTCAGCCCTCCCAGTCGGAGGACTCCTGCCGCCGCCGTTCCTTCCACTGTCCCCATGGGGCCGAGGGCATCCGGTGCGCCGAGTTGAGGGCGTTCACCCCGACGATGCCCAGCCAGCAGACGATCAGGCCGCCGATCCCGGCGTTCACGACGGCGATCGCGGAGAGCGGGACGGCGAGAATCAGTGAGATCACCGCGAAGCCGAAGCGCTCACCGAACCCCTCGGCCGCCCCGGACGGGCGCGAGGATCCGCGGGCGGCCGCCAGCTGCTGTTCCGCGAGCTGACGGCGCACCTGGCGGTCGGCCGTACTGTCCAGTCGCCGCTCGACCTTCTCCAGGAACGATTCGACGAGCGCGGAGTCGTATTCCTCCCCCAGATCCCGCCGGGCCTGGAGGGTCGCGTTGAGTTCTTTCCGCAGATCGGGGTCGTGGGCGTCCATGGGCCAACGGTAGGCGGCGGAAGCGTCCCGGACAGTGGGGCATGCCCCCGTATCCGGCGGGGGGAGGCGTCAGGGACGGGGCCGGAGCGTCAGGCGGAGGGCGGCTGGTCCGGGCCCGGACCCGGCCCCGGCCCCGGGCCGCCCGAGCGCCGCACCAGCTGTTCGAGGTGGTCGAAGCGGGCGTGCAGGGCGCGCAGTTCGTCGGAGGCTTCCGCCCTCCCCTTCCGCTCGGCGCCTTCGAGCGCTTCGGCGACCTTGTGGGCGCGCCGCGCCGCGCTGCCGACGAACCAGGTGGCCAGGGACGCGGTGACGATGCTGAAGACCGAGATCCCGACCAGCATCACCACGCCCGCGATCAGGCGGCCCGGGACGGTCACGGGATAGAGGTCGCCGTACCCGACGGTGGTCGCGGTCTCGACGGACCACCACAGGGCGAGCGGGAACGAGGTGATGGTCGCCTTGGGCGCCGCCAGCTCGAACGGGACGATGATCCAGGAGCCGAGCAGCAGGACCACGACGACCCCGAGGGCGGCCCACGAGGCGGCCTTGACGTGCAGCCGCCGCCACCGTTCGTTGCCGAGCAGTCTGCGCAGCAGGTAGAGGGGGGAGAGCGGCGGCATGGACGTACCTCACCGGGGAGCGGTCGCGAGCGGTACTGCGGGCGGTACTTCGGTACTTCGGTACTTCGGTGCTTCGGTGCTTCATGGCGCGGTGGCCGCCTCGAAGCTACGCGGGACGGGCCGGTTCGCCGGGTTCTGACACACACTCGCCCGGGGGGACCGGGCGGAGGGGCGCGGGCCGGGCGACAGCCTCGGGCCCATGCCGCCCCGTACCCCTCTGCCGCCTCCTCCGCCGCGCGGGCGGTGGAGCACTACCGGTGGGCGGTGCTGCTGGTCGTACCGGCGCGGCGGGGTGCGCCGGCGGCGCACTGACGCCGCCGCCCCGCTCCGGCTCTCCTGCCCCCGCCCGTTGGCCTCCGCGCCCGTCCGTCCGTCAGGCGCCCACGCTGCCGTCGATCGCCTCGCGCAGGAGGTCGGCGTGGCCGTTGTGGCGGGCGTACTCATGGATCAGATGCAGCATCACCATCCGCAGGGACACCTCTTCCCGCCAGCTCGCCGCATGGGCCGTCACCTCCAGCGACTCCGCCGCCGCCTCGATCCGGCGGGCGTGCTCGACCTCCGTACGCCAGGCGCCGAACGCCTCCTCGCGCGTGGCCGTGCCGGGCTCGTACGCCACCTGGTAGTCGCCCTCGGGGGACCATACGAGCGGGATGTCCTCCCCGTTGACGACCCGGCGGAACCAGGCGCGCTCCACCTCGGCCATATGCCGGACGAGCCCCATCAGGCAGAGCGTGGAGGGCGGCATCGACCGCCGCCGCAGCTCCTCGTCGCTCAGGCCCTCGGTCTTCATGGCCAGGGTCGCCCGGTGAAAGTCGAGATACGAGCGGAGCATCTCGCGCTCGCCGGAGGTCGGGGACGGGCCGACGCGTTCGGTCATGGAGTGGGCGCCCCGTTCGAGGGATTCGTGGGAGTGGGCAGCAGGGGGGTGAGGAGCTTCGCCACCTCCGCCTCGGTCACCATGCCCATCCGGGCCGCCGCCACCTTCCCCGTCCGGTCGACGACGATCGTGAACGGGAGGGACTGCGCGTTCACCAGGCCGCGCGGGAGTCTCAGGATCTGCCGTTTGGCGGGGTCGTGCAGGGACGGGTAGGGGAGACGGAACTCCTGCTGGAACGCGAGGGCGTCGGCCTGGCTGTGGTCGTTGTCGATGCCCAGTACGTCGACGCCGCGGCCGCCCCACTTCTCCTGGATCTTCTTCAGCTCGGGCGCCTCCGCCCGGCAGGGACCGCACCATGAGGCCCACGCGTTGAGCAGGACGACCTTGCCCCGGTGGTCGGACAGGCGGATCTCGTCCCCCTCCAGGGAGTTCCCGGTGAGGTCGGGGGCCGTGGGGCGCTCGCCCTCCGCGTAGACCTTGCTGAACGCGTCCCCCGGGGTGGAGTCGCTGACCGGTTCCGGAGCGGCGCAGCCCGTGAGCAGCGCGCCGCTGGTGAGGAGGGCGCAGGTCACCAGCGCCGTGCGAGGGGTGCGCATCGCCCGGTCAGACCGCCGCCGGCCCGCGCGCCCCGGCGCGGCTGAGGACGACCTCCAGGTGCGGTGACCGCCACGCGGACAGCAGCCAGGCCGCCGGGAGTTGCAGTGTGAAGAGGGCGAGGATCGCCATGACGAACGCCGCGTCCACCGGCCCTTCGTCACCGGCGGCCCATGCCGAGATCCCCGAGCAGAGCAGCAGCACCGCCAGGTAGACCGCCCCGTCGATCAGCGCCACACGCCAGTTCGGCAGCACCGCGAGCACCCGGCGGACCAGGGTGAGGGCGATGACCGCGGTCACGACGAAGACGGCGTTCCACGGGTCCGTCACCCAGAACGACACCCAGGCCCCGAGGCCACCGGACGCCGCCTGCCAGGCGAGGTCGACCCCGGCCCCGGTCAGCCAGGACAGAACAACGACGGTGAGCGCGTAGGAGACGGCACTGCGCCAGGTCACGGTCACGTCGACCCCCCTTTCGTCACGGGCCGCCCGACGGCGTCCCGCTTCACGGCTCATTGTCCTCTCCGTACCGGCTGACCGGGGCCCGGGGGTCAGTAGCCCCCGTAGTTGCCGATCGTGCCCCGCTCGCACGCCGGCTGGGACAGGCACAGCAGGCTTGCCATTCTCGACTGGTGCACGGTCTTCGTGGTGTGCTTGGTGCTGCTGGTGTACCCGTACAGGTACATCTCGTGGTCCGGGGCCTGCCGGTACTTGCCCGACACGTAGAAGTCGCCGTTGCGCGCCAGCCGCGCGTCGTAGAACACGCCGATGCCCGCCCGGGAGACCCCGCCGGTCGGGCAGAACGGGTCCGTCGCCTCGATCTGCCCGTGCACGTCGCGGGTCTTGCCGTCGTACTTGGACTTCGTCCGGAAGTCGATGCCCTTCGCTGACGCCTTCCGCTTCTCCACGAACTTGCCGGTCTTGGCCTTGTACACCTTCGTCACGCCGGTCTGCGGGAACAGGTCGTACGAGGACTTCGTCCAGTACACGGTCCCGCGGAGGCCGGCCCGGAACGCCGGGCCGGTCACCTTGCTGGAGAAGCCGCGGTTGTCACCGGCGTACTTGTAGCCCTTGGTGTACTTGCAGCCCGACACCGAGCCGAGCTTGCTCGGAATGGTGGCCCACTTCTGCCGGATGAACGACCGCCACACCACCGTGGTCCTGGTGTACTTCTTCGCCTTCGCCTCGACCTGCCGCGCTGTCTTCGCGAGGGTGGCGGCGTCGTCGGACACCGGAACGGTCGCGGTCAGACCCCAGGTGTGCCCGACGCCCCCGACCTCGCCCGTGATGGTGTAACGGACCTCGCTGCCCGCCGGAACCCCGGTGTCCCGCAGGCTGTGACCGGACGCGTTCGCGATCTTCACACCGTCGCGGTAGACCTCGTACCGGGAAGCCCCCAGATCGGGCCAGGACAGATCCACGAACCGGGACGACGCCGCCCACGCCGCCCGCTCCGCCTTCGCCGGGGAGGACGCGAGCGTGATGTCGGCGATCACCCGCTGGCCACCGGCCGCCAGGATCTGGGTGTCGGTCGCCTCGCCCACGTACGTCCTGACCGGTGTCACCCGGGCCGACGAGGACGTCCGGAGGGCCGGCTTCGCCCCGCCGAACAGGCCGCTGTCCGCGTCCAGGACGAACGTGGGCGTACCGCCGGCCGCCGCCGCGGGCACCTCCTGCCCGGCGGCGGCGGTCAGCGAGGACGCCAGAAGGACCGGGGGAATCGCCGCCACCGCGAGCACGCGTGGCACGGATCGGCTCCACCGCATGAGAAACACTCCTTTGGTCGGGGGAGGTCTGTCGCGTCGTCTGTCGCGTTGTCCGGGCATCCGGCCGGGCCCGGTCAGGAAAGACCCCACTCCTGACGCACCCGCTCCTTGTCCGACGGGCTGGAGTGCCGTGTCTCCAGATACGGCTTCGAACCGGACTTGGTCGAGTTCGAGGCGATCGCCTTGCCCTTCGACTTGCTGATGATGAGTGAGCCGCTGAGCGCCCACTGCTGGCTCTTGGCCGACGCCTTGCAGGTGGACTGGACGAGGCGGCTCTTGGAGCCCACGTTCAGGCACTTGCCGGACTTGTCGTTCTTGATGGTCAGCAGTGACTTGTTGCCGCTCAGCCGCTTCATCGTCCAGCGCTGCGTCTTGTCGGTCTTGGCGCACTTGCCGACGACCAGCCGCGCGTTGTTCTTCTTGCTGCCCCCCATGGACAGGCATACCTTCGGTGCCCACACCCGCTCCAGCCGGGTGTGCGCGTACGGATCCGCCGCCCGCTGCGCGGCCTGGGCCGGAGCCGCGACCCCGGCCGCCGTTCCGGCCATCAGCACGGCGAGTGCGAATGAACTGGCTGTTGTGCGCATCGATTCCCCCTGAACGTCCGATACCGTCGATCCGTTGGACACATCGAACGTAGAGGTGAATGCCGGCTGCCACCATGTCCGTTGGGGAGGTGTCCGAAAGGGCAATACCCGAAGGGGCGGGGCCGGCGCGGGAGCGGAAAACGGGCCGCGTCCACCTCTGCGTCCCGGTGCCCCGACGTTCTGACCAGCCGTCTCCGCATCGGGAAGTCGACCACCGAGCAATGCCCTTCACACAACTCACGCGTCGCACGCGTCTCACCCGCCGGACCGGGCTCGCGCTGGCCACCGGGGCGTGCGTCCTGGCCGCCGGCGCGGCCTTCGCGGTCCACGCGCTCACCGGGACGGACGCCGGGGTGCCCCCCGCCAAGGAGTCCGGCGCGCCCCACTGCCTGCGCGTCACCGAAGACGCCCCCGCGTCCCTCGGTGGCCTCTCCCGACGCGACAACAGCCTTCCCGGCATCGCCGTCTGGGGGGACCGCGGCATCGTGCTGCGCTGCGGAGTCACCCCACCGGGACCGAGCGGTGACCCGTGTTTCGCGGTCGACGGCGTGGACTGGGTCATCGATCAGGAACAGTCCACCCCTGACCGGAAGGTCATCGTCACCTACGGCCGCAGCCCGGCCACTCAGGTCATCTTCGGCGGCGGGGGCAAGACCGACGCCGCTTTGGTCGGCCTCTCCCGGCTCGTCGCTCCCATTCCGCAGACGTCCCAGTGTCTGGCGGCGAACTGAGGCGCTGACCGGGACATCGAGGAACTGGCGGGCTGAGGAACCGAGTTGCCGAAGGGCTCCGTGCCCGCCCGGCACGGAGCCCTTCAGGTCACGCGGCGGAGGTGATCACGTGGCGGAGGGTGTCCGCCACGGCCCGGGGACCACGGGGAGGTGCCGTGTGCACGCCAGATCCGAGCACAGCGTGTCATGAGCCAGCGCCGAGACGATCGCCGCCTGTGTCCGCGTCTGCTGCCCGATCTTGGTCACGATGTTCGCGATGTGCGCCTTCACGGTGCGCTCCGCGATCTTCAGCTCGCGGGCCAGCTCCCGGTTGCCCAGTCCTGTCCCGAGGAGCAGCAGCACCTCCCGCTCCCTCCCCGTCAGGCTCTCCAGCCGTTCCGCGCCGTACGACGGATTCCGTCCCGTGCGCACATGCGAACGGATCGTGTCCTGTGCGTTGGATCCCCCGGTCATGTTCGGCCTTCCTGGCCCCGGCTTCTCCCAGCAGACCCCCGTGGTCTGGATTCCGGCCGAGACCGGAGGTGAATCTACCGCCGCGGGGCGGCAGAAGCACGCCATTACGGTGGTTGGGCCGCGCGGTTCCCGCCACACTCCGGAGGCGAGCGGTGGCCGGATACCGGTGGACGTGACCGGAGGGCGCGGGGGCGGAGTTCGCGATGGCGATGCTCCCGCGCCGCCGGGCGCGGCCGTCAGAGATGCGCCGTCAGGTACGCGTTGCGGGACCTGATCAGCCTCGGCATGTACCGGCCCAGGACGGCGGCGTCGGCCAGCCTGCCCAGGGGGCCCAGCGGGGAGGCGAAGTCGATGATGTCCGTCATCCGGGTCCCCCCGGCGCCGTCGGGCTCGAAGCGGTGTTCGTGGCGCCAGTGCCGGAAAGGGCCCGCCGTCTGTTCGTCGACGAAGGACCGGGGCGGATCCCAGGCGGTGATGCGGGCTGTCAGTTTCCAGGTGAGGCCGAAGTGCCGGGCCTGGAAGGTCACCGTCTGGCCGAGCGTCAGACCGCCCCGCGTCGTACCGCCCACCGCCCGCTCCCCGGAGGCGGCCATCGAGCGGGTGTGCGCCTCCACGTCCAGGCAGGCGTCGAAGACCTGCCGGGGAGGGACGGGCAGCAGGGTGACGATCTCGGAGCGCGGCACGGATTCCCTTTCCGGGGCGGGGCGGCGGGTGGTCGCGCCTCACTCTAGAACCCGGTCGGCCGGGGCCCGTCCCCGTATCCCCGCGGCACCCCGCCGCGTTGAGGTCCCTGTGCACCGCTAACCTCTGCGGAATGATCAGCCGCACTCCGCTGCCGCCACCGCCCCGGGACATCCGTTCCTGGTCCGACCACGAGGCCCGGCTCGCGGTCCGGGACGGGGCCATGGCGGAGCTGGCGCGGCGCGGTCTGTCCGTCGGGCGGCTGGTGCTGCTGTGGCTGCTGGGAGCGGTCGCGGTGGTCGGCTGGGCGGCGCTGGGGCTGGCGGTCCGGAGCATGGAGGACGGCGGGCTCGGATACGCGACCGGGCTGGCGGCGCTGGTCCTCGGACTCGTCCTGCTGGCCGGCGCGGGCGTCGGGCTCGCGCTGTGGGCGAGCAGGGGCCGGGACGTACGGCGGCGCCTGGTGGACTGGGCGGGCGTCGGACCGGTCTTCCCCGATCCCGCGACGGCCCGTCTGCTGCGGGTGCCCGGACGGTGTGCCACTTGGCTGCTGCCGTCGGTCGCGCTGTGTCTGCTGGGGCTGCGCACGGCACTGCCCCCCTTCGCGACGGTCCTGACCGCCACCGAGCATCCCGTGGGGCCGGAACCGCTCGTGCTGGGCGAGCTGGTGTACGTACTGGGGCTGGGCGCCACGGTCCTGGTGACGGGGTTCCTGGGGCTGCTGAGGTCGGTCGACCACCAGCTGTGGGCCGCGCGGTATCTGCGCCGGATCCCGGTCCGCCGGGGCGGTGGCGCACATCGCTGAGGCTGTTGAGGCCGTTCCTACGGTGTCCGGCCTATCCTGAATGAGGAACGCGTGCGCCATTCAGGGCTAAGGGGCGGCGGATGGACTGGCTTTGGTGGGTTTTCGTCTTCTTCATCGTGGGTGGCTTCGGCTGGATGGCCGACACGGGCCGTACCGCGCTCAAGACCCGGCACGAGCGCAGAATGGAGCGCTTGCGGCTGGTGGAGCAGGAACGCGAGAAGGAACGGCTGGCGCTTGAAGAGGCGCACAAGCAGCCGGAACCTGTCTGCGGCTGCTCACACCATCTGGCGGTCCACGACCGTCAGGGCAAGTGCCACGAGGACGTGGAAGCGCCCGTGGAGTGGGACGAGGAGAAGAAGCCCCTGCGGTACGAGCGCCGCCAGTGCAACTGCCAGCAGTACATAGGCCCTCAGCCGCTGTCCCGGATCTACGCGGACGAGCTGACGGACCTGGCCTGAGGTCTGCTGCTCGGGTCAGGCACCGACCGGGTGGCCGATCAGCATGGTCGGCGCGCCCGCCGCCCTGGTGAGGAAGACCGTGGCGGCGTGCGGGCCCTTGAGTTTCATGCGGCGGCGCAATTCCTCCGGCTCCACGGCGGAGCCGCGCTTCTTCACCGTCAGGACGCCCACCTCGCGCTCGCGGAGCAGGGCCTTGAGCCGCTTGAGGTGGAAGGGCAGCTCGTCGGTGATCTCGTACGCGGTCGCGTACGGGGTGGGGCGCGCCTCGTCGGCCGTGATGTAGGCGATCGTCTCGTCGATCAGTCCGCCGTCCAGCTCCTCGGCCACCTCGGCGACCAGATGCGCGCGGATGACGGCGCCGTCGGGCTCGTACAGGAACCGGCCGGTGCGGCGGACGGGCGGATCGGGCAGGCCGCGGCCCGTCAGGGTGACGGTGGCGCCGGACGAGAGCAGAGTGGCGCGGCGCGTGCCGGGGACGACGGCGCCCGGCCGGTGCCAGAGCACGGCCTCCTTGACATCGCCGCCGTACGAGATCCACTCGGCCTCGAAGTCGTCGGGGACCAGCTCGTGCGGAATCCCCGGGGCGATCTTGATCGCGCCCGTACCGACCCGGCGCACCGCCTCGATCGCCCAGGACAGCGGCGGTGAGTACGCCTCCGGGTTGAAGATCCTGCCCCGGCCGCCGCGCCGCGCCGGGTCGATGAACAAGGCTTCGGCGCCGGTCAGGTCGTACTCCAGCACATCGGCCCGCGTCACCGTCACGGGCGGTCCGCCGGGCGCCAGCGTGCGCAGATTGGTGCGGGCGATCTCGCAGGTCAGCGGGTCGATGTCGACGGCGGACACGGCGAGGTCCGCGCGTACCAACTCGATGGCGTCGCCGCCGATACCGCAGCACAGGTCGGTGACCCGGGGCGCTTCGCCGTCCGCCGGCGCCATGAGGGCGCGGAACCTGGCCGCCCGGTGGGCGGCGACGGCGCCGCGGGTGGCCTGCTCGACGCCGTTCGGCGTGAAGTACATCCGGTACGCGTCCCGCGCCCCGAACTTCACCACCGCGCGCTGGCGCAGCCGGGCCTGGGCCAGCGCGGCCGAGACCAGTTCGGCGGGGTGATCGCGGCGCAGCCGGGTCGCCACCGCCAGTTCCGCCGCGGGGTCGTGGTCCCGCAGCTCGGCGAGGAGGGACTGCCCCTCGACGGAGAGCAGCGGCGCGAGGAGGGAGGGGGCGGGTTCGGCGGGCGCGCCTTCGGCGGGCGCGCTGTCGAAGGGCGTGCCCTCGACGGCGGGGGAGGGGGTGGCGGGGGTGGAGGCGCGGTCGGTCACCCGGTCCATTGTGGGCCAGCCGGGGGACGGTGCGCGTCCCGGCGGCGGTGTCGGCCGTGCGGAGGCGTTCCGCGCTGACAGGATGCGGCGCCATGCAACTAGTACGACAAAACGAAGAAAATACCTCAAAGGGTACGGGAGATGCGGGGGTCTCCGCGGCGTCGCGGAAGCGCGCCGGACGCCCCGCCCGCGGACACCGGCGCCTGGGGCGGGGCCGCGCGGTGCTGGCCGTGCTGCTGGTGGCGGCCATCGGCTCCGGCTGTGCCGCCACGGAGTCCGGCGGACCGGCCACGCCCGGCAAGTCCGCCGACGGCCACCAGGGCCACGACGGAGGGCCGGGGCACGACAAGGGGCACCCGGCCGCCGGGGCACCGCACGGGCAGCAGGGGAAGGGTGAGGCCGGGGCCCTCTCCACGAACGCCGAGGCGGTGCGCCGGGCGCAGGCGGTGCGCGCCGTCGCGGCCAAGAAGTGGGGACTCGCGAAGACCCCGTTGGCCGCGCCCCCGCCACCCGCCGTCAAGCCGAAGATCACCAACCGTGAGGGCTTCGAGATCGCGGACGAGCAGGAGGGCGAGAACCTGCCGCCCGTCTTCACCACCGTCCCCGTCAAGGACCGGGTCGTCTTCCTGACGATGGACGACGGTATGGAGAAGGACCCCGAACTGCTGCGGATGATGACCGAGCTGAAGATCCCGTACACGGCCTTCCTCAGCGACTACGTCATCAACGACAACTACGGCTACTTCAAGCAGATGCAGGACCGCGGGGTCACCCTCCAGAACCACACGCTCAACCACAAGTACCTGCCGGGGCTGTCCTACGAGGAGCAGAGGCGCGAGATCTGTGACCAGCAGGACAAGCTGGAGAAGCGGTACGGGAAGCGCCCCACCCTCTTCAGGCCGCCGTACGGCAACTACAACGGCGACACGGTGCGGGCCGCCAAGACCTGCGGGGTGAAGGGGCTGCCGCTCTGGACGGCCGAGGCGTATCCCGACCGCATGGAGTGGCGCGAGTGGGACAAGGACCTGCACCCCGGCGACATCGTCCTCACGCACTTCCGCGGGCGCGACGACTGGAACGCGACCATGCCCGATCTGATCAGGGCCGCGATGAAGCGGATCACGGACAAGGGGTACGCCGTGGCCCGGCTGGAGGACTACATGTGACCTCCGCGGTATGAGCCCCGCGCGCCGGCCGCCGTCCGAAGGGACGGCGGCCGGCGCGCGGGGCCGCTCACGCCGCTTCCCGCGCCGCTTCCCGTGGCGGAACCCTTGGCCACGGGTGTGCGTTCCCGTAGCGAACCCCCTCGTGGATCCGCGTGGAGCGAACCGCCACGACGGCCTGAATTGGCACTCCGCTTGACCGAGTGCTAATCGCGGTCATAGTCTCAGGTCTGGCACTCCCCACTGGAGAGTGCCAAAGCGCGACTAGCAGGTCCGGCACCCGCGACGACGGACCCATCTGGTCGCCACCCTCAGACAGTTAACCCCGTGAGATCTCCGAAGGGGGAGGTCGGATCGTGACGACCGCCAGCACCAAGGTTGCCATCAAGCCGCTCGAGGACCGCATTGTGGTCCAGCCGCTCGACGCCGAGCAGACCACGGCCTCTGGCCTGGTCATCCCGGACACTGCCAAGGAGAAGCCCCAGGAGGGCGTCGTCCTGGCCGTGGGCCCGGGCCGTTTCGAGAACGGCGAGCGGCTTCCGCTCGACGTTTCCGTCGGCGATGTCGTTCTGTACAGCAAGTACGGCGGCACCGAAGTGAAGTACAGCGGCGAGGAATACCTCGTCCTCTCGGCTCGCGACGTGCTCGCGATCATCGAGAAGTAATTCACCGAAAGTTTTGCTTTTGAGCTGCGCCCTCGGCCACCCAGCGATTGCCGGGCGGACGGGGGCGCAGTTCATTCGAGAGGACAAGAGAAGCAGCCATGGCGAAGATTCTGAAGTTCGACGAGGACGCCCGTCGCGCCCTTGAGCGCGGCGTCAACAAGCTTGCCGACACGGTGAAGGTGACGATCGGCCCCAAGGGCCGCAACGTCGTCATCGACAAGAAGTTCGGCGCCCCCACCATCACCAACGACGGTGTCACGATCGCCCGCGAGGTCGAGCTCGACGACCCGTACGAGAACCTCGGCGCCCAGCTCGTGAAGGAGGTGGCGACCAAGACCAACGACATCGCGGGTGACGGCACCACCACCGCCACCGTGCTGGCCCAGGCGCTGGTCCGCGAGGGTCTGCGCAACGTCGCCGCGGGCGCCTCCCCGGCCTCCCTGAAGAAGGGCATCGACGCCGCGGTCAAGGCCGTCTCCGACGAGCTGCTCGCGACCGCCCGCCCGATCGACGACAAGTCCGACATCGCCGCCGTCGCCGCGCTCTCCGCGCAGGACGACCAGGTCGGCGAGCTGATCGCCGAGGCGATGGACAAGGTCGGCAAGGACGGTGTCATCACCGTCGAGGAGTCCAACACCTTCGGTCTGGAGCTGGACTTCACCGAGGGCATGGCCTTCGACAAGGGCTACCTGTCCCCGTACATGGTGACCGACCAGGAGCGTATGGAGGCCGTCCTCGACGACCCGTACATCCTGATCCACCAGGGCAAGATCGGCTCCATCCAGGACCTGCTCCCGCTGCTGGAGAAGGTCATCCAGGGCGGTGGCTCCAAGCCGCTGCTGATCATCGCCGAGGATGTCGAGGGCGAGGCGCTCTCCACCCTCGTCGTCAACAAGATCCGTGGCACCTTCAACGCCGTCGCGGTGAAGGCCCCCGGCTTCGGTGACCGCCGCAAGGCCATGCTCGGCGACATCGCCACCCTCACCGGTGCGACCGTCATCGCCGAGGAGGTCGGCCTCAAGCTCGACCAGGCCGGTCTGGACGTGCTGGGCTCCGCCCGCCGCGTCACCGTCACCAAGGACGACACGACCATCGTCGACGGCGCGGGTGCCGGCGACGAGATCACCGGTCGCGTCAACCAGATCAAGGCCGAGATCGAGTCCACGGACTCCGACTGGGACCGCGAGAAGCTCCAGGAGCGTCTGGCGAAGCTGGCCGGTGGCGTGTGCGTGATCCGGGTCGGCGCCGCCACCGAGGTGGAGCTGAAGGAGAAGAAGCACCGTCTGGAGGACGCCATCTCCGCGACCCGCGCCGCGGTCGAGGAGGGCATCGTCTCCGGTGGTGGCTCCGCTCTGGTGCACGCCGCCAAGGTGCTCGAGGGCAACCTCGGCAAGGAGGGCGACGAGGCCACCGGTGTCGCGGTCGTCCGCCGCGCCGTCGTCGAGCCGCTGCGCTGGATCGCCGAGAACGCCGGCCTTGAGGGCTACGTCATCACCTCCAAGGTGTCGGAGCTGGACAAGGGCCACGGCTTCAACGCCGCCACCGGCGAGTACGTCGACCTGGTGAAGGCCGGCGTCATCGACCCGGTCAAGGTCACGCGCTCCGCCCTGGAGAACGCCGCGTCCATCGCCTCGCTGCTGCTCACGACCGAGACCCTGGTCGTCGAGAAGCCGGCCGAGGAAGAGGCCGAAGCGGGCGGCGGCCACGGCCACAGCCACTGATCACCCTTTGCGGCTGAGCCGCCGCCGCTCTCGCGGAGGTGGCTGCTCGCCGTCGTGGTTCCTCGATCGAGGGCCGCGGCGGGCGAGCGGGCCCGGTACCCCTTCAGGGGTGCCGGGCCATTCGCGTCACCAGGGCCATTCGCGTCACTTGGGGCCGTACTTGCGCCCCGTCTTCGACGTGATCCCGCCGAGCAGCCCGCGCGGTGCCAGCTTCACCGCTCCCATCAGCGCCTTGTACCGGGGATCCGGTACGGACACGGTCTTGCCGCGGGCCAGATCCGCCAGCGCCGCCGTCACCAGCTTGTCCGCGTCCAGCCACATCCAGTCGGGGACGTTGTCGACGCCCATCCCGGCCCGCTCATGGAACTCCGTCCGCACCATGCCGGGACACAGCGCCATCAGCCGCACCCCCGAATCCGTCAGATCCCGGGCCACCCCCTGGGTGAACTGGACGACCCACGCCTTCGAAGCCCCGTACGTCCCGCGCGGCACGAACGCGGCCACCGACGCCACATTGACGACCCCGCCCCGCCCGCGCGTCTTCATGCCGGTGACCGCCACCGTGGTCAGCCGCAGCACCGCCTCGCAGTGCACCTTCAGCATCGTCAGCTCGTCGGCCACGGAGACTTCGAGGAAGCGCCCCTTGTTGCCGAACCCCGCGTTGTTGACGAGCAGATCGACCGGTGCTCTCCGGTCGGAGAGCCGCTTCTCCACCGACTCGATACCGCCGTCCGTGGCGAGATCGGCCGTCAGCACCTCGGCCTCGATGCCGTGCCGGTCGTGCAGTTCGGTGGCCTGATCGCGCAGGCGCTCGATGTCGCGGGCCACCAGCACGAGGTTGTGCCCGTCCGCCGCCAGCCGCCGCGCGAAGGCGGCGCCGATGCCCGCCGTCGAGCCCGTAATCAAAGCAGTCGTCATACGCGGCACGTTAGTGCCTGACCCGGCGCCCTTGATGTGGGTGTTCCGTGGATGGACGGCCCGCCCGTCCGCCGGGTCAGGGCCGATTCGCCGACTTCGCGACATACTCCCGGGCGATCCGCAGCCCCTCGGTATGCAGCGCCTCACCGGCCGCCAGGGTCCGGGGCAGCAGCTCGCGCTCGGTGGTGACCGCCCGGAACGCCATGGCCACCGTCACCTCGTGCGCGGGCCGGTGGACGATCTCGATCGGGTCGCCCGCGCGGATCTCGCCGGGCGTGATGACCCGGAAGTACGCGCCCGTCACGGCCTGCGCGGTGAAGCGTCCGACCCAGCCCTTCTCGCCCAGCCTGCTCTGGAACGTACGGCACGGAATCCGCCCGCTCGTCGCCTCCAGCACCAGATCGGGCCCGATCCGCCAGCGCTCGCCGATCTTCGCGCCGGTGATGTCGGCCCCGGACGTCGTGAGGTTCTCGCCGAAGACGCCGTTGGCCAGCGGCCGACCCAGCTCCCGCTCCCAGAAATCCAGGTCCTCCCGGGCGAAGGCGTACACCGCCTGGTCGGAACCACCGTGATGGCGCAGATCGCAGACCGCGTCACCGGCGACACCGCTCCCGCCCTCGCCCTTCGCCCCCGGGTCCGCCACCCGGACCGGGCCCTCCACCGGACGTTTGTCGATCCCGGTGAGGCCACCGGGCGCGTCGGAGTACTCGACGGCCTTCGGCCGTCCCACATTCACGGTCAGAAGCTTCATACACGCACGCTAAACGCCCCTGCTCCAAGCTCACCACCTGTTATCGGGCGATTTCTCAAAGACGCGCTTATGGACACGCTTATGGTGGACGGGTGATCGAAGCCCGTCATCTCCGTGTCCTGCGCACCGTGGCCGCCACCGGTTCCTTCTCCGCCGCCGCCCGCGAACTGGGCTGCACGCAGCCCGCCGTCAGCCAGCAGATGCGGGCGCTCGAAGGCTCCGCCGGCACCCCGCTGGTGGTCCGCACCGGGCGCGAGACGCGGCTGACCCAGGCGGGCGAGGTGCTCGTACGCCATGCGACGGGCATCCTGGCCGGGCTCACCGCCGCGGAGGAGGAGGTCGCCGCCATCGCCGGGCTGCGCGCGGGCCGGGTCCGGCTGGTGTCCTTCCCCAGCGGCAGTTCCACCCTGGTCCCCACCGCGCTGGCCGCCCTGCGCGCCGCCCACGCCGGCCTGCGGGTCTCCCTCGTCGAGGCCGAGCCGCCGAGTTCGGCGGCGATGCTGCGCGACGGCGAGTGCGACGTGGCGCTGGCGTTCCGGTACGACGGCTCCACCACGGAGTGGGAGGACCTGGTCGTGCGCCCCCTGCTCGTGGACCGGCTCGTCGGCCTCGTCCCCGAGGGGCACCGGCTCGCCGCCGCCCGTACCGTCCCGATCGGAGAGCTGGCCGGTGAGTCGTGGATCGCCGGGTGTCCGCGCTGTCGCGAACAACTCGTGGAGGCCTGCGAGCGGTCCGGGTTCACGCCCCGGATCGATTTCGCGACGGACGACTACCCGGCCGTGATCGGCCTGGTCGCGGCCGGACTCGGCGTTGCGGTGCTGCCGGAGCTGGCGATGGAGTCCGTCCGGACGGAAGGCGTCCGGACGCTCGCGGTCGAGCCCGCCGTCCAGCGGGAGATCGTGGCACTGACCCTGCCGGACCTCGCCCGCGTCCCGGCCGTCGCGGCCACGCTGGACCAGCTCGTGCTGGCCGCCGCGCGCTGATCGCCGATCGGACTCCTACTGGGCGTCGACTGGGCGCCGAACGGGCGCCGTGTGCCGATGCAGGAACGTTTCTTCCCGTACTGGAGAACGATTTCGTACGTCAGCCGCTGCCGTGCGCGGTGTGTCCCGCATGGCCCACGTGTCCCGCGTGCCCGGCACGGTCGGCGTGGCCGCCGTGATCCGGGCCCGCTCCGGCCGCCGGCCCCGACGGGGCCGACGCGGTGATCAGCCGGGTGCGTGCCCGCCCCATCAGCTCCTCGCGCTCGTCCTCGGTCAGTCCGCCCCACACGCCGTACGGCTCCCGTACCGCCAGCGCGTGCGCCGCGCACTCCGCGCGGACCGGGCACCGCATGCACACCTCTTTCGCCGAGTTCTCACGCGCGCTTCGTGCCGCGCCTCTTTCCCCCTCCGGGTGGAAGAAGAGCGAACTGTCGACACCACGACAAGCCGCGAGGAGCTGCCAGTCCCACAGATCTGCGTTCGGTCCGGGAAGGCGGGAGAAATCTGCCATTGCTCATGTCCCCTTGAAACCGTGCTGAGGCGGATACGGGCGGCTTGGACGCCGGGTACGAGCGCGACGCGCAACTCGCACCGGTGCTCACGACCGTACATCTACTATCTAAGTAGATGTAAATATGACTCATTACGAATCTAGCCACAGACACCAGTGAAAGTGAAGAAAAGCCGCTAAATGGGGCATGGTTTCCCCCGGTGTGCCAGGGGTGGGCGCCGTTCTTCTCCGTGTGCGCCCCCTCGCGGGGAGTGCGGAACTCGATCCTCCGACCCGTAACTCTTTCGAGTGACCATCGTTGAGTGTGTGAGGCGGTTGAGAGAATGAGCGATCGGGCACATGTCCGAGAGCGTCAATCGCACAGGTGACGACATGTACCCAGCCTGGAGGCTCAAGGTGACGCGCATCAGCTGCGGAGGACGGTCATGACATCCGTCCTCGTCTGCGACGACTCCCCGCTTGCCCGAGAGGCGCTCCGCCGCGCGGTCGCGACCGTGCCCGGTGTCGAGCGCGTGACGACCGCGGCCAACGGCGAGGAAGTCCTCCGCCGCTGGGGCGCGGATCGGTCCGATCTGATTCTCATGGATGTCCGCATGCCTGGACTCGGGGGTGTGGAGACGGTCCGGCGGCTGCTCTCGGCCGACCCCGGCGCCCGGATCATCATGCTCACGGTGGCCGAGGACCTGGACGGCGTGGCTCTCGCCGTCGCCGCCGGTGCCCGTGGATATCTGCACAAGGACGCCTCCCGCGCCGAGCTGCGCGCGACCGTCACCCAGGCGCTCGCCGATCCGACCTGGCGCCTCGCGCCGCGCCGGCTCCGCTCGGCCGAGATGGGCGCGGCGCCCACCCTCACGGCCCGCGAGATCCAGGTGCTCGAAGGGATGAGTCACGGCCGCTCCAACGCGGAGATCGGCCGTGAGCTGTTCCTTTCCGAGGACACGGTCAAGACGCACGCCCGGCGCCTCTTCAAGAAGCTCGGCGCCTCGGACCGCGCGCACGCGGTCGCGCTCGGCTTCCGCTGGGGCCTCGTGCGCTGACCCGCCGTACCGGTTTCCCCGCCCGCCGAGAGGTTCCGCCGAGTCCGTAACCGATTCCGTACGGACCTCTGGGCGAGCGGCGGTGGCCGAGTGGGCGGGGGCAACGTACGCCCGTACACACCCGTTTCCCGCGCTATGCCGCATCCTTGGAGATGTGGAGTTCCTCGGGGACGAGTCGGACGAGCGCGAGGGGAGGGCGCCGGGAATGAGTTCTGCCGCACCCGCTCATAACGCTTCGGTGCACAACTATGGACGCGGCGCCGCCGATCAGCAGCCGCCAAGGCACCATGGACCGATGCGCGATGACGAGACCACGGTGATCGGTGCGCTCGTTCACCGTGCCGTCGACGGCGACGAAAGGGCTACGCACGATCTGCTGGCGCGGGTCCACCCGCTCGCGCTGCGCTACTGCCGTACGCGGCTGAGCCGGCTGCCGGGTGATGCGCGCCACTTCGTGGAGGACCTCGCGCAGGAGGTGTGCGTCGCGGTTCTGATGGCGCTGCCGCGCTACCGCGACACCGGACGCCCCTTCGAGGCGTTCGTCTTCGCCATCGCCGGACACAAGGTCGCCGACCTCCAGCGGGCCGCCATGCGGCACCCGGGGTCGACCGCGGTGCCGTCCGACGAGATGCCCGAGCGGCCCGACGATTCGCTGGGCCCGGAGGAGCGCGCGCTGCTCAGCAGCGACGCGGAATGGGCCAAGAAGCTGCTCGCGAACCTGCCGGACAACCAGCGCGAGCTGCTGGTGCTCAGGGTCGCGGTCGGGCTCACGGCCGAGGAGACCGGGCAGATGCTCGGAATGTCGCCCGGAGCCGTGCGGGTCGCCCAGCACCGCGCGCTCAGCAGACTGAGGGCCCTGGCCGGGCAGTGATCACCGGCGCGCAGTGATCACCGGCGCCCGGCGCGTCCGATGCGCGGGCGGGGCACCCGATGCGCCGGCGGGGCACGCGATTGCCTGGCGGGGCGGGCGGCGGAGGCGGCGCGGCACCGACATGGGAGTCTACGGATGAACATACGAAGCCGATCGGTGATCTTGTTCGTGGAATGAGAGGCTCGCGGAGCCCGTTAGCATGGACATCCGCACCGATCAAGGTCATTTGGGGAAGGTGTCATGACTGCAAACGTCGACGGAGTGCCCGAGAAATTCGCGACGCTCGGGCTGACATACGACGACGTGCTGCTGCTGCCTGGCGCCTCGGAGGTCCTGCCCAACCAGGTGGACACCGCGTCGCTGGTCTCCCGCAACGTCAAGGTGAACATCCCGCTGCTCTCCGCCGCGATGGACAAGGTCACCGAGGCCCGGATGGCGATCGCCATGGCGCGGCAGGGCGGCGTCGGCGTGCTGCACCGCAATCTCTCCATCGCCGACCAGGCCAACCAGGTCGACCTGGTGAAGCGCTCCGAGTCCGGCATGGTGACCGACCCGATCACCGTCCACCCGGACGCGACGCTCGCCGAGGCCGACCAGCTCTGCGCCAAGTTCCGGATCAGCGGCGTCCCGGTCACCGACCGCGCGGGCAAGCTGCTCGGCATCGTCACCAACCGTGACATGGCCTTCGAGGCGGACCGTACGCGCCAGGTGCGCGAGGTCATGACCCCGATGCCGCTCGTCACCGGCAAGGTCGGCATCTCCGGCGTGGACGCCATGGAGCTGCTGCGCCGTCACAAGATCGAGAAGCTGCCGCTGGTCGACGACGCGGGCATCCTCAAGGGCCTCATCACGGTCAAGGACTTCGTCAAGGCCGAGAAGTACCCGAACGCCGCCAAGGACGCCGAGGGCAGGCTGCTCGTCGGCGCCGCCGTCGGCGCCAGCCCGGAGGCGCTGGAGCGCGCCCAGGCGCTGGTCGCGGCGGGCGTCGACTTCCTGGTCGTAGACACCTCGCACGGCCACAACAGCAACGCGCTGAGCTGGATGTCCAAGATCAAGTCGAGTGTCTCCGTCGACATCATCGGCGGCAATGTCGCCACCCGGGACGGCGCCAAGGCGCTGATCGACGCGGGTGTGGACGGCGTCAAGGTGGGCGTGGGCCCCGGCTCGATCTGCACCACCCGTGTCGTCGCCGGCATCGGTGTTCCCCAGGTCACCGCGATCTACGAGGCGGCGGTCGTCTGTCAGGCGGCCGGTGTCCCGGTCATCGGCGACGGCGGCCTCCAGTACTCGGGCGACATCGGCAAGGCGCTCGCCGCCGGTGCCAGCACGGTGATGCTCGGCAGCCTGCTCGCGGGCTGCGAGGAGTCGCCGGGAGAGCTTCAGTTCATCAACGGCAAGCAGTTCAAGTCGTACCGCGGCATGGGCTCGCTCGGCGCGATGCAGTCGCGCGGCCAGGGCCGCTCGTTCTCGAAGGACCGCTACTTCCAGGCCGAGGTCTCCTCCGACGACAAGCTCGTCCCCGAGGGCATCGAGGGCCAGGTCCCCTACCGGGGCCCGCTCTCCGCCGTGCTGCACCAGCTCGTCGGCGGCCTCCGCCAGACCATGGGGTACGTGGGCGCCGCGTCCATCGACGAGATGGAGAGCAAGGGCAAGTTCGTCCGGATCACCGCGGCGGGCCTCAAGGAGAGCCACCCGCACGACATCCAGATGACGGTCGAGGCGCCGAACTACACCCGGGGCTGAACCGCGCGCATCCATGAGGGACGGTCCCCGGCGCGGGACCGTCCCTCACGGTTGTGCCGGGCCGCGCCCACCGGCACGAGGTGCCGGGACGTGCCGTCGGGCACCGGGTGAACGGGCGTCGGGGATACTGGGACGGCAGACGTAGAGGGAAAGGCCACACATCGTGACTGAGATCGAGATCGGGCGCGGCAAGCGCGGCCGCAGGGCGTACGCGTTCGACGACATCGCCGTCGTCCCGAGCCGGCGCACCCGGGATCCGAAGGAGGTCTCGATCGCCTGGCAGATCGACGCCTACCGGTTCGAGCTGCCGTTCCTGGCCGCGCCCATGGACTCCGTGGTCTCCCCGCGGACGGCGATCCGTATCGGCGAGATGGGTGGTCTGGGCGTCCTCAACCTGGAGGGCCTGTGGACCCGGTACGAGGACCCGCAGCCGCTGCTCGACGAGATCGCCGGGCTCGACGAGGCGACCGCCAACCGCAGGCTCCAGGAGATCTACGACGAGCCTATTAAGGAAGAGCTGATCGGGCAGCGCATCAAGGAGGTGCGCGACTCGGGTGTGGTCACCGCGGCGGCGCTCTCGCCGCAGCGCACCGCCCAGTTCTCCAAGGCTGTGGTGGACGCCGGGGTCGACATCTTCGTCATCCGCGGTACGACGGTCTCCGCCGAGCACGTCTCCGGCGCGGCCGAGCCGCTGAACCTCAAGCAGTTCATCTACGAGCTGGACGTCCCGGTCATCGTCGGCGGCTGCGCCACGTACACCGCCGCCCTGCACCTGATGCGGACGGGCGCGGCGGGCGTGCTGGTCGGCTTCGGCGGCGGCGCGGCGCACACCACCCGCAACGTGCTGGGCATCCAGGTCCCGATGGCCACCGCCGTCGCGGATGTCGCGGCGGCCCGCCGTGACTACATGGACGAGTCCGGCGGCCGGTACGTGCACGTCATCGCGGACGGCGGGGTCGGCTGGTCCGGCGACCTGCCCAAGGCGATCGCCTGCGGCGCCGACTCCGTCATGATCGGCTCTCCGCTGGCGCGTGCCAGCGACGCGCCCGGCAAGGGGCGTCACTGGGGCATGGAGGCCGTCCACGAGGACGTGCCGCGCGGCAAGCTGGTCGACCTGGGCATCGCCGGGACGACGGAGGAGGTCCTGACGGGCCCCTCGCACAGCCCGGACGGATCGATGAACTTCTTCGGCGCGCTGAAGCGGGCCATGGCGACGACGGGCTACAGCGAACTCAAGGAGTTCCAGCGCGTCGAGGTCACGGTGGCGGACTCGCAGCACAGCCGCTGACCGCGGCTCCTCGCCGGAAAAGGCCGCCTCTTCGAGAAGAGGCGGCCTTTCGCGTTCGGGACGGCGACCTCTCAGGCCGCTGCCTTGCGGGCGCCGGAGAAGGCGGCGAACGCCGCGAGCGCGAAGAAGAGGAAGGTCATGACACCGCTGCCCTCTTTCCAGAGGGTGTTCAGCTCACCGGTGTGCCGGAAGAGGATCTCCGTCGCGGTCAGGCTCTGCGACTTGGCGATGATGATCGCGATCTCGAAGAGCTGCCCCACGTAGACGGCGGCCAGGGACAGAAGGGCGCTGACGACCGGCAGGACCGGGTTGGGGCCGCCCACCTTGCCCGCGGCGAAGCCGGTCAGGAAGCCGACACCGACGGCGGCCCAGCCGATCTCGCGCTCCATGGCGCCGGCGATCCCGCCGTACACCGCGGCGGCGACGAGCGCGGCGACGAAAGCGGCCGCCAGGCCGAGGCCGAGGCTGTCGTTGACCGGAGGCGGGGCGTACGGGGCGGGCGCGCCGGCGTTGTCGGCGTTGTCGGCGAACGGGTTGCCGGTCGGTGGAACGGACTGGCTCATGGTGTGGATCCCCCCAGGGAAAACGGCGTGTACATGACTTGCGCACGACCGTCACGGACATTAGCAGCCCGGTCGGACATCCCGGTGAGGTATTTCCCCGGGGACGCCGCGGCGGCGGGCGTCCGGCGGGGAGGCCGTGGTCAGAGCCGGTACGCCGCGCCCGCCGGGCTCGCGCCCCTGGTGTCCAGCAGCAGTTGCGCCTTGACCGCGAGGCCCTGGAGGTCGTACGTGCGGTGGTGCTGGAGCAGGACCGTCAGATCGGCGTTGGCGGCGGCCTCGTAAAGAGAGTCCGCGCGCGGTACGGGCAGCTCGCGCACGCGCCAGTCGGGTACGTAGGGGTCGTGGTAGCTGACGGTGGCGCCCAGGTCCATCAGCCGGCAGGCGATCTCGGTCGCCGGTGAGCTCTCCTGGTCGGCCAGGTCGGGCTTGTAGGTGACGCCGAGGAGCAGCACCCGGGCTCCGCGCGCGGACTTGCCGTGTTCGTTGAGCAGGGTGGCGCAGCGCTGGATGACGTACTGCGGCATGCGGCTGTTGATCTCCTGGGCGAGGCCGACCATGCGCAGCGGATGGCCGGGGGTGCGGCCCGCGTGCGGCAGATAGCTGGGGTCCATCGGCACGCCGTGGCCGCCGACGCCGGGGCCCGGCCGGAACGCCTGGAAGCCGAAGGGCTTGGTCTCGGCGCAGCGGATGACGTCCCAGAGGTCGACGCCGAGGTCGTGGCAGAGCACGGCCATCTCGTTGACGAGGGCGATGTTCACATGCCGGAAGTTGGTTTCGAGGAGCTTGACGGTCTCCGCCTCGCGCGGGCCGCGGGCGCGTACGACCTTGTCGGTGAGGCGGCTGTAGAAGGTGGCGGCCGACTCGGTGCAGGCGGGGGTGAGGCCGCCGATCACCTTGGGGGTGTTGGCGAAGCCGTAGGCACGGTTGCCGGGGTCGAGCCGTCCGGGGGAGTAGGCGAGGTGGAAGTCGCGGCCGGCGCGCAGGCCCGATCCCTCCTCCAGGATCCCGCGCAGGAAGCCCTCCGTGGTGCCGGGCGCGGCGGGTGACTCCAGCAGCACGGTGGTGTGCGGGCGCAGCCGGGCGGCCAGGGCGCGGGCCGCGGCGCCGATCGCGGTGAGATCGGGGGTGCGGTCGGCGCCGAGGGGGGTGGGGGCGCAGATCACGGCGGTACGGACCCGGCCCAGCTCGGTGGGGTTGGTGGTGGGCCGGAACCCTCCCGAGAGCATCCGGCGGACGTCGGAGGCGGTGAGCGGGCCGTCGACCGGGCTCTGGCCCGCGGCCAGTTTCGCGACGGGACGGGGGTCGGTGTCGTAGCCGATGGTGTCGATACCGGCGGCCACGGCGGCCTGGGCGAGGGGGAGGCCGAGGTGGCCGAGTCCGATGACGGCGAGATCTGCGGGCATGGCGGTGGCCGCGTCCTTCCTGCGGTCCTGTCCGGGTGATCTTTGCCGGGCCCGGACAGGATCTAGCCGGAGTTGACAGTGAGCGCAAGCCCGGTGGACAGAATGAGCGAGCGCACAGTCAGACTAGGCTTAAATATGACCGTTATGCGGTAGGGCGTGGCCGAGAGTGAACGTTTGTCAGATATTGCGCCTTTTGGGGGTCGATGGGTGCGGGCTTTGGTCCGCCGCCGAGCGGCCTGTGACCGGGTGTGACGGGAGTTATCCACAGCCGGTGGCTGAAGTCGCCGACTGCGGACAGAATCGATCTGTGGGCCCGACCACGCGGGGGACGATGGGAGGCAGCGGTGAGGACAGCGACACTGGGACCTGGGGAGCGCGCCCGAGCGCTGGCGGCGATGACCGAGCGCGAGCTGGACGTGCTGGTGGTCGGTGCGGGGGTGGTCGGGGCGGGCACCGCTCTCGACGCCGTCACACGCGGGCTGGCGACCGGACTCGTGGAGGCGCGCGACTGGGCCGCCGGCACGTCGAGCCGGTCGAGCAAGCTGATCCACGGCGGTCTGCGCTACCTGGAGATGCTCGACTTCGCGCTGGTGCGCGAGGCCCTCAAGGAACGGGGGCTGCTGCTGGAGAAGCTGGCGCCCCATCTGGTCAAGCCCGTGCCGTTCCTGTACCCGTTGCGGCACAAGGGCTGGGAGCGGGTCTACGCGGGATCGGGCGTCGCGCTGTACGACGCCATGTCCGTCTCGTCGGGCCATGGCCGCGGGCTGCCCGTCCACCGCCATCTCTCCCGTCGCAACGCCCTGCGGGTGGCGCCCTGCCTGAAGAAGGACTCCCTGGTCGGCGCGTTGCAGTACTACGACGCGCAGATGGACGACGCGCGCTATGTGGCGACCCTCGTCCGCACGGCCGCCACCTACGGCGCGCAGGTCGCCAACGGGGCGCGGGTCATCGGCTTCCTGCGCGAGGGCGAGCGGGTCGTGGGCGCGCGCGTGCGGGACGTGGAGGCCGGCGGCGAGTACGAGATCCGGGCCAAACAGGTCGTCAACGCCACCGGGGTCTGGACGGACGACACCCAGGGGCTGATCGCCGAGCGCGGCCAGTTCCACGTCCGGGCCTCCAAGGGCATCCATCTGGTCGTGCCCAAGGACCGGATCCACTCCTCGACCGGGCTGATCCTGCGGACCGAGAAATCGGTGCTGTTCGTCATCCCCTGGGGCCGCCACTGGATCGTCGGCACCACCGACACCGACTGGGACCTGGACAAGGCCCACCCCGCCGCCTCCAGCGCCGATATCGACTATCTGCTGGAGCATGTGAACTCGGTGCTGTCCGTGCCCCTGACCCGCGACGACGTGCAGGGGGTGTACGCGGGGCTGCGCCCGCTGCTGGCCGGGGAGTCGGACGCGACCAGCAAGCTGTCGCGCGAGCACACGGTCGCGCATCCGGTGCCCGGCATGGTGGTCGTCGCCGGGGGCAAGTACACCACCTACCGGGTGATGGCCAAGGACGCGGTGGACGAGGCGGTGCACGGTCTCGACCAGCGGGTGGCGGACTGCGTCACGGAGGACGTTCCGCTGCTCGGCGCCGAGGGGTATCACGCGCTGTGGAACGCGCGGGCCGGCATGGCGGCCAGGACCGGGATCCACGTGGCCAGGGTCGAGCATCTGCTGAACCGCTACGGCACGCTGGTGGAGGAGCTGCTGGAGATGATCGCGGCCGACCCGGGACTCGGCGAGCCGCTCGGCGGGGCCGACGACTATCTGCGCGCCGAGGTCGTCTACGCGGCCTCCCACGAAGGGGCCTGTCACCTGGAGGACGTACTGACCCGCCGGACCCGGATCTCGATCGAGACCTTCGACCGGGGGACGCGCAGCGCACGGGAGTGCGCGGAGCTGATGGCGCCGGTGCTCGGCTGGGACAAGGACCAGATCGAGCGGGAAGTCACGCACTACGAGAAGCGGGTGGAGGCCGAACGGGAGTCGCAGCGGCAGCCGGACGACCAGACGGCGGACGCGGCGCGGCTGGGCGCACCGGACATCGTGCCGACCTGACGGCCCGGGGGAGGGCCGGTCGGGCGGGGGAAGGCAGGTTGGGCGGGGGCGGTCTCGGCGGCGGCACCGGCTCGGAGGTTTCTGCGGCCGGCACCGGCTTGTCTTGAACCGGGGGGAGGAGAGGCACGTATAGACGCACGGGCGGCGGGCGGACGACGCCCGGTGGGTCCGGCCGCAGTGCGGGTGCCCGACTGAGTGACACACGCTCAGAAGTGCACCCCACGCGCACCATCCGTCACAGCGGACTCACCCGTTACGCGTGCACTTGTGCAGAATTCGAACAGGGGCATGGTTGACGGAGTGTTCGGTGCTGCCCCGGGCAGTGGCATGGTGAGGGGTCCATCGGGCGGCGCCATCCCGGCGGGCACCGGACCCGGGAGCAGTGGCGGTCCCGGAGTGAGGGACAATGAAGGCTCTGCCAGGGCGCGTTACGGCACCGTGCGGCGGCGGGCGCGCGCCAGGATCAGGGATCGCAGAGGGGACGCATGTCGGAGTCGAAGCAGTCGCGGGACACGGCGCAGGAGCCTCGGCGGGAAGCCGTGAAGGGCACCGACGACACCCCGGAAGGCCGCCTGCTCGCGGGCAGGTACCGGCTCGGCGCGGTCCTCGGACGCGGTGGCATGGGCACGGTGTGGCGGGCCCTCGACGAGACGCTCGGCCGGACGGTCGCGGTGAAGGAGCTGCGCTTCCCCTCCAGCATCGACGACGACGAGAAGCGCCGGCTCATCACGCGCACACTCCGCGAGGCCAAGGCGATCGCCCGGATCCGCAACAACGGCGCGGTCACCGTCTTCGATGTCGTGGACGAGGACGACCGGCCCTGGATCGTCATGGAGCTGGTCGAGGGCAAGTCCCTCGCCGAAGCCGTCCGCGAGGACGGTCTTCTGACGCCCAGACGGGCCGCGGAGGTCGGGCTCGCGATCCTCGACGTGCTGCGCCTGGCGCACCGCGAGGGCATTCTGCACCGCGATGTGAAGCCGTCCAACGTGCTGATCGCCGAGGACGGCCGCGTCGTGCTCACGGACTTCGGCATCGCCCAGGTCGAGGGCGACCCGTCGGTCACCTCGACCGGGATGCTCGTCGGCGCCCCCTCCTACATCTCGCCCGAGCGCGCCCGCGGCCACAAGCCGGGCCCGGCCGCCGACCTCTGGTCGCTCGGCGGGCTGCTGTACGCGTCGGTGGAGGGCTCGCCCCCGTACGACAAGGGCTCCGCCATCGCCACGCTGACGGCGGTCATGACCGAGCCGCTCGACCCGCCGAAGAACGCGGGCGCGCTGGAAGAGGTCATCTACGGGCTGCTGGCCAAGGACCCCGACCAGCGGCTCGACGACGCGGGCGCGCGGGCGCTCCTCGAAGACATCATCCAGGCGCCCGACCGTGAGCCCGAGCCCGCGCTCGACGCCACCCGGGCGATTCCGATGCCGTCGCCGCCCCCCGAGCTCCGGTCGGCGCCGCGTCCCGCGCGAGGCGCCGCCGGCTACCAGCAGCCGCCCGTCCAGGCGGCCGCTCCGGCCCGGCCGGCCACGCCGCGTGCCTCGCTCACCGATGTGGTGCCCCGGCGCACGCTGGTGGTGATCGCGGTCGTCGCCGCGCTGGCCATCATCGCCACGGTGCTGATCGTCGCGCTGAACGGTGACGGGAGTTCTGACGACACGTCCGGTTCCGGCAAGGGGGACACGACGGCCTCCGCCGGGGCCGTCACCGACTCCGCGGGCAACGGCGACAAGGAGAGCCCGGCGCCGGGCAAGAGCCCTGCGGGGGACGGCAAGGGCGATGCCGCTGCCGCCGCCGGACAGGATTCCGGAAGTTCCGGTTCCGATTCGGCCGCAGGCTCCGACACGTCGGACGACACCGACGACAAGGCCGACGACGCCGGAAAAGACGACGAGGACAAGGCCGGCAAGGGCAAGACGGACAACGACGGGGTGCCCGACGGGTACACCACGGTCAGTGACACCCAGTTCCGCTTCTCCATGGCGATGCCCGAAGGGTTCCGCAAGACGGGCATAGCCGGGAGCAACTCCGGCGGCATATACAGCAAGAGCGGCGGATTCCCCCGGGTCCAGGGTGACTTCACCAGCACCCCGACCGGCGACGCCGTGCTCGCCTGGCGGCAGCAGGAGCCGAGCGTCAGCCGGAGCAGCTCCAACTACAAGCGCATCAGCCTCAAGGAAGCCGACTACAACGGCTATCCGACCGTCGCCGACTGGGAGTTCGAGCGCGACCAGAGCGGCGAGCGGATCAGGGTCCTCAACCGCGGCTTCAAGGTCGACGGCTCCCGCGGGTACTCGATCATGGTGAGCTGCAAGGCGAGCGAGTGGGACGAGTCGGAGTGCGAGACGCTGCGGGAGACCGCCTTCGCCACCTTCGAGCCGAAGGGCTGAGCGCGCGGGCGGGACGGGGCGGGGGCCCGGCGGTTACGGGCGGAGCGGTTACGGGCAGGAGTGGAGTGTTACGGATGCGAACGTTCCGCACCGGGTTGCCGCGACCCGGCGGCACGTTCGGCCGCGGCCACGTATCGTGAGTCTCGCGAACCGTACGCATCCACAATGAGCCGGTAAACGACCGGAATTGGCGGTTTCGTGGGTCTCCGGGACCGGAAGACCGCCTGTTTGTCGGGGAGGCGTCGTGGACGAATACGCGGGACGGGTGCTCGCCGACCGCTATCGCCTGCCCCTGCCGCCGTCCGACGAGTACGAACTCGCCGAGACCCGTGCGTTCGACACGTACAGCGGCCAGGAAGTCCTCGTCCGGCAGGTGCCGTTGCCGGAGGTCGTGGAGGCCGAGGTCATCGACGCCGACGGCGCCGCCGCACCCCGGCGGGCCCCCGGACGTACTCCCCGCAGACATACCGACCCGGCCGTCCGGCGCGCCATCGAGGCGGCGCAGAGCGCCGCCCAGATCCCGGACCACCCCAGGCTCGACCAGGTCTTCGACGTCTTCGCGGAGTCCGGCTCGCTGTGGATAGTGAGCGAACTCGTCGCGGCCAGGCCGCTCGCCGCGCTGCTCGCCGAGAAGCCGCTCAACCCGTTCCGCGCGGCCGAGATCGCGTCCGACGTGCTCACCGCCGTCCGCGTGGTGCACGCGCACGGCTGGACGCACCGGAACATCACCGTCCGTACGGTGCTCGTCTGCGACGACGGACGGGTCGTGCTGACCGGGCTCGCTGCGGGCGCGGCCGAGGAGGCGCTGTGCGGATACGCGCCGGTCCCTGAGCCCCCCGACGAGCCGGAACCGTACGAGCCCGGACCGCCGCCGCCCGCACTCGACGACTCCGGCGCCCACGAACAGCTCGGCACCGGCGGCCACCCCGGTCCGCCCGCCGGGACACCCGAGGCCGGGACGCCGGGCCTGGGTTACGCGCCGGGGCCCACGGCAGGCGTGCCCGGCGCACAGAACAGGGCCGCGCTGGAGACGGGCCAGGCCGCGCAGAGCCCGTACGGCGAGGGCACCTCGTCCGGCACGTCCGGCGCGATGCCCCGCCCGCACCACGGCACACCCGGCGTCCCCGCACCGTACGGAGGCCAGCCCGCGCTGCCCGGCGGCAGCGGCTCCGGTGACATCCGCGCCGCGCGCGCCGGTGCCATCGCCGCCTACCGCGCCGGAGCCCGCGCCGCCGCGCGGGCCAGTGAGGACCGGGCGTCCGACACGGGCGCTCTGCCCCCGCTGCCGGAGCCCGGCACCGGCGAAGAGCCCCGGGACCCGGCGTACGAGGCGCGGCGGGACCCGGAGCGCGACGAGACGCTGACACCGCCCCGAGGCACCTCGCAGGGGCCGTCCCAGGGTCCGTCGCAGGGCGCCTCTCCGGGGCCGTCCCAGGCCGGCGGTGATCCGGACTGGTGGGCCCAGCCGCGCGCCTTCGAGGAGACGGACGCCGACGAGGACGACGACCCGCCCGCGCCGCCCTACCGCGCCCGGCTCGCCGGCGTCTGGAACGACGGCCCGGCGCCCTGGAACGACGCCTCGGGCTCGCTGCCCGCGGGCGGCAGCCCGTACGGACCGGACTCGGCGGGCCCGTTCGGCGGCGGCACATCGGGGATCCCCGTACCCGGACGGCGTCCCGCGGGCACGGCCCGCCGGGGGAGGCCCGCGCTGCCGCCCGCCGGGCACGACTCCGCCGGGCACGACTCCACGGAAAACGGGGCCACCGGGGCCACCGGAGCCATCGAGGCGCGTGGCGGCGGCAGCCCGTACTCCGGCTCCGGCAACGGACCGTACGGCAGTGGCCACACCGGCGGCGGGCAGTCCGGCGGCGGGCAGTCCGGCGGTGGACACGGCGGCAGCGGTCAGTTCGGCAGCGGACAGGCCGGTACCGGACAGGCCGGAGGTTCGCGTGACGCGCTGCGCGCCGACTCGCAGCGGCACGCCACGCAGGTGCCCGCCGCCGCGGGCCGGGGCGCCGGGGCCGGCCGCTGGGACGAGATCGTGGCGAACGGCCCCGTTCCCGCCTACCGGGGACCCGCCACCCCCCTCGCGGCCGAGCGCGCCCGGCAGGCGCGCATCGCGGTCGTCGGCGCGGTCACCGAGCGCTGGGCGCCCGAACAGGCCGGGCCCGTCCACGAGAACTGGCAGCTGGCACCGCCCATCGGACCGGCCACCGACCTGTGGGCGCTGGGCGCGCTGCTGTACCGCGCGGTCCAGGGCCACGCCCCGTATCCGGAGGAGAGCGCGATCGAGCTGGTGCAGCTCGTCTGCGCCGAACCGCCCGCGTTCGCCGAGGAGTGCGGGCCGCTGCGCCCCGTCGTCGAGTCGCTGCTGCGTCAGGACCCGACCGAGCGACCGGACTTCGAGGAGCTGCGCGGCTGGCTGCGTTCGCTCGTACGGTCCGCTCCCGAGCCGGAGGCCGGTCTGGATGTCGTACCGGTACCGTCCGACGAGACGCGGCTGCCGATCGTGCGCCGCCGGGGCGAGCTGGTGCGCAGGCGGCGCATCTGGGGCCGTGGGCGCGACGCGGAGCACGGACGCCACCGCCACAAGAAGGGCAAGGAGCGCAAGGACGCGGGCGGCGGCAGAAGCGCCGGTGGCGGCGAGTACGTCGAGCAGTCCTACGGCCGCGCCGAGGCCGAGGAGACCTACGAGCGCCCCGAGATCTTCGAGAGCCTCGGCCGTCCTGAGCCGTCGTCCGGTTCCTACGGCCCGTCCGATCCGGCGGACCGGGACGACCGCGCCGTAGGCCGCTCCGAGCGGGGGCGCGCGCCGAACGCCCTGGGCCGTACGTTGCTGCTGCTGATACTGCTCCTCCTGGTGGCGGTCGTCGTGTACGCGGTGAAGTTCATGCCCAGGACGGATACGGGTCAGCAGGGCCAGAGCGTCGGCGAGGCGAGCCCCGGCACGTCCGCCGCGCCGCAGGAACCGGGCGTACAGCCGCCCGGGGAGGGGGCCTCCGACACCGGGCCTTCCGCGTCCGGCAGCCGGGACAACCCCAACACCTCGGCCCCCCAGACCTCCGGACCCGCCGTCGACGTCGCCAAGGGGTACGCCCTGCGCGAGGACACGGAGGGATTCCGTATCGCGGTCGACAAGACCTGGCAGCGGCGGCCCATCAACGACAGCGGGCAAGTCCGCTACGTGGGCGGAGACTTCACGCTGATAGTCGTCCCGGGCCGGGACACCGTCGCGCAGAACGGCTCCGACCCGATGGACTACCAGCGCGACAAGGAGCGTGAGATACAGCCGTTCCGTGACTCCAGTTGGGCCACCGCTTCGGGGCTGCGCCGCATCGACGTGGGGCAACAGGCCATGGCGGAGGGGCAGTACACCTGGCAGGACAGCAGCGGCCGCGACGTCTTCGTCCGGAACCTCGCGATGATCATCGCCGGCCGGTACCACGTCATCCAGGTCATCGGCCCCGAGGACGAGCGCGACAAGGTCGGCGAGATCTACGAACAGGCCACCGGGGCCTACCGCGTTACCGGCTGACGGACCGTAGTGGGATCGCGGAGCGGCCCGGACCCGGGTCCCGGATCCTGACCCTGATCCGCCCCGGTTCCCGACCCGGATCCGCCCCGAACTCCGGTTCCTTGCAACGGCGGTGACCCCGCGCCGCTCCGGTCGCGGGCATCACGGTGCGGTTTCCGTGACCGACCCGAGGTTTCGTGTCCCCGTGCCGCTCCGTAATCTGTGAGCCCAAGGAACGGGGCATGGACGTGGAGCATTCGCAGGGGACGGGTTTGGGCTCGGGGACTGGAAGCACCGGAAGTGCGGCGGGAGCGGGTGGCGCGGGCAGCGGAACCGACACCCCCGACGGGCTGTTGCTGGCCGGGCGGTACCGGCTCGGCGCGAGCATCGGCAGCGGTGGCATGGGCCGGGTGTGGCGCGCGCACGACGAGGTGCTGCACCGGGTGGTCGCCATCAAGGAGCTGACGGCGGGACGGTACGTCTCCGAGGCCGACCGGGCCGTACTCCACGAGCGGACCCGGAAAGAAGCCCGCGCCGCCGCCCGCATCACCCATCCGGCGGTCGTCACCGTCCATGACGTCCTCGACCATGACGGCCGCCCGTGGATCGTCATGCAGTACGTCGACGGCCCCTCCCTCGCCGACGCGGCGAAGGAATCCGGTCCGATGGACATCCGCGAGACGGCCAGGATCGGGCTCGCGGTCCTGGAGGCGCTGAGCGCCGCGCACGCCGCGGGAGTGCTGCACCGCGATGTGAAGCCCGGCAACGTCCTGCTCGCCCGCGATGGCCACGTCCTGCTCACCGACTTCGGTATCGCGGCCATAGAGGGCGACAGCACCATCACCAGGACCGGCGAAATCGTCGGCTCCATCGACTATCTGGCGCCCGAGCGGGTACGGGGCCACGATCCCGGCCCCGCCTCCGATCTCTGGTCGCTGGGCGTCACGCTCTACACCGCCGTCCAGGGGACCTCGCCGTTCCGCCGCGCCTCCCCGCTCTCCACGATGCAGGCCGTCGTCGCCGACGAACCGGACCACCCCGACCAGGCGGGGCCGCTCGCTCCGGTGATCGCCGCGCTGCTGCGCAAGGACCCGGACACGCGCTCCGGCGCCGGCGAGACCGAACGCCTGCTGCGCGAGGTGGCGGAGGGGCGGGCACCGGCCGGAGCGTGGTCGCACGATCCGACCGTATCCGTACGGAACGACGACCGGGGCGCTTCCGGCACCGCGCGGCTGCCCACCGAGGGGTCCACCGAGAGGTCCACGCAGCAGTCCACGCAGCAGTCCACCGAGAGGTCCACGCGGGGATCCACGCAGCGGTCCACGCAGGGCGTCGCGTTCAACGGGGCGGATCCCACGTCACCGGCGGCGTCGTCCATACCGGGGCAGTCGTCCATACCGGGGCGGGGGACGGCGAGCGGCACCGCGTCCGCGTCCGTACCCTCGCCCATACCGTCGCCGGGCTCCGACACCGGCTCCGGTTCCGGCTCCGACTTCGGCTCTGGTTCCGGTTCCGGTTCTGTGGCCGCGCCCGAGCGGGCCGGGCGCCGCCGGAGCCGGTTGCGTACGACGGCCGTGGCCATCGCCGTCGCGGCGGTCCTCGGCGGTGGAGTCGGCTTCGCCGCCCTGAAGTTCTCGGGCGACGGCGGCGACACCAACGCCGGGCATTCGACGACCGGTACCAGCGAGGGGACCGGCGCCGGGAACAGCGCCGAGCCCGGCAACGGCACCGAGGAACCCACGGACGACACGTCGGCCGACAGCGACTGGGAGCGGGTCGAGGCGCCCGAGGGCTTCACCCTCAACATCCCCCAGGGCTGGGAGCGCCAGTCAGGCGACCAGATCGACTACAGCCCCGACAACGGGGCTCATCTGCTCCGGATCAGCATCGCGTCGCCCGACTTCGAGGATCCGTACACGCACATGCAGAACATGGAGAAGCAGCTGCAACGGCTGCCGAACTACGAGCGCGTCGAGATGGCTCCCAACGCCTTCCGTGACAAGGAGCGTTCCGCGCGCTGGGAGTTCACCTGGAGCGAGAAGACGGACGGCGCGGACCGGCGGCACGCCATCGACCAGATCTACTACTCGGACGACGACAACACCGAGTACGCGATCTACATGTCAGGACCGGAGGAGGACTGGGCGAACACGCGCAAACAGTTCGACGCCATACTGCGCAGCTGGCAGCCGCCGCCGCAGGACGCGAGCTGACGGTCCATCCCGCACCCCCCGATCCAGCCACAACCCGCTGATCAGGGGTTATGTGGCCAGTGATCACTGGCGTGATGCACGCGGCCCTTCAATACCCGGCCCGCGCCTGGCGGAAAGGTGTTACCGCCGGGTATCCAAAGCCTCCGATGCGTCATACCCTCGGCCCCATGACGGACTCGAAGCCAGCCACCGCCGCCCCGGGAACCCTCGCCGCCACCGCCGCCCCGGGGACCAACCCCGTGGCCGCCTCCCCGGCCGGCGCGCGTACCGCCGCCGATGTGGTCACCCCCGAGGTGGTCGCCCGGCTCGTACGCGGTCTCGTCGGGTCCGGCCGTACCGCCAATCACTCCCCCTTCACCGGCGGGAAACTGGCCGACCTGCCCGAGTCCACCCCCGAGGACGTGGCGAGCGCCTTCGAGCGGGCGCGCGCCGCCCAGCCCGGATGGGCCGGGCTCCCCGTGCGGCAGCGGGCGGCCGTGCTGCTCCGCTTCCACGATCTCGTACTGGAGCGGCAGGCCGAGGTGCTCGACCTGATCCAGCTGGAGACCGGCAAGGCCAGGCTGCACGCCCACGAAGAGGTGCAGGCCGTCGCCGTCGTGGCCCGGCACTACGGGCTGAAGGCCCCCGCGTATCTGCGGCCGAAGCGGCACCTCGGCGCGGTGCCGGTGCTCACGAAGGCCACCGAGCTGCGCCAGCCGCGCGGAGTCGTCGGGCAGATCTCGCCGTGGAACTATCCCTTCGAACTGTCCGTCGGTGACGCGCTGCCCGGCCTCGTCGCGGGCAACGCCCTGGTGATGAAACCCGACACGGAGACCGCGCTCACCGCGCTGTGGGGGCGTGACCTGCTGATCGAGGCGGGTCTGCCGGCCGAGGTCTTCCAGGTCGTCCTGGGCGAGGGGCCGGTCGTGGGGCCCGAGATCGTCGCACACGCCGACTACGTCTCGTTCACCGGATCGACCCGCACCGGACGGGAGGTCGCGCGGGGCGCGGCGGACCGGCTCGTCGGTGTCACCCTCGAACTCGGCGGCAAGAACGCCATGCTGGTGCTGGCCGACGCCGATGTGGAGAAGGCGGCGGAGGGCGCCGTACGCGCGTGCTTCTCCTCGGCGGGACAGCTCTGCGTCTCCATCGAGCGGCTGTACGTCCACGAGTCGGTCGCCGACGCGTTCACGGAGCGGTTCGTCGCCCGTACGAAGGCCATGCGGCTCGGCAACTCCCTCGCGTACGGGGCCGAGATGGGCTCCCTCGCGGGCGAGCGCCAGCTCGAAGCGGTCACCCGTCATGTCGAGGAGGCCGTCGAGAAGGGCGCCACGGTCCTCGCGGGCGGTGTCGCCCGCCCCGACATCGGACCGCTCTTCTACGAGCCGACCATCCTCGAAGGCGTCGAGGCGCCGATGGCCGTCTGCGCGGAAGAGACCTTCGGCCCGGTCGTCTCCCTCTACCGGTTCGGCTCCGAGGACGAGGCGATCGACCTGGCCAACGCGCTGCCGTACGGACTCAACGCGAGCGTCTGGACCACGGACGCGGCGCGCGGCCACCGGGTCGCCGCCCGGCTCCGCAGCGGCACGGTCAACATCAACGAGGGATACGCGTCGGCGTACGGCAGCGTGCGGGCGCCGATGGGCGGAATGAAGGATTCAGGTCTCGGCCGACGGCACGGGTCCGAGGGCATCCTCAAATTCACCGAGGCCCAGACGGTCGCGCACCAGCGTCTCCTGCCGATGGCGCCCTCGATGGGGCTGGACGACGAGCGGTACGCGGCGCTGATGAGCCGGAGCCTGCGGGTGATGAAGATCCTCCGGCTCCGTTAGTACATCCCCCCTCAGTACGCCCGGCCAGTACGCCCGGCCAGTACGTCCGGCCAGTACGTCCCGCCAGTTCTCAACGAGGAGAGCCAGTGTCACAGGACAGCCATGCCCGGAAGGGGCGGGACCCCAACGGCCGCGACCGTGACCGCGATCCGGACCGTGCCAACGACTACGACTACGACGTGATCGTGGTCGGCTCCGGCTTCGGCGGGGCCGTATCCGCGCTGCGGCTGACGGAGAAGGGCTATCGCGTCGGCGTCCTGGAGGCGGGCCGCCGCTTCACCCGCGAGACCCTCCCCAAGAACTCCTGGGACCTCAGGAACTATCTGTGGGCCCCCGCCCTCGGTCTCTACGGCATCCAGCGCGTCCATCTGCTCGGCAACGTGATGGTGCTGGCGGGTGCCGGGGTCGGCGGCGGCTCCCTCAACTACGCCAACACGCTCTACGTTCCGCCCGCCGCGTTCTTCAACGACCCGCAGTGGGCGGGCATCACCGACTGGGAACAGGAGCTGAAGCCCTACTACGACCAGGCCGCCCGGATGCTCGGCGTACGCCTCAACCCCACCATGACCCCCTCCGACGTCCATCTGAAGGCCGCCGCCGAGGAGATGGGCGTCGGCGACACCTTCCATCCCGCCCCGGTCGGCGTCTTCTTCGGAGACGGCAAGGACGCGGACGGCGCCGCCAGGGCCCGGCCGGGTGCCCCGGCGTCCGACCCGTACTTCGGCGGCACCGGCCCCGCCCGCCGGGCCTGCACCGAATGCGGCGAGTGCATGACGGGCTGCCGGCACGGCGCGAAGAACACCCTCACCGAGAACTACCTGTACCTGGCGGAGCGGGCCGGGGCGGTCATCCACCCCATGACGTCGGTGATCGCCCTCACGGACGGCGGCGAGGACGGCCTTCGCGTCACCACCGTGCCGACGGACCAACGGCGCAAGGGCCGTACACAAGTCTTCCGCGCCCCACGGGTCGTGATCGCGGCCGGCACGTACGGCACCCAGACCCTTCTGCACACCATGCGTGACCGGGGTCTGCTGCCCCGGCTCTCGGCGCGGCTCGGGGAGCTGACCCGGACCAACTCCGAGGCGCTGGTCGGCGCGCAGACCGACGACCGGCGCTACCGCGCACGCCACGGCGCGCCGAAGGCGGACTTCACCCGGGGCGTCGCCATCACCTCCTCGATCCATCCGAACGGCACCACCCACGTCGAACCGGTGCGGTACGGCAGGGGATCCAACGCGATGGGCGCCCTGTCCATCCTCCAGGTCCCCTACGGCGAACGGCGGCTGCGGGCCTGGCTGACGAACGCCGCCCGGCATCCGCGGCTGCTGCTGCGCTCGTTCTCCAACCGCAAATGGTCGGAGCGCACGATCATCGGACTGGTCATGCAGTCGCTGGACAACTCCCTGACGACCTACCGCAAACCGGGCGGCGTCGGAAAGGGCCTGCTCACCGCCCGCCAGGGCCATGGCGCGCCCAACCCGAAGCAGATACCCGAGGCGACCCGGGCCGCCACCCTCATCGCGGCGGAGATCAACGGCTTCGCCGGCAGCAACGTCGGCGAGCTGATGGGCACGCCGCTGACCGCCCACTTCCTGGGCGGCTGCGTCATCGGCGCCTCGGCGGACGAGGGCGTCATCGACCCGTACCACCGGCTGTACGGGCATCCCGCCGTCTCGGTCGTCGACGGCTCGGCGGTCTCGGCGAACCTCGGGGTCAACCCGTCCCTGACGATCACGGCCCAGGCCGAGCGCGCCATGTCCTTCTGGCCGAACAAGGGCGAGACCGACCCCCGGCCCGAGCAGAGCGCGGACACGCCCTATATACGGCTGCCCCCGGTCGAACCGCTCGCCCCCGCGGTCCCGGCGGAGGCGTTCGGCGCGCTGCGACTGCCGTTCCTGGCGGTGCCGAAGGTACCGCCGCGCGACGCCCCGCCGAAGAGTTCATGAAGTCGAAAAGCGCATGAGCGCATGAGAGAGGCGCTGCACCCCCCTCCGAGTGCAGCGCCTCTCTGCTTCGCGCGCGTGACGCGAGCCGCGCCGGGCGGCCCTACGCGTCACGTCGTACGTGTACGGGTCACGCCGTGGCGTCACCGTCGCGGCGGCGCTTCATGGCGAACATCACTCCGGCACCGGCGAGGACGGCGATCCCGCCGACCGTGCCGATGACGGGCATCATCGAGGAGGATCCGGTCTCGGCGAGGCTGCCGGTGACGGGCAGCGGGTTGGCGCCACCCTGCGGCTTCGTGTCGCTGGGCTTGGTGGTGGAGCCGGGGGTGGGCTTGCCCGGGGTCTCGTTGCTCTGGCCGGCCGGCAGGACTTCGAACGTCCAGTCGGTGAAGGAGCTGAACTCGCAGTCGGTGTCGCTGTCCGTGTACCAGGCGATGCCGACGGCGTAGCTGTCGTCCGTCGGGGCCTTGGCGCCGATGTTCAGCCGCAGCTTGAGATCCACGTACGACTTGGCCTTCAGAGTGGTGTCACCGATGTAGACGCCGCTCATGATGTCCTGCGTGGCCTCGAGCCACTTGCCGTTCTTGTCCTGGAACTGGATCGTGGTGTACGTGCCGAGCTGGTCCTTGTCCTTCATGGACTCGGTCTCGTTGACGACGAACAGCGCCCAGTCGATCCTGCCGAGAGCCTTGTCGGACGTGTTGGTCGCCCGCAGGGTGAAGGGGTGCCAACCACTGCCGGCCACGATCTTGCCCGGCAGACCGCTGATCCCCAGCTCCAGCGCCGAATCGAAGTAGTCCTCGTCCTCGTCCTGGCACTCCTCGGGAGCGGACGGCTTGCCACTCGGCTCCGTCGGCGCGCTGCTCTGCGTGCTCGGCGCGCTGGGGCTGGGCGCCCCGTCGGTCGGGCTCGTGGCGCCCCCGGTCGGCTCGGTGGCCCCGTCGGTCGGCTCGGTGGCCTCGCCGCCGGGCTCCGTGGTCTCCTCGCCGGGCTCCGTGGTGCCGTCGGAGGGGGCCGGGTCGCTCTCCGACTCCTCGGGGGCCGGGCTCGACGCGCTGGGCGAGGGAGACTCGGTCGTCGTCGCGTTCTCCTCACCGGTCGCGAACGCGGCCGGAGCGGAGAAGAAGGCGGCGGGGGCTATGACAGCGGTCGCGGCAGCGACGGCCATAGCGCGGCGGAGCTTCATGGAGACCTCAGCGAAGTTCGGCGCACCACCGGTCATCGGCGGTGCGGAGTCGTTGGGCCCTCCCAGGTGGGGGTCACAGGTGAGGCCGTTGGTTTCGCATGCAAGACCTGCGACCTGTGGGAATGGTTGCACCCGTCTTCACAGAATCTTTAAGTGGTGTGCGTCACGTGCGCGGCCGGCGAGGAAAAGCCGGACGGCCGGCCCCGGGCGTCCCCGGAGCCGGCCGTTCGTCGTGTGACCGGGCTGCTGTCCCCTGCCTACCGGTCACGTTCGCCGGGACGAGGTCCCACGGCGCACTTGCGAAGTGCGTCGCACGTCCCGGCGGAGCCACGCTGGTTCCTCTGTGTCCGCGCGCCCGGACAGTTCAACGAAGGCGGGGTGCGGGCGGTCACGCGCCGTACGGGTGAGAGCGGGTTCCGAACGTGTCTGCGGGTGTCCGGCCCGCCGCCCGTCCGTGCGCGGTCCTAGACGCGGCCGCGGCTCAGTTCCAGCAGCGTCATCGCCAGCGCCGTGCCCGGCTTGCCGAGGGCGCCGCTGTAGTGGCCGAGGATCTCCATCTCGCGGGAGAGGTTGACGCGGCGGCCACCGGAGGCGATCCGGGCGTCCTGGATGACGGCCGAGATCGCGATCCGTTCCTGGACGAGTCCGATGATCCGGTCGTCGAGCGCGTCGATGCGGTCGCGCGCGCCGCCGATGAGCGCGGCGGCCTCTTCGGTGCGGGCGCCGGTGTCGGGGGTGGTGGCCGGGGCGGTGCTGGTCGTGTTGTTCCGCGTGACGGTCATGTCGGTGTCCTTCGGTTCGGGGGCGGGGGAGCCGCGGGCCCCGAACGCGACAGACGCCCCGGGCCTTGTCGGCCCGGGGCGCCTGGGAAGTCGCTTGTCAGCTCAAGCAGCACGACCATGGCAGCCGGACGGGCCGGTGCCATAGGTAAAGACGTAGGTCAGGTGCTCGCGCATGGGGACAGTATGGACCCGATGTCCTCGCGCCCGGCAACGCGGGTTCGGATGGTGAGACGAAAGCGCCGCCCCCGCGGCGTCGTACGAAGGTCCGTACCGGGGACCGGGCGCTGTCCCCGGGCCGTGGCGGGGCCCCGTTAGAATCGAGGCATCAGCACCCCTCTCACTTCACCGCCGGAAGGCCGCCCCGTGCCAGCAGCACCCCCCGCCGCCCCCGACGTCGTTCTCGTCGTCGACTTCGGCGCGCAGTACGCCCAGCTCATCGCCCGTCGTGTCCGCGAGGCCCGGGTCTACAGCGAGATCGTCCCGTCCACGATGCCCGTGGCCGAGATGCTGGCCAAGAACCCCAAGGCGATCATCCTCTCCGGCGGCCCGTCCTCCGTCTACGCGGAGCAGGCCCCGACCGTGGACCGCGCGCTGTTCGAGGCCGGGGTGCCCGTCTTCGGCATGTGCTACGGCTTCCAGCTGATGGCGACCGTGCTCGGCGGGACCGTCGACAACACGGGCGCGCGCGAGTACGGCCGCACCGAGCTGCGCGTCTCCCGGACCGACTCCACGCTCTTCGAGGGCACCCCGGCCGAGCAGGCCGTATGGATGTCGCACGGCGACGCCTGCTCCGCCGCGCCCGCCGGGTTCACCGTCACCGCGTCCACGGACGTCGTACCGGTCGCCGCCTTCGAGGACGACGAGAAGAAGCTGTACGGGGTCCAGCACCACCCCGAGGTGCTGCACTCCACCCACGGGCAGCAGGTCCTGGAGCACTTCCTCTACCGGGGCGCCGGCATCGAGCCGAACTGGACCACCGCGAACGTGGTGGACGAGCAGGTCGCCCTCGTCCGCGAGCAGGTCGGCACGAAGCGCGCCATCTGCGGGCTGTCCGGCGGCGTCGACTCGGCCGTGGCCGCCGCCCTCGTCCAGAAGGCCATCGGATCCCAGCTGACCTGCGTGTACGTCGACCACGGTCTGATGCGCAAGGGCGAGACCGAGCAGGTCGAGAAGGACTTCGTCGCCGCGACGGGCGTGCAGCTCAGGGTGGTCGACGCGCAGGACCGTTTCCTGGACGCGCTGGCCGGGGTCTCCGACCCCGAGCAGAAGCGGAAGATCATCGGCCGTGAGTTCATCCGGGTCTTCGAGCAGGCCCAGGCCGAGATCGTCGCCGAGGCGGGCGCGGAGGGCGAGGACGTCGCGTTCCTCGTCCAGGGCACGCTCTACCCCGACGTGGTCGAGTCCGGCGGCGGCACCGGCACGGCCAACATCAAGTCGCACCACAATGTCGGCGGGCTCCCCGACGACATCGAGTTCGAACTCGTCGAGCCGCTGCGCAAGCTGTTCAAGGACGAGGTCCGGATGGTCGGCCAGCAGCTCGGCCTGCCGGACGAGATCGTCCAGCGCCAGCCCTTCCCCGGCCCCGGCCTCGGTATCCGTATCGTCGGCGAGGTCACGCGCGAGCGCCTCGACCTGCTGCGCGAGGCCGACGCGATCGCCCGCGAGGAGCTGACAGCGGCCGGTCTCGACCGGGAGATCTGGCAGTGCCCGGTCGTCCTGCTCGCGGACGTGCGGTCCGTGGGCGTCCAGGGCGACGGACGGACGTACGGCCACCCGATCGTGCTGCGGCCGGTCTCGTCCGAGGACGCGATGACGGCCGACTGGACGCGCATGCCGTACGACGTCCTGGCGAAGATCTCCACCCGCATCACCAACGAGGTCGCGGACGTCAACCGCGTGGTCCTCGATGTGACGAGCAAGCCGCCGGGGACGATCGAGTGGGAGTAACCCGACCGGCGTCCACCGCGAGCGACGTGAGTGACGTGAGCCGAACCTGAGTGACGTGAGCCGAAAGAGCCATTTCCGGTCGGGATCGATCTGCTGGCGATCAACTGGCGTCGTTCCGCGGAGGACTGAGCCCGTCGGGTCAACACCGTAACGATGTTGTCACCCGTTACGACCGGGCAAACTTCGCGTACCCCCCTCTCCGTGCGGGACAATTCCCTTGCGTTGCAAGGAAGTTCACTCACGGGGCGGGAAGGGCGGCAATCGGCGTGGCGGTGCAGGAGGCGAGGCAGGGCGCGCACGGCGGTGGCTGTACGTGTGGGGGCTGTCCGCACGGGGCCCGGGAGGGACATCGGCGGGCGGTCGCCGCGTTCCTGCTGAAGCGGGACGAGCTGGCCGCCGGGCAGGGGTTGCCGGGGGCGGTCGCGCACTCGGTGGGGGCCTCCCGGCAGTGGGTGTCCGACGAACTCACCGAGTCCGCGCGCGCCGTGGCCGATCGCGGCCGGGAGGCGGGCGACGCCTGGCTGCATTCCGTATGGCGGCACACCCTGCTGGTCGTCTGGGGCGGCGTGCTCGTGCTCGCCCTCGCGCAGGCGATCACCGCGATAGGGGTGGGCTGGTCGGTCGCGCGTACGGCGGGACTGGGCGCCGCGCTGGTCGTCGCCGCGCTGCTGACCGTCGCCGCCCGGCTGCACCGGGCGCGTGGCGGACTCCTCGCGCCGCTGGTCGGTGAGGACAACCGGCTGTCGACCTCGCGGACCGTCGCCTCCGCCTGGGTGTCGCTCGTGGTGTTCGCGGTGCTCGTGCTCGCCCTTCAGCTCGCGGGCGCCTCCGGGCACGACCGGCGCGACGCGCTGATCGCCGGACTCGATCTGGCCCGGGGCGCGGGCATGGTGACCGTGCTGGCCGTGGTGTGCGCCATCGCCGTGGTCGTACGCCGCGTGGTGTCCGACCGGGTGCTGGCGCAGCGGCTCCAGAAGGTACGGGCCGAGCGGCCCCGGCTCGCGGATCTGCTCTGTGACGACGGCGGCCGCGGCAGCTTCACCGATGTGCAGTACGTCCTGGTCAACGGCGTCGCGGTGCTCTTCGCCGCAGTCCGGCTGGCCCGACGGCCCGAGCAACTGCCCGATCTGCCCTGGTCGCTGGCGCTTCTGGTCGTCGTCTCCGCCGCCACCTACTTCGCCGGGAAGTACGCGGAGGGCGGGCGGCCCGTCATCCTGTCCGTGGTGCGGGTCAGGGAGGCCGGCGATCTGGACGCTCCCGTCCGTACCGGCGACGACATCGAGATCCGGGGCGCCGGTTTCGTACCGCCCGGGGCCGCGACGCCGGACCGGCTGGCGCGGATGGTCGTGCGGATCGGCGCGGTCCACGTCCATGTCCCGTTGGTGCCCGTCCCCGGCGGCTTCGCCAACCCGGCGGACAACTGCCTCACCGTGCCCGTCCCGGTGGAGGTGGAGCCGGGAGCGGTCGAGGTGCAGGTCGTGACGGCGGCCGGGGTGGAGACCAACCGGGTGATCGTCGAAGTGCTGGACTGAGGGGGAGAGCGCCGCACGGGTCAGTACCGGCGCACGGGTCAGCACGGCACGAGACCGAGCTGAATACAACTGAACGAATTCGGCCGGTTGTTATTCGACTTTGACGCGGACTGGTTCACTGGGGTCCTGAAGTGTTCGCGCGCAGGTGCGGACGGACAGGGGAGAGGCGGACCAGCGATGACGTTTGGCTACCGGACGGACACCTACGGGCTGGGCGTCGGCGGCGGTGACCGGGGCGGCCTGCGCGAGAGCGCCGCACGCTACGCCCTGCTTCCGCTGCGGCTCTTCCTCGGTGTCACCTTCATCTACGCGGGCATCGACAAGCTCACCCAGAGCGGATTCTTCGCCGCCACCGGCACCGGCTCCATCGGGGAGCTGATGCGCGGCGTCCGGGACAGCTCCGCCATCCCCGCCCTGGTGGACCTGGCCCTCAAGAGCCCCTCCGGGTTCGGATACGCCATCGCCCTGGGCGAACTGGCCGTCGGCCTCGGCACCCTCTTCGGAGTCTTCGCCCGGCTCGCGGCGGTCGGCGGCGTCCTGATCTCGCTCAGCCTCTGGCTGACGGTGAGCTGGCAGAGCACCCCCTACTACTACGGCAACGACCTGCCCTATCTCATGGCCTGGCTACCGCTCGTACTCGCCGGCGCCCCGGTGTTCTCACTGGATGCCTTGCTGGCCGGGCGACGGCGTCGTATGCGGTAGTTCACCCAGGTCGCGAGCGCCGCGAGACACAGACCGTCCCAGACCACGACCAGGGCCAGATACCACGGCGCGTGCCAGACGCCCGCGGCGTCACCCAGATACGGCACGGCCGCGCCCAGGGCCGTCAGCCCCACGATCAGCCGGCCCGGCTTGAATTCATGACGCGGCACGGGCCACCTCCACCTGGCCGAAGCCCACTTCGAGGTTCAGCCTCAGCGTGCCCGCCCGTGTCTCACTCGTGTCCTTGCCCGTGCCCGTGCCCGTGCCCGCGTCCGTGCCCGTACTGGTGCTCGTGCTCGGTGGCAGCGTGAGCCGCCGTGTCTGGTTCGCGGAGACGTTCGCTTCATCGGCGCGCTCTCCCGGGAACCGCACATTCCCGAAGTCCGCCTTGGCGTTCACCCGCACGGTCACTCCTTCCGGGATGACAACTCTCAGCTGCCCCGCGGCCACCCTGGCGGAGGTGCTGACGGTCTGCCCCTCGGGCACCTTGAGCCCCCGCAGGTCCAGGGTGCCCCTGCCCGAACTCAGCTCGTAGCGGGGCTGGACGGCGGCGGCCGAGGCCGCCGTCCACTGCTGGTCGCTCCACCGCGTGGAGATGTCCTTCGGTATCACCGACGCACCGGACAGCAGCCCGGCCGTGAGCACCACGAGCAGGATCGTGCCCATGCCCGTACGCCCCAGGAAGCTGCTGACGACGAGACCGATCCCGAACACGGCGAGCGCGGCGGCGAGGCCGATCTGCACGCTCGTGCCCAGCGGGTGGTCCTCCCACGAAAGACCCGTGCCCAGCCCCGCGGCCAGCAGGGCGAGGAGGAAGAACAGCCCCGCTATCGCGCGCGGTCCCCGTGGGCGGGGCGGGCGCGGCGGGGCGACCCGGTGCCACCCCCACGGCTGCGCCTGGGTCTGCGCCCCGGTGCCGTCGGGGCCCCACAGATAGTCCGTCCCGGGCGGACCGAAACCGCCGGGGCCGCCACGGCCGTCCTTGGAGATCGGATCCCGCCACCACGAAGGGCTGCCGGGTGTCGGTGGCGCCATCGTCTCCGGCGGAGCCTCCGCCGCCGCGTGCGCCGAGGAAGGATCCGACGGCGCGCGGTCCGCCGGGGCGCCGCGCCTGCGCTGGGACCAGACGGCGGCCCCCACGACCGCGATCGACAGCAGCCCGGCGAAGCTCAGCGTCTCCCGGTTACCCAGCATCGACAGGAACAGCCCGCAGCCGATCAGCGCGAGCAGCACGGCGATCAGCGAGGCGCCGTCCACCCGCCCCGACAGCAGCCTGCGCCCCTCGTTCTCCTCCTCGCCCTCGAGCGGGATCAGCAGCCAGGCGAAACCGTAGAAGATCAGCCCGACGCCCCCCGTCACCGTGAGCACGCCGATCACGATCCGGAAGACGACCGGGTCGATGTCGCAGTGCTTGCCCAGCCCGCCGCACACCCCGGCGAACACCTTCTGCCGCTGGCTGCGCCGCAGCTGCGAGAGCGCGGGCGGCGGGGTGGCTGAAGGAGACGCGGAGCCCGAAGCGGAACCCGGCGCCGAAGGCGGCGCGGGCGGCGGTGGAGACGGCGGCTGGGTCATACGTCCATGGTGCGGGCGCGGGCGCCGCGGCTCTACCGGCACCGACCCCGGACTGTCCCTGATATTGATCCCGGGCATCCCGGGGCCGGGATCAGGGTCGCGTCAGGGGTCCGCCCCTGATGCCCCGGCCCGGTCCGCCGTGTGACCATCGTTGACATGCCAGCCGCCCCGCCACGTGCCGCCGCGTCCTCCGCCTCCCGTGCGCCCGCGCCCGAGGAGCAGCCGGTGCGCAAGCTGTACCGCAGCGCGGACGGCAGGCTGCTCGGCGGGGTGGCGCGCGGGCTCGCCGGCCATCTCGGACTGCCGGTGGTCTGGGTGCGGATGGTCTTCCTCATCCTCTTCTTCGCGCAGGGCCTCGGCGCCCTGCTCTATGCCGTCTTCTGGATCGTCGTCCCGCTCGGCATCGGCGGCACCGCCGCCGAGCCGCGCTCGCTCTTCGAGATCAGCCCGGACGGCCGGCGCCGTCTGCGCAAGCCCGACAAGGGACAGATCTTCGCGCTGATCGCGCTGGTGATCAGCGCCGGTACGTTCATCGGCAACGTCAGCCTGGGCCGCAACGAGGCCGACCGCTACATCTGGCCGACGCTCCTGATAGGCGCGGGAGTCGTCCTGGTCTGGCGCCAGGCGGACAACGCGCGCCGTGCCCGCTGGGCCGAGGCGGGCAGGAACCGCCGGGCGCTCCAGCTCGCGCGCGGTGTCGCGGGCGTCGCCCTGGTCGGTCTCGGGCTGGCCGTCTTCATGGTGGTGCGCGGCTCGGCGGCCCAGTTCGGAAACGTGCTGACCGGAGCGATCGCCGTCGTGGCCGGGGTGGCGCTGCTCGCCGGGCCCTGGCTCGTCCGGATGACGCAGGACCTCTCCGAGGAGCGGCTGATGCGCATCCGCGCGCAGGAGCGGGCCGAGGTCGCCGCCCATGTCCATGACTCCGTGCTGCACACCCTCACCCTCATCCAGCGCAACGCCGACGAGGCGGGCGAGGTCCGCCGGCTCGCCCGCGCCCAGGAGCGTGAGCTGCGTGCCTGGCTCTACCGGCCGGAGGGCACGGGCAAGGACGAGGAGGACGAGCCCAGCACTCTCGCCGAGGCCGTCAAGCGGACGGCGGCCGAGGTGGAGGACTACCACGGGGTGCCGATCGAGGTCGTGGTCGTCGGGGACTGCCCGCTCGACGAGAAGCTGGCCGCGCAGATACAGGCGGCGCGCGAGGCGATGGTCAATGCCGCCAAGTACGGGGGCGAGGGCGGCGCGGTGCAGGTCTTCGCCGAGGTGGAGGGGCGCACGGTCTTCATCTCCGTACGGGACCGGGGGCCCGGCTTCGACCCGGACGCGGTGCCCGCCGACCGGATGGGCGTCCGCGAGTCGATCATCGGCCGTATGCAGCGCAACGGCGGCACGGCCCGGCTGAGCGCGGCGCCCGGCGGCGGCACGGAAGTCGAGTTGGAGATGGAGCGGGCCGAATGACACCGAGGCGAATGACACCGGGCCGAATGACGCCGAGGCCGAATGGCATCCCGTTTGCGCAGGCCCCGGCCCTGGGTGACTTCCGGTCGAATGAGCCGGGACCGTACGGTAATAGTGCCGCGACGGGGCGGAGCCGACCGGGAGAGACACTGGTGCCGCACGGGCGGCGCAGCGACGAGGGCGAGGGGCAGTGACCATGAGCGAGGGCGTACAGGCCGAGGGCACGGGGGCGCGGGGCGCGGACCGGGCCGGGGACGGCCGGCGGGCGCGGGTCGTGCTCGTCGACGACCACCGGATGTTCCGCACCGGCGTCCAGGCCGAGATCGGCCGTACGGAGCTGACGGGCGTCGAGGTCGTGGGTGAGGCGGCCGACGTCGACCAGGCGGTCACGGTGATCAACGCGACCCGTCCCGAGGTCGTGCTGCTCGATGTCCATCTGCCGGGTGGCGGCGGTGTGGAGGTGCTGCGCCGCTGCGCGCCGCTGATGGGCGCCGTGGAGAACCCGGTGCGGTTCCTGGCGCTGTCGGTCTCCGACGCCGCCGAGGACGTCATCGGGGTCATCAGGGGCGGCGCCCGGGGCTACGTCACCAAAACGATCACCGGCACCGACCTGGTCGACTCGGTCTTCCGGGTCCAGGAGGGCGACGCGGTCTTCTCACCGAGGCTGGCCGGCTTCGTCCTGGACGCGTTCGCGTCGACGGACGCGCCGCCGGTGGACGAGGACCTGGACCGGCTCACCCAGCGGGAGCGCGAGGTGCTGCGGCTGATCGCGCGGGGCTACGCGTACAAGGAGATCGCCAAGCAGCTGTTCATCTCGGTGAAGACCGTGGAATCGCATGTCTCGGCGGTGCTGCGCAAGCTCCAGCTCTCCAACCGCCATGAACTCACCCGCTGGGCGACGGCCCGCAGGCTGGTCTGAGGCGGCCGGTCCGCGGAGGTCGGTCCGCGGAGGCCGGTCCGAGGAGGCGTGCTTGGCGTGTTCATGGTGAAAGGTGGTGCGTGCCTCTTGACCCCGGTCGGCACCGGTTGATGCCCTGTGTGGTGTCGCGCGCCTACCGAGGGAGAACGCTTTGACGGTCCCACGCAGGACACTCCTGATCGCCGGCACCGCCGCACCTCTGGCCGGCGCGCTCGCCCAGGGCACCGCGAACGCCGCGGGCACCGTACCCGCGCCGGACACCCGTACTGCCCCGGCCAGGACCATCGAACTCACCGACGGCTGGCGCTTCGCCCTCGTCAATCCCGCCGGCATCACCGATCCGACCGGCGCCTACGCCACCGCCGCGCAGCCCGGCCACGACGACTCCGGCTGGCGCGAGGTCCGGGTACCCCACGACTGGAGCATCGAACTCACCCCCACCGCCGACTCCGGCACCACCTCCGGCACCGGCTTCTTCCCCGGCGGCCTCGGCTGGTACCGGAACACCTTCACCCTGCCGCCCGCGCTCGCCGGCCGCCGGATCTCCGTCGAGTTCGACGGCGTCTACATGGACGCGTACGTCCACTGCAACGGCACACTCGTCGGCAACCACCCCTACGGCTACACCGGGTTCGCCCTCGACCTCACCGACCTGCTGCACACCGACGGCACCACCCCCAACGTCATCGCCGTCGAAGTACGCAACCGGCTGCCCAGCAGCCGCTGGTACTCGGGCAGCGGCATCCACCGCAGCGCCCGGCTGGTCGTCACCGACCCCGTACACGTGCGGCGCTGGGGCACGTACGTGACGACGCCCGGCCTCGCCGACACGATCGGCTCCGGCCGCGCCACCGTCCGCGCGCGGATCGAGATCGGGAACGAGTCCGGCGCCGCCCGGCCGGTCACCGTCGTCACCACCGTCCGCGATCCCGACGGCCGGGCCGTGGCGCGGGAGACCTCGAAGCTCGACGTACCGGCGGAATCACCGGCCACCGCGGATCTGGAGATGACCGTCGCCCGGCCCCTGCTGTGGTCCTTCGACACCCCGCGGCTGTACACCCTGGACACCGAGTTACGGTCCGGCGGCGCCACGCTCGACACGTACCGCACCACCTTCGGCTTCCGCTACGTCACCATCGGCTCCGAGACCGGACTCTCCCTCAACGGCGAACACACCAAGGTCCGCGGCGTCAACCTCCACCACGACCTGGGCGCGCTGGGCTCCGCCACCCACGAGGACGCCATCGTCCGCCAGCTCACCCTCATGAAGTCCATGGGCGTCAACGCGTACCGCTCCTCGCACAACCCGCCCTCCCCCGAGCTGATCCGGGCCTGCGAGCGGCTCGGCGTCATCATGATGGTCGAGGCGTTCGACTGCTGGCAGACCCGCAAGACCAGCTACGACTACGCCCGCTTCTTCGACGCCCACAGCGACGCCGACATCGCCGAGATGGTGCGCGCCGCCCGCAATTCGCCCGCCGTCGTCATGTGGTCCATCGGCAACGAGATCCCCGACTCCACCGGCGCCACCGGCCCGGCCACGGCCCGGCGCCTCATCGACGGCGTCCGCGCCCTCGACGACACCCGGCCCGTCGTGATCGGCTCGGACAAGTACCGCTCCCTGCCCGCCGTGGGCTCACCGGCGGACCTCATGCTCGCCGAACTCGACGGACTCGGCCTGAACTACAACACGGCCGCCTCGGTCGACGCCCTGCACGCGCGCTACCCGCACCTGTTCCTCTTCGAGTCCGAATCCTCCTCCCAGACCTCCACCCGCTCCACCTACCAGGAGCCCGAACACCTCAACACCGGCGAGAACCACACCCCCGGCAGACGCGCGACCTCCAGTTACGACAACAACCTCGCCCCCTGGACGATGAGCGGCGAGTACGGGCTGAAGAAGGACCGGGACCGCCGCTTCTTCGCCGGACAGTTCCTCTGGACCGGCATCGACTACATCGGCGAGCCCACCCCGTACGACGTGTTTCCCGTGAAGGCGTCGTTCTTCGGCGCGATGGACACGGCCGGCTTCCCCAAGGACATGTACTACCTGTTCCGGAGCCAGTGGAGCGAGCTGCCCATGGTCCACCTGCTGCCCATGGACTGGACCGGCCACCGGCGCGGCGAGAACGTCGAGGTCTGGGCCTACTCCAACGCGGACACGGTGGAGCTGTTCCTCAACGGCACGTCCCTGGGCGTGCGGAGCTTCGACATCAAGAGGACCACCGACGGCCGGACCTACCGCGAGACCACGGAGGCCACCGGCGACGACAGGACCGTCACCTCGGGCCCGTACCCCGGCAGTTACACCAGCCCCAACGGCAGCGCGGGCAAACTGCACCTCAGCTGGCGCGTCCCCTTCGCGCCGGGCGTGCTCAAGGCCGTCGCCCGGCGCGCAGGCCGTACGGTGGCGACCGACGTGCTGCGCACCGCCGGGCGGCCGTACACCGTACGGCTCACCCCGGACCGCACCCGGGTCGACGCGGACGGCCGCGCGCTCTGCTTCGTCACCGCCGAGGTCATCGACGACCACGGCGTGGTGGTGCCCGACGCCGGCCACCGCATCGCCTTCACGGCCACCGGCGGCTCGCTGGCCGGCCTGGACAACGGGCGCCAGGAGAGCGCCGAGCGCTACCAGGCATCCACCCGGACCGCCTTCCACGGCAAGGCCCTCGCCGTGGTCCGCGCCGGTACCACCGCCGGTACGCTCACGCTCACCGCCCGCGCGGACGGGCTGCGCACCGCCACGACCACGGTGCGCGCCACGGCCGTACGCGACGCGTCGACGACCCCGCCCCGGACCTTCGCACCCGACCCCGGGCCGGCAGCGCCGGGCGGTCCGACGGCCGACGCGAGCTACTCCGGGGCGCCGGACACTCTGCCCGCCGCCATGCTCGACGGCTCCCCGGACACCGGCTGGTCGAACGCCTTCGCCAAGCCGGCCACCGCGCTGCTGCCCGCCTTCAGCGGCGCCCGCCCGGCCGACTGGATATCCGTGGCCTGGCCCGGCCCCCGCACCTTCGGCTCGGTCGAGGTCTCCTTCACCGTCGGCGCGCGGCACACCCTGCCCGCCTCGATCACCGTCTCCTACTGGGACGGGGACCGGTACGCCGCCGTACGGCACCAGAGCGTCGACTGGGCCACCGCCTCCGACGAGCCGACGGTCATCACCTTCGACCGGGTCACCGGCTCCCGGATCAGGCTGGAGCTGACCAGCGCGCACCCGGGGACCGCCCAGGGCGCGCAACGCGTCACCACGATCCAGGTGCCGGACGCCAGGAGCAGTGCCACCGGGTGACACGGCAGTACGTCACCCGGACGCTACGAGCAGTGCCACCGGGTGACGTACAGCCGGCCCCCGCGGTCCTCCAGCACGCCACGGACGCACTCACCCGGCTCGGTGTCGATCACGCCGGACAGCTCCGCGTGGCCGTGCCGGGTCGTCCGCGTGCCGAACCAGCCGGGAAACGCGGTGATCCGGCTGTCCTTGCGCTGATAACCGAGCCGTACGGCGACCTCGGACCGGCCCGGGTGCCGGGTGTAACGCGTGGTGAAGGCGCCCGTGCCGCCGATCGGGCCCTCGACGCAGAGCCGGCCGCCGGAGAGGTCGCCGCAGCCCCGGGGGGTGACGCCGACGGGTGCCAGGACGAAGAGCGAGCCCACGAGGAGCCCGGTCGCGCGGACCGCGGTGGCACGTCTCACAGCTTCCCTCTTTCGCCCGCCCCCTCGGTTCCGTACCGCTCCGTACTGTTCCGCTGCTCATCGTGGATCAGCGGAGGGCACGGGGCACCCCGGCGGGACCCAAGCGGGGCGGGCCGGGGGCCCGGGTGGGCGAGCCCGGGGCCCGGGTGGCCCCCTGGACGGCGCTACTTTCGCAACACGCCCCTAGGCAGGGCGCGCGGCGCCCGCGAAGGGCATCTGGTCGATCGGCGCGAGCCGGACCGCCGAGCCGGGGCGCGGGGCGTGGATCATCTGCCCGCCGCCGACATAGATCCCGACATGGCTGACACCGGAGAAGAAGAAGACCAGGTCACCCGGGGCGAGCTGATCGCGGCCCACCCGCCGGCCCGCGTTGATCTGGGTGTACGTGGTGCGCGGCAGCGAGACCCCGGCCGAGCGCCAGGCGGCCTGGGTCAGCCCCGAGCAGTCGAAGGAACCGGGCCCGGTGGCGCCCCACACGTACGGCTTGCCGATGGCCCCGTAGGCGAAGGAGACGGCCGCCGAGGCGCGGGAGTTCGGCGCGGGCACGGCGCCCGCCCGCTGCCCCCGGCCCTGCCCCTGCTGCCCGTCGGAATCCGGAGCGTTCCGCTGGTCGTACCGGGCGCGCTGCGCGGTGGTGAGCCGGTCCAGCAGCCGCTGGGCCGAGTCCAGCTTGGCCCGGACGTCGGACTTGTGCCGGGCCAGTTCGGACTGACGGGCCCTGAGATCCGCCACCCGGCTGTCGGCCCGCGCGCGCAGCCCGGCGATCTGCCCGAGTTCCCGGCGGATCGACGCGATCATCGCGGCCTGCCGGGCGCCGGTCCGTTCGGCCAGCGCCGCGCCTTCGAGGAATTCCTCGGGCTTGGAGCTGAGACCGAGCTGTACGGCGGGATCGAGGCCGCCGGAGCGGTACTGCGCGGCGGCGATCGAACCGAGCGCGTCGCGCGAGGTGTTGAGCCCCTCCGCCCTGCGGGCGGCCTCGTCGCGCAGCAGGGTGAGCGAGGCACGGGCGTCGTCCGCCTTCACCTTCGCGCCGTTGTACCGCTCGGTGGCGCTCTCCGCCTGCTCGTACAGCCGGTCCACCTTGGCCTTGACCTGCGCGGCCGTCAGCCGGGGCTCGGCGTGCGCGGGGGAGGGGGCGACCGCGGTGGTGGCGGTCGCGGCTCCGGCGAGCGCGAGAGTGGCGGCCGTCCGGCCGGCCTGGCCGGAGAGCGGGCGCTGTTTACGTTTGCGGTGCGCAGCCACGGGGGCGTCCACGTCCTTCTGTCCGTCTGCTGTCTCTGGAGAAGGACGCTAAGGCTCCAGATCACGATCCGGCCTCGGCAGGACGGTATTGCCCGGAGCCGACCAATCCCGAGCGCTTTGCGATCGGGACGCTACGGGGGTTACGTCACTCTGCGGCCGTGCTGTGACCGGAATCGCGACTGAGGGGTGCCTTACCGAAGAGTGCTGATATGGGCGCCACTAGGCTCCGAATCATGGACGTACTGATCAATCTCTTTGTCGCCCTGCACATCATCGGCATAGCCTCGCTGCTCGGCGGCTTCCTCACCCAGATGAAGTCGATGAGCGCGGGAACGGCCCGGTTCAGCCCGGCGATGCTGCACGGCGCGCTGACGATGCTGATCACCGGGATGGCGCTGGTGGGCCTCAACCAGGCCGACGGCCACACGCTGAACAACATCAAGATCGGCGTCAAGATGGCCGTCCTGATCGTGATCCTCGGCATCGTCTATGTGAAGCGCGACGAGGAGACCGCCCCGAAGCCGCTGTTCGGCGCGGTGGGCGGGCTGACCGTGGCCAACATCCTCATCGCGACGCTCTGGACCTGACCCACGCGCGTTCCGTCGGCCAGGTCCTCGCGGGAGCGGCCGGTCAGGCCGGGCGGACGCTGCCGTGGATCGGCATGTAGTAGATCGATTCCTCGCGGACGTTCGCGCCCGGCTTGGGAGCGTGGATCATCATGCCGTCGCCGATGTAGATGCCCACGTGGCTGACGTCGTCGTAGAAAAAGACCAGATCGCCAGGGAGAAGGCCGTCGGTCGCGACGCGGGTGCCGGTGTTCGCCTGGTCCCAGGTGGTGCGCGGCAGCTCCACGCCGGCCACCTTCCACGCGGCCTGCGTCAGCCCCGAGCAGTCGTACGAGCTGGGGCCCGAGGCGCCCCAGACGTACGGCTTGCCGATCTGCGCGCGGGCGAAGGCGAGCACCTTCGCGGCCTTGGTGGCGTACGCGCTGCCCGCCGAGGAGGGCGTGCCTCCCGCGGCGCCTCCCGCGGCGCCGCCCGCGGTGCTGCCCGTAGCGCCTGCCGTACCGGCGCCGGCGTCCGTGCCCGTCGTACCCGTGCCCGTCGTACCCGCGCCCGTGGCGGCCGGGGACTCGGGCCCGGCGGCGGAGGGCTGCTCCTGCCGCTCGCGCCGTTCCTGGCGCTCCTGCCGCTCGCGCTCGGCTGCCCGCGCCGCGGCGTGGGCAGCCGCCTTGGACTTGGCCTCGGCCTCGCGCCGCGCCTCGTCCTCCTTCTTGCGCTCCAGGGCGGCCAGCCGGGCCCGCTCCTCGGAGGTCAGCCTTGTCAGCAGCGTGCGCGCCTCGGCCAGCTTCTTCTGGACGGTCTCCTTGCTGGTGCGCAGCGAGGTCTGCGAGTCGGCGAGCGACTCCAGGCTCTCGGTGGCCCGCTCGCGCTGCCGCGCCAGGTCGGCCTGCTGGGACTGGAAGTCCGCGACGGCGCCCTGCCGGCGCTCGGCCAGCCGGTCCGTCACCTCTTTCTGCTCCAGGAACGACTGCGGGCTGTCCGCGAAGATCAGGGCGGCGGTCGGCGCGACGGTGCCCTCGCGGTACTGCGTGGCGGCGTACGAACCGAGCGTGCGGCGGGCCTCGTTCAGCTTGTCGGCGCTCTTGGCGACGTTGTCGCGTACCCGGTCGACCGTGCTCTTCTGCTTCGCCGTGGCCGTCTTCGCCTTGTTGTACTGCTGCGTCGCGCTCCCGGCCTGGCGGTACAGGTCGTCGACCTTCTTCTGTACCTCTTCGACCGAGGGGTTCGGCTCGGCGGGCGCGGCGGCCGCGCCCTGCGTCGACAGCAGCGTGACCGAGGCGATGGCGGCCGTGGTGACCCCGACGGCAGGGGAGTTGGTGCCTACGCCGCTACGGGTGCGCGACTTGCGATGCGACGCCAAGGTCGGCATCTCCTTCCGTGGACCGCCTACCGGGTTAGCTGTCGGGTTCGGGCGGAACGGAAGGCTGCCCTACGGGCCTTGTGCGTACGGGGAAGCGTACGGCCCGATTCACCCCGGTGGTGCAGAGTGGGTCCCCGGTTTCGAACTTCCCTGCGGGAAGGCCGAATTCGGCGCGGGCCGCCCGCTTGGCGTGGGTCGCCTGGGGGATACGGGCTGCCTGATCGAGCACGCTAGCCAAATTGTGCTGCTGATGTGAAGGTGGATGGTCGATATGCCCGAAACATTTTCGTGACCATTTGCGGGAGTGAGGTGCGAGGCGGGCCAAGGGAGGGTATAGCGTCACGCTCGGTAATTCCTTGATCGCTTGATCGTAGGTGCGGCGGGGGTGCGGAGTCCACCGCTCGGCGGGGTCGCGCAACTCACACGGGCGCGGAGACTTCGGGAGGCGGGCGCGGACTGTCAGTGCGGCGGCCTAGACTCGGAAGGCGATGAGCAGCCTCTTTGACGACAGTTTCCTGGCGGACCTCCAGCCCTCCGGTGACGGGCACCCGCCGCCGCCCGAGGAGCCGGACGACCACGCCCCGGAGCAGGTGCCCGACGACCTCTTCGGGGGCGCGTTCGACGCGCCGCCGACACGGGACCCGTACCACCGCGACGGCGCCCCGCGCTCGGTCGTCGATCCCGCCGCGCTGCTCGACGGGCTGAACGACGAGCAGCGCGCCGCCGTCGTGCACACCGGATCGCCCCTGCTCATCGTGGCCGGGGCCGGATCCGGCAAGACGCGCGTGCTGACCCACCGGATCGCGCATCTGCTGGGGACCCGCAGCGTCCACCCCGGGCAGATACTGGCGATCACCTTCACCAACAAGGCCGCCGGTGAGATGAAGGAGCGCGTCGGGCAACTCGTCGGCCCGCGCGCCAACGCCATGTGGGTCATGACCTTCCACAGCGCCTGCGTGCGGATCCTGCGCCGGGAGTCGAAGAGGCTCGGCTTCACCTCGTCCTTCTCGATCTACGACGCGGCCGACTCCAAGCGCCTGATGGCCCTGGTCTGCCGCGATCTGGACCTCGACCCCAAGCGCTACCCGCCCAAGTCCTTCAGCGCCAAGATCTCGAACCTGAAGAACGAGCTGATCGACGAGGAGACCTTCGCCGGTCAGGCGGCCGACGGCTTCGAGAAGATGCTCGCCGAGGCGTACCGGATGTACCAGGGGCGGCTGCGCGAGGCCAACGCCCTGGACTTCGACGACATCATCATGACCACCGTCCATCTGCTCCAGGCGTTCCCCGACGTCGCCGAGCACTACCGGCTGCGCTTCCGGCATGTCCTGGTGGACGAGTACCAGGACACCAACCACGCGCAGTACACGCTCGTACGCGAGCTGGTGGGCCCCTCGGGCGAGGGACACCACCCGGCCGAGCTGTGCGTGGTCGGGGACGCCGACCAGTCGATCTACGCCTTCCGGGGCGCCACGATCCGCAACATCCTCCAGTTCGAGGAGGACTACCCCGACGCGACCACGATCCTCCTGGAGCAGAACTACCGCTCCACGCAGACGATCCTCAGCGCCGCCAACGCGGTCATCGAGCGCAACGAGAGCCGCCGCCCGAAGAACCTGTGGACGAACGCCGGAGCCGGCGCCCGGATCACCGGCTATGTCGCGGACACGGAGCACGACGAGGCGCAGTTCGTCGCGGACGAGATCGACCGGCTGACGGACTCGGGCGAGGCCAGGGCGGGCGACGTAGCGGTCTTCTACCGGACGAACGCGCAGTCGCGTGTCTTCGAGGAGATCTTCATCCGGGTCGGCCTGCCGTACAAGGTCGTCGGCGGCGTGCGCTTCTACGAGCGCAAGGAGGTCCGCGACGTCCTGGCCTACCTGCGGGTGCTGGCCAATCCGGAGGACAACGTACCGCTGCGCAGGATCCTCAACGTGCCCAAGCGCGGCATCGGGGACCGCGCGGAGGCGATGATCGACGCCCTCGCCCTCCGGGAGAAGATCACCTTCCCGCAGGCGCTGCGGCGCGTGGACGAGGCGTACGGGATGGCGGCGCGCTCCGCCAACGCCGTCAAGCGCTTCAACACGCTGATGGAGGACCTGCGCACGATCGTGGAGTCGGGAGCGGGCCCCGCGACGGTCCTGGAGGCCGTGTTCGAACGGACCGGCTATCTGGCGGAGCTTCAGGCGTCGACGGACCCGCAGGACGAGACGCGGATCGAGAACCTCCAGGAACTGGCGGCGGTGGCGCTGGAGTTCGAGCAGGAGCGCGGCCAGGCGGCGGGACGGAACGAGGGGCAGGACGACGAAGGACAGGACGGGGGAGAGGGACAGACCGAGGGCGACGGCGCCGCCGTCGTGCCCGCCGGGCCTCCCACTCTCGCCGAGTTCCTGGAGAAGGTGGCCCTCGTGGCCGACTCCGACCAGATCCCCGACGAGGACGAGGACGGCTCCGGGGTCATCACGCTGATGACGCTGCACACCGCCAAGGGCCTGGAGTTCCCGGTGGTGTTCCTGTCGGGCATGGAGGACGGCGTCTTCCCGCACATGCGTTCCCTGGGCCAGACGAAGGAGCTGGAGGAGGAGCGGCGGCTCGCGTACGTCGGCATCACGCGCGCCCGTGAACGGCTCTATCTGACGCGGTCGTCGATGCGCAGCGCCTGGGGGCAGCCCGCTTACAACCCGCCGTCGCGGTTCCTGGAGGAGATTCCGGGCGAGCATCTGGAGTGGAAGCGGACCGGCGCGCAGATCCCGGCGGGCCCGGTGTCCGGGATCACGTCCTCGCTGTCGTCCTCGGCCGCCGCGCGGTCTCGCTCCGGCGGTCCCACGGGGTTCGCCACCCGGCGTGCGACCGACAAGCCGGTGATCTCCCTGGCCATCGGGGACCGCGTCACACACGACCAGTTCGGCCTCGGCACGGTGATGGCGGTGACGGGTACGGGCGCGGACGCGCAGGTGACGGTCGACTTCGGGGACACCAAGCCCAAGCGGCTGCTGCTGCGGTACGCGCCGGTCGAGAAGCTGTAGGCGCGGGCGCGCGCGGCCGAGAACGGACCGGGGCCCGCTCCTGAGAGGGGGCCTCGGTCCGATCGTACGTATATGGGTGCGGCGGATAGCGGACGGGAACGGCGGCGGCCGTCGCTCCCGTCGGGCCGGGTTCCCGTCAGGTCGGGTCGACGCCGTGGCTGCGCAGCCACGGCAGCGGGTCGATCGCGGAGCCGCCGCCGGGCCGTACCTCGAAGTGCAGGTGCGGTCCGGTGGAGTTGCCCGAGCTTCCCGAGTAGGCGATCACGTCACCGGCCTTGACCGAGCCGGACCGGATCTTGGTGCTGCTGAGATGGCAGTACCAGGTCTCGGTGCCGTCGGGCGAGGTCACGATGGCCATGTTGCCGTAGGCGCTGTTGTACTGCGTGCGTACGGTGCCGTCCGTCGCGGCCATCACCGGCGTCCCGTACGAGACCGGGAAGTCGATTCCGGTGTGCACGGACATCCAGTTGACGCCGGCCTGGCCGTAGTAGGCGCTGAGCCCGTGCTGCGAGACGGGAAGCACGAACTTGGGGCGTTCCGCTTCCTTGCGGGCCGCCTCCGCCTCGCGCTTCTTGCGGTCCGCCTCCTGGCGGGCCTGGAGGTCGATGCGCTCCTGCGTACGGCTGGCGCGGTCGCCGAAGTCGCGGGCTCCCGCGCTGAGGGTGGCGAGCTGGGTGTCCAGCTTCTTGTTGGCCGCGGCGGCGGCCGCGGGCTTCTGACTGGCGGTGTCGGCCGCGGAGGCCGTGGTGGCCTTGTCGTCCTTGCTGTCCTCGCCGCCGCTGAGGCCGCTGACCGAGGCCGCCGCGACACCGGCGACGCCCATCACACAGGCGGACGGGACGGCGATCGTGAGGAGTGCGGAGCGCTTGGCGGGGGTGCGGCGGCGGCCTCGGCCACCGCTTCCGCTGCCGCCGGCCCGGCCCACCGGGCGGGGGGTGACGCTGACGGCGGGGACCGTCATGGTCGCCGCCATGTGCAGTGATTCGGGTTCGTGCGTGTCCTCGGCCCCGGAGTCGGAGCCGGATCCTGATCCGAAGCCGGAGTCGGGACCATGGGCGGAGTCGGCCGCTGACGCCTGTTCGGCGTCGGCTTCCGTGTCGTACGCCCGTTCAGGCTCGGGGCCCGGCGCGCCGAAGTCGGCCCCCGGGCTGTACTGCTGGGCGGGATCCGCCTCGTACGAGGAGTCCGCGCCGTACTGCTCCGGTACGACTGCCGCCACGAGGACCGTGTCCTGGTGGGACTCGTGCGTCGTCCCGGGCGTGTTCCAGGCGGCTTCGTACGCGCCGGTGTCGAACGAGGGAGCCGTCCACTGGGCGGTGGCCTCGTACTCGAAGGGGCCGTTGCCGAACCGCTCGGCGTCGAGACCCTGGCCCAGGTCCTGCGCCTGATGCGCGGTGTCGTAGCCGTACGCGGGGTTCTCGAACGACGAGTTCTCCAACGGCGTGTTGTCGAACGTGGCGTTCTGGAACCGCTGGGCGTCGAACTGTCCGCTCTCGAACTGCCCGTTGTCGAAGGGGGCGTTCTCGAACTGCCCGGCCGCGCCCGACCCGTTCGGCTGATGCGCCTCGGGTGCGGTGTTCCACGCGGTCGCGTCCCACTTGCCCGAGGTGTCGGCGCTGACGGTGGCCCACTGGCCGCTGGTGTCGTACTGAGGCGTGCCGTAGGTGTCGTACCCCACGGTCGCGTGGGCGCCGGTGCTCCACTGCGTGGAGTCGTACTGGCCGGTGTCGTACGGAGCGGAGGGGGCCGTGGAGGTTTCGTAGCCGGACGTCTCGTAAGGCTTCTCGTAACCGGAGTGGCCCGGCTGGTCGGTGTGTCCCCCCGAACCGGCCGAGCCGTCCGGAAGGTTGCCGAAGAGCGGATCCGTCGCGAAGCTGCCGTTCTGGTAACCGTCATGTGCGGCGTACCCGGCGTGGGCGTGCTGGTCGTTCACCAACTTCTCTCTCGCCTCGGCAGCAGAACCAGGGTGTCCGGGGTCCCTTCGTGATCGGATCGATCGGAAGGGTCCCGGAAGGAAAGCAGTGGCCGCGACTGTACCCGGCGGTATGCGACGGCGACAATCTTCCGTGGGTTTCGTGGTTCACGGAAACGGTCATTCGGCCGTGTTTCGGGGAACTGTGGGCGCAGCTTTGGCCTTACGTTCGATAAATGTTCGAGCAACTGCCGTCGGGGCGAGGGCTGTCGGGTCAGGCGACCGATATGGATCCGTCGGCGGATGCGGAGCCGGAGGCGGTGTGCGCGTCGGGCGTGGGGTCCGTCTCCAGGGCGTGCCGGATGCCGGCGGCGACCGCCGGATGGACCGGCAGGCCGAGATGGCCGACCCCGCTGACCTTCACGTTCTCGGCGCACAGGTCGGGATGTTCGATGCGGGCCGTCCCGACGGGGGCCATCAGCTGGTCGAGATCGCTCCAGAAACTCACGAATCGCGTACGGCAGCCGGGCGCGGGCAGCCGCAACTCCTCGATCACCGCCGATCCGGGCCGCATCTGCCGGACGACCGGATGGGCGTTCGCGAGCGGGACGACGGTCGTGCCCTCGTGGGGCGTGCCGAGGGTGACGAGGGTCCGTACCCGGAGGTCACCGCCCAGGCGCTGCACGTAATAGCGGGCGATCAGGCCGCCGAGGCTGTGCCCGACGATGTCGACCCGCTGGTGTCCTGTGCGCGCGCTGATCTCCTCGATGTGCCGGCCGAGCAGCTCGGCCGCCGTGCGGACATCGCAGGTCAGCGGCGAGTAGTTGAGGGATACGAGGTGACGCCAGCCGTGCCGGGCGAGGGAGCGGCGCAGCAGGACGAAGACCGAGCGGTTGTCGACGAAGCCGTGGAGCAGGACGACGGGAGGGCGGGCGCGGCCCTCGGTGGGCAGTGCGGAGGCTTCCGGCGGCAGGGCGGCGGCGCGGCGCTCCTGGGCGATCCCGGCCGGATAGAGGAGGGCGTGGCCGGTGAGGATCGCCAGATCGAGTGCGGTGGCGCGGAGCAGGGCGACGGGAAGCCGGGCGTGTCGCACGCGGCTCAGGAAGGGGAGGGAGACGGCTGGGAGGGGGAGGCGGGGGAGGGAGACGGAGAGAAGGGGCGGAAGTGAGGGGAGTGGGGGTTGGAACGGCAAGACCTTCATGGCCGACCTCCGGCGCGGCGCCCGGGTGACGGCTCTGTCCCCCGCGCGCCCTCAAGGGGCGCCGCCAGGTCCTGTCCGGCAGGAGGTGGCCGCACGGAGCCGGTCCACCGTGCCGCGCGGCTGGCGGCGCGGTGGAACGGCCGCCCGTGCGGCGACTTCCGCTGCGGCTCCCCTTGCGGCCCTCCTGCCCGGCCGGGTGTGCCGAGTGGTAACGGAACGCCGCAAAGCGAACATGTCCCACATGTGATTTCCCCCTCGCCGACCTTCGCGAAACGACGAGTTGCGGGATGCTGTGGATAACGTTCGTTCACTACTCCGTGCCCGGGGCCCACCCGGCGCCGGGCGTGGAGGCACGTGCCGATGACGGCATCTCGTATGTGGAGGCAGTGATGGGTGTGGCTGGTCCGATTCGTGTGGTGGTGGCCAAGCCGGGGCTCGACGGCCACGATCGAGGGGCGAAGGTGATCGCGCGGGCGCTGCGCGACGCCGGCATGGAGGTCATCTACACCGGCCTGCACCAGACTCCGGAGCAGATCGTGGACACCGCGATCCAGGAGGACGCCGACGCGATCGGCCTGTCCATCCTCTCGGGCGCCCACAACACGCTCTTCGCCAAGGTGATCGCGCTTCTGAAGGAGCGCGACGCACAGGACATCAAGGTCTTCGGCGGCGGCATCATCCCCGAGGACGACATCGTCCCGCTGAAGGAGCTGGGGGTGGCCGAGATCTTCACCCCGGGCGCCACGACCACGGCGATCGTCGCCTGGGTCAACGCCCATGTCCGCCAGCCGGCCGGTGCGTGAAGCGGCTTCCCCCTACGGCGCCCCCGATGGCGCCCCCAACGGCTCGCCCCGCCGCTCCCCGTACGGCGTCCCGGGGCCGGTCAGCTCCGCCAGCATGGCGGCGCGCAGCCGCAGCGTGGAGACCAGGCGCTGGAACGCCTCCGACCAGTACCCGCCCGCGCCGGGCGACGCGCCTTCCGGCTCGTCGGGGGTGGCCGTGAGGAGTTCCAGCCGGGCCGCTTCCGCCGGGTCGAGGCACCGCTCGGCGAGGCCCATGACCCCGCTGAAGCTCCAGGGATAGCTGCCCGCGTCCCTGGCTATGTCCAGGGCGTCCACGACCGCGCGGCCCACGGGCTCCGCCCAGGGCACCGCGCAGACGCCGAGCAGCTGGAACGCCTCCGACAGGCCGTGCGCGGAGATGAACGAGGCGATCCACGCCGACCGTTCGGCGGCGGGCAGGGTGGCCAGGAGCTGGGCCCGTTCGGCCAGGGACGAGGTGCCGGGACCGGTGCCGGGACCGCCGGCCGGGGAGGCCGAGGGCGGGCCGAGCAGCGCGGCGGACCAGCGCGCGTCCCGCTGTCTGACGGCCGCCCTGCACCACGCGGCGTGCAGCTCGTCCGCCCACTCGTCCAGGACGGGCAGCGCGACGATCTCCTCCGGCGTCCGGCCGCCGAGCCTGGCAGGCCAGGTGCCCAGCGGCGCGGCCTCCACCAACTGGCCCAGCCACCAGGAACGTTCGCCGCGGCCGGTGGGCGGGGCCGGGAGCACGCCGTCGCGCTGCATGTCCGTATCGCATTCGTGCGGTGCCTCGACCACGACGACCTGTCCGCCGCCCGTACGGTCCATGCTCACGCAGGTCGCCGCGCGGGCGGCCATCCGCTGGGCGAACGCGGAGCCGGGCAGCGCGGACAGCAACTCGGCGGCGGTGGAGCGGACATTGCGGCTGCGGTCCGACAGCGCCTGTTCCAGAAAAGGCTCGTCGGCGGCCGAGAGACCGGTCCGCAGGGAGTCGAGGAACATCAGCCGGTCCTCGGCGCGCTCGGTGCCCCAGGTCGTGGCCAGCAGCGCCCGCGCGGTCTCAGGGTCCTCGGCGCGTACGGCGGAGAGCAGCGCGATCCGCTCGGCGAACAGGCCCTCCTCCCAGAGACGCCCGACCGCCTCGGCGTCCCGTGCCCGGGGCAGCGCCGAACTGCCCGGCGCCCCGCGCAGGGCGAATTTCCACTCGGGGTTGAGCCCGGCGAGCCAGAGTCCGCGCGGTCCGGTGAACATCAGGGTCTGGGGCCGTAGATCGGTACGCGCGCGTGCGGCGTCCAGCAGCGCGGGCAGGGCGGCGGCGGGCGCGCGGTAACCCTGCTGATTGGCGGCGGCCAGCCACTGCGGGAGCAGCTCGCCGAGATCCGGCGCCGCGCCCCGGCGGCCGCCGCCGGAGGGCGCCGACCGGTCGGCGAGCAGCAGTGCGAGCCGCCTGCCGGCCGCTTCCGGCAGCGGCCGCCGGCCGTCGTGCGGCGCTGCCTCGGGCCGGTGCCCGGCGCGCGCGGGAAGCAGGCCCGCCCTGCGCCGCACGGTGTGGAGCGCGGCGGCGTCCAGCAGGGCCACGGGCGCGTCCTTGCCGCCGCCCGTGAGGTCCGTGGGCGGCGTGCGGCGGTCCGTGCCGAGCAGGGCGGAGACGACGAGCTTCTCCCAGGGAGTCGTGGCGTCGTTCGTGCTGGTGCTGGTGGCGTTTGTGCTCGTGGTGCTGGTCATCGGGTCCTCCGTGCGGGTGTCGGGTCCTCCGAAGGGGGCGTGGTCAGGTGAGCGGGACCGTCCCCGCCAGGTCCTCGGCCCAGGCCGCCAGCGGCTGGAAGCCGCGATGGCCGAACTCGCCGAAGACCGTGAGCGGGCCGCCGCCGGACAGCGCGGCGAGCTTCCACAGCCCGGAGCGGGACAGGCCGGTGGACGCCAGGGGCAGCGCGGACTCGCCGTCCGCGTCGGCCAGCTGCCAGCCGCCGCCGCCCCTCTGCACGGGCACGACCTGACGCAGTGTCACCGGCACGGAGTCCAGCCACGGGTCGGCCCGCAGCGCCGAGCCGTACGCCTCGATCGCCGCCCCGGTGGATCCGCCGGGCGGCGGCCCCTCGATCGGGCCCGGCGGGCCGAACTGCCGTCCCCAGTCGGCCCGCAGCTGCCCGGCGCCCGGATGCGGCAGGATCTCCGCCTCGATCATCAGGCCCACCGGCAGCCCCAGCTGCGGAGACCGCCCCGCAGCGCCGAAGGAGAGCACCAGCGCCGAACGCCCCGAATCCCGCCCGTACAGCCGGATCCGGCGCGTGATGAGCTTGCCGTCCGAGGAGTCGGACTGCGCCAGCACCAGCCAGTGGTCCCGGACCGGCGCGCTCCCTGCGGCCGACGGCAGCCCGACCCGGGTGCGGACCGTGGCCGCCAGGGGCTCGGGCAGCCGGTCGCGCCCCAGCCACGCCGTACTCAGCAGATGCAGGAGCGCGGACTCCTCCAGCAGCCGCACCGGCCAGCCGGGGCCCGATCCGGGTATGGCCCCCAACTCCCGCACCCGGCCCGCCAGCCCCGGGGCCTGCGCGTCCACCATCCGGGCCGCCGTCTCCTCCCACAGCCCGTATCCCGACTGCTCGGCCGCCGCCAGTCCGCCGCGCAGCAGGTCCGTCAGCCGCTGCTCCAGCTCCGTGGCCCCCGCCGTGATCCGCGCGGCCCGCCGCTCGGCCCTGCGCAGGACCGCCTCCGGGTCGGCGGGCTTGCCCGGCGCCGCCTCCGCCGGACTCCCCGTGCCCCTCTCCCCGGCGCGTTCACGGCGCTTGGCGAGCCACTCCTCGGCCCAGCCGGGCGCCGGAGCCGTCCCGTCGACGGCCTGTTCGTCCGACGCCAGGAGCAGCAGCAGGCCCAGCGCGTGCTTGCACGGAAACTTCCGGCTCGGACAACTGCACGTGTAGGCGGGCCCGGTGATGTCCACCACGGTCCGGTACGGCTTGCCGCCGCTGCCCGCGCACAGCCCCCACACCGCCCCCTCGGCGCCGCCACCGCCCGTGTCCGACCACGGTCCCGCCGTGCCCAGCTTGGTCCCCGCCTTGCGCGACGCGGCGTCAGGTGCCAGAGCCAGCACCTGTTCCGCCGTCGGGCGCACCCCCGTCTCATCCATGTCCAAGACCGTAGAACCCGCCACTGACAATCGCTCTGACCTGCGAACACCGGCGGAACAACGACGGTCGCCCCGCCTTCCCCGGCCTGCGGCGAAGACCGATTGTCAGTGGCGTGGTGCACCGTGGAACGCACATCAGGTCCATCGATCTGGAGGGGGATCCATGACCGTGCCCGAAACCACCGCGTCGCAGACCAGCGAGGCCAGCGAGGCTACCGAGGCCGCCGGAGGCGCGCTGCTGCGCCCGCACGCCGAGGACGCGTTCGCCGACGAACTGACGGCCCTGGCCGCGTCCGACGACCGGCAGCGGCCCGTCGGATGGCGGCTGTCGCCCTGGGCCGTGGCCACCTATCTGCTCGGCGGGACACTGCCCGACGGGACGGTGATCACGCCGAAGTACGTCGGGCCGCGCCGGATCGTGGAAGTCGCGGTCACCACCCTCGCCACCGACCGGGCACTGCTGCTCCTCGGCGTGCCCGGCACCGCGAAGACCTGGGTCTCCGAACACCTCGCGGCGGCCGTCAGCGGTGACTCCACCCTGCTGGTGCAGGGCACGGCGGGCACCCCCGAGGAGGCGATCCGCTACGGATGGAACTACGCGCAGCTCCTCGCCCACGGCCCCAGCCGCGACGCGCTCGTACCCAGCCCGGTGATGCGCGCCATGTCCGACGGCATGACGGCCCGGGTCGAGGAACTCACCCGTATCCCCGCCGATGTGCAGGACTCGCTCATCACGATCCTGTCGGAGAAGACCCTGCCGGTGCCCGAGCTGGGACAGGAGGTGCAGGCCGTCCGCGGGTTCAACCTGATCGCCACGGCCAACGACCGGGACCGCGGGGTCAACGACCTCTCCAGCGCGCTGCGCCGCCGGTTCAACACCGTCGTCCTGCCGCTGCCCGCGACCCCGGAGGCGGAGGTCGGCATCGTCTCCCGCCGCGTCGACCAGCTGGGCCGCTCGCTCGACCTGCCGGGCGGTCCCGAGGGCATCGACGAGATCCGCCGGGTCGTCACGGTCTTCCGCGAGCTGCGCGACGGCGTCACGACCGACGGCCGTACGAAGCTCAAGTCCCCCTCGGGGACGCTCTCCACCGCCGAGGCGATCTCCGTCGTCACCAACGGCCTGGCCCTCGCCGCCCACTTCGGGGACGGTGTGCTGCGGCCTGCCGACGTGGCGGCGGGCATCCTGGGCGCGGTCGTCCGCGACCCGGCGGCGGACCGGGTGATCTGGCAGGAGTACGTGGAGACGGTCGTGCGGGAGCGCGACGGCTGGAAGGACTTCTACCGCGCCTGCCGCGAGGTGAGCGCATGACCACCGCACACACCCCGCAGGCGCCCCCGGACGCACACCCGGAGGTGCGTCCGGAGGCACATCAGGGATCGCGGGCACCGGACGCGGCACCCGCGCCCCGCGCGGGCGGGCCGCTGCTGCTCGGGATCCGCCACCACGGCCCCGGCTCCGCCCGGGCGGTGCGCGAGGCGCTCGACGCGGGCGCGCCGAAGGTCGTGCTGATCGAGGGGCCGCCCGAGGGCGACGCGCTGCTGGCGCTCGCCGCCGACGAGGCGATGCGGCCCCCCGTCGCGCTCCTCGCGCACGCGGTGGACGATCCCGGCCGCGCCGCGTTCTGGCCGCTGGCCGCCTTCTCCCCGGAGTGGGTCGCGATCCGCTGGGCCCTGGAGCACGGCGTACCGGCGCGGTTCATCGATCTGCCGGCGGCGCACTCCCTGGCACTCGCCCAGGAGGACGAGGCGCGCGACGGGCTGCCGGCTCCCGGAGCGCCACCCGGAGCGCCGCCCGCCCCCGACGGCGCCGCGCTGCGCGTCGATCCGCTCGCCGTACTCGCCGAAGCCGCCGGTTACGACGACCCCGAGCGCTGGTGGGAGGACGTCGTCGAACACCGGACCCCCGGAGCCGAGGCCGACCCCTTCGCCCCGTTCGAGGGCGTCGCCGAGGCCATGGGCGCGCTGCGCGAGGAGTACGGCGACGGCGGACACCGGCGCGACCGCGTCCGCGAGGCCCACATGCGGCTCCAGCTGCGCGCGGCGCGCCGGGAGTTCAAGGAGCACGGCGACGAGGCGGTCGCCGTCGTCTGCGGCGCCTGGCACGTGCCCGCGCTGCGCGAGAAGACCACCGTCACCGCCGACCGCGCCCTGCTCAAGGGACTGCCCAAGCTCAAGGCCGACATCACCTGGGTGCCCTGGACCCATCGCCGGCTCGCCCGGTACAGCGGCTACGGCGCGGGCATCGACTCACCCGGCTGGTACGGGCATCTCTTCGAGGCGGCCGACCGGCCCGTGGAGCGCTGGCTCACCAAGGTCGCCGGGCTGCTCAGAGAGGAGGACCGGCCCGTCTCCTCCGCGCATGTCATCGAGGCGGTCCGGCTCGCCGAGACGCTCGCCACCGTGCGCGGCAGACCCCTGGCCGGGCTCACCGAGACCATCGACGCGGTCCGCGCCGTCATGTGCGAGGGCTCCGAGATACCGCTCGGGCTCATCAGGGACCGGCTCATCGTCGGTGACGTGCTCGGCGAGGTCCCCGACGAGGCGCCCGCCGTGCCCCTCCAGCGCGACCTCACCCGGCTCCAGCGCACCCTGCGCCTCAAGCCGCAGGCCCTGGAGCGCGAAGTGGACCTCGACCTCCGTAAGGAGACCGACGCCGCGAAGAGCGCGCTGCTGCACCGGCTGCGGCTGCTCGGCATCGGCTGGGGCGAGCCCGCCGCGGGCCGGACGAGCACCGGCACGTTCCGGGAGACCTGGCGGCTGTGCTGGGAGCCCGAGCTGTCCGTACGGGTCGCGGAAGCCGGTATCTGGGGCACCACCGTGCTCTCCGCAGCCACCGCCAACGCCGAGTCCCGCGCCCGCTCCGCCACCACGCTCGCCGAGGTCACCGAACTGGCCGAGCGCTGCCTCCCGGCCGGACTGCCCGACGCCCTGCCCGCCGTGCTGCGGGCCCTCGCCGACCGCGCCGCCCTCGACACCGACGTGGGCCGGCTGGCCGGGGCGCTGCCCGCCCTGGCCCGCTCCCTGCGCTACGGCGACGTACGGTCCACCGACACCGGGGCCCTCGGGGACGTCGCGGCCGGGCTCGTCGAGCGCATCTGCGTGGGGCTGCCGCCCGCGTGCTCCGGGCTCGACGCGGACGGCGCCGCCGAGATGCGGCGCCACCTCGACCACGTCCACACCGCCGTCGGCCTCCTGACCGACGGCAGGGCCCCGGAGCCGGCCGAGCGCTGGGAGGCCGTCCTGCGCAAGCTCGCGGAGCGCGACACCGTGCCCGGGGTGATCCGGGGGCGGGCGGCCAGGCTCCTGCTGGACGACGGACGGCTCACCCAGGAGCGGGCCGCGCTCCTCATGGGGCTCGCGCTCTCGCCCGGCACCCCGCCGCCCGACGCCGCCGCCTGGATCGAGGGCTTCGTGGGCGGCGCGTCCGGGGGCGGCATGCTCCTGGTCCACGACGAACGGCTCCTCGGCCTGATCGACGCCTGGCTGACCGGAGTGGAGCCGGGCTCCTTCACTGACGTACTGCCGCTGCTGCGCCGGACGTTCTCCGGCTACGAGCCGGGCGTACGCCGCACGCTGGGCGAACTCGTGCGGCGCGGGTCCGGCGGGAGCGGCGCCGACGCGGACGGGGGACCCGCGCCGGCGGAGGCTTCCGTACCCGGCTTCGGCCCCGGACTGGACACGGCCCGCGCCGACGCCGTCCTGCCGGTCCTGAGGCTCATCCTCGGCTCGGACGAACACCGGCACCCCACAGCCCAGGACCATGGCGAACTCGCGGAGGTGACGGCATGACCGCAGACATCGACATCGACAACGAGAGCGACACCGGCGGCGGCGAGCGGCTGCGCCGCTGGCGGATGGTGCTCGGCGGGGCGGGCGCCGACGGTACGGGGCACACGCTCTCCGGCACGGACGCGGCGATGGACTCCGCGCTCGCCGCGCTGTACGGAGCCGACCGCGGCGGCGGCCGGGACGGCCGGCGGACGGCGGGGCTCGGCGCCTCCGCGCCGTCCGTGGCGCGCTGGCTCGGCGACATCCGTACGTACTTCCCGAGCTCCGTCGTCCAGGTCATGCAGCGTGACGCGATCGACCGGCTCGGACTCGCCTCGCTGCTGCTGGAGCCGGAGATGCTGGAGGCGGTGGAGCCCGACGTCCATCTCGTCTCCACCCTGCTCTCGCTCAACAAGGCGATGCCCGAGACGACCAGGGAGACCGCCCGCGCCGTCGTGCGCAAGGTCGTCCAGGACATCGAGAAGCACCTCGCCACCCGCACCAGGGCCACCCTCACCGGCGCCCTCGACCGGTCCGCGCGGGTCAGCAGACCGCGCCACCGGGACATCGACTGGGACCGCACGATCCGGGCCAACCTCAAGAACTATCTGCCCGAGCGGCGCACGGTCGTCCCCGAGCGGCTGATCGGATACGGCAGGGCCGCGCAGTCCGTGAAGAAGGAAGTCGTCCTCTGCATCGACCAGTCGGGGTCGATGGCCGCCTCGGTCGTCTACGCCTCCGTCTTCGGCGCCGTCCTGGCGTCCATGCGGTCCCTCGCGACCCGGCTGGTCGTCTTCGACACGGCCGTGGCCGACCTGACCGACCAGCTGGACGACCCGGTCGACGTCCTGTTCGGCACGCAGCTCGGCGGCGGTACCGACATCAACCGGGCGCTCGCGTACTGCCAGTCGAAGATCACCCGGCCGGCCGACACCGTCGTCGTCCTCATCAGCGACCTCTACGAGGGAGGGATACGGGACGAGATGCTCAAGCGGGTCGCCGCGATGAAGGCGTCCGGCGTCGGGTTCGTGGCGCTGCTCGCGCTGTCGGACGAGGGCGCGCCCGCGTACGACCGTGAGCACGCGGCGGCCCTCGCCGCCCTCGGCGCACCCGCGTTCGCCTGCACCCCGGACCTCTTCCCCGAGGTGATGGCGGCGGCGATCGAGAGGCGCCCGATACCCGTCCCCGACCCGGAGCTGCCGAGGTGACAGCCGAGGTGACAAGGGGTGCGTCAGTGCGAGATGTGACAGGTATCACCGCTCTGTGACCGGTATCACCGCTCATCTGTGATCTGCGATTTACGGACCCACGGCCCACGGGGATAACCTGCGAGGCGGACATGCCGCGTACCGGACCGTGTGTACGCCTTCCTCAGTGACAGCGCAGTCACGTTGCCCTCCGCGGCACGCCCACGCAGACAACGAACCCGCGATCACCAGGCTGCGGTTTTTAAAGACAAGGGACGGACGCGCGTGGACCTGTTCGAGTATCAGGCGAGGGACCTCTTCGCCAAGCACGGTGTACCGGTGCTGGCCGGTGAAGTCATCGAGACGCCTGAAGCGGCGCGCGAGGTGACGGAGCGTCTCGGCGGCAAGGCCGTCGTCAAGGCGCAGGTCAAGGTCGGTGGCCGTGGCAAGGCCGGTGGCGTGAAGCTGGCCTCCGACGCCGCCGACGCGGTGGAGAAGGCCGGTCAGATCCTGGGCATGGACATCAAGGGCCACACGGTCCACAAGGTGATGCTCGCCCAGACCGCGGACATCGCGGAGGAGTACTACGTCTCCTTCCTGCTGGACCGCACCAACCGCACCTTCCTCGCCATGGCCTCCGTCGAGGGCGGCGTGGAGATCGAGGTCGTCGCGGAGGAGAACCCCGACGCGCTGGCCAAGATCCCGGTCGACGCCAACGAGGGCTGCACCCCCGAGAAGGCCGCCGAGATCGTCGCCGCCGCGAAGTTCCCGGCCGAGATCGCCGACCAGGTCGCGGACGTGCTCCAGAAGCTGTGGACCGTCTTCATCAAGGAGGACGCCCTCCTCGTCGAGGTCAACCCGCTGATCAAGTCCGGCGACGGCAAGATCATCGCGCTCGACGGCAAGGTCTCGCTCGACGAGAACGCCGAGTTCCGCCAGCCCGAGCACGACGCGCTGGAGGACAAGGCCGCGGCCAACCCGCTGGAGGCCGCCGCCAAGGCCAAGAACCTCAACTACGTCAAGCTCGACGGCGAGGTCGGCATCATCGGCAACGGCGCGGGTCTGGTCATGTCGACCCTCGACGTCGTCGCGTACGCCGGTGAGGCCCACGGCGGCGTGAAGCCCGCCAACTTCCTCGACATCGGCGGCGGCGCCTCGGCCGAGGTCATGGCGAACGGCCTGGAGATCATCCTCGGCGACCCGGACGTCAAGTCCGTGTTCGTCAACGTCTTCGGTGGTATCACCGCGTGCGACGAGGTCGCCAACGGCATCGTCCAGGCGCTGGAGCTGCTCAGGACCAAGGGCGAGAAGGTCGAGAAGCCGCTGGTCGTGCGTCTTGACGGCAACAACGCGGAGCTGGGTCGCAAGATCCTGTCCGACGCGAACCACCCGCTCGTGCAGCGCGTGGACACCATGGACGGCGCGGCCGACAAGGCCGCCGAGCTGGCCGCGGCCAAGTAAAAGGACAGGGACTCCAACACCATGGCTATTTTCCTGACCAAGGAAAGCAAGGTCATCGTCCAGGGGATGACCGGCGCCACCGGCATGAAGCACACCAAGCTCATGCTCGCCGACGGCACCAACATCGTCGGCGGCGTGAACCCCCGTAAGGCCGGTACGTCCGTCGACTTCGACGGCACCTCCGTACCCGTCTTCGGCTCCGTGGCCGAGGCCATCGAGAAGACCGGCGCCGACGTCTCCGTCGTCTTCGTGCCGCCGGCCTTCGCCAAGGCCGCCGTCGTCGAGGCCATCGACGCCGAGATCGGTCTCGCCGTCGTGATCACCGAGGGCATCGCGGTCCACGACTCCGCCGCCTTCTGGGCGTACGCGGGCAGCAAGGGCAACAAGACCCGCATCATCGGTCCGAACTGTCCCGGCCTGATCACCCCCGGTCAGTCCAACGCCGGCATCATCCCGGGCGACATCACCAAGCCCGGCCGCATCGGTCTCGTGTCCAAGTCCGGCACGCTGACCTACCAGATGATGTACGAGCTGCGGGACATCGGCTTCTCCTCGGCCGTCGGCATCGGTGGCGACCCGGTCATCGGTACGACGCACATCGACGCGCTCGCCGCGTTCGAGGCCGACCCCGAGACCGACCTCATCGTGATGATCGGCGAGATCGGCGGCGACGCCGAGGAGCGCGCGGCCGACTACATCGCGAAGAACGTCACCAAGCCGGTCGTCGGCTACGTCGCGGGCTTCACCGCGCCCGAGGGCAAGACCATGGGCCACGCCGGCGCCATCGTCTCCGGTTCCTCCGGCACGGCCCAGGCGAAGAAGGAGGCCCTGGAGGCCGCCGGTGTGAAGGTCGGCAAGACGCCGACCGAGACGGCCGGGCTCGCCCGCGCCATCCTCGCCGGCTGACACCTGGACCCTGCACCACGCGCGTGGGCCCGCACCCTGACAGGGGTGCGGGCCCACGCGCGTTCCGGCCGTGCCCGGACCGTTCTCAGACCGGGCGCGGTACGAGGCGGTACGGGCCCTTCATCGGTTCGGCGCGCAGCCGGTCGCGCAGCTTCAGGTCCTGCGGGCTCAGCCGCTGCGGACCCGCCGCGACCGGCACCCCGCCGACCGGCTGCCCCGCCGCGAGCCGGGGCTCGTAGTGCGTCGGGGCGGTGGCCAGCGTGAACGACGTGGCCCCCAGGATCAGCGCCGTGAAGGCGATGGCGGCCCGGGTCCAGAGCCGGATCCGCCGCTCGCTGCGCGACCTCACGGTGAGGGGCGGAGCGAGCTTCGGCGGCGTCACCGTACGCGCGAGCGCGCCGAGACGCTCGTGCAGCACATCCGGGTCGGCCAGCTCGGGCAGCCGCGCGGCGACCGCGTCGCGGGCGTGCGTCAGCCGGTTGACGGTGGCCGGGGTGCTCGCCTCGGTCTCGGCCGCGGTCTCCGGCAGGTTCAGCCCCAGTCCGTCGTAGAGCAGCAGCGTGCGGCGGTACGAGGGCGGCAGGGCCAGCAGCGCCTCGTGCAGCGCCTTCGCGCCGGGCCCCTGACCCTCGCCGGGCCCCGCCCGGTCGGGACGCCGGTGGGCGCGGCGCATCTTGTGCCAGGGCGACATGGCGTACTCGTACGCGGCGACCCGTACCCACCCCGCCGGGTCCCGGTCGACGGCGACCTCCGGCCAGCGCTGCCAGGCGAGATGGAACGCCTGCTCGACGGATTCCTTGGACAGCGCACGCCGCCCGGTGAGCAGGAACGTCTGGCGGGCGAGGGACGGCGCGGAGTGCGTGTAGAGCACGTCGAACGCCTGGTCGGGTGTGGTCGGTACGGGCAGGGGCGTGGCGGGCGTGTCGGGCGTGGCCTCGGGCTCGGCCTCGGCCTCGGGCTCGGGCCGGGTCCCGCTCCCGTGGGCGGCCGCGCGGCCGGCATCCGGCTGGGGCGCGGCGGCCGCCCCTGTTTCCGTCTCCGTTTCGGTTCCGGTATCGGGCGTGGCGGAGACAAGGACCGGGGCCGGGACCGGGGGACCGGCCTCGGTATCGGTACGCGTCTCCGGGCCATCCGGCGGCGGGCTCCCGGCCTGGGAGCCGTGGGTGCTGTGCAGACGCGCCGCCGAGCGCGCCTGGGCCGCCTTCACCGCCTCCCGTTCGGCCTTCCTCGCCTGCGCCGCCCTCTCCCGCAGCTCCGCCTCGATCCCGGCGAGCAGCTTCGCGTACGTCTCCCCCTTGCGCCCCCGGGGAGTCGTACGGCCGGTCTCCCAGGACCGGATCGTGGACCGGGTGACACCCACCGCCGTCGCGACCTGCTTCTCGGTCATCGACTTCGCCTCACGCAGTCTGCGGCGCTCCGTGGGGGAGGGCAGCGAGGCGTCGGGAGCGCCGGGGATGGCGGTGGCGGCCGGTTCGGCGGCTTTCCGCGTGGTGTTCTGCGTCATGTGGGACTCCCCGCAGCACTGCTGTCCTCGGCATAAAAGCACATAAACGTATATTGAGCGACACGGCGAGTAATCGCCTGTTACGTGGATAAAGCGCGTGTCGTGGGCAGCATGGCGGCGTGACCCAATTGACCGATCGCGGCACGGCGTTGTCCTCGGCCTCGGCCGTGGAGCGCGGCCGGGCCGCCGCGCTGACCACCTCTTTTCTCCGTGGAGTCCTCGCCGCGGGCCTCGGACTCGGGGCCCTCGCCGTGCTCGTGATGGCGATGTGGATCATCTCGCCGTACCCGGACAGCGGAGCCGGCCCCGGCCTGCGGGTCGCCGCCGCGCTGTGGCTGCTGGCGCACGGAGTCGAGCTGGTGCGCCCCGACACCCTCTCCGGGGCCCCCGCGCCGCTCGGCGTCATGCCCCTGCTGCTCACCGTCCTGCCGGTCTGGCTGGTGTACCGGGCGGCGCGGGACACGCTCGAACCCGACGAGGGGCGTCCGCAGCTCACCGCGATCGGCGCCGTGTGCACGGTGTCCGGCGGATACCTGCTGGTAGGCGGGGCGGCCGTGCTCTGGGCGGCGGGCGGGCCGCTCATCGCGCCCCCGGCGCGCGCCGCTCTCGCGCTGCCCGCGGTGACGCTGCTCTCGGCTGCGGCCGGGGCCTGGCGTGCGGGCGACGGCCGGGCGCGCGGTCCGCTGCCGCTGTGGCTGCCGGGGGCGGTACGGGCGGCACTGGTCCGTACGGTGTGGGCGCCCGAGGCGCGGCGGCGGACGGCGGCGGCGGTGCGGGCCGGGGCCGCGGCCGCCCTGCTGCTGCTGGGCGGCGGCGCGCTGCTGGTCGGGGCCTCCCTGTGCTGGCACGCTGACCCGGCCCACGCGTCGTTCGCGCGGCTCGCGGGGGACTGGTCGGGGCGGTTCGCCCTGTTGCTGCTGGGGCTCGCCCTGGTGCCGAACGCGGCGGTCTGGGGCGCGGCGTACGGGCTGGGGCCGGGATTCGCGCTCGGTACGGCCGCGACCGCCACCCCGCTCGGGGTCGTCGGCAGCCCCGCGCTGCCGTCCTTCCCGCTGCTCGCGGCGGTGCCGTCCGGCACCGGGACGGCTCTGAACTGGGCGGCGGGCGCGGTGCCGGCCGTCGCCGGGCTGGCGGTCGGCTGGTTCACGGTCCGTGCCGCGGCGCCGCCGTACTCCGTACGGGAGGAGGCGTGGGGCGTCCGGGCCACCGCGTCGACGGCGGCCCTCGGGGGTGTGGTCTGCGCCGTCCTGACGGCGCTGCTGGCCGCGCTGGCGGGCGGCCCGCTCGGCACGGGCGAGCTGGCGGTCTTCGGCCCGGTGTGGTGGCTGACGGGCGCCGCCGCCCTGGTGTGGACGGTGCCCCTGGGGGTGCCGACGGCGCTGCTGGTGCGGGCCTGGCGGCTGCGGGAGCGGCGGTCGGGACGGTTGCGGGCGGCGCGGCGGGAGAATCCGGAGACGGTGGGCGGCGCCGTCGTCGGCGGGCACACTGCCGGGGCTGCCGAGGACGGCGCCGTGGCGGCCGGGGGCCGGCTGCGGGCGCCCTGGCGACGGCGCGCACGCACCGAAGCGGCATCGGCCGCCGGTGGTGCCGGTGCCGGTGCGGGTGCTGGTGCGGCGGGTGGGGTGGGTGTGCTGGACGATCCGGACGCCGAGCCGTACGACTTCCTGCCGGCCGACGCCTGGCACGAGCGCGGGGCCCGCGAGGCGCGCTGGGCGTCGTTCAAGGAGGCGTCGGGCGGCCTGATGGCCGACTTCCCGGCGGCGGCCCCGGCCACCCCGGCCCCGGATCCCGCACCGGCCCCGACCTCGGTCCCGGAGACGACTCCGCCGGAACCGTCCTCCGGCAAGGAGGGCGATTCCGGCGGGAGCGAGAGGCCGAGCGGCGGAGCCGGTGGTGGTGCTGGTGACGCGTGACCGGTCGCCTCTGGCGGCCGTGAACGAAAGCCGCTACTCCTTCACGCCGAACACCGGCTCCAGCGAACGCGGCAGCAGCTCGTTGCACGAGAGCTGGCCCGTCTTCGTCAGGGCGTCGTTCACGCAGGAGTAGTAGTCGCGGTAGACCAGCTGCACGGTGAAGGTCGTCGCCACGAACACCAGAGCGATACCGGCCGCCACCAGACCGCTGATCGCGGCCGTCGTCTGCGGCCGGGTGGACGTCTGGGACGCGCCCTGGTCCGTGCTGTCCGGTCCGGACCACGGGTCGGTCCGCGCCCCTGACCGCGGGGTCTTCTCCATCCGTACCGGAGCCGGGGAGGATCCGTCGGTGACCGCCTTCTCCCCCTCTTCCCGTGTCTTCTTCGACTTGTCACGGAGCGAGCTGGCGCCCCAGTACACGGCCAGGGAGCCGAGGAGCAGCGCGATCTCCGGGAAGTCGAAGAGCACGAAGAACAGGGCCCACATACCGGCGAGCAGCGCGTAACGGGCCCGGCGCTGGGACACGTCCGTCGGGTCCCAGCGCAGCCCGCCGCGACCGCCCTCGGGGCCGTCCTTGCCGCCCCCCTGGCCGTTCTGCCCGTTCTGTCCGTTCTGGTTCCCGGGGCGGCTGCCGAAGCCGCCCGAGGAGCGGCCGGGCTGGCGGCTGCTCCACTGGCTGCCCCAGCCACCCCGACCGGAGCCGGAGCCGGAGCCGGAACCCGAGCCCGAGTCCGAGCCGGAGTCGCCGTCGGGCGAGTCCCCGTTCGCGGGGTGGCGCGGCTGCCAGGGCTGGTCGGGCGTGCCCTCGGGCGGCGGTGCGAACGGATTGTCGTCGGAGGACCCCGTCGGACCCGGGCCCCCCGTGGAACCGGAGGATCCCGTGGCACCCGGGGAATCGGAGGACCCCGGAGTGCCCGAGGTGCCCGTTGCTCCGGTGGAAGAGGACTGGCGTTCCCGTGGCAGCAGCACCGGCCCAAAGGGCGGCGGGAGGTGGAGCGCCGTGCGGCGGCGTCGGTCCGGCATCTGGTGAACGTCTTCCCCTCAGACCCTGCGCGCGGGGGTCTTCTCTCGTCATGGTCCGTCCGGGAGACAGACCCTGTCCCCAGACGCTACCTCCCGGCCCAGGACTTGTCGTCAAGGGGCGTCGGGCCATGATCGTCGCCCGGTGGACGACGGCAGGGCCCGGCCCCCGTCCCGTGGGGGGCAGCTCGAAGTGCCGGTATCGTTGCTGACGGTCGGCTCCTTCGTAGAGTTCCCCGTATCCGGGAACGTGACTCGTTCGTACGACCGTACAAAGTCGTACGGTCACGCCAAGTCGCCGTCCACACAACGCCGCACGCCCCGAGAGGCCGTGCTCGCTCCAAGAAAGGCGCCCGCCTTGGCCTCCCCGCCCTCCCCGTCCTCCTCGGTCGGCCCGCCCGCCCGGCAGGCCCGCCTGGTGGTCCTCGTCTCCGGTTCCGGTACGAACCTCCAGGCCCTGCTGGACGCCATCGGCGACGACCCCGCGGCCTTCGGGGCGCGGATCGTCGCGGTCGGCGCGGACCGCGGCGCGATCGCCGGTCTGGAGCGCGCCGAGCGCGCCGGGCTGCCGACGTTCGTCCGGCGCGTGAAGGACTACGGAACGCGGGACGAGTGGGACGCGGCGCTCGCCGAGGCGGTCGCGGCGTACGAGCCGGACCTCGTGGTCTCGGCCGGCTTCATGAAGATCGTGGGGAAAGAGTTCCTCGCGCGCTTCGGCGGGCGGACCGTCAACACCCACCCCGCCCTGCTCCCCAGCTTTCCCGGTGCCCACGGCGTGCGCGAGGCGCTCGCCTACGGAGCGAAGGTCACCGGCTGCACCGTCCACTTCGTCGACGACGGCGTCGACACCGGCCCGATCATCGCGCAGGGCGTGGTCGAGGTGCGGGACGAGGACGATGAAGACGCTCTCCACGAGCGCATCAAGGAAGTCGAGCGACGCCTGCTCGTCGAGGTCGTGGGGCGTCTGGCCCGGCACGGCTACCGCATTGAGGGACGAAAGGTAACGATCCAGTGACCGCCGAAGGTACGAAGCGGCCCATCCGTAGGGCCCTGGTCAGCGTCTACGACAAGACAGGTCTGGAAGAGCTGGCGCGCGGGCTGCACGAGGCGGGCGTCACCCTGGTCTCGACCGGCTCCACCGCCGCCAGGATCGCCGCCGCCGGCGTGCCGGTCACCAAGGTCGAGGAGCTGACCGGCTTCCCCGAGTGCCTGGACGGCCGGGTCAAGACGCTGCACCCGCGCGTCCACGCCGGCATCCTCGCCGACCTGCGGCTCGACGCGCACCGCGCGCAGCTCGCCGAGCTGGACATCGAGCCGTTCGACCTCGTCGTCGTGAACCTCTACCCGTTCCGCGAGACGGTCGCCTCCGGCGCCTCGCCCGACGAGTGCGTCGAGCAGATCGACATCGGCGGCCCCTCGATGGTCCGCGCAGCCGCCAAGAACCACCCCTCGGTCGCGGTCGTCACCAGCCCCGAGCGGTACGCGGACGTCCTCGGCGCCGTCCGGGCCGGCGGGTTCGACCTCACCACCCGCAAGCGCCTCGCGGCGGAGGCCTTCCAGCACACCGCCGCGTACGACGTGGCCGTCGCCTCCTGGTTCGCCGACGACTACGCCGAGGGCGAAGGCTTCCCGGACTTCCTGGGCGCCACGTACACCCGTAAGAACGTGCTCCGTTACGGCGAGAACCCGCACCAGCCCGCCGCGCTCTACACCAGCGCCGAGGGCGGGCTCGCCGAGGCCGAGCAGCTGCACGGCAAGGAGATGTCGTACAACAACTACACCGACACGGACGCCGCGCACCGTGCCGCCTACGACCACGCCGAGCCGTGCGTCGCGATCATCAAGCACGCCAACCCGTGCGGGATCGCCATCGGTGACGATGTCGCCGAGGCGCACCGCAAGGCGCACGAGTGCGACCCGCTGTCCGCGTTCGGCGGCGTGATCGCCGTCAACCGTCCGGTGTCCGTCGCCATGGCCGAGCAGGTCGCGGAGATCTTCACCGAGGTCATCATCGCGCCCGGCTACGAGGACGGCGCCGTCGAGGTGCTGGCCCGCAAGAAGAACATCCGCGTGCTGCGCTGCCCCGACGCCCCTTCGGCGCGCGTCGAGGTCAAGCCGATCGACGGCGGCGCGCTGCTCCAGGTCACCGACCGGCTCCAGGCCGACGGCGACGACCCGGCCAACTGGACGCTCGCCACCGGCGAACCGCTCTCGGAAGCCGAGCTGCGCGAGCTGGCCTTCGCCTGGAAGGCGTCCCGCGCGGTCAAGTCCAACGCGATCCTGCTCGCCAAGGGCGGTGCCTCGGTGGGCGTCGGCATGGGGCAGGTCAACCGCGTCGACTCCGCGAAGCTCGCGGTCGAGCGCGCGGGCGAGGAGCGGGCGCGCGGCGCGTACGCGGCCTCCGACGCGTTCTTCCCGTTCCCCGACGGCCTGGAGATCCTGCTGGCCGCGGGCGTCAAGGCCGTGGTGCAGCCGGGCGGTTCGGTCCGTGACGAGCTGGTCGTCGAGGCGGCGCGCGCCGCGGGCGCCACGATGTACTTCACGGGGACGCGCCACTTCTTCCACTGAGCGGCCCCACCGACGGCGAAGGCCGCGTTCCCGTCCGGGAACGCGGCCTTCGGGTTTCGGCCCCGCTGAGGAGCCGTCACATCCGCCTCGTCGAGGAGCCGTTGAGCAGGCTTCGCTCACTGGGACCTGATGACCACCGTCGAGCAGACCTTGTCCGCGAACGTCTGCTTCTTCTGGTCCCACAGCGGCCACAGCCAGCCGAGGTAGCAGGCGATGTTGTCCAGGAAGTGGGCGAGCGTGCGGACGAACGCCATGCCGCCGCCGATCGGCTGGCCGTCGCTCTCGCGCAGCAGCTTGATGCCCACGACCTTCTTGCCGACCGTCTGACCGGTCGAACCCTCCTGGATCAGCTGCCAGATGAAGACGCCGAGCATGCCCAGGAGGCCGATGATGACGAAGAGCGTGCCCGCGGAGTCACCGAGGCCGCCACCGATGACGACCAGGATGTACGGGACCATCATGATCAGCCCGTCGATGAGCTTGCCGCCCACCCGCAGTCCCCAGTGCGCGAGTTCCGGCATGCCGCCGCCGTATCCGGGCTGGCCCTGCGGGTACGCGCCGTACGGCTGACCCGGCTGCTGCTGGGGGTATCCGTACCCCTGCGGCGGTACGCCCTGAGGGGCCTGCTGGGGGTAGCCGTAACCCGGCTGCTGGCCCTGGGGCGGGCCGTATCCGGGCTGCTGCTGACCCGGCTGGCCCTGCTGGCCGTAAGGGTTGTTCGGGTCGCCGAAGCTCATGGGGAATTCCTCCGTTGGGTGGTGCGGGGACGACACGGCCCGCGTGGAGGAACTTCTCAGAACTGAGCGGACTGCCCCCCGTTACGCCGACCGCGCTGCGCGGTAATCGTGGTATTAACCTCTCATTTTTGTCCAGTCGCTTTCCGTGGCTGTTGTGCAAGCGCAACCTCCTCCCGCCGCCGGTCGGCCCGCTCCGCGCCGCGACCCCGCGTGACCAGCGGTGACAGGAAGGACCGTACGAGCGCCGCGGGGCGACCGGATTGGAACAGCGGAGGGGTCATCCGCGAGGATGGGGGGCATGAGCGCCCAGATTCTCGATGGCAAGGCCACCGCAGCCGCGATCAAGTCCGATCTGACCGTCCGCGTGGCGGCCCTCAAGGAGCGCGGGATCACACCCGGTCTCGGAACCCTGCTCGTCGGGGACGACCCGGGCAGCCGCTGGTACGTGAACGGCAAGCACCGCGACTGCGCCCAGGTGGGCATCGCCTCGATCCAGCGTGAACTGCCCGACACGGCCTCCCAGGAGGAGATCGAGGCGGTCGTGGCGGAGCTGAACGCCAACCCCGAGTGCACCGGGTACATCGTCCAGCTCCCGCTGCCCAAGGGCATCGACACCAACCGCGTACTGGAGCTGATGGACCCGCTCAAGGACGCCGACGGGCTGCACCCGATGAGCCTGGGCCGCCTGGTGCTCAACGAGGAGGGGCCGCTGCCGTGCACCCCGTACGGCATCATCCAGCTGCTGCGCCACCACGGCGTCGAGATCAACGGCGCGCATGTGGTGGTCGTGGGCCGGGGCATCACCGTCGGCCGGTCGATCCCGCTGCTGCTGACCCGCAAGTCGGAGAACGCGACGGTCACCCAGTGCCACACCGGCACCCGTGACCTGCCGGCGCTCCTCAAGCAGGCCGACATCATCGTGGCGGCGGCCGGGGTGCCGCACATCATCAATCCCGAGGACGTCAAGGAGGGCGCTGCGGTCCTCGACGTCGGTGTCAGCCGGGACGGGAACGGCAAGATCGTCGGCGATGTCCACCCGGGCGTCGCTGACGTGGCCGCCTGGATCTCGCCCAACCCGGGCGGCGTCGGCCCGATGACCCGCGCCCAGCTGCTGGTCAATGTCGTCGAGGCGGCCGAACGCGCCGCCGTCACGGACGCGGGCTGAGCGCGAGCCGAACCGGAAAGGGGCACCACCTCATGGGTGCTGGTACGAGCGCCGCTGGTACGGGCGCGGACGGCGCGGCGCGGGCGCGGTCGAGGCAGAGCGAAGGGAAGCCGGAGACGGTGGATACGCCGGTCGCCCCGGCCACGGAGCCGGCACCGGCCGCAGAGTCGGCCGCGGAGTCGGGCCGGGAGCCGGAGCCGGAGTCGAAGCAGACGTCGGCAGCGGAGCCTGAGTCGGCCGGTGCCGGGGACGCCGCTCCTTCCGGGCCCGAGGATTCCGCGGACTCGGCGGCCACGACGGCTGCGGCGGACTCCGCGACGGCCGGGAGCGACGCCCCTGAGCCACCCGAGCCCGGCAGCCGGTTCTCACTCACCCAGGACACGGCGCGTCCCGAGGGCGGCGGCCGTGCCGCTCCGCGCGACGCGCCCGCGCCGGCCCGCCAGTGGCCGCTGCTCAGCGTGCTCGGGACGATCGGTCTGGGGCTGCTGATCGTCGGACTGCACCCCTTCGCCGAGGCGTTCCGGATCGGCACGATACTGATCGGCATCGCCCTGATCGGCGGCGCGGCCCTCCGGCGCGTGATGCCGTCCGTGGGCATGCTCGCGGTCCGTTCGCGCTTCACCGACATGCTGACGTACGGCCTGCTGGGCGTGGCGATCGTCATGCTCTCGCTGATGACCCAGCCCCGGCCGTGGCTGGAGATCCCGTTCCTGGAGGACATCGTCCACTCGACCGTGCCTTAGAGCCTGTCGGTTGACCTCTGACCTCTGACCGCGCATCCGCGGACGGCGCCCGTCCCTCCCCTCCGAGGAAGGACGGGCGCCGTCCGTTCGTGGCGGTGAGATCAGCGTCACGGACCGTTCGTGGTGATTCGGGCCCGGTATGTGGCCCGCGGTACGGAACTCACCATTCCGCCATGGTGTGATCATCGGGTGACGGATGCGAGACTGAGGCGGGAAATCGGGCCGGGGCGTGCGACGGCGCGTCGTGACGGCTCTGATTGCTCCCATGCGCTGCCGCTGGGGGAACTGGCATCCTGACTCGGTACATCCCTGTGGGTAGTCCGCGACGCGGCTCGTCCGCTACACGGCTGCCGGGGGAGCGCCGTGGGGTCGTGGCCGGGGAGGCCGCGACGGGCGTGGGGATGAAAGGCGCGGGGCGGTACATCGGGCACGTGCGGGGGGACAAGGGGGAGGCGGAATGCCTCGTTGGAAGGCGCTTCCGGAAGAGCTGGATCCGGAAGTCAGTGAGTTCACCAGCCAGTTGCGCGCGCTGGTCGACCGCAGCGGTCTGAGCATCGCCGCGGTGGCGGACAGAACCGGTTACAGCAAGACGTCGTGGGAGCGTTATCTCAACGGCCGGATGCTCGCGCCCAAGGGCGCGATCGTCGCCCTGGCCGACGTCACCGGCACGCATCAGGGGCATCTGACCACGATGTGGGAGCTGGCGGAGCGGGCCTGGAGCCGCTCGGAGATGCGCCACGACATGACGATGGAAGCGATACGCATCTCCCAGGCCAGGATGGCGCTGGGCGAGTTCAGCCCGGGGGCGGCGGGCAGCACCGGCGCCGCGGGCGGTCCCGGTACGGCGGCCGCCCCCGGCAAGACGGGCAAGGGGGGCCCCGGTACGGCGGCCGGGTCCGGAGCCCGGGTGCCGGGCGCGACCGTCGACTTCGGCGCCGGACCGGCGGCCCGGCGCGGCGCGGCGGGCGTCCCGCAGCAGCGCGGACCCGGCACGCGCGCCGGTCTCGGTGGCGCCGGCGGTCCCGGTGGTCAGGGAGGTCCCAGCGGTCCGGGAGGGTACTCGGCGCCGGGTTACGGCCCCACCGCCGCGCCCGGCCAGGGCCAGGGACAGGGACAGGGACCGGGCCAAGGACCGGGCCAGGGGTCCGCGGGGAAGCCGAAGAGCGGACGGGGCCGGATGATGGTCTTCGCCGCGGGAGTCGTCGGCGCGCTGCTGGTCATAGGGGCCGCGCTGCTGCTGACCGACATCGGCGGTGACGGCAGGAGCGGCAAGGCCGTGGCGCAGTCCCCGTCCGCCTCACCGTCCCCCAGCAAGTCCGCCCTGCCGGCCGGGGTGAAGTGCGGCGGCGACGACTGCACGGGCAAGGACCCGGAAGAGATGGGCTGCGGCGGCGAGTTCGCCGAGACCGTCTCCAACGCCACGGTCGGTACGAGCCTGATCGAGGTCCGCTACAGCAAGACCTGCGGCGCGGCCTGGGCCAGGATCACGCAGGCCGCCGTCGGTGACGAGGTGCGGATCAGCTCCCTGCGGGCCACGGGCGAGGAGCAGGCCGCTTCGGTGGAGGTGAACACGACCGCGTACACCACCATGGCCGCCGTTCCCGACGCCGAGAGCGCCAAGGCGTGCGCGACGCTCGCGGCGACCGGCGTGAAGGGCTGCACCACGGGGGAGTGACCGCCCCCCCGCCCGCCACGCGGCGCGGTGCGTACGGGGCGGCCCGGGCCCGTACGCACCGGGCGCGTGAGCCCGTACGCACCGGGGCGCGTGAGCCGCGCCACAAGGGGGTGTGGGTGAGCGTCGCGCCGGGTCCGATAGCCTGGCGGCCGGATATCTCTTCACATCAAGATTCGTCTCGGCGATGGGGATGGGGGAGATGTCCCGCACCAAGGGGCAGGGACCCCCGCCACCGCCAGCTGTCTTACGGAGATCGCCATGACCCGCACTCCCGTGAATGTCACCGTCACCGGCGCGGCCGGCCAGATCGGCTACGCGCTCCTCTTCCGCATCGCCTCCGGGCATCTGCTCGGCGCGGATGTGCCGGTCAAGCTGCGGCTGCTCGAGATCCCGCAGGGCCTCAAGGCCGCCGAGGGCACCGCGATGGAGCTGGACGACTGCGCGTTCCCGCTGCTCAGCGGCATCGAGATCACGGACGACCCGAACGTCGCCTTCGACGGCGCGAACGTCGCCCTGCTGGTCGGCGCCCGTCCCCGTACGAAGGGCATGGAGCGCGGTGACCTGCTCGCCGCCAACGGCGGCATCTTCAAGCCGCAGGGCAAGGCCATCAACGACCACGCCGCGGACGACATCAAGGTCCTCGTCGTCGGCAACCCGGCCAACACCAACGCGCTGATCGCCCGTTCCGCCGCCCCCGACGTACCGGCCGAGCGCTTCACCGCCATGACCCGCCTCGACCACAACCGCGCGATCTCGCAGCTCGCCGCGAAGACCGGTGCGGCCGTCTCGGACATCAAGCGCCTGACGATCTGGGGCAACCACTCCGCCACCCAGTACCCGGACATCTTCCACGCGGAGATCGCCGGCAAGAACGCCGCCGAGACCGTCAACGACGAGGTGTGGCTGGCCGACACCTTCATCCCGACCGTCGCCAAGCGCGGCGCGGCGATCATCGAGGCCCGTGGCGCGTCCTCGGCCGCCTCCGCCGCCAACGCGGCCATCGACCACGTCCACACCTGGGTCAACGGCACCGCCGCGGGCGACTGGACCTCGATGGGTATCCCGTCGGACGGTTCGTACGGTGTGCCGGAGGGCCTGATCTCCTCCTTCCCCGTCACCACCAAGGACGGCGTGTACGAGATCGTCCAGGGCCTGGAGATCAACGACTTCTCCCGCACCCGCATCGACGCCTCCGTCCAGGAGCTGTCGGAGGAGCGCGACGCGGTGCGCGAGCTGGGTCTGATCTGACCGGACGCGCCTGTCGCACCACGAAGGCCCCGTGCCGCCGGAACTCCACCGGCCGTACGGGGCTTTTCCGTTGCCGACCTCCACTCTGTTGCCAACCTCTTCGTGAATGTAGTACTTCTTATACATGAGCGAGCAGGTGCACAACAGGCTGGCGGTCGTCAGAGCTGAGCGGAAAGTGTCCCGCCAGCAGCTGGCCGAGGCCGTGGGGGTCCACTACCAGACCATCGGCTACATCGAGCGCGGGCAGTACAACCCGAGCCTCGATCTGGCGCTGCGGGTCGCGGAGTTCTTCGGTCTGCCCGTGGAGGCGCTGTTCTCCCTGAAGCCCTTCAGCCCGCTCACCGACGAGGTCTACGGGAGGAAACAGTCATGAACGCGCGAGAGACACCGGCGCCCACGGCGTACGACCGGCGGATGCTGGCGCTGATGAACAGGCCGGAGGCGCGGCGGTTCCACGCGACGGCCGGGCGCAGGCGCGCGGTGGTCGGGGCGCATCTCGTGCTCAGCGCGCTCGGGCTGGCCGCGCCGTTCGTCGCCGAGTCCACCGGCCGGACCTGGCCCCTCTTCGTGCTGATCGGGCTGCTCCTGCCGTGGTGCCTGGCGACCGGCGTGCTCAACAGCGCCACGCGCGGACTGCTGGAGCTGCGCGGCCGGGTCCTCGACGAGCGGCAGCTCGCCGAACGGGACCGGGTGCTGGCGCGCGCCCACCGGGTCACCACACTGGTGCTGCTCGCCGCCGCCCTCGGTGCCGTCGCGGCCGGCGGGCTCGGCGACGGGGCGCTCGGGAACGTACGGGCGGGGACGCTGCTCGTTCCCGTCCTGGCCGGGGCGCTCCTCGTGCACTGGCTCATGCCGCTGTGGGCGGCCGGTCTGCTGGTCAGGGACGAGCCGGCCGACGAGGGCGGGGCATAGGCCGCAGGCCCCGCGTTCCCCGTGCCCGCGTGACCCTGAGCACTTTCGGTCACCCGGTACGCATGCTTTCCCCCCTGCGGGGCAGGCGCCGGAACCGCCAGTTCTCGCTGGTGGAGGAACGTTCCGGTTAGGGAAGGCAATACGCGACGTGTCGGCACAACAGACGATTCATGTGGACGGAAAGTGGCGTGAAGCCGCCTCCGGCGCCACACGCGACATCCTCGACCCCGCCGACGCGACGGTGCTCGCCGTCGTGTCCGAGGGAGGGGCCGAGGACGCCGACGCGGCGATCGCCGCGGCCCGTACGGCCTTCGACGAGGGCCCGTGGCCCCGTACCCCCGTGGCCGAGCGGGCCGCGCTGCTGCGGCGCACCGCCGAGCTGCTGGTCCGCAACCGCGAGAAGATAGCCCTGCTGGAGAGCCGGGACTCGGGCAAGACCCTGGAGGAGGGCCGGGTCGACGTCGACTGCGTCGCCGACGCCTTCCGCTACTTCGCCGACCTGGTGATGAACGAGAGCGGCGGCCGGGTCGTCGACGCGGGCTCCGACACCGTCCACAGCGTGGTCGTGCACGAGCCCGTCGGGGTCTGCGCGCTGATCACGCCGTGGAACTACCCGCTGCTCCAGGCCAGCTGGAAGATCGCCCCCGCGCTCGCGGCGGGCAACACCTTCGTGATCAAGCCGAGCGAGATCACCCCGCTCTCCACGGTCGACCTCATCGACCTCCTGGCCGAGGCCGGTCTGCCGCCCGGCGTCGCCAACCTCGTGACCGGCGCCGGCGACCCGGTCGGCGCCCGGATGTCCGCGCACCCCGATGTCGACCTGGTCTCCTTCACCGGCGGGCTCAGCAGCGGTACGAAGGTGATGCGGGCCGCCGCGCCCGGCGTGAAGAAGGTCGCCCTCGAACTCGGCGGCAAGAACCCGAACGTCGTCTTCGCCGACGCCTGCGCCACCGAGGAAGGCTTCGACACCGCCGTCGACCAGGCCCTGAACGCCGCCTTCATCCACAGCGGCCAGGTCTGCTCCGCCGGTTCGCGCCTCATCATCGAGGAGTCGGTGCGCGAGCGCTTCGTCGCCGAACTCGCCCGCCGCGCCGACCGTATCCGGCTGGGCCGGGGCACCGAGAAGGGCGTGGAGTGCGGCCCGCTCGTCTCCGCCGCGCAGCTCGCCAAGACCGAGGAGTACGTGGCCTCCGCGCTCGCCGAGGGCGCCGTGCCGCGCGCCGGCGGCGGCCGTCCCGACCCGTCGGACGTACGGCCCGAGGGCGGCTACTTCTTCCGGCCGACCGTGCTGGACCAGTGCCACCGCGAGATGCGCGTCGTACGGGAAGAGGTCTTCGGTCCCGTCCTGACCGTCGAGACGTTCCGTACGGAGGACGAGGCCGTCACCCTCGCCAACGACACCGAGTACGGGCTCGCCGGCGGCGTGTGGACCGCCGACCCGGGCCGCGCGCGGCGGGTCGCCGGGCGGCTGCGCCACGGCACCGTGTGGATCAACGACTTCCACCCCTACCTCCCGCAGGCGGAGTGGGGCGGCTTCGGCAAGTCCGGCATCGGACGCGAGCTGGGACCGGCCGGGCTCGCCGAGTACCGCGAGGCCAAGCACGTCTACCAGAACCTGGAGCCGCGCCCGGTGCGCTGGTTCGCGGGCTGACCCGCGGCGGCACGGAACGTACCCCCCCACTCCCGCACAGCAGAGGAGCAGAACGCGCATGGCATCCACGGCCGACTACGGCGCCGCGTACGACTACGTCGTCATCGGGGGCGGCACCGCCGGATCGGTGATCGCCTCCCGGCTCACCGAGAATCCGGACATCAGCGTCGCCGTCATCGAGGGCGGGCCCTCCGACGTCGACCGTCCGGACGTGCTGACCCTGCGCCGCTGGATGGGGCTGCTCGGCGGTGAGCTGGACTACGACTACCCGACCACCGAGCAGCCGCGCGGCAACTCGCACATCCGGCACAGCCGGGCCCGGGTGCTCGGCGGCTGCTCCTCGCACAACACGCTCATCGCGTTCAAGCCGCTGCCGTCCGACTGGGACGAGTGGGCCGCCGCCGGGGCCGAGGGCTGGGACGCCGCCGCGATGGATCCGTACTTCGGGCGGCTGCGCAACAACGTCGTGCCGGTCGACGAGCGGGACCGCAACGCCATCGCCCGCGACTTCGTCGAAGCGGCGCGGGACGTGCTGGGCGTCCCGCGCGTCGAGGGCTTCAACCGGAAGCCCTTCCACGAGGGCGCGGGCTTCTTCGACCTCGCGTACCACCCGGAGAACAACAAGCGCTCCTCCGCCTCCGTCGCCTATCTCCACCCCTTCCTCGACCGCCCCAACCTCCATCTGCTGCTGGAGACCTGGGCCTACCGGCTGGAGCTGGACGGCACCCGCGCCACCGGCGTACGGGTACGGACGGCGGACGGCGAGGAGCGGCTGATCGAGGCCCGCCACGAGGTCCTCGTCTGCGCCGGAGCCGTCGACACGCCCCGGCTGCTGCTGCACTCCGGCATCGGCCCCCGCGCCGACCTGGAGAAGCTCGGCATACCGGTCGTCCACGATCTGCCCGGCGTCGGCGAGAACCTGCTCGACCACCCCGAGTCGGTGATCGTCTGGGAGACCGACGGACCCATACCGGAGAACTCCGCGATGGACTCCGACGCGGGTCTGTTCGTCCGGCGCGATCCGGCCGCAGAGGGACCCGACCTGATGTTCCACTTCTACCAGATCCCCTTCACCGACAACCCGGAGCGACTGGGGTACGAGCGCCCCGAGCACGGCGTGTCCATGACCCCGAACATCCCCAAGCCGCGCAGCCGCGGCCGGCTCTACCTCACGAGCGCCGACCCCGAGGTCAAACCGGCCCTGGACTTCCGTTACTTCACCGACGAGGACGACTACGACGGCCGCACCCTCGTGGACGGCATCCGGATCGCCCGCCGGGTCGCCGCGGCCGAGCCGCTGGCGCACTGGCTGAAGCGGGAGGTCGCCCCCGGGCCGGAGATCACCTCCGACGAGGAGCTGAGCGAGTACGCCCGTAAGTGCGCGCACACCGTCTACCATCCGGCGGGCACCTGCCGGATGGGCGCGGCCACCGACGAACAGGCCGTCGTGGACCCGGAGCTGCGGATCCGTGGGCTCGAAGGCGTCCGGATCGCCGACGCCTCCGTCTTCCCGACGATGCCCGCGGTCAACCCCATGATCGGCGTCCTGATGGTCGGGGAGAAGTGCGCGGAACTGCTCACGGGAGCCACCACCGACGAGGAAGGGCTGAACCGATGAGCGAGACCACCAGCGGTACGGGCACGACGGACACGGCGGGCACGGGCAGGAGCGCCGTCGTCGCCGACCAGGACCTCACCCCGCCCGGCACCGAGTCCGAGGTCTCGGAGCGGCCGCCGGTCTTCGCCGTACGCGACCTGTGGAAGGTCTTCGGCCCCAAGGCCGAACGCGTCCCCGCCGACCCCGAACTCGCCGCGCTCACCCCCGCCGAGCTGCGTGAACGCACCGGCTGCACCGCTGCCGTACGGGACGTCTCCTTCGACGTCCGCAAGGGCGAGGTCTTCGTCGTCATGGGCCTGTCGGGCTCCGGCAAGTCCACGCTCGTGCGCTGTCTGACCCGGCTCATCGAGCCGACCTCCGGCTCGCTCGCCATCGACGGCGAGGACGTCCTGGCGATGGACCGGACCCGGCTGCGCGAACTGCGCCGCCACCGCGCCGCCATGGTCTTCCAGCACTTCGGCCTGCTGCCGCACCGCTCCGTGCTCGACAACGTCGCTTACGGCCTGGAGATCCAGGGGATGGGCCGCGCCGAACGCCGCGAGAAGGCCGCCGAGGTCGTCGTCAAGGTCGGCCTCGAAGGGCTGGAGGACCGCAAACCCGGGCAGCTCTCCGGCGGCCAGCAGCAGCGCGTCGGCCTGGCCCGCGCGCTCGCGGTGGATCCCCAGGTCCTGCTGTTCGACGAGCCGTTCAGCGCCCTCGACCCGCTGATCCGGCGCGAGATGCAGGAGGAGGTCATCCGGCTGCACCGCGAGGAGCAGCGCACGATGGTCTTCATCACCCACGACCTCAACGAGGCGCTGCGCCTCGGCGACCGCATCGCGCTGATGCGCGACGGCCGGATTGTCCAGCTCGGCACGCCCGAGGAGATCGTCGGCCGGCCGGCCGACGCGTACGTACGCGACTTCGTCCGTGACGTGCCGCGCGAGCAGGTGATCACGGTGGGCGCCGCGATGCGCGCCCCCGAGCCGGGCGACAACGACTCCGGGCCCGCGCTGGGGCCGTCCGCGACCGTATCCGAGGCGATCGAGGCCGTCGCGCGCTCGGGCGACCCGGCGGCGCGCGTGATGGACCGGGGCAGGCTGCTCGGGGTCGTGGACCGGGAGGGGCTGCTCGGCGTGGTCGCGGGGACGACCGAGCCGCTCGGGACGGACGCCGGGACCGGGTCCGGGGCGGGGACCGATGTGGCGCCCGAGTCCGATGCCGCGCCCGATGCCGCGCCCGATGCCGCACCCGATGCCGCTTCCGGAGAGGCGGCCGCGCTGCGATGACCACCGCCTCCCCCGCCGCCGGATCCCTCGGGCGCGGCGGCCCGTCCGCCCTGCTCAGGAACCGTACGGTCATCGGCAAGCTGCTGCCGTTCGCCGTCTTCGCCGCCGTCCTCGTCCCGCTCGCCCTCACCCGCTGGTCCGGCTCGACCGCCTGGCCCGACGCCCTCACCGTCGACCTCTCCGGCCCGCTCGGCGGCGCCAGCGACTGGATCATCGACAACCGCGACCACCACCCCCTCTTCCTCTACTTCTTCGGCCACATCAGCAACGCCGTCGTGCTCTCCGTGCGCGGCGTGTACCTGCTGCTGCTCGCCGTCGGCTGGGCGGGCGTCACGGCGGCGGCCGGGCTGATCGCCTGGCGGGTCGCCGGCGTACGGCTGGCGCTCGCGACGGCCGTCGCCTTCGCCCTGTGCGGCGGGCTCGGCATGTGGGTGCCGACCATGCAGACGCTCGCGCTGATGGTGGTCGCCGTGACCGCCTCCGTGGTGCTCGGCGCGCTGCTCGGGCTCGCGGCCGGGCTCTCCGACCGGCTCTACCGGATGACGCGCCCGCTGCTCGACACCATGCAGGTGCTGCCCGCCTTCGCCTATCTGCTCCCCGTGGTGCTGATCTTCGGCATCGGCGTCCCGGCGGCGGTCCTGGCGACCGTCGTGTACGCGGCTCCGCCCATGGCCCGCCTCACCGCGCTCGGCCTGCGCGAGGCCGACAGCGGTGTGATGGAGGCCGTCTCCTCGCTCGGCGCGACCGCGCGGCAACGGCTGCTGACGGCCCGGCTGCCGCTCGCCCGCAAGCGGCTGCTGCTCGGCCTCAACCAGACGATCATGATGGCGCTCTCCATGGCCGTCATCGCGTCCGTGATCGGCGCCGGCGGCCTCGGCGACCGCGTCTACCAGGCGCTGGCCTCGGTCGACGTCGGCGCGGCGCTGGCGGCCGGGCTGCCGATCGTGCTGCTCGCCGTGGTGCTGGACCGTACGACCAACGCGGCCGGCTCCGGCCTCGACCGCACGGACCAGCCCCGCTTCCGTACGGGATGGCGCGGCTGGTCCCTCGTCGCGCTGGGCGTCGCGCTCGTCGCCGTCGCCGGACGCCTCGCGGACCGGCTGGAGTGGCCGTCCGGCGGGACCGTGGCCATCGCCGAACCGGTGAACCGCGTCGTCGACTGGATGACCGACCACCTCTACTCCGGAGTCCCCGTCGTCGGCGGCACCGCCGACTGGGCCGGGCACTTCACCACCTGGGTCCTCGACCCGCTGCGCGGCGGCCTCCAGGCGCTGCCCTGGTGGACCCTCCTGCTGGTCGTCGCCGCGCTCGCGCTGCTCATCGGCACCTGGCAGACCGCGCTGACCGCCGTGCTCGCGATGGCGGCGATCGGCGTCCTCGGCGTGTGGAAGCCCTCGCTCGACACGCTGTCCCAGGTGCTGGCCGCCGTGGCCGTCACCCTGGTCATCGGCTTCGCGGCCGGGATCGCCGCCGCCCGCAGCTCCCGGGTCGAGGCGCTGCTCAGGCCGGTGCTGGACGTGTTCCAGACGCTCCCGCAGTTCGTCTATCTGATCCCCGTCGTCGCCCTGTTCGGCGTGGGCCGCGCCCCGGCGGTCGCCGCCGCCGTGGTGTACGCGCTGCCCGCCGTCGTCCGCATCACCACACAGGGGCTGCGGCAGGTCGACCCGGCCGCGCTGGAGTCGGCCCGCTCGCTCGGCGCGACCGGCGGCCAGCAGCTGCGTCAGGTCCAACTGCCCCTCGCGGCGCCCGCGCTGCGGCTGGCGCTGAACCAGGGCGTCGTCCTCGTACTCGCCGTCGTCATCATCGGCGGTCTGGTCGGCGGGGGAGCGCTCGGTTACGACGTGGTCTTCGGTCTGGCCCAGGGCGACCTGGCGACCGGTCTGGTCGCGGGCGCCGCGATCGTCTGCCTGGGGCTGATGCTCGACCGGGTGACGCAGCCGACGAAACGACGGAAGGGCGCCTGACATGCGTACCCACAGGAAGATCGCCGCCCTCGCCTCGGCGGGCGCGCTCCTCGCCCTCACCGGCTGCGGCGCGGCCGACATGACCAAGCAGGCGTCCCCGTACGCCAACGCGGGCGGCTCGAAGACCGTCACCCTCTCCGTACAGTCCTGGGTCGGCGCCCAGGCCAATGTGGCGGTGGCGACGTACCTGCTCGAACACGAACTCGGCTACCACGTCGACACGGTCCAGATCGACGAGGTCCCCGCCTGGGACGCCCTCAGCCAGGGCCGGGTCGACGCCATCCTGGAGGACTGGGGCCACCCCGACCAGGAGGAGCGGTACGTCACCGACAAGAAGACGATCACGCCAGGCGGCGACCTCGGGGTCACCGGCCACATCGGCTGGTTCGTCCCGACGTACTTCGCGAAGCAGCACCCCGACGTCACCGACTGGCGCAACCTCAACAAGTACGCGGACCAGCTCCGCACCCCGGAGAGCGGCGGCAAGGGCCAGCTGCTCGACGGCTCGCCGTCGTACGTGACGAACGACAAGGCGCTGGTGAAGAACCTGAAGCTGGACTACCAGGTGGTCTTCTCGGGGTCCGAGGCGGCGCAGATCACCCAGATCAAGCAGTTCGCCAAGGAGAAGAAGCCCTTCCTGAGCTACTGGTACAAGCCGCAGTGGCTCTTCCAGAAGGTCCCCATGACGGAGGTCAAGCTCCCCGCCTACAAGGAGGGCTGCGACGCGGACGCGAAGAAGGTCGCCTGCGCCTACCCGCACACCCCGCTCCAGAAGTTCCTGAACGCCGACTTCGCCCGCGAGGACGGCGGCGCGGCGGCGCTGCTGAAGAACTTCGCCTGGACGACGGAGCAGCAGGACGAGGTCGCCATGATGATCGCCGACCAGAAGATGTCCCCGGAGGCGGCGGCGAAGAAGTGGGTCGAGGCGAACGGGCCGACGTGGCGGAAGTGGCTGCCGGAGAAGTAGGCGCCGGGGGTGGGTGGGGCGGGGCACCACTGCCCCGCTCCGCGCGCCGTCAGTGCGTGAACTGCCCCGGCGTGTAGGCGCCCGGGACCATCCGCGTCGTCACCGCGAAGCGGTTCCACGCGTTGATCACCGTGATCGCGGCGATCAGCCGGGCCAGCTCCGTCTCGTCGAAGACCTTCGCGGCCCGCTCGTACACCTCGTCCGGCACGAAACCGTCGGTCAGTACGGTGACCGCCTCGGTCAGTTCGATCGCCGCGATCTCCCTCGGCGTGTAGAAGTGCCGGGACTCCTCCCAGGCGCTGAGCTGCACGACGCGCTGCACCGTCTCGCCGGCCGCGAGGGCGTCCTTCGTGTGCATGTCGAGGCAGTACGCGCAGTGGTTGAGCTGCGAGGCGCGGATCTTGACCAGTTCGAGCAGTACCGGATCGAGGCCCTCCCGGGCCGCCCGGTCGAGCTGGACCATCGCCTTGTAGACCTCGGGGGAGGACTTCGCCCACTCCAGACGGGGGGTGTGCGGGGCTGCGTATTCGTTCGTCATACGTTCGAAGGTACGCGCCCAATGGCACAGGGGTATGGTCCATTTCCATGACAGATTCCTGGGCCAATACGCGTGTCGGCGAGGTGGACCTGCACCTCGATCCGGGCGGCTCGGGCCTGCGCGCCGGGCTCATGGACGCGCTGCGCGAGGCCGTGCGGGGCGGGCGGCTCGCGCCCGGGACCCGGCTGCCGTCCTCCCGTACCCTCGCCGCCGATCTGGGCATCGCCCGCAACACCGTGGCGACCGCCTACGCCGAACTCGTCGCCGAGGGCTGGCTCACCGCCCGCCAGGGGTCGGGGACGCGGGTCGCGGCGCGGGCCGCGCCCCGGCGGGCCGCGGCCGTGAGCGCCACGGCGCCCGACCCGCGCGGGCGGCCCTCGTACAGCCTGCTGCCCGGCACCCCGGACCTCGCCTCGTTCCCCCGCCAGGAGTGGAGCAGGGCCGCCCGCCGCGCGCTGACCGCCGCGCCGAACGACGCCTTCGGGTACGGGTACGGCGAGGCGCGCGGCCGGATCGAACTGCGTACCGCCCTCGCCGGCTACCTGGCCCGGGCGCGCGGGGTGCACGCGTCGCCCGAGCGGATCGTGGTCTGCGCGGGCTTCGTCCACGGCCTGGCCCTGCTGGGGAAGGTGCTCAGGGCACGCAGGGTGCGGGAGGTGGCCGTCGACGCGTACGGGCTCCCCGCGCACCGCGCGCTGCTCGCCGAGGCCGGACTGCGCACGCCCGCGCTCGCGCTGGACGCGCGCGGCACCCGTACGGACGAACTGGCGGGGCCGGGCGGTACGGGGCGATCCGGCGGCGCGGGAGCCGTACTGCTCACCCCCGCGCACCAGTTCCCCCTCGGCGGCGCCCTGCACCCCGAACGCCGGGCGGCGGCCGTCGACTGGGCGCGCGCCACGGACGGGCTGGTCCTGGAGGACGACTACGACGGGGAGTTCCGTTTCGACCGGCAGCCCGTGGGCGCTCTCCAGGGACTCGACCCCGAGCGCGTGGTGTACCTGGGCACGGCGAGCAAGTCCCTGGCGCCCGGCCTGCGGCTCGCGTGGATGGTGCTGCCGGAGCGGCTGGTGGCGGAGGTGGCGGCGGCGAAGGGCGAGGTGGACCGGGTGCCGGGCACGCCGGACCAGCTGACGCTGGCGGAGTTCATCGCCTCGGGCGCGTACGACCGGCAGGTCCGCGCCATGCGCGGGCGCTACCGGCGCCGCCGCGACCAACTGGCCGCCGCCCTCGCGGACGCGGCCCCCGGGATCCGCGTCACCGGCATCGCGGCCGGACTGCACGCGGTCGTCCAGCTCCCGCCCGGCACGGAGCGTCCGACGCTCGCCGCGGCCCGGGACCAGGGGCTGGCGCTGGAGGGCCTGTCCTGCTTCCGGCACCCGTCGGCGCCGCCCGGCCCCGACGCGCTGGTGGTGGGGTACGGGACGCCGTCCGACAGCGCGTGGGCGGGCGCGCTGGAGGCGCTGCGCCGGGTGCTGCCCGCGTGACAGCGGGAGCGCGTCCGTTCTAGGCTGTCTTGTACGGCATCGCGTGTCGGTCACCGTTCGGGTGAGGCATGGAGGTGCCCGTGAGACTGCCCTACGGAGGCAATCCACCCATGTCCGTTCAGCTGAACCACACCATCGTCCACTCCCGGGACAAGCACGAATCCGCGGCCTTCCTCGCGCACATCATGGATCTCGAAGTCGGCCGGGAGATGGGGCCGTTCGTCCCCGTCGTGGTGAGCAACGGCGTCACCCTCGACTACGCGACCATCCCGGCCGAGTCGATCACCATGCAGCACTACGCCTTCCTGGTCACCGAGGCGGAGTTCGACGGGATCTTCGGGCGGATCCAGGAGGCCGGGCTCGACTACTGGGCCGATCCGCACCAGAAGCACCCCGGCGAGATCAACCACCATGACGGCGGGCGCGGGGTCTACTTCCTCGACCCGTCCGGTCACGCGCTGGAAGCGATCACCAGGCCGTACGGCGGAAGCTGAGGGCCCCCCGGCCGCGGCCTGTAGCGGGCGGAGCCCGTCAGAGGCCGCCAGGGCGCCCCGTAACGGCGTATCCGTCACGGGGCGTCCGCTGCCGCCTCCGCCACCGGCGGTTCGCCGAACCTGGCCAGCGTCAGCGCCCCCGCCACCGCGACCGCGAACCCCGCCACCGCCAGCCACTCCAGCCCGCCGCGGGTGCGGTCGCCCAGCCACACCACGCCCACCAGCGCCGGGCCGATCGTCTCGCCGAGGACCATCCCCGCCGTGGCCGTCGTCACCGAACCGCGCTGGAGCGCCGAGGTCAGCAGCAGGAACGCCGCCCCGCCGCCCAGCAGCAGCGCGTACAGCGCCGGATTGGCGGGGTCGGCCGAGTCGATGAGCCGCACCGAGACCTCCACCACCCCGAACCCGAACCCCGCGCCCAGCCCCAGGACCAGCGCGCGCGGCCGGTCCGGCAGCCGCCCCGCGACCGCGCCGACCAGCAGCACGGCGGCCGCGACCGCCAGCATCGCCCAGCCCAGCGCGGCCGGCCCCGTACCGCCGCCCTCCGTCCCCGAGGCCAGCCCCAGCATCGCGAGGCCGCCGCAGACCACCGCGACCGCGCCCCACTCGACCGGGCTGAGCCGTACGCGCAGCACGCGCGCCGCCACCACCGCCGTCACGGCGAGACTGGCCGCCAGCGCCGCGCCCACCGCGTAGATCGGCAGCACGCGCAGCGCCACGATCTGGAGGGCGAACCCCGCCCCGTCCAGCCCGAGCCCCACCACGTACCGCCACTGCCGCACCGCCCGCATCAGCAGCGCCGGATCCACCCCCGACCCGGTACCGGGCTCGGCGGCGCGGGCGGCCACCGCCTGGAGGACGGAGGCGGTGCCGTAGCACACGGCGGAACCCAGCGCGCAGATCATCCCAATGAACACAAAGAGGGACTCTAGGCGCCGTACGGTGCGTCCGGGACCAGATCGGCGGTACAGGACAGGATCAGGGGTACAGGGCCAGGTCAGCGGCGCGGTGAGGCTCCCGGCAGTTGCGTCGCAGAGCTGTCGGTCGCACCTGAGACAATGGTGGACATGGCATCCGACAGTCCTCGCGCCCTCTCCGGGATCCAGCCCACCGCCGGCTCGTTCCACCTCGGGAACTACCTCGGTGCGGTGCGCCAGTACGTGGCGCTGCAAGACACCCACGACGCCTTCTACATGGTCGTCGACCTGCACGCGATCACCGTTCCGCAGGATCCGGCCGAGCTGCGCGCCAATACGCGGCTCGCGGTCGCCCAGCTGCTCGCCGCCGGGCTCGACCCGCAGCGCTGCACGCTCTTCGTCCAGAGCCATGTGCCCGAGCACGCGCAGCTCGGCTGGGTGATGAACTGCATCACGGGGTTCGGCGAGGCGTCCCGGATGACCCAGTTCAAGGACAAGTCGGCCAAGCAGGGCGCCGACCGCGCCACGGTCGGTCTCTTCACGTACCCGATCCTCCAGGTCGCCGACATCCTGCTCTACCAGGCCAACGAGGTGCCGGTGGGCGAGGACCAGCGCCAGCACATCGAGCTGACCCGCGATCTCGCGGAGCGCTTCAACGGCCGCTTCGGGCAGACGTTCACGGTGCCGTCGCCGCACATCGTCAAGGAGGTCGGGAAGATCTACGACCTCCAGGACCCGACGATCAAGATGAGCAAGTCGGCCTCCACCCCCAAGGGCCTGATCAATCTCCTGGACGAGCCGAAGGCCACCGCGAAGAAGATCAAGAGCGCGGTCACGGACACCGGTTCGGAGATCCGCTTCGACGCCGCCGAGAAGCCGGGCGTGTCCAATCTGCTCACCATCCACTCCACGCTGTCGGGCGTCTCCGTCGCGGATCTGGAGCGGAGGTACGAGGGCAAGGGCTACGGTGCGCTGAAGACGGATCTGGCGGAGGTGATGGTGGACTTCGTCACTCCGTTCAGGGCCCGCACCCAGGCGTATCTGGACGACCCCGAGACGCTGGACGCGATCCTGGCCGAAGGCGCGGAAAAGGCCCGCGCGGTCGCCGCCGAGACGCTCGCCCAGACCTACGACCGGATCGGCTTCCTGCCCGCCAAGCACTGAGCCGCCAAGCACTGAGGCCACCAAGCACGGGGCCCGCCAAGTATGGGGCCGGGCGGCGCGACCGTCCGCACCACCACCCGACACACCGACTGAGGAGCACGATGTGGGGACCGTAACGCTCGGCGTTTCGATCGCGGTCCCGGAGCCGTACGGCAGCCTGATCCAGGAGCGGCGTGCGGGCTTCGGCGATCCCGCCGCCCACGGCATCCCCACCCATGTCACGCTGCTGCCGCCCACGGAGGTCGACGCGTCGGCGCTGCCCGCGATCGAGGCGCATCTCGCCGCGGTCGCGTCGGCCGGCCGGCCCTTCCCGATGCGTCTTTCCGGCACCGGTACGTTCCGCCCGCTCTCGCCGGTGGTCTTCATCCAGGTCGTGGAGGGCGCGTCGGCCTGCATGTGGCTCCAGCGGCGGGTCAGGGACTCGTCGGGGCCGCTCGTCCGCGAGCTCCAGTTTCCGTACCACCCGCATGTGACGGTCGCGCACGGCATCGCGGAGGAGGCGATGGACCGGGCGTACGAGGAGCTGTCCGAGTACGGGGCGGCCTGGAGCTGTGCCTCCTTCGCGCTCTACCAGCAGGGCGAGGACGGGGTGTGGCGCAAGCTGCACGAGTACGCGTTCGGCGGCGGCACGGAGACCTCGACGGTGCCCTCCCAGGGCACCCCGGCCGACCAGGACCGGCCCGCCCTGCGCCCCTGCCCCTGAGAGCACCGGCTCCCGGATGCGGAGCGCAGAGCGGGCGGCCCCGCCCGGACCGGCGGCTGCCGGAACGCTCAGACCGGCAGCCGCCGGAAGAGCGGGCGCGGCAGATGGCGCACCCCCGCCATCATCACCCGTAGCGTCCCCGGCACCCACACCGTCTCCGAGCGCCGCCGCAGCCCCAGCTCGATCGCCGTCGCCACCGCCTCCGGTGTCGTGACCGGCGGCGTCTCCGGGCGGCCCGCCGTCCGCCGCGTCCGGACGAAGCCCGGCCGCACCACCATGACGTGCACCCCCGTGGAGTGCATGGCGTCCCCCAGGCCCTGGGCGAACGCGTCGAGGCCCGCCTTGCTCGACCCGTAGATGAAGTCGGCGCGGCGGGCCCGTTCACCGGCCGCCGCCGTCAGCACCACCAGCGAGCCGTGCCCCTGCGTCTGAAGCGCGCCCGCGCACATCAGCCCCGCCGAGACCGCCCCGGTGTAGTTGGTCTGCGCGACCCGGACCGCCGCGAGCGGGTCCGCTTCGTCGTGCGCCTGGTCGCCGAGGATCCCGAAGGCGATCAGCACCATGTCGATGTCGCCCTCGGCGAAGACCTTCCCCAGCGCCTCCTCGTGCGAGCCGGGGTCCAGCGCGTCGAAGGCGACGGTACGGACCTCGGCGCCCAGCCTCCGCAGCCGGCCGGCCGCGGTCTCCAGGGCGGGGGAGGGGCGGCCCGCCAGCCAGACCGTACGGGTACGGCGGGCGATGAGCCGGCGCGCGGTGGCGAGCCCGATCTCCGACGTACCGCCGAGGACGAGCAGGGACTGCGGGGTGCCGAAGGCGTCCTTCATCGTTCAGTGCTCCTTGGGGGTTGAGCGTGGTCGTGCGTTCGTTACAGAGACAGCCGTCGGGACAGGTCCGAGGTGAAGACCGCCCGCGGATCCAGCTCGGCCCGCAGCGCCCGGAACTCCGCCAGCCGCGGATACATCGCGGCCAGCGCCTCCGGCCGCAGCCGGGAATCCTGCGCCAGACAGACCCGGCCGCCCGCCGCGGCGACCTCCTCGTCCAGCTCGTCGAGGAACGGCGCGAGCCCCGACCGGCCCGCGACCGGCAGCTCCATCGCGAGCGTCCAGCCGGGCGTGGGGAACGACAGCCAGCCGGGGCCGCCGGCGCCGAAGCGGGTGAGTTCGGCGGGGAAGACCGGGCAGCCCCGGTGCGCGACGCGCTCCACGATCCGGCGCAGCGCCTCCTCCTGTCCGTACCCGACGGCGAACTGGTAGCGGACGAAGCCGTCGCGCCCGTAGATCCCGGACCGCCGTACGGTGCCGCCCGGCGCCCGGCCGAACGCCGGGAGGTGCCGCAGCTCACCGGTCCGCGCGCGGGGGGCCGTGCGGTACCAGACCTCGTTGAAGAGGGCCGCCGCCGCCCGCCCCACCGGCCCGGCCGGCGGTACGGGGGCGGGCGCGTCGGCCGGGGACCAGGGCGGCCGGTGGGTGAGCGGCCTGCGCCGGGCGCGCGCCGGGAGGGCGCTCAGCGGCGCGTGCTCCCCGCGCAGGAGCACGGAGCGCCCCAGGGCCGTCCCGCGCGCCATCAGATCGATCCAGGCGACGGTGTACGGGGCGGCGTGCTCGGCCCCGGCGGCCGGGGCCCCTGCCGCGGCGGCTGAGGCCCCTGCTGAGGCGCCCGTCCCCGTTCCTGTTCCCGCGCCCGTTCCCGCCCCCGCGCCTGCGGCGCCCGGCTCCGTGAGCCGCCCCAGCAGGTCGTCGAGATCCGCCGCCCGCTCCGTGTCCACCCGCATCAGCGAGGTCCCGACGCGCCGCAGCCGTAAGGTCGCCGACAGGATCACCCCCGTCAGCCCCAGGCCGCCCGCCGTCGCGTCGAAGAGCCGGGTGCCGGGCAGGGCCGTACGCCGCTCGCCGTCCGCCGTGAGCAGCTCCAGCGACGACACATGGCGCGTGAAGGACCCCGCCGCCGGGTGGTTGCCGCCGTGGACGTCCGCCGCGATCGCCCCGCCGACCGTCGTCCGCGCGCTCCCGGGCGCCACCGGCGGATACCAGCCCAGCGGCAGCAGCACCTCCATCAGCCGGCGCAGACTCACCCCCGCCTCGCACACGACCACGCCCGCGTTCGCGTCGAGCGCGCGGATCCGGTCGAGCCCGGTCATGTCGAGGACCGAACCGCCCGCGTTCTGCGCCGCGTCGCCGCAGCTGCGGCCCAGCCCGCGCGCGATGGCACCGCGCGCCCCGCTGCCGCGTACCGCCGCGCACACCTCGTCGGGCGAGCGCGGGCCGAACCGCAGGGCGGTCGTCGGGGCGGTGCCGCCCCGGCCGGTCAGGGAGACGACGGAATCGTCGTCGTAGTAGTCGTGCGCGTGAGAGCCGTGCTCGGCGGTGTCGACAGACATGGAGGTGACCGTATCGCCCTCATAGCGCATTCTTTGTCGCGTTTGTTGGGCTACCCGGATGAACTCGTATGAACGGGTGATGGAGCGGCCCGCACCGGGCGACGCGAGCGGGGATTCGCGGCACCTTCCACGCATGTCCGCCGATCCGTGGGTAGATCTTCGCCATGGACTGGCTGAAAAAACTCCCCGTCATCGGTCCGTTCGTGGCCAGGCTGATGCGGACCCACGCCTGGCGCTCGTACGAGACGCTCGACCGGGTCCACTGGTCACGGCTCGCCGCCGCCATCACCTTCATCAGCTTTCTCGCGCTCTTCCCGCTGATCACCGTCGGCGCCGCGATCGGCGCCGCGCTGCTCAGCAAGGGGCAGCTCGACCGGATCCAGGACAGCGTCGAGAAGCAGGTCCCCGGCATCGCCGACCAGCTCGACATCAACGCCCTGGTCGCCAACGCCGGCACGATCGGACTGGTGGCGGGCGCGCTGCTCCTCTTCACGGGCATCGGCTGGGTCGGCTCGATGCGCGAGTGCCTGCGGGCCGTGTGGGAGCTGGACGACGGCGAACAGGGCAACCCGATCGTGCTCAAGGGCAAGGACGGGCTGGTGCTGCTCGGCCTCGGCGCCGTCGGGCTCGCCTCGGTGGGCGCGTCGGGCCTGGGCTCCACGGCCGTCGGCTGGACCGCCGCCCGCCTCGGCATCCCCGAGGGCGGCGCGGGCGGCGTGCTGCTCCAGATCGCCGCCCTCGCCGTCGCGGTACTCGCCGACTTCCTGCTTCTGCTGTACGTCCTGACGCTGCTGCCCCGCGTACATCCGCCGCGCCGCCGGCTCGTGGTCGCCGCGCTCCTCGGCGCGGTCGGCTTCGAGCTGCTCAAGCTGCTGCTGGGCGGCTATATGAAGGGCGTGGCGGCCAAGAGCATGTACGGCGCGTTCGGGGTGCCGGTGGCGCTGCTGCTGTGGATCAACTTCACCGCGAAGCTGGTGCTGTTCTGCTCCGCCTGGACGGCGACGCGCGGCCGTACCGAGGCGGAGCGGGCGGGCGAAGAGGAGCGGGCGGGCGAGGCGGCGAAGGTCACGGACGCGGACGGCGACGGACCAGATCGGGCAGCGGCCAGCGCCGGTTGACCAGGAACACGCCCCCCGCCAGCGCGATCAGCACCCCGCCGGCGACGGCCAGCGCGATCCCCACCCCGTCCGAGCCGCCGCTGCTCGCGGCGGTGACCGTTTCGCCGGGGGCGGCGGCAGGCGACTCCCCGTTCACCGGCGTGGGGCTCGCCTCCGTCTCCGTGACGGCGGACTTCGGAGGCACCAGCTCACCGACCGGCGTCACCTTCCCGGCCGCGGCGAAGCCCCAGTCCAGCAGCCGCGCCGCCTCCTGGTAGACCGCGTGCGGCTCGGTGGAGGACGGGTTCATGACGGTGACCAGCAGCTTCCTGCCGTTCCGCTCGGCGACCCCGGTGAACGTCGTACCGGCGTGGGTGGTGCTGCCGTTCTTCACCCCGGCGATCCCCGGGTACTGCGCGACACCGTTGGCGCCGGTCAGCAGCCGGTTGGTGTTCTGGATCTCGAAGGTCTCGCGCTTCTTCCCCTTCTTCTCCCCGGGGAACTGGGCCGTCGCGGTCGCGCAGTACTCCCGGAAGTCCTTCTTCTGGAGGCCCGAGCGGGCGAAGAGGGTGAGGTCGTACGCGCTGGAGACCTGGCCCTTCTCGTCGTACCCGTCCGGCGAGACGACGTGCGTGTCCAGCGCCTGGAGCTCCTCGGCGTGCTTCTGCATGTCCTTGACGGTCTTGGGGATCCCGCCGTTCATCTCCGAGAGCACATGCACGGCGTCGTTGCCGGACTTCAGGAACACCCCCAGCCACAGGTCGTGCACGCTGTAGGTCAGGTTCTCCTTCACGCCGACCAGGCTGCTGCCCGCGCCCATGCCCTCCAGATCGGCCGGCGCCACCTTGTGCTTCTCGTCCTTGGGCATCCTGGGCAGCAGGGTGTCAGCGAAGAGCATCTTCAGGGTCGAGGCCGGTGCCAGCCGCCAGTGCGCGTTGTGCGAGGCCAGCACATCGCCGTGCTCGGCGTCCGCGACGATCCAGGACCGGCCGGTCAGCTTCTTGGGCAGCACCGGCGCGCCATTGCCCAACTGCACCTGGGTGCCCGCGACTCCGAGCTTCGCCCCGCCGACCGTGGACATCGAGGCGGGCGGCTGCGGCAGTTTCTTGTCGGGACCGTCGACCTTTCCGTCCGCCGACGCGGGTACGGCGGTCAGGGCGGGCAGGAGCGCGGCGGCGACCGTCACAGCGGTCTTTCTCAGAGCGGACACGACCGAGAACGTACATGGCCCCGACAACGGCCGTTCCGCGGGACCCCGCCGCTGCCCCTCCGAGGGCCCCGGCGATACTGAAGCCATGAAGCTCAGCCGCCCCGTGTCCTGGTTCCTGCTCGCGTTCGGGGTCTGGAGCTGGTTCATCTGGGTCACCTTCGTCAAGAACCTTTGGCAGGACGGCAGCGGACTCGCCTTCGACGACGCCGGTGCTCCGACGGCGTACTTCTGGGTGCATCTGACCCTCGCCATCGTGTCCTTTCTTCTGGGGACGGCCATTGGCGTCATCGGGTTCCGGGGCGTACGCGCGCTCCGGCGCGCCCCACAGGGATAACGCGAACAACAGGGACAAAAGGGACTAGGGGGCTCGTTCGTGGTGGTCGTCGTCGTTCTGGTGGCGCTCGTCGCCGTCGCGCTGGTCGCGGCGGCTCATTGGTACGTATGGCTGCGCCTGGTACGCGATACGACGGCCCCGGGGGGCCTCGCCCGCCGGGCGGGCACGGTCGCCGCGGTGGTCCTGCCGCTGCTGGCCGTGGGCGCTGCCGTCTCAGGGCGCGCGGGCGCGCCCTTCTGGTTGCAGCGGGCGCTGGCCTGGCCGGGGTTCCTCTGGCTGGCGGTGCTGCTGTATCTGCTGCTGGCACTGGTGGTGGGCGAGGCGGTACGGCCTCTACTGAGGAGACTGCCAGCGCGCCGCCGGGACGGCGAGGCGGCGCGGTCCAAGGGAGGGGTGCCCGCGGAACCGACGCCCGAGACGGCGCCCGTGCCGGAGCCCGAGCCCGCCTCCGTACCCCGGGCGCCGGAGCGCGCCACGCCGCCCCCGGCCGCTGACTCTGCCCCGGCAGCTGCCTCTGCCGCCGAGCCGGTACCGGCGTCCGCGCTCGCGTCGCCTGCCGTGTCGCCTGCCGGGGCGTCCGCCGCGCCGTCCGCCGCACCGTCCCGCAGGCTGTTCGTCTCCCGTGTCGTCGGTGGCGCCGCTGCCGCCGCCGCCCTCGCGACCGTGGGCAACGGCATGTACGGCGTGATGCGCGGCCCCCGCGTGAAGCGGCTCACCGTCCCGCTCGCCAAGCTGCCGCGCGCCGCCCACGGCTTCCGTATCGCCGTCGTCAGCGACATCCACCTCGGCCCGATCCTGGGCCGCGCCCACTCCCGGCGCATCGTCGACACCATCAACGCCACCCGGCCCGACCTGATCGCGGTCGTCGGCGACATGGTCGACGGCAGCGTCGAGAACCTGGGCCCGGCGGCCGAGCCGCTCGCGGACCTGGAGGCGCGGCACGGCGCGTTCTTCGTCACCGGCAACCACGAGTACTTCTCGGGCGCCGCGGAATGGGTCGACCACGTACGCGAACTGGGCATGCGGCCCCTGGAGAACGAGCGCGTCGAGATCGCCGGCTTCGATCTGGCGGGCGTCAACGACGTCGCGGGCGAGAGCGAGGGCTCGGGGCCCGACTTCGGCAAGGCCCTCGGCGACCGCGACCGGGCCAGGGCGTCCGTACTCCTCGCCCATCAGCCCGTGGTCATCCACGACGCGGTGCGCCACGGCGTCGACCTCCAGCTCTCCGGCCACACCCACGGCGGGCAGCTGTGGCCCGGCAACTACCTTGCCGAGCTGGCCAACCCCACCGTCGCCGGTCTGGAACGGTACGAGGACACCCAGCTCTACGTGTCGCGCGGCGCGGGCGCCTGGGGCCCGCCCGTACGGGTCGGCGCGCCCTCCGACATCACGGTCGTGGAGCTGGCCTCCCGGCAGGCGTGAGCGCGCCGCCCGGCACGGTGGCGTCCGCCGGGCACGGTATGCCCGCTCAGGACTTCCCGGCCCGGGAGGCGGCCGTCCGCGCCATGCCCGGCAGGAAGTCCGCGAACAGCTCGTGCACCTCGCGTACGAGCGGACGCAGCACCCGGAAGCGGGAGAGCGCCACGGTGCGGGCGGTCAGCCGGGCGCCGCGCCGCGCCAGCAGGCGGGAGCGCTCCGAGCCTTCCGAGCGGTCGTACACCCAGAACAGCACGAGCCCCATCTGGGCCAGCCACATCACCTCGGGGAGGGTGGCCGCCAGCTCCGCCGGAACCTTCGTCCTGGAGCCGGCCAGCACCTCACGGTGGACGGAGACGGCCGCCTCGCGGGTGTGCTCGGATTCGGGGGAGAAGGGGCTGAGCGGGCTGTCGGGGTCCGCCGCGTTCTTGAAGAACTGGGCGGCGAACTCGCGGTACGGCTCAGCGATGTCGAGCCATGCCGTCAGCACACCGGCCAGCCGCGCCTCCAGCCGGACCTCCCGGTCCAGCACGGGCCGGATCGCCGCGCGGTGCTCGGTGGCGATCCGGTCGTAGAAGCCCTGGACGAGATGTTCCTTGGACGAGAAGTAGTAGTACGCGTTCCCGACGGAGACCCCGGCCTCCTTGGCGATGGCCCGCATCGTCGTCTTGTCGTAACCGCGCTCGGCGAACAGCCGCAGCGCGGTTTCGAGGATGAGGGTGCGGGTCTGCTCGCTCTTGGGCGCGGAGGCCGGGGCGGGCGCCGGGGCGGGGGGCTTCGTGTCCTTCTCGTCCTTCTCGTCCTTCACAGTGCCCGAGCCTAATCCGAGGGCGCGGGCGCTTCGCACGCCCCGTCGCAGGAGGCCGCCGTCCGCGCCCGGTACTTGGCGGCGGCCAGGATGCTGACCCGGGCGAAGGGGGTACCGGCCGGGGTGGCCAGCCAGTTGGCCCTGGGCCGGTGCTCGGCCAGCGCCCAGAGGCAGACGATCAGGGCGGCGGTGGAGCGGTAGACCTGGCCCCGGTCCCCGATGACGGTGATCTCCTTGAGCGTCGACGCGTGGTCGAGGCCCGGAAACCGCCGCCGGGCCTCCGCCGAAGCGGCCGGGACCATGTCGAGCGGTACGAGCTGGGGCTGCCGGATCAGCCAGGCCCGCAGGTGCACGCAGAGCGGGCAGTCCGCGTCGTACAGCACCGTCAGCCGCCGCACGGGGATCCGGTAGGCCGGTACGCGCGGGGCCGCGACGCGGGGGGCCTGGGTGCGCGTGGCCGGGGGCCGTTGGGCCCGCGCCCGCCGCGCGGAGGGCGGCTGTACGGGCGTCCGCAGGGCGGGCAGCCGCTCGACGGGCAGCCGCTCGACGGGCGGCTGCCGTACGGGTCGTGTGGTCACCGCGCTCACACACCCGCGGCCGGCGCGGTCCACGGACCGGGACCCTGTGCCGGGCCGCCGGTCCACTCCTGCGGGGCCACCGGCGGGGTCTGGTCGCGCTCCATGATCCCGCGCCGCCGGATCTTGTTGAGCACGTACACATTGCCCAGGTGCATGACGCCGAGCACGAGCAGCACCACGCCGAGCTTGACCGAGAGCGCCTCGAAGAGTCCGCGCGCGTCCGTCACGGCGTCGGCCGCCTTCAGATACAGCGCGACGAAGCCGAGGTTGACCAGATAGAAGCCGACCACCAGGAGGTGGTTGACGGCCTCCGCGAGCTTCTCGTCCCCCTTGAGTACGTCGGCGAGGAAGATACGTCCGTTCCCGCTGAGCGTCCGGGCCACCCACACGGTGAGCGCCACGCTGATCAGCAGGTAGATCACATACGCGACAACAGTGAGGTCCATCCCCCACCCTCCCTTTGAACGTGTTCAAAAAGCTGATGTCCTGGACTGTAGACCTGTTTTTGAACATGTTCAAGCGGCGTGGGAGGGCCCCGCCCGGGGCTGTCGTCCCGCCTGCTCCGGCGACAACCGGCGCTGAGGGTGATCTCCGCCGACAGCGGTTGGCGGTAGCGATGGTCCGGGTTCGCGCGCCGCAGATACGACGGCCGGCCGGTTGTGAGAGTCGTTGTCCCTGGGCAAGCGCCAAGGCCGGGTACCGGTAAAAACGCGTGGGCGGACCCGCTCATGCCCGCCGACCGGCGTGGCCCGACCCCGCTGTTCTGGTCACTCTCGACATGGGCGCCCGTCCGAACCTGGCTGCGGCCACCGTGCCAGGCCCCTCGCCGGCTGACACAGGCGACCAGCAGCCAGCCGGGCGCCCATAGATGACGTATCCGGCCGAGTTGGCGGTCAAGCCTGGACCGGGTTCTACGATGAGCCGGTGACCGGAACGCTGCCTCCCGTGGGCATTGACCTTTTCGACGTCGAACGGCTCCTGCTGACCGAAGCCGCGGAACCACCGCTGCTGCCCCAGGACGCCGAGGCCCGGGACCGGGTGTGGGACAGGGCGGTCCGGGCCAACCCCGCCCTGTTCGACGGGCCCGTGGTGGCGTGCGGGGGACTGGAGCGGACCGACCCGCGCGTCCTGCGCCTTTCCTGGGTGCGGGTGACCTACCGGCACTACGCATTGCGTCGCGTTCCCGGCGCCACGGCGCTGCCCTCGTTGTTCGTGAACGTCGCTCAGCCGACCGACGACGGCCGTGTGCTGGCAGCGAGGATGTCGCCCTCCACGGCCGCCCCGGGTCGCTGGCAGCTGCCGGGTGGATCTGTGGAACCGCCACAGGACGGGGCGTTGCTGGACGAGTCGGCACTGGCCGGCCAAGCCGCGCGTGAACTCGCCGAGGAGTTGGGGATCAGCGCGGCGGCCGAGGTTCTGAAGCTGTGGGTAGTCACCCGCGGCGAGAACGGCAGTGTCGGTCTGACCTACCTTGCCCCGGCTCTTCCCGAAGCGGTAGTGCGCGCGGACTTCACCGCCGCTGCGGCGGCCGAGCGCATCCAGGGCCGTGAATCCGAACTCGACGACATCGCCCTGGTGCGCACACCGGACGAACTCGCCGGTCTGGCCGGTCCGCACGCGGATTACCTCAAGCCGATCGTCAGCCGCTTCTCCGGGGGCTGCTGAGGTCAGGCACCGGCCAGGAAGTCGCGTCCCCGTTCATCGAGTTCGGCCACGCGCCGCAGGCCACGGGCTCTGAAGCGTGCGAGGTCACCGCGCATGCGGGAGACCGCCTTCCGGGTGCGGACGGAGCGGACACCGTCCATGTGGTCGATGGCCCGGTGCCAGGTGGCGCACGCCTGCTCGATGCTGCCGCGCTTGAGGTGCATCTCCGCGCCCGCGACCAGGTCCAGGGCGACGATCCGCGCGTAGGTGCTTGCGGGGCGGGCCGTGGCGGCCAGCGCGTACTGCTCGGCGGCGGCCCGGTGGTCTCCCACGGTCTCGTGGACCTTGGCGGTACGGGAGTAAACCGACGCGGCCGGTGGGCCCCAGGCCAGCGCCCAGAACGGCACCTCGTCGCCGGGGGCGCCGGTCAGCAGGGTACGTGCATGTTCGGCCTCGGAGAGGGCCGCGCGGCGCTTGCCGCTCTTGGCCAGGGTGTGGGCGTGAACGACGCGGAAGAGCGCTTCGGTCTGGGCGTCCACACGTCCCTTGGCCCGGTTCAGTCCGGTCTCGGCCAGGCCCAGGCAGTGCTCGGGGCGATGGAGCTTGAGGCCCTGCATGGCCATCGTGCGCATCACGAATCCGTCGTGCCCGCACAGGCCGGACTCGGCGGCCAGGGCGTAGGACTGGAGGTAGTAGCGCTGGGCGAGCCCCTGCTGACCGGCGTCGTAGCTCTTCCAGCCCAGCAGGTGGACCCCTCGGCCGGCGGCGGACAGCATCTGCTGGCGGACTTCGTCGGTGCGGAACCGGGCCCGGCACAGCGGGGCGACGTCGTCGCGGAGGTAGGTGACCAGGGCGCTGCGGCCATGTTGTCCGCCGTGGCGTTCGTCCATCTCGGAGAACGCGTGGATCATGTCGCGGACGGCGGCGACTTCGGCCATGCCGACGGTGTAGCCGGTGCGGGCGGCCGCGGTGCGGGCGGCGATGTCCTGGACGTGGCTGAGGGGTAACGCGGCGGAGGCCGCGGAGTAGGCGGAGGCCGTCAGGAAGTGGCGGCGGTCCAACTCGTACCTCCACATCGGCAGCAGAGCGTCCAGCGGGTCGCCCCCCAGGGACAGTCCGATGGTCTCATTCTCGGCTTCTGCCGGGGAGGGTCGGCCGAGGTCGGCGGTGGTCAGGAGGCGGCCCAGGCGTCGGGAGAGCGCGACCGCGAGGTAGCGGGGTGTGTCGCCGCGGGGCACGGATCCACCGAGCCAGTGCTCGACGTTGGACTTGTTGGTGCGTAAGTCCGTGCCGCACTCGGCGGCGACCGCGCGGACCGCCTTGGCCAGCGCCTCGTAGGTGAGGCCGGATTCGGCGACAAGGGTGCTGAGCTGGGCGTTCGGCGTGCGCGTGGTCATGAGTACCTGCCCCGTATATACGCGATATACCGCTTGGCCTGTCCATCACCGTACCGCTGCGATGAGCCCGCCGGTTGACTGTTCATCAGGCCCGGACCCGGCGGTCGGCATTTCAGCGCCACGCTGGATCTGCTTCCGTGCCCACGTCTGCGAACCGTAGGCGATGCCCCATGCCCCGAGGAGGAATCGTCATGGACGAGCCGGATGACCGCTGGATCGCCGCTACGGCGTCGGCTCTGCTGGCGGCGGAGTCCGAGCGGGTGCCGATCGACGTGCTGACCGTCCGGAGGCCGGGTCTGTCTTTGGAGACCGCCTACCGGGTGCAGGGGGCGGGGGTTGCCCGGCGGATCTCGGGTGGCGCCCGCGTCGTCGGCCTCAAGGCCGGGGTGACCTCTCGGGCCATGCAGGAACAGATGGGCGTCGACGAGTCGGACTCGGGGGTCCTGCTGGACGACATGGTGCTGCCCACCGGCAGCACCATGGCCCGGTCCGTGCTGATGCAGCCGCGGGTGGAGGCGGAGATCGCTTTCCGGCTCGGCCATGACCTGGCGGGCGAGAACGTGAGTGTGGACGAGGCACGGGCGGCGGTGGAGAAGGTGTTCCTCGCCCTGGAGGTGATCGACACCCGGTTCACCGGCTGGCGCATCACGGTCGCGGACAGCATCGCCGACAACGCGTCCTGCGCCCGGGTGGTCACCGGGCCCATGGTGCCGCTCGGCGCGGACATGGACCTGGCTGCCGAACCGCTGGTCGTCAGCGTCAACGGCACCGCGGTGGCCACCGGAGAGGGTCGCGCCGTCCTCGGCGACCCGCTCCGCGCCCTGACCTGGCTCGCCGGACGGCTGCACCGCACCGGCGACGGACTGCGCGCCGGGCAGCTGGTTCTGGCCGGGGCCGTGCACGCCAGCCTCCCGCTGGAGGCCCGGAGCACGGTGCGCGCCCGCTCGCCGCATCTCCCGCCGGTCGAGCTGCGCGTGCGCTGACCCGCAGCACTCTGCCGACCTCGCACTCATGCACCACCCCTTCCCCTCGAATGAAGGAGCGGCCGATGGCTGCTGATGAACAGCGTCTCCGTGTCGCGGTACTCGGCGCGGGCCTGATCGGCGTCGACCTCACCGACAAGATCCACCAGTCGCAGAAGCTGGAACTGGCCCTGGTGGCAGGGCGCGACCGGGACAGCCTGGGGCTGCGACGGGCGGCCGAGATGGGCCACCCGACCACGGCCGGCGGGATCCGCGCCGTGCTGGATGCCGGGCCCTTCGACGTGGTCTTCGACGCCACCAACGCCGACAGCCACGCCGACCACTGGGCGGCACTGCGTCCGACCGGCACCACCCTGATCGACCTGACCCCCACGGGGCATGGCACCGTCATTGTTCCGGGGGCCAACAGCCACCGGTCGGCGGCCCACCGGCACGTGAACCTCGTCAGCTGTGGCGGGCAGGCGGCCATTCCAATCCTGTACGCGATCTCCGAGCACTGCACCCCCACCTACATCGAGGTGGTCTCCACCGGGGCGAGTGCGAGCGCCGGCCGGGCCACCCGCCTGAACCTCGACCAGTACATCGCCACCACCTCCGCCGCGATCCGGACCTTCACCGGCACCCGGGACGTGAAAGTGATGGTCAACCTCAGCCCCGCCCGCCCCGCCCCGCCGTTCCGGGTGGCCATGACTGTCCTCGCAGGCAGCTTCCGCGCCGCACCGGTCCGCACGAGCATCGCGGCCGCCGCCCAGGCCGTGCGCGCCTACACACCCGGGTTCAAGGTGACCTCACTCGCCGTGGACCCGGGCCGGATCTCGGTCGCGGTGGAGGTGACCGCCAGCGGCGGCCGCCTGCCCCCTCACGCCGGAAGCGTCGACATCATCAACGCCGCCGCCGTCCTGCTCGCCGAGCAGTCCCGATGAAGGGAACCCCATCCGTGAACACACACCCGCACGAGCGGCCCCGGATCCTCCTGCACGACCCGACTCTGCGCGACGGCCACCACGCCGTCGGCCACCAGCTCGACGCCGACCAGCTCCGCGCCTACGCCACCGCCGCGAACGCCGCCGCCGTGCCGGTGGTCGAGGTCGGCCACGGCAACGGCCTGGGCGCCTCCAGCCTCCAGATCGGCCGCTCCAAGCTCGACGACGCCACGATGCTCACCACCGTCCGCGAAGCCCTCACCTCGTCGCGGATGGGCGTCTTCATGGCCCCCGGCTGGGGTACATCCGACGACCTGGAGGCCGCCGTCCACCACGGCGCCGACATCGTACGGATCGCCGCGCACTGCACCGAGGCCGATGTCACCGAACGTCACCTTGGTGTCGTCCGCGACCTCGGAGCCGAAGCCCAGGGCGTCCTGCTCATGAGCCACATGACCGGACCCGGCGACCTCGCCGAACAGTGCGCCCTGATGGTGAAGTTCGGCGCTCAGGCCGTCGGCATCATGGACTCGGCCGGGTACTACCTCCCTTCCGACGTCACCGAGCGCGTGCACGCCATCGCCGACGCCGTCGGTGTGCCGGTCATCTTCCACGGCCACAACAACCTGGGCCTGGCCGTAGCGAACAGCCTTGCCGCCGTGGACGCCGGGGCGACCGTCATCGACGCGACCGCCCGCGGGTTCGGCGCCGGGGCCGGCAACACCCAGCTCGAAGTCCTCGTGGCCGTCCTGGAGCGCCACGGCGCCGAGACCGGGATCGGCCTGCGCGAGGTCCTGGCCGCCGCCGACATCGCCGCCGACCGCCTGATGGAGGCCCCGCCGACCATCGACTCGATCGCCGTGGCCAGCGGACTCGCCGGGGTATTCTCCGGCTTCAGGCGGCCCGTCCTTCAGACCGCACACGCCGAAGGCGTCGACCCCATCGACCTGTTCCTCGCCCTCGGCGAGCGGCAGGTCGTCGCCGGGCAGGAAGACCTCATCGGCGATGTCGCCCGGCAGCTCAAGGCGGCCGCCCGATGACCGCCGCATCCGTCGCTGCCGGGAGAGCGGCTGTGATCTGCGCAGTCGGCGCGGCACTGCCTCCGCACACCGTCTCGAACGCCGACCTGACCGCACGTCTGAATACAACCGACGAGTGGATCCGCTCGCGGACCGGCATCACCCAACGGCACGTCGCCGGGGCGGACCTGTCCACGACCGACCTCGCTGTTCGGGCCGGCGCCCAGGCCCTCGCCGACACGGAACCGGTCACCGTGGAGGCACTGGTGGTCGCCACAACCACCCCGGACCGCTGCTGTCCGGCCACCGCCCCCGCCGTTGCCACCCGGCTCGGCCTGACCGGCATCCCCGCCTACGACCTCGCAGCCGGCTGCACCGGATTCCTCTACGCCCTCGCCACCGCGGCCGGACTGATCGCCGCCGGCGCCGTAGGGACCGTCCTGGTCATCGGCGCCGACCGCCTCGCCACCCTTCCCGACCCCGAGGACCGCACAACCGTCCCCCTGTTCGGCGACGGCGCCGGAGCCGTAGTGCTGCGCCACGGCAGCGCGGACGAGGCCGGGGCGCTCGGGCCGGTGGTCCTGGGCAGCGACGGCACCGGCGCCGACCTGATCCGGGCCTCCCGCACCGGCGCCCTGCACATGGACGGAGGCGAGGTCTTCCGGCATGCGGTCGACCGCATGTCCACCGCGTCCCGCCAGGCCACCGCCGCCGCCGGATGGGAACTCGGCGACATCGACCGTCTGGTCCCGCACCAGGCCAACAGCCGCATCACCGCCTTTGTCGCACGCACGCTCGGCGTCCCAGACGACCGACAACTCAGCAATATCGCCGAGACCGGCAACACCGGCGCCGCATCCATCCCCCTGCTCCTGGCCCGCTCCGCCGCCGACGGCCGTCTCAAGCCCGGCCACCGCACCCTGCTCACCGCGTTCGGTGCCGGACTGACCTGGGGTGCCACCACCCTCACCTGGCCCGGCCTCTCCCCGCAGCCACCCACCCAAAGGAGCCGGACATGACCGGTGACCTCGCCCGCATCCTGACCGACGACCTCAAGCTGCCCGCCGACCGGCTCACCGACGACGCCAGCCTCGACCACGCCGGATTCGACTCCCTCGCCGTCGTCGAACTGTCCGTCCTGCTCACCGACCGCTACGGCATCGACATCAGCGACAGCGACATCAAGAACGCCGCCACCCTCGGCCGGCTCGACCGCCTCATCACCACCAAGCGCAACGGAAGGTGAACCACCCCATGACCAGCCAGAGCCACCGTCCCGGACGGGCCTGGATCATCACCCCCGGCCGGTACGAAGACCGCTTCGCCACCGCGCGGAAGTCCGGTGCCGCAGTCGCCGTCGTCGACATCGAGGACTCCGTCGCCCTCCCCGACAAGCAGACCGCCCGCACCACCTCCGAAGCGTTCTTCGCCCACCCCGACCCGACGTGCACCCTCGGCATCCGGATGAACGGCCTCACGACGATCGACGGCATCAAAGACCTCGCCGCCCTCGCCGCCTACACCGCCCGGCCCGACCTCATCGTGGTCCCCAAGGTGGAATCCCCCCGCGACATCGAACTCGTCGCCGCCGTACTCGACACCGACGGCTACACCCCCGACATCTGGGCGCTGATCGAAAGCCCCCGGGCCTTCGACACTCTCCCCGCGATCATGCGAGTTCCCCGGCTCGGCGGCGTCCTCTTCGGCTCCGCCGACTACGCCGCCTCCGTCCGCTGCGGCCTGGACTGGGACACCCTCCACTACGCCCGCTCGGCCCTCATCAACGCCGCCACCGCCGCGAACATCCCCGCTATCGACGCCCCCACCTGGGAACTCGACGACCTCGGCATCCTGCGCCGTGACGCCGAACGGGCCAAGGAAATCGGCTTCTACGGCAAAGGCTGCGTCCACCCCCGCCACGTACAGGTGATCAACGAGGTCTTCACCCCGACCACCGAGGAGATCGCACAGGCCCGCGCCGTCGTCGCGGCCGCCGACGCCAGCGGCGGAACGGTGACCACCGTGGACGGGCAGATGCGCGGCACCCCGTTCTTCAACCGGGCCCGCGCGCTTGTCGACGAGAGGGACCGTACGTCATGAGCGCCGGCCTGCCCCACGGCTACCGGCAGATCGGCGAGGAGCGGCTCCGCGAGAGCGTCGGCCTCTCCTACCCCGAACTCGCCCCCGGACTGATCATCGAACACCGGCCCGGCCGGACCGTCACCGAACTCGACAACCTCCTCGGCGCGGCCCTGAGCGGCAACGTCGCCCCCATCCACACCGACGCCCACTACAGCAGTCAGACCCAGTGGGGCCGCGTCCTGGTCTGCTCCGGCGTCACCCTCAACCTCGTGGCCGGCATGACCGTCCGCAGCATCAGCGGCCTGACCACCGCGAACCTCGCCGTCGACCACGTGCGCTTCACCACGCCCGTCCACCTCGGCGACACCCTGTACGCCGAGACGAAGATCCTCACCCGCCGGGCCTCCGAGAGGCGTCCCGGCACCGGGGTCATCACCTGCCACACCACCGCACACAACCAGAACCGCACCAGCGTCCTGGCCTTCACCCGCACCTTCCTCGTGCCTCTGGACGCTGATGCCGCCCGCGACGCCACCCACTACTGAGGGCGGACCATGAACCAGCAGCTGACCTTCGCCCCGGCCGACGACGGCCTGTGGGAGCAGTACGACCAGCTCGCCACCCGCTCCTACGGCCACCCGGTCGGGGACATCACCCACCTGCGCGAGCACGCCGACCTCCAGGTCGCCGTCCGCGGCGGCCGGGTCGTCGCCGGCGGACTGGGCCTCCTCGTCGATCAGTTCTTCGGCGGCGCCTCCGTCCCCAGCGCCTGCCTCGGCGACGGCTGCGTCGCCCCCGAGGAGCGCGGCGAGCACCTGGCCGCCGACATGGCCACCGAACGACTGCGCCCCCTGATCGAACACGGAGCGGTGATCTCCACGATCGTGACTTCCTCCACCGGCTATGCCCGCCGCCTCGGATGGGAAGCCCCCACCGGCGTCCTCGCCTGGGCGGTGGCCACCGACGCCCTCAAACACTCCTTCGCCAATGAGGACTTCGAGGCCGAGCACGGACTGACCGACGAAGCCGAAACCCTCCAACGCGACCTCGCCCGACAGTGGAACGGCCCCATCCACCGACCCAACTGGTGGACCCAGTGGAAGCACGACAAGAGCAACCTCACCACCTACCGCTTCACCAGGCCCGGCCACCCCGTCACCGGCCTGCTCAGCCTCACCACCAAACGGCACGAGCGCCACGGTATGAGCCTGGTCGTCCATGACTTCTGGGCCGCCGGCCAGCCCACCGCCGCCGCCATGCTCGCCTTCCTCGGCCATCACAACACCCGCGCCCGCACCATCGAGTTCCGGCGCGGAGCCCTCCCGCCCTACCCCACCCTCCTCCACGGACTCCGCCACCACCGCACAACCGCCGAAGCCTGGCACCCCTGGATGCTCCGCGTCCTCAACACCTCCGAGGCCATCCGGCTCCGCGGGTGGCCCACCGACCTCACCACCGCCGTCCCGATCGAGATCGAGAACGAGACCGGCGACTGGGCCCGGTGGATGCTTCAGGTCAGTGATGGAGCGGCCGAGATCGTCTCCACCCGCGTCGAGGGACAGGTGGCCTTCACACGGCGCCAGCTCGCGGTCTGGTACGCCGGTGGTTACCGGTCCACCACCTCGGCCCGTATGGCCGGAGTCCACGCCACTTCGGAGAAGGCGCTCACGACCCTCGTCCGCAGCACGGCACAGTTCGAGCCCTGGCTGCCGGACCACTTCTGACAGCGGCGGGAGCTTCCCCCTTCCACCTGGCCGAGTGTCGGCAAAAGATCGTCTGTTGCCCAGGGTCAGTTCTCGCAGAACCCTGTCAGGCGAGAACCTGGCCGAGGAGGTCTCGGGGAGGCCGCCGAGGGCCTGGTGGAGGACTTCGGCCCTGGACCGGATCAGGCCCTCGCGGTAGGGGCTCCGCGGGCGGTCGAATCCCCGCCGCCATATCGGCCGCGGCCGAGGGGTCGCCGTCGAGACGCGAACAGGCGCCGTCGAGGTGGCCCGGGCGTTCTACCTCTCCGCCCGTGCCGTGGGCACAGGCCCGCCGGTATCCCTGGTCGCTCCCGGCGCGAGGCAGAGCCCCCGGACCTGAGCAAGGGCCAGCGGTACGACGGCGGCGGCCGTGATGATCAGTGCGCCTGCCGCCAGGGTGGTGCGGAGCCCGAACAGGTGGGAGGCGGGACCGGCGAGGAGATAGCCGAAGGGCACGGGCAGGATCTGTCCGAGTGTCGAGTAGGACAGGGTCCGGCCCAGCCGGTCCGCCGGAATCCTCTCCTGCACCAGCGAAGCCCACACGGTCATGCTGACCGCCAGCCCCGTGCCCGCCACCCCCGTGGCGACCACGAGCACGGGCAGCGGCACGGCCGTGGCCATTGCCGCCAGCGGCACCGCCATCGAGCCGGTGCCCGCACAGACGACGACTGCGACCTGGCGTGGCTTCCACATCAGGGCGAGCGCCGCCCCCGATCCGGAGGACCGCGAAGGCCAGACCGATGGGCGCCACCGTTGAGCCGGTCCAGGAGAGCAGACGGGCGGTGAAGTGCAGGCGGTACGGCCTGATGGACAGTGGTGCGCCCGCCTCCCGGACCCGGGCCGCCCAGCTGATACGTGGGACGGGTCCCGCTGGATTCCGATCGTGCGGCCGCGCCTTACGCAAGATCCAACTTCGCCCGGAGAACACGAAATCCCGGCAGCGGGACGCCACCGGAAAGGTTGTCCCGACTCTGGAGCAACCCGAAGATCGTGTATCGCGGACGCACCAGCAGGCAGTTGGCGGAGCCGCCACGCCGATGCCCGAACCGGAACCACCGCGACCGCCAACCGCTGTCGCGCTGGTCCACCTCCCGCCGGGTCGTCAGCCCGACGCGCGGGCCGTCGCCGCCTCGGTGATCAGGGCGCACCAGGCGGCGTCCCGCGCGTCGCAGCGGCCGCTCGCGTGCTCCCGCTCGACGGCCTGGTGCCAGCGCCGCCAGACGTCCTCCTTGGTCCACCCGGTGAAGCGCCGGTGCGCGGTGGCGGGGGACACCCCGAAGTGGGCGGGCAGTTGCTGCCAGCCGCAGCCGGAGGTGAGGACGTACGCGACGGCCGTGAAGGCCTGCCGCTCCTTCTCCGAAGGAGACGGGGGCAGGACGGGTTCGGCGGCGGCCCAGAGCGCGTCGGGGACCAGGTGCCCGGCCAGCGCCGGGCTCAGCGACTGGGCGGAGAAGCCGTGCGTCCCGTCACCGTCGGCCGCCGCCTGGGCCGGGATCTCGCTCCCGGCCGGCGCCGGGCGCCGTCCGTGCTGTTCCTGGTACTCCCGCCACCCCGTCAGCAGCTTGTGATGACCGCCCTGGATGTAGTTCATGTAGTCGCGCATGTTGCGCAGCCGGCGGCGGGGCGCCTCCTCCTCGGGGCCCAGCAGGGTGAGGGCCTGCTCGGCGAGCCACTTCTCCCGGTCGAGGAAGCGGCGCTCGCCCGCCAGGAAGCTGCCCCACACGTCGTCGTCGACCCGGAAGTAGTGGCTGCGCTCGCCGGGCACCGCGTGCCGCTTGAGGAACCCCGCGTCCGTCAGCCGCCGCGTCGCCAGCGAGATCGAGCCGGGACTGACCCGCAGGGCGCGGGCGAGCGCGCCGGATGAGACGTACGGGATGTCCGTGATGAGGAGGTAGGCGATGATCCGGCCGTCCATCCGGCCGCTGCCCGCCGTCTCCCACAGCAGGCCCATCTCCTCGACGAAAGTCTCCCGGTCCCAGCCCTCCGGGGTGCGAGCGGTGGTGCCGGAAGTGTCGGCCGACATGCAAGTCCTCCGTGTTAAAGATTCATCTCATGCTAAATGTTTCAGAACTTTGCGTTGACACGGATTCTCACCTGGGGCGAGTATCCCCGGTACACGCACCCGGTACGCAACCGATCCGCACCGTCGTCACGCACCGGCCCACGGCGTGCCCTGCTCTCCCATGGAGTTGTCTTGCCCAGATCATCCATGTCGAAGGCCGTACCGGCGAGCGTATCCCTCGCCCTGCTGCTCACCGCCTGCGCGGGCGGCGGCGAGGGCGGTGCCACAGCGGCGAAGAGCGCCGGATTCTCCGTCGCCGTCGCCGAGCCGGACCATCTCACGCCCGGCCGCAGCACCACCGCCAACGACGAGTCCCGCGTCCTGTTCGCCCCGCTGGTGAAGGTCGACGCCAAGGGCGACCTCAGCTACGTCCAGGCGAAGTCCGTCACCAGCCCCGACGCCCGCCACTGGACCATCGAGCTGCGCTCCGGCTGGACCTTCCACAACGGCGAGCCCGTCACCGCGAAGAGTTACGCCGACGGCTGGAACCGCGCCGCGTACGGGCCCAACGCCTGGGCCACCAACGGCCAGCTCGCCAACATCGAGGGGTACGCGGACCTCAACCCGGCCAAGGGCAAGCCGAAGACGAAGGAACTCTCCGGGCTGAAGGTCGTCGGCGACACCACCCTGAAGGTCACCCTCACCGCCCCCGACAGCCAGTTCCCGCTGCAACTCACCCCCAACCAGCTCGGCTTCTACCCGCTCCCGGAGGCCGCCGCCGGCGACCCCGAGGCGTACGACCGCAAGCCCATCGGCAACGGCCCGTTCAAGATGGACACGGCCTGGCAGGCCGACAAGGGCACCACCGTCACGCGCTACTCCGCGTACAAGGGCACCGCGCCCGCCTCGTCGGCCATCACCTTCAAGAGCTACAGCGACCTCCAGACCGCGTACACCGACGCCCAGGCCGGCAACACCGACGTCATCAGCGTCCCCCTGAGCAAGTACGGCAGCGCGAAGGCCGACTTCGGCGACCGGCTGTACACGTACGAGGCGCCCTCGCTGGAGTTCCTGACCCTCCCGCTCTACGACAAGCGCTTCCAGGACATCCGGCTGCGCAAGGCGCTCTCGCTGTCGATCGACCGCGAGGCCGTCAACAAGACCATGTACGCCGGTCTCTACACCCCGGCCACCTCCCTCACCCCGCCCTCCGAGGTCGGCGCGGAGACCGGACTGTGCGACGCCTGCGCGTTCGACCCGGCCGAGGCTAAGAAGCTGCTCAAGGAGGCGGGCGGCTGGTCGGGCGAGATGCTGATCACCTACCCGGGCGGGCTCGGCCTCGACGAGCTGTACAAGGCGGTCGCCAACCAGATCCGGCAGAACCTCGGTATCAGCGGCGTCGAGGCGCGGCCGACCGCCGACTGGCCGGAGTTCAGCGACAAGGTCTTCGGCCGGAAACTCACCGGGCCGTACCACGCCCACTAGGGCGCCCTCTACCCCAGCATGCAGAACACCCTGCGCGGCATCTTCACCAAGGCCGGCGGCTGTTACACGTGCAGCAACTACAGCGACCCCGACGTGGACGACCTGCTGCGGCGCGCGGACGGCGCGAAGACGCCCGCCGCGGCCGAGGGCCTCTACAACGACGCCCAGAAGCGCGTCATCGAGGACTTCCCCGTCATTCCGCTCTTCTACGGGACGTACGTCAGCGCCAGCACCGACCGGGTCTCCGGCGTCACCCTCGGCCCCGCCGACATCGACCTGACCCGGATCTCCGTCACCGGCTGATCTCCGTCACCGGCTGATCCGCGGCACAGGCCCCGTACCACCCACCGCCCTCCACCCCGTTCACCGACTCGTCCCGGCCATCCCGCACGGCCCCATCCCCCGCAACGGAGACCCGCACCACATGGCGACAGCGACCCCGACCCCGACCCCGACCCCGACCCCGGCCCCGGCCCCGAACTCCGCCGTCCCCGACAGCTGGGTACGGCGCACCACGACCGTCCCCCCGACCTCCGTGTACCCGGCCGTGGACGACCTGCTGGCGTCCTTCCGCGCGCTGGCCGCCCGCCACCCCGCGCTGGTCACCGAGGCGCGGATCGGCACCTCCACCCTCGGCGAACCCCTGTACTGCTTCACCGTGCGCGACACCCCGGCCGACGGTGCGGGCGGGGGCGACCCCACCGGCACGGACAGCCCCGACTACGTCGTCGTCGGCGGGGTCCACCCCAACGAGCCCGTCGGCGCAGTGACCGCCCTCCACCTCGCCACCACCCTCTGCGAGGACGACGCCCTGCGCACCCACTTCGGCGGCGCCTGGCACATCGTGCCCTGCGTCGACCCGGACGGCGCCCGGCTCAACGAGGGCTGGTACGCCCACCCCACCGACAAGCGGCTCTACGGACGCCACTTCTACCGTCCGGCGGGCCGGGAACAGGTCGAGTGGACCTTCCCGTTCGCCTACAAGGACGCCTACTTCGACCGCGTCCTGCCCGAGACCCTCGCGCTGATGCGGCTGATCGACGCCACCCGGCCGCGCTTCCTCACCACCCTGCACAACAGCGAGGCGGGCGGCGTCTACTACTACATCAACCGCCCGGCCCCCGAGCTGTACGACCTGCTCGCCGCCATCCCCGCCTCCGTCTCCATCCCGCTCTCCACCGGCGAACCCGAGGCCCCCCACACCCCCCGCTACGCCCCGGCCGTCTTCGGCGCCATCGACATGCGGGACGCCTACGACTACCTCGAAAGCCTCGGCGCCGACCCGGCGAACGAGATCGGCGGCGCCTCCAGCGCCGCCTACGCCGAGAGGTACGGCACCTTCTACTTCGTCACCGAGGTCCCGCACTGGTCCCACCCCGAGGCCGACGACGACACCCTCACCACCGAGGGATACGCCGACCTCGTCCGCCGCCGCGCCGAAGGACTGCGCGAGACCGGCGAGTTCCTCGACGCCGTCCTCGACGCCGCCGCCCCGCATCTCGCCGTACCCACCCCGTTCCTGCGGGCCGTGAAGGACTTCGTCCCCTCCCTCACCAAGGTCGCCGTCCTGGAGACGACACGCGCCGAGGGCCTGGAGAACCGGCCCGCCACCGTCGCCGAGCGGTACGGCTGCCGGGCGTCCGTGCACAGCTTCCGTATCCGCTTCGGCGGCATGCTGCTGCGCGCCCTCGACGCCGAACTCGCCGCCGGCACCGCCACCCCGCAGGTCCGCGCGGCCCACCGCGAACTGCTGGCCGCCTACACCGCGTGGCAGGACGAGGCGGAGCCGGCGACCGGCGACCCCATCCCGATCCCGACCCTCGCCGGGATGCAGTACGCCGCCCTGCTCGCGGCGGCCGACCACGCCCGTACCCGTACCGGCGCGCGGGACGCCGTGCCCACCCGCGGTCCCGGATCCGCCGAGGAACCCCGGTGACCCCGTACCTGATACGGCGCCTCGCTGAGGCCCTGGTCGTCTTCTTCGGCGTCACCTTCCTCATCTACGCCATGGTGTACGCCCTGCCCGGCGACCCCGTGGCCGCGCTCGCGGGCGACCGGCCGCTCGCCCCGAGCGTGGTCAGGACGATCCGCGAGCAGTACCACCTCGACGAGCCGCTGCTCGCCCAGTACGGCCACTACCTGGGCGGACTGGTCAGGGGCGACCTCGGCACGGACTTCGGCGGGCGGTCGGTCGGCGGTCAGCTGGCCGACCGCTGGCCGGTCACCGTCCGGCTCGCGCTGACCGCCTGGGCGATCGAGGCCGTCGCCGGCATCGGCCTCGGCGTCCTCGCCGCGCTGCGCAGGAACACCTGGACGGACCGCGCGGTGCTCGCCTTCACCATCGGCGCCGTGTCCGTCCCCGTCTTCGTCCTCGGCTACACCGTCCAGGTCGTCTTCGGCGTCCGGCTCCAGTGGTTCCCGGTGGCCGGTGACGCGGCGGGCTGGCCGTCGAGCTATGTGCTGCCCGCCCTGGTCGTCGCCGCCTTCGGGGTCGCCTCGATCTCCCGGCTGGTGCGCGCCGACGTCATCGAGAACCTCCGGGCCGACTACGTACGCACCGCCGTGGCCAAGGGGCTGAGCCGGCGCAGGACGGTCGTGGTGCGCGTGCTGCGCAACTCGCTCGTCCCCGCCGTCACCTGCCTCGCCATCGACCTCGGATACCTGCTCGGCGGCACCGTGATCGTGGAGGGCGTCTTCAACCTCCCCGGCATCGGGCAGTTGCTCTTCCAGGCCATCCGCAGCCACGCGGGGCCGACGGTGGTGGGCGTCTCCACCGCGCTGATCCTGGTCTTCCTCGTCGCGAGCGTGCTCGTCGACCTGCTCAACAGCCTTCTCGACCCGAGGACCCGCCGTGACTGAGACAAGGACCGAAGAAGCGGCGGGCACGGCCGCCGGCGGCGCCACGGGCCCGGCGGGCGCCGCCGCGCCCCCTCCCGCCGGCGCGCCCGGCACCGTCTGGCGCGAGCTGCGCCGCCGCCCCATGTTCCTGGTCACCGGCTGCTGCGTCCTGCTGCTGCTCGTCCTCGCCGTCGCGCCCGGACTCTTCGCCGGCTGGTTCGGCCACGGCGACCCGCGCGTCTGCGACCTCAACAGCAGCGCCCAGGGACCCGCGCCCGGCCACCCCTTCGGCTTCGACACCCAGGGCTGCGACCTGTACGCGAACGTCCTGCACGGCGCCGGGGCCTCGCTCGGCGTCGGGCTGCTCGCCACCGGCTGCGGACTTCTCGTCGCGCTGGTGCTCGGCACGCTCGCCGGAATGGCGGGACGGGTCGTGGACAGCGTCATCGCCAGGATCACCGACATCTTCCTCGGCTTCCCGTTCCTGCTCGGCGCCGTCGTCGTCCTCAACACGGTCTCCACCAGGGACGTGCCCACCGTCGCCGCCGTCCTCGCCCTCTTCGGCTGGCCGGCCATGACCCGGGTCGTCCGGGCGTCGGTACGCTCCGCCCGCGAGGCCGACTACGTCGTCATGGCCCGCAGCCTCGGCGGCAGCGAATGGCACATCGTCCGGCGGCACGTGCTGCCCAACATCCTCACGCCCGTCCTCGTCCTCGCCTCCATCACCGTCGGCGGCGTCGTCGTCGCCGAGGCCGCGCTGACCTTCCTCGGCGTGGGGCTGCAATCCCCGTCCATCTCCTGGGGCCTGCAACTGGCCGGCGCGCAGAACACCTTCCAGACCCACCCCCATCTGCTGATCTTCCCAGGGCTGTTCCTGTCCTTCACCGTCTTCTCCCTGATCGCCTTCGGAGACACGGTGCGCGACGCCCTCGACCCGAGGACCCGGTGATCCGGTGACCGACCACCCGACCGAACCGCCCGCCCGCCGCCCCCTGCTGACGGTCGAGGACCTCACCGTCGACCTGCTGCCGCGCGGCGCCGCCCAACGCGTCGTGGACGGCGTCTCCTTCACGCTCCACGAGGAGGAGACCCTCGCCCTCATCGGCGAGTCGGGATCCGGCAAGAGCATCACCGCCATGGCGGTGATGGGCCTGCTCCCGGCCACCACCGCCCGGGTCGGCGGCCGGGTCCTGCACCGGGACACCGAGCTGCTCACCCTCGGGCCCGAGGCGCTGCGCGCACTGCGCGGCAAGCACCTCGCCATGGTCTTCCAGGACGCCCTGTCCGCCCTCAACCCCAGCCTCACCGTGGGCTACCAGATCGCCGAGACGCTCAGGGCCCACGAGGACATCGGCCGCCGCGAGGCCCGCGCCCGGGCCCTCGACCTGATGGCCCGGGTCCGCATCCCCGACCCGGCGCGCCGCTACCGCGACCACCCGCACCGGTTCTCCGGCGGGATGCGGCAGCGCGTCATGATCGCCATGGCCGTGGCCCTGCGGCCCAGCGTGCTCATCGCCGACGAACCCACCACCGCCCTCGACGTCACCGTGCAGGCGCAGATCATGGAACTCCTCGCGGAACTGCGCGAGGAGACCCGCTCCGCCCTCCTGCTGATCACCCACGACCTCGGCCTCGCCGCGGGCACCGCCGACCGCGTCGCGATCATGTACGCCGGCCGGATCGTCGAGCAGGCACCCGTCGAGGAGCTGTACGAACACCCCTCGCACCCCTACACCCGGGGCCTGCTCGACGCCGTACCCCGGCTCGACGCGGGAACCGACGCGCTCACCCCCATCCCCGGCACCCCGCCGGCGGCGGGACACCTGCCCGACGGCTGCGCCTTCCACCCGCGCTGTCCCGGCGCCCGGCCGCGCTGCCGGGGCGAACGGCCGCTCCTGCTGGCGGCGCCGCCCGGCCGGTCCCTCGCCTGCCACTACCCGCTGGAGACCGCGCATGCCTGAGACACCGGCTCCGGCCGCCGAGGCCCCGCTCCTGGCGGCCGAAGGGCTCGTCAAGCACTACCCGGGCGCCCCCGGCCGCCACCGCGCCACCGTCAAGGCCGTCGACGGAGTGGACCTCACGCTCAGGCGCCACACCACCCTCGGGCTGGTCGGGGAGTCCGGCTGCGGCAAGTCGACCCTCGTACGGCTGCTGATGGCCCTCGACCGGCCGACCGCCGGGACCGTACGGGTGGAGGGCCGCGAACTGCTGCGGCTGCCGCGCGGCGAGCGCCGCCACCGCAGACGCGACATCCAGATGATCATGCAGGACCCGTACGCGTCCCTCGACCCCCGGATGACGGCCGAGGAGATCGTCCGCGAACCCCTGGAGATCCACCGCGACCTCGTGCCCAAGCGCGACCGCCCGGCCCGCGCCCGCGAACTGCTGGAGATGGTCGGCCTCGACCCGTCCCACGCGCACCGCCACCCCCACCAGTTCTCCGGCGGCCAGCGCCAGCGCATCGGCATCGCCCGCGCGCTCGTGCTGCGCCCCCGCATCCTGGTCTGCGACGAACCCGTCTCCGCCCTGGACGTCTCCGTACAGGCCCAGGTCATCAACCTCCTCAAGGACCTCCAGAAGGAGTTCGGGCTCAGCTATCTCTTCATCGCCCACGACCTGGCCGTCGTCCGGCACGTCGCCGACGAGATCGCCGTCATGTACCTGGGCCGGATCGTCGAGCACGGCGAGCGCGACGCCGTCTACAGCCGCCCGTCCCACCCGTACACCCGCGCCCTGCTGTCCGCCGTGCCCGACCCCGACCCGCGCCACCGGGGCCGGAGCGGCCGGATCGTCCTCGAAGGCGACCCGCCGAGCCCCAGCGACCCGCCGCCGGGCTGCCCCTTCCACACCCGCTGCTGGAAGAGCGCGGAGATCTGTACGCAGACCCGGCCGGCGCTGACCGCGCCCGTGCCGGGAGGGCCGCTCGCGGCCTGCCACTTCCCCGAGTCCGCCGCCGACTGAGCCTCCCGGAGCCCGCGTTGCTGCGACAGGAAATTTTCGAGATCACGGACCCGGAGCGGATCCGCGACCTCATCAGGACCCACTCCTGGGCGACCCTGATCAGCCACGTCCCCGACCGGGGCATGGTCGTCTCGCACCTGCCGGTCCTGGTGGAGGCCGGCGGGCGCGACGGCGGCTCCGGCGACACTCTCGTGCTGGCCGGTCATCTCGCCCGCACCGACGCCGACGAGCACCAGCTCGGCGCACACGACGTCGTGGTGGTCTTCCAGGGGCCGCACGGATACATCTCCCCGGTCTGGTACGAGGAGACCCCGCACGTCCCGACCTGGAACTTCGTGGTCGCCCATGTCCACGGCCGCCCCGAGACCCTCGGCCCCGAGCGCACGTACGAGGTGCTCACCGACACCGTCGACCACTTCGAGGACCGCTTCCCCGAACCCTGGCGCCTGGAGCGGGTCGACGCCTACGCCCACCGCATCGCCGCCGCCGTCACCGGCTTCACCCTCACCGCGGCCCGGGTGACGGCCAAGGCCAAGCTCAGCCAGGACGAGCGCGAGGAGGTCGTCCACCGCGTCGCCGACGCCCTCACCACCGACCAGCCCCACGCCCACCCCGAACTCGCCCGCGCCATGCGGGACTCCAGGAGGCAGCAGTGACCACTCCCCAGCACGCCCCGGCGCTCACCCTGCGCCGCGTACACCTGGGCGCGGGCGGGCCGCTGAGCGACGTACGGATCGACAACGGCCTCGTCACCGAGGTCCACCCCGGCGGCGAAGCCCCCCGCCGGCCGGGCGAGCGCGACACCGACCTGGACGGACGCGTCCTGCTGCCGGGCCTGTGGGACGCCCATGTGCACATCGCCCAGTGGGCCGCAGCGCGGCAGCGCCTCGACCTGGCCGGTACGGCGTCGGCCCGGCAGGCGGCGGAGACGGTGCGCGCGCGCCTGGCCGCGGGCCCGGCGCCCGCCGGGCCACTGCTCGGCTACGGATTCCGGGACGGCCTGTGGCCCGACGCGCCGCACAAGGACCTGCTCGACGCGTACGTCCCCGACCACCCGACCGTCCTCATCAGCGCCGATCTGCACTGCTGCTGGATCAACTCGGCCGGACTCGCGCTCCTCGGCCTGGGCGACCACCCGACCGGGCTGCTGCGCGAGCACGCGTGCATGGAGGCCATCGCCCAGCTCCCCGTCGTACCGGAGGAGACCATGGACCGCTGGATCGGGGAGGCGTGCGCCGCCGCCGCCGAGCGCGGCATCACCGGCTTCCTGGACTTCGAGTACGCGGACAACATCGCCGACTGGACCCGCCGGATGAGCGCGGGCCGCGTCCCGGTCCGGGTGGCGGCCTCCGTCTGGACCCCGCACCTGGAGGCGGCGATCGCCCGGGGGCTGCGCACCGGCGACGCCATCGGCGTACCGGGCGGCGGGCTGCTGGAGATGGGGCCGCTGAAGCTGCTCACCGACGGCTCGCTCAACACCCGTACCGCGCTGTGCCACGACCCGTACCCGGGCATGGACGCCGGGCACGCCGAGGCGCGCGGCCTGGCCCGGTACACCCACGACGAACTCGTGACCGTCATGCGCCGGGCCGCCGCGCACGGGATCGACTGCGCCGTCCACGCGATCGGCGACCGCGCCAACGAGATGGCCCTCGATGCCTTCGAGGCGGTCCGCTGCCGGGGCCGTATCGAACACGCGCAGCTCGTCACTCCCGAGGACGAGCCGCGCTTCGCCGCGCTCGGCGTCACCGCGAGCATCCAGCCCAGCCACGCGGTGGACGACCGCGACGTCGCCGACCGGCACTGGGCCGGGCGTACCCACCGGGCCTTCCCGTACGGCGCCCTGCGCGCGGCGGGCGCCACCCTGGAACTCGGCTCCGACGCCCCCGTGGCCCCGCTCGATCCCTGGACCGGCATCGCCGACGCGGTCGCCCGCACTGACGACGACCGCCCCGCCTGGCACCCGGAACACCGCCTTCCGCTCGACTACGTCCTGGGCGCGGCCGCACGGGGACGCCACGCGGTACGGGTCGGTGACCCCGCCGACCTGGCCGTCGTGGACACCGACCCCCTCACGGCGGACGCGGACACGCTGCGGCACATGCCGGTGCACGGGACGCTGCTGGCGGGGGAGTGGACGTACCTCTCGTCCTGATCAGGGCTGGCGCACCGCCGGGTGAGGGTCGGACGGAGCGCCGGCCGAGCGCTCCCTTCCGACCCTCACCAATGTGCTGAGCGCGGCGCACCGGCCGGGCCGTGACCAATCTCAGCGCCTGCCACGGTTCGGGTGCCGAGGCCGTACCGCGCACCATGATTCAGAGACAGGACACCGGGGGCCTTCCACAGGTCTGTCGGCCGGTACCCATGATGTGCACAATCGGCCGTATGACGATCGCCACGGGCGCGCCGCCCACGCACAAGGGGCCTGCCGGCCTCGCTCTGGGGTTCCTGACGGGCGGGGTGATCGGGGCGTCGCTGACCGCCTTCATCGGTGGCTGTGCCGTCGGGAGGGCGCCGCTGATCGTCACGGGGCTGGTTCTGCCCGCGGTCTACGGGGCTGTCTTCTTCCTCGCCACGCTGCCGCGCCGTATCCGGGAGGCGGCTGTCGTGCCGCGCACGGCGCTCGCGGTGATCGAGAGTCTGGAGGCCGTCGGCGGTGAGACCAGCGACGTGCCGGTGCGGTTCGATCTGTCGGTCGCGCCGGACGACGCGCCCGCGTTCCGTGTCGAGATACAGCAGGGCGTCAACCTTGTCGAGCTGCCCGACTACCGGCCGCGCGGGGTCGTGGTGGTGGAGTATCCGCCGGACCGGCCGTGGAAGACGCGGATCGTGAAGCGGCCGACGCCGCGGTGGGAGGAGCGGGCGGCCGTGGCCCAGGTGGACTCGGCGCCCGGTCCGGCCATGAAGAGCGAATCCCCGGGGGGCTGTTTCAGCGCCCTCCTCACTCTTCTCGGGCTGCTGCTCGGCGCGGCCGCCGTCCTCCTGCTGTTCCGCGCCGACCTGTTCGACTCCCACGAGGGTGACAGCGGCGCTCCCGAGCCGTCCGTGTCCTCCTCGTCGTTCACGACCACGGTGACGTCGGCGACGGGCACGGTCACCCTGGGGCCCGGCCAGTCGATGCTCGACGAGGGCGAACTGCGCAAGGCCGTCGAGTCGTTGACGCAGGGGCCGGACAGGCGCCGGGCGCTCACCGTCGTCGTGCGGGACCGCCTGCTGACGGTCGTCTTCTCTCCCAGCGGCTCTCCCAGCGGTTCTCCCAGCGGCGTGCAGAGCACCGGGTTCAACCCGAGGTCCCTGCCCTACGACCGGGTCCCCGGTCTGGTCGAGGAGGCCAGGACCACCCTTGGCGTCGGGTCCCCGCGGAGCTGGCAGCTCACCGTCGACGGCGTCTCCGGCTCGCTCACGCTCAGGGTCGTGGTCGCCGGCGACGGGGGCACGGGAACGCTGGAGGCGGACGGGCAGGGCAAAGTGCTGCGACGCAGTGGCAGCTGACCGGGTCGGCAGGAGGAGGGGGCATGGGGTGGGACGGGTTCCTGGTGCTGTGGTGCGCGGTGTGGGGTGTGGCGGCGCTGGTCGGGTACGGCATGTCGCTGGCCGGAGTGACCAGGGCGCAGCGGACGGTCCGGCTCACCGGGCGGATCCAGCGGGTGCGGGAGCCCCGGCACGGCGGGTCCCGGAAGGGCGGCATATCGGTGGTCGTCTCCTACCGCGACCCGGCCTCCGGGCAGGAGGTCACCGTGACGAACGACGGTGAGCGGGGCGACACGGTCATCACCTGCGCGTGGGAGGGCCGGGAGATCGGGGTCTGCTACCCGCGAGGCAGACCGCACGCCTACTGGTTCTCCGACACACCGGAGGAGCCCGGTCGCGGGCTGGGACGGCCGAGTTTCGCGGTCTTCCTGGTCTATGCCGGGCTGGTGGTCCTCGCGGCGGTCGGCTGGGGGTGGCCGTGGGCGCTGATCGGCTTCGGCGGGCCGTGGGCGGTCTCCGGCGCCGTTCAGCTGCCCGGGGCGGTACGCGCCAAGAACCGCCGCATCGAGCGACTGGCCGCGATGGAGACCGTGCGGGGGCGGGTCGTCGCGGTCCTGAAGGACGTCAGCGTCGACGACGACGGCCACACCTCGACCGTCATCACCCCGGTCGTGTCGTTCACCACCGGTGAGGGCACGGCCGTCACGGCCTACTGCACGTCGAACCTGCCGGACCCCGCCGGCGCGTACGGCCGTGACGTCGCCGTTCACCGCACGCCCGCCGATCCGGCCGGGTTCACGCTGGACCGTGCGGCCGAGCATCGCTCGGAGGAGCGGCAGGTGACGTTCCACGTCCTGGCGGTCGTCGTGCTCGTGGCAACGACCGTGGCGGGCGCGGTGATGGTCCGAGGCCCGGGAGCGCTTCTCTGGTGAGGCCCACGAGCCTGTGTTCGGGCACCCTCGACGCCTCCTCTTCCGGCATCGACGGCACTCCATGGACGACACCGCGCGACGGGCGTGGGTGAGGGGGCGTACGCGGACCGGCGGGCGCAAGTGTCAGGATGGAGACATGACGATTAAGGTCTACTTCGACATCACCATTGACGACGCGCCCGCCGGGCGGATCAACTTCAACCTGTTCGACGACGTCGTTCCCAAGACGGCCGAGAACTTCCGCGCGCTTGCCACCGGCGAGAAGGGCTTCGGCTACGCCGGTTCGTCCTTCCACCGGGTCATCCCGGACTTCATGCTCCAGGGCGGCGACTTCACCCGGGGCAACGGCACGGGCGGCAAGAGCATCTACGGCGAGAAGTTCGAGGACGAGAACTTCCAGCTCAAGCACACCAAGCCCGGCCAGCTCTCGATGGCCAACGCGGGCCGGAACACCAACGGCTCGCAGTTCTTCATCACCACCATCGCGACGACCTGGCTCGACGGCAAGCACGTCGTGTTCGGCGAGGTCGCGGACGAGGAGAGCCTGGCCCTCGTCAAGAAGATCGAGGGGTACGGCTCGGGCTCCGGCGCGACCAGCGCCAAGATCACCATCGCCGCCTCCGGCCAGCTCTGACCGTACCGGCACACACGCACGACCCCACTGCGCGCGCGGCCCGGCGAACCTTCGCCGGGCCGCGCGCGCGGGGGACGGCGAGCCGATCGGGCGGCCGGGCTGATCAGGAGGCTATGAACTCGCCGCGCTGGACGGCCCGGATGAACGACGAGAAGGCCCACTGCGGGAAGACGAGCGCCGGTCCGCCCGGGTTCTTGGAGTCACGGACCGGAACCGAGCGCGCGAACGCGTCGCTCACCTCTATGCAGTTGGCGCCGTTGGTGCTGTAACTGCTGCTCCGCCACGCGCCGGAGAGCTTGTTCGTGCCGATCATCGTTCCAGTCCTTCCAGATGCCCGCTGATCAGGCCGGCGGATTCCTCGGGTGAGAGCGCCACCGCCCGCAGCAGATCGAAGGAGTAGGTGGCGGTGGCGATCTCATGCGTGTCCAGGGCGGTTCGGCCCTGGGAGAAGCCGTCGACATAGAGCACATCGGCCCCCTCCTCGAAACTGAGCACGGTGAAGGGGCCGGCGAGCCCGGCATGGGCGGGGACCGTGCGGGGGACGACCTGGATCACACAGCGTGGATCCCGCCCCTGCTGGAGCAGGCGCGCGAGCTGGTGACGCATGACGGCGGCGCCGCCGATGGGCCGGAGCAACACGTTCTCGTCCATGACGAACCATGTACGGGGAGGTGACTCCCTTTCGAATACTTCCTGTCGCGTCATACGTGCCGCAATGAGACCGTCGAGGTTTTCCGGCCGTACGGCGTTCAGCATGGCGCGTGCGTACTCCTCCGTCTGTAAGAGCCCGGGAACGATCTGACTTTCGAATACCCGCATCGCCGTCGCCTCGCGTTCGAGTTCGACGAACGGAAGAAACCACGACGGATACGCGTACGTGATGACGAGCGGGTACAGGCGCTCGAAATGCCCGTCGGTGGTGAAGGCCAGGTCCAGGTCGCGGGCCAGGTCCTCGGACGGTACGCGCTTGGCCGCCTCCACCTTGCTGATCATGGACTGCGTGGTGTGGGCGCGGGTCGCCGCCTCGTCCTGGGAGACCCCGGAGACCGTGCGGATACGCCTCAGCTCGCTGCCGAAGAAGGCGAGCAGCGAGGAGGTGGGGTCCGGCGCGCTGGTCTCTGCCGTCATCTGCGTGTTCCTCCGTCATGACCAACGCCATGTCATGGCCCGATGCCTGGTGCACGTGCTCGCGGACACCGAGACTTGAACACGGAAAGCGAGTACGAGATAACGGAAGGTACATCCCTCATGCGTGACCGAACCACCGATACGGGGACGGATGCCCCGGACGGGTCGCCCGCCCCCGCCGAGTTGCCGGGCCGGGCGCGGCGCGGGGCCGGGGAGCCGGCCGTATGACGGGAGGAAGCGAGGCGCGCTGGTGGCTGTCGCTCCTGACCGGGACGTTCGGCTCGGACGGCACGCTGATCATGCCGCGCGAGGAACCGGCCCCGGAGATGCGGGACTTCATGCGCGCGTGGGGCCCGGACCCGGCGCCCGGGTGGGACGCGCAGTGGGCGTCCCAGTGGGACGAGGACGGGACCTCCTGGCGGGCGGCCGAACCGGCGCCGACGCTGTCGCGCGCGTGGCCGCCGTGCCAGTGCGGCAGCCCCAAGTGCCGCCCGGACGACGATATTCCGGACGTATCGGGGCCGGACGGCAGGAGGGAGAAGGAGAGTTGAGCCGCCGGGAGGTCCCCGGCCCGAACGGACTTCGGGCAGGACGAGAGGCCCTAGGGCCTCTCGTTTGGATCATGCCGGGCTCGCGAGCCCTGGCACCGCGCCTCGCCGGTTGTCGTCAGTCATCCCCAAGGTCTCGGCTTCGCTCGACCAGGGGAGACCCCATCCGCTCCGCGTGGGCTCCCTCCTCCGCCTTGCGATCCACGGCACCAGACCCCGCTCCCTCATCCGGCCTGATCCAAACGAAAGACCCTAGACGGCCGGGCGCGGGCCCGCCACCGCCTCGGCGTGGTGGACGAAGTGCGGCAGCCAGTCGTCGAAGCCGACCTTGCCGACCATGTCGATGGCCATCGCGGCCTCCTCGCCGACCGGCGCGTGCAGCGGGGTGGCGGGGTCGGTGGCGGCGGCGATGACCGCGTCGGCCACCAGGCTCGCGTCGGCTGCCGACTCGGCGGTGCGCTCCATGAACAGGCGCAGCCAGGTCTCGTCAGCGCCGTACGGATTGTCCGCCGCGACCTCGCGCGCGAACGCGTTGGTGTGCACGTCCGTGGCGAAGCTGCCCGGTTCGAGGCAGACGACCCGCACGCCGAACCGCGCGACCTCACCCGCGAGCGCCTCGCTGATCGCCCCCAGCCCGGACTTGCCCGCCGCGTAGAAGCCGCCGTACGGCACCGACCAGGTGCGGCCCGCCAGGGAGCTGACGTTGACGACGACTCCGGAGCCGCGCTCCCGCATCGCCGGCAGGACGGCCCGCAGAGTGCGCAGCGGTCCCCAGAAGTTGGTCTCCAGCACGGCCCGCGCCTCGTCCAGCGGCGTGGCCTCCACCGCGCCGACATGGTTGACCCCGGCGTTGTTGACCAGGACGTCGACGGCCCCGTGCCGGCTCTCCACCACGCGCACCGCCTCCGTCACCGAGGCGTCGTCGGTGACGTCCAGGGCCACCACGTCGAGTGCGAGCCCCTCGGCGTCGGCGCGCTCGCGCAGCCGCGCCGCCTTCGCCGGGTTCCGCATCGAGGCGTACGTGACATCGCCCCGCCTCGCGAAGGCCAGGGCCGTCTCCAGGCCGATACCGCTGCTGCACCCGGTGATGAGTACCGTCGCCACGCTGGGGCTCCCTGTTCGTCGATCGGACCGGCCGCGGGGGCAGGGGTGAGGCCGGAGATCAGGCTAGGGCGACGTGACCCGCGCCCAGCACCCCTAACTCCCCCTACCGGCCCGGCCCGACACCGCGGACGGCCCCGCGCGTCCTCACATGCTGCTGAGCGAACGCCCGTAGTTGACCTGGCCCATGACCATCTGGAAGGCGTTCGGATGGTTGGCCGGGACCATCGTCGCGTGGTGCCTGCCGCCGCCCGTGACCGTGATCTGGATGAAGCCGGTCGTCTTCTTCTCCTTCATCAGGAGGAAGAGCAGACCGACCAGGCACAGCAGCGCGAAGACGATCGCCAGCACGATGGCGACCGGCGGGATGCGCTCCTCCGTGCGGGACATGTCCGTGGCGTTCCACACCGCGCCGCGCAGCGGGATCGTCCCCGAAGGAGTGATGATCTGGTCGCCCACGACCGTGATGTCACCGATCGACAGCACCGGCGTCCCGCCGCCCGCGCCCATCGGCACGGGCAACTGCTCCGCGTACGCGGGCCCCTGCTGCGGGTAGCCGTATCCGGGCGGGGCGGCCGGGTAACCGTAGGCCGGTGTGCCACTGCCGGCGGGCGTCCCGTCGGCGAGCGTCGGCGTCGGGAAGTCGTACTCGGGAGAGCCGGTCGGCGTCCCGGCCGGTGTCCCCGACGGCCCGTGCGGAGTCGGTCCCTCCGGAGCCGTCCCTCCCGGCGGCCCCCAGTTGTACCCACCGTCCGCGTGCGGATTCGGCTCGCTCATCTCTCCCCGCTCTCCTGATGCTGTCGGCACTTCGATCCTGACACAGCGGAGGCCCGTTTCCGTACCTACGGAAACGGGCCTCCGGCCGTGCTGGGCCGTACGGTCAGAAACGGCGCGTGATCAGCGCGCGCTTGACTTCCTGGATGGCCTTCGTGACCTCGATACCGCGCGGGCAGGCGTCCGTGCAGTTGAACGTGGTGCGGCAACGCCACACGCCGTCCTTGTCGTTGAGGATCTCCAGGCGCTGCTCCCCGGCCTCGTCGCGCGAGTCGAAGATGAAGCGGTGCGCGTTCACGATCGCGGCGGGACCGAAGTACTGGCCGTCGTTCCAGAACACCGGGCAGGACGACGTGCACGCGGCGCACAGGATGCACTTGGTGGTGTCGTCGAAGCGCTCGCGGTCCTCGGCGGACTGGAGCCGCTCACGGGTCGGCTCGTTCCCGCTGGTGACCAGGAAGGGCATCACGTCGCGGTACGCCTGGAAGAACGGGTCCATGTCGACGATCAGGTCCTTGAGGACCGTCAGCCCCTTGATGGGCTCGACCGTGACGGGCTTGGTGACCGTCCCGTTCTTGTCGACCGCGATCAGGTCCTTGATCAGCGTCTTGCACGCCAGCCGGTTACGGCCGTTGATCCGCATCGCGTCCGAGCCGCAGATGCCGTGCGCGCAGGAGCGCCGGAAGGTGAGCGTGCCGTCGAGATCCCACTTGATCTTGTGGAGGGCGTCGAGGACACGCTCCTTGGGATCGATGTCGATCTGGAAGTCCTGCCACTGGACCTCGTCGGAGACCTCCGGGTTGAACCGGCGGATCCGGAAGGTGACAGCGATGAGGTGGGAGGAGGTGGAGTCCGCCTCCAGCGCCTCCAGCTTGTCCATGGTCGGGGTAGCCATCAGTACTTACGCTCCATCGGCTGGTAGCGGGTCTGGACGACCGGCTTGTAGTCGAGCCGGATCGACTCGGCACCGTCGTCGCCCACCTCGCGGTACGCCATGGTGTGGCGCATGAAGTTGACGTCGTCGCGGTTCGGGAAGTCCTCGCGGTAGTGACCGCCGCGCGACTCCTTGCGGGCGAGCGCGGACACGGCCATGACCTCGGCCAGGTCGAGCAGGTTGCCCAGCTCGATGGCCTCCAGCAGATCCGTGTTGAAGCGCCGGCCCTTGTCCTGGACGGACACGTTCAGATAGCGCTCGCGCAGCTCGCCGATCTTCTCGACGGCCGTCTTGATCGTCTGCTCGGTACGGAACACCATCACGTTGGCGTCCATGCACTCCTGGAGCTCCAGGCGCAGCTCGGCGACCCGCTCCTTGCCCGTGGAGTTGCGCAGCCGCTCCACCTGGGTCTCGACCAGTTCGGCCGGGTTCTCGGGCAGCTCGACGTAGTCGTTGGCCGCGGAGTACTCGGCGGCGGCGATGCCGGACCTGCGCCCGAAGACGTTGATGTCCAGCAGCGAGTTGGTGCCGAGCCGGTTGGCGCCGTGCACCGAGACGCACGCCACCTCGCCGGCCGCGTACAGGCCAGGGACGACCGTGGTGTTGTCCGAGAGGACCTCACCGGTCACGTTGGTGGGGATGCCGCCCATGGCGTAGTGCGCGGTCGGCTGGATCGGGATCGGGTCCGTGTACGGCTCGATGCCCAGGTACGTCCGCGCGAACTCGGTGATGTCGGGCAGCTTGGCGTCCAGCTGCTCCGGCGGCAGGTGCGTGAGGTCGAGGTAGACGTGGTCGCCCTCGGGACCGCAGCCGCGGCCCTCGCGGATCTCCGTGTAGATGGAGCGCGAGACGACGTCGCGGGAGGCGAGGTCCTTCATGACGGGCGCGTACTTCTCCATGAAGCGCTCGCCGTCCTTGTTGCGGAGGATGCCGCCCTCACCGCGGGCGCCCTCCGTCAGCAGGATGCCCATGCGCCAGATGCCCGTCGGGTGGAACTGGAAGAACTCCATGTCCTCCAGCGGCAGCCCGCGCCGGTAGCACGCGGCCTGGCCGTCACCGGTCAGCGTGTGCGCGTTCGAGGTCACCTTGAAGAACTTGCCGGTGCCGCCGGACGCGTAGATGACCGCCTTCGCCTGGAAGACGTGGATCTCGCCGGTGGCCAGCTCGTAGGCGACCACACCGGCGGACTTCTTGACCCCGTCGACCTCGGTCAGGAGCTGGTCCAGGACGTAGAACTCGTTGAAGAACTCCACGCCCTCCTTGACGCAGTTCTGGTACAGCGTCTGGAGGATCATGTGGCCGGTGCGGTCCGCCGCGTAGCAGGACCTGCGGACCGGCGCCTCGCCGTGGTTGCGCGAGTGGCCGCCGAAGCGGCGCTGGTCGATGGTGCCGTCCGGGGTGCGGTTGAACGGCAGGCCCATCTTCTCCAGGTCGAGGACCGCGTCGATGGCCTCCTTCGCCAGGATCTCGGCGGCGTCCTGGTCGACCAGGTAGTCGCCGCCCTTGATCGTGTCGAAGGTGTGCCACTCCCAGTTGTCCTCCTCCACGTTGGCGAGCGCGGCGGCCATGCCGCCCTGCGCGGCGCCCGTGTGTGAGCGGGTGGGGTACAGCTTCGTCAGCACGGCGGTACGGCTGCGCTTGGTCGACTCGATGGCCGCGCGCATACCGGCGCCACCGGCGCCGACGATGACGGTGTCGTACTTATGGATCTTCATGAAGTCTCGTCAGCCCCGGCTTTAGCGGATGTTCGGGTCGAAGGTGAAGATCACCAGCGAGCCGAGAAGGATGGTGAACACCGTGGCGGTGTACAGCAGGCCCTTGAGCCACAGGCGCGTGTTGGTGCGCTCCGCGTAGTCGTTGATGATCGTGCGCAGGCCATTGCCGCCGTGCAGCATCGCCAGCCACAGCATCGCGAGGTCCCAGACCTGCCAGAACGGGGACGCCCAGCGGCCGGCCACGAAGGCGAAGCCGATCTTGGACACGCCGCCGTCGAGCACGAGCTGGATCAGCAGGTGGCCCAGGACCAGGACGACCAGCACGATTCCGGACAGCCGCATGAAGAGCCACGCGGCCATCTCGAAGTTGCCCCTGGTCGTCTTCGGGGTCTTGGCGGTGCGCTTGCGCGGCGGCTCGATGACCGGAGCCGGGAAGTCGGCGTCGTACAGGCTCTCGCCCTCGACGGGACTGATCGCGGAAGACGTGGTGTCAGTGGACATGCGGTCTCTCAGCTCCCGAAGACTTCGCGTACGGCGTGGCCGAGCACGGGGTAGAGGGCGCCCACCATCAGGATGATCCAGATGCCCACGGCGGACCAGAGCATCTGCTTCTGGTAGCGGGGGCCCTTGGACCAGAAGTCCACGGCGATGACCCGGAGGCCGTTGAGCGCGTGGAAGAGGATGGCGGCCACGAGGCCGTACTCGAGCAGCGCGACGACCGGTGTCTTGTAGGTCGCCACGACATCGTCGTACGCCTCGGGTGAGACACGGACGAGAGCGGTGTCGAGCACGTGTACGAACAGGAAGAAAAAGATGAGCACGCCGGTGACTCGATGAGCCACCCACGACCACATTCCTTCCCGGCCGCGGTACAGCGTTCCAGCCGGCACGGAAAAACCCTCCGGGAGCGGGGATCGGGGCCGGCCGCCATCTTCTACTCAATCAAGCACAGTGGTGTCGGTCGCGCCCGGCCGGGTACGGTCCACCGGCCCCGGCCATCGTAGCGACGAGTTGTCGGTTCGTTCGCGCGGGGTACCCAGGTGTGATCAAACAGGCAATCAAACGGCCACGGACGGGCTATCCGGACACCCCGGGAACCCCGCTCCCGGGCCGGGCTGCCGTCCCACCAGCCGGGGCGGGTCCTCGGTCAGCCGGGTGAGCCGGCTCCGGGCGAGTCGGCGCAGCTCGTCGGCGGAGACCGACCGCTCGTGGTCGGGATCGTGACCGAGCCGGGTCCTGATGGCGGCCAGGACGTGACCGAGGGACTCCTCGGGCCGCCGGCCGTCCAGGCCGATCACGAAGGCGTGGCCGAAGCGGCTCTCGTACGCGGCGTGCGCGGCGCGCAGCGCGGTGGTGGCTGCGGGCGGCGCGCCGGGCGGCGGCGCGGAGGGCGTCTCGGCGGCGAGGGCCTCCGCGAGATCGCTGAACGAGAGGTCGTAGCCCGCCTCGTCGGACGCCGCGAGCAGCGAGTCCAGATCGGGGTACGGGCGGTGCGCGGCGATCCGCCGGGCCCAGCGGCCGCTGCCGAGGCAGCCGAGCAGCGCGGTCTCGACGACGGCCGGCGGGGCGGCGTTGAAGCGCTGGAGGCCGTGCGGCGGGCCGGCGGTGGGTGCGCGGGACAGTGGTGGCTCCTCGAACGCGGGGTGGCAGAGGTAGAGGGAGGGACGGGGTGGGGACGGGGGCGGGCGTATGGGCAGACGTGCGTACGGGCGTGAAGGTTGCGTGGAGAGCCCGTACGGGTGAGAAAAAAGGTGTGGTGAGAAAGAGCCCGGGTGGCTGGAGGGCTCGGCCGGCGGGCTCCCGCCGCGGGGCGGTTGAGTGCCTGGCTGAGCACCCGGTTGAGCGCCTGGTGCGGATGTGCCGTAAAGGCTATCGACGGTCGGAAGGCAATGCCTGTTCTTCCGCCGTTCTTCACCCGGACGGGAGAGTTTCGGCGCGCGGGACGGCCGTCGGCGTGGGACCTTCACCGTAGTCGCGTCACGCTTTCGCCGTACGTTATGTACGTACCGGCGGACGGGCCGGCGGCGGACGTACCGGTGGAGCGGCGGGGAGCAGGCCGGTACGTACCTGCCGGTACGTCCATGTCGTGCGGTTTCCGCACATGGGAGGTTTACGTGAAGAGGTCATCTCCGGGGGCCCGGATAGCCGGCGCGGTCGTCGCGCTGGCCACCGCCACGACGGCCGCGGGCTGCGGCTCGGGGGGCGACAACGACGGATCCTCGGACGGCGCGCGGGGGAGGACCACGGGCGCGGCCTCGGCGGCGAGCGCCTCGCCCACCCCGTCACCCAGCCGGACGTATCCGCTCTCCACCACGCCGCGCTCCATACCCTCCGTACGCACCCACGAGCCCGCGCGGGGGCCCGGCTGGAAGCCCGGCGCGAACAGCGGGGTCGTCATCGCCCGGGGCAGCGAGGACCTCGCGGACGAGGGGAAGCTGCTCTCGCGGGAGCTGAAGATCGCCTACCGGGGCACCGCCGCCGCCCGCGCGGGCGATGTCGAGCTGGCCCTCAAGAGCGGTTCGGGCACCGCCGAGTCGTACACCCTGACCGCGAGCGACGGCCGGGTCCGGATCACCGGCCCCGACCAGGCCGGCGTCTTCTACGGGACGCGCACGCTCAAGCAGTCCGTACGGGCCGACGGCACGATGCCGGAGGGCGTCGTACGGGACAGCCCGGCCCGCCAGCAGCGCGGGCTCAACCTGGACATCGCGCGCAAGTACTACACCCCGGCCTGGATCGAGGCCCGGATGCGCGAGATGGCCGACCTCAAGATGAACATGCTGGGGCTGCACTTCTCCGACGACCAGGGCTTCCGCATCGAGTCCACCAGCCATCCCGAGATCGTCTCCGCGCAGCATCTGTCCAAGGCCGACGTCCGCGGGATCCTGGCGCTCGCCGACCAGCTGCACATCACCGTCGTCCCGGAGATCGACTCGCCCGGACACCTCGGCGCCGTGCTCAAGGCCCACCCCGACCTCCAGCTGCGCAATGCGAGCGGCGTGGCCACCCAGGGCGCGATCGACATCTCGAAGCCCGCCTCCGCGAAGCTCGTGGACGAGCTGGACCGCGAGTTCGCGGCGCTCTTCCCCGGCCCGTACTGGAACCTCGGCGCGGACGAGTACCAGGCGCTGGTCGTACGCGATCCGCAGGCGTCGTACCCGCAGCTCGCGCGGGCCGCGGTGAGCAAGTACGGCTCCGGCGCGCGGGTCCAGGACCTCACGACCGGCTGGACGAACGACCGGGCGGCCGCGCTGAAGTCGTTCGACAAGAAGTTCAAGGTCTGGAACGACGGGCTGTTCAGGGGCGGTGTCGTCAAGGCCGACCCGGCCTTCGAGGTGCAGTACTGGACCGGCAAGGAGCTGGGCGCGCGACCGCCCGAGGAGTATCTCGACGAGGGCCGCAAGGTGCTGAACTTCAACGACGAGTACCTCTACTACGTGCTCGGGCAGCCCAACACCTTCGTCTACCCGACCGGTCAGCGGATCTACGAGCAGTGGACCCCGCTGGTGGTGCGCGGCACGAAGCCGGTGCCCACGACGCACCAGCGGCAGATCCAGGGCGGCATGTTCGCCATCTGGGGCGACTTCCCGAACGCGCAGACCCAGGACCAGGTGGCGGCCGGGATCAGGCTGCCGCTGGCGGCGACGGCGGAGAAGACCTGGAACCCGGCGAAGCCGAAGCTGAGCTGGAACGAGTTCAAGGCGCTCGACGCGAAGACGGCCGGGACTGGCTGATGACCGGCTGAGGAGCGCGTACGGAGGCATCGCTGTACGCGCTGTACGGAGGCACCGCGGCCCAAGGGGACGCGGTGCCTCCCCTTGGGGGTGAAGCGTGATGGCCTTGTGGCGGGTCCGTGCGGCCTCGTTCGGCCGATCCTGTCCCGGGTGAGGGTGGAGCCCCACGTGACACGGGGTTACGGGGGGCGGGGTGAAATCGGGTGAACGGGGGAGTGGCCGGCATGGGCTTCTGGGGCTATCTCGTCGTCGGCCGCAGCGAGCAGCCGCTCGCGGAACTGCCGGCGCTCGCCGCACTGCGCGACCGGCTGACCTTCCACGAGCAGCGGCCGGGCGGCTGGCAGGTGTGGCGGCACCCCGGCGAACCCGACATCGGTGACATGGGCGCGCTGGCCCGCGCCGTGGGATCGCCGGTCCTCTCCGGGTTCGTCATGGGCGGCGAGTGCGTGGCGGTGGAGGGCGCGGCGCCGCGCGGCGGCTCCTGGTACGCCTGTCTGGGGCGCGAGCCGATGGCCCGGCACCTCGCCGTGAGCGGCATGGTCCTGGAAGAACTGTTCCTCCCGGTGGAGGACGCGGCGCGGCGGGCCGTCGAGTGGGCCGTCGAGGCGGGCGGCACGGTCGATCCGAAGCCGCTGCTCGACGTGCTGCACGCGCCGCGGCCGGAGTCGGGCGCCGAGGAGCTGTTCTCCCGGCTCCTCGACGGACTGGGGATCCCCGGCTTCCCGGCGGCTGCGGAGCGGCCGTCCGGCACGGAGTGACGCCGCGGGGTGCCGGGTGCGAGGGGGAGCACGGCGGCTCCGCCGCGTTCAACTGTCGTCTATGCCTGGTCTGTCCACGGTCTACGCGCGATGCGCGCGTGACGTTTTCCGGTCCTTTGGCGCAGTAGTGGTCAGTACCGGTCCGTACTGACCGGTACTGATCCGCGACAGGAGACGTGTGCATGAGCCTGGTGAAGCTGATCGACCAAGCCGATGAGCGAGGTCTCGCCGCGAGCGGGCTGGCCTGCCTCGAACGCTGTCTGCCGCTGCCGGTCGAGAACGCCGACGTCTTCCGGCCGCTGTGGGTGGGCATCGGCAGCGGCGGCCAGGAGTGGCCCGGCCGGCTCGCCGCCGCCCGGCTCGCCCTCGACCAGGTCGTGGCCGCCCGGAAGCCCCCCGGCGCCGACACGGACCCGACCGCCCCCGACGTCACCGCCGCGCTCGTCACGACCCTGCTCGGCTCCGCCCCCGGGCAGTGGGCGGCGGAGCCGCTGCGCACCTGGGCCGACACCTGCTCCGTCGTCGCGCTGGAGGTCCACCAGAAGCTCGACGCGGTCGGCGACACGAGCGGCGACGCCGCGGCCGCCGAGCGGCTGACCCGCTGCCGCGAGGACGCGGCAGCCGTACCGGACGCGGTGGAGGGCGCCGAGACCGGCGACGCCGTCGGCGTCGGTCCGCTGCTCGCCGGTGAACTGCGTCGCCAGATCCGCATCCTGGAGATCCTCGCCGAGACGGACGGCCCCGCCGGGCTGCGCCTGGCCATGGACCTGTCCACGGAGGGCCGACGGGTACTGCGCGCGGTGGTCGCGCGCCGCGCCAGAGCCCGCGGCTGAGACCCGCGCGGCCGGGCCCCGGCGGCGGACCCCGGCGTCGGACCCCAGCTTCGGGCCTCGGCGCCGAGTGCCCCGCGGCGCGGGTGCGGGCGCGGGCCACGGAGTCCGAAGGTGACGTGCCGTCACTCCGGCGCTCCCGCCCGCGCGGGACGACCGGACGTACGGCGGTCCGCGCCGCCGGTACGGGCGCTCGCACCCGCCCTCCCGGGCGCAGTGCCGACCCTCCCCGCGAAGTGGCGTCCCTCCCAGTCCACTTGATCGATTCCGTGGCGAGATGCGTGCGTGAAGTGCAGGCAGTGTGGACGACGTCGACGACGGCGCTCCCACCACTGAAACGGTCAACTCCACCTACGACAGCGCCGACCGGCTGATCGCCCCCGGCACGGTCTACGACGCCTTCGGCCGCACCACCGCACAGGCCGGCGGCGCCCAGAACGCCTACTACGCCAACGACCTCGCCCGCCAGATCACCGCCAACTCCCGGCGGACGACCTGGAACCTCCTGGACGCGGCCGCGCGGCTGGCCTCCTGGACCACGGAGGAGCAGGCGGAGGACGACACCTGGAGCACCTCCGTCACCAGGACCAACCACTACGGGGCCGAGGGCGACAGCCCGGACTGGACCGCGACGGCCGACGGCACCATCAGCCGCAGCGTCGAAGACCTCGCCGGCAACCTGATCGCCACCACCGGCAAGACCGGCGACGTCGTCCTCCAATTGGCCGACCCGCACGGCGACATCGCCACGCAGCTGCCCCTCACCGACGACGCCACCCCGGTGGTCAACGCCTACGACGAGTACGGCACTCTCCTGCCCGGCACCGACGCCACCCGCTACGGCTGGCTCGGCGGCAAGCAGCGCTCCACGGAGACCCCCAGCGGCGTCACGCTGACGGGAGTCCGCCTCTGCGACGCGGCCACCGGACGCTTCCTGTCCGTGGACCCGATCGCGGGTGGCAACGCCAACGCCTACGAGTACTGCAACGCGGATCCCGTCAACTGCTACGACCTCGACGGCAAATGGAGCTGGAGGAAGTCCTGGCGCAAGACCAAGAGTTTCGTCAAGCGGCACCGGGTGGGACTGGCGGCCGGTGCGGCCGGAGTGGCCTGCGGCGTCTTCTCCTTCGGAACCGCGGCGGCGGTGTGCGCCGTGGTCGCGGGAGGAATAGCCGGAGGCGTGGCCAAGAAGGCGTTCAACCGCAAGGCGTCCTGGGGCAGTGTGGGCCGGGCCGCGATCTACGGAGCGGGGGTCGGCGGCGCGGGCGGCGCGAGCGGTTCGGGCGCGCGGGCCGGCTTCGTCGGATATGCCGCCAAGCGGTGGCCCGGTAGCGGTACACGTCGCTATGTGCGCAATTCCCATCGTAAGAGCTGGTGGCGCAGGTAGCGTGTAGAGGCCGACCGGTTCGAGGGGGGGGCGGCCTTCGTCGGTCCCCCTCGTCAGAGAGAAAGCTGATGATGAGGGACCAAGTGGAGAAGAACTCTCGCGCGTTCTTCGGTGCCGGGCTCGTCGTGCTGATCCTGGGCGTCGTGGCAGGTTTCCTATGGGGCGCCTTCGACGCCGCACGTCTCTTCTTCTGCTCCTCGGTGATCCTGGCCGTGTCCTGGGTGCTCGGCTCCATGAGCCACCGGAAACAGACGTCAGGGGCGGGCGAGGTCACGGAATCCGCCGAGTAGCGCCGGAGCCTCACCCCTGCCGTCGCTGACCGACGGCCCGCGGACGCGGACGTGCCTACCTGCTCGCATGTCAGGTAGGCATGTCGTCGTCAAGAGCTGCTGTTGTCGGGAGCTGTGCGGACCCGGAAGATCACGCCCGTCACCGGTCAGGTGCGGTAGGCGTAGTACGCCGCGTTCGGGTACGACGCGATGAGGCTGGCCACCGACCTGTTGTAGGTGTTGGTGGAGTGGTACGTGAGGTACGGCACGCCCTGCTGGGTGCGGTTCGTGACGATCATGGAGTGGTCCTTGGACCCGTCCTTGTCGAAGTCCAGCTGGAGCACGTCGCCGACGTCCATCTGGTAGACGTTGGCGAGACTGGTGGCCCGCTGGGACGACAGGGCGAACCAGGAGAACTCGTTGACGCCGATGAAGGAGTACGACTGGATCTCGGAGTTGCCGAACCACTTCTGGTAATCGTTCGTGTAACCGGGGACGTGCTTCCAGCCGCCCGCCTTCAGCGCCTGGCTGACGAAGTTGGTGCAGTCGCCACCGGCACCGGCGCCGTCGAAGCTGGGGTACTCCGGGTTGTACTTGCTCCAGTACGTGGTGGCGTAGGCCGCCATCGCCTGGTAGTCGTACCCGGAGGCGGTGAAGTTCTTCGGTTTGGCCGGCGCGGGCGTCGTGATGGCCGAACGGGTCGCCGAGGGCAGGTCGGCGGCGGCGGCCGTGGCCTGGGCGGGCACGGACGGCTCGGCGACCTGGTTGACCGCGAGGTAGCCGTCGTCGGTGTCCTGGACACCGGTGAGCTGCCAGTCGCCCTTGTGGCCGGCCTTGAAGGTCAGTTCGTGGTGCGCCTGGAACCCGGTGGTCCTGGGCTCGGCGCGCTTCGCCTTCGCGTAGGACAGCGTCGTGGTCTCCGTGACGGCGACCGTGGCGTGCCGGCCCTTCACCCGCGTGGCGTCCAGCGTGACCTTGGTGGTGGCTCCGCTGTACTTCTCGCCGAGCTCGGCCAGCCGGGACTTGCGGGTGGTCAGTTCGTCGAGGGTCGAACTCTCCTCGCGCGACTGCGTCCCGGACAGCCTCACCTTTCCGGTGAAGCCGGACGTACGCTGCTCGGTCCGCTTCTTGTGCCCGTCGCGGGCACCGCTCACCAGGGCCTGGGTACGGTCGGCGAAGACCGCGTCGGCCAGCTGCTGGAACGTCGCCCTGGTCGCCGTATCCACCGTCGGGTCGTCGACCACGGCCGCTCCGGCGCTCCAGCTGGGCAGCGCGAGACCGGCGACGACCGAGGCCGCCGCCACCGTGACTATGCCGACACGGTTCCGCTTACGGCTCATTCTTCTCGATTTCAATGATGTCCCCTTCTACGCCGGTACACAGACCGGGCGTTCGCATCTTCGCATGAGATGCCCGGAAGTTGTGAAGGGATGCACACAACTGGAACCGGTCCGTTTCCGGGCTCACTTGACCACCGTGGACCAGTCGGGCGACTGCGCCGGATCCAGGCCGCGCATACGCTGCAGGGTCTCGGGCTTCTGCACGTCGAGCCAGTCGGCCAGCTCCTTGAAGGACACGCACTTGACGCCCTTCTTGCCGCAGATGTTCTCGATCACCTGGTCGACGGCCTTCATATAGATGCCGCCGTTCCAGTCCTCGAAGTGGTTGCCGATGAACAGGGGTGCCCGGCTGCCGTAGTAGACGCGGTTGAAGCCCGACATGTAAGAGGCGACGGTCTCCTGCTCCCAGTCCGCGTACTTGGCCGGATCGCCCTCGACCTCGCCTTCGGACTGGTTGTAGAGGAAGTTGAAGTCCATCGACAGGCTCTGGTACTTGCCGCCGGGGTAGGGAAGCATCTGCAGCGGAAAGTCCCAGATGCCGTCCTTCTTGGACGGCCATATCTGGAAGTCGCCGGGCGAACTCGCGTCGTAGCGCCAGCCGTAGCTCTTCATGGCCTTCAGCAGATTCGGCTGGCCCTCCAGACAGGGGGCGCGGCCACCAGCGACCTCCTTGCGGATGTCGAAGGGCAGGGCGGGGAGGTCCTGGTAGCCGGTGTTGGTCTTCCACTTCTCCACGAAGTCGTAGAACTGATCGATCTCGCTCTTCCACTCCGGCACACTCCAGTCGCCGCCGCCCTTGGCTCCGCAGAAGTGGCCGTTGAAGTGGGTGCCGATCTCGTTGCCGGCCTGGTGGGCCGCGGCGAGCTGGGTGAGGGTCGTGCGGATGTGCTCGTCCGTGGGGTAGCTGATCGCGGCCGAGCCCGGCGGATGCTGAGGAGGCAGGTAGAGGTCCTTCTTGGCCTTGGGCAGCAGATAGATGCCCGTGAGGAAGAAGGTCATGTGGGCGTCGTACTCCTTGGCCAGCTCCCGGTAGTGGGAGAAGAGCCGGTCGTCGCCCTCCAGCGCTCCGTCCCAGGAGAAGACGACGAACTGCGGTGGTTTCTCGCCCGGTTTGAGCGGTACCGCACGCAGCTGGTCCTTCTGCGGGCCGGTGTAGGAGGTCGACCCGTCCCCGAGCACCTTGACCGTGCCGTCCCAGGCGGGTTCCTTCCTGGACTTCGTCGAACTCCGCTCGACCGATCTGTCCTGGCTGCCGGAGGCGGCGGAGGCGTCACCGCCGTTCTGGCCCAGCACCAGGTAGCCCGCCACGACCGAGCAGACGACGAGGAGCGACGCCGCGAGGATCAGGTAACGGGGACGGACGACGCGGCGGGGTGCGCGCGCCTTGCGGCGGCGACCGGGAGTCGGCTTCATGCGGGCTCAAATCTGCGAGGAAGGTTCCAGTCCGGGGGGTGGCGGGCGGTGCTCCGTCGGTCAGCCCAGTGGGCTCATGGCGCCCGCCCAAATGTCGTACGGAACGCTGTCGGTGTCCGATTCCGCGAGCCCCTTCAGCGGCAGTGGTTCGAGGCTCTTGGCCAGATCCATCCGGTAGACGACGACGGCCGTCGACACGTCGCGGGCGGTGCCGACGTACCAGGCCGCGGTGGAGTCGGCGGTGCTGCCGGCCTTGCCGGACACCGCGGCCCCGGCGGGAGCGGCGTCCGGGTGGGCCGACCGGAAGGAGTCGGTGAGCGCCCGCGTCACCTCCTCGGCGACCTTGGCGTCGACGGCACGCCGCTTGTCCGGGACGGTCAGCCGCGCGGTCGAGCCGTTCCGGGTGACACGGCTCACGGAGTACGGCTCGGTGTGCTGCCCGGCGGCGGCGAACGTGGCGTAGCCACTGGCCATGCGGATCGCGCTCGGCGTGGAACTGCCCAGGGACAGGGCGGGTATCTGCGGTCCCATGCTGGAGGGCAGCAGCCCGGCGGCCTGGGCCGTCTGCTTCACCTTGTCCAGGCCCGTGTCCATGCCCAGCTGCATGAACGGTGTGTTCACCGACTCGGCGAGCGCCTCGCGCAGTGTCAGCCGGCCCCACGACTTCCGGTCGTCGTTGTGGGCGGCGACCTTCTTGCCGCCGCGATCCCAGTAGGGGCCCTCCGGCGTACTGACGGGCACACCGTCGTCGCCGTTGTACACGGACTGCGGGGTGACCTGTTCGCGGGGCGCGTCGCGCTGCTTGACGACGCCGTGCTCCAGACCGGCCGCGTACACGAACGGCAGGAAGGCAGAACCGGCCGGTACGGTTGTGGCGTTGGACTCGTTGTAGCCCTGCTTGCGGTGGTCCGGTCCGCCGTAGACGGCGAGGATCCGGCCGTCGGTGGCCACCGACGCGGCGCCGTAGTGGGCGGTGGACGCCGCCTTCGGGTCGCTGCGCAGGGCCTTTTTGCGCTCTTCGGCGACCACGTCGTCGAGCGCCGCCTCCCGTGCGTGGTCGAAGGTCGTGTAGATCTGATAGCCGCCCAGGTCGAAGTCCCTGGCCGAGATCTGTCCGGCCTTCTTGGCGTACTGGGAGGCGAGTTCCACCAGGTAGTCGCTCTGCTGACCGGTGTCGTAGAGGGGGTTCTGCTTGAGTGGCTCGGGGAAGGTCCGGTATCCGGCCCGCTCGGACGCCGACAGCTTGCCGAACTTGACCATCCGGTCGAGGATCCAGCTCCAGCGTTCCTCGGCGCGTTTGTGGTTGGCGGCGCTCAACGTCGGGTCGTACAGGCCGGCGCCCTTGAGCAGCGAGGCGAGGACGGCGGCCTGGCTCGCGTCGAGTTCGCTGACGTCCTTGCCGTAATAGGCCTGCGCGGCCCGCTGGATCCCGTACGTTCCGCGCCCGAACCAGCTGGTGTTGAGGTATCCCTCCAGAATCGTGTCCTTGCTCATCCGGTTGTCGAGCTTGAGGGCGATCATCGCCTCGTCGAACTTCCGGCCGACGGTCCGGCTCTGGTTGAGATAGACGTTCTTCACGTACTGCTGGGTGATGGTCGAGCCACCCTGGGTGTCGCCCTTGCCGACCGTCCGCCACAGGGCGCGGGTCAGACCCTTGGGGGAGACACCGGGGTCGCTGTAGAAGCTCTCGTTCTCGGCCGCCAGCACGGCCCAGCGGACGTCCTCGGGTATGTCCTTCAGGGGCATCGCCTGCCGCTGCACCCAGCCGGTGCGCGCCATGGGTGTGCCGTCGGACCAGAAGTACACGTTGTCCTGCTGGGTGGCGTACGTGTTCAGGTCATGAGGTATGTCCGTGGTGGCGTAGGCGACGGTCAGGAACATGCCGCTCAGGGTGATGGCGACCGACGCGCCGCCCAGCCACTGCCGGCCGGAGGGCAGCCACCGGCGCCACCCGGTGTGGCCCGGCCGCGGATAGCGGGGCCTGAGCCGACGGGCGTACGGCGCCACCCGGGCGGCGAGGGAGGTCCGCAGCGCGCCGGCGCGGGTGAGGGGAGACGGCGGTCGCGCGGCTCTGCGCCGGTCGGCCCGGCCGCTGGACCGCTTCGGCCTCAGGATGCGCAGCGCCATGGTCTGGTCGACGGGCCCGGTCTGCTCGCCGGACGCGGGCGGCTCTACGGCCCTGGACCGGCCGACGGGCGGGGGCTGTTCGACGGGCGGGAGCTGGCCGACCTTGAGCTGCATCGTGCGTTCCGGGTCCATGGACGCGGCCGGCCGGTCGGCGTCCGTCCCGGTCACGGGGGGTTTCCGGGAGGTGGTCCGTCGGCTGTCCGGTGGTCCGTGGTCTTCTTCCGGACTGTCCGGTCCCCGCCCTGGCTCTGTCACTCCGTCTCCCCTTCGCACGACGTGTGGCTCAGACGGGTTGACACAGTTGCCGTAGTCACGACCGCCGCCCCCTATCCCCCAGCCGCCCCCGCGGTCTTCGCGAATATACAAAACTATCAGCGATCTTTTCGAAATCTCCGCATGAAGGAAGGGCGAAAAGAGCAAATCCGGTCACAATTGCTCGCCGTCGCTTCCGGTGGCGTGTGACCGGGTGGCTCGGTCGCCCCCTGTGGGGGAGGCGCCCTCTGTGCCGGGGCGGCTCCCCTGGCCGGGGCCTGGCGGGCCGAATGCCGAATTCGTCCCTCGCGACGCGCGATCACCGATGGGAAATGATGTGAAGAGCGCCGAATTCTCCGTTGGCGAGAGAGTCGGTCATCGTTCGGAGGTGGGGAACGTGGGCGAGGTGGTGGCGGTCCGTGTGTCCCGATGGCCCTTCAGACACTGGATATATGACGTCCAGTGGCGCCGCGGTGTGCTCCCGGTCCCGATGCGTGAAGGACTGTGGCGCGTTCGAGGAGGCAAGGGGAGCCGGACGGGCGAGGCGGATTCCTGAGCGGGCCACCGCGTGAAGAGGTCGCGGCCACAGCGCCCGTGTGGTGGCCGCCGCCGCCCTCATCATGGTCGGCGTATTCGCGGGCTTCACCCTCACCGACGACATCATCCTCAAAACCGTCGGGTTCGCCCTCGCCGTCGGCGTCCTCCTCGACGCCTTCCTGGTGCGCATGCTCCTCGTTCCCGCCGCCATGCTCATCATCGGCCGGCGCGTCTGGTGGATGCCCCCCGGGATGAACGGGCTCGTGCCCACCCTGGACATCGAGGGCGAGGCCCTCGCCACACGCCTCGCCACACGCCTCGCCTCACGCGCACCGACCGACCAGGGCTTCGGCGACCGCCGGACTGACGAACGAGGGCATCGTGCTTCACAAGACCACGTAAGGCGTCCGGCCTGCTGGCCGCGTGGCCAACTGCCGGACGGCTCTCGCAAGTTGTCCTGCTGACGGCGCGGGCCGCAGAGTCGGTTCACGGATGCGAACGTGAGTATGGATACTCATGTGACGGATGCCAGGTGACGGCATTGTTCAGGTCGTCAGCCAGACAATCACCGCACCGGGCATACCGGCATTTCCAGGAGACCCAACATGGCCAAGGCCTCGCGTTCGCTGCCGCAGACCCTCCGCCACTACCTGGCGAACCCGCTGGCTCTGGGCTACCTGGGCGTCGTACTCGCGGTGTGTCTGTGGGTCGCTGCGGATGCCTTCTACGCCTCCTCCTCTGGAGACGCCGGCTTCGCCGGAGTGTGGGCCGTCCTGGTGACCGCCCCCACCTCGCTGCTGTTCCCCTTCACCGGCCCCGTGGGCCTGATAGCGATCCCGATCGGTGCCATCGTTCAGGCCCTCGCGCTCGGTGCCCTGTACCGCTACGTCACCGAGCGGCGCGCCCACGGCACCGAGAACGGCGTCAGCGGCGCCTGAACCCCGCACCTTCCCCCAGTGCTGTCCAACGACTTCGTGGAGGCGGTCGGCAGGCCAGGCCGCCCGCGCCGGGAGGGCCGCTGACGTCGGCCGAGCGCTCGATCCCCGCCAGGGCCCAGGCCGTGCGTTTCCCCAGCTCGGAGCGTGGAAATGGGAGCGACGGCCGGGGTCGCCACCCCCCACAGGAGAGACCCCGGTCGTCGTCCGCCGGAGCCGCAACACGGCCCCGTACTCAACACAGCGCCGCGGACGCGTTTTCTGTCACACCCGAGGGGCCGGAAGAGGCCACGGAGGATGTTGCAGAGTGCACAGGACATGGACGCGGACCCGGGAAAGCCGTAGCGTTCGCAGGGCGCGGGGGGCGCGCGGCGGTGACCGGCCGCGATTTCAGGACAGCTTGGCGGGACAGGTTGTGAGAGTGCTGGGGGACGACGCGGAGCTGACCGCGGCGGTGCTCGCGGCACAGGACGGGGACGAGAACGCGTTCCGGACTGTGTACCGCGCGGTGCACCCGCGGCTGTTGGGCTACCTACGGACACTCGTCGGTGAGCCGGACGCCGAGGACGTGGCCTCCGAGGCATGGCTCCAGATCGCCCGCGACCTCGACCGCTTCACCGGCGACGCCGACCGCTTCCGGGGCTGGACCGCGCGGATAGCCCGTAACCGAGCCCTCGACCACATCCGGATGCGCGGCAGACGCCCGGCCGTCGGCGCGGACGAGACGGAACTCGCCTCGAAGGCCGCCGGGTCCGACACCGCCGACGAGGCCATGGAGGCGCTCGACACCGGCCGGACGATGGCGCTCATCGCCCGGCTGCCGCAGGACCAGGCCGAGGCCGTGGTGCTGCGGGTCGTGGTCGGACTCGACGCGAAGAGCGCCGCCGAGACGCTGGGCAAGCGGCCGGGCGCCGTGCGGACCGCCGCGCACCGGGGCCTCAAGCGGCTGGCGGAGCTGCTGGCCGCGGGCGACGAGGACCCCGACGGGGCGCGGGGCGGAACGAGCGGCGGAGACACCGGCAGTGGCGGTACGGACGCCCCGCTGAACCCGGCGGCGGACCGCGCCGGCGCTGCTCCGGCGCGCCCCGGACGCGCGGGCCCGGGGCTCGGTGCCGTACCTCCGCAGCGCAGCGTACGGTCTGTTTCCACGGCGCCGGCGGGTGTGACGCATTCGCGGCTGCGGACGCAGAGGGACATGTGATGGCCGACGAACGTGACGCGTGGCTCGACAAACACGCGGCGGAAAGACTGCTGCGCGGGGAGCCCGTCGCGGCCTCTGACGACGATGTCATGGCCCGGTCGGAGCTGCTCGGCAGAGCCCTGCGGGACATGAACGCCGTTACGTACGCGAACGGTACGGAACTGCCCGGCGAAGAGGCCGCCCTGGCCGCCTTCCGGCAGGCGCGCGCGACGGCCGGCCGCCCGCTGGGCCCGAGCACCGGCGAACTGCCCGGCACGGTACGGATCACCCGCGTGCCCCGCGCCCCGCGCCCCGTGCGCGCCGGCCGCCCCGCCCGCCCCGTGCGCGGCAGGCTGGTGGCGGCGGTGGCCGGCTGCGCGCTCGGCGGGATGGCCGTCGCCGCGGCGGCCGGAGTGCTGCCCTCGCTGTTCGACGGCGAGACCCTGCGGGCCCCCGCGAACTCCGTCTCGGCGGGGGCCTCCCAGGGGCCCGTCCCGTCCGGGGAGTCCGGCGGCACGGCCGTGGTCGTACCGCCGGACACCTCGCGTCGGAGCGGTACGGGAGAGCCCTCGGCCCCGGTGTCGTCGGCGGCGGGCGTCACCGGCAACGGCGGCCGTACGAGCAAGAGCGAGGCGGCCCCCGGGGCCACGGGCGACAGCGGGACGGCCGGAGGCGGCGAGGACGGGAAGGCCGCCGAGGCCGGCCCCGACCTGGCGATCGGACCGGACGGCGAGCACCGGGGCCGGCCGGGCCCCGGCGCCGACGCCGAGTCGACGCGCTGGTACGCCAGGACCGCCGCCGCCTGCCGCGACTACACGAGCGGTGACATCGACACGCGGCGCCGAAAGGCGCTGGAGTCGGCGGCCGAGGGCCCGGCGGGCGCCGAGCGGTACTGCGCCGATCTGCTCAAGGAGGCCGGAACCGGCCCCTTCAGGGGCGGCGGGGACCGGAACGGCCCGCGTGACGGAGACGGGGACGGCGGCGACGGATCGGGCGGCGGCGGCAACGGAGGCGGGGACGGGGACGGCGGCGGGGACGGGGACGGCGGCGGATCGGGCGGCGGAGCCGGATCCCCGGGCGTCCACCTGTCCCCGCACCCGGTCATGTCGGGTTCCCCGAAGCCGACCCCCACGTCCACGGCGCCCGCGAGCGGTCCGCCGTCCCGGAGCCCGGTCCCCTCGGTGACCCCGATCTCCTCGGCCCCCGCGACCGCCCCCGCGACCGCTCCCGCAACCGCCCCCGCGACGTCGCCCGTGCCCTACGCCGACGGCGCACCGTCCGCCGTACCTTCCTGACCTGCCGGTTCTCCTCGCTCCGTAATCAGGTGTGACGTTTCTTCCGGACATGGCGCAGTACAGAGTGAGCCGACTGGTCATCGGCCGCGCAATGAGCCGAGGTTCCCCCCGTACCTTCGGCTCGGCGCATCTGGCGCGGGCGGGACACGTTCCCCCGGTCCCGCCCGCGCCGCTCTACTCGCTCCTGAACCGGCACCGCTTTCGCGGATGTGGTCCGGCTGGTGGGGGCTGTTCCATTGATGGCCGCCGCAGTCACCAGTAGATGACTACTTTGTCGCCCGTCCTGACCTCGTCGAAGAGCGCGGCGACCTTCTTCTCGTCCCGGACGTTGACGCACCCGTGCGAGGCGCCCTCGTACCCCCGCGCCGCGAAGTCCGACGAATAGTGCACCGCCTGGCCGCCGCTGAAGAACATGGCGTACGGCATGGGGGAGTCGTACAGCGTCGAGACATGGTCCCGGGACTTCCACCCCACCGAGAAGACGCCCTCCCGGGTCGGCGTGTACTCCGAGCCGAAGCGCACGTCCATCGCCGACTTCACCTCGCCGTTCACCATCCACGCGAGCGTGCTGCTCTTCTTGCTGATGCACATCACCCGCCCCTTAAGACAGCGGGGATCGGGCTTGGCGACCGGCTTCTCGGTCGGCGGGCGCAGCTCGTCGCGGGTCGGCTGCTCCGTCATGCCGAGGAGGCGCTGCCAGGTGACGGTGTCGGTCGTACCGGTACGGGGAAGCCCGCGCTTGCCCTGGAAGGACGACACGGCGGAGGCGGTGACGCTGCCGTAGTAGCCGGTGGGGGACCGGTCGAAGTGGCCGATCTGCCGCAACCTGGCCTGAAGTTCCCGTACTTGGTCGCTCTGAACGCCCACCGCCATCAGCGTCGCGGGCTTCGGCGCGCTCGGGCTCGGGCGCGGAGCCGGCGGCGGGGCCGAGGTCCGGGGCGGCGTCGGGGCGGGCGCGGACGAGTACGTCCGGCCGGCGGCGGGCGAGGACGGCGTGGCCACCGGCTCCGGGGAGGAGGTGGCCGGGTCGGGCGCGGGACCGATGCTCACCCCCAGGGGGCTGACGCCGCCGGGCTTGGCGTCCGGCGGAGAACCGTCGACGCCCGGCTGAACGGTGCAGCCGACACTCACCGCCAGTACGGCGGTGGCGGTGAGTCCTCTGCACAGGGCGGATGTCCTGGGCATTTCGTCCCCCTCTTTTTCTTCCGTCTTCTTCTTCCGTGTCGCACGGCGTGCGCTGTCCGGCCTCCCCTGCCTGGCCGGCAGGTGAATTCTGGCGGGCGGTCCCGGGAAAGAGAAGCGGTTCCCGGGACGAGGGGCGGATATCGGCAACTCCTGATCCTCGTGAAGGTTCGCTGCTATGACGCCCCGGTACGAAGCCCGCACGGCAGCCGCTGACGGGTTCATGTGATCAGCTGTCCGATGGTCGGACGCGCCGCACGGCCGTGCCGGGACGTATGCCACACTCCGGCACATGCTGGGTGTCACTGATATGCCGACCTATCTGATCGGCCTCGCTCTGATCGTTCTGCTGCCGGGCCCGAACTCGCTCTATGTGCTCTCGGTCGCGGCCCGGCGCGGGATACGCGCCGGTTACGGCGCCGCCGCCGGTGTCTGGTGCGGCGACACGGTCCTGATGGTCCTCTCGGCCGCGGGCGTCGCCTCGCTGCTCCAGGGCAACGCGCTGCTGTTCGGCATCGTCAAGTACGCGGGCGCCGGCTATCTGACCTGGATGGCGATCGGGATGATGCGCGCGGCGTGGTCGCTGTGGCGGGAGCGCGACGGGCGCGAGCAGACGGCCGGAACCGCGGCCGGTGCCGGGCCCGGCACCGGCGCGACCGCCGCCCGGGAAGCGGTCGAACGGCCGTACCGCCGGGCCCTGGTGATAAGCCTCTGCAACCCGAAGGCGATCCTCTTCTTCATCTCGTTCTTCGTGCAGTTCGTGGACCCCGGCTACGCGCACCCGGCGCTGTCCTTCGTCGTGCTGGGCCTCCTGGCCAACCTCGCCAGCGCCCTCTACCTCTCCGCGCTGATCTTCGGCGGCACCCGCCTGGCCGCCGCCTTCCGCCGCCGCAAGCGCCTCTCGGCGGGCATGACGACGGCGGCGGGCGCCCTCTTCCTCGGCTTCGCGGTCAAGCTGTCGGTGAGCAGCGTCTAGGGCGGACCGCTCATCAACGCGTTCCCGCCGATTCGCCGACACCGGCACGCTGTCCCATCTCGTCGACACCGGCGCCAACGGGCTGCCGGCTGGTGTGTCGTGGGCCACTCGGGTCAGGGTCCTCCCTAGGATCTCGTGCGTGACAAATACCCGTTTACCTCGACTTCGTTCACGCGGCGCCCTGGCCGCAGGCGTCCTCGCCGCCACCACGGCCCTCCTGGGATTCCAGACGGCGCCCACCCAGGCACGCGCCCCCGAGCGGGTCCCCGTCCAACTCCTGGCCCTCAACGACCTGCACGGCAACCTCGAACCCGTGGACGGCGCGGCGGGCCGCATCACCCACCGCGGTACGACCCTTCAGGCGGGCGGCCTGGCGCAGATGGCGACGCTGCTGGACGAGGCCCGCGCCGGACAGACGAACACCCTGACCGTGGCCGGCGGTGACATGATCGGCGGCTCCCCGCTGCTGTCGGCGATCTTCCACGACGAGCCGACCGTCGCGGCCCTCGACGAACTCGGTGTCGTCGCCTCCTCCGTCGGCAACCACGAGTTCGACGAGGGCCCGCAGGAGCTGCGGCGCGTCATCGAGGGCGGCTGTCACGCGCAGGACGGGTGTGCCCCGGACGCGCCGTACGCCGGAGCCGGGTTCGCCTATCTCGGCGGCAATGTGACCGCGCGCGGCAGCGACACCCCGCTGCTTCGCCCCTACAAGGTCGAGACCCTCCCCACCGGACAGAAGATCGGCTTCATCGGGGTGGTGACCAAGAACGCCCCCACCGTCATCAACGCGTCGATGGTCAGGGAGCTGGAGTTCCACGACGAACTCCCGGCCATCGAGAAGTACTCGAAGGAGCTGACCAAGCAGGGCGTCAGGGCCCAGGTCCTGCTGATCCACGAGGGCGAGACCGTCAACGGCACCGCGGGCGCCGACTGCGACGAGGGCGGACCCGGCGCCAAGCTCAACGGCCGGATCAAGGAGATCTCCCAGAAGGCCCCGACCGCCATCGGCCTCGTCGTCAGCGGCCACTCGCACGACTCGTACGAGTGCGCGGTCCTGGACCCGGCCAACAAGCGCCGCGTGGTCACCCAGGCGGACTCCTTCGGCCGGTCCTTCACCGATCTGCGCTTCGACCTGAACGCCCGGGGCGAGATCCTGCGCAGCACGGTACGGGCCCAGCACCGCGCCGTCCCCGTCGCCACCACCCAGCAGCCGGCCATGTCGAAGCTCATCGGCACCTGGCGCGGCCGGTCGGAGGAGCAGGCCAACCGGGTCGTCGGCCATATCGCCGGTGACCTGCCGGGCCGCGGTTCCACCGACCCCGAGACCCCGCTCGGCAGCCTCATCACCGATGCCCAGGCCGCGGCGGGCCGCGGCTACGGCGCCGACTTCGCGCTGACCAATCCGGGCAGCATGCGGGCCGACATCATTTACCGGGACGGGGGCGTGGTCACCTACGCGGACGCCTACCGCGTCCAGCCCTTCGCGAACGCCCTGTGGGTGCTGCCCATCACCGGGCAGCAGCTCGTCACCGCGCTCAAGCAGCAGCTCGGCGGCGCCAACGAGGCGAGCCCGCGCTTCCTGCAACTGTCAAAGGAACTCAGCTACTCCGTCGACATGAGCAGGAGCGGCGCCGACCGGCTGCTCGTGGACACGATCCGGCTGAAGGGCCGGCCCCTCGACCCGGCGGCCACGTACAAGGTCACGGTCAACGACTTCCTCGCCAACGGCGGGAACGACTTCGACGTCTTCGGGGAGATCGCCACCCGCGAGGGCGGCGACATCACCGACCTCGACGCGCTCGTCACGTACCTGGAGGAGACCACCTCGGCCGGGAACCCGGCCCCGGTGCCGGCGCAGGGCCGGATCACCTTCGTCACGCCGTAACACCGTCACGCCGGCAGCACGTCGCCACACCGGCACGTCGTCACCACGCAGGGGCCGGGAGCCGCACACGCGGCACCCGGCCCCTGTCGGCTACTCCTTGTCCCGGTGCGGCCTCAGTACGCTGTCGGGCCCCGGTGACATGATCGTCTCGTGGCCCTCCGCCGTCCGTACCCGGAACGGCGGCGTCCCCTCCGGGCCCAGTACCTCGACGATCTCCACTTCCCGGTCGTGTTCGCCGACCACCCGGCCGTGCGTGACGAGACGGTCGCCCTTGTTCGCCTTCATGTCCGGCTCCTCCATCGACTCTGATGCTGGTGACGGAGAGTGTACGTACGGAAGTGTCTTGTTACCTTCCGTGGTTGGTGGTGTCGGGTGAGCGGACTCCGACCGACCGCAGCCACTCCCGCAGGCCCGTCGCGTCCTCGCCCGCCCAGCCCACGTAGCCGTCCGGCCGGATCAGGAAGAGACCCTTGCCGTACGGGTCGTACGCCCCGGCCTCGCGCACCCGTACCAACTCCTCGTCCAGCGGCGGGACGTCCGCGTCCGTGGCCACCGCCAGCAGGGTGAAGTGCGGGCCGCGCAGGGCGTCGAAGATCGTGGTGCCGTCCGGGAGGGGGCCCTCGGGGGCGCGGTCGCCCGCGGTCAGGGCGCCGGCCGCGCCCGTGGACAGCGGGCCGTGCCGGTAGTTCAGCCCCAGCTGGCGGGTGGCCGCGCCCCGGCGGGCCTCGCCGCGGTGGACGCGGGTCGAGAGGCCGAGCATCTCCGCCGCGACGGGCCGCCGCTCCGCCTCGTACGAGTCGAGCAGCGCGGGAGCCGCGCCGTGCCGCAGTACCTGGCCGAGCTTCCAGCCCAGGTTGTACGCGTCCTGGACGCTCGTGTTCAGCCCCTGGCCGCCCGCGGGGGAGTGGACGTGGGCCGCGTCGCCCGCGAGGAAGATCCGGCCGTCGCGGAACCGGTCGGCGAGCGCCGCGCGCGGCCGGAAGTCCGAGGACCAGCGCACCTCGGTGACGTCGTCCGCCGTGAGGTGGGTGAGGGCAGCGAGGAGCGCCCGCACGCCCTCGGGTGTGGTGTCCGGCTCCGCTCCGTCCTTGAGCCGGGCCACCAGCTGGAAGTCCGGGGTCCCCGGCAGCGGGCACAGACTCGCGAGCGAGCCGTCGTCGGCCGGGAAGATGTGCCAGTTCAGCCGGTCCAGCGCGGGGACGCGCACATCCGCGACCAGCATCGGCGCCGGGTCGACCGACTCGCCCTTCATGGCGATGCCGAGCAGCCGGCGCACCGTGCTGCGGCCCCCGTCGGCGGCCACGGCGTACCGCGCGCGGAACGCCGTGGGACCGGAGCCCGCCGCCGTGCCCTCGTCCGCCGTGCCCTCGTCCGCGCCGGTGTCCGTGCCCGCGACCGCCGCCGTGCCCGCGCCCGCGCCCGTCGTCAGCTCCGCCGTCACGCCGTCGGCGTCCTGCGCGAGGCCGCTGAGCGCCGTACCGAAGGTGACGCTCCCGCCCAGCTCCCGCAGCCGCGCGTACAGGATTTCCTGCATGCGCCACTGCGGCAGCAGCCAGGGGCCGGTGTACGGCTCGGCCACCGTCGGCTCCTGCTCGTCGAACATCCGGTGTTCGCCCCGCCGTACGCCGTCCTTCCAGATCATGCCGACCGGCGCCGGGCCGCCGCGCGCGTGGACCTCCCCGATGACGCCGAGATCGTCCAGCACCTCCTGGGTGCGCGGCTGGACGCCCTTGCCGCGCGAGCCGGGGAAGAGCCCGTCCGCCCGCTCCACCACCTGTACGGAGACCCCGCGCCGGAGCAGATCGCAGGCGAGCGCCAGGCCGGTCGGGCCCGCGCCCACGATCAGGACGTCGGAGTTCTCCCGGAGATTTTCCTTAACGTCGTTAAGTTGCATGGTTTCGAGCCTGCGCTTATCGCTGTTAAGTTGTCAAGGTGACCACCACACGACTGGACCGCGGGCTGGTCGCCCGCACCGCACTCGACGTACTGAACGAGGTCGGTCTCGACGGGCTGTCCCTGCGCGCCATCGCCGGCCGGCTGGACGTCAAGGCGCCCGCCCTCTACTGGCACTTCAAGGACAAGCAGGCGCTGCTCGACGAGATGGCGACCGAGATCCTCCGGCGCGTGACGGCCGCGGCGCCCGCCCCCGACCCCGACTGGCGCGTCGGGCTCGCGCACAGCATGCGCGCGCTCCGCGCCGAGCTGCTGCGCTACCGCGACGGCGCCAAGGTCTACAGCGGCACGCACTTCACGGACACCGCCTACGGCGCCTCCATGGACGCCTACCTGCGCACCTTCACCGACGCCGGGTTCACCACGCGCGCCGCCGCCCGCGCCTGGTTCACCGCGTACAGCTACACCATCGGGTACGTCACCGAGGAGCAGGCGATGGGGCCCGACCCGGCGGATCCCCCGGCGAATCTCCCGGTCGATCTCTCAGCAGATCCCGAGGCGGCGCGCTCTGGGGCGTACGACCTCGCCGCGCGCGCCGAACGGCTCGCGGCGTATCCCCTGGCGGCGGCGGCCGGGGAGGAGCTGTTCCTGGAACGCGAGGCGGGCTTCGAGGCGGGGCTCGCCGCCGTCGTCGCCGGAATCGGCCACACGCTCGCTCCAGGTGCTCCAGGTGCTCCAGGTGCTCCAGGTGTTCCCGGTGCTTCCGGGGCCTGAGCGGGCGCGTTTGCCCGCCCGATGAATCGGGTTCACCTCCAAGTCGTCTGCCTTTACTAGCGTTTTGCCCCCCGCCTACCGTCCGCGGGGCAGACGCTTGGAGAAGCATGACAATGGGCCGCAATCGATGGCCGGTGCCGCTCAACGGGGACAGCCCGGCCCTATCGCCCCAGTCCGGCGTGCCGGAGGTCCGGATCGATCCCGCCGGGCTCGACGCCTGCGTCCGCGCCTGCGCGGCACACAGCGGAAAGCTGGTCGGGAGCCTCGGCCGCCGGCGGATCGAGCTGGCCGAGAAGCTGCGGCAGCTGCTCGCCGTGCACGCCGTCACCGAGCGGCCCGCGGCGCCCGCGCGCACCGCCACCACCCTGCTGCGGCGCTCCGCCGGCCCCCGCTCCGCCGTGGACGGCGAGCTGCTCGACGCGCTGCTCGCGGTCGGCAACAAGGCGCTGGACTGCGGTTACGACGACGAGCTGAAGCTCGCCCTGCTCATCACCGACACCGTGCTGACGCACCGCAAGGGCTCCCGGGCCGGCTGGCGGCTGCGCGCCAGGACGCTGGAGGCGCTCGGCGACGAGTCCGGCACGATCGACGCCTACGACCGCTACCTCGCGCTCACCGACGACGACGGGTTCGGCGTCTCGTCGAAGAACGCCGGACTGCGCGTCGGCCGCGAGCGCGGCCGGCAGCTGCTGGCGCTGCTGGAGCGCGAGACCCCGCTCGCCGCGCGGTACGCCGGGGGACCGGCCACCGACGTCTGGGCCGAGGGCCTGGCGCTGCACGACCTCGGTGACACGGCCGGCGCCGAACCCCGGCTGGTCGGCGCGCTGCTGGCCATGGCCCGGGACACCGCCACCGCGCTGCCGGACCTCCAGGAGGCCATCGGCCACTACCTGGACCTGCGGATCGCGGCGCGCTCCGGCGACGCCTCCGAGCTGCGCGAACTCGTCGGCCTCTACGCCGAGCAGCGCAGGAACCGGATGCGCGGCCCCGTCCCCGACCCGACGTTCGGCGGCGTCGAATGGCTCACCCTCGGCGAGTTCCGCAACCAGATCGCCGGGAAGTCGATCTGTCTGATCGCCAACTCCCAGAGCGTGGGGAGCGGTTCGCTGGGGCCCGAGATCGACGCGTACGACCTGGTGGTCCGCTTCAACTCGTACCGCATCGACGCCCCGGCCACCGGCCGCCGCACCGACATCCACGCCTCCATCCACAAGCACGGCTTCAACTGGGACCAGCGCGTCACCACCCGGTTGGTCTTCGGCGGGCTCTCGGGCGACTGGAAGTACTCCCTGCGCAACCGGCTGGTGCCCGGGGCGCAGAAGTACCTGGGGGACGAGTCGCTGCGCTGGCCGCTGCGGAACATCGGCCAGATCGGCGCGTCCGTCTGGCCGTCCATCCCCACCAGCGGGTTCAACATGCTCTGGCTGCTGGACTTCCTGGATGTCAGCCCGACCCTCGACCTGATCGGCTTCGACTTCTACGAGAGCGGCGCCTACCGCCTCCAGGAGGCGATGAAGATGCCCATCACCTCCGTGCACGAATACACCAGCGAGAAGGCGTGGGTCATGGAACGCGCCCAGAGCGTGACCGACACGAGGATCTCACTGCGATGACCGTTGACACCCTGCCCGTTCATGCCGGAGCCGACGCCGCCCGGCCGTCCGCCGGTGCCTCCGCCCACGCGCTCACCGGCAAGCGGCGCATCGCCTTCGCCAGCTTCGTCGACGAGAACTACCTGCCCGGTTTCCTGGCCCTGCTGCGCAGCCTCGCCCTCTCCAACCCGAAGGTGTGCGAGGACTTCCTCGTCTTCCACGACGGTCTGCGGCCCGCCTCGGTGGCCCGGATACGCGCCCTGCACCCGCGCGTCGAGCTGCGCCGCGTCGACGCGGCGCGCTACGACACGTACGCCAAGGGCGACCAGGACAACTACCTGGTGCGCAAGGCGTACTTCATCCTCGACGTGTTCCGGATCCGCGACTACGACACCGTGATCACGCTCGACACCGACATGGTGGTCCTCGGCGATCTGGGCGAGCTGCTGAGGCTGCGCGAGGGGCTCGCCGCCGTACCGCAGTTCTTCTACGGTCAGCACAAGCTCAACAGCGGACTCCTGGTCATCCAGCGCGAGTATCTGACCGACGCGTTCTGCGCGCGGATCGACGCCACGGGCCGCTCCGGCGACTACGAGCTGGACAAGCACGACCAGGGCATCCTCAACGCCGTCCTCGACGGCGACTTCCGCCAGCTCGACAGCCGCTTCAACTTCGTCAAGCGGCGGCTCTCCGGTGATCTGCCCGTACCCGAGGACACCGCGATCCTGCACTTCACCGGGCGGCACAAGCCGTGGCTCGGCGGGGAGGCCGGGTACGGGCAGGCCGAGGAGCGCTGGCGCGAGTACGAGCTGTCCGACGCCGAGTTCCACGCCGCCTACCTGGCGCGGTCCGGGAGCGCCCACCACGATCTGCTCGTGCACTACGGCACCCCGCACGTCCGGCGCACCGGCGACGTGGACACCGCCCGCCGGGTGGCGCTCGCGCACATCGGCGCGGGCGAGTTCCAGGAGGCCGTCGACCTCCTCGGGTCGGTGCGGATCCCGGTCGACTCGGCGTGGCCGCACGAGGTGTACGGGCACGCGCTGATGAGCGTCTCCCGGTACGACGAGGCCGAGGCCCAGCTGCTGCTGGCCGCCGCCGCCCCCAACCGCGCCGCCACCGCCTTCTCCCGGCTCGCGCAGATCGCCTGGATCCACGGCGACGACACCGCCGCGCACGACTACGCGACGGACGGCCTCGCCGTCGACCCCACCCACCGCGCCAACCGGCTGATGCGGCTGCGCACCCAGGGCGCCACCGGCGGCGGAGTGCCGGGGCAGCGCGAGGGCTCGGCCGACGAGCAACTCGCCCATGTGGCCTTCTACATGCCCCAGCAGGGCAACGCGGGCGACAAGCTGCTGCCCGAGTCCGTACGGCTGACCTTCGGCCCCGACACCGGGCCGCGCCGCTGGCACTCCGTCCACGCGCACCGGCTGTTCGACGACGCCGCGCTGGAGCGCGTCAACGCCCGGCGCGGGCTCGTCATCGGCGGGGGCGGACTGTTCATCCCCGACACCGCGCCCAACGGCAACAGCGCCTGGCAGTGGAACGTCCCCGACGAGACGCTGAACCGGATCGACGTGCCCGTCATGGTCTACGCCGTCGGCTTCAACGCCTTCGACGGCCAGTCCTACCGGCGCGAGCGGTTCGACTCCAGCCTGCGTCAACTCGTCGAGCGGGCCTCCTTCTTCGGGCTGCGCAACCATGGCTCGATCGAGAAGGTCCGGGCGCTGCTGCCCGCCGGACTCCACGACAAGGTCCGCTTCCAGCCCTGCCCCACCACCGTCACCCGGCACCTGGTCGAGGGCTGGACCGACCCGGCGGAGCGCGCGGACACCGTCCTGGTCAACGCCGCGTACGACCGGGCCGGGCTGCGCTTCGGCCACGACTACGCGCACTTCCTGGCCGAGATGGCGAAGGCGGTGCGGGCGCTCGGCGCGCACGCCGAGGTCAAGTGCGCCGCGCACTCGCTGGACGACGAGAAGATCGCCTTCGACCTGCGGCGCGAGCACGGCATCTCGCTCCCGGTGATCCCGATGTACGACTTCGACAACGACGCGATCAGGGACACCTACGCCCGTACGAAGCTGGTCATCGGGATGCGCGGACACGCGGGCATGATCCCGTTCGGCTGCGGGACGCCGATCATCAGCCTGATCTCGCACCCGAAGATGGCGTACTTCCTGTCCGACATCGAACGCCCGGAGTGGGGCGTCTCCGTCCACGAGAAGGACCTCGGCGCGGTGCTCACCGAGCGCGCGGTGGGGCTGCTGGCCGACCACGCCGCGTCCGTCGCCGATGTGCACGGCCGGCAGCAGGAGCTGTGGAAGATCACCGAGGCGAACGCGGCGGACCTGCGGGTGATCCTGGGCTCGCCCGTCCGCTGACGGAGTCGCGCGGCAGGGCGGAAGGCGGAAGGGGGTGGACCGCGGCGCGGTCCACCCCCCTTCGAGCCACACGGGCTCTCAGGCGCCGGTCAGCGCGGACCGACCCGCAGCACCACCCGGCGCAGCTTGCGCGCCCGCCGCACCATCCGCCGAGCCGTCGCGTTGCGCGGGATGCCGGACAACTGCCCCGGCATCCCGCCGGGCAGCCCCAGCGTGGTGAGCCTGCGCCGCTTGAAGTAGCGCCGCACCCGCTCGTCCGGCAGCGCGGCGAGATACCCCTCGGCGGCCGCGCGCAGCCCGGGGTTGAGCTGCGGCTGCATCGCGAAGCCCACCGCCGTGACCAGCTGCCCGATCCGGGGATCCGGCACGTGGGACTCCCCGTCCGCCGGCGACGCGTCGTCCGGCGACGCCTGCTTCAGCGACGCGTTGTCCAGCGGTGGCAGCAGCGCGTCCACGATCGTCACCGGTACCCGGTTGCTGTTCTGGTACGGGGTCAGCCGCTCCAGCAGCAGTTCGGTCCCGGTGCGGCGCACCGGGATGCCGTAGAACGCCGACGCCGTGAACAGCGCCGTCGAGAAGCAGCCGATCACCAGCGCCGGCCTCAGCCGCCGGTAGAGCACCTCGGCGAGCACCGGCGTGTCCAGGACGGTCAGTTCGGCGCCGAGCCGCTCCGCCTCCTCCTCCAGCCGCGCCCACCGGACGGCGGGCGCCGCCGGATGCGGCTTGAACACCACCCGCGTGTGCCCGAGCGCGACCGCGCCCCGCACCATCCGCAGGTGCAGCTCCTCCTCCTCGTGCTCGGTCAGGATGGACAGCGCGGAGAGGTACTGGCCGAGCAGCAGCGCCGGGGGTACGGACGGAGCCGCGATCGCGATCCCGCTCGCGGCGTCGGAGAGCTGGTCCAGGACCCGGGTGAACGCCCGCGTGGGGATCACCTCGGGCCGTACCCCGAACTCGGCGAGCAGCAGCGGATCGAGACCCGGTACGAGATCGAGGTGCAGCACCCGGCGCACCCGCTCGCCGACCAGCGGATCGATCTTGGAGCGGGTGGGCCCGTAGCTCATCAGCCCGTCCGCGTACACCTCGACCGGCGCGCCGGTGAAGATCTGCGCGATCGCCAGCGCCGGGTTGACCTGGATCGACTCGACGATCAGCTCGACCCGGGCGTCGCCGAGGTGCCAGGCGAGCCGCAGATGGCGCTCCCAGAGCGGGATGTCGTCGGGCCTGGGCGACCAGGAACCCGGGTGGTACGGCTCGATCGTCTCGTTCCACGACACCAGGTCGTCGAACCGGCCGCGCAGCCGCTCGAACCCCGGCATCCCGTCGACGGGCGGGGTCAGTTCGGGTGTCCCGGTGTTGTTGCAGACGACCAGGACCCGCCGGTCGGCCGGGCCGAGGAGCCCGGCGTCGAGCGCGGCGGCGAGGGTGGCCGCCCCGTAGAGGGTGGAGACGCAGAGGATCTGCGTGGTGGAGCGCGCGGACCCGGCCGGCGCGTCCGGCGCTTCGGAGGACCCCATCAGGCCGCCGCCCTTCCGGCGGACGGCATCCGCCGGCGCAGTCGTCGCAGTTGGTCCGAGCGGTCCAGGTCCATCGAGTCCAGCGCTTCCTTCAGGAGATCCTGCGGCAGCCGCTTCAGCGCGGCGGCGCTCATGGCGCGCAACTGCCGTGCGACGGACGGCTCGAACCGGTCCCTCGCGGCCAGGTGGTGGGCGATGATCGCGCAGTACGTACGTACCGCCTTCGGCAGCAGACGGTCCGCTTCCGCGTCCTTCGACGTCTCCTCGATGATCTGGTCGAAGGCCCGGATGAAGTCCAGCTGGCGCACATCGCCGATCTGGGTGAGGGACGAGGCGACGCCCCGCCGGTAGAACACCCCGAGCAGACCGACCACGCCGAACGTCTCCGCCTCGCGGTGCAGCCGCCAGATCCACGGCCGGTCCTCGGCGGTCCGCAGACCGTCCGTGAAGTGCACCAGACCCCGGTCGACCAGCCGCCGGTGGTAGACGCCCGCCCAGGCGTACGCGTAGTCGACGGAGGTGGACCGCTCGGCGGGCAGGATCGCGTCCCGGGGCCGCAGCACCTCGTCGCGCCTGCCGACCGGGACGCGGTGGACCGTACGGGCCCTGGCGGTGAACTGGACATGATCGGTACGGACGAAGTCGCAGCCCAGCCCCTCGATGGAGGCGACCAGTCGCGCGTAGTACCCGGGGGCCGCCCAGTCGTCGCCGTCGAGGAAGGTGACGTACTCGCCGCGCGCCGCGTCCAGGCCCGTGTTGCGCGCGGTGGCCAGACCGCCGTTGTGCTCGTGTCTCAGCAGGACCGCACCCGGAAGGTCGCGCACGGCCCGGTCGAGGATGTCCGGGGTGGAGTCGGTCGAACAATCGTCGACCAGCAGGAATTCGAAGTCCTCGCGGCTGTTGGCGCGCAGACTTCTCAGGGTTTCGAGGGCATATGTCTGCACGTTGTAGAACGGCACGACAACAGAGAGCTTGACCACCCCGGCGACGTTAGGCGCCGGCCCGTCCCGCGGCCCGACATCCGGGCACCGGCCAGGTGAACGAAGAGTGGCGGAATGATGAATCCACCCGTTCCCCTTTCCGCGCGCTTCTCCTCCCTGCCCCCGGCGCGTCGCTTTTCATCCGCTTTCCGGGCCGCGACGCCATTCGTAGATGTGCTGTTAACCCTTTATTGCGGTTGAGTTGGGCCGACAAACGGAATCGCTTTCTAACGTCCGTGTCGTGTCCTCACGTACCAGCCAAGCTGTCCGGGTCGCCGTGCTCGCCGACTCCGACACCCGGTGGAAATGGGGCGCGCTCACCGCGCGCCGTATCGCCCCCGGTGGCCGCCCCGCCGAGCTGAGCGGCTTCCTGCTGCGCGGACGGGCCACGCCCACCGCCCGGCAGCTGGACGAGGTCGGCGCGACGTCGGCCGACGACGCGCCGCGGGAGGTGACCGGGGTCGCGTTCCTGCGGGAGCTGCGCGAGGAGCCGTACGACGTCGTCGTGCTGGCCCTGGTCGGCGGCGCCGTTCAGGCCCTGCTGCACGGCATCGCCGCGCTGGACCTCGCCCGCAGGCCCGTCGTCGTCACCGGCTATGTCGGGGTCGTCTACGAGAAGCTCTCGGACGGGCTGCTGCTGCGGCACGGCGCCGACCTGGTCCTCGCCAACTCCCGCCACGACGCGCAGCGGTTCCGCGCCGTGTACGAGGGAGTGGGCGCCGACGCCGCCTCGGTCACCGAAGCCGCGCTGCCCTTCCTCGGCGGCGAGCGCTACGTCCCCGAGACCGGCCGCGACACGCTCGTCTTCGCCGCCCAGCCGTCCGTGCCGGTCACCCGCGCCGACCGCGCGTATCTGCTGCGGCGCCTGGTCGAGCACGCCCGGCTGCACCCGCGCCGCGAGGTCCTGCTCAAGCTGCGCTCCAAGCCCGGCGAACACACCACGCACGTCGAGGAGTTCCCCTACCAGCGCCTCGCGGAGAAGCTCCCCGGCGGCCTGCCGCCCAACTTCCGCCTGGTGTACGGGAACATGGGCGAGGTCCTGGACCGTACGGACCTGCTGGTGACCGTCTCCTCGACGGCGGCCCTGGAATCCCTGCACCGGTCCATTCCGACCGCCGTCCTCACCGACTTCGGGATCCGCGAGCCGCTCGGCAACCACCACTTCATCGGCTCGGGCTGCCTGGCCTCCTGGGACCAGCTCGACGGCGGCGGACGCCCGGGCGCCGACCCCGTCTGGGCCGACCGGCAGGGCGTCGCCGCGGACGGCTCGTACGCCTCGGCCTTCGACGAGGCCCGCGCACGGCTCACGAAGCTGGTCGACACCGGCGCGCTCCCGGACATCAGCCCGTACTACACGGCGACGACCGCGCCCGGATACCTGCCGGGCCTGCTGGCCCGCTACCACCTGGCGGCGGACGGCACCCCGCTGCCGTCGTCCCGTACCGCGCGGGCCGAGACCGGCGGAGTGCGGCGCGTGGTGCGCGAGGCGGTACGCGGCGCGGCGCGCGGCGCCTACCGGCACGGCGTGCAGCGCGTGGCCCCGGTCATCCGCCGGATGGGCGAGCTGTGACCCGCCCCCGGACCGGCGGCCCCGGCACCGACCGCCCCGACGCCTGCCGCCCCGGCACCGACCGCGCCGGGACCGACCGCCCGGCATCCACTCATCAAGGAGAACTGATGACCGTCCTCGCGGTGATCCCCGCACGCGGCGGATCCAAGGGCGTCCCCGCCAAGAACCTCGCTCCCGTCGGCGGTGTCCCGCTGGTCGTCCGCGCGGTCCGCGCCTGCCTCGCGGCCCGCCGCGTCACCGATGTCGTCGTCTCCACCGACGACGCGGCCATCGCCGAGGCCGCCCGCGCCGCCGGCGCCGAGGTCGTGCTGCGCCCCGCCGCCATCGCGGGCGACACCGCGACCAGCGAGGCCGCCGTACTGCACGCGATGGACGCCCACGAGGCGATGCGCGGCGCGGTCGCCGAGGTCGTCCTGCTGGTCCAGGCCACCAGCCCCTTCCTCGCCGCCGACGACATCGACGGCGTCGTACGCGCCGTCACCGACGACGGCGCCGACACCGCCCTGACCGTCGCCCCCACCCACGGCTTCCTGTGGCGCCGCGACGGCGAGGGCAGCCCCGAGCACGTCGGCGACGCCTCGCTCCTGCTCGGCGGCTACGGCGTCAACCACGACCGGGCCAACCGCCCGCGCCGCCAGGACCGGCCCCAGGAGTACCTGGAGACCGGCGCCGCCTACGCGATGCGCGCCGGCGGATTCCGCGCCGCCAAGCACCGCTTCTTCGGCCGCACCGCGCTCGTCGAGACCGACGCCTCACGCGTCCTGGAGATCGACGACCCGCACGACCTGGCCCGCGCGCGGGCCCTGGCGCCGCTGCTCGAACCGCCGGTGCTCCCGGCCTACGACGACATCGACGCCGTCGTCCTCGACTTCGACGGGACCCAGACCGACGACAAGGTCCTCATCGACGCGGACGGCCGTGAAATCGTCGCCGTCCACCGGGGCGACGGCCTCGGCACCGCCGCGCTGCGCCGCTCCGGGCTCAAGCTGCTCATCCTCTCCACCGAGCGCAACCCGGTCGTCGCCGCCCGCGCCCGCAAACTCGACGTGCCGGTACTCCACGGCATCGACCGCAAGGACCTCGCACTGAAGCAGTGGTGCGACGAGCACGGGATCGCGCCCGAACGGGTGCTGTACGTCGGCAACGACGTCAACGATCTCCCGTGCTTCGGCCTCGTCGGCTGGCCGGTGGCCGTCGCGAGCGCCCATGACGCCGTACGCGCCGAAGCGCGTGCCGTCACCACGACACCCGGTGGGGAAGGGGCGATCCGCGAGATCGCCGGCTGGCTCCTGGGCCCGGCCCTCCAGCCCCCTCACCGCACGCCTCACCAGACCCCCCACCAGTCCCCTCACGACACCCTCACGTAAGGACCGACCCTTCATGAGCACCAACGCCACCTCCCGCCTGCGCACGCTCGGCACGCGGACCGCGGGCCCCGGCCGTCCTGTCTACGTGACGGGTGAGATCGGCATCAACCACAACGGCGAGCTGGACAACGCCCTCGCCCTGATCGACGTCGCCGCCGAGGCCGGCTGCGACGCGGTCAAGTTCCAGAAGCGCACCCCGGAGATCTGCACCCCGCGCGACCAGTGGGACATCGAGCGCGACACCCCCTGGGGCCGGATGACGTACATCGACTACCGTCACCGCGTCGAGTTCGGCGAGGACGAGTACCGCTCCATCGACGAGCACTGCCGCAAGCGCGGCATCGACTGGTTCGCCTCCCCGTGGGACACCGAGGCCGTCGCCTTCCTGGAGAAGTTCGACGTCCCCGCCCACAAGGTCGCCTCCGCCTCGCTCACCGACGACGAGCTGCTGCGCTCCCTGCGCGCGACCGGCCGCACCGTCATCCTCTCCACGGGCATGTCCACGCCGAAGCAGATCCGGCACGCCGTCGAGGTCCTGGGCAGCGACAACATCCTGCTCTGCCACGCCACTTCGACGTACCCGGCCAAGGCCGAGGAGCTGAACCTGCGCGTGATCAACACGCTCCAGGCCGAGTACCCGAACGTCCCGATCGGCTACAGCGGCCACGAGACCGGCCTCCAGACCACCCTCGCCGCCGTCGCCCTCGGCGCCGCGTTCGTCGAGCGCCACATCACCCTCGACCGCGCCATGTGGGGCTCCGACCAGGCCGCCTCCGTCGAGCCGCAGGGCCTCACGCGCCTCGTCCGCGACATCCGCACCATCGAGGCGTCCCTCGGTGACGGCGTCAAGAAGGTGTACGAGTCGGAGCTGGGCCCGATGAAGAAGCTCCGCCGCGTCGCGGGCGTCGTCGCCGAGTCCGCCGAGCCGGTGGCGGTCTGACGTCATGATGCTGACCGGTGCCCGCGGGGACGCCACCCCGCACCCCCGTGTGATCACTCCTGCGATCGCCTTCGTGGAGAGCCCGGTCCAGCTGCTCAATGTGCTGGAGTGGGCGAACGCGAGCGAGACGGGTCACGCCGAACTGACCCTCGTCGTCCTGTCGCCCACCGACCCCATGTCGCGCGGCCAGCTCCGCCGGATGGCCGAGCTGGCCCGCGACGCGGGATTCGCCGTGCGCTGGCAGGAGGCGCGCGGCGGCGCCGGCGCGCCGCTGAAGACGGTGCGCCAGCTCGCCCCGCTGCTGCGCGGGGCGGACCGGATCGTCATCGGCGATCCGTTCTCCCGCTACGTCCAGCTGCTGCTGACCCTGGTCGGCGGCAAGGAGCTGACCGTCGTCGACGACGGCACGGCGACCATGGAGTTCGTCGGCCAGCTCGCCCGCGGCGAGCGGCTGGTGCGCTGGCACCGGCGCGGCGGCGGCCGCTCGCCCCGGGAGCTGGTCCTCGCGCCCGTCACGGCGGTCGCGAGGCGCAGGCTGACGCCGTCGGCGGCCCGTACGGTCGAGGTCTTCACCTCGATGCCCGTCGAGGAGGTACCGGACGGCATCACGGTCCGCGCCAACCGCTTCGCGTGGACCCGCGCCACCTTCGGCCCGCCGCGGATCTCTGCGAGCGCCGACATGGTCGGTACGTCGCTGGTCGAGACCGGCGTCGTGGACGCCGACCAGTACACGGCGGCGGTCACCACCCTCGCCCGCACCCACGGCGCCACCCGGTACTTCGCCCACCGCAGGGAGAACCCCGACAAGCTGCACCGCCTGCACGCCGCCACCGGCCTGGAGATCGTCCGCCCCGACCTGCCCCTGGAACTGATCGCCAGGCGCGGCCCGATCGGCTCCACGATCCTGAGCTTCCCCTCCACCGTGGTCCACACCCTGCCGCTCGCCCTGGTGGGCACGGGCGTACGGGTCGCGGTCTGCGACATAGCCCCGGAGTGGCTGAAGGAAACGGCGTCCCCGCGCGCCCAGGGCTTCCTCTCCGGCGTCACCGGCACGGCCCGCGACGTCCACCGCCTCCCGAGACTGCCGTCGCCGGCGTGACGTGGGGGCCGCGTGAGGGGCCCGGGGCCTCCGGGTCACTCACCCTGTTCAACCGTTCGGACCCCGACCATCCGGAGGCCGGGAAGGTCGCGGACGGTTGCGCGCTGCTCGTCGTCGCGCCCCTTGCCCTGACCGAGGTGCACCAGGTCGCCACCATCCGCGCGGGCCGTACCGCTGCTGACGGAATCCTCCGCTCGCTGACGACGCGCACGCGCCAGACGCGGTTGGTCATGGCCCGGATCACTCCGGAGCTGCTCGACGCGGCCCTGGCCGTGCGTGCTCGCTACGACTCCCTGGAGCTCTATCTCGTCGATTTCCGTGAACGTGGCCCTTGCCGCCGAGTACGGGACGGACGCCGTGTTCACGCGGGACATCCGTGACTTCCGGGCCGTCAGGCCACTGGGCGGCAGGTTCACCCACTTCCGTGTCCTGCCGGACGATCTCTGAGCCGGGAAAATGGAGCGGTATACCCGCTGTGTCTGGGGGTCATGCATGCCCGCTCCGGATTTCTTCCCCTGACTGGCTGAAATTTTGTTGATCCATAGGTGGTTGATCACTGAAGGGGCCTACTCTTCAACAGGTGAGCCAGCTGATGTCCCGTGAGTCCGAAACCGACCGCTCCAGCGACGAGGCGTCTCCCGTGACGCCCTCCGCCGTACTGCCCGGCGCGCTGCCTCCGGAGCTGCGCGCCGAGCTGATCGCCTTCCGCCGGGACATGCACATGCATCCCGAGCTGGGCAATCAGGAGTTCCGCACCACCGCCGCGATCAAGAGCCGGCTGGAGCGGGCCGGGCTGGAGCCGCGCGTCCTCAACACCGGGACCGGGCTCTTCTGCGACATCGGCGTCCGCCGGACCTCCGGCGCCGACGCCGGGGAGCCGGATCCGGCCTCGGGGACCGCCCGGCCCATGCTGGCGCTGCGCGCCGACATCGACGCGCTGCCCATCCCGGACACCAAGACCGGCGTCCCGTACCGCTCCACCGTGCCCGACCGGGCGCACGCCTGCGGACACGACGTCCACACCACCGCCGTGCTCGGCGCCGGGCTCGTGCTGGCCGATCTGGACCGGCGCGGGCTGCTGCCCAACCCCGTACGGCTGATCTTCCAGCCCGCCGAGGAAGTGCTGCCGGGCGGCGCCGCCGACGCCATCAAATCCGGGGTGCTGGACGGCGTCGGCTCCATCATCGCCGTGCACTGCGACCCCCGGGTCGACGCCGGCAGCATCGGGCTGCGCCCCGGGCCGATCACCTCCGCCTGCGACCGGCTGGAGATCACCCTGGACGGGCCCGGCGGCCACACCGCGCGCCCGCATCTGACCACCGACCTGGTCACCGCCGTCGCCAAGGTGGCCACCGAGGTGCCCGCGCTGCTCGCCCGCCGGGTCGACGCCCGCTCCGGGCTGGCGGTCACCTGGGGCCGTATCGAGGCGGGCCACGCCTGCAACGTCATCCCGCAGCACGCCGAACTCTCCGGCACCGTCCGCTGCCTCGATCTGCCCGCCTGGCGCGACGCGCCCGACCTGGTGCACGCCGCCATCGACGAGATCGCCGCGCTCCACCACGCCAAGACCCAGATCGACTACGTCCGGGGCGTCCCGCCGGTCGTCAACGACCCGGACGTCACCGAGCTGCTGCGCTCCGCGCAGACCGCGCGGCGCGGGTCGTATGCAATCGAGGACACCGAGCAGAGCCTCGGCGGCGAGGACTTCTCCTGGTACCTGGAACAGGTGCCGGGAGCCATGGCCCGCCTCGGCGTGCGCAAGCCCGGCAGCCAGGAGCGCTATGACCTGCATCGTGGCGATTTCGATGTGGACGAGCGGGCGATCGAGGTCGGCGTGGAACTTTTCACCGCCGCCGCGTTGATCGATGGCAACCGTTTGTAATCGGCCAGGACACCTCGCGTTCGCGACGATCCGATAACGGCTTCCGTACAGGTCTTTAACTGACATCTACGCGCGTTACGATCGCCGCGAAACCAGCGCCGGAAGAGGCGCTTCGGTCAGGTTGAAGGAGCCTCTCTTGCGCCGGATCACCAGGATAGTCACCGTGAGCGCCACGACGGCCGCGCTCGCGCTGGCTGCCACCGCGTGTGGCAACAAATCGTCTTCGGACACGGCCTCGGGGGACTCCGCGGGAGCCAAGGCGGCCATCGCGTACGACGTCGGCGGCCGTGGCGACCAGTCGTTCAACGACGCCGCGTACGCGGGCCTGGAGAAGGCCCAGAAGGACCTGAAGATCAAGGGCAGCGCCGCCGAGCCCTCGGACGGCGAGGCGGACGCCGACAAGATCCAGCGGCTGACCGAGCTGGCCCGCGCCGGCAACAACCCGGTGATCGGTGTCGGCTTCGCCTACGCGCCCGCGATCAAGAAGGTCGCGGCGAAGTTCCCGAAGACGACCTTCGGCATCATCGACGACGCCTCGGTGACCGACAAGAACATCGCCAACATGGTGTTCAACGAGGAGCAGGGCTCCTACCTCGCCGGTGTCGCCGCCGCCAAGGTCTCCAAGAGCAAGACGGTCGGCTTCATCGGCGGTGTCGAGACCCCGCTGATCAAGAAGTTCGAGGCGGGCTTCGAGCAGGGCGTCGCGGACACCGACCCGAAGGTCAAGGTGCTCTCCCAGTACCTGACCCAGCCGCCGAACTTCGACGGCTTCTCCAAGCCCGACCTGGGCAAGGCCGCCGCGCAGGGCCAGCTCGACAAGAAGGCCGACGTCATCTACTCCGCCGCCGGTCTCGCGGGCTCCGGCTCCATCGAGGCCGCCGCCAAGGCCGGCAAGTGGGCCATCGGCGTCGACTCCGACCAGTACAACCAGAAGGGCCTGACCGAGTACAAGGACCAGATCCTGACCTCGGTCACCAAGGACGTCGCGGACTCCGTGTACAACCTGATCAAGTCGGTCCAGGACGGCAAGCCGCAGTCCGGTGAGATCCGCTACGGCCTGGACAAGGACGGCGTCGGCCTGGCCGACTCCAACCCGGCCTTCACCAAGATGACCGACGTGATCAGCGCGGTCGACAAGGCGAAGCAGGAAATCATCGACGGCAAGATCACCGTCAAGACCACCCCGTAACCGGTAGGCGGGGCAGCGCACCGTAACCCCTGAGCGCCGGACCGGCTGGAACCAGCCCGGTCCGGCGCTCACGGGAACCGCGTCCCGGCCGCCCGGCCGTGGCCCGGTGCATCGGAGCCCTTCCCCTCCCACCTTTACGATTCGGCAGCGCTACGCGTGTAGACGGCCCTCCGGCGCGATAGCTTCACCCCGCCCTGCCACTCACCCCGTCTCCACTCCTTTCCCGCCAAGGAGAGTGCGTCATCAACGCGTCCAGCAGTCCGACCAGCAGCCCTCCCGCACCCCCCGCGGTGGAACTGCGCGGCATCACCAAGCGCTTCCCCGGAGTCGTCGCCAACCACGACATCGACATCACCATCCACAAGGGCACGGTCCACGCCCTCGTCGGTGAGAACGGCGCGGGCAAGTCGACCCTGATGAAGATCCTCTACGGCATGCAGAAGCCGGACGAGGGAACCATCGCCATCGACGGCGCCGACGCCCACTTCGCCAGCCCCGCCGACGCGATCGGCCGCGGCATCGGCATGGTGCACCAGCACTTCATGCTCGCCGACAACTTCACCGTCCTGGAGAACGTCGTCCTCGGCGGCGAGCAGTTGTACGGCATCGGCGCGAAGGCCCGCAGGAAGATCAAGGAGATCTCCGACGCGTACGGCCTCGGCGTCCGCCCCGACGCCCTCGTCGAGGACCTCGGAGTCGCCGACCGCCAGCGCGTGGAGATCCTCAAGGTCCTCTACCGGGGCGCCCGCATCCTGATCCTCGACGAGCCCACCGCCGTCCTGGTCCCGCAGGAGGTCGAGGCGCTCTTCGACAACCTCCGCGAACTCAAGGCCGAGGGCCTCACCGTCATCTTCATCTCGCACAAGCTGGGCGAGGTCCTCTCGGTCGCCGACGACATCACCGTCATCCGCCGGGGCACGACCGTGGGCACCGCCGACCCCGCGCACACCACCCCCAAGCAGCTCGCCGAGCTGATGGTGGGCAGCGAACTCCCCTCGCCCGAGACCCGCGAGTCGACCGTCACCGACCTCCCCATGCTCACCGTCGAGGGGCTGCGGCTCACCGCCACCGACCCCGACGGCGTCGTGCGCGAGGTGCTGGACGGCATCACGTTCACCATCCACCAGGGCGAGGTCCTGGGCATCGCCGGCGTCGAGGGCAACGGCCAGACCGAGCTGATCGAGGCGCTGATGGGGATGCGCGACCCCGACGGCGGGGTGATCACCCTCGACAGCGCCGACATCTCGCACGCGCCCACCCGCAAGCGCCGCGAGGACGGCATCGGCTACATCCCCGAGGACCGGCACCGGCACGGCCTGCTGCTGGAGGCGCCCCTCTGGGAGAACCGCATCCTCGGCCACGTCACCGAGAAGCCCAACAGCCGCGGCGGACTGCTCGACCCGCGCGCCGCCCGCGCCGACACCGTACGGATCGTGCGCGAATACGACGTCCGTACGCCCGGCATCGAGGTCACCGCGGCCTCCCTGTCCGGCGGCAACCAGCAGAAGCTGATCGTCGGCCGCGAGATGAGCCACAGCCCCAAGCTGCTCATCGCCGCGCACCCGACCCGCGGCGTGGACGTCGGCGCCCAGGCCCAGATCTGGGACCAGATCCGCGAGGCCCGCCGCGAAGGACTCGCCGTCCTGCTGATCTCCGCCGACCTGGACGAGCTGATCGGGCTCTCCGACACCCTGCGGGTCATCTACCGCGGCCGGCTCGTCGCCGACGCGGACCCCGCCACCATCACTCCGGAGGAACTGGGCTCGGCGATGACCGGCGCCGCCACCGGTCATCTGGACGCGGCCCCGGCGGCAGACGCCGCGGACGCCGCAGAGGCATCCCCGGAGGACGACGCCCGATGAAGAAATTCGACAAGGACCGGCTGATCCTGGCCCTCGCGGGCCCGGTGCTCGCGCTGGTGGTCGCCATAGCCCTCACCACGGTGGTGCTGCTCGTCTCGGGCCGGAACCCGATCGAGCCGTACCAGATCATGTTCGACTCCGCCTCGTACGTCGACGTACAGGTGCTGATCATCAACCAGGCCGGCACGTACTACCTGGCCGCCCTCGCGGTCGCCGTCGGCTTCCGGATGAACCTCTTCAACATCGGTGTCGACGGCCAGTACCGGCTCGCCGCGATGATGGCCGCGCTCGTCGGCGCCAGCGTCGACCTGCCGGGGCCGCTCCAGATCGCGCTGATCGTGATCGTCGCGATGCTGGTCGGCGCCCTCTGGTCGGGCATCGCCGGGATCCTCAAGACCAGCCGGGGGGTGAGCGAGGTCGTCTCCACGATCATGCTCAACTCGATCGCCACCAGCCTGGTCGCCTGGCTCATCCTGCCCAAGAACTTCGGCGTCCAGCCGGCCGGCTCCAACAACCTGACCACCGGCGAGATCCCGGAGTCCGGCTGGTTCCCCGGACTGTCCCTGGGCCCGGAGGCCGGTGAGATCTACGGCTTCACCTTCGTCGCCGCCGCCTGCGGCCTCATCTACTGGTTCGTCCTCGGCCGCACCCGCTTCGGCTTCGACCTGCGCGCCACCGGCGCCAGCGAGAGCGCCGCGCAGGCGTCCGGCGTCGACGCCAAGAAGATGATCCTCACCTCGATGCTGATCTCCGGCGCCGTCGCCGGTCTCGCCGGGATGCCGACACTCCTCGGCGACTCCCACACGTACAGCCTCGACTTCCCGACCGGTATCGGCTTCACCGGCATCACCATCGCCCTGCTCGGCCGGAACAACCCGCTCGGCATCGCGTTCAGCGCCCTGCTGATCGCCTTCCTGGACAAGGCGTCCGCCTCCCTCGACCAGCACGGGTACGAGAAGGAGATCGCCACGATCATGCAGGGCCTGATCGTGATCTCGGTCGTCGTCAGCTACGAACTCGTCCGCCGTTACGGGCTCCGCCGCCAGCAGCAGAAGGTCGGCGAGGAACTCGCCGCCGGAGGCGCCCTCAAGACCGAGAAGGAGGAGGCCGCGCTGTGAGTACGAGCACGAGCACCGTCTCTGCCACGAGCGCCGCCCCCAAGAAGGGCGGCGGCCGCCGCACACTCTCCCTGCCCGTCATCCTGCTGATCGTCGCCGGGGCCCTGGCCCTCGTGTCGCTCGTCCGGCTGATCAGCGGCGCCGAGGACATCACCTCGGTCGGCCAGGTCGCCGGCGCGCTGGAACTGGCCGTACCGATCGGCCTCGCCGGACTCGGCGGCCTGTGGGCCGAGCGCGCGGGCGTCGTCAACATCGGCCTCGAAGGCATGATGATCCTCGGCACCTGGTTCGGCGCCTGGGCCGGCTTCCAATGGGGCCCCTGGGCCGGAGTCCTCTTCGGAATACTCGGCGGCTGCCTCGGCGGACTGCTGCACGCCGTCATCACCGTCACCTTCGGCGTGAACCACATCGTCTCCGGTGTGGCCATCAACATCCTCGCCGTCGGCGTCACCCGCTACCTGTCCAACTTCGCCTTCGACGGCGTGGACGGCGGCTCCTCCAAGCAGTCGCCGCGCATCGACCCGATCACCGACATCACCGTCCCGGGACTCGCCGACTGGATGCAGGACCTCCAGCAACGGCACTGGTTCCTGATCTCCGACATCGCCGGAGTCGTCGGCGGCCTGGTGACCAACCTGTCGCTGCTGACCGTCGTCGCGCTGCTGCTCATCCCCGCCACCTGGTGGATCCTGTGGCGCACGGCGTTCGGGCTGCGGCTGCGCTCCTGCGGCGAGAACCCGGTCGCCGCCGAGTCCCTCGGCGTCAACGTGTACAAGTACAAGTACATCGCCGTCACCGTCTCCGGCGGCCTGGCCGGACTCGCCGGCGCGTTCCTCGCGATCGTCGCCACCGGCATCTACCAGGAGGGCCAGACCGGCGGACGCGGCTACATCGGCCTCGCCGCCATGATCTTCGGCAACTGGATGCCGGGCGGCATGGCCCTCGGCGCCGGACTCTTCGGCTTCACCGACAGCCTCAAGCTGCGCGGCGGCGCGGAGAACGTCCACGCGATGCTGCTCCTGCTCGCGATCCTGCTCGTCCTGGTCGTGGCCTGGCAGCTCTACAAGAAGAAGTACACGGCCGCGCTGATCTCCGGTGCGGTGTCGGCACTGCTCTTCGTCTGGTACGCCTTGACCGACCAGGTGCCCAGCCAGTTCGTGGACGCGGCCCCCTACGTCACGACGCTCCTGGTCCTCGCGCTCTCCGCGCAACGGCTGCGCATGCCGAAGGCGGACGGCATGCCGTACCGGAAGGGGCAAGGCAAATGACCGGACCCGCGCCCACACCACCGGCGCCCGCGCCCGACATCGACTGGGCGGCCCTGCGCACGGCCGCGCGGCACGCCATGGCCCGCGCGTACGCCCCGTACTCGAAGTACCCGGTCGGCGTCGCCGCGCTGGTGGACGACGGCCGTACCGTCACCGGCTGCAACGTCGAGAACGCGTCGTACGGGATCGGGCTGTGCGCCGAATGCGGCCTGGTCTCCGCCCTGCAACTGAGCGGTGGCGGCCGGCTCACCCACTTCACCTGCGTCGACGGCGCGGGCGAGGTGCTGGTGCCGTGCGGGCGCTGCCGGCAGCTGCTGTACGAGTTCGGCGGCCCCGAACTGATCCTGGAGACCCCGGACGGGCTCCGAACGCTGAACGAGATGCTGCCGCAGGCCTTCGGGCCCGGGCACCTCAACTGAGACCGGGGCCCACCCGCCGAGGCGGGCCCTCACCCGACCAGGTCCCGGTGGCGCCGCGATCCGGCTCCACCGGGACCGCTGTATTACCCCGCACACGTACGTTCGTTGTTGGAAAGGAACGCCATGGACGTCATCTCCGTCATCCGCACCAAGCGCGACCGGGGCGAGCTGAGCCCGGAGCAGATCGACTGGGTGATCGACGCCTACACGCGCGGCGAGGTCGCCGCCGAGCAGATGTCGGCGCTCGCGATGGCGATCCTCCTCAACGGCATGAACCGCACGGAGATCGCCCGCTGGACCGCCGCCATGATCGCCTCCGGCGAGCGCATGGACTTCTCCGGGCTGTCGCGCCCCACGGCCGACAAGCACTCCACCGGCGGAGTCGGCGACAAGATCACCCTGCCGCTCGCCCCGCTGGTCGCCGCGTGCGGCGCGGCCGTACCGCAGCTCAGCGGCCGGGGGCTCGGCCACACCGGCGGGACGCTCGACAAGCTGGAGTCCATCCCCGGCTGGCGGGCGCTGCTCTCCAACGAGGAGATGCGACACGTCCTGGACACCACCGGCGCGGTCATCTGCGCGGCGGGCGACGGGCTGGCCCCGGCGGACAAGAAGCTGTACGCGCTGCGCGATGTCACCGGCACGGTCGAGGCCATCCCGCTGATCGCCTCCTCGATCATGTCGAAGAAGATCGCCGAGGGCACGGGCTCGCTGGTCCTGGACGTCAAGGTCGGCTCCGGCGCCTTCATGAAGACCATCGAGGACGCCCGCGAACTGGCCTCCACGATGGTCGGCCTGGGCACCGACCACGGTGTGAGGACGGTCGCGCTGCTCACCGACATGGCCACCCCGCTCGGCCTGACGGCCGGCAACGCCCTTGAGGTCCGCGAGTCGGTCGAGGTCCTCGCGGGCGGCGGCCCGGCCGACGTCGTCGAGCTGACCCTCGCCCTCGCCCGCGAGATGCTCGACGCGGCGGGCCTGCGCGACGCCGACCCGGCGAAGGCGCTGGCGGACGGCTCCGCGATGGACGTCTGGCGCCGCATGATCGCGGCCCAGGGCGGCGACCCGGACGCGGCCCTTCCGGTCGCCCGCGAGCGGCAGATCATCACGGCCCCCGCCTCCGGCGTCCTCACCCGCCTCGACGCGTACGGAGTAGGCGTGGCCGCCTGGCGCCTCGGCGCGGGCCGCGCCCGCAAGGAGGACCCGGTCCAGGCGGGCGCCGGCGTCGAGATCCACGCGAAGCCCGGCGACACGGTCACGGCGGGCCAGCCCCTCCTGACCCTGCACACGGACACCCCGGAGAAGTTCGCCTACGCGACGGAGGCCCTGGCGGGCACGTACGACATCGGCGCGGCGGGTACGGCGTACGAGGCCACGCCGGTGGTGCGGGAACGTATCGCCTGACGCGGGGCTGACCTGCTCGGATACCCATTCGGGTGAACGGGATCGGTGGACGGCCACCGGTCCCGTTCGGCATGCTGGGATCGGTGACACAACGAAGGAGACCGCCATGAGCGCACTCACTGTCGGACACGAGCCCGAGCAGGGCTGGGACGACCTTGTCCATACCTGGAAGGGGATGGACGCACGCGAGGGCCGCAAGGTGGAGATCATCGAGGGGATCATCACCGTGTCACCGTCGCCGTCCTGGGACCACAATTCCACCGCTTCCATGGTTCACCGCCGCCTGCTGGCGGTAATCCCGGAGGAGTGGCACATCTTCCACACGCAAGAAGCGGCGGTACCTGGTCGTAAGGGCCTCTACATCCCCGACCTGATGGTGGCTGCGGAGGTGGACCGGCCCGCGCCCGGGGAGCTGTTCCCCGCGAGTCGGGCGAAGCTGGTCGTCGAGATCACCTCACGCGGCAACGCCAACCACGACCGCATCGCCAAGGCGCGCGGCTACGCCCAGGCAGGCGTCCCGCTCTATCTGCTGCTGGACCCGTGGGTGTCGGATTCCCCGACCGCCACGCTCTACGGCGAGCCCGAGGCCGGTACGTACCGCATGCTTGAGACGGTCGAGTACGGGGGCAAGCTCACCCTCCCCGCCCCCTTCGACCTGGCCATCGACACCGCCGAGTTCCCCGTCAGCTGACCGCCCGCCCCGCCAGCAGCCCCGGCAGCTCGCGCATGTCCTCGAAGACCACCGTGCCCGGCCCGGCCAGCCGGTGCGCGGCGGTCAGGCCGCCCGCGTAGCCGAAGACGCGCATGCCCGCCGCGCGGGCCGCCGTCACGCCGTACGGGCTGTCCTCCACGACCACGCAGCGCGCCGGGGCCACGCCCATCGTGCGGGCGGCGTGCAGGAAGACGTCGGGTGCGGGCTTGCCCCGGTCGACGTCCTCGGCGCTGAAGATGTGGCCGTCGGCGAAGTGGTGCAGGAGACCGGTGGTCCGCAGATTCCGCCGGAGCGAGTGGTGGCCGCAGTTCGAGGCGATGCAGAACGGCAGGTCCAGGGCTTCCAGCGCGTCGGCGGCGCCGTCGATGGCGGTCAGCTCGGTCTCGAACGCCCGCTGGTAGAGATGGTCGTACGGCTTGTTCCAGCCCGGCTCCAGCGGCCGCCCGAGCCGCTCCTCCAGGGCCCTGTCGTAGATCTCGGCCGAGGATCCGACGAAGGTCTCGATCATTTCCTCTTCGGTGAAGTGACAGCCCAGCTCCGCGAAGACCTGCGTGTCCACCCGGAGACACAGCCGCTCGCTGTCCACCAGCACACCGTCGCAGTCGAAGATCACCAGTTCGACAGGTTCGTGGGTCATGCTCCGCAGCGTACGGGCCGTGCCCGCGCGGGTGCGATGAGTTCCGGCGGCTCGACCGGTCTCCTCCACGTGGATGACACGAAACCGATCGTTCTCGTGGTCGCCGGGCACATCACCCCGGCCGATGTGCCCCGCCTCGACGAGGAGTTGCGCGCCGGGCTGCCGGAGACCGCCGCCGAGGTGGTCTGTGACGTCGGCGGTCTCGTCCGGCCCACCCTGGCGGCCGTCGAGGTCCTGGCCCGGCTCCAGCTCACGGCCCGCAGGCGCGGCTGCCGGCTCGGGCTGCGCGGGGCAGGGCCGGAACTGCGGCTGCTGCTCGACCTGGTGGGGCTGGAAGCCCTGGCCCGGAAGTGAGGGCCAGGGCCGGGGCCACCCGCCCTACGCGTTCTCCAGCGTCGCCGGCAGATCGAACAGCGGGAACCAGCGGTCCGTGTCCAGGAAGCAGTTCATCGCCGAGATCCTGCCGTTCTCGATCTCGATGATCTGGAGCGCCCACGGCGCGAACCCGTCGCCCGACTCCGACGGCTTGTAGTGCGCGAAGGCCGGCGTCCCGTTGGCGACCGTCGGCACGAGCCGCGAGCCCCGGCAGCCGGCGCCGATGGTGAGCATGAAGCCGGTGATGTCGTCGTGGCCCTGGAGCCACAGATCGAACGGCGGCATCGTGAACTTCGCGTCGTCGTGGAGCAGCGCCGTCAGCGCCTTCATGTCGTACCCCTCGAAGGCCGCGACATAGCGCTCCAGCAGCCGCTGGTGCTCCTCGTCGAGCGGGTCGGCCGTCACCGTCCCGGCCGGCTCGGACTCGGCGATCGTCGCGCGGGCCCGCTGGAGGGCGCTGTTGACGGAGGCGACCGTCGTCTCCAGCAGCTCGGCGACCTCGCTCGCCTTCCAGGACAGCACCTCGCGCAGGATCAGCACCGCCCGCTGCTTCGGCGGCAGATGCTGGAGCGCCGCGACGAACGCCAGCCGGATCGTCTCGCGCGAGACGGCCGCCTCCGCCGGGTCCGTCACCGACGGCAGCACCCGGCCGTCAGGCACCGGCTCCAGCCAGGTGTTCTCCGGAAGCGCGGTGAGCTGCGCCTGCGCGACGGGCGTCGGCCCCGTCAGATCCATCGGACGGGCCCTGCGGTTGCCCGCGTTGAGCATGTCCAGGCAGACGTTGGTCGCGATGCGGTAGAGCCACGAGCGCAGCGAGGAGCGGCCCTCGAACTTGTCGAAGCTCTTCCAGGCCCGCACCATCGTGTCCTGGACGGCGTCCTCGGCCTCGAACGGGGAACCCAGCATCCGGTAGCAGTAACCGGTCAGCTCCGTACGGTGCTTCTCCAGCCGGGAATCCAGATCGGGCGCCGGTCCCGAGCCCTGTTCCGAGCCCGGTGCCGTTCCCGCCGCCGAATCCCGCGCCGATGCCACTTCACTCATCGCGTCACCCCAGTAGCCCCCGTGAAACCAGTACGGGTCCAGTCTCTCGGAAGCCGGCGCCCGGCGCAGACGATCGGCGGGTTCGGCTCAGGTTCCGGGCTTGCGTCCGTAGACGTAGACGTCGTCGCCGTTCTTCAGCATCGCCCAGTACTTCGCGGCGACGGTCTTGGTCATGTTCACGCAGCCGTGCGAGCCCGGCGGGTTCCACATGCTCAGATTCGCCGAGTGGAACGCCTGGCCGCCGTCGAAGAACTGGCTGTACGGCATGGGCACGTCGTAGATCGTCGACACATGGTCCTTGTGCCGCCAGTAGATCTTCGTCAGCCCGGTCCTGGTCGCGTACCCCTTGCGCCCGGTCCGCACGGGCACCGGCCCGTACGCCAGCTTCTTGCCGTCCTGGATCCAGCTCAGCTGCCGCGTGAGGTCGACGCAGGCGATCCGCCCCTTGTTCGTCGGGCACTTGCCCGCCTTGTTGGGGTTCTTGCCCGCCGCCTTCTGCTTGTTCATCAGGTCCATCACGCCCCAGGTGACCGGACCCGCGTAGCCGATGGCCGGGGTGATGCCGTGCTTCGACTGGAAGGCCCTGGTGGCCTTGCAGTCGGCCGTGGACTGCTTCCCGTCCACCGGCCGGCCGAGGAACTTCTCGACCTGCTTCTGGTACGGGCCCTTGCTCGCCGTACAGGAGGCCGCCTGCGCGGGCGCGGCGCCCACGACCGTCACGGCCAAGGGCACCACCAGCGCCACGATGCCGGCGGCCACGGTCCCTCCGCGGGATATGTGTCCCATCCGCCCCGTCCCCCTCCGTAGATGTACGGGTCGTTGTGCGGGGGTAGACGGCCGGGACCACCGCACAGTTGCACGGGCGCGGTGGTTTATTTCGGCCCGGGACCGGGACCTGGCTCTTCCGTGCGAGGGAGGTACGGGGGCGGGGCTTGGGACGGGGCCTGGGACGGGCCGGGAACGGCTCAAACGGCCGCCGCCGCGGCCCCCTTGCGCGCCGTCCGGGCGCAGCGCGACCCGTACAGCGTGATCGAGACGACCCCGAGGACAGCCGCCAGCCCCAGCAGCACCGTCCCGCCCCAGCCCGCCGCGTGGAAGGCGACCGCGCCGAGCGTGCCGCCCGCGCTGCTGCCCAGGTAGTACGCGGACTGGTAGAGCGCCGACGCCTGCGCGCGGCCCGACTTGGCCGTACGGCTCACCGACGACGAGGCGACCGAGTGGCCCGCGAAGAAGCCCGCCGTGATCAGCACCAGGCCGAGCAGCACCGCCGCCAGCGTGCCGGAGAGCGACAGCAGCAGCCCGGCGGCCGTCGTGCTCACGGCCAGATACAGCGCGCCGCGCCGCCCCAGCCGCTCGACCAGCCGGCCGGCCGCGGCGGAGGAGACCGTACCGACCAGATAGATCAGGAAGACCGAGCCGATGATCCCCTGCGGCAGGTGGAAGGGCGCCGCCACCAGCCGGTAGCCGATCACGGTGTAGACCGCGCCGAACACCACCATGAACAGCCCGCCGATCGCGTACAGCCGGCGCAGCAGCGGATCGGCCAGATGCCCGCCGACCGTCCCCGCCAGCGCGCGCGGGCTCAGCGAACGAGGGGTGAAGTTACGGGCCTTGGGGAGCATGAGGCGGAAGACCACCGCGCACGCCACCGCCAGCAGCCCGACCGCGCCCAGCGCCGCGCGCCAGCCCCACGCCTGGGCGACCCAGCCGGCGAGGACCCGGCCGCTCATCCCGCCGACGCTGTTGCCCGCGACGAACAGCCCGATCGCGGCGACCAGCGCCTTCGGCCGGACCTCCTCCGCGAGATACGCCATCGCCGACGCGGGCAGCCCGGCCAGCGCAGCGCCCTGGAGCGCGCGCAGCGCCACCAGCACCTCGATGTTCGGCGCGAACGGCACCAGCAGCCCGACCGCCACCGCCACCGCCAGCGAGACCGTCATCATCGTGCGCCGGCCGAACCGCTCGGACAGCGCGCTCAGCGGCAGGACGAACAGCGCCAGCGCGCCGGTCGCCGCCGACACCGTCCAGCTGGCCCGGCCCGCCGTCACGCCGAAGCCGGCGGAGATCGCGGGCAGCAGGGCCTGGGTGGAGTACAGCAGCGCGAAGGTCGCGACCCCGGCGGCGAACAGGGCGAAGCTCATCCGGCGGTAGCCGGGGCCACCGGGGACCAGCTGCTCGGGTGCGGAGCCGGTGGGAGCGGTGGCGGTGGGAGCGGACGGCGCGGCGGAGGCACCCGGGGTGGCGGGCGCCTCGGTACTGACTGAAGGCATGGTTCGAAGGTAAACAGCCGCTCTTCATGCGTCCAATGCACGGAATGGCGATAATCGTTCCCATGGTGCATGAGCAAAGCTCACAGCGGCGTCTGTCATGGAACAGCAACGAACACGACATGGATCACACCGGGCGCGGGGACCAGGCGGCCCCCGCCGCCGCGCTCGACGCCGAGTCCTGGCCCGCCCTCCTCGCGCCCCGGCTCGCGTACTTCGCCGGGGTGGCCCGCCACGAGCACGTGACCCGCGCCGCCCGGGACACCGGCGTCCCGCAGTCCACGCTCTCCCGGGCCATGGTCCGGCTCGAACAGGACCTGGGCGTCGCCCTGTTCGCCCGCAAGGGCCGTACGGTCTCGCTGACCCCCGCGGGCCGGACGTTCCTCGGCTCGGTGGAACGGGCCCTCGCCGAGGTCGAGCGCGCCGCCGAGTCCGTACGGGCCGACGCCGACCCGGCGTCCGGCAAGGTCGCCTTCGGGTTTCTGCACACCATGGGCTCGGAGACCGTACCCGGACTGATCAGGGCGTTCCGCGCCGACCATCCCCGGGTGCGGTTCCAGCTCGTGCAGAACTACGGCGAGGCGATGATCGAGCGGCTGCGCGCGGGCGAACTCGACCTCTGTCTCACCTCGCCCGTGCCGGACGCCCCCGACCTGGTCGCCCGCAGACTGGACGAGCAGCGGCTGCGGCTCGTCGTCCCCGACGACCACCGGCTCGCCGGCCGCCGCCGGGTGCGCCTCGCTGAGGCCGCCGACGAAACGTTCGTCACCCTCGAACCGGGGTACGGGCTGCGCCGGATCACCGACGACCTCTGCGCCGAGGCGGGGTTCCGGCCGCGCGTCGCCTTCGAGGGCGAGGAGGCCGAGACGCTGCGCGGCCTGGTCGCCGCGGGGCTGGGCGTCGCGCTGCTGCCGCCGCCGGCCGTGGCCCGCCCCGGGGTGGTCGAGCTGACGGTCACGGCGCCGCGCGCGGTGCGCGAGATCGGCGTCGCCTGGCTCGACGGCCACCCGGACACCCCGCCGGTGGCGGCCTTCAAGCGCTTCCTGCTCTCCCGCAAGGGCCAACTCCTGCCGGACTGACCGGGAAACCGGGGCTGCCGGGGATCGGGGACGGGGCGCACCCGCCGAGGGCTCAGTGCCGTAGCGACCGCCCGAACCCCGCGGCCAGCGGCATCCGCAGCCCCAGCGGCGGCGGCGCAGCCAGCGCGTCGGCGACCGGCCGGGAGTAGGCGCGCGACAGCAGCGCGCCCAGCACGAAGTCCGAGGCCAGCGCGAGGACTTCGGCGTGGTGCTGGCGCAGCGCGTGGCCGTCGGAGTGGACCTCGAAGCGGCAGGTGTCGCGGTTCGCCTTCTTGGCGCGCTCGGCCAGCCGGTAGGAGAGTTCGGGGTCGGTGCGGGCGTCGTCGGTGCCGTGCACGATGAGGACCTGACGCCCCACCAGCTGCCGTACGGGTTCGGGCTCTTGACTCGTACCGCCGCCGGTACCGCCGGAGCCGCTCGCGCTCCCCGCGCCGCCCGGCTCCCCGGCCGCCTCCGGCTCGCGGTCCCCGCCCCGCTCCCGTTCCGACTCCGGCAGCCAGGGCGCCATCGCCAGTACGGAGTTGACGGCCTGGTGCCCCGCGGCGCGCAGCGCGGCCCGGCCGCCCATGCCGTGGCCCGCCAGGCACACCGGCACGTCCCCGTACCGCCGTACGACCTCCCGCGCCGCCCACTCGGCGTCCGCCGCGAGCGAGGCGTCCGCGCCGTTCCAGCCGCGCGTGCCGTAGCGCACCGGGTGCACCAGCAGCCCCTCCGCCGCCCCGGCCCGCGCCAGTGAGCGGGCGAGCGGCAGCATCCGCAGCGCGGCGAGGCGCGAAGGACCCCTGGTGGAGACGGGTTCACCGGTGGGCAGCACCAGCACCACACCCGCCACCGCGGCCCCCTCCGCGAGCGGCAGTACGGCCCGCCCGAGCCTCGCCCCCGGCTCCTCGTGACGCGCGTGTGCTTCCCCGTCCCGGCCTGCCGTATGACCCCCCGGCCCGGGAACCGCCTGCTGTCCCATGGCAGAACAGTCTCAGAAGGACAGGTGTACGCCACCCGTCCGCGCGGTCACTGTTACGTATCGCCCAGACGTACTCTACGCGCGTAGGCGGAGAGGCGTTAGAGTGCTTGGATGACGAGCCAGACGTACCGTCCGCCCACCGCCGACCAGATCCGCCGCGCCCCCAAGGTCCTTCTCCACGACCATCTGGACGGCGGACTGCGCCCCGGCACGATCATCGATCTCGCCCGCGAGGCCTGCTACGGGGCCCTGCCCGAGCAGGAGTCCGACAAGCTCGGTCTCTGGTTCCGCGAGGCGGCCGACTCCGGCTCGCTGGAGCGTTATCTGGAGACCTTCGCCCACACCTGCGCCGTCATGCAGACCCGCGACGCGCTCGTCCGGGTCGCCGCCGAGTGCGCCGAGGACCTCGCCGAGGACGGGGTGGTCTACGCGGAGGTGCGCTACGCCCCCGAGCAGCACCTGGAGGCGGGCCTCACCCTCGAAGAGGTCGTCGAGGCCGTCAACGAGGGCTTCCGCGAGGGCGAGCGGCGCGCCCGCGAGAGCGGCCACCGGATCAGGGTCGGCGCGCTGCTCACCGCCATGCGCCACGCGGCCCGCGCGCTGGAGATCGCCGAACTCGCCAACCGCTACCGCGACACGGGCGTCGTCGGCTTCGACATCGCGGGCGCCGAGGCGGGCTTCCCGCCCACCCGCCACCTCGACGCGTTCGAGTACCTGAAGCGGGAGAACAACCACTTCACCATCCACGCCGGCGAGGCGTTCGGGCTGCCGTCGATCTGGCAGGCGCTCCAGTGGTGCGGCGCCGACCGGCTGGGTCACGGGGTGCGGATCATCGACGACATCGAGGTCGCCGAGGACGGCTCGGTGAAGCTGGGCCGGCTCGCCGCGTACGTACGGGACAAGCGCGTTCCGCTGGAGCTGTGCCCCAGCTCCAACCTCCAGACCGGAGCCGCCGCCTCGTACGCCGAGCACCCCATCGGGCTGCTCCGCACGCTCCACTTCCGCGCCACTGTAAATACCGATAACAGGCTTATGTCCGGTACGAGCATGAGCCGGGAATTCGAGCTGTTGGTCGACGCATTCGATTACACGCTCGATGACATGCAGTGGTTCACAGTCAATGCGATGAAATCAGCTTTCATTCCTTTCGATGAAAGACTGGCCATGATCAATGATGTCATCAAGCCCGGATACGCCGAGCTGAAATCCGAATGGCTGTTCAGGCAGTCGGCTGTGACCAGCGGATCTACCAGCTGAATACGTCCATCGTATAAATCGGGGAACGGCCCGGGACACGCGTGTCCCGGCCACTTCCGGGTGATTGCGGGCAGCGCGTCCGTCTGGCTAACTTGCGGAGCTGCCCATATTCCGCCTTCCCCAAGGACGAAACCCCAGATGAAGCAGTCCGCCGTCAAGACCATCGGTGCCGCCGCCCTCGGCGCCGCCTTCGCCGCCACCGCCGCGGGCAGCGCCTCCGCCGCGCCGGCCCTCCCCGACACCGGTGCGGCCCTGGACACCCTCGGTGTCGTCACGCAGACCCTGCCGCTGGAGACGGTCGCGGAGAAGCTCCCGGCGCCCACCTCCGAGGTCGTCACCACGGGCCGCTCCGTGCTCAACGGCGTGCAGAAGACCACCCAGGCCGCCCAGAAGGGCGGCGCCGCCAAGGCCGACCCCGTCTCGGGGCTGCTCGGCGGCCTGCCCATCAACGGCCTGGCCAAGGGCGGCAACGGCCTCAACGGGCTGCCGCTCGGCTGACCGAGCCGGCGCCCCGCACACGCGCGGTGGGGCGGCGGAACCCTCTTCGGGGTCTCCGCCGCCCCACCGCGCGTGCGTGTGCGCGCCCGTACCGGCATCTACGGCGTTACGGGCGCGCACACGTCCAGGGGGCGATCCACGAGCGCTGTCACCGGGGCCAGCAGGGCTGCCAGAGCTGCTAGGGCCGCCGGGGCACCGGGACCGCCGGGGCTACCAGGCGGTCGAGGCCGCCTTCTCACCCGGCAGCAGCAGCCACAGCGCCAGATAGACCAGGAACTGCGGCCCCGGCAGCAGACACGAGACCACGAAGATCACGCGCATCGTGTTGGCCGAGGTACCGAAGCGCCGTGCCAGCGCCGCGCACACCCCGCCGAGCATGCGTCCCTCACGGGGGCGGACCAGTCCGGGCATGGTGGGCTCCTTCGCGAGACCGTCGCGGGAGCCTCTCTTGCGTGCTCCCGACATCTCCCATGGTGGAGCGGGGACGGGCACAGAACATCGCTCTACGGGGCGATACCGACCCTGGGAATCGTCGGGGTCGCCCCCTGAGGGACGTCCTCCCGGGACACCGCGCGCGACACGCTCCGCGACTTCTCGCGCGCCCCCTCGCACAGGGCCTCCCGCGACACCCGCCCCCGGGGCCCGCTCCGCCCGGCGCCGCGCTTCAGACGGCGCGCGCCCCGAGCCGTACGGGGCCGGGTGCCGCGCCGGAGCCTGGCCCGGCCCGCCGGCACCACCGCCAGATGGGCCAGCGCCACGCCGACCGTGTTCAGCAGGAGCGAGTCCACGTCGACCACCCGGCCGGGCACCGCGGTCTGCAACAGCTCGATCCCGAGCGAGACCAGCGCACCGGCCGTGACCGTGCGGGCCAGGGAGGCCCAGCAGGAGACGGCGAGCCGGCCGTCCACCATCGGCAGCAGCACCCCGAGCGGCGCCAGCAGCACCAGTCCGCCGCCGATCCGGTGCAGGGCCTCCAGCGGGCCCAGCTCCAGGCTCGCTCTGATGCCCGCGAACGGCGTCAGATTGGCCGCGCTCACCCACATGACGTCCAGCGGACGGAGCGTCAGCCACCCCACCAGCAGCAGATGCATGAGGAGGAGGATGAATCCCGCCCTGCGGAAGCGGATGACGGCACTGCCGTCAGGACCTTGACGCACGATCCCAAAGACGCGGCGTCCGGCGGGAACGGTTCCGCCGGTGGCGGAAGAAGGGGTTCATGAGACGGGTGTCACCCGAACGGCGGCAACGGCCCGCCCCCGCGCACCCGCCCGGAGGACGACCGTCACCGCTGTACGGGCGTCACGACGCCGTCGGGGCAGGGGCCGGAGCGGTGGTCGGCACGTCGGCGTCCGGATGCGTCTTCGTCTCCTGGCCGCACGCGTAACCGCGCGCCGGATAGGCACCGGGACCGCCCAGCACCACGTTGCCGTCCGAGGACCCGTTCTCCGCGAGCGTGCACACGATCTGGGCGAGCGCCACCGTCGGCAGATCCTCCGGCTGGCGGTTGATCCGCAGCGTCCCGGCGGGGTCACCCTTACGGGCCCCGGAGACCACCAGCGGTCCCCGTACGGAGGTGGTGAAGCCCGCCTCCCGCTCGGCGGCCGACGGCTGCGCCTGAAGCTCGTCCAGCAGCGCCTGGGCGAGCTGCCTCCGTGAGTCGTCCGACCCGCCCGTGGGGATCCGGGCCGCGCGCTCCACCGATGCCAGACCGGAGGAGCACACCAGATAGACCCGCGCGGGGACGCCGGACTCGGCCTGCGTGACGACGTTCTCGCCGGAGACCTCGCACGGCATACGCGAGGGCGCCGCCCCGGCGTCCACCGGTATCGAGGTGGTCCTGATCCCGCACGCCGTGACGAGCGCGGCGAACGCCAGCACACCGGTGAGGCGTACGAGGCGGCCGAGGCGTACGCGACGCACCGAGCGCCGCACCGGGCCCCCGGTCCCCGCCGGGCGCGCGGCGGCCGGCCCGTCCGCACCCCGGAGCCGGCGTCTGCCCGTGCCTGCGCGCGTCACGACGCGTCGCCTCCCTCTCGCCGCTCCGAGCGCCGGCCGGGCTCCCCGCCCGTCGGTCCGTCCCTCCGCGTGTCCGGGTCCCGCTCGGGGTCCTCGCCACCGTCGCGCGGCAGCCGCAGCACGAACATCGCTCCGCCGTCCGGCACGTTCGCCGCCGTGATGTCCCCGCCGTGGATGTGCGCGTTCTCCATCGCGATCGACAGGCCGAGCCCGCTGCCCTCGGACCGGGGCCGCGACGCGCTCGCCTTGTAGAAACGGTCGAAGACGTGCGGCAGCACCTCCTCGGGGATGCCGGGGCCGTGGTCCCGTACCTCCACGACCAGCGTGTCGCCCTCCGTGCGCACCGCCACCCGCACCGGCGATCCGCCGTGCTTGAGCGCGTTGCCGATCAGATTCGCCATGATCACATCGAGCCGGCGCGGATCGAGCCGCGCCATGATGCCGCGCTCGGCGTCCAGATCCACCGCGTCCAGCCAGGCCCGCGCGTCGATGCACGCCGTCAGCTGGTCGGCCACGTCCACATCGTCCAGCACCAGCCGCGCCGTCCCCGCGTCGAAGCGGGTGACCTCCATCAGGTTCTCCACCAGGACGTTCAGCCGCCGGGTCTCGCTCACCACCAGGGTCACCGCGGGCGCGATCATCGGATCCAGGCTGTCCGCCTCGTCCTCCAGCACCTCGGTGACAGCCGTCAGCGCGGTCAGCGGGGTACGCAGCTCGTGCGACATGTCGGCGACGAAGCGGCGGCTGGACTCCTCCCGCGCGCTCATGTCCGCGACCTTCTTCTGGAGCGACTCGGCGGCGCTGTTGAACGTCCGTGACAGATCGGCCAGTTCGTCCGTCCCCGACACCCGCAGCCGGGTCTCGAACTGCCCCTCACCGAGCTGCCGCGCCGCCTCGCCCAGCCGCTGCACGGGCCGCAGCACGGTCGTCGCGGCCGCCTGGGCGAGCAGGGCCGAGCCGATCAGCGCGACGGCCGTGGCGATCCCCAGCGACCAGGCCAGCGAGTTCAGATCCGCGCGCTCCTGATCGAGGGACTTGAACAGATACCCCGTCGGCCCGCCGCCTATGATCCGGGTACCGGCCACCAGATAAGGGGTGTCGCCGCGCTCGGTGCGCTGCCAGAACACGTGGTACTGGTACTTGTTGGCCGAGGTGACCCGCTGCCGGTCGTTCACCGCGTTCTGGAGCGACTTCGGTACGTCGTCCAGGGTGAACGTGTCCGGATCGGAGGCGGCCACGATCGGCTTTCCGCGGTCCCGCTCCCCGAGCAGCAGCACGCTGTAGCCGGCGTTGTCGCCCGTCATCTGAGCGGCGGTGGTCCGCAGATCGGTCTGGTTCGGCCGCAACGGCAGCTCCGCGGCGCGGTTCTGCATCTCCTGCTTGAAGTCCTTGAGGGTCGCTTCCTGCGTACGCGTCAGTACGGCCTCACGGTTGAGCCAGTACGCGATCCCCGAAGCCGAGACGGCCGCGGTCAGCGCGACGGCGCCGAAGACGACCACCAGCCGCAGCCGCAGACTCGACCAGCGCAGCCCGGCGAGCACCGCCCGCTTCGCGGCACCGGTCCCGCCGCCCGCTCCCGCGTCCGCGCCGCCGTCTCCCATACCCTCGTCCCTGCTCGACCGGGTCCGCTCCGGCCCGTCCCCCGAGGTCGTATCCGTCACGAAGGCGCGTCCAGTCGGTAACCCACTCCGCGGACGGTACGGATCAGCGTCGGCGAGGACGGCACGTCCTCGACCTTCGCGCGCAGCCGCTGCACACACGCGTCCACCAGCCGTGAGTCGCCCAGATAGTCGTGCTCCCACACCAGCCGCAGCAACTGCTGCCGCGACAGCGCCTGGCCGGGACGCCGGCTCAGCTCCAGCAGCAGCCGCAGCTCGGTCGGGGTGAGCTGCATGTCCTCACCGTTCTTGGTGACCGTCATCGCGGACCGGTCGATCACCACGCTGCCGAACGTCGCGGAATCGGTGGACTCCCGCTCGCCGCGCCGCAGCACCGCGCGGATCCTGGCGTCCAGCACCCGGCCCTGCACGGGCTTCACCACATAGTCGTCGGCGCCCGACTCCAGACCGACCACCACGTCGATGTCGTCGCTGCGCGCCGTCAGCAGAATGATCGGCAGCTGGTCGGTCCGCCGGATCCGCCGGCACACCTCGAAGCCGTCGATCCCGGGCAGCATCACATCCAGCACGATCAGATCGGGCCGCTGCTCCCGCAGGAGTTTCAGGCCGTCCTCTCCCGTCGCCGCGGTGGCCACTCGGTGGCCCTGGCGTGACAGCGAGAGTTCGAGGGCCGTGCGGATGGCGTCGTCGTCCTCGATCAGCAACAGGAAAGGCACGAGGAGCATTCTGTCTCATGGGGGACCGTAGTTCGACTGCTGGAGCGCTCCCACCCATTCCCGCACCTCTTCCCCACGGAACGCGGTCCGCTGTGACAGGGCTGTGACAGTCGAAGGACAGGGTCATGAAACTGCCCCGGCAAGCTCATGGGCACAAGGAACGAAGCAACTCCAACCGACGGGGGGCGCGGGATGAACGCACTGCACGGCACGACCACGAGCGCGGCAGTGGTCACGCGTCTGCACGACGTCACGAGGAGCGGCGAGAAGTCCGGTGCCGTGAACGGACGGGGGTGCGTTCGCGGCACCGGGCGTCAGCACAAGCCGCCGTACATGACGGTCGTTGACGCCACCGCACTTCCCCAGTCACCGCGTGTGGCCGGCGGGGGAGCCGCGTACGGGGAGGTCTCGGGGGAGCGGACGCTCCGGACGGACATGGCGGACACGGGGGAAACGGGGGACGCCGAAGCGGCGTTCACCGCCTACGTCCAGGAGCGCCGCGCCTCCCTGTACGCGACGGCCTACCACCTGACCGGTGACCGTTTCGAGGCCGAGGACCTGCTCCAGAGCGCCCTGTTCTCCACCTACCGGGCGTGGGACAGGATCAGCGACAAGGCGGCGGTCGGGGGCTACCTCCGCCGCACGATGACCAATCTGCACATCAGCGCCTGGCGCAGGCGCAAGCTCAACGAGTATCCGACGGAGGAGCTGCCGGAGACGGCGGGCGACACCGACGCGATGCGCGGCACGGAACTGCGCGCGGTGCTCTGGCAGGCGCTCGCCCGCATTCCGGAACTCCAGCGCACGATGCTGGTACTGCGCTACTACGAGGGCCGCACCGATCCGGAGATCGCGGACATCCTCGACATCAGTGTCGGCACGGTGAAGTCGAGCATCTGGCGGTCGCTCCGCCGGCTGCGCGAGGACGAGGTCCTCAGCTTCGGCCGTGACGAGGAGGAGTCCTTCGGCGAGTTGGTCGCCTGAAGGGCGGTACAGGGGGCCCGACATCTCTGGGGGAGGCGTCGGGAGTACGGGGGAGAACAGAGAGAGGGGAACTCGGGGACCCGAGGGGAAACGGGGAACCGAGGAGCACGGGGGAACAGGGGAGCACGGGGGAACAGGGGAACACGGGGGAACACGGGGGAACACGGAAAAAGAGGCGGGACCGCACAGGCCGGGGGGCTTGTAGGGTCCCGCTTTTCGTGTGTCTCGCCGCGTCCCGCGCGTCCCGTCAGCCGCGTACGGTACGGGCGGCGCCGCTCGGGGACCGCTCCGTGCGCTGCCGCACGCACGGGCCCGCCGCCGCGGCGGTGATACGGCCCAGGGCTTCGGCCTTGTCGCACGGATACGCCCCGAGTGCCGTCTGCCGGTCGACGATCGCGCGCTCCGCCCGCATCAGCCGCCACCCGCGCCGCAGCAGGAACGGCACCGACTTGCGGCCCTCGCGCAGATCGCGCGTCAGCCGCCGCCGGAAGGTGGTCGAGGGACGGCCGCGCAGACAGATCGCGTCGGCCAGCACCCCCAGCTCCTGGCAGCGCGCCACGATGTCGGCGGCGAAGATGCCCTCCGCGAGGAACAGCGGGGTGCGGTCGATGTCGAGCGCCTCGGTGTCCACCCGTGAACTGGTCGCGATGGAGTAGACCGGAACGGTCGTGCTCCCCGTACGGCACAGCTCCACGACCGCCGCGACGGCGGCGTCCGCGTCCCAGGACCCGGCGGAGTCCCAGTCGATGTCCGTACTGTCCGGCACCAGCGGCAGCGTCGGGTCGTCGCCCTCTTTGTAGAAGTCGTCGAGGCGTAGTACGGGCAGGCCGGTACGCGCGGCGAGGGACGACTTTCCGGAACCGGAGGGGCCCGCGAGCAGGACGACACGGGTCGGAATGGTGGGAGCGGTCACGGGACACCAGTGTGCGGCATGCGAGAGGCAAGTGAACCCCCGGGGAACCTTTGGGCGGAATCCGCGGACCGGCTTCATCCGGTTTGGCGGGTTTGGTGGTACCGCACTCCCGCTTCAACTACGCTGCGTGTCATTCCGATTACGCACTCCACGGCCCAACGCTCCGGCCAGGCAGGAAATCCCATGGCACGTCACGCAGCTCCCACCTCCCCGCGCCGCACTCTGCTGCGCGCCGGTCTGACCATCACCGCGGCGGGCGCGGCCCTGGGCCTCGGCACGGCGGCGGCCCAGGCGGCTGCCCCGGCCGCGCCGCTGCCCCTGTCGGGCACGGACAAGCCGCTCCTCGACACGGCGGAACTCCCGATCGCCGGCCAGGCCGTCGGCACGGCCCTCGGCTACTCCACGGCCGGCGCCCTCGGCCCGGTCAAGAGCCTCCAGCTGGACCCCCTGGCGGGTACGGGCAGCGATCCGCTCGACAACGCCCTGGGCACCCAGATCGCCGACTTCAAGCCGATCTCCACGGCGGCGGTCACCGGCCCGGTGACGGACGGCGGCGCGCTGAAGGACCTGCCGCTGGTGGGGGACGTGGTGGGGCTGCTGCCGGGGTGAGCGTGGCAGGCGGTGCGGTGATGCTCTCCCGGGACACCTGCCGCGGGCCGGGCCCGCACTTCGGGGCCGGGCCCGGGGCGGGGCCCGGAGTGCGGCACTTCCGCATTCGGGGCAGTGCGAAAGCCCCGCCGCCCCTCTTGTGAGGGCCGGCGGGGCTGACTGCCGGTAGCCGACTGCCGGTGGCCGCCTGTCAGTACGCCGAGCCCGACGCTCCCAGGCTGCCCGTCGGGTGCCAGACCGTCTTGGTCTCCAGGAAGGCCGTCAGCCGCTGGGTGCCCTGGTCGGCCGTCCAGTCCTCGGGCTTCGGGCGCCGTACCCGCTTGAGGTTGTCGGCCGCCGCGATCTCCAGCTCCTTGGCGAGGGACTCGTCCGCGCCGGTGAGGTCGATCCCGTTGACGTCCTGGTGCGCGGCGAGGGGCGCCGCGATCTCGGCCGTCCTGCCGGACAGGATGTTGACGACGCCGCCCGGCAGGTCGGAGGTGGCCAGCACCTCGCCCAGGGAGAGCGCCGGCAGCGGGTGCCGCTCGCTCGCGACGACGACCGCCGTATTGCCCGTGGCGATCACCGGGGCGATCACCGAGACCAGCCCCAGGAGGGACGAGTCCTGCGGCGCGAGCACCGTGACGACACCGGCCGGCTCGGGGGTGGAGAGGTTGAAGAACGGCCCCGCGACGGGGTTCGCGCCGCCCGCGATCTGGGCGATCTTGTCCGTCCAGCCCGCGTACCAGACCCAGCGGTCGATCGCCGCGTCGACCACGGCCGCCGCCTTCGGCTTGGACAGGCCCTCGGCGTCCGCGACCTCCCGTACGAACTGGCTCCGGCGGCCCTCCAGCATCTCGGCGACGCGGTAGAGGACCTGGCCCCGGTTGTACGCGGTCGCGCCCGACCAGCCGCCGAACGCCTTGCGGGCCGCGACGACCGCGTCACGGGCGTCCTTGCGGGAGGACAGGGGGGCGTTGGCCAGCCAGCCGCCCTTGCCCGCCGCGGCAGCGGCTGATGTACCTGTCGTCACTTCGTACACCCGGCCGCTCTCGCTGCGGGGGAACTTGCCCCCGACGTACAGCTTGTAGGTCTTGAGGACGTTCAGACGGTCAGACATCGAGGTATGCCTCCAGGCCGTGACGGCCGCCTTCGCGGCCGTAGCCCGATTCCTTGTAGCCGCCGAAGGGCGAGGTCGGGTCGAACTTGTTGAACGTGTTGGCCCAGACGACGCCCGCCCGGAGCTTGTTCGCGACCGCGAGGATCCGCGAGCCCTTCTCCGTCCAGATGCCCGCCGACAGGCCGTACTGCGTGTTGTTGGCCTTCGCGACGGCCTCGTCCGGTGTGCGGAACGTCAGCACGGACAGCACGGGGCCGAAGATCTCGTCGCGCGCGATGGTGTGCGCCTGGGTGACGTTGGTGAAGACCGTCGGGGCGAACCAGTAGCCGGACGACGGCAGCTCGCACGCGGGCGACCAGCGCTCCGCGCCCTCCGCCTCGCCCGCGTCGGCCAGCGTCTTGATACGGGCCAGCTGCTCGGCGGAGTTGATCGCGCCCAGGTCCGTGTTCTTGTCCAGCGGGTCCCCGACCCGCAGTGTCGTCAGCCTGCGCTTCAGCGCGTCCAGCACCTCGTCGTGGACCGACTCCTGCACCAGCAGCCGGGAGCCCGCGCAGCAGACCTGGCCCTGGTTGAAGAAGATGCCGGTGACGATGCCCTCGACGGCCTGGTCGACGGGCGCGTCGTCGAAGACGATGTTCGCGCCCTTGCCGCCCAGCTCCAGGGTGGCCCGCTTCCCCGTCCCCGCGATCTGCCGCGCGATGGCCTTGCCCACGGCGGTGGAGCCGGTGAAGGCGACCTTGTCGATGCCCGGGTGGCCGACGAGCGCCGCGCCCGTCGAACCGTCACCCGTGACGATGTTGACGACGCCCCTGGGCAGCCCCGCCTGGCGGCAGATGTCCGCGAAGAACAGCGCGGAGAGCGGTGTCGTCTCGGCGGGCTTCAGGACGACCGTGTTGCCGGTGGCGAGCGCCGGGGCGATCTTCCAGGCGAGCATGAGGAGCGGGAAGTTCCACGGGATGACCTGGCCGGCGACCCCGAGCGGGCGCGGGTTGTTCCCATAGCCCGCGTGGTCGAGCTTGTCCGCCCAGCCCGCGTAGTAGAAGAAGTGCGCCGCGACGAGCGGGAGGTCCGCGTCGCGGGTCTCCTTGATCGGCTTGCCGTTGTCGAGCGTCTCCAGGACGGCCAGCTCGCGCGAGCGCTCCTGGATGATCCGGGCGATCCGGAACAGGTACTTCGCGCGCTCGGCGCCGGGCAGCACCGACCACTTCTCGAACGCCTTGCGGGCGGCCTTCACGGCCCGGTCGATGTCGTCCTCACCGCCCTGGGCGACCTCGGACAGCACCTCTTCGGTGGACGGGCTGATGCTCTTGAAGACCCTGCCGTCGGCCGCCTCGGCGAACTCGCCGTCGATGAACAGGCCGTAGCTCGGGGCGATGTCGACGACCGAGCGGGACTCGGGCGCGGGCGCGTAGGCGAACGGGTTCGCGGACGCGGTCTCGGGTGCGTTCTTGGATGCCATCTCTGCCTCAGTCCACCGTGACGTAATCGGGGCCGGAGTACCGGCCGGTGCTGAGCTTCTGACGCTGCATCAGCAGGTCGTTCAGCAGGCTGGAAGCGCCGAAGCGGAACCAGTGGTTGTCCAGCCAGTCCGCGCCCGCGGTCTCGTTGACCAGCACCAGGAACTTGATCGCGTCCTTGGTCGAGCGGATGCCGCCGGCCGGCTTCACACCGATCTGCACGCCGGTCTGCTGCCGGAAGTCGCGCACGGCCTCCAGCATGAGCAGCGTGTTGGCCGGGGTCGCGTTCACCCCGACCTTGCCGGTCGACGTCTTGATGAAGTCGGCCCCGGCGATCATGCCCAGCCAGGAGGCGCGGCGGATGTTGTCGTACGTGGACAGCTCGCCGGTCTCGAAGATGACCTTGAGACGGGCGGTCCCCGCGGCCTCCTTCACGGCGCGGATCTCCTCGTACACCTTGAGGTAGTGGCCCGCGAGGAAGGCGCCCCGATCGATGACCATGTCGATCTCGTCGGCCCCCGCCGCCACGGCGTCCCGGGTGTCGGCGAGCTTCACGCCCAGCGCGGCACGGCCCGCCGGGAACGCGGTCGCGACGGAGGCGACCTTCACTCCGGAGCCCGCCAGCGCGGCGACCGCGGTCCCGGCCATGTCCGGATAGACACAGACGGCGGCGGTGGCCGGGGTCGTGCGGTCGGTGGGATCGGGACGCACGGCCTTCGCGGAGAGCGCCCGGACCTTGCCGGCGGTGTCCGCGCCTTCCAGCGTCGTCAGGTCGATCATGGAGATGGCCAGATCGATGGCGTACGCCTTGGCCGTGGTCTTGATCGAGCGCGTGCCGAGCGACGCCGCGCGCGCCTCCAGGCCGACGGCGTCGACGCCGGGCAGCCCGTGCAGGAAACGGCGCAATGTGCTGTCGGACGCGGTCACGTCGGCGAATACGGGGGTGATGGTGGGCATGGTCACCAGAGGAGCATATCTACGCGCGTAGCGGCCTGTACAGGGGTGTGCGGTCACGGATGGGGTTCGGGAGGGGCCGGGCTCGGGTGGTGGCGGGGCCGCCGTCCTGCCGGGCGCCGTGGAGCGTTGTCGGAGGCGTACGGCAGAATCGAACCCATGACGAGTCCTGAGCCGCCCACCGAGCCGACCTACGCCGACCGCGTCTACCGGTCGGCCGGCGGGATCATGGGCGGTGGTCTGCTGCTCGTGATCGTCCTCTGGCTCGGCGGCGACGCGCTCTTCCGCGGCACCGGCCGCACGCCGTGGCTGGCGCTGGCCGGGCTGCTCTTCACCGTGCCGCTGATCATCGCCTTCACCCTGCGCCCGGCGGTCTTCGCGAGCGACGACCAGCTGCGCATCCGCAACCCGTTCCGGCTGATCACCCTGCCCTGGGCCGCCGTCTCGACCGTGCGCGCGCAGTTCTCCTGCGAGGCGCTCACCGAGGACGGCCGTAAGTTCCAGCTGTGGGCGGTCCCGGTCTCCCTGCGCCAGCGCAAGCGGGCGAACAGGCGCGGCGGCGCGGGCGATCCGCGCGGCGCGGAGAGCGGCTCCCGGACGGCGGACCAGCCCCGCCTCGCCGAGGCGGACCGCACCGTGGCCGAGCTGCGCGACCTGGCCGAGCGCTCGGCCGACCGCCCCGGCGCGCAGGGCGAGCCGGTGGTGCGCTGGGCGTACGAGGTGATGGCGCCGTCGGCGGCGGGCCTCGTCGTCCTGATCGTGCTGCTCCTGACCACGGGCTGAGGCGCCGGGCCGGGGCGCCGGGTCGACTGAGGCGCCGCCCGGCGCCTCAGATGCCCGCGGCCTCCGCCAGGTCCCGCTTCAGGGCCGTCAGCAGCTCCGCGCCACGCGCACGCGCCGCCGCGAGGGCCGTCGCGTCCTCGACCGGGACCACGACCTCCAGGTAGCACTTCAGCTTGGGCTCGGTGCCGCTGGGGCGCACGATCACGCGGGCCCGGTACGCGCCGTCCAGGTGGTAGCGCAGGCCGTCCGTCGGCGGGAGCGCCTCCGTTCCCCTGTTCAGATCCTCGGCCGAGGCGACGCGCAGGCCCGCCAGCGTGGTCGGCTGCCGCTCGCGCAGGCGGCGCATCGCGTCCGCGATCAGGGACAGGTCCTTGACCCGGACCGAGAGCTGGCCGGTGGCGTGCAGGCCGTGGGTGACGGCGAGGTCGTCCAGGAGGTCCGTCAGGGTCCGGCCCCGCTCCTTCAGCTCCGAGGCCAGCTCGGCCACCAGCAGCGCCGCCGTGATGCCGTCCTTGTCGCGCACGCCCTCGGGGTCGACGCAGTAGCCGAGGGCCTCCTCGTACCCGTACCGCAGCCCCTCGACGCGGGCGATCCACTTGAAGCCGGTCAGGGTCTCCTCGTACCCGAGTCCGGCCGCGCCGGCGATCCGGCCGAGGAGCGAGGACGAGACGATCGACTCGGCGAAGACGCCCGTCGCGCCCCTGGAGACCAGATGCGCGGCCAGCAGCGCGCCCACCTCGTCGCCGGTGAGCATCCGCCAGCCGGCCTCGGAACCGGCGTCGGGGACGGCCACCGCGCAGCGGTCCGCGTCCGGGTCGTTGGCGATGACCAGGTCGGGGTCCACGCGGCGGGCGGTCGCGAAGGCCAGGTCCATCGCGCCCGGCTCCTCCGGATTGGGGAAGGCGACCGTCGGGAACGCGGGATCGGGCTCGGCCTGCTCCGGTACGGGTACGGGCGCGGGGAACCCGGCGCGCGCGAAGGCGGCGAGGAGCGTCTGCGTACCGACGCCGTGCAGCGCGGTGTGCACGATCCGGGCGGTCCGCGCGGAGCCGGGGGTCAGCGCGGCGTCCGTACGGGCCAGATACGCGGCCGGCACGTCGTCCCCGAGGATCTCCCAGCCGTCGTCGGGGCGCGGCACCGTCTCCAGCGCGCCCACCGCCGCGATTTCGGCCGCGATGCCGGCGTCGGCGGGCGGCACGATCTGGGAGCCGTCGCCGAGATAGACCTTGTAGCCGTTGTCCCGGGGCGGGTTGTGGCTCGCGGTGACCTCCACACCGGCCACCGCGCCGAGGTGGCGTACGGCGAAGGCCAGCACCGGCGTCGGCAGCGGGCCCGGGAGCACGGCGGCGCGCAGGCCGGCGCCGGTCACCACGGCGGCGGTGTCCCGGGCGAAGTCCGCCGACTTGTAACGGGCGTCGTAGCCGATCACGACCAGTCCTTCGCCGTCCCCCCGAGCCCGGAGATACGCGGCGAGACCCGCGGCGGCCCGGATGACGACGGCGCGGTTCATCCGCATCGGCCCGGCGCCCAGTTCGCCGCGCAGTCCCGCCGTACCGAACTGGAGCGTGCCCGAGAACCGGTCGGCGAGGGCGTCCAGGTCCCCGGCGTCGATGAGCGCGCCGAGTTCCGCGCGGGTCTCGGCGTCGGGGTCCTCGGCCTGCCAGGCCCTGGCCCGTGCGATGAGGTCCGGCTGTGCCGTCGTCACGTCCTGCTGCACGATGGAGATACCTCCTTGCGGAGGGTCGCTCTCCGCGTGGGTTGCTCGGTTGGTGATGGTCGCCGGGATGGCAGGGGCGGTTGCCGTACCTGTACCCGTACGGGGGTGCGCGGACCGCTCGGATCAGACGCGTTCCAGCACCCGGGCCAGCAGCGAGCCCATCTGGGTCGCCGAGTCGCGGCCGGCCTGGAGGACCTCCTCGTGGTTGAGGGGCTCTCCCGAGATGCCCGCAGCGAGGTTCGTCACCAGCGAGATGCCGAGCACCTCGGCGCCCGCCTCGCGGGCCGCGATGGCCTCCAGCACGGTGGACATGCCGACCAGGTCGCCGCCCATCGCGCGGACCATGTTGATCTCGGCGGGGGTCTCGTAGTGCGGGCCGGGGAACTGGACGTACACCCCCTCTTCGAGGGCCGGGTCGATCTCCTTGCACAGCGTGCGCAGCCGGGGCGAGTAGAGGTCCGTGAGGTCCACGAAGTTCGCGCCGACGATCGGGGAGACGGCCGTCAGGTTGATGTGGTCGCTGATCAGCACGGGCTGGCCGGGGCGCATGCCCTCGCGCAGCCCGCCGCAGCCGTTGGTCAGCACGATGGTCTTGCAGCCGGCGGCGACGGCGGTACGGACGCCGTGCGCGACGGCGGCCACACCGCGGCCCTCGTAGTAGTGCGTACGGCCCAGGAAGACCAGGGCGCGCTTCTCGGCGATCTTGTACGAGCGGATCCTGCCGCCGTGACCGGCGACGGCCGGGGGTGGGAAGCCCGGCAGTTCGGTCACCGGGAAGTCAGCCTCGGGCTCGCCGAGGGCTTCTGAGGCGGGCGCCCAGCCGGAGCCCATCACCAGCGCGATGTCGTGTGTCTCGGCACCGGTCAGCTCGCGCAGTCGCGTGGCGGCGGCCTCGGCGGCGGCGAGAGGGTCGGCAGGTCCTTCGGCGTTGGCCGGGATAACAGATGCGTTCACGCGGATGAGGGTAACCGGTCCAGCCCTACGCGCGTAGATGATGGGCTGAATGGTCTGGACATCGTTGCGTTGTCGTTTCCGACGGGGAACGGCCGCGTAGGGGATGAAAGGGGACGGAAAGGGTGGCCGTCGGCCTTTCGTGCCGCTCGCGCCGCTCATGCCGTACGCGCTGGTCGTGCCGTGAGCGCCGCTGGTCAGCAGGGGCGCTTGCGCAGTTCCATCACGTAGTCGTGCGGGGCGCCGGCCGATTCCGCCGCGTCGGCCAGCTCGCCGAGGTAGCGGGCGGAGGGGAGGCCGCCCTCGTACCCGTTCAGGACGTACAGCCAGGTCGGCTCCTCGCCGTCCAGGGTGTGCACCCGCACCCGCATGCGGCGGTATATGTCGAGGCCGACGCCCTCCCAGCGGTCCATGGAGTCCTCGTCCATGGGGGCGATGTCGTACAGCGCGACGAACACCTGGGAACGCGGCGCCTCCACGATCGTGACCAGCGCTCCCTCCCAGCCCATCTGCTCGCCACCGAAGGTGAGCCGCCAGCCGTTGAGCCAGCCGGTGCCGCGCAACGGAGAGTGCGGGGCGCGGCGGGACATCAGCCGCGCGTCGAGGTTGCCGGCGTACGCGGCGTAGAGCGACATGGGATCGAGGGTACGGGAGGTACGGGCGTGACCGCCGATGCGCCCGCCGGGCCGACCGCAACGGAGGTCGGCCCGGACGTCCGTGCGGTCGGGGTGGCGGACCGGGGGCGGAAGCGGGCGGGCGGGCGGGCGGCGAACCGGGCGCCGAACCGGGCGGGGAGCGGCCCCGGCGGGCGGCGCGACCGGGGGCGGGCAGGTCAGGCGGCCGGTGCCCGGATGGAGGGCCCCGGGGAGAAGCTACTTGGCGCGTGCGGGACAATGGAGTACGTACTGCATCCCCCGGGGGACTTCCCCGGAACCCCGGCCGGGGTGGCAGACGGGCCGGGTTGACAACGCGAGGCGGACTTTTTCGTGACCCGGATCGTGATCATCGGCGGCGGACCCGGCGGCTACGAGGCGGCCCTGGTGGGCGCCCAGCTCGGCGCGGAGGTGACCGTCGTCGACTGCGACGGGCTCGGCGGCGCCTCGGTGCTCACCGACTGCGTACCGTCGAAGACCCTCATCGCGACGGCCGAGGTGATGACCACCTTCGACTCCTCGTACGAGGAACTGGGCATCATCGTCGCGGACGACACGCCTTCGGAGAAGGCCGCCCGCGTCGTCGGCGTCGACCTCGGCAAGGTCAACCGACGGGTCAAGCGCCTCGCGCTCGCCCAGTCCCACGACATCACCGCGTCCGTCACCCGGGCCGGCGCCCGGGTGCTGCGCGGCCGTGGCCGCCTCGACGGGCGGCAGGCCATGGACGGCTCGCGCCAGGTGATCGTGACCGCCGCCGACGGCAGCGAGGAGGCGCTCACCGCCGACGCCGTGCTGATCGCCACCGGCGGCCACCCGCGCGAGATCCCGGACGCGCAGCCGGACGGCGAGCGCATCCTGAACTGGACGCAGGTGTACGACCTGGACGAGCTGCCGGAAGAGCTGATCGTGGTCGGCTCCGGGGTCACCGGCGCCGAGTTCGCCGGCGCGTACCAGGCGCTGGGCTCCCGGGTCACGCTCGTCTCCTCCCGCGACCGGGTGCTGCCCGGTGAGGACCCGGACGCCGCCGCCGTCCTGGAGGACGTCTTCCGGCGCCGGGGCATGAACGTGATGTCCCGCTCCCGGGCCGAGGCGGCCAAGCGGGTGGGCGACCGCGTCGAGGTCACCCTCTCCGACGGCCGGACCATCTCGGGCACGCACTGCCTGATGGCGGTCGGCGCGATCCCCAACACGGCCGGCATGGGCCTGGAGGAGGCCGGAGTCCTCGTCAAGGACTCGGGCCACATCAAGACCGACCGGGTCTCCCGTACCTCCGCCCCCGGCGTCTACGCGGCGGGCGACGTCACGGGCGTCTTCGCGCTCGCCTCGGTCGCCGCGATGCAGGGCCGGATCGCGATGTACCACTTCCTGGGCGACGCGGTGGCTCCGCTCAACCTCAAGACCGTCTCGGCGAACGTCTTCACCGACCCGGAGATCGCCACCGTCGGTTACAGCCAGGCGGACGTCGACAGCGGCAGGATCGACGCCCGGGTCGTCAAGCTCCCGCTGCTGCGCAACCCGCGCGCCAAGATGCAGGGCATCCGGGACGGCTTCGTCAAGATCTTCGCCCGTCCCGGTACGGGAATCGTGGTCGGCGGCGTGGTCGTCGCACCGCGTGCGAGCGAGCTGATCCACCCCATCTCGCTCGCCGTCGACAACAACCTGACGGTCGAGCAGATCGCCAAGGCGTTCACGGTGTACCCGTCGCTGTCGGGTTCGATCGCCGAGGTGGCGCGGCAGCTGCACACCCGGAAGTCGACGGACGAGATCTGACAGTGCGGTGATCGCGGTCGTGGTCGTGGTCGCTGTCGCGACCGGCGGCCGCGTGTTCCGTCGGCTCGCGCCCGTTTCGGGCCCGTCCCCTGCCCGTTCCCGGGGTGAAAGCCCTTTCTTTCCGGGCGCGTTCGAGCGGATCGGATCGCTTCATACCATCCTGGGCGCTCGTCCGCGTACAACTTCTGTTATTCGCCGCAAACTGCTGAAAGCAGACGGTCATTGGGGTTACTGTCAGTTTCGTGTTCGCTGCAGAACGTCGCCAATTGATCCTCGAAATGGTGCGAGCCAACGGGGCCGTATCGCTCCGTGAGCTTGCCCGTGTCGTCCAGACCTCCGAAGTGACCGTACGGCGGGACGTGCGGGCGCTGGAGGCAGAAGGACTCCTCGACCGCCGGCACGGCGGTGCGGTACTGCCGGGTGGATTCACGCGAGAGTCCGGCTTCCCGCAAAAGTCCCATCTCGCAACGGCGGAGAAGACCGCCATCGCCGACCTCGCCGCGAGCTTCGTCGAAGAGGGCGAGGCCGTGGTCGTCGGCGCCGGTACGACCACGCAGGAGCTGGCCCGCCGGCTCGCGCGGATCCCGGGGCTGACCGTCGTCACCAACTCCCTGCTGGTCGCCCAGGCGCTGGCGCACGCCAACCGCGTCGAGGTCGTCATGACCGGCGGGACGCTGCGCGGCTCCAACTACGCGCTGGTCGGCAGCGGGGCGGAGCAGTCCCTCCAGGGCCTGCGGGTCACCCGCGCGTTCCTCTCGGGGAGCGGGCTGACGGCCGAACGGGGCCTGTCCACCTCCAACATGCTCTCGGCGAGCGTCGACCGGGCGCTGGTGCAGGCGGCGGCGGAGGTCGTCGTGCTCGCCGACCACACGAAGCTCGGCACCGACACGATGTTCCAGACCGTGCCGACGGATCTGATCAGCCGTCTCGTGACCGACGAGCCGCCGGCGCACGACGAACGCGCCGCGACGGAGCTTCAGGCGCTGGCCGACCAGGGCGTGCGGGTATCGGTGGCGGGCGCGGTGGCCGGCGTGGCCGGCGGAGCCGGCGGTGTGGGGGGCGCGGGCTCCCTCGGCACGGACGCGGTGCCGCCGGGATCCCGGGCCCGCCGCGATGTGCCGCTGCCGGGGCAGCGCCGTACGCACGCGCCGGGACCGGGATCCGGGCCGGGCGGCGCGCCCGGGGGCGGCCCCGGCGCAGGCCCCGGCTTGCGCAGCGCGCCGCCGCTGACGCAGCAGGAGCCGGGGGAGCGGGCGCGGGTGGCGGACTTACGGCGCCGCTGAGGCGGTGCGGGGGCCGGGGCACTCCGGAGGCGCATGTCCGGACGGCATGCTGTGCTTTTCCGGGGGACACCCCCGGCCCTCCGTACGCCGCGTGCGGGTCTGTTCTTCGGGTGCGGGCTGTCGAGCGGCACACATCACGCTTTATTGTCCGAACGCGCACCTCCTGCGACCCCGGCCCCCTCCCGCCGGTGGGGCCCGACGTACCGACACCCCGGGCCGGGCCCGGCGGGTCTGTGCGGGCGGGGAAGGGGGGCCCGCAGGGGGTGCGTCCGGGACAATAAAGCGTGATTTGTGGCGCACGTGGCCCGTAACGAAACCACCGGCCCGCACGCGCCGTAAATCATGCCGTCCCGGATGTGCCCCCGGAGGGACACCCGGCGACCACCCGCACACGACCACCGGCGCCCGCCAAAACGGACCCCGCCGTCACCCTCAGGCCTTCAGGCCCGTCAGCGTCAGTTTCAGGAGGCGGGGCGCCAAGTCCGGGTCCGTCGGGGACTGTTCCGCCGCCAGGGCGATCGCGTTGGTGAGCTGCATCAGGTCGTCGATGGAGACGCCCGCGCGTACGTGGCCGGACTCCTGCGCGCGGGCGAGCAGCCGCGCGCCCGCCTCGCGGAGCGGGACGCTGCACTGGGTGAGCGCCGAACTGGTGTCGTGGGAGGCGGACATGAGCGCGCCCGATACGCCCCGGTACTCACCCGCATGGGTGATGATGGCGCCCAGCCATTCGACCAGCGCACCGCACGGTTCGGCCGCCTCGGCCAGTTCCCGGGAACGTTCCAGCAGCGAAGCAAGCGCTTCCTGGAAGACGGCGTTCATGAGGGCGAGCCGGTTGGGGAAGTGGCGGTACAGCGTGCCGATGCCGACGCCGGCCCGGCGGGCGATGTCTTCGAGGGACGCGTCCGTGCCGTGTTCGGCGAAGCTCCGACGGGCCTGGGAGAGCAGCCGGTCGTAGTTGCGGCGGGCGTCGGCGCGCTTGGGCCGGGGGGTGGCCGGTGCGGTACTGCTCGCCATGGCTCGGTCCTCTCTGCTCCGCGTGGTGGGTGGCGTCAAGGATGCCACCCACCGGCCGCGCGAAGGCCCCGTCCGGCGGACCGGGCGGGGCCTTCGAAGTGGCGCGTACGTGCCGGACGCCGCCGGGACGTCAGTCCTTGATCTCGCAGATGGTGGCGCCCGACGTGAGCGAGGCACCCACCTCGGCGGCGAGGGCCTTGACCGTGCCGGAGCGGTGGGCGTTGAGGGGCTGCTCCATCTTCATGGCTTCGAGGACGACGATGAGGTCGCCCTCCTTGACCTCCTGGCCCTCCTCGACCGCGACCTTCACGATCGTGCCCTGCATGGGCGAGGCCAGGGTGTCGCCGGAGGCCGCCGAGGAGGACTTCTTCGCGGCGCGGCGCTTGGGCTTGGCGCCGGCGGCGAGGCCGGTGCGGGCCAGGGACATGCCGAGGCTGACCGGGAGGGAGACTTCGAGGCGCTTGCCGCCGACCTCGACCACGATGGTCTCGCGGCCGGACTCGTCCTCGTCCGCGTCGCCGGGGACGGTGAAGGGCGGGACGTCGTTGACGAACTCGGTCTCGATCCAGCGGGTGTGGATCGTGAACGGGTCGGAGGTGAAGGCGGGGTCGACGACGACCTTGCGGTGGAAGGGGATGGCCGTGGCCATGCCCTCGACCGTGAACTCGTCCAGGGCGCGGGACGCCCGCTGGAGGGCCTGTTCGCGGGTGGCGCCGGTGACGATCAGCTTGGCCAGCAGGGAGTCCCAGGCCGGGCCGATCACGGAGCCGGACTCGACGCCCGCGTCGAGGCGGACGCCGGGGCCGGACGGCGGGGCGAAGGTGGTGACCGTACCGGGGGCGGGCAGGAAGCCGCGGCCCGGGTCCTCGCCGTTGATGCGGAACTCGAAGGAGTGGCCGCGCACGACGGGGTCGCCGTATCCCAGCTCCTCGCCGTCGGCGATCCGGAACATCTCGCGCACCAGGTCGAGGCCGGTGACCTCTTCGGTGACCGGGTGTTCCACCTGGAGACGGGTGTTGACCTCCAGGAAGGAGATGGTGCCGTCGGTGCCGACGAGGAACTCGACGGTGCCGGCGCCGACGTAGCCCGCCTCGCGCAGGATCGCCTTCGAGGCGGCGTACAGCTCGGCGTTCTGCTCCGCGGAGAGGAACGGCGCTGGGGCCTCCTCGACCAGCTTCTGGTGGCGGCGCTGGAGGGAGCAGTCGCGGGTGGAGACGACCACGACATTGCCGTGGGAGTCGGCCAGGCACTGCGTCTCGACGTGCCGGGGCTTGTCGAGGTAGCGCTCCACGAAGCACTCGCCGCGCCCGAACGCGGCGACGGCCTCGCGGACGGCCGAGTCGTACAGCTCCGGGACCTCTTCGAGGGTACGGGCGACCTTCAGGCCGCGTCCGCCGCCGCCGAAGGCGGCCTTGATGGCGATCGGCAGGCCGTGCTCCCGGGCGAAGGCGACGACCTCGTCGGCGCCCGAGACCGGGTCGGGCGTGCCGGCCACCAGCGGGGCCCCGGCGCGCTGGGCGATGTGCCGGGCGGCGACCTTGTCGCCCAGGTCGCGGATGGCCTGCGGCGGCGGGCCGATCCAGGTCAGGTCCGCGTCCAGAACGGCCTGGGCGAATTCGGCGTTCTCGGACAGGAAGCCGTAGCCGGGGTGGATCGCGTCCGCCCCCGAGTCCTTGGCCGCCTGGAGCACCTTGGCCATGTCCAGATAGCTGGCTGCCGGGGTGTCACCGCCCAGGGCGAACGCCTCGTCCGCCGCGCGGACATGCAGGGCATCCCGGTCGGGTTCGGCGTAGACGGCTACGCTCATGATCCCGGCGTCCCGGCAGGCACGGGCAACGCGGACAGCGATTTCGCCACGGTTGGCGATGAGCACCTTGCGCACGATGGCTCCCTCCTTGAAACAAGCTGAGTTTAGGGACTGCCGACACGCCCTTTGGGCTCGTCCCTCATGGTGACTTCGACCGCATGGAGCGCGATGAGAGCCGCGCTCGCATCGTGAAATCCCTTGTGACACCACGGTACGCCGGGATCCTCCGTCGCACAGTAGCGCTCGAATGTGCTCCAGCTCTCTGTCCGAGTGCCCCTCGCCCGATCACGAATCTTTGTGGAGTCCCTACGAATGGCGGAATGATTCTTTGCCCCGCCCCCGGCCCTTGTCGCGCCGTTTACCGATGAGTAGCGTGCCCGATGTCGTTCGTACTGGGAGTAACAGGGGAAGTGGGTGGGCGCCGTGGGGCGCAGACCGCTGGCATGGGTGGCCGCGATCGTGCTGCTGCTGGAGGGGGTTGGCGCGGTCTTCGTCAACGGGGTGCTGGCCACCGTCGCCGGTAATCAGCGCATGTCGCTGGCGGGTCTCGACCCCGACGCCATGGTCGTCGGTACGTGGGTGACGGGCGGCGTCCTCGGTCTCTACCTCGCCCTGTGCGCCGGGCTTCTGGTGCGTACGGCGCTGAGGGACCGGGCCCCGGGCCTCTTCGGCCGGATCCTGCTCATCACCTGCGCGGTCGCCCACGGCGTGCTGGCCGCGCTGGCGGTGGGGCTGGTGGGGTGGGACGCCTTCGCGTTCATGATGGTCGTGGCGGGGCTGCTGGTGCTGATACTGCTCGGGTACGGGAGCGAGCCCGGCCGGCGGCCCGCCGCGCCGGCCTGAGCCCAAGCCGCCACGCGGTGAGGGGGGTTCAGACCCACAGGTCGGTGATGGCGACGCCGTGCTCCCCGAGGAGCCTGCGCAGCAGCGGCAGCGACAGGCCGATGACGTTGCCGTGGTCGCCCTCGATGGAGTCCACGAAGGGCGCCGAGCGGCCGTCCAGGGTGAAGGCGCCCGCGACGTTGAGCGGTTCGCCGGAGGCGACGTACGCGGCGATCTCGGCGTCCGTCGGCTCGCCGAAGTGGACGGTGGTCGAGGCGGTCTCGCCCGCGCCGCGGCCGGTGGTGGTGTCGATCACGCAGTGGCCGGTGCGCAGGACGCCCGTACGCCCGCGCATCGACTTCCAGCGGGCGGTGGCCTCCTCGGCGTCGGCGGGCTTGCCGAGCGCCTCGCCGTCGAGTTCGAGCACGGAGTCGCAGCCGATGACGAGGGCGCCCGCGGTCTCGGGGCGCGCGGCCACGGCGGCGGCCTTGGCCTCGGCGAGCACGAGGGCGAGTGCGGAGGGGGTGGCGGCGCTCAGCGCGTCCTCGTCGACCCCGCTGACGATCACCTCGGGGGCGAGCCCGGCGTGTTCGAGCAGGCCCAGACGGGCGGGGGAGGCGGAGGCGAGGACGAGGCGGCGGCGCTGATCGGTCATGCGGGCCATCGTAGGTCGCGGCGCCGCGACCGCGCCGGGCGCCCGTACCCGCGGGACCCGTGGCTGCCGCGGCGCGGTGGGCCCTGGCGGGAACCCCTAGGGGAAGCCGAGCATGATCATCGCCAGGATCACGGCGAGGGCCAGCAGCACGCCGACGCGCCGCATCATGAACTGCGCGTCGCGCATGTCCTTGGGGGGCTCGTCTTCCGGGTCGGACCACAACATGTCATCGATCCTCCGGCCGAGGGGCCGTCGGCGCCTGAGTACGTGTACTCATCCCGTACCCGCCGTCGCGAACGGACGCCGGCGCTGGCGGCCGGGGAAACCGCCGGTGCGGCGCGGCGAGACGGACTGGAGGCGGACGACGGCGTCGAGGCCGCCGCCCGGCGCGGGCAGCAGCAGCGCCTCGCCGCCACTGGCCAGGGTCAGCCGCTGCACGAGGGCGAGGCCGAGGCCGGTGCCGCCCTTCGGCGCGTCGGGGGCGCGCCAGAAGCGGTCGAAGGCGCGGCCGCGCTGCTCGGCGGTCATGCCGGGGCCCTGGTCGATGACGCGCAGTTCGGTGACCGCGGCGCGCGTCTCCCGGAGGACGGTCACACAGCTGCCCGGCGGCGAGACCCGCAGGGAGTTGGAGAGCAGGTTGTCCAGGATCTGTTCGACCGCGCCGGGGACGGCGAGGGCGGTGCCCACCGGGTCGCCGACGAGGAGGAGACGCACGCCGTGCCGCGCGTACAGGTCGTGCCAGGCGAGGACGCGTTCCTCCGCGAGCCGGTCCAGGCCGGTCTGTTCCGGGGTGAGCGCGCTCTCCTCCATCCTGGCCAGGGCGAGCAGGCCCTCGACCATCCGGGCCAGCCGGTCGGTCTCGGTCATCGCCGCGTTCAGATGGGGGCGCAGATGGGGCGGGACGTCGATCTCCAGGTTGTCCAGCCGTAGCCGCAGCGCCGCGAGCGGGGTCTTGAGCTGGTGGGACGCCTCGCCGGCGAACGCGCTCTGGGCGGCGAGGAGCTGCTCCAGCAGGGCGCCCGTACGGTTGAACGTGGCGGCCAGGCTGCGTACTTCGGGCGGCCCCGCGGTGACGGAGGCGGGCGTGGTGAGCCGGCCGCCCGCCAGGGTGTGGGCGGCGCGTTCCAGCGCGAGGATGGGGTGGCCGATCCAGCGGGCCAGCGCGAAGGCCACGGTCGCGACGGCGACGAGCACCCCGAGCCCGGCGAGGGCGAGCCCCAGCCACGTCCGGTGGACGTCGCTCGCGACGGCGTCGGTGGGGACGCTGAGGCGCACGGCGCCCTGGAGGGTGCCGTCGTGCTGGACCGGGACGGCGACGGAGAGCCAGCTGACGCCCCCGATGCCGGAGCCGCGTACGTCGGATCCGTCGCCGCCGAGCAGCGCGGCCGAGATCTCCGCCCGCTGGTCCAGCCCCGCCCGTTCGTCGGGGCTGAGCGGATGCGAGGAGACGATGAGTTTCCCGGTGCCGTCGACGACCAGGATCTCGCCGCCGACGCGGTCGGCGCAGGCCGTGATCTGGGCGGTGAGTTCGTCGGGCCGCCCGTAGGCGAGGGAGAGCGCGGCGAAGTCGGCCACCGATTCGGCCTCCTGGTGGGCCGCGTTGGTGGCGCGGTCCCGTTCGGCGCGGCTGTAGACGTAGCCGAGCGGCAGCTCCAGGCAGATCAGCACGAGGGTGGCCAGGGTCAGATAGCTGAACAGCAGCCGGCGCGTCATCGGGACACGGAGGGGGAGGCGCCGGTGCGGACGGCGAGCCGCAGGCCCACGCCGCGCAGCGTCTGGATCCACGCCGGGTCGCCGAGCTTGCGCCGCAGGGTGGCGACATGGACGTCGAGGGTCTTGGTGGGGCCGTGGAAGTGCGGGTCCCAGACCCGGTCCAGGATCTGCTGGCGGGAGTAGACCGCCCCGGGGTCCTCGGTGAGCAGGGCCAGCAGGTCGAATTCCTTGGGGGTGAGGGCGACCGGCCGCTCGCCGATCCAGACCTGCCGGGTGCGGCGGTCGACGATCAGCGCGCCGGGCAGCGGAGGCGCCGCCTCCGGCGCGGGAGCGGGTGGAGGCGTGGGCACGGGCGGGTCCTGCCAGGCAGGCTGCTCCGGGTACGTCGGCGGCGCGTGTGCCGGAGTCGGGGGCGCCGGGGTCATGGGGACGGGGTACGGGAAGGCCCCGGCTCCCACCGGGCCGTGGGTGACCTCCACGCCGAGGGGGCCGGGCACACCGCCGAGGCCGCCCGCGGCCCCCGGGCCGCCGCCCGCCCAGGCGCCGCTGCGCCGGGTCACGGCGCGGATCCGGGCGATCAGCTCCCGGATGCTGAAGGGCTTCGCCAGGTAGTCGTCGGCGCCCAGCTCCAGCCCCAGCACCCGGTCGGCCTCCGTGCCGCGGGCCGTGAGCATGATCACCGGTACGGCCGAGAGCTGCCGGATGCCCCGGCAGACGTCGATGCCGTCCATGTCCGGCAGCCCCAGGTCGAGCAGCACGATGTCGCCGTACGGACCGTGCAGCCCGGCCGCTCCCGTGGTCACATGACGCACCGTCAGGCCGTAGCGGCCGAGACCCTCGACCAGGGGGTCGGCGATGGTCTCGTCGTCCTCGATGAGCAGAGCCCGAAGCGTCATCAATTTCCGTTTCTCCGCGTATCAGGGCAACACGAATTCCCGGAATTCCGGTATCCGGGACGCACACCGTACATTGAATGGGGGGAGGGCATCCGGTTTTCCCGGCATTGGGAGCCAGGTCACAGCGGTTCGTCGAATTCTTGCTGCGGCTTAGCGTTCTTCTAACCTTCTTCTTGCCTGCCGCTCCCTACGGTATTGAGGCAGGTAGATGGGTACGACCACCCGCTGGGGAGGCACCATGAAGGCTCTGCTCGAACGCGCCCGCTCGTTCCGGCGCCGCGTAGATTTCGAAAGCGACAGCTACCGGAAACTCGCCGACGGACAATTCCCGGAGGCGCTCTTCGTGGCCTGTTCGGATTCCCGTGTCATACCCGCATTGATCACCGGCGCGCGCCCCGGAGAGGTCTTCGAAATGCGCAACGCGGGCAATATCGTGCCGCCGCACCGGGCCCAGCTGGTCTCCGGTGAGGCCGCCACCATCGAGTACGCACTGGAGGTGCTCGACGTTCAGGACATCGTCGTCTGCGGCCACTCGCACTGCGGCGCGATGGGCGCGCTCGCCTCCGGTCAGGACCTCTCCGCCCTGCCCGGCGTGGGCGCCTGGCTGGAGGTCGCGCGGCCCGGGCTCGCCTCCGTACTGGACCGGGAGGCCGCACCCGACCGCGACCGCGACCCCGACCCGGACGGGCGGGACGCGCGGGCGCTCGTCACCGAGCTGGCGCAGCTCAACGTACGGGCGCAGCTCGCGGCCCTGCGCGAGTACCCGGCGGCCCGGCGGCGGCTGGCGGAGGGCCGGCTGCGGCTGCACGGCTGGTACTACGAGGTGGACACCGGCGAGCTGTGGGAGCTGGACCGGAGCGGCAACGACTTTCTGGTGCACGCGTGCTGAGCCCGGGGCAGGGCCGGGACCACGGGTACTGGCAGAACCAGGGCCAGGGGCAGAACCAGGGCCAGGGACAGGGCCAGGGACATCGTCAGGGCCAGGACCCGGGGTACGGCGACGAGTTCGGCCCGCCGGGCTACGTCGGCCTCGGGCACGTCGGCGAGGGACATCCGGGCCCCGTCGGCGGCGGCCGCCACCGGGCCCGGGGCGCCGGGCGCGGACCGGGCCGCACGCATCCGGCACATCCGCCGCAGGCCGCCCCGGCCGCGCCTGCTTTCGGGGGAGCGCCGTCGTACGACACCTACGGCGCGCCCCCGCGCCCCTTGTGGCCGCCGCCCCCGGCCCGACCGCCCGGCGGCGGCCCGCCGCCCGGGCCCGCCGCTCCGCGCAAGCCCGCCGCCGCGCGGAAGACCGGCCTCGCCACCGAGATCACCGCCTCCTTCGTGGTCTTCCTCGTCGCCCTTCCCCTCTGCATCGGGGTGGCCGTGGCCTCGGGCACCCCGCCCGAGCTGGGCATCATCTCCGGGGTCGTCGGCGGTCTGGTCGTCGGTATGGCCCGCGGCTCCACGCTCCAGGTCAGCGGCCCCGCGGCCGGTCTCGCCGCGCTGGTCGCCGAGGCGGTGCTGGAGTTCGGGCTCGCCACGCTCGGGGTGATCGTGCTGATGTCCGGGCTGCTCCAGATCGGACTCGGGCTGATCAAGCTCGGCCGGATGTTCCAGGCGATCTCCATCGCGGTGGTGCAGGGGATGCTGGCGGGGATCGGGCTGCCCCTGATGTTCAGCCAGATCTATCCGATGGCCGACGCCAAGGCCGTCGGCAAGCCGATCGAGAACATGCTCGGCGTCCCCGAGCTGATCGGAGGCACCCTCGCCGATCCGCAGAAGGCCGTCGCCGCCGCGCTCGGCACGGCCACCGTCGTGCTGAGCTTCCTGTGGAAGAAGGTGCCGGGACCGGCCAGGAAGGTGCCGGCCGCGCTGGTGGCGGTGGCCGGCGGGATGGCGGTGGCCGCGCTGCCCGGTGTGGAGATCACCACCCTGCGGGTCGGCAACCTGCTGGCCTCCGTACAGGTGCCGGGACCCGCGCAGTTCGCCGCGCTCGCCAACGGCGCGGTGCTGACCACGGTGCTCACCTTCACCGTCATCGCCTCGGCGGAGAGCCTGTTCACCGCCGCGGCCGTGGACCGTATGCACAACGGCGAGCGCACCCGCTACAACTCCGAACTCATCGCCCAGGGAGCCGGGAACACCCTCTGCGGCCTCCTCGGCGCGCTGCCGATGACCGCCGTCGTCGCGCGCAGCTCCGCCAATGTCCAGGCGGGCGCCAAGACCCGGCTCTCCCGGACCCTGCACGGCCTGTGGCTGCTCGCCTTCGCACTGCTGCTGCCGAACGTGCTCGCGCTCATCCCGATCTCCGTGCTGGCCGGAGTGCTCGTCCACAGCGGCTGGAAGCTGTTCGCGCCGGGCGAGTTCCCGAAGATGTGGCGCCAGGACCGGGGCGAGTTCGCGGTGATGACCCTCACCACGGTCGTGATCGTCGCCACCGCCCTGCTCGAAGGGGTGCTGGTCGGCCTGGCGGCGGGCATCGTGCTGGCGGCGCTGCGGATGTCGCAGACGTCCGTACGCACCGAGGTCGACGGGGACACGGCCAAGCTGGTCATGACCGGCAACGTCACCTTCCTGCGGCTGCCGAAGCTCATCGACGCGCTGGAGGCGGTCGCCGCCGCCGGGATGCCGAGGATCCGGCTCGACCTGACCGGGGTGACGCACTGGGACCACGCCTGCCGCAGCCAGGTGGACGAGTTCGTCGCGCAGCGGCGCGCCTCGGGGGAGGTACGGGTGGAACTCCTCCGCCCGAACACCGCGAACGCCCCGGCCCCGCCGTCCGCGCCGCCGTCCGCGCCGGGGCCCACGGCGGAGTGGTTCTACCTCGACCCGACGCCGCCGGCCGACGGTCTGCCGGGCGGGCCGCCGGACGGATCACTGGCCGGCCCGGCCGGGGCCTACGAGGCGCGGACCCGCGTCCGGTGACGCGCGTCCGGTGAGCCGCCGGGCCGTGGGGCACGGACTACCCGGGCCAGTACGTACGGGCCCACGCGCGCGGTCCCGGGCTCGGCAGGCCGCGCCGGGCGATGCGGGCCGGGGCTGACCACGGGGCCGCCGGCTCCGGCGGCCCGGCGGGCGCGTCCGCCGCCGCCGCGCGGGCCGCCCTGACCACGGCCAGGGCGGCGGCCAGTTCCTCGGGGGTCGGGTTGCCCCGTACGACCTTGATCATGAGCTGCTCCTTTCCGGGGGCCTGCCCGTCCAGGTCCGGACAGGTCCTAGAGGGGGATGTTGCCGTGCTTCTTCGGAGGAAGGCTTTCCCGCTTCGTCCGCAGCTGACGCAGCCCCCGCACCACGTGGGCCCGGGTGTCCGACGGCATGATCACCGCGTCGACGTAGCCGCGCTCGGCCGCCACGTACGGGTTGAGCAGGGTGTCCTCGTACTCCTGGATCAGCTCGGCGCGCGTGGTCTCCCGCTCCGCGTCGTCCCCGGCGGCGGCGATCGTGCGGCGGTGCAGGATGTTCACCGCGCCCTGCGCCCCCATCACGGCGATCTGGGCCGTCGGCCAGGCCAGGTTGAGGTCCGCGCCCAGGTGCTTGGAGCCCATCACGTCGTAGGCGCCGCCGAACGCCTTGCGGGTGATCACCGTGATCAGTGGGACCGTGGCCTCGGCGTACGCGTAGATCAGCTTGGCGCCGCGCCGGATGATCCCGCCGTACTCCTGGTCCACCCCCGGCAGGAAGCCCGGCACGTCCACGAAGGTCAGCACCGGCACGTTGAAGGCGTCGCAGGTGCGGACGAACCGCGCGGCCTTCTCCGAGGCGTCGATGTCCAGACAGCCGGCGAACTGCATCGGCTGATTGGCGACGATCCCCACCGGGAAGCCCTCGACCCGGCCGAAGCCGGTGAGGATGTTCGGCGCGAACAGCGCCTGCGTCTCCAGGAATTCGCCGTCGTCCAGGACATGCTCGATCGCCGTGTGCATGTCGTACGGCTGGTTCGCGGAGTCCGGGATCAGCGTGTCCAGCTCCCGGTCCTCGGCGCTCGGCGCGAGGTCGGCCTCCTCGGGGAAGGCGGGCGGCTCGGAGAGGTTGTTCGAAGGCAGGTAGGAGAGCAGCGACTTGACGTACTCGACGGCGTCCTTCTCGTCGCCCGCCATGTGATGCGCCACGCCCGACGTCGTGTTGTGCGTGCGCGCTCCGCCCAGCTCCTCGAAGCCCACGTCCTCGCCCGTCACCGTCTTGATGACATCGGGACCCGTGATGAACATGTGCGAGGTCTGATCGACCATCACCGTGAAGTCGGTGATCGCGGGGGAGTACACCGCGCCGCCCGCGCACGGGCCGACGATCAGGCTGATCTGCGGGACGACGCCCGAGGCGTGCACGTTGCGGCGGAAGATCTCCGCGAAGAGACCGAGCGCGGCCACGCCCTCCTGGATCCGCGCGCCCCCGCCGTCGTTGATCCCGACGATCGGACAGCCGGTCTTCAGCGCGAAGTCCATGACCTTGACGATCTTCTCGCCGTAGACCTCGCCCAGCGAGCCGCCGAAGATGGTGAAGTCCTGTGAGTACACACAGACCGGCCGGCCGTCGACGGTGCCGTAACCGGTGACGACACCGTCCCCGTACGGCCGGTTCCGCTCGATGCCGAAATTGGTGGAGCGGTGCCGCGCGAACTCGTCCAGTTCGACGAAGGAGCCCTCGTCGAGCAGCAGATCGACCCGCTCGCGGGCGGTCAGTTTGCCCTTGGCGTGCTGCTTCTCCACGGCGCGCGCGGAGCCGGCGTGCGTGGCCTCCTCGACGCGGCGCCGGAGATCCGCGATCTTCCCGGCGGTGGTGTGCGGTGCGGCTGCTTCGGCTGAGGCCGAGGCTGAGGTTGCGGTTCCGTGTGTGCTTTCCGGCTCGGACATCGGGATGCGGCTCCCTGCGGGGTCACGGATGCGGGTGCGGTAGATCGGAGTGCGGCGGTGGGTCGGGTGCGGGCGGATCGGGGTGCGGGGACGGTTGCGGGCGCGGATGCTACTGATCCGTAGGGTATCTGCGCGGATACCGATCGGCAGTGCGGTGTTTCCCACACTTAGGGTGGCTTGCATGATGGAGCCCGATGCCCCCGCCGGCCGCTGGTCCGACCTCGAACGCCCCCCGCTGAACGCGCGCGCGCTGCGCCGCGGGCTCGTGGTGCCGGGCGGGCTGTGGACCTCGCTCGACGTGGTCACCGCGACCGGATCCACCAACTCCGATCTCGCGGCGCTCGCCGCCGGGGACGGGGCCGAGGGCACGGTACTCGTCGCCGAGGAGCAGACCGCGGGGCGCGGCCGGCTCGACCGGCGGTGGTCGGCCCCGGCGCGCTCCGGGATCTTCTTCTCCGTACTCCTGCGGCCGGGCCCGGACGTCCCGGTCGAGCGCCTCGGCTGGCTGCCGCTGCTCACCGGTGTCGCCGTCGCGACCGCTCTGGCGCGCGCCGCCGGGGTGGACACGGCCCTCAAGTGGCCCAACGACCTGCTCGTCACCGTGGACGGCGAGGAGCGCAAGGCCGGCGGGATCCTCGCCGAACGGGCCGGGGACGACGCGGTGGTGGTGGGCGTCGGCGTCAATGTCTCGCTGCGCGCCGACGAACTGCCCGTACCCACCGCCGGTTCGCTCGGCCTCGCCGACGCGGTCTCCCTCGACCGCGACACCCTGCTGCGGGCGGTGCTCCGCTCGCTGGAGCGGTGGTACGGCGAGTGGCGCGCCGCGGGCGGCGACCCGGCGCTGTCCGGGCTCCAGGAGGCGTACGCGGCGGGGTGCGCGACGCTCGGGCGGACGGTACGGGCGGAGCTGCCCGGGGACCGCGCGCTGACCGGCGAGGCGGTCGCGGTCGACGGGGACGGCCGGCTGATCCTGCGGACGGCGGACGGGACGCGCCACCCGGTGGGCGCGGGCGACGTCGTGCATGTGCGGGGCGCGGGCTGAGGGCGGTGACCGCGCACGGACCGGGGACGGTGACCGCGCACGGACCGGGGACGGTGACCGCGCACGGACCGGGGGCGGTGACCGGAGCGGGGCGCTCCGGTGGCCGGGGGCGCGGCCGCGCGTACGCCCGTACCGCTGACCGGGACGGACGGGCGATACGTGAGCCAGCGCACATCTGCCGTATCGTTGAGGCGGTCCACGACAGATCGGTAGGGCAGTGCGCAGGGAACGGGCAGGAGGCGGCTGGTGACCGTCGATGATTCGGCTTCCGGCGAGGACGCGTCGCCGCCGCCGGACCCCTCGGTTCACCCGAGCCCGCACCACATCGTCGACCACACGGCCGAGCCGACCGACGACCCGCTGGCCATCCGGCTCGAACAGCTGATCCTCGGGGCCGAGCGCCGCTACACGCCCTTCCAGGCCGCCCGTACGGCCGGTGTCTCGATGGACCTGGCGTCCCGCTTCTGGCGGGCGATGGGCTTCGCCGACGTCGGCCAGGCCAGGGCGTTCACCGAGGCCGACGTGCTGGCGCTGCGGCGGCTGTCCGGTCTGGTGGAGGCGGGGCTGCTGAGCGAGCCGATGGCGATCCAGGTGGCCAGGTCGACCGGCCAGACCACCGCCCGGCTGGCGGAGTGGCAGATCGATTCCTTCCTCTCCGGGCTCATCGAGCCGCCCGAGCCGGGGATGACGCGTACCGAGGTCACCTATCCGCTGGTGGAGCTGCTCCTGCCGGAGCTGGAGGAGTTCCTCGTCTACGTGTGGCGGCGCCAGCTCGCCGCCGCCACCGGACGGGTCGTCCAGGCGGCGGACGACGACGAGATGGTCGACCGCAGGCTCGCCGTCGGCTTCGCCGATCTCGTCGGCTTCACCCGGCTGACCCGCCGGCTGGAGGAGGAGGAGCTGGGCGAGCTGGTCGAGGCGTTCGAGACGACCTGCGCCGACCTCGTCGCCGCGCACGGCGGCCGGCTCATCAAGACCCTCGGCGACGAGGTGCTGTACGCGGCGGACGACGCCGGTACGGCGGCGGAGATCGCGCTGCGGCTGATAGAGACCATGACGCACGACGAGACGATGCCGGCGCTGCGCGTCGGTATCGCGTTCGGCACGGTCACCACGCGCATGGGCGACGTCTTCGGCACGACGGTGAACCTCGCGAGCCGGCTGACGTCGATAGCCCCCAAGGACACGGTCCTGGTCGACGGCGCGTTCGCCGAGGAGCTGATCCGCACCGGCGACGTTCCGGCCTCGGAGTCGCAGGCCGCCGAGGCCGCGGCGCAGGCCGAGAAGGAGGGCGCGGCGCCGCCCCCGTACCGCTTCGGTCTCCAGCCGATGTGGCAGCGGCCGGTGCGCGGACTCGGTGTGGTCGAGCCATGGCTCCTGGGGCGGCGCACCGCATAGGATCCCTCCCGGTGAACCGTCGTTAACCACGTCAACCGGGAGGGTGCGGTCATGACCGAGGCCGAGCAGCGGTTCGGGGAGTACGTCGTCGTACGGCGGCACGGCGCGGGCGGCCGGGTCGCTGAGCTGGTCCTCGACCGGCCCAAGGCGATGAACGCGGTGTCCTCGGAGATGGCCCGTTCCATCGCCGCCGCGTGCGCGGAGCTGGCGGCGGACCGGGAGGCGCGGGTGGCGGTGCTGACCTCCACCCACGCGCGGGCCTTCTGCGTCGGCGCGGACCTCAAGGAGCGGAACTCCCTCAGCGACGCCGAGCTGGTGCGCCAGCGGCCGGTCGCGCGCGGCGCGTACGCCGGGGTGCTGGAGCTGCCGATGCCCACGATCGCCGCCGTGCACGGCTACGCGCTGGGCGGCGGCTACGAGCTGGCGCTCGCCTGCGACCTGATCGTGGCCGACCCCACGGCCGTGGTCGGGCTGCCCGAGGTGTCGGTCGGCGTGATTCCCGGCGGTGGCGGTACGCAGCTGCTGCCGCGCCGGGTCGGGGCCGCGCGCGCCGCCGAACTGGTCTTCACCGCGCGGCGCGTGGCGGCGGCCGAGGCGGCCGGTCTCGGCCTGGTCGATCTGCTGGTGGCCGAGGGGGACGACCGCGACGAGGCGCTCGCGCTGGCGGGGCGTATCGCCGCGAACTCGCCCGTCGGCCTGCGCGCCGCCAAGCGCGCGCTGCGGCTCGGGCACGGCCTGGACCTGCGGGCCGGTCTGGAGGTGGAGGACGCGGCGTGGTGGTCCGTCGCCTTCTCGGGCGACCGCGCCGAGGGCGTCGCGGCGTTCAACGAGAAGCGCTCGCCGGAGTGGCCGGGCGAGTAGGGCCGGTTCCGGGTCGCCCCTGAGCCCCGTCGCCACCCCTTGAATCGTCACCCGTTGAACCAACTCACGGTGACCGTCGTTCGCTCCAAGTGATCAAATCACCCCAAACCGTCTTAAGGTGGAGTGATGGGAGTGGATGGGCGACTGCGCGCCATAGTGGCACTTTCCCAGGCGATGGCCGCGGCTCCGGCCGCGCGCGACGCCTGGCTGGCGGCGGCGCTGGGGGCGTGCGAGGCGCTCGGGGGGAGTTTCGCGGCGCTGTCGCTGTGGGAGCGGGACCTCGGGCGGCTCAAGGTGCTGGTGAACGCGGGGGAGCGGGTCGAGGACGAGGAGGAGTTCCCCGAGGACGAGTCGTACCCCGTGCATCAGTTCCCCGAGATCGCCGAGTTCCTGCACGAGCGGTGGACGGGCGGCGGCGGGGCGCACGCGTGGGTGGAGACGGCGGACGCCGGTCCCGTCGGCGGCGGGGCGGGCACGGGGGCCGCGCCCGGCTACTGCCACCAGCGCGTCGCCGCGCTGCGGCGGCGCGGCCGGGGCTGCTGCGTGGTCGCCCCGATCGTGCTGCACGGGCGGGCCTGGGGCGAGCTGTACGTGGCCCGGCCGCGCGGCGCCCCGCTGTTCGACGCGGACGACGCGGACTTCGCCACCGTCATCGCGTCGGTCGTCGCGGCCGGGATCGCCCAGACGGAGCGGCTCGAAGAGGTCCGCAGGCTCGCCTTCACCGACCCGCTGACCGGGCTGGCGAACCGGCGCGCCGTCGATGCGCGGCTGGACGAGGCGATCGGCAGCCACCGGGACGAAGGGGCGGTCGTCAGCCTGGTCGTCTGCGACCTCAACGGCCTCAAGAAGGTCAACGACACCCATGGGCACGCTGTCGGCGACCGGCTGCTGGAACGATTCGGCTCGCTCCTGTCGGTCTGCGGCGCGCGACTGCCGGGCGCGCTGGCGGCCCGCCTCGGCGGCGACGAGTTCTGTCTGCTGACGGTCGGCCCCGAGGCGGACGAGGTGATCGCGGTGGCCGGTGAACTCTGTCTGCGCGCCGCCGAACTGGAGCTGGGCGAGGGGGTGGCGTGCGGGATCGCGTCCACCGGCGACCCGATCGGCGAGGTCCGCTCGGCCCGCCGGCTGTTCCGGCTGGCGGACGCGGCGCAGTACCGCGCGAAGGCCGCCCGGTCGCGGGAGCCGGTGGTGGCGGGCCGCGACGGCGCGGTGATCAGGCTGGCGGACGCGCCCGCGCCGCCGTCGGGCGACCGGCGCCGCTTCCGCGACGCGCCGCCGCCCGCGCCGCCCTCCCCGCCGCCGTCCCCGTCCGCTCCGTAGCGCTCGCCCGAGCGGTGACTTCTCCGGCTAGTGACACTTGGCGATACAGTCCGTACGCTCCTGAATATGGATATGCATACAGTCGTGGTGGGGACGTCGGGGACGACGGCCGAGGACGTCATCGCCGTGGCCCGGGGGCAGGCCCGGGTGGAGCTCTCCGCCGAGGCCCTCGCCGCGCTCGCCGCCGCGCGTGAGGTCGTCGAGGCGCTGGCGGCCAAGCCGGAGCCGGTGTACGGCGTCTCCACCGGGTTCGGCGCTCTCGCCACCCGGCACATCGGCCCCGATCTGCGGGGGCGGCTCCAGCGCAACATCGTGCGGTCGCACGCCGCCGGGATGGGGCCGCGGGTGGAGCGCGAGGTGGTGCGGGCGCTGATGTTCCTGCGCCTCAAGACCCTGGCGTCGGGGCACACCGGGGTACGGCCCGGCGTCGCGCGGACCATGGCGGACGTCCTGAACGCAGGGATCACCCCGGTCGTCCACGAGTTCGGCTCGCTCGGCTGCTCCGGGGACCTCGCGCCGCTCTCGCACTGCGCGCTGACCCTCATGGGCGAGGGCGACGCCGAGGGGCCCGACGGCGTGACCGCGCCCGCCGGCGAGCTGCTCGCCGCGCACGGCATCGAGCCGGTGGAGCTGCGCGAGAAGGAGGGCCTGGCCCTGCTCAACGGCACGGACGGCATGCTCGGCATGCTGGTCATGGCCCTCGCCGACCTGCACCGGCTCTACACCTCCGCCGACATCACCGCCGCGCTCACCCTGGAGGCCCTGCTCGGCACGGACAAGGTCCTGGCGCCCGAGCTGCACGCGATCCGGCCGCACCCCGGCCAGGGCGCCAGCGCCGACAACATGCTGCGGGTGCTCGCCGGGTCCGGGCTGACCGGCCACTTCCAGGCCGACGCCGCGCCCCGGGTGCAGGACGCGTACTCGGTGCGCTGCGCCCCGCAGGTCGCGGGCGCGGGCCGGGACACGCTGGCGTACGCCCGGCTCGTGGCCGACCGGGAGCTGGCCTCGGCGGTCGACAACCCGGTGGTGCTGGCCGACGGCCGGGTGGAGTCCAACGGCAACTTCCACGGCGCCCCGGTGGCGTACGTCCTGGACTTCCTCGCCATCGTCGCAGCCGACCTCGGATCCATCGCCGAGCGCCGTACCGACCGGCTGCTGGACAAGAACCGCTCGCACGGGCTGCCGCCGTTCCTCGCGGACGACGCCGGTGTGGACTCGGGCCTGATGATCGCCCAGTACACCCAGGCCGCGCTGGTCAGCGAGATGAAGCGGCTCGCCGCCCCGGCCTCGGTCGACTCGATCCCGTCCTCCGCGATGCAGGAGGACCATGTCTCGATGGGCTGGTCCGCCGCGCGCAAGCTCCGCACCACCGTCGACAACCTGACCCGTATCGTCGCCGTCGAGCTGTACGCGGCGACGCGCGCGATCGAGCTGCGCGAGGGGCTGACGCCCGCGCCCGCCTCCCGGGCGGTCATCGACGCGCTGCGCGCCACGGGCGTGGCGGGGCCGGGGCCCGACCGGTTCCTGGCCCCCGACCTCGCGGGGGCGGACGCCTTCGTGCGGACCGGAGCGCTGGTCGCGGCCGTGGAGCCGGTCACCGGACCGCTCGCGTAGGGCCCCGGCCGCCCGGAGCCGCGGCTCCGGGCGGCCGGGCGCTCGGGTCGTACGGCCGCTCAGACCGTACGGCCGCCCCTGCGCACCGAGTACGCGACGAAGCCGGCGCCGATGCCCAGACAGACCGTCCCGCCGACGACGTACGGCGTGGTGTCCACGCTGCCCGTGTCGGCGAGGAGCGGCTCGTCCCGGCTCGCGCCGTCGGCGGCGCCGGGTGTTCCGGACTCCTCGTAGCTTTCGAGGGTGAGTCTGCGCTGACCCTCCGTGTGCTGCTGACCCTGCGCCGCTGGTGCGGACTGCTCCTGCCCGCCGGTCCGCCCGCTCGTGTCGCTCGTGGCTTTCGCGGAAGGCACGAACCACAGCGCGCAGAGCAGGGTTCCGGCGGCGGTCGCCGTCAGCAGCGGCCGGCGTGCGACGGACACGTGATCGATCCCCTTTGGACAACGCCGAATTGGCTGAGTGCGCTGATGCTAGTGAAAGCAGCGGGTCGTGGGAAAGTCACGGGGGTCAGGAGCCATACGCTCCGTCGTATGAGCACTTCAGAGACATCACGGTATGTACGGCTGCGCGTGGAATTGGTGCTGGAGGTGGCCGACGCCGAGCGGCTGAGCGCCGCCGCCCTCGACCGCGTGGCCGCCGACGAGACCCTTCCCGACGACGAGCGGGCGCATGCCAGGGCGGCGGTACGGGACGACGGGGCGGAGGCCCTCGCGTATCTGGTGGAGCCGCTCGACCTGGTCAAGGAGGTTCCCGGGATCGATCTCGCCCAGGCGTCCTGGACCAGCGAGCTGATCGACTACGACCCCGACGCGGTGGAGTGGGACCTCGACGACGACGGTGACGACGAGGACGGCGACGGCGACGGCGGCGACGAGACCGGAATCGACGGATCCGCGCAGGTCACAGCCGTGGCCGACGGCGGCGGGGTGGGTGCTGGTCGGGGGTAGCGCCCCGGCATGACACTCTGGTAGGACCGACCCGACCGGTACCTGTGCCGGTCGGTTCGAGCCCCGGACCGCGGCAGCCGACGGGCCGGGGCCCGCCCGTGCCCTCGCGATATTCCGTACGGCATTCCCCGGGGCGAGTGGTGTTCACCACACAATCGGTTGATGTGGAACCGGACGAACCGCCACGGGTGTTCTTAAAGGTTATCGGCAGGGTAAGCGGCGATGATGGAGAAGCGTGTGATGACGGACAGCAAGCGGCGCAAGAGCCTGATGGCCGCGTCCGCAGTGCTCGGTGGCGTTCTGGTGCTCTCGGCGTGCAGTGACGGCGGCGACAAGGCGAGCGCCGGCAGCTCGTCGTCCTCGCAGGCGCAGGCCGACGCGGCCGCCGCCAAGCAGACGTCCGAGGCCCAGATAGCCATCGCGCCGAAGAACGGCGCGACCAACGTCGGGATCAACAACGACGCCAAGGTCACCGTCACCAAGGGCACCCTCACCGAGGTGAAGATGACCACCGCCGACGGCACCGCCGTCAAGGGCACCCTCTCCGACGACGCGAAGAGCTGGCAGCCCGACGCCCAGCTCGAACGCTCCACCGTCTACAAGATCGCCGCCACGGCGAAGGACGCCAAGAACCTCAAGGCGTTCGCGAACTCGTCCTTCACCACGGTCTCGCCCGAGAACAGCTTCATCGGGAACTTCACCCCCGAGGACGGCTCCACGGTCGGCGTCGGCATGCCGGTCTCGATCAACTTCAACAAGGCGATCACCGACAAGAAGGCCGTCGAGGACGGCATCACCGTCACCTCCAGCAGCGGCCAGGAAGTCGTCGGCCACTGGTTCAACGGCCAGCGCCTCGACCTGCGCCCCGACCAGTACTGGCAGGCCGGCTCCACGGTCACCCTCAAGCTCGCCCTGGACGGCGTCGAGGGCGCCAAGGGCGTCTTCGGCGTCCAGGAGAAGACGGTCACCTTCAAGATAGGCCGCGCCCAGGTCAGCACGGTGGACGCCAAGGCCCACACCATGACCGTCACCCGGGACGGCAAGACGGTCAAGACCATCCCGATCTCCGCCGGTTCCCCCGAGAACACGACCTACAACGGCCAGATGGTGATCTCCGAGAAGTTCAAGGAGACCCGGATGAACGGCGCGACGGTCGGCTTCACGGACAGCGACGGCAAGGGCGAGTACGACATCAAGGACGTCCCGCACGCCATGCGGCTGTCGAACTCCGGCACCTTCCTGCACGGCAACTACTGGGGCGCCAAGTCCATCTTCGGTTCCGTCAACACCAGCCACGGCTGTGTGGGCCTCTCGGACACCAAGGGTGCCAACGACCCCAACACCCCCGCCGCGTGGTTCTACAACAGCTCGATGGTCGGTGACGTCGTCATCGTCAAGAACTCCGACGACAAGACCATCCAGCCGGACAACGGCCTCAACGGCTGGAACCTGAGCTGGGCCGACTGGAAGGCCGGCTCGGAAGCCTGACACCCGCGGAACGTAACGTCCGGCGGCGGCACCCCTCGCGGTGCCGCCGCCGTTCGCGTTCTCATCCAGCTCTCACCCCGGCCTTAACTCCTCATCACAACGGGCGCCTAATTTCACGCCCATGTTCTTCACCTATCTCAGGCGCGAGCTGCGCCGTCGCAGAAAGGCGGCGCTCGTCGTCGCCTCGGGGCTCGCCCTGGGAATCGCCCTCGTCATCATCGTCAGCTCGGTCTCCTCCGGCATGAGCCGGGCCCAGGACAAGGTCCTCCAGTCGCTGTACGGCCTCGGCACCGACCTGACCGTCACCAAGGCCGCGACCCCGCCCGGTGAAGGCGGTACGACGGGCCGGCCCCGCTTCGAGTTCGACGCCAAGGGCGACGACGACTCCGACGCCGAGCAGAGCAGCGACCGCGTCATGGTCCAGGGCTTCCAGACCCTGGCCTCCTCCACCGTCACCGAGGTCGCCGGCCAGGACGGCGTCTCCGACGCCGTCGGCGGACTGAGCCTGACCGTCCTCAAGGTCGACGGCGAGTTCAAGCGCGGCGAGTTCACCCAGGACGAGGGCGGGCAGCAGGGCGGCGGCCGGGGCGGCGCGCCCGGCGGCTCCGGCGGTACGGGCGGCTCCGGCGGCGAAGTCCGGGGCGGCGGAGCCTCGTTCGACGTCAACTCGTACACCGTCTACGGCACGGACGTCACCGCGCCCGCCCTCGGCCCGCTGACCTCCTCCAAGCTCACCAAGGGCCGTACGTTCAAGACCACCGAGACCGACGCGGCGGTCGCGGTCGTCGACAGCGCGTACGCCAAGGAGAAGAACCTCGCGGTCGGCAAGACCGTGACCATCTCCAAGACGAAGTTCACCCTCATCGGGATCGCCACCGCCGACAGCGGTGACGCGGCGGCCAACCTCTACATCCCGCTCAAGAAGGCCCAGACGCTGGCCGACTCCAAGAACAAGGTCACCACCGTCTACGTCAAGGCCGCCGACTCGCAGCGGATCGACAGCGTCAAGGCCACCATCCAGAAGAACATCTCGGGCACCACCGTCACCACCTCGGCCGATCTCGCCGACACCGTCTCCGGCTCCCTGTCCACCGCGTCCAACCTCGCCGCGAACGTGGGCAAGTGGCTCTCCATCGCCGTACTCGTCGCGGCCTTCCTGGTGGCGGGGCTGCTCACCTCCTCGGCGGTCAGCCGCCGGGTACGGGAGTTCGGCACGCTCAAGGCGCTCGGCTGGACGAGCGGCCGGGTCACCCGGCAGGTCGTCGGCGAGGCGCTCGTCAACGGGCTGCTCGGCGGGGTGCTCGGGATCGCGCTCGGCCTCGGCGGCGCGTATCTCGTCACGGCCGTCAGCCCGACCCTCACCGCGCAGCTCGGCTCCTCCGGAGGAGGCGGCGGTGGCGGTGGCTTCGGCGGTGGCGGCGGCCCCATGGGCGGCGGTGGCGCCGGCCGGCAGAGCGCGGCCAAGGCCCTCGACATCGCCCTCACCGCGCCCGTCTCGCTCACCACGATCGGCGTCGCCGTCGCGCTCGCCGTGGCCGGTGGCCTGATCGCGGGCGGCTTCGGCGGCTGGCGGGCCTCGCGGCTGCGCCCGGCGGACGCGCTGCGCCGCGTCGAGTGAACGCACGGGCCCACGTCGTCCCGTACAGCCTTTCGCACCATAGGAGTTGAACCGTGTACCAGCTCAGAGGCGTCACCAAGCGCTACACGCGCGGCAAGAAGACCGTCGACGCCCTCGCCGGGGTCGACCTGACCATCGAGGACGGCGGCCGGCTCGTCATCCAGGGGCCCACCGGCGGCGGCAAGTCCACCCTTCTCCAGATGCTCGGCGGACTCGACCGGCCGACCAGCGGCACCATCGAGTTCGACGGGGTGAACCTCGCCGACCTGCCCGAGGCGAAGCTCACCAAGGTACGGGCGGAGTCCATCGGCTTCGTCTTCCAGAGCTTCAACCTCATCCCCACGCTGACCGCTCAGGAGAACGTCGAGACCGCGCTCGTACCCCTCGGCCTCAAGGGCGCCGCCCGGCGCGAACAGGCCGAGCGGGCGCTGGAGTCCGTCGGCCTCGGCGAACGGGCCGGGCATCTGCCGAGCGAACTGTCCGGCGGTCAGCAGCAGCGCGTGGCGATCGCCCGCGCGCTGGTCAAGCGGCCGAAGGTACTGCTCGCCGACGAACCCACCGGAAACCTTGACGAGTCGACACGCGACGACATCATGGAACTGCTGGAAGGACTCTGGAAAGAGCACGGTCTGACCTTCATCATGGTCACGCACGACAGCTCGATAGCCCGGCGCGCGCCCCGGCTCGCGACCATCCGCAAGGGCCGGGTCACGATCACCGAGAACGCCGCCGCCTAGGTCCTGTCCGGGGCCGGTCCAGGACCGGCCCCGGACAGGACCCGGACCCCCAAGTCTGGACGTCCCCGCAACCCGGGGGCGTCACCCCTCTCGTACGCGTAGGTTCGAAGCCATGCTGATCACTCTGGGAAGCCCGCCCTCGGCCGCCGAGACAGCCGCCTGGCACACGGTGGTCGTCGCCGCGCACGACCTGGACCTGCCCGCTTCCGTTCCCGAGCCCAGCACCACGGAGACGGCGGGCAAACTGCGGGTGCACCCGATCGGCGGCCGGACCGTGCACCTGGCGACGACGGCGCCCGACGGGTCGTACGAGGGGGTCGCCTCGCTGCTGCTCTTCACCGAGGCGGAGAACCGTCATACGGCTTTCCTCAACGCCCTGGTGGTCCGGCCCGACGCCCGGCGGCACGGCGTCGGCGCCGCGCTCTGGTCGGCGGTACGGGCCGAACTCGCCTCCGCCGGGCGGGGATCGGTCTCGACGGTGCTCGAAGTCGGCGGCGCGGGAGAGGCGTTCGTGGACAGCCTCGGCTTCACGAACGTGCTGCCGCTCGGCTGGTACGTACAGCGGGTACGGCGGACGCTGGAGGAGATACCGTCGCCGGTGCTCCCCGCCGGTCTGCGCTTCGCGGACTGGACGGGGGTCGTCCCCGACGCGTACGCCGCGTCGTTCGCCCTGGCCCACGACGCGATGCGCGACGCGCCGGCCGGAGCGCTGGACGAGCGGGCCCGCCGCTGGGACGCCGAGCGGGTACGGGCCGCCGCGCGCGTGGTCGAGGAGCGGGGCGGGGTCATCCACACCTCGGCGGTGCTCGACGCCGGGCGGGGCGACGCGGTCGTGGCGTACACCGAGGTGGTCCTCGCCGACCCGGCCGACACCCGCGCGCTCCAGTACGACACGGTGGTCGTCCCGGGCAGCAGGGGGCTTGGGCTGGGGCACGCGGTCAAGCGCCATCTGCTGGACGCCCTGTGCGCGGTGCGCCCCGGCGTACGGGAGATCACCACCACCGTCGCCGACGACAACACCGCGATGCTCGCGGTGAACGAGTCGCTGGGCTACCGGCGCGAGCGCTCGGCGGGCGTCTTCCAGACGAAACTGTAGGGGCCGTTTCCCCGTTCTCGCCGGACCTGGTCGGCGGACTGAGGGGGCCAGCCGCACCGGACCTGGGGCAGCCGCACCGGACCGGGGTCAGCCGCAGCCGTTGTCGCGCGGCAGCCGGTACGCCGAGCCCAGCCGGTAGTCGCCCGGCGCGGTGACCGTCAGCCGCGTCCAGTCGCCCGCGCGCTCCACGCACGCGCCCGGGGCCCTGAGCCACGGCGAGTACGCGATCCGTACGGTCACGGAACCGGCCGCCTCCACGCGTACGGTCAGCTCCGCGCCGTCGGAGCGCACGACGGTGGCGGGCGGCGAGACCAGCGGGACCGCGTCCCGTACCCGGTAGACCGTCCACCAGCGGTCCCCCCACACCCGCTCCAGCCACGCGGGGCCGTCCTCGACGAGCGCGGCCTCGGCGGCGGCGGGACTGTCGGGCTTCGCGTGCGGCACCACGACGAGACCGACCGCCCAGCGGTCCAGCCAGGCGCGGTAGACGGCCGGGTCGAGGACGGCGGTGCCGCCGTGGCCGTCGTAGAAGAGGCGCCCGCGCACCACGTCGAGCTGCCGGTTCCAGCCGCGCGCCATATTGACGTGCGGGGAGAGGACGTCCGCCTCCCGGTGGTTGCGGGCGGGCACCACCTCCACCCGGGTGCGGTCGGCGCCCAGCCGGTCCAGGGCGGCGGCCACCCCGTCGGTGTGCGCGGCCCAGGCGGGCACGGTGGTGGACACCACGAGGTCGTCCTCCGTCTTGCTGAGGAGCCAGTACGTGTTGACGGTGACGGCGACGGCGAGGAGGAGGGCGGGCAGGGCGTGCGCGCGTACCTGTGTGCCGCGGAACGCTGTCCTCCGGAACGTGCGCCTTCGCCACACCGTCCTCCGGAACGCGGTGCGCGGGCCGCTGGCCAGCAGCGCGGCGAGCAGCACCGGTGGCCCCGCGAGCCCCACCAGCCGCTCCACGTTCGTGCCGATCGGCGAGGAGACGAGGAAGGTCAGCACCACCCCGAGCGCGTACACCGCCGCGCCGTACCGCACCACCCGCCACGCGCGCGGCGCCGCGCACCACAGCACCGCGCAGGTCACCAGCGGCATCGACAGCTTGGCCGGACTCATCGGCTGCTCGCCCTGGAACGGGAAGAGCAGCGTCGTCGCCACGACCACCAGCGCGGGCGGCACGATCAGCGAGGCCCCCGTCACCCAGCGCCGGTCGAGCGCGTACGCCGTGCCCGCCACGACGAGGAACAGCCCGGCGACCGGGCTGGCCAGGGTGGCGAGCCCGGCGAGGACCACGGTGAGGATCACGGCCAGGGCCCCGCGCCCCACGCGGAGCAGAGCGAACAGCCCGATGGCGGCCCCCAGCGCGAACGTCGTCCGCCCCGAGGCCACATTGCACCAGAGGGCCACCGCTCCCAGCAGCGCGGGCCACTGGGGCCGCCGTATCCCGGACCGTACGAACAGGGCGCTCATGGCCCAGGTCCCGGCGAGCCCCGCCGCGACCGACACCGTTCTGACGCCCAGGAACGCCATCAACGGCGGCGCCAGCACGCTGTAGTTGGCGGTGTGCGTACCGCCGTACCAGGAGAGGTTGTACGCCGAGCCCGGATGGCGCGCCATGAACCCGGCCCACGCGAACTGCGCCGCGAGATCACCGCCGCCGGTCGCGAGCAGCACGACCCACAGGGCGTAGAGCGGGACGGCGGCGGCGGTCGCCAGCAGCGGCACCCGCCATGCCTGCCGCCGGGGTCCCCGCGTCCCGGCGGTCCCGGCCGCCTCGGCGCTCTGCGCTGCCCCGCCTGTCTCCGCCGCCTCACGGTCCACCACGTCGGCGGCCCGCGTCCGCCCGGCCACGCCCTCGCTGATCCACACGCGGGTCAGCCTACGGGGACGCGTCGGCGGCGCGGGCCGCTGTGGTGGACCGGGCCGGGAGGAAGGGGCGTTACGGGTTGCCGACCAGCTGGACGGGGCCCTTCAGGGCGTTCGGGGTGCAGCCGGGGCCCGACAGGGTCAGCCGTTCCTTCGTACCGACCACGGAGAGCGGTCCCGTGAGCGCGGTGCCGCAGATCTGGACCGTACGGGCGCCGACCGCCTGGACCGGCCCGGTGATCTCGGCGCCCTTCGCGACCAGGCTCGCGCCCGCGCCGACCACGACGGGGCCGGTCAGCTTCGTACCGTTCAGGCAGGTGACGCCGGAGGAGACGACCAGCGGTCCCGTGTGCCTGCCGGTCACCGTCTTCGTGCAGGCGGGGGCGGCGGGGACCCGGGCGCGGAAGTCGAGGGCGTACGCGAGCTTGCCGGGCTTGGCGTCGGAGATCGGGGCGCTGAGCTTCCCGAACTCGCCGCCGGTCGCCTTCTTGCCGTTGTTCCACTCCTTCATCCGGCCGAGTTCGTCGGCGGTGCGGCCGTCGGCGACGACCGTGTCGCCGGGCGTGGCCGACATCGTCTCGGAGGCGGTGCGGATCGCGGAGAGGTACGAGGCGGGGGCGGACAGGTCGTACGCGCCGAGGTCGACGCGCTCACGCAGCCAGGTGCCCCACTGGAACTCCAGGAACTCGGCCGCGTCGGAGGGCGCCTGGTAGCCGATGTCGCGGGTGAAGTAGACGAGGCTGCGGTAGCGGTCGTCGTGGAAGTGGGCGAGGCCGAGGTGCTGCGGAAGCTGGTCGGTGGTGATGGGGCGGTTGTTCTCGTCGCGCAGCCAGACCCGCTTCTTCTCCCGCATGGTCTGCCAGAACGCGGCGCTGGACAGCCCGCTCAGGTTGTCCACGACGCGCAGCCTGATGTGGGTCTTCGGGCCGCCGTCGGGCGTCTCCAGGAAGGAGGTCAGGGTGTGGTGTCCGTCGGTGAGGTAGAGGACTCCGCCGGGGCCGACGACGACCGTCTTCATCGCGGCGCGGGTCTCGTCCGTCTCCTTGCCGACGGGGACGGCGCAGGTGAAGCTCGACGCGTCGGAGAGCTTGGCGCCGGGCTTGACGGTGGCTGCCTTCTCCTGGCCGTTGGTCTCGCACCAGTCGTCGAAGCGCTTGTTGAGGTCGCCGTTCGCCTCGTCCTTGGTGGAGGTGTAGCGGCCGAGCTTGTAGTAGATCTGGTCGAAGCCGATGGCGGGCTGGGTGGGGCGCAGCTGGTCGAGGGTGACATCGAGCAGGTCGCCGGCCTTGGCGCGGGAGGCGGCGGGCGCCTGGGCCGTCGCGGTCGTCGCGGTCGTCGCGACGGCCGGGGTGGCCGGGGTGGCCGCTCCGGCCGTGCCGCTGTTCGCGAGCACACATCCCAGCGCCAGCGCGCCCACGGCGAGGCCCGCCACCGGGCGGCGCGCGCGCCGGGGCCGGTGGCGGAGGTGCTGCGTACGGGCTGAGGCGGGCATACGGTCTCCACGGGGTGGCGGGGGCGGGAGCGCTGCGTGGGGGCATGGGGCGTGGGGCGCGCTGGGTGTCGCGTACATCCACTCATCCGTACCCGTCCCGGGCGGTGGCCACGGGTCGTCGGGTGGGTGGCGGCGGGGTGAACGACCGGCGGTCGGGCGGCTGTCGCGCCGCTGGGGCGGTCACTGACCTGAGCGGGCGCCCTCCTCCGGCGGTGCGGGGAGGACCGGGGGGAGGACCGGGGGCAGGGGGAGGGTCAGGGGTACGGAGTTCGTGTACGTGACCCGGCCGAAGGACGCCACCTTGGCCAGCGCCCACCACGCGCCCGGCGGGCCCCAGGTGCCGTACGGGCTGATCAGGTGCGCGCCCCGCCGCGTGCCTCGCAGGCGGCGGGGCTGGTCAGCAGCGGCGTGAGACGGCCGGGGGCGGTCCGGGTCGGCCGGGCGTCCAGGCCGAGTGCGGACGCGGGGTCCACGGGCGTGAACGGGACGGCGTCCTCCAGCAGTTGCCCCTGGGCGTCGCGGATACGGGCCGCCACGGCGTACGCACCGGGCGCGGTGGCCTCCTCCTGGCGGACGCGGATCTCACCTCGATGGTGATCTTCCTCGCCGGTCCCAAACAGCTGCCCAAGGACGTGTACGAGGCCGCGGGAGTCGACGGTGCCGGGCCGTTCACCCGGTTCCGCCGGATCGCCCTGCCGCTGACGCCGATCGTCTTCTTCAACGTCATCCTTCAGACCGTCGGTTCGGTCCAGACGCTCACCCCCGCCCATGTCGTCAGCAACGGCAGCGGCGGCCCGATCGGGTCGACCATGCTCTGCTCGGCGCTGATGGACGAGCGGCAGCCGGATCCGGAGCTGACACTCACGGAGACGACGCTTACGGCGCCGACGCAGGCGCCGTGGCCGGGGCCGGCGCCGGAGTCGGCCCCGGAGTCGGCCGGAGCCGATGGATCCGCTCCAGGCGGCCGTTGAGCAGATCGTCGTGGTGGAGGGCGAAGTCCCCGTTGGGCAGAGGGATCCCGTCGAAGTGCGAGCCCATCACGGTGCGGGGAAGGAACTGCCGCAATTCATGCCCCATCCCCGCCGGATAGTCGACGGGCGCTCCCCACCCGTCCGGGGCCTCGTCCGTCCCGTACAGCACGAAGTGGTCCGTGGGGACAACGGCGGCGAGGTCGGGCGCCCCGCCGGTGTGGCAGTCGAGGGCCGGCAGGATCAGCAGGTCGGGGGAGAGCGGCGAGTACCACATCAGCAGCGGCTTGGCGCGCGCCGCCTCGGCGTTGTCGAAGCAGCACACCGCGAGGGAGTGCCCAGGGTAGTGGGCGGCGTAGAACTCCAGCAGCTCCGGATCGAGCCTCGGCCGCTTGCGCGGGGGCACCTGATCGAGGGCGGCGGGCAGGAGAGTGGGATCGTCGGCGAGCAGCACGGTGTAGATGTCGTGCTCGAACACCTCGACCTGCGGCTCGTCGTCCGCCCCCATCCAGTCCATGGCGCCGACAGGGGCCACGGCCACGGGCCACGCGGCGTCGACCATCCGGCTGAGCACATCGTCCGCGTGCCCCACCGGGAGGAAGTTCCCCTTCCTCATGCGCCGACGTGCGGGCAGATGCAGGAGCATGGCGTTGCCGTGGGCGTCGCCGGCGAGGTTGACGGCGGTGTTCTGGTACCCGAGGACATGGACCAGCCCATGCGTGGGATGCCGTAGGCGACCTGCGTAGAGAGTGGTCCCCGAGAACGCGGCCCGGTCCATGGAAATGCACATGGCCTCAAGGTAGTTGACGCCGCTCGCCGTGCCCCGGCCGTGCCCCGGCCCGCCTCGTCGCCGGTCAGGCGGCCACGCCGTCCTGCTCGGAGGACAGCCAACTCCGGATGTCCCGGGGGCAACCCGCACCACCCGAGCGCTGCCCCGCAGGGGACGTGGCGGCCGCCAGCCGGGGGGCGGCTGGCCGCGCGTTCCTCCGGCCCGCGCTCACCTCACAGCCAGTCATGCTCCGGAGCCGCCGCCCGCAGCACCTCGCTCGCGCCCTCCAGCACCGGCTCGCCGTGCGGCACGCACAGCGCTTCCCACCTCCAGCGAGGCCAGCCGCCGGAAGGAGGCGACGGCCTGCTGCCTGTCCACGGTGAACGGGCCGAGGCCCCCGGCGTTCCCCGTTCTCCGGTCAGCCCTCGCTCGGCTCCGGCGCCGGGGCGATGCCCGTCGGGCAGGAGCGGCCCCAGTTGGTCTCCGAGGGGGCGTCCAGGTCGACGCCTGTGCCGCCGATGCCGCAGTAGCCGTCCGGGTTCTTGTCCAGGTACTGCTGGTGGTACGGCTCCGCCGGGTAGAAGGTGCGGCCTTCGGCCGGGAGGATCTCCGTGGTGATCTGCTGGTATCCGGCGGCGGTCAGGACCTGCTGGTACGCGTCGCGGGAGGCCGTGGCGGCCTCCGCGTGGGCGGGGGTGTGCGGGTAGAGGGTGGAGCGGTACTGGGTGCCGACGTCGTTGCCCTGGCGGAAGCCCTGGGTGGGGTTGTGGGACTCCCAGAAGACCTTCAGGAGATCGGCGTACGAGACGATCTCGGGGTCGTAGACCACCCGGACCGCCTCCGTGTGCCCGGTCAGGCCCGAGCAGACCTCCTCGTACGTCGGGTTCGGCGTGAAGCCGCCCTGGTAGCCGACCAGGGTCGTCCAGACGCCCTTCGTCTGCCAGAACTTGCGCTCCGCGCCCCAGAAACAGCCCAGGCCGAAGTCCGCGACCTCCAGCCCGCGCGGGTACGGGCCCGTCAGGGGGTTGCCCAGGACCGTGTGGGGCGCGTCCACCGTGAACTCGGGTTCCGGCCGGCCGCGCAGCGCCTGCTCGGGCGTGGGCAGCTCGGGGGTGCGGCGGGACAGGAACATGGTCGGCTCTCCTCGGCTGTGGTGACTGCCCGTACAACGCGGAAGCGGCCCGCGGCATTCCGCCGCCGCGCCGGGGTGCCGCTGTCAGCGCGACAGCGTCGCCGGGCTGCCGCCGTTCGACTCGTATCCGGCGACCGCCAGCGCCCGGTACACCGCGTACTCCGCCGCCGGGTCGCCGTTCAGCGTCCAGGGCAGCGCCCCGACGTGGCCGTCGATCCGTACGAGCTGGTTCATCGCGTCCGACCAGCGCTCGCACCGTACGAGGAAGAGCACCAGCAGATGTCGTACGTGCGAGAGCATCGGGTCGTCCTGGCGGGCGGAGTGGACCGCGTAGAGGGCGCCGTCCACCGCCTTCGTGACCACCGCGCTCTGGTAGAAGCCGCGTACGAGATTGACCTCGGGCAGATGCTCGTGCACCGCGAACAGCGGCAGCGCGGCGAGCAGCGACCCCTGCGGGGCGCGCGCGGCGGCCGTGGTGGCGAACTCGTCCGCCTCCTTGCGCGAGCCGTGCCACTTCTCGCACCAGTAGTGCAGCGCCGCCAGATGCGCGCCCATGTGCGCCGGCGCACGGTCGATGATCTTCGCCCAGAGCTGGTCGAACTGCTCGGGCGAGTAGCCGAGCCCGCGCGCCACCGCCAGCTCCGTGATGTACGGCACCGGATCGCCCGGTGCGAACAGACCGGCCTGGGCGCAGACCGTACGGGCCTCCTCCAGGATGATCCGGAAGTCGTCGCTCCCGGCGGCCGACGACCGCCACGCCTGCTGCACCAGGAACTCCGCGTGCACCGCGGCCCCGCCCGGGTCCTTCGGCGCCTCCGAACGCCACGCCCGCAGCCACGCGCCCCCGATGCCCGGCTTCTGCCGCAGCTCCAGCGAGGCCGCCCCGGCGAACGCCTGGACGCGCTGCCAGCGCACCTCGCCCTCCTTGTCCGTACCGGCGAGCAGCTGCGCGGCGGCCCGCCAGTCCTGGGTGCGCTGGACGACATCGAGCACGTCGAGGAGGTCCTGGTCCGGCCCCGGCAGCCGGATGTCCAGCTCCTCCTGCCGGACGAATCCGTAGGCGGCGGGGTCGGCGGCGTCGGGCGATCCGGGCGCGACCTGGCGGATGCCGCCACCGCGGCGCCTCACGAACGTGACGATGACCGCGCTCAGCATGCACATCGCGATCAGGAACCAGAGAATCTCCATGCGTCCCATTGTCCCGGACGCCGGGGAACTCCTTCCTCCCGGACAGCTGCCCGGCGTCTCACCGCCGCAGGGACGCCACCGGACCGCCGCCGGACCGCTCTGCGCGAGTACGGACACGGCACAGGTCCTTCCGGCACTACGCTCGTCATCCATGAGCCACCAGCACACCAGCGAGCAGCACCACTTCGAGACCCTCGCCATCCACGCGGGCAATACCGCGGACCCCCTCACCGGCGCGGTCGTCCCCCCGATCTACCAGGTGTCCACCTACAAGCAGGACGGTGTCGGCGGCCTGCGCGGCGGATACGAGTACAGCCGCAGCGCCAACCCCACCCGTACCGCTCTGGAGGAGAACCTCGCGGCCCTGGAGGGCGGCCGGCGCGGACTGGCCTTCGCCTCCGGGCTTGCCGCCGAGGACTGCCTGCTGCGTACGCTGCTGGCCCCCGGCGACCACGTCGTGATCCCGAACGACGCGTACGGCGGCACGTTCCGCCTCTTCGCCAAGGTCATCTCCCGCTGGGGCGTGGACTTCTCGGTCGCCGACACCTCCGACCCGGCGGCGGTACGGGCCGCGCTCACGCCGCGCACGAAGATCATCTGGGTCGAGACGCCGTCCAACCCGCTCCTCGGCATCACGGACATCGCCGCCCTCTCCGGGATCGCGCGCTCCGCCGGGGTGCGGCTCGTGGTCGACAACACCTTCGCCAGCCCCTACCTCCAGCAGCCGCTGGCACTGGGCGCCGATGTCGTCGTGCACTCCACCACGAAGTACATGGGCGGTCACTCGGACGTCGTCGGCGGCGCGCTGATCACCGGCGACGCCGAACTGGCGGAGGAACTCGCCTACCACCAGAACGCGATGGGCGCGGTCGCCGGGCCGTTCGACGCCTGGCTGGTGCTGCGCGGCATCAAGACCCTGGCCGTACGGATGGACCGGCACAGCGAGAACGCGACGCGCCTCGCCGAGATGCTCACCCGCCACCCCCGGGTCTCCCAGGTCCTCTACCCGGGCCTGCCCGAGCACCCGGGCCACGAGGTCGCGGCCAAGCAGATGAAGGCGTTCGGCGGGATGATCTCCTTCCGGGTCGCGGACGGCGAGGAGGCGGCGGTCGCGGTCTGCGACCGCACGAAGCTCTTCACGCTGGGCGAGTCCCTGGGCGGCGTCGAGTCCCTGATCGAGCACCCCGGCCGCATGACCCACGCCTCGGCGGCGGGCTCGCCGCTGGAGGTGCCCGCCGATCTGGTGCGGCTGTCGGTCGGCATCGAGTCGGGCGACGACCTGATGGCGGACCTGAAGCAGGCGCTGGGATAGCGGGTACCGGGAGAGCAGGGGGCTGCCGGCGGGAAGGCGGCGGCGATTCCCCACGTACGGTCCCGTATCCGTACGGCCCACGTACCGCCCGCCCGTCCGCTACCACCCCTCCAGCGGTGGCGTCGTCTCGGCGGGCGGTACGTACCAGGGATGTGCCGTCCACGCCCAGACGGTGAACACCAGCACGGCGGCGACGAGCACGGCCCAGAGCAGCCCGTGCGCCGCGCGGCGCAGCCGCAGGAGGCGCGCGCCGCGCCCGGCGGCCCGGGAGACGAGACCGGCGGGCACCTCGGGCCGTTCGCGGTCCAGGATCCGCCGTACCTCGTCCTCCTTGCGAGGGGAGCGGCCCGGGATGTTCCCGCTACTCATGGGCCGCTCGCGGCGGCCGGTGGACCGGTCGCCGGCGGGGCGTCCCGGCCTCGTGCGTCCCCTGTCCCCGACCGGCCCCCTTCCTGCGCATCGTCGTCACCGCCCGTGCGCACAGGACGCGTACCCGCTCGTCCGGAAGGCCGATCAGGGCCGCGGTCTGTTCGGCGGTGAGCCCCTCGTACAGACGCAGTACGAGCACCAGACGCTCCTGCGGGCCGAGCACCGCGAGCACTCCGTCGGCGGGCCGCCCGCTCAGCCGCCGCACGTGGACGCGCCACGCCTCGCGGATGAAGCACTGGGCCAGCGCCTGGCGGGCCCGGTCGTACGGGTCGTCGCCGCGGCGCGGATCCCACTCCACGTACGTACGTGCCAGGGCGGCGATCAGCAGCCGCTGGGCGCGGGGCGCGGCGACGGGCGGTTCGGCCGTCAGCAGCGCGGCGGCGTGCAGCAGCCGGCCGGCCGCGCCCGCGGCGAACGCCTCGAACTCCCGGGCACGACGGCGATCCAGGGCCGCCCGCCGCTCTCGCACGATCTCATCTGAGGCCCGCGACGGGCCGTGGTCAAGAGGGCGTCGGTGTACCGCGCCCGCCGTCCCTCCGCCGTCCCTCAGCCGGTGCCCGCCGCGCGGCTGTGCTCCTCGGCGCCGCCGGTGTCCTGGTCCGCGGCCGGGATCCTGGCCGCGCGGGCCGCCAGCGCCCCGTTGAACCGGGTGAGCAGAGCCGTGAAGGAGTCCCGTTCCTCTTCCGTCCAGCCGTCCGTGACCTGCGCCATCAGCTCGCGCCGCGACGAACGCACCTCCTCCAGCCTGGCCAGCCCGCGCGCCGACAGCTGGAGGACGACCGCGCGCCCGTCCTCCGGGTGCGAGGTGCGCTTGACCAGGCCGGTGTCGACGAGCGGCGCGACCTGCCTGGTCACCGTCGAGGAGTCGATGCCCATACCGGCGGCCAGGGCCTTGACACCCATGGGACCCTCCCGGTCGAGCCGGTTGAGCAGCAGATACGCGGCGCGGTCCATCGAATTGCGGACCTGGCCGACACCGCCGAGCCGGGTCTGTTCGGCCCGCCGGGCGAAGACGGCCACCTGGTGCTGGAGGGCATCGAGGAGTACGGCGTCGTCCGAGGGGTCGGCCGGCCGCTCCCGGGAGGCCGACGCAGCGGAAGTCATGTCCTGAATGGGGGGCATGGCTGGGGGCTCTCTGGTGCGGGGGTCGGATGGTTGTGGAAAGGGTACGCGGCCAGGGCCCGGACCGTACCTGTCCCGTACAAACCACTGGACACCGCCGGTTACCCCTCCGGGCACCCACAGGCCGCCCGCCGGGCACCCGCGGGCCGGTACCGCTCGCGTGTCCGCCCACGCGGTGGACGCCGAAGGCCCTCCCGCCGCTGAACTGCGAGACTGACAGACATGAGCTCCAGTACGTCCCGCACCTCCCGCACCTCCGGCACCTCCCGCCCCCTCATCCTCGATGACATCCGCGGGGCGCAGAAGATGCTCTCCGGTGTGGCGCGGGCGACCGCGATGGAGGGCAGCCGCTATCTGACGCAGCTCGTCGGCGCCCCCGTGCACCTCAAATGCGAGAACCTCCAGCGGACCGGATCGTTCAAGCTGCGCGGCGCGTACGTACGGATCGCCGGACTCTCCCCGGAGGAGCGCGCGGCCGGTGTCGTCGCGGCCAGCGCGGGCAACCACGCGCAGGGCGTCGCCCTCGCCTCCACCCTGCTCGGTGTGCGGTCCACCGTCTTCATGCCGGTCGGAGCCCCGCTGCCGAAGGTCGCCGCGACCCGCGACTACGGCGCGGAGGTACGGCTGCACGGCCAGGTCGTGGACGAGACCCTGGCCGCCGCGCAGGAGTACGCGCACAGCACCGGCGCGGTCTTCATCCACCCCTTCGACCACCCGGACATCATCGCCGGCCAGGGCACGGTCGGCCTGGAGATCCTGGAGCAGTGCCCCGAGGTGCGGACGATCATCGTCGGGATGGGCGGCGGAGGTCTCGCCGCCGGGATCGCCCTCGCCGTGAAGTCGCTGCGCCCGGACGTCCAGGTGATCGGGGTGCAGGCGGCGGGCGCCGCCGCGTATCCGCCCTCGCTGCGGGCGGGCCGCCCCATGGTGGTGGACGCGTTGCAGACGATGGCGGACGGCATCAAGGTGGGGCGCCCGGGGGACATCCCGTTCCAGCTGGTCCAGGAGCTGGTGGACGAGGTGGTCACCGTCTCCGAGGACGAGCTGTCCAGCGCGCTGCTGCTCTGTCTGGAGCGGGCGAAGATGGTGGTGGAACCGGCGGGGGCGAGCCCGGTGGCCGCGCTGCTGAGCGACCCCGGGGCGTTTCGCGGCCCGGTCGTCGCGGTGCTGTCGGGCGGCAACGTCGACCCCGTACTGATGCAGCGCATCCTCCGGCACGGCATGGCCGCTGCGGGCCGCTATCTGAGCCTGCGGCTGCGGGTCACGGACCGGCCGGGCGCGCTGGCGACGATGCTCGGGGTGCTGTCGGTGGCCGACGCCAATGTGCTGGACGTGAGCCATGTACGGACGGATCCCCGGCTCGGCCTGACGGAGGCGGACGTCGAGGTGCACCTGGAGACGAAGGGCCCCGCGCACTGCACGGAGGTCGCGGCGGCGCTCCGGGCGGCCGGCTACACGATTCTGGGCTGAGACGGGCCGACGCGGGCCGATGCGGGCCGAGACGGGCCGAGGCGCTTCGCGCCGCACCCGCGCCCGGCACACGGGAGGTCCCGGCACACGGAGGTCCCGGCACACGGAAGGACCGGCACCACGGCCGGCGGACACTGTCCCGTCGGCCGGTGGTCCCGGCCCTTCGTCTGTTCGTGGGCACACACGGACGCCGCGTGCGCGGCCGTCCCGGCGCTCTAGCCCTGGTAGGGCTTGGCGGCGAGGATCTTGACGGAGGCGCTCTTGCCGTTCGGCAGCTCGTACTCCGCGTTGTCGCCGACCTTCTTGCCGTTCACACCGCGGCCCAGCGGGGACTGCGGCGAGTAGGTCTCGATGTCCGAGCTGGCGTACTCGCGCGACGCCAGCAGGAAGTTCAGGGTGTCGTCCTCGTCGCCGTCGAAGGCGATGGTGACGACCATGCCGGGCTCGACGATGCCGTCGTCCGCCGGGGCCTCGCCGACCTTGGCGTTCTGGAGCAGCTGGGTGAGCTGGCGCACGCGCAGCTCCTGCTTGCCCTGCTCCTCCTTGGCCGCGTGGTACCCGCCGTTCTCCTTCAGGTCACCCTCATCACGGGCCGCCGAGATCTTGACAGCGATCTCCGTGCGGGCGGGACCAGACAGGTAGTCCAGCTCGGCCTTGAGCTGGTTGTACGCCTCCTGGGTGAGCCAGGTGACGTTCTCGCTGGTCTGGGTCACAGGTGCTCCTCGTAGGTACCGGGAATACAAAGCAACGCCCTACCCAGAAGGATGTGCCTTCTCGGGTGGGCGAAACCACGAGCCTAACAATTTCGTGGCGCGAGGGGGAGGACAATTGCCGTCAGAAATGCGTCGGCGCAGGTCAGCGCCGATGTGTACGGCGGGGCGCTGTGCGGGCACTCAGCGTGCCCGTAGGCCGAGGACCGGACGGCGCCCCGGAGACCGGCGCGGACCTCAGTCCGACGTACAGCCGATCAGCTCGGTGGCCGTCGCGCTCTCCGTCGTACGGATCGTGACGACCGTGTCGATCCTGGTCTCGCCCCCGCCGAAGCGGACGTCCTTGCGGCCGACCTCGGCGCCGCTCTCCGCGAGGGAGCGCAACGTACAGCTTCCGGTGGCGTCCAGGTCCTTGCGGACCTCCAGGTGCGCCTCGACCTCGGTGGCGGAAATCCGTTTGAATTTGATCAGCTCGCCGGAGACACTCCGGTCGACCACGTAGTGGTAGCCGAACCAGCCGACGAGAGCGATCAGGAGGGCGCCGAGCAGAGCGCCCAGACGCCGCAGCCGTTGGTCCGCGCGCTGGTCCGCCGAGCGGCCGTAGCGGCCCTGGGGAAGGTCCTCGCGCACCGCGGCCATGATCGGTTCCTCTCGGATTCAGACAGCCGGAATTTCCGTCCCCCGATATCCGTCACTATAGAAGCCGACCGATGCGACACATCACTGAGGACCGAGTCTTGACTGACCAGCTGCGACTGATGGCCGTCCATGCCCACCCCGACGACGAGTCGAGCAAGGGCGCGGCCACGATGGCCAAGTACGTGTCCGAGGGGGTGGACGTGCTGGTCGTGACCTGCACGGGAGGCGAGCGCGGCTCCATCCTCAACCCCAAACTTCAAGGTGACGCCTTTATCGAGGCGAACATCCACGAGGTGCGCAGGAAAGAGATGGACGAGGCGCGGGAGATCCTCGGCGTCGGCCAGGAATGGCTGGGGTACGTGGACTCCGGGCTGCCGGAGGGCGACCCGCTGCCGCCGCTGCCCGAGGGCTGCTTCGCCCTTGAGGACACCGACGAGGCGGCCGGCCGGCTCGTCCGCTCGATCCGCTCCTTCCGGCCGCAGGTGATCACCACCTACGACGAGAACGGCGGGTACCCGCACCCCGACCACATCATGACCCACAAGATCTCCATGGTGGCCTTCGAGGGCGCCGCGGACGCCGTGAAGTACCCCGAGGACGAGTTCGGTCCCGTCTGGCAGCCCATGAAGCTCTACTACAACCAGGGCTTCAACCGGCCGCGTACGGTCGCGCTGCACGAGGCGCTGCTGGCGCGCGGCCTGGAGTCCCCGTACGGCGACTGGCTGAAGCGGTGGGACGAGTTCGGGCGCGACGAGCGGACGCTCACGACGTACGTCCCGTGCGACGACTTCTTCGAGATCCGGGACAAGGCGCTGATCGCGCACGCCACCCAGATCGACCCCGACGGCGGCTGGTTCCGTATCCCGCTCGACCTCCAGCGGGAGATCTGGCCGACGGAGGAGTACGAGCTGGCGAAGGCGCTCGTCGGTACGTCCCTCCCCGAGAGCGACCTCTTCGCGGGCATCCGCGACAATGCCTGATATGTATGCGACCCAGGCATTGACGCAGGTGGTTCCTCTCGCCCAGGACCTCGACCAGAACAAGGTGACGCCCGGCGTGCTCGGGTTCATCGTGTTCGCGGTGATGGCGGGCGGTGTGTGGCTGCTGATGAAGTCCATGAACCGGCACATGAACATGGTCAACTTCGAGGAGCCGGCGCAGCAGTCGCAGCCGACGGCCGGGACGGCGCGGACCGCGACGCCCGCCGAGCCCGCCACGGCCTCCGAGCCGCGCGGCGAGTAGGCGACCGGGAACGTCGGCGCGTCCTCCGGACCGCCCCCGGACCGCCCCCACCGGGCGGGCGGTCCGGAGTGCCGCCGTACCCGGTCGGGCCGAAGTGCCGACGGGCGGGCCTGTCGGGCGGGGGCGACCCGCGCCCGTCAGTCGGGGGGTGCACCGCACCCGTCGCGCCCGTCAGGCGGGGGCGACCTCCACCGGTACGCCCATCACCTCGCGGGCGTTCCGGTTCGGGACCATCCCCAGGTTCCACGCCTGCCAGCCGTCCTCCAGCCGGACCCCGCGGCCGAGCATCACCGTGAAGGTCGCGGCGGACTCGGCGAGCTTGCCGTCGCGCGCCGGGTGACCGGCGGCGACCAGCTCCCTCAGATCCTGTTCGGCGACGACCGAACCGACCTCTGTGCCGCCCGCCGAGGCGTACGGCAGCAGCGTGCAGCGCAGGAAGCGCGCCCAGTCGGCGCCGCGATGATCGTCGTACGAGGTGAAGAGGGCGGCCGCGTCGTCGCACAGGTGCAGCGCCTGGCCCGGCCGGTTGTTGCCCGCGTCGATCACGGCCAGCTCCAGGCAGGTCCACGCCTCGCCGTGGGCCACGCCGATGCGGTGGAAGTCAGCGCGCGCGTCGACCAGCAGCTGACGGGCGAAGCCCGAGTTGCGCAGGTTGCCGGTCTGCGCGGCCCGCTGGTCCCGGGTGACCCGGCCCGAATGGTGCCGGGCGCACGCCAGACCGTACACATCGCGCATCCGCGAGAACATCGTGCGCGCCCGCTCCAGCTCCCGTACCGCCTGGTCGCGCTCGCCGCTCTCCTCCAGCGCCTGCCCCAGGTAGTACAGCGTCCACGCCTCGCCGCGCGCGTCCTCGTTCTCGCGATGGCGGGCCAGCGCCTCGCGCAGCTGGTCCACCGCCTCGCCCTGCTCGCCCTCCGCCAGCCGCGCGCGGGCCAGCTGGGTCGTCGCCCACGCCTCGCCGCGCCCGTCGTGCGTCCTGCCGTACAGGTCGAGCGCCGCGCGCAGCTCGCCCTCGGCGCGGGCCGTGTCGCCCAGGCGCAGGAACAGCTGCCCCAGCTGGTAGTGCGACCACGCCTCACCGTGCACGGACTCGCTCTCGCGGTGCAGCGCCAGCGCCGTCGTCAGCAGCGTCAGCGCCTCGGCGACCCGGCCCCGGTCGCGCTCGACCGCCGCCAGGGCGTGCAGGGTCCAGCCCCGGTCCCCGGCCAGTGACGGCTCGTCCTGGAGCGCCAGCGCCTCGCGCAGCTTCGCCGACGCCTCGGTCAGATTGCCCTGGTGGTGCAGGGTGATCCCCAGCGAACACAGCGCGCGGGCCGCCCCCGCGTCGTGCTGCGCCTCCCGGTAGAGGCCGACGACCGAGGTCAGGGTCGTCCGCGCCTTGTCCAGCTCGCCGAGCTGCCGGGCCGCGATGCCCGTACGCCACTGGACCGAGCGCACCAGCAGCCCCTGGTCCACGGCCTGGGTCAGCTCGCTGATCTCACCGAGCCGGTAGAGGTCGCCGCGCAGCAGGCAGTAGTCGCAGAGCGCCCCCAGCAGATTGAGCACGGCCTCCTGGTCGACGCCCTCCGCGTGCCGCAGGGTGGCCGTGATGAAGCTCGACTCGTCGTCCAGCCAGCGCAGCGCCGCGTCCAGCGAGGAGAAGCCGTGGCCGCCCGCCGCGCTCTTGAAGAGGTCGGCGCGGGTGGAGGTCTTGCCGTCGACCAGCCGGATCACCGAGTCGGCCAGCTCGCCGTAGTTACGGATCAGCCGCTCCTGCGCCGCCGTACGCTCCTCCGCCGGCTCCTCCTCGCGCAGCCGCGCGTGCACGAAGGTACGGACGACATCGTGCAGCCGGTAGCGGCTGCCGCGCACATGGTCGATCAGCCCGGCCCGCGACAGCTCGGTCAGCAACTGCCCGGCCTCCTGCTCGTCCGTCGCCAGCAGCGCCGCCGCCGCCGCCGCGCCCAGCGAGGCGCGGCCGGCCAGCGCGAGCCGCCGCAGCAGCCTGCGGGCCTGGTCGTTCTGGTCGGTGTAGCGCAGCCACAAGGCCCGCTCCACCGGCTCGACCGGACCGTACGCGGACAGATCGGCGGCCAGCTGGAGTTCGGTGCGCTCGCCGAGCGAGGAGCCCGCGATGCGCAGCGCGAGCGGCAGCCCGCCGCACAGTTCGCGCACGCTGTCGGCGGACTGGAAGTCGTAGGGACCGGCGGCCTCGCGGGCCGCCTCGCCCGCCGCGATCCGCAACAGCTCCTCGGCGCCCGCGCCGTCCAGCGCCTCCACCGGCAGCTGGTGCACCCAGGCCGGCACATCGGCCGCCAGCTCCAGCGGAGCGCGCGCCGTCACCAGCACCAGGCTGTCCGAACGCTCCGGCACCAGGGTCCGTACCTGCTCGGGGTCGGAGGCGTCGTCCAGCACCACCGTCACCGGAAGGCCCGTCAGATGCTTGTGGTACAGCTCGCTCAGCCGCCGTACCTGCTGTCCGGGCGAGGCCCCCTCGCGGAACAGCAACTGCTCGCGCGGCGCGCCCAGCCGGTTCAGCAGATGCAGCAGCGCGTCCCGGGTCGACAGCGGCGACTCCAGGGTGCCGCCGCCGCGCAGATCGACCACGCACGCCCCGCGGAACTGGTCCCTCAGCTGGTGTGCCGCCCGGACGGCCAGCTCGGTGCGGCCCGAGCCCGGCGCGCCGTACAGCACCACCACGGTCGGCTTCGTCTCCGTCGACGCGCGGGCCGCGTGCACCCACTGCGCGATCTGCGCCATCTCCGTGCGCCGCCCCGCGAACGGCCCGTCGGGCTCGGGGAGATGACCGAAGGACTGCTCCAGTACGGTGCGACGGCGGGCCGCCGCGCTGCGGTCGCCGCCGCGCAACTGCGGCACGACCACGGACTTCTTGGCGGTGCGCTGCGTCGCTGAGACCAGCACCCGCTGCTGCTCCAGGAACGGGCGGATGCCCCGTACCTCCAGCGCCGTCAGCCACTGGAGCCGCAGCTGCTCCGTCCCGCCCGGCTGCCCGGCGGCCCCGGCCCTGCGGTGCGCGGCCGGCCAGTGCGAGGCGGTCACCTTGGCGACGGTCGTCGCCGCCCCGGCCACGGCGACGGCGGCCCCGGCGCTGAGCGCGATGCCCGCGGCCGTACCGAGCGCGACATCGGCGCCGACGGCGGCGATGGCGGCAACGGAGGTGACCAGCACGGGCGTTCCGATGGACTGTTTGCTGAACCGCTGCGACAACGGCGGCCGTTCGGCCGCGTCCGCGTCGAGCGCCCGCACATACGCGGTGTACTCCTCGTCGGCGCCCGCCGACATCGCGTCCAGCGCGCTGCGCCCACGCGACAGCAGCGCGTTCCCCTCGCTCCGCCCGCCGGAGCGCCGGACTTCTTCCTCCACGGCGCGCACCAACAGCCTCTCGGCCTCGGCCCGGTGGCTTTCCCGCATCTGCGTCCCCCTCCGAGAGCATGAGTGAGAGGACATTGTCCTGTGTCCGGCGCGAGAGCGCGAGTGCGGCCGGTACGACAAGTCAGTCCCGGACATGGGTTTCCGCTCCGGGCGCCCCGGGAGCGAACCCCCGGTCGGCTACGGACGCGATGCGATCGCATACGGTGGGTCGCCGGTGCCGCCGCGCGTCACCACATGAGTGACCATCCGCCGCCGAGGCGGCCGGCGCGCGAACACGAGGGGGACGCATGTCATTTGAAGCTGAATGGTCGGCCCTGGTCGCGGGAGCGGCCGAGCGGTCCCGTACCCGGCTGAACAGCGCGGGGCCCTCGCCCGCGCGGGGCGGTGATGCCGATCTCGTGGTCAGCCGCGACGACTTGGGCGCGATCGGTCATGACGCGTACGTACTGCACAGCAAGCTGTCGCGCGACGGCGACCACGCCCGGCCGTCCACCTTCAACGTCGCGATCTCGCTCACCAACGACGGTTTCACGAGCGGGCCGGCCCTGCTCAAGCTCCACGACCGGTGGAGCACCCAGCACCGCACGCTGCTGGACGCCTGCGCGCAGATCTCCAACCACCTCGACTACAGCAAGGCGTCGCACAAGAAGGACGACGACCGGATCGCGGGAGATCTGACGCGCGTCTCCGTACTCAACGAGTACATCAAGTGACGCACGACCGGGAGCACAGAATGTGGGGCAGCGCGTGCTGACGTACGAGGACATCGTCAACACACCGCTGGGAAAGCTCAAGTCGGCGGCCGACGACTGGTCGGAGATGACCACCAAGCTGGAGAGGCTCACCGACGAGGCACGCGACGGCATGAAGGCGCGGACGGCGAAAGCCGACTGGGAGGGCGTCAACGCCGCGGTCACCAAGCCGTTCATCGGGAAGACCGCGAAGGAGTTCGGCGACGCGGCCCAGGAGGCGAAGGGCGTCGGCCTGCTCCTCGACGACGCCTACAAGGCGTTCAAGAGCGCTCAGGACGAACTGACGGCCATCAGGGACGAGGAAGCCCCCAAGGCGGGAATCCACGTCGACCCCAGGGGAAAGGCGACACCGCGGAACCCGGTCGCCCAGGACGTCAGCGCGCGCACCGATTCCAGCTACCCCGATCTGCTGCGCCAGGAGGCGGCGTCCGTCAGGAGCTGGCAGCAGCGGATCGACCGGATCGTCGGGGTCTGCGGCGTCGCCGACGACTCGCTGGAGCGCGCTCTCACCGTCAACGTCTCCGACGACCACAACTTCACGGCACCGAAGTTCCGGAGCCTGGACCAGGTGGCGGCGGACCGCGCCGTCACGATGGCACGAAAGGGCCGCGACCTCACGCACGCCGAGTTGCGGGAGCTGAACGAGCTGCTGGGCTACAAGGCCGACTCACGGGAGTTCGCCACCGCCTTCTACGAGGGGCTCGGCCCCAAGAAGTCACTCGAATTCTTCGGCCTGCTCGCGACCGACGTGTACGAGGGCACAGAGCTCGACAAGCAGCGCCTCAAGGACGTCCAGGCTCTCCAGCAGAACCTCGGGCTCACTCTCGCCGGAGCGTCGCAGGATCCGAACTTCACCGGCACATGGGCTCCCGAGCTGCGCAAGCTCGGCACCCAGCGGATACCGCTCGGGCCGTACGAGACGAGCGGGGTGCCGTACGGCTACCAGCTGTTGGGCGGCATCATGCGGTACGGGAACTACAACGAGAGGTTCCTCAACCCGATCGCCGAGCACGTGGCCCAGCTGCATCAGAAGGACCCGTACCGGTTCGCCGAATCGAAGATGGTGAACGGCCCGTTCGCCAACCGGTTCAACCCGTCGGGGATCAACGGCGCCGGGTATGACCCGATGGTGTCGATGCTGGAGGCTCTGGGGCACAGCCCGGAGGCTTCGAAGAAGTTCTTCTCGGCCGAGCCGACGGGGTACAACGAGGACGGGAGCTTGGGGGAGGGGGTTGCCGATCTTGGTAAGGACGGGGACGGCTACCCTGTCGGGAACTATCTCGACTTCTTCACGAAGAGTGATTACAAGTTTTTCCCGGACACGGAGACCACTTATCCCGGGCAAGTTGAGAAGAGTTCCAACTTCCTGCCCGACGCATTGGGGCATGCGCTGGAGTCCGCGACACTTGGATATGCGTGGGATGACCCGAATCCGACGCCATCTCGTGACGCGGAAAGCTCGACAATCATGAAGTCTGTTGTTGAAAGGTATGGGGGTGATGCGTCGTTGCTCAAGCGTCAAGAATCCCTGTCGGACAGCTTGGGGCGCATGGGGGCAGGGTATATTGATGACTTGGATTGGGCGCTCGGGAAGGCTGGAAACGACAGTCTCTTTGCTCCTAATGTGAATCCCGACAAGCATGTGACTCTGGAGCGTTCCCAAGTCACTGATTTCCTTACCGCGCTAGGACAGCATCCGGATGCGTACGCCACGCTCGGCACGGCTCAGCAGATATACAGCACGAGCATGTTGGAAGCTCAGGTGGATGATACCGGTGTTGTTCACGAGGGGCCCGCACGTGCTGTGGTGAAGACCGGTGCCGAGTTCCAGGGAATCCTGGATCAGTCGCGTGCGGATCAGGTGAAGGCCGAGGGGCTGAAGAGACACGAGGATTATGTCTCTGCTCAGGAGGAAAAGGCGTCGTGGATCTCCTACGGAACGAGCACGGCGATCGGGGGAGGAGTGGTGGCAGCCGCTGCTTTCATTCCACCGGCGGCGGTCGCCGCCGGTGCGGCTGCGGTCTTGGTTCCGCTGGCTACTGACGTGGCGTCAAGCTTGCTCCAGCAGGTAGCGTCGAATTCCATTGATGACTGGTCGGCCGGTGTCATCAAAGAAGAGACCAATAAAATTGAGGAGCTGACCGGGGAACAGCAGAAGCGGATCTATTCTGCGGGCAGGGAGAACATCGAAGTGCCAGTGGATAAATTCCTGGCCCATCACGGTATCGGGCGCGAGAGTGAATTCGGGCAAGATTTGGATGATTCTCTGTTGGTGGGTTATCTGAATGGTAATTCCCGGGCGAGTCAGCAGGGTAACGGCCCAGAAGTCGGATGATTCGGAAGGTGTGACGTCGTGCGATTCGGGCAGAAGGCTGTGGTCGGAATTTCTCTGCTGGCTATGGGTCTGGGTATTTCTGGGTGCGCAGGTGGTGAGGAAGATGAGGCCGGCCCCTTTTCTGCGACTGAGGTCTGTGACGGAGTGCTCTCCGGTGGCAGTGCAGAGGCTGCCGTTTCCCTCGTGGGTTCGAATAACTTCTCTGGTCGCGGACCTGGTGCACTGGATAAGGTCGCCAAGAATCTTGAGCGTTCCTACGGGGAGCCGAGAGGGAAATACGGTGCAGCTTATCTCTGTACCCTTTCATCGCCTGATGGAGCGTATAATCAGATCAAGGTGAAGTTTGCTACGTATCCCCCCGGGGAAGCGGATTCCGACAGGTGGTCAGAACGCGACCACCTGTATGGAATTGGTGAGCGATCATTTGCCAGCTCGGATGGGGCTTCTCTTTTCTTCGAGTGTGTGAGTCCTCGCGTCTCCGGTTCGGACAAAGACCCTCTCCGTGTTCTCGGCAGCATGGTCTACTTCAAAAAGCCCGACACCGACTCCCGCGACCGCCGCGAGAACAATCTGACCGTCCTGCACGCCGCCTCCCTCGCCGTGGCCAAGAAGATGGAGTGCGTGGACGACGCAGGGCTCCCGGCGAAGGCCGATCTCCGCGAGCGGAAGCCATCCACCGCCCCCGCGCCGTAAGGCGCGAGTCGGCGGTTCGGGGGGCGGCGGGGTTGCTGGGGCAGGATGGGGTGCATGGCGAACCGACTGGCCCATGAGACCTCTCCGTACCTGCTCCAGCATGCCGACAACCCCGTCGACTGGTGGCCCTGGTCGCCCGAGGCGTTCGCGGAGGCCCGGCGGCGGGATGTGCCGGTGTTGCTGAGCGTGGGGTACAGCAGCTGTCACTGGTGTCATGTGATGGCGGGCGAGAGCTTCGAGGACCTCACCACCGCCAAGTACATGAACGCCCACTTCGTCAGCGTCAAGGTGGACCGCGAGGAGCGGCCCGATGTCGACGCGGTGTACATGGAGGCCGTGCAGGCGGCGACCGGGCAGGGCGGGTGGCCCATGACGGTGTTTCTGACGCCGGACGCCGAGCCGTTCTACTTCGGTACGTACTTCCCGCCCGCGCCCCGGCACGGTATGGCGTCCTTCCCGCAGGTGCTGGAGGGGGTCAGTGCCGCCTGGACCGACCGGCGGGAGGAGGTCGCCGAGGTGGGGGCGCGGATCGTGGGGGAGCTGGCCGGGCGGTCGCTCGCGCACGGCGGGGACGGGGTGCCGGGGGAGGAGGAGGCGACGCAGGCGTTGCTGGGGCTGACGCGGGAGTACGACGCGGGGCACGGCGGGTTCGGCGGGGCGCCGAAGTTCCCGCCGTCCATGGTGGTCGAGTTCCTGTTGCGCCACCACGCCCGTACCGGCTCCGAAGGCGCGCTCCAGATGGCGGCGCACACGTGCGAGGCGATGGCGCGCGGCGGGATCTACGACCAGCTGGGGGGCGGGTTCGCCCGCTACTCGGTCGACCGGGAGTGGGTTGTGCCCCATTTTGAGAAAATGCTGTACGACAACGCCCTTTTGTGCCGCACGTATGCGCATCTGTGGCGTTCCACCGGCTCTGATCTCGCCCGCCGGGTGGCCCTGGAGACCGCCGACTTCCTGGTGCGTGAACTGCGCACGCCCGAGGGCGGGTTCGCCTCCGCGCTCGACGCGGACAGTGACGACGGCAGTGGGAAGCACGCCGAGGGCGCCTTCTACGTATGGACACCGGAGCAGTTGCGCGAGGTGCTGGGGGACGCGGACGCCGCATTCGCCGGCCAGTACTACGGGGTGACGGAGGACGGGACGTTCGAGGAGGGCGCCTCCGTGCTGCAACTCCCCCTCGGCGAGGGGCTGGTGGACGCGGAGCGCGTCGAGTCCGTACGGAGGCGGCTGCTCGCCGCGCGCGAGGAGCGCCCCCGTCCCGGCCGGGACGACAAGGTCGTGGCCGCCTGGAACGGGCTGGCGATCGCCGCGCTGGCCGAGACCGGGGCGTACTTCGACCGGCCCGATCTGGTCGAGCGCGCCACCGAGGCCGCCGATCTGCTCGTACGGGTGCACCTGGACGACTCGGCCCGCCTCGCCCGTACCTCGAAGGACGGCAGGACCGGGGCGAACGCGGGGGTTCTGGAGGACTACGGCGATGTCGCCGAGGGGTTCCTCGCGCTCGCGGCGGTCACCGGGGAAGGGGCTTGGCTGGAATTCGCCGGGTTCCTGCTGGACATTGTGCTCGACAAGTTCGTGGCGGAGAGCGGTGGAGCGCTGTTCGATACGGCTGATGACGCCGAACAGTTGATCCGGCGGCCGCAGGATCCGATGGACAACGCCACCCCGTCCGGCTGGACCGCCGCCGCCGGAGCGCTGCTCTCGTACGCCGCGCACACCGGCTCCGAGGCGCATCGAAACGCCGCCGAAGGAGCCCTCGGAGTGGTGAAGGCGCTCGGTCCGCGCGCGCCGCGCTTCATCGGCTGGGGGCTCGCCGTGGCCGAGGCGCTGCTCGACGGACCGCGCGAGATCGCCGTCGTGGGCCCGGCGGGCGACGAGCGTACGGCGGAGCTGCACCGTACGGCGCTGCTCGCCACCGCGCCCGGCGCGGTCGTCGCTGCCGGGGTGCCCGGAGGCGCTCCCGGTGGGGCTTCCGGCGAGGTCCCCGGTGGCGACGAGTTCCCGTTGCTGACGGGCCGTCCGCTGGTCGACGGAGCGGCCGCCGCCTACGTCTGCCGGCGTTTCGTCTGCTCCGCGCCGACCACTGAAGTAAGCGAACTAAAGAACGAGTTGAACGTGTTCGAGTAGAACGTGGCCCGTTTCCGACCAGTCGGGAATCGGACTGAAACGTGGTATTCACCCAATCGGCCCCCCGCTCGTCACAGGTCCCCCTTATTGTCTTCACGGGATACACAGTGGTGCGCCAGGGCGGGGGCCTCGCGCACCGGTGCGTCCATCAGCACCAGGGGGATTCGGCGGGTGAGCCGGCGGCCAGGGGGGCCTTGCCGCGGTCCACCCGGCCCCCGGACGGCCGAGGGGGGCCATTTGTTCACGTCCGTGCTCATAGCTGCCATTTCACTGGCGCTCTTCTGGATGGCCGCGTTCACGCTCTGGTGGCAGATGCATGCCTGGCGTACACCGGAGACGCTGGCCGCGACCAGTTTCGACCCGCCCGACGGCGGTCTGGAGGGCTCGTTCTCGCTGCTCCTGCCCGCCCGGCACGAGCAGGCCGTACTGGAACACACCATTGAGCGGCTGCTGGAATCCAGCCACAGCAGATTCGAGATCATCGTCATCGTCGGGCACGACGACCCGGAGACCACCGAGGTCGCCGAGCGGGCGGCGGCCCGCGACCCCGGCCGGGTCAGGGTCGTGGTCGACACCCACGAGGCGAAGAACAAACCCAAGGCGCTCAACACCGCGCTGCCGCACTGCACGGGCGAGGTCGTCGGCGTCTTCGACGCGGAGGACCAGGTCCACCCGGAGCTGCTGACCCATGTCGACCACGCCTTCCGCTCCACCGGCGCCGATGTGGTCCAGGGCGGCGTCCAGCTGATCAACTTCCACTCCAGCTGGTACAGCCTGCGCAACTGCCTGGAGTACTTCTTCTGGTTCCGCAGCAGGCTCCATCTGCACGCGCAGAAAGGCTTCATCCCGCTCGGCGGCAACACCGTCTTCGTACGGACCGAGGTGCTGCGCGAGGCCGGCGGCTGGGACCAGAACTGCCTGGCCGAGGACTGCGACCTGGGCGTACGGCTCTCCAGCGTCGGCAAGAAGGTCGTCGTCGCGTACGACTCCGACATGGTGACCCGGGAGGAGACGCCCGACACACTGATGTCCCTGCTCAAGCAGCGGACCCGGTGGAACCAGGGCTTCCTTCAGGTCTACCGCAAGAACGACTGGCGCCAACTGGCCACGCCGGGGCAGCGGATGCTCGCGCGCTACACCCTGATGACGCCGTTCCTCCAGGCGTTCACCGGCGTGGTCATTCCGCTGAACGTATGTATCGCGCTGTTCCTCGACGTACCGGTCGCGGTCGCGTTCGTGACCTTCCTGCCCCTGGTCACCGCCCTGGTCACCTTCGTCTTCGAAGTCGTCGGACTCCACGACTTCGGCCGGCAGTACGGACTTCGCGTCCGCCTCTCCCACTACCTCAAGCTCATCGTCGGCGGCCCCTTCTACCAGGTGCTTCTCGCCGGAGCGGCGATCCGCGCCGTCTGGCGCGAGCACCGGGGACGCAGCGACTGGGAGCTGACCAGCCATGTCGGCGCGCATCTCCGAGAGGACGTCCACGCGTGACCTCCACCCTTCCCGCGGTGCCGCCGGACCAGCACAGACCGGCCGTCCCCGCGCAGCGGAGCCATGCCCCCGCCCGAGAGCCGGGCGTGGCAGAGGACAGTGGTGTGACGAGCCATGGCCCGGGCGATCCGGGTCACGGTCCGGGCGATCCGAGCCATGGCCAGGGTGCTCCGGGTGACGGTCCGGGCGGTGGCCAGGGTGATTCCGGCAACGGCCGGGCCGAGCAGCGGGTCGAACAGCGGCCCGCGGCCCGGGCCGCGGCCCGGGCCGCGGCCCGCCCCGGAACCCGGCCCGTCGTACGCTTCCGCCGCTCCCGCGCCGATCTGATCCTCTGCGGCGTGCTCCTCGTCGCGATCCTCGCCGTCCAGGGCTGGAACATCCAGCACTACCCCACCCTCAGCGACGACGAGGGCACCTACCTCGCCCAGGCGTGGGCCGTCCAGGAGGGCAAGGGGCTCGCCCACTACACGTACTGGTACGACCATCCGCCGCTCGGCTGGCTCCAGATAGCCTTTCTGACCTGGCTGCCCTCCCTCCTCGCGCCCGACTCGATGACCGTCGCCACCATGCGTGTCGCGATGCTGCTGGTCAGCGCCGCCAGCGCGGTCCTCCTCTACGTACTGGCCCGGCGGCTGTGGCTGCCGCGCTGGGCCGCCGGGCTCGCGATGGCCCTCTTCGGGCTCTCACCGCTCTCCGTCGTGCTCCAGCGGGAGATCTTCCTCGACAACATCGCCGTCATGTGGACGCTGCTCGCGTTCTGCCTCGCGGCCTCGCCGAGCAGACATCTGTGGCACCACTTCGCGTCCGGCGTCGCCGCCGCCGTCGGGGTGCTCACCAAGGAGACGATGCTCGTCGTACTGCCCGCGCTGCTGGTCACGATGTGGCGCCACAGCCACCGCGACACCCGCAAGTTCGCGCTGACCGGCGCGGTCACCGCGTGCGTGCTGATCGGGCTCTCGTATCCGCTGTTCGCCCTGCTCAAGGGCGAGTTGCTGCCCGGCGGCGGCCATGTCTCCCTCTGGGACGGCGTGACGTACCAGATGAGCCGCCCCGGCTCCGGCTTCGTCCTCGACCCGGGCAGCGGCTCGTACGGGGTGCTCCAGTCCTGGCTGTACTACGACCGGGTCCTGCCCCTGGGCGGGATAGCCGCCGCCGTCCTGCTGGTCGCGACGCTGCGCTGGTCGGTCACCGCGCGGGCGCTGGCCGGGCCCGCGCTCGCGGTGGTGATCCTCACCGCCGTGGCGCTGCGCCCGTCCGGCTATCTGCCCGCGATGTACGTCATCCAGGGGCTGCCGTTCCTGGCGCTGGTCCTGGCGGGCGGCGCGGCCTCCGTCACCCATGCCGTCCTGCGCAAGGGGCGCCGGACCGAGGCGATCGGGAAGGGTGGGAAGGGCGAGGAAGGCAAGGAGGGTGAGACGGGCGAGACGGGCGAGACGGGCGAGATGCGCGCGAGGGGCCGTACGACGGCCGTCGTACGGTGGACGGCCCTGGTCGCGCTGGTCGCGACGGCGGCGGTCGTCGTCGTACCGCGCTGGTACGACGGCAATCACACCGCGCTGACCACCGACGACAACGCCTCGTACCGCGCGGCGGCCTCCTGGATGGCGCGGGAGGTGGCGGATCCGTCACGGGCGCGGGTGCTGGTGGACGACGCGCTCTGGCTCGACCTCGTCCACGCGGGATACGAGCCGGGGCTCGGCGCCATCTGGTTCTACAAGGCGGACCTCGACCCGGCCGTCACCAAGACCATGCCGGACGGCTGGCGCGACCTGGACTACGTCGTCGCCTCTCCGACCGTACGGCGCGACGCGCGCGACCTGCCCAATGTGCGGGCCGCGCTGGACCACTCGACCGCAGTCGCCGTCTTCGGGAACGGCGAGGACCGGATCGAGATCCGGCGGATCGCGCGGAGCGACCGGAGTACGGGCGGCAGCGACCGGAGTACGGGCGGCAGCGACCGGAGTACGGGCGGCAGCGACGGGACCACGGGCAGCGACCGGATCGCGGGAGGCGACGGACGATGAGCATTCTTCCCCCCATCGGGACCGGCGGGCACGGCACGCACGGCGAGCGCGGCGAACCGGGGCCGGAGACCGGACGGGACCTGGAAGCGGCGGCCGTCGCCGAGCCCGGAGCCGTCACCGTCATCATCCCGACCTACAACGAGTCGGGAAACATAAGGGAGTTGCTCCGGCAGCTGACCGACGCCGTACCGGCCAGGCTGCCCTGCGAGGTCCTCTTCGTGGACGACTCGACGGACGACACCCCGGCCGTCATCGCCTCCGCCGCGCAGGACTGCCCGTTCCCCGTCGACGTGCTGCACCGGGACGAGCCGCGGGGCGGCCTCGGCGGCGCCGTCGTCGAGGGACTCAAGGCCGCCGGGTCCGACTGGATCGTCGTCATGGACGCCGACCTCCAGCACCCGCCCGCGCTCGTGCCCGACCTCGTCGCGGCGGGTGAGCGCGCCTCCGCCGATCTCGTCGTCGCCAGCCGCTACATCGACGGCGGCAGCCGGGCCGGTCTGGCGGGCGGCTACCGGATCGCCGTCTCGCGCTCAGCGACCTGGCTGACCAAATCCCTCTTCCCGCGCCGGCTGCGCGGGATCAGCGACCCGATGAGCGGCTTCTTCGCGATCCGGCGGTCCGCCGTTGCCACCGCGACGGGGGCAGGGGCGGGGGCAGATGCAGGGAAGGGCACCGAGGCCCTGCGTCCGCTCGGCTACAAGATCCTGCTGGAGCTGGCGGTACGCTGCCGGCCCGAGCGCCCGGCCGAGGTCCCGTTCGTCTTCCGCGACCGGTTCGCGGGCGAGTCGAAGTCCACGGCGAAGGAGGGACTGCGCTTCCTGCGCCACCTGGTGGAGCTGCGCACCGCCGCGCCCGCCGCCCGGATGGCCGTCTTCGGACTGATCGGGCTGACCGGCTTCGTACCGAACCTGCTCGCGCTGTACGGGCTGACGGCGGCCGGGATGCACTACCTGCCGGCCGAGGTGCTGGCCAACCAGTCCGGGGTGCTCTGGAACTTCCTGCTGATCGAGACGCTCCTCTTCCGCAACCGCCGGACCCACCGGCACTGGGCGGACCGGGTGGGCCGGTTCGCGCTGCTCGCCAACGCCGATCTGCTGCTGCGGATTCCGCTGATCGCGCTGTTCGTGTCGCGGCTCGGGATGGGAGTGCTGCCCGCGACGGTGTGCGGGCTGCTGGCGACGTTCGTGCTGCGGTTCGTGGGGACGGAGGCGCTGGTGTATCTGCCGAAGCGGCAGCGTGCGGGGCGCGGAACGGTGGTGCGCGAGGGGAAGCCCGGGGCGGGCGCCGACCGGGTGGAGAGCGTGCGCGAGGCGAGCCGATGAGACGCACCCGCACCGGACGGCGCACCTCATCTCGTTTCGCACTTCGCACCCTCCGCCGTACTTCACTCCGTAATTCCCGCCGCACCTCCCGCCGCACCTCCCGCCGCACCTCCCGTCGTACCGCCCTGCTCGCCGTCGCCGCGCTCACCGGCGGGCTGCTGCTCGGCGCGCAGCACCCGGCCGCCGCCGGTCCGAACCTGATCAAGAACCCGGGCTTCGAGACCGCGGGCACGGGCGCCGACGGGATGCCGTACTGCTGGGAGCGGTCGGGCTGGGGCGACAACGACTTCACCTTCAGCACCGTCCCCGACGCCCACACCGGCACGAAGGCGCTCAGGGTCGAGCTGACCCGCCGCGTCTACGGCGACCGCAAGGCGCTGATCACGGAGTCCGCCGCGTGCGCGCCGACGGTCGCTGAGGGGCTCCAGTACGACCTGTCCCTCTGGTACAAGTCCACCACCCCCGACGCCGCGATCACCCTGTTCCGCCACGACACCACGACCGGCTGGCAATACTGGACGGACCTCAGAACCCTTGACCTGAGCGCCGGTTACCAGCAGACGTCGGTCCGTACCCCCGCCGTGCCGCCGGGCACCGACCGGATCAGCTGGGGCGTCTCGGTGTACGGGACGGGCAGTGTGACCACCGACGACTACGCGATGGAGAAGGCCGCAGCGCCGCCCGTCGCACCGGAGTGCACCGGCACGGTGGAGGAGTGCGCCGACGGGAAGTGGGAGGTGCTGCCGACGCGGAACCCCGTGCGGTCGATGCACTCGGTGGTGCTCAACAACGGCAAGGTGCTGCTCATCGCCGGGTCGGGCAACGACACCGACATGTTCGAGGCCGGTACGTTCACCTCCGCCGTGTACGACCCGCAGGACGGCTCGTACCGGACGATCCCCACCCCCGACGACATGTTCTGCTCGGGCCACGTCCAACTGTCCGACGGCCGGGTGCTGGTGATGAGCGGCAACAAGGGCTACCCGTCGGCGGACGGCACGGTCGGCTACCAGGGATACAAGGACAGCTACGTCTTCGACCCGGACACCGAGACGTACAGCAGGACCAACGACATGAACGACGGCCACTGGTACCCGTCGGCGACGGTCATGGGCAACGGCGACGTGATGTCCTTCGGCGGGCTGCGCGAGGACTCCAGCGGCTCGGTGACCGCCGAGCGCTGGTCGGCGGCGCAGGACAAGTGGCTGCCGATGACGCAGGTCAACCAGACCTGGTCGTACTGGGGGCTGTACCCGTCGATGATCCTCATGCAGGACGGCCGGCTGTTCTACTCCGGCAGCCATGTCTTCGGCAACGGCACCCCGGGCACGGGCTCCTCGGTCTACGACTACGACGCCAACACCGTGACGGACGTACCGGGGCTCCAGAACAAGGACGAACGCGACCAGTCGGCGAGCGTGCTGCTGCCGCCCGCGCAGGACCAGCGGGTGCTGACCATCGGCGGCGGCAACATCGACTCGAACCCGGAGGCGAACCGCCTCACGGACCTGATCGACCTCAAGCAGCCCAACCCCGCCTACACGCAGGGCCCGTTGCTGCCCCAGGGCACGGTGGACCTGGGCGCGGGACCGCGGCCGCAGACCGGGAACCAGGGCAAGATGTACGGCTCGGCGGTACTGCTGCCGGACGGCAAAGTGCTGGAGACGGGCGGCGCGCTGCACAACCGGGCCAACCCGGTCTACGAGACGTCCCTCTTCGACCCGGTGCTGAACACCTTCACCCCGGTGGCCGTGGACCCCGAGGCGCGCGGCTACCACTCCTCGGCGTTCCTGCTGCCGGACGGCCGCGTGATGACGACCGGCGACAACCCGGGCAACGGCTCCTGGAACCACAACGTCTCGCTGTACACACCGCCGTACCTCCTCAAGGGCGAACGGCCGAGGATCACCTCGCTCGCGGGGGACCAGTGGCTGTACGGCGACACCCGGCGCATCACCGTCGACCGCCCCATCGCGAAGGCCGAACTGATCCGCCCGGCCGCCGTCACCCACTCCTCCGACCCCAACCAGCGGTTCGTGGACCTGCCCCTCTCGGTGGACCCCGACGACGACCACACCATCGACCTCAACGTCACCGCCAACCCCAACCTGGCGCCGCCCGGCTGGTACATGCTCTTCGCGGTCGACGCCAACGGCGTTCCCTCGGTGGCGGAATGGATCCACCTGGGCGGGCCGCCCGCGCTCGCCGACAGGGCGATGACCTCGGCCCACGTCCACGACTTCGCGGGCGACCTGGAAAAGCCCGCCAAGAAGCCTGCCAGGAAACGGACTTCGGCCCCGGTGACCGCCCAGGTCGCGGGCTGCGACCGCCACTACGGCACGGCCGGGGTCTGCGTACCGACGGCCTTCCCGGACACAGTACGAGGCGACACCCCGACAGCCACCACCAAGGCCCGCTGCACCTGGCTCGCCGCCCACGACTACGGACGCCTGAAGGTCAACGGCAAGGACGACCCACTGCGCCTGGACCCGGACGGGGACGGGGTGGCGTGCGGGAAGGGGGACGCGCCGGGGGCGCCGCACCACTGAGGGCCTGAGGGCGTACCGGATGGGGCCGTATCTCTCCCCGAAACGACGGAGAGAGACGGCCCTTCCCCACGTTCAGGGGTCAGCTGAGCGCCTTCTCGATCGCTTCGAAGATGTCCGCGTCGGTCTCCTGCTGCCAGGACGGAAGGTCGGGCCAGTCGGCCACGTATCCCGGCTTCGGGTCCTCGAAGTGCTTGAACATCTGGGCCGTCCAGCACGTCGCGACGAACCGGCTCTTCTGCTCGCGGGACAGCCTCGACGCGTGACCACCGCTGATCTCGACGAACTGCCGGACCTGGTCGTAGACGGACCCGGCGGCCTCGCGCTCCCACTACGGGGTGTCGTCCCACGGGGTGACGTACCCGGCCTTCGGCGTCCCGGGGAAGTGCTGCCGCACTCCTGCAATCCAGGTCTCCCGGAACACTCGTGCACCTTCGGTCTGCGACATGCCTGCCTCTCTCGTCACGGCGTGCTCAGCGCGGCGATCTCCGCCCCGAGATCCGTCACGCGGTGGTCGTGGCTCAGGGGACCGAACTCGTCGCACAGGGCTCGGAGTCTACGGGCGACGTACCCGGACCTGGAGGCTCGGGCAAGGCCGATGGCCTCCCTGCCGTACGCCACGACTTGTTCGACGTCCCGCCGCTTCGCACCGATTGCGGCCAGGTCGGTGAGCACTGCTCCACGTCGCCGGTATGACTGCCCGGATGCCAGGGCTGTCTGCTCCAGAGCGTCCTTCAGAGCGCTCTCTGCCAGGTCGAGTCGGCCAAGCCGCACGTAGCGTGATCCCCGTTCCTCTGCCAGACGCTCTCCGTCGAACCGGAGCCATCCACTGCTGGTGCCGTCCGGGGCGAGGTCGTGAACGGCTTCCGCCCGGTCCATCGCGCGCTCGCACTCGTCCAGGTCGCCGAGACCGGCGTATGCCTCGGCTTGGACGGAAGCGACCCAATGCCGAGTCGAGAGGTTGCTGTCCCCCGGTCGGCCAGTCGCTCGGCCGCACCAAGCATCTGCCCGGCCTGCCGGTGGCTCACGGACACCACCGGCACCTCCTGGGACAACCAGTGCTACACGTACGACGCGCTGGGTGAGCTGGTGCACGCCTGGACGTCCAACATCACTCCCGACCAGGGCGGCACCGGCTGCCGCTCCTCGGGCGGCACCAACTGGGGTTACACCAAGGACGGCAAGCTTTCGGGCGGGCCGGTCGCCGAAGCCCCCACCGTGACCACGGACGCCGCGAGCCCCAGCTCGAAACTGACCACCGCGCTGGGCGCTGCGGCTCCGCTCGCCTCGACGGTCTCGACCGGTACCACGGCCCACCGGCAGGCGTTCACGTACGACTGGCTCGGAAACCGCGCCACGCTGACGGAACACGACACCGCCGATGCCACGAAGAACGTCACCTTCAAGTACGGCTACGGCCGCACCACCACCAGCCAGACCCACCCCCAGCCGCATGCCCTCGCCTCGGTCACCTCCACACCGGCGGGCCAGGGCAGCGTCTATACGAATGACGACGTCGGCAACACCACGGTCCGCGACCTCGCCAAGACCACCCAGGCACTGGTGTGGAACGCGGAGGACCAGCTCGAAACGATCACCGACGACGGCGTCAAGACCCGCTACGTCTACGACGCCGACGGCAACCGTCTCCTGGAGAACTCGCCCACCGGCTCCACCCTGTACCTGGGCGAGACCGAGCTGACGACCGACTCCACCGGCAAGATCATCCGCGCCTCCCGCGCCTACGCCCAGGATGGCGCGCCCAGTGTCGTACGCACCACGGCCAACGGCGCGACCACGGGCCACCAACTGAACGTCCTGATCTCGGACCAGGTCGGCACCGCCAACACGACGGTCGGCCTCACCGCGGGCCAGACGGTCACGCGCCGCGCCTTCAAGCCGTTCGGCGAGACCCGCGGCCCCAAGCCGACCGCCTGGCCGAACAAGCGCGGCTATCTCGGCACGGGCATCGACGATTCCGCCACCGGCCTCACTCATCTCGGGGCCCGCGAATACGACCAGGCGTCGGGCCGCTTCCTGACGGCCGACCCGGTCGTCGACATCACCGACCCGCTCCAGATGAACGGGTACGCGTACAGCAACAACAGCCCCATCAGCAGCAGCGACCCGACGGGACTGTGCCCGGCGGACATCTGCGGCCACGGGCCGGGGAACCCTTCGCAGCACTACGGGGGCGGGCCGAAGTCGAAGCCGACGCCGACCGGTACCGGGAACGGTGGTGGTGGCGGTGGCGGTGGCAGCGGAAATTCGGCCTCCCCGGGCACCGGGAGCACGGTCACCTACACCCAGACCAAGACCGTGACGGTGACCAAGTCCGAGCCCTGCAACCTGTGGTGCAAGGGCGGGAGATGGCTCAGCAAGCACAAGACGGAGCTCATCACCATCACCGTCGAGGTCACGGTCGGCGTCACGTGTGGCGCCGTGGCGGTCGGCGCGGGCGCGGTCACCGCAGGCGTGGGAGCCGTCGCCGTAGGAGCGGGCTGCGGCGCCCTGGCCGGCGCGGCGGCGGCCGCTGTCGGCAACGCGATGGACTCCTCGGCCGACAAGAGCATCGGCGGCTACGGATCCGCCATCGGCAAGGGCGCGGCCATCGGGGGTGTCAGCGGAGCGGTCGGCGGAGCGATCGGCGGCGTACTGGCCAAGGGCGTCAAGGCCGTCGCCTCCAAGGTCGTCGGCAGAGCGGGCAAAGCGGTCGGAGCCAAGGCGGGAACGAAGGTCGCCGCCAAGCCGGCCGCCGCGGCGGGCAAGGCCCAGTGCTTCCTCGCGGGCACCTTGGTCCTTCTCGCCGACGGCAGCTCGAAGAAGATCGAAAAAATCAAGGTCGGCGACAAGGTCCTCGCCACCAACCCGGCGACCGGCGAGACGAGCGCCCAGCCCGTCACCCAACTGCTGCCGAGTGAGGGCGAAAAGGAGCTGAACAAGCTCACCATCGCCACTCCCGACGGCAAGAAGAAGCTCACGGCCACAGCGGAACACCCCTTCTGGGTGCCCAAGGAAAATGCCTGGATCAACGCCGCTGACCTCACACCGGGCACCGTCCTGAGCACCCCGGACGGCACTACCGCGCGGGTCGTCCGCAACGATGCCTACACGGATCATGTCCGCACATACAACTTCACCGTCGCGAGCTTCCACACGTACTATGTACTGGCGGGCAAGACGCCGGTATTGGTGCACAATACGTGCCCGAATCACACCGCAGAGGTTTCTGTCCTTGACTCGAACGGAAACGTGCGTGGTGCCGGGTCGGGTGAAGAAGGATCGGCGAGCTATTGGAGCGGCAGAACATCTGATGCCGAGAAAGCCCAGGGTAAGTTCAAGGGCGGCATGATGTCTCACACCGAGGCCCGGGCGACACGAGTTGCAGGATCGCCGCACCCCTACTGGAAGGCGGGAGATGATCCACTCCTCGGTCGCGCCCCTGCTGTAGCGGGAGATACGTACTATGTAGAGGGGCAATTGCCGCCATGTTCCTGGTGCGCATCCGCCATGGAGGAAGCTGCCACGAACACGGGGACCAATTGGGTCTACACGTGGATGGATAGTGCGGGTACGCGTCAGTTCTGGTGGCGTGGCCCTAACAGTTAGGAGCTGGTCCGAGTGGTCGTGCTGGAGATCCGTGAAGTTGGCGTGGAGGATGAATCTCCGCTGCTGATGGTGGGGCTAGCCGAGTCCGCAGAAGACGAAGGACGAGACTTCGTCTTCCAGTGCGATCTTCGCAGGAATGAATATCGCTCGGATAGTAACTGGCCTGAGGGTGATTCTTACTGCGTCACCAATCAAGCTGGAATGACGAATTATGGCGCCGTTCGTGAAATTGAACTTCGAGGCGACGTGTTGCGTGTATTTTTCACGGCGAGTGCTGTCCAGGATCTACATCTTGAAGATTCCGAGTTTGAATTTCGGATTGATTCAGATGGGTTCGATCGAGAAGAGTTCCGGCGTTGTTTGCGTAGCATTCTGACGTGTGGCCGACCTGAATATCATCCGACCCTGGTTGGGTTGTAGGTGGGTTCACGCAGCTCTCGATCTCGTCTATTGGCAAAGAGGCGTGAGTTGTTTAGGAGGTCTACTGTCTCCGGACGGTAGAAATGCCTCGGGGCCCGCTGATATCAGCGGGCCCCGAGGCATTTGACGGCAGTAGTTGACGGCAACGTCAGCGGACGGCGGCTCCGACGAGGGGTGGTTCATCGCTGTCGTCGGGCCCGCTGGTGAGCTCCGCGGGGTTGCGGAGGGCGTGGCCGAGGAGGTCGATGGCGTCGCGTTGGAGGCGGAGCCGGACGTGGGCGTACACCGTCGCGGTCACGCCGATGTGGGCATGGCCCAACAGTTCCTTGATCACCACGAGTTCGACGCCCTGCTCCAGGAGGAGGGTCGCCGCCGAGTGCCGGAGATCGTGGAAACGGATGCGGCGCAACTGGGCGCGGCGGAGCAGGGTGTTGAAGTGCCTGGTGAGGGTGGCGCCCTCGATCGGGGAGCCGTCGGGCCGGGTGAAGACGTAGCCGCTCGCTTTCCAGCGGGTTCCCGCGGCTTCGCGTTCCTGACGCTGCCGTTCGCGGTGCTGGTCGAGGGAGCGCAGGCACTCGGTCGGCAGTGCGATCCGCCGCTCCGAGCTCTGGGTCTTGGTCGGGAGGGCGGTCAGGCCGCCGGAGTTGGTGCGCTGGAGGGTGCGTCGGATGCTGGCGGTTCCGCCGGCCAGGTCGAGGTCTTCCCAGCGCAGGCCGAGGAGTTCGCCCTTGCGGAGGCCGGTGTGGAGAGCGAGTTCGAACAGGGCGTGCAGCCGGTGTCCCCGCGCGGCGGCAAGGAACTGGCGGGCTTCTTCAGCAGTGAGGGGTTCGAAGCGGCGGGGCCGAGGCGTGCCGGTGCGGACGTTGCGGGCGACGTTGCGCGGGATCTCCTCCTCACGTACCGCGTGCTCCAGGGCCGACTTGAGCACGGAGTGCACGTAGGCCAGCGTCAGCGGCGAGAGCCGTCTGGCGCAGCACTGCCCAGCGGCGCAGCAACGCGGCTGGTCGCGGGTGGTGTCGAGGCCGCGGGTGCAGCACTGGCAGGCGGTGCGGAGCTGGTTGAGCCAGGTGCGGACGTCCTTGGCGGTGAGCTTTGCGAGCTTCTTCCGTCCGAGGCCGGGGATGAGGTAGAGCCGGGCGACGGCGGCGTAGCGGGTGTGCGTGTTTTCGCGGAGTTGGTGGACCGCGACAGCGTCGAGCCAGTACGTCAGGTATGTGGCCAGGCCGCCCTGCGCGGAGGGGGCGGGGAGGCCGCGGTTGCTGGCGGCGATCTTCTCGGTGAGTTTGGCGAGGGCTTCCTTGCGGGTGGTGCCGTAGACGCGGATGCGCTTGCGGGTGTTGCCGGGGGCGAGGACGTATCCGGCAGCCTCCCAGCGGCTGTCCTTGCGCTGGTAGACGGTGCCGTCGCCGTTGGCGCGGACGCGGCGGGAGGCAGGGGTGTCGCGGGGCGTGGTCATCAGGCGGCGGCGGGCGGGGCCACTGACCCACCGTGCCGGAGCGCTGGTCAGGGCGGTGCGTTCAGATTTTCTCTACGAGGATCAAGGCGGCGCCCGCCCGTCTGAACCGGCCGAACATCGCCGACCGACCCACCGTTGGGCAAGCAGCAGACGCCCGTGCCGAGTGTCGGCGGGCGGCCGGACCCAGGCGCGAGCGGTGCTCAACCTGGCACCGCCAGGAGCAAGTTGTGGGCGTGAGCCCTTGCATGTCGCGCAGCAAGTTGTCGCCTACGACCGTCCTACGGTCGGATCGCAGGCACAGGGCCGACCAGGGGGCCGACCCTTCACGTGCGTCGCGCAGCCACCGAGGGCGGTGGCCGGCACCGCCTCCGGCGGGGAGCGAAGCTCCCGGCCGCCCGTCGCAGGCCGCCCCCTCCCGCCCCGGTCCCCGCGCCGCCAGACTGGGCGACGCACCGGCCCGGCCGCATGCTGTCTCTCCCGCTCGGGCCCGATCCTGCCGAAAGAAGCCGGCCCTGCGCCGCCTCGGTCGGTTGCCGCTGGTTTGCGGCGGCGCCGTGGCATCGGGACGAAGGGGGGAGTATTGGGGTGTGCGACGCTGGAGTGGCTGCGGTCGAGGCGACGGCACACAACCTGAGCTACGAAGTCGCGCACTCGCACCCCGTGCCATATATCATCGGTGCTATGGACAGCGGGCGGTACTCGATCGAGATCGAGCCGGAGGTGCGACTGTGGCTGGAGAACATTCCCGCCCATCACTACAAGCAGGCCGAACGCGTCGCCGACCTGCTCGCCGAGCAGCCCACCACGCTCGACGAACCGCACTCCCGTCACCTGGGCGGCAAGCTCCGCGAGCTGCGCTTCCGCCTCGGCGATGCTCACCAGCGCATTACCTACTGGCTCGCACCCGACCGTCGCGTCGTGCTGCTCACCGTGTTCCGCAAGACCAAGATGCGCGAGCAGGCCGAAGTGGACCGCGCGCACGCCGCTCAACGGCTGTGCGAAGCCGAGCACCAGGCAGCCGCCGAACACGACCTCTACAGCCGCGACCTCAAGGAGAACCGATGAACCACAGCGAATGGAGGACCCGCCGCCACCGCCAGCTGGTCGGTGAACACCTCGACGCCGACCTCGAGTATGACCGCGTTTACGACGAAACCAGCCTGGCCATGACGCTGGGCAAAGCCGTCTACGACCGGCGCAAGCAACTCGGGCTGAGCGAGGCCGACCTGGCCGAGCGCCTGCACACCACCACCGACGAGATCGAAGGCATCGAGACCGCCACCGAACTGCCGCCCATCGCTGTCATCATGCGCCTGGCCCGAGCCTTGGACCTCACCGTCGACATGCACCTCGCCCCTGGGGATGAGCCCACCGTCACAATCGTCACCCCGGCCGCCTGAACCCGGGAGGAGCCATGCATGACGCCTCCACAGCACTTGCCCGCGAGCTGGGCAGACTCGTCCACGACCGGCGCACCTACCTCGGGCTGTCCCAGGCCGAGCTCGCTGAGCGGTGCGGGATGAAACAGCCGCAGATCTCCCGCTTCGAAGCCGGCGGAACGGTGCCCACCCTCCCGATGCTGCGCCGCCTGGCCCGTGCCCTTGGAGCCGACTTGAGTATCAGTCTCACTCCGCACGACGAGGCCGCTTGACATGGATCTCAAATCCACAGAATTCCCTGAGCGGTCCAGACCATCGACGGCAGTAGTGACGGCAACACCGGCGGACTTCAGTGCACGTGCACGGACGTGGAACGGCTGTCAAATCGGCGCCTGACCAGCGAAATTGCAGCTGACGGCGACCCCGCGAGCACACGTACTATGTGCTGGCGGGGACCACGCCGGTGCTGGTACACAACACCTGCGATGAAGGAGTCGCAACATTGCATTTCCATGGTGAGGGAAACCACTTCAGTATTGAAGTGACGGATGGTGAAATCGTGAAACACGCGCATCTGATGCCTCACAATGGGGAAGCCATAGTTGCACCGTATTCCGGGCTGCGTAGTATCGTGAATCGCGATATTGATCTTCCGAATGTTAAGCGCGCTCTAGAATTTCAGAGTGACACTCAGGGTAACTGGGGGGCTTATCATCCTCTGGGTAATAGTTGCCTGACTTGTTGCGCCCATGTCCTGCGTGCGGGCGGCGCTGATGTTCCGGAGGGTGAGGCAGCCATTCCGTGGGCGAGGGAAATTTCTCTCCGGGAGTGAGTAGGTTCGGTGTTGTTGGTCTAGTGTTGAAAATCGTGATCCTTTGTCTCGATTGCAAGGAATGTGAATGGTTGCGAGAAATTCAGAAGCCCTTGATGTCCTCCTCAAGGTGGCGGGAGATTCACGGGTTTCCTGGCGAGCGGTCGAACTTGCGGGTCGAGGTATATCTGCAGATGCGGCGAGTGCGAACTGGGTTATTTCCGAAGGTAAGAATCTGCTGAACGGGAAGGATCTGGCTGTTTTCCTCATTGAGCAGAGCGATTTGACTGATGAACTCGTTGCAGCTTGGTATTTGTTCGCACGCGAAGAGATTTCTGTCACCGAGCTTGAGCTGCGTCTAGAAGAATTCGTCCGGGCGATTGAGGGGGGATTCGACAGGTTTCGCGAGAATGGGTGATTTCTTCGATTGGGGGCGTGGTCGAGATTCGTTCGATATGATTCTGGAACGGTCAGGTGCCGGGTTTCTCTTTCAGGGCCGACCGGGACGGGGCGCGCGAGCTGGGGTCCCGGAGGAGTTTCTGCGGTTCATCGACGCCGGGCAGTTCGCCCACTACCTCGTCGGCGACGCGCACACCTCACCCGAGCGGCCGTCCAGCGCCACGTTCAAGCTGGGTGTCGTCGGGCCGGGCAGCGCGTTCACGCCGCACGCGCACGGCGGCGAGCACATCGTGCTCAGCCTCGGGCACGCCGTGCGGGCTGTACGACGTGCCTCGTGGGGGCGCCTCAACGCGGGCGAGACGTGGCTCAACTGCCGCCCCTTCCGGACGGCGGAGCTGCCGCACGGCGGCCGGGGCGTCTCCGGGCACGGCACTGCACGGACCTGAGCGTACTGGCGCTGCACGAGTACCAGCGCGCGAAGACGGTCACGGCGCGGCTGCGGCAGGCGCCGGGGGTGGAGTAGTGCGGAGGTGGGGGCGGAGTGGTGACGGGCCGCCCGCCTTATCCGCCGTGTGTGTCACACCGCCGTTGTCACGCCGCTCCCACCGTGCTGATCAGTGCGAACGCGCCCCACAGCACCGGTGAGTGGTCGACCGTACGCAGCTCCCGCCATGCGGCCAGCCGGTCCCGCTGCCAGGCGCCGTGGGCCGCTACCGCGTCGTCCGCCTCGTGTGTCGCGTCGATGGCGCGGATCGCCTCCTGGAGCGGCCGGGAGGTCGGGGCGGCGCCCGCGAGGTGGTGGAAGGCGAGGTCCGTGGGGAGGGTCCAGCGGCCCGCTGTGACGGTCTCCGCGCCGCCGTGGATCATCGCGGTGGCCAGCCCGAGCGCCTCGACGAACCGCAGGTCACCGCCGCTCTCGCAGGCGATGAGGGCCACCCGGCTGGGGATGGGCCAGCACTCCGCGCCCGATCGGGCGCGCACCTCGCCGTGGGCGGCGTCGAGTCCGTACGTTCCGAGCAGCAGGTCCTTCGCGGACAGCGGACGGTGGGAGCGCAGCGGCGGCGCGAAGCCGGTCGTTGCGGCCGTGCAGGACAAGTGCAGTTGGGCGTTCTCGCTGAGCCCCGAGGTGGGCGCGGCGGCCGTCACATGGCCCACGTACAGCAGCCGGCTCGCGCCCTCCCGCAGTGCCGTGCCGAGCCATTCGCGGTCGAGGTCGGTGCGGCGGAACGCGTCGACCGGATCGGCTACGGCGGGCCGCCAGCGGTTCTCGGCCGTGTACGCCGAGACCAGCCGCGCGACCGGCGCCTCGGGCCCGATCCGTCCCAGCACCGAGCCGAGGGCGGAGTCCGCCCGGAATCCCGGCACGCGCGGATCGAGGACGCCGACCACCGGCAGCCGCCTGGTCGCGGCCCACGGGCGCGACGGCCTGCCGGGGGCGTGGGCGATGCTCGCCTGCGCCAGCAGGCTGAGGTCCGCGATCTCCACCAGCCGCACGCCGGGGTCGGGCGCCAGCAGTTCCCACGGGACCTGCGCGGTACGGGGCGACGGCTGGATGCGCAGATGGGGACGGACGCCGCGCTGGTACAGCTCGTACAGCTGCTTGGCGAGGCCGTACGGGAGGAGGGTGCGCGACAGCAGCTCGGCGAGGGCGAGTTCGCTCTCGTAGGAGGCGAGGGCCCCGGTGGTCAGCGCCTGGCCGAGCGCGGGCGAGGGGCCGGGGAGCGCGGCGCCCAACGCAGCCAGCGCGCGGTCGAGTTGGTCGCGCGGGACGCGTCCGACGCCCGTCGCCGCGAGGTCGTGGGTCCAGCGCCAGGAGATGTAGAGGTCTCCGGCGTCGGCCATTCTGACCAGGGCCGTGGGAACGTCGCTCACCAGGTCCGCACCTTCCGTGCGTCGCGTATCCGGCCGCCGTACCTGGTCTCGGCCTCGGCGATGTACGGCTCCAGCGCCACCGCGCCCGTCCGGTCCAGGACCAGCCGGGGCGGCGGGGCGACCAGCAGACCCGCGTCGGCCGCGACATCGGCGAGGGCCGCGCCGAGCCGGAAGGTGTCGGTGGAGGGGGCGTCCGGTGCGGAGTTCGGTGCGGGGGCCGGTGCGGGGTCCGGGGCGCGGTTCGGGAAAGTCAACGGCTCCAGGAAGCGCGGCGGTTCGAGCGCCGCGCCGTCTTCCGCCGGGCCGTCTCCTCCCGCCGGGCCGCCCACGAGGGGGGTGCCCGCGCACTGCGACTCGATCAGCTGACTGACGAGCGCGCCCGCCCCCGCCCGCGCGGCGAGCCGGAACGCCAGCCGCATCGCGGGCGCCGCGATCTCCTGGTGCCACCGCTCGCGCTGGGAGCCGTTGGCGAGCGTGAACCGTACGGCGTCGATCGCGAGCGCGGCGGGTACGGCCAGCGCGACGGCCCTCCCCAGCAGGGCGGCGGCGGAGTCAGGGCCGGGGGCGGGCGCGCTCAGCAGCCGGTTCTCCAGCAGCGCGGCGTGGAAGTAGTCGGTCTGGGCCCGCCGCAGCCCGAGCCCGCTCGCGGCGAACGCGGCTTGTGCGAGCGCCAGTTGGCCTTCGCTCTCCCCGTGCAGCCCGGCCGCGTGCAGCGCGGCGGCCAGCCGTACCCGTACCTCCGCCGCCGCGACCGGGGCGCCGGACTTCTCGAACCGGTCCAGCCCCCGTACGTACAGCTCGGCGGCGCGCGCGTGGTCGGCTTCCAGCGCGGCCAGCAGTCCGAGCAGATCCAGACCGATGCCGCACTGGTGACTCATGCCCGCCCGCTCGAAGAAGGCTTGGGCGGCGTCGAGCAGGGAGCGCGCCTCGTCCGTCCGGCCGGAGCGCAGATACAGCTGGGCCAGGGCCTGTTGGGCCTCGGCGGTTCCGGCGGGCGTGCCGGATTCCTGGAAGGCGGTGAGCGCCTGGTGGGCGAAGTCCTCCGCCAGCGCGAGCCGTCCGGTGGCCAGCGCGATGGCGGACAGATTCATCAGCGGGCGCCCGGCCAGCTCCGGACGGTGCCGAAGCACGACATCGAGCGACTCGGTCGCCAACTCATATGCCCGTGACCATCTTTCGCGCTGGACCGTCAGCTCGGTGAGGGCGACGAGGCAGCCGATCAGCAGATCGGCGGTGTCGGAACCCGGCGGCGGGGCTCCGCCGTCCGGCGCGATGAGCAGCGCGCGGGCCTCCTCCAGGGCGCCCCGGCCGCCGTCGAAGTCGCCTGTGTGGAGCAGGGCTTGGGAGAGATTGACCAGGGCGGAGGCGCGCAGGACCGGGCCGGCCGGTTCGGGCAGCGGCTCGCACAGGGCGAGCGCCGCGCGGAACGACGCGACCGCCGCCGGGTGGTCGCCCATCCGGTCGGCGGTGGTCGCCCGGTTGATCAGGGCCTGGGCTCGTACGGCGAGTACGTCGGGGTGATGCGGCGGCGCTTCGATATGGTCCGCCGCTGTCACCGCCTGGTCGAACAGCCCTTGTGCGGACGGGAATTCACCTCGGAGAAAAGCTTCGCAGCCCGCGTCCACGAGGGCGGAGACCCGCGCGATCGCCTCGTCCACCAGAAGCTCGTCCATCAGATGCTCGTCCATCAGAAGTCCGATTCGTCGTCGGCCGCCGCCACGATCTCGGCGCGCAGCAGCGGGGCGGAGGTGGGCGCTCCGGCGAGCCGGTTCCGTACGAAGTCCCGTACCCGGGCCCGTACGGCCTGCTGCGCCGACCGGTCCTCGTGCGGCGTCCGTGGCGGTGTGCCGAAGCCGGGGAGGTGGATGTCGACGGTCAGTTCCCCGGTCCGTACGTCCGGCAGCCCGGCGCTGCCGAGCCACAGGTCGTCCACCAGCCGCAGGCCGACGTCCAGGGGGTCGGCGGCTCCGCCGACCGTCGCCCGGGGTGTCAGTCCCGGGTCGAGGGAGGCCGGTCCCGGGGCGGCGACGGCCCGGACCGTGACGGTGGTGCGCGCCGCCGCCCGTACGACCTCCCAGGACACGGCATGCTCGGAGGCGTCGATCAGTCCCGGCGGGTAGCGGCGCCAGTCGGAGCCGCCCGTACCGCGCGCGAGTGTCAGCGCGTCCGCCTCGGCCGTCGCCCCCGCCCCCGCCTCCGAACTCGTCCCCGAACCCGTTCCCGTTGCCGTCGATGGACCGGCGGCGAGCGCGTAGTCGGTGGCGCGGGGCGCGGTGTGCGGGCGGTGGTGGGAGGGGGCGGCGCCCTCCCCGTACTCGTACCCCTCCCCGTGCCCGTCCTCGTCCCATGTGTCGGCGCCGAGGAGCAGGTCGCACTCCTCGGTCAGTTCGCCGGTCTCCTCCTCCAACACGCCTTCGTCCAGCGGCGGTACGGCATCGATCAACGACGCCGGCCACCACCGCGCCGCCCAGTGCGCGAACGCCAGCCGCCGCGCGCTCGAAAGCAGTTGGGGCAGGGCGGGGGAGGAACCCACGACGAGGCGGTCCGTGGAGTCCGTACCGGAGACAAGGCCGGCCAGGGCGATCGCGACGTCTTCGCCGTACACGGCCCACAGCCAGTCCTGCGCCCGCGCCGGGTCGTCGAGCACCGCCACCGGCGCGGCCTCCAGCGCCAGCACGCTCCAGGCCAGATGGCCGCCCGCCACCTCCAGCACGGCTACGTCCACACCCGGCGCCGCGTCCAGGACGCTCGGGCCCGTACCGCCCGTACCGCCCGTACCGCCCGTACCGCCCGTACCGCCCGTACCGCCCGTACCGCCGGTACCGCCCGTGCCTCCCGCAAGCGTGTCGAGGGGAGTGACGGCGTAGAGGAGGTGACCGTCCTCCACGCGCTCGATCCGTACGGTGCCGTTCATGAGCCCGTCCCCCCACCGACGGGCAGCGCGCTGAGCGCCTGCCGCACTCGGCCCCGGTGGTCCAGGATCACCGAGCGGGCCACCCCGTCCAGCACGTCCCACAGCTCGTCGACGCGCCCTATCGGCGCCTCCCGTACGTCGCGCCCGTGCAGCCGCACCCACAGCCGCCGCAGATACGCCCGCCACGGGGTCCGCAGATCCTCGGCGATCCGCGCGAGCGGCCCCTCGCGCACGCCGCCCGGATCCACCGCCAGACGCCGCGCCCGCAGCACGTAAGCCTCGCGCCGCCAGCGGCTGTTGACCGTACGGTGTGCCTCCGTCCCCGCCGCCGACTCCTCCTCGTACGCCGCGCCCAACGGGCTGACCTCCAACGGCCCGCCCCCCAACGGGCTCAGCCCCAACGCGAGTCGCGCGCCCACCGTGGCGGCGACGCGCAGCGACTCGTCCGCGAGCGCCCAGGGCGCGCAGCTCCGCCCGATCTCCCGGAGGACCAGTTCCGGGACGGGGGCGAGCGCGGCCCGGTCGTTCGAGGTCTGCAACACGGTGAAGATCCGCTCGTGCACCGTACGGTCGAACGGCGCCCCGAGCGCCGACGTGGAGACGGCCCCGCCGCCCAGCCGGGGCCCGGCCGGCACGGGACGCTCCGTCAGTCCCAGCTCCCGGGCCGACGGCAGGCCGGGTCCAGGCAAGCCGGGCGTCGTCCCGGTGGCCGCCGGCCCGCCGTCCCACAGGGCCAGCCCGGCCGCCGTACCGGCACCGTCCACGACCAGCCGCCCGAGCGCCCGCTCGCCGTCGTCCCGGCGGCCCCCACCGGCGCGCGGTGCGCACGCGTCCAGCACCTCCCGCACGAGAGCCCCGCCCGCCGCGCCTCTGTTGGCCGCGTTGCCCGTGTCCGCCGCGCCCCCGTTGGCGGCCGTGCCCGCCGCGTCCCCGGCCGCCTCCCGCACCCGCCGGTCAGCCCAGGCCGCAGCGAGCGCCTCGGTGAGCCCCGCCGCGTGCGCGGGGTCCGTCACGTACTCCCTCAGCGCCTGGGTGGTACGGCCCCGGGCGGCGTCGTGTACCTGCCGCACCGCCTCCTCGGCGGTCGCCCGGCCGGTCGCGGGGTCGGGCGGTCCGAGGGTGGTGGCCAGTTCGAAGCAGAGCTGGAAGTACAGGTCCTGCGGATGGCCCTCGGTGATCCGCAGCCCCCGGCGCACCTGCTTGAGCAGCGTGAACCAGGCGGCCGTCGCGCGCAGCGTGTCCCCCGCCGCCGTCATCAGCGTGGCCAGCAGCGCCGCGCCGTCCGCCGTCACGAGCGGGCCCGCGCACTGCGGGTGGAGGACGGGCCGGATCACCAGCGGGTCGAGGACGAGCTTGACCGTACGGCTGAGCGGGCCGCCCTGGGGGCCGCTCAGCGGGCCGACCCCGTCGAGCCGCCGCCACACCTCGTCCATCACCATGGCGCGCGGCCGGACGGCGCGCGGCGGCGCGCCCGCCCCGGAGGTCCGCGCTTCTGTCCCGGTCCCGGTCCGCATGGGCCTCAGGTTATAGCCGGGCCCCGTGGCTGTAGCCGGGCCCCGTAGTCATAGCCGGGCCTCGGGGGCAAAGCCGGACCCCGGGGCGCCGAACCTGGGACTGGTAGGCGGTACGGCGCTCGTACTGTCCCCGTATCGGCCGGTCGGCAACGGCGAAGGCCCCCTCGGGAAGGACGGAAAAGGAACATGAAGAAGCTCATCCGCGTCGCTGCCCTGCTCTTCCTCTTCGGCTCGGTCGGCCACTACCTCTGGTACGGGCTCACCACTCCGGTGGACGACGGCTTCGAGTTCCTCGCCTGGGTCGGTCCGCAGATGATCGCGCCGATCCTCGCGTTCACCCTGGTCCCGATCGCGCTCGCGTTCACCCGCGACAGCGTGATGTCGGCGCTCTCCGGCCGCAACACGGCGGCGTTCCGCTCCGCCCCGTTGGGCGTGGGGACCGTCACCGGCAGCCGTGCCACCGGGATGACGCTCAACGACCAGCCCGAGCTGCGGGTGGAGCTGATGGTGCAGCGCGCGGACGGCACCTCCTTCGCCTCGTACGCCAGGATGGTCGTCCCGGTGACCGACCTGCCCCTGGTGCGCCCCGGCGCCGTGTTCCCGGTGCGCTACCTCCCGGGCCGTACGGACAAGGTCGAGCTGGACCTGTCCGGTGACGTCGTCGGCGCCCAGGGGGCGCTGAACGAGGCGATGGTCCGGCAGGGCGTCACGACGAGGGAGAACCTGGAGATCGCCGAGCGCGGTGTGGCCGCCCAGGCGGTGGTGCGCTCCCTCGATGTCCAGGGCGAGATGCGCGGCGGCAACCCGAAGCTGGTGATCGGCCTGGCCGTCACCCGTCCCGACGGCTCCATGTACACCACCGGCGTCGAGAAGTACCTGCCGCCGCGCTTCGTGCGGCAGGTGCAGGTGGGGTGTGTCGTGAGCGTGCGGTACCTCCCGGAGAACGAGTCCGCTCTCGTACTCGCCCTCCCCGCCAACGCGTGACGGGCGTGCGTGGGTGTGCGTGGGCGTGCCCGGGCTTTGCGCCCCCGTACGTCCCGATGTGCCCTCCCGCACGAGGACGCCCTCTTGATTTGCGCGCACGACATGTGACGATGTGTGGTCAAGGGGCGGACAATCCGTGAAGGCGCGCCCGTGCGGAGGGAGGCCGGGATGGGGAATGTCATCCACGCGCTGGTCGTGGCCGTGGCGGCGCTGTGCGTCGCGGGATTCCTGCTGGGGGGTGAGCCGGCGGTCGGGGCCGTGGTCGTCATGGTGGTCGCGGTCGGGACCTGGCGGGTGACCCTGGCGTCGCGGCCACGAACGAGGCCGCGGCTGCGCTCGCCTGACTGGCGAGGCAACCGCGGCCGGGGGAGCGGTGGGAGCCGTGGGAACGGCGGGAACGGCGGGGACGAAGTGGAGCAAGGGGCCGGAGCGGACCACGGGGTCGATCCGGCCCGTGACGGCCGTAGGGACCCCGGTACATCGGACCCCGGTCCCGCGGACCCTCGCGCTTCAGACCCCCGTGCCTCAGGAGTGCTGATAGGCCACCAGCGAAATACCGACGAAGTGCACGACGAAGGCGGCCAGGGTGAAGGAGTGGAACACCTCGTGGAAACCGAACCACCGAGGTGACGGGTTGGGGCGCTTGAGGCCGTAGATCACACCGCCCGCGCTGTAGAGCAGCCCGCCGACGATCACGAGCACGAGCACGGCGATCCCGCCGGTGCGCATGAAGTCGGGCAGGAAGAAGACGGCCGCCCAGCCCATCGCGATGTAGCAGGGCGTGTAGAGCCAGCGCGGCGCGCCGACCCAGAAGACCCGGAAGGCGATCCCCGCCGCTGCCGCCGCCCACACGGCCCACAGCAGCGTGCGGCCGGTCGAGGCGGGGAGCAGCAGCATGGTCAGCGGGGTGTAGGTGCCCGCGATGATCAGGAAGATATTGGCGTGATCCAGTCGGCGCAGCACGGCCTCGCCGCGCGGGCCCCAGTTCCCGCGGTGGTAGACGGCGCTGACGCCGAAGAGCAGGCAGGCCGTCAGGACGTAGATCCCGCAGGCGATCCGGGCGCGGGTGGAGTCCGTCAGGATGATCAGGGCCACCCCCGCGATCAGTACGGCGGGGAACATGCCCGCGTGCAGCCAGCCGCGCAGTTTCGGCTTGACCGGGCTCGGCAGCTGGATCTCGACCGGCCCCCCTTCGGACTGCGGGGCGTTCGCGGGCGGATCGGACGCGGCAGGGTTCATGCGCTCATGCTACCTACGGGTCCGTAGGTTACGTCTCGGTACGGCCGGTTGTAGCGCTACGCCCGGCGAAGTCGCGGCGCCACGCCATGTAGATGAGCCACGCCACACCATGCGGATGAGCCACGCCACGTCATGTGAATGAGCGGCGCCGTGCCCGGCGGACGAGCCGCGCCACGCCCGGCGGACGAGTGGCGATGCTCACGTGTGCGGCCCTCTGGACAGATGGGCGCTACCGTCGGATGATCAAATGAGTGCGGTCGGCACCGGATGAGCGGCTACGAAGCATCCGGGTCGCAGCCCCCAAGGGGCAGACAACCTCAAAACCCTCATCAAGGAGCAATCGTGGCGCGCGAAAACGCGGCTCCCACCAGCATGTTCAGCCCCCTCCCCACCGATCATCAGGAGCTGATCTCCTGGGTGGACGAGATCGTCGCCCTCACGCAGCCGGACAGGGTGGTCTGGTGCGACGGGTCCGAGAGCGAGTACGAGCGCCTGTGCGGGGAGCTCGTCGCCAAGGGCACGTTCCGCAAACTCGATCCGGTCAAGCGGCCGAACTCGTACTACGCAGCCTCCGACCCCTCCGACGTGGCGCGCGTCGAGGACCGGACCTTCATCTGCTCCGAGAAGGAGGAGGACGCGGGCCCCACCAACCACTGGAAGGCCCCGGCCGAGATGCGCGACATCTTCGCCGGTGACCAGGGCATTTTCCGCGGCGCGATGCGCGGCCGGACCATGTACGTGGTCCCGTTCTGCATGGGCCCGCTGGGCTCGCCGCTCTCCGCGATCGGCGTCGAGATCACCGACTCCGCGTACGTCGCCGCCTCCATGCGCACCATGACCCGCATGGGACAGCCGGTCCTCGACGAACTGGGCTCCGACGGCTTCTTCGTGAAGGCCGTGCACACCCTGGGCGCGCCGCTCGCGCCCGGCGAGGCCGACGTGCCGTGGCCCTGCAACTCCACCAAGTACATCTCGCACTTCCCCGAGTCGCGCGAGATCTGGTCGTACGGCTCCGGCTACGGCGGCAACGCGCTGCTGGGCAAGAAGTGCTACGCGCTGCGCATCGCCTCCGTCATGGCGCGCGACGAGGGCTGGCTCGCCGAGCACATGCTGATCCTCAAGCTCACCCCGCCCCGCGGGGAGGCGAAGTACGTCGCGGCGGCCTTCCCCTCCGCCTGCGGCAAGACCAACCTCGCCATGCTGGAGCCGACGATCTCCGGCTGGACCGTGGAGACCATCGGGGACGACATCGCCTGGATGCGGTTCGGCGCGGACGGCCGGCTGTACGCGATCAACCCGGAGGCGGGCTTCTTCGGCGTCGCGCCCGGCACCGGCGAGCACACCAACGCCAACGCGATGAAGACCATGTGGGGCAACTCGGTCTTCACCAACGTGGCGCTCACCGACGACGGCGACGTCTGGTGGGAGGGCATGACCGAGGAGCCGCCCGCGCACCTCACCGACTGGAAGGGCAACGACTGGACCCCGGAGTCCGGCACGCCCGCCGCCCACCCCAACGCCCGCTTCACCGTGCCCGCCGGGCAGTGCCCGATCATCGCACCCGAGTGGGAGGACCCCAAGGGCGTCCCGATCTCGGCGATCCTCTTCGGTGGCCGCCGCGCCTCCGCCGTACCGCTGGTCACCGAGTCCTTCGACTGGCAGCACGGTGTCTTCCTCGGCGCCAACGTCGCCTCCGAGAAGACGGCGGCGGCCGAGGGCAAGGTCGGTGAGCTGCGCCGCGACCCGTTCGCCATGCTGCCCTTCTGCGGCTACAACATGGGCGACTACATGGCGCACTGGGTCAAGGTCGGCGCCGACAAGCAGCAGTCGAAGCTGCCGAAGATCTACTACGTCAACTGGTTCCGCAAGGACGGGGCGGGCGACTTCGTCTGGCCCGGCTTCGGCGAGAACGGCCGCGTCCTGAAGTGGATCGTGGAGCGGCTGGACGGCACGGCGGACGGCGTCGAGACCCCGATCGGCATCCTGCCGACGAAGGAGTCCCTGGACACGAACGGCCTGGCGCTGTCCGACTCCGCACTCGACCTCCTGCTCTCCGTCGACAAGGAGGTCTGGCGCGAGGAGGCGGCGCTCGTGCCCGCGCACCTCAACACCTTCGGCGACCACACGCCGAAGGAGCTGTGGGACGAGTACCACGCGCTGGTCGAGCGCCTGGGCTGACGACCCCTCCACCACGAAACAGCGTGCCCCCGGAGCCTGTTGAGGCTCCGGGGGCACCGCCGCTGACGGCGGGTCGGTCCGGGGAGTCAGCGCCCGGTAGCTCGGCACTCGGCAGCTCAGCGCCCGGTAGCCCGACGCCCGGGGATCAGCGCCCGGGGTCCATCGGGAAGGCGCTGTCCAGAACGGATCGCACTTCCCCGATCTCCTGTTTCCAGCCGTCACTCTTCAAGATCGCGGAATCCCAGGCGACCACGGGATCGCCCCCCGGAACGCGGTACCCGTAAATCTGGTCCGCGACATCTTCCGTGAAGAGATGATCGAAATGGAACGCCCCCTCGAACGCCAGCCAGGCGATTCCCTCCGCGTGCGCGGACGCTTTACGCAAGCACGTCCGCAAGTAGGGCGCGAAATCCTGGTCGGCGTCCTGGAAGGTGAGATCGTACTCCCGGACGACCGCCTGACGGCCGCCCTCCTCGGCGGAGACGGGGAAGCGTTCGACCTCGTCCGGGCGCATGCCGGGCGTCTCGAATTCGCTCTCCAGCAGGGAGGATTCGGCCCGCCCGAGCGTGAAGAGAATGACGACAGCGGGACCACTCCAGCAGATGGCTTCCTTGAGAGAACTCACCAGAGGCCCCACTTCGTCATGTTCTTGGCTCCGGGCATCATCGAAGAAAGGATCTTACCCTGATACGGTCCTTCCTTCGCCACGAACAGCACGACCACCTTGCCGTCGACTTTCTTGGCGAATCCCTTGGCCTGAGTGCCGCCGATCTTCCAGTCGAACGTCTTTTCCGGCGACGTCAGCACCTTGGAGAAGTTCTCCTGGAAGTACTTGACCTGGGTGGCGACGCTTCCCTTGTTGGGGATCAGCCCGTCCTTGATCAGGTGCCGGACGGCGTGGCCTCCCCCCTTGTTCATCCCCGTGAAGGCGTCCGCGACCGTGTCGTCCGTGAAACCGATGGGGCAACCCGCGCGGCGAACCAGCGCGAAGCCGCTCTTCACGCATGTCTTCTTGAGGATCTTGAGCTTGAGAGCGTTGAGCGCGAGGCCCGCGAGGCACGAGGGCTTCTTGTTCTGAAGGCAGTCCTCGATCTCGTCGGCGCCCACGTACCAGGCGATCAGGCGGTCGAGATAGGTGCTGGTGATGCACGCCATGCCGCCGGCCCCGTCACCACCGCAGACCAGCAGCGTCTCACCCGGCTTGAGGTTCCCGTCCTGTAGGAGATTCTGCCGGTACGTGACCAGCCGCTTCTCCAGCGCTTTACGGAGCTCAGCGTCGGAGAGCGGCTTGCTGGTCTCCTTGGCCTCCTCCTGGATCTGCGCCTTCAGCTCCGCGACCAGTCTGTCGGCGGCGATCTTCAGGGCCTCGGTCGACGCCTTGGCGGCCGCGGCCGCGTCCTCGCCCGCCGCCTGGGCGGAAACACTCGCCTGGAAGGCCGAGTTGTTCGCCGCGACGGAATAGTTGAAGGCGACGGCGGCGGAGTGCTGGGCGCGTTCCGCCGAGCGGGCCGCCGACTGCGCGTCCTGCCGCGCCGACGCCGCCGCGTTCCGGGCCGTCCGCGCGGACTCGGCGGCCTTCGCCGCGGACTCGGCCGCCTGGTCGGCGGACTTGTCGGCCTGCACGGCGTACGTGTTCGCCTGGTCGGCCGACGCCTTGGCCTTGTTCGCCCACTCGACGGCCGCGGCGGCGTTCTTGCCCGCCTCCGCCGCCACCTTCTGCGCCTCGGCCGCGTTCTTGCGGGCCAGCGCCGCCGACTTGTAGGCGGCCTGGATCAGGACGCTGATCTCGGCGACATGGGCGGCCGCGTTGGCATCACGCTGACGCGCCCTGTGCAGACCGATCTCCAGGAAGGGGCGCAGTCCGGCCGGCGGACCCGAGAGCGCGGCCTGCGCCGCGGCCTGGACCTCGGGACCCCCGCGGGCGAGAGCCTCGGCGACCGCCACGCGATCGTCGTCCTCGCGCGCCTCGCCCTGCCCGACCTCCAGGAAGTACGCCAGGTCGGCCGCCGTACCGTCCAGCGCCTTCCCGGCGGCGGCCCGTACGCCCGGACCGCCCGTGGTCGCGATCCTGGCGACGGCGATCCGGTCGTCGTCCGCCTTGCCCGGGTAGGCCCGGGTGCGCAGCCACTCGCGTACCTGGCCGATCGGCTGGTCCAGTACGTCCAGGGCGGCCTGCTGCTGCGCGGGGATCTCGGTGGTCGCGGCGATGTGCGCCACACTGGCCCGGTCGTCCTGCTCCATGGCCAGCGTCAGCCTGGTGCGCGCGAACTCGCCCACGTCGGCGGACGTGCCCGTCAGAGCGTCCTCGGCGGCCTCCCGTACCCATGTCCCGCCGCTTCGCAGCAGGTTGACCGCGGCCTGCCGCCCCTTGGCGGTCGTGACCGCCGGGTCGGACGCCTCCGCCGCCTCCTTCACCAGTCGCAGTGTCTCGGAGCTGAGCCGCTGGAGGCGGCCGATCTCCCACTGGGCGGTGGCCACCTGGGCCGTGTGGGCCCGGTCCGCTTCCTCCGCCGCCAGAACCGCCTCGTCCTGCTGCTGGGTCAGCCGCTCGGCGTCGGCCTTGCGGGCCAGTTCCGCCACGTCCGACGCCCGCTCGGCCGCCGTCAGCGCGCTGTTCGCGGCGTCGGTGGCCGCGTTCGCCGCGAGGGCCGACTCCTTGGCGGCGTCCACCGCCTTGCCCGCCTCGTCGGCGGCCTTGTCCGCCGCGGTCGCCGCTGCCTCGGCGTGCTTGGCGGCGTCGTTGGCCGCGTCGCGCGACTGCCGGGCTGCCGTGCCGGCCTGCTTGGCGTTGGACTGCGCGACGCCCGCCGCCCGCGTGGCCTGATCGGCGAGGCGCTTCGCCCGGGCCGCCGCCGCGGCGGCCTCGTCACCCTTGGCACCCGCCTGGCCGGCCCAGCGACTCGCGTCGGCCGCCGCAGACGCCGCCGCCGCCGCGTTGACACCCGCGCTGGCCGCGGCGCTGGCCGCCTTCGCGGCTCCGTCGGCGGCGATGCCCGCCTGGTCGGCGGCGTCCGCCGCCTTCCGCGCGCCCTTGGCCGCGTCGCGGGCCTTCTGCGCGGCCTCCCGGGCCTGCTTGGCCCGCGAGGCGTCGCCGGCCGCGGCGCCGGCCGCCGACCTGGCCGCGGCCGCCGCGTTCCCCGCCCGGCTCGCGGCGTAGGCCGCCTGGGCCGCCGCGGTAGCGGCAGCCCGTGCCGTCGCGTTCGCGGCCGCTGCCGCGGACACCGCCGTACGGGCCGCCTGGGCCGCCCGGTCGGCGGCGGCCGCCGCACGGGACGCGGCCGCCCCCGCCCTGCCCGCCGACTCCTTGGCAGCCAGGGCCTCCTGGGCCGCGACCTGCGCCGCCTTCTTGGCCGCCTGGGTGGCCTTCTCCGCCTTCGCCGCCTCTTCCTTGGCGGTCTCGGTCAGCTCGGCCGCCTGCTTCTGCGCCTGGTCGGCGAGTTGGGCCAGCTCGGTGATGGTGAGCGTCTCCTGGTCACGCGCGGCGGCGACCTGCCACCCGTGGTCCAGGAACTCCTGGATGTCCTCGGCCGTGCCGTCCAGGGCCTGGCCCGCCAGCTTCTTCACATTCGGGCCGCCCGAGACCAACAACTGGCCGACCTGCACCCGGTTGTCGTCGTCCCGCGCCGCGTGCTGGCCCTTCGTGACGAACGCCTTCCAGTCGGCCGCCGTGCCGTCCAGCGCCTTGCCGGCCGCCTTCTTCACGCCCGGACCACCGAAGGCCAGGATCTGCGCCACCTGAACGCGCAGATCCTCCTCGTACGCCGGGAGGAAGGCGCTGTCCAGGAAGTCGTGCAGCTGCTCCTCACCCCCGCCCAGGGCGACGTTCGCCGCGTCCCGCACGCCCGGACCGCCCGCGGCCATGAGCTGCGCCACCTCGACCCGCAGGTCCTCCACCTGGATGGCCGGCAGCTCCTCATCCATGAACGTCTGGATGTCGTCGTCCGACCCCAGCAGGGCCGCCTCGGCCGCCCGCTGTACCCCCGGGCCACCGTATTCCCATTCCAGGAGAACGTCGGATCTTTCGTATTCCGGCGGATCGTCGGCTGCCGACGCAGGGCGCGGATCGATTCCCAGAACCATCACCAGGGCTATCAGTGTGGCCACCAGGCCACGCCATCCCGGCAAGCCTCGCAAACTGACTTTCAATGCATTACTCCCTTGAATGCGCGTGTCGCCACGCCGCCGGAAATCGCGCCCGTCGAAGGGGCGCGGGCGATGTCAGAGGGAAAGAGTGCGGAAAGAACGCGGGGAAGAGCACGGAAAGAACGCGGAAAGAACGCGGGAATGCGTCGCGTCGAGTCCAGCCATGTTCGACGGCGGTCGGAGCGAGGCGTACGGAGGTGTTTCCGTATCGGCCGCCTCCCGACCGGCCGGGAGGCCGGTCACCGAGCCCCCGACCACTCGGCTACGGGACGGACAAGCTCATCGCGCGCCGGGAACGCGCCGCGAACGTGCCGGGAACGTGCCGGGAACGACGTGTCCCGGAAGAAGAATCACCGTGTCCCGGGAACGTGCCCCCGCGCGTTGCCGGCCGCAGTCACCGCTGCCGCCCACGCGGGCTCATCACACCGCCTCATCTGCATGTTTCCCCCGTTTTTCACTGCCGATCAGACCCTGTGGCCGCACGGGGCGATCACGCACCCGTGCCATGTCCCGCCGATCGGGAGACCGGCGGGAGAAGCCCCGATCCTTGCTCGCGGTGCACGAATTTCACAGTCGCTTCATGGCCAATCCGTGACCCCTGTTGGCTTGTTCTGATCGGTCGATGTTGCCCGGCCGGGGTAATCCGGGCGGACCTTCTCCGTGGTTCGTTATCGCTTCTTCATCGAATTCCGTACAACCTTCGGCCGAAGTGATCGAGGTCACGTGCGCAATCCGGCGCCCGCCCTATTTGTAAGAGTTCACGAAGTGGACAGGGTCGGGTGCGCGGGGTTACATAAAAAGGATTCGAGCAGTTTTCCGGCAAGTGGGCGTCTATTCCATTGCCGGAAACGGGGGACTGTGCGATCATTTCGGCTGCCCTCGCGTCTGCGTGTAAATGTGCTCCGGCTCGCCCGCCCGGAGCCGAGAAGTGAGGAACGCAGTGAAGGCACGCGTCGTAACGCAGGCAAGGTCTCATCGGAAAAGACTCGTGGGCACCACTCTGGCGGCGGTGACCGCGGGGGCCCTGGCGTGGTTCGGGGTGGCGAGCGCCGTGCCCGGCGCGCAGGCCGCCGGGCCGGGGGCGGGGCCCGGGACGGTCGCGTCCGTGGCGGACGAGGCTCCCGGCTACGCGGTGGAGGACTTCAGCTACCCCGGCGCCGACAAGATCCTGGCGGAGCGGAACATCCTCCTCAAGCGCGGTGACGGCCACATCACGCTCGCCGACTGCGCGAGCGGCACCGGCCTGCTGGAGATCTGGGCCCGGAGCAAGGAGAAGATCTGCTTCCAGGTCGTCGGCAACTCGGGCTGGCTGACCCTGGAGATCCCGTCCGTCTACGCGGTGCGGGGCAACGACTACAAGACCGAGGTCGACATGACGGTCGATGCCGAGAAGAAGACCTTCGACGTCGACAAGAACGCCTGGACTCCCGTCGGCGAGAGCGCGGACGACCAGGGCCGTGCGTACATGCTCGTGGAGATCAGGTCGTCCAAGTAGCGACGGGCCGGCGTTCGCGGGCCCGCGTTCCGCCCGGTGCCGTCCCGTAGCGGCCGGTGCCGTTCGGCCCGTCCGGACTGTCAGGTCCCGCCTGGTCCCGCCCCAGGTCCTGCCTGCTCCCGCCCGGTCCCGCCCGGTCCCGCCCGGTCCCGCAGGTCTCTGACCGAGGCTCAGTTCTCTTCCCCTTGTATACCTTCACCTCCTTTTTCGAAGTCGATTTTGACGAGGATGACACGTGTCTTTGAGACCTTCCCGAAGGGCGCGCGGAATATCGCTGCTGGCCGCCATGGCCGCCGCCTGCACGCTCACGATCGCGCCCGCCCAGGCGATCGCCGGTGATCCGGTGGCGAACAGCGCCTACGCCTTCACCGCGAAGATCGACATCGGTGGCGTACGGGCCTGCTCGGGCGCGCTTCTCAACAACCAGTGGCTGATCACCGCCGCGAGCTGCTTCGTGGACGATCCCGCCAAGGCGGGGACCCTCGCCGCCGGAGCCCCGGCCCGCAAGAGCACCGCGACCATCGGCCGCACCGACCTCACCGGTACGACCGGGGAGGTACGGGAGATCACGTACCTGGTGCCCCGCCAGGACCGCGACCTCGTGGTGGCCAAGCTCGCCACCCCGGTGCACGGTGTCCCCCTGCTGCACCCCGCGACCACCGCGCCCGTCGAGGGCGAGGCCCTCAAGGGCGCCGGATACGGCCGTACCAAGGACACCTGGGTGCCCGACCGCCTGCACGGCGCGTCCTTCACCGCCGGTACGGTCCAGGAGACCACCGTCGGCATCGACGGCACCCCGGTCTGCAAGGGCGACACCGGAGCGCCCACGTTCCGGGAGAACGACGGCCGGCTGGAGCTGGTCGCCGTCGCCAGCAGGTCGTGGCAGGGCGGGTGCCTCGGCTCGGACGAGACGCGGACCGGCGCGGTGGCCGGCCGTGTCGACGACATCCGTACGTGGATCAAGGACTCCACCGCCTCCACCCTCACCGCCTGGAAGCTCCAGATGGTGACCAGGACCAGCAGCGGGATCTACCACTCGATCCGCGACAGCAACGGGGACTGGACGGGCTTCGGCGACGTGCAGAAGGTCGCCGGTACGGTCACGGACGTGTCGTACGCCGCCGACGCCGCCATCTCGGGCAAGAACTACGTGTTCGCCCTCGGCGGGGACGGACGGATCTACCAGGCCAACCGCCGCGCCACCGGCGGCTGGGAGGCGTTCCGGGACATCACGAAGGAGATCGGCGTGCTCCCCGGGGTGACATCGCGGATCGCGGTCACCTCGACGGGCAAGGGGCTGGCCCTGGTCGCCCTGTCGGGCGGCAACGTCTACCACGCCACCCAGGACGCGGACGAGAAGTGGAGCATCTGGGGCAATGTGACCACGAAGCTCGGCGCCCTCGGCAACGCCACGGAGGTCACCGTCTCGGGGACCTCGGGCGGCCTGACCCATATCGGTGTCGTCGCCGACAAGAAGGCGTACCACGGCCTCCGGAACGCGGACGGCACCTGGACCGGCTGGGGCCGGGTGAGCAATCTGCCCACCGGGCTGGACTCCGTCAACGGTATGGCCTTCGCCGGTATCGGCGGCGATCTCCAGATCGTTCTCTCCAGCCCCACGGGTGAGATCAAGCACGCGATCCGTGCTGACAGCGGCAGTTGGAGTGCTTTCGGCAGCCTCAGCGGCAAGCTGGGCGCCCACCAGCCCGCCGTCAGCGTGGACGCGGCTGCCGTGGAGGGCGAGTTCCAGGCCGCCGTCCTCACGGCGGACGGACGGATCAAGCACACACTGCGCCACGCCAACGGCAAGTGGGACGCCACCGAGGAGCCCACCGGCTACCCGGGGACGGCCACCATGGTGGCGGTGACCGGCAGCACCAGCTGACGATCGCGCCCGGAGCGGCACCACCCCACGCGCCGGTCGAGCACCCGGTCCGTGCCGACCCCGCACACCGCGCCCCCGGAGCCCCGGCTCGGCTCCGGGGGCGCGGGCGCGTCACGGCGCGAACCGTACGCACGCCCCCGCGCGAGCCGCCGCCACCGCGGCCTCGGCCGCCCGGTCCGCCATGTCGGGGCCGAGCGGAGGCGGCCCGCCGCCTGTGGACGGAATCGGCCGAGCTGACCGGAGTCGGGTTCTCCGGGCCGGACACGGCGGCTCGTTGACGGCTGCGGCGGCGGGAGCGGCTGCGGCGGTGACGGGGACTGTCGCGTCGCCAAGTGGCGGACGGCTGCGCCACCGCCGCCGCGTGGAACTGCACCACCGTGCAGTTCGAGGCGGGTACCCGGAAGCACATCGAGGCGACCGGTTACGACATCATCGGCAGCTTCGGCGACCAGTACTCCGACCTGGACGGCGGGGTACGCCGAGAAGACCTACAAGCTCCCCAACCCCACTTACTTCGTCTCCTGGAAGGCGTGGCCGGCCGGTCCGCGCGTGTCCGAGGCGCGCGGGCCGGGGCCGTCAGTGGGCGCCGACGAGCGGCGGTCCGGCCAGGGCGGCCGTGTGCGCGTCCATGCGTTCCGCCGCGAGGATCGCGACCGCCGTGTCGGCGCGGGAGGCGGCGACGACCAGGGCGCGGCCCGCCAGCGCGAGGGCGCGGCGGTGCAGGGCGTCGGGGGCGGCGCCGGTGAGTCCCGCGTGGCGGGCCGGCGGGGCGCCGCGGAGCCGGGCGACCTGGGTGGCGATGGACTCGGCCGCCGGGTCGAGACCCAGTTCGTCGGTGACGGCGAGGAGCGCGGCGAGATGGCCCGCGAGCTGGATGTCCAGCTCCTCCTCGCGGCTGCGGTGCGGGAAGTCGGCATCGACGTCGGCCATCGCGTGGACCGACTTCGTACGGATCGGCTCATACATGGGATGGCCTCCTGGCGTCGTCTCAGGAGACCATCCTACCTTGGAATCAGTCTAAAGTTGAGCGTATTCCTGAGGTTGCCGAGAGTGACCTGGGGGGCCGGACGTCACGCGACCTCCCCGGCACGGAAATCGGCTATCCACCGCGACGTGGCCCCGATCCCGCCGAAGGTGTAGAAGTGCAGCTTGAGTGTCCCGTGGCGCTCCGTGTCGTAGCCCTCGGCCAGGGCGCGGATGAAACGGTCCGGGCCCGCCGTGCCCATCAGGTTGGTGATCGAGAATCCGTATTTCCTCGCGATGGACGTGCTCGTGCCGACACCGAAGCGCGACGCGTACGTCATCAGCCGCTTGATACCGGCGGGGCCGGGCACCCCGATGCGCACCGGCGTGTCGATGCCCCGCTTCCGCAGTGCCTCGACCCAGGTCAGGACCGGGTCGGCGGCGAAGCCGAACTGGGTGATGACGTCCCCCGCGAGCCCGTGCCGCGCCAGGGCCGCGGTCTTGTCCTCGATCGCCGACCAGAGCGCCGGGCCGGCGATGGCCGGGTGCCCTTCCGGGTAGCCGCTGACGCCGACGTGCCGTACGCCGTACTCCTGGAGGAGCCCGGACCGGATGAGCGTGAGGGCGTCGTCGTAGGGGCCGTGGGGCGTGGCGGGGTCGCCGCCGATGACGAAGACGTGGTCCGCCGCGCCGTCCTGGCGCAGTGCGGCCAGGACGTCCGCCAGCTCCGCGCGGGAACGCAGCCGGCGGGCCGACAGATGCGGGACGGGGGTGAACCCGAACCGCCGGACGGCGCCGGCCGCCGCCAGCCGCATGCCCGGGTCCTCGTTGCCCAGGAAGGTGACGTTGATCCGGGTCCCGGCCGGAATGCGGTCACGGGCCTCTTCGAGTCCGGGCACGTCCTTGCCCGTCATCTCCAGGGAGAAGTCCTCCAGCAGGGCGACGGGCGAGAGCGGGTCCCTGGAGACAGAGGCCGTGGAGACGTGATCCATGGTGTTCCTCGGTGCTCCTTGTTCGCGTGGTGTTCTCTCCGGCAACGGAGCGCTGCCCGTACGAGATTCCCGCACCGCGAAGGCCGGCGTCAGCGCTGGGTGTACCCGTCCAGGAACGTGCCGATCCGGGTCACCGCGTCCGTAAGGTCCTGCACCGAGGGCAGCGTCACGATCCGGAAGTGATCCGGCTCCGGCCAGTTGAACCCCGTGCCGTGCACCACCATGATCTTCTCGGCCCGCAGCAGGTCGAGCACCAGCTGCCGGTCGTCCTTGACCTTGTATACGGCGGGATCCAGCCGGGGGAACAGATAGAGCGCGCCCTTGGGCTTCACGCAGGTCACGCCTGGGATCCGGGTGAGCAGGTCGTACGCGACGTCGCGCTGTTCCAGGATCCGGCCGCCGGGCAGCACCAGGTCCTCGATGGACTGGCGCCCGTTGAGCGCGGTGGCCACCGCGTGCTGCGACGGCATGTTGGCGCACAGCCGCATGTTGGCCAGGATCGTCAGCCCCTCGATGTACGAGGAGGCGTGCGCCTTGGGACCGCAGACCGCGAGCCAGCCCGAGCGGAACCCGGCCACCCGGTAGTTCTTGGAGAGCCCGTTGAACGTCAGCGTCAGCAGATCGGGCGCGATGGCGGCGGTCGGGGTGTGGGTGGCGCCGTCGTACAGGATCCGGTCGTAGATCTCGTCCGAGCAGACGACCAGGTTGTGGCGGCGGGCGATCTCGGTGAGCGAGGCGAGCATCGCGTCGTCGTACACGGCGCCCGTCGGATTGTTCGGGTTGATGATCACGATCGCCTTGGTCCGATCGGTGATCTTCCGCTCGATGTCGGCGAGGTCCGGCATCCACTCGGCCTGCTCGTCGCAGCGGTAGTGCACGGCCGTCCCGCCCGCGAGCGACACCGAGGCCGTCCACAGCGGATAGTCGGGGGCGGGGACGAGGACCTCGTCCCCGTCGTCCAGCAGCGCCTGCATCGACATCTGGATCAGCTCGGAGACGCCGTTGCCGAGGTAGATGTCCTCGACGTCCAGCTCGATGCCCTTGGTCTGGTAGTGCTGCATGACCGCGCGGCGGGCGGAGAGCAGCCCCTTCGCGTCGCCGTAGCCGTGCGCGTCCCCGAGGTTGCGGAGCATGTCCTCAAGGATCTCCGGGGGGCACTCGAAGCCGAAGGCCGCCGGGTTGCCGGTGTTCAGCTTGAGGACGCGCTGGCCCGCTGCTTCCAGCCGCATCGCCTCGTCGAGCACCGGGCCCCGGATCTCGTAACAGACGTTGGCGAGCTTCGTTGACTGGATCACCTGCATGTCGGCCACCTTACGGCCGCGTAACGGAGGCCGCCTGGTGTTTTTCCCCACGTTGCTCCGTTCGGACGACCGTCCGATCGTACGACCGGAGCAACGGCGCGGGCCGGGCCTGCCGCCCCCTTGCTCCGATCGTACGACCGGAGCAACGGCGCGGGCCGGGCCTGCCGCCCCCTCCCCGAACCGCCCCTACCGGACCGGGAAGCTGAACGCGTACCCCTGCTCGTGCAGCCACGGCACCAGTTCCCGCAGCGCCGTCTCCGTCTGCGACCTGTCGCCCCCGCCGTCGTGGAAGAGGAGCGTGGGCCCGTTGGGCAGCTCGTTCCTGACCGTGCTCAGGATGGCCGCGGACCCCGGCTGTTCGAAGTCCTTGGAGTCCACGTTCCAGCCCACCGGCCGCATCCCGGCCGCCGCCGCGATCTGCCGGCTGTACGGGGTGAACGCGCCGCCCGGCGCCCGGTAGTACTGCGGCTTGACGCCGCCCGACGCCTTCTCGATCTGCCGGGCCGCCTTGAGGATCTGCTCCTTCTGGTACGCCTTCGGCTTGTGGTCCATTCCGGTGTCGTGCGCGACGGAGTGGTCGCACAGCCGGTGCCCGTCGGCCACCACGCGCTTGACGAGGTCGGGGTGGGCCTCCGCCTGCGGGCCGACCATGCAGAAGACCGCCTTGGCGCCGTTGTCCCGGAGGATCTTGAGGATCTTCGGGGTCCAGACGGGGTCCGGGCCGTCGTCGATGGTCAGGTTGACGGCCTTGCCGCCGCTCTCCGCCGCGTGCGCGATGTCCATGCTGACCAGGGGCGGCGGCAGCTTCGCTTCGGGCACGGAGGTCTGGTCCGGCAGCTCGGGCGGGCGCGGCGCCGCGAGGGGCTTCTCGTTCACGGCGGGCGCGTGGGGGGTGGTGCTGCCCCCAGGCCGGGGAGCGCCCCCCTTCCCGTCCGCCGTCCGGTCCGTCGGGTCCGCCTGCTGCTGTCCGCACCCGGCGAGCAGCGCCGCCCCGGCGAGCGCGACGACGGCCGTCAGCGTGCCCGCTCGCGTGGCCCCGCGCCTCGTGGCGCGCGCCGTCCCCCGTACCTTCTGCTGCCGCATGTCCCCCACCGCTCCTCGACTACGCTCCGCCGTGTCCGGGAAGAGAGACGGGAGAAGTGGCGCCGAGGATCCGTTTTTCGCGACTCGATCATAAGTTTGTGGAGCCACCCGGGCGCGATCCCCGCAGCTCAGAGCCGCGACAGACGCTCAGCCCGCCACCGCGCGCAGCGCGCCGGGCCGGCGGCCGGTGAGGGAGTCGAGCGCGGCGGCCGTCGCGTCGTCGGCCGGGAGGTGGATCAGCAGGCGTTGTCCCGGCGCAGCCCCGGCGTACGGCGCCTGCTGCCCACCGGGAGGCCGATGTCGGCGGGGGACGTGGCCTCGCGTCGCGCGCGCAGGAAGAGGCCCAGATCGTTGTCGCTCACCGGGGCAATGTACCGGCCGTCGTCGACCTGGCGCCGGGCGATACGATCATTTGTTCGCATCGTCTGTTCGCGTCGTCGCGGGATCGCCCGCAGCATGGCCCTGCCGCTACTAGCCTCCGCCCGGTCTTCCTCCGCACCGCCGTTACCCGCACGCTGGCACGGTCCCGCGCGCACCGTGCTCGTACCCGTACCCGTACCGATGTCCGTAGCAGCGCGCATTTTTCCGAGAGGTCAACCGTGTTCATCGCCTTCGCCGTCGTCGGCATTCTGCTCGCCCTCGCCCTGACGGCCTCCGCCTTCGCCGACATCACCCGCGCGGAACAGGTCGTCGCCTCGCTGTCCAAGCTCGGGGTGCCGGACTCCTGGTTCCTCCCCCTCGGCCTCGTCAAGATCGCGGGCGCGCTGGGGCTGGTGATCGGGCTCTGGGTGCCGTTCCTGGGCGTGGCGGCGGCGATCGGCGTGGTCCTGTACTTCATCGGCGCGCTCATCACGCACCTGCGGGTGAAGGACTACGCCGTCGCCCCGGTCGTCGGGCTCATGCTGACCGGTGTCGCGGCGCTGGTGCTGCGGCTCGCGTTCGCCTGATCCGCCCCACTCCGGACATTCGCCCTACTCCGGACATCCGCCCCGCTCCGGACATCCGGCCGGTCCCGCGTCAGGCGGTCCTCCGCACGGACCGGCCCGCCAGTACGTCCGTACGGCGCCCGTCCTCGATCACGAACCGCCCGTCGATCAGCACGTGCGGGATGCCCACCGGCAGGGTGCGCGGCGCCTCGAAGGTGGAGCCCGCCGCCACCGTGTCCGGGTCGAAGAGGACCAGATCGGCGCGGTGGCCCTCGCGCACGAGCCCCCGGTCGGGCAGCCGCAGCCGGGCCGCCGGGCGGGAGGTGAGATGGGCGACGCACTCTTCCAGCGTCAGAATGCCCAGCTCACGGGCGTACCGGCCCAGATAGTGCGGGAAGGTGCCATAGGCGCGCGGATGCGGCTTGGCGCCCTGGAGGATGCCGTCGCTGCCGCCCGTGTGGACGCGGTGGCGCATGATCCGCCGGACGTTCTCCTCGTGGCCGACGTGCTGGAGGATCGTGGTGCCGAGCCGGTCCTCGGTCAGCAGCCGGCGCGCCGTGGTCCACGGCGGCTCGCCCGCCGAGGCGGCCGACTCCGCGACCGTACGGCCCACGTACCGCGCGAGCGCCGGGTCCGAGACGCCGGAGATCTCGATGGTGTCCCACTCGATGGGCACCCCGTGACAGCCGTCCGCGCCGACGACCTCCAGGTGGTGCCGGATCTTCTCGGCGGTCGCCGGGTCCCGCAGCCGCTCCATGATCGCGTCGGGGCCGCCCTCGCCGGCCCAGCTGGGCAGCATCGCGACGAGCGTGGTGCAGCCGGGGGTGTACGGATAGGTGTCGAGCGAGATGTCGGCGCCCGCCGCCAGTGCCCCGTCCAGCAGTGCCAGCAGATCCGGCGCCCGGCCCTCGTTGACCGCGAAGTTCATGGTGGCGTGGGCGAGATGCAGCGCGCACCCGGCCCTGCCGGTGAGCGTCACCATCTCCTCGTATGCTTCGAGCGCCCCGGCGCCGTACGAGCGGTGGTGCGGGCAGTAGTAGCCGCCGTACCGCGCCACGACCCGGCACAGCTCGGTCAGCTCGGCGTCGTCCGCGTACATCCCCGGGGTGTAGGTCAGCCCCGAGGACATGCCGACCGCGCCCTGCTCCATGGAGTCGGCCACCAGCCGCTTCATGCGCGTCAGTTCGGCGTCGGTCGCCGGCCGGTCGTCCCAGCCGACGGCGAGCATACGGACGGTGCCCTGCGGGATCAGATAGGCCGCGTTGACCGCGATGCCCCGCCCGTCGAAGCCCTGGCCCTCGAAGGCGCGGTCGAGCCGGTCCAGATACTCGCCGACCGTGCGCCAGTCGAAGTCGACGGAGGTGTCCCCCTCCCCGCCGCCGTTCCAGCCGTTGATCGCCCGCCGGACGTGCGCGAGGGTCCGGTCGTCGACCGGCGCGTACGAAAGACCGTCCTGGCCGATCACCTCCAGGGTCACGCCCTGCGCGGCCTTCGCGGTGTGCTCGGGGTCGCGCAGCAGCGCCAGATCGCTGTGCGCGTGCATGTCGATGAAACCGGGGGAGAGGGCGAGCCCGGCGGCGTCGAGGACGCGCGCTGCGGTCGGGCGCCGGCCCTCGCCCTCCCGCCGTATCTCGGCGATCCGGCCGTCGGTGACGCCGACATCGGCGCGGTACGACGGACCGCCGGTGCCGTCGATGACGCGTGCGTCGCGCAGGACGAGATCCACAGCGGGCCCTCTCAGAAGAACGTACGGATGAGGTCGGTGACCGTGCCGTCCGCCTCCACCAGCGGGATCAGCTGCCATTTGTCGAACGAGGTGCAGGGGTGCGACAGCCCCATCCCGACCCAGTCGCCGACCTCCAGACGCGCCCCGGGCCCGGTGGCCAGCCAGCCGTGCTGGTCGGACAGGCCGGTCACCGCGATGCCGTCGGCCGGGCGGATCTCGCCGGTGCGTCCGTCCCGTACGACCTGCGCCTCGGGCAGGTCCAGGTCGTAGGCCGCGTCCCGCTTGCCCGCGTTGACGAACGCCTGACCGGGGGAGGGGCGGGAGACGACCTGGGCCCAGAGGCGGAAGGCGGGCTGGAGGGCGCCCTCCTCCGGCACCCGGTTGAAGGGCGTGAGGTGCCGGTAGTGGCCGTCGTCGTGCGAGACGTACGCGCCGGAGCGCAGCAGCTTCAGAACGGGACGCGAGAGGGCCGGGATGTCCGCGAAGACGTCCGCCACCGCGTCGAACCAGGCGCTGCCGCCCGCGCTGATGACGATCTCCTCGGCCCGCGCGAACCGTCCCGCCGCGTCGAACTCCCCGGCCAGGGCGGTCAGCCGGCGCAGCCAGGCGCGGACGCGCTCGCCGTCGGCCTCCGGCACCTCGCCCTCGTAACCGGCCACGCCGGTCAGGCGCAGCGTGGGTGCGGCGGCCACCGCGTCCGCGACGGCGGCGCACTCCGCCTCCGTACGCGCGCCGGTCCGGGCGCCCTCGCCCGCGCCCAGCTCGACCACGACCTCCACGGGACGGGTGGCGCCCACAGCGGCGAGCGCCTCGTCCATCAGCTCGACGCCGCGCACGGAGTCGACGTAGCAGACGAAGCGGAAGCCGGGGTCCCGGTCCAGCTCGGCGGCGAGCCAGCGCAGCGCCGCCGCGTCGACCAACTCGTTGGCGAGGAAGATCCGCCCGATGCCGAACGCCCGGTAGACCCGCGCCTGGTGCGGGACGGCGGCGGTGATGCCCCAGGCCCCGTACTCCAGTTGGCGCGCGAAGAGCCGCGGGGACATGGAGGTCTTGCCGTGCGGCGCGAAGGCGAGGCCATGGCGCTCGGAGTACGTCTCCAGCAGGGCGAGGTTGTGCTCGACCGACTCGGCGGAGAGGGCGAGGACGGGGGTGGTGAAGCCGCCGGTGAACAGGGAGCGGCGCTCGGCGGCGAGCGCGCCGACGGTCAGCCCTTCGGCGTCCGGCGGCAGCCCCTTGAAACGGTGGTCGACCCGCTCCGCGCTCAGATCCTCGGCGGCGGCCATGGGGCCCCTCCTCTTCGTCGAGTTCATCGGGTTCATCGAGTTCACGTGCATCGAGTTCATTTTCGTTGCATTCCATGCAACGCCCATTGCGTATATCGCTCAACGCTGTCTAACATCCGAGCCGACAGCGGGTCAATGGTGACCCCGCGATCCGGCGAACCGCGAGGAGCCCCAGAGTGACCGCAACCGCAGACACGGCCGTCCACCCCGGCGTGGACGCCGTCTGCCTCGGTGAGTCCATGGTCACCTTCCTGCCCTCCCGCCCCGGCCGCCTCGCGGACGTCCCGTCCTTCGACCGCACGATCGGCGGCGCCGAGTCCAATGTCGCCTGCGCGCTGGCCGGCGCGGGACACCGCGTCCGGTGGGTCAGCAGGGTCGGTGCCGACGGCTTCGGCGACCACCTGACCGAGGCGATCGCCGCGTACGGCGTCGACACCTCGGGCGTACGCCGGGACCCGGACCGCCCCACCGGCATCTACTTCCGTACGGCCACGGACCGCGCCACCGACGCCCACGAGGTCGCCTACTACCGGGCCGGCTCGGCGGCGAGCGCCATGGCGCCGGGAAACCCGCCCCGGGACGACCTGTGGGCCGGCCGCGTGCTGCACCTGTCCGGCATCACGGCCGCCCTCTCCGACGGCTGCCTCGCCCTGATGCGCGAGCTGACCGCCAGGGCCCCGGGCCGCCCGCCGGTCTCCTTCGACGTCAACCACCGCCCCGGCCTGTGGCGCCGGCCCTCAGACGCCCATGTCCTGCTGGAGCTGGCCAGGGGCGCCGACCTGGTCCTCGTCGGCGAGGACGAGGCGGCGGAGGCGTGGGACCTGCACGGCGCCGACGCGATCAGGGCCGCGCTGCCCGAGCCGGAGACGGTGGTCGTCAAGCGCGGCGCCGCCGGCGCCACCCTGTACACACGCACGCCGGACGCTGCGGGTACGCCCGGCGACACCGTCATCTCCGTCCCCGCGCCGCGCGTCGATGTCGTCGCGCCCGTCGGCGCCGGGGACGCGTTCGCCGCCGGCTTCCTCTCCGCCACCCTGCGCGGCCTGCCCGCCGCCGCCCGGCTGCGCCACGGCCACCTCATGGCCGCCGCCGCCCTCACGGTCCCCGGCGACCTGGGCGCGCCGCCCTCCCGCGACCACGCCGACCGGCTGGCCGCCCTCGACGAGACGGCCTGGGGGACACTTCGCCTGGGCCCCGGCTGGACCACGGCCGGAGCCACGGAGAAGGAGGTACGTACCCCATGAGCCAGACCGTCGACCGGGCGCTGAGCATCCTCCCGCTGCTCGCGCGGGGCCCCGCCGACCTGGGGCAGGTGGCGGACGCGCTCGGCGTCCACAAGTCGACCGCGCTGCGGCTGCTGCGTACGCTCCACGAGCACGGCCTCGTCTACCGCCAGCAGGACGGCCGCCACCGGCTGGGCGCGCGCCTCTTCGCGCTGGCGGCAGAGGCCGTGGAGAACCTCGACGTACGCGAGATCGCGCACTCCCACCTCCTCGCGCTCAACGAGGAGTGCGGCCACACCGTGCACCTCGCGGTGCACGAGGAGAACGAAGTCCTCTACATCGACAAGGTCGAGAGCCGCTATCCGGTACGGATGTACTCGCGCGTCGGCAAACCCGTCGCGATCACCGTCGCCGCCGTGGCCAAACTGCTGCTGGCCGATCTGCCCGAGGGCGAGCGGCGCGCGGTGGCCGAGCGTCTCGACTACCCCCTCTACACGGCCCGTTCCACGCCCCACGCCGCCGCCTTCCTCAAGGAGCTGGCGACCGTACGGGAACAGGGCTGGGCCACCGACCTCGGCGGCCACGAGGAGTCCATCAACTGTGTCGCCGCGCCCATCAGGGGAGCGGACGGCCGGGTCGTCGCCGCCATGTCGGTCTCCGCGCCGAATGTCGTCGTCACCGCCGAGGAACTCCTCACCCTGCTCCCGCTGGTGCGCCGCACGGCCGACGCGATCAGCGGGGAGTACTCGGGGACCACCACCCCGTCCCAGCGGACAGAGCAAGCACAGAACGAGAAGAAGGACGCCTCATGACCGACAAGACCGCGCTCACCCCCGCCACGCACACCACCCCGCCCGCGAAGTTCTCGCACGGCGTCCGCAAGGGGAACGTCCTCCAGGTCGCGGGCCAGGTCGGCTTCCTCCCGGCGGTCGAGGGCCAGGCGCCCACCGTGGCGGGCCCGACCCTGCGCGAGCAGACGCTCCAGACCTTCGCCAACGTCAAGGCGATCCTGGAGGAGGGCGGCGCGAGCTGGGACGACGTCATGATGATGCGCGTCTACCTCACCGACGTCGACCACTTCGCCGAGATGAACGACATCTACAACACGTACTTCGGCGAGCAGGGGCTCAAGGAGGCGCCCGCCGCCCGCACCACGGTCTATGTGGGCCTGCCCAAGGGGCTGTTGATCGAGATCGACGCGCTGGCCGTCCTCGGCTGAGACGCAGCCGAGGGGTAGCCGGCCGAGGGGCAGCCGACCGGGTACGGGCCGCACGCGCGGCCCTGCCCGCACGCGTCACCTGCCCCGTGCCCGCCCGGCAGTACCCCCCGGCCCCCACAGTCGTACCGTTCCCCGTTCTCCGTACCCCTCCACCAGCGGCACCCCCCCACTCCCCGCACCCGGGCCGTGCCGTGATCCCCCCATGCCCACGGACAGAGGTGCCTTCCATGCTGCTCGCCGCTGACACGCCAACCGAGGCCCCACCCCGCACGGGTGGCCTGCTGCTCCTCATCGACGGGACCGCCGGTCTGCTGACGGTCGCCGCCCTCGGGATCGTGCTGCTGCTGGTCCTGATCATCAAGGTCAGGCTCCAGCCCTTCGTCGCCCTCCTCGGCGTCTCCATAGCCGTCGGCCTCGCCGCCGGTCTCTCGGTCACCGAACTCTTCGGCACGGTCCAGAAGTCCGCCGCCGTCTCGATGATCGAATCGGGGATGGGCGGCATCCTCGGCCATGTCGCGATCATCATCGGACTCGGCACGATGCTCGGGGCGATCCTCGAAGTCTCCGGCGGCGCCGAGGTGCTGAGCAGCCGGCTGCTGAACCTCTTCGGCGAGAAGCGCGCGCCCCTCGCGATGGGGCTCACCGGTCTGATCTTCGGGATCCCGGTCTTCTTCGACGTCGGCATCTTCGTCCTCGCCCCGATCGTCTACGCGGCGGCCAAGCGGTCCGGCAAATCGATCCTGCTGTACGCGATGCCGCTGCTCGCCGGTCTCTCGATGACCCACGCCTTCCTGCCTCCGCACCCGGGCCCGGTGGCCGCCGCCGGACTCTTCAAGGTGGATCTGGGCTGGGTCATCCTCATGGGCGTCCTGGTCGGCGTCCCGGCCGTACTCGCCGCGTGGGCCTACGCCGCCTGGATCGGAAAGCGTCTCTTCGTGGACGTCCCGCAGGACATGGTGGAGGCCGCGGAGGAGGCGAAGGCCGCGGTCGCCGCCGAACAGCGCGCCTCGGGGGTCACCCCGCGCGAGACACCCGTGGCGCTGGGCACGGTGCTCGCGATCATCGGCACCCCGTTGCTCCTGATCCTGCTGGCCACCTTCTCGTCCATCGCGCTGGACCCGTCGACGGTCCGGTCGGTCATCGAGTTCTTCGGCCACCCCTTCGTGGCGCTGACGATCGCGCTGCTGCTCGCGTACTACCTGCTCGGCATCCGGCGCGGCTGGTCGCGCCAGTCGCTGGAGACGGTCTCCACCTCGTCCCTCAAGCCGGTCGGCAACATCCTGCTCGTGGTGGGCGCGGGCGGGGTCTTCGGCGCGGTCCTCAAGGGCAGCGGTATCGCGGACGCGCTCGCCGACACCTTCAACGACGTCGGACTGCCGGTGATCCTGCTGGCCTGGCTGATCTCGGTGGTGCTGCGGGTGGCCCAGGGGTCGGCGACGGTCGCGATCGTCACCACCGCGGGCATCGTCGTCCCGCTGGTCGAGGGGCAGGGTCTCTCGCAGGCGCATCTCGCGCTGATCATCATGGCGATCTCGGCGGGCTCGATCTTCGCCTCGCACGTCAACGACGGCGGATTCTGGATGGTGGCCAAGTACTTCGGCATCTCCGAGCGGGACACCTTGAAGTCCTGGACGGTCCTGGAATCGGTGCTGTCGGTGGCTGGCTTCGCGGTGGCGGCGCTGCTGAGTCTGGTGATCTAGGGCCTCTCGTTTGGATCAGGCCGGGCTCGCGAGCCCTGGCACCGCGCCTCGCCGCGTTGTCGTCAGTCATCCCCAAGGTCTCGGCTTCGCTCGACCAGGGGAGACCCCATCCGCTCCGCGTGGGCTCCCTCCTCCGCCTTGCGATCCACGGCACCAGACCCCGCTCCCTCATCCGGCCTGATCCGAACGAAAGACCCTAGCCCAACTCGCCCCCGTTCAGGGCGTATACCTGGCGGGCCGGGACCGGTAGCCCCGCTCCCCGCGCGGTCGCCCCGAGGTGGCGACGCCCTCTTGCGCGATCACCCCTGCCCCCCTTTAAGTGACGTGGGTCACTTAAAGGGGGGCGAGTGGGAGGCGTCGATACGTATGGCAGACACCGTGGACACCGGCGCGGGTGACACCATCTCCCGGCCGCGCAAGTCGAGCTGGACCTATATCGGACCGGGCATCGTCGTCGCGGCGACGGGGGTCGGCGCGGGCGATCTGGTCGCCACGCTCATCGCGGGCAGCAAGTTCGGCTACACGCTCATGTGGGCCGCCGTCATCGGCTGCGTGGTCAAGATCTCGCTGGCCGAGGCGGCCGGCCGCTGGCACCTGGCCACCGGCCGCACCCTCTTCGACGGCTGGCGCAGCCTGGGCAGTTGGACCACCGCGTACTTCTCCGTGTACGTCGTGGTGTGGGGCTTCGTCTACGGCGCCACGGCCATGTCGTCCAGCGCGCTCCCGATCGTCGCCCTCTTCCCGGACGGCCCGGGGCTCAGGGTCTGGGCGGTCGTCACCGGACTCATCGGCCTGGTCTTCGTCTGGTTCAACCAGTACGCCGTCTTCGAGAAGGTCATGACGGCCCTGATCGGGATCATGTTCGTGGTCGTGATGTACGTCGCGATCCGCGTCGCCCCCGACCTCGGCGCGAGCTTCGCGGGCCTGGCCCCGGTCCTCCCGGACGGCTCGCTGCTCTACACGCTCGGGCTGATCGGCGGGGTCGGCGGCACGATCACCATGGCCGCGTACGGCTACTGGATCAACGCCAAGGGCTGGACCAACTCCACCTGGATGAAGGTGATGCGGCTGGACAACCGGGCCGCGTACATCACCACGGGACTCTTCGTCGTCGCCATGCTCGTCATCGGCGCCGAGCTGCTCCACTCCACCCAGATCGCCCTGACCTCCGGCGACCGGGGCCTGATCGACCTCGGCACGGTGCTGGAGGACCGCTTCGGCGCGACGACGGCGAAGCTCTTCCTGGTCGGCTTCTTCGCGACGTCGTTCTCGTCGCTGATCGGGGTCTGGCACGGCGTGAGCCTGATGTTCGCCGACTTCGTGGAACGGATGAGGAAGGACCGGGCGGGCGGCGGTACGGAGCCGGCCGGCATGGCCGAGGAGGTGGCGACGGGCTCCCGCGAGCGCTCGGTCCCGTTCCGCGCCTATCTGCTCTGGCTGACCTTCCCGCCCATCGCCCTGCTCTTCCTCGACGAGCCCTTCGGCCTGGTCGTCGCCTACGGCGTACTGGGCGCGTTCTTCATGCCGTTCCTCGCGCTGACCCTGATCTGGCTGCTCAACTCGGAGCGCACGCCAGCGGAGTGGCGCAACGGGGCGCTGAGCAACGTGATGCTGGCGGCGGCGGGGCTGCTGTTCGTGGTGCTGTGCGTGCAGCAGGTGCAGGAGATTCCCTGGTAGGGGCGTGCCGGGCCTCGCGGTTCGCGCCGCACGCGCGGCAGCGCCGTCGGGTGGGGTGTCGACGGCGCTGCCGGCCCTGTGGGGGCTCGCGGGGGTGTTGCGGAGGCTACGGAAGGCCGTGCACGTGCGGGCCGACCGTGTTGGACCAGGCGTTGCCCGCCGTCGCGTCCCAGTTGGTGGACCAGGTCATGGCGCCCCGGATGCCGGGGTAGGTCCTGGCGGGCTTGAAGGAGCCGCAGTTGGTGCCCCGGGCCAGGCAGTCCAGCGCGTTGTTCACCACGGACGGATCGACGTAGCCGCTGCCAGCGCCCCTGGCGGAGGCCGGGACGCCCAGGCCGACCTGGGACGGGTCGAGGCCGCCCTCCAGCTGGATGCAGGCGAGGGCGGTGAGGAAGTCGACCGAGCCCTGCGAGTAGACCTTGCCGTCACAGCCCAGCATCGAACCGCTGTTGTAGTACTGCATGTTGACGACCGTGAGGATGTCCTTCACGTTGAGCGCCGTCTTGAAGTACTCACCGGACGTGGACTGCATGTCGATCGTCTGCGGCGCCATCGTGATCACCAGCCCGCTGCCCGCCTGCGCGGAGAGCTGGCGCAGCGCCTTGGTGAGGTAGGTGGAGTTGATGCCGTGTTCGAGGTCGATGTCGACGCCGCTGAAGCCGTACTCCCGCATCAGCCCGTAGGCGGAGTCGGCGAAGGCGGCCGCCGAGGCGTCACTGTTGATGGTGACGTTGCCCAGCTCGCCGCCGATCGAGATGATCACGGACTTGCCCGCGGCCTTCTTCGCGGCGATGTCCGCCTTGAAGTCGGCGGCCGAGGCGTAGCCGACGGCCGGGTCGAGGTTGAAGGTGATCTGTCCGGGCGTGGCCGTCGCGTCGGCGAAGGAGACCGCGATGATGTCGTACTGCGACGGGACGTCCCGCAGCTTCTGGACGGTCGCCCCGTTGTTGAAGTTCTGCCAGTAGCCGGTCAGGGCGTGCTTGGGCACGGCCGGGTTGTCCGGGCCGGGGCCCGGGTCGCCGCCGCTCTGCGCGGTCCTCGCGGTGACGGTGGCGGACTTCGCGGACTCGCCCGCCGCGTTGGTCGCGGTGATCTGGAAGTCGTACGAGGTGTCTGCGGCGAGCCCGGTCACGGTCGACGACGTACCGCTCGACGACTGGACCTTCGTGCCCGAGCGGTAGACGTTGTAGCCGCTCGCCCCGGACACGGCGTTCCAGTTGAGCGCCACCGACGAGGCGGTGACGGAGCCGGCCGCGACCCCGGCGGGCGCCGCGGGGATCTGGGGCGCGGGGTCGCCGCCCCCGCCGCCGTCGGGGCCGAAGACGGAGATGTCGTCGGCGTAGTAGGGGCTCTGCCCGTACCAGCCGTGGGTGTAGACGGTGACCGACCGGGTCGAAGCACCGGTCGTGAAGGTGGTGGTGAGCTGCTTCCAGCCGGAGCTGTCGGGGGTCCAGGCCGACACGTCGGCCGTACCGGTGCCCTCGGCGCCGAGGTAGGCGTAGCCGCCCTGGACCCAGGCGCTCAGTGTGTAGGTCGCGCCCGGCTGGACGGCCACGGTCTGCGTGCACTTGGCGTTGTCCTGCCCGGCGGGCGTGGCCTTGAGGGCGGCGGCGCCCCCGTGCACGGGTGATCCGACGGTGGCGCCGCTGCCCGCCGAACAGGTCCACTCGGCGAGCCCCGACTCGAAGCCCGCGTTCTTGGCGACATTGATGTCGGCGGCCTGCGCGGTCCCGGCGAGCCCGGTCACGCTCAGCGCTCCGGCGGCCAGCAGGGCCACCGCACCGCCGATCCAGCTCCTCGTACGTCTCGTGCCGCTGCCGGCCGAGCCTGGTGCGCGTTCCACTTGCTGCCTCCGTGGGGGTCGGGGGGAGGAGGTGTGTCGAGAGGGGGAACGGTGGCCACCGTTGGGCGTAAAGCTGGTCCAGACCAATTGAGTTGTCAAGACCTGTGGCAGCGGTTCGTATACGAAGGCGGGGACGGCCGGCTGCCGGCCCGGCCCCGGTGCCGGGCCCGGCACTGCCTCGTACCGGCCCCCGTGCCCGGCCCCGTACCGTCCCCGTACCGGCCGCCCCCGTCAGTCCTCCTGGAGCCGCTCCACCGCGTAGCCCGTCACGCAGCCCACCACCAGCACCGCGTTGGACATCAGCACGCCCTCCATGACCAAGTGGTCCCACTGGAGCGCCATGTTGATCGCCTGTGCCACCACCGGGACCGTGAAGACCGCCGGCAGATGCTGCCTGGCGTAGTCGCGGTACGGGTCGGCGTGGACACGGCCCGCCGCCCAGGTGGCGAGGGCGATGCACACGGCGTTCGGCAGATGGATGAGCATCAGCCGGCCGCCGAAGCTCTCCAGGCTGTCCTCGGAGGCGAGGTAGTCGTAGACCAGGGTCGCCTGGAGGTACTCCGTGAAGAGCAGGACGACGATGCCGGCCGCCCAGGCGCGTACGAGGGCGAACACCGGCGCGCCGGGCCCGTCGCCCTGCCGCGCGGGCGCTCCCGGGTAGTCGTACCGCGTCATCGCTCCTCGCTTCCGAACAGTTCGCCGTGCATCGGGTCCCCCGTAGTTCGCTCGCCGGTTCGTACGCGGTGGTCATCCGCGCAGGTCAGGTGGTGCTGGTGCGCAGGCCGTGCGCGTCGTGCCGGGTGCGCGTGGGCGCGCACGCCTCATAACACCGTGAGGAGGAACACCGCCGCGAAACCGGCCGCCGCGAGCCCGCACCCCGTCACCAGCAGCGCGTACTGCGCGATCGGCGACCAGCTGCCGTGCCCAGCGACGGTCGCGGTGCGTGCCGGGGCGGCCGGGTCGTAGGCCACCGTGACGCGCGTGCCCACCTGCGTGGAGCGGGTCACCAGGTCCTCGAACTCGATCTCCCGCCCGTCCGGTCCGCCCTCCGGTGCGCCGTCCGATTCCCCGTCCGATTCCCTGTCCGGTCCGCCGGACGGGCGGAACGTGAAGAAGTACCGCTGCGCGTCCGAGCGGTTGTACGGCTCGGTCTCGATCCGTACGCACACCCCCGGCGCCCGGCCGCCGGCCCGCAGGGCCCGCACCACCGCGGCGAGCCTGCGGGCGTAGTGTGCCGCGAGCCAGCCGAACAGCAGGATCATGCCCACGAAGAAGACGTACTCACCGCCCGGGATGTCCATGGCCGCCCGCTACTTGAGGGTGAGGGAGTCGAGGATCCGCCGCAGGTCGCCGTCGCCGAGCTTCCCCTTGACCGCGTCGATCCGTACCGCGTACGCCTTCTTCGCCGTATCGATACCCGCGACGATCACGCCCTTGACCCGGGACCCCTTCCGGGTGAACTCGAAGTCGACGCGCCGCGCCTCCTCCTTCTCGCCACCGGGGCCCGCGACCTCGATCTCGGACTGCTTCCCCAGCGTCGAACCGAGCGCGATGCCCGCCTCGGCGCCGATCGCCGCCTCCTCCGCCGAGTCCGCGTCGGTGAAGTCGAGCTGCACGGTGATCATCCCGACGTCCTCGCCGCCCTCGGAGAGCGTCGCGGCCGCCGCGTTGTACTTGCTGCGCTCGGTGGCGCTCTGCGGGGTGAAGCCGGGCGGGTGGGCGACGGTGAGGGCGGAGGTGCGCAGCGTTCCCCAGCCCTCGGGCAGCGTGCCGCCCGCTCCCGTACCGCCACCCGTCCCGGCGGTGCCGGTGTCCGCTCCGCAGCCCGCCGTCAGGGTGACGAGGGCGGTGCAGGCGGCGGCCGTGGCCAGCCGTCGGACGATCTTTCTGCTGTTCATCGCGTATGCGCTCCTGTCGCCGGCGGGGTCAGTTCGCACAGTAGCTGTACGGCACATAGGTGCGGCTGTCTCCGTGCGGGGCACCCAGGAACTGTGCCTTGTCGAGTGTCTCCTCCTTCTTCTCGGTGGAGACGGAGAAGCCCAGACTCAGTCCGAGATTCAGCTCGAAGCCGTACTCCGCCGCCTCCGTCTCGCCGGTGTAGTTCGTCCGGCTGGAGAGGCCCTCGTCGAAGAGGAGTCGCCCGAACGGGTCGTCCGCGCCGGGGCGCTTGGTCGGGGCGTGGTCGTCGAACATGTAGCTGAAGGGCGCGGCGTTGTCGCCGTGGCCGTCGAGCCAGGTCTGGGCGATCGCGCGCTGCCGGTCGCCGTCGGAGCCGGGCGGGATGACCACGGAGTTGGTGACGACCTCGATGCCGCTCGATCCGTCGCCGTCCGTGATGCTCCCGCTGCCGCCGCGCTTGTCGCCACCGCTCTTGCCGTTGTCGCCGCCGACCTTGCCGCCGTCCTTGGTGGAGCCCTTCTCGACGGTGCGGGTCATGTCGATCCGCAGCAGCTCGCCGGACTTCTTGTCGTACGTGACGGTGATGGTGCCGGTCTGGGTGGTGGCGGCCGAGAACGTTCCGCTGAGCGGGCCCGCCTCGTACCCGGCCTTGGTGCCGTACTCGATGGCCGCGCTGTACGTGTACGCCTTGGTGCCCTTGAAGTCGTTGTCGGTCCAGGTCACCTCGGGCGCGAACCTGAAGTTGCCGCCGAGCGAGGCGCTCAGTTTCTTCTCGTCGCCCGCCGACAGCTTCATCCCGGCCGCCGCGCTGGCCTCCAGGCCGATCTTGCCATAGGTGATGTGGCGGTCGCCGAGCTGCTCGTCGATGTGGTCGCGCAGCTTCTCCTCCTCGGCCATCGGGCCCTTGCCGAAGAAGTAGAGGATGCTGTTGCCGAGCCCGCCGCCCTGCGCGTTGGAGTTCCGGTTGGCCAACTCGTACGTCTTGAGCTTTTCGAGATCGTCACGGAAGGCGGCGGCGTCCGCCTCGCTGTCGAAGACCCACGTATCGCCGTTGGTGACCTTGATACCGGCACCGAGTTCCACCTTGTCGGCCCCGAACTTGCCTATTTTCGCGCCCGGTTTCCAGTCCTTCTTGGCGGCGACGGAGGCGGCGTCGGTGAACGTCAGCATCACCTGCTGGTCGTTCTCGTCGATCTTCCCGTCCCCGTTGATGTCCTTGTTCGACTGGTACGTCGTCTGCTGGAAGCCGTACTCCTGGCCCCACTCGAAGAACAGCACCTTCGCCTTCGCGCCGGCCTTGTCGGTGAACGACGTGATCTGGCAGAGCGGCGGTTCGTAGTCGGCGTCGGTCTTCGGCTCCGGTTCCCGCTCGGCCGGGCGCTCCGGGTCGCACGGACCGTTGAACGTGACGAGACACCGCAGTTGAGAGGCGATGGCCGCGTCCACTCCCGTGCCCACCATCGCGCCTCCGATGGCCGCCACGACCACCACGACACCCACGTACTCGGTGGCCGTGGCGCCCCGGTCGCGGCGCCGTCCTCGTCTCGCTCGCAGTCCCATCCGACGTCCCCCGTACCTGACCGCGCACCTTTTCGCACGCGGAATCGGAATCGGAGCGTACGGATGGGGGCAGGAGGGTTGCGTGGGCCCGTGGGCCCAACCTGGGCCCAAAGTCGGAGCGGGTGGTCGCGAATTCGGCCGTGAGCGTTTCTCCTTGAAACGGAAGTGGCTGCTGACTGCTTCGCCCGACTTTGCCGGAGGTCGCTGCCCGGATGACCGATGACGGACATCCGGTAGGTGTTCTCCGTACCCCGGGACGTGGATAAAGTGCTCAGCCAGAAGCCCAGCCAGAAGCACGGAGCAGGTAGAGAACTGCGGGCGCCGGAACTCCGGTGTCCGGAGCCGAACGGGGAACCAGCGTGCCCACCGCGATCGCAGTCACCAGTCCTGATCTGGTGCTGCCACCAACGGACCACCAGACGCCCACCGCGGCGCTGCTACAGTCGCCCGAAGCTCAGCCGCTGGACGCCGCGCTCGCCGATATGCAGGTCCTGGTGGAGCAGCACGGCTATGTCGTCGCCCTCTACCCCGCCTCCATTCCGGTCGCCCACGAACGGCGGCTGCACACCGTCAGGGCGATGCTGGAGAGCGACCGGATCGCGCTGCTGAAGCTCGATCTGCCGCCCCTCGGCATCGCCGTGCTCGTCCGTCAGCTGCGGCAGTTGTCGATCTGCGACTTCAGCGCGGGGGTGGTCGCCTCGGCGGCCCGGCTGCTGTCGCACTACATCTACGCCGGAGCGATGCTCCACACCGTCGCCAAGCTGGACCGGGTGCCGGTGAGCCTCAAGGCCCACGCCAAGTCATGGGTGCCGGGCTCCCAGTTCGGGGTGGTCGCCGCACCGTCGCCCCAGCTGATCAAGATCGGTTCCGGGAAACTCACGGGCCCGGAGTTCGCCACGCAAATGATCATTGGAAAGGGCCAGTCCCAGTCGGACTGGGTCACCGCGACCCTGGCTCCTGCCTGGAAGGTCCAGGGAATCGAGGAAAGCGCGCTTCCGGCCGATTCGAGAGGCTGGTGGGGAACTTCCAAGATGGTCGAATTCGCCGCTTTCCTGCCTGATATCTCGGTCCTTTACCAACTTGTTTCCTCGGTCCGCCGCGAAATCTGCACCTGGTGCGGTATCGAACTCATAGGTGACCGCTGCGGATTCTGTTCGGCCTCGCTCCTGCCCGCCGCTTCCTCGGCGACGGCTCGGCCGGCCGCGTCCTCCGCACCGGCCGCTCCACCGTCTTCCTCCGCCTCCGCGCCGGTGGAGAACCAAACGCGATCGACCGGTGTCCTGAAACAGGGAGCGCCCACGCAGCGCGGGTCCTGACCCGCCCGCGCCGGCTCTCTCCTCCGCTCCCCGCAGCCCTCCCTCTCCACCCAGTCCCTCCAGCTCACGGCTCCCACGCCCAGGCTCTACGTCCCACGTCAGCGAACGAGGTTGTCCCGCTCATGAATTCACGGCAACGCCGCGGCGTCATACTGCTTCTTCTCTCGGTCCTCTGCGCCTTCGGTGCCTTTGCCGGTGTCCTCTCGGTGATCAGCGACGTGAACTCGAAAGTCGGCCCCGAAGTGGCCGCGTACCGGCTGAAGGAGGACGTGGCGCCGTACACGCAGCTCTCTCCTGACCAGTTCGAGAAGATCACGATGCCCAGGCGCTGGCTCTCCAAGAACGCCGTGACGGACCTGTCCGTCGTCAGCGGGAAGATCGCCGTCACCCAGCTGAAGCAGGGCTCGCTGCTCCAGGACGACATGATCATCAAGCGGCCCGCGCTCGCCAACGACGAGCAGGAGATCGCCATCATGATCGACGCCGCGACCGGCGTGGCGGGCAAGATCTCCCCCGGTGACCTGGTCAACATCTTCGCCACCTTCGCCGGTGACAGCCAGGCGGGCACCAAGTCCGAGTCCCGCATCATCGTCCCCAACGCGAAGGTCATCGACGTCGGCAAGCTCACCGCCCTGGAGCCCGACGAGGATGGCAAGAGCCGCGGCGCGGTCAAGCAGGCCGTGCCGATCACCTTCGCGCTGAAGACGAAGGACACCCAGCGCATCGCGTACGCGGAATCCTTCGCTCAGCATGTACGGCTCGCGCTTCTCGCCGACGGCAGCCCGACGACGCTGCGGCCCGGCGAGAACATCTACACCCTCGAAGGGGACAAGTGAGGGACGCATGACCACTCGCATCCTCCCGGTCGTCGGCGAAGCCGACGCCGCCCGGTCCATCACCACCCTGCTCAGCCAGCTGCCCGAAGCGGAGCCGGCCGCGCCGATCGGTGACTCGACCACCCTGATCGACACCCTGGGGCGGCTCGCCGCCGAGTCGATCGACGAGCTGCCCGAGGTCGTACTGGTCCATGAGCGGATCGGTCCGGTGCCGGCGCTGGAACTGATCCGCGAAGTGTCCCTCCGCTTCCCCGCGGTGGGCGTCGTCCTGGTCACCACGGACCCGAGTCCAGGTCTCTTCTCGGCCGCGATGGACTCGGGCGCCCGCGGCCTGGTCGGGCTGCCGCTCTCGTACGAGGAACTGGCCCAGCGCGTCCAGGCGGCGGCGGGCTGGTCCGTGGGCGTACGGCGCCACCTCGGCCAGGGCAGCGATGTCTTCACCGGCCCCGGCGGCACCGTCGTCACCGTCAGCGGCGCGAAGGGCGGCGTCGGCACGACGCTGACCGCCGTACAGCTGGCGCTGGCGGCGAAGGCGTCGGGCATGAACACGGCGCTCGCCGACCTGGACCTCCAGGCCGGGGACGTCGCCTCCTATCTGGACGTGCAGTTCCGCCGGTCGATCGTGGACCTCGCCTCCATCCAGGACGTCACCCCCCGGGTGCTCCAGGACGCGGTCTTCATCCACCCGACCGGCATCGGACTGCTGCTGGCGCCGGGGGAGGGGGAGCGGGGCGAGGAGATCAACGAACGGTCCGTACGGCAGATCATCAGCGCCCTGCGCCACCGTTACGACGTCGTGGTCATCGACTGCGGCACCCAGATGAACAGCGCGAACGCCGCCGCCATCGAGATGGCCGACACCACGCTGCTGGTGACCACACCCGACGTGGTGTCGGTCCGCGCGGCCAAGCGCATGGTGCGGCTGTGGGACCGGCTCCAGATCCGCAAGGCGGAGGAGACCGTGACCGTGGTCAACCGCCATACGCGCAGCACCGAGATCCAGCCGCCGCTGATCGAACGGATCACCGGCACCCGGGTCTCGCGGGTGACCGTCCCCGCCAACTTCAAGGAGCTCCAGGCGGCGGTGGACGCGGGGCGGATGCAGGACCTGGAGTCCAAGTCCACCGTGAAGCAGGCGATGTGGGGGCTGGCGGGGGAGCTGGGACTGGTGAAGGTCCCGGATCCGGTGGAGAAGGGCGGCAGATCCAAGGCGGCGCAGGGCCCGTTCAAGGGAGACCGTGGCTCGATCGGCGTCCGCCGAGGACGATCCAAGCCGTAGACCGAGACTGATGAGGTTGAGGGGACACGTTGCGCCATGAGTGTTCACAGCAGTGCGAGAGCCGGCGCGCGGTACGGGCCGACCCCGGCCGCGCGACAGCGTGAGGGACGTATGCCCGGTCGCCTGAGGGCGGCCGGGTCAAGGGCGGTTCGCGGACTGTCGGTCCGCGGGCGGTCGGTCCGCGGCGCCCTCGGCGACCGGGGACAGGCCGCCGTCGAGTTCGTCGGCGTGATGCCGGTCATCCTGGCGACGGCCGTCCTGCTCTGGGAGGCCGCGCTGGTCGGCTACACCTTCTCGCTGGCGGGGAACGCGGCGGACCAGGCGGTACGGGCCGGCGCGGTGGCCGACGGGTCGCGCACCGCGGCCTGCCGGGAGGCGGCGGAGGAACATCTCCCCGGCGCCTGGAACGTACGGGACGTCAGCTGTGTGACGTCCTCGTCCGGGGAAGAGGTCAAGGCGGAGCTCAAGGTCGAGCTGCCCCTGTTGTTCCCCGGCGTCAACATTCCGATCGGTGTCCCCGCGCACGCGTCCGCCGTAAGGGAGAGCTGATCTATGTGGAAGCGTCCACGCGGTGGCGACCGTGACCGGGGCCGCGACCGGGGCCAGGCCGCCATCGAGTTCGCCGGACTGATCACCCTGCTGCTCCTGGTGGCCCTGGCGGCGATCCAGCTCGGGATCGCGGCCTACGCCGTGCAGCAGGCGGGTACGGCCGCACGCGCGGCGGCCCGCGCGGAGACCTACCGTGAGTCCCACCTGACGCCGCAGCAGGCCGCCAAGGCCGCGACGAGCAGCTGGCTGACGGTGAACGTGTCGCCGCCGAGCGGATCCGGTTCCGCGGTGGAGGTCGAGGCGCGCGTCGAGATCCCCTCGATCCTGCCCGTCTTCGACTTCCCCGAAGCCCGCAGGAGCGTCACGATGCCTCGCGACTGACCGTTCCGTTCCTTCCGTACCGTCCCGTACCCAGCCGTACGGGACACCACCGGTTGCCAGCACCGCACCACGCAGAACCAGGGAGTTGAGGACGATGAGCCTCAGGGCGCGCATCAGCAGCCCGGAGCCGACGAGCGGCCAGAGCGAGGAGAGCCTTCTCGTCGGGGTCTACCGCGCCAAGCTCCTGGAGGAGATCGACCTCGCGGAGATGTCCACGCTCGCGGCGGCCGAGCGCAGGGCCCGCCTTGAGCGGGTTCTGGGTCATATCATCAGCCGCGAGGGGCCGGTCCTCTCCACCATCGAGCGCAGCCAGCTCATCCGCCGGGTCGTCGACGAGGCACTCGGGCTCGGCATTCTGGAGCCCCTGCTCGAAGACGCCTCCATCAGCGAGATCATGGTGAACGGCGCGGACCAGGTCTTCGTCGAGCGCAACGGGCGGCTGGAGATGCTGCCCATGCGCTTCACCTCCAACGAGCAGCTCATGCAGACCATCGAGCGCATCGTCTCCACGGTCAACCGCCGGGTGGACGAGGCGAACCCGATGGTCGACGCCCGCCTGCCCTCGGGCGAGCGAGTCAACGTGATCATTCCACCGCTCTCGCTCACCGGCCCCATCCTCACCATCCGCCGCTTCCCCCGCGCCTTCACCCTGCAAGAGATGATCGGCCTGGGCTCGCTGGACGAGCAGATGATGGTCCTGCTGGCCGGTCTGGTGCGCGCGAAGTTCAACGTGATCGTCTCCGGGGCCACCGGTACCGGGAAGACGACCCTGCTCAACTCCCTCTCCGGACTGATCCCCGACGGCGAGCGCATCGTCACCATCGAGGACTCGGCGGAGCTTCAGCTCCAGCAGTCCCATGTGATCACTCTGGAGAGCCGCCCCTCGAACGTCGAGGGCAAGGGCCAGATCACCATCCGTGACCTCGTGCGCAACTCCCTGCGTATGCGACCCGACCGGATCATCGTCGGTGAGGTCCGAGGCGGCGAGACGCTCGACATGCTCCAGGCGATGTCGACCGGTCACGACGGGTCGCTCGCCACCGTGCACGCCAACAACGCCGAGGACGCGTTGATGCGACTCCAGACCCTGGCCTCGATGTCGGAGGTCGAGATCCCGTTCGTGGCGATCAAGGACCAGATCAACAGCGCCGTCGACGTCATCGTCCAGCTGACCCGGCACGCCGACGGCTCCCGCCGGATCACCGAGATCGCCATCGTCGACTCCCACGGCCGTGAGGAGTACCGGATCGTCTCCGTCTGCCGCTACCTCGCCCAGCCGATGGGCGCGGACGGACGCGTCCACGGCAAGTTCGAGTACTACCCGCTGCCGCGCCGGATCGCGGAGCGGCTCTACCTGAAGAGCGAACCCGTACCGGCGGCCTTCGGCGTCGCGGTCTCCGAGGAGGATCTGGCCGTACGCAGGACGGCGGCCTGACGGGGCGGGGCTCCGAGCCCCGCCCGCCCCGCTGCCGCCCGCGGACTTCCCCGCCGCCCGGCCTCCCCACCCCCGTCCCCGTCCATCGAGAAGGTCCAGCACGACATGGATAACCTCCCACTCCTGACGATCGGCGTCACACTGCTGACCTGTGTGTTCGCGGTCATCGGCGGGCATGTGTACTCGTCGGGCAAATCGCAGCAGCAACTGCTCGTCGACCGCATGTCCCAGACGGGACAGACGGCGATGCTGAACGGCCGGCGCCGTCGCTTCGCCGCCCTCGACCGGCGGCTGCGCAAGACCAAGCTCGGCAAGCGCATCGAGCACAAGATCGCGGCGACGGGACTCGACCTGACGGTCGGTGAGTACGCGGTGTACGTGGTGCTCGGGCTGCTCGGGCTCTACTTCGTCGTCGGAGCGATCTTCGCGCCCTTCTTCGGCGTCCTGGCCGCGCTGATCGGTGTCTGGGGCGGCAACGCCTTCCTGAACTGGCAACGGGTGAAGCGTACGGAGGCATTCATCAACCAGCTCCCGGAGCTGACCCGGGTGCTCGCCAACGCCACCCACGCCGGGCTCGCGATGCGGACGGCGCTGGCGATGGCCGCCGAGGAGCTGGAGAACCCGGCGGGCGAGGAGCTGCAACAGGTCGCCGACCAGCTCGCCATCGGCCACTCCCTGGACGACGCCCTCGGCGAACTCGCCGACCGGCTGCCCTCCCGCGAACTGGTCGTCCTCGTCACCACGCTGGTGCTCTCCAGCCGGGCCGGCGGCCAGGTGGTCAGCTCGCTGCGCAACCTCACGGAGACGCTGGAGGAGCGCAAGGAGACCCGCCGTGAGGTGACGACGATGCTGTCGCAGGTCAAGGTCACCGCGCTGGCGGTGCCCCTGCTGGGGCTCGGATTCATGCTCATGATCAACGCCACCACACCGGACGCGCTGCAGAAGATGACGGGCTCGTTCGTCGGACAGGTCGGAACGATCGTCGCGTTCGCCCTGTACGCCGCCGGCTATCTGCTGATCCGGCGTCTGTCACGGGTTCAGGTCTGAGAGAGGAGGAACGGTCACATGATGGGACTTCTGCTCGCCGTCGGCGTGGGAATCGCCGTGTTCGGCATCTTCCACGGACTGCGTATCTACCGCGCTGACGCCCGGTTGCCGGGAGACCTGGCCATCGCCCTGGAGGTCGGCTCGACCCGTACCACCGCGGTGGGGTCGGGGATCGACCGGCTCGGTATCCGCTGGGCCCCCAGCGTGCTCAGGATGATGGGCCCCAAGCGGGTGGACGCGCTGCGTCGCCGGCTGGACATGGCGGGAAATCCGGGCGGTATGACGGTGGACCGGTTCGCCGCCCGCCGCGCCGTGTACGGCGCCCTGGGCGCGGGGGCCGCCCTGGCCATGATGGCGCGGGGACAGACGGTCATCGCGCTGGTCGCGCTCGCCTACGGTCTGGTCTGGCCCGACGTGATCATCCGGGCGGCGATCCGCCGGCGCAAGGCGGACATCGAACGCACTCTGCCGGACTTCCTCGACGTGCTCGCCGTCGTCGTCTCGGCGGGCCTGGGCTTCCGGCAGGCGCTGGAGCGCGTGGCCAACAAGTACTCCGGTCCCTGGTCGGACGAGCTGAGCGTGACCCTGCGCCAGATGGACATGGGCGTCAGCCGCCGCGAAGCGTTCGACCAGCTGCGCAAGCGCAACTCCTCCGAGCAGGTGTCGATGTTCGTGACCGCCCTCCAGCAGGGTGAGGAGCTGGGCGCGCCCATCGTCGACACGCTGATCCAGATCGCCAACGACATGCGCAGGGCCGACGCTCAGAACGCCCGTCGAAGCGCCGCGCAGGCGGTACCCAAGAGCACACTTGTCGTGACCATGGTGATGCTGCCCGCCACCATGATTCTCATCGTGCTCAGTTTCTACTACGGATCCGGCGTCGACTTCGGAGACATCCTCTCCGGATGAGGCGTCCCTCTCGGAGGGACCCCGAACCCGGGGAACCCGCCCCGCTCCCCCCATCCGCAGACAGCCGACCTACGGGAGGTGACCCCCCATGGCCCCCAAGACCCTCACGCTCACCGGCGGAAACTCCGGCGGTGTCACCGGCTCGGCATCGGCCGCACGCGACCGCGTGCCCTCGCTGCCCATCCAGGTCAACGCCCTTCAGGCGCTGTGCCGGCAGACTTTCGGGTTCCGCCTGGCGATGATCGCGCTCGCCGCGCCCTTCGCGTTCGCGCGCACCTCGTCGCATCTGGGTACCTGGCTGGTCGGCTCGTCCGTCCTCGTCACCTTCATGGTCTCCTACGTACTGCTGCGCGACTGGGAGCGGTTCGGCCCCATCCTGCTGCGCCATCCCGCCCTGCTCGCCGCCGACATGTTCTTCGGCGCGCTGCTGCTGGTGACGGCGTCCCCGGACTCGACGCTCGCCTACGTCACCATCTGCACCCCGCTGCTCGCCGGGCTCGTGTACGGCTGGCGCGGGGCGGCCTTCTTCGCCGTACTCCAGTCGTTGATCATCGCCGGCGCGTACGGCGTCAACCCCGACGCCGAGGCCGGATTCACCGCACTGCTCCTGCCCGGACTCTGCGTCATCGCGGGCGCCATAGGCAGTACGCTGCGCAACCTCATGCTCGGCTTCGGCGCCGCCAGCCAGGCCCTCACCGAGGCGAGGGCCCGGCTCGCGGTCAGCGGCGCCGTCGAGGAGGAACGCGCGCGTCTCGCTCGCGAGATGCACGATTCCGTGGCCAAGACCCTGCACGGTCTCGCGATGGCGGCCGACGGGCTCGCCGGTTCCGCCGACCGGCTGGACCCGCGGACCGTCAAGCACCAGGCGGAGCTGGTGGCGCGCTCGGCGCGCCGCGCCGCCGCCGAGTCCCGTGAGCTGCTCTCCGACCTGCGCCGCGAGTCCGGGCTGGACGGCGGCATCGACGTACTGGCCGAACTCGCCTCCCGTACGGAGGACTTCGGCCGCCGTCACAGCGTGCCGGTGTCCTTTCGGCAGTTCGGCGAAGCCCCGGTGCCGCCCGTACCGCACGCGGTGGCGCGGCACGCGCTGACGATCGCCACCGAGGCGATGGAGAACGCGCAGCGCCACGCCCACCCCACGTACGTGAACGTCGCGGCCGGAATCGTGGGCGATGTGCTGCGTATCAGCGTGTACGACGACGGTCCCGGCCTCCCGCCCGGTACGACCCTCAACGACCTCCGGCGCGCCGGACACTTCGGCCTCGTCGGCATGGTCGAGCGGGCGGCCTCCATCGGGGCCCGCATCCGGATAGGCCGGGGCAGGGCCGAGAAGGGCACCGAGGTACGGCTGGAGCTGCCGGCCGTGGTGCTGCGCGCACCGCACCGTCCCGACCGGCCGGGCGACCCGCCGCCGGCCTCCCCGCCACCACCGGCGCGGCCCTCCGCGCCGCTGCTGAACTGACCGAACCGGACCTGAACCGGATCTGATCCGGACCCCGTTCCCACTCACCCCGAGAGGAGGCCGCAGCCATGCCGGACGACATCCCCAGAACCTCACCGCTCGTACCTTCGGCGCACTCTGTGGCACCCGCGAGCCCCGTACCCTCCATGCCCCCCGCCGTCCCCGTGCCCCCCGCGGCCCCGGGAGGGTTCCCCGACCTCCCGCACGCGATGCCCGCCCAGCCGCCGATGCGTGTGGTGGTCGCCGACGACAACCCGGTGGTACGCGCCGGGCTCACCGTGCTGCTCTCCGGCCGTGACGACATCGAGGTCGTCGCGGAGGCGTCGGACGGCCGGCAGGCCTACGAACTGGCCCTGCAGACCCGCCCGGACGTCATCCTGCTGGACGTACGCATGCCGGGCGTCGACGGCATATCCGCGCTGCCGCACCTGGTACGGCTGGCGCCGGTGCTGATGATGACGTACAGCCGGGAGAGCCGGATCGTCCACGAGGCGCTGAGACTGGGCGCGGGCGGCTACCTCGTCCACGGCGAGTTCACCGCCGACCAACTGGTGTACGCGGTCAGGGACATCAAGCAGGGCCGGGCCCACTTCACCTACTCCGCCTCCAGCGCCCTGCTGGCGACGGTGCGGGGCGGGAGCCAGGGGGACGGGCAGGATCCCCTGCCGGAAGGGCTGGGTACGGCCTTCACCGGGCCCGGCTACACCCCCGTCGTCCCGGATCACGCATCTGCATCCGCACACGCGGCACCTCCCGGCCATCCACCCTATTTTCCGCCGATGCCGGCAACGAACTCGCAGGCCAGGCAAGTTGACCAAGGGTTGAACGGGCAACGATTTGCTCAAGATGCTTCGCTTTCGCAAGCGAATATGGCACATTCATTGCAGGGGCGGCAGCAGACCGCGCCCCCCGGGCTCGCCGCGTCCCGCGCGAATCCGTACGCGGACCTGAGCCAGCGGGAGGTGGAGATCATGGACCTGATCGCGTCCGGCATGACCAATCAGCAGATCGCCGCCACCTGCTTCATCAGCCAGAAGACGGTCAAGAACCACATCAACCGCATCTTCGCCAAGCTGAACGCCGCCAGTCGCGGCGAGGCCATCGCGCTCTGGAACGGGAACGCGCGGGGGAGGGCGGCCGACCATGGCTGAGCACATATCCGCCCCCGCCGGCGCCGAGGCCCCCGACAGGGCCCAATCCCCCGCTTGGGCCCGCAGTTGGGCCCACAGGCCCATGGCGACGACCCCCTCCCCGGCGTACGTTTCTCATGTCGCCAGCGAGACCGGCCAGGAGGAAGCCGGAATCGCGAGTGACACCACAGACTCGTACGAGTCGGCCGGAATGCGGCCGGCCGACACCGGAGGAGAACACCATGTCGAACATCACGCTGAAGGCCACGACCGCCACCAAGGTCTACGTCGGCACCTGGGCGAACACGGCCATCACGGCGATGAAGAGCCGTCGGGACAAGGGCCAGGGCGCCGTCGAGTACGTCGGTGTGATCGTCCTGGTTGCGCTGATCATCGTGGCGATCGTCGGCACGGGCGTCGCGGACGACATCGCGAACGGCCTGACGGACAAGGTCAGCGAGATCCTCGACGCCGGCTGAGCATGAACTCATCCCGCGAGTCAGGGCAGGCCGCTCCCATCTACATCACGATGGTGGCGGGCCTGCTCTTTCTCGCGCTCGCGTTCTTCGCGGTCGGTCAGGCCGGTGCGACACGCAATGGTGCCCAGTCCGCGGCCGATGCCGCGGCCCTGGCGGCAGCCCAGGAGTCCCGCGATCTGTTCAGCGAGGATTTCCTGGGCGGTTTGCTGAACCCGGGGTTCCTGGAAGACATCTTCAACGGTGACCGGATCGGCACCGCCGACGGCTGCTCAGCCGCAGCCCGGTTCGCGGACGAGAACAAGGCCGATCTGGACAACACCGCTGGTCGTCGTGGCTGCTCCTTCACCGGCAACCGGTGGGGCTTCACAGTGAACGTCGTCACTCAGAAGCCGATGGGCGCCAACATCCTGCCGGGCACCGAGAAAAAGCACGCCAAGGCGCATGCCACGGCGATTGTCGAGCCCCGGTGCACCTTCAAACCTGCCGAAAAGGAAGAGGAAGAGGAGCCTCCCGCGGATGGGGAAGACCCGGAAGACGTTAAACCGGCGTCACCGGGCCTGCTCACATGCGGTGGCAAGGACTGGGAGATCGATCCTGATCATCTCGACCTCCTCCCCGACATGGCCGATCTGTTCCTGGTCCGGTTGGCCAGGGACTGACAGCGAGCGAACGCAAAGGAATGACAATGAGCGTGTGGCACGGAGCGCAGGCACGGAGGAGGACCGCCGTCGCCCTGGCCGCGGTCGCGCTGACCGTCTCCCTGACGGCATGCGGTGGCACCGATGACGACGGGAAGTCGGGTGCCGACCCGTCGTCGTCGGCGCCCGCCGCCGAGAAGTCCAAGGGCGAGGACCAGGGGAAGGACGACGGCCCCACGGTCCCCGACACCAGCAAGACCCTGGCGACGATCAATGGAAGCAACGGCCTCCAGCTCGTCATTCACACTGCGGCCCGCGACGACGGTGGTTTCCTCACGGTGACGGGGACCATCAAGAACACGTCAAGCAGCGGCCAGTCTGTGCCCATCCAGTGGAATGGGTCGGAGACACAGGTGAGGCAGACCGGACGGTCGCTCGCCGGCATGACTCTGGTCGACAAAGCGGAGAAGAAGCGTTATTACGTCCTGCGCGACACCGATGGGTATCCGCTGACCACCACCGGAATCAGTCGGGTGGACGGGAAGGGAAACGAGTCCTTCTTCGCTCAGTTCCCGGCTCCTCCGTCATCCACGTCCCAGGTGGACCTCCAGCTACCGCTGATGCCCACCGCCACGATTGAGATCTCCTGATGGCTGCCACGACGCCCCGCGACCACCGGGCGGCCAGGCGCCCGGCGGCGACGGCTCTCGCCGCGGCCGTGCTCCTCGCGGGCGTGCAGTTCACCCTGGCCCCCGGCGCCCGCGCCGACGAGTCGCCCAGCACACCGCCCGGCACCGGCTCCACCTCACCGCCGCCCCAGGTCGACGGCAACGCCCCCGGTCTCAAGCTCCGCGACGGTGCCACCCTCGCCCCGGCGAAGGTGTTCGACATCATCTCGGTCATCGAGTCCGAGGGCGGTGAGGAGCGCCGTGAGGACACCAACGAGAACGTGAAGTTCGCGCTCCAGGCCGAGGTCCTCTTCGGCAAGGACAGCGCGGAACTCAGCAGCCGGGCCGACAGCCGTATCGCCGCCATCGCCAACGAGATCAAGAAGCAGGGCGCGACGAAGGTCCGGGTCTTCGGCTTCACCGACAACCTGGGCTCCTACGCGCACGGCAAGGTGCTCTCCAAGCAGCGCGCGGACGCGGTGCAGAAGGTGCTCAACCAGCAGCTCAACAGCGCCGGCATCACCTACGAGGTCCGCGGCTACAGCGAGGACTACCCGATCGCGGACAACAGCACCGAAGAGGGCCGCAAGAAGAACCGTCGCGTGGAGGTCTCCTTCCCGCGCGGCGAGAGCGGCGGCTCGCGGAGCTGACCCTGAACTGCCCCGGAGCCGACCCGGATCCAGCGGTCGGCACGACCGGTATGCGGGTGAAGGGGGCCCGGTTCACGGCCAGTTCTGCCGTGAACCGGGCCCCCTTCACCCGTGCCCGGCCGGATTTGAGCCCGCTCTTGGGCCCCCGGACCCACGACCGGGCCCGTCCGGGCCCCTAGCCTCGTGATATGTCGCCACTGGGGGTAGTGCGTCGTATTGGCCGTTGTGTGCGCGGGCTCGTGCCGCGCACGGATGTCCGTCTGCTGGGGCTGCGCACGGCGCAGCGGGGGCAAGGGGCCGTCGAGTACGTCGGCCTGGTGGCCGTCGTCGCGGCGATCGTCGGCGCTCTGGTGATGACCGGGGTGGGGCCGACTCTCGCCGACGGGATCAGAACGCAGGTCTGCCGTATCACCGGCGGCGCCGACTGCGGCGGCGGTGCGTACGAGGGCGAGGACCGGGCCGGGGGACCCGAAGACCCGTTATCCGATACGCCGGGCGCAAGCGAAGGCGTAAGTGGCGGCACCGGCGAAGACACCGGCGGGGGCCCCGGCGCGAACGAGAACGCGAGCGAGAACGCGAACGAGAACGCGAACGAGAACGCGAGCGACGGGCAGCAGGCCGCCGCGCCCGGGAGCCAGGCCCGGATCGACTACGAATCCGCCCTGAAAGAGCTTCAGGACGCCCAGGCCGACGAGAAATCCGACTCCGACAAGGCCGCGGAGGCCGCGAAGGAGCTGGCCAAGATCCTCGCCGACGAGCTGGGGATCACCGACGCCTTGGACTGCGTCACCAAGGGCGACATGGGTGCCTGCACCGAGACGCTCATCAATGTCCTGCTCAATCTCGTCGGTGGCGCCGCCGGCAAACTCGCCGCCAAGTACGGTGCGCCCTGGAAGTGGAAGAAGGCCGTATCCCTCGTACGGGCGCTGAAGAAGCACGGCGGCGATCTGTACGACGGCATCAAGGGCCTGATCAAGAACCGCAAGCGCGTCGGAAAGGCCGAGGACCGACTCGCCGACGCCCGCAAGCGACTCGACGCGGAGAACCCGAAGAAGCCCGACGGGAGAAGCGACGGGAAGTCCGACGGAAAGGCCGACGGAAAAGCCGACGACAGACCGGACGGCAAGCCGAATGACAAGCCCCCCACCTGTCCCGTAGCCCACAGCTTCCTGCCCGGCACCCCCGTGCTCCTCGCCGACGGGACGCGCCTGGCGATCGAGAAGGTACGGGTCGACGACGTCGTCAGGGCCACCGACCCGGTCACCGGACGCACCCTGGCCCGGCGGGTGACCCGTACGTTCACCACCCACGCCGACAAGGAGTTCACTCGGCTGACGGTGCGCACGGACACCGGCACCGCGGTCGTCACCGCCACCGACACGCACCCCTTCTACCTCACCGACCTGCGACGCTGGCGCGCCGCCGGGGACATCAGGCCGGGCGCGCTCCTGCTGGCCGAGCGGGGTGCGTCGCTGAAGGTCCTCAGCACCCGCCACTATGTGCGGCAGCGCACGACCCACGACCTGACCGTCCAGGGCCTCCACACCTACTACGTAGGAGTGGGCACAGCCGCCGCGCTCGTGCACAACAACACCTGCGAGTGGCCCGTCGCCGACGGGGTGGCCGGTCCCGCCGCGGGCAAGACGCTGAAGCGGCCGCACCGCCGGCACACCATCAAGGGTTCCGCGGGCAGTGAGGTCAAGGAGTCCAACACCGTCATCCTCGACGGAATGCAGAAGAGGATCGACGACGACATCAAGGGAATCTCCCAGGGGAAGGCGTCCCTGGACCCGGACGGAAACACCTATCGCATCAACGGGCGCGGCTACGAGGTGAAGTCGAACGGCACGGTCTTCCCGAAGGAAGGCCCCGGACTCGTCAAACTGGACCGGGTCGAATACTCGGCACTCCAGCTGATGGCCAAGGGAGACGCCAAATCGCTCAAACAGCTGGAAATGAACCCGAAGTTCAAGGAAAACCCCCAGGCCGTCGAAAAGGCCCGGCGCATCATTGAGGGAACCTACTCGTGATCCTGCTCTGCAATTTCCTGATCAGCCAGTCGCTGGAGCCGGCCGAACTGGCCGCCGGTCTCGCGGACGCCGTACGGCTGGCTCCCGGGCACGTCGATGTCCGCCACACCGACAGCGACCAGACCGACCGCGACTGGGAAGCGGCCGTGCTGTGCACCTACCACCCGGTGCGCGGTGACGTGGCGCTGAGCCTGGACCTCCAGCTGCGTCCGGAGGCCCTCGCGCCCGGCGCGCCCGCGAGCGAGCCCGCGCTGGCCGCCGAGTTCGCCCGTACGACGGGCGCGGCGGTGCTCTTTCCCGACGACCGGATCGACCCGGAGACCTACTGGCTGGCCGACCCCGGCGCGCCGGACCCGCTCGCCGCCTCGGCGGTACGGGCCAGGCTGGTCGCCTCGGACGAGGACCCGCCGGTGTACACCGTCGACGCCGTGGAGGCGCCGGTCGCGGCCTTCCCGCGCGCCGAGGTGGGCCCGCTCGCCGAGATCCTCCGGTCGGAGCCCGTGCCCACCCCCGTCGCCGCGGCCATCGGCTCGGGCAGCCCGGCCGCCGTGTCGCTGCACATCTGGGAGCGGCTGGGCCGGCGGATGGCGGCCGGCTGGCCACCGGAGGGGCGCTACACGCCCGAGCTGTACGCGCAGGACCTGGCCGCGCGCGACCTGTTCGACGGGCAACTGGCGCACTGCGCGCCGCCCGAGCGCGAGGCGCTGCTCAGCGCCGTCGCTGAGCTGGACGAGCTGTTCCGTACGTACACGGTGGAGGACGCCGGGGCCGCGCTGCGCGCCGCAGGCGTACGCGGCGAGGGGCCGCGCTGGCTGCGCGCGCCCGTACGGCTGCCGTGGCCGGCCACCGGCTGACCGACCGACACGAGAGGGAGGGGAGACCGTTGGACATGAACCGGACCAGGATGCACGGCCCGGCGGCGCCGGGACTGGCGCGCCGCGTCGCGCTGGCCGCCGTGGCCGCCGCGCTCGCGCTGGGGCTCGCGGGCGCCTGCGGAGGAACAGGGGAGGGCGACGGAGACGGGGCGGGAGCGTCGGCGTCCCCGACCGCCCGCGCGTCCTCCCCGCCACCGTCCGCCGGGAGCCCGTCGTCCCCGGGCGCGTCGTCCCCGGCGGCCGCCTCCGGCTCCGACGGGCGGCCCGCGCCCGGCCTCACGGGCATCGGCGCGAGCGACGGAAGGGTCCTCGGCCAGGGCGAGCTGGACCGGGCCGTCCTCGCCGACGGCGACGTCACGGGCTTCCGGGTCGGGCCGATGGACGGTCCGCCGCCCGGGGGCGAGAGCGCGGACACGAGCCGGTGCGAGCCCCTCACCGCCGTGATCAACGGCAGACCGGAGCCGCGCGCGAAGGCCGTCGCGTACCGGCAGATCGTCGGCGCGCGGGACGGCACCCCCGCCGTCTCCGAGTTCCTCACCGCCCACGGCACCCAGGACGCGACCTCCCTCGTCAACCGGCTGCGCGCCGCCGTCGAGAACTGCGCGGACGGCTTCACGGCGAGCGGCGGCGACGGCCCCTCGACCTATCAGGGGGTGAAGCGGCTGACGGCGGCCGACGCGGGCGACGACACGCTCGCCTACCAGGTGACGGGGGACTTCGAGGGCACGCCCGTACCGCTGGTGTTCCAGGTCCTGCGGGTGGGCGGCACGGTCGCCACCTTCTACACCGCCGACTTCGAGGGCACCGCGACCCCCGGGATGCCCGCGGCGCTGCTCACCGCGCAGGCCGCCAAGCTCAGGTAGCGTTCTGGACGTCCACCGTGATCCGGGCGCCGGGGCGCAGCCCCCAGCGCTCCATCGCGCCCGCCTCGGCCTCCAGCACATGGCGGGCCTTCCACCTCGGCAGCGGAAGCCGGCCCGGCTTGAGGGTGTGGACGTCGACGACCCGCAACTCCTTGTCGAGATAGGCCACATCGATCGCGAAGCGCATCCGGAAGGTGTGCACGCTGTTGCACGGTGTGATCAGCAGTGCGCCCTCGATGCCGTCCCGCCCGAGCAGCCCGCGCCGCCGCGTCCCGTACGAGGCGGCGATCTCCACGGCCACCGTTTCCGCGGCCGCCGCTTCCGCGCCGGATCCGTCCGGTTCCTCGACTGTCAGCCGTCCGCTGCCGTTGCGCCATGTGCCCATGGCCGTAGACGGTAGCGCCCGGCGTCCTCCCCGCGTCCACCGCGGGGAGCTTCTGGGTCCTGGATTGCGGGGAGTTGGGCCCCTGGACCCACGACCGGGCCCGGCGGGCGGCTCTAGGGTCGGTGCTGTGTACGCCACGCTGATCGTCGTCGCCGCCCTCTGGGGGACCGCCACCGGACTCCTGCTGCCGCGCGCCGCGTACCGGCTCTCCGTCGAGCCGGCGGACCCCTGGCGGGACGGCTGCCCGGCGGGCCACCGGTTCACCGGGCCCGCCCGGGGATGGCTGGGGCTCCCGGGGTGCGCGGCCTGCGCCGCCGCCGTACCCGTCCCCGTCCGTACGGCACCCGGCCCCGCGGCCGACGTGGCCCACGACAGCGGCCCCGGCACCGAGCCCGCCGTCGGCCCCGCCTCGGACACCCCGGACGCCGATCCGTCCGAAGCCCCCGATGACGCGCCTGACGACACGTCTGACGCCAGCCCAGACGGCCCCGACGCGACGGCCGGCACCCCCGGGTCCGCCGCAGCGCGCTTCGGCGGATTCGTCGCCGTACCGCTGCTCACCGCCCTCGTCTGCGCGGCCCTCGCCGCCGCCACCGGGCCCCGTCCCGAACTCGCCGTATGGCTGCTGGTCACACCGTTCGCCGTGCTCCTCGCGCTGGTCGACAGCCGGGTGCACCGCCTCCCCGACCAGCTGACGCTGCCGCTCGCCGCCGCTGCCGCCGTACTGCTCGGCGTGGCCGCCCTGATCCCCGGCGGCGCGGGGTCCTGGCCGACGGCGCTGCTCGGCGGGCTCGTGCTCGGCTTCACCTACGCCGTCCTGTTCCTGATCAACCCGAACGGCATGGGCTTCGGCGATGTGAAGCTCGCGCTCTCGCTCGGGGTCGTGCTCGGCTGGTACGGCTGGCTGGTCCTGTTCGCCGGGGCCTTCGCCGGGTTCCTGCTCGGCGCGGTGTACGGATTCGGGCTGATCCTGCTGCGCCGGGCGAACCGCAAGTCCGCCATCCCGTTCGGGCCCTTCATGATCGTCGGCGCGCTGCTCGCCGTGCTCCTGGGCGCGCTCGCCGCCGTCTGACGCCGCCCGAAAACCTCTCGCGGCCCCCGCGTACCCCCTGCCACCATCGCCGCATGGATTCCAGCGCCGGGCCCGCGCGCCCCAGTCGTCCCCGACCCCGGACCCGTACTCGTCCCCGTCCCCGTCCCCGTACCTTCGACGAGCTGATCGCCGAGGCCGAGGCGGTGCCGGTCGACGGCTGGAACTTCTCCTGGCTGGACGGACGGGCCACCGAGGAGCGGCCCGCGTGGGGGTACGCCCGCGCGATGGGGGAGCGGATGGCCCGCGCCACCGCCGCCCTGGACCTCCAGACCGGCGGCGGCGAGACGCTCGCCTCCGTACCGGAGCGGCCCCCGCTCACCGTGGCCACCGAGGGCTGGCCGCCCAACGTCGCCCGCGCCACCGCGCTGCTCCATCCGAGGGGTGTCGCGGTCGTCGCGGCCCCGGACGAGCCGCCGCTGCCGTTCGGGGACGGCGCCTTCGACCTGGTGGTCAGCCGCCATCCGGTGAGGGCGTGGTGGGAGGAGATCGCCCGGGTGCTGCGCCCGGGCGGCACCTACTTCTCCCAGGAGGTCGGGCCGGCCAGCGTCTTCGAACTGGTCGAGTTCTTCCTCGGGCCGCGGTCCGCGGAGGAGCGCTCCGCCCGCGACCCCGAACGGGCCGCGCGAGCCGCCGAGCGCGCCGGGCTCCGGGTCGTCGATCTGCGGACGGCCGCGCTGCGCACCGAGTTCCGTGACATCGGGGCCGTCGTCTATTTCCTGCGCAAGGTCGTCTGGATGGTGCCCGGCTTCACGGTCGAGCGGTACCGCGACCGGCTGGCCGAGCTGCACCGCCGGATCGAGGCCGACGGGCCTTTCGTGGCGACCACCACACGCTTCCTGATCGAGGCGGTCAAGCCGGAGCGCGCCACTCCCGAGCCCGGGCCGCGTCACTCCTGACCCCGATCCGCATCCCTCCCGAACCGGATCGCCATCATTCCTGAGCGTGACGACGCAGAATGGCGACTACTCGCCACATCGTCGTCCGGAACCGTGAAAAGCCCGTTCTTACTGGGCTTATCCGATACGCGGAAGTGTGCGCGGGGCCGGGGAACACCGTCCTGGCGCGTCGAGACTCCCCACAACGCTCACAAAGGGTTATGGTGGAAGCCCCCCCTCGGGCCGGTCCGTATCCCCCCCACGGACCGGCCCGTTTTCTGTCCCGGGGTCCACGCCCCCCACCGGACCTCGTGGCCGTCAGCCCCGGTCGGCCCAGATGTTCGTGCCCTTCGTGTCCACCGCGAACGTGTCGATCTCCGTCAGTTCCTCCGCCGAGAGGCCCGGTCCGGCCAGCGCCGCGACGTTCGCCTCCAGCTGCCTCACGCTGGACGCGCCGATCAGCGCCGAGGTCATCCGGGGATCGCGCAGCACCCACGTCAGCGCCAGCTGCGCCAGCGACTGCCCGCGCCGCCCCGCGATGTCGTTCAGCCCGCGCAGCCGCCGTACCACCTCGTCCGAGAGCAGACCCGGGTCGAGGGACTTGCCCTGCGCGGCCCGGGATCCCTCGGGGATGCCCGACAGGTACTTGTCCGTCAGCAGACCCTGCGCGAGCGGCGCGAAGGAGATGCAGCCCATACCGGCCGTCTCCAGGGTGTCCAGCAGCCCGTCGTCCTCGGTCCAGCGGTTGATCATCGAGTACGACGGCTGGTGGATGAGCGCGGGAACCCCCATCTGCCGCAGCAGCCTCGCCGCCTCGGCCGTCTGCTCCGCGTTGTACGAGGACACCCCCGCGTACAGCGCTTTGCCGCTCCGCACGGCGGAGGCCAGCGCCCCCATCGTCTCCTCCAGCGGAGTGTGGGGATCGAAGCGGTGGGAGTAGAAGATGTCGACGTGGTCGAGCCCCATCCGCTTCAGGGACGCGTCCAGGGACGACAGCAGATACTTGCGGGAGCCCCATTCGCCATAAGGGCCCGAATGCATCAAATAACCAGCCTTGGTCGAAATGATGAGTTCATCACGGTAGGCCGAGAAGTCCTGGGCGAAGATCTTGCCGAAATTCAGCTCGGCCGATCCGGGCGGCGGTCCGTAGTTGTTCGCCAGATCGAAGTGCGTCACCCCGAGATCGAAGGCGCGGCGCAGGATCGCGCGCTGGGAATCGAGGGTCCGGTCGTCGCCGAAGTTGTGCCAGAGGCCCAGCGAGATCGCGGGCAGTTTCAGGCCACTGCGACCGGTACGGCGGTACTCCATGGAGTCGTACCGTTCATCGGCCGCGAGGTAGGAGGGGGAATTGCTCATGCTTCCCTCCTTATCACGGACTTGTGACAGACCGGGTTGGGTGGCAGTGGCGGGCGCGCAGTAATGTGACGGCTTCGGGGTCCCTGGGCCGGCCCCAGGATCCCGCCAGCGGACGCGCCGGTCCCCATGGAATCGAGAGGTGGACTCAGTGAACTTGCGCGACCTGGTGTATGGGCTCTACGCACGCCGGGTGGAACGGCGCCTCGATCTCGCCCAGGCGCCCAAGCACATCGGCGTCATCCTCGACGGCAACCGTCGCTGGGCGCGGGCATCGGGCGGCACGGCCGAGCAGGGACACAAGGCCGGCGCCAGCAAGATCCAGGAGCTGCTGGGCTGGTGCTCCGAGACCAATGTCGAGGTCGTCACGCTCTGGATGCTCTCCACGGACAATCTCAGCCGCCCCGAGAAGCAGCTCATGCCGCTCGTCTCCATCATCGAGAACGCGGTCACCGATCTGGCGGCCGACGGCCGCTGGCGCGTGCACCACGTCGGCACGCTCGATCTGCTGCCCGCCCATACCCAGACCGTGCTGAAGGAGGCCGAGGAGGCCACCGCCGGCAACAAGGGAATACTCGTCAATGTCGCCGTGGGGTACGGCGGCCGCCAGGAGATCGCCGACGCCGTCAGCTCCCTGCTGATGGAGCACGCGAGCAAGGGGACCTCCTTCGAGGACCTCGCCGGCATCGTCGACGTCGACCTGATCTCCTCCCATCTCTACACCCGGGGCCAGCCCGACCCGGATCTGGTCATCAGGACCAGCGGGGAGCAGCGGCTCTCCGGATTCATGCTCTGGCAGAGCGCCCATTCGGAGTACTACTTCTGCGAAGTCTTCTGGCCGGCTTTCCGCAAGGTCGACTTCCTGCGCGCCCTGCGCGACTACGCCGCGCGCCACCGCCGCTACGGAACCTGACCTCGGCCTTCTCCCCTCGGACCGGCCCCGCTCCGCCCTCCCCGGGCCGGGCGGCGCGCCGGCCGGGACGGCCCCGCGGCGCGGACCCTTCACCCTCGGTTCACCCACCGTCCGCCGTACGCCCTGGCATGGCGGCGCGTGTTCGAGGGAATACCTCCTCCAGGTCGATGTCCGAAAAGAACAGTCGGAGGACATCGCATCTCAGCGGACGGCATGGGGCCGTCCGCCCGGGAGGCCCTTTGCACCAGGACGACCGTGCGTCACATCGCGCGGGCGACGTGGAGGGCCGGAGCCACGGCCCGCGCATGGGGCCGCAGCCCGGCCATCCGCCCGCGACGCCGTCGCACCCCGACCTCATCCGAGGGGGTACGTCCTTCCGTGGTGACCAGCACAAAGCGCCGCATGCCCGACAGGCGCACCTACGTTCTCGACACCAGCGTCCTGCTGGCCGATCCCAAAGCCATGTCCCGCTTCGAGGAGCACGAAGTGGTGCTCCCGATCGTGGTGATCACGGAGCTGGAGGCCAAGAGGCACCATCCGGAGCTCGGCTACTTCGCCCGGCAGGCCCTGCGCCTGCTCGACGACTTCCGTATCCGGTTCGGCCGTCTCGACGCCCCCATCCCCCTGGGCGACCTGGGAGGCACGCTGCGCGTCGAGCTCAACCACTCTGATCCCGGCATCCTGCCCGCCGGCTTCCGATTGGGGGACAACGACTCACGGATCCTCGCCGTCGCGCGCAATCTCCAGGCCGAGGGGTACGACGTCACCGTCGTCTCCAAGGACCTGCCGCTGCGCATCAAGGCGTCGTCGGTCGGACTTCTCGCCGAGGAGTACCGCGCCGAACTCGCCATCACCGATGCCTCCAGCTCCTCCGGCTGGACGGGCATGAGCGAGCTGACGCTCGCCGCCGATCAGGTGGACCTCCTCTTCACCGAGGAGTCGCTCTATGTGCCCGAGGCGGCCGATCTGCCCGTGCACACCGGTCTGGTGCTCCAGTCCGAGCGCGGCAAGGCGCTCGGCCGGGTCACCCCGGAGGGCAATGTACGGATCGTCAGGGGCGACCGTGAGGCGTTCGGGATCCACGGGCGCAGCGCCGAGCAGCGCATCGCCCTCGATCTCCTCCTCGACCCGGACATCGGCATCGTCTCCATGGGGGGCCGGGCCGGTACGGGCAAGTCGGCGCTGGCGCTCTGCGCGGGCCTGGAAGCCGTCCTGGAGCGCAGGCAGCACCAGAAGGTGATGGTCTTCCGGCCGCTGTACGCGGTCGGCGGACAGGAGCTGGGCTACCTGCCCGGCACCGAGGCCGAGAAGATGAGCCCCTGGGCGCAGGCGGTCTTCGACACGCTCTCCGCGGTCGCGGGCCGGGAGGTGATCGAGGAGGTGCTGGGGCGCGGCATGCTCGAAGTGCTGCCGCTCACCCATATCCGCGGCCGTTCGCTGCACGACGCGTTCGTGATCGTGGACGAGGCCCAGTCCCTGGAGCGGAACGTTCTGCTGACCGTTCTCTCCAGGATCGGGGCCAACTCCCGCGTGGTGCTCACCCATGACGTGGCGCAGCGGGACAACTTGCGGGTGGGCCGGTACGACGGGATCGTCGCCGTCGTCGAGAAGCTCAAGGGCCATCCGTTGTTCGCGCATGTCACGCTGACCCGCTCCGAGCGTTCGCAGATCGCCGCGCTCGTGACCGAAATGCTGGAGGACGGCCAGATCTGACCGCGTATCACCCCAGATGGCGCCGTCCGGCGCGAGCGCAGTAGCTTAGCCGGACGGCGCCGTGCTGCGCGGGTATTTCCGGCGAACCGTTGCGGCAAACGAGGTGTGAGCTTTCCCACGCAACGAAGAATTGCCTCGCGCCGCAACCTTCCGGCAGAGTCTTGCTTCCGTCAGGCCCCGCATGCGGCACACGCGCACCTCCAGAGGTGCGGCACCACACAACTCAACAGCTGCCGCCGTATGCCGCCCGCGCACCACGTGGCACTTCCCGTAAGGGGATTGCCCACCGGGCCCGTGTCTCCCCGTGACCCAGTAGTGCGGAGGCCAGTGCCAGGGGCACGATCGCGCCCGTGAGGTCACGTAGGCGGGCGATGCTGGAAGGACACCGTGTGAGCCGGATCTCGGTCCGGGGATTTGCCGTGGCATCTGCCACTGCGGTCACCACCGTCGGCGCTGTCGTGGGTGTTGCCTCGGGCGACCCCCAGACGACCTCGAACGACAATTTCGAGGCGACCGCAGCCGACATGACGCTTCTCGCAGACATCCCCGCGGGCCAGCAGGCCCAGGTGCAGACCGCGTCGCTGACGCAGCAGGCCGACGCGCAGGCCGCCGCCGCCGACTCCTCCGCGAGGAAGTCGGCCGAGGAATCGGCTCGTATCCAGGCCGCGAAGGACGCCACGGCGAAGAAGCAGGCCGCCGAGGACGAGGTCAAGCGGAAGGCCGAGGAGGCGGAGCAGAAGAAGAAGGACGCCGAGGAGCGCGCGAGCCGCAGCGAGGTGCGGTCCACCGCGACCGCCGGTTCCTTCCCCCAGCAGGCTTCGTACACGGTGGCCGAGGTCCAGGCCATGGCCCGGCAGCTCGTGCCGGCCGACCAGTTCCAGTGCTTCAGCAACATCGTGAACCACGAGTCGACCTGGAACTACAAGGCGCAGAACCCGTCTTCCGGCGCGTACGGTCTCGTCCAGGCGCTGCCCGCGTCGAAGATGTCCTCGGCGGGCGCCGACTGGCAGACCAACCCGGCCACCCAGATCAAGTGGGGTCTGGGCTACATGAACGACCGTTACCAGAGCCCGTGCGGTGCCTGGTCGTTCTGGCAGGCCAACCACTACTACTAGGCCGTACCTGTCCGCACCACCAGGACGTACGACCTCCAGCTTCGGCCGCGGGCCGTGTCTCCCACCCGGAGACACGGCCCGCGGCCGTATCCGTGTCCGGGGCCGGGGCCTCTCGCGGACCGCCCGTGTACCGTTCGAGGCGAACCACTCCGGGGGGAGTGCGAGTGGGGAGACTGCCGGGGGGAAGAGGAAGATTCATGTCAAGAGTGCCATCGTGGCTCGGTCAAGTGGGTGCGGAGCTCACCCGCATGGGAGAGCGCCTGGACCAGCGCCGCGCCGAAGCCGAAGCCGAAGCCGAGGACGGCCCTCTCAGGGTCGCCACGCGGGACAGCGTCCCCCCGCCCCCCGCCCACGCGCCCGCCGCGGCGCCCGAACCCGATCCGTCCGCCGCCATTCCGTGGGGGATGCGGGTCGCGGGTGAGGCGGCCTGGCGGCTGCTCGTCCTCGCGGGCACGCTCTGGGTGCTGATGCGCGTCATCGGCGCCGTACAACTGGTCGTGCTGGCCTTCGTCCTCGGGCTGCTCATCACGGCGCTGCTCCAGCCGACCGTCGCCTGGCTCAAGCGCTACGGGGTGCCGCGCGGGCTCGCCACCGCCCTCACCGCGATCGCCGGCTTCGTCATCATGGGGCTGGTCGGCTGGTTCGTGGTGTGGCAGGTCATGGAGAACATCGACGATGTCTCCAACCGGGTCACCCAGGGCATCAACGAGCTGAAGGCATGGCTGCTCAACAGCCCGTTCCATGTCACCGAGGCGCAGATCAACGACATCGCGAAGACGCTGAGCGATGCCGTCGGCTCCAACACCGAGAAGATCACCTCCGCCGGGCTCCAGGGCCTGACGGTGCTGCTCGAGGTGCTGACCGGCATGTTCCTGGCGATGTTCTCGACGCTCTTCCTGCTGTACGACGGCAGCAAGATCTGGAACTGGTCGCTCAAGTTCGTGCCCGCCCAGGCCCGCGAGGGCGTCGCCGGGGCCGGGCCGCGCGCCTGGCACACGCTCACCGCCTATGTGCGCGGGACCGTGCTGGTGGCCCTGATCGACGCGGTGTTCATCGGTCTTGGGCTCTACTTCCTCGATGTCCCGCTGGCCGTGCCGCTCGCCGTCTTCATCTTCCTCGGCGCGTTCGTCCCGCTGGTCGGCGCGCTGTTCTCCGGGGCGCTGGCCGTCGTCGTGGCGCTGGTCACCCAGGACGTGTTCACCGCGCTGATGGTGCTGCTGGTCGTGCTCGGCGTCCAGCAGATCGAGGGTCATGTGCTCCAGCCCTTCATCCTGGGCCGTGCCGTACGGGTGCATCCGCTGGCCGTGATCCTCTCCGTCGCGGCCGGGAGCCTGGTGGCTGGCATCGCCGGGGCGGTGGTGGCGGTGCCGCTGGTGGCGGTCACCAACACCGTCGTCGGCTATCTGCGCGCGTACAGCCAGGAACAGAGCCTGCGGGACTCGCCCCCGCCGCACGGCGCGACAGCGCACGCCACGGCGCCGACGCCGCCGCCCGGCCCGGTGACCCCCGCCACGGTCGCCGCTCCCGACGTCTCCGGCGCCTCGCCGGCCCCCGAGCCCGATCCCGGACCGGCGCCCGCGCCGGGTCCCGCCGCGCCGCCCGCGCCGTCCGTACGTCCCGCCACGGCGGAGGCCGGGGACGGCACGGCGTGATCTCGGAGCCGGAGCTGGAGGGCGGCGGGCCGGACGACGGCCGGGCCGAGCGGCCCGCCGTACCCGGCCCCCGTACGGAGAGCGGCGCGCCGCCCGCGTACGACGGTGAGGGGCCGGAGCGCGGCGAGACGATCGCCGCCGGCGCCCCGCCCTCCGCCCCGGCGCGCCCCCGGCCCTGGCTCTGGGCGCTCGGCGGCGCGGTCGCCGCCTCCGCGGTCTGGGCGGGCGGGCTGTACGCGTACGACAGGATCGGCCCCGATCTGCGCGGCTACGCGGTCAGCCGCAACCTCTGCCTCGAAGCCGAACTGCCCGCCCTCACCGACCGGCTCGGCAGGAAGACGGACAGTACGGCCGGGGTGGACGAGACGCCGGCCGTCGACCGGGCGGTCTGCCGGCTCACGCTGATGCCGGGAGGACGGCGCCCCGTCCGGCAGGACGCCGAGCCGACCGCGTACACCGTCGTCAACGTCGGCTACACCCTGCACAAGAAGACCGATCCGGAGCCCGAGTTCGACGCGACCGTGACCCCGCTCATGCCCTTCGGGTACACGCGGGGTGACGCCAAGGCGCTGCCGGGGCTGGGCGACCGTGCCTACCTGGTGGCCTTCCCGTCGGGCGACGCGGCGCAGCTCAAGGTCCTCGACGGCAGGGCCGAGTTCACCATCGACGTCATGGGCGTCAGGGGATCGGTCGTGGATCCGCGGACCGGTGAGGGGCGCGACTCGGGACCTCTCGACCTGTCCGACGCCGAACCCGATCTGGTCGCCGACATGAAGGACCTGATGGCCGCGCTCAAGAAATGACCGCGACACGCACAGGCCCCGCGCGCCCGGTTCGTATCCGCCGGGTGCGCGGGGCCTGTGCGTGCCGGATCGGCAGGTCAGACGGAGACGGCCTCGGCCAGGACCGCCTCGGCGTCCAGCGTCGTGCCGACCGCCGTGACCACCGCGGCGATCTTGAAGGCTTCCTGGATCGTCTCGCGGTCCACTCCGGCCCCGCGCAGCACCTGCTCGTGCGAGTCGAGGCACTGGCCGCAGCCGTTGGCGGCGGAGACGGCGAGCGACCACAGCTCGAAGTCGACCTTCTCCACACCCGGCTTGCCGATGACGTTCATCCGCAGACCGGCCCGCAGCGTCCCGTACTCGGGGTCCGACAGCAGGTGCCGGGTCCGGTAGAAGACGTTGTTCATGGCCATGATCGCGGCGGCCGACTTGGCGGCCGTGTACGCCTCGGGGGTCAGGTTCTCCCTGGCCTGCGGCTCCAGCTCGCGCAGCACCCGCGGCGAGCGGGAGGCGATCGCGCAGGCCAGCACCGTGCCCCAGAGCTGCTGCTTGGGCAGCTCGCTGTTGCCGATGACCGAACCGAGGTTCAGCTTCAGGTCCTTGGCGTAGTCCGGCAGCGCGGACTTCAGCTCATCGAGTGACATCGGAGATCACTCGCCCGACAGGAGCTTGACGGGGTCGAGGGTCGTCTCGCCCTTGGTCCAGTTGCACGGGCACAGCTCGTCCGTCTGGAGAGCGTCCAGCACCCGCAGGACCTCCTTGGGGTTACGGCCCACGGAACCGGCGGTCACCATCGTGAACTGGATCTCGTTGTTGGGGTCGACGATGAAGACGGCGCGCTGCGCGAAGCCGTCCTCGCCCTCGATGCCGAGGTCGCGCATCAGCTCGTGCTTCGAGTCGGCGAGCATCGGGAACGGCAGGTCGGTCAGGTCGGGGTGGTCCTTGCGCCAGGCGTGGTGCACGAACTCGGAGTCACCGGAGAAGCCGAGGATCTGGGCGTCACGGTCGGCGAAGTCGTCGTTGAGCCGGCCGAAGGCCGCGATCTCCGTCGGGCACACGAAAGTGAAGTCCTTGGGCCAAGCGAAGATGACCTTCCACTTGCCCTCGTAGGTCTTGTGGTCGATCTGCGAGAACTCCTTGCCGCTCTCCAGCGAGACACAGGCGGTCAGATCGAACGAGGGGAACTTGTCACCAACAGTGAGCACGCGCGCTCCTTGCGAGGGGAGGGAAATCCCTTTTGGGGTCTTCCGGGGGGTTGGGCAGGTTACTGATGGTGGCACAGACAGCATTGATCATAGAAATAGCTAGACTCGGTCGCCGTGATCGGAGGTACCTATCAGTGAGGGTGACGCAGTGGTGGTAAGACGATGGTCGTAAGGCAGCAGCACCCCGGCCGCCCCCCGGCGCCGCACCCGGGGCAGTCCGTGGCGCGCGCCAAGCAGCCCAGCCTCTCCCAGCTGCGCGCCTTCGCCGCCGTGGCCGAGCATCTGCACTTCCGGGACGCGGCCGCCGCGATCGGCATGAGCCAGCCCGCGCTGTCCGGGGCGCTCTCCGCGCTGGAGGAGGTGCTCGGCGTGCAGCTCGTGGAGCGTACGACGCGCCGGGTGCTGCTCTCCCCGGCCGGTGAACGCCTCGCGGTCCGCGCCAAGGCGGTGCTGTACGCGGTGGGGGCGCTGCTGGACGAGGCCGAGGCCGTACGGGCGCCCTTCACCGGGGTGCTCAGGTTCGGCGTGATCCCGACCGTGGCGCCGTACCTGCTGCCCTCGGTGCTGCGGCTGGTGCAGGAGCGCTATCCGGTGCTCGACCTCCAGGTCCACGAGGAGCAGACGTCGTCGCTGCTGGAGGGGCTGCTCGCAGGGCGGCTGGACCTGCTGCTGCTCGCCGTGCCGCTCGGTCAGCCGGCCGTCACCGAACTGCCGCTGTTCGAGGAGGACTTCGTCCTGATCACCCCCGACGGACACGAGTTCGGCGGACGCCGTGACCTGCCGCGCGAGGCGCTGCGCGAGCTGCCGCTGCTGCTGCTCGACGAGGGGCACTGCCTGCGCGACCAGGCCCTCGACATCTGCCGGGAGGCGGGCCGCGCGGACGGGGTGCCCGTGACCACCACCGCGGCGGGGCTGTCCACCCTCGTCCAGCTGGTCGCGGGCGGACTCGGCGTCACGCTGCTGCCGCGTACGGCGGTACGGGTCGAGACCGGCCGCAGCGACCGGCTCGCGACCGGGTACTTCGCCGACCCCGCGCCCGCCCGCCGGATCGCGCTGGCGATGCGGACGGGCGCGGCGCGGGCCGCGGAGTTCGAGGAGTTCGCCGCCGCGCTGCGCGAGGCGCTGCGGGAGCTGCCGGTACGGGTGGCGCCCCAGCCGTCCGGCGTCACTCCGAGCGCAGGCCGTCGGGCCGCATCATCCGCCACAGCGGTGGCATGGAGACCAGCGTCACCAGCGTGACCACCGCCATGCCCGTGCCGGCGAAGGGGAGGAAGACCCATCCGTCGGCGAGCGGCTTGCCGAGCATGTCCAGGATGAGGGCCCCGAGCGTCAGCCCGCCGGCGATCGCCAGCGCCGTACCGAGCACCACCGGTACGGCGGTCTGCCACAGCACCGACCAGGCGAGCGTCGAGCGGGGCGTGCCGAGGGCGACCAGCACCGACAGCGCCCTTCTGCGCTCGCGCAGTTGCTCGATCTGGGAGATGAGCAGGCTCGCGGCGATCAGCGCCATCGTGGCGGTGCCCCCGGCCAGCAGTCCGGTCTGGAGGCTGGCGTACCGCTTGTCGCGTTCCACGGACCTGAACGTGGTCACCCGCAGTGTGGGATCGATCCGGGCCGCGGCGTTGCGCAGATGCTCCTCGGCGTCCGGGACCCCGGGATCGAGCCGCAGCGCGGCGCCGGTGCTGCCCACTGCGAGCCGGCCCGGATCGAGGGCGCCGGGGGTGGCGAGGATGCCGTGGGCCTCGCGGCCGAGCGAGTCCTTCCTGGCCTCCACCGTCGGGGTCGACGCGGGCAGCGTCCACAGCACCGGCTTCGAACCGTCGTTCACCGAGGAGGTGTTGAGGTCGACGGGCTTGCCCGGCCGGGCCGTCCGGTCGGTCCAGTCGTTCTGCTCCTTGTCGTGCGGGAGGTGCGAGACGAAGGTGTCCCCGTCCGCGCAGGACGGCAGCCGGGCGAGTTCCCGCAGGGTGGCGCAGTCGCCGACGGTCACACTGGTGGTGGGCTGGACGCCCTCGCTCACGGCGCCGGGCCGGATGACGTAGTCCTCGGCCGTGGCGATGACCCGGGTGACCCCCTCGGTGGAGCGGAAGTCCTCGGCCATCCGCCGGGTGAGTCCGGCGCTGCTGTAGTCCGCGCGGACGGAGATGTCCGCCCGCGTCGGATTCCGGCCGGTGACCTCGACGAACTCCGCGTGCATTCCGCCGAACACCATCTGGAGCGCGATGGCCCCGGCGACGGCCACGGTGATCCCGCTGACCGCCCGCGCCGCCGAGCCGCTGTCCAGCTGGAGCCGGCGCGTGGCGAGCTGCCAGGGCACCGGCCCGCGGCTCAGCCCGCGTACCACCGCCTCGACCAGCCAGGGCAGCAGCGTGGCCAGTCCGACCAGCATCAGGGTCGCGCCGAGTGCGAGGGGGTACGGATCGGCGCCGTGCCCCACGTCGCCGACCGAGCCGATCAGCTGGAGCAGCCCGACCCCCGCCGCGGGCATCAGCAGCCGCCACCACAGTCGGCGGCGCGGGGCGAGGGACTCCCGTACCACCCCGAGCGGTTCGATGGTCACCGAGCGCAGCGCGACCAGGGTCACCACGACGGCGGCCACCGGTACGGCGACCACGATCAGCGCGGCCAGCGCGGGTGCGGGCACCAGATCGCCGGGGAAGGCGCTGACGCCCCACAGCCGTACCCCGCCGGCCAGTGGCCGGGCGGCCAGGAACAGGCCGAGCCCGGTCAGCAGCCCGAGACCGGAGCCGAACAGGGCCTCTCCGGCGGCGATCCGCCGGGTCATCCGGATGTCCGCGCCGACCAGCCGCAGCGCGGCCAGCCCGCGGTCCCTGCGCTCACCGCCGAAGCGGACGGCGGTGGCGATGAAGATGGCCACCGGCACCAGCAGCACCACGCAGACCATGGTGATCAGCGGCACCAGCAGCGGATCCGCCGGGTCGTCGGGGGAGGGGGCGCCGAAGCCGTCGGCCCGCCAACCGCCCGTGGCCTCGGTGAGGGTGTCGCTGCCCGCGTAGTAGTACAGCTCCCCGGGGTCCACGAGTCCGGCGGCGCCGATGGTGCCGACGATCCGCCGGTCCAGCCGCTCCTTGAGCAGCTCGCCCCGGGGCGAGTCCAGCAGCGCGCGCAGGGCGGGGGAGACCATGATCTCCCCGGGCCCCGGCAGCCGGGAGAGCCCCGGCGGCAGCGGCGGACGCGCCCCGTCCGGGCGCAGCAGCCGGCCGTTGACCGTGTCGCCCCGGTACTCGGTCGTCGCGTCGCCCAGGACGAGGGTGGTGTCCGAGCGCCCCACCGTCGCGCCGGGCGCGTCCGCGGGGGCGAACAGCGCGTGCGTGCCGGCGAACCGCGCGTCCGCGCGCCGGGCGCGCTCGTCGATCAGATGCGGTACGGACGAGGCGATGAAGAGCAGGGCCACCCCGAGTCCGACTCCCAGGGCGACCAGCGCGGTGCGGGTCCATCCCTCCCGGCCGCCCGTGACGGCGAACCGTACTCCGAGCCGGAGGTCGCGCCCCCAGGCGCGCGGGCCACCGCCGGCCGCGACCGGCGGCAGAGGAGCCGGGGGAGCGGGAGAGGAAACGGCAGGGGGCGCGGAAGGGGGAGTGTCAGGAGGAGCGGAAGGGTGCGCGGGGGTCTCGCCGGGGCCGTCGGGCGGCGTCATACGGCGTACTCCCGCTCGCCGCACTTCCCGTCGCGCACGATGACCTCGCGGTCGGAGTAGGCGGCGACCCGCGCCTCGTGGGTGACCAGGACGACCGCCGCGTTGGTGGACCGCGCGGCCTCGGTCAGCAGCTCCATCACCCGCTCGCCGTTGAGGGAGTCGAGTGCGCCGGTCGGCTCGTCCGCGAAGAGCACGCGCGGGGCGGTGGCGAGCGCGCGGGCGACCGCCACCCGCTGGCCCTGACCGCCGGAGACCTCACCGGGCCGCCTGGCGGCCACGGTGTCGACCTCCAGGCGCTCCAGCCACTCCAGCGCGGTGCGCTCGGCGGCGCGGCGCTTGGCACCGGCGAGGCGCAGCGGCAGCGCCACGTTCTCCACACACGTCAACTCGGGTACGAGGCGGCCGAACTGGAAGACGAAGCCGAACTCCGTACGGCGCAGGGCGGAGCGCTCAGCGTCCGGCAGGCCGGTCAGCTCGTGGCCCCGGTAGGTGACGGTGCCCGAGTCGGGGCCGACGATCCCGGCCAGACAGTGCAGCAGGGTCGACTTGCCGGAGCCCGAGGGGCCCATGACGGCGACGACCTCACCGGGGTGGACGGAGAACGTCGCGCCGTCGAGCGCGGGGGTCGGCCCGTACGCCTTGCGCAGCTCATGCGCCACGAGCAGGGAGCCGGCGGGCGTCACGGGGTCACCTCCGCCGCGAGCCGGTCCAGCCGCGCGGCGGTCAGCTCCAGCCAGCGCAGGTCCGCCTCCAGGTGGAACAGCGCGTGATCGCAGATCAGCTGGTCGGCGAGGTCGCCGCCGCGCTTGCGCGCGGTCAGCTCGCGCATCCTGCGCAGGTGTTCGGTCCGCTGGGTGTCCAGCAGTTCGGCGGCGCCCCGGCCGGTGAGCAGCGCGATGACGACCTTGGTGTAGAGCGTCGACTGGAGATAGGAGTCCGGGCTCTCCGGCTGCGCGAGCCACTGTTCGACATCGGTGATCCCGGCGTCGGTGATGGCGTACCGCTTGCGCTCGGGGCCGCCGCCGGACTCGACTCCGTCCACGACGACGAGGCCGTTCCTGAGCAGCCGGGACATGGTCGAGTAGACCTGTCCGTAGTGGAGGGGGCGGTCGTGGCCGAACTGGTCGTCGAAGGCGCGCTTCAGGTCGTAGCCGTGGCGCGGTCCCGACTCCAGGAGCCCGAGGAGGGTGTGACCGATTGACATACCGGGCACCCTACACGTCTTCTATACACTCGATGTATAGAGAGTGGACGCCTCCCGGGTCCGCCCGGCTCAGGGCTGTTCGCGGCCCGGCTCCCCGCCGCCCGGCGGCTGCGGCGGGGCGTCCGCGGCAGGCTCTCCCGTGGCCTTCTTCGGCGGCCGGCCCCGGCGCGGGATCGGCGCCGCGTTCGACGGCAGCCGGCCCGTCTCCGCCAGGGCCCGGCGGAGTACGAACTCGATCTGCGCGTTGGCGCTGCGCAGTTCGTCCGAGGCCCAGCGGGCCAGCGCGTCGTACACCGCCGGGTCCAGTCGCAGGAGAACCTGCTTGCGTTCGCTCACTGGTAGAGCGTGCCAGTGTTCACGACCGGCTGTGCCGCCCGGTCCCCGCAGAGCACGACCAGCAGATTGCTGACCATCGCCGCCTTGCGCTCGGAGTCCAGCTCGACGATGTCCTCCTCGGTCAGCCGGGTCAGCGCGGCCTCGACCATGCCGACCGCGCCGTCCACGATCTGCCGGCGGGCCGCGACGACCGCGCCCGCCTGCTGGCGCTGGAGCATCGCCGAGGCGATCTCCGGGGCGTACGCGAGGTGCGTGAAGCGGGACTCGATGATGTGGACCCCGGCCGCCTCCACCCGGGCGCGCAGCTCGACCGCCAGCTTCTCGGTGATCTCCTCGGCGTTGCCGCGCAGCGAGAGGCCGTCCTCGTCATGGGCGTCGTACGGGTACTCGATGGCGATGTGGCGCACGGCGGCCTCGGTCTGGGTGGAGACGAACTCCAGGAAGTCGTCCACCTCGAACATGGCCTGCGCGGTGTCCTCGACCTTCCAGACCACGACCGCCGCCAGCTCGATCGGGTTGCCGTAGGCGTCGTTGACCTTGAGGACCGCCGTCTCGTGGTTCCGTACCCGGGTGGAGATCTTGGTGCGGGAGGTGAGCGGGTTGACCCAGCGCAGCCCGTCGGCGCGGATCGTGCCCCGGTAGCGGCCGAAGAGCTGCACGACCCGCGCCTCGCCCGGCGCCACCGTGTTCAGCCCGCACATCGCGAAGAAGGCGGCGATCCCCGTCGCCACGCCGAGCGCGATCAGGATCCCCTTCGGTGCGGCGGAGGTCATCGTGGAGCCCGCCGCGATCAGGGCGGCGGCCACGCCGAGCCCCGCCAGCCCGAGCAGCAGGGCGAGTCCGCCGCCGACGCTGTGGGCGGGGACCTCGCGCACCCGCGGCGTTGGCATCTCGGGTGCCTCGTCGGCCGCTGCGGCCGTGGACGTACTGGTGGAAGACATCTGCGTACCCCGTTTCCTTGCCTGTGACGCCCCTCGGCGGTGCCGGCGGAGGAGCTATCAATGTGATTCCACATTAACGCATCCCGCAACCCTCCCGCCCTCTCGTGAGTCGGTTCCAGTGAGGTGGGTGCTGATTGTCACGTCCCAAAAGATCGGATCAGTAGCCCTTTGTCACAGCGGGCGGTGTTAGCTTTCTGAGCTGATTCCGGTGGGTGAGAGCGGCGCACGAGACCTGACGACCAGAAACTGAGAGCGGAGCGACACGGCGATGGGCCGAGCGGAAGCCAGACGGGCGGGGCAGCACGCTGCGCCCCGCGCGGCCAGGAAGGGGGGCGGCATACGCCGCCTCTTCACGTGGAAGAAGATGCTCGGGACGTTCTTCGTCCTGTCCCTGCTCACCATGGGCGGGCTGTTCGTGGTCTACCTGATGGTCCCGGTGCCGAACGCCAACGCCCAGGCCGAGATGCAGAGCAACGTCTACAAGTACAGCGACGGCACGATCCTGGCCCGTACCGGCCAGGTCAACCGCGAGATAGTCGGCCTGGACAAGATACCCGCCAAGGTCCAGCGCACCTTCGTCGCCGCCGAGAACAAGAGCTTCTACAACGACAACGGCGTGGACTTCAAGGGCACGGCGCGCGGCGTGTTCAACACCCTCTCGGGCAAGGGCAAGCAGGGCGGCTCGACCATCACCCAGCAGTACGTCAAGAACTACTTCCTGACCCAGGACCAGACGGTCACCCGCAAGCTCAAGGAGCTGGTGATCTCCCTCAAGGTCGACCGGAAGATGACCAAGAGCGAGATCCTCGCCGGCTACATCAACACCAGCTACTACGGCCGCGGCGCCTACGGCATCCAGGCCGCCGCGCAGGCGTACTACGGCGTCGACGCCGTCGACCTCGACGTCTCGCAGGGCGCGTACCTCGCCGCGCTGCTCCAGGCACCCAGCCAGTACGACTGGGCCACCGCCACCCCGGCCGCCAAGAAGCTCGTCACCCAGCGCTGGAACTACGTCCTCGACAACATGGTCGAGAAGAAGTGGCTGAGCGCCCCGGAGCGCGCGGGCCTGAAGTTCCCCGTACCGCACGAGCCCAAGGCCGCTCCCGGCATGGAGGGCCAGACCGGCTATCTCGTCGAGGCCGCCAACGACGAACTGGCCGCGCAGGGCGTCGACAAGGCGCAGATCGCCAAGGGCGGCTGGACCATCACGCTCAACGTCGACAAGAAGAAGCAGAGGGAACTGGTCAAGGCCGTCGACGAGCAGCTCGAAAGCAAGATCGACCGCAAGAAGAACAAGACGGACGCGACCGTCCAGGCCGGCGCCACCTCCGTCGACCCCAGGACGGGCCATGTGGTCGCGCTGTACGGCGGAGTCAGCGCCACCGAGCACTGGATATCCAACGCCACCCGCTCCGACTACCAGCCCGCCTCCACCTTCAAGCCGCTCGTGCTCACCTCCGCCCTGGAGAACGGCTCCGAGACCCAGGACGGCCGGAAGATCGGCACGGCCACGAAGTACGACGGCACCAGCAAGCGGCCCGTCGTGGGCAGCGACACCCCCTTCGCCCCGCAGAACGAGGACGACCGCGACTACGGCTCCGTCGACGTCCAGAAGGCGATGAACCTCTCCATCAACTCCGTCTTCGCGCAGATGGTCGTGGACGTCGGCCCCGCGAAGGTCAAGCGGACCGCCCTGGAGCTGGGGATGCCCGACAAGGGCTTCCCCGAACGGCCCGCGATCACCCTCGGCACGATGAACGCCTCCACCTGGGACATGGCGGGGGTGTACGCGACCCTCGACAACCACGGCAAGAAGGTCACCCCGGTCATCGTGAAGTCCGCCGAGCACCGGGACCGCGAGACGCTCACCACGCCCGACGTGGTCGGCAAGCAGGTGGTCAGCCGCGAGACCGCCGACACCGTCACCCATGTCCTCCAGGGCGTCGTGAAGAACGGCTCGGGCCAGGAGGCCAACACCTCGGACTACCAGGCGGCGGGCAAGACCGGCACCTCGGAGTCCAACAAGTCCGCGTGGTTCGCCGCCTACACCCCCCAGCTCACCACGGTCGTGGCGCTGTTCGGCGAGTCCGCCAAGGAGGGCGGCGGGCAGGTCACCCTGACCGGCACCGCCAACTCCGGCCGGGCGAACGGCGGTGGCTTTCCCGCCAGGATCTGGGCGGACTACACCCTCGGCGCGCTGAACGGCGGCTCGGACGCGAAGTTCGACCTCGACATCGCGCGTCCCGAGAAGATCGTCCCGTCGGTCACGCCGAGCACCTCGGCGCCGGTGACGTCGCCGACGCCCACTCCCAGCCGGAGCGAGACCACCGAGCCGGAGCCGGACCCGACCCCGACGACGAGCACCCCGACCACCTCCCCGCCGGTGTCCACCTCCCCGCCGGCGCCTCCCGAGCCCGACCCGGGGCAGACGAGCGAGACCACCGAACCGGGCGGCGGCGAGGCGGACGGTGGCGCGGACGGCGGCGGGGACGGCACCGGCCAGGACCGGTTGCCGAACCTGCTGTGACACGCACGGCGGCGGGCCCCGCGCACGAGAGGTGCGCGGGGCCCGCCGCCGTATCCGGCCGTCCGCCGCTCAGCCGCCGTTGACCTTCGCGGCGATCCGGTCGCCGACGGTCTTGTCGATGTTGCGCCAGTACTGGAGCGCCCGGTCCAGCACCGGCCGCGACACGCCCTGCTTCAGATGGCCGCTGACGTTCGAGACCAGCCGGTCGCGCTGCGCGTCGTCCAGCACCTGCCTGACCTGGGTGCCCGCCTGGCCCCAGTCGTCGTCCTCGCGGTGCGGCTCGTACGCCGCGCGCACCATCTCGCCCGCCGACGCCCACCCGGCCGGCTCGCCGAACCGCTCGGTGTCCGCCGCCGGGCCGCCGTACGAGTTCGGCGCGTACGGCATCGCCGCACTCGACGCCTCGTACCGCATCGGCCCGTCCTTCGCGTACGAATTCACCTGCGAGCGCGCCCGGTTGGGCGGCAGCTGGGTGTAGTTCGGACCGATCCGGTAGCGGTGCGTGTCCGGGTACGAGAAGAGGCGGCCCAGCAGCATCTTGTCCGGCGAGGGGCCGATGCCCGGCACCAGATTCGAGGGCTCGAAGGCGGCCTGCTCGATATGGACGAAGAAGTTGTCCGGATTCTTGTTGAGCGTCATCCGGCCGACATCGATCAGCGGGTAGTCGCCGTGCGGCCACACCTTGGTCAGATCGAACGGATTGAACCGGTAGTCGGCCGCCGCCTCGAACGGCATGATCTGGACCTTCAGGCTCCAGGTCGGCGCGTTCCCCGACTCGATCGACTCGTACAGATCGCGGCGGTGGTGGTCGCCGTCCGAACCGGCCATCTCGTCGGCGTCCGCCTGGGTGAGGCATTCGATGCCCTGGTCGGTCTTGAAGTGGTACTTCACCCAGAACCGCTCGCCCGCGCCGTTCACCCACATATAGGTGTGCGAGCTGTAGCCGTTCATGTGGCGGAAGGACTTCGGGATGCCCCGGTCGCCCATCAGCCACGTCACCTGGTGCGCGGACTCGGGCGACAGCGTCCAGAAGTCCCACTGCATGTCGTTGTTGCGCAGCCCGGTGGCCGGATGGCGCTTCTGCGAGCGGATGAAGTCCTGGAACTTGATCGGGTCGCGCACGAAGAAGACCGGCGTGTTGTTGCCGACCATGTCGTAGTTGCCGTGCTCCGTGTAGAACTTCAGAGCGAAGCCGCGGGGGTCGCGCCAGGTGTCGGGCGAGCCGAGTTCACCGGCGACCGTGGAGAAGCGGGCCAGCATCTCGGTGCGCCTGCCCGGCTGGAAGAGGTCCGCCTTGGTGAACTGGCTGACGTCGTTGGTCACTTCGAAGACGCCGTAGGCCCCGGCGCCCTTCGCGTGGACGACGCGCTCCGGGACCCGCTCCCGGTTGAACTGGGCCATCTTCTCGATGAGGTAGTGGTCCTGGAGCAGGATGGGGCCGTCGGGGCTGACGGTGAGCGAGTGCTCGTCGCTCTCCACCGGGATGCCGACGTTGTTGGTCGTGTAGGGCGTCTGTGCGTTCTGGGGGGATGGCGCGGTCACGAGTGTCCTCCCGTCGTGAGAGGCCCGGGCCTGGACCCGGGCCGGGACAGCGGTCACTACGGCCGCCTGCCCCAGCTAACCTCTCCGACACCGCGTCGGCAACATATGTACGGCTCTGTGCCGCTTGCCGCTACTTGTGACCGCTTGTCCGGTACGGGCCCCGGGAATCCGGCCGTCCGGCTACGTCGGTGACGGCGGCCTGGTCGTGAGTTCGAACCAGACCACCTTGCCGCTGGACAGCCGGGTCGCACCCCAGCGCCGCGCCAGCCGGTTGACCAGGAACAGGCCCCGGCCGCCCTCGTCGGTGTCGCGGGCCCGCCGCTGCCTGGGCAGCTGCGGCGAATCGTCCCCGACCTCGCAGCGCAGTACGTCCGTACGGAGCAGCCGCAGCGTCACGGGACGCTCCGCGTACCGCACCGCGTTGGTCACCACCTCGCTGATCAGCAGCTCGACCGAGTCGCTCAGCTCCTCCAGGTCCCAGCGCGCCAGCGCCCGCCTGGCGAGCCGCCTGGCCCGGCCAGGAGCCGCGTCCTCCGGGTCCAGCGACCAGTACGCCACGTCGCTCGGCGCGATCCCGTCGAAACGGGCGGCGAGCAGCGCGATGTCGTCGTCCCGGTCCCCGGGGCCCAGCACATCGAGCACGTCGTCGCAGAGCGCCTCCAGCGGCGGCGCGTGGTCGGGGCCGGTCAGCTGGGCGGTCGCGGCGAGCCGCTCCCGCAGCTGCTCGATCCCCGTCCAGACGTCCCGCAGCCGGGACTCGACCAGCCCGTCCGTGTAGAGCAGCAGCGTCGCCCCGGCGGGCGCGTCCAGCTCGACCGCCTCGAAGTCCACCCCGCCGACCCCGATCGGCGCCCCCGGCGGCACCCGGAGCACCTCCGCCCGGCCGCCCAGATGCAGCAGTATGGGCGGCGGGTGACCGGCGTTGGCGATGGTGATCCGGTGCGCGACCGGGTCGTACACCGCGTAGAGGCAGGTCGCCATCCGGTCCGTACCGAGCCGCTGCGCCTGCTCGTCCAGATGGTGCAGGACCTCCTGCGGCGGCAGATCGAGTCCGGCCAGGGTCTGCGCGGTGGTCCGCAGCTGGCCCATGATCGCCGCCGAGGTCATGGAGTGGCCCATGACGTCCCCCACGACCAGCGCGACCCGGCTGCCCGGCAGCGGGATCGCGTCGTACCAGTCGCCGCCGACCCGGGCGGTCTCGGCGGCCGGCAGATAGCGCGAGGCCAGCCGCACCCCCGTCGGCTGCGGCAGGTTCTCCGGCAGCATCGTGCGCTGGAGTTCGTCGGCGATGTACGCCTCGCGGCCGTACAGCACCGCCTTGTCGATGCCCAGGGCCGTGTGCGTCGCCAGCTGCGCCGCGACCAGCAGGTCGTTCGCCTCGAAGGCCGAGCGGTCCGGCCTGCGCAGGAAGACGGCCGCGCCGATGACCCGGCGCCGGCCGCGCAGCGGCGCGAGGATCGCGCGGTGCCCGCTGGGTACGGTGCGGTCGACGCCCAGCAGCTCGGGCAGCGCGGCCCGCGCCGCCGCCGAGTCGCCGAAGACCGGCCGCACCCCGCGCAGCACCTCGGAGAGCGCGCCGCCCGACTGCACCTCGCACAGCTCGGCGGCCGGCAGCACGTCCGACTGCGGGTCCAGGAGCGGCAGCCTGACCCCCTCGGCGATCTGGAGCGGCAGCCCGCCCGCGCCCAGCGCGTTCTCGGGGTCGTCGTCGGTCAGCCGCAGCCGGTCGGTGCGGCGCAGCCGCAGCACGAACGGCGAGACGGGACGGTCGTCGCCCACCGGCAGCGGATCGCGCAGATAGACGAGTATGGCGTCCGAGAACGTCGGCACGGTCGCCCGGCACAGCCCCAGCACGATCTCGTCCAGGTCTATGCCCCGGGCGATCCGCCGCGTGGCGGCTCCCACGAAGCGCAGCCGGTCGCCCTCGCGCCGCGCCGCCCCGGCGGGGTCGGGTGCCTGGGCCGGCACCGCGGGCTGCGGCGCGGAAGCGGGCGAGGGCACCGCCTCCTGCCGCGGCCGGGTGCGTTCCTGGGACCGGGCAGCCAGGGGCTGCCGGCCTTCGTGGGAGGGGGGGTGCTCCGTCACGCGTGGGATTCCGTCCGTCCGGGCCGGGGCTGCGAGGCGGTCGCTTCGACTGGCGACACGGTGGACGGGGGACCGTACCGGCAGCGGCAGGTGCCGCTCCCTCCCCGTTCACCAGGTGAAACTACCCCTCGGCAGGCGGCGTCGACAGGGTGGTGGCCGAAACCCACGGCTCCACCCCCTCGTAGTGACTCACGGTCGTTGTGTTGTGCGGTCGTTGTGCTCTGCGGTCGTACCGGTCAACAGTGTGACGTGTGGTGTGAAAAGCGCTGTGACCATGGGTCAGTCCGGTTACGGCGCGCACCAGTTGTCCCGCTGCGATGTTCCGGAGGACGATCCTACGGTTGCACCCTGGGGGCTTATCAAGGGTCTCATGGCAGCCGTGGCCGTGCCGTGCGATCACGGCGTTGGTCAGCCCTCATCGGGGAGGAACCGGTTTCCGTACCGATCGGTGTGGACCGGTCCCCCGGCCGTACCGGCGCCCGGGACCAGCCCTTGGGCAGCTCCGGCACCGGCCACGCCGGGTCGGGGCGCCAGTGCTCCCAGCCGTCGTCGAACGGGGCGCCCCACGCGTTGATCGTCTCGATCGCCGCCCGGCCCGCCGCCTCCACCCGCCGCGCCTGGGCCGCCTCCATCAGGCCGTCCCGCTGCGCCTGCGCGAACTCGTCCTCGTCGCGCCAGCGCCAACTGCGGTCCGGATAGACGTCGATGTCGAGGAAGTGGTCCTCGGAGTCGACCCCGCCCGACCAGCGGGTCAGCGGCTCCTCCAGATTCACGTACCAGTGCTGGAAGCGCCAGCCGCGCTCCCACCACAGCCAGACCGACCACGGCTCGCCGGGGCGCGCGAGCTTCAGCACGCCCATGCCGTACCACCGGTCGCGCACCACGGTGCGGGGCTTGGTGTAGCGGGTGGCGAGCGGCTCGTGGTGGACCGGCGTGCCGTCCGCGAGCACCGGCCGCACGCACGGCGTGTCCGGCGCCAGCCAGGCGGCGAGCAACTCGTCCGTGTCCTGCACGACCGTGACCGGACGGCAGATGTGGACCCGGTCACCGGCGTTCTCCCGGTACCGCCACAGGATCTGCTCCCCGGGCACCCAGCGCCCGCCCTCCGCCTGCCCGCTCGCCGTTCTCACCGTCGCTGTCATGGGCAGATCCTAGGCGGTGCGCGGGCGCCGCCCGGGGCACACCCCGGCGCCCGCCCCGGCGTTCGCCGGGGTTTTACGGGTGCGTCATACGCAGCACATCCAGCGCCGCGTCGAGCTGCTCCAGGGTGAGGTCCCCGCGCTCCACATGGCCGAGGGCCAGCACCGTCTCGCGGATCGTCGTCCCGTCGGCGAGGGACTTCTTGGCCACCTTGGCGGCCTCCTCGTATCCGATGTACTTGTTCAGCGGGGTGACGACGGACGGCGACGACTCCGCGTACTGACGGGCCCGTTCGACATGGGCGACGACGCCGTCCACCGTACGGTCGGCGAACAGCCGCGAGACGTTGGTGAGCAGCCGCACGGACTCCAGGAGATTCTTGGCGATCACCGGGAGCATCACGTTCAGCTCGAAGTTCCCGGCGGCGCCGGCCGCGGCGACCGTCGCGTCATTGCCGGTGACCTGGGCGGCGACCATCAGGACCGCCTCCGGGATCACCGGGTTGACCTTGCCGGGCATGATCGAGGAGCCGGGCTGGAGATCGGGGAGGCTGATCTCGGCCAGTCCGGTGCGCGGCCCCGAGGCCATCCAGCGCAGATCGTTGGCGATCTTGGTGAGCGAGACGGCGAGGGTACGGAGCTGACCCGACGTCTCCACCAGCCCGTCCCGCGCGCCCTGGGCCTCGAAGTGGTTGCGGGCCTCGGTCAGCGGCAGCCCGGTCTCGCCGGCCACCTCGGCGATGACGGCGGCCGAGAAGCCGGGCGGCGTGTTGATGCCGGTGCCCACCGCCGTACCGCCGAGGGGCAGCTCGGCGAGCCGGGGCAGCGAGGCCGTGAGCCGCTCCACGGCGTACCTCACCTGCGCGGCGTAGCCACCGAACTCCTGGCCGAGCGTGACGGGCGTGGCGTCCATCAGATGCGTACGGCCCGACTTGACGACCTCGGCGAACTCGACGGACTTGCGCTCCAGCGCGGCGGCGAGATGGTCCAGCGCCGGGATCAGCTCGCCGGTGACGGCGGCGGTCGCGGCGATGTGGATGCTGGACGGGAAGACGTCGTTGGAGCTCTGCGAGGCGTTGACGTGGTCGTTCGGATGCACGGCCCGGCCGAGGCGCTCGGTGGCGAGGGTCGCGAGCACCTCGTTGGTGTTCATGTTGGACGAGGTGCCCGAACCGGTCTGGAAGACGTCCACCGGGAAGTGCTCGTCCCAGCGGCCCTCCGCCACCTCGGCGGCGGCGGCCCTGATGGCGTCCGCGATGTCCTGGTCGATCACGCCGAGGTCGGCGTTGACCTTCGCGGCTGCGGACTTGATCCGGGCCAGCGCCTCGATGTGGGCGCGCTCCAGACGCTGCCCGGACACGGGGAAGTTCTCCACCGCGCGCTGCGTCTGGGCGCGCCACTTGGCGTACGCGGGGACCCGTACCTCGCCCATGGAGTCGTGCTCGGTCCGGTACTGGGTCTCGTCGGTCGTCATCGTGGTCGTACCTCCTGCTGGGGAGAGCGTCCGGGAGATCGATTGTGTTCCCATGGTGCCCGCCCGGACGCCCACGCTCCTGCTGACGACCCGATGGCGCGACAGGGAGCGGATCGGGTCGTTACGGGAGATCCGCCCCCGAAGGGTGCCGCCCGGCCGGGTCAGGCGAGTCCGGGGCCGCGTACCGGGATGCTGGTGAAGGTCGGCGCCGGGGCGGGCTCGGTGAAGAAGTCGTTGCCCTTGGCTCTTTTCCCGATGGCTGCCCTCGCATTGCTCGGCCCTTGGGGGCCTCTCAAGCTTCGGGCAGCCGCGCCGGACTCCGTCCGTCGGTCGGGTGTCGCATGCGTGGTCAGGCGAGTCCGGGGCCGCGTACCGGGATGCTGGTGAAGGTCGGCGCCGGGGCGGGCTCGGTGAAGAAGTCGTTGCCCTTGGCTCTTTTCCCGATGGCTGCCCTCGCATTGCTCGGCCCTTGGGGGCCTCTCAAGCTTCGGGCAGCCGCGCCGGACTCCGTCCGTCGGTCGGGTGTCGCATGCGTGGTCAGGCGAGTCCGGGGCCGCGTACCGGGATGCTGGTGAAGGTCGGCGCCGGGGCGGGCTCGGTGAAGAAGTCGTTGCCCTTGGCTCTTTTCCCGATGGCTGCCCTCGCATTGCTCGGCCCTTGGGGGCCTCTCAAGCTTCGGGCAGCCGCGCCGGACTCCGTCCGTCGGTCGGGTGTCGCATGCGTGGTCAGGCGAGTCCGGGGCCGCGTACCGGGATGCTGGTGAAGGTCGGCGCCGGAGCGGGCTCGGTGAAGAAGTCGTTGCCCTTGTCGTCCACGACGATGAACGCGGGGAAGTCCTCCACCTCGATCCTCCAGACCGCCTCCATGCCCAGCTCCTCGTACTCGACGACCTCGACCTTCTTGATGCAGTCCTGCGCCAGCCGGGCCGCCGGGCCGCCGATCGAGCCGAGGTAGAAGCCGCCGTGCGCGCCGCAGGCGTCGGTCACCTGTTTCGAGCGGTTGCCCTTGGCGAGCATCACCTTCGAGCCGCCCGCCGCCTGGAACTGCTCCACGTACGAGTCCATCCGGCCGGCCGTCGTCGGCCCGAAGGACCCCGAGGCGTATCCCTCGGGGGTCTTCGCCGGGCCCGCGTAGTAGACCGGGTGGTCCTTCAGGTACTGGGGCATCTCCTCGCCCGCGTCCAGCCGCTCCTTGATCTTGGCGTGCGCGATGTCACGGGCCACGACCAGCGGTCCGGAGAGCGAGAGCCGCGTCTTGACCGGGTACTTCGTCAGCTCGGCCAGGACGTCGTCCATCGGCCGGTTGAGGTCGATCCGCACCACGCTGTCGTCCGTGCCGAGGTGCTCGTCGGTGGTGTCGGGGAGGAAGCGCGCCGGGTCCTTCTCCAGCTGCTCCAGGAAGACGCCCTCCGCGGTGATCTTCGCGACGGCCTGGCGGTCGGCCGAGCAGGAGACGGCGATCGCGACCGGCAGCGACGCCCCGTGGCGCGGCAGCCGCACCACCCGTACGTCGTGGCAGAAGTACTTGCCGCCGAACTGGGCGCCGATCCCGATCTTCTGCGTCAGCTCGAAGACCTTCTCCTCCAGCTCCTTGTCACGGAAGCCGTGGCCGGTGGGGGAGCCCTCGGCGGGCAGCTCGTCCAGGTAGTGCGCCGAGGCATACTTCGCGGTCTTGAGCGCGAACTCGGCCGAGGTGCCGCCCACGACGATCGCCAGGTGGTAGGGCGGGCACGCCGCCGTACCCAGCGAACGGATCTTCTCCTCCAGGAATTTCATCATGGAGGCTTCGTTCAGGACCGCCTTGGTCTCCTGGTACAGGAACGACTTGTTCGCCGAGCCGCCGCCCTTCGCCATGAAGAGGAACTTGTAGGCGCCGCCGTCGGTCGCGTACAGCTCGATCTGCGCGGGCAGGTTCGAGCCGGTGTTCTTCTCCTCCCACATGGTGAGCGGAGCCATCTGCGAATAGCGCAGATTGAGCTTGGTGTACGCGTCGAAGATTCCGTGCGAAAGGGCTTCCTCGTCGCCGCCCTCGGTCAGCACGTTCTGCCCGCGCTTGCCCATCACGATCGCCGTACCGGTGTCCTGGCACATGGGGAGAACCCCCGCCGCCGCGATATTCGCGTTCTTCAGGAGGTCGAGCGCCACGAACTTGTCGTTCGAGGACGCCTCGGGGTCGTCCACGATCCTGCGCAGCTGGGTGAGGTGCGCAGGGCGCAGATAGTGCGAGATGTCGTGCATCGCCTCCGCGGCGAGCGCGCGCAGTGCCGCCGGCTCCACCTTGAGGAACGTACGACCGTCGGCCTCGAACGTCGAGACACCCTCGGCGGTCACCAGCCGGTACGGCGTGGTGTCCTCTCCCAGCGGGAGCAGATCGGAGTACGCAAACTCTGGCATTACGGCCATTCCTCACTCGACAGACGGCGACGCGGCCTCCATTGGCGGCGGCGTCCACCAGCCTAGGCCGCCGCTCCGGCGGCCCCCGGGTGAGGTAGGGCTCAGTGGCCGGGTTCGCGGGGGTGTCCGGACGCCGCGCCGGGATGTCGCGACCGTGCACTAGTCGCGATCTATCGCGTTTCGCTACTCTGGTGCGGTGGACCTCGAAAAGCAGCCCCAGAAGCCGGTCGCGCCGGCGGAGCCCCCGGCCATCCGGGCCTCCGACGCCGACCGGGACAGGATCGCGGACATCCTCCGGGAGGCCCTGGCGGAGGGACGCCTCGACGCCGATGAGCATGCCGAGCGGATCGACTCCGTCTACCGGGCGAAGACCGTCGGTGAACTGGAGCCCCTGGTGAGCGACTTGCCGGCGGCCGGTGCCCAGGCCCGCCCGGCCGCCGCGCAGGCGCCATGGGCGTACGGGTACGGGCCGCAGGACGCCGCGGCCCCGGAGCGGCTGGTCGCGGTCTTCAGCAGCTCGACCCGCAAGGGGCGCTGGCGCATCGGCCGCAGGACCCAGGCCTTCGCGCTCTTCGGCAACGTCGAGATCGATCTGACCGAGGCGCTGTTCAGTCAGCGGATCACGGTGATCGACGCGACGTCCATTTTCGGCAATGTCGAGGTGCGGGTCCCCGAGAACATCTCCCTGCGCGGCAACGGCAGTGGCGTCTTCGGCAATTTCGAGGTGGACACCCTGGAGGCCGATGATCCGGACGCGCCGACCGTCGTCGTGAACGGCTTCTCGGTGTTCGGCAATGTCGAGGCCAAGCCGAAGCGCGGCAAGCGGATCGCGAATCTTCATGACCGTTTCCGCAAGGGCCAGGGCTGAGGGCGGCGCTCCGTAGGGCCCTGATGAAGAGGCCCCGACTATGACCTTTCGATTTCAACTTCTTTTGCCACGGTAAGCGGGCCGGTGTGTTTTCGGCTGTTTCAGGCCAACAGCGCCCTTGGGGGCGGCGCTTCGCAATTCTGTACCGCGTTCCGGACGCCGGATGTGGGTACCACTCAGTGCATAGGAGTGCGTACAGCGGGTAGGGAAAGCCTCATCGTCTCTCGCTCGCGAAGCCGTCGTCAGGAGTAGACCGTGCTGCAACTGCCGCATCAGCCCTTGCAGGTCGCCGCCGTTCCGCCGCAGCGGAGTCCCGCTCGGGAGGATCAGGCCGGCCCCTGGCACTCGGAGGCTGTGTGCCGCCGGGACGAAGCCGGACTGTTCTTCGCCCCCTCCAAGGAGCCGACAGCCGCGAGGCTGGCGCGGGAGGAGGCCGCCAAGCGGGTCTGTGCCCGGTGTCCGGTAATGGTCGAATGCCGCGAGCACGCGCTGCTCCAGCCCGAGCCGTACGGGGTGTGGGGCGGGCTGACGGCCGCGGAGCGCCGGGTGGCGCTGGCGCGCCGCAGGCGGCGCGAGGTGGAGCTGAGGAAGGCGGCCTCGGCGGGCGAGAGGATCGCCGCCGCCGGCTGAGCCGCCGGTGGACCGGCGGCACAGGGAGGGGCGCCCCGCCGCACAACGGGGGTGCCCCTTCCCTGTGCCTGTGCTCCGTCGGCCGTGCGGCGGCCACGTCCGTTGTGTCTGACTACTTGGCGCGGTCGAAGTCGATCGTGCTGTAGGCGCGCAGCTTCGACAGTCGGTGGGTCGAGTCGATCTGCCGGATCGTGCCCGACTTGGAGCGCATCACCAGGGACTGGGTGGTGGCGGTCTCCGAGCGGTAGCGCACCCCGCGCAGCAGCTCGCCGTCGGTGATGCCGGTCGCCACGAAGAACACGTTGTCGCCGCTGACCAGGTCCTCGGTCGACAGCACGCGGTCCAGATCGTGCCCCGCGTCGATCGCGCGCTGACGTTCCTTGTCGTCCTTGGGCCAGAGCTTGCCCTGAATGACGCCGCCGAGGCACTTGATCGCACACGCCGAGATGATGCCCTCGGGGGTGCCGCCGATGCCCAACAGCAGGTCGACGCCGGTGCCTTCGCGCGCGGCCATGATCGAACCGGCGACATCGCCGTCCGAGATGAACTTGATCCGGGCGCCCGTCTCCCGGATCTCCTTGACCATGCTGTCGTGGCGGGGGCGGTCGAGCACGACGACCGTCACATCGTCGGGGGCGCAGCGCTTGGCCTTGGCGACCCGGCGGATATTGACCGAGACGGGCGCGTTGATGTCGACGTAGTCGGCGGCCTCGGGGCCCGTGACCAGCTTGTCCATGTAGAAGACGGCGGACGGGTCGAACATGGCGTGCCGGTCGGCGGCGGCCAGGACAGCGATCGCGTTGGGCATGCCCTTGGCGTTCAGGGTGGTGCCGTCGACGGGGTCCACGGCGATGTCGACCTCGGCGCCGGTGCCGTCGCCGACGTGCTCGCCGTTGAACAGCATCGGGGCTTCGTCCTTCTCGCCCTCACCGATGACGACGACACCGTTCATCGACACGGTGGAGACGAGCGTGCGCATGGCGTTCACGGCGGCGCCGTCCGCGCCGTTCTTGTCGCCGCGCCCCACCCACCGGCCGGCCGCCATCGCGGCGGCCTCGGTGACCCTGACCAGCTCCAGGGCGAGGTTGCGGTCGGGTGCCTCGGGAGACACCTCAAGGGGGGAAGGCAGTTGATGCTCGGTCATCGAGCGCACCTTTCTGTACGGCGACGGCCGGAAAAGAGGGTGATACGACTGTATCCGCACCGCGCCAAATTGAGCAGAGGGGCCCACGGATGAGCGCGACGGCGTGATGGGACGATGGGGCCGTGGCAGGCAAGCGAGGTACGCAGAGGGTGCGGGACATGTTCCTGTCGATGGCGGTCATCGGACTCGTCGTCGCCGGCATCTACATGATGTTCATTCCGCATGACGACAAGGCCGACCCGGTGAAGGCGGTCGACTACCGGGTGGAGCTGGCGACCGCCCGGCGTGCGGCGCCGTATCCGGTGGTGGCGCCGGCGGGTCTGGCCGAGACGTGGAAGCCGACGTCCGTCTCGTACAAGAGGCAGAGCGCCGACGCCTGGCATCTCGGCTATCTGGACCCGGACGGCCAGTACGTCGCGGTCGAGCAGTCCACGGCGCCCGCCGCGAAGTACGTGACCGAGGTCACCCAGCAGGCCGAGGACACCGGCCGGACGCAGCAGGTGGCGGGCGAGACCTGGCAGCGCTGGAAGGGGCCGAAGTACGACGCCCTGGTCCGCGCGGACGGGGACACGACGACGGTGGTGACCGGGACGGCCTCGTACGAGCGGCTGGCGGAGATGGCCGCCGCGCTGGAGGCCGGGAAGTCCTGAGGCCGCGGGCCCGGGACCGTCGCCCTTGACGCGGTCGTACCGGTGAGGCCCGGCTGAGACGCGGACGAGGCCGCCGCCCCTCCTGAGTGGAGGGTGCGGCGGCCTCGTCGTGCCGTGGGTCCCGCCGGCCGGCGGTCCGGTGGTCCCGCGGCACGGTGGTCCGGTGGGTCCGGCGTCACGGTGGGTCCGGCGGCTCTGTCGCCGCCCGGCCGCGCGGCTCAGACGGTGGTGATGACCTCGTCGAAGGAGAGGCGCGGGGAGCGCGGGTAGTACGCGTCGTCGCCCGGCTTGCCGATGTTCACGACGGCCAGCGGCGTGTGGTCGCCGTCCAGGAACTCCTTCTGGACGCCGGCCGGGTCGAAGCCGGTCATCGGGCCCGCGGCGAGACCGGCGGCGCGGATGCCGACGATGAAGTAGCCGGCCTGGAGGGACGCGTTCAGCGTGGCGGCCGACTCGCGGGAGGTGCGCTCGCTGAAGAAGGCGTCCTTCGCCTGCGGGAAGGCGGGGAAGAGGCGGGGGAGCTCCTCGTGGAACTCGTTGTCCGCGGCGAGGATCGCGACGAGCGGCGCGGCGGCGGTCTTGGCCTGGTTGCCCTCGGCCATGTGGGCGACGAGGCGCTCGCGGGCCTCGGGGGAGCGGACCAGGACGACGCGCAGCGGCGACTGGTTGAAGGCGGTGGGGCCGAACTTGACCAGGTCGTAGATCGCCTGGACCTGCTCCTCGGTCACCGGCTCGTCCGAGAACGTGTTGGCGGTGTGGGCCTCGCGGAAGAGGAGGTCCTGAGCTGTGGCGTCGAGTACGAGGGACATCGTGGGAAGTACCTTCCGGAGGCGCGTGGGGGATCAGTTGATCAGCTTCACCTTACAAGTAAGTATGTGAAGCTTCAACAAAAACAGGATGGGGTGATCCTCTTCACAGGCCCCCGGCGCCCGTACGCCGCCCCGGCTTCACAGGCCCCGGCGCCGTACGCCCCGGCGCCCGCCCGCCCCCGGGCTCCGCCCGCCCGCGCGGCTCACGCCTCCGGTGCCGCGTCCCCCTCCGGGGTCTCGCCGGTCAGCGAGGCGTCCAGCCGGGCGCGCGCGCCCTCCAGCCAGCGGCGGCACACCTTCGCCAGCTCCTCGCCCCGCTCCCACAGCGCGAGCGAGTCCTCCAGCGACGTCCCGCCCGCCTCCAGCCGGCGTACGACCTCGATCAGCTCGTCCCGCGCCTGCTCATAACCGAGCGTCGCGGCTCCGTCTTCCGTACCGGCCACTGTCCGAACCATTCCTTTACCTCGGCTGCGCCGACCGCGACTGCGACAGCCGCTTCAGCGCGTGTACGCGTGAGCACGCGCCCACACGGAAACAAACAGAAGAGCAACGCTCCCGCCGGCGCCCCCGGCCCGCGGCGGGACCGCCGCTCACCCGGTGACCCGCACCGTGAACTCGCCCTCCGCCACCCGGGCGCGCAGCTCCTCGGCCGCGCCGACCTCCGCCGGGGACCGCACGACCGTGCCGTCCGGCCGCTGGAGCACCGCGTACCCCCGCTCCAGCGTCGCCGCCGGGGACAGCGCGACCACCCGCGCCCGGGTGTGCGACAGCTCCGAGTCCGCCCGGTCCAGCTGATGCCGCAGCACCCGCCGGCTCCGGTCGGTCAGCGCTGCCACCTCCGCCTCGCGGTCCTCCACCATCCGGTGCGGCCGCTCCATCACGGGGCGGGCCAGCGCGTGCGCGAGGCCGCGCTCCTCCCGGTCGAGCAGCCCCCGGACCGTCCGCAGCGCCCGGTCCCGCAGCGCCTGGACGCGCTCCAGCTCCTCCCCGACGTCCGGCACGGTCCGCTTCGCCGCGTCGGTCGGGGTCGAGGCCCGGACATCCGCGACGAGATCCAGCAGCGGCGCGTCCGGCTCGTGCCCGATGGCCGACACCACCGGCGTACGGCACGCGGCCACCGCCCGTACCAGCTCCTCGTCCGAGAACGGCAGCAGATCCTCCACGCTGCCGCCGCCGCGCGCCACGATGATGACGTCCACCTCCGGCAGCGCGTCCAGCTCCTCCACCGCCTGGACGACCTGCGACACGGCGTTGACCCCCTGCACCGCCGTGTTGCGCACCTCGAAGCGCACGGCCGGCCAGCGGCGGCGCGCGTTCTCCAGCACATCGCGCTCGGCCGCCGACGCGCGCCCGCAGACCAGCCCGATCAGCTGCGGCAGGAACGGCAGCGGCTTCTTGCGGTCGGCGGCGAACAGCCCCTCCGCGCCCAGCGACTTCTTCAGCCGCTCCAGCCGCACCAGCAGCTCGCCGATACCGACCGGCCGTATCTCCGTGGCCCGCAGCGAGAGCTGCCCGCGCGGCGCGTACCACTCGGGCTTGGCCCGCACCACGACCCGGGCGCCCTCGGAGACCACGTCGGCGATCGCGTCGAAGACCTGCCGGTAGCAGGTGACGCTCACCGAGATGTCGTGCGACGGGTCGCGCAGCGTCAGGAAGACGACCCCCGCGCCGGGCCTGCGCGAGAGCTGGGTGATCTGCCCCTCGACCCAGATGCCGCCGAGCCGGTCGATCCACCCACCGATGAGCCGCGACACCTCGCCCACGGGCAGCGGGGCTTCGGCTGACGTTTGGAGAGCCATGGGAAAGAGCGTATCGGCCGCCTGTGACATCGCCCCGGAAAGCCGCTACCGGCTGCCGAGCCGGCCGCGCCGCCACTGAACCAGGAGCACCACCAGCCCCACCGCCAGCCAGATCGCGCCCACCAACTGCGCCGAGCCCGCCGCCTCCACGATCACCGCGATCAGGATCCCCGCCCCGATCACCGGCAGCACCACATGGATGAACCAGCGCGGCGGCCCGGCCATGCGCCGTACCGCGAACCACCCCACCACCGACGCGTGCAGCAGCACGAACGCCGTCAGCGCCCCGATGTCCACCACCGAGACCAGCCGGTCGAGCCCGTCGTCGCGCCGTGCCGCCCACACCGCCGCCACCAGCGTCACCACCGCCGCCAGCAGGAGCGCCACCCGCGGCACGCCCGAGTCCGTGCGCGCCAGCGCGCGCGGCAGCCGCCGCTCCCGGCCCATCGCGAAGAGCAGCCGCCCCGCCGCCGCCTGCCCGGCCAGCGCCGCGAACGCCGCGCCGATCGCCTTGCTGACCGCCACCAGATCGTGCAGCCAGGTACCGACCGAGGTGTTCACCGCGTCGTAGAAGGCCGACCCCTGCTTCGCGGGGTCGGCGGCCAGCTCGGCCGAGGTCGACGGCTCCAGCAGCGCCACCAGATAGGTCTGCGCGATGAACAGCGCGCCCGCCAGCACCAGACAGAACAGCACCGCCCGCGCCACCTGCCGCGACCCCCCGGTCACCTCCTCGGCGAACGAGGCGATCGCGTCGAAGCCCAGATACGACAGCACCGCGACCGAGACCGCGCCCAGCACCGCCGCCACCGAGAACCCCGTATCGCCGGTGAACGGCGACGACCAGCCGCGCGTCGCGCCGTCGCGCGCCAGGACGACCAGCGCCGACACCACGAACACCAGCAGCACCACGATCTCCATCGCGAGCACCGCGAACCCGACCCGGGCCGCGGCCCGTACGCCCCAGAGGTTGAGCAGCGTGGTGATCACGACGGCGATGGTCGTCCACACCCACCGGTTGACGGACGGCACCAGCGCCTCCATCGCGATCCCGGAGAAGAGGTAGGCGACCGCGGGGATCAGCAGATAGTCGAGCATCGCCATCCACCCGGCGATGAACCCGGGCCCCTCGCCGAGCCCCTTGCGGGCGTACGCGAAGACCGAACCGGCCTGCGGGGCGACCCGTACCATCTGGGCGTAGCTGAAGGCGGTGAAGGCCATCGCGACGGTCGCCACCACATAGACCAGGGCCACCGCCCCGTGCGACTTGGCGTCGAGGGTGCCGTACACGCCCACGGGGGCCATGGGCGCGATGAACAGCAGCCCGTAGACGACGAGGTCGCGGAAGCCCAGCGTCCGCCGCAGCTCGCCCCCGCCGGCTCCGCCGCCACCCCCGCCGCCGCTCGCTCCGGCGCCGATATCGGTGTCGGTGTGGGCCATCGCGTTCCTCCGTTGATCGCGTAGGCCCAGTCTCGGCAGCCGGGCGGACTTCCGCCTGTTGTGGACGGCCTTACGGTCGGCTCCGCGCGCGGCCTTACGATGGGAGGCATGACTGCAACGTCCCGCCCGTCGCCCGCCGCCACCCCCAGTGGAGACGCCGCGCGCCGCGCCGGCAAACGCGTCCTCCTCGCCGCCCCCCGCGGTTACTGCGCGGGCGTGGACCGTGCCGTGATCGCCGTGGAGAAGGCCCTTGAGCAGTACGGGGCGCCGATCTACGTCCGCCACGAGATCGTCCACAACAAATACGTCGTCAAAACCCTGGAGAACAAGGGCGCCATCTTCGTGGACAGGACGGCGGAGGTCCCCGAGGGATCGATCGTCATGTTCTCGGCGCACGGCGTCGCGCCGGTCGTCCACGAGGAGGCGGCCGAGCGCAGGCTCGCCACCATCGACGCGACCTGCCCGCTGGTCACCAAGGTCCACAAGGAGGCCGTGCGTTTCGCCTCCGAGGACTACGACATCCTCCTGATCGGCCACGACGGCCACGAAGAGGTCATCGGCACCTCGGGCGAGGCCCCGGACCACATCACGCTGGTCGACGGCCCCGAGGACGTCGCCAACGTTGAGGTCCGGGACGAGTCGAAGGTCGTCTGGCTCTCCCAGACCACGCTCTCCGTCGACGAGACGATGGAGACGGTCGACGCCCTCAAGGAGAAGTTCCCGCAGCTGATCGCGCCGCCGAGCGACGACATCTGCTATGCCACGCAGAACCGCCAGATCGCCGTCAAGCAGATGGGCGCCGACGCCGATCTGGTGATCGTGGTCGGCTCCAAGAACTCCTCCAACTCGGTACGGCTGGTCGAGGTCGCCCTCGGCGCCGGCGCGAGCACGTCCCACCTGGTCGACGGCGCGGACGAGATCGACGAGGCATGGCTCGACGGGGTCTCCACCGTCGGCGTCACCTCGGGCGCCTCCGTCCCCGAGGTCCTGGTCGAAGGCGTCCTGGAGTGGCTCTCGCAGCGCGGCTTCGAGGACGTCGAGATCGTCAAGGCGGCCGAGGAGTCGATCACCTTCTCGCTCCCCAAGGAGCTGCGCCGCGACCTGCGCGCCGAGGCGGCGGCCCTCTCGGAGAAGTAAGAGGTCCGGGAGAGACCAGAAGTACGGGTACGGACCGGCCGGCGGCCGCACCGTACCCGTACGCGCTCCCCGATCCGATCACGCCGCCGATCACGTAGCCGACCGCGTCCGGTACCCCGTCCGCCCGCACCGGGAGTCGCTGTCAGCGGCTGGCCGTAACGTTGGGTCCATGAACGTCTTCGGAGTGGACATCGGTGGTACGGGCATCAAGGGCGCGCCCGTGGACCTGGACCGCGGCGACCTGGTCGAACCGCGCTACAAAGTACTCACCCCGCACCCGGCGACGCCCGAGGCCGTGGCCGACGGCGTGGTCGAGGTCGTCCGGCACTTCGGCTGGTCCGGCCCGGTCGGCATCACCTTTCCCGGGGTGGTCACCGGTTCCGTGATCCGTACCGCCGCCAATGTCGACAAGGCGTGGATCGGCACCGACGCGGGACAGGTCCTGGGCGACCGGCTGAACCTCCGGGCGACGGTCCTCAACGACGCGGACGCGGCGGGCGTGGCCGAGATGGCGTTCGGCGCGGGCCGGGGCCGCAAGGGCGCCGTATTCCTGCTCACCTTCGGTACGGGCATCGGCAGCGCGCTCTTCATGGACGGCAAGCTGGTGCCCAACACCGAGCTGGGCCATCTGGAGCTGCACGGCCACGAGGCGGAGAAGCACGCCTCCACGAAGGCCAAGGAGGACGAGGACCTGAGCTGGCAGCACTGGGCGCACCGGGTGCGGAAGTACCTGGCCCATGTGGAGATGCTGTTCTCGCCCGAGCTGTTCATCATCGGCGGCGGCGTGAGCCGCAAGGCCGACAAGTTCCTTCCGCTGATCGAGGGGATCAGAGCCGAGATCGTCCCGGCGGAGCTTCAGAACAACGCGGGCATCGTGGGCGCGGCCATGGCGGCGGCGGGCCGCTGAGGCCGCTGACGAGCCGGGTCGGGTCGGTTCTCAGACTCGCCGGGAGCCGGCGGCTCCGGTCCGGGGGACGCGGGGCGCGCGGGGGAGGCCTCCGGCAGCCGCGGCCGCGGCTCCGGCACCCCGGCCCGTACCGGCCCGGCCCGCACCGCCCCGGGCGGCGGCGTCCCGCGCGATCTGCCGCCGGCCCATCTGCCGCACCTTGCGTACGGAGGCGATGACCCCGGCGACGAGCGTCCCGCCGTACAGCCAGCCGGCATGCACCGCCAGCGTGGTGACGAGCCCCATGAACTGCCCGCCGAACCCCTCGGTGCCCCCGGCGATCGGCAGCACGCCGACGGCGAAGGCGATCGGCACGGCGATTGGCGCCGTCACCAGGTCGGCCGTACGGACCCAGAGCGCCGTCACCGCGCTGACCGGCAGGAACAGCAGCCCGTAGACGACTGGCGCGCCGTCGAAGAGCAGTTGGTCGAGGAAGGCGAAGAAGAGCATGGTGGCGGTCGCGAACAGACCGGCGCCGAGCCCGGTGAACCGGGGATTGGGCAGCCTGCGCAGACGCAGCACCACCGGCGCGACCCGCCGTCGCCGCGCCGACGGCACCTGGGGCACACCGGCGCCCCCGGCGACGGCGCTCTGCGCCGCGAGAGGGCGCTGCTGCCGGTGACGGCGCGGGGGCTGATACGTCCTTTGCTGCTCCACCTGACCAACGTAGGCGGCCGAGGGGGACGAATCAGGTGCGGGACACGCCCTTTGGATGACCTTCACGTCCAGTTCGAGGCGTACGGGCGGCCGGCGGGCGCGGCGCCACGCTCCACGACGGGCTCCGGATGCCCGTCGTGGAGCGTGGCGCCGCGCCCGTAAACTGGGGGATCGGTCCTCGCCCAGGGGCCGGGGCCCACGGCCCACCGGCCGGCCCTCCAGCCCCGTACTCCAGCAGCCCTTACTTCAGGAAGTCGCCAACGTGTCGCTCACGATCGGAATCGTCGGTCTGCCGAATGTCGGCAAGTCGACCCTGTTCAACGCCCTGACCAAGAACGACGTGCTGGCGGCCAACTACCCGTTCGCCACCATCGAGCCCAACGTCGGTGTCGTCGGCGTCCCCGACCCCCGGCTGAACAAGCTCGCGGAGATCTTCGGCTCCCAGAAGATCCTCCCGGCCACGGTCGACTTCGTCGACATCGCGGGCATCGTGCGCGGCGCCTCCGAGGGGGAGGGCCTGGGCAACAAGTTCCTGGCGAACATCCGCGAGTCGGACGCGATCTGCCAGGTCATCCGGGCCTTCAAGGACGAGAACGTCGTGCACGTCGACGGCAAGGTCTCGCCCAAGGACGACATCGAGACGATCAACACCGAGCTGATCCTCGCCGACCTCCAGACCATCGAGAAGGTCCTGCCGCGCCTCCAGCGCGAGTCGCGCATCAAGAAGGACGTGGTGGCGCAGGTCAAGGCCATCGAGGAGGCCCAGGCCATCCTGGAGACCGGCGAGACGCTCTTCTCGGCCGGCATCGTCCAGGGCACGGAGAAGTCCGAGCCGCTCCGCGAGATGCACCTGCTCACGACCAAGCCGTTCCTCTACGTCTTCAACGTGGACGAGGACGAGCTGACGGACGACTCCTTCAAGGACGAACAGCGCGCCCTGGTCGCCCCCGCCGAGGCGATCTTCCTCAACGCCAAGCTGGAGTCCGACCTCGCCGAGCTGGACGACGAGGAGGCCCTGGAACTCCTCCAGTCCGTGGGCCAGGAAGAACCCGGCCTCGCCACCCTCGCCCACGTGGGCTTCCGCACCCTCGGCCTCCAGACGTACCTCACGGCCGGCCCCAAGGAATCCCGCGCCTGGACGATCAAGCAGGGCGCCACGGCCCCCGAGGCGGCCGGTGTGATCCACACCGACTTCCAGAAGGGCTTCATCAAGGCCGAGGTCATCTCCTTCGCCGACCTGGTCGAAACGGGCTCGGTAGCCGACGCCCGCTCGGCCGGCAAGGCGCGCATGGAGGGCAAGGAGTACGTGATGCAGGACGGCGACGTGGTGGAGTTCCGCTTCAATGTGTAGCGGGTGACTTAGCGCCACTTCGATGATCTGGCAAACGTGCAGGTCAGAGAGGGTCCGACTCTTTAGAGTCGGGCCCTTGGCGTATTCCCGTGCTGGGATGGGATGAGGAAGCCCGTGCTGAGATTTGTGCGGGCAGGGCGCTGGCCGAGTGTGAAGGTAGTGCGGGCGTGGCGCTTTTCCTACTCGTTTGACACAATCGGGGGCATGGCTGAGACGACGTACAGCATCGGGGAAGGCCCGTCGACGCGGGTGAGCCTGTCGCTGCCGGAGGGGACTGCGGAGGCGATCCGGGCGCGGGTGGGGAAGCGGGAGTTCTCCGCGTTCATCGCCGAGGCGGTCGAGCGTGAGCTGCGCGGGCAGGTCCTGGACGAGTACCTGGCGGACTACGAGAGCCGGAAGGGGCCGGTCTCCGAGCCGGCTCGTCAGCGGGCGCGGAAGGTCTTCGACGAGGTGTTCGCCGAGGAGGCCGAGTGGCCCGCCGCAGGCTGAGTCATGAGGGAACGCTGGTCCTCGACGGCGAAGGGCTCTCGAAGCTGCTTGCCGACGACGAGCAGGTGGTGGCTCTGGTCGCTGAGGCGCGCTCGCGCGGCATGGAGGTCGTGATCAGTGCGCTCACCATCATCGAGGCCGTCCATGCCCGTACGAACAAGTCCCGCCTGAACTGGGTGCTTTCCGGGCTGCGGGTCGTCCCGGTCGGTGACGAAGAGGCGAGGGCGGCCTCGAAGCTGCTGATGAATGCCGGGTTGCACGGACACAAGTACGCGATCGATGCGGCCGTCGCCGAGGCCGCGCTGCGACAGCACCGCCCCGTGGTCATGCTGACCTCCGATATCGACGACATGACCAAGCTCTGCGGCGATCGGGTCCGGCTCGTGGCGGTGTGAGTTCCCAGGTCCGCTTTCTGCCTTTCGACGGTTGGGACGGAGCCATCAGTATTCGGCGGATCGCCGGTTTCCGTAACCGGCGATCCGCCGCTATGTTGCCGCTCTTCCGTCTCTCGGTGATTCCGTAGGTTGCGGGTGGAGCCAAGGCTCAGTAGGAGCGGGGCCCGTAGGGGCTCCAGTGGCCGAGAAAGGGCTTGAGGTCGTCGCCGCTGGGCTTCGGCGGCGTGGGCAGTTTCGGCGCTGAGACCGATTCGGTGAGGCGTTGGAGGTGCGTGTCCGTGAACGCGAGCCACGTCTCGATCTCGGTCTGCTCCTGCCCGGGCGGCAGTGATGTGGCGTGGTGGCGTACTGCTGGTCAGTCGGCTGGCCTGGTGCCAGGCGGCTGCCTGTTCTCCAAGGTGTTTGACGCGGTAGGCGTGGGCGTAGGCGGCGTGGGCTTCCTGCATGGCGGCTTCCCAGCGCTGGTGCTGTATCTCTCTGGCTTGCTGGTCTGCAAGGCGTTTACGCTCCGCGGCTTCGCCGCGGAGGCCGACCTCTTGCACGATCTCGACGAGTTGTTCTTCCAGAGGCCGGTCGGGGAGGTCGGTCCATTCGCCGGCGCGGTGCGGGCTGCCGCCGCGGAGAATGAATCGCAGGCGGCTGGAGGGGGTGTAGTCGAAGCGGGCGATGCGCATCCATGAGTACTTCTTGGCGTCGGCGAGTTCCTTGTCGGTGGGGACGTGTTCGCTGCGATCTTGTTCTTGAAGGACGAGGAATCCGACGCTTTCGCCTTGGGCAGTGATGGAGAAGTGCGGTGGAGCCTTGCGGCGCCGATGGGGTGGGGGAGCGCCCTGTGTGGTTCCGTGCGCTGCCTTGTGGCCTTGTGCTTCGGTGGTGGTGATGAGGGCTTGGGTGATGCGCAGGGCTCGGCTCTGCAGGGGTTTGGTGAGCCTGGCCGGCACATGGAGCGGGGTGAGTTCCGCGAGGCGCCAGGCAGGGATGTCGACCAGCTTGATTTCGTAGCCGCGGTGGGTGCGGTATCCGTGGAGTTCCTGCGTGTGTGGGATCTTGCCGGACTTGCGGGCGGCGTTGACCCGTGACGCCCAATTCACCGCATGCGGGCCGGATTCGATGGGCTTGATGAGACAGCCATCGTTTGCGGCCAGTTCTTCGCGTAGTTGGTCCGCGTAGTTCGTGCGGGCCTTCGGGGCGGCTCTGGGGTGTGGCGGCGCCGGTTTTCGAGCGGGCCGTTCCGGTGGTCGGGTGCTTTGCTCGACGGGTTGAATGCCGCGCTCGGTGAGACGCAGCCGCCCTTTCTCGGTGAGGTGGGCGCTCCAATGCCCGCGGCGTCTGGTGACTTTGATGAACCCTCGGTTCTGCAGGGCCTGTCCGCTGGTCTTGTACGTGCTGTCCGGCCAGACCCCGTTGGGACACCCTGGCCCACCCAGTCGAGCACGGCCTGTTGCCGCTCATTGAGGGCCTGTTCCATGTAGCCTCCCGCCGTTCCCCGGGCACGCTGCCCTCGGCGACAATGCCCTCTGCCCCTGCGGTAATTCGCGGCTGCTGAGAGGACCCCTCGTTCGGATGAGAGGTACCGGAAGGCGCGCTAACGGCGAGAACTGTTCTTTTGGGACTGATGCGACCGTCTCCCGCGTCAGGAAGACTCGATAGAGGAACCCGGGGTCAGCTATCGGCCGACCGGTCTGTCGTCGGCCGCCCTCGCACGGCCCACAGACGGCCCGATCGAACCTCTTCCATGGGGCTCTGAGCGTGTTTCCCCATGGCCATGGCCGTGCGGCATCATCACCTGTCATGGATCCCGCCGTCACAGCCGCGCTCATCACCACCCCCACCGCCATTTTGGCCGCCGCAGCGGCCTACGCCGCGGGGAGCGCCCAGGGGCGCGGGAGCGTGGACGCTGTCCGCCGCCAGCAACAGCGCGAGGTCTACGCCGCATTTCTCGCAGCTTCCCTGCGGCACAAGGCGGACATTGCGGAGGCTCTCGCTCACGCCACGGAGATACAACTGGCGCGCGCTGCCGGCGAGCCGCTTAGCCCTGCAGAGGAGGAGCAGCGGCGCGAGGCGATCGCAGCCACCGCCCGAGCTAATCCTTTGGACGAACCAGCCGCCTTGGTGTTTCTTGAAGGACCTGACGAGCTCGCCTATGCCGCCCTCCTCATCGACCAACACGCCAAATCGACGCGCGTGCTCCTGACAGCGACGCCGGAACATCAAGGCACGATGTCTCGAATCCATGGGCGGCCGATGGCAGTTCACGACGAGTGTCGTCGGCTTGAGGGCGCCATCCACAGGTTCACGCTCGAAGCCCAAGCGCACCTGAACGGCACCGCATTACGGCATCGTCGACACCAGAGGCGGTTGATGCGCCGCCTCTGGCCTGTCGAACCTTGACCACGGAGATCACTGCGGCAGGAAGCCGGGTTTCTCCTGCCCAAGCGCATGGAGGCGCCCGAGGTAGTCCCGTGCCCCTGGTTCCGGCTGGATCGGCGCCTCATTTCGGCAGTGAGTTCGCGGCTGGTCATGATGAGCGGCACCGATTTCCGGTCGCCTTGGAGTGCAGGCACTCCCATGGTGAGGGCCTGTCCAAGTCGCTCTCACCCGCTGCCGCCAATCCGAGGGCGACGCGGGCTTCTGCGTTGCGCATCGGCGAGCGCTCGCTCCCGTCGAATCCGTACCCGCCTGCGGACCTCCTCGGCGAGCGTGCGCGAGCTGGTCCTCACCGACCACCCGGTAGTAGTCCATCGAGTGGAAATCGAACTTGGCGGGGTCAACAGAAATGATGCGCGGCCCGCATCGGCGCGTTGGCTGATGTGTAATTTTGGCGCCCCTGGATCTTCTTGTACTTCGTCGCGCATCCGGTGCTGGGATGGTGCTGGGATACGCCCATATTTCTGCAGGTCAAGGGCTTGTGGTGGAGTTCCGCTTCAACGTGTGACGGGCGGCCTGGCGTCATCTTGCTGATCTGGGAAACACGCAGGTCGGATGGGGTCCACCTCCTCGGGGGTGGGCCCTGAGTTCTTCCGTACCGGGAGGAGACGGGGGGGGGGAGACGGGGGGCGGCGCAGGGCGAACGGTGGACGGGATTTCTACGTCTCGTAGACCGTGGAGCGGTGTCCGACATGAATGGCCCGTACGACCAGCTCACCGTTGTCGATGGTGTAGATGACGCGGTAGTCGCCGACCCGGAGGCGGCGGCGGTCGGGTTGGGACACGAGCGCCGTGGTGCTGAATCCGAGCGGGGCACTCTCCAGTTCCGTGAGCATGGCCAGGATGCGCAGCGCCACGTCGCGGGGGACTTTCGGGAGCTCGTCCCGCGCCTCGGGCCGGAAGACGGTGAGGTACTCACTCACTGCGCGCCAGGGTCTCCTTCATGACGTCCTCGATGGGGACGCCGGTCGAGCGGTTGGCCATCCGCTCGTCGATGATGCGATTGATCTCGCGCTCTTCCCACTGCTGGTATTTGCGCAGGACACCGATCGAGACGACGGCGGCGACTTCTCTTCCTCGTCGCGTGATCACGGTGGGCTGGTCGTCGCGGTCGGCCCGCTCGACGGCTTCGGCAAGGTGCGCGCGGACGTCGCGGATGGACTCTATGGGCATCTGCGTCATGCGCACAAAGGTGCCGGATGTTCCATGTGTACACAATGGTGATGTGGTGCCATCTCGCTGGGCCTTCCGGAACCGCCTCGTCGTCCCCCCGCGTCCCTCGGGGTATGGAGACGCGTGGGTGGGCCGCTGTTTTCGCCGTGCTGGGCGGCGCCACTGTGGGGTTTGTGGTGTGGGGGCTGGGGGCGGCGCCGGGGTTGCGTGGTGATTTTGAGGGGGAGGGGAAGGATTTCAGCCTGCTCTGGATCGAGCTGCCCCTGATGCTGTTCGGGATGCCCGCGCTCGCCCTGGCGGTCTGGGCGCTCGTCGCCGGGGTGCTGCGGTGGCGCGAAGGTGTCGCGGCGCTGGCGGTGGTGGGGGTGCTGGTCCTCGGCGCTTGGGGCAGTACGCAGTGGCTGGAGTCCCGGACCGCGACGGTCCCCCGCCAGGAGGGGCCGTTGTGAGCCGGTTCTCCTTCCACGCGGTCGGTCTCCGCCCGGTCATTCTTCTTTCCGTACCGTCAGTTCGCTGATCCCCGAGCGCTGCCGGCCTTCCGGCGCGCGGACCGTCACCCGTACCAGGCGGGCGTCAGCGCCCGGCTTGAAGGGGTGCCAGTGCGCCGCGTCCGTGGAGGTCTCGATCTCGTACGACGCCGGGCGCGGGTCCGTCCAGCGGGGGGTGACCGAGGCGACCCGGGTCGTGGGGCCCAGGTCGACCGTGAGGGCGGCCGTGGCGTCCGAGGGGGTCCAGGCCGTCGCCGGGCTGCCGTCCACCGCGGCGGACGCGTACAGGCCGGGCTCCTCCGAGGTGGCGCTCGCCGGGCGGCAGCGGGCCGCGTCGTCCGTCGGGGTGAGGTCGGGGCGGCGGGTGGGGAGCGTGAGGGTGGAGGTCAGGAGCTGCGCGCCGCTCGGGGTGTGCACCGTGAAGGGGTCGCCCGCGGTGAGCCGTACCGTCGTCTCCCGCGCGCCGATCGCGACGTCGTACGTGCGCCCCTGCCAGCGCAGCCCCCGCAGCGTCACCCCACGCGCCAGCTGGGGCGGCAGCGTGGGATCGAGCCGTACGCCGTCCTCCCGCGGCCGCAGGCCCGTCAGGCCGTGCGTGAAGACCTGGAGGAAGCCGCCCTTCCCGGTCAGGAAGTCCTGCGCGGGCGAGCCGGACAGGGGGTCGTCCGCGCCCGCCTTGTCGCCGCGCGCCTCGGAGAAGAGCGCGAACGGCCCGCGCGCGAAGGGCCGGACGGCCCGCTGGAGATACGTGTACGTCGAGCAGCCCGGTTCCCCGATGGCCGCCGCGTCGATCGCGTGGATCGCGTCGGTCATCGCGGGCCCGTCCGGGTCGGTGCGCTCCGCGTAGTAGTCGAGCGTCGCGGCGGCCGCGCCCTCGGGCATCGGCCACTCCAGCGGATAGGTCAGCAGGACGGTGTCCGCCTGCTTGATCCGTGAGCCGTCGTATCCCGCGTACTGGAGATAGGTCTTGCGCCGCGCGTCGTAGGGGATACGGAGGTGGTCGGCGATCCGTGTCCACGCGGCGGGCGCCGGTTCGCCGACGAGCGCGGCGGCGCGCACCGCGTCGCGCAGGACGGTCGCGGCGCCCGCGTTGGTGAAGACCGCGTCGGTGACGCCGTTGCTGTACTCGTCGGGGCCCGCCACCTCCTTGACCGAGTAGCTGCCGTCCGCGTTGGCGGTCACCCGGGAGGTCCAGAACTCCGCGATCCCGCGCATCAGCGGCCAGCCGCGCTCGCGCAGCCAGTCGCGGTCGCCGGTGGCCAGGTAGTACTGCCAGGCGGCGAGCGCGATATCGCTCTGGAGATGGTTCTGCGTGACGCAGTGCGGCGGGTTCCAGCTCTGGCACTCCGGCCAGAGGTAGCCCTCGCCGCCGCTGGTCCACGGATAGAACAGCCCCTTGAAGCCGAGCTTGGCGGCGTTCTCGGCCGCCGCCCCGCGGGTGCGGTAGCGGTACTCGACGACACCGCGCGCCAGTTCCGGCCGGGTGGCCAGCAGCCCGGGGAACATGAAGATCTCGGCGTCCCAGAAGATCAGCCCCGCGTAGTTGTCGCTGCTCAGCCCGGTCGGCGCGATGCTGTCGGCGCTGCCGGGGCGGGCGGCGGTCAGCAGCCCGTACCGCGTGGAGCGCAGCCACGCACGCAGCTCGGTCTGCTCCCGCTCCTGGCCCGCCACCTCGACATCGGCGTCCCAGAGGGGCGCCCAGGCGGCCGCGTTGGCCGCGAACACGTTCCGCCAGCCGCGCGCGGCGGCGCGCCGGGACGCGTCGAGGGCGGCGGCGCGGGGGTCGGGGGAGGTGAGGGCGGTGTCGACACCGACGTACTTCTCGAAGGTGTACGTACGGTCCGCGCGGACCGCGAACGCGCCGCCCGCGCTCCTCGGGGACGGCCGCAGGACGGAGGCGATGGCGCCGGCCGTCGCCGTACCTTCGGTACGGAAGGTGGCGACGCCGCCCCCGCCGTCCGCACTTGTCCCGCCGGTCCGGGTGATACGGCGTGCCCCGCGCCAGTCGAGCTCCCCCGTCACGGCCGCCTCGCCGCTCCAGCGTGGGGTGAGGCGCAGCCGTACGGCGCCGGTGTGCGGGTCGGAGCGGTCGGTGAGGACCTCGTACGTCAGATCGGTGACGCGGCCGTCGGCCGTGGTCCAGCGCAGGCTGGTGACGACCACTCCGCAGCGCAGCAGCAGGCTCTGGCGGTAGCGGGAGATCCGGCCGCCGTCGCCCAACCTCTCGTCGCCCACCCGCACATCCAGGGCCGTCCAGCCGGGCAGCGCGGCGATGACCTGGCGGTCGGCGGTCGTCCGCGGCTCGTGCGCGTACAGGCCGGCCGCGAAGGCGCCGTCGTAGCGCGGGGTGAACAGCGGCCAGCCGGTGGCGGCGCCGCTCTCCGCGTAACCGGCGCCGGTGGGCGGGACGCGGGTGCCGAGATAGCCGTTGCCGGTGTACGCGTGGTAGCTGTCGGCGGGGTCGATCCGGGTCGCGGCGGGCGCCCAGCCGGGGCCGGACTCCGTTCCGCAGGCGGGTTCGGGTGCGGGTTCGGGTGCGGGTTCGGACACGAGGGCGGGCGCGTCGGTGCGGGCCTGCGCGTGGGCGGGCTCCGGCGTCCGGCTTCCGGCGTACGAGAGCGGTGGCACCACGGTGATCAGCGTGCCGGCGACGAGTGGGGCGAGAAGGCGCGTACGCGAGAGGCTCACGCACAGGACCGTACGAACGGAGCCATGGCGGGTCAGCCAGGGCGCGCGTGGTGAACGGCTGATTCCGGCGGCCCGCGCGACGCGCCTCCCGCTCCCCGCCTACGCGCTCAGCCCCGCCTACGCGCTCAGCCCCGCCTACGCGCTCAGCCCCGTCTTCGCGCCCGCGCCGCACAGCGGTACCACCGCGGAGCCGTCCGTCCAGTCGCGCACGGCCGCCCAGCAGGCGACGCCCGTCGACTCCACGAAGAGACCGCGGGCGGCCAGGTCCCGCTGCGCCGCGCGCAGTTGGTCCTCGGTCACGGTCAGGAAGGTGCCGCCGGACGCGCGGACCGCGCGCAGGATCTGCCGCGCCCGCGGCGGGTTCGGGATGGCGATGCCCTCGGCGAGGGTGGGCGCGGGCGCGGCTCCCCGCGCCGGGAGAAGCCCGTCGGCGCCCGCGTGGAAGGCCGTTGCCAGGGGCGAGACGGCCTCGGTCTGGACGGCCACCAGCGCGGGGCGTTCCGTGATGAGGCCGTTCCCGTACAGCTCGGCCACGGCGAGGGCGGCGCCGAGCAGCAGGGTGCCATTGCCGACCGGTACGACGATCGTCCCGGGGAGGCGGCCTCCGTACTCCTCCCACAGCTCGTAGACGTAGGTCTTCGTGCCGTGCAGGAAGTACGGGTTGTGGACATGGCTCGCGTAGAAGGTGTGCGGTTCGCCGGCGGCGGCGCGGGCGGCCAGGGCGGTGGCCTCGCGATCGCCCGCGACGCGTTCCAGGCGGGCGCCGTGGGCGCGGATCTGCTCGGTCTTCTTGGGGGAGGTGGCCTCCGGTACGTACACGGTGCAGGGCAGCCCGGCCCGCGCGCAGTACGCGGCGACGGCCGTGCCCGCGTTGCCGCTGCTGTCGGCGATCACCCCCCGTACGCGCTCGGGCCCGAGCCGGCGCGCCAGCTCCACGAGCATGACGGCGCCCCGGTCCTTGAAGGAGAGCGTCGGCATCAGGAAGTCGAGCTTGGCGGTCACGGAAGGCGTCAGCGCGACGAGTGGCGTACGGCCCTCGCCGAGGCTGACCGACGGCGCGTCGAGCGGCAGCGCCTCCGCGTACCGCCAGAGGGAGTTGACCCGCCGGGGCAGCGAATCCAGCTGTACAGAACCGGCGTCGAAGTCGAGATCCCAGGGGCCGCCGCAGCCGGGGCAGCACCAGCCGGCCGTTTCGACGGGTGCGCGGGTGCCGTCCGCCGGGCATCGATACGTCGTGGTCATGGCCGTCAGCATGGCAGCCGTACAGGGAGCGCTCGATGTAAACCCAAGATCATCACTTCGAGTGAAACCATGGCCCACGCTTGCGGTTATCAACCGACGGTTGCCAGGCTGTAGCTGTCTGTCAAGCTGATGGGAGTGGCCCGTGGCCTTCGGTGAGCAGCCCGCCTATCTGCGCGTTGCGAGCGATCTTCGCGAGAAGATCGTCAATGGTGCTTTGCCGCCGCACGCTCGGCTGCCCTCGCAGGCCCGTATCCGCGAGGAGTACGGCGTCTCGGACACGGTCGCGCTGGAGGCGCGCAAGGTGCTGATGGCCGAGGGGCTGGTCGAGGGCCGTTCCGGGTCGGGCACGTATGTCCGCGAGCGCCCCGTGCCGCGCCGTATCGCCCGCTCCGGCTACCGGCCGCCGTCCGGGTCCAGCCCGTTCCGCCAGGAGCAGACGGAGGCCGGCGCGCGGGGCACCTGGGAGTCGAGGAGCGAGCAGGAGGAGGCGAGCGCCGAGATCGCCGACCGGCTCGGGATCGAGCCGGGGGAGCGCGTGATGCGCACGCGCTACGTCTTCCGGGAAGGGGGCGAGCCCATGATGCTCTCCACCTCCTGGGAGCCGCTCACGGTCACGGGGCGCACCCCGGTGATGCTCCCCGAGGAGGGGCCGCTCGGCGGTTGCGGGGTGGTCGAGCGGATGGCGGCCATCGACATCGTCGTGGACAACGTCCTGGAGGAGGTCGGCGCGCGCCCGGGGCTGGCGGAGGAGCTGATGGCGCTCGGCGGAGTGCCGGGCCATGTGGTGATGGTCCTGGAACGGACGTATTTCGCGTCCGGACGGGCAGTCGAGACGGCGGACGTGGTGATCCCCGCCGACCGCTACCGCATCGCGTACCACCTCTCCGTCAAGTGACGCGCAGTCAATGACTCGTATCGGACGTTCTCGTCCGCCCATGTGATCCCGAGCCGGTCTGTCGACGGGCTCGGGATGTCCGTTTTCGTGGTGCTCGTGCGGACTTGGCGGGGCGTACGGGACGGTTGAGTGTGGGGTGTATCCGCCATGGGGGGCGTGAACAGCGGGTTTCCGCCCCCCTGTTTTCGGCGCGTTGTTGGCCGGATGCGTACCTCTTCGTAAAAACACGTATCCGCTCCGTAAAGGTCAGGCGTACGCTCGGGCATATGCGTATTGCGGTTTCCTGGAGATCATCGGAGAGATGCGGGCCGGCGGCGGGAGGGGTGCGATGAACGACGGTGGGACCGCCCTTCCCTGGCTGGTGATACGGCAGGACGACAATGGTGCGCGCTACCGCGTCGGCCGGTACGCGACGCAGGACGAGGCGCAGAAGATAGCCGACAGCCTGCACGGGCGCGGGCATCAGCAGCTCTACTCGGTGGAGCGGGTCGGTCAGTCCGCGCGGTAGCGGTGCCGCCGCTGACGGGTGGGGCGGAATCGGGCCGTACGCGCCTGTAGGCGTACTCCTGCGGCCCTGTGCGCGTCCTCCCGCGGCTCCGGCCGCGCGCCCGTCAGTGGCCCCGCCCGCGCTCGCGCCTGCCCGCCCGGGCCCGCGCGGTCGCTCCGGCCGGCGCCGCGTTACGCTCCGGCGCATGGCTGATCGTGTGGTGGTGGCGGGCGCGGTGTACGACCGGGGGCGGCTGCTGGCCGCTCGCCGGAGCGCGCCGCCCGAGCTGGCCGGGCGCTGGGAGCTGCCCGGCGGAAAGCTGGAGCCGGGGGAGCTGCCGGAGCAGGCCCTCGTGCGCGAGCTGCGCGAGGAACTCGGCGTGGAGGCGCGGCCGGTGGAGCGGATCCCCGGCGAGTGGCCGCTGAAGCCCGGTCTGGTGCTCCAGGTGTGGACGGTCCGGCTGCTCTCCGGTGAGCCCCGGCCCCTTGAGGACCACGACGAGCTGCGCTGGCTCGGCCCCGACGAGATCCACGCGGTGGACTGGCTCGACCAGGACCGCCCGGCCGTGGCCGAGGCCGCCCGGCTGCTGCCCGCCTCGGGATGGTAATTGTCCCGATTATCGGGTAAGTGAATATTTACCGCCCCAGAAGGCGCGGGTCCCCCGTCTGTTCGGGATGTGGTCGGCTTGATCGACACGGAGAACGGTGCGTGTGCCGAGTGGACCTTCCCCGCCGAACCCGACGCCGTGCGCACCGCCCGCCATGTCGTGCGCGACACGCTCCGCGGCTGGAGTCTGCCCGTCGCGGTCGCGGAGATGGCCGTCCTGCTGGTGAGCGAGTTGATGACCAACTCCCTGCGGTACGCGTCGGGGCCGATCGGGGTACGGCTGGTGCTCGGCGGCGCGCGGACCGCCGTACCGGCGGAAGCCGCCGCGCCCGCGCCACTTGCCGAAGCCGCTGAAGCCGTCGAAGCCGCTGAAGTCGCCGAAGTCGCCGAGGCTGTCGATGCCGCCGATGCCGCCGAAGTCGCCGGGCCCGGCGACCTGCTGGTGGAGATCTCCGATCCGCTTCCCGATCCTCCCGTCGAGCGCGCCCCCGGACCCGACGACGAGCGCGGCCGGGGGCTGCGTCTCGTGGCCTGTTCCGCACGCCGTTGGGGAACGCGACGTGGGAAGACAGGTAAGACCGTGTGGTTCGAGCTGCCCCTCTCTGGTTAGAAGTGTGAAGGGACAACGATCACGCCCGACTCGGCTCAAAAAGAGCGAGACTGTGCTGTGATCGTGAACGGCGTGCCGGCCGGGGCCGTAGTGCTGAATACTGCGGGCAAGGCCGGTCCGGTGCGTGAGCTGGAGGGGACGGTCGCGTGAGCGAGATATCTGGGGCGGCGGGCGACGTCGTATGGCAGAGCAGTCCGCCCGGCTCGATCTATGACTACATCAAGGCCGCTTCGTTCTCGATCGGCCCGGACGGTCTGGTCGATCAGTGGAGCCAACGGGCCACCGAGCTGTTCGGCATGGGCGCGCACGAGGTCAGAGGCAGGGACCCCGTTGAGGTGCTCATGCCCGCCGATCAGCGGACGCGTGGGCGCCGCAAGGTGCGGGAGATCCTCGACGGCAAGGAGTGGACCGGGCTGCTCCCCTTCCGTGCGCCCGGCGGGCGCGGGGAGCCGGGGCTCGCCGAGGTCTATGTGATGCCCAGTGAGACGGAGACCGGCGAACGGGCCGCGCTCTGCATCGTCGTGGACGTCCGCGCGCTGCGCCGGATCGAAACCGACCTGGCATCGTCGCAGGCTATTTTCGGCCAATCTCCCTTCGGGTTTCTCCTGTTCGGCACGGACCTCAGAGTGCAGCGCGCCAACCAGCGTTTCGCCACCGTCTTCGGCGGCGGGGTCACCGATCACCGGGGCCGCACGGCGTACGACTACCTTTCCCGCTCCGAGGCCGACCGGCTGACCGCCGCGCTCCAGCGGGTCCTGGAGACGGGGGAGTCCGTCACCGACCTGCCGATCGTCGGCGTCAGGCCGGCCGACCAGGAGCGCCGCAACTGGTCGCTGAACCTCTACCGCGTCCACAGCGGTTCCGGGAACGTCCTCGGCATCGCCGGGGTCGGCACCGATGTCACGCACCGGCACGCCGCCGCCCGCGAGGCCGCCAGCGCCCGCCGCAATCTCGCGCTCCTCAACGAGGCGAGCGCCCGGATCGGCAACTCGCTGGATCTGGAGACCACCGCCCGCGAGCTGCTCGACGTCGCCGTGCCCGGCTTCTGCGACCTCGCCTCCGTCGACCTGTACCAGTCGCTGATCACCGGCGAGGAGGCGCCGCCGGGGCGCTGGGAGTCCTCCGGCGCCGAGTCCGGCGGCGGCAGCGCCCGGCTGCGCAGGGTCGGCTTCGCGAGCGCCGTCTCCGACGGGCCGCTGACGGGTCCCGTCGGCACCGACGACGAGGGGTACGTACCGCCGGACGTCGGCGCGGTCCACCGCTTCCCCTTCAGCTCGCTCAGCGCGAACGCCCTGCGCACCGGACAGGTGCAGACCATCCCGGGCGAGGCGGGCAGCCTGGTCCAGTCCAGCTTCGCCGTCCCGATGGTCGCGCACGACACCGTCATCGGGCTGGTCCAGTTCTCCCGTACGAAGGGCAGCGAGCCGTTCGGCGAACGGGACCGCTTCCTGGCCGTGGAGCTGGCCGCGCGCGCCGCCGTCTGTATCGACAACGCCCGCCTCTACCGCAGGGAGCACGAGCGCGCGCTGATCCTCCAGCGCAGCCTGCTGCCGCCCGGCGACCCCGAGGCGGCGGGTCTCGACATCGCCTGCCGCTATCTGCCGGGCACCACGGCCACCGAGGTCGGCGGCGACTGGTTCGACGTCATCGAGCTGCCCGGCCACCGGACCGCGCTGGTCGTGGGCGACGTCATGGGACGCGGTCTGCGCGCCGCGGTCGCCATGGGCGAACTCCGTACGGCCGTAAGGACCCTGGCGCTGCTCGATCTGGAGCCCGCCGAGGTGCTCTCCGCGCTGGACGAGATCGCCCGCGGCCTCGGCACGCCCAGCGGGGCCCAGCAGGCGTCGCGCGTCGCGCACAAGTCACGGGACGCGGACCTCTCCGAGGTCTACCTCGCCACCTGTGTGTACGCGGTCTACGACCCGGTCACCCGGCGCTGCACGTTCGCCAACGCCGGGCATCTGCCGCCCGCCGTGGTCGAACCGGGCGAGGAGGCGCTGATGCTCGACGTACCGCCGGGGATGCCGCTCGGGGTGGGCGGCGAGCCGTTCGAGCAGGTCGAGGTGGATCTGGCGGAGGGAGCGCTCCTCGCGCTCTACACGGACGGGCTGGTCGAGTCCAGGGACCAGCCGCTGGACGAGGGGCTCACCGCGCTCCGGGCGGCCCTCGCCAACCAGGGCCGGCCCCTGGAGGACGTCTGCGACCACGTGCTGAACACCCTCGACACCCGGCACGGCGAGGACGACATCGCCCTGCTGATGGCCCGTATCCAGGGGCTGCCCACCGAGGCGGTCGGTGACTGGCGGCTGCCGCGCGAGCCGCGCTCGGTCGGCCGGGCCCGGGAACTCTCCCGTGCGCAGCTGGTCGCCTGGGACCTCGAACCGCTGGTCGACACGGTCGAACTGCTCGTCAGCGAGCTGGTCACCAACGCCCTGCGGTACGGCGAGGGCGAGATCAGGCTGCGGCTGCTGCGCGACCGCACCCTCGTCTGCGAGGTGTGGGACGCGGGCCTGGTGCAGCCCAGGCGCCGCAGGGCCCGCGACACCGACGAGGGCGGCCGGGGGCTGCAACTGGTCGGGCTGATGAGCGCGGCGTGGGGCTCGCGCCGTACCCCGCGCGGCAAGACGGTCTGGTTCGAACTCGCCCTGCCCGACGGGGGCACGGCGGCGGAGCCGACGGTGGAGCAGCTGCTGAGCATGTTCTGAGGGCGCGGTCCCGGGCGGCCCGGCGGGCGCGCTCTCAGCGGGCGCGGCCGCGCCCGCTGAGAGCGCGCCCGCCGCCCGGTGTCGTGCGGCGCGCCATCCGCCGCTTGCGCTTGGTGTACGTGTACGCGGCGACGCCCGCGGAGCCGAGCACCACGGCGACGGGCAGTACGAGATTGACCGCCGCGCCCTGGTCGGCCGGGCTCCTGTGCGGATCGCGTACGTCCCCGGCGGACAGCCGGACGTGGTGGCACGCGTGCGGCCGGTCGAGTGCCCGGCACGCCCCGGCCCGGTCGTCGCCGAGCGCGCCCGCCCTGTCGGTGATCCGACCCTGCTTGTCGAGCGTCACCGGCCCCTCGGCCCGCGCGCCCTCCGTACCCGGTCCCGCCAGCCAGCACGCCAGGACCAGCAGCGCGAGCACGGCCCGGGCGGCTGTCCGGGTCCGGGTGGCGCGCGCGGAAGTCATCACAATCGGGAGATTATGTCCCGATAAGGGGGTGCGCGACCGGACTGTACGGCGGGCGCGGGCGCCTTCCAGGTGGAGGAAGGCAGGGAAACTTGCAAGGTTGCCTGTCTACCTCCTACGGTGAACAGATGACCGAACAGCCCGAAGGCCCGCCGGTGGAGACGCCGACCGCCGAGCGTCTGGCGGACGACGTCACCACCGTGGTCGGCAGACTCGCGCGGCGCATGCGGGTGGCCGCGGGCCACGACAGCAGGCTCACGCCCTCCCAGCGCACGGTCCTGGCGCGGCTGGAGGCGGAAGGCCCGGCCACGACGGCGGCCCTGGCCCGCGCCGAGTACGTACGCCCGCAGTCCATGCGGCTGACCCTCGCCGCCCTGGAGGAACAGGGCATGGTCGAGCGGACGCCCGACCCCGACGACGGCCGGCAGTCCGTCGTGTCGGCCACCCGGACCGGCCTGACCACGCTCGCCGAGCTGCGCGCGGCCAAGCGGGGCTGGCTGACCGAGGTCATGGCCCGCGAACTGGACGCCGCCGAACGCCGGGCGCTGGCCGAGGCCGTGACGCTGCTGGAGCGGCTGGTCGAAGGGGGTGACTCGGACGGAGGCAGGCGATAACCCGGCAGGCCGCGCGGCACGCGGCGCGGGCGTCGGTACGGACGTATCGCAAGCAAGTACGGGCGCGGGTGGTACGGGTGGTACGGGCGGTACGGGCGCGGAACCGGCCGCCGGATCCGCGGCCACCGTCGCCGTACCGGCTCCCGCGTCCCCGCCCGTCCCCGGGTCCCCCTCCGTCCCCGGGTTCAGCGCCCGTCTCACCGCGCCGCTGCTCCTCGGCTCCGTACTGAACCCGCTCAACACCACTATGATCTCCACCGCGCTGGTGGCGATCGGGCACCACTTCGGGATCGGCGCCGCCGACACCGCGTGGCTGATCTCCGTGCTCTATCTCGCCAGCGCCGTCGCCCAGCCCGTCCTCGGCAAGCTCGCCGACACGCTCGGCGCGCGCCGGATCTTCCTCGCCGGACTGGTCGTCGTCTTCGCGTCCGGACTGATCGGCATGGCGGCGCCGTCCTTCGGCTGGCTGATCGTCTCCCGGCTGCTCCTCGGCGTCGGCACGTCCTCCGCCTATCCGGCCGCCATGTCCGTGCTGCGCGACGAGGGCCGCCGGGTCGGCCGGCCCGCTCCCCGTCCCGTACTGGCCCGGCTCTCCTTCGCCACGCTCGGCTGCATGGCCGTCGGGCCCACCCTCGGCGGGGTGCTGGTGATGCTGGTCGGCTGGCGGGGGATCTTCGCCGTCAACCTGCCCGTCGCGCTGATCGCCTTCGTCGTCGGAACGCTCTGGATCCCCGCCGATCCGCCCCGGGCGCTGGCGCCCTCCGGCGAGTCGCTCGGCAGGTCGCTCGACCCGCTCGGCATAGGGCTGTTCGCCACCGCCCTCACCGTCCTCGTCTTCTTCCTCCTCGACCTCGCCCCTCCGGTGTGGTGGCTGCTCGCGCCCTTCGCCGTCCTGGCCGGTCTGCTCGCCTGGTGGCAGCTGCGCAGGCCGCGGCCGTTCATCGATCTGCGGATGATCGCCGCCAACGGCCCGCTCGCCCGCACCTATCTGCGGCACGGCACCAGCTATCTGCTGATCTACTGCGTGATGTACGGCTACACCCAGTGGCTGGAGGAGGCCAGGGGCTTCTCCTCCGGGGACACCGGGCTGCTCATGCTGCCGATGTCCCTGGCCGCGCTGGTCTGTTCGCTGCTCGGCGCCCGTACCAAGGGGATACGCGGCCCGCTGACCCTCGGCTGTCTCTCGCTGACCGGCGGCGCCGTCCTGCTGTTCTTCTTCAGCGGCTCCACGCCGCTGCCCGTCCTGCTGCTCGCCGGGGTCTGCTTCGGCGTGCCGCAGGGGCTGATCGGGACCAGCAACCAGGCCGCCGTGCAGGCCCACGCGCCGCCCGAGTCCATCGGCTCCGCCGCCGGACTCCAGCGCACCGCGCAGTACATCGGCGCCATCTCCGCCTCCAGCCTGATCGCCCTCGCCTACGGACAGCGGGCGAGCGACAGCGGTCTGCGCCTCATGGCGGGCGCTTGCGCCCTCCTCGGGGTGTTCCTGATCCTCCTGACCCTCACCGACCGGGCCCTGCGCCCCGCCCGGGGCGTACGCCACTGAGCGCCCGGCACCGACCCCTCACCGCAAGGAGCAACACCATGACCGCCACCACCCTCGACCCCAGGACCGCACTGGTCGTCGTCGACCTCCAGAAGGGCATCGTCGGACTGCCCACCGTCCACCCCGCCGCCGGTGTCGTGCGGCGCGCGGCCGAACTCGCCGCCGCCTTCCGGGCGAAGGACCTGCCCGTCGTGCTCGTACGGGTCACCGGCCGGGCGCCGGGCCGTACGGAGGAGCCCCCGCGCGCCGGTGGTCTGCCCGCCCCCGACTGGGCCGACTTCGCGCCCGAACTGGGGCAGCGGGACAGCGACATCGTCGTCACCAAGCACACGTTCGGCGCCTTCCACGCCACCGACCTCGACCTCCAGCTGCGCCGCAGGGGCGTCACCCAGGTCGTGGTGGCCGGCATCGCCACCAGCAAGGGCGTCGAGTCCACGGCCCGCGCCGCCCACGAGCACGGCTACCACGTCACCATCGCCACCGACGCGGTCACCGACATGGACGGGGGCGTGCACGACAACTCCGTCGGGAAGATCTTCCCGACGCTCGCCGAGACCGACACGACCGAGGCGATCCTGAAGCTGCTCGGCTGAGGATCCGTCGGAGCCCGTCGGAGCCCGTCGGAGCCCGCCGCCGTCCGGCGGGGCCCCGCCCGTACCGTGCGCCGTCCCGCGTGCGGTACGGGCGGGCTCCTCCCGTACGTCAGCCGCGCTGGCGCCCGATCCTGCTGCCCAGCCACACCAGCGGGTCGTACTTGCGGTCCACCGCCCGCTCCTTCAGCGGGATCAGCGCGTTGTCCGTGATCCTGATGTGCTCGGGGCACACCTCCGTACAGCACTTCGTGATGTTGCAGTAGCCCAGCCCGTGCTCGTCCTGCGCGGCCTTCGCGCGGTCGATCCCCGCCTCCCCGGCCGCGTCCAGCGGATGCATGTCCAGCTCGGCCACCCGCATCAGGAAGCGCGGCCCGGCGAAGGCGGCCTTGTTCTCCTCGTGGTCCCGCACCACATGGCAGGTGTCCTGGCACAGGAAGCACTCGATGCACTTGCGGAACTCCTGCGAGCGCTCCACATCGATCTGCCGCATCCGGTACTCCCCGGCCGCCACCCCCGGCGGCGGCACGAAGGCCGGGATCTCGCGCGCCTTCGCGTAGTTGAAGGACACGTCCGTCACCAGATCGCGGATCACCGGGAAGGCGCGCAGCGGGGTGACGGTGACGGTCTCCTCGCGGGAGAAGACCGACATCCGGGTCATGCACATCAGCCGGGGCCGTCCGTTGACCTCCGCGCTGCACGAACCGCACTTGCCCGCCTTGCAGTTCCAGCGCACCGCCAGATCCGCCGCCTGTGTCGCCTGGATCCGGTGGACGATGTCGAGGACGACCTCGCCGTCGTTCACCTCGACGGCGAAGTCCTTCAGCTCCCCGCCGTCCGCGTCGCCCCGCCAGATCCGGAACGTCGCCTCGTAGGAGGCGGAAGCGCTCGCGTTCATCCGTGAAGCTCCTCTTCGGCGAGATACTTGACCAGCTCTTCCTTGTCGAACAGGGCGAGCAGGTCCGGACGGATGGGCTCGGTGGTCCGCCGGGTGAGCGCGATCCGGCCGCCCGGGCTGTCCTTGAGCCGGCAGTACAGATTGATCCGCCGCCAGTCGGCGGCCATGGCCGGATGGTCCTCCCTGGTGTGGCCGCCGCGGCTCTCCGTACGCTCCAGGGCCGCGCGCGCCACGCACTCGCTGACCAGCAGCATGTTCCGCAGATCGAGCGCGAGGTGCCAGCCGGGATTGAACTGCCGGTGCCCCTCGACCCCGGCGCGCGCGGCCCGCAGCCGCAGCTCGGCCAGCTTCTCCAGCGCCCGGACCATCTCGGCCTCGGTTCTGATGATGCCGACCAGGTCGTTCATCGTCCGCTGGAGTTCCTGATGGACGCTGTACGGGTTCTCCGGGCCCGGCGGCACGGTGCCGGAGCCGTCCGCCGCCGGCCCCCGCGCCACAGGCCCCTCCGCCACATGCCCCTCCGCGCCGAACGGCCGCAGCGCCTCGGCCGCCGCCGCGTCGATCTGTCCCTGGTCCGGGACCGGGCGGGCGGTGCCTCCGGCAGCGTCCGCGAACCCGCTCGCGTACCGCGCCGCGTACAGCCCGGCCCGCCGTCCGAAGACCAGCAGGTCGGAGAGGGAGTTCCCGCCGAGCCGGTTGGAGCCGTGCATCCCGCCCGCCACCTCGCCCGCCGCGTACAGCCCCGCGACGCCCGGCGCGGCGGCGGTCTCCGATTCGACGGCGACGCCGCCCATCACGTAGTGGCAGGTCGGTCCGACCTCCATCGCCTCCGCCGTGATGTCGACATCCGCCAGCTCCTTGAACTGGTGGTACATCGACGGCAGCCGACGCCGGATCACCTCCGCGGGCATCCGTGTCGAGACGTCCAGGAAGACCCCGCCGTGCGGGGAGCCCCGGCCCGCCTTCACCTCGGAGTTGATGGCGCGGGCCACCTCGTCGCGCGGCAGCAGCTCGGGCGGGCGGCGGTTGCGGTCGGGGTCCTCGTACCAGCGGTCGCCCTCCTCCTCGGACTCCGCGTACTTCTCCTTGAAGACATCGGGGACGTAGTCGAACATGAACCGTCTGCCCTCGGAGTTGCGCAGCACCCCGCCGTCCCCGCGCACGGATTCGGTGACGAGGATGCCCTTGACCGAGGGCGGCCAGACCATCCCGGTCGGATGGAACTGCACGAACTCCATGTTCAGCAGCGGGGCGCCGGCGAGCAGCGCCAGCGCGTGCCCGTCGCCGGTGTACTCCCAGGAGTTCGACGTCACCTTGAAGGACTTGCCGATGCCGCCGGTGGCGAGCACCACGGAGGGGGCCTCCAGCACGAAGAAGCGGCCGGACTCGCGCTCGTAGCAGAAGGTCCCCGCGATCCGGTCGCCGTCCTTCAGCAGCCGGGTGACCGTGCACTCCTGGTAGACCTTGAGCCGCGCCTCGTGGTCGCCGTACTCCCGGAAGTCCTCCTGCTGGAGCGAGACGATCTTCTGCTGGAGCGTACGGATCAGCTCCAGGCCGGTGCGGTCGCCGACGTGGGCGAGGCGCGGGTACTCGTGACCGCCGAAGTTGCGCTGGGAGATCCGGCCGTCGGGGGTGCGGTCGAAGAGCGCGCCCCAGGTCTCCAGCTCCCAGACCCGGTCGGGCGCCTCGCGCGCGTGCAGCTCGGCCATCCGCCACTGGTTGAGGAACTTTCCGCCGCGCAGGGTGTCGCGGAAGTGGGTCTGCCAGTTGTCGCCGGAGTTGACATTGCCCATGGAGGCGGCGATTCCGCCCTCGGCCATCACCGTATGGGCCTTGCCGAAGAGGGACTTGCAGATGACGGCCGTACGGGCGCCCCGCTCGCGCGCCTCGACGGCGGCCCGCAGCCCGGCACCTCCCGCGCCCACCACCACGACGTCCCAGGCCCGGCGTTCGAGTTGCGTCATGTCGGACGATTCCCCCCTGGTGATCAGAACAGACGCGGGTCGGTGAAGGCCCCGGAGGCGAGCAGATAGACGTAGAAGTCGCAGGCGGCGACGCTGACCAGCGACGCCCAGGCCAGCTGCATGTGGCGGCTGTTCAGCTTCCCGGCCCAGCTCCACAGCCGGTAGCGCACCGGGTGTTTCGAGAAGTGCCGCAGCCGGCCGCCGACGATGTGCCGGCAGGAGTGGCAGGAGACGGTGTACGCCCAGATCAGAACGATGTTGACGAGGAAGATCAGCGAACCGAGGCCCAGATGGCCCCAGGCGTACTCCTCGTCGCGGAAGGTCAGCGCGGTGTCGTACGTCAGGACGCAGGCGACCAGCAGAGCCGCGTAGAAGAAGTACCGGTGGATGTTCTGGAGGATCAGCGGGAAGCGGGTCTCGCCGGTGTACTTCTTGTGCGGCTCGGCGACGGCGCAGGCGGGCGGCGAGGCCCAGAAGCCCCGGTAGTACGCCTTGCGGTAGTAGTAGCAGGTCAGCCGGAAGCCCAGCGGGAAGATCAGGATCAGCAGCGCGGGGGACAGCCCCCACCAGCCGCCGAACAGCTCCCAGTTGGGGCCGTGCCGCATCGGGACGCAGCTCTCCGCCAGACAGGGGGAGTAGAACGGCGAGACGTAGGGAGCCGCGTAGTAGTCGCTGCCGGAGAAGGCGCGCCAGGTCGAGTAGACGACGAAGGCGAGGAGCCCCGCGGCGGTCCCGGCGGGCGCCAGCCACCAGCGGTCCGTCCGCAGATGGCGCGCCGCGATGGCGGCGCGGGAGGCGCCGCGTACACCCGTACCGCCGGAGGGTCCCGTGGTCCGGGGCGGTGGTGGTTCGGTTCCGGTGGCCAAAGACGTCTCCTCGGTCCGTTGCGATCCTGGGTCGTACGACGCTCCGGTGCTTTCGGGCGCTAAGGCGCGCGCCGGTCGCGCACGCCCAAGCCCTCGTCGTCCGAGTCCGTCCACAGCGTGCTGTCGTACGGGGTGTCGGGGATGGTGACCAGGTCCTCCACCCGGGCGGGCGCGCAGGCGCGCGGCTCGCTCCCGGGGGCGTGCGGCCCGTTCCCCGGGGTGCGGGGGAGGTTCCGCTCCAGCTGCTCCACCGTGCGGACCAGATCGTCCAGGCGACGCCTGACCGCTGTCATTTCCTCTTGCAGGGACATGAGTTGCCCTCATTTCCACGATCACCAGTGGGCTACGGGGGATTCCCAGAGTCACTTCCCGGGTGCTCTCTGTGCTTCCTGCGAGTGTCGCGCGTCACATCGGTCCTTGTGAAGGCCGCGTCGGGATTTAGGGGGGTCCAGGGGGGCCCGCGCGGGGCGGCGCGCGCCCGGCGCGGGGGCCGTCGTTGGGCCGCACGGGTGGCGTTCGCCGCCGTACCGCCGTGTCTGCGCGGCCCCTTCCGTTCGGTCACCTTCAGTGGGTGGGCAATAGGTGTGATCATCTCTAAATTCCACAAACAGGACGAAGAGGTAACAGCCATGTCCCACGTCGGCCCGCGCGGGAGGACATGCTCCCGAACGCTCCGCTCCGTCGCGCTCCTCACCACCGGTGTCCTCGCCCTGCCCGTCCTGTCCGGGTGCACCTCGGACAACGACAAGGACGGCACCAAGGGCGCCGCGGCGCCCGATGTCGCACCCGCCGCGCGGAAGTGGGTCGAGCAGGGGGGCACCGTGCACTGGGCGGTCGACACCGTGCCCGCCACCCTCAACGCCTTCCAGGCCGACGCGGACGCCGCGACCGGCCGGATCGCCGACGCCGTACTGCCGTCCCTCCACACGCTCGACCGGAGCGGCCGGCCCCAGCTCAACCCGGACTATCTGGAGTCGGCGAAGGTCGTCGAGCGCGAGCCCAAGCAGGTCGTGCTCTACAAGCTCAACCAGAAGGCGGTGTGGAGCGACGGCCGGGAGATCGGGGCGCCGGACTTCGTCGCCCAGTGGCGCGCGCTGCGCGGCAAGGACTCCGCGTACTGGACGGCCCGCAACGCCGGGTACGAGCGGATCGAGAAGATCGAGCGCGGCGCGAACAACCTGGAGGTCCGGGTCACCTTCAACAAGCCGTACGCGGACTGGAAGTCCCTCTTCAGCCCCCTGTACCCCAAGGACGTCACGGGGACGCCCAACGCCTTCAACGACGGAGCGCGCAAGGCCCTGAAGATCACGGCGGGCCCCTTCCTGGTCAAGAAGGTGGACCGGGGGGCCAAGGAAACGACGCTCGCCCGCAACCCCCGCTGGTGGGGCGAGCCGGCCAAGCTCGACTCGATCGTGCTGAGAGCGGTGCCCAGGGGCAAGCGCGCGGCCGCGCTCGCCGACGGCAAGCTCGACATCGCGGAGATCGACAGCGGGGCGGCGAAACGTATCGCCCTGGCGCACAAGGACAAGGGATCGGGCGGTTCGCGGCCGCTCACGCACGGCCCCGGCGCCGACATCACCCCGGCCTCCGCCCTCCGTTCCTGGGCCGAGGCCAACGGTTCGGACGACGACAAGGCCGAGGAGGCCCAGGAGATCAGGGCCCGGAACGCCGAGGCCGTCGCGAAGTACGCCCGGGAGCAGAAGGGCCTGGGCGGCTTCGCCGTACGGAAGTCGCTGGAGCCCGCCTACACGCAGCTCGCCCTGAACGGCGAGTCGGGCCCGCTCGCCGACGAGCGGGTACGGCGCGCCGTGGCCCGCGCGCTGGACCGCCAGGAGCTGGCCGACCTCGTGCTCAAGCCGCTCGGGCTGCCGGCCAAGCCGCCGGGAAGCCATCTGGCGCTGCTCGGCCAGCACGCGTACGCGGACAGCAGCCGGGCGCTCGGCAAGCAGGACACCCAGGAGGCGCAGGCGCTGCTGGCGGACGCGGGCTGGACGCCGGGCGGGGCGAACAAGAAGAAGACGGGCGAGGGGACCAAGGCGGGCAGCGAGGGGCAGGGCGCGAAGGCCGGGGAGAAGAAGGACGAGTCCTCGGACGAGAAGAAGGACGAGAAGTCGCAGGACAAGAGCGGATCCTCCGCTTCCGGATCCGGCTCCGGCTCGGCGTCCGCTTCCCGTTCCGACGCCCTCTCCGACGCCGCGTCCGACGAGGGCACCTACATCGTCGGCGACGACAAGCCCCGCCAGGCCGGTCCGCGCCCCGAGTCCGCCACCCATGTCCTCGCCCCCGCCCGCACCGCCGCGGTCCAGGGCATGGCGCTGCTCCACCAGGCGGCCCGCGCCGACGACTCCGAGGTCCGCGGCCAGACGGTGAACGCCGCCCAGGACAGCCACGACAAGAAGCCCGGCGGCATGGCGGGCGCCTACGCCCCGCGCGGCACGGCGGCCCCCGCCCCCGAAGCCTCGGGAGCCGTCCCGCAGAGCGGCCCGCTCGGCAAGGACGGCAAGCCGCTGACCCTCCGCTTCGTCCTGCCCGCCGGTGAGGGCGGCGAGTCGCTGCGCGCCGTCGGCGAGCGCATCTCGCGGATGCTGGACCGCATCGGGATCGGCACGGAGATCACCAAGGTCTCCGACGACAGCTACTTCAAGGACCACATCGCCTCGGGCGACTACGACCTGGCCCTCTACTCCTGGCCCGCCACCGCCTACCCGGCGACCGACGGCCGGCCGATCTACGCCAAGCCCGTACCCGCCAGCGACGGATCGCTGCTGGTGGAGCAGAACTACACGCGCGTCGGTACGAACCACATCGACCAGCTCTTCGAGCACGCGGCCTCCGAGCTGGACGAGGGCAAGGCCCGCGACCTGGTCAGGCAGGCCGACGCCCGTATCTGGGCCGCCGCCGGCTCCATCCCCCTCTACCAGCGTCCGCAGCTGGTGGCCGCCAAGCCGGGGCTGCGGAACGCGGGCGCCTTCGGCTTCGAGGCACCGCGCTACCAGGACATCGGCTACCGGAAGGCCGGTGCCTCGGGCCCGGATCTCCAGGACCCGAAGAAGAAGTGAGAAGAACGGGCGAAGAGCAGACGAAGGCTTCGGGACCGGCTCCGTAACCGGAGACGAAAAGGCAGGTCAAACCCGCCTCGCAAGCTCAGAAACCCATCAATTGACTTGCCCGCCGGCCCGCCCGGCGGGCAAGCTCGTATCCGTCCACGACCCGGGCACCTCCTCCTCACACCCCAGCCCCGTGCCACGCCCCCGCGCACCCTGACGCACACCTCTCCGATCGGGCCGGGAAGCCCCCGACGCCTCAGCCCCGTACCATGGGACGAGCCGTGGCTGCTCCGCCCGGCGGGCGTACGAGCAAAAACAACGCCGCACCCACGATCGAGAGAAGCTCCAGCCAGCATGCCCACGCGCCACGACATCCGTAACGTTGCCATCGTCGCCCACGTCGACCATGGCAAGACCACTCTGGTTGACGCCATGCTGAAGCAGGCCGGCGCCTTCGCCGCGCACGCCGCTGAGCAGCTCGACGACCGGATGATGGACTCGAACGACCTGGAGCGTGAGAAGGGCATCACGATCCTGGCCAAGAACACGGCCGTGAAGTACCACCCGAAGACCGGTGGCGACCCGATCACGATCAACATCATCGACACCCCCGGCCACGCCGACTTCGGTGGTGAGGTAGAGCGCGGTCTGTCGATGGTGGACGCCGTGGTGCTGCTGGTCGACGCCTCGGAAGGCCCGCTTCCGCAGACCCGCTTCGTGCTCCGCAAGGCGCTCCAGGCGAAGATGCCGGTCATCCTGTGCATCAACAAGACGGACCGCCCCGACTCCCGGATCGCTGAGGTCGTCGACGAGACGTACGACCTCTTCCTGGACCTGGACGCGACCGAGGAGCAGATCGAGTTCCCGATCGTCTACGCCTGCGCGCGGGACGGCGTCGCCTCGCTGACCAAGCCGGAGGACGGTACGGTCCCGGCCGACAGCGACAGCCTGGAGCCGTTCTTCAACACGATCCTGGCCCACGTCCCGGCCCCGGAGTTCGACGAGGACGCGCCGCTCCAGGCCCACGTCACCAACCTGGACGCCGACAACTTCCTCGGCCGTATCGCGCTCTGCCGCGTCGAGCAGGGCGAGCTGAAGAAGGGCCAGACCGTCACGTGGATCAAGCGCGACGGCACGATGTCCAGCGTCCGGATCACCGAGCTGATGATGACCGAGGCGCTCACCCGCAAGCCGGCCGAGAAGGCGGGCCCCGGTGACATCTGCGCCATCGCGGGTATCCCGGACATCATGATCGGCGAGACGCTGGCCGACCCGGAGAACCCGATCGCGCTGCCGCTCATCACGGTGGACGAGCCGGCCATCTCGATGACCATCGGTTCGAACACCTCGCCGCTGGTCGGCAAGGGGGGCAAGGGCCACAAGGTCACCGCCCGCCAGGTCAAGGACCGTCTCGACCGCGAGCTGATCGGTAACGTCTCGCTCCGTGTCCTGGACACCGAGCGCCCCGACGCCTGGGAGGTCCAGGGCCGCGGTGAGCTGGCGCTGGCGATCCTGGTCGAGCAGATGCGCCGCGAGGGCTTCGAGCTGACGGTCGGCAAGCCCGAGGTCGTCACCAAGCAGGTCGACGGCAAGACGCACGAGCCGATCGAGCGCATGACGATCGACTCCCCCGAGGAGCACCTCGGTCCCATCACCCAGCTGATGGCGGTGCGCAAGGGCCGTATGGAGACCATGACCAACCATGGTTCGGGCTGGATCCGCATGGAGTGGATCGTCCCGTCCCGCGGCCTCATCGGGTTCCGTACGGAGTTCCTCACGCAGACCCGCGGCACCGGCATCGCGCACTCGATCTTCGAGGGTCACGAGCCGTGGTTCGGCGACCTGCGCACGCGCCACAACGGCTCGCTCGTCGCGGACCGTTCGGGCTCGGTGACGCCGTTCGCCATGGTCAACCTCCAGGAGCGCGGTGTCATCTTCACCGAGGCGGGCACCGAGGTCTACGAGGGCATGATCGTCGGCGAGAACTCGCGCGCCGACGACATGGACGTGAACATCACCAAGGAGAAGAAGCTCACCAACATGCGTGCGGCCTCCGCCGACACCACGGAGAACGTGGTGCCGGCCAGGAAGCTGTCGCTGGAGCAGTCCCTGGAGTTCTGCCGCGACGACGAGTGCATCGAGGTGACCCCGGAGACCGTCCGTATCCGCAAGGTCGTCCTCGACCAGAAGCTGCGCGGCCGCGCGGCCTCCCGCGCCAAGAACGCCTGACCCTCCGGCGCCGGCACCCCGCAGGACCACGGCCCGGCCCGCTCCTCCCCGTACACCGGGGGGAGCGGGCCGGGCCGCTTCGCGGGTTGTGGGCTTCTGCCGACATTGCGTTCGCTACAGATTTTTCTCGTATCTCAAGTGTTCCTCAAATCACTTGAGCAACCTCAAATGCCCCTGCATACTCAGCACATCGCGTTGATTCGCGCGATGTCATCAACGGGGCTGACGCGTATAATTTGCGTCAGCTAATGGGGGAATCATGCGCAAAGTAGTGGCTCTCGTGCTCTCGGGAGCGGCTGTGTCGCTCGCGTTCGCGGGTCCGGCCGTGGCGGCTCCGGCGGGCAACGACCCGATGTGCAACCCGGGGTCGAACAAGCTCACCTGGTCGTCCACCAGCAAGCCGTGGCTCGTGACGCACCGGAAGGTCGTGGAGAACTACACGGGCGGCACGGCGACCAAGACCTTCAGTGCCCAGAAGGTGTCCGAGGTCACGGCCTCGGTGACGGCCACCGCGGGGACCAAGGTCAGCGGGAAGGTCGGGATCGCGAGCCTGGAGGCCAATCTCGGGCTGGAGCTGAAGGCCGAGAAGAAGAAGACCAACACGAAGGCCGAGTCCATCAGCTACACGCTGTCGAAGAACGGCACGTACGTGCTGTACGCGGGCACGAAGAAGGCCACCGGCTACTACACGCAGTACCGCTGCGACCGTGGAACGAAGTGGATCAAGACCGGCCGGTACGGCAAGGTCGTGAGCTGGACCGTACCCACCGAGGGCGGCCTGCGGTGCGGCACGACTCCGCCGAAGGCTTCGCTCGCCGCGACGGTCAAGAAGAAGTACTGCTGACCCCGCGGTCCGTGGTACGGACGCCCCGGTCGCCCGCGCTTCGCGCGGGTGGCCGGGGCGTCCCGCTGTTCCGGCGCGGGTCGTCCTCCGGTCGAAGTCGAACGCTCCGCGCAACCGGTTTTCCTTGGCCATGTGTCCGGATGTCGAACATGATTCTCCGGAACATGTGTTAACGGTCCGTTTCGCGGGTGTCTGTCTGCGCTCACTTTGTCCGTATTTCGGGCGGGCTCGGCCCGGCATGTTGCCAAAACGAGACACTTTAAGTGTGGTTTACGGCCCGGACGTACTTAATAGTTGGCCATTGAGCTCGGGTCAATGGGCCATGCGCTGTGGGGGGCGCCGACTCACGAGCAAAAGCACACCAGGGGTACTCGAAAAGGCGCACTGTCAGGGGTGTCAGCGCGCGTAGACAAGTGCCCCTCTCGCAGTGACCAGTGGACTCATGAGGAGGACCCCATGCGTGGTGCCATAAGCGCCAAATGGGTCGGGCGTGCGGTTGTGATCCCTGTGGGGGAAGAGCGATCGTGACAAGTCCAGTACAGACCGAGGACGCCGCGGCGTCCACCCCTCCCGACGCGGGGAACGTGTCGGGAGACGGGATCCAAGAGGCGAAGACGCCTGCGGGACTCTCGCCCGGCCAGCTGATGTGGCGCCGCTTCAAGCGGGACCGTACCGGGGTCGTTTCGGCCATTGTCGTCATCTTCTTCTTCGGGATCGCGCTTCTCGCGCCCGTGATCAAGATGGTGTACGGCAAGGACCCTTACACCCTGTACGGGCAGGACAACCTCGACCTGCTCGACGATTTCAACATGCCGACGGGCGGGGCCGGGGGCATCTCCGCCGACCACTGGTTCGGCATCGAGCCGAACCTCGGCCGCGATGTCTTCATGCAGCTCGTCTACGGCATGCGTACCTCGATCTACACCGCGCTGGTCGCGACCGTCCTGATGGTCGTCGTGGGTGTGCTGATCGGTCTGCTCGGCGGGTACTACGGCGGCAAGGTCGACTACTGGCTCGGCCGGCTGACCGACTTCCTGCTCGGCTTCCCCAGCCAGCTGTTCTTCATCGCCTCCATGCCGGTGGTGGTGGCCGCGTTCGTACGGCCCGACGAGGAGACCCCCACGTCCCTCCGGGCCGCCGCGATCATCCTGGTGCTGTCGTTCCTGGGGTGGATGGGGCTCTCCCGGCTCATCCGCGCCGCCACGCTCTCCCTGCGCGAGCGGGAGTTCGTGGAGGCCGCGAAGATCGCCGGAGCCTCGCCCTGGCGCATCATCCGCAAGGAACTCCTGCCCAACCTGGTCACGCCGATCCTGGTGCAGGGCACCCTGCTGCTGCCGTCCACCATTCTCTCGGTGGCGTTCCTCTCCTTCGTGGGGGTCGGCTTCGTCGAACCCACGCCCGACTGGGGCCGGATGTTCGCCACGGGCGCGGACATCTACGAGCAGGACCCCTTCTACATGCTCTTCCCGGGTGTCGCCATGGTCATCTTCGTGGTGGCGTTCAACCTTCTCGGCGACTCGGTACGAGACGCCTTCGACCCCAAGTCCGGACGCTGACGTCCCAGTTGCGGGATTCGCTGCCCCCACCGGGCGCCGGTACCGGACCGGACGCACCGGCAGCAACGTTGGATCACTACTGACAGATAGGTACTCATCATCATGAGCATCTTTGGCACGCGTAAGACACGCGCTGTCGTCGTCGCCCTGGCGGCCGGCTCGCTCGCGCTGACCGCCTGTGGCGGCAACGACAACAGCGGCAGCAAGGACACGGGCAAGGGCAAGGAGGACGCCGCCAAGCAGTCGGTGGCCGTCGCCTACGGTGACGCGAAGGCGTCCACCGGCCCCGCCGCCGAGGTCACGGGCGCGAAGTCCGGTGGAACGATCTCCGTCTACCAGGAGGCCGACTTCTCGCACCTGGACCCGGGGCAGAGCTACGTCAGCGATGCCAAGACGCTCGACCGGCTGCTCCAGCGCGGTCTGACCCAGTACCTGGAAGACGACGACGGCAAGATGACCGTCGTCGGTGACCTGGCCACCGACTCCGGCAAGGAGTCCGACGGCGGCAAGACCTGGACCTTCACGCTCAAGGACGGGCTGAAGGACCAGAACGGTTCCGCGATCACGTCGAAGGACATCCGCCACTCCGTCGAGCGGCTGTACGCGCCGTTCATGACGGACGGCCCGACCTACATCCAGCAGTGGCTCTCCGGCGCCGGCACCACCTACCGCAAGGCGCTGCCGGACGGCCCGTACAAGGGCAAGCACCTGCCGGACTCGGTCCTGGCGACCCCGGACGCGAAGACCATCGTCTTCAAGTTCAAGGACCCGCAGCCCGACCTGCCGCAGGCGCTCGCGATGCCCGGCTACTCCGTCGTGCCCGAGAAGACGGACACCAAGGAGAAGTACGACACGGCCCCGGTCTCCACCGGCCCGTACAAGATCTCCTCGTTCAAGCCGGGCAAGTCGCTCACGCTCGTCAAGAACACCAACTGGGACCCGAAGACCGACTCGGTCCGGCACCAGTACGTGGACGGCTGGAACATCGAGTTCAACCACGACAAGGACGACCAGACCAAGACCATCCTGGCCGACCGCGGCGATGCCAAGAACGCCACGATGTTCACCGGTCAGATCGCCACCAACCAGGTCCGTAACGTGGTCTCCGACCCCGAGGCGAAGAAGCGCACGGTCGAGGGCTACGCGCCCTACGTCTGGCAGCTCAACTTCAACCTGGACCGGCTGAAGGACAAGAAGGTCCGCGACGCCATCGCCTACGCGATGCCCAGCGCCCAGATCTACAAGCTCGACGGTGGCGCCTACGGCGGTGAGACCGCGACCGGTCTGATCTCCCCGACCACCCCGGGCTACGAGGACGACTACGATCCGTTCGGCAAGAAGAAGAAGCCCAACGGTGACGTCGAGAAGGCCAAGGCGCTGATCAAGGAGGCCGGCGCCGAGGGCAAGAAGGTCGTCTACGCCTACGCCAACACCCCGGTCCGCCAGCAGCAGGCCGTCGTCATCGCCGACCGGCTGAAGGCCATCGGCCTGGACGTCGTCAAGAAGGAGATCGACGCCGCCACCTGGTACGAGCAGGTCGGCAAGGTCGACAACGGTCTCGACCTCTACATGACCGGCTGGGGCCAGGACTGGGCGGGCGCCTCCACGGTCATCCCGCCGCTGTACGACGGCACGCAGCTCCAGGACGGCTCGTCGGTCTACTCGCACATCAACGACAAGAAGATCAACGCCGAGATCGCCCGTGTCCTGAAGATCACGGACCCGGCCGAGGCCCAGAAGGCGTGGACCGCGCTGCACCACGACATCGTCGAGCGCATCAACCCCGCCGCGCCGATCTACTACACCAAGGTGTTCCAGATCGTGGGCTCCAACGTCGGTGGCGCGCGCTACTCGTCGGACTCCAGCTACGTCGACGTCACGCGTCTGTTCCTGAAGAAGTAAGCACCGCGTAGGCAGGTTCCGGGGGTGCGCACACGGCGGAGTGCGCACCCCCGGACCGCCGATCCTCTCCTCTCGACCCCCTCACAGCCGCCGTCCTGAGAGCAGCGACCAGCCATGCTTCAATTTCTTCTGCGCCGGAGTTTCGGCGCGGTTCTGACACTGTTTCTGATCAGTGCCGTCACGTTCTTCATGTTCTTCGCGATCCCGCAGGACCCGGCGCTCCTCGCCTGCGGCAAGAACTGCACTCCGGACGCGCTGGCTGTCATCCACCAGAACCTCGGTCTCGACAAGCCCGTGACGGTGCAGTTCTGGAACTTCATCGTCGGCATCTTCGCCGGCCGCGACTTCGCCGTCGGCCACTGCGCGGCCCCCTGCTTCGGCGTCTCCTTCGCGAACCAGCAGCCGGTGTGGGACACCATCGTCGACCGCTTCCCGCTGACGCTGTCCCTCTCCGTCGGCGGACTCATCGTCTTCCTGATCGTCGGCCTGAGCGCGGGCATGATCGCGGCGTGGAAGAAGGGCACCTACATCGACAAGGTGTTCAGCTCCGCCTCGCTGGTGCTCAGCTCGATGCAGATCTACTTCCTCGGCCCGGTCGTCCTCGGCCTCTTCGTCTACAGCACCGGCTGGCTGGACAAGCCCAAGTGGGTCCCGCTCACCGAGAGCCCGAGCGGCTGGTTCATGGGCCTGCTGATCCCCTGGCTCGTGATGTCGGTGATCTTCACCGCCAACTACACCCGTATGTCCCGGTCGACCATGATCGAGCAGCTCCAGGAAGAGCACGTCAGAGCGGCCCGCGCCAAGGGCATGAGCAGCCGCTACGTCTTCTTCCGCTACGCGTGGCGCGGTTCGCTCATCCCGATCGTCACCATCCTCGGCATGGACCTCGGCGCGCTCTTCGGCGGCGCCATGGTCACGGAGATCACCTTCGGACTGCCGGGTATCGGCCGGCTCGCCCGTGACTCGGTCATCCTCAAGGACCTCCCGCTCACCATGGGCGTGATGATCGTCAGCGCCGCCTTCATCCTCTTCTTCAATGTCATCGTGGACGCCATGTACGCCATCATCGACCCGCGCGTGCGTCTGTCCTAGGAGAACGACCGTGACCACACTCACCAAGACCGAGGACGCCGCCGCCCCCACCGGATCGGACGCGTTTCTCTCGGTGCGCGACCTGCGGGTCCACTTCTCCACCGAGGGCGGCATCGTCAAGGCCGTCGACGGGCTCTCCTTCGACCTGGCGCGCGGCAAGACGCTCGGTATCGTCGGGGAGTCGGGCTCGGGCAAGTCGGTGACCAACCTGTCCGTCCTGGGACTGCACAACCCGCAGAACACCGACATCCAGGGCGAGATCCTGCTGGACGGCCAGGACCTGACGGACGCCTCGGACAAGCAGCTGGAGAAGCTCCGCGGCAACAAGATGGCGATGATCTTCCAGGACGCGCTGACCGCCCTGTCGCCGTACTACACCGTCGGCCGCCAGATCGCCGAGCCGTACATGAAGCACTCCGGCGCGAGCAAGAAGGAGGCCCGCGCGCGGGCCATCGAGATGCTGGGCAAGGTCGGCATCCCGGACCCGAAGAACCGGGTCGACGACTACCCGCACCAGTTCTCCGGCGGTATGCGCCAGCGCGCCATGATCGCCATGTCGCTGGTGTGCAACCCCGAGCTGCTGATCGCCGACGAGCCGACCACGGCCCTCGACGTGACCGTCCAGGCGCAGATCCTCGACCTGCTCAAGGACCTTCAGCAGGAGTTCGGCTCCGCGATCATCCTGATCACCCATGACCTCGGCGTCGTGGCCAACTTCGCCGACGACCTGCTGGTGATGTACGCGGGCAAGGCCGTCGAGCGTGGTTCCGTACGCGAGGTGCTCAAGGCGCCGCAGCACCCCTACACCTGGGGGCTGCTCGGCTCGATGCCGCGGCTCAACTCCGATGTGAACGAGCCGCTGCGGCCCATCCCGGGCACCCCGCCCAGCCTGCTGAACCCGCCCACCGGGTGCGCGTTCAACCCGCGCTGCGACTACGTCGACCTGGTCGACGGCGGCCGCTGCGTGAACGAGCGCCCGCTGCTGCCCGCAGGGCGCGGCTCCGCCTGCCATCTGCCGGCGGACCGCAAGCAGCAGGTATTCATCGAGAAGATTCAGCCCCGGCTGGGCTGATGTACCGGCAACTGGGGCTATGACCATGAGCGAGAAGAACACGACCACCACCGCCGCCGCCGGGATTTCGCCGCAGCGCGGTGCCGCCTCGACCTCGGCCGAGCCGCTGCTCGAAGTGAAGGGGCTGACCAAACACTTCCCCATATACGGCGGCTTTCCGATCAAACGGAAGGTCGGCGCTGTCCAGGCCGTCGACGGCGTGACCATGAGCGTCTACCCGGGCGAGAGCCTGGGCCTGGTCGGCGAGTCGGGCTGCGGGAAGTCGACCACCGGCCGGCTGCTCACCCGGCTGCTGGAGCCGACCGGCGGCACCATCACGTACAACGGCCAGGACATCACCCACGCGGGCCGCAGGCAGCTGGCGCCGATCCGGTCCGAGATCCAGATGATCTTCCAGGACCCCTACGCGTCGCTGAACCCGAGGCAGACGGTCGGCACGATCATCTCCAGCCCGATGGAGATCAACGGCATCAAGCCGCCCGGCGGCCGTGAGGCGCGGGTGCGGGAGCTGCTGGAGATCGTCGGTCTCAACCCGGAGCACTACAACCGCTTCCCGCACGAGTTCTCCGGCGGTCAGCGCCAGCGCATCGGTGTCGCCCGCGCGCTCGCGCTGGAGCCGAAGCTGATCGTGGCGGACGAGCCGGTCTCGGCGCTCGACGTCTCCATCCAGGCGCAGGTCGTCAACCTCCTCCAGGGCCTCCAGCGGGACCTGGGGATCGCCTTCGTCTTCATCGCTCACGACCTGGCCATCGTGCGGCACTTCTCGGAGCGCGTCGCCGTGATGTACCTGGGCAAGGTGGTGGAGGTCGCGGACCGCGACTCCCTGTACAACCGTCCGCGCCACCCGTACACCCACGCCCTGCTGTCGGCCGTGCCCGAGACCGACATCGACCTGGACAAGCGGGAGCGGATCCGGCTCGCCGGGGACGTTCCCTCGCCGATCATGCCGCCGTCCGGCTGCCGGTTCCGTACGCGCTGCTGGAAGGCGCAGGACAAGTGCGCGACGGAGGAGCCGCCGCTGGTCCAGCTCTCGGACAGCGCGGGCGGACACCTGACGGCCTGCCACTTCCCGGAGGACCCCTCGACCGGGGCGCGCCAGGAGGACGTCGTGCTCGACCCGGCGCTGGCGGCCATCGAGAAGGAGCTGTCCGACGGGGAGTGATCCGTCGGTGGTACGAGAAGGGCCCGCGCCCGGGGATGTCCCCGGGCGCGGGCCCTTCTCGTGTGCCGTCCTCGTGTGCCCTTCTCGTGTGCCGTTCGGATGCCGTGAAAGTCGTCCGTAACATTCCGCCGGTCCCGGGCGTGTTTGTAGCAGAGGCAGAAACGAGTGAGGGAATCGGGACGGGGGGACGATGGCGGACGGGGTGACCAGGGCGTTCAGAGCGGACAGAACGATCGGGCCGGCCGGACGGGCCGGGCCGGGCAGAGTGCTCGGACCGACCGGGCCGGTGCGGGTGCGCGGCGCCGACGGTGCGGAGGGGCCGAGTGCGTCGGAGGAGTTCGACGCGTTCTACGCGGCCACGGCGAAGCGCCTGGTCGCGGCGGTGTACGCGGCGACCGGCGACCTGGCGGAGGCCGAGGACGCGGTCCAGGAAGCGTATGTGCGGGCCTGGCAGCGCTGGTCGAGGCTGACCCGGGAGGGCGATCCGCTGCCCTGGGTGCGGACGGTCGCGATGCGGCTGGCGATCAGCACCTGGCGCAGGACGCGCAACCGGCTGCGGGCGCAGTTCCGGCACGGGCCGCAGCCCGATCTGCCCGGTCTGTCGGCCGACCGGGTGGAGCTGATCTCCGCGCTGCGTGAGCTGACGCCGGAGCAGCGGCAGGCGGTGGTGCTGCACCATCTGCTGGACCTCCCGGTGGAGCAGGTGGCGCGGGAGACGGGCGCGTCGAGCGGTGCGGTACGGACCCGGCTCAGCCGGGCCAGGAAGATCCTCGGCGAGCGGCTCGCCGATTCCGGTGTACGGCGTGAGCGTGAGGGAGTGGTGATCCATGGCTGAGGCCGAGGAGCTGCTGGACGAGGTGGCCATACGGATGCCGAGCGCCGCGGAGGTGCGGGCCCGCGGTTCGCGGCGGCGGGCCCGCCGCAGGACGGGCGCGGTGGCGACGTTCGCCGCGATGGTGATGGCGGGCACGGCGTGGGCGATGGTGCCGGGGCCGGGCGGAGACTCGGTGCGGCCGGCCGATTCGCCCGCCGAGAAGAACCCGTACATCGAGAACGGCCAGGTCACGCTGCTGGAGGGCAGGGATCTGCCGCAGTTCGAAGCCATGCGCTGGGAGGAATCGGACTGGTCCTGGGACGAGTCGCTCCCGGTCGCCGGCATCAACGGTGTCTGCCCGTTCGTGGTGCCGTCGGACCAGGTGGAGCCGTCGGATCAGGTGCGGTACACCCGCTGGTTCGACAGCGAGGAGGGGGGCGTCGCCCGGCAGCGTGTCATCGACTACTCCGACGCCGACCAGACGGCCGAGGATCTCGCTGTCTACCGGGAGGCTCTCACCAACTGCGGACTGAGCCGGCACGGCAAGGGCGCGGAGACCTACTACGAAGGAGTGACGAAGGGGGGACCCCGGCTACGGGTGTCCATCGAGCACGGCAGTACCTGGATCTCGGTTGTGGAGGAGCAGGACCGCTTGCCGTAGTGCCCTCCCTCAGGATCGCCGCGGTCCGTCCACTGCCGTTTGACCGCCCGTACAGCCGCCATAAAGGTGCGGTTCGTCACTGTATGGGGTGTATTTGGGAGGCATTAGGACTTGCGTCTGACGAGGAGGCACATTCATGCGCGGAGCTGCTACGCACGCCAAGTGGGCCGCATGCGCGGTGGCCGTCGCCCTGGCGGCCACCGGCTGCGGTGGTGGGGGAAGCGGCGGTGGCAGCGGGGGTGGAGGTGCCGATGGTGTGGTGCGTTCGTCGTGGGGCGACCCGCAGAATCCGCTGGAGCCGGCGAACACCAACGAGGTCCAGGGCGGCAAGGTCCTCGACATGATCTTCCGGGGACTGAAGCGGTACAACCCGAAGACCGGCAAGGCCGAGGACGCGCTCGCCGAGAAGATCGACACCAAGGACTCGACCAACTTCACCGTCACCGTCAAGAAGGGCTGGACCTTCAGCAACGGGGAGAAGGTCACCGCGAAGTCCTTCGTGGACGCGTGGAACTACGGCGCCGATCTGAAGAACAACCAGAAGAACGCCTACTTCTTCCAGTACATCGACGGATACGCGAAGGTCCACCCGGACACCGGACAGCCCACCGCCCGGACACTCTCGGGGCTGAAGGTCACCGGCCCCCAGACCTTCACCGTCAAGCTGTCGCAGCGCTTCTCCACCTGGCCGGACACCCTCGGCTACGCGGCCTTCGCACCGCTGCCCAGGGCGTTCTACGACAACCACGCGGCCTGGCTCTCCAAGCCCGTGGGCAACGGCCCGTACACGGTGCAGAATTACACCAAGGGCTCGCAGATGTCGCTGCGCACCTGGAAGGGCTACCCCGGGCCCGACAAGGCCCGGAACGGCGGGGTGGACCTGAAGGTCTACACCGACAACAACACCGCGTACACGGATCTGGTCGCGGGCAATCTGGATCTCGTCGACGACGTTCCGGCCGCCCAGCTGAAGAACGCGAAGGCCGACCTGAGCGGCCGTTACATCAACACCCCGGCCGGCATCATCCAGACGCTCGCCTTCCCGTACTACGACAAGGCGTGGAACACCCCACAGGCCGCCAAGGTCCGCACCGGGCTCTCCATGGCGATCAACCGCAAGCAGATCACCGACACCATCTTCCAGAAGACCCGCACCCCCGCCACCGACTGGACCTCCCCGGTCCTCGGCGCGAGCGGCGGCTACAAGGCGGGGCTCTGCGGCAAGGCGTGCGACTACGATCCGGCCGCCGCGAAGAAGCTGATCAGTGAGGGCGGCGGTATCCCCGGCGGGCGGCTCAAGATCACGTACAACGCCGACACCGGCTCCCACAAGGAATGGGTCGACGCCGTCTGCAACAGCATCAACAACACCCTCGGCAACGACAAGGCGTGCGTGGGCAGCCCGGTCGGCACCTTCGCCGACTTCCGCAACCAGATCGGCCAGAAGAAGCTCACCGGACCGTTCCGCGCGGGCTGGCAGATGGACTACCCGCTCATCCAGAACTTCCTCCAGCCGCTCTACTACACCAACGCCTCCTCCAACGACGGCAAGTGGAGCAACCCCCAGTTCGACAAGCTGGTCAACGAGGCCAACGCCGACACCGACACGAAGACGGCGATCAGTAAGTTCCAGCAGGCCGAAGGGGTCGTCCGGGACCAGATGGCGGCCATTCCGCTCTGGTACCAGAACGGCAGCGCCGGGTACTCGGACCGGATCACCCATGTCGAGCTGAACCCGTTCAGCGTCCCCGTCTACAACGAGATCAAGGTCAGCTGACGCCGGCGGACAAACAGGGCCCGACGCTCCGGCGCTCCCGCCACCACGACCCCTGGAGCCGTTCATGGGACGTTATGTGATCCGGCGCCTGCTGCAGATGATCCCCGTCTTCATCGGCGCCACCCTGCTGATCTTCCTCATGGTCAACGTGATGGGCGACCCCATCGCGGGACTCTGCGGCGACCGGCAGTGCGACCCGGCCACCGAGGCCCAGCTGCGCAAGGACTTCGGCCTCGACAAGCCCGTCTGGCAGCAATACCTCACCTATATGGGCCATGTCTTCTCCGGGGACTTCGGCATCGCCTTCAACGGCCAGAAGGTCATCGACCTGATGGCCACCGCCTTCCCGATCACCATCCGGCTGACGATCGTCGCCATCGTCTTCGAGATCATCGTCGGGATCATCTTCGGCGTGATCACGGGGCTGCGCCGGGGCCGTCCGGTCGACACCTCCGTGCTGCTGCTGACCCTGGTGGTCATCGCCGTGCCGACCTTCGTCACCGGCCTGCTGGCGCAGCTGCTGCTCGGCGTCAAATGGCATGTCATCGAGCCGTCGGTCTCCTCCGCCGCGCCGCTCGGTGAGCTGATCCTGCCGGGACTGGTGCTCGCCTCGGTCTCCCTGGCGTACGTCACCCGGCTGACCCGGTCCTCGATCGCCGAGAACGTGCGCTCCGACTACGTTCGCACGGCCATCGCCAAGGGGCTGCCGCGCCACCGGGTGATCACCCGGCATCTGCTGCGCAACTCGCTGATCCCGGTGATCACCTTCATCGGTACGGACATCGGCGCGCTGATGGGCGGGGCGATCGTCACCGAGCGGATCTTCAACATCCACGGCGTCGGCTTCCAGCTCTACCAGGGCATCCTGCGCCAGAACACCCAGACCGTCGTCGGCTTCGTGACCGTGCTCGTCATCGTCTTCCTCGTGGCGAACCTGCTGGTCGACCTGCTGTACGCCGTGCTCGACCCGAGGATCCGCTATGCCTGAGCCGCAGGGGCCCGGCCCCGAGAGCAGCCACGAATCCATCGCGCCGACGGGCGCCGGCGGTGCGATGGACCTCGCCACCAGCGAAGGATTCACCCTGGAGAAGGGCCCCGAGGGGCCCGACGGCGGCGGGCCCGCGAGCCGGCCGCGCAGTCTGTGGTCGGACGCCTGGCGGGATCTGCGTCGCAACCCGGTCTTCATCATCTCCGGACTGATCATCGTCTTTCTGGTGATCATCTCGATCTGGCCGTCGCTGATCGCCAGTGGCAACCCGCTCTCCTGCGACCTCGCCAAGGCCCAGGAGGGATCCCAGCCCGGCCACCCCTTCGGCTTCAACGGGCAGGGCTGCGACGTCTACACCCGTACCGTCTACGGCGCCAGGACCTCGGTGGTGGTCGGTGTGCTGGCCAGCCTCGGCGTCGCCGTCGTCGGCTCCGTCCTCGGCGGCCTCGCCGGGTTCTTCGGCGGTTTCTGGGACGCGATCCTCTCGCGCGTCACCGACATCTTCTTCGGGATCCCGGTGGTCCTCGGCGGGCTGGTGCTGCTGTCCGTGGTCACCAGCGCCACCGTCTGGCCGGTGATCGGCTTCATGGTGCTGCTCGGCTGGCCGCAGATCTCCCGGATCGCCCGCGGATCCGTCATCACCGTCAAACAGAACGACTTCGTGCAGGCGGCCCGGGCCCTCGGCGCCTCCAACCCCCGGATGATGCTGCGGCACGTCCTGCCCAACGCGATCGCGCCGGTGATCGTCGTGGCGACCATCGCGCTCGGCACGTTCATCGCGCTGGAGGCGACCCTCTCGTACCTCGGCGTCGGCCTGAAACCACCCACCGTCTCCTGGGGGATCGACATCTCGGACGCCTCGCCGTACATCCGCAACGCCCCGCACATGCTGCTCTGGCCGGCCGGGGCGCTGGCCGTGACCGTACTCGCGTTCATCATGCTCGGCGACGCGGTGCGCGACGCCCTCGACCCCAAGCTGCGCTGAGGAGTGCGTCCATGCTGCTCGAAGTACGCGATCTCCAGGTGGAGTTCCACACCCGCGAGGGAGTCGCCAGGGCCGTCAACGGAGTGACGTACTCGGTCGCGGCCGGTGAGACGCTCGCCGTGCTGGGGGAGTCGGGCTCAGGCAAGTCCGTCACCGCCCAGGCGATCATGGGGATTCTGGACTCGCCGCCCGGCCGGATCACCGGTGGCGAGGTGCTCTTCCAAGGCCGGGACCTGCTGAAACTCAAGGAGGACCAACGGCGCGGGATCCGTGGCGCCGAGATGGCGATGATCTTCCAGGACGCGCTGTCCTCGCTCAACCCCGTCCTCACCGTGGGCACCCAGCTCGGTGAGATGTTCATCGTCCACCGGGGACTGAACCGCAGACGGGCGCGGGCGAAGGCCATCGAGCTGATGGACCGGGTACGGATCCCCGCCGCCAAGGAGCGGGTGGACGACTATCCGCACCAGTTCTCCGGCGGGATGCGCCAGCGCATCATGATCGCCATGGCGCTCGCCCTGGAGCCCGCCCTGATCATCGCGGACGAGCCGACCACCGCCCTTGACGTGACGGTCCAGGCCCAGGTCATGGATCTGCTCGCCGAGCTCCAGCGCGAGCTGAACATGGGGCTCATCCTGATCACCCACGACCTGGGCGTCGTCGCCGACGTCGCCGACCGGATCGCCGTGATGTACGCGGGCCGGATCGTGGAGACCGCCCCCGTGCACGACATCTACAAGGCCCCCGCCCACCCCTACACCCGCGGGCTGCTGGAGTCGATCCCGCGGCTGGACCAGAAGGGCCGCGAGCTGTACGCGATCAAGGGTCTGCCGCCGAACCTGCTGCACATCCCGCCCGGCTGCGCCTTCAACCCCCGCTGTCCGATGGCCCAGGACGTGTGCCGTACCGAGGTGCCGCCGCTGTTCGAGTCCGGAGAGGGCCGGCACAGCGCCTGTTTCTTCTGGAAGGAGACGCGTGATGGCTGAAACCGCGACGGCCGGTGCCACCCGGGCCACGCCCACCGCCGAACCCCTCCTGGAGGTCCGGGACCTGGTCAAGCACTTCCCGCTGACCCAGGGCATCCTGCTCCGCAAGCAGATCGGCGCGGTCCAGGCCGTCGACGGGGTCTCCTTCGACCTGGCGCCGGGCGAGACTCTGGGCATCGTCGGGGAGTCCGGCTGCGGCAAGTCGACCGTGGCCAAGATGCTGGTGAACCTGGAGCGGCCCACCTCCGGCGTGATCCGCTACAAGGGCGAGGACATCACCCGGCTGTCCGGTCGGGCGCTCAAGGCGGTCCGCCGCAATATCCAGATGGTCTTCCAGGACCCGTACACCTCGCTCAACCCCCGGATGACGGTCGGCGACATCATCGGCGAGCCGTACGAGATCCACCCCGAGGTGGCGCCCAAGGGCGACCGGCGGCGCAAGGTGCGCGAGCTGCTGGACGTGGTCGGGCTCAACCCGGAGTACATCAACCGCTATCCGCACCAGTTCTCCGGCGGCCAGCGCCAGCGCATCGGCATCGCCAGGGGACTCGCGCTCCAGCCCGAGATCATCGTCGCGGACGAGCCGGTCTCGGCTCTCGACGTCTCCGTCCAGGCGCAGGTCATCAATCTGATGGAGAAGCTCCAGGGCGAGTTCGGGCTCTCCTACGTCTTCATCGCGCACGACCTGTCGATCGTCCGGCACATCTCCGACCGGGTCGGTGTGATGTATCTGGGCCGGCTCGCGGAGATCGGTTCGGACGAGGAGATCTACGACCACCCGACGCACCCCTACACGCAGGCGCTGCTCTCGGCGGTGCCGCTGCCCGACCCCACGGCGCGTGAACACCGCGATCGGATCATTCTTTCGGGTGATGTTCCGTCCCCGGCGAACCCTCCGTCCGGGTGCCGGTTCCGTACGCGCTGCTGGAAGGCGCGGGAGCGGTGCGTGGTGGAGGTCCCGGAGCTGGCGGTGCCGGAGGTCTTCCGCGGCGGGGGCGGGCCCGCGGCGCATCCCTCGGCCTGTCATTTCGCGGCGGAGCGGCGGATCGCACCGACCGCTACGGAGGGGGGCGAAGGTAGATAAAACACATCAATTTCGTTAACACGCAAGCAACTTCGCCGACCCGTCACCGATATACGGACCCGTCAGTCTGAATGACGTACGGCCGTGCGGGTGCCGTAAACCGGCCGGGGCTTCCAGGAGCACCGGCCGGTTGCCGTCTGTCCGTACGCCCTCCGAGGGCTCACTTCATGTTCAGCGACCTCTTCAGGAAGTCGACCTGGAGCAGCAGCAGGTTCTCCGCGATCTCCTCCTGCGGCGTCATATGGGTCACGCCGGTCAGCGGCAGCACCTCGTGCGGCCTGCCCGCCGCGAGCAGCGCCGCCGACAGCCGCAGCGAGTGGGCCACCACCACGTTGTCGTCGGCCAGTCCGTGGATGATCATCAGGGGCCGCGCCGGGTTCTCCGGGGCCGACAGGCCGTCGTCCGTGACGAGCGAGTGGGCCGCGTACAGCTCCGGCTCGTCCTGCGGGGTGCCGAGATAGCGCTCCTCGTAATGGGTGTCGTAGAGCCGCAGATCGCTCACCGGGGCGCCGGCGACCCCCACGTGGAAGACGTCCGGGCGGCGCAGCACCGCGAGTCCGGCGAGGTAGCCGCCGTACGACCAGCCCCGGATCGCCACCCGCCCGGTGTCGAACGGGAACCGCCCGGCCAGCTCCTGGAGCGCCTCGACCTGGTCGTCCAGCGTGAGCAGCAGATTGCGGTGCACGGCCTTCTCCCAGGCGGGGGAGCGACCCGGAGTGCCCCGGCCGTCCGCGACGAGGACCGCGAACCCCTGGTCGGCGAACCACTGCGAGGTCAGGTACGCGTTCTGCGCGGCGACCACCCGCTGGCCGTGCGGACCGCCGTAGGGGTCCAGCAGCACCGGCAGCGGACCGTCCGACTCCCGGTAGTCCCGGGGCAGGAGCACGGCGCACGGAATGCGCCGCGCGCCGGCCTCGGTGAGCCGCGCGTGCGCCGTGAGCACCGGGGTCTCGGCGTACGAGTCGATGGTGACCGGCCGCGCGCCGTCCCTGAGCACCCGCACGGACGCCCCGGAGGTCTCCGGCCGCGCGGACACCAGGACGGTCACCCCGCCCGTACGGACGGCCGTGTGCACCCCGGGACCCTCCGAGAGCCGCTCGACGCCCAGCTCGTTCACCCGGTACACATGGATCTCACCGGTCTCGGGAGCCTCGGCCTCCTCGCCCGCCGACGCCGTGACCAGCACGTCGTGCGCACCGATGTCCAGCACCGCGCGCACATGCAACCGCGCCCCGGTCAGCGGCCGGTCGCCGACCACCAGGACCCGCGCGCCGCCCTCGTCGGCGATCCGTACCAGCCGTCCGTCCGGCGCCCAGGCGGGCACCCCGGCGAACAGTTCCAGCCACGCCGGATCCTCGTCCCGGTGCACGGGGGTGGTCGCGCCGGTGCCGGGATCCACCGCCAGGTACACGGCCTCGCGCTGGTCACGGCTCTGCACCAGCAGCAGCGGCGCCCCCGCCGCCGACCAGTGCACCCGCGCCAGATACGGGTAGCGGGCCCGGTCCCAGGCCACCTCCGTACGCGATCCGTCCAGGCCGACGAGGAGGAGCCGCACCTCGGCGTTGGGCGTGCCGGCCGCCGGATAGGCGACCTTGGCCGGCTCCCGGTCCGGATGCGCGGGGTCGGAGATCCACCACCGCCGTACGTTCGCGGTGTCGGCCCGCGCGACCAGCAGCCGGTCGGAGTCGGGGGACCACCAGAAGCCGCGCGAACGGCTCATCTCCTCGGCCGCGACGAACTCCGCGAGACCGTAGGTGACATCGGCCCCCTCGCCCTCCGCGCGCCCCGCCAGCTCCCGGTCCCCCTCGCCGTCCGCGCCGGTCACCCGGAGCACTCCGCGCGCCACGTACGCGATGTGCCGACCGTCCGGCGAGGGCCGGGGATCGACCACCGGTCCGGGAACGGTGAGCCGGCGGGCCGTCCCGTCCCGCAGCCCGGCCGCGTAGAGGCGCCCTGAGAGCGCGAACGCGGCGAGTCCGGCCTCCGCGTCCACCGCGTACCCGACAATGCCTCCAGCGCCCTCTCGTGCCCGTTCACGCCGTGCCCGCTCCTCGGCCGGGAGCTGCTCGCGCGCGCCGCTCAGCAGTACGTCAGGATCGGCGGCGATCCGCGCCTCCCCGTTCGGGTCGTCAAGATCCTGTACCCAGAGGCGGTTTACGCGATCCGTGCCGGATCCGGAACGCAGGAAAACCACGCGCGCGCCGTCCGGGGACACGGCGAAGGAGCGTGGGGCACCGAGGGTGAACCGCTGGGTCCTGGCGTGCTGACGTGGGAACGAGAGCTGCTGCGGCGAAGTCATACGGGCGAACCTAACGGGCGCGCGCCAGTCCGTGCGCCCCCATGTGCTGCCGTGCACCGATCGATGCGTACGCACGGATAGTTATGATCCGTAGCGATAGGTGGGTAGGAATCTGCCGGGCACATGCATGCTGCGTTTTCCCGACTGAATATCTATGGAGGTGAACCGCCGTGGCACTCTCGATTTCGGCGGTGGTGCTGCTGGCGATCGTCGTCTTCCTGCTGGTCCGGAAATCCGGGCTCAAAGCGGGACACGCGGTGGTCTGCATGCTGCTCGGTTTCTACATGGCCAGTTCCTCCATCGCCCCCACGATCAGCGAACTCACCACGAACGTGGCGGGGATGATCGGTGGCATCAAGTTCTAGTGCCCCGCGGGCACTAGGACACGTCCGGGAAGCACCACGCCCTGTCCCGGACAGGATCAGCGCCACCCGGCCGTTCCCCGGCCACCGTCCCCTCGGCCGACACCACCGCCCACTGGCCGAGGGGCCGGCTCGTCATGCCTCGTAGGCTGTCCCCATGACCGATCTACCCGCCCGCCGTCTGCTGCTCGTGCACGCGCACCCCGACGACGAGTCGATCAACAACGGCGCCACGATGGCCAGGTACGCGGCCGAGGGCGCCCTCGTCACGTTGGTGACCTGCACCCTCGGCGAGGAGGGCGAGATCATTCCGCCCGCGCTCGCTCATCTGGCGGCAGACCGCGACGACCGTCTCGGCCCCCATCGCATCGGTGAACTCGCCGCCGCCATGAAGGAGCTGGGCGTCGCCGACCACCGCTTCCTCGGCGGCCCCGGCCGGTTCCGGGACTCCGGAATGATGGGCGTCGCGCAGAACGACCGGGAGAACGCCTTCTGGCAGGCGGACCTCGACGAGGCCGCCGGATACCTCGTGGAGGTGATCCGCGAGACGCGTCCCCAGGTCCTGGTCGCCTACGACCCGAACGGCGGCTACGGCCACCCCGACCACATCCAGGCCCACCGCGTCGCGATGCGCGCCGCCGAGCTGGCGGCCGACGCCGGCTTCCGGCCCGGATCCGGCGCCCCGCACGCCATCGACAAGATCTACTGGAACCGGGTGCCGCGCTCGGTCGCCGAGGAGGGCTTCGCCCGGCTGCGCGCCTCGGGCGCTGGCTTCCCCGGTGTCGCCGAGATCGACGACATTCCGGGCGTGGTCCCCGACGCGGAGATCACGGCGGCCGTCGACGGCGCGCCCCACCGGGAGCACAAGGCCGCAGCGATGCGCGCCCACGCCACGCAGATCGCCGTGGACGGCCCGTTCTTCGCGCTCTCCAACGACCTCGGCCAGCCGCTCTTCGCCACCGAGTACTACCAGTTGGCGCACGGCACGTCCGGAGCGGCGCCGGGGGAACGCGAGAGCGACCTCTTCGCCGGAACCGCCGGAACCGCCGGAACCGCCGGAACCGCCGGAACCGCCGCCGGATCAGCCGGATCAGCCGGAACCGCCGGGGATTCCGGGGCGAACGGATGAGCGGGCAGCCGCCGGGCTCGTTCCTGGCCGGACCGGTCAGACCCGGCCGGATCGCCGCGTATCTCGGCCTCGCCGTACTCGGGGTGCTCGTCGCGATCGCCGGGTCCCTCATTCAAGGCGGCTGGTTCCCGGGCGGTTTGGTGCTCTCGCTGCTCGCCACCGCCGGACTGTTCTACGGCGGTCTGCGTGCCACCGGTACCCAGATCGGGGTGGGGGCTCCGGCGGCCGGCTGGCTGATCGCCGTGGTCTGGCTGAGCTTCGGCCGTACCGAGGGGGACGCGGTCTTCTTCCTCGCGGGTATCGGACCGCTGGTCTACCTGCTCGGCGGGATGGCGGCGGCTGTGATGTGTGCCACGATGTCGCGGTTGCCGCAACCGAGCACTCAGTCCGGCCGTATTGGGATGTGACGCGCCCGGCCGCCGCCGAATTGACCTTGGCCGTACGGTCGGCGGAGCATCGCTTGCCTCGGTCGTCGGGTCTCTGTCGGTGGAGGCCAGTATGGTGGTGCGCGCTCCGGGCCTTCCCCTCCGCCTCCGGCAGTGGGGGACCTGAACAGCTGAGTACCAGTAAGAACGGGCGGCGGAGCCAACCGGGAGAACCTGCTTTGAGTCGTGAAACTGACAGTTCGTCCTCCGGGCCCCAGGGGCGCGGCGGAGCCGCGTACCCCTCGGGGACGCCGCCGTACGGCACCCGCCAGTATCCGTCGCTGCATCCCCAGCAGGACGCTCCGGAGGAGACAGAGACCGCGCCCGCGCCACAGCCGGACGAGCCCAGAACCGAGACCACGCTGACCACGCGGATCCGGATCAACATCCCGGGCTCCCGGCCGATCCCGCCCGTCGTCATGCGTACGCCCGTGGCCGACGGCGACAGCACCAACGGCCGGGGTGTCCCGGTCGCCGAGCGCACCGCGAGCATTCCCCGGCCCGAGGTGCCCGCCGAGACCGCCGAGCCCCGGCAGGCCGAACCCGCGCGGGAGGAGCCGGCCGAGGAGAAGGCGCCCACCAGCGACTGGTTCGCCCCCCGCAAGCCGTCCTCCGGCACGGGCCCGGGAGCCGGTACGGCGGCGGGCATGGGCGCCGGAGCCGCCGCCGTCTCGGGGGGTGGCCGTTCGGAGTCGCCGTACCCCTCGGAGCCGTACTCGTCGGAGCCCTACCCGTCCCAGGGCTCCGCCCAGGACGGGCTGTCCGGGACCGGCGGTCCGCTCGGCGGGCTCGCCTCGGAAGCGGGCGCCTCCGGCGCCGCCTCCAACGGCTTCGCGCCCGGCCCCGTCACCCCGCCGCTCGGCGGCCGTCCCTCCGGCGCGGACGGCGCACCCAGCGGCCCGACCACCGGACCGGTCACCGGCGGCCTCTCGCTCGGTACCGCGCCCGCCTCCCTGGGCACCCCGCCCACCGGCGGCGCGCCCCGGATGTCCGACGACACCGCCGTACTGACCCCGCAGCAGCCCGCTCCCGTACCCGGGAGCGGACCCGGCGTGCCCGGCACGGCCGCCGGTCCCGGTGGCCCCGGCGGCCATGTCTCCGGTGACACCCTCACCAGCGGCATCCCCGTGGTGCCGCCGGAGCACCACGGAGGCTTCCCCGGCTCGGGCCCCGGCACGGGCGGTCCCGGCGGCGGCCCGCGCACCGGCGCGCGCCCCGGATCCGAGGGATCCGGCTCGCCGGGCCAGGAACAGGGCTTCTCCGCACCGGACTTCCCCGGCCCGGTCGGCTCCGCCCAGGGCGCCCCGCCCTCCGGTACCGCCCCGCGCGCGGCGGCCCCGGCCCCGGCGGCGCCCGCCAAGAAGAAGGGCCGCTCGAAGCTGACGCTCCTCGGCGTGGCCGTCGTCGTGCTCGGCGGCGGTGTCTACGGCGCGGGCCTGCTGATGAACCACTCCGAGGTCGCCAAGGGCACCACCGTCCTCGGTGTCGACATCGGCGGCGGTACCCGCGAGGAGGCCGTCGCCAAGCTCGACGCCACCCTCGGCGGGCGCGCCGCCAAGCCGCTGCGGCTCGACATCGGCGGCAAGACCGAGGAACTCTCCCCGGACAAGGCCGGACTCAGCTTCGACAGCCAGGCGACCGTGCGCGGCGCGGCGGGCAGCGACTACAACCCCGTCTCGGTGATCGGCTCGCTCTTCGGCGCCGCCCGGGTCGCCGAGCCGGTGATCCCCGTGGACGAGGAGAAGCTCAGCGCCGCCCTCAACGACCTGGCGGGCACCTCAGGGTCCGCCACCGAGGGCACGATCAAGTTCGAGCCGGACAAGGCCGTCGCCGTACCCGGGAAGTCGGGCAAGGCGCTGGACGTCAACCACTCGATCATCTCGACCAGGGACGCCTACCGCACCCAGGTCCAGACCGGCCGGACGAACCCCGTCGAGCTGCCCGTCACCACCCGTGAGCCGACGATCGGCCAGGCGGAGCTGGACCGGGCCATGAACGAGTTCGCCAAGCCCGCGATGTCCGGTCTGATCACCATCCAGGCCGGTGGCAAACAGATCCAGTTCGGTCCTTCCCGGTCCCTGCCGCAGATCCTCTCCATGAAGCCGATCGACGGAAAGCTCGTCGAGGTCTACGACCGGAACGCCATCGACCAGCTCCTCGAAGGCGTCTTCGACGGCATCACGATCACCAAGGGCGACGGCAAGCAGTACCCCGTCTCCTCCACCGACGTGGCGCAGGCGATGCAGAAGGCGCTGCGCGGCAAGACCCCCACCGAGCGCACGCAGACGATCGATCTCGACCCCAGCTGACCGGACCGGCCCCGGCGGCGCACGCCGTACGGCCCGTCCGACGCCTTCCCGACCGTGCCCCCGCCCGACCCGGCGGGGGCACGGTCACGTCCGCCGGATGACGGATGTCATGCCAGGTCCACGATGTGCGGCACTGCCGGGGCGAGCCCTCCCCGGGAGAGGCTTTCCGTATGACGACAACGGCAGTGCGCACCACCGACGTGGTGCGTTTCGACAAGGTCAGCAAGAGTTACGGGGACGTCCGTGCGGTCGACGGGCTCACTCTGACGCTCCGCCCCGGCGAGACGGTGGCCCTCCTCGGCCCCAACGGCGCCGGGAAGTCCTCCACCCTGGATCTGCTGCTCGGTCTGCGCCAGGCCGACTCCGGCACCGTCACCCTCTTCGGCACCACCCCGCGCGAGGCCATCGCCGCCGGCCGGGTCGGCGCGATGCTCCAGAGCGGCGGCCTGATGGAGGACGTGCGGGTCCGTGAACTGGTCGCGCTCGCCTGCGCGCTCCACCCCGAGCCGTTCCCCGTCTCCGAGGTGATGGCCAGGGCCGGGATCACCCAGATCGCCGACCGCATGGTCAACAAGCTCTCCGGCGGCCAGGAGCAGCGCGTGCGCTTCGCCCTCGCCACGGCGGGCGCCGGCGACCTGATCGTCCTGGACGAGCCGACCACCGGTATGGACGTCACCTCCCGCCACGCCTTCTGGGCCACCATGCGCGAACGGGCGCGGGAGGGCCGTACGGTCCTGTTCGCCACCCACTACCTGGAGGAGGCCGACGCGATCGCCGACCGGGTGCTGGTCCTGCACCGGGGCCGGCTGCTGGCCGACGGCACCGCCGCCGAGATCAAGGCGCGGGCCGGGGCGCGCAGGATCTCCTTCGACCTGGAGCCCCCGCACGGCGGCGCGGTGGACGAGAGCGCCCTGCGCGCCCTGCCGTTCCTCAGTGCCCTGTCGGTCTCCGGCTCCACCGTGCGCATGCAGTCGCACGACGCCGACGCGACCGTCCACGCGCTCTACGGGCTGGGCCTCTACCCGCGCAACCTCGAAGTCGCCGGGCTCGGCCTGGAACAGGCTTTCGTCGCCATCACCGAGGCCGAGGAGGCCAGGACCGCGTGAACACTCTGATCAGGCTCGAAATCGCCCGCACCCTGCGGAACAAGAAGTTCATGTTCTTCTCGGTCGTGTACCCCTCGGTGCTCTTCCTGATGATCGCCGGGCCGCAGGACAACAGCACGGTTCCCGGCACCGGCCTGCCGATGGGCGCGTTCTACATGGTCGCGATGGCCTCGTTCGGCGCGCTCACCGCCGTACTCATGGGCAACAGCGAGAAGATCGCCAAGGAGCGCGAGAAGGGCTGGGTGCGCCAGCTGCGGCTCACCCCGCTGCCGGGGCGCGGTTACGTCCTCGCCAAGATGGCCGCGGCGGCCGTGGTCACCCTGCCGTCGATCGTCGTGGTGTTCGTCGTCGCGAGCGTCTCGAAGGACGTACGGCTCGACCTGTGGCAGTGGCTCGCCCTCACCGGGGTCATCTGGGCGGGCAGCCTGTGCTTCGCCGCGCTCGGGGTGGCGCTCGGCTATCTGGTCTCCGGCGACGCGGTCCGCCCCGTCACCATGATCACGTACTTCGGTCTCTCCATCCTCGGCGGGCTGTGGCTGCCCGTCACCACCTATCCGCGGTGGCTCCAGAACATCGCGGAATGGCTGCCCACCCACGCCTACGCCGGCCTCGGCCAGGCCATCGAGCTGGGCGGCGCGCCGCACCTGAAGGACGTGTCCATCCTGATCGGGTACTTCCTGGTCTTCGCGGGCGGTGCGGCCTGGCTGTACCGGAAGGACACACTGAAGGCGTGAGCAACGAGACCGTCGTCCCGGTGGGGCGGCCACCGGTGAACCGCCGTCAGTCCCTCGCCAAGGTGATGTGGATCCTCATCTGGCTGACCTTCCTGGGCGCCCCGCTGAGCGATCTCCTCGGCCCGGACCACACCACGTGGGCCGACGTGCTCGGCGGGATCGGGCTGCTCGTCTTCGTGGGCGCCTATCTGCTCATGGTCTTCCGGCACACCAGCAAGCCGTTCCGGCCGCGCATGGTCTGCACCACCCTCGTCCTGCTGTGCGCCCTGGCGGTCCTGCTCTCCCTCACCATGGGGCCCGCGTGGCTGGTGCTGTTCGTGTACGTCTCGGTGACGGCGGGGGCGGCCCTCCCGGGACCGATCGCCTGGGGCACGATCGTCGCCGTCACCGGCGTGATGGCCCTGCTCGGTCTGCACCAGGAGGACGCGACCGACTTCGTCACCGGCCTGGTGATCCCGGCGCTGCTCGGCGGCTTCGCCATGTCGGGCATCCGGCAGCTGATCCGTACGACGGTCGAGCTGCGCCAGGCACGGGCGACGGTCGCCGAACTCGCCGCCAACGAGGAGCGGCTGCGGCTCGCGCGCGATCTGCACGACCTCCTCGGCCACTCCCTGTCCCTGATCACCCTCAAGAGTGAACTCGCCGGACGGATGCTCCCCGGTCTGCCGGACCGGGCCGCCGAACAGGTCGCGGACATCGAACGGGTCAGCCGCCAGGCGCTGAAGGACGTACGGGAAGCGGTCACCGGCTACCGCAGGCCCACGCTCCCCGGCGAACTGGCCGGCGCGCGTACGGCGCTGGCGGCGGCCGGGGTCGCCGCCGACATCCCGGCCGACCCGCCCGCCGCCCTGCCCGGCGGCCCGCTCGCCGAGGAGAGCGAGGCGGCGCTCGCCTGGTCGCTGCGGGAGGCCGTCACCAATGTCGTACGGCACAGCGGCGCCCGCCGCTGCGTCATCTCCCTCACCCCGCGCCAGACCCTGGAGGGGCCCGTCCTCGAACTCACCGTGGAGGACGACGGGAACGACGAGCCCGCCGCCCCGTACGGCAACGGCCTCACCGGCTTGGGCGAGCGCCTCGCCGCGGTGGGCGGCAGCCTGGAGACCCGGGCCTCCCGCAGGGGCTTCACCCTGGTCGCGCGGGTGCCGACCGGGCCGATGGGGACGCCGGACGGCCCTGCCCTAGGATCCCGTGCATGAGCGGCACGATCAGAGTCCTCCTCGCCGAGGACCAGTCCATGGTCCGGGAGGCACTGGCGGCGCTGCTCGGGCTCGAACCCGACATCGAGGTGGTCGCCCAGGTCGCGCGCGGCGACGAGGTGGTGGACGCGGCGCTGGCCCGTGAGGTGGATGTCGCGCTGCTCGACATCGAGATGCCCGGCATGACGGGCATCGAGGCCGCCGCCGCCCTGCGCGAGGCGCTTCCCGCGCTCAAGGTGGTCGTCCTCACCACCTTCGGGCGCCCCGGCTATCTGCGCCGCGCCATGGAGTCGGGCGCCGCCGCCTTCCTGGTGAAGGACGCCCCGGCCGCGCAGCTCGCGGACGCCGTACGGCGGGTCCTCGCCGGTGAGCGGGTCATCGACCCCACCCTGGCCGCCGCCGCGCTCGCCGAGGGCGCCAACCCGCTCACCGAGCGGGAGCGCGAGGTCCTGCGGGCGGCGGCCGACGGCTCCACCAACGCGGAGCTGGCCGCCGCGCTGCACCTCTCGCAGGGCACCGTGCGCAACTACCTCTCGACGGCGATCCAGAAGCTGACGGCCCGCAACAGGGCGGAAGCGGTACGGATCGCGCACGAGAAGGGCTGGCTGTAGGCCCTGTCCGGGCCGTCCCGCCGGACGGGGCCCGTTCACCGGCCACGCGCGGCCCCTCCCGTACCGCTCAGTTCAGCCGGGCCCGTGCCGCCCGCGCCCGGCGGCGGATCGCCTCCGCCGTGGACGGCTCGACCGAGGCCACCACGCGTGCGTACTCGTCCATTTCCGCCGCTCCGCGCAGGAACTCCCCGCGCTGTACGAGCAGTTGCGCGCGGTCGTAGCGCAGCCGCGCCGGATGGGCGGGCAGCAGGAGGGCGAGTTCGACCGCCCACAGCGCCACATCGGTGCGTTCGGGCCGGGCCGCCGCCCAGGCGCGGATGTTGTTCAGGACGCGCTGGACGATGTCGAGCGGTCCCGCGGGGGTGAACGCCGGTCCGCCCGCCGAGAGGCCGCCGGGACCGGCCGCCCCCGCCATCAGCTCGTCCGCCTCGTGGCCCGTCAGGAGCCGGCCCGCCGCGAACGGGTCGGCGAGCACCCGCTCGCCGGGGCCCGCCGGATCGCCGAAGCCGACGACGAAGTGGCCCGGCAGTGCCACCCCGTACACCCGCCCGCCGGCCCGGCGGGCGACCTCGATCCACACCACGCAGAGCAGGATGGGCAGCCCCCGGCGGCGCCGCAGCACCGCCGGCAGCAGCGAGGACTCCAGCCGCCCGTAGTCGGCCGGTCCGCCGTGGAAACCGCAGCGGGAGCCGAGCAGTTCGGCGAGCGCCGCCGCCCAGGCGTGCGGCCCGGACAGCCCGTGCGGCAGCAGCCCGGCCAGCCGGTCCAGCTCTTCCTCGGCCGCGTCGAGCCCGGCCTCGCCGAGGGACGGTTCGCCCTGCGCGCCCACCATCAGGCAGAGCGTCGCCAGGTCGGGCCGCTCCGCGCGGGCCTCCTCGGCGAAGCGGCGGCGCTGTTCGGCGGATTCGGGGTGCATACCGGCCTCGTACCCGTTCAGGGCGATCGGAAGTGGTGGTAGTGGTGGTGGACCGTGAAGCCCATGCCCTCGTACAGGGCGCGCGCCGCGTCGTTGTCCGTCTCGACCTGGAGCCAGGCGGCGGACGCGCCCTCCTCCAGGGCGCGGCGGGCGAGCGCGGTCATCACGGCGGTGGCCAGGCCCTGGCGGCGGTACTCGGGGCCGACCTCGACGGCCATGAACCCCGCCCAGCGGCCGTCGGTCACACACCGGCCGATCGCCGCCGGGACGTCGCCCGCGCCGGGCACGGTGGCGAACCAGACGGAGGGGCCCGCGCCCAGCACCTGGCGGACGTGCGGCCCCGGCGCTCCGGTCCGCTGGTAGTGGCGCAGCCAGCTCTCGTCGACGGCCCGGTCCAGCCGGACCCGCGCCACGTCGGCGTCGCGGTCCCCGAGCGGCGCGAGCGCCCCGATCCGTACCTCCGCCGTCACCTCGGAGCGCCAGCCGCGCCGTTCCAGCTCAGCGCCCAGCAGCTCCTGGGTGTCCGCCGCGCCGGTCGCGATCTGCGCGTACGCGGGCAGCCCACGCTCCCCGTACCACCGGCGGGTACGCGTCAGCGCCGCGTCCAGCTCCATCCCGGGGTCGCCGAGCGGGAGCGCGGAGTTGGCCCGGCGGGTGAAGCCCACCCGCCCCGGTCCGCCGCCGGGCGCCGGGCCCGCCGCCGCCCGCAGCGTCCACCCGCCCAGCCGCTCGCTCTCCACGGGCTGCCAGGCCCGCGCGCCGGCGCGCGCCAGCTCCTCGAACGTCGCCGCGGGCCCCCGGCGCCTGGCCGGCGCGGCCGGCACCACCTTCCCCGCGACCAGGGCAGCCGCCGGGACACGGACGCTCTCACCGGTACGCCGTGTGATGAGCAGCACACCGTTGTCCCAGGATGTGAGAACGCCCACCGTGTCGGTGAACTTCTCCGCACCGGGACCACTGCCGGTCAGCTGTCTGACTGATACCCGTTTGCCCACGTCAGCGGGTGTCACCCGGACCTCAAGCCGTCCGCCCGCAGTGAATTCCACAGCTCTGTCCGCCCCTCCTGTTCGGATCGCGCCCAAGAACGGAGATACTAGATGTGGGCATCGACGACGCCGCGCTCCCGCGCGCCCGTGGACGGAGCCGCAGATCGGCCCGCCGCGCCCTATCGAGGAGGAACGACAGCGTGACCTACGTCATCGCGCAGCCTTGTGTCGACGTCAAGGACAAGGCGTGCATCGAGGAGTGCCCGGTCGACTGCATCTACGAGGGCTCGCGGTCCTTGTACATCCACCCGGACGAATGCGTCGACTGCGGAGCCTGTGAGCCGGTCTGCCCGGTCGAGGCGATCTTCTACGAGGACGACACCCCGGAGGAGTGGAAGGACTACTACAAGGCGAACGTCGAGTTCTTCGACGAGCTGGGCTCGCCCGGTGGTGCTTCCAAGCTCGGCCTGATCGAGCGCGACCACCCCTTCGTCGCCGCGCTGCCGCCCCAGAACGGCTGACAGCGCGCCCCCCGGTCCCCGTACGGCTCGCCGCTGTGCGGGGCCGAGGTGTTTCCGGCCCCCGCCGTACGGTCCCGGCCCCTCGGCCGGCCGGTACGGGCCGTACGAGTACGACCGAGTACGAGAAAGAGTGAGCACGTGTCCGCAGTCTCCCCGCGAGTCTCCTCGCGCCTTCCCGTCTTTCCCTGGGACAAGCTGGAGCCGTACAAAGCGACGGCGGCGGCGCACCCGGACGGGATCGTGGACCTGTCCATCGGTACGCCCGTCGACCCGGTTCCCGCGCTGATCCGGCGGGCCCTGACCGGGGCCGCCGACTCGCCCGGGTATCCGACGGTGTGGGGCACGGCGGAGCTGCGGGACGCGCTGACCGGCTGGGTGGAGCGGCGGCTCGGCGCGCGCGGGGTGGCGCACACCAATGTGCTGCCGGTGGTCGGTTCCAAGGAGCTGGTGGCCTGGCTGCCGACGCAGCTGGGACTCGGCGCCGGCGACCGGGTCGCGTTCCCCCGGCTCGCGTACCCGACGTACGAGGTGGGGGCGCGGCTCTGCGGCGCCGAGCCCGTCCCGTACACCGACCCCACCGAGCTGGACCCGGCCGGGCTGAGGCTCCTGTGGCTCAACTCGCCGTCGAACCCGACGGGCGCGGTGCTGCCGCGCGAGGAGCTGGCGCGGATCGTGGCCTGGGCGCGCGAGCACGACGTGCTGGTCTTCAGCGACGAGTGCTACCTGGAGCTGGGCTGGGAGGCCGAGCCCGTTTCCGTGCTGCACCCGGACGTCTGCGGCGGCACGTACGAGGGCGTGGTGGCCGTCCACTCGCTCTCCAAGCGCTCCAACCTGGCCGGCTACCGCGCGGCCTTCATCGCGGGCGACGCCGACGTCCTGGGCGAGCTGCTGCGGATCCGCAAGCACGGCGGGATGATGACCCCCGCGCCGGTGCAGGCGGCGACCGTCGCGGCGCTCGGTGACGACACGCACGTACGGGAGCAGCGGGAGCGGTACGCGGCCCGCCGCGCCGCCCTGCGCGCCGCGCTGGAGGCGCACGGCTTCCGTATCGACCACAGCGAGGCGAGCCTCTACCTGTGGTCGACGCGCGACGAGCCGTGCTGGGACACCGTGGCCCACCTCGCCGGGCTGGGGATCCTCGTCGCGCCCGGCGACTTCTACGGCCCGGCGGGCGAGCGGCACGTGCGGGTGGCGCTGACGGCCACGGACGAGCGGGTCGCGGCGGCGGTCAAGCGGCTCGGCTGACGCCTGGCGCACGCGGTGGACGCGACGGAAGGGCCCGGGGAGCGCGCGCTCCCCGGGCCCTTCCGCGTACCGGGTGTGGGGGACCCGGAGTCGTCAGCCGTCAGCCGTCAGCCGTTGCCGGTCTTCGGCGGCCGTCAGCCGATCGGCAGGCCCTGGAGCGGCAGACCGCCGAGCGTGCCGCCGGCCGGCGCCTTGGCCGCGCCCGCGCCCTCGGTGGCCGTCGAGGCGGTCCGGCCCAGCAGCGTGCCGGCGCCGCCTGCGGTGTCACCGGCGGTCTTCTGGACGGCGGGGGTGGCGGTCTTGGCGGCCTTGCCGACGGCCTTGCCCGCGGCCGGCACGCCCTGCTCGACGGCCTTGCCGCCCGCGTCGCCCACGGTCTTGGTCGCCTGCCGGGTGCCGCCGTCGATGGTGTCGCCCACGGCGGCGCCGTCGAGCGTGCTCACCGAACCCAGATCGGCCTGCGGCAGCTCCGCCGCGCTCGCGGAGCCGGCCGCACCGATCACCGGGGCCGCGCCCGCCGCGATGAGCAGCGCGGCACGGGCGATCCGACGGGTGAGGGGGAGGTTCGCGGACATGATGCTCCTTTGGGGGAGAGAACGGTGCTTGTCGCTTGTCGTGTGTGGCGCGTCCGTCGACCGGACACACCGTCACAACCCCTCGAAGGGCGCCCGAGGATGCGGTGGGCGCGGGTAAAGAATCAGCAATGTGTCGCATGATCGGGTATGGATAAAAAAGGGCAAACGATCCTCCAGGGGAGGACTGCGAGTGGACGTGGCGAACCGTCACTTCCGGCCGTACGCAGGGCATTCGGCGGCCGTGACCATGTCCGCTCGTACCGATGTCCCGTCGGCTCCCCGGCGGCGCCCGCCCCACCCGTACGAGGGACGGGCCGTACTACCGCGCGGTGCGGATCCTGACCTCGGTCGTGCTCGAAGCCGCCGAACCCTCCGCCGTGCGCCAGCCCTTGGCCGCGTCCTTCGCGCTCCACACCCGGCCCGCGAAGGAGACCTCGTCGATCCCCAGGGCAGTCGACTGCGCCACCGCCCAGTGCGCCAGCTCCCAGCCGTGCCGCGAACCCGACGACGCGTCCACCGAGTTGCCGCGCTGACCGGCGGACCCGGCCGTCGCCGACACCGGTACGGACAGCGTGTCCCCGGCGTCCCCGGCGCCCGCGCCGCCCGGCGCCGACTTCCCGGCGGACGACCCGGCCGGCAGCACGTCCGAACCGAAGGCGCGCACCAACTGCGCCCGTACCTTCGCCGGATCGCCCGTCACCCCGTCGCTCGGCGCCGAACAGGTCAGCGAAGCCGCCGACCTGCCGGTGAGCGCCGAGGCCAGCAGCGCGGCGTCCGGCTCGTGCTTCGCGTACGCCTGCGGGAAGCCGCTGCGCTGCACGCGCTGCGCGGCCTCGGTGAGCGGCAGCCGCGAATAGCCCGGGACCTTGACCAGATGGTCGTAGAACTGGCCCGCCGAGTAGACGGGGTCCTGGATCTGCGCCTCGGTGCCCCACCCCTTCGAGGGGCGCTGCTGGAAGAGACCGAGCGAATCACGGTCCCCGTAATCGAGATTGCGCAGCGCCGACTCCTGGAGCGCGGTCGCCAGCGCGATCGTCACGGCGCGCTCCGGCAGCCCCCTGCTGGTACCGACGGCCGAGATCGTCGCCGCGTTCACCGCCCGGTCCGGACTCATCGAGTACGAGGGGGCGTCCCCGTCCGGCGCCCCGGTGCCCCGCACCACACAGTGCGGGGCGCTGCCGCGGCTGGTCATGTACTGCATGTACGTGTACCCGGCCAGGGCCAGCAGCACGGTGAACGCGGCGACGAGGCGGAGGGGGCGTCCGCGACGGGAGGGAGAAGCGGTCTCGGGCACGCGCCCACCGTACTGGAGTCCCAGGCCCCCCACGGCATCGTCGGCGGCGCCGTCGGCGGGCGGCCCGCGACGGGCGCCGTATTAGGGTCGGACCATGTCCCACACCACTTCGGAGCCCGCGCTCGACCTCACCCTCGACGGCCCCGCGCTCACCGCGGCGCTCGTGGACTTCCCCTCGGTCAGCGGCGAGGAGAAGCCGCTCGCCGACGCCATCGAGCAGGCGCTGCGCACCCTGCCGCACCTCACCGTCGACCGGCACGGCAACAACGTCGTGGCGCGGACCCGGCTCGGGCGCGGGGAGCGGGTCGTGCTCGCCGGGCACATCGACACCGTCCCGATCGCGGACAACGTGCCCTCCCGGCTCGACGCCGACGGCGTGCTGTGGGGCTGCGGCACCAGCGACATGAAGGCGGGGGTCGCCGTCCAGCTCCGGATCGCCGCGAGCGTCCCCGAGCCCAACCGCGACCTCACCTTCGTCTTCTACGACAACGAGGAGGTCGCCGCGCACCTCAACGGTCTCGGCCATGTCGCCGAGGCCCATCCCGACTGGCTGGAGGGCGACTTCGCCGTCCTGCTCGAACCGTCCGACGGCGAGGTCGAGGGCGGCTGCCAGGGCACGCTGCGGGTCCTGCTCCGCACCGAGGGGGAGCGGGCGCACTCCGCGCGCAGCTGGATGGGGTCCAACGCCGTCCACGCCGCCGCGCCGATCCTGGCCAGGCTCGCCGCGTACGAGCCGCGCCGTCCGGTCATCGACGGGCTGGAGTTCCACGAGGGCCTCAACGCCGTACGGATCGAGGGGGGCGTCGCCAACAACGTCATCCCCGACGCGTGCACCGTCACCGTCAACTACCGCTACGCCCCCGACCGGAGCGAGGCGGAGGCCCTCGCCCATGTCCACGAGGTCTTCGCGGAGTGCGGAGTGACGGAGTTCACCGTCGACGACCACTCCGGCGCCGCCCTGCCCGGCCTCGCGCACCCGGCCGCCGCCGCGTTCATGACGGCCGTCGGCGGGACGGCGCGGCCCAAGTTCGGCTGGACCGACGTCTCGCGCTTCGGCGCGCTCGGGGTGCCCGCGGTCAATTACGGCCCCGGCAACCCGCTGCTCGCCCACAAGCGCGACGAGCGGGTCGCCGTGGAACGGATCACCCACTGCGAGAACCGGCTGCGCGACTGGCTCACCCGGTAGGCCACGCCCGGCGGCCGATGGAGCGCTCATCGGCCGGGGACCTGATCGACTGCCGGAATTTCGCCGTTTGTCACGTGCGCCGATCTACCCTTGCGCAGAACAACGCACAGCAGCGGAAGGAGCGGCTCATGGGCATGCCCGACGGAACGCGCAGGCCGGAGGAACAGCGGCTCGGCCCGGTGATCCGCCGACGGGAGCAGGTACAGCCCGGCACGACCGACCAGCGGCTGCTGGACACCGAGGGCGACTCGGAATGGGTGCACACCGACCCCTGGCGGGTGATGCGCATCCAGTCGGAGTTCGTGGAGGGCTTCGGCGCCCTCGCCGAACTGCCGCACGCCATCGCCGTCTTCGGCTCGGCCCGCACCCCGGCCGGATCCGCGGAGTACGAGGCGGGCGTCCGGCTCGGCGGCGCGCTGGTCGACGCCGGATTCGCGGTGATCACCGGCGGCGGCCCCGGCGCGATGGAGGCGGCCAACAAGGGCGCCCGGGAGGCGGAGGGCGTCTCCGTCGGCCTCGGCATCGAGCTGCCCTTCGAGCAGGGGCTCAACCCGCATGTCGACATCGGGGTGAACTTCCGCTACTTCTTCGTCCGGAAGACGATGTTCGTGAAGTACGCGCAGGGCTTCGTGGTCCTGCCCGGTGGCCTCGGCACGCTGGACGAGCTGTTCGAGGCGCTCACGCTCGTCCAGACCCGCAAGGTCACCCGCTTCCCGATCGTCCTGTTCGGTACGGAGTACTGGGGCGGGCTCGTCGACTGGCTGCGGAACACCGTCGTGGCCCAGGGCAAGGCGTCCGAGAAGGACCTGCTGCTCTTCCACGTCACGGACGACGTGGAGGAGGCCGTCGCCCTGGTCACGAAGGAGACGGGCAACTGACACGGAGGCGCGGGCCCGCCGGGCCCGTGCCTCTCCGAGCCCGTCGGACGGCCCCGGCAGGCTCTCAGGCCAGGCCGCGGCGGGCGACCGCCGGCGGCCGGTGGCCCGCGATCGACGCCACCATGTCCAGCACCTGCCGGGTCTCCGCGACCTCGTGCACCCGGTAGATCCTGGCGCCCAGCCACGCCGAGACCGCCGTCGTCGCGAGCGTGCCGGTCAGCCGTTCCTTGACGGGCCGGTCGAGTGTCTCGCCGACGAAGTCCTTGTTCGAGAGGGAGACCAGCACCGGCCAGCCCGTCTCCGCCATCTCGCCCAGCCTGCGGGTCGCCTCCAGCGAGTGCCGGGTGTTCTTCCCGAAGTCGTGACCGGGGTCGATCATGATCCCGTCCCGGCGCACGCCCAGCGCCAGGGCCCGCTCCGCGAGACCCAGCGTCACCCGCAGGATGTCGGCCATCACATCGTCGTACGCGACCCGGTGCGGCCGGGTCCGCGGCTCGGCGCCGCCCGCGTGGGTGCACACCAGCCCCGCCCCGTACCGCGCGGCCACCTCGGCGAGCCGGGGGTCCACCCCGCCCCACGCGTCGTTGAGCACGTCCGCGCCCGCCTCGCAGACCGCCTCGCCCACGTCGTGGCGCCAGGTGTCGACGCTGATCACCACGTCCGGGTGACGCCGCCGCACCTCCGCGACGAAGCCGACCGTACGGCGGGCCTCCTCCGCGGCCGTGACCTCCTCGCCCGGTCCCGCCTTGACGCCGCCGATGTCGATGATCGCCGCGCCCTCGGACACCGCCTGCTCGACGCGGTCCAGGGCCGGTTCGTCCAGGAAGGTCGCGCCCCGGTCGTAGAAGGAGTCCGGTGTCCGGTTGACGATCGCCATGATCACCGGCTCGTGCGCGCCGAATTCCCGACGTCCCAGCCGCAGCGTGCCGCGCATCCCCTGCATCCTCCCAGCGTTCGGTTCGCCTGACCTTAACCGGCTTCGCCCGCCCGCACTGTCGGTGGCTCATGGCACGATCGGCATCGGACGTTTCCTGCCCCCGGGAGAAGCACGTGTTCTTGTTCTTGCTCATCGCGATGGTCATCGTCGTGGCCGCCGTCACGCTCGCGGTCGTCGGCGGCGGCGACAGCACCGTCCTGCCGGACGTCCCTCCGGAGCAGCTGGTCGACCCGCTGCCCGTGACCCGTCCGGTCGGCCGCGCGGACGTCGAGGCGCTGCGGCTGCCGGTCGGCGCGCGCGGCTACCGGATGGCCGACGTGGACGAGGTGCTCGGCCGGCTCGGCGCCGAACTGGGCGAGCGGGACGCGCGGATCGCGGAGCTGGAGGCGGCGCTGGCCGGGGCGCAGGCCGCGGCGCTCTCCTCTCCCGACCTCTTCAAGAAGCCGGGAGAGGAGACCGGACGATGAGCGACGGCACGGCTGTGGCCGGTCCCGACGGGCGCCCGCGCTGTCCTTGGGGCGTGTCGACCGAGGACTATCTCGCCTACCACGACGACGAGTGGGGACGGCCGGTCCACGGCGACGACGCCCTCTTCGAGAGGCTGTGTCTGGAAGCCTTCCAGTCCGGTCTGTCCTGGATCACGATCCTGCGCCGCCGCGAGGGGTTCCGCACCGCCTTCTCCTCCTTCGAGATCGCGTCCGTGGCGGAGTTCACCGACAAGGACCGGGAGCGGCTGCTCGCCGACCCCGGGATCATCCGCAACCGCGCCAAGATCGACGCGACCCTCGCCAACGCCAGGATCCTGGCGCAGTGGCCCGCCGGCGACCTCGACAGCCTGATCTGGTCGCACGCCCCCGCCCCGGCCCGGCCCGCGCCCGTGACGACCGCCGATGTCCCTGCGGTCACCGACGAGTCCACGGCGCTCGCCAAGGCGCTCAAGAAGCGCGGCATCCGCTTCGTGGGCCCGACCACGGCGTACGCCCTGATGCAGGCGTGCGGTCTGGTCGACGACCATCTGGCGGCCTGTGTGGCCCGGCGGGGCTGAGACCGGCGTACGAGGCGTACGTGGCGTACGTGGCGTACGACGGGGGCGGGCGCCGGGGCCGGGACGGGGGCCGGGGTGAACGGGGCCGGACCTCAGCGCCCCACGTACCGGGGCTTCTCCTTCGCCAGGAACGCGCGCACCGCGATGGTGTGGTCCTCCGACGCGCCCGCCCGTGACTGGAGTTCCTCCTCCTTCGCCAGCGTCTCGGCCAGCGAGTGCCCCGCGCCGTACGCCAGCGACTCCTTGAGCGCCGCCAGGGCGAGGGTGGGGCCCGAGGCCAGCGCACGGGCGACGGCGCTCGCCTCGGCCGCCAGATCCGCCGCCGGGACCACCCGGTCGACCAGCCCCCACGCGTGCGCCTCCGGAGCGGGCACCGAGCGCGGGAAGAGCAGCAGGTCGGTGGCGCGGCCGTGGCCGACGAGGCGGGGGAGCGTCCAGGACACCCCGGAGTCCGCCGTCAGCGCCACTCCGGCGAAGGACGTGTTGAACGACGCGGTGTCGGCCACCACCCGGTGGTCCGCCGCCAGCGCGAAGCCCAGACCCGCGCCCGCCGCGACCCCGTTGACCCCGGCCACCACCGGCTTGGCCATCTCGGTGATCGCCCGCAGGATCGGGTTGTAGTGCTCGCGCACGGTGCTCATCGCGTCACCCGTGCCGTCCCGCCGCGCCACTTCGAGCAGCGCCGTGTGCTCCTTGAGGTCCTGGCCCACGCAGAACGCGCGGTCGCCGGACCCGGTCAGCAGCACACCCCGTACGGCGGTGTCGGCCGCGGCGGCGGCCAGCGCGTCCCGCAGCGCCACCTTGGCCGCCGTGTTCATCGCGTTCATGGCCTCGGGCCGGTTGATCGTGATCGTCGCCAGTCCGTCGGTGACGTCGTACAGCACGGTGTCGGTCATGAATCGGGGTCCCTTCACGGCTCGGGCAGGTCCTGTCCGGCCCCAGCATGTCGGAGATCTTCGGCGGCGGGCATGTGACCTGCGTCTAAGAAACCGGCCCCCCGGCGGAGCGAACGGCGGCGAAGTATCGCAGCAGGATCGCCGAATTGGGGGGTTTTGCGAGAGCGCGTTGCGCAAGCGATGCCGTCCGATGTTGGTCATCGGGTCCCGCCATGCGGGATAATGGGCTGGAAGCAATGTGTTCGATGCCGGTGACACAGCGCCTGTCATGGGGCCGCCGGCTGCGATGAGCTGGTTTCAGGAAGGGGAACGAGCATGGCGGCCATGAAGCCGCGAACGGGCGACGGCCCGCTCGAGGTGACCAAGGAGGGGCGGGGCATCGTCATGCGCGTTCCGCTCGAAGGCGGCGGTCGGCTTGTCGTCGAGCTGACTCCGGACGAGGCGGAGGCGCTCGGCGACGCGCTGAAGAAGGTCGTCGGCTGAGCGGAACGTTTTACGGGTCTTCGGGGTGACCACGTCACCCTCGGACAGACAGACCTCTGCCCCGGTACGGAGTTCTTCCGTACCGGGGCAGAGGTCTGTCCCGGGTCCGTTCGGACATCGGAGTCCTAGGATCCGGGGAATCCCGTTGGTATCGGAGTCCAGGGATTCGGAGTCCAGGGATCCGGAAATCCGGGAAACCCCGGATCCGGCTCGCGCGGGGCGCTGTCTCAGCCGCGCCGTACGGCGCAGAGCAGCCCGTCGCCCACCGGCAGCAGCGTCGACTGCAGCTCCTGGCTCTCCCGTACCGCCCGCAGCAGCTCCCGCACGCGCAGGACCTCGGCGGGCTGGGCCGAGGAGTCGACGGTCCGTCCGTTGGCGAAGACGCCCTCGAAACAGACCAGCCCGCCCGGCCGCAGAAGCCGCAACGATTCAGCGAGGTATTCGAGCGATTCGAGCCGGTCGCCGTCGCAGAAGACGAGGTCGTACCCGCCGTCCGCGAGGCGCGGCAGCACGTCCAGGGCGCCGCCCGGGATGAACCGCGCGCGGTTTCCCGCGAATCCGGCGGCGCGGAACGCGTGCCGGGCGAGCTGCTGGCGGTCCGGCTCGGTGTCGACCGTGGTCAGCACACCGTCCGGGCGCATTCCCTGGAGCAGATAGGTGCCGGAGACGCCGGTGCCCGTCCCGATCTCCGCCACCGACTTCGCGTCGAGCGTGGCAGCGAGCAGCCGCAGCGCGGCACCCGTGCCTGGTGACACCGAGCGGAGCCCTGAGTCCCGGGCCCGGTCACGGGCCCATCGCAGTGCTTCGTCCTCGGCGACAAAGGCGTCGGCGAACGCCCAGCTCGTCTGCCGGTTGGCGGTAATGACCCTCTCCTTGTCCCCGTTGGCGGCGCAACGGTGACTGTATCCGCTGCGCCCGGGAACCCGCAGATGGGACCGGGCGTTAAGAAGAGGCAGAAGGCAAGGCGCGGAAGACCGGGATCACGGCCGTGACCGGGCCCGGGGGCCGGGCCCAAATTCGCGTAAAGATTCTTATCCGGAGCTAACGGGCGGAGTGGCTATGGTAGGGGCTCCACTGGACACCACCAGAGCCGATAGGGGAGGTGCGGCTGCGCCTGTGGATCGGGGAGGAGTGCTCTGGCGTCTTCTCAGGTCAGGCGGCGAGCCGAAATCCGTGACCAAGTCTGCTGACCGTTCCCGCTCCACCGACTCCGCAGTTACCGCGACCTTCGCATCGGATGCGGAATCGCAGGCGTGGACGCCTCCCAGCTGGGAGGAGATCGTCAGCACGCACAGCGGACGGGTCTACCGCCTCGCCTACCGCCTCACGGGCAATCAGCACGACGCCGAGGACCTGACGCAGGAAGTCTTCGTGCGGGTCTTCCGCTCGCTGTCGACCTACACCCCCGGCACCTTCGAGGGCTGGCTGCACCGCATCACCACCAATCTCTTCCTCGACATGGTCCGCCGCAAGCAGCGCATCCGGTTCGACGCGCTCGGCGACGACGCGGCGGAGCGGCTGCCCAGCCGTGAGCCGTCGCCCCAGCAGGTCTTCCACGACACGCACTTCGACGCGGACGTCCAGCAGGCGCTGGACACCCTCGCGCCCGAGTTCCGGGCCGCGGTGGTCCTCTGCGACATCGAGGGGCTCTCGTACGAGGAGATCGCCGCCACCCTCGGCGTGAAGCTCGGCACCGTGCGCAGCCGGATCCACCGCGGCCGCTCGCATCTGCGCAAGGCGCTCCAGCACCGTTCCCCCGAGGCCAGGGCCGAGCAGCGCGCGTTCGCGAGCGTGGCCGGGGAGGGCGGATCGGCGTGAGCGGCAGCAGCCAGACCCCCGCCGAGGAGCATCTGGGGGACCGACTAGCGGCCCTGGTGGACGGAGAGCTGGACCATGACGCGCGCGAGCGCGTGCTGGCCCATCTCGCCACCTGTGCCAAGTGCAAGGCGGAGGCCGACGCGCAGCGCCGGCTGAAGAGCGTGTTCGCGCAGACCGCGCCGCCGCTGCCCTCGGCCGGGTTCCTCGCCCGTCTGCACGGGCTGCCCGGCGGCCCCCCGGGCCCCGGGGACGACGACAACGGGAAAGGGCTGTTCGACGGGGGACGCTTCGGCGACGGCGTCTTTCCCGTCCGGTCCGATGCCTTCGGCCATGTCCCGGCGGGCGCCCACGCCGTCGCGCTGCCCGGCGGCTCCGGCTTCCGTATCCACGAGGTCGGGCGGCAGGACGCCGAGCGCTCACCGTGGCGCGGACGCCGCTTCGCCTTCGCCGCGGCCAGCGCCGTGTCGTTCGCCGCGATGGCCCTCGGCGGGACGATGCCGCTGGGCACGACCGCCGACATCCTGCCGCGCGGCGCGGGCAACGCGGTGACGCCCATGCGCGCCCCGGGCGCCGGCTCCCCGGTCCCGGTCGGCGAGAGCGCCCGCCGTCAGGGCGGCGGCATGCTCCCGCACTCCGTCGACCGGCCCACGCCGACGGATCCGCCCGGCAGTCTCCGCGCGGAGACCCTCGCCGAGGAGTCGTTCGCGCCGGGCACCCTGACCGGTCCTTCGGCGGCGCTGTGGATACAGCCCACCGGCTCGGCCTTCCAGATCGACGACACCTCCGGCGCCGGTCCCACGGCCACGCCCCACCCCACCCGCCTCGCCGCCCCGACGCTGCCCACCGCGCCGCTTTCGGCCAGGCGCTGAGCCCACGCCCTGCGGGAATCTCCGCGGACCTGGTTGAATCCCTGGCTAGGGGTGGCCCCACGGGGGCGCGCGGAACGGCAGTTGCGGGGAGAGCATGGACGACGGGAAGCCCAGCGGACCGAAGACGAACTGGTGGAGCCGTCCCGCGCCGGGACGACGCACACCGGACGCGACCGAGGCGGAGCCGGCCCTCGACGACGAGGCGCAGGCCGGCCCGGCCGCCGCGACTGACGGCCCATCAGGATCCGTCGAGCCGGTCCGCGACGGCTCCCGGCCCGCGGAGCCGGGGCCCGGCACGGGCGCGCAGAGCCCCGCCGACGCGGTCGCGGCGCCCCAGGAGCGCCCCCGGCCGCTGCACGAGCCCGATGCCTACAGCACCCCGCCCTACGGCGGCCCGGGGCCCTGGGCGCCCGCACCGCCCGTACAACTGCCCACCCCGGCCCACGGCACCACGCTGCCCCCCGAGTACGGCGCCGCGCCCGCCCCGCACGACGGACAGACGCCCCCGCCCGCCTATCCGCCGCCCCAGCCCCAGGTGCCGCACCAACTGCCGGCCCCGTCCCCGCAGTGGGGCCAGTACGACCCCTGGAGCGCCCCCGGACAGCAGCAGCCGCTCACCCAGTACGGGGAGCCGGCCGGCAAGCGCCGCCGCGTCGGCGTCGCCGCCGTCGTCCTGCTGGCCTTCGCCGGCTGTGTCCTCGGCGGCGCGGTCGGCGCGTACATCGAGCGCAACGGCGGCTTCACCCGGGTCGAACTCCCGCAGGCGGGCCCGGAGACCACCGACCGCGCCCCCGACAGCGTCGCGGGCATCGCCGCCAGCGCGCTGCCCGGCGTCGTCACGCTCCACGTCAGCGGCAGCGGCGAGCAGGGCACCGGCACGGGCTTCGTCCTTGACCGCAGCGGTCACATCCTGACCAACAACCACGTCGTCCAGCCCGCGTCCTCCTCCGGCGAGATATCGGTCACGTTCAGCGGCGGCCAGACCGCCCGCGCCAAGCTCGTCGGCAAGGACAGCGGCTACGACCTCGCCGTGGTCAAGGTCACCGGAGTCTCCGGGCTCAAGCCGCTCCCGCTGGGCAACTCCGACAACGTCCGCGTCGGCGACCCGGTCGTCGCCATCGGCGCCCCCTTCGACCTGTCCAACACCGTGACGTCCGGGATCATCAGCGCCAAGGAGCGCCCCATCACCGCGGGCGGCGAGAAGGGCGACGGCAGCGACATCAGTTACGTCGACGCGCTCCAGACCGACGCCCCGATAAACCCCGGCAATTCGGGCGGCCCGCTGGTCGACGGCCGGGCCCGGGTGATCGGGATCAACAGCGCGATCCGCGCCGCCGACAGCGGCTCCGGCCTCAGCGGCGGCCAGTCGGGCTCCATCGGCCTGGGCTTCGCCATACCGATCAACCAGGCCAAGCGTGTCGCCGAGGAGCTGATCAACAGCGGGAAGGCCACCCACCCCGTCATCGGGGTCAGCCTCGACATGGAGTACGCGGGCGACGGCGCCAAGGTCGGCGCCGAGGCGGCCGACGGCGGCCCCGCGGTGACCGAGGGCGGTCCCGGTGCCAAGGCCGGTATCCGGCCGGGGGACGTCATCACCAAGGTCGACGGACAGCGCGTGCACAGCGGCGAGGAGCTGATCGTCAAGATCCGCGCCCACCGCCCCGGCGACCGGCTGGAGCTGACCCTCGTCCGCGCCGGCAAGGAGCGGACCATGACGCTGGCCCTCGGCTCGGCGGACGGCACCTGACGGCCACCTGAAGGTACCGCCCCGACAGGTCAGGAAGGTACCGTGGAGCGGCCCGGACCCCGATCCACCGCGACCCGCCCCGGTATTCCTCGGGCCAGGACGACCCGCGTCCCCCCCGGCCGCGGCCCTGGAGAACACAAGGAGCAGCAAAGTGTTCAGTGATATCGGCGCCCTTGAGGTGGTCACGATCGTGGTGATCGCCGTGATCGTCTTCGGACCGGAGAAGCTTCCCAAGGTCATCCAGGACGTCTCGCGCTTCATACGGAAGATCCGCGAGTTCTCCGAGAGCGCCAAGCAGGACATCCGCTCGGAGCTCGGCCCCGAGTTCAAGGACTTCGAGTTCGAGGACCTCAACCCCAAGACCTTCGTGCGCAAGCAGCTCATGGAGAACGACGATCTGGGGCTGAAGGAGATCCGCAGCAGCTTCGACCTCCGCAAGGAGATGAACGACGTCGTTGACGCGGTCAACGGCCATGAGAGTGGAACCGCCGTGTCGGACGCACCGGTTTCCATGGTCAAGTCCCTGAACGGTGCGGCCGCCACCGGCGCCGCCACGACCGCTGCGGCGGCCACTCCGGACCTGCTCAAGAAGGCCGAAAAGCCCGCTCAGCCCGAACGTCCCCCCTTCGACGCAGACGCCACCTGAGCACGACCAATCCCTACGAGTCGGTAGCGGGTGGCTATCCTCCATCTGTCCGGCAGTGAGACGCCCGTCGGGGGCGGGCCACTTCGGACGTACGAGACGAGGAGGCGCCGGCAGATGGAGACGACGAGTCGGGAAGGTGCGCGGGACGCGGCCGGGCCGGCGAAGACCGGGGAGGGCCCCGCGGCCCTGCGTACGGTCGCCGGTTATCTGCGGGCCCCGTTCCCCTGGTACGGACTGGACGAGGCATTCACGGGCCCGCGCTGGCTCATGCAGGTCGGCGCCGACTCCGACGGCGTGGTGCAGCACGGCGCCACGGGCCATGGTGAAGGGCCGTCGATAAGACCGGACACGTCGGCCGCGGACAAGGGACGGTTCGCGGTCGTCGTCACGGTGGGTACGAGCCCGGTGCGCAGGACCAGCGACGGTACGGGCCAGCTGGAGGCCACCACGGCCTCCTCGGCGGCGTGGCTGGCCGGTTCGGGGCTGCTGGCCTCGACCTGGCCCGCGCTGCTGGACCACGCGCTGCGCGACGACTGGCTGAAGCAGCAGACGGAGGCTGCCTTCGAGCTGGCCGACGATCTGACCGGGGAGGCGTGGTCGGCGCTCTCGCTGCCCGTGGACGGGGTGCCCACGCCCTTCCACTACCGGGAGTCCGAGTTCGGCTGGGTGCTCGCCGGCTCGACCGCCGGCGATGTGCACCTGGGCGCGTACGGGCGCGGGATGAGCGCCTACGGCCTCGGGTTCTCGGTGATCGAGGACATCAACACGTACGCCTGAGCGGCCGGTGGGGGCGACCGCCTCCGGTCGGCCTCCGATCCGTCCGTACGGCGCCCGCGGGGGCGCCGTACGGCGCTCAGAACTTGTTGCGCGGGGTGATCCCCAGCGACATGCCCGACAGGCCGCGCTGCCGCCCGCCCAGCTTGTTCGCGATCCCGCGCAGCGCGGCGGCGGCCGGTGAGTCCGGGTCGGAGAGCACGATGGGCTTGCCCTCGTCGCCGCCCTCGCGCAGCCGTACGTCGATCGGGATCGCGCCCAGCACCGGCACCTCGGCGCCGGTCGTCCGCGTCAGCCCCTCGGCGACCAGCTTGCCGCCGCCGGTGCCGAAGACGTCGATCATCTCGTCGCAGTGCGGGCACGGCAGCCCCGACATGTTCTCGACCACACCGACGATCTTCTGATGGGTCTGTACGGCGATGGAGCCGGCCCGCTCCGCCACCTCGGCCGCCGCCTGCTGCGGGGTGGTGACCACCAGGATCTCGGCGTTCGGTACGAGCTGGGCCACCGAGATCGCGATGTCTCCCGTCCCCGGCGGCAGGTCCAGCAGCAGCACGTCCAGATCGCCCCAGAAGACGTCCGCCAGGAACTGCTGGAGCGCGCGGTGCAGCATCGGGCCGCGCCACACCACCGGGGCGTTGCCCGGGGTGAACATGCCGATGGAGATCACCTTCACGCCGTGCGCCGACGGCGGCATGATCATGTTCTCGACCTGGGTGGGCTTCCCGTCAGCGCCGAGCATGCGCGGCACGCTGTGCCCGTAGATGTCCGCGTCGACGACGCCGACCTTCAGTCCGTCCGCCGCCATGGCCGCCGCCAGGTTGACCGTCACCGACGACTTCCCGACGCCGCCCTTGCCCGACGCCACCGCGTACACCCGGGTCAGCGACCCCGGCTGCGCGAAGGGCACCTCGCGCTCGGCCGTGCCGCCGCGCAGGGATGCGGCCAGCTCGCGCCGCTGCTCGTCGCCCATCACGTCCAGCGTCACGTCGACCCGGGTCACCCCGGCGACGCGGGCGACCGCGTCGGTCACGTTCCTGGTGATGGTGTCGCGCATCGGACAGCCGGACACCGTCAGATAGACCGTGACGGCCACCGCGCCGTCGGCACCGATCTCCACGGATTTGACCATGCCGAGGTCGGTGATCGGCCGGTGGATCTCGGGGTCGTTCACCGTCGCCAGCGCATCGCGCACCGCGTCTTCCGCGGGAACGGCGGTTCCGTACGTGTCGGTAGCCATACGGAGATGGTACGGCGATCCGCGCCGCCCCACGAAAGCCCCTCAGCGGTCGCCTTCCTCGCGCCCCCGCGCGGCTCCGTCACCGGCCCCCGGCCCGTCCGGCGGCCGCCGCTCGGCCATCTCCCGCACCAGGTCCTGGAGCTCGGAGCGGATCCAGTCGCGCGTGGCGACCTCGCCCAGGCCCATCCGCAGCGCCGCGATCTCCCGGGTCAGATACTCGGTGTCCGCGATCGACCGCTCGTTCTGCTTGCGCTCCTGCTCGTGCGTGACCCGGTCCCGGTCGTCCTGGCGGTTCTGCGCCAGCAGGATCAGCGGAGCGGCGTACGACGCCTGGAGCGAGAGCACGAGCGTCAGGAAGATGAACGGGTACGGGTCGAAGCGCAGCTCGGCGGGGACGAGGATGTTCCACGCCAGCCAGACCACGATGACCAGCGTCATCCAGACGATGAAGCGGCCCGTCCCCAGGAACCGCGCGACCCGCTCCGACAGACGCCCGAACGCCTCGGGGTCGTACTCGGGCAGCTCCGGCAGGATCCCGCGCCGCCGCGGACGCGGCTGGTCGAGCCGTACCCGGCCGCCGTGCGTCAGGGCCGTCGCCCCCGCCCCGGAACCGGCCTTCGTCCGCTCCCGGCCGCCGCCCTCCCACTCCGGACGCTCAGGCATCGCGGTCCGCCTCTTCCGCCTCTTCCTCTTCCATTCCGTGCGCCGCTTCCGTCTCTTCCGTCCTGTGCGTCTCTTCTGTCCCGTCGTCGCCCGCGTACCCGGTCTCGCGCCAGTCGTCCGGCAGCAGGTGGTCGAGCACGTCGTCGACCGTCACCGCGCCCAGCAGCGCCCCGGTCTCGTCCACGACCGGCGCCGAGACCATGTTGTACGCGGCGAGGTGGCTGGTGACCGCCGACAGCGGGGTGCCCGGCGCCAGCGGCGGCAGATCGCTGTCCACGATCGAGCTGACCAGCGTGTACGGGGGATCCCGCAGGAGCCGCTGGAAGTGCACGGTCCCCAGGTACTTGCCCGTCGGCGTCTCGTCCGGCGGCCGGCACACGTAGACCTGCGCCGCGAGCGCCGGGGAGAGGTCCTGCCGCCGCACCCGGGCCAGCGCGTCCGCCACGGTCGCGTCGGGGCGCAGCACGATCGGATCGGTCGTCATCAGACCGCCGGCCGTGCGCTCCTCGTACGACATCAGCCGCCGGACGTCGGCCGCGTCGTCGGGGCGCATCAGCGTCAGCAGCCGCTCCTTGTCCGCCTCGGGCAGCTCGGAGAGCAGGTCGGCCGCGTCGTCCGGGTCCATCGCCTCCAGGACGTCGGCCGCGCGCTCCTCCTGGAGCTTGCCGAGGATCTCCACCTGGTCGTCGTCCGGCAGCTCCTCCAGGACGTCCGCGAGCCGGTCGTCGTCCAGGGCGGCCGCCACCTCGGCGCGCCGCTTCGGCGTCAGATGGTGCAGCACATTGGCGAGATCGACCGGGCGCAGCCGCTCGAAGGAGGCGACCAGGCGCTCCGCGCCCTGCCCCTCCTCCTCCAGTGAGAAGCCGGTGACGGCCGACCACGGGACGGTCAGCGCCTCCCCGCGCCTGCGCAGCGCGCCGCTCTTCCTGCCGCGCTCCACGAAGACCTTGTCGATCTCCCAGTCGCGGCGGGCCGGCAGCTGGTGGATGGCGACATCGAGGACGGTCACCTCCTCGTCGCTCTCGACCAGCCGCACCCGCCGGTCGAGCAGCTCGCCCAGGACGAGACGCTCGGTCGGCCGCTGCTCGAAGCGCCGGACGTTCAGCACACCGGTGGTGATCACCTGGCCCGACTCGATACCGGTCACCCGGGTGATCGGCAGGAAGATCCGGCGCCGGCTCAGCATCTCGACCACCAGACCGAGCAGCCGCGGCGGCCGGCCGGTGACGCGCAGCATCGCGACGAGATCGCGGACCCGGCCCATCTGGTCGCCGGTGGGGTCGAAGACCGGCACCCCGACCAGATGCGAGACGAAGACCCGGGGCGTGCCTGCCGCCATCGCCGAGCGCCTCCTTGTCGTTGATTGTCCTTCTATCCTGCGTGATTACGGGTTCAGGCTAGCCCGAGTCACTGTGGCCCGCCGTGACGGATCCGTCCGCGCGGCGTCCCCGGTACTCCGCGTCGAGACGTCGCTCCGGCCCGGGTACGCTGCGGTCTGCCACCCCCCAGCAGCGTATGAGAGGCAGTGCGTCTGTGACCGTTCTCCCATCGTCGGACCGGGCCCGCCGGGCCGTCCTCCCCGTCGCGATCTGCCTGGGACTGGCCGTGGGCCTCACGGCGTGCGGCGAGGATCCGGACGAGGGGACGAACGGGGTCGGCAAGCTCTCCGCCGCCGAGATCGACAAGAAGGCGCGGACGGCGGCGGGCACGGCGGGGGCGGTACGGCTCGCCGGCACGCTGGTCAGCGGCGGCGAGGCGTACAAGCTCAACATGCGGCTCAAGGAGAACGGCGCGCTCGGCTCCGTCGTCTCGAAGAACAGCACCTTCCAGCTGCTGCGGATCGAGGACGCGCTCTATCTGAAGGCCGACGCGGGGTTCTGGAGCCACGCGGACGACGGAGCCGGCGGCAAGGCGACCGCGACGCCCAGCGCCTCGGACTCGGAGGCGGCGGGCAAACTCGGGGACAAATATGTGAAGGTGCCCGAGGAGGACCCCGCGTACAAGCAGCTGACCGGGTTCACGGACATGAAGGTGCTGCTCGGCGGAATCCTGTCCCTGCACGGCGAGTTGAACAAGGGCGCCCGCGACCGGATCGGTGGCGTACGGACCATCAAGATCAGCGGCAGCGAGGGCGACGGCGGCACGCTGGACATCTCGCTGGAGGGCACGCCGTACCCCGTACGGCTGGAGCGCGCGGGCAACGCCGGGACGCTCACCCTCGCCGACTGGGGCAAGGACTTCGAGCTGGAGGCCCCGTCCAAGGGCCAGACCGTCGACTACGGCAGCCGGCTGCCCAAGACCGGCGAATAGGCCGGGGAACGGGCCGGGGAACGGGCCGGGAGAGGCACGCGGGCGCGACGCGCGCCGACGGTTCGCGCTTCTCCCCGCGGGACTACGCCGACCGTGCCGACTTCTTGCCGCGCCTGAACAGCAGGCGCCCCAGCGAAGCCGGTACGGGCTCACGGGTCGTCGCGCCGGTCGGCAGCGGGGCGGCCGCCAGCGAGCCGCTCGGCAGCTCGGTGGTCGAGTCCCCGGGCACCAGCCGCAGCACCCGGCACTCCCGCGCCCAGCGCTCCGTCATGACCTCCGCGTCCGGCGCGTTGAGCCGCTTGCCCTTCAGCTCGGCGACGGCCGCCTCCCACTCCGGCGAGTGCGGCGCCAGTTCCACGACGGCCGCGGTCCAGACCACCAGCCGGCCGCCCTTGTCCTTGCTCCGTACGGTCACCTCGGCGGTGGAACCGGCCACCAGTCCCGGCAGCGGCTGCTCCCCGGGGCCGTCGCCGACCAGCACCGCCGCGCCCTCGTGCCAGACGTGCCACAGCGGGCGGTCGGGGCCGGAACCCCTGACCCACACGAGGCCGGACTTCTTGGTGGCCTCCTCGACGAGCGCCGGGCCGAGCGGTGGTGGTGTCATGCCCGCAGCTTATCCAGCGTCCGGGGAGCGGCTGCCGGCCACCGGCCCTTCGCCCGCCGGCCCTTCGTCCCCGCACCCCGCCCGCTCACATCGGGATGATCCCGGACTGGGTCAGCGCGAGCGGTACGACCACCTGGAACAGCAGCAGGTCGGCGGGGATCAACTCCCACCGCCGCGAGACGACTTCCCGGTCCCGCCGCGCCGGCGCCGGCGTGTCCCGGGAAGCGGCCCTGATCGCCTCGGCCGCCCGGACGGTCCGGCTCCGGCCGCGCGAGGCGAGCATCTCCTCGATGAGCGAGCCGCCGAACGCGGCGACCTCGTAACTCCGTTCGCCGCGCGCCCGCACGGTGAGTCCGCCCTCGGTGTCGACCATCAGATACGCGCCCCAGGGAATCCAGTCCCTGCCCAGCACCCCCACCAGCACCAGCCCGCCGTCATGGATCTCCACCCGGGCCCGGCCGATCCGGAACACGAGCCAGGAGACGGCGAGCAGGACCGAGGAGACCATGAGCAGGTCGCCCAGGGAGTTGTACGTGTACGAGAGGGACCAGAGCACCGGAATCGCCACGTAGCCCGCGAAGCAGGCCGTCAGGGTGGAGTACCGGATGCTCGGTCTGCGCAGCACGCGCGGCTTCACGCGGTTCCCCCTCATCTCCGTCGGCTCCGTCATCCGCCGGTGGCGACGAAGGAGAAGACGGCCCAGAGACATACCGTGCAGGTGAAGACCCAGACGGCCCACGTCGGGGGCGCCGCCTCCTGCCAGTCGACTTTCTCCCCGGCCGCCTCGCGCCGGTACAGCTCTCTCCTCCTGCCCCTGGGGAAGGCCATCAGGGCCGCCAGCATGAAGAAGCAGCCGCCCAGGCTGAAGAGCAGCACATCGATCGACTCGCCCTTGCCGAGGCCGAGTCCGATCCCGCCGGTGAGCGGGATGAGCATCCACAGGAGCACCGAGCGCTGGCCCCAGGTGACGGTCAGCATGATGTAGGCCAGGGCGAAAACGGCGATGCCGAGCGCGAACACCAGGAATATGACCGCACGGGGTATGTCGAGCATGGATTCTCTCCCGGTCCGCTCAGAAGTCCTCGAAAAGATTCCCGCCGAGCACGAAGAGCGCCCCCATCACGCCGAAGAGCTGGATCATCATCAGACCGGACAGCTGATTCTCCTTGCTCGGGCCCTCGGCGGCCTCGCGGCTCGCGACGGCTCTGATCGACGTGGAGTGGCCGAGCGTACCGATCGCGAACGACACCATGATGACGAGGTAGTAGGCGAGCGCCGTGCTCAGCGGCCAGCCGAACTTCACCACCCCGCCCGCGCCGATCGCGACAAGTCCCAGCGCCGCGGCCACCCCGACCTTCACCTTCTGCTCCGTGGTGTCCATCAGCGGCAACCACGCGCGCAGAAAGACGGCGATCGCGAGAGCCACCGCCACGATCATGACGGGCAGTGGTACCGAGGAAAGCCGCATGGCCGCCTCCGAGGGCCCGGTACTCAGAGCCAGCCGTTGCGCTTGAGCATGCGGTGAATCGTCAGACAGATGGTGGCTATCGCGGCCAGGACCAGTGGATAGCCGTACTTCCACTCCAGCTCCGGCATGTGCTCGAAGTTCATGCCGTAGATCCCGCAGACCGCCGTCGGTACGGCGATGATCGCCGCCCAGGACGTGATCTTGCGCATGTCCTCGTTCTGCGCGACGGTCGCCTGGGCCAGATTGGCCTGAAGAATCGAGTTCAGCAGCTCGTCGAAGCCGATGACCTGCTCGTGCACCCGGGCCAGATGGTCCGCGACATCGCGGAAGTACTTCTGGATGTCCGGATCGATCAGCCGCATCGGCCGCTCGCTGAGCAGCTGCATCGGCCGCAGCAGCGGGGAGACGGCCCGCTTGAACTCCAGTACTTCCCGCTTGAGTTGGTAGATCCGGCCGGCGTCCGAGCCGCGGGTGCTGCCCTTGGCGGGCTCGGAGAACACATCGATCTCGACCTCGTCGATGTCGTCCTGCACGGCCCCGGCCACCGCGATGTACCCGTCCACCACATGGTCGGCGATGGAGTGCAGAACCGCCGAGGGCCCCTTGGCCAGCAGCTCCGAGTCACCCTCCAGCCGGTGGCGGAGATTGCGCAGCGAGCCCCGGCCGCCGTGCCGGACGGTGATGACGAAGTCCCGGCCGGTGAAGCACATCACCTCACCGGTCTCGACCACCTCGCTCGTCGCGGTCAGCTGGGTGTGCTCGACGTAGTGGATGGTCTTGAAGACGGTGAACAGCGTGTCGTCGTACCGCTCCAGCTTGGGGCGCTGGTGCGCGTGGACGGCGTCCTCGACGGCCAGCGGGTGCAGTCCGAACTCGGCCGCGACACCGGCGAATTCCTCCTCGGTCGGCTCGTGCAGGCCGATCCAGGCGAAGCCCCCGCTCTCGCGCACCCGCAGCATCGCCTCGTGCGGGGTGACACAGGGGGCGCTCACCACCCGGCGGCCCTCGCGGTAGACGGCGCAGTCCACGACCGCGCTCGACGCGGACGGGTCACGGGTGGCGTCGTAGGTGTCGTACTTGCTGTGCCCGGGACGGTTCTTGCGCAGGGACGGGCGGACCGCTGCGCGAAGGTCACGAATCATCGACATGGCGGGCTCCTTCACGGAGAGGCCGTCGGTGGGGGCGCGTGGCACAGCCCGGAATGGGGACGTGATGCGTACGTCCGCAAAGCGGGCGGCACCGCGGGGCTCACGGTGACGGCTGTTCGCTACAGACAGGCAATTACACCGGCGGGTGAAAAGTGCTCTTCCGTCGTGCGCGAGGCCGTCTGCCCTAGCGGGCGGGGCGTCGGATCACCGGGAGACGGTGCGGGCGGAAGAGCGGCTGGTACTGGCCGGATGACTTCGATCCACCGCAGCCCCACCTCCTCCGGCCGGTCCCCCGTGGGGGATGACGTGTGTCGGGACTGGAGAGCGACGCTTCAGCGTGCTGTCCCGACCAGCGGCCAAGACTATCAGCTGACAGAGGGCCAATCGGTACCCCTGCCCCAAGCGCAAGCGATCTATGCTCCCCGGATGGAAGAAATTCTCGCGCTGACCGAGGCCCGGCTCCGTACCGCCCTCGGCGAGCCGGACGCGCGGGCCGCGGTGACCTTCCTGGGCACGGACCGCTACGAGGTCCTGCGGTTCCGGGACACGGAGGGCGGCTCGGACGTGGTGCGCTACGCCACCCTGGGGATGTCGGGCCGGCCGATGACCGATCCCTCGGCGATCCTGGCCGACGCGGAACGGGGTCCCAGGGCCGAACTGGTCCTCTCCGTACGGGCCGGGACGGCCGACACCGACCAGGTGTTGCGCCCGCTCGCCGTGCTGGCCGCCTCTCCACAGGTCGAGGGCGTGATCGTGGCCCCGGGCAGCTCGCTCGACGTCGGCGCGCCCCTGTGGCCGGGGGCGCCCTTCAGCTCCGTGCTGGTGGGGGAGCCGGGCGGGCTGGTCGCGGACCTGGAGCTGGACGCGCCGATGGAGCCCGTACGGTTTCTGCCGCTGCTGCCGATGACGCCCAACGAGGCCGCGTGGAAGCGGGTCAGGGGCGCGCGGGAGCTGGAGGAGCGCTGGCTCACGCACGGCACGGATCTGCGCGACCCGCTGCGCCGTTCGGTGGCGCTGGACTGACCGGCCGCCGCCGCGACCGCCGGTGCGGGCGCGCTCAGTCCGCGAAGACCGAGACGCTGTCCTCGGTCCTGTGGGCCGGCCGCAGCCGCGCCGCCTCGTGGGTCAGCGCGCCGCGCCTGAGCCCGACGACGGCCGCGCCCACGACCGCAGCGGCCGCCGCGACCACGAACGGGACATGGACATCGGTCCACTCCTCGATCTTCGGGGCCAGGAAGGGCGCCGCCGCCGCGGCGAACCACCGGACGAAGTTGTAGCCCGCGCTCGCCACCGGCCGGGGCGCGTCCGAGACGCCGAGGGCCAGCTCGGTGAAGACCGTGTTGTTCAGGCCGATGAACGCGCCGGAGACGATCGTGCCGGCCACGGCCGCGCCGTGGCTCCCGTACCCGATGACCAGCAGGTCGGCGGCGAGCAGGACGAGCGAGCCGCCGAGCACCTTGAGCGAGCCGAAGCGCGCCTGGAGCCTCGGGGCGACCAGTACGGAGAAGGCCGCGAGCAGCAGGCCCCAGGCGAAGAAGACCGCACCCGACCGGTAGGGCGTCATGTCCAGCACGAAGGGGGTGAAGGCCAGCACGGTGAAGAACGCGTAGTTGTAGAAGAACGCCGAGGCGGCGACCGACGCGAGTCCGCCGTGGCCCAGTGCCTTGAGCGGATCCAGCAGTGAGGTCCTGCGGGCGGGCCTGGGCTGCTCCTTGAGGAACGCGGTGATGCAGACGAAGCCGATCGCCATCAGGGCCGCCGTGCCGAAGAACGGATAGCGCCAGCTCGCGTTGCCCAGCAGCGCGCCGAGCAGTGGCCCGCAGGCCATGCCGAGGCCGAGCGCCGACTCGTACAGCAGGATCGCCGTGGCGCTGCCCCCGGCCGCAGCGCCCACGATGACGGCGAGCGCCGTCGAGACGAAGAGGGCGTTGCCCAGCCCCCAGCCGGCCCGGAAGCCGACCAGCTCGCCCACCGACGACGAGGTGCCGGACAGGGCGGCGAAGACGACGACGAGCGCCAGGCCGAGCAGCAGCGTCTTGCGGCCGCCGATCCGGCTGGAGACCCATCCGGTGACGAGCATGGCGAAGGCGGTGATGAGGAAGTACGAGGTGAACAGGAGCGAGACCTGGCTCGGGGTGGCGTCGAGCCCCTTGGCGATGGACGGCAGGATCGGGTCCACGAGCCCGATGCCCATGAAGGCCACCACGGACGCGCCCGCCGTGGCCCAGACGGCCTTCGGCTGACGCGGCAGCCCGCCGGTCCCGCCCCCGTGCCCGGCGACCGCTCCCTCGCCGAACGGATCCGCTCCGCTTCCGCTCTCGCTTCCGCGCATGGGACGCCTCTCTCTCCGCTTGGTCGGTGTGATGAAAACACATTAAGTTAGGGAAGCTAATAAGTGCAATATACATCTAAATCGCTCCGTCACGGCTCGGTCCGGACGGGTGATCGTCCTTGACGCGGCGCGGGACGGGGAGGACCGTTGGGCGCTATGAGGGGCCAACCCAGTTGCCCGAAGTGCGGTGGCCGGCTCAGGGCGCCCGGTCTCTTCGCCGACTCCTGGCAGTGCGACGTGCACGGCGTCGTCCATCCACTGCAGCCGGTGATACCGCCCAGCGTCGAGGCCCTCGGGGTGGTGGTGCACCGCGCTCGGGTGCCCGTCTGGATGCCCTGGCCGCTGCCCGTCGGCTGGCTGTTCACCGGCGTCGCGTACGCGGGCGACGACCGCAGCGGAGGTCGCGCCACCGCCGTCGCCTGCTCGGGACCCGGGCCGCTCGGCGGTTCGGGGGAGCTGCTGCTCGTGGCCGAGGAGCTGGGCGTCGGGCTGGGCGCGCGCTACGCGGGCATCGAGGGGCCTGACCCGGGGCCCGCCATCTGTGTCGACAAACCACCCCAGACCAAACTTCTCGCGGCCGGCCGCCCCACTCCGCTCTGGCACGTCCCCGAGGCGCCGCAGGACCGCGCGGTCTTCGCGGGCGAGGCGCTGGGGCTGTGGCTGTGGGCGATCGTCTGGCCCGAGCAGTCCGGGCTGCTGCTCTACGACGAACTCGTCCTGACCGACCTGCGGGACGTGGGCCCCGAGGTCGAACTGCTGCCCTGCGGCGCGCTCTCGCCCCGGCTGCTGCACTGAGGGCGGCCAGGGGGCAGGGGGTGCGGGCGGTTATCCTGGAGCGTCCTCAGTCCGCCCCCGAGCCGCCGGAGTCCGCGTCGTGCGCATCGATCTGCACACCCACTCCACGGCCTCGGACGGTACGGACACCCCGGCCGAACTGGTCCGCAACGCCGCGCGCGCCGGACTCGACGTCGTCGCCCTGACCGACCACGACTCGACCCGGGGCCACGCGGAGGCCATCGCCGCGCTCGCCGACCTGACGGACGCCGCCAAGCCGCTCACCCTCGTCACAGGCGCCGAGATCTCCTGCCGCCTCGACGGCGTCGGCCTGCACATGCTCGCGTACCTCTTCGACGCGGACGAGCCGGAGTTCCTGGCGGCGCGCGAGCTGGTGCGCGACGACCGCGTTCCGCGCGCGCGGACCATGGTCGGCAGGCTCCAGGAGCTGGGCGTCCCGATCACCTGGGAACAGGTGGCGCGCATCGCGGGCGACGCCTCGCTCGGCCGCCCGCACATCGCCACCGCCCTCGTCGAACTCGGCGTCGTCGAGACCGTCTCCGACGCGTTCACCGCCGAGTGGCTCGGCAACGGCGGGCGTGCCTACGCCGAGAAGTACGAACTCGATCCCATCGAGGCGATCCGGCTGGTCAAGGCGGCCGGCGGCGTCACCGTCTTCGCCCATCCCCAGGCCGTCAAGCGCGGCGAGGTCGTCCCCGAGTCCGCCATCGCGAAACTCGCCGCCGCCGGACTCGACGGCATCGAGGTCGACCACATGGACCACGACGGACCCACCCGCGCCAGGCTGCGCGCGGTGGCCGCCGAGCTGGGGCTGCTGACGACCGGCTCCAGCGACTACCACGGCAGCCGCAAGTTCGTGGAACTCGGCGCCTTCACCACCGATCCGGAAATCTACGGCGAGATCACCCGGCGCGCCTCCGGTGCCTTCCCGGTGCCGGGCGCGGGCGGACCCGCCTGACCCCTCGGGTCGGTAACCCGGCGGTTCGTCACCCCGGTCCGTGACACCGGTCCGTGACACCGGTCCGTGGATCCGGTCTTTCAGCCGGTGCTCCGGCCGAGGATGCTCCGGCCGGTCATGCCGCTCGCCTTTCCTTTTCCTTCTTTCCGCTCTCTTCTCGCAAGGCCCTCACCTGTGTTCGACTTCGCCGTTTTCGGATCCCTCTTTCTCACCCTTTTTGTGATCATGGACCCGCCCGGAATCACGCCGATCTTCCTCGCCCTCACCTCGGGGCGGCCCGCCAAGGTCCAGCGCGCCATGGCCTGGCAGGCGGTGGCCGTGGCCTTCGGGGTCATCGCCGTCTTCGGGCTGCTCGGCCAGCAGATCCTGAACTATCTCCATGTGTCCGTACCGGCCCTGATGATCGCCGGAGGGCTGCTCCTGCTGCTCATCGCGCTGGATCTGCTGACCGGGAAGACGGACGAGCCGCAGCAGACCAAGGACGTCAACGTGGCGCTGGTACCGCTGGGCATGCCGCTGCTGGCGGGGCCCGGCGCGATCGTCTCCGTCATCCTCGCCGTCCAGCACGCCGACGGCGCCACCGGGCAGCTCTCGGTCTGGGCGGAGATCGCGGCCATGCACGTCGTGCTGTGGCTGACGATGCGCTACTCGCTGCTGATCATCCGGGTGATCAAGGACGGCGGCGTGGTGCTGGTGACCCGGCTCGCCGGGATGATGCTTTCGGCCATTGCCGTGCAGCAGATCATCAATGGCGTGACGCAGGTGATCCAGAACGCCTGACGCGTGCAGCGCCCCCGTACGGGTGACCCATACAGGGGCGCTTCGTCATTCGTGTGAACAATAGTGAACGGCGCGGAGAAGTGGTTACGAGGCCGAGGATTCGGCCGGTCGGATATAGATACGCTGGCCCATCGCGGCGGCCTGCTGCACGATCCGGTTGACGGAGGCGGCGTCCACAACGGTGCTGTCAACGGCTGAACCGTCGACGTCGTCGAGTCGCATGATTTCGAAGCGCAAGGCTTCTCCCTTCGTCTGATCCTCCTGCTGGAGAACTATGGGTGACGGGAAAGTCCGTCGCTGCCTACATCAATGTGCAACGTGTTGCCCTCTGCAAACATTCCCTACACTAAGGAAATTTTTTGGATGGCTAACTACTGGCGGGTAAGGTATCGCTCACGGAGAATGAACCGCGTATGAACGAGGCAGAAATCCACCCAGAGGACACCCCCGAGGGCATCCCGCACGGCGTCCGGGACCTCACCGAGATCGGCGCCCGGCTGGAGCGCAACAACGAGCTGCTCCAGCGCGTGCTCGCCGAGGTCGCCAAGACCCCGTCCACGCATGCCATCTTCGTCGACGCCGGTTACGTCTATGCTGCCGCCGGGTTGCTTGTGGCGGGCACCGAGGACCGGCGCGCCTTCGATCTGGACGCCGAGGGGCTCATCGAGGCGTTCATCGACAAGGCCCGCATCATCTTCGCGGACAGCAGACTGCTCCGCGTCTACTGGTACGACGGCGCGAGACGGCGGATCCACACCTCGGAGCAGCAGTCCATCGCCGAGCTGCCGGACGTCAAGGTCAGACTCGGCAACCTGAACGCCAACAACCAGCAGAAGGGCGTCGACTCGCTGATCCGCACGGATCTCGAATCGCTCGCCCGGCACCGCGCCATCAGCGACGCGGCACTGGTCGGCGGCGACGAGGACCTGGTCTCCGCCGTCGAGGCCGCGCAGGGCTACGGGGCCCGGGTGCACCTGTGGGGCATAGAGGCGGGCGAGGGACGCAACCAGGCGGAGCCGCTGCTGTGGGAGGTCGACAGCCAGCGCACCTTCGACCTGGAGTTCTGCCGGCCGTACGTCACCCGGCGCCCGGTCACCACATACGAGCACGAGGGCGAGCCGCCGCCCTCCCGGGACCAGGTCCGGTTCGTCGGCGCGCAGATCGCCGCCACCTGGCTGGCCGAGCGGGGCCGGGAGGCCATGGCGGAGCTGCTGCCGGGCCATCCGTATCTGCCGGGCCCGGTGGACCAGGATCTGCTGATCGAGGCGGAGAGACTGCTCCAGCGGTCGCTACGGGGCCACGCCATGCTGCGGCGGTCGCTGCGGGACGGCTTCTGGCAGCACCTCCAGACGCAGTACTGACTCCCGTCGCCGGACGCGCGGAGACGTGGTCCGTGCCGCGCGGCACGGACCACGTCCGGCTCAGTACGCGCCCGGGGCGTTCCCGTACGAGGGATGGGCGTCCCAGAACTCCGTCAGCGCGGCGGCGGTCTCGCGCGGCCGGTCGGTGTTGGGCGAGTGCAGCGCCCCCGTGATCACCGTCCTGCGGGCGCCCAGCCGCTCGGCCATCTCGTCGAGCAGCGGCAGCGGCCAGGTGTCGTCGTGCTCCCCGGAGATCACATGCGTGGGCAGCCGTGGCACGGCCGCCAGCTCGGCCACCAGGTCGGGCTCCCGGCTCAGCTGCCGTCCGGTCGCGATCAGCTGGGCCGGCCGGGTCCGCAGCCAGCGGGCGCGCAGGTCGGCGCCGTCAACCGGGGTCTCCTCCGGAGGATCCATCGAACGCATGACCTCCCAGAGCTGCTCCATCGGCATCGTCATGAGCGCGTCGCTCAGCAGTTTCACCCGCTCCCGCTGCGTCCGCGTGACCCGCGCGGGCCCCGAGGACATCAGCGTCAGCGTGTCGAACGGGCCGCGGTCGACCAGGACGGCCGCGCGGGCGATCTGCCCGCCGAGTGAGTGTCCGAGCAGATGTACGGAGGTGCCCAGCGCCTCGGTCTGCGCCAGCACGTCGGCCGCCAACTCGCCCTGTGCGTAAGCCTCTTCGGTGTCCGGGCCGTCCGTCTCGTACTGTCCGCGCCCGTCCACGGCGACGGCGCGGTAGCCCGCCGCCGCCAGGGGTTCCAGCAGCGCGATGAAGTCCTCCTTGCTACCGGTGAACCCGGGCAGCATCAGCACGGTGCCCCGGGGCTCCCCGTCGGGCCGCCCGTCCAGCACGGCGAACCGCCCGCGGCGGGTCGTGAGGGTGCGCGCACGCGCGCAGGGCGGCGGGGTGAAGGTCGGCGGCCTGCTCATACGACGAGGCTAACGACGCTCTCGGCGCGCCCGTGCCCGGGTACGCCGATGGCCCGGCACCCCCGTGCGGGGGAGTCGGGCCATCGGCGGTGCGTGCGGTGCCGCGCCGTGCGGTCAGTCCTGCTCGGACGCCGTCGTCGCCGTACGGGCGCGGCGGCGACGCGGCTTCGGCAGGGCCTCGCCGTCCGCGTCGGCACCCGCGGCCTCCGGCGCGGCGACCGCGTCGGCCTTGGGCTTCGTGACGCGGGTGCGGCGGCGCGGCTTGGGCTCCTCGGCCGGGGCCTCGGCGGCGGCGCTCTCGGCCGTCGCGGCCGGCTCGGCCGCGGGCTTCACGGCGCGGGTGCGTCGACGGCGCGGCTTGGGGGCCTCCGTCTCGGCCTCCGGCTCCGACGGCGCGGGCTCCGTGACCGTCTGCGGCAGCTCGACCACGGCGGCACGGGTGCGCCTGCGGCGGCGCGGGGTGCGCGGCTCGGCGCTCTCCGGGACGACGTCCATGGGCACGGCCGTCTGGAACTGCGGCTCGGGCTCGGTCACCGGTGCCGATACGGGCGCCGGTGTCGATACGGGCGCCGACGTGGCGGCCGCGTCCGGCGCGGCTCCGCCACGGGTGCGGCGACGCTGGCGCGGGGTGCGCGCGGGGCGCTCCTCCCGTACGGCGGGGGCGGGCGCCGCGGCGGACTTGCGGCCGCGGCCGCCCGTCTCGCCCAGGTCCTCGACCTGCTCGGCCGAGAGCCCGGCGCGGGTGCGCTCGGCGCGCGGCAGGACGCCCTTGGTGCCGGCCGGGATGGACAGCTCCTCGAAGAGGTGCGGGGACGTGGAGTACGTCTCCGGCGGGTCCGGGAAACCGAGGTCGAGCGCCTTGTTGATCAGCTGCCAGCGCGGGATGTCGTCCCAGTCGACCAGCGTGACCGCCGTACCGGACGCTCCCGCCCGGCCGGTGCGGCCGATGCGGTGGAGGTAGGTCTTCTCCTCCTCGGGCGACTGGTAGTTGATGACGTGCGTCACGCCCTCGACGTCGATGCCGCGCGCGGCGACGTCCGTGCAGACCAGCACGTCCACCTTGCCGTTGCGGAAGGCGCGCAGCGCCTGCTCGCGGGCGCCCTGGCCCAGGTCGCCGTGGACCGCGCCGGAGGCGAAGCCGCGCTGGGCGAGCTGGTCGGCGATGTCGGCCGCCGTGCGCTTCGTACGGCAGAAGATCATCGCGAGTCCGCGGCCGTCGGCCTGGAGGATCCGCGCGACCATCTCCGGCTTGTCCATGGAGTGCGCGCGGTAGACGCGCTGCGTCGTGTTGGCGACGGTGGCGCCCTCGTCGTCGGGCGAGGTCGCGCTGATGTGCGTGGGCTGCGACATGTAGCGGCGGGCGAGGCCGATGACCGCGCCCGGCATGGTCGCGGAGAACAGCATCGTCTGGCGCTTGGGCGGCAGCAGCTGGATGATCCGCTCGACGTCGGGCAGGAAGCCCAGGTCCAGCATCTCGTCGGCCTCGTCGAGGACGAGCCCGCGCACGTGCGAGAGGTCGAGCTTCTTCTGGCCCGCCAGGTCGAGCAGCCGGCCCGGGGTGCCGACTATCACATCGACGCCCTTCTTGAGGGCCTCGACCTGGGGCTCGTAGGCCCGGCCGCCGTAGATCGCCAGGACGCGCACATTGCGCACCTTGCCGGCGGTCAGCAGGTCGTTGGTGACCTGCTGGCACAGCTCGCGGGTCGGTACGACCACGAGGGCCTGCGGGGCGTTGGTGAGCTGCTCGGGCCCGGCCCGGCCCGCTTCGACGTCCGCGGGGACGGTGACGCGCTCCAGGAGCGGCAGACCGAAGCCGAGCGTCTTGCCCGTGCCGGTCTTGGCCTGGCCGATGACGTCCTTGCCGGACAGGGCGACCGGCAGGGTCATCTCTTGGATGGGGAACGGAGACAGGATGCCGACGGCTTCAAGCGCCTCGGCCGTCTCGGGGAGGATTCCGAGTTCTCGGAAAGTCGTAGTCAGGGTGCTGCCTCTTCTGTGAGACGCGACGCGAGGCGAACGCTGGGGGTCGTACCGCACCTGGGTACTCGGCCGGCCGTGGATTGGCCGGATGGCGCGGGACCACTGCCGTCGCTCGAGCGCTCGTGCCGCTGAGGGGGCCCCTCACTGCGAGTCGTGCGCAGCTGTGCGCACGGTCCGCGCGGAGGGCGGTCGGGGGCGGAGCCGATCGGGCCACCGACCGGGCATCCTCATGGGGCCTGTACGAGGCGACAACCTCGGACAGACACTGGTCAAACACTGTCCAACACATGCGATGGCCCACCGAAAAGTCGGCAGGCGCATTATCACTGTACCCCGGAATCGCGCATGTGTGTTGGGCGAAATCGGCGGAACGGTCCGACAGCGGTGTCTGACCAGGCCCTTACGCCCCGCGAAGAGCGGGCTATTGTGCGCTGCATGGAGACGCCCGACAACGCCACCGAGCCCGCACCCACAGCCGAGCAGCCCACCGGAATCGCCGCCCAGGACTGGGACACGGCCTCGGCCGAGCCGCAGTACCGCGCCGCCGTCGTGGATCTGCTGGGAGCCCTCGCCTACGGCGAGCTGGCGGCCTTCGAGCGGCTCGCCGAGGACGCCAAGCTCGCGCCGACCGTGGGGGACAAGGCCGCGCTGGCGCGGATGGCCGCCGCCGAATTCCACCATTTCGAACGGTTGAGCGACCGACTGCTGGCCATCGACGCCGACCCGACCGGCGCCATGGAGCCCTTCGGCAAGGCCCTGGACGACTTCCACCGGCTGACCGCGCCGTCCGACTGGCTGGAGGGCCTGGTCAAGGCGTATGTCGGGGACTCGATCGCCAGCGACTTCTACCGCGAGGTGGCCGCCCGGCTGGACACCGACACCCGCGCGCTGGTGCTGGCGGTGCTGGACGACACCGGCCACGGCAACTTCGCCGTCGAGAAGGTGCGCGCCGCGATCGAGGCGGACCCGCGCCTCGGCGGCCGGCTCGCGCTCTGGGCGCGCCGCCTGATGGGCGAGGCGCTCTCGCAGGCGCAGCGGGTGGTGGCCGACCGGGACGCGCTCTCCACGATGCTGGTGGGCGGGGTCGCGGCCGGGTTCGACCTGGCGGAGGTCGGACGGATGTTCTCCCGGATCACCGAGGCGCACACCAAGCGGATGGCCGCGCTCGGCCTCGCCGCCTGAACCGTACGCACGAGACCCGGCACGCACGGGACCCGGCGCGGAAGAACGGCACGGAGAACGAAATGAGCGCGACGGGCCCCGCGGTCAGGGGCCCGTCGGCGTCAGGGCATGGCCCGGTACAGCCGGTGGGCCGCCGGGCGCAGCAGCAGCGAGAGCAGCACCGCTCCCACCAGCAGGGCACCGGCCAGCGCGGCCAGGACATGGCCGGGGCCGAGCGCCGCGTGGGTCAGATACGCGCCGAAGAGCGCGCCGAGCGGGCCCGCCGTGTAGACGGTCCGCTGCGCCGGAAGACGGTGGGAGAACCGGTGGGCCGCGGCCCAGGAGAGACCCAGTCCGAGCAGGACAGATCCGAGGACTTCAAGGATCACTGCGATCACCTCACGACGCCGGGGGTGGCACTGCGGTGCGGGCTGGTGGGCCCAGCACGTCACTACCCGGAGTGTTCGGATCGCAACCCTTCCGGACCCCCCTGCGGCCCCGGCTACGCGCAGAGCGGAACCCGTGCCGCGCTCCCTCCCCGGGCCGCCGCCGTGGACAGCGCGAGGGCCCGGCGGGAGACTTCCCCGCCGGGCCCTCGCGGATACCCGGGTGACGCCTGACGCGTACCAGGCCGCGCCTCGGCGCGACCGTGGTGCGCGCCCGTGACTACAGCGCGCCGAATCCGACCCGTCGGGCCGCCGGCTCGCCGATTTCCACGTACGCGATCCGCTCGGCCGGTACGAGCACCTTGCGCCCCTTGTCGTCCGTGAGGCTGAGCAGCTGAGCCTTGCCGGCCAGCGCGTCGGCCACGGCTCGCTCGACCTCCTGGGCGGACTGCCCGCTCTCCAGAACGATCTCGCGGGGCGTGTGCTGCACGCCGATCTTGACCTCCACGGCTATGTCCCTCCGAACGGTCTGCGTTGCGCGATCAGCCGCGCCGTACTCCGCACACATTAGCCCGCAGGGACCATCCGGAAGACGCCGCGGCCCACGCCCGCAGCGAACACGCCCGTCAGGGGCCGCCCGGCACCCCGGGTCAGTGCGCCTCGGCGCCGTGCAGCGGGAACCCGGCGATGCCGCGCCAGGCCAGCGAGGTGAGCAACTGGACGGCCTGCTCACGGGGGATGGCCGAGGAGCTGGAGAGCCAGTAGCGCGCGACCACCTGGGAGACCCCGCCGAGCCCCACGGCCAGCAGCATGGACTCCTCCTTGGACAGGCCGGTGTCCTCGGCGATCACGTCGGAGATCGCCTCCGCGCACTGGAGGGCGACCCGGTCGACGCGCTCGCGCACCGCCGGCTCGTTCGTCAGGTCCGACTCGAAGACCAGCCGGAACGCGCCGCCCTCGTCCTCCACGTACGCGAAGTACGCGTCCATCGTCGCCTCGACGCGGAGCTTGTTGTCCGTCGTGGACGCGAGCGCCGTGCGGACCGCCTGGAGCAGCGCCTCGCAGTGCTGGTCGAGGAGGGCGAGATACAGGTCGAGCTTGCCGGGGAAGTGCTGGTAGAGGACGGGCTTGCTGACGCCCGCCCGCTCGGCGATGTCGTCCATCGCGGCCGCGTGGTAGCCCTGCGCGACGAATACTTCCTGCGCCGCGCCCAGCAGCTGGTTGCGTCGGGCGCGGCGCGGCAGGCGGGTGCCTCGCGGGCGGGCCGCCTCGGTCTGCTCTATGGCTGTCACGCCGCCTCCCAAAAATCGTTCCGGTGCGCGCGATGCGCCACTCCGCCATCGTACTTTTGGGTAACGACACGGCGCGTCGTGCGGACGCAGAATTTCACGGAGCCCGCCCTTTCGGAAGTTCTGGCCAAACCTCGGTCCCGCAGGGCGCGGGCGCGGACGCGGCACGGGACCGCCACCGGACCGGCTCCGGGGACCGCGCCCCGGCTACGGCCGGTAGTCGTCCTCGTCGTCTCCGGCGGAGCGCGCCTGCTCCGCCGCGTCCCCCTCGCTCGCCGCGTCCGGGTCGACGTCGGTCAGCGGTTCGTCGCCGTGGTGCCGTACCTCCCGCCGCTGCTCGGCCGCGTCGGCCTCGGGGACCTCCGGGGCCTGTCCGGCCGCTTCGGCTTCCTCGTCGTCCGTCGCGAAGGTGTCGGGATCTGTGGGATCGACCGCCATGCCGTCCCCCTTTCCTCACCTCCGAGCCTAGGAGCCACGGGGTTGCGGCGCCATGCGGCCTGTGAGCGCGAACACATGAATCCGGGCGTGATCGTCTCGTAACATTGCCCGCATGTCTTCGACCGAGCTGCCGGAAACCATCGCCGCCGCGGTGGCTCCGAAGGTGAGTCCCATACGGGCCGCGGCGGGGGAGCGGTTCTCCTCCGTGGAGCTGCCGGGGCTCACGCTGAACGTACGGTCACGGCCCGCGACCCGGGACGGCGTGCCGCCCGCGCTGTACGTGCACGGGCTGGGGGGCTCCTCGCGGAACTGGTCGGCGCTGATGCCGCTGTTGGAGGACGTCGTCGACGGCGCGGCCGTCGATCTGCCCGGCTTCGGGGACTCGGCGCCGCCGGGCGACGGGAACTACTCCGTCACCGCCCACGCCCGCGCCGTCGTCCGGCTGCTGGACGCGGACGGGCGTGGCCCCGCGCATCTGTTCGGCAACTCGCTCGGTGGCGCCGTCGTCACCCAGGTCGCCGCCGCCCGGCCCGATCTGGTGCGCACCCTGACGCTGGTCTCGCCGGCGCTCCCGGAGATCCGGGTGCAGCGCACGGCGGTGCCCACGGCGCTGCTGGCGGTCCCCGGGCTCGCCGCCGTGTTCAGCCATCTGACCAGGGACTGGACGGCGGAGCGGCGCACCCTGGGAGCGATGTCGCTGACGTACGGGGACCTCGCGAACATCGGCGAGGAGGAGCTGCGCGGCGCGGTGGCGGAGCTGGAACGCAGGCTTCAACTCCCGCATTTCTGGCAGGCGATGACGGGCTCGGCGCGCGGTATCGTCAACGCGTACACGCTCGGCGGTCAGCACGGACTGTGGCGGCGGGCCGAGCGGGTGCTCGCACCGACCCTGCTCGTCTACGGCGGGCGGGATCAGCTGGTTTCGTACCGTATGGCGCGCAGGGCGGCGGCGGCTTTCCGTGATTCCCGGCTCCTTACGCTCCCCGACGCCGGTCATGTCGCCATGATGGAGTACCCGGGAGAGGTCGCCCGGGCGAGCCGGGACCTCATCGGCGAGTACGAGGACGCGCGAGCAGAAGACGCGCGAGGACACGACGAAGTCGAAGACGGCAGGAGCTGATCCCGGGCGTGGGTAGACACAGCCGCAAAGGTTCCGCACCCCAGGACGCTCCGGGCGCGACGGACGTCGGGCGCGGCGCCCCGGGCACCGGCGAGGGGGCCGGCACCGGAAACGGCAGGCGGCGGCGCGGTGGCGCCGTACCGGGCGTGGACGGTCACGTCCCTCCGCCGTACGAGACCCCCGCGCACGGCGTGGCGCAGGTGCGCGGCGGGCATCCGGAACAGCGGGAGCCCGGCGGCGGTTGGGGCTCCACGCAGCGCTACGGCGACTGGCAGGGCGGCCCGGCGCGCGCCCCGCTCCAGGGCGCGGCCCCCGGCGCGGCCGCCCCGCCGCGCGGCGCGCCGCAGAGCCGTCCGGGCCCGCGCGAACAGGGCGCGGACCGCCCGGTGGTCCCCGGACCGCGCCGCGAGTTCATCGACGCGTTCGACGCCGCGGACACCTTCGAGGCGCCGGTCGCCAGGACCATCACCCGGCAGGGCGCGCCCGCTCGCGGCTTCCCGGCCCAGGCTCCCGGCACCGGTACCGGCACCACCACCGACGAGCGCCCCACCGGCGCCGGGCCGGCCGACGAGCGCACGGCCGACGGGCGGGACGGCGCGGGCGCCGGTGACGGTACGGGCGGCGACACCGCGCCCGGCGACTCCGACCCGCGGGATCCCGCCAAGGGCGGCAAGGGACGCGCCCTCACCGGGATCGCCGCCGCCGCGGTCACCACCGTCCTCGCCGTCGTCGTCGCCGGACAGGTCACCGACGGCGGCTCGGAGCCGACCGGCACCCAGGCGGCCGGCGAGCTCGACCGCACGGACCGGAGCGGGGACGCCTCGCGTTCCGACGGCAGGACCACGCCGACTCCCGCGGGGTCGGCAGGCGCGGGGGCCCCCGCCGCCCCCACGTACGCGCAGCTGATGACCCAGCAGTTCGACCTCGACGCGGATCTGACGGCCTCCGGCGAGTTCAGCGCCGTACCGGGGCTGGCCAAGGCGCCGGGCAAGGGGCAGAAGTTCCGCTACCGCGTGGACATCGAGAACGGACTCGGCCTCGACGGCGAGCTGTTCGCCGACGCCGTCCAGAAGACCCTGAACGACGACCGGAGCTGGGCCCACAACGGCGCCATGACCTTCGAGCGCGTCTCCAGTGGTCAGCCCGACTTCGTGATCACGCTGGCGAGTCCGGGCACCACCGGCTTCTGGTGCGACAAGTCCGGCCTGGACACCACCGTCGACAATGTCTCCTGCGACTCCGCCGCCACCGACCGGGTCATGATCAACGCCTTCCGCTGGGCCCAGGGCGCCAAGACCTTCGGTGCCAAGTCGATGCACAGCTACCGGCAGATGCTGATCAACCACGAGGTCGGACACCGGCTCGGACACAACCACGAGAGCTGCCGCACCCCCGGCGCGCTCGCCCCCGTGATGCAGCAGCAGACCAAGACGCTGGACATCGACGGGATCAAGTGCCGGCCCAATCCCTGGGTGTTTCCCACCGCGTGAGTCACGGGCCACGGGCCTGGCTGTGACCCGGCCGTGACCGTGTCCGCCCGTTGGGACGACCGTCTCGCGCCCGCGTTGACATCGAACGCGTGGTCGGCCATATTTCTCGACATGTCGTCCCGCCCCGCCACCGCCCACGGTCACGCCGCCTTTGAGCTCGCGCTCATCGGTGTGACGGCGCTGTGCGTGGCGGACATTCTCTGTCGCTGACGCCTGCCCGAGCGCGCCCGGCCGATCCTCGTGCCGTATCTCCCCGCGCCCCGGGCCGAACTCCGTTCGTACGCGGGCGCGGCATGCCGGACCTCTCTTCTCCTCGCCGCCGCTGTCGCCTGCGCGGACACCGGGCGTTCCCGCCCTCATCTCCGTCCTGACCGCTGCCGAGCAGCTCACCGAGAGGCCCATCCGATGCGTCAACCGTCCGTCAAGTACCGCCGCGTGGCCGCGGCAGCCGTCACCCTGGCCGTGGCAGCGGGCGCCGCCGCCTGCGGTCCTGATGACAACGCCGCCAAGACGGACGGCGCGGCCGGCGGCAAGCCGCAGAAGGGCGGCACGCTCTCGGTGCTGAACACCGAGCCGCAGACCAGCTTCGACCCGGCCCGGCTCTACACCTCCGGCGGCGGCAACGTTCCCTCGCTGGTCTTCCGTACGCTCACCACCCGCAACCGCGCCAACGGCGCGGACGGCACGAAGGTCGTCCCCGACCTCGCCACCGACACCGGTCGCCCCAACAAGGACGCGACCGAGTGGACGTACACGCTCAAGGACGGGCTGAAGTTCGAGGACGGCACCCCGATCACCACCGCCGACATCAAGTACGGCATCGAGCGCTCCTTCGCCGCCGAGCTGTCCGGCGGCGCGCCCTATCTGCGGGACTGGCTGATCGGCGGCGCCGACTACGAGGGCCCGTACAAGGACAAGAAGGGCCTCGCCTCGATCGGGACGCCCGACGCGAAGACGATCGTCTTCAAGCTCAACAAGCCCGAGGGCGACTTCCCCTTCGTCGCCACCCAGACGCAGTTCGCGCCGGTCCCCAAGGCCAAGGACAAGGGCGCCAAGTACGCCGAGCACCCCGTCTCCTCCGGTCCGTACAAGGTCGTCTCCAACGAGGGTGACGGCCAGCACATCACCCTGGTGCGCAACCCCCACTGGTCGGAGAAGACCGACGACCAGCGCCACGCCTACCCGGACAAGATCGACGTCAAGGCCGGTCTCGACGCGGCCGTCATCAACCAGCGGCTGTCCACCAGCTCGGGCGCCGACGCCGCCGCCATCACCACCGACACCAACCTCGGGCCCGCCGAACTCGCCCAGGTCAGCGGCGACAAGGCGCTCGCCGCCCGCGTCGGCACCGGCCACTTCGGCTACACGAACTACCTGGCCTTCAACCCGAAGGTCAAGCCGTTCGACAACGCGAAGGTGCGCGAGGCGATCTCGTACGCCATCAACCGCACCAGCGTGATCAACGCGGCGGGCGGCTCCGCGCTCGCCGAGCCCGCGACCACCTTCCTCCCCGAGCAGAAGGCGTTCGGCTACACGCCCTACGACCACTTCCCGGCCGGTAGGACCGGTGACCCGGCCAAGGCCAAGGAGCTGCTCAAGGAGGCCGGCTACCCCAAGGGCCTGACGATCTCGCTCACCCACTCCACCGTCCAGAACCGCGAGACCAGCCCCGAGGTCGCCACCGCCGTGCAGGAGGCCCTCAAGAAGGCCGGGATCACGGTCAAGCTCGTCGGCCTCGACCAGAACGCGTTCAACGAGGCGCGCTGGACCTACAAGGACGGCCCCGGCTTCTTCCTCTCCCGCTGGGGTGCCGACTGGCCCTCCGGCGGCCCCTTCCTGGCGCCGATCTTCGACGGCCGGCAGATCGTCAAGGACGGCTCCAACTTCAACCACGCGCAGCTGGACGACCCGGCGGTCAACAAGGAGATCGACGAGATCAACAAGCTGACCGACCCGGCCGCCGCCGCGAAGCGCTGGGGCGCGCTCGACGAGAAGATCGGTGCGAAGGCCCTCGACGTGCCGCTCTTCCACCCGGTCTACAAGCGGCTGTACGGCAAGGACGTCAAGAACATTGTGATCAGCGACTGGACCGGCGTCCTGGACATCTCGCAGGTCTCGGTCAAGTGACCACCTCGCCTCCCGCCCTTGACGCGCCCGGGACGGCGGCCGGAGCTCCGGTCCCCGCCGCCCCGGGCGCCCGTCAGGTCTGGCGACGGCTGCGCGGACGCCCCTCGGCCCTGGTGGCCGGGGGCGTTCTCGCGCTGCTGATCGTGCTGGCGCTGGCCGCGCCGCTGCTCGCCGCGATCGCGGGCCAGGACCCGAACACGTACCACGACTCGCTGATCGACTCCGCGCGCGGCGGGGTGCCGCTCGGCTCGTTCGGCGGGGTGAGCGGCGACCACTGGCTGGGCGTCGAACCGGGCACCGGGCGCGATCTGTTCGTACGCATGCTGTACGGCGCCCGGATCTCGCTGCTCGTCGCGGTCGGCGCGACCGTGGTGCAGGTGATCATCGGCGTCGCGATCGGCCTCGCCGCCGGGCTCGGCAACCGGCTGCTGGACTCCTTCCTCAGCCGGGTCACCGATCTGATGGTCGCCCTGCCGATGCTCGTCCTCGCGATCGCCCTGACGGCCGTCGTCTCCGACAGCTTCCCGCGCCCGCTGCTGCTGATCCTGGTCATCGGCCTGCTCAACTGGGGCGGTACGGCCAGGATCGTCCGGGCGCAGACCCTCACCCTCAAGAGCCTCGACTTCGTCGCCGCGGCCCGGCTCGGCGGCTCCGGCCGGCTGCGGGTCGCGCGGCGCGAGCTGCTGCCGTCGCTGGCGGCGCCCGTCATCACGTACGCGGCGATCCTCGTCCCCATGAACATCGTGAACGAGGCGTCGCTGTCGTTCCTCGGCATCGGCGTCAAGCCGCCGACGCCGTCCTGGGGGCAGATGCTGTCGAACGCGCAGACCTGGTTCCGGGCCGATCCGATGTACGTCCTGCTGCCCGCCGGAGCGCTGTTCGTGACGGTGTTCGCGTTCACCGTGCTGGGTGACGCGGTACGGACCGCGCTCGACCCGCGCGAGGCCAGCCGGCTGCGGGTCGGCACGCGTGCCGCGCGCAAGGCCCGTGGCTCAGCCAAGAACTCCGCTCCCGAGGAAACCGCCTCATGACGCGCTACCTGCTCAAACGGCTCGGCGGCGCGCTGCTCGTCCTGCTCGTGCTCTCCGTGGCGATCTACGCGCTCTTCTACCTGGCGCCCGGCGACCCCGCCCGGCTGGCCTGCGGCGAGCGCTGCTCGACGGCGCAGGTCGCGCAGGTACGGGAGCGGCTCGGGCTCGGCGAACCCGTCCTCACCCAGTACGGCCACTTCCTCCGGGGCATCTTCGCCGGACGCGACTACTCGACCGGCGCGGCGCTGCTGCACTGCGACGCGCCGTGCCTGGGTTTCTCGTACAAGACCGACCAGCAGGTCACCCAGCTGATCCTGGACCGCGCCCCGGCCACGCTCTCCCTCGCCGTCGGCGCGATGGCCGTCTGGCTGGTCGTCGGGGTCGGCACCGGGCTGCTGTCCGCGCTGCGCCGGGGCGGGATCACCGAGCGCGTGCTCACCGTGATCACGCTCGCCGCCACCGGCACGCCCGTCTTCATCCTCGGGCTGCTGCTCCTGATGCTGGTGTGCGCGTACTTGCGGTGGCTGCCGTTCCCTTCGTACGTCCCGTTGTCGGACGATCCCGAGCAATGGGCGTGGAACATGCTGCTGCCCTGGCTCACGCTGGGCTTCTTCGAGAGCGCCAAATACGCGCGGTTGACGCGCAGTTCCACGCTGGAGACGCTGGCCGAGGACCACATCCGCACCTTCCGCGCCTACGGCGTGGGCGAGCGGGGACTCGTCGGGCGGCACGCGCTGCGCGGCGCCCTGCCGCCGGTGATCGCGCTCAACGCGAACGACTTCGGCACGGTGATGGGCGGTGCGGTGCTCACCGAGACGCTGTTCGGCATCCCGGGGATCGGCAAGACGCTGGTCGACGCGGTGCGGGTGGTCGATCTCCCGGTGGTGGTGGGCGTCGTGCTGGTGACGGGCACGGTCGTCGTCCTGGCGAACGTGGTGGCCGATCTGCTGTACGCGGCGGCCGACCGAAGGGTGGCACTGCGGTGACGGATCAGATGAATCAGACGGATCGCACGGATCGCACGGATCGGACGGACCGGATCGACCAGGCGGATCGGCTGGTCGAGGTCGTGGACCTCACCATCGACTTCACGGCGGGCGCCGGGAGCGCGGAGGAGACCGTACGGGCCGTGGACGGCCTCTCCTTCGGGCTCGCGCCCGGCCGGGCGATCGCCCTGGTCGGCGAGTCGGGCAGCGGCAAGAGCACCGTCGCGAGCGCGCTGCTCGGCCTGCACCGGGGGACCGGCGCCCGGGTCGGCGGCAGCGTGCGCGTGGGCGGTACGGACGTGGGCGGCGCCACCGACCGGGAACTGCGCGCGCTGCGCGGCGCGGTGGCCGCGATGGTCTTCCAGGACCCGCTGTCGTCGCTGGACCCGTACTACGCCGTGGGCGACCAGATCGCCGAGGTCTACCGGGTCCACACCGATGCCTCCCGCAAAGCCGCCCGTACCCGGGCCGTCGAGGTGCTCGACCGGGTGGGCATCCCGGACGCGGCCCGCCGGGCGCGGTCCCGGCCGCACGAGTTCAGCGGCGGCATGCGCCAGCGCGCGCTGATCGCGATGGCGCTGGCCTGCGAACCGCGCCTGCTCATCGCCGACGAGCCGACCACGGCCCTCGACGTGACCGTGCAGGCGCAGATCCTCGACCTGCTCCACGAGCTGCGCCACGAGACCGGCATGGGGCTGCTGCTGGTCACCCATGACGTGGGTGTCGCGGCGGAGAGCGTCGAAGAGGTGCTGGTGATGCGGCAGGGACGGGAGGTGGAGAGCGGTCCGGTGGCCGAGGTGCTGGGGAAGCCGCGGGACGCGTACACGCGCGCGCTGCTGGCGGCGGTGCCCCGGGTGGACGCGCCGCTGACCCGCGTCGACGTGCCGCCTCGTGCCGAGCCGCTGATCGAAGCCGTCGGCCTGCGGCGGGAGTTCCGGCGGGGACGGCGGACCGTGGCGGCCGTGGACGACGTGTCGCTCACCGTCTCCCCCGGGGAGACCCTGGGCATCGTGGGGGAGAGCGGCAGCGGCAAGACCACGCTGGGCCGGATGCTCGTACGGCTGCTCGACCCGAGCGCCGGGCGGCTGACGTACCGGGGTACGGAGATCGGCAAGGCGTCCGAGAGGGAGCTGCGGCCCTACCGCCGCGAACTCCAGATGGTCTTCCAGGACCCGGTCTCCTCGCTCAACCCGCGCCGCTCGGTGGGCGAGTCCGTGGCCGACCCGCTGCGGGCCGCCGGCGTGCTGGACGAGGGGCGGATCGTCGCGCGCGTACGTGAGCTGCTGGAGCGGGTCGGGCTCGATCCGGACCGCTACGACCGCTATCCGCACGAGTTCAGCGGGGGACAGCGCCAGCGCGTCGGAATCGCCCGCGCGCTCGCCGCCGAACCCCGGCTCATCGTCTGCGACGAGCCCGTCTCCGCGCTCGATGTGACGACCCAGGCCCAGGTCGTGGCGCTGCTCGCCGAGCTCCAGCGGGAGCTGGGCCTGGCGCTGGTCTTCATCGCGCACGACCTCGCTGTGGTGCGCCAGGTCAGCGACCGGATCGCGGTGATGCGCGGCGGCCGGATCGTCGAACAGGGCACGGTCGAGCAGGTGTACGGAGCGCCGCGCGACCCGTACACCCGGCAGTTGCTGGCGGCCGTGCCCGCGCTGGATCCCGCGCTCGCGGCGGAGCGTCGCGCCGTCCGCGCGGCCCGGGAAACGCCGCAGAGCGCGGACCAGGAAGTGGCCCTGGCCTGACACTCCGTATCCGGATGGCTCTGTAGCGCCACAGAACGCCACCGGTACGGGAAAGTTACGTGCATTCACCCCTTCTGGTGGTGCGACGGACAACCGTCCGTCGTACCACCGGGTTGTCCGCTTACGGTCGTCCCGCTGTGAGTCGTCGATCAACGACGGCTGTCCACAAGGGAGATCGGGGGTGCGCTCGTGCGGATCGGACTGCTGACGGACGGTGGATACCCGTACGCGACGGGTGAGTCCAGGCTCTGGTGCGACCGGCTCGTGCGCGGGCTCGCACCGCACGAGTTCGACATCTACGCGCTCAGCCGCAGCGCCCAGCAGGAAGCGCACGGCTGGATACAACTGCCGCCCCAGGTCGGGCGGGTGCGCACCGCGCCGCTGTGGGCCCCGGCCGACGACGGCCACTGCTACGGACGGCGCCACCGGCGCACGTTCGCCGCGCACTTCGCCGAACTGGCCGCCGCCGTCTGCTCGGCCCGCGCCGACGACCCGGCCCCCGACGCCCCGGGCTCCGCCGCCGCGACCGCCGCCGACCGCTTCGCCGCTGGCCTCTACGGCCTGGCCGACCTGGCGCGGGAGCGCGGCGGGCTGTACGCCGCCCTGCGCTCGGAAGCCGCCGTACGGCTGCTGGAGTCCGCTTGCCGCGCGCCCGGTGCGCGCCGGAGCGTGCAGTCCGCCAACGTGCCCGATTTCCTGGCCTTCGCCGACCAGTTGGAGCGCGCTCTGCGCCCCCTCTCGCTCGACTGGTACGGGGACGACGACCTGGCCGCCGTCGACCTCTGCCACGCCGCCTCCGGGGGCTCCGCAGCCCTGCCGGGACTGCTGGCCAAACGCTTCTTCGGAGTGCCGCTGCTGGTCACGGAGTACGGCGTGCGGCTGCGGGCGCACTACCTGGCCACCAGCGCGCCGGCCGACGGCGGTGCGCCGACCGCCGGTGCGCCGGGCGGCGGCGGTCCGGGCGGCGGCGGTCCGGGCAGGGGCGGTCCCGGCGCCGGTGACGGGCGCGCCGAGGCGTCCACCGATCTCCGTACGCCGGTGCGCACGCCGGTCCGCGCGCTCCTCGCCTCCTTCCACGGCCTGCTCGCCGCCGAGGTCTACCGGCAGGCCGGCGTCATCACCCCCGGCAACGCCCACGCCAGACGCTGGCAGGAGCGGTGCGGCGCCGACCGGGCCAAGCTGCGCACGGTCTACCCCGGCATGGAGGCCCGTCGGTTCGACGGCGTGGGGGACGGCGCGGACGGCAAGGGCGCCGGTGACGGCGGCGGCGACCCGACGACGCTCGTCTGGGTCGGCAGGATCGAGCCCGGCAAGGACCTGATCTCGCTGCTGCACGCCTTCGCCGAGATCCGCGCCGCCGAACCGGACGCGCGGCTGCGCATCGTGGGGGCGCCCGTCGTGGGTCCCGAGGCCGCCGCCTACCTCGCGCACTGCCAGGGGCTCGCCGCCCATCTCTTCCCCGACGAGGCGGCCGACGCGCACGCCGTCGGGGACAACCCCGTCTCCTTCGAGGAGATCGGTGGCCCCGAGGCGCCCGACCTGCCCGCCGTCTACGCGGCGGCCGGGGTGGTCGTCCTCTCCAGTGTCGTCGAGGGCTTCCCGATCAGCCTGGTCGAGGCGATGTTCTGCGCCCGCGCCACGGTCTCCACGGACGTCGGCGCGGTCGTCGAGGTCATCGGCGGTACGGGTCTGGTGGTGCCCCCGCGCAATCCCCGGGCGCTCGCCGACGCCTGTGTCGCGCTGCTGCGCGACTCCGAGCGCCGGGCGCGGCTCGGCGCGGCGGCGCGCGCCCGCGCGCTGGAACTCTTCACCGTCGAGCAGAACCTCACGGCTTTCCGCGCCCTCTACCTGGAACTCATCTCGCGGGCGCCCGTGCGGCGCGGGGCCGAGGCCGTCGACGCCGACGGGGAGCCGCTGCTGTTCGCCCACCCGCCCGAGACCTATGTGCCCGGCCCCTGGACGGCCGGCAGCCGGGCGCCGGCGGTGCGCGCGGACCGCGACCGTCCTACGGAGGAAGCCGCATGACCGCCCAGCCCACCCCGCCCGCGTCGCTCGCCACCGACGCCCCGGCCCCCGCGAGCCCCGGCCCGTGGGACGAGCGCTCCCGGGCGCTGCTGCCGGCGGAGCTTCCTGCGGCGCCTGCGGCCCCTGTGCCCGCTGCCGCGCCCGCCGCCAAGCCCGCCGCGCGCCGCGGCCCCGCCGATCCGGTCAAGGCGCTGATGCACCGGCACCGCGCGCTGTGCGAGCGCGCCGTCGACCCGCTGGAGATCGCGGCCGGGCTCGAAGCGCACGGGATCACCGACAGGACCGCCGCCCGCTTCCGGCACCGCGACGTCTTCTCGCTCGCCGAGGAGCTGTACGCGCGCGTGCCGCACGGAACGGACAGCGGCGCGGCACACGGCGCTCACGGCGACGGCGCGTACGGCGCGCACGGCGAGGCGACGCACGGCGCGCCCGACGCCACCCACCACGGCGCGCACGGCGCGTACCCCTCCACCGGCCGGGAACCCGCCTCTGCCGCTCCCGCCGCCCGCGACAGCAGAGCCACCGGCCGCGCCCGGTGGACGGCCCTCGCGCTGCTGCCCGGCGCCGTCGCCGCCGCCACCCTCGTCGGCCTCGACCACAGCGCCGGACAGGGCCGGCTCGCGATAGGACTGGCGGGGGCCCTCGCGCTCTCCGGCGCGCTCTCCGCCTGCCTGCGGCGCGGACCGCTGCGCGCCGGGGGCCGTAGGGTTCCCGCCGCCGGACTGTGGACCTACTGGCTGCTCGCCTACCTCCTGTGCGGTGACGGACTGCTGGCCGAACTGGTCGCCGGCGGTCCCGACGGCCCCTGGCCCGCGCCCCTCACCCCACCGGCCGCCCTCGCCCTCGCCGTCGCCCCGGCCGCCTGGTGCGCCCACCTCTTCTCCGTACACGCGCGCCGCAGACTCCGCGGCAGCCGCGGGCTCGCCGACTTCGCCGCGGGCGCCCGGCCCCTGCTGCTCTCCCTCGTCGGCCTGTATGCCCTCGTCGTCACCGGTCTGTCGCTGCTCACGACGCTCGTCCTCGGGGACGGCGGCGACGGCGCGCTCGCCCCCACCGTCGCGCTCGCCACCCTCTTCCTGCTCGCCCGGCTGCTCACCGTGCACGGCTTCCCCGAATCCGCTGCCACCGGGCTCGCCGCCGCCTGCGCGGTCGAGGCGCTGGCCTGCGCGGCCACCCTGGCGGGCCGGATCCCCGGCTGCGACGCCCTCGCGGCACCCGTCAGGGCCGTCGTCCTGAACTGGGGCGCCGGAGCCGTGTCCACGCTCGCCTGCGCGGCCGCCGCCCTTGGACTCCTCAGCCACGCCGCCGTCGCCCTCTCCCGGGCCTCGGCGCACACCGAACCCAGCTGTCCGCCGCATCTGTCGCATCTGTAAAGAAGCGCCCGAAAAGAAGCATCTGTAAGAAGCACCCGCGAAGAACACCCGCGAAGAACACCCGCGAAGAACACCCGCAATGAAGGAGAAACCAGAGATGAGTCCGCACTCTCCAGCACCGGCCGCGCAACCGGCCCGTCGGTACACGGGGGCCGCGCGATGAGGGTCCTGCTGCTCGGCGCCAACGGATTCCTCGGCCGCTTCGTGGCCGACCGGCTGCTCGCCGACCCCGCCGTCCACCTCACCGCGCTCGGCCGGGGCGACGACGCCGACGTACGGTTCGACCTGGCCGGCGGCAGCCCGGGGGCGCTCACCCGCTTCCTGGACGCCGTCCACCCCGGTGTCGTCATCAACTGCGCCGGGGCCACCCGGGGCGGCGCGCGCGAGCTGACCCGCCACAACACGGTCGCCGTCGCCACCGTCTGCGAGGCGCTGCGCCGCAGCGGCTGCGGCGCCCGGCTCGTGCAGCTCGGCTGCGCGTCCGAGTACGGGCCCTCGCCGCAGGGCTCCTCGACGGCCGAGGACGCCGTACCGAGGCCCGGCGGGCCGTACGGGGTGAGCAAGCTCGCCGCCTCCGAACTCGTCCTGGGGTCCGGGCTCGACGCCCTGGTCCTGCGGGTCTTCTCGCCCGTCGGCCCCGGCACCCCCGCCGGCTCCCCGCTCGGCCGGCTCGCGGAGGCGATGCGCCGCGCCATGCAGTCGGGCGACGGCGAGCTGAAGCTCAGCGGGCTCGGCGTCCAGCGCGACTTCGTGGACGTACGCGACGTGGCGCGCGCCGTGCACGCCGCCTCGCTCTCCGCCGCCCAGGGCATCGTCAACATCGGCACCGGCCGCGCGGTCAAACTCCGGGACGCGGCGGCCGTACTGGCCAGGGTCGCGGGCTACCCCGGCGCCCTGCACGAACTCGACGTCCCCCAGGGCGGCGGCGGACCCGGCGGCCACGGCGATCCGAGGCTGCTGCGGGCCGCTCACGCCACCATCGGCCACCCCAGGTCCGAACCGGTGGCCGAGCACCTGGGCGCCGGCCCCTCCCCGTACCCCGACGGCTGCGGAGCCTGGCAGCAGGCCGATGTACGCACCGCGCGCGACCGGCTCGGCTGGCGGCCCCGGATCAATCTGGAGGAGTCACTCGCCGATATCTGGATGGAGGCAGCGTGCCGTATCTGACCAGCGCGGACGGCCGGCTCTCCGCCACGCGGGAGAGCCGGCTCGGCTTCGGTGTGCCGGGGTACGCGCATCCGCTGCTCGCTCCGGTCGAGTGGGCCGAGCTGACCCGGCCGGGCACCCCGCTGCACTGGGCCGTTCTCAATGTCGCCGACGGTCCCGGCGACCGGCCCGACCCGCACTGCCTCGCGGCGGCGGGCCGGCTCACCAACACCGGCACCAGAGTGCTCGGCCATCTCGACCTGGCGTACGGCGCCCGGCCCTTCGGCGAGATCGCCACCGACGCCGGACGCTTCCTCGACTGGTACCGCGTCGGCGGGTTCTTCCTCGACCGCTGCCCGGCCGGCCGCGCGGAGCTGGCCGACGTACGGCGGACGACGGCGGTCCTCGAAGCGATGCTGGACGACGGTCCCGGCTCGCCGCCCGAGCAGGCCCACGAACGCCGGTACGACGGCGGGTACATCGTCCTGGGGCACGGCAGGCATCCGTACCCCGGATACGCGGGGGCCGCCGACCAGTTGGTCACCTTCTCCGGGCCGTGGACGGATTACCGCTGGTCACAGGCGGCTCCCTGGACGGCGGACTATCCGGCCGAGCGCTTCGTCCATCTCGTCCACGGGGTGCCGCGCACCCATCTGGAGGAGGCGATGCGGATCGCCCGCTGGCAGGGCGCGGGCACGATCTTCTTCACCGACCGCACCGGTCACCACGACCGGACGGGCCACGGCAGCCCCTTCGAGGCGCTGCCCGGCTACTGGGACGAGATCGTCTCGCGAGTCGGACCGGGTGTCTCGGAATGAGAAGGGCCGTGGCAGTGTTGCAGGGAGAACATCCGTATTGAATGACCGACCAACCCCCTTGTTGAGGTCTCTGTGTCGTTGCCACCCCTGGTCGAGCCCGCTGCCGAGCTGACCGTCGACGAGGTCCGCAGGTACTCCCGTCATCTGATCATCCCGGACGTCGGGATGGAGGGTCAGAAGCGGCTGAAGAACGCCAAGGTGCTGTGTGTGGGCGCCGGAGGTCTCGGCTCCCCGGCCCTGATGTACCTGGCCGCCGCCGGTGTCGGCACGCTCGGCATCGTGGAGTTCGACGAGGTCGACGAGTCGAACCTCCAGCGGCAGATCATTCACAGCCAGGCCGACATCGGCCGGTCCAAGGCGGCGTCCGCACGGGACTCCGTCCTCGGGATCAACCCCTATGTGAACGTGATCCTTCACGAAGAGCGGCTCGAGGCCGAGAACGTGATGGAGATCTTCTCGCAGTACGACCTGATCGTGGACGGCACGGACAACTTCGCCACCCGCTACCTGGTCAACGACGCCTGCGTGCTGCTGGACAAGCCGTACGTGTGGGGCTCGATCTACCGGTTCGACGGCCAGGCCAGCGTGTTCTGGTCCGAGCACGGCCCCTGCTACCGCTGCCTCTACCCGGAGCCCCCGCCCCCCGGCATGGTCCCCTCCTGCGCCGAGGGCGGCGTGCTGGGCGTGCTCTGCGCGTCCATCGGCTCCATCCAGGTCACCGAGGCGATCAAGCTCCTCGCGGGCATCGGCGACCCGCTGGTCGGCCGGCTGATGATCTACGACGCCCTGGAGATGCAGTACCGCCAGGTCAAGGTCCGCAAGGACCCCGACTGCGCGGTCTGCGGCCCGAACGCCACCGTCACCGAGCTGATCGACTACGAGGCGTTCTGCGGCGTCGTGTCCGAGGAGGCGCAGGAGGCGGCGGCCGGATCGACGATCACTCCCAAGCAGCTCAAGGAGTGGATCGACGACGGCGAGAACATCGAGATCATCGATGTCCGGGAGCCGAACGAGTACGAGATCGTCTCGATCCCCGGCGCCAAGCTGATCCCGAAGAACGAGTTCCTGATGGGCACCGCCCTGGCGACGCTGCCGCAGGACAAGAAGATCGTCCTGCACTGCAAGACGGGTGTCCGCAGCGCGGAGGTCCTCGCGGTCCTCAAGTCGGCGGGCTTCTCCGACGCGGTGCACGTCGGCGGCGGAGTCATCGGCTGGGTGAACCAGATCGAGCCGAGCAAGCCCATTTACTGAGGCGTTTGAAGCGTCTGAGGCGTCTGAAGCGTTCGAGATGTGCGCCGAAGGCTCCGGCGGTACGACGGCGGGGCCGGTACACCTCAGGTGTACCGGCCCCGCCGTGTGTGCCGTGCCCGGTCCCAAGAGGTCAGCGGCAGACCGTACCGGCCGACGGGACCTTGCCGTTCAGCAGATAGTCGTTGACCGCGCCCTGGACGCACTTGTCGCCGCTGTCGTACGACCCGTGGCCCTGACCGTGGTACGTGACCTCCACGCCGACCCCCTTGCCCAGCGCGTCGGACATCGCCTTGGCGCCCGCGTACGGAGTCGCCGGGTCACCGGTGTTGCCGATGATCACGATCGGGGCCGAGCCGTGCGCGCTGACGTCCGGGTGGGTCCACTGCCCGGCCACCGGCCACTTGGAGCAGCTCATCAGCCCCCAGCCGAGGAAGTCACCGAAGACGGGGGACGCCTTGCGGAACTCGGGGAGCTTCGCCTTCGTCTGCGCCAGGGTGTAGCGCTCCTTGGAGTCGGCGCAGTTGACCGCAGCGTTGGCCGCCTGGATGTTGCTGTACTTCCCGTACTGGTCGCGCCCGTTCATCGAGTCGGACAGCGCGAGCAGCAGGGCGCCGTTGCCGCCGTCCGCCTCGTCGAGACCCTGCTCCAGATACGGCCAGAAGTCCTTCGAGTAGAGCGACTGGGCGATGCCGTTGGTCGCCTGGGTCTCGGTCAGCTTCCGGCTGCCGATCCCCGTGATGGGCCGCTTGCCGATCCGGTCGAGCAGCTTGGTGATGAAGGACTCGATCTCCTTCGGCGTGGTGCCCGGCAGCTTGCAGGCGCTGCCGCGCGCCACACAGTCCTTCTCGAAGTTGGTCAGGGCGAGCTGGAAGCCCTTCGCCTGGCCGATCGAGCCCTGCTCGGAGTCCTGGGTGGGGTCGACCACGGCGTCGAAGACCGCGCGGCCGACGGACTTCGGATACAGGTGCGCGTAGACGCCGCCCAGTTCGGTGCCGTACGAGATCCCGAAGTAGTGCAGCTTCTTGTCCCCGAGGACCTGGCGCATCAGCTCCATGTCGCGCGCGGCGTTGGTCGTACCGACGTGCGGGAGCACCTTGCCGGAGTTCTTCTCGCAGGCCGAGGCGAAGTCCGACAGTCCCTTGACGTACGTCTTCTGCTCGGCGGGCGTGGACGGCGAACCGTTCTGGGCGAAGTACGCGTCGAGCTGCTGGTCGCTCTCGCACCGGACGCCGGCGCTGAGGCCGACCCCGCGCGGGTCGAAGCTGACCAGGTCGTAGCGGGCGCGGAGCTTCTCGTAGTCGCTCGCGAAGGCGGGCAGCCCGGTGATGCCCGAGCCGCCGGGGCCGCCGAAGTTGAAGACGAGCGAGCCGATCCGCTGCTTCGTGTCGCGCGCCTTGGCCCGGATGAGGGCCAGGTCGATCGTGTCACCGTCCGGCTTGGCGTAGTCGAGCGGCGCCTTCATGGTGGCGCACTCCCACGGCGTGCCGCCGGGCAGCGGGGACGGCGAGGGACCGCCGCCCTCCGAGGCCGACGGCGCGGGGCACGCCTTCCAGTCGAGCCGCTGGGACGCGAGTTTGCCGGGGGCGTCGGCGCTCCGGGACGATCCGGCGGGGGAGTTGCCTCCCACCGAGTTCCCGCTGCGGGAGTTCCCGCTGTCGGAGCATCCTGAGGCGGCCAGCAGTGCGGCGGCGGTGACGGCGAGAGCCGTGCCGCGCCGGGCGGAGAAGGTTGGCATGTCTCCATCGTGCGGGCAGGTCCGACGGCCCGCGCGGGGCGGCGGGCCATGCGGGTGGACGCCGACGACGGAGCGCCTGTCCCGGGCCCGGTACGACCGGTGTCGTACCGGGCGCGGGCCCGGACAGGCGGGGCCCGTTTCGGACCTCAGAGCGCTCCCTTGCGGGTGAGGTGCGAGAAGCTCAGCCATCCCGGCAGCACCGGCAGCCACAGCGTCAGCAGCCGGTACAGCAGCACCGCCGGCGCCGCGACTTCCTTCGGCAGCCCGACCGCCAGCAGACCCAGCGTCAGCGCGCCCTCGACCGCGCCCACCCCGCCCGGGGTGGGCGCAGCCGAGCCGAGCGCGTTGCCCGCGAGGAAGACGACCGCGATGCTCGCGTAGCTCAGCTGCTGATTGCCGTTGTCGAAGGCCCGGATCGACGCGTCCAGACACATCACGAACACGCCCGTCAGCAGCAGCATCCCGCCGATGCCGGTGAGGAGCTTCATCGGCCGCTGGAGCACGTCCAGCATGCGCGGCACCACCCCGGCGAACAGCGAGCGCAGCCGCGTCACCACGAACTTGCGCAGGAACGGGATGGCCGTCACGACCAGCACCAGCACGGCGACCGTCAGCAGCCCGGCGATCACGGTCCTGGACGGGGTGAGCGACGCCGTCTTCTCCGTCCCCGTCAGATAGCCGAAGGACAGCAGCAGCAGGATGTGCGCGCCGAGCCCGAACAGCTGCGACGCGCCGACGCTGGCGACGGCGAGTCCCGGCCGTACCCCGGCGCGCTGGAGGAAGCGCGTGTTGAGCGCCACGCCACCGACCGCGGCCGGGGCGACGATCTTGACGAAGGAGCCCGCGACCTGCGCCATGACCGTGCGCCGGAACGGCACCCGTTCGGGGACGAAGCCGAGCAGGCTCATCGCCGCCGCGACATAGCTCAGCGCGGAGAACGCCAGCGCCGCCAGCACCCAGCCCCAGTGCGCGTCGCTGACGACGGTGCTGAAGTCCACCTGGGTGATCTGGGTCAGCAGGAAGTACGCGGCGACCGCCCCGGCGATGAAGCTGAAGAGCGTACGCGGCTTGATCCGTTCGAGCCTGACGGGCTCGACCGGCGCCTGCGGCCTGATCAGCAGCACCTGCTGGCGCATCTGGGAGAGCAGGTCCTCCTCGCGCGCCTCGTCCAGAGCCTCGTCTATGGCCCGCTTCTCCGCCTGCTTCTCCGCCCGCAGGGACTTCCGCGCGGCCTTGCGGTCGCCGTCGGCGGCGATGGTCTCCGCCACCTTGGCGCGCTTGTTCGTCTCGGACGCCTGGAGCACCGCGTCCCGTTCGCGCTGCGAACGCTCGCGGGCCAGCCGGCGCAGCGTCGCGCGGGTGGAGCGGCTCAGCGCGATGGGCTGGAGCAGCGGCAGCGAGTCCGCGATGGCGTCGGGGCCGAGCACCTCGACCGCGGCGGCCACCGAGCGCTCCGCGCCCACCCGCAGCCCCATCGTGGTGAGCATCTGGGCGGTGTCCATGCGCAGCACCAGATCGCCCGCCGCGATCTCGCCGCCGCGCAGCTCGGTGAGGATCACCTTGCCCGTACGGTCCACGACGAGCGCGTCACCGGTGAGCCTGCGGTGCGCGATGCGCCGCGACTGGAGCGCTCTGACCTGGCGCCAGGCGCCCCGGAGCAGTTCGTCGGTGATCTCCGCGTCCGGCAGCGAGTCCAGCGAGCGGGCGCCCAGGTGCTCGTAGACGAGCATGACGGCGTCGGGACCCAGCTCGGAGGTGGCGATCAGCTTGGGCGCGTTCGCCCCGGCCGCGATGGCCGCGTACGCGAGCAGCGCCTCCTGTTCGAGCGCCTGGCGCAGGGAGGGGATGGATCTGCGGGTGGTGATGGAGCGCAGCGTCAGCTGCCGCCAGACCCGGTAGAAGAAGCCCTGTGCCTGCTGTTCGCGGTCGACGACGGTGACATCGAGCGGCGGCCCGTCCTCCAGGGTGACCAGATAGCGGCGGCCCCGGTCGCCCTGCTCGCTGGAGTCGGTGACGTCCTCGGCGCGCATCGCGCTGACCGGGCGGAAACCGACATGGCGCAGACCCGCCATCAGAGTCTGCCCGGTCGGCCGTACGTTGGGGGAGCCGACCGCGTAGAGCGTGCCGTAGGCGACGGTCCAGCCGATCAGCACCGTCAGCATGATCGAGAACGGTGTGGTGTACCCGGCGACCAGCATCGCGAAGGCGTCGAGCAGCAGCACCACCCACAGGACCACCCGCCAGCGGGGTCTGCGGGCCATTCCCACCGCCGTCATGTACGCGATGACGGGGGCGAGATAGCCGTGTACGGGGTCGGTGATCCCGGCGCCGCCGAGCTGCGGCCGGGTCAGCGCCGCCTCGATGGACTCCGGGGCTGCGCGGGCGACCCACAGGTCGGTCGCGAGCGTCACGCCGTGGGCCAGCACGGCGGCGAGCACACCGTCCGCGATGCGCAGACCGTCGCGCTTGATCAGCCGCTCGATCGCGAACGCGACCGGTACGAGCAGGACGGCGATGCTGGAGACCAGCCCGGCCAGCTTGACGATCAGGTCGGGGGCCTGGCCGGTGCCCTTGCTGATGTCGTGTTCCAGCCCGGTGGTGGTGCCGTGGGCGAAGGCGGAGAGACCCAGCAGGAGGGCGATGGCGAGGATGCCGACCAGCAGACGCAGCAGGTCGGAGGGGCGGTGGACCCGGGCGGCGAGCAGCGGCTCGTCACCGGAGACGCGGTCGGCGCGGGTGGCGCCCTCGTCCGCCTCGTCCTCGCGGGACTTCTCGTGGGTCGCCTCTTGAGGGGCTTCGTGCGGGGTGTCGCGAGGAGAGCCGGGACGAGTGCCGGGGGGAGTATCGGGAGGACTGCCGGGGGGCGCTTCACCGGCCGGGCCGGGGGCGCCCGGTCCGGTGTCCGGACGCGACTGGTCGCCGGAGGTGCCGGCCGCCTCGGAAGGCTGCACGGTCGGTCCCTCCGCCGAATCGGTCTCTTCTTGATCTCGTATCACCAGTCACCGCCCGGATGATGGTGGCACGAGCGGATGACAGACGGGGGCATCAGGGTGCATTGCGGGGGCATCGGACGCGCGAGTTGCGGCCCTTTGCGCGCGTACGTGCCCGAGGTGACCGCCGGTACGCGCGGGGACACGGTGGGCGGGCCGCCCGTGGCCCGCTGTCGGTGGGGTGCGGCAGGATGGAGCGGATGAGGAACGACGATGCCGGGGAAGCGGCGGAAGCCGAGGGGACCGGGGAGCCGGTGGGCGAGGGGGCGGCGCGGCTGCCCGACTACGCGGAACGGGTGCTGGATGTCGCCGAGCTGATCCCGCCCGGAAGAGTGATGACGTACGGCGATGTCGCGGAGTGGCTCGGCGACGGAGGCCCGCGTCAGGTGGGCCGGGCCATGGCGCTCTACGGCGCCGCCGTGCCCTGGTGGCGTGTGGTCCGCTCCGACGGCGCGCTGCTGGCGGGGCACGAGCTGCGGGCCCTGGACCGCTACCGCGAGGAGGGCACGCCGCTGCGCGAGGCCGCGCGTACGGCGGAGGGGCATCTGCCGCGCCTGGACATGAAGCGGGCGCGGTGGGACGGCGCGGGCACGGGCGATATGGCTCACATATGACAGCTTCCGGCATCCGGCCGTCCGGCGGGAGTCGCCGGGCAGGACCGAAGGACCGTACGGCTGACGCGGCGGTCGGGTGCGGCGGCCTCCCGGTGAGCCGCCTCCGGGCGGGCGGCCTCCGGATGAGCGGCCTCCGGGCGACGGGCGGTACGCGGCCCGGCCGCCCGACGGCGTAGCGTCGTCGGCACACACCAGCCGCACCCCGCGCCCCACCGGTGCCCTCAGCACCGCGGGCGCTCCGGCCCGGGCACGGACACCCGTCTCGTGCCCGGGCTCCGTCACCACCAGCACCCCTTCCAGGACCGGCGATCCACGTGAGCTTCCCTTCATCCACCGGGTCTTCCACCGGTTCTCCGCCCGGGGCCGCCCCCGGGCCCGTCACCCGGCGTGCTCCGTACCGCCGGGCAGGGCAGCGGCCGTCGGGTACGTACCGGCTGGTACGCACCGCGCCGGTCGCGGTGGATCCTCCTGTGCTGGACGCAGCGCAGCGCCGTGTGGTTGACCATGGGGCCGGACCGATGCTGGTGCTGGCCGGGCCGGGCACGGGCAAGACGACGACGCTGGTGGAATCCGTCGCCCGGCGGGTCGCCCGGGGCACCGCCCCCGAACGGATCCTCGTCCTGACCTTCAGCCGCAAGGCGGCGGTGGAGCTGCGCGACCGGATGGCCGTCCGGCTCGGCGCCGCGCGCGCGCCGCAGGCGACCACCTTCCACTCCTTCTGCTACGCCCTGATCCGCGCGCACCAGGAGGCCGAGCTGTTCAGCGAACCGCTGCGGCTGCTCTCCGGGCCCGAGCAGGACGTGGCCGTACGCGATCTCCTCGCGGGCCAGCTCCAACTGGAGCGCGAGGGGCACCAGCGGGTGCGCTGGCCGGACGAGCTGCGGGCGTGCCTGACCACGCGCGGCTTCGCCGACGAGGTACGGGCCGTCCTCGCCCGCAGCCGCGAACTGGGGCTCGGACCCGACGCCCTGGCGGCGTTCGCGCGGCGCACCGGGCGGCCCGACTGGGGGGCCGCCGCGGCCTTCCTCGCCGAGTACCTGGATGTCCTGGACATGCAGGGGGTGCTGGACTACGCGGAGCTGGTGCACCGCGCGGTGCTGCTCGCGGAGCGCCCGGAGGTCGCCGCGCGGATCGTCGCCGGGTACGACGCGGTGTTCGTCGACGAGTACCAGGACACCGACCCGGCGCAGGTCAGGCTGTTGCACGCGGTGGCGGGCCGGGGCCGCACCCTGGTCGCCTTCGGCGACCCCGACCAGTCGATCTACGCCTTCCGGGGCGCCGATGTGAACGGCATCCTCGACTTCCCCGACGCCTTCCCGCGCTCCGACGGCCGCCCGGCGCCGGTCGAGGTGCTCACCACCTCCCGCCGCTCGGGCGACCGGCTGCTGGCGGCGACCCGGCTGCTGACCCGCCGGATGCCGCTGACCCGGCTCCCCGCCGAGAAGGTACGCACGCACCGCGAGCCGACGGCGGTACGGGAGGGCGGCCGGGTCGAGACGTACACCTTCCCCACCCCGTCGGCGGAGCTGGACAACATCGCCGACATCCTGCGCCGCGCCCATCTGGAGGACGGGGTTCCGTGGCAGGACATGGCCGTGCTGGTGCGTGCCGGCGGCCGCACCATCCCCTCGATCCGCCGCGCCCTGACCTCGGCGGGCGTTCCGCTGGAGGTGGACGGCGACGACGTTCCGCTGCGCCACGAGCCGGCGGTGGCCCCGCTGCTGACGGCGCTGAGGGCGGTGGCCAGGGCGTCGCTGCGGGCCGCGGCGGAGGCCACGGGGCCGACGGATCGCGCCGACTCCGCCGATCCCGCCGACCCCACTGATCCTGTCGACTCCGCTGATCCTGTTGACCCCACCGACCTCACTGACCCCACCGACCTCGTCGAACCCGGGGAGGGCGCGTGGCTCGATGCCGAGACCGCCCTCACCCTTCTCGCGTCGCCCCTCGGCGGCATGGACACGGCCGATCTGCGGCGCCTCGGGCGGGCCCTGCGGGACGAGGAGCGGGCCGGCGGGGTGGCGGTGCCCGCGCCGTCCGACGTACTGCTGGCGCGGGCCGTCGCGGAGCCGGAGCGGCTGGTGGCGCACGATCCCGCGTACGCCAGGGGCGCGCAGCGGCTCGGCGCGCTGCTGCGCAAGGCGCGCGAGCTGCTTCAGGGCGGCGGTACGGCCGAGGAGGCGCTGTGGGAGCTGTGGCAGGGCACCACCTGGCCGGGGCGGCTCGAACGGTCAGCCCTGCGCGGCGGCGCCGGTGGCCGTAACGCCGACCGCGACCTCGACGCCGTGTGCGCCCTCTTCGACGCGGCGGCCCGCGCCGAGCGGCGCACCGGAGGCCGCGGCGCGCTCAACTTCCTGCTGGAGCTGGACGCGCAGGACATCGCCGCCGACACCCTCACCCGGCGCGCCGTACGCCCCGACGCCGTCCGGCTGATGACGGCGCACCGCGCCAAGGGGCTCGAATGGCGGCTGGTCGTCGTCGCGGGTGTGCAGGAAGGCCTCTGGCCCGACCTGCGACGGCGTGGCTCCCTGCTGGAGGCGGACCGGATCGGCCGGGACGGGCTGGCCGAGCCCCTCTCGCCCGGCGCCCTCCTTACGGAGGAGCGACGGCTGTTCTACGTCGCCGCCACCCGAGCCCGCGACCGGCTCGTCGTCACGGCCGTCAAGGCGCCCGCCGACGACGGCGACCAGCCCTCCCGCTTCCTGCCGGAACTGGGCGTCGAACCCCGCGACATCACCGCCCGTCCCCGCCGCCCGCTCGCCGTCGCCCCGCTGGTCGCGGAGTTGCGCGCCACCACCGTCGACCCGGAAGCGACCCCGGCGCTGCGGGACGCGGCGGCCCGGCGCCTCGCCCGGCTCGCGGCCCTCGCCGACGACGAGGGCCAGGTGCTCGTGCCCGCCGCGCACCCGGACCGCTGGTGGGGGATGTACGAGCCGACCCGGGCGCCGGAACCGCTGCGCGACCGGGACCGACCCGTCGCGCTCTCCGGCAGCGCCCTGGAACAACTGGCCAACACCTGCGCGCTCCAGTGGTTCCTGGGGCGCGAGGTGAAGGCGGACGCGCCCGCCACGGCCGCCCAGGGGTTCGGCAACGTCGTCCATGTCCTGGCCGACGAGGTCGCCTCCGGCCGCACCCCCGCCGACCTCGCCGTCCTCATGACCCGGCTGGACTCCGTATGGGACGCGCTCGCCTTCGACGCGCCCTGGAAGTCCCAGCAGGAGAAGGAGCACGCGCGCGTGGCGCTCGAACGCTTCCTGCGCTGGCACGTCATGGACCGGGGCGGCCGGACCCCCGCCGCCACGGAGCACGGCTTCGACGTCACCCTCGAAGCGGGTCCGTACGAAGTACGGATCCGCGGCTCCATGGACCGGGTGGAGCGGGACGCGGAGGGCCACGCCTACGTGGTCGACTTCAAGACCGGCAAACAGGCCCCCACCAAGGACGAGGTGGCCCGCCACCCCCAGCTCGCCGTCTACCAGCTCGCCGTGGGCGAGGGCGCCCTCGACGACGTCTTCGACGGCCGCCGCCCGCCGTCGGCCGGTGCCGAACTCGTCCAGCTGCGCCAGCCGGCCCCCAAGAAGGAGGGCGGCGAGGAACTCCCCAGGATCCAGGCGCAGGAACCGCTCACCGGGGAGTGGGTCGGCGAGCTGCTCACCACGGCGGCCGGCCGCGTCCTGGACGAACGCTTCACCCCCTCCACGGGCCAGCACTGCGCGCACTGCGCGTTCCGCGCGTCGTGCAGCGCGCAGCCGGAGGGGCGGCAGGTCGTGGAATGAAACACCCGCGCGGCCGCCGACCAGCGGCCGTGGAACGAGACACCCGCGCGACCGGCGGCCACGCCTGCCGCCCCCGTCCGTTGTCAGTGGCGGCCGATAACCTTCCCGACATGTCCGTGTCCGTACCCCTCACCGATCCCGAGCGGCTCAAGGAGCTCCTCGGGATCCCCTTCACCCCGGAGCAGATGGCCTGCGTCACCGCGCCGCCCGCCCCGCAGGTGATCGTGGCCGGAGCCGGCTCGGGGAAGACGACGGTGATGGCCGCCCGGGTGGTGTGGCTGGTGGGCAGCGGACAGGTCGCGCCCGAGCAGGTCCTCGGGCTCACGTTCACCAACAAGGCGGCGGGCGAGCTGGCCGAGCGCGTCCGCAAGGCGCTGGTCCGCGCCGGGGTCACGGATCCGGACCCCATCGCGGGGGACGATCCCCCCGGCGAGCCGCGCATCTCGACGTACCACGCCTTCGCCGGCCGGCTCCTCACCGACCACGGCCTGCGGATCGGCCTCGAACCCACCGCCCGGCTCCTCGCCGACGCCACCCGCTTCCAGCTCGCCGCGCGCGTCCTGCGGGACGCGCCGGGACCGTATCCCGCCCTGACCAAGACCCTCCCCGCCCTGGTCAGCGATCTGCTCGCGCTCGACGCCGAGCTGGCGGAGCACCTCGTGGCGCCCGCCCGGCTCACCGCCCACGACACCGAGCTGCTCGCCGCGCTCGACGGGGTCAGGCTCAGCAACGCCGAGCTGCGCAAGATCCCCGAGACCGCCGCCGCCCGCCGCGAGCTGCTCGAACTCGTCGGGCGCTACCGGGAGGCCAAGAGCGCCCGCGATCTGCTCGACTTCGGCGACCAGATCGCCCTCTCCGCCGAGCTGGCCGCCACCAGACCCGAGGTCGGGGCCCTGCTCCGCGACGAGTTCCGGGTCGTCCTGCTCGACGAGTACCAGGACACGTCGGTCGCTCAGCGCCTGCTGCTCTCCGCGCTCTTCGGCGGCGGTACGGGCCACGCCGTGACCGCCGTCGGCGACCCCTGCCAGGCCATCTACGGCTGGCGCGGCGCCTCCGTCGCCAACCTCGACGACTTCCCGGCCCACTTCCCGCACGCCGACGGCGCCCCCGCCGCCCGCCACTCCCTCAGCGAGAACCGCCGCAGCGGCGGCAGGCTGCTGGACCTCGCCAACGGCCTCGCCGGGCCGCTGCGCGCGATGCACGAGGGCGTCGAGGCGCTGCGCCCCGCGCCGGGCGCGGAGCGCGACGGCAGCGTGCGCTGCGCCCTGCTGCGCACGCACGCGGAGGAGATCGAGTGGCTCGCCGACTCCCTCGCCCATCTCGTGCGCACGGGCACGGAGCCCGCCGAGATCGCCGTGCTGTGCCGGACGGCGGGCGACTTCCCGCAGATCCAGGCCGCGCTGGTGGCCCGTGACGTGCCCGTCGAGGTCGTCGGTCTGTCCGGGCTGCTCCACCTGCCGGAGGTCGCCGACCTCGTCGCGGTGTGCGAGGTCCTCCAGGACCCCGGCGCCAACGCCTCGCTGGTCCGGCTCCTCACCGGCCCCCGCTGGTCCATCGGCCCCCGCGACCTGGCGCTGCTCGGCCGTCGCGCCCGGCTGCTGGTCCACCGGTCCGCCGGCGCCTGCGCGGACGACGACCCCGACGCGCGGCTCGCCGCGGCGGTCGAGGGCACCGACCCCGCCGAGGTGATCTCGCTCGCCGACGCCCTCGACACCTTCCTGGAACCGGCGGGCACCCCCGAGGACGGGCTGCCCTTCTCCGCCGCCGCCCGGGTCCGCTTCGCCCGCCTCGCCGCCGAGCTGCGCGAGCTGCGCCGCTCCCTGGCCGACCCGCTCATGGACGTCCTGCACCGCGTCCTCGCCACCACCGGCCTCGAAGTCGAACTCTCCGCGTCCCCGCACGCCCTGGCCGCCCGCCGCCGGGAGACCCTCGGCAACTTCCTCGACATCGCGGCCTCCTTCGCCGCGCTCGACGGGGAGGCCGGCCTGCTGGCCTTCCTCGGGTTCCTCCGTACGGCCGCGCAGTACGAGAAGGGCCTCGACAACGCGCTGCCCGGCGGCGAGAACACCGTGAAGGTCCTCACCGCCCACAAGTCCAAGGGCCTGGAGTGGGACGTCGTCGCCGTCCCGGGACTCGTCACCGGCCAGTTCCCCAACACCAGGGCCCGCGAGGCGTGGACCGCGCAGCCCAAGGTCCTCCCGCACCCCCTGCGCGGCGACGCCCCGACGCTCCCCGGGGTCGTCTCGTGGGACGCGAAGGGCCTCAAGTCCTTCAAGGAGGACATGAGGGAGCATCAGCACACCGAGGAGCTGCGCCTCGGCTATGTCACCTTCACCCGCCCCCGCTCCCTCCTGCTCGGCTCGGGCCACTGGTGGGGTCCCTCCCAGAAGCGCCCCCGGGGTCCTTCGGACTTCCTGCACGCCCTCCACGACCACTGCGCGGCGGGTCACGGCGAGATCGAGGCGTGGGCGGACGAGCCCGAAGAGACCGAGGAGAACCCGTCCCTGGCGGCGGAGACCACCCCGCACCCCTGGCCGCTGCCGCTGGACGCGCGGTCCTTCGCCCGCCGCCGGGAGGCCGGGGCCACGGTCCTGGCCCACCTGGAGGAGCTCCGGGCGGCCGGAGACGGGAGCGAGGGGAGTGACGGGAGCGAGGACTTCGGAGCGGGAGAGCCGGGAGATCCGGGGGAGCCCGGAGATCCGGGGGAACCGGACTTCTGGGACGGGCTGCGGGAGGACGCGTACGAGCCGGACGTGTACGGGCCGGACGTGTACGGGCCTGATCCGTACGAGCCCGATCCGTACGACGCCGATCCGGGTGAGCCCGCTCTCCACGAACCCGGCCCGCCCGATCCGTACGAGCCCCCGGCGCCCGTCCCCGCCCCCCGGCCGCCGTCCGGCGCGGCCGGGGAGGCGCCGCTCACCCCGGAAGAGCCGCTCACCCCCGAAGAGGCCCGCACCCTCGCCTCCTGGGACCGCGACCTCGACGCGCTCGCCGGTGAGCTGCGCCGCGCCCGCGCCACCGTCCGTGACGTACTCGTGCCGCCGTCCCTGTCCGCCTCCCAGCTGCTGCGGCTGGCCGCCGACCCCGACGGCTTCGCCCGGGAGCTGGCCCGGCCCATGCCGCGCCCGCCGCAGCCGGCGGCCCGCCGGGGCACCCGGTTCCACGCCTGGGTCGAGTCGAGGTTCGAGGAGATACCGCTGCCGATGCTCGGCCCCGACGAGCTGCCCGGCGGTGACGAGGACGAGCCGGAGATCACCGACGAGCGCGACCTCGCCGCGCTCAAGGAGGCGTTCGAGCGCACCCCGTACGCCCGCCGCACGCCGTACCGGGTGGAGACGCCCTTCCACCTCACCCTCGCGGGCCGCGTCGTCCGGGGCCGAATCGACGCCGTCTACCGCCACCGGGCCACGGACCCGGCCACCGGTGCCCCGTCGTACACGTACGAGATCGTGGACTGGAAGACCAACCGGGCCCGTACCGCCGACCCCCTCCAGCTCGCCGTCTACCGGCTCGCCTGGGCCGAGCAGCTCGGCATCCCGCTGTCCGCCGTGACCGCCGCCTTCCTCTACGTGCGGACCGGGGAGGTCGTCTGGCCCGAGCGCCTTCCCGGCCGCCCCGAGCTGGAGCGTCTCCTCACCCACGACGACCGGAGCGAGGACACCCGTGCGGACCGGCCGCCGTCGCCTCCGGCAGACGAGACCGCTCGCCGGGCCCGTTAGGCTCGACATCATGAGCGACACTCCGGACAGCGTCGTCCGTACGTACGTCCAGACCCACCGCACGGCCTTCCTCGACGCCCTCGCCGAGTGGCTGCGCATTCCTTCCGTATCCGCAGACCCCGACCACGACGCTGACGTGCGGCGCAGTGCCGACTGGCTCGCCGCCGAACTCAAGGAGACCGGCTTCCCGGTCACTGAGATCTGGGACACACCCGGCGCCCCCGCCGTCTTCGCGGAGTGGCCCTCAGACGACCCGGCCGCGCCGACCGTGCTCGTCTACGGCCATCACGACGTGCAGCCCGCAGCCCGCGAGGACGGCTGGCACACCGACCCGTTCGAACCGGTGGTGAAGGACGGCCGCATGTACGCGCGCGGAGCGGCCGACGACAAGGGGCAGGTGTTCTTCCACACCCTCGGGGTGCGGGCGCATCTGGCCGCCACCGGACGCACCACCCCCGCCGTCCACCTCAAGCTGCTGGTCGAGGGCGAGGAGGAGTCGGGCTCCCCGAACTTCCGCGGCCTGACGGAGCGGCATGCCGAGCGGCTCGCCGCCGATGTGGTGATCGTCTCCGACACCGGGATGTGGTCCGAGGACACCCCGACCGTCTGCACGGGCATGCGCGGCCTCGCCGACTGCGAGATCGAGCTGTCCGGACCCGACCAGGACATCCACTCCGGCTCCTTCGGCGGAGCCGTCCCGAACCCGGCCACGGTCGCCGCCCGGCTGGTCGCCGCCCTGCACGACGAGGACGAACGCGTCACCGTCCCGGGCTTCTACGACGGCGTCGCCGAGCTGACGGAGACCGAGCGCGCCCTCATCGCCGAGCTGCCCTTCGACGAGGACGAGTGGCTGCGCACGGCCTCGTCCCACGCCACCCTCGGCGAGGCCGGCTACTCCACCCTGGAGCGCGTCTGGGCCCGGCCGACCGCCGAGGTCAACGGCATCGGCGGCGGCTACCAGGGGCCGGGCGGCAAGACGATCATCCCGTCGTCCGCCATGGTGAAGCTCTCCTTCCGGCTGGTCGCCGGACAGGACCCGGACCGGATCGAGCGGTCCGTACGGGAGTGGGCCGAGGCCCGGATCCCGGCCGGGATCCGCCACCGGATCACCTTCGGCGCGGCCACCCGCCCCTGTCTGACCCCGCTGGACCACCCCGCGCTCCAGTCGGTCGTACGGTCCATGGGCCGCGCCTTCGGCCGGAAGGTCCGCTTCACCCGCGAGGGCGGCTCGGGACCGGCCGCCGACCTCCAGGACGTGCTGGGCGCGCCGGTGCTCTTCCTGGGCGTCTCCGTACCGTCTGACGGCTGGCACGCTCCGAACGAGAAGATCGAGATCGAACTGCTCCTCAAAGGCGTGGAGACCACCGCCCACCTCTGGGGTGACCTGGGATCCGTCCCGGCCGCCGCCCCGCGCCGAACACTCCGCTGATCGAAACCCGACCCACCCGGGGGAGTTGGAAGTTACCTGTGAGCACCCTCAGCAGTGACGCCACCGCACACCGACCCATCGGCCTCACCGCCCACAGCGGCATCGACCGGGCCGCGCACCACCGTCTCGACGAAGCGTGGCTGGCCGCGGCCTGGAGCCACCCGACGACCCGCGTCTTCGTGGTGTCCGGCGGACAGGCGCTGATCGACGACACCCCGGACGGGCGGACCGAACTGGTCATGACCCCGTCCTTCGAGGCGCCTCTCACCGAGACCCACCGCTACTTCCTCGGCACGGACGAGGCCGGGGTCCGCTACTTCGCGCTCCAGAAGGACACGCTGCCGGGACGGATGGACCAGTCTGCGCGTGCGGCCGGACTGCGCGAGGCCGGACTGCTGCTCTCCGCGCGCGACGCGGGGCTGATGGTGCACGCGGTGGCGCTGGAGAACTGGCAGCGGCTGCACCGCTTCTGCTCCCGCTGCGGCGAGCGCACGGTGATCGCGGCGGCCGGCCATATCCGGCGCTGCCAGGCGTGCGGGGCCGAGCACTACCCGCGTACCGACCCCGCGGTGATCATGCTGGTCACGGACGAGCAGGACCGCGCGCTGCTGGGCCGGCAGGTCCACTGGCCGGAGGGCCGCTTCTCCACGCTCGCGGGGTTCGTGGAGCCCGGGGAGTCGATCGAGCAGTCCGTGGTCCGCGAGGTCTTCGAGGAAGCGGGCGTCTCGGTCGGGGACGTCGAGTACGTCGCCAGCCAGCCGTGGCCCTTCCCGTCCAGCCTGATGCTCGGCTTCATGGCGCGCGCCACCTCCTCGGAGATCACGGTGGACGGCGAGGAGATCGAGGAGGCCCGCTGGTTCTCCCGGGAGGACCTGCGCACCGCGATCGAGTCGGGCGAGATCCTGCCCCCGGCGGGCATCTCGATCGCCGCGCGCCTGGTGGAGCTGTGGTACGGCAAGCCCCTGCCGAAGCCCGAGAACTGAGACGTACGGGAAAGCCCCCGCCTGACCACCTCGCGTTCGGGTGGTCCGGCGGGGGCTTCGCGGCAGCGGGCGCCGTCAGGCGCCGACCTTCTCCTTGACCTGCGCCAGGGAGGGGTTCGTCAGCGTCGAGCCGTCGGGGAAGAGCACGGTCGGAACGGTCTGGTTGCCGCCGTTCGCCTTCTCGACGAAGGCCGCCGAGTCCGGGTCGTGCTCGATGTTGATCTCCGTGTACGCGATGCCCTCGCGGTCCATCTGGCCCTTGAGCCGACGGCAGTATCCGCACCACGTGGTGCTGTACATCGTCACAGTGCCCGGCATGGTCTCTCGCACTCCTCTGTCTCGCTGGACGCGCCGTCCGTCGTACCGGTACGCCGCTGGCCCTCTGTCGAACGTACGTGACCCGGCGACCATTCCCGGCCCGGTTCCGGGCGCCAACACCCCGGGCCGTTGATGGGATTGGTACGACCATCACGCCTCCCCTGTGGACAACTTTCCCGGGGGGCCCGGGCGACCTGGCAGCATGGCGGGGTGACAGCAGCAACGTACTCCCCACTCTTCCCGCAGGAATCCGGCGGCGGCCAGATCGTGACGCCGCCACGCGATGCCGACGCGGTGCTCGACGGGCTCGACCCGGAGCAGCGCGAGGTGGCGACGGCCCTGCACGGGCCGGTGTGCGTGCTGGCGGGGGCCGGCACGGGCAAGACGCGCGCCATCACGCACCGGATCGCGTACGGGGTGCGGGCGGGGATACTCCAGCCCGGCAGTGTGCTGGCCGTCACGTTCACCAACCGCGCGGCGGGCGAGATGCGCGGGCGGCTGCGCCAGCTCGGCGCGGGCGGCGTCCAGGCGCGCACGTTCCACTCGGCGGCGCTGCGCCAGCTCCAGTTCTTCTGGCCGAAGGCGGTCGGCGGTGAGCTGCCGAGGCTGCTGGACCGCAAGGTCCAGCTGGTCGCCGAGGCCGCCGCCCGCTGCCGGATCCGGCTCGACCGCAATGAGCTGCGGGACGTGACCGGCGAGATCGAGTGGGCGAAGATCACCCAGACCGTGCCCGCCGACTATCCGGCGGCCGTGGCCAAGTCCGTGCGCGAGGCGCCCCGTGACCCGGCGGAGATCGGCCAGGTCTACGGGATGTACGAGCAGCTGAAGCGCGAGCGCTCGGTGATCGACTTCGAGGACGTGCTGCTGCTGACGGTCGGCATCCTCCAGGACCGGCACGACATCGCAGACCATGTGCGCCGGCAGTACCAGCACTTCGTGGTGGACGAGTACCAGGACGTCAGCCCGCTCCAGCAGCGGCTGCTCGACCTGTGGCTGGGGGAGCGGGAGAGCCTGTGCGTCGTCGGTGACGCCAGCCAGACGATCTTCTCCTTCACCGGCGCCACCCCGGACCACCTGCTGAACTTCCGCGCCCGGCACCCGGGGGCGACGGTCGTGAAGCTGGTCCGCGACTACCGGTCCACCCCGCAGGTCGTCCATCTGGCCAACGGCCTGCTGAACCAGGCGCGTGGCCGGGCCGCCGAGCACCGGCTGGAACTGGTCTCGCAGCGCGACCCGGGCCCCGAGCCGGTCTGCACGGAGTACGCGGACGAGCCCAGCGAGGCCGAGGGCACCGCCCGCCGCGTCCGCGATCTGGTCGCCGCCGGCGTCCCGGCCGGCGAGATCGCCGTCCTCTACCGGATCAACGCGCAGTCGGAGGTCTACGAACAGGCCTTGGCCGACGCTGGCGTCCCGTACCAGCTGCGGGGCGCCGAGCGGTTCTTCGAGCGCCAGGAGGTGCGGGAAGCGGGCGCCGCGCTGCGGGGCGCCGCCCGCTTCGGGGGGAACGACGCGCTGCTCGACGATGTCGTGGAGCTGCCCTCGCAGGTGCGCGCGGTGCTCTCCACCAAGGGCTGGACCACCGAGCCGCCGGCGGGCTCGGGCGCCGTCCGGGACCGCTGGGAGTCGCTGGCCGCCCTGGTCAGGCTCGCCGAGGACTTCGTGCGGGCGAAGCCGACGGCCACGCTCGCCGATCTGGTGGCCGAGCTGGACGAGCGCGCCGCCGCGCAGCACGCGCCCACCGTGCAGGGCGTCACGCTCGCCTCGTTCCACGCGGCGAAGGGCCTGGAGTGGGAAGCGGTGTTCCTGGTGGGCCTCACCGAGGGCATGATGCCGATCACCTACGCCAAGACCGATGAGCAGATCGAGGAGGAGCGACGGCTCCTCTACGTGGGGGTGACCAGGGCGAGGCTCCATCTCTCCCTCTCCTGGGCGCTCTCACGCTCCCCGGGGGGCCGGGCCTCCCGGCGGCCCACCCGCTTCCTGAACGGGCTCCGGCCGGGCTCCACGGCCCCCGGCGCGCGGGGCGCGGGGCCGGGCGCGGGCGGATCCGTCGAGCGCGGCGGCGCGGCCCGGCGCAAGCAGCGGGCCCCCGCGCGCTGCCGGGTGTGCCGCAAGACGCTCACCGACGCGGGCGAGATGAAGCTCATGCGCTGCGAGGAGTGCCCGTCGGACATGGACGAGGCGCTGTACGGGCGGCTGCGCGACTGGCGCGCCGACCAGGCGGAGCGCATCGGCCAGCCCGCCTTCTGTGTCTTCACCGACAAGACGTTGATGGCGATCGCCGAGGCGGTGCCGGGCACCGAGGGAGAGCTGACCATGATCTCCGGCGTCGGCGTCCGGAAACTTGACCGCTTCGGCGCGGATGTGCTGGCGATCTGCGCAGGTGAGGACCTTGCCGGGGATAATACGGACAGCTGATGCGAACGCGGCGAAAAAATAGTTTGCGCCCGCCCCGCGAATCCCCATAGGTTCTTAACCACGGAAACGGCGGCTTCTCCGAAGCCCCTGTCCCGTGCTCTACTTATCTCAGCTGTACTTGTCCATATACGTACGACTGGCTCAGGCCGGTCTTCGAGACGCCGAGAGGAGGCGATTCCAGTGATCAGCATCAACACAGGCTTCACCAGCCCCGAGAAAATGACCGGTCTCTCGGTCGTCTCCGCCTGCTCGCTCGGCGCCTCCCGTTCCGAACTCATTGCCAGCGGACTGTCCGGCTCCCTTGCCGCCCGTCCCGTGGATCTGTCGGCTCTCCCCGTCCGGGAGCGTCCGGTCCTGGAGAGCAATGAGCGACCGACCAAGGCACCGGAAGCAGGAGTAGCGGCGGCACAGGCCACGGCCTATGCCTTTGCGGCGACCGGTGCCGAGGCAAAGAAGCAGACGCAGCATCACACGATGTGGGCCTTCCGTGGGCTCGAACCCTGGAGTGATCCAGCCTGATTCACCATCAGGCAGGCGCCTTCAGGGCCGCGGAACCCCACCCGGGATCCGCGGCCCTTTTGTTTGTCCCGAACGGGGCGGACGGCGAGAAGGGGCCTCCGGGCAAGCAACACCCGGTACCAGCAGACACCGGCCAACAGGCCGGACCGACCAGACGAGGAAGACACCGCCGTGCAACTCGAAGCGCACGCCACGTCCGCACCGCCTTCCGAAACGAACTCCCCGCCCGTGCCCACGGAGGACTCCACCTTGACCCCCCTCACCGCGCTCACCGCGCTCGACGACGCCATCGAGAACCTCGGCGTACCCGTCCCCTGCCGTGCCTACGACCCGGAGGTCTTCTTCGCGGAGTCCCCGGCCGACGTCGAGTACGCCAAGACCCTCTGCCGCACCTGCCCGCTGATCGAGGCGTGCCTCGCCGGCGCCAAGGAGCGGCGCGAGCCGTGGGGCGTCTGGGGCGGCGAGCTGTTCGTCCAGGGCGTGGTCGTGGCCCGGAAGCGTCCCCGTGGACGTCCGCGCAAGAACCCGGTCGCGGCATGAACGTCTCCGGAACCATCGATCGCCCCTACACGCACGATCCCCAGAAGCAGGCTCCGATGACCTCTTCCACGCGCGAGCCGTCAGGCTCCGCCACCCCAGTTGTCAGCACCATGGGCGCGAACGCATCGCGTCAGAACAGGACCCGCGAGATGCAACTCATTCCAGAAGCCCTGGCTCGCGCGCATATGAACGAACGCCTGCGGGAAGCCGCGGTGGAGCGCCGGGCCATGCGCCTGGTCTCCGCCCGGCGCATGCAGCGCCGCGCCGAGCGCGTCTCCATGCGCGCCCGTCGCGCGCTGGCCATGGCCGTCATGCAGTAGAAGTTCAGGCGCGCGGTGTCACCACCGTCGCTGTACCCGGCGGGGCCGGTCCGCAAGGACCGGCCCCGCCGGGCCGTTCAGGCGTCCGCCTCGATCGCGGCCCCGCCGCCGGCTCCCGTGTCCTCCGGCTCAGGCTCCGGCCCCGGCCCCGGCAGGAACCCGGGCAGCCACGACGTCAGCTCCTCCCGGAGCCCCACCGTCGCGTTCAGCTGGCACAGCACACCGATCGTGCTCAGCGTGACCCGGTGGATCAGCAGATACGACGGGGGCAGATTCAGCTGCTTGCCCAGCTGATGCGCGGGGGAGCGCGGATCGGCGATCCGGGTGGCCTGCTCACGCATCCAGCTCCGGGTGAAGGTGAACTCCTCCACCGCAGTCGGCTCGATGATCGGCAGCAGATACTCCAGCACCGCGTCCGGGTCGAGGTCGATGGAGCCCTTGACGAAGCCCTCCTCGCACAGCCGGTCGTACACCGACTGGGCGTCGCCCTCCAAGGCCGTCCGCAGCGCCTCCCCGATGATGTCCGGCAGCCCGCCCGGCAACCGGTCCACCGTCCCGAAGTCCAGCACCCCGAGCCGGAACGCGCCCTCGCCGCCCTCGTCGCCCCCGGCCCCGACCTCGACGCCGGCCGCCGGCTCCTCCCCGGCACCGGCCGCGGGCGGCAGCAGCCGGAAGTTCCCCGGGTGCGGATCCGCGTGCAGCAGCCCGGTGCGCGCCGGACCCGAGAACAGGAACCGCGCCAGCAACTGCCCCGCCCGGTCCCGCTGCTCCGGCGTCCCCCCGGAGATCACCTCCGCCAGCGGCACGCCCTCCATCCACTCGGTGACCAGCACCTGCTCGCCCTGGTGCACCACATCCGGCACCACCACATCCGGGTCGTCCGCGAACTCCGCCGCGTGCGCCCGCTGCGCCTCGGCCTCCAAGGCGTAGTCCAGCTCCTCGGACACCCGGTCCCGCAACTCGGTGATCAGCGGCTTGATGTCCATCCCGGGGATCAGCGGCCCGAGCAGCCTGGCGAACCGGCTCAGCTGGGTCAGGTCGGAGAGCAGCGCCTCCCCGGCCCCCGGGTACTGCACCTTGACCGCGACCTCGCGCCCGTCGTGCCAGACCGCCCGGTGCACCTGCCCGATCGAAGCGGCGGCCGAGGGTTTGTCCTCGAACTCCAGGAACAGGTCGCGCCATTCCTCACCCAGCCGCTCCGCCAGCACCGCGTGCACCGTGCGGGTCGGCATGGGCGGGGCCGCCTCCTGGAGTTTGGTGAGCGCCGCCCGGTAGGGCCCGGCGATCTCCTCCGGCAGCGCGGACTCGAAGACGGACAGCGCCTGCCCGAACTTCATGGCGCCGCCCTTCAGCTCCCCGAGGACCTTGAACAGCTGGTCGGCGGTGCGCTGCTGCAACTCCCGGGTGACGATCTCGGCGGACTTCCCGCCGATCCGCTTGCCCAGGCCCCAGGTGGCCCGGCCCGCGAAGCCCAACGGCAGCGTGGCCAACTTCGCGGTGCGGGTGACCGCCTTACGGGGAAGATCGGACATGGGCCCCTCCTCGGATGTGCGGCGACCAGTCCCAGACAACCAAGCCGGTTAACGGCGGCTACCCCGCCATTGTGTCCTGCGCGGCCCCCGACACCGCGACGCGCACCCCTTCTTGATGCCCCGCAGCGCCGCAGCGGCAATCCGGATGCGGCGCGATGTGCTCGGGATGCCACTCCAGCAGTGGCGGCGACACCTCCCATCGCGTGCCGGTACTCGCCGGCAGCTCACCGTCCAGGAACGACAGGGCGTGCGCCGCCGCCAGCCCCGCCACCGCGGTGGCCAGCCCCAGATCGCACGCCGGTACGGGCGTGGCCCGGCGGCCGGAGGCCCACTGCGCCCGCATCCTCGGCCATCCCGGATCGCGCTCCGCCCTCGTCCGCGCGACACAGCCCGCGCACGCCGTGCCCCCCGGCAGGACCAGCGGCCCCACGAGCCCCGTGGCCTCGATCACCCCCGCGTAGAGATGGGGCGTGCCGGTGGCGATCCAGGGCTCGGCGGCCCGGGGGTCGGGCGCGTAGGCCGCGAGCCCGTCGCGCGGCGCCACGATCACCAGCGCGAGCCCCGGCTCCGGTCCCTCCCCGGGCCGCGCGTGCTCCGCCGCGCTCGGCGCCCGGCCCGGCGCCGAGCGCCGCACCAGCCGCCCCGCCGCCGCGTCCCTGCGCTCCCCGACGGACTCGGGCGGCAGCCCGCCGGGCGCCACATCCCCTTCCCGCGCGCACCCGCCGTCCAGCACATCGATCCGCCCCACCCCGGCGGCGGCGAGCACCGCAGCGACGACCGCCCCGACCCGTCCCGCACCCCTGACCTGGACCCGCATCGTCCGCCGCGCGGCCAGCAGCCGCATCCCCGCCCCGGGCTCCGGGTGGACGACGGAGAGCGAGGCGAGATCCGGACGCAGCCGCTCCACGGTCCCCGTCCGCCCGCGCAACGCCTCGGCCGCCGCGCCGCCCGCGCCCATGTCGTCGATCACCCCCGCCGCCGTCAGCCGCCGCACCAGCGCGTCCGCCCGGCCGTCCGGCAGCCCCATCGCGCGGGCCTCCTCCCGCAGCAGCGGCAGTCCGCGCGTCCCGTTCAGCAGCTCCAGAAAAGCGCCTGTCGCCGTATCGACCGGACCCACCAGCACCGCGTGCGCGGGGGTGACCCCGAACTGCACGGTCTGCCGCTCCCGCCAGGCGCGCCGCAGCGCGGGCTTCACCATCGGATGCATGTCCGGCTCCCCGTCCTCGATTTCCGCGTCCGTGTGCTCAGAATGCGGCTTCGCGGCAGACGGTGCGCAAAGTTATCCACAGGCGCGCTCATTAGTCGTTCAAAATGAGTGCGCCATGAAATGGATCAAGGCCGAACCAACGCGAGGCAGGACTTCTCGCACGGCCAGCGGGTAACGTCGTGGCGTGTCCGCCGATCCCGCCCCGCGCCGCTCGGCGACGAGCGCTGTCGAAGTCCGCAGAAGCGCCCGCCGCAGAAGAACGGTCTCGGCGTACCGCGAGGGCGACCGGACCATCGTGCTCATCCCCGCCAGGATGTCCGAGGCGGAGGAGCGGCGCTGGGTGACCGTGATGCTGGACAAGCTCGCCGCGCAGGAGAGCAAGCGCCTCCTCGGCGACGACGAGCTGACCGAGCGGGCCGAACGGCTGTCCGCCCAGTACTTCGACGGCCGGGCCAGACCGCTCACCGTGCGCTGGGTCACCAACCAGAACACCCGCTGGGGCTCCTGCACCCCCGCCGAAGGCAGTATCCGCCTCTCGCACCGCCTCCAGGGCATGCCCGAGTACGTCATCGACTACGTACTCGTCCACGAGCTGGCCCATCTGCTCGTACCGGGACACGGCCCGCGCTTCTGGGAGCTGCTGGAGGCGTACCCCCGCACCGAGCGGGCGCGCGGCTACCTCGAAGGCGTGGTGGCCGCCGAGCGGCTGCCCCAGCTGCCCGTCGTGCGGGAGGAATGAGCGACCGTCGATCGTGTACCGAGTCTGTACCTGCTTGGCCGATTGTCGGAGCCAGCCGTTAGCCTGGCGCGAAGGATTCATCTTCGGGACGGGGGACGGTCGTTACGCATGGCCAGGGAATTCCAGCGCGGCCACAAGGCCCGGGTCAGTGATCTCACGCAGGGAACGGATCTGTACGTCGGCGTACGGATCGAGGCTCCCGGACTGACCTTCGACATCAGCTGTTTCGGTCTCGACGCCGACGAACAGCTCTCGGACGACCGCTATTTCATCTTCTTCAACCAGCCGAAGTCACCCGAGGAATCGATCCAGTTGCTGGGTGCCCAGGCCGGTGACACCGAGTCCTTCAGGGTGACGCTGGACCGGGTCCCCGAATCCCTCCACAAGCTCTCCTTCACCGCGACCATCGACGGCGCCGGGCAGATGTCCGACGTCGGCCCCGGATACATCCGGATCGTCGCGGGCGGGGAGGAAGTCGTCAGATACGCGTTCACCGGCGCGGAGTTCACCACCGAGCGCGCCGTGATGCTCGGTGACTTCTACCGCAAGGACGTCTGGCGGTTCGCCGCCGTCGGCCAGGGCTTCGACGGCGGGCTCGACGCCCTCCTCAAGAACTTCGGCGGCGAGGTGGCCGAGGAGGAGCCGGTCGCGCCGGAGCCGCAGGCCACCGGCCCGGTCCCGGGCTTCGCCCCGCCCGCCGCGTCCGAGCCCGGTGTCGTTCCCGCGCCCGCGCCCGCTCCTTCCTTCGGCGCCCCGGTCGCTCCGCCGGCCCCCGCTCCGGCGCCGCGGCCGGTGCACGCCGCGCAGACGATCGTGGCGCCGCTGTCCGCGCCGCAGGGCGCCGTACCACCGCCCGCGCCCGCACCCGCCCCGTACGGACAGCCCGCACCGGCCCCGTACGGACAGCCCGTACCCGCCCCGTACGGACAGCCCGTACCCGCCCCCTACGGGCAGCCCGTCCCGTCCCCCTACGGACAGCAGTCGCCCGGCGCGCCCCAGGGCGTCCCGCAGGGGGCGCCGCCCGGTGGCGCCGGGCTCCAGGCCGCCCTCCAGAAGTACCGGGAAGTACCCACCGGGCAGCGCTGGACCGCGCAGAACGGCCAGCTGGTCAGGGTCGATCTCGGCATGGACGGCAGCCCGGTCCTCGCCCGGCAGGGCAGCATGGTGATGTACCAGGGCAAGGTCGACTTCGGTTACAAGGGCGCGGGCTTCGTCGGCCGCATCGTCGGCAATGTCACCGGCCAGGAGATGCAGCTGATGCGCTGCACCGGCAAGGGGCAGGTCTTCCTCGCGGAGGAAGGCACCCATCTGCACCCCGTCGAACTCCAGGGCGACGGCATCTGCGTCTCCGCCGAGAACGTCCTCGCCTTCGACGAGAGCCTTCAGTACGAGGTCCGCCGCATCGAGGGCCATGGCATCCCCGGCGGCGCCCTGTTCACCATGGTGTTCCAGGGCACCGGCACCGTCGTCGTGAAGACCCACGGCACCCCGGTGGTGCTGCCCGTGACCCCCACGACCTTCGCCGACTCCAACGCCGTCGTCGCCTGGTCGGCCGCCTCCCAGGTGATCGTCTCCAGCCAGGTCAGCCTGCGCCGCCACGCCTACCCCGGCCACAGCGGAGAGACCGTGAACCTTCAGTTCCGGGGAGCCCCCGGCAACTTCATCGTCGTCCAGCCGTACGAGGTCTGAGGGAGCCCTGACAATGAACCAGCAGCTCACGGGCTACGCCCCCACCCCCGTCGTGGCCCGGATGGAGAACCACGGCCACTCGATGCTCAAGGTCGCGATGGCCACCGGCCAGGACCTGTTCGCACGCACCGGCTCGATGATCGCGTACGAGGGCTTCATCCAGTACGAGCCCAACCCGCCCACCGTCCGCCGGATCGCCTCCCAGTGGGTGACCGGCGAGTCCACGCCGGTGATGAAGTGCTCGGGCGACGGACTGCTCTATCTCGCCGACTACGGCGCGGATGTCGTCGTCATCAACCTCGACAACGACGCGCTCTCCGTCAACGGCTCCAATCTGCTGGCCTTCGACGCGCACCTCCAGTGGGGCGTCGAGCGGGTCAAGGGGCTGGCCAAATTCGCCGGCCAGGGGCTCTGGAACGTACAGATCTCCGGGACCGGCTGGGTCGCCCTCACCTCGCGCGGAACCCCCGTCGTCGTGGACTGCGGCCGGGGCGAGGACGAGACCTATGTCGATCCCGACGCCCTCGTCGCCTGGTCGCCCGCCCTCAAGGTGAAGGGCAAGCGGAGCTTCAAGGCGTCCGCGCTGATCGGGCGCGGCAGCGGCGAGGCGTATCAGATGGCCTTCTCCGGCCAGGGCATCGTGGTCGTACAGCCCAGCGAGGACAGCACCGACCGACTGCGGATCCAGGGCTGAGAGGAGCGAGAACACCATGCAGAGTCCGCTTTTCGCGTACACCGAACAGCAGTCCCAGGACCGTTACGCGGTGCAGAATCCGCAGCTCCTGCGCGTCGCGCTGACCGGCCAGGACGATGTCCTCGCCCGCAAGGGCGCCATGGTCGCCTACCAGGGGCTGATCGACTTCGACGGCGAGTACGAGTCGCACAGCCGACGCCAGACCCGCGCGTACACCGGCGAGGGGCTGGAGCTGATGCGCTGCTCCGGGCAGGGCACGGTCTATCTGGCCAACCTCGCCCAGTACATCCACATCGTGGATGTCGACCAGGACGGCATGACGGTGGACAGCGCCTATGTGCTGGCGCTCGACTCCGCGCTGCACACCGAGGTCGTCGCCGTGGACAGCCAGTACGGAATCTCCGGCTCCGGCAAGTACCAGCTGAACATCTCCGGCCGGGGCAAGGTCGCGCTGATGACCTCGGGCCAGCCGCTGATGATGCGGGTCACGCCGGACAAGTACATCAGCGCGGACGCCGACGCGGTCGTCGCCTGGTCCTCGGCCCTGCGCGTACAGATGCAGGCGCAGACGCACTCCTCGGGCGTACGGCGGCGGCGTGGGAACACCGGCGAGGGATGGGAGCTGAGCTTCCTCGGTGAGGGCTTCGCCCTCGTCCAGCCCAGCGAGGTCATGCCCCCGCAGAACGCGGTGATCGGGCAGGGGCTCGGCGCGCAGTACGGCATCGGCGGCAACGGCGCGCACGGACAGAACCCGACCAACGACTGGGGCCGCTGACGGCGGTCCCGGGGACAGCGGACAGGGACCGCACACGGGGACAGCGCACAGGACGGCAGACGGGTGGGGGCGGGGCCGCGTACACGACGGCCCCGCCCCCCACCCGCTCGTCTCCCTCAGCCGCGCAGCACGGCCCGGGTGCGCTCCAGCAGCCGGACGACCGAGCCGTCGGCCACCTCCGCCACCTCGTCGTAGGCGAACCAGCGCAGGTCGAGCGACTCCTCGCTGATCCTCTCGACGGCTCCGGCCGGGGCCAGCGCCGCGTACTGCACATCCAGATGCCAGTGGCAGGGCGCCGGGATGGCGTGCCGGTCCAGCTGGACGGGCCCGCCCTCCAGCGGCCTCAGCCCCAGGATTCCGGACTCCTCCAGGGCCTCCCGCAGCGCCGCGCGCTCCAGCGTCCCGTCACCCGGCTCGCAGTGGCCGCCCATCTGGAGCCACATACCGAGCTTCTTGTGCAGGGTCAGCAGGACCCGCTCCCGCTCCGGATCGATCACCAGCGCGCTGGCCGTCAGATGCCCGGCCGAGCACGCCTTCCACATGGCGTCCGGATGGGTCGCCAAGTGGTCCAGATAGAGCCCGCGCAGCTCCTGCTGGCTCCCGTCCTGCTGGTCCCCGTACTCCTTCAGTACGAGGACGGCGTCGTCGTGCAGGCTCATTTACCGGTGTCGTCCTTGCCGTCGGTGCTGTCCTCGCCGTCGCCCCGCGGGTCGTCGCCCCGCCGGTCGTCGTCCTTCTTCTTCTGGAGGTCCGGCCCGCCGCTCGCCGCCTCGCCGAGCATCTTGTCCAGCTCGGAGAAGTCCGCCTGCTCGTGGTGGACGAAGCCGTCCGGGTCGTCCAGGTCGGAAGCCGTCGGCAGCATGTCCGGGTGCTCCCAGAGCCGGTCCCGGCCGTCGACCCCGCGCGCGTCCGTGAGCGAGGCCCACAGCCGCGAGGCGTCCCGCAGCCGGCGCGGACGCAGCTGGAGCCCGATGAGGGTCGCGAAGGTCTGCTCGGCGGGACCGCCGGAGGCCCGCCGCCTGCGCAGCGTCTCGCGCAGCGCGTCCGCCCCCGACAGCCTCGGCTTGGCGGCCTCGTGCACCACCGCGTCCACCCAGCCCTCGACCAGCGCGAGCGCCGTCTCCAGACGGGCCAGCGCCGTCTTCTGCTCCGGGGTGTCCTCCGGCTGGAACATGCCCTGCTGGAGCGCCTCCTGAAGCTCCTCGGGGTGCGACGGGTCGAACTGACCGACCACGTCCTCCAGCTTCGAGGTGTCTACCTTGATCCCGCGCGCGTAGCCCTCGACCGCGCCGAACATGTGCGACCGCAGCCACGGCACATGGGAGAAGAGCCGCTGGTGGGCGGCCTCGCGCAGCGCCAGATACAGCCGGATCTCGTCCTTGGGCACACCGAGGTCCTTGCTGAACGCCTCGATGTTCAGCGGGAGCAGCGCGGCCTTGTTGGCCGGGCCGAGCGGCAGCCCGATGTCCGTCGAGCCGACCACCTCACCGGCCAGCACGCCCACGGCCTGCCCGATCTGCTGCCCGAACATGGCGCCTCCCATGGAGCGCATCATGCCGATCAGCGGCCCCGCCACGGACTGCATCTCCTCGGGCAGCACCTCGCCCATGGCGGTGCCCACCCGCTCCGCCACCGGATCGACGAGCTGCTGCCACGCGGGCAGCGTCGCCTCGACCCACTCGGCGCGGCTCCACGCCACCGCCGTGTTCGCACCCGAGGGCAGGGAGGTCACGCCGTCCAGCCAGATGTCGGCGAGCCGCACGGCCTCCTCGACGGCGGAACGCTCGGCGGGCCCGATGCTCGAGTCCTTCGTGCCGTCGGACGTGCCCTGCGAGACGGTCTGGCGGGCGATCTGCTTCGCCATGTCCCAGTTCACGGGACCGCCCTCGTAGCTGAGCATCTGGCCCAGCTGCTGGAAGGCCGCCCCCAGGTCGTTGGGGTTCAGCGAACCGAACATCGCGGCGAACGGGTTGTCGGCGCCGCCGGGGCCGCCCGCGCCGCCCGGGCCCGGCAGCCCGAATCCTGCGAAGGGATTGCCGGGACCGCCCTGGCCACCGGCACCCTGACCACCTCCGGCAGGGTCCTTCTTCTTGCCGTCGCCGTCCTCCGGCTCCTCCGGCGGAAGGCCGAATCCGAATGGGGTGTCACTCACGGGGTTCCTCGGCTCGTAGGGCCACCGGCTTTCTGCCGGTGGCGGCTGCCCGACTGCACCACCCAGCCTAAGCGGGACGGGCTGAGCGGGCCTGGCACGTGGGCCGCGGGCCGCCCGGCGGCTGTGCCCGGACCCTGCCTTCGACCCGTTCCGTCCCCCCGTTTCCCCCGGTTTCACCGGCGGAAACGACCTCGACACCCCGGTGGCTTCCGGGCTCGATGCTCCGTCGGCGGATCGCCTGCGGCAGGATGGACGTCACCTGGTACGTACGTGTCATTCACGTACGTATTGAAGACAACCGCTGGAGACGCCCGGTGAGTTCCCCAGATCCGCAGGTTCGCGCAGCGCGAAACCGCTCAACCACGACCCCGTCCCGCGGCCCCGTCGTCGCGGTCACCGGCGCCGCCACCGGCGTCGGTGACCTGCTCACCCGGCGCCTGGCCGCGTCAGAGGAGATCAAGCAGGTCATCGCCATCGACGAGCGCAGAGGAGAGGTTTCCGAGGCGCAGTGGCACATCCTCGACGTCCGCGACCCGGCCATCGCGGACAAGCTGCGCGGCGTGGACGTGGTGGTGCATCTCGCGCTCGATCTCGATCTGGAGACCGACGCCGCCGCCCGCACGGCCTACAACGTCCGGGGCACCCAGACGGTGCTCACGGCGGCGGCCGCCGCCGGGGTGCACCGGGTGGTGCTCTGTACCTCCGCCATGGTCTACGGCGCGCTGCCGGACAATGACATCCCGCTCTCCGAGGACGCGGAGCTGCGCGCGACCGCCGAGGCCACCGGGGTGGGCGATCTCCTGGAGATCGAACGCCTGGGCCGCCGCGCGCCCCGCGCGCACCCTGGCCTCAATGTGACGGTCGTACGGCCCGCCGTCCTCGTCGGCGGCACGGACACCGCCCTCACCCGCTATTTCGAGTCGCCGAGGCTGCTCGTCGTCGCGGGATCGCGCCCCACCTGGCAGTTCTGCCACATAGAGGACCTGGTCAGCGCGTTGGAGTACGCCGCGCTCGAAAAGGCCGAGGGCGAGTTCGCGGTCGGCTGCGACGGCTGGCTGGAACAGGAGGAGGTCGAGGAGCTGAGCGGCATCCGCCGGATGGAGCTGCCCTCCGCCGTCGCGCTGGGGGCCGCAGCGCGGCTGCACCGGATCGGCCTGACGCCCTCGCCCGCCGGGGATCTCGCCTACACGATGCACCCCTGGGTGGTCAGCGTCAGCAGACTCCATGACGCGGGCTGGCGCCCCCGGTGGACGAACGAGGAGGTTCTCGCCGCTCTCCTGGAGGAGGTCGAGGGCCGCCACACCGTCGCGGGCCGCAGGCTCGGCCGCAAGGACGCCACCGCGGCGGGCGCTGCGGGGGCGACGGTGGCGCTGCTCGGTACGGCGGCGCTCGTGCGCAGGGCGCGCAAGGCGCGGCGCCGGCTGTAGGGGGCGCCGCCCGTGGCGCGCGGCGGGTACGGCGGATGTCCGGGCCGTGCGCGCCGTACGGCACGATGGACCGTATGGCGAGCACGCACCCCCATCCGGGCGAACAGGCTGCACAGGATCCCATCCGGCTGCTGGCGATCCGCGACACCCCGCTGAGCGTCGACGAGGTCTTCCGCGCGGTCGGGGACGACGCGGCGGGCGGCACCGCCCTCTTCGTCGGCACGGTGCGCGATCACGACGGGGGCGCGGACGTCGACGGCCTCGGCTACTCCTGTCATCCGTCGGCCGAGGCCGAGCTGCGCCGTGTCGCGGAGAAGGTCGTCGCCTCGCACGCGGTGCGCGCGCTGGCGGCCGTCCACCGTGTGGGGGATCTGGCGGTCGGTGATCTGGCGGTGGTCGTCGCGGTCTCCTGCGCGCACCGGGGCGAGGCGTTCGAGGCGTGCAGGAGGCTGATCGACGACCTCAAGAGCGAGGTCCCGATCTGGAAGCACCAAAAATTCTCGGACGGCACCGAGGAATGGGTGGGCGCGTAGCGCCTCGGTGAGGGGTGGTGGTCGGGTGACGGGAGGGCGGGTGGGCGCGTAGCGCCTCCTCCAGGGGCGGCGCCTACCGCCTTTCGGCGCAACCTGAAGCCGTGTCAGTGCCTCTACGGCACCCGTACGGCCCGATTTGCGTAACCGCATCCCGGACAGCAGCGTTGGTTCAGCAGATGGTTAATCTGCTGATCGGTCAGTCGTAGACCTCAGCAGACACACACTGAGTCCGGAGGTCGGTATGGCCGCACTTGCCTGGTTGCTGATTCCACTTTTCGCTGTCGTCGGCGCGGCGATATGGGGGAGCTGGGCTTCGAGGGATCGCACCACCGGGGACATAGCCGAGCTGAACGGCTATGCCCGGTTCCGTGACGCCATGGAGAAGGCGGTTCCCGGGGCGGTCCCGGGCGCTGCCGGGTCCGATCCCGTCTGACGCCTCCGCGCCTTCGTGCCTTTGCGTCACCGTGTCACCGGACGAGGCCGCCGCGACCCCTGCCGCGCGGCCCCGTACGGCCCGGCCCCCAAGGCGCACTGACAGACCCTTCCCGTACTGTCGTTCCATGCCACGCCGCACCGCGACGATGCTCGCCTCCACGCTCCTCCTCATCGCGCTTCTCTGCGCGGGAGTGCTGATCAAGGTTCCGTACGCGGAGATGAGCCCCGGGCCCACGGTGAACACCCTCGGTGACGCCGGTGGCGAGCCGGTGCTGCAGATCTCCGATCGCAAGACCTACCCGACGTCGGGCCATCTCAATATGACGACGGTCAGAGTCACCGGGGCGGACTACAACATGAACATCGTGGAAGCGGTCTACGGCTGGCTGGCGCACGACAATATCGTCGTACCGCACGACACCCTGTATCCGGACGGCAAGACGGAAGAGCAGTCCACGCAGGAGAACGCCGAGGAGTTCAGCCAGTCCCAGGAGAGCGCCAAGGTCGCGGCCCTGCGGCAGCTGGACATTCCGGTCTCCGCGCGCACCATCGTCGCCTCCGTGCTGAAGGACAGCCCCGCCGAGGGCACGCTGCACGCCGGAGATGTGATCAAGGCCGTGGACGGTACGGCGGTGAAGGCGCCGGCGGACGTCGCGAAGCTCGTCACCCGGCACAAGCCGGGCGAGGACGTCGTGTTCACCATCGTCCCCGCCAAGGAGGCGAAGGCGGCGGAGAAGGCGCGCAAGGAGCCCACCGTCACCGAGAAGGTCACGATCACCACGAAGAAGTCGGACGAGGGCGACCGCGCCGTGGTCGGCATCCAGGCCGGCACGGACCACACGTTCCCGTTCGACGTGGACATCAAGCTGGCCGACGTGGGCGGTCCGAGCGCCGGGCTGATGTTCGCCCTCGGCATCGTCGACAAGCTCTCCCCCGGCTCCCTCACCGGCGGCAAGTTCATCGCGGGTACGGGCACGATCGACGACGAGGGCAAGGTCGGCCCCATCGGCGGCATCGGGATGAAGCTGGTCGGCGCCCGCAAGGCGGGTGCCCAGTACTTCCTCACCCCGGACCAGAACTGCGCCACGGCCGCCTCGGACATCCCGGCCGGGCTCACCCTGGTCAGGGTGAAGACCCTCGCGGACGCCAAGAAGTCGCTGGACAGGATCAGCGCCGGGGAGACGGCCGGTCTGCCGAGCTGTTCGGCGAGCTGACCGGACGCACCCCCGGCGGGAAGGCGTATGGACTCCGGACGCCGCCGGGCGCCGGAGCGAGAACCCCGAAAGCGCCGGACAGGCCCCTGAGCGCCGCACCCGCGGGAGCGGCGCTCAGGGGCCGCCTGTCATGCCGGGAAGGGGTTCAAAAGGGGGGTCACGCCTCGAAGGTGGCGGCGAGCGCCTCGGCGAGCCCGGGGACCAGCCCCGAGCCGGTGAGGACCTCGTTGGGCGAGTCCTTCTCGCGCAGCCGCAGCGCCGACTCCCGGGCGCCGTCACGCAGCACGGCGACCGTCATCCGTACCTCCTGACGCTCCGGGTGGGCCGAGACCCACTTGGCGAGGGCGGCCTCGTCGAGACCGTCCGGTACGGACGCCTCCGCCGACGGCGGCAGCATGAGCCGCTCGACGGTCATCGCGCAGCCTGCCACCGCCCCGGGCCACGCGATGGTGCCGAGGAACTCGTCCAGCGGGGTGCCGGCCGGGATCTCGTCCTGCTCGACGGGGGTGAGCGGTGCGACGGCCCCGTCCTCGCCGTCGAGCCCGAGCTGGACCGCCAGCTCCGGCTCGTCGGCGCGCAGCCGCGTGGTGTCGACGAGCGCGAACAGCCGGGCGGGCTGATCCCAGCCGAGCCCCGAGGCGTACTCGTCGATTTCGAGCACCGCGCGGGTCAGCGGGCTCGCGGCCATGGGTGTGCCTGATGAGGGAGAAACATTGGACATGGCCAATATCCTGCCTCCTTCGGACCCGGGTGCGGGAACTAGGTAAAGCCTCAGTAAGTTGCATGAGTGGGCTCTACGATCGCGGGGCCCGCTTCAGACACCGAATTACCCGCTGAATCACACGACCGCGAACTTCGAGGTGCGCACGTTGGCTTTCCAGATGCCGGACCGCGGCGGAGGCCCGACAGGGCCACGGATCAGAGTGGGCCGGCCATCCCGTCGGGCCCGGACCCTGCTCATGACTTTGGGCGTGCTGGCCGTACTGGCCATGCTGTTCATCATGTTCGCGGGGTTCTGGACCGACTGGCTCTGGTACCGCTCGGTGAAGTACTCATCCGTTTTCACCACCACTCTCTGGACCAAGATCGGTCTGTTCGCGGTCTTCGGGCTGCTGATGGCCGCTGCCGTCGGGGTGAACATCTGGCTGGCGCACCGGCTCAGGCCGCCGCTGAGCGCGATGTCCATGGAGCAGCAGAACCTCGACCGCTACCGGATGGGCATCGCCCCGTACAAGAAGTGGGTGCTGCTGGCGATCACCGCCCTGATCGGGCTGATCTCCGGAGCCTCCGCCGCCGGTCAGTGGCGCACCTGGCTGATGTGGGTGAACGGGGTGCCCTTCGGGCAGAAGGACCCCCAGTTCAAGATGGACGTGTCGTTCTACGCGTTCGATCTGCCCTGGTACCGCTTCATGCTGGCCTTCGGCTTCGCGGCGGCCGTGCTGTCGCTGATCGCCGCCGCGGTGACCCACTATCTGTACGGAGGGCTGCGCGTCACCAGCCCGGGAGCGCGCGCGACGGCCGCGGCCACCGGGCATCTCTCGGTGCTGCTGGGCGTCTTCGTCTCGTTCAAGGCCGTGGCGTACTGGCTCGACCGGTACGGCCTGGCCGTGAAGTCCAGCGACTTCAAGGCGGCGGGCAACTGGACCGGTCTGCGGTACGTCGACGCCAACGCCTATCTCCCGGCCAAGACGATCCTCTTCTGCATCGCCGTCATCTGCGCCGTGCTGTTCTTCGCGACGCTGTGGCGCCGCACCTGGCAGCTGCCCATGATCGGCTTCGGTCTGATGGTGCTGTCGGCGATCCTCATCGGCGGCCTGTACCCCGGCATCGTGCAGAAGTTCCAGGTCCAGCCGAACGAGCAGGCCAAGGAAGCGCCGTACATCAAGAAGAACATCGACGCCACGCGTGAGGCGTACGGCATCAACACCGCCGATGTGCAGGACTACGGCGGCAAGGGTGACCCGGCGAAGAAGGCCGAGCAGCGCAAGGCCGCCGACTCGGCGGCCAGCTACCGGCTGGTCGACCCCAATGTGGTCTCGCCCGCGTTCCAGCAGCTTCAGCAGGAGCGTAAGTACTACCAGTTCCCCGCCACGCTGGACGTCGACCGGTACAAGGACGCCGACGGAAAGCCGCAGGACACGGTGGTCGGTCTGCGCGAGCTGAACATCACGGGTATCCCGAAGCGCAACTGGATCAACGATCACTTCACCTACACACACGGGTACGGAATGATCGCCTCGAAGGGCACCAACACGGTGACCGACGAGAACGAGGGCACCGTGGGCGCTCCCGACTTCACGGAGTCCGGCCTGCCGACGACCGGACAGATCGCCGGCAAGTACGAGCAGCGCATCTACTACGGCGAGAAGACCGAGCAGTACTCGATCGTCGGTGGTCCGCAGAAGGAGCTGGACTACGAGAAGAACGGCGAGCGGACGACGAGCTACAAGGGCAACAGCGGCGTCGACCTCTCCAACCCGCTGAACCGCGCGGCGTACGCCGTGGCGTTCAGCGAGCCGCAGATGGTCTACTCCGGCGCCATCGGCGAGGGCTCGCGGATTCTCTACAACCGCACGCCCAAGGACCGCGTCGAGGCCGTCGCGCCCTGGCTGACCATCGACGGCGACGCCTACCCGGCCGTGGTCGACGGCCGCATCCAGTGGATCGTCGACACGTACACGACGACCAACGGTTACCCGTACGCCTCGCGTACGACCCTGGGCGACACGACGGCGGACTCGCTGACCGACAGCCAGCGCGCGGTCGTCGCGCAGCAGAACCAGGTCAACTACATCCGCAACTCGGTGAAGGCGACCGTCGACGCGTACGACGGCACGGTCAAGCTGTACCAGTGGGACACCGAGGACCCGGTCCTCAAGACCTGGATGAAGGCGTTCCCCGGCACGGTGCAGCCCAAGAGCTCCATCGACGCCGACCTGATGGCCCATCTGCGCTACCCGCAGGACATGTTCAAGGTGCAGCGTGAACTGCTGACCCGCTACCACGTCACGGACGCCGCGCAGTTCTACAGCGGCAGTGACGCGTGGCAGGTGCCGGACGACCCGACCACCAAGGAGAGCAACTCCGTCCCGCCGTACTACCTCAGCCTGAAGATGCCGGGGCAGGACGACCAGAAGTTCTCCCTGACGACCACCTTCACGCCCAACGGGCGCCCCAACCTGGGGGCGTTCATGGCGGTGGACGCGGATGCCACGAGCAGTGACTACGGCAAGATCAGAGTCCTGAGAGTGACCTCCACGGTCCAAGGCCCACAGCAGGTACAGAGTGAGCTGAACGGTGTGCCGGAGGTCGCGGAGTTCGTCAGGAACCTGAGAGGCACCGACTCGGACATCGAGTACGGCAACCTGCTCACGGTGCCGCTCGACGGAGGCTTCCTGTACATCGAGCCGGTGTACGCGCGAGGCGGCAGCGCCAACTATCCGCTGCTGAAGAAGGTGGCCGTCTCCTATGGAGGCAAGCCGGTCTTCAAGGACAGCCTTCCGGAGGCGCTGAACGCGGTGTTCGGTGCCGAGAGCGAAGAGCAGCCGACGAAGCCGCCCACCGGAGACACCACCAAACCGCCGGCCACCGGCGAAAAGGCGCTCCAACAGGCCATCTCGGACGCCCAGAAGGCGTACGAGGAGGGTGAGTCGGCGCTGAAGAAGCAGGACTGGACGGCGTACGGCAAGGCCCAGAAGGACCTTCAGGACGCTCTCCAGCGCGCCGCTGACGCCGACTCGGGCGGTGGCTCGGGGTCGAGTTCCGGCTCCGGTTCCAAGTCCGGCTCGGACTCCGGCGCGGACGCCGACTCCGGCTCGGATTCGGGCTCGGGGAGCGGCGACAGCAGCTGAGCGGGCTCCACTCCGCGCCGTGGTACGGTTGGGACACAACGGCGCGGGGTGGAGCAGCTCGGTAGCTCGCTGGGCTCATAACCCAGAGGTCGCAGGTTCAAATCCTGTCCCCGCTACTTGAAGGCAAGGGCCCGGATCCTTTAAGGATCCGGGCCCTTGCTATGTGTCCGACCCGAACTGCGTTTCAGGTCGGACGAGTTGGGCCCGTGCGTGTTTGACTTGTCTCTCTGTGGGCATGTCGACAAAACGCTGAAGTGACCTTGATTGGTCGCGGTATACCAGCTGTACGCGCGTGGCAGGTGGTGCGACGATGGAAAATATGGGGGATAGGGCAACTCTGTTGGAGACAGGGCGGTTTGTGCGGCGACACGAAGAGGGCGCTGAGAGCGCTGCCGGCACCGCCGGCCCGGAAGACACCGCCGACGCCGAGGCGCGCCACCGGCGTGCCGCCGACGCCGGCGATACCGCGTCGATGAGTGTCCTCGGCGCACTGCTGCTGCGCCGTGGCGATCTCGACGCCGCCGAGCCGTACCTGCGGGCGGCCACCGCCGAGGGCGAGCGCGCCGCCGCCAACAACCTCGGCGTCCTGCTGTACCAGCGCGGCTACGTGGACGAGGCCTCCGGCTGGTGGCGCATCGCCGCCGTCGCCGGATCCGCGCCGGCCGCCCACGCGCTGGGCCGGCACTACCGGGAGCTGGGCGACGAGCCCGCCGCCGAGTACTGGCTGCGCCAGTCCGCCGAGCAGGGCCACGCCCTCGGCGCTTACGCCCTCGCCGACCTGCTGGAGCACCGCAGCGACGTCGGGGCCGAGCGCTGGCTGCGCGCCGCCGCCGAACAGGGCCACCGCGAGGCCGCCTACCGGCTGGCCCGCGCGCTGGAGCGGCGGGCCCGTGAGACGGCGCGCACCGGCGCCGACGTGGTCTACAGCAGCGGTACGGGACCGCCGACATCGGGCCGTATCCGGCTGAGGCCGCAGCCGGTCCGGCCCATGGACACCGGTACGGGCTTCAGCACCGGCACGACGTTCGGCACCGGTACGGGCACCGGCTTCAGCACGGGCACGGGCTTCGGTGCGGGCACGGGCTTCAGCACGGGCACGGGCTTCGGTGCGGGCACCGGCACCGGCTTCCCGACGGGCACCGGCGGCAGGGCGGCCGGTGGAGGGGCGACGGCGGCCGGTGCGGCCACCGGGTCCGCGCTGATCGCCGAAGCCGCCCAGTGGTACCGCCAGGCCGCCGCACGGGGCCACCGCAGGGCCGCGCTGTACCTCGGCGCGATCCTGGAGAAGCGCGGCGACCTCAAGGAGGCCGGCCGCTGGTACCTGTCCTCCGCCAAGGACGGCGAGTCCCGGGCCGCCTGCGCCCTCGGCTTCCTGCTGCGCGACGCGGGCGACGAGGAGAGCGCCGCCGTCTGGTGGCTGCGGGCCGCGCAGGAGGGCGACGGGAACGCCGCCAACGCCCTCGGCGCCCTGCACGCCGCGCGCGGCGAACAGCAGACGGCCGAGCGCTGGTACCGGGCCGCGATGGACGCGGGCGACGTCAACGGCGCCTACAACCTCGGGCTGCTCTGCACCGCCCAGGACCGTACGGCCCAGGCCGAGCAGTGGTACCGGCGCGCCGCCTACGCGGGCCACCGGGAAGCGGCCAACGCCCTCGCCGTCCTGCTGCTCCAGGCCGACGACCCGACGGGTGCCGAGCCCTGGTTCTCCAAGGCGGCGGAGGCGGGCAGCGTGGACGCCGCGTTCAACCTGGGGATTCTGTACGCGGGGCGGGACGACGACGCCACGGCCCTGGTCTGGTACGAGCGTGCCGCCGCGGCCGGCCACACCGAGGCGGCCCTCCAGGTCGGCATCGCCTGCCTGCGGGACGGCGACGACCGGTCGGCCGAGCGGTATCTGCGCTGCGCGGCGGGCGGCGGCAGCGCCGAGGCCGCCTTCCGGCTGGCGACCGTGCTCGACTCGCGCCAGCCGCCGCCCGGACCGCCCGCGCTCGGCGAGCCGCGCACGGCGAAGAGCGAGTGCGAGCAGTGGTACGAGCGCGCCGCCGAGCAGGGGCACCGCCGTGCCCAGGTGCGGGTCGGCATGCTGGCCGCCGCGCGCGGGGACAACGGCGACGCCGCCCGCTGGTACCGGGAGGCCGCGGAGGCGGGCAGCCGCAACGGCGCCTTCAACCTCGGGCTGCTGCTCGCGCGGGAGGGCGGCGAGCGGGAGGCCGCCCTGTGGTGGACCCGCGCCGCCCAGGCCGGTCACGGCAGGGCCGCGCTGCGGCTGGCGCTGCTGGCCGCCCGCAGGGGCGAGCTGACCGAGGGTCAGCGCTGGTGCGCGCGCGCCGTGGAGCTGGGTCCCGCCGAGGTCGCGGAGCGGGCGGCCCGGCTGCGCGAGGCGCTGCACCAGGAGCTGACCGCCTGACCGCGCCGGCCGGTCCGGCGGGTCGGTGCTGGTCCTGGGGGCCACCGGCACCGTGGGGCAGCTCGCCGTCCAGGGGGCCGCGCCACCGAGCAGGCCATGCCCGCGCCGCTGAAGGCCCGTACCGACCGTTCGAAGCCACTGGCCTGGATCGAGATCGGCTCCGTGGCCGGCCGGGAGATCACCTTGCCCTCGTCCGTACTGCGCGCCGCGAATCTGAACCTCATGGGCAGCGGCCAGGGTTCCGTGACCGCCGCCGGCATCCTCGCCGAACTGTCCTCCCTCGTCGCGGAGATCACCTCGGGCGCCGTGGCGGTGGACCCGCTGCCCATGCCGCTGGACCGGGTCGAGCGGGCCTGGAGCACGCCGACGGCTCCTGGCCGGCGCATCGTCCTGACCCCCTGAAGCGCCGGTGGTCCCACCCCCTCTCTCATGGATTTGCGCTGGTCGGCGGCGCGACGTAATGTTGCGTTCAGCGGCGCGGGGTGGAGCAGCTCGGTAGCTCGCTGGGCTCATAACCCAGAGGTCGCAGGTTCAAATCCTGTCCCCGCTACTGAAACCGAAGGCCCGGATCTCGTAAGAGATCCGGGCCTTCGGCATGTGCGCGACGTTCGCCGGTGTGCGCCAGGACATGCGTGCGTGGTGCCGGGAAACGCAGAATGCGCCGGTGCGGTACGCACCGGCGCATTCTGCGCGGGATGTTCTGTGGAAGTCGGGAGTGCCGCTGGCGCGGACGCGTTACGCGGACGTGCGGTCCTTACGCGGACGTGCAGTTCGGACAGGTGCCCCGGTAGGTCACCTCGACGCCCGAGATCGTGAAGCCGAAGCGCTCACCCTCGGGCAGGTCCGCCAGTGGGTCGCCCGCCGGGTGGACATCGCGGATGGCGCCGCACTGGGCGCAGACCAGGTGATGGTGCGGCCGGTGCGCGTTCGGGTCGTAGCGCTTGGCGCGGCGGTCCGTGGAGACCTCGATGACCTCGCCGAGCGTGACCATCTCGCCCAGGGTGTTGTAGACGGTGGCCCGAGAGATCTCCGGAAGCCTGGCGACGGCGCGTGCGTGCACCTCGTCGGCCGTCAGATGTACGTGGTCCCCGTCGAGGACCTCGGCCACCACGCGCCGCTGAGACGTCATGCGCCAGCCGCGTCCGCGAAGTCGTTCCAACAGGTCACTCATGGGGGCCAGCCTAACAGTGAAGGGACCCAGGTCCCGAACCAGTGCGACTTTGGATGTTTGCTTGACTTGGACTTAGTCCATTGTAGGATCGAGATCGGCAATCGCCAAGGGACAGGAATCGCAGTAAATGACGCTGGAGGCGCACGTGACGCAGGGACCGCTCACCACGGAGGCCGGAGCGCCGGTCGCCGACAACCAGAACAGCGAGACCGCGGGCGCCGGTGGTCCCGTTCTGGTGCAGGACCAGGCACTGCTGGAGAAGCTGGCGCACTTCAACCGTGAGCGCATTCCGGAGCGCATCGTGCACGCCCGGGGCGCCGGCGCGTACGGCACCTTCACGCTGACCCGTGACGTCTCCGAGTGGACCCGGGCGAAGTTCCTCTCCGAGGTCGGCAAACAGACCGAGACGTTCCTGCGCTTCTCCACCGTGGCGGGCAACCTCGGCTCGGCCGACGCGGTGCGCGACCCCCGCGGCTTCGCGCTGAAGTTCTACACCGAAGAGGGCAACTACGACCTCGTCGGCAACAACACCCCGGTGTTCTTCATCAAGGACGCCATCAAGTTCCCCGACTTCATCCACACCCAGAAGCGAGACCCGTACACCGGCTCGCAGGAGGCGGACAACGTCTGGGACTTCTGGGGTCTGTCGCCCGAGTCCACCCACCAGGTGACCTGGCTGTTCAGCGACCGCGGCATCCCGGCGACGCTGCGCCACATGAACGGGTACGGCTCGCACACGTACCAGTGGAACAACGAGGCCGGCGAGGTCTTCTGGATCAAGTACCACTTCAAGACCGACCAGGGCATCAAGAACCTCGCCCAGGCCGACGCCGACAAGCTCGCCGGTGAGGACCCCGACTCCCACCAGCGCGACCTGCGCGAGGCCATCGAGCGCGGTGACTTCCCGTCCTGGACGGTGCAGATCCAGGTCATGCCGGCGGCCGACGCGGCGACCTACCGCTTCAACCCGTTCGACCTGACCAAGGTCTGGCCGCACGCGGACTACCCGCCGATCGAGATCGGCAAGCTGGAGCTGAACCGGAACCCGGAGAACATCTTCGCCGAGGTCGAGCAGTCGATCTTCTCGCCGGCCCACTTCGTGCCCGGCATCGGCCCGTCCCCGGACAAGATGCTCCAGGGCCGCCTCTTCGCCTACGGCGACGCCCACCGCTACCGCGTCGGCATCAACGCCGACCACCTGCCGGTGAACCGTCCGCACGCCACCGAGGCGCGGACGAACAGCCGGGACGGCTTCCTGTACGACGGCCGTCACAAGGGCGCGAAGAACTACGAGCCGAACAGCTTCGGCGGTCCCTTCCAGACGGACCGGCCGCTGTGGCAGTCCGTCCCGGTCACGGGCGGCACGGGCAACCACGAGGCCCCGAGCCACTCCGAGGACAGTGACTTCGTCCAGGCGGGCAACCTCTACCGCCTGCTGTCCGAGGACGAGAAGGCCCGGCTGGTCGACAACCTCGCCGGGTTCATCTCGAAGGTCTCGCGCGACGACATCGCCGAGCGCGCGGTGAACAACTTCCGCCAGGCGGACGGTGACTTCGGCAAGCGACTGGATGCCGCCGTCCAGGCCCTGCGCGGCTGACGGTCCAGCCGAGACGGAAGGGGCCGGGTCCTTGACGGGATCCGGCCCTTTTCGCCGTTCTCGCGCGCGGCGGCGCGGGGCTCGGGCGCGGGCTCCGGTGCGGGGCTCCGGTGCGGGGTCGCCCGCGGCTGGCTCAGGCGCCCGTCAGTACGGCGGCCTCCCGCCGGGCGGGTGCCCAGCAGCGGATGATGTCGCGTACGGAGACGATGCCGACGGGCTCCCGGTCGTCGAGGACGATCAGGTGCCGGAAGCCGCCGGTCGTCATGGCCGCCGCGGCCTCCTCCAGCGTCCAGGCCGGCGCCGCGAAGACCACGGCGTTGGTGGTGTGGGAGCAGGCCGTCTCCGTATCGGGGCTCTGGCCCGCACCGAGCGAGTTGAGGATGTCCCGCTCGGTGAGAATGCCGATGCCGCAGTGGTCGGTGTCGAGGACGACGGCGGCACCGACGCGGCGCGCCGACATCAGCCGGGCCGCCTGGCGGAGCGTATGCGTGGGGCCGATGGTCAGAACCACCGAACTCATGGCGTCACGGACGAGCATGGGGTGGAGCCACCTCCTAGGTGAACCGTTCGCGAAGCGTTGTGAGGGGTTTCGAGAAACGATTCACAAGTTCACAAGTGGGGGGACTCTCAGGGTGGCACTCTTGAGCGCGGTCAGCAAGGGTCGCTGGGAGCGGGCGCGGGGCGTGCGCGAATCCGACAAACGCCCCGGCTCGGCCGCGCCGCCCGCCGCCGGCCGGGCGCGCGACCCGCTGCCGCCGGGGCGCGCGCACCGTCAGTAGCGCTGGTTCAGATAGCCGAGCAGCTCCTCGTGCAGTACCCCGTTCGACGCCGCCGCGTTGCCGCTGTGCGGCCCGGGACGCCCGTCGAGACCGGTGAAGCTGCCGCCCGCCTCCTGGACGACGATCGCGGGCGCCGCCATGTCCCACAGCGACAGCTCGGGCTCGGCGCAGATGTCCACCGAGCCCTCGGCGACCATCATGTACGGCCAGAAGTCGCCGTAGCCCCGGGTGCGCCAGCAGGCCCGGGTCAGATCCAGGAAGCCGTCGAGCCGCCCCTGCTCCTCCCAGCCGCTCAGCGAGGAGTACGCGAACGACGCGTCCCGCACCCGCGAGACGTTCGAGACGCGCAGCGGGGACGCCGAGGTCAGGCTGCGCCCGGTGTACGCGCCGCCGCCCTTCGCCGCCCACCAGCGCCGGCCGAGCGCCGGCGCCGAGACCACGCCGACGACCGGCTCGTAACCGCCCTCCGCGGCCACCATCAGCGAGATCAGCGTCGCCCAGACCGGCACGCCGCGTACGTAGTTCTTGGTGCCGTCGATCGGGTCCACGACCCAGCGGCGCGGGCCCGTCCCCTCGACGCCGTACTCCTCGCCCAGGATCGCGTCGCGCGGCCGTGCCCGCTTGAGATTGCTCCGGATCAGCTCCTCGGCGGCCTTGTCGGCCTCGCTCACCGGGGTCATGTCCGGTTTGGTCTCGACCTTGAGATCCAGCGCCTTGAACCGGTCCATGGTCACGGCGTCGGCGGCGTCCGCCAGGACATGGGCGAGACGCAGGTCATCGTGGTAATCGGGCATGGGCGTCACAGTATCCACCGGGCGCCCCGCCCGGCCACGGGGTCCGCTCCGTGGGAAGCGGGTGATCCGGCGAGAAGCGGTCGACGGTCTTGACAGACAGCGACGACCCGTCAACTCTGAGCGCATATTCGAGCCCGACCCGACCTCACCTGCCCCGGCCCGGCCCCGGAGACAACGATGCCATCAGCGCGCGAAGCCCTGCTCGACGCCGCCCTCTCGGCCCTCGACGAGCTGCCCTGGTCCACGGTCAGGATGGTCGACGTGGCGTCGGCCGCCGGTCTCTCCAGGCAGACCCTGTACAACGAATTCGGCAGCAAGGACGGGCTGGCCCGCGCGTTACTGCGGCGCGAGGCCGACCGCTATCTGCACGGTGTGGAACGGCTGCTGCGGGAGCGGGTGGACGCCGCCGACCGGCTGGTGTCCGTCGCCGAGTGGACGGTCGGGGAGGGCAGGGCCCGGCCGCTGCTGCGCGCGCTGCTGACCGGCTGCTGGGGGCCGTGGCTGCCCGAACCCCGGCCCGTACGGCCCTCGGCGTCCCCGTCCGTCGTCCCGGCCCAGCGCCGCGCCGACGCAGGACCGCCCGCCGCCACGGAGCTGGTCGCGCTGGTACGGGACCGATCGGCGGCGGCGCTCGACCGCAGCCGCATCGATCAGGGCCGCGCCGAGCTGCTGCACCGCTGCGAGCTGGCCGTGCGCCTCGCGCTCGCCCACCTCGTCGCCCCCGGCGGGGACTCCGTGGGACCGCTGGTCCGCACGGCCGTCACCGCCGTGCCGTCCGCGCTGCTCAGTGCGCCGAGCCCGAGAGCTGGAGTCCGATGACCCCGACGATCACCAGCGAGATGGAGACCAGTTTGAGTACGGAGACGATGTCGCCGAGGAAGATCATCCCGTAGATCGCGGTGCCCGCCGCGCCGATGCCCGTCCACACCGCGTACGCGGGGCCGACGTCGAGCTTGCGCAGCGCCAGCGTCAGCAGCCCGAAGCTGCCGAGCGCGAAGGCGGCGAAGGCGATCGTCGGCCACAGCCGGGTGAACCCGTGGGAGAGCTTGAGACAGACGGCGAAACCCGTCTCCAGGATTCCGGCGACCACAACCAGCAGCCACGCCATCGTCAAGGCCTCCCCGTGTCGGTGACTCCTGGTCCGGGACCCCCGGTCCGGTTCGTCCGGCTCCAGGGGTCTGGTCCTGCCTGGTGTGATTATGGCTTTACCAGTGCGTGGTGATCGCAAACGTACGCGACTCAGTCGCCCTCGCGTCGCTCCCGCGTGGCGAGAAGTCGCCGCAGCGAGTACAGCCGCGCCGGTTCGGCGTGGCCCTCGGCCACCCACGCGTCGAGCGCGCAGTCCGGCTCGTCGTGGCTGCACGCGCGCGGGCAGCCCTCCGTGCCCGGCACCAGGTCGGGAAAGGCGAGGATGACCCGGGACGGATCGACGTGGTGCAGCCCGAAGGAGCGGATGCCGGGCGTGTCGATCACCCAGCCCTCCGCCTTCGCCAGCGGCAGCGCGAGCGCCGAGGTGGTGGTGTGCCTGCCCCGCCCCGTGACCGCGTTGACGCTGCCGGTGATGCGGTGCCGGTCGTCCGGTACGAGCGCGTTGACCAGGGTCGTCTTGCCGACGCCCGAGTGGCCGACGAACGCCGTGACCCGGCCGTCCAGATACTCGCGCACGAGATCCGCCGCATGGCCGCTCACCAGCTCGTCGCGGCGGGTGACGACATAGCGGATGCCGAGCGTCCGGTACGTCTCCAGCAGCTCGTCCGCCGACGCCAGGTCCGACTTGGTCAGCACCAGCAGCGGTTCGAGCCCCGCGTCGAACGCCGCGACCAGACAGCGGTCGATCAGCCGGGGGCGCGGCTCGGGGTCGGCGAGTGCCGTGACGATCGCCAGCTGGTCGGCGTTGGCGACGACCACGCGCTCGTACGGATCGTCGTCGTCCGCCGTGCGCCGGAGCACCGAGCGGCGCTTCTCGATCCGTACGATCCGCGCCAGCGTGTCCTTCTTGCCGGACAGATCGCCCACGAGGAAGACCTGGTCACCCACGACGGCGGCCTTGCGGCCCAGCTCGCGCGCCTTCATCGCGAGGACGACCCGGTCGTCGACGAGGCAGGTCAGCCGGCCCCGGTCGACGGTGAGGACCATGCCCTCGGCCGCGTCCTCGTGCTTGGGCCTGATGTTCGTCCGCGGGCGGTTGCCCTTGGGGTTGGGGCGGGTGCGGATGTCGTCCTCGTCCGGGTTCTTGCCGTAGCGCCGCATCGCGTCAGGCTCCCGATCCCGCTCCCGCGAGCATGTCCGTCCACATCCGCGTGAAATCGGGGAGGGTCTTGGCGGTCGTGCCGACGTTCTCGATCTCCACCCCCTTCACCACCAGGCCGATGATCGAACCGGCCGTGGCCATGCGGTGGTCCTCGTACGTGTGGAACACGCCGCCGTGCAGCGGGCGCGGGCGGATGTGCAGTCCGTCGGCGGTCTCGGTGACATCGCCGCCCAGCTCGTTGATCTCCTTGGTGAGCGCGGCCAGCCGGTCGGTCTCGTGCAGCCGCAGATGGGCGACGCCGCGCAGGGTCGAGGGCGAGTCCGCGAGCGCGGCGACGGCCGCGATCCCGGGCGTCAGCTCCCCGACCTCGCTCAGATCGAGGTCGACGCCGTGGATCCGGCCGGTGCCCGTGAAGGTGAGGCTGGTGGACTCGGCGGTCTCGGTGAACTCGCAGACACCGCCCATGGCGGTGAAGATCTCGCGCAGCGCGTCACCCGGCTGGGTGGTCCTGACCGGCCAGTCGGGGACGGTCACCCGGCCGCCGGTGACCAGCGCCGCCGCCAGGAACGGCTGGGCGTTGGAGAGATCGGGCTCCACGGTCAGATCGCGGCCGAGCAGCGCGCCGCTGGAGACCCGCCAGACATTGGGCTCACCGCCGGTCTCCGGCTCGTCCACCTGGGCGCCGACCCCGCGCAGCATGTCGACCGTCATCCGGATGTGCGGCATGGAGGGCAGTACGGAGCCGGTGTGCCGCACCTCCACGCCCTGGTTGAAGCGCGCGCCCGACAGCAGCAGCGCCGAGACGAACTGGGAGGACGCGGAGGCGTCGATCTCCACCGGACCGCCGTCCAGCGCGCCACCGCCGTGCACGGTCAGCGGGAGGGATCCCCGGCCGTCGTCGTCGATCCGGGCGCCGAGGACGCGCAGCGCGTCGATGACGCTGTGCAGCGGACGTTCGTACGAGCGCGGGTCGCCGTCGAACCGCACCGGGCCGTCGGCCAGCGTCGCCACGGGCGGCAGGAAGCGCATCACCGTACCGGCGTTGCCGACATCGACCGTGACCGGGCCGTGCAGCCCCGAGGGGATCACCCGCCACGCCTCGCCGGTGGCGCCGTCGCCGGTGGAGCTGGACGAGACGGTCTCCTCGATGCCGACGCCCATGGCCCGCAGCGCCTCGGCCATCAGCAGGGTGTCGCGCGAGCGCAGCGGGCGGCGCAGCCAGCCGGGCTCGGCGGCCAGCGCGGCGAGGACCAGACCGCGGTTGGTGACCGATTTGGATCCGGGCACGGTGACCGTCGCTTCGACGGCCCCGCTCGCGTAGGGGGCGGGCCAGAGGGCGGAGTGCGTGGGACTTTCGGTCATGGCCAACACTTTAGTGGTTCCTGACGAGCCCCGATCCTGTTCAAATGCACTGAAACCGGGGCGTAATCGCAAGGTGATAAGGGGCTACACGTCCAGCAGCCAGCGCCCGCCGCCGATGAGCGAGCAGAGCGACACGGCGTGGAAGAACAGCAGCCACACCAGGGGCGGCGTGTGCGTCAGCCGCCCCAGCTGGTCCGCGTCCGAGTCCCCGGCGCCGCCCCGGCCGCGCTTGGACTGAAGCTCGAACGCCGGGCGTACGCCCCCCAGCAGCAGGAACCACACGGCGGTGTACGCGAACGCCGACTGGACCTCGGGACCGGTCAGCCAGGATATGAGCAGGAACGCCGCCCCGGTCAGGACCACGGTGAGCGCGCCGTACGCGTTGCGGATCATCACCAGCATCGCCAGCAGCAGCGCCGTGGCCAGCCACAGCAGCAGGGTGATGCGGTGCGCGGAGAGCAGCCACGCCCCGCCGAGCCCGAGCAGCGGCGGGGCCGTGTAGCCGGCCGCCGCGGTGAGGATCATGCCGATGCCGGTGGGCCTGCCGCGGCTGACGGTCAGCCCCGAGGTGTCCGAGTGCAGCCGGATCCCGTCCAGCCGGCGCCCGGTGACCAGGGCTATGAGCCCGTGGCCGCCCTCGTGCGCGATGGTGATCGCGTTACGGGAGAGCCGCCAGAGCGCGTGCGGTACGACGGCGACGAGCGCGACGGCCGCCGTCACGATCACCAGCCACTGGTCGGGCGCGGGCTGACTGCCGAAGACGCGATCCCAGAGATCGCCGAGCGAGGCGGGGTCGATGCTGGCCATTTCTCCGGGGCTCCTCAACTGGGTGTGCGTCGTGGCAGTCTGGCACTCATACGCGGTACGGGTGAAAGACGCTCACCCGCCGCCGGCCGTTCCGGCGGGGCGGGGACGCACAGGTGGTTCACAGGCGACGACGTCGTGCGGACAGCCCTTCCGGGCGAGCGGAACGGTCCCGGACCCGGTGAATTAGGCTTGTCGGCGGTACCAAGGGAGTTGATGGGGCCGAGGGGGCTGTAGGGGAATGTGCGGACGGTACGCGGCGAGCCGGCGGCCCGAGGACCTTCAGGGGGTCTTCGGTATCGAGAAGTGGGAGCCGGCCGAGACCCTCGCCCCCGACTGGAACGTGGCGCCCACCAAAGAGGTCTACGCCGTTCTGGAGCGCCCTCTCAAAGAGGCGCCCGATCCCCGGCCCGTCCGGCAACTGCGGCGGCTCAGGTGGGGACTGGTGCCGTCCTGGGCGAAGACCCCCGAGGGCGCGGCGCGCATGATCAACGCGCGGTCGGAGACCGTGCACGAGAAGCCCTCGTTCCGGCGGGCGTTCGCCGCGCGGCGCTGCATCCTGCCGGCCGACGGGTACTACGAGTGGGTCACCGGCTCCGACGAACGGCAGCTGGAGGAGCAGGGGAAGAAGAAGCGCTCGCGCAAGCAGCCGTACTTCGTCACCCCCGCCGACGGCTCGGTGATGGCGCTGGCCGGGGTGTACGAGTTCTGGCGGGACCCGACGCTGCCGCCCGACCATCCGGCCGCCTGGTGGGCGACCTGCTCGGTCCTCACCACCGAGGCCGAGACCACGCCGCTCGGGGTCGCCCCGGCCGAGGGGCCCGGGGCGCTGGCCGACATCCACCCCCGGATGCCGCTGATGCTGACGCCGGAGCGCTGGGACGCCTGGCTCGACCCGGCCCGTACCGACCCGGAGGAGCTGCGGAGCCTGCTCGCGCCGCCGCCGGCCGGGCTGATGCGGGCGTATCCGGTGGCGACGGCCGTCAGCAATGTCCGCAACAACGGTCCCGAGCTGCTGGAAGAGCTTGCCGCGCCCGAGGAGAGCACGCTCTTCTGAAGATCCCTCCCCGGGCGGCAGGATGGGCCGGGTGACCACAGACACCCAGACCGTCGACACCCCCGCCGGGGACGCCAGGATCACCTGGCACCGCGCCGGGAGCCCCCGTCTCGTCCTCGCCCTCGGGCACGGCGCCGGGGGCGGCATCGAGGCGCGCGACCTGCGCGCGCTGGCCGGCGCGCTGCCCGCGCTCGGCGTCACCGTCGCCCTGGTGGAGCAGCCCTGGCGGGTGGCGGGAAAGAAGGTCGCGCCCGCGCCGAAGACCCTCGACACGGCCTGGCGGGCGCTGTGGCCCGCGCTCGCCTCGGACGGGCCGCCGGTCGTCGCGGGCGGGCGCAGCGCCGGGGCGCGCGTGGCCTGCCGCACGGCGCGTGAGCTGGGCGCGCGCGCCGTGCTCGCGCTGAGCTTCCCGCTGCACCCGCCGGGCAGGCCCGAGAAGTCCCGGGCCGCCGAGCTGCTGGAGACCGGCGTCCCCGCCCTGGTCGTGCAGGGCGGGAACGACCCCTTCGGGAAGCCGTCCGCTTACCCGGACCCGGCGGCCGGGAGCGTCCCGTACGAGCTGGTCGAGATCCCGTACGGCGACCACGGTTTCGCCGTACCGAAACGGGCGCCGTACACGCGGGACGAGGCGCTGGAGCTGATCACCCGGTCGGCGGCGGCCTGGCTGGGCGGGCTCCGGGAATGTTGAGCACGGTGTCCCTGTTGTCAAGGGCACACCGGTTACATCGCGCATCGAGAGGGAGTCCGTCGTATGGGTTCGACCATCTGCCCGCGCCGTTCAGACGCCACTGACCTGGAGTGGACCGTCCTTTCCGCGGCCAAGACCGGCGCCGGCCGGGCGGTCGGCGGAGCGGACCGACAGGCCCCGTCGCGACAAGGTCGACTATTCTCCGATTCGAGTGGGTCCGCATTCGGATCCGCCACAGCGTTGGAGGAGGTGGGTCCGGTCACAGGGACCGACGGAGCGACCGACGACGGCCGGATCGAGGAGACCACCGCCGAGCGCAATGCCCGGTTCGAGCGGGACGCGCTGGGCTACCTCGATCAGATGTACTCGGCCGCGCTGCGCATGACGCGCAATCCGGCCGACGCCGAGGACCTCGTGCAGGAGACCTATGCCAAGGCGTACGCCTCCTTCCACCAGTTCCGCGAAGGGACCAACCTCAAGGCGTGGATGTACCGCATCCTCACCAACACCTTCATCAACTCGTACCGCAAGAAGCAGCGTGAACCCCAGCGCAGCGCCGCCGAGGAGATCGAGGACTGGCAGCTGGCGCGCGCGGAGTCGCACATGTCGACGGGCCTGCGCTCGGCCGAGTCCCAGGCGCTGGACCACCTTCCGGACTCGGATGTGAAGTCCGCGCTCCAGGCGATTCCCGAAGAGTTCCGCATCGCCGTGTATCTCGCCGACGTCGAGGGCTTTGCCTACAAGGAGATCGCGGACATCATGGGGACACCCATCGGCACGGTGATGTCACGACTCCACCGCGGCCGCCGCCAGCTGCGCGGCATGCTGGAGGACTACGCCCGTGACCGCGGGCTCGTCCCGGCGGGTGTCGGAGAGTCGTCGGATGATCGGAAAGGTTCGGACTCATGAGCTGCGGAGAGCCGCATGAGACGGATTGCGCCGAGGTCCTCGACCACCTCTACGAGTTCCTCGACCACGAGATGCCCGACAGCGACTGCACCAAGTTCGAGGTGCACTTCGAGGAGTGCTCCCCGTGCCTGGAGAAGTACGGCCTTGAGCAGGCCGTGAAGAAGCTGGTCAAGCGGTGCTGCGGATCGGACGACGTACCGGCCGACCTGCGCTCCAAGGTCATGGGCAGGATCGATCTCATCAGGTCCGGGCAGGCCGTGCCCGACCACGATGTGGGCACCGCGCCCGAGGCGCCGGCGCACCACGAGGTGTCACCCGCGGGCGCCGACCTCCCCGGCCTGGCCAAGGAATAAGGTCCGCACGCCGTCCCGTACAGCCTGATAGCACCCTTGTCACTCGAAGGTGCTAATCACCTCCATTCGGCCGATCATCGCCCCCCAACTCGCTAGCCTGACGCTCTGTTCGGGCCGGTCCGAGGGGGGCGAGGACGCGTGAGGGCGATACCGGGTGCGGCACACGCGTACATCCTGTGCGTCGCGCTGTGCGCGGCCGCCTGCGTGTATCCCGCGCCGCACGGCTCCACCCCGTGGCGGGCGGTCGCGCTGCTGGCGGCGGTCTACGCCTTCTGCGAGCTGCCCGCCCGCTGCCGCCTCCTGGGCCGGTCGGTGAGCGGCTCCGTACCGGTCGCCGCCGGGTCGTTCTTCCCCGTGCTCATCGCCGCCGCGCTGCTGCTGCCGCCCGCCGCCGCCGCGCTGGTGGCCGTGCCGGGCGCGCTGTGCGGCCGGGTCGAGCGCCGGCCGAGGACCGCGCGGCGGATCTGGCGCGCGGCGCAGCTCGCCGTCGCCACCTGGGCGGCGGCGCGGGCGCAGGTGGTCTTCGGCGGTCCCGTCGCGCTCGGCGGCGGCGGATACGGGCTCACCGTGCCCGACTTCCCGTACGTCCTGCTGCCCGCGGGCGCCGCGGCCCTCACCTTCTGCCTGGTGCTGTGCGCCCTGGACGGCGGCATCCTCGTCACCGCCGAGCGGCTGCCCGCGCGCACCGCCTGGCGCGGACTGCTGTCCCGCTCGCTCGCCCCGCACGGCGCGCACGGGCTGGCCGGGCTGATGATGGCGGTCCTGTGGCGCAGCCCTTACGGACCGGTCTCGGCGCTCCTCGTCCTGCTGCCCATGTACATCTCCTGCTGGGTCTTCGCCCAGTACCACCGCGAGCGCGCCGCCCACCAGGCCACCATCAGGGCGCTGGTCCAGGCCGTCGACATCAAGGACACCTACACCCGGGGACACAGCGAGCGGGTCGGCCACGCCTCCGTGCTGATCGCGCGGGAGATGGGCATGGAGCGGGAGCGGATCGAGACGCTCCGCTTCGCCGGGATCCTGCACGACGTCGGCAAGCTCGGCGTCCCGACCCGGGTGCTGCGCAAGGACGGGCCACTGACCCCGGAGGAACGGCGGGTGATCGAGCTGCATCCCGAGTACGGGCACGAGATGGTGCGGGGCATCGGCTTCCTGGGCGAGGCCCGCTCGGCGATCCTGCACCACCACGAACGGCTGGACGGCAGCGGCTATCCGTACGGGCTGGCCGGGGACCGGATCCCCGAGTTCGCCCGGGTGGTGGCCGTGGCCGACGCGTTCGACGCGATGACCTCCACCCGCTCGTACCGGCGCGGGCGGCCGGTGCCCGCCGCCGTGGCGGAGCTGGAACGGTGCGCGGGGACGCAGTTCGACCCCGAGATGGTGCGGGCGCTGGCGCGCGCCCTCGACCGGCACGGCTGGCGCACCGCGGTCACGGCGGACGAGGCACGGACGCCGCCCCAGGGCCACGCGCCCGCCCCGGAAGCCGCCCCCGCCGACTCGCCCCCCGACCCCGCACCGGCACCCCGGCCCCCGGCCGCGGCGCGCGGAAACGTCCCTCCTGCCAGGACCGGCACACCGGGCCGCGCCTCCCGGGGCGGTCCGCGATGACGGCGGCCACCCTCGGGACCGCCGCCGCGCGCCGCCACCCCGTCCCCCTCACCGTCCTCGGCGTCTACGGCGCGGCCGCGCTGCTGACCCTCGCCGGGCTCGGCTCCACCCTCTGGAACGGGCTCGCCGAGCCCCGTATCGCCCTCGCCTTCGGCGTACTCGTCGCCGTCGGGGAACTGGCACGCTGGGGCGCCGTGCCCGGCGAGCGCGAGCCCGCGCCGCTCGCCGCCGCCGGGGCACTGGGCTACGCGCTGCTCGGCGAGAACGCCGGACAGCAGACCCACCACGGCGTCCTCCAGACCGTCACCGTCGTCCTGGCGGCGGCCCTCGCCGGGGCCGTCCCCCATGTCGCCAGAGGAGCCGGGCCCGCCCTGGACCACCTGGTCAGACGCGTCCTCACCACCGGATTCGCGGCCGTCTGCTTCCAGCCGCTCTACAACGCCGGCGAACTGCGCCACCAGCTCGGAGCGGGCCCCGGCTACGCCCTGCTCCTCCTGCTGCTGCTCGTGCTCACCGCGCTCTGCGACGCCGTACTGACCGCCCTGATCCTGCGCGCCCGCACCCGTCACCCCTTCGGGCCGCTGCTGCGCGACGAACTGCGGGCGCTGCTGCACATCGGCTCCGCCGTGTGCGCGACCGGCGCCGTCATCGCGCTCGGCGTCGCGGTCGCCGGCCTGTGGGCACTGCCGGTCTTCTGCGTACCGCTGCTGCTCACCCAGCTCTCCTTCCGCCGCTACGCCGCCGTGCGCACCACCTACCGGCAGACCATCGCCTCCCTCGCGCGCGCCACCGAGATCGCCGGATACACCCCGCACGGGCATGCCCGCCGCGTCGCGGAGCTGAGCTGCGCCGTGGGCCGTGAGCTGGGGCTCTCCGGCCCCGAACTGACCGTTCTGGAGTACGCCGCCCTCATGCACGACATCGGCCAGCTCTCCCTGGTGGACCCGGTCCCCGACGGCGCCACGGCCCTGCTGCCGATGGCCGAGCAGCGGCGCATCGCCCTGCTCGGCGGCGCGGTGGTCCGGCAGACCGGGGTGCCGTCCGCCGTCGCGACCGTCGTGGAACGGCAGGCCGACCCGTACCGGGAGCAGCCCATGTCCGCCCGGATTGTCCGCGCCGTGAACGCGTACGACGACCTGGTCGGGGAATGTGCCAGTGCGAGCGGACCGCTCAGCGCCCTGGAGCGGCTGCGCCTCGGCACGGCGTACGACTACCAGCCCGAGGTGGTGGAATCCCTCGCGCGCGTCCTGTCCAGGAGCCGCCCGGTGCCTGGTCGGAAGGGGTAACCCATGGGTAATGAGCGGGCGCCCGACCGAGCATGGTTGGATGCGAAGCAGAGGGTGTCGAAGAACAGGGTGTCCGGGGGCACTGACCCGAGCGACCGGCAGGCGGGAATCGTGAGGATCTTCGGGAAGGTACGGCATCGGCCCTCCGCCTCGTGGCGGCAGGCCACCGACCGCGCGTTCACGCTGATCGGTGACGGCCGGTACGACGACGCGGGCGCGCTGCTGACGCGCGCGGCGGATCTGGAACCCTGGCTCTCCGAGTCCTGGTTCAATCTGGCGCTGCTGCACAAGTTCCGGCACGACTGGGAGCAGGCCCGCGCCGCGGGACTGCGGGCCGTCGCGCTGCTCGACAAGGAGACCGGCGCCCCCGACTGGTGGAACGTCGGGATCGCCGCCACCGCGCTCCAGGACTGGCCGCTGGCCCGCCGTGCCTGGCAGGCGTACGGGCTGCGGGTGCCGGGCAATCCGCACACGGCCGAGGCCAACGGCGAACCGGACGGCATGGAGCTGGGCAGCGCCGCCGTCCGGCTCTCGCCCGAGGGCGAGGCCGAGGTCGTCTGGGGCCGCAGGCTCGACCCGGCCAGGATCGAGGTCCTGTCCATCCCGCTGCCGTCCTCCGGGCGGCGCTGGGGCGAGGTCGTCCTGCACGACGGCGTACCCAACGGCGAGCGGACCACCTCGGCGGGCCCGGACGGCGCCACCCGCGCGTACCCCGTCTTCGACGAGATCGAGCTGTGGGCCCCCTCGCCCGTGCCCACCTGGGTGGTGCTGCTGGAGGCGGCGACCGAGGCGGACCGGGACGCCCTGGAGCGGCTGGCTGCCGACGCCGGATTCGCCGCCGAGGACTGGTCCTCGTCCGTACGGCTGCTGTGCCGCGCCTGCTCGGAGAGCCGGATGCCGAGCGCCGAGGGCGACGGCGAGCACCTCGACCCGCACGACCACAGCGAGCCGGGCCACCCCGGGCCGCTCGGCCACCGCACGGCCGGTGAGCTGTGGGCGCCGGAGCGCGAGTGCGGCATCGCGGCCCCGCCCGGACTGGTGCGCGGGCTGCTGGACGGCTGGGTCGCCGACAGCCCGGACACCCGGGAGTGGCGCGACCTGGAAGAGGTCTGCTGAGAGATTCCGGGGCAGGGACCGGGGCAGGGACCGGGGGAGTGCCGCGGGACTGCGCGGGCGAGCGCCCGGCGGACTGCCGCCGAACGGCTCCCGGGCCCGGATGCTGCGCATAGGCTGTACGGGCACATCGCACGGATCGTGCAGGCAGCACATCGGGTACCGAGGAAGGCGTACTGCGGACATGGCGCAGCAGGAGACGGACCAGCGGATCGACAACGGGACCTCGGTGGCGGAACCGGGCGACGGGTTCGTCGTGGACACGGAGGACGCCGAGGCGCGCGAGCTGGCGTACCGGGAGCGCGGCACGTCCCGCCCGATCACCGTCGTCGGGAACCCGGTGCTCCACAAGGAGTGCCAGGACGTCACGGAGTTCGGTGACGAACTGGCCGCGCTGATCGACGACATGTTCGCCAGCCAGCGCACGGCCGAGGGCGTGGGCCTGGCCGCCAACCAGATCGGGGTGGACCGCAAGGTCTTCATCTACGACTGCCCGGACGACGACGGGGTGCGCCACGTCGGCGTCGTCTGCAACCCGGTGCTGGAGGAGCTGCCGCCGGGGGAGCGGGTACTGGACGACTCCAACGAGGGCTGCCTGTCGGTGCCGACGGCGTACGCGTCGCTGGCGCGCCCCGACTACGCGGTGGTGCGCGGCCAGGACGCGCAGGGCAATCCGATCAAGGTGCGCGGCACGGGCTACTTCGCCCGCTGCCTCCAGCACGAGACGGACCACCTGTACGGCTACCTCTACATCGACCGGCTCTCGAAGCGCGACCGCAAGGACGCGCTGCGGCAGATGGAGGAGAACACCCCGCGCTACGAGGTCGTCCCCAACGACTGAGAGCCGGCGGCCTGATTCCCCTCGCCCCGGCCCCCCTGGCCCTGGCCCTCATCGCCCTGATTCTCTTCGCCCTGGTTCCCGGCGGTCCCTGAGCTGTCCGCCGGGAACAGGTCCTCGGGCGGTGACACGGGTGCCACCGGGACCGGGGTGAACGAGTCCGGCGCCACCGTGAGCTGGTAGTCGCTCCAGATCCGCGGCGGGAAGACCGTGCCCTGCTCCGAGTCGTCGCCGCCCACCCCCGCCATGTCGAGCAGCCCCGCGCTCTCCGGCTCCGTACGGAACATGGTGACCGAGGTGGACAGCTCCTTGGTCGCGCCGATGAACCAGGCCGACTTCATCCCGTCGTCAGCGCCGGTCCTGCCCGCCCAGACCGGGGCGCCGAACCACTGGTCGCGGGTGGGGCCCAGCGTGCTCGTCCCCACCCGCTGGAGCGCCTCGCCGACCTCCAGGGCCACCGCGGGGTCCATCGCGCGCCGCGCCTGCGGCGGCTCGAAGCCGCTGAGCACGGCGCCGTCGCGCTCCACCCGCGTCACCGAGTACGGCTCCCGGCCGGTGCCGTCGCCCGCGAAGGCCGTGTACGCGCTGGCCAGCCGGACCGCGCTGGGCGTGGAGGTGCCGACCGGGAAGGACGGATCCAGCTGGGCCATGCTGTCCTCGCGCAGCCCGGTCGCGACCGCCATGTCCTTGACCTTGTCGAGGCCGACGTTCTCGCCCGCCGCGACGAAGGCGTCGTTCCCGGAGCCCACCAGCGACTCGTTCAGCCCCGGCGAGGAGGGCACCCCGGAGAGGTCCGCGGGGACGAAGCCGAGCCCGCCGTACTCCAGCGCGGCGGCGTACACGAACGGCTTGAACGCCGAACCGGCCGGGACGCTGGAGGTGTCGGCGTTGTTGGTGAAGTGTGTGACGGCGTCCTCGCCGCCGTAGACCGCGACGACCGCCCCGTCCCCCGACCGTACCGAAGCCGCTCCGACCTGCACGTTCCGATCGCTCTCGCGGGTCTCGGGGGCCAGGTTCTGGCGCCGTATCCGGTCGACCGAGTCGGCCAGCGCGAAGACCTTGTCCTTCTCGAACGTGGTGAAGACGCGCAGCCCGCCGTCGGCGAGGTCCTGGTCGGTGATGCCGGAGCGGTTCTTGAGGTACTTGTTGGCGATGTCGACGAGATAACCGATCTGCCCGGCCTGGCTGTTGGGCTTGACGGGCTGCTTCGGCTCGGGGAACCGCGTGTAGCCGGCCCGCTCGGCGGCGCTCATCGCGCCCGTCTCGACCTCACGGTCCAGGATGTAGTTCCAGCGCCGCTCGGCCCGCTCGTGGTGGGAGGGGCTGAGGGACGGGTCGAGGGTGTCCGCGCCCTTCAGGATCGCGCTGAGCAGGGCGGCCTGACTGGGATTCAGATCCTTCGCCGAAATCCCGTAGTACGCCTGCGCGGCGGCCTGGATGCCGTACGAATCACGCCCGAACCAGCTGGTGTTGAGATACCCCTCCAGGATCTCCGCCTTGGAGCGCTGCTGGCTGATCTTCAACGACAGGAAGAACTCCCTTGCCTTCCTGCTCAGGGTCTGGTCCTGGCTGAGGTAGGCGTTCTTCACGTACTGCTGGGTGATGGTCGAACCGCCCTGGATCTCCTCGCCCTTGACCATATTGAGCCCGGCGCGCACGATGCCCCGGTACGAGACGCCCGAGTCCGTGTAGAAGTCGGCGTTCTCCGCGGCCACCACGGCGCGCTGCACGGAGACCGGGATCTGCGCGAGGCGCACCTCCTGCCGGTTCACATCGCCGACGCTGACCATGCGCGTTCCGTCGGCCCAGTAGTAGACGGTGGCCTGGCGGCGGGCCACGTCGTGCTCGGCCGGTATCTCGATGTTCGCGTAGACGAAGGCGAACAGCCCCGCCAGCGCGGCGCAGGAGAGCAGGGCGCTCCCCGCGAGCAGCCGCCACGAGGGAACCCAGCGCCGCCAGCCCCGCCGGCCGGCCCGGGGAAAGTCGACGCGCCGCCCGCCTCTGCCGTCCCTGGGGTCCGCGCCGGCCGGGCCCGTGTTCATGCCCATGCCCATACCCATGCCCACGCCCGGGTGGGGCCAGTCGGCGGCGGACTGTGCGGTGCGGCGCGCGTGGGGTGTGCGGGGCGGCTTCATCAGCGCGGACCTCTCTCCTCAGTCATGAGAGCGGTACGGATTGACGGGGTTCGGTGTTCAATGTTCCGGTACCCGACCGGAGTCGTGACCCGGGCGGCATCTCCCGGCCGGGGGTTCCCGTCCGCCGGGCTACCGCGAGACCCTCGCCGGTTCCTGGTCCACCGCCGGTGGCATCACGCCCGGCGCGCTGGGGACCGCGGCGAAGGAGTCCGGCGCCACCGTGCGCTGGTAGTCGGTCCAGATGCGGGGCGGGAAGACACCGCCCCGCTCGGAGTCGGCGCCGCCCACCCCGTTCATGGGCAGCAGCTGCGGCTCGTCCGGCTTCGTACGGAACATCGCGACCGAGGTGGACAGCTGCGGAGTGGCCCCGATGAACCACGCCGACTTCATACGGTCGTTGACCCCGGTCCCGCCCGCCCAGATCCGGCCGCTGAACCAGTGGTCCCTGGTGGGACGCAGGGAGTTCCAGCCCACGTCCTGAAGGGCCCGGCCGACCTCCAGGGCCACCGACTCGTCCATCACGCGCCGCTCCTCGGGCGGCTCGAACCCGTCGAGCGCGACGCCGTCGCGCTCGACCTTCGTCACCGAGTAGGGCTCGGTCCTGGTGCCCGCGTTGACGAACGTCGTGTACGCGCCGGCCAGCCGGACGGCGCTGGGGGTCGAGGTGCCGAGGGCGAAGGTCGGTTCCAGCTTCGCCATGCTCTCCGGGCGCAGCCCTGCCGCGACCGCCGTGTCCCTGACCTTCTTCAGGCCGACGTCCTTGCCCGCCTGCACGAAGGCCGCGTTGCCCGAGGTGATCAGGCTCCTGGACAGGCGCGAGGACAGGGTCGCGTCCGGGCTCCCGGACACGGCCTCCGCGCCGGACACGGGTGCGCGCGGGGCGTCGAGACCGGCCGTCCGGAATCGCTCGCCCCGCCCCTCCAGGGCGGCGGCGAACACGAACGGCTTGAACGCGGAGGCCGCGGGCACCCCGGCGGTGTCCGCGTTGTTGCTGAAGTGCTTGATGGCGTCCTCGCCGCCGTACACCGCGACGATCGCCCCGTCCGAGGGCCGTACCGAGGCCGCGCCGAACTGCACATGGCGGTCGGCCGCGCGCTTCTTCGGGTCCAGGCTCTCCTTGCGTACCTTCTCCACCGCCCGGGTCAGCGCGCGCACCTTGTCCTTCTCGAAGGTGGTGTGGACGCGGTAGCCGCCGGCGGCGAGATCCTTCCCGGTGAGCGAGCCCTTGCTCTTGAGGTACTTGTTGGCGATGTCGATGAGATAGCCGATCTGCCCGGCCTGGCTGGTCGGCTTGACCGGCTTCTTCGGCTCGGGGAAGTCCTGGTACGTGGCCCGCTCCGCCGCGCTCATCGAGCCGGTCTCCACCTCACGGTCCAAAATCCACTCCCAGCGCTCCTCGGCCCGCTTGCGGTGGTCGGGGCCGAGCGCCGGATCGAGGGTGTCCGCGCCCTTCAACATCGCTGCGAGCAGGGCGCCCTGACTGGGATTCAGGTCCTTGGCGGGGACACCGTAGTAGGCGTCGGCCGCCGCCTGGATGCCGTACGCGTCGCGTCCGAACCAGCTGGTGTTGAGATAGCCCTCCAGGATCTCCGCCTTGGTGCGCTGATTGCTGACCTTGAGCGACAGGAAGAGTTCCTTGACCTTCCGGGTCACCGTCTGGTCCTGGCTGAGGTAGGTGTTCTTCACATACTGCTGGGTGATGGTCGAACCGCCCTGTGTCTCCTCGCCCTTGACGATGTTGAGGGCCGCGCGGCCGATGCCCTGGAACGAGACGCCGGAGTCCGTATAGAAGTCGGCGTTCTCGGCCGCGATGACGGCGTTCCGGACGGGGTCGGGCACCTGGGACAGCTCGACGTCCTGCCGGTTCACATCGCCGACGCCGACCATGCGGCTGCCGTCGGCCCAGTAGTAGACGGTGGCCTGGCGGCGGGCCACGTCGTGCTCGTCGGGTATCTCGATGTGCGCGTACATCCAGGCGAAGGCGCCGCCCAGGACGGCGCAGGCGCCGAGGAGGAGTCCGGTGACCAGCTTCCAGGACGGCAGCAGGCGCCGGAGGCCGCGTCGGCGGGCGGGGGCGGTCGTGGGGGACTCCGCCGACTCCGTTGACGCGGTGGGGGATCCGGCCGTGGGCTTCTTCGGGTGGCGCGGCTTCTTACGGCGCGATCGCAGCGTGTGGGGCAGCTTCACCGGCGCGGACCTCTCTCGTCTGGTGCTGGACTCCGGAGAGAAGATCACGCCAGGGGCGCCGCCGTTGTGCCCGTCACACAATGGTCTTAATGTGCCACCGACCGTCGTGTTCCGACCGCGAAAAGTAGCCGGCCGCTTCGTGGCCCCCGCCTCACGCCACCTGCGAGGGCCCCCGGAAGGTACGGCGGTACGTGTGCGGTGTCGTCCCGAGCACCCGCAGGAAGTGGTGGCGCAGCCCCGCCGCCGTACCGAACCCGGCCCGGCTCGCGACGCTGTCCACCGTCTCGTCGGTGGCCTCCAGCAACTCCTGTGCGAGCAGCACCCGTTGACGCAGCAGCCAACGGTACGGAGTGGTCCCCGTCTCCTGCTGGAAGCGGCGCGCGAAGGTGCGCGGCGACATGTGGGCCCGCGCCGCCAGCTCCTCGACGGTCACCTCGCGGTCCAGGTGCCGTTCCATCCAGCCGAGCACCTCGCCGACCGTGTCGCAACGGCTCCTGGGCAGCGGATGCTTGACGTACTGGGCCTGGCCGCCGTCGCGGTGCGGCGGGATCACCATCCGGCGCGCGATCGCGTTGGCGACCTCGGTTCCGTACTCCTTGCGTACGAGATGGAGGCAGGCGTCGATCCCCGCCGCCGTGCCCGCCGAGGTGATCACCGGATCCTCGTCCACGTAGAGCATGTCCGGCTCGACGACGGCCAGCGGAAAGGCGCGCGTCAGCGCCGCCCCGTGCCGCCAGTGACCGGCGCACCGGCGCCCGTCCAGCAGTCCGGCGGCCCCGAGCGCGAACACCCCTGAACAGAGGCTGAGCACCCGCGCGCCACGCTCCACGGCCCGGCGCAGCGCGGCCAGAAGTTCGGGAGGAAAGTCGCGGGCCTCATAGGCGTCGCCCGACGGCACCGCGATCAGATCGGCTTCTTCCAGCCGATCGAGGCCGGGCGTCGCGCCGATGGTGAACCCGGCGTGCGTGCGGACCGCCGGCCCCTCGGCGGAGACAACGGCGAAGTCGATCAGGGGCACGCCCTCTTCGGTGCGGTCATGCCCGAACACCTCGCAGACGACGCCCAGTTCGAAGGGATGGACTCTGTCGAGCACTACCGCGGCCACATTCCTCAGCATGCCGTCAGTGTGGCAGCTATTCGATGGTTCATGACAGTCCTGCCACTGCTTTCTGTCGCGCGGGAGCGCCACAGTAGAGGCATGAACACTTTCCTGACAGTTCTCGCCCTTATCGCCCTGTTCGTCCTGCTGGCCGGGGCACCGCTGTTCTGGCACCTCAAGGACCGGGCGATCGACCGCCAGTTGCGCGCGGCCGAGCGGCCACCGGAGGCGCGGCGGACCGCGGCAGTGACGTATGGATGGCCCAGCAGGCACCCGCGCCCACGGCGTACCACAGCAGGTCCGGCACATTGAAGGTCGACCCGAGCACGAGCCGGGCGACCACACTGCGCCCGGCCCACTCGGCCGGCACCCCCGTCAGCTGAAACAGCTCGACGGCCCAGCTGAACGCGAGCGCCCCCGTGGCGGCGGCGAGTGGCCGCAGGCGGGGGCGCGCCAGTACGACGAGTGTGTACACCAGCACGGTATAGAGCGCGTCCCCGCCGAACTTGGCCACGTCCCCGCTTCCGGCGGCCCGTATCCCGAGCCCGGCGCCGACGGTGAGCAGGGCGGCGACGGCCGCGACGAGGCGCGTACACGCGAGATCCCCCATGCGCGGCAGCCTAAGAACCCCTAACGAAATGATCTTCGTGGTGGTTGGATCACTCCGGGACTGGTGATCCGGGGGTGTGTGGTGGCTCGGCCGAAGCCGTGGGAAGTCGACGGCGAGTTGTGGGCTGTGGTCGAGCCGCTGCTGCCGAAGGTGGAGCGTCGCACCCGGCATCCCGGCCGCAAGCGGCATCCGGACCGGCTGGTGTTCCAGGGCATCCTGTTCGTCCTGCACACCGGGATCGGCTGGGAACACCTGCCGCAGGAACTCGGCTTCGGCTCGGGCATGACGTGCTGGCGCCGCCTGGCCGAGTGGACCGAGGCCGGCGTGTGGGCCCGACTCCACGAGGTCCTCCTGGCCAAGCTCCGCAGCGCGAACGCTCTGGACTTCTCCCGGGCGGCCGTGGACGGCTCCCACATCCGGGCGTTAAAGGGGGATCCAAGACGGGACGAAGCCCTGTCGACCGGGGCAGGACGGGCAGCAAGCATCACCTGATCACCGATGCCACCGGCATTCCGCTCGCTGTCACCTTGACCGGTGGCAACCGCAATGACGTCACGCAGCTGATCCCGCTCCTCCAGGCGGTGCCGCCGGTGCGGGGCAAGCGAGGCCGGCCCCGGCGCCGCCCCGACGTGGTGCTGGCCGACCGCGGCTACGGCCACGACAAGTACCGCCGCCTGGTCTGGGACCTCGGTGTGAAACCGCTCATCGCCCGCCGGGGCACCGAGCACGGCTCCGGACTCGGCACTCAGCGCTGGGTCGTGGAACGCGCCTTCGCTCACCTGCACTGGTTCCGCCGCCTGCGCATCCGCTGGGAGATCCGTGACGACATCCACGAAGCCTTCCTGAGTCTGGGGTGTGCGCTCATCTGCTGGCGCCGCCTTTCACGACTCGCCCGGGACACTCCTGCCCAGTAGCCATTCCCGGACGCTCGGGGAGCTGTCCAGGAGTCGACTGACCTCCACGCCCTCGTCTCGTGAGGTCACTCTCGGCAGAGGGGCGAAGTCATCAGGCATGACGTCCAACAAGCTCATCACACGGTCTCCCGCATGAAGCGCGATGAGCAGTTCGCACCGCAGCTGGCGTGGGATGCCAGGACGATGGGGCAGGCTGTTCCACAGAGTCGGCCACAGGTAGTGGGTCCCATCGGGCGCCGCATTCGCCTGCACCCATGCCGGGTCCAACCGCTGGTTGAGGCTGAGCTCGCATGCCCGCTCCTCCAGCTTGACCAGCGAGGCCGTATCGAGGGCCTTCAACTCCCGAGGCACCGGCTCATCCGAGTTCATCGCCCCATGCTGCCCGACAACACCCCACCACCCGGAACCGACCCATCGAAGATCATTTCGTTAGGAGTTCTTAGAGGCGACGCAGCCGATCGGCCGTGAGATCACCCCACAAATCGGACACCAGTCTTTGAACTGCGACTTCAAGTCGGCAGGGGCTCAATCTCATGCGCTCTCATTCCTTCCACGCGCATCACGGTGCGGTGATCGCAGACATGAAGCCGACGCTGCGGGCCAACTGCCTAGCATGCTCGCCCTCTCCTTTCTCACCTCAAAAATTAAAAAAACAGCAAAATCAGACGGGGACATGTCATAAGGTCGGACACGTATGCGGGCCCGCATCAACCGTGCACGAACAAGACCAAAGGAGCTCTATGAGACCCATCCGAACCCCCCCTTCGCGGACAAGACGCCGGATATCCCGGCAGCTCGGCGCGCTGATCGCCTTCGGTGCATCCCTGCTATTGGTGTTAACCACCGCCACCACCGCCCAGGCGCACTACGTGTACCAATCCGACGAAGTGTGGTCCAACACCGATTCCTCCAAGTGCCTGTACACCTATGCGGAGGTCTCCCACGGCAGCAGAGGAGGCTACGCCAAGTCCTACGGGCTGGCCTCCTCCGGCATCCCCTTCTCCCAGGCGTGCATCCTCATCTGGAACCGGCCCCCGGGCAACCTCAAGACCGCGTGGCAGTACTTCTACTGGGACGGCTCCCAGTGGGGCGTGTGCCGGCAGCTCCTGGGCACCCAGTACCCCGACGGCACCTGGAGCGGCTACGCCAACACCACCGAGGCATCCAAGATGGAACTCACCCACGACTTCGGGATCGCGCCACCCTGCGGCGGCGGCTACTACGCCACCCGGGGGATGTCCAACGTCTCTTACGGCGGCGCCTGGTACGGGACCAACGTTCTCATCTGGTCCGGACAGCACTTCATCGAGCCGTAACCCGCAAGGAACTGGAGACACTGCATGAAGAAGACCCGCATATCCCTCGCTGTGGGAGCGGTGGCCGGCGTGCTGCTGCTGGGCGCCCTGGCGGCGAACGCCTCCGCCGATGAGTCGCCCCGCCCCGCCAACAGCGGGCAGACCGAGAAAGCCGCGGTGCCGCCGGCGCCGCCCGCCCCGGAGTGGGTCAACCCCGACGGCACGGTGGACCAGTCCAAGATGCCCGAAGAGCTGCCGCTGATCGGGGCGGACGGCAAGGTGGCCAAGGACGCGAACGGCAAGCCCCTCATGGTCAAGACGCGCGTCGAGCTCGCGCAGTCCGGTGCGCCCCAGGTGCCCGCGGCCGGTCCCCGGGCCGAGGAGCAGCGGTCCACCAGCACGGACGCAGAAGGCCGCAAGACGGAGACCGTCGAGGTCGAGGCGTCCGTTCCGCCCGCGCAGTGACCTGACGAACATGCAGGAAAAGAAGGACACCGTATGAGCAGACTGCTGGAAGCGGTGTGTGCGCTGACCGTGGGCGTCCTCGTCGCGCTCCTTGTATGGGGTACCGACGATGGCGCCGTTCAGGTGGCGTGGCGAGAGGGCCAGCTGAGCGGCGTGGCGGTCATGTTCGTGGCGGCGTGTGCGCTGTGGCTGGTGCTGTGGCGCAGGCGTACCGGGCGCGGCTGGCTGGCATGGCCGCTTACGGTGCTGCTGTGCGGTGCGGCTGTCGCGCTGATCATGGCGGCCATGGCCGGTTGACCGGCGCAGGCAGGTGGGGCTCCCTGTTCTCGTGGACGGGGAGCCCCACTCGCGTTTTCGGGCCAGGGACTGCTGTTAAGGATCTTAGCGAGAGGGGCGAGAGGTATCCGTGCGTCACGGCTTCCGTGTTGCCGGCCTGGTCCGGTTCCGGGCGTCACGCCTCCGATGGCAAGGTCGCCCGGAACCGTTTCTGACACGAAGTCAGGCACTGTCCAGCACGGCGCTGCCGGTCGTCTGGGCACACGTCGTCGCGGTCACCCAGGCGGGGTCGGTGCGCACTGTGCCGAGGACGCGCCGGTTCTTGAGGTGGGCAAAGCCGTGCTCGACACCCGGGGCACCCGCCCCGTCCGGGCCGACGCCCCTCAACAAGGTCTTCGCGTGGGTGCCGTTGCGCTGTTGCCGTTGCTGATCCCGGACCGTGCTTCTCATCGGTGAGCCCGCCCCCAGCACGGACTCCAGCACCACCTGGTGAGCCGCACCTGGTACGCACCGATAACCACGCGCATGGTCAGACCCGCGATCGGAATGAGGGGCAGTGCGGCACGGGGAGGGGGCTGATTCGGGGTGTTAATACCAAGATCCGGGCACCGGTGTGGCTTTTTTTCCGGTTTCCATGCGGAATGCCCGCCAGCCTCTACGAAACTGTCCGATCAGTCCGCACTTGCACTGGTAATGGGAGCATTTGACCGAATGGCGTTTGCCCCGAACGTGTTACTACAGTCACAGAGCGCGAGCCCACTCTTAAGGGCCCGGTCGGCCTCCGGGCCCGGCTGGCCTACGGGGACCGGTCGGCCTCCGGTGCCTGGTCGAGCGGCGGCACCTCGCGGGCGGCCCCCATGTCCAGCGGCGACCAGGCCGGTCCAGTGTCCCAGCCGGTCTCCTGGCGGGCCCAGCCGGTCATCGCCGCGATCACGGCCCCGGAACCGTCGACCACCGCCTGGAAGTGCCGGCCTGCGGCGCCGTCGCGGTGCTCCAGCGTGTAGTCCCCGCCGGTCGCGTCGGTCCCGCCCGCCTCGTGCCAGACCTGGGCGAAGACGTCGGGCAGGTCGGGTATCCGGTGGACCACCAGGAACCGGTCACCGTCCCCGCCGATGCGCCGGATCAGCCCGGCCAGCTACTCGGCGGACACGCGGACGTACCGCTCCCCGTTCTCGGTCTTCACCACGATCTCCAGCATGCGCGGACTCTGACACACGCCTCTGACAACGGGCCCCCGGCTCGACTCCGCGGTCATGGCTGATCCCGGCAGCCTGGGAAATCGGCTGCCGGGATCAGCGGCGTGATGGGTGCTGCCTGGAGAGGTGAGCGTGTTACTTGGGCTTGAAGGCGTCCTTGGCCTTCTCCTTGGCCTGCCGCAGATCACCCTTCGCCTCCTCGGCATGCCCCTCGGCCTGCATGGAGTCGTTGCCCACCGCGCCTCCGACAACCTTCTTGACCTTGCCCTTGGCCTGCTCGCCCTTGGCCTGAGCCTTCTCGTCCGCAGCCACAATCGCCACACCCTGTCGTACTCGAAAATAGTGTCAGTCCCCGTCTCGCCACTTATCCCGCACCCAAACCCAACAGTTGCCACAGGGAAATTATCGTGACTCTGCGTGTGTAAAAGATGCATAAGATCTGCGGGTTCGGAGCGGGATGTTGACCCGGTGTGCCCAGTTCTCCCAGGGAATCCAGCGAGCATCCAGCGGGAATCCATTATTTCTCCAGGCAAATGTGTGGGGTCCTGAATGAGGGGCAGCCGGTGTTTCGAGAGCGCGTCACCGAATTTTCGGAGACGCCGGTCCTGCTCCGCGATTTTGGTCGTGGAGTGGGAAATTCGATGAAGGAGCCGTTTTATGAGTGACAACATCTGGGGCTACCAGCCGACCTCCGGCCACACTGCGGGCACCGACCTGATCGGCTACAAGGTCGAGGCCACCGACGGCAGTATCGGCAAGGTCGACAAGCACTCGGACGACGTCGACTCCTCGTACCTCGTGGTCGACACCGGTGTCTGGATCTTCGGCAAGCACGTCCTCCTGCCGGCCGGCACCGTACGCACCGTCGACCAGGACGAGCGCAAGATCTTCGTCGACCTCACCAAGGACCAGATCAAGGACTCGCCCGAGTTCGACAAGGACAAGCACGTCGGCGACGCCGGATACCACGACCAGGTCGGCGGCTACTACGGCAGGCACCGCCGCCCCTGACGCCACGGCGTCACGCTGAAAGCGGTGGGGGCCCGGCCGGAGAGTCTCCGGCCGGGCCCCCACGCCAGGGCGATTCCCACGCCAGTGCGATTTCTTCGAGTGCCCTATCTCCCCTGCCCTGCGAGCGTGTCCAGGATTTCCGCGACCCGGACGGGATCCAGAGGGCCGACGTGTGACGCCCCGGGAAAATCGTGCACGCGAAAGCTGTTGCCGGGCGTGAACGCGCCAGTGCCATGCCCCCCACCGCGAGTCCCAGCCCACGCAATGCTGTCCGCCGGGTGGCACCTGTTCGTTCGTCGCTCGTCGCATTCATCATGGGCACGACGCTATGAACGGCCCGCTCGGCCCGCCAGCGGTCCAGCACCAGCACGGGGGTGGGCCCAGCACCACCTTCCAGTACAGCTGTTGATCACACGCACAGAAGGCCATCTTCGCTTCGCATCGCGGAGGATGCTCAGTCGAGACAGAACTCGTTGCCCTCGATGTCCTGCATCAGGATGCACGACTCGTTCTCGTCGTCGGCCAGCTGCGTTTGCAGGTGTACCGCGCCGAGCGCGACCAGTCGTGCGCATTCGGCCTCCAGTGTGGCGAGGCGCTCCTCACCCACGAGTCCGGTGCCGACCCGCACGTCGAGATGCACCCGATTCTTGACGACCTTGTCTTCGGGAACGCGCTGGAAGAGCACGCGCGGGCCCGCACCCGAGGGGTCACTGCACGCGAAGTAGATGACCTGATCCTCGGGCGGCAGCGAGTGATGGTAGTCCTCCCAAGTGGCAAACCCCTCCGGGACCGGCGGTACGACGTACCCCAGCACCGCGCACCAGAAATCGGCGAGGCGCGCGGGTTCCGCGCAGTCGAAGGTGACTTGGAACTGCCTGATCGCTGACATCAGCGCACCATAACAGGGGGAGTTCTGTCGCTCATCTCCTTTATTGGACAGCCATGTTGTCGGGAGGGCAGCTCCTACCGGGCTGCCGTGGCGAACTCTCAGGACAAGCAACGGGGAGTGATGTCCAGTCAGTAGGGTGCGCGGGCCTGGACGATCAGGGTGCCCAGATTCTCCGGATCGGGAGCCTCAAGGACGCGGGCATCGACTTCCAGGAAGCCGTAGTTGATGAGGACCCCCTGCCACATCTCCTCCGAGTAGGCTCAGCGTTGGATGGGCAACACCTTGCCGGTGAAGCCGTTTCCGTACATGCCCTGCGCGCCGTAACAGCCCTCCACGGCCGGCGCTTGCGAGAACACGAGCACGCCGCCGGGGGCAAGGTGTTCGCGGATGGCCGGGATCAGGCGGCGCGGGTCGGTGAACCAGACCGCGCCCCAGATCGAGTAGATCGCGTCGTAGCTCTCTTCAGTGTGCCGAAGATGGTCCACGGCTTCCCGGAGGAGGAATCGGGCCCCTGCCACATCGGCCCAGCGTTCCTCGGCATGTCTCACCTGGACGGGCGAGAGGTCGACGCCCGTGGCTTCGACGCCTTTGCGAGCGAGGTAGGCAACCTCGCTTCCGCCGCCGCAGCCCAGTTCCAGCGATCTCCCGGGCTGGCACAGGAGTTCCTCGGCAGGGCCGTGGTGATCGTACTGAGTCCAGCCAAAACCTTTGTCGGTCGACTCGCTTACCGTTCCGACCTCTGATACGGCGCCCGCTGCGTAGCGATCCCAGTATTTCTCAGCACTCATGCGGTGGCGTTCCCCGGAAACTGGGGGTCTGGGATCCCGCTCCCAGAGCGGCGAGCCGATTGCGAACGCATGCGCACCCGAGGTGGAGCTTCCACTTCGACCCGGAGACCGTCGGCTTCTTCAATCCCAGTGGCGAATTCGCCACTGGGACCACCCGTGTTACGGCCGTCCGGCGAAGGAGACGAAGTCCGTCCAGGCGGGAGCCGGGACCTGGAGGGCGGGGCCCTGGGCTCTCTTGGAGTCGCGGATGTGGATGGTGGTGGGGGCGACTGCCACTTCTACGCAGTTGCCGCCGTCCGAGCCGGTGTAGCTGCTCTTGAACCACGTCAGTTGGGCGGCGGCGGGCTGCTCCACCTGCTCCGTACTCATGCTTCTCCTGCCATGCGCTGGATAAGACGTGCGGACTCATCGCTGTTCAGAGCCTGCGTGCGCAGCTTCCCATAGCGCAGCCCGAAGGTACTGACCCTTGCCGGATTGGTGATCACCAGCCCGGCCCCATGGGATTCGATGTAGCCGACGTGCCTGTGCTCCGCAGTCTCCATGACGACCATAGGACCGTTCAGCCCCAGGTGGAAGCCGCGAGCTGTCGGCATGATCTGGATCTCTACGTTGAGCAGTGCCCCCTGGGTCAGCAGGTGTTGAAGCTGCCTCTTCATCACTCCCTCGTCGCCAACCGCCGCCGTCAGCGCCGACTCCGCGATGATGAAGCACAGTTCCACCGCCGGTGTGCGCGTCAGAAGCTTCTGTCGGCTGAGCCTTGCTTCCACGTGCTGCTCGATGATCTCCTCGGGCAGTACCGGGCAGTGCCGTGAGAAGAGCGCCCGTGCGTACTCCTCTGTCTGGAGAAGTCCGGGGATCAGCAGCGGCTCGAAGTCGTACCTGCTCACCGCATCCGTCTCGATCACCGCGAAGTTGTAGAAGAACGCCGGAAGCTTCGCCAAGTCCACATCGTCCTGCAACACCGCCAGCGTCCCGCCCGCGTCCAGCCTCACCTCCGCCGCATCCGTGAACGCCGACTTCGCCGGCCTCCGGCCCTGCTCGATGGAGGCGACCTGTTCCACCGAGTAGCCCACCGCCTCGGCCAGTTGCTCCTGAGTCAGTCCGGCCCGTTCCCGGTGGAGCTTCACCAACTTGCCGTAGCCGACCCAGATCCCCGGCTTGTCGTCGTCCTGGACGCGTTGCTTCTTCGCGCGGCTGGTTCCCATACGCCTCACACCCCAATGTGTGTGCCGATGCAGGCATTGCCTTGCCTTTTGTGCTGCAACGCCCGACCTGCCGGGACCGTCACGGAATGCGACCCGTACAAAAACCGTCCCGACCCGTACACGGCCGTCAGGTACGGCCGTCCTCCCTGGTGAGGGTAGTCGCGTGACGGGAGCGTCACCCTATGAAGTCGCAGACTCCCCCCGCCGCCGTCTCCACCGGACCCGCCCTCCCCGCCGAGCTTGCCTCCCCGCCGCCCCTCTCGCCCCTCCTTCCGCCCTCCCGGATCAGGCTCAGTTCCAGCCATCGTGGCGCCCGCCTCGCCCGGTTGCTCGGCGCGCAGCAGCTCGACGAGTGGGGGATTCCCCGGACGACCGCCGCCTCCGCCGTGATCACCGCCGTCGTCGCCGAGTTCGCCGCCAACGCCGTCACCCATGGGCGTACGCCCGGACGGGACTTCGAGGTGCGCCTCGCCCTCGCCGCCGAGCTGGTACGGGTCGAGGTCATCGACACCCGGCCCGACCGGCTGCCCAGGGCGCCCGGGATCTCTCCCCGGCCGTCGGTGTACTCGACCGGTGGGCGCGGGCTGTTGCTGGTCGCCGCCTTTGCCGACCGGTGGGGGTGGGTGGTGCGCGACCCGTACACCAAGTCCGTGTGGGCGGAGGTGGGTCATCGGGCCCGTTGAGTGCCTCTCTCATTCTCGCTCGCAGAGTGATTGGTCGTCACTTAGAGTGGACAGCGGCTCAATTGAACGAGGTGAGGGTGGATTAAGGATGAAGACGAAGTGGAGAGCGAAGGTGGGAGCCGTTCGCCTCGCCCCCGTTCTGGCCGCGTTGCTCGGTGCGTCGCTCCTGGCCGCGCCCACCGTCGCGCAGGCGGCCGACACGGTTCCGCTGACCAGTACCTTCAACCACCCGGCGGGGACCGGCGCAGAGCAGAACGCGATCAGGAACCAGTTGGTCTCCCTGATCCAGCGGTCGCCGTCGGGGTCGCGTATTGACGGTTCCATCTATCTGTTCACGGACACCACGGTGAGCGCGGCGCTGGTCGCGGCCAAGGAGCGCGGTGTCAAGGTGAAGATGATCATCGACGGCGACAGTGTCGACACGGGCGGCTCCCAGTACGACACGCTCAAGGCGGGGCTCGGCACCACTCTCTCCGCCGACTCCTGGGTTCTGGCCTGCCCGGTCCCGCGTGGCTGTCTGGGCAACCGGAAACTCAACGCTGACCACACCGGCGCCATCAACCACAACAAGTTCTTCCTCTTCTCTCAGGTCGGCGACACGGACGGGGTCGTGTTCCAGACCTCCGCGAATCTGACCACCACCCAGCGCACCAAGTACTTCAACAACGCGGTGACCATCCCGGACGCCGGATCCGGTCTCTACACCACCTACCGCGCCTACTGGGAGGACCTCAAGAAGCACGGTTCGTCGGGGAGCGGCCTCGACCACTACTACAAGACCCAGCAGAGCGGTAAGTACAAGACCTACTTCTTCCCGCGCAAGGAGGACTCGGGCACCTATGACAAGGACCCCTCCACGGACACCATCGTCTCGCTGCTGAAGAACGTCAGCTGCGCGGGCGGTGTCACCCGTATCCGGGTCGGAATGTATGCCTTCACCCGGGTCCAGGTCGCCGACAAGCTGGTGAGCCTGAAGCAGGCCGGGTGCCGCGTCGACCTCCTCCACAACGATGAGTCAGGCAACCTCGGCACCGCCGTGGGGAACGCGGTCAAGGGCAACCTCACCACCGTCTCGCGGTGCAAGGGAACGACGCAGAACGCCGACGGCACCACCCGCGCCATCGGTGTCCACTCCAAGTACCTTCTGATCGAGGGCACTTACCTGGACGCCACCGGACGCAAGCTCGTCTTCACCGGGAGCCACAACTACACGTTCCCGAATCTCCGCTCCTACGACGAGACCCTGCTGAAGATCGACAACGCGGCGGTGTACGACAGCTTCAAGGCGAACTTCGAGTCGATGCGCACCGGTTCCTACTGCACCCAGTACTGACCTCGGGCCGCTGACCTCGTACCTCTGACCCCGTACACACGATCACTCCGTGTACGGGGTCAGCCCAACTCAAGCCCGGCAGAGACCGGAAGCAGAGACCGGAAGCGGAGACTAGAAGTCGTCGTCGAAGCCGACCGTGCCCTCCACCGCGACCTGGTACGCCGACGGACGCCGCTCGAAGAAGTTCGTCAGCTCCTGCACGCCCTGCAACTCCATGAACGAGAACGGGTTCGAGGAGCCGTACACCGGCGGGAAGCCCAGCCGCTGGAGGCGCTGGTCCGCCACGCACTCCAGGTACTCGCGCATCGACTCGGTGTTCATGCCCGGCAGGCCCTCGCCGCACAGGTCGCGGCCGAACTGGAGCTCAGCCTCGACCGCCTCCTTCAGCATGTCCGTGACCTGCTGCTGGAGCTGGTCGTCGAAGAGTTCCGGCTCCTCCTTGCGTACGGTGTCCACGACCTCGAAGGCGAAGTTCATGTGCATCGTCTCGTCGCGGAAGACCCAGTTGGTCCCCGTGGCCAGGCCGTGCAGCAGGCCGCGCGAGCGGAACCAGTACACGTACGCGAAGGCGCCGTAGAAGAACAGCCCCTCGATGCACGCCGCGAAGCAGATCAGGTTGAGCAGGAAGCGGCGGCGGTCCGCCTTCGACTCCAGGCGGTCGATCTTCTCGACCGAGTCCATCCACTTGAAGCAGAACTGCGCCTTCTCGCGGATCGACGGGATCTCCTCCACCGCGTCGAACGCCGCCGCGCGGTCCTCCGGGTCGGGGAGGTACGTGTCCAGCAGCGTCAGATAGAACTGGACGTGGACGGCCTCCTCGAAGAGCTGGCGCGAGAGGTAGAGCCGTGCCTCGGGGGAGTTGATGTGCTTGTAGAGCGTCAGCACCAGGTTGTTCGACACGATCGAGTCGCCCGTCGCGAAGAACGCGACCAGCCGGCCGATCATGTGCTGCTCGCCGGGGGTGAGCTTGGCGAGGTCGGCGACGTCCGAGTGGAGGTCGACCTCCTCCACCGTCCAGGTGTTCTTGATCGCGTCGCGGTAGCGCTCGTAGAAGTCCGGGTAGCGCATGGGCCGCAGGGTCAGTTCGAAGCCCGGGTCCAGCAGGTTCTTCTGTGCGGAAGTGTTGTTCGTCATTACTGGCATGCCTCGCAGGACTCGGGGTTCTCCAGGGAGCAGGCGATCGCGTCCTCAACAGAGGCCGCCTGCGCGGGTACGGGGGTGGGCTCCGGCCGCGACGCCTGCTGCGAGCCCGCCGCCCGCGCGATCCGCGTCGCCGGGCGCGAGCGCAGGTAGTACGTCGTCTTGAGCCCCTTCTTCCAGGCGTACGCGTACATCGAGCTGAGCTTCCCGATGGTCGGCGTCTCCAGGAACAGGTTCAGCGACTGGCTCTGGTCCAGGAACGGCGTACGGGCGGCGGCCATGTCGATCAGTCCGCGCTGCGGGATCTCCCACGCCGTACGGAACAGTTCCCGCACCTCCGCCGGTACCCAGCCGAAGCCGGCCACCGAGCCGCTGGACTCGCGCAGCGCCTCGCGGGTCTGCGCGTCCCAGACGCCGAGCCGCTTCAGTTCGTCCACCAGGTACGAGTTGACCTGGAGGAACTCGCCCGACAGCGTCTCGCGCTTGAAGAGGTTGGAGACCTGCGGCTCGATGCACTCGTACACGCCGGCGATCGAGGCGATGGTCGCCGTCGGCGCGATCGCCAGGAGCAGCGAGTTGCGCATGCCCGTCGTGGCGATCCGGGCGCGCAGCGCGTCCCAGCGCTCCGGCCAGTTCAGCTCCACGTCGTAGTGGTCGGGGTGCAGCACCCCGCGCGCGGCGCGCGTCTTGGACCAGGCGGGCAGCGGGCCGTTGCGCTCCGCGAGGTCGCAGGACGCCTCGTACGCGGCGAGCATGACGCGCTCGGCGATCCGCGTCGAGAGCGCGGCGGCCTCGGGGGAGTCGAAGGGCAGCCGCTTCTTGAAGAAGACGTCCTGGAGACCCATCGCGCCCAGGCCCACCGGGCGCCACTTCGCGTTGGAGCGGCCGGCCTGCTCGGTCGGGTAGAAGTTGATGTCCACGACGCGGTCGAGGAAGGTGACGGCCGTGCGGACGGTCTCGTCCAGCCGCTCCCAGTCGATCTCGCCCGACTCCAGCACGAACGCGCCGAGGTTGACCGACCCCAGGTTGCAGACCGCCGTCTCGCCGTCGTCCGTGACCTCCAGGATCTCCGTGCAGAGGTTGGAGGAGTGCACGGTGTGGCCGGGCTCGGCGGTCTGGTTGGCGGTACGGTTCGACGCGTCCTTGAAGGTCATCCAGCCGTTGCCGGTCTGGGCGAGGGTGCGCATCATCCGGCCGTACAGCTCGCGCGCGGGGATGGTTCTACGGGCCAGTCCGTCCGCCTCCGCCTTGCGGTACGCGGCGTCGAACTCGTCGCCCCACAGGTCCACCAGCTCCGGCACGTCGGCCGGGGAGAACAGCGACCAGCTCCCGTCCGACTCGACCCGGCGCATGAACTCGTCCGGGATCCAGTGCGCGAGGTTCAGGTTGTGCGTACGCCGCGCCTCCTCGCCCGTGTTGTCGCGCAGTTCGAGGAACTCCTCCAGGTCCGCGTGCCAGGTCTCCAGGTAGACACAGGCCGCGCCCTTGCGCCGGCCGCCCTGGTTGACGGCCGCGACCGACGAGTCGAGCGTGCGCAGGAACGGGACGATGCCGTTGGAGTGGCCGTTCGTCCCCCGGATCAGCGAACCGCGCGAGCGGATACGGGAGTACGAGAGCCCGATGCCCCCCGCGTGCTTCGAGAGCCGCGCCACCTGGTGGTAGCGGTCGTAGATGGAGTCCAGCTCGTCCAGCGGGGAGTCCAGCAGATAGCAGGAGGACATCTGCGGGTGCCGGGTGCCGGAGTTGAAGAGGGTGGGGGAGGAGGGGAGGTACTCCAGCCGGCTCATCAGCGTGTAGAGCCGCTCGACCTCGGTCACGGCCCGGTCGCTCTCGTCCTCCGCGAGCCCGGCGGCGACGCGCGCCATGAAGTGCTGCGGGGTCTCGATGACCTGGCGGGTGATCGGGTGCCGCAGGAGGTAACGGCTGTAGAGCGTCCGCAGCCCGAAGTAGCCGAAGCGGTCGTCGGCGGCGGTGTCGATCATCGCGTCGAGCCGGGCAGCGTGGAGCGCGACGAAGGCGGCGGTACGGTCCGCGATCAGACCCTCGCGGTGCCCGGTCGTGACGGAGGCGGAGAACGACACGGCGCCCTGGGTCGCCGCCTCGTCCGCGATCGTGCGCGTCAGCAGTCTGGCCGCGAGCCGGGAGTACGCCGGGTCCTCGGAGATCAGTCCGGCCGCCGCCTCGGTGGCCAGCTCCCGCAACTCGGCCTCGTCCGAGCGGGCGTTGCGGCCCCGCAGCGCGGCGGCGGCGACCCTGCCCGGGTCGGTGTCGGGCAGATCGGCGGTCAGGTCCGTCAGGGTCCGCAGCAGCGCGGTGCCGGGTCCGTCGGCCTTCGGCTCGGCGGATTCCGTAACGGCTGGGACCGGATCGACTGAGACCGGATCGGCTGGCGCGATGGTCACGGTGGGGCTCTCCCTCGCTCGGCTCTGGGCCAACGGAGGGAAACGGGGGACCGGCCGTACGCAGGGGGACGCGGCCCGTGTCCGGGCAGCACCTACCGCGTACGGCGTCCACCGGCCCAACCGCGAGGCCCGGACGTCTGGGCGTCCGGATCGGGTCGAGCCGGACGCACCGTCGGCAGGTACCCGGACTTACGCGGGCGTGACAAAACACGCCAACGCATACCGTTGCGGGACAGTTCCGGATTCGCACCGGATTCCCCTGCGTCGACAGCGAGGTCGAGCATACATCTGGGGGGCGCGCGGTGCGGCACCCCCCAGATGTTGTGTCGTGGGTCGCTTCGGTTACGGTCGCTGGTACCGCTCCCGGTACCCCTCCCGGCACCGCTGTGCCTTCGTGGTGCGGCCGTTCAGCAGCAGCGGAAGCCCTCGCGCGGGTCGGCCTCGCGGGCGTCCGTGCGGCTGCGTTCGAAGGCCCGGCGGCTCATGATCCGGGCCTCCGGGGCGTGGGCGGTGGTGTGGGCGACGTACCGGTCGTACCCCGACTCGCCGGTCAGCTCGCGCACGTACCAGCGGATCCGCCCGGCGATGTGCCGCGCTCTGGCGGTCACGGTCACGGCCGCCGTCATGAGGCGCCGCTTCCCGGTCCCGCTCCCGCGCCCGCCGCCACCTTCGCCTCCGCCTCGGCGGCGGCCAGCTCCGCCTTCTCCTCCTGGGTGGGGATCATCCCCGCCGGGGCGACGATGCCGGACCTGACGTACGGCGCCTCCGACAGTTTCACGCTCTCCGGTGCGCGGATCGCCTTGAGGCAGACCCGTCCGGCGTCCGCGATGACCACGAGGATCAGGAGCGCGAAGAGGGCCGAGAGGACCCCGTCCACCGTGGAGTTGGTCACGACGGTGTGCATGTCGTCCATCGTCTTGGCCGGCGGCAGCACCTCGCCCCGGTCGATGGCCGACTGGTACACGTCGCGCTGGGTGAAGAAGCCCACCTTCGGGTCGCCGGAGAAGATCTTCTGCCAGCTCGCCGTGAGGGTCACGGCGGCGTCCCAGGCGAGCGGTACGGCGGTCACCCAGGCCCATTTCAGCCGTCCTGACTTGACCAGCAGCGTCGTGCAGACGGCGAGGGCCACCGCAGCCAGCAGCTGGTTGGCGATGCCGAAGAGCGGGAACAGCTGGTTGATGCCGCCCAGCGGGTCGTGGACGCCGACCCACAGGAAGTAGCCCCAGCCGCCGACCACCACCGCGCTGGCGAACCAGACGCCCGGCTTCCAGCTGACCTGGCGCATCGGCTTGTACACGTTGCCGAGCATGTCCTGGAGCATGAAGCGCCCGACACGGGTGCCCGCGTCCACCGTGGTGAGGATGAACAGCGCCTCGAACATGATCGCGAAGTGGTACCAGAACGCCTTCAGCGCGGTGCCGCCGAGGACGGACGAGAAGATCTCCGACATGCCGAGGGCGAAGGTCGGCGCGCCGCCGGTCCGCGACAGCAGGCTGGTCTCCTCGACGTCCTTGGCCGCCTGGGCGAGTTGGTCGGGCGAGATGGTGAAGCCGAGGTTGGCGACCGCCTGCGACGCCGATTCGACCGTACCGCCGATGACCCCGGCCGGGGAGTTGACCGCGAAGTACAGACCCGGGTCGATGACACAGGCCGTGATCATCGCCATGATCGCGACGAACGACTCGGTCAGCATCGCGCCGTAGCCGATCATCCGGATCTGGGTCTCCTTCTGGACCATCTTCGGAGTGGTGCCCGAGGAGATCAGGGAGTGGAACCCGGAGAGCGCGCCGCACGCGATGGTGATGAAGACGAACGGGAACATCGATCCGGCGAAGACCGGCCCGTCACCCCGGCTCGCGAACTCGGTCACCGCGTCCATCTTCAGCGTCGGAAGCGCGATGACCACGCCGAGCGCGAGCAGCACGATCGTGCCGACCTTCATGAACGTCGACAGGTAGTCGCGCGGCGCCAGCAGCATCCACACCGGGAGTACGGAGGCGAGGAAGCCGTACGCGATCATCCAGATGACCAGCGTGCTCGCTTCCAGCGTGAAGGTGCCGGCGAGCGAGGACTCCGCGACCCAGCCGCCCGACACGATGGCGAGCAGCAGCAGCGCCACGCCGATGACCGAGACCTCGGTGACCCGGCCGGGCCGCAGCACGCGCAGGTACACGCCCATGAACAGGGCGATCGGGATGGTCATGGCGATGGAGAAGACGCCCCACGGCGAGTGGGCCAGGGCGTTGACGATGACCAGTGCCAGCACGGCCAGCAGAATGATCATGATCATGAAGACCGCGACCAGCGCGGCGGCCCCGCCGAAGGGGCCGATCTCGTCCCGGGCGATCTGGCCGAGCGACCGGCCGTCGCGGCGGGTGGAGAAGAACAGCGTCACCATGTCCTGGACGGCGCCGGCGAAGATCACGCCCGCCACGATCCAGATGGTGCCGGGCAGATACCCCATCTGTGCGGCGAGGACGGGACCGACCAGCGGCCCGGCCCCCGCGATGGCCGCGAAGTGGTGGCCGAACAGCACACGCCGGTCGGTGGGGTGGAAGTCGACACCGTTGTCGAGCCGCTCGGCCGGGGTGGCCCGGGTCTTGTCGACCTTGAGCACCCGGTTGGCGATGAAGCGGGAGTAGAAGCGGTAGGCGATGGCATACGAACCCAGGGCCGCGGCCAGCATCCAGGCGGCCGACACCTCCTCGCCGCGGGAGAGGGCGAGCACCCCCCAGCCCGCCGCGCCCACCAGGGCGACGAGCGCCCAGACGGTGATTGATCCGGGCGTGAGCTTCGGGGCCGCGCCCGGTGCGGATCCGGGTGCGGAACCGGATCCGGGTGCGGCGTCGGGTGCGGCGTCGGTCGGTGCGGGCTCTGGCATGGGCGAGTGGTCCCCTCACTGGTCACCTGCTGAACACGCAGGAAAACTAAGCCAGGGGATCGCCCGCCGTCACCCCCCGTCCGGACATCGGTACGGAAAGTGTGGATTCGGCAAGGAGTTGGTGACGGTCTCGCCGGTCGGCGTGAGTTGGTCAGCGCGCCGACCAGCGCGGCACTCAGCGCGCCGGGCGCTTCAGCCGCGCCACGAACTTGTAGCGGTCGCCGCGGTAGACGGACCGCACCCACTCCACCGGCTCGCCCGCCGCGTCCAGCGAGTGGCGCGAGAGCATCAGCATGGGCAGGCCGACGTCCGTACCGAGCAGTCCCGCCTCGCGCGGGGTGGCCAGCGAGGTCTCGATGGTCTCCTCGGCCTCGGCCAGATGGACGTCGTACACCTCGGCCAACGCCGTGTAGAGGGACGTGTACTTGACGAGCGAGCGGCGCAGCGCGGGGAACCTCTTCGCGGACAGGTGCGTTGTCTCGATAGCCATCGGCTCGCCGCTGGCCAGCCGCAGCCGCTCGATGCGCAGCACGCGTCCGCCGGCGGTGATGTCGAGCAGTCCGGCCAGCGTGTCGTCGGCGGTGACGTAGCCGATCTCCAGCAGCTGCGACGTCGGTTCCAGGCCCTGCGCCCGCATGTCCTCGGTGTACGAGGTGAGCTGGAGGGCCTGCGACACCTTGGGCTTCGCCACGAAGGTGCCCTTGCCCTGGATGCGCTCCAGCCGCCCTTCGACCACCAGCTCCTGGAGGGCCTGGCGCACCGTCGTGCGCGAGGTGTCGAACTCGGCGGCGAGGGTGCGCTCGGGAGGTACGGGCGTGCCGGGCGGCAAGGTGTCGGTGATGTCGAGCAAGTGCCGCTTCAGCCGGTAGTACTTGGGTACGCGCGCGGTACGGGTGGGAGTGCCGCCCTCGGTCTCGCTACCGCCCCCGTCCGTGGCCATGGCCTGCCTTCCCGACTCCTGCGCTGCTGCCGTCACCGGCTCCTCCGTCTGTCGCGGCTCACATGGTGGCACGGTCCGGCCACAGGGTGTCGCCCTCCCTCATGTGTCGGTCCGGTAACGGACGCGACAGCCCTTCTTATACACCCTTGACACCCCTAAAGGTCTAGGCCAAGCTCCCGGTACTGGTCTAAACCATTAAAGATCAGGTCCCGGCCCCAGCGGTACTTGTCAGTCGTACGTGTCAGCAGTACGTGTCAGTACTTGTCTTGAGTCTTCGCGGTCTTCGCGGCGGGCAGGGGGGTTGCAGGCATCCCTTGAGGAGGATGGCGTGAAGCGCAAGCTCATCGCGGCGGTCGGCGTCGCGGGCATGATGTTCAGCGTAGCGGCGTGCGGATCGGACGACAGCTCGGCGTCCAAGGATCCCAAGGACCGTAAGGAGACGCTGACCGTCTGGCTGATGTCCGACGCGCAGAGCACCTGGCCGGAACTGGTCAAGGACGTCAACGCGCAGTTCAAGGAGAAGTACCCGAACGTCAAGGTCAACGTCAACTACCAGCAGTGGGCGGACAAGGCCAAGAAGCTCGACGCGGCGCTCTCCGGCGACAAGTTCCCCGACGTCGTCGAGCTGGGCAACACCGAGACCATGACGTACATCCTCAACGGCGCTCTCGGTGAGATCGACCCGAAGAAGTACGAGAACTCGGACACCTGGATCAAGGGCCTGAAGGACACCTGCTCCTTCGAGGGCAAGCAGTACTGCGTGCCCTACTACGCCGGCGCGCGCGTGGCGATCTACAACAAGGACATGTTCAAGGCCGGTACGGGCTCCGACGAACTGCCCGCCACCGAGGCCGACCTGACCAAGGCGCTCGACAAGATCCAGGCGAAGAACGGCAAGGACAAGGCGTTCTCGCCGCTCTACCTCCCGGGCCGCTACTGGTACGCCGCCATGTCGTACGTGGCCGCGTACGGCGGGCAGATAGCCGAGTACGACGAGGGCGCCAAGGAGTGGAAGTCCACCCTCTCCACCCCGGAGGCCCAGAAGGGCATCCAGCACTTCGTCGACCTGGTGAAGAAGTACAACCACGGTGACAAGACCAAGGACGAGGCGGACCACGCCAACGTCATGGCCAACGAGAAGACCGCGCTCCTCTACGGCAACGGCTGGGAGTCGGGCAGCGTCATCGACCCGGCCCAGAACGGCAATCCGAAGCTGAAGGACAAGATCGGCATCGCCGGTATGCCCGGCCCCGACGGCAAGGCCCTGCCGTCCTTCATCGGCGGCTCCGACCTCGCCACCATCTCCAAGTCGAAGGTCCAGGACCTCGGCGAGGAGTGGATCGCCGCCTTCACCAGCGGCAAGTCGCAGGAGGTGCTCGCCTCCAAGGACATCCTGCCGAACAACACCAAGCAGCTGGAGCCGCTGAAGGCCAACCCGGACACGGCGCCGATCGCCAACGCCGTTCCCGACGCGTGGTTCACCCCGATCGCCCCGGGCTGGACCGCCATCGAGAAGAAGGAAACCCTTGAGGTGATGCTGCTCGACATCATCAAGGGCAAGTCGGTGGCCGACGCCACGAAGGCGGCCGACGCGGAGATCAACAAGATGATCAACGAAGACTCCTGAGCCAACGGCTCCGCGTTGATCGTCCGCGGGAGGGGGCGGGGTCCGAGGCCCGTACAGGGCCGTCCGGGCTCCGCCGCCTCCCGTCCTCCGGTACCAGGTCCGAACGGAAGGCCAGCACACGTGAGTGCCGCCGAGATGAAAGCAGCCGACCCGCCGGTAGCCGTCGCGCCGGTTCCCGAAGGGGCCGGCGGCCCCCGGTCTCCCCGGCCGGACCGGTCGCCGCCGACGCGCCCGCGGCGCAAGGCCGGGGCGCTGCTGCCCTACCTGCTGATAGCCCCCGCGTTCGTCGCGATCGCCGCCGTCTTCGTCTGGCCGCTCGTGAAGACCGTCATCATGTCCTTCCAGGACGTCGGCAGACGGGAGCTGTGGAGCGGGCAGGCCGCCCCCTGGGTGGGCTTCGACCAGTTCACCAACATCCTCGGCGACGGCGAGTTCTGGGCCGTGGTCCTGCGGACCGTCGTCTTCATGGTCGTCTGTGTGGTCGCCACCATGGCCGCCGGTCTCGGCATCTCCATGCTGATGCAGCGCATGGACACCTGGGTACGGCTGCTGCTCACCGCCGCGCTCGTCGCCGCCTGGTCGATGCCGCTGCTGGTCGCGACCTCCATCTTCCGCTGGTTCGCCGACTCCGACTACGGCGTCCTGAACATGGTGCTGACCAAGTACCTCGGAATGGACGCCCAGGGCCACAACTGGTTCCTCGACCCCAAGCAGGGCTTCGTCATCATCGGAGCCGTCGTCGTCTGGGGCGCCATCCCCTTCGTCGCCGTCACCCTCTACGCGGCCCTCACCCAGGTCCCCAAGGAACTGGAGGAGGCCGCGGCCCTCGACGGCGCGGGCGTCACCGGGATCTTCCGGTACGTGACCTGGCCGGTCATCAAGCCGGTCTTCCAGATGGTGGGCACCCTGTCCGTACTCTGGGACTTCAATGTCTTCGGCCAGGTCTTCCTGATCCGCGGCAACAAGCCGGAGCCCGAGTACTCGCTCCTCGGCATCTACTCGTTCGAGAAGGCATTCGAGTCCAACTCGTTCAGCCAGGGCGCGGCCATCTCCCTCATCACCGTCCTGCTGCTCTCCGGCGTCGCCGTGTACTACCTGCGCCAGCTGCTCAAGATCGGAGAGGTCGAATGAGCGCCTCCACCCCGCAGACCCTCCGCCCGGACCGCAAGAAGAACCGGCTCGTCTACAACGTCCTGGGCCTGGGCGTGTTCGTCGTCATGGCCTTCCCGGTCTACTGGCTGCTCATCAGCTCGCTGCGGCCCAACGTCGAGATCCGCAGCTACGACCAGACCCTGTGGCCCTCCTCGTTCACGCTCGACAACTTCCAGCGGGCCATGAACCAGCCGAACTTCGGCACGGCCATCCAGTCCAGCCTGATCATCTGCGGCGTCGCCGTACTCGGCGGGATGCTGCTGGCCACCATCGCCGCCTTCGCCATCGGCCGGTTCCGCTTCCGGGGCCGCAAGTTCTTCATGATCGTGCTGCTGGTCGTGCAGCTGCTGCCGCCGACCGCGATGCTCATCCCCATCTACATCCAGCTCAACGACCTGGGCGGGCTGAACGAGTACTGGGGCGTCATCGTCATCTATCTGGTGTCGACGCTGCCCTTCGCGACCTGGATGATCCGCGGCTTCGTCATCAACATCCCGCAGGAGCTGGAGGAGTCCGCGATGGTGGACGGCTGCGGCAGGATGGGCGCCTTCTGGCGGGTCACCTTCCCGCTGCTCGCCCCGGGGCTGGCCGCAGCGGCGATCTTCTCGCTGATCACGGCGTGGAACGAGTACCTGCTCGCCTATGTACTCCTCCAGGACAACGACAAATACACGCTGAACGTGTGGCTGATGAACTTCACCACCTCGCGCGGCGTCGACTACGGAGCCCTGATGGCCGCCTCCACCCTGATCGCCATACCGGTGGTGGCCTTCTTCCTCCTGGTACAGAAGTACATGGCGACCGGTCTCACCTCCGGCGCAGTGAAGGGTTAGGACAGCCGATGACGACGCTCGTATCCGGTACGGACACGCTCACCCGGGACGCACTCGCCGTCCTCCAGCCCGGGTTCCTCGGCACCGCCGCGCCCGACTGGCTGCTGCGGCGGCTCGGCGAGGGACTCTGCTCCGTCGGGCTCTTCGGCCGCAACGTCGACTCGCCCGAGCAGCTCGCCGCGCTCACCGAACGGCTGCGCGGGGAGCGCGACGACGTCCTCGTCGCGATCGACGAGGAGGGCGGCGATGTCACCCGTCTGGAGGTACGCCACGGCTCCTCCTTCCCCGGCAACTACGCCCTGGGCATCGTCGACGACCCGGAACTCACCCGGAGCGTCGCCCGGGAGCTGGGCCGCCGGCTCGCCGCGTGCGGGGTCAACCTCAACTGGGCGCCGTCCGCCGATGTGAACTCCAACCGGGACAACCCGGTCATCGGGGTACGGTCGTTCGGCGTCCGGCCCGAGCTGGTGGCCCGGCACACCGCCGCGTATGTCGAGGGGCTCCAGAGCGCCGGGGTCGCCGCCTGCACGAAGCATTTCCCCGGGCACGGCGACACCGCCGTGGACTCGCATCTCGCGATTCCCCGGATCGACGCCGATCTGGACACCGTGCACGCCCGTGAGCTGCTGCCCTTCCGTGCGGCGATCGCGGCGGGTTCCCGATCGGTGATGAGCGCGCACATCCTGCTCCCGGCACTCGACCCCGACCGGCCCGCGACCCTCAGCCGGCGGATCCTCGGCGGTCTGCTGCGCGAGGAGCTGGGCTTCCAGGGGCCGATCATCACCGACGGCATCGAGATGGCCGCCATCGCCTCGGCGTACGGAGTCGAGCGCGGCTCCGTCCTCGCGATCGCGGCGGGCGCCGACGCCATCTGTGTCGGCGGCGGCCTGGCGGACGAGGACACCGTGCTGCGGCTGCGCGACGCGCTGGTGGCGGCGGTACGGGCGGGCGAACTGTCCGAGGAGCGACTGGCCGACGCCGCCGCGCGGGTGCGCGGCCTCGCCGACTGGGCGCTCCGGGCCAGGGGGGCTTCGGGGCCGGGCGCGGACGCACAGGAGGGGACCGCGCCCGGCACCCCGATCGGCCTGGTCGCGGCCCGCCGCGCCGTACGGGTGACCGGGACGGTCCGGCCGCTCGCGCGGGCGCCGTACGTCGCCGCCTTCAGCCCCGTCGCGAACATCGCCGTGGGCGACGAGACCCCGTGGGGCCTCGCGGCGGAGCTGGAGCGGCTGCTGCCCGGCACCCGGTCCGGCACCTACGGCGCCCCGGCGGACGCGGCGGCCGGACCGGCCGCCGCGGTGCTCGCCGAGGCGGGGGACCGTACGGTCGTCGCCGTCGTGCGCGACGCCCACCGGCACTCCTGGATGTCCGACGCGCTGGACGCCCTGCTGGCGGCGCGCCCCGACACGGTCGTCGTGGAGATGGGCGTCAACGAGGCGGAGCCCAAGGGAGCGCCGCACATCGCCACGTACGGCGCCGCGCGTGTGTGCGGCCGGGCGGCGGCGGAGGTCATCGCCGGCCGGAGCTGACGGGAGCCGGTCGAGCTGACGGACCGTACGACACTGCCGGGCCACCCCGTGAGGGGCGGCCCGGCAGTGTCGTACGCGGGGGAGCGCAGGCTCCGAGCCTCAGATGCCCTGCCAGTCCGGCTTCGCGGCGAACGTCGCGCGGAAGTAGTCGGCGAGCTTCAGCCGCGAGGCCGCCGCCTCGTCCACGACCACCGTCGCGTGCGCGTGCAGCTGGAGCGCGGAGGCGGGCACCAGGGCGGCGACCGGCCCCTCGACGGCCTGCGCCACGGCCTCCGCCTTGCCCTCGCCGGTGGCCAGCAGCACCAGATGCCGGGCTTCCAGGATGGTCCCGATGCCCTGGGTGATCACATGGTGTGGGACCTCCTCGGGGCTGTCGAAGAAGCGCGCGTTGTCCTCGCGGGTCTGCCGGGTCAGCGTCTTGATCCGGGTCCGGGAGGCGAGCGAGGAGCAGGGCTCGTTGAAGCCTATGTGGCCGTCCGTGCCGATCCCGAGCAGCTGGAGGTCCACCCCGCCGGCCTCGGCCAGCGCGCGGTCGTACGCCTCGCACGCCGCCTGGACGTCCGGGGCGCTGCCGTCGGGGCCGAGGAAGGACGTCTCGTCCAGGCCCAGCGGCTCGACCACCTCGCGCAGCACCACCGAGCGGTACGACTCGGGGTGGCCCGGGGGCAGCCCCACGTACTCGTCCAGCTGCGCGATCCTGGCCCGCGACACGTCCACGGAACCGGCCCGCGCCCGTGCGGTCAGGGCCTGGTAGACGGGCAGGGGTGTCGATCCCGTCGCCACTCCGAGCAGCGCGTCGGGCTTGCGGCGCAGCAGTGCGGCGATGCTGTCCGCGATGAGCGCGCCGCCCGCCGCGGCGTCCTTGACGATGACAACTTCCACGCGGGGACCTGCCGATCTGGGTCTGAGGATGACTCACGCGTATCACTCTTGTGGTATAGACCAATTCTAGCAGAGGGGCGAGCGCCCCCGACAGGCTCTCGGCCCGGTGGCGGGGGATCGGCGGACCGTGGTCGACTGGGGTGTGAGCGACTGGGAGGCGTCGGAGATGGCTGCCGGGTATGCGCAGGACGGGCCCGTGGAGCGGCCGGGCCGCCTCATGTCAGCCGAGGTGATGGAGCAGCCCGAAGTCTTCCGGCGCGTCCTCCAGGACGGCGCGCCCCGGATCCGCGAGGTCGCGGCGGTGATCGCGGCCAGGAACCCGCGCTTCGCGCTGCTCTCCGCCCGGGGCACCTCCGACCACGCGGCGCTCTACGCCAAGTACCTGCTGGAGATCCGGCGCGGCCTGCCCTGCGGCATGGCCTCCATGTCCACGACGACGGCGTACGGCGCCCGCCCCGACCTCACCGGGGTGCTGTTCGTCGCGGTCAGCCAGTGGGGCGGCTCGCCCGATCTGGTGGCCTCCACCTGGGCCGCCCGGGAGGCCGGCGCGATCACTCTCGCGGTGACCAACAACCCGGACTCCTCGCTGGCCGCCGTCTCGGAGTTCCACATCGACGTGCTGGCGGGCCCCGAGCGGGCGCTGCCGGCCACCAAGTCGTACACCGCCTCGCTGCTCTCCCTCTATCTCTTCGTCGCCGCGCTCGGCGGCGGCGAGCGCGGCGACGACCACGACGACCGCCCGGCGCTCGAACTGCTGCCGGACCTCGCGGAGCGGATCGTGGAGCGCCGCGACGAGGTGCGTACGCTCGCCACCCGCTACCGGTTCGCCGAGCGCGCCGTCGTCACCTCGCGCGGCTACGGCTATCCGACCGCCCAGGAGGCCGCGCTGAAGCTGATGGAGACCTGCTATCTGCCCGCTCTCTCCTTCTCCGGCGCGGATCTGCTGCACGGCCCGCTCGCGATGATCGGCGACACCTCGGCGGTGGTCGCGATCGTCCCCGACGGCAAGGGCGGCGAAGTGCTGCGCCCGGTGCTCGACCGGCTGCGCGCCCGGGGCGCGGATCTTCTCGTGGTGGGTTCGGAGGCGGAGGCGGCCAAGGGCTCGGCGGGCTTCGTCCTGCCCACGGCGGGCGTCCCCGAACGGCTCCAGCCGATCCTGGAGATCCTGCCGCTGCACCTGCTGACGTACGAACTCGCCCTGGCCCGGGGCCACGATCCCGATGTCCCGCGCGCGATGGCCAAGACGCCGGAGTCCCGCTGAACGGCCGCCCCGGCTCCGGTACGCGCGGCACTCATCCGCGGGCGGCGGCACTCACCCGTGGGCCGCGGCGCCGCGACGGGACCCTCGGCCCGTCGGGCACCGCAGCCCCGAATGTTCCGGCCGGCGGGTGTGCGGTCCCGCGCGGCCGTGGAAGAGGTCCCGTCGCAGTCAGGGCAGAGAGCGCCCGGAACCCCGGTCCACCCTCCTGTGCGGGGAGGGTGGAGGCTTTGCCATCATTGTGGACTAGACCATTCTTCGCTGTCCATGCGTACAGCGGGCCTGTTCGACCAAGCCTATTTCCCCCGGCCCGCGCGGGCCAGACCTCGATCCGTACGGATCCGCCGGCCACGGGTACGCTCGCGGGTGTGCCCTCCATGAACGACCTCGTACGCCAGCACACAGCCCTCGGTGAATCCGACCTGGAGTGGCTGCATCTGCTGGTGTCGGAGTGGCAACTGCTCTCCGACCTCTCCTTCGCCGACCTCGTGCTCTGGGTCCCCACCCGCGACGGCACCCGCTATGTGTCCGTCGCCCAGATGCGCCCCAACACCGGCCCCACCTCCTACCAGGACGACATGGTCGGCCACCTCGTGCCGCGCGGCCGGCGGCCGCTGCTCGACGCGGCGCTCGACGAGGGCCGGATCGTGCGCGAGGGCGACCCCGAGTGGCGCGAGGAGGTGCCCGTACGGGTCGAGTCCATCCCCGTACGGCGCGACGGCCGGGTCCTCGGCGTCATCGCGCGCAACACCAACCTCCTCACCGTGCGCACCCCCAGCCGGCTGGAGCTGACCTACCTCCAGTCCGCCTCCGACCTGGCCCAGATGATCGCGGCCGGCTCCTTCCCCTTCCCCGGCCAGCAGGTCGACATGGACGCCTCCCCACGCGCGGGCGACGGGCTGATCCGGCTGGACGCCGACGGCATCGTCCAGTACGCGAGCCCCAACGCCCTGTCCGCGTATCACCGGCTGGGACTCGCGTCCGACCTGGTGGGACACCACCTCGGCAGGACCACCGACGAACTCGCGCCCGCCCGGGGCCCGGTGGACGAGGCCCTGGTCAAACTCGCCAGCGGCTACGCGCCCCGCGAGGCCGAGGTCGAGGGCGGTGACGGCGTCATCCAGCTGCGCACCATCCCGCTCAAGCCCAAGGGGATCCGGATCGGTTCACTGGTGCTGCTCCGGGACGTGACGGAACTCCGGCGCCGCGAGCGCGAGTTGATAACGAAGGACGCCACCATCCGGGAGATCCACCACCGGGTGAAGAACAACCTCCAGACCGTCGCGGCGCTGCTGCGCCTCCAGGCCAGGCGGATGGATTCGGAGCGCGGCAGGGAGGCGCTCAACGAGGCCGTACGGCGCGTCGGTTCGATCGCCATCGTTCATGAGACGTTGTCTCAGAATTTGGATGAACGCGTGGAATTCGACGAGATCGCCGACCGGGTGCTCGCGATGGTCTCGGAGATCGCGCCGGGACAGGTCGTCTGCCGCCGTACGGGCCGGTTCGGCATTCTCGACGCGGAAGTGGCCACTCCGCTCTCGATGGTGCTCACCGAGATCCTGCAGAACGCGCTGGAGCATGCTTTCGCCCCGGGCGAGCGGGGCACGGTCGATGTGTCGGCGGTGCGCGGCGGCGACGCGCAGGGCGGCCGGGTCGACCGGGCCCGCGCGGACTCCCGGCTGATGATCACCGTCCAGGACGACGGGCGCGGGCTGCCCGAGGGCTTCGACCCGCAGCGCGGCGGAAACCTGGGGCTCCAGATCGTGCGGACCCTGGTCGAGGGCGAACTGGGCGGCACGTTCGACATGGTGCCGGCGCCGGGGCGCGGCACACGGGTCATGCTCGACATCCCGGTGAAGCCGCACAAATAGTCGTATCCGTAACCCTGTTCGCGGACAGGGTGCGCTTCATCCGTACGAGTACAGCAGCGAGCCCCGGACCGTGGTGACGGTCCGGGGCTCGGTTCGAAGCTCACACTGCGATGCGCATCGGGGGGTACTGCGCGCTGCGTTTCGGGGGCGGGACTATGCGTACACGCTGTACGCTCCGCCGTCCAGGGCTCGTGGCAGGGGGCTTCAGGCGGTTGCGTTACGCGCCCGGTTGCGAGCGGCACGGCGCTTCATAGCGCGGCGCTCGTCCTCACTGAGGCCACCCCAAACACCCGAGTCCTGACCGGACTCGAGCGCCCACTGCAGGCACTGCTCCATGACGGGGCAGCGACGGCAGACGGCCTTGGCTTCCTCGATCTGCAGCAGCGCAGGACCGGTGTTGCCGATGGGGAAGAACAGCTCGGGGTCTTCCTCGCGGCAAACGGCGTTGTGACGCCAGTCCATGGCTGCTACCTCTCTTGTGTATGACGTACATGTTGCTTGTGAATGTGAACGCTTTCACGAATCCCTCGACAAGGGAAGGGCCGACCGCCAGTGAAACCGGTGCGGTCCTTGTGTTCGAGGAGGGGTTCTTGCTCTCAGAGAGGCCGGTGTTGCGGGCCGTCCCGATCGCCATGTAGAGATTCGCAAACCTCGGCGGCGGATACAACCCCTTCTGGAAAGTTTTTTTGGATTCCTCGGTGTCGACTAGGTCACAGCCGTACTTCCATGGGGTGGATGCCAGCCTAAACGTTCGAGTGAAAGGACTTTGGCCGCTTCCACTCACACAATCACACGCAGTGCACGGCGTACGCCTGTGAACGTCACGCTCGTACGCACTCCAAGATGGTCGCCGTCCATCTGAAAGGGCAGGGGCGCCTTGGAATGCAAGGTGAAGTCGGTCAGGTCATGCAGAGAGACCGCATGCCGCCCCTGGGGGCCCCGGTCGGGGGTGGAAGTCAGCAATTGGGTGGCATATCTGGCCACCGTGGGCGTCGACATTCTGGTCAGCCCGAGCACATCGAGCGCCGAGTCGAAGGACGCCGCCGGGGACGCGTAGACCGGACGATTGCCCAGGTAGGTCCAGGGAGCGGTATTGCAGATTATGGAGACGACAAGATCTTCCACCGGATCCTCACCGGGGCGCTCCAGCGTGATCACACCGTGCCGGCGGTGGGGTTCCTCCAGGAACTGCCGCACCACCTGGCGCATATAGAGGGCGTGCGTCGAACGTTTCCCGCGTTCCCGCTGCTGTTCGACCCGGCCGATCACTCCCGCGTCGAATCCGAATCCCGCGCAGAAGGTGAACCAGCGGGACGGCACCGATTCGTCGTCCGTGCCCGGCGTCCCGGCCGCCAGTCCCAGACCGACCGTACGTTCGCTCCGCAGCGCGAGCGCGTCCAGAATCGCGCCGGTCGCCTCGACCGCGTCATTGGGCAGCCCGAGCGCGCGGGCGAAGACATTGGTCGAACCGCCGGGGACGACCGCGAGCCGCGGCAGCCGGTCCGGATCGGGTCCGTTGTGCAGCAGGCCGTTGACGACCTCGTTGACCGTGCCGTCCCCGCCGAGCGCCACGACCAGCTCGATGTCGTCGGAGTCGGCGGCGCGCCTGCCCAGATCGCGGGCGTGGCCCCGGTACTCCGTGGTCACCGCCTCCAGCTTCATCTCGCTGGCCAGCGCGTGAATGAGTACGTCGCGGGTGCGGGCACTGGTGGTGGTGGCTGCCGGGTTGACCACGAGAAGTGCGCGCATGCCGAGCAGATTACCGGCCTGGCGCCCTGCGGTCGTCCCCGGGACGGCGGGCGCCTGCCGGGGAGGGCGGCCGGACGCGGTGGTTACCCTGCAAGGGTGAGCAGCAGCGATAAGGGGACCAACCCCGCGACCGGCCCCACGACCGAACCCACAGCGCCCCCGGCCGAGAGTGATCCGCGACCCGGACGGCTGACCGCCGCAGCGGCCGTCTGCGGGCTCGAAGGGCTGGCGCTGGTCGCCGGCGGGGTGTACCTGCTGGTGATGGGGCTGCTCGGGCGGCCCGACAGCCCGGAACAGGCCGAGATGGGCGGCGTCACCCTCATCGCGCTCGGCGCGATCCCGCTGGCCGCGGCCCGGGGGCTGCTGCTGCGCCGGGGCTGGAGCCGGGGGCCCGCGATGATCACCCAGATCATGGCGCTGCCGGTGGCCTACACCCTGCTGACCTCGCCAGGCGGGCTGATTCCGGCGGGGATCGCGCTCGCGGCCGTCGCCGTGACGGGGCTGGTCCTGATCCTCAACCCGGCGACCACCGAGGCCCTGGGCATCAGGGGCCCGGCGAGCGGCGCGTAGAGGTGTCGTAGGGGGTCCGGCGCGCGGCGGCCCCGCACGGCCGCCGTACCCGCTCCCGTACCGCCTACTCCTCCACCAGCAGCCGCTCGCGCAACTGCGCCAGCGTGCGCGCCAGCAGCCGGGAGACGTGCATCTGGGAGATGCCGACCTCCTGCGCGATCTGCGACTGGGTCATGTTGCCGAAGAACCGGAGCAGCAGGATCCGCTTCTCGCGTGGCGGCAGATCCTCCAGCAGCGGCTTGAGGGACTCGCGGTACTCGACGCCCTCCAGCGCCTCGTCCTCCGAGCCCAGCGTGTCCGCCACCGCCGGGGACTCGTCGTCCGTGTCCGGGACGTCCAGCGACAGCGTGGAGTACGCGTTGGCCGACTCCAGGCCCTCCAGCACCTCTTCCTCCGAGATGCCCAACCGTTCCGCCAACTCGTGGACCGTGGGGGAGCGGCCGTGCTGCTGCGACAGCTCGGCCGTCGCCGTCGTCAGGGAGAGCCGCAGCTCCTGGAGGCGGCGCGGCACCCGTACCGCCCAGCCCTTGTCCCGGAAGTGCCGCTTGATCTCCCCGACGACCGTCGGTGTCGCGTACGTCGAGAACTCGACGCCGCGCTCCGGGTCGAACCGGTCCACCGACTTGATCAGACCGATGGTCGCGACCTGGGTCAGATCGTCCAGCGGCTCCCCGCGGTTGCGGAAGCGCCGGGCGAGATGCTCGACCAGCGGGAGGTGCATCCGCACCAGCTGATTGCGCAGATCCGCCTTCTCGGGCGAGCCGTCGGGCAGTTTGCCGAGCGCGATGAACATCGCCCGCGCCCCGCTGCGGTCATGTGGATCGTGGTGCTGCTCGCTCATAAAGGCCGCCCGCTCTGCCTGCGCCTGCTCCGCCGCGGCCGTCTGGCCGTCACTTCCGTCCTCCGGGCGCCCGTCCTCCGGGTGGGGACGGGCCTGCTGCTCAGGGATGCCCGCGGGGGAGCGCACCGGCTCCGCCGGAGCTTCGTGCCCTCCCCGCGGTTCCTGCGGGATGCGCCCCTCGTCACGCATCGGACCGTCCCCGTTCGTCACGCCGGCCCGGGTCCCGCGCCGCGCTGTTTGTACAGGCTGATGGTGACCGTACGGTCCTCGGCGACCGTCGAGTCGACCTTGCCGGCCAGTGCGGAGAGCACCGTCCAGGCGAAGGTGTCGCGCTCCGGCGCGCGCCCGTCCGTGGTGGGGGCCGAGACGATCACTTCGAGTGAGTCCTCGACGAGACGGAACACGCAGCTGAGGACGGAACCCGGTACGGCCTGCTGAAGCAGGATCGCGCAGGCCTCGTCCACCGCGATGCGGAGGTCCTCGATCTCGTCGAGGGTGAAGTCCAAACGCGCCGCGAGACCGGCCGTGGCCGTACGCAGCACAGACAGGTAGGCACCCGCAGCGGGCAGCCGGACTTCCACGAAGTCCTGGGTCCCGGGCTCGCCTGCGATCTGGGACACCCTCACCTCCAAGGTGGCACAAGCTCTTCAGGGCTCCGGGACGGGGAGTGTCCAGGAGCCTCGCGGTACGTGTCGTTACGTAGCCGGTCTGGAGTGGCGACGCTATCGCGATCCATGGTGCCGTGTCGCCGGGACCCCCGTCCGGCGGCCGTCACTCATGGTAAGCATATGACCACGGAAAGTCGCTAGGGGTCTGCGGCGGTCAATTATGAAGAACCGGCGGAGGGTTGACGTACCCAGTCGTCAGACGATCGAACCGTCCACGAAGCACCACCGCCAGCCCTCTCCCGGCTCGAAACTCCGCATCACCGGGTGTCCCGTCCGCTCGAAGTGCTCGGTGGCGTGCCGGAACGGGGAGGAGTCGCAGCACCCGACCTCCCCGCAGACCAGGCACAGCCGCAGCTGGACCGGGTGGCTGCCGGCGGCCAGGCAGGCGAGGCAGGTGTCGCTCCGGGGGGCGGGCTCGGGGCGCGGCAGATCCGCGGCATGGACACACTCGCTCATGATTGCCAGGTTACGACGCGCGCGCGGGTGAGGCCGGGCGGGCGTGCGAGGCCGGGTGGGATGGAGCAGGGATGGACGTGTTGCCGCTGATCGCGCTGGTGGCGGGAAGTGCCGCGATCGCCGGGGTGGCCCGCAGGACACCGGTGGCGGCGCCGCTGCTGCTGGTGGCCGCCGGGCTGATCGCCGCCTACATCCCCGGCGTGCCCGAGTACACCCTCGACCCGCACATCGTGCTGCCGCTGCTCCTGCCGCCGCTGCTCTACACGGCGGCGGTCGACAGCTCGTATCTCGATCTGCGGGCGAATCTGAGACCGGTGGCGCTGCTCTCGGTCGGTTACGTCCTCTTCGCCACCCTCGCCGTCGGCTGGCTGGTCCATGTGATGGTGCCCGATCTGCCCATGACCACCGCGCTGGTCCTCGGCGCGGTCGTCGCGCCGCCGGACGCGGTGGCGGCCACGGCCATCGCCCGCAAGCTGGGGCTGCCGAGCCGGATCACCACCATCCTCCAGGGGGAGTCGCTGCTCAACGACGCGACCGCGATCACCGCGTTCAAGGTGGCGCTGGCGTCCGCCGCCGGCGCCGGGGCGAGCTGGGGCGCGGGGATCGGGGAATTCGCGCTGGCCTCGGTCGGCGGGGTCGGGGTCGGGCTGGTGCTGATGGTGCCGCTGCACTGGCTGCGTACGCATCTGACCGAGGCGCTGCTCCAGAACACGCTGTCGCTGCTCATCCCGTTCGTCGCCTACGCGGCGGCCGAACAGGTCGGCGCGTCCGGGGTGCTGGCCGTCGTGGTGGTCGCCCTGTACCTCGGCCACCGCTCCTGGCAGGTCGACTTCGCCACCCGGCTCCAGGAGGCGGCGGTGTGGAAGATGGTCGCCTTCGTCCTGGAGTCGGCGGTCTTCGCGCTCATCGGGCTGCAACTGCCCGTCGTCCTGCGGGGGCTCGGGGAGTACGGCGTCGCGCAGGCGCTGCTGTACGCGGTGGGGATCTTCGTGGCGGTGGTGGTGGTCCGGTTCGTCTGGGTCTACCCGGCGACCTTCCTGCCCCGCGCGCTGTCCACCCGGATCCGGGAGCGCGAGCCGGACACCAACTGGACCGCCCCGCTGATCGTCGGCTGGGCCGGGATGCGCGGGGTCGTGTCCATGGCCATCGCGTTCTCCATCCCGTTGACGCTGAGTGACGGAAAGCCGTTCCCGGGCCGCAATCTTGTCCTGTTCCTGACCTTCGCGACGGTGATCGGCACCCTGGTCGTCCAGGGGCTCACCCTGCCCCCGCTGATCCGGCTGCTGAAGGTCGAGGGCCGCGACCGGCAGGCCGAGACCCTGGCCGAGGCGCAGGCGCAGAGCGAGGCGTCCACGGCGGCCGAGCTGCGGCTCGACGAACTGCTCGCCGATGAGCGCAACGCGCTGCCGCAGCCGCTGGCCGACCGGTTGCGCACGGTGCTGGAGCGCCGCCGCAACTCGGTCTGGGAGCGGCTGGGCGCCGTCAACGAGGCCACGGGCGAGTCCGCCGACGAGACCTACCGGCGGCTGTCGCGGGAGATGATCGAGGCCGAGCGCAGGGTCTTCGTGGAGCTGCGGGACCGGCGGCGGATCGACGACGAGATGCTGCGGACGCTGCTGCGCAGACTGGACCTGGAGGAGGCGGCGGCGTACCGGGAGAGCGAGTCCGACTGAGCCCGGGGAGTGTGCCGCGCGGGGCCAGGGTGCCCCGTGTGCCCCGCGTGCCCGGCGAGGTTACGCGGCGGGCTCCGGGACGCCGGTGATCACGGCGGCGACGGCCGTACCGGGCGGGAAGGCGCCCTCCGCCGCCAGCGCCGTCAGGCCGTACAGCATTTTGGCGACATAGAGACGTTCCACCGCGAGCCCGTGCCGCTCCTCGAAGTCCGTCGCGAAGGCTTCCAGTTCGGCGGAGGTGCGCGCGAAGCCGCCGAAGTGGAACCGGTCCTCCAGCCTCCACCCGGCGACGGGAGTGACGCGGGCGGCACGTTGGAGATCGCGGGTCGCGGCGTCCAGGAAGCCGCCGCGCAGCACCGGGAAGCCGATGGCCCGCTGCCCGGCGTCTAGCCCGGCGGCAAGCCCCGCAAGGGTTCCGCCGGTCCCGCAGGCGACGGCCACCGTCTCGGCGGCGCCGCGCAGCTCCCGGCCGAGGTCCACACAGCCGCGTACGGCGAGCGCGTTGCTGCCGCCCTCGGGGAGGACGTAAACGGAATCCGGGTCCAGCCCCGCGTCGGCGAGCAGCGCGGCCACCAGGGCGGGCTCCGCCGCGCGCCGGTAGGCCGTACGGTCCACGAAGACCAGCCGCATCCCGTCCGCCGCGCACCGGGCGAGCGAGGGGTTGAGCGGGCGGCCGGCCAGCTCGTCGCCGCGTACGACGCCGACGGTGGTGAAGCCCAGCAGCCGTCCGGCGGCGGCCGTCGCGCGCAGATGGTTGGAGTACGCGCCGCCGAACGTCAGCAGGGTGCGCCGGCCCGCGTCCGCCGCCGCGCGGAGATTGGGCGCCAGCTTGCGCCACTTGTTGCCGGGCACCTCCTGGTGGATCAGATCATCGCGCTTGAGCAGCAGCCGTACGCCGTGCCGGGCGAAGCGCTCGTCCTCGGCCGCCCGCAACGGCGACGGGAGCCGTGGCCGCAGGGTGGCGAGGTCGAGCGCTCCGGACGAGGTCATGGGGCCATTGTCGGTCCGGCCGCCCCCGTTCGGACAACCAGGTGGCGAGCGACCAGGTGGCCGGGCAACCGGGTGGCGAGCGACCCGGTGGCCCGGCGGTTCACCCGGCCCGGCTCATTTCAGCCGGTCGCGGACGCGCTCGCGCATGGCGTCCATCGTGAAGCCCCGGGGATCGACCTTGCCCGGCTGCCACTCCAGATGCCCGATCACCGACCCCGAGCCCCAGCCGTGCCGGCGGCAGACGGCGGCGGCGGCCTTCTCGATCGCGGCCAGCTGGGCGTCGGGCCACGGGTCCTTGCCGTCGCCCAGGTTCTCGCACTCGAAGCCGTAGAACGCGCTGTTGCCGTCCGTGTCCGCCCCGTCGACCGGGGGCAGACGCTTCTCCGCGATCACCGCCCGCAGCACGTCGCCGTCACCGAGCCCGGCGTGGTTGGCCCGGCCGTAGCCGACCAGGTGCACGGTGCCGTCCTTGGCGATGACGCCGTGGCACAGCGGCCCCGGCAGAGCCGCGTAACCGTCCCTGCACAGCCGTACGGTGGCGGCCGTGCCCTCGGTGACGGTGTGGTGGATCATGACGCCGTGGACCGGGCCCCAGGCCCCCTTCGCATCGCGGTTGTGCGTGCGCCAGTCACCGACCTGCACGACGGTCAGCCCCTCGTCCTTCAGGGCGTTGAGGAAATCGGTCGCGGACATGGGTGGGGCCATGGCCGCCTCCTTCCGGTCATGAGCCGGTCCGTGCGGGGCCGTTGGTCCGGGTGCTCGTGCTCCGGGCGTTCGCGCCGTGCCGTCACGTTGGGCCGTGATGATGAACTTCCGCGTGTTGTTCCCAGTTTCGGGCGTTCCAGTCCCACTCGTTTGTGTAGTGGCGTGCGTACGCCAGGTGATGGAACCATTCTTCTCGCAGGTCGAAAGATGATCAGAACTACGAGGGGGAAGCCTTCATGTCGGTTGCTGATGAGGTCCGTACGGCTCAGACACCGCCCCAGCAGAGTCTGGGGACGGACGCCGCGCGGAACCTGGCGACCACCACCAAGTCCGCGCCGCAGATGCAGGAGATCACCTCACGGTGGCTGCTGCGGATGCTGCCGTGGACCCAGGTGCAGGGCGGTACGTACCGGGTCAACCGCCGGCTCAGCTACGCGGTCGGCGACGGCCGCGTGACGTTCGTGCAGACCGCCGACCGGGTCGCGGTCATCCCCGCCGAGCTGGGCGAGCTGCCCGCGCTGCGCGAGTACGGCGACGAGGAGGTCCTCGCCGAGCTGGCGCGCCGCTGCGAGCAGCGCGAGTTCGAGGCGGGCCAGGTCCTGGCCGCTTCGGGGGACGCGGCGGACGAGGTCTTCCTGCTGGCCCACGGCCGGGTGCAGAAGCTGGGCACGGGCCCCTACGGGGACGAGGCGGAGATCGCGGTGCTCGCCGACGGCGCGTACTTCGGCGACCAGGCCCTGGTGGACGGGGAGGCCACCTGGACGTACACGGCGCGCGCGGTCACGGCGTGCACCGTGCTGGTGCTGAGCCGGCGGGACGTGCTGAACCTCGCCGAGCGCGAGGACTCGCTGCGCGGCCACCTGGAGACGTACGCCGCCATTCCGGAGCAGCGGACCAACAAGTACGGCGAGGCCGCCATCGACCTGTCCGCGGGACATGTCGGCGAAGCGGTCGTGCCGCACACGTTCGTGGACTACGAGGGGGCGCCGCGCGAGTACGAACTGAGCGTCGCGCAGACCGTGCTGAAGGTCCACAGCAGGGTCGCCGACCTCTACAACCAGCCGATGAACCAGACCGAGCAGCAGTTGCGGCTCACGGTCGAGGCGCTGCGCGAGCGCCAGGAGCACGAGCTGATCAACAACCGCGAGTTCGGGCTGCTCAACAACTGCGACTACGGGCAGCGCCTCCAGCCGCACGACGGCGCGCCCACCCCGGACGACATGGACGAGCTGCTCTCGCGCCGCCGCGGCTCGAAGCTCTTCCTGGCGCACCCGCGCGCCATCGCCGCGTTCGGCCGCGAGTGCAGCAAGCGCGGGCTCTACCCGGACAGCGTGGAGGTCGCGGGCCATCACGTGCCGGCCTGGCGCGGGGTGCCGATCTTCCCGTCCAACAAGATCCCGGTCTCGGACGCGCGGACGACCTCGATCATCTGTATGCGTACGGGCGAGGCCGAGCAGGGGGTCATCGGGCTCCAGCAGAGCGGCATCCCGGACGAGATCGAGCCGAGCCTGTCGGTCCGCTTCATGGGCATCGACGAGCAGGCGATCATCTCGTACCTGGTCACGGCGTACTACTCGGCGGCGATCCTGGTGCCGGACGCCCTCGGAGTGCTGGAGAACGTCGAAGTGGGCCGCTGGAGCTGAGGTGACCGCCCCGGGCGGGCCGGCCGTCGCCCCCGGTGCCGGCGTCGCCCCCGGTGCCGGTCGCGGCGCCGGCCCGCCCGGGGTCCGTCCCCACGTTCCCGCCGTACGAGGAAGTGACCCCGTGACCATGACCAGCACGGATGCCGCCACCGAGAGCCATGAGGCCGTGGCCCTCCTGGAGCGCACCCGCACCGCTGTCGATCCCGAACTGCACGCCGCGGTGGGCTCGTTGCCCGGCGCGATACGACGTGTCGCGAGCTACCACTTCGGCTGGGAGCACGCCGACGGCACCCCGTCCCCGGCCGCCGGACGGGCGGGCAAGGCGATCAGGCCCGCGCTCGTGCTCGCCGCCGCACGCGCGCTCGGCGGAGACCCCGCGGCCGCCGTACCGGCCGCCGTCGCCGTGGAGCTGGCCCACAACTTCACCCTGCTCCACGACGACGTGATCGACGAGGACCCGACCCGGCGCCATCGCGCCACCGCCTGGACGGTCTTCGGCACCTCCGACGCCATCGTCGCCGGCGACGCCATGATGGCGCTCGCCCTGCGGCTGCTCGCCGAGGATCCGCACCCCGCCTCGGGCCCGGCCTCGGCCGCGCTCGCGGCCTGTGTCATCGAGCTGTGCGCGGGCCAGCAGGCGGACTGCGCCTTCGAGCGGCGGGACCCGCACGAGGTCTCGCTCGACGAGTGTGTCGCCATGGCGACCGCCAAGACGGGCGCGCTGCTGGGGACCTCGTGCGCACTCGGCGCGCTCTACGCGGGCGCGGAGCCGGAGCGGGTCGAGGCGGTGAACGCCTTCGGGCGTGAGGCCGGGCTCGCCTTCCAGCTCATCGACGACCTGATGGGGATCTGGGGGGACCCCGACCGTACGGGCAAACCGGCGGGAGCCGATCTGGTCGCGCACAAGAAGTCCCTGCCCGTGGTCGCTGCCCTGGCCTCCGGCACCCCGGCGGCCGAGGAGCTGGCCGAGCTGTACCGGGGCCCGCTGGACGAGCCCGGCGCTGTGGCCCGCGCGGCGGCGGCCGTCGAGCGGGCCGGCGGGCGGGAGTGGGCACAGCTCCAGGCCGCCGACCGGATGTCCCGGGCGGTTCATCAGCTGTCCCGCGCCATCCCCGATCTCACGGCGGCGGGCGATCTGCTGGCCCTGGCGGAATTCGTCACCCGCCGCACCCGCTGAGCGGACGGGCCCCGGGGCGGCGGCCTCCAGGAGAGCCGCCCGGGGCTCGCCCGCGGTGACGCATCGTCCCAACTCTAGGATGGTCGCGACAAGTTGACGATCCAGGGGAGGACCGGACAGATGGGTGCAGGGATCAGACAGGCGGGCGAGGCGGACCGGGCGACGCTGGTGCGGCTGCTCGAAGCGGCCTTCTACGACGACCCGGTGTGCAACTGGGTCTTTCCCGACGACGAGCACCGCCGCAAGGTGAACGGCCTGTACCTCGGGGTGTTCGCCGATCTCGCCCTCGCCGAGGGCCGGGTGGACCTCACCGACGACGAGACGGCCATGGCGCTCTGGCTCCAGGTCCCCGCCGGGGCGCCCGAGGAAGAGGACGAAACCCCCGCCCGGATGCGGGAGATCGCCGACCCGGACAACGAACGGACCGAGCTGGTCGGCCGCCTCACCGGGCTGGTGCACCCCGAGGACCGGGCGCACGAATACCTGCTGATGATCGCGGTCTCCCCGGAACACCAGGGCCGCGGCCTGGGCCGCGCGCTGATCGATCCGGTCCTCGAACGCTGCGACCGCGAGGGAGTCCCCGCGTATCTGGAGGCCAGCAGCGAGCGCAGCAGCCGCCTCTACGAGCGGCTCGGCTTCGCCTTCACCGAGCACACGGTGGACCTCCCCGACGGCCCGCACATGTGGCCCATGTGGCGCGAACCGCGCGAGCGCTGACCCGCGTGCGAGCCGCGCCGGGGGCCCGCCGGGTCCGGGCGTCCCGTTCCGTCCCGGTAAGAGATGACGAACCGTCATGAATCCTTGCCCCGTGCTGCGGTGGAATCTCCGCTACCGCTACAGTCCGCTGCCATGACAGCGGAGTCGACGGATTCATGGGCGGGTTGGTACCGGGACCGCCAGGGGGCGGAAGCGATCACCCTCACCGCGGGTGGTCAGCAGGTGCGCACGGAGATCAGGGGAGTGGAGTACGAAGGGGCGGATTTCGCCGCACTGGAGGCGGTGGGGGCGGGCGAGGTGCTGGAGTCCTGCGTCATGGAGTGGGACATCCCTCTCCCGGTGAGCGCGGGCGGCACGGTCGAACAGGCCACCCTCAGCTGTCTGCTCGCCCTGGGCGAGCGGGACGCCGAGGGGCCGGTCGGACGGGCGGAGCTGAGCCTGACCCTGCACTGCCGGGGGGCGGCCTACGCGTCGGGAATCGCCGGGGGCGGCTTCGAGGAGGCGCTCGGCCGGATCCGGAGCCAGCTGCCGACGGACACGGAGCTGGCCGACCGGCCCCTGGTGGGGGCCGCCTGACCGCCGCCCGGCGGCCCTGACGACCGGCCCCCGGTGTCCTCTCCCTCCCGTGGACGGATCTCTCCTGTGGACAGATCTCCCCCGTGGACGGAGAGGACACCGCACCGTTACTCCGCCGACTCCTCCACCCAGCCGCCGTCCGCCGCCGGGTTGTCGTCGTACAGCACGAACTCCTCGTGCGTGTCGGCAGGTTGGAACCCGGCGTCGATCAGCGCGTCGAGCAGCGTCTCCAGCCTGGCCCGCGCCGCCGGCCGGCCCGCGCCCGCGACGTGCTGGGTCACCACCCGCTCCTGCACACCGCCCGGCAGCGCCCGGCGCGCGTCGCGGGAGACGTGGGCGCGGTGTTCCTCGACGACGGCCGTCAGCCGGCCCGCGTGGTACGGGATCGCCAGCCGCAGGGTGACGCGGTGCTCGAAGCGGCAGTGTGCGGGGAGCGCGGCGGCCTCGGCGTCGTTCTGCGGTACGCCGTCGTTCCAGGGCGCCGCCACCAGTTTGGTCCTGACCACCGTGAACCCGGCCTCCGCCAGGCGCTGGACGCACCCCTCGGTGGCGCGGCGCTGTCCGTCCAGGCTGCCCGAGCCGCGCAGGGTGAGCGTCGGGCGGGACGGGGTGCGGCCGCGGTCCAGAACGACATGGCTGAGCGGCAGGCCGTGGGCGGCGGCCCAGTCGCCGAGCGCCGCCGCCCGGTCCCGCCGGTCGGCCCGCACCGTCAGATGTGTCTCGAAATCGCCCTCGATGCTGCGGTCGAGATCGCGCCGGGGCGAGGCGCCGATCTCCGTACGGAAGTCCACCGATCGACGTTACCAAGGGGGACAAGGGAAGGGGCGCACCCGAGGATATTTCGGGGGCGCCCCTTCCGGCCGCTTACGCCGGGTCGATCCGAACGAGCCGGGTGGCGGGTCAGGACACCTTGGCCATGGCCGCCGCGAGGCCGTTCGCCCACAGGGTGTTGACGCGGGCGCGCTCGGTCGCGTCGGGCTGGGAGTTCGTGCAGGACGTGCCGGGTCCGCCGCCCGACATCAGCTCGCTGCACGGACCCGAGTAGTGGTCCGGCAGGCCGAGCACGTGCCCGGTCTCGTGGGCCGTGACCCGGGTCGAGTTGTACTGCTGGTTCTGGGCGTAGTCCAGGAAGATGTACCCCTGGCCGTGGCCGTTGGTGCTCGCGTACGAACCGCGCGAGTCGTTGCCCTCGCGGTAGGTGAAGTCGGCGTTGCTGCCGGACTGGAGCTTCACATTGCTGACCGCGCTGTTCCAGATCGACGCGCTGGCGGCTATCTGGCTGGCGAAGGTGGGCGCCGCCGAGGCGTTGTAGACGACGGTGACGGCCTGGATGCCGGGGTTCGCCGCGCGCTTCTCGGCGACCGACTTGAGGACGGCGTCGAAGAACGCCTGGTTGCCCGCGGCCTCCGCCTTCGAGCCTTCGTAGCCCGCGTACGGGGCGGTGTGCGAGGTGGCGGGGGCGCTGGTGGGGGCAGCGGCCGAGCCGGTGGCGTGGGCGGCGGGCGCGACGCCGACCGCCGTGACAAATGCCAGACCAATTCCGGCGATCGCGGAAATCACCGACTTCTGGTGTGTCATGTGGGGGGCTCCTGCTCATCCGGTGAGAACGCGTCCGATGAAGCGCGTTCGGTACCGCAGAGTCTCGATGAGTCCGCCCCTGTGCGGATGATGTCAATTCCCGATAACACCAGCGCATCACCCTGGCCGTATTTCATCGAATGCGGCGCTAATTAGAGCGTTTTGGCCATCTGGTGTGGCTGAGAACCCCGCTCTACTCTTCGGGGCATGGAGCTGGAGGTAAGGCATCTGCGGGCCCTGTGTGCCATTGCCGACGCCGGCAGTCTGCACAAGGCGGCCCGGCTGCTGGGGATGAGCCAGCCGTCCCTGACGACACAGCTGCGACGGATCGAGAACTCCCTGGGAGCCGAGCTGTTCTCCCGCGAACGCACCGGCTGCCGCCCGACCCCGCTGGGCCGCACGGTGCTGAGCCGGGCGCGTCCGCTGGTCTCCGGCATGGCCGCCCTGGTCACCGAGGCCCGCGCGGCGGCCGACCGGGGCGGCGGCCCCCGGCTGCGGATCGGCTCGACCGCGAGCCGCGCCCTGGTGGGCTGGCTGCGCCGGCTCAGGCACCGGCTGCCGGGTACGGACATCACGCTCCGGATGGACGCGTCGGCCGGCGCGCTGCTGCGGATGGTCGCGAGCGACCAGCTCGACGTGGCCTTCGTGCACGAGGTCGAGGGCTGCCCGCTGGAGGTGCCCGAGGGGCTGGTCGGGCGGGTGCTGGTGGAACGCGAACCGCAGTTCGTCTCCCTGGCCAGGGACCATCCCGCCGCCGCCATGCAGGTGGTGGATCTCGCGGACCTCGCCGGGGACCGCTGGATGGTCGACCCGACCGTGGACGGCGAATGGGACGGACTGCGCCGGGTGCTGGGCGAGGCCGGGCTCAACCCGCCCGTTCTGCACGGGGATTACGTCACGGCCGCGTCGCTGATCGCGGTCGGTGAGGCGGTCGCCCCCTGCCAGCCCACCTCGGCGCCGCGCGACGACATGGTGATCAGGCCGCTGCGGGACGATCCGCTCGCGGTACGGCTGCTGCTGTTCACCCGGCCGGACGGCGGCGGGGGCGTCGTCGGGGCGGCGGGAGCGGAGGCAGCGGAGGGGACGGAAGCGGTGGTGGGGGCGGAGGCGGCTGGGGCGGCCGAGGCGGCGGTGGGCGCCGGGGGCGCCGGGCACGCCGGGGTCTTCGCCGATCTGGAGGCGGCGTACCGGGAGGCGGCGCTGCGGGCGGAGGGCTACCGCAGCTGGCTGGCGCGCCACAAGAGCCCGCTGCTGCACGCTCCGGCGGCCTGAGCGAGCCGCTTTACCGCCACGCCCTGCCACCCTGCCGCCCCTGGCCCGTGCGGTCCCGGGGCGGCCGTCCCGAGCCGAGCCGTCCCGGGCCGGGGCGTCCCGAGCCGGAGCGCTACGGCCCGCTGAAGCCCCGTCAGGCCACCACCCGGCCCTTGAGGATGATCCGGCTCGGGTGCGCCAGGACCGACGGGTCCAGGAGCGGGTTCCTGTCGTACGCCACGATGTCCGCCGGAGCGCCCTCGGTCAGCCCCGGCAGCCCCAGCCAGTCGCGGGCCGTCCAGGACGCCGCGCCGAGGGCGGCCTCGGGCGGCAGCCCGGCGCGGGCCAGCCAGTCGGCCTCGGCGGCGACGGTCCCGCAGGGGTGGCTGTCCGTACCGGCCAGCACGGTGACGCCCGCCTCGTGGGCGGCCCGTACCGTACCGGGCAGCGCCTCCCAGCCCGCGAGCCAGTCCGCGCGGCGGGCGTCGTGCTCGGCCGCGTAGTGCCCGCGCGCGCTCGCCGCGAAGACGCTGAGCGTCGGCACCAGCGCCGTACCCCGCTCGGCCATCAGGTCCAGCAGCCCCCGGTCGAGATGCATACCGTGCTCCAGACTGTCGGCCCCGGCCAGCACGGCGTTGCGGCTGCCCTCCGCCGTCTGGCAGTGCACGGCGACCCGGCCGCCGGTGGCGTGGACGGCCCGTACCGTCGCGGTGAGCAGGCCGAGCGGCACGGGCGGCTCGTTCCAGCGCCAGTCGCCGACGACCTTGCACCAGCCGCCAGCGGCGGCCTCCTCCACGGCGGCGGCGACGAGTTGGTCCTCGGAGATGTCACGGCCCAGCCCGGGGAAGAACCGGCCGGGCGTCGCCAGCCACCGTCCCGCCGAGCGGACCCGGGGCAGGTCCTCGTCCGTGTCGACCCACCCCGGCAGGGCCGCCGCTGTGCCCGGCGTACGGACCAGGAGCACGCCCGCGTCCCGGTGGTCCGTCAGATGGCGGCGCAGCACCCCCTCGTCGAAGGGCTCGTCGGTGCGCTCCGTACCGGGGTGGGTGTGCACGTCGACCAGTCCGGGCAGCAACCAGCCGCCGTCCACGACGAGTTCGGCGCCGGGTACCGGATCGGTGCGCAGCCGGTCGCCGTCGATCCAGAACGAGCGCTCCTCGCCGTCGGGCAGGGCCACGCCCCGTACGCGCAGCACCATGGCCGGCTCTCCTTCGTCGTCAGGCGGTCGTGCGGAGCAGGGCCTGTGCCTGGTCCCCGGCGTGACCGATCGGGTCGGGGAAGACGCCGAGGCCGTGGGCGACGAGGGCGCCCTCGTGCAGGAGCATCAGCGTACGGGCGAGCCGGTCCGCGTCCGCGTCCTGGTCCGCGTCCCGGTCCGCCTCCGTCTTCGCTCCCGCGTCCTTCTCGCCCCGCTCGCGGACGAGCGAGGTGAACAGCGTCAGCAGCCAGGCTTTCTGCGCGGTGATGACGGCGTACGCGGGGTGGGCCGGGTCGTCGATCTCGGCCCGCGCGTTGATCATGCTGCATCCGCGCGCACCGTTCTCGCGCATCCACCGTCCCGAGGCGTCGAAGACCGCGCGCACGCGCTCCTCGGGCGTGGGCCGCGGCCCCTCCGGCTCCAGATACGTGGCGAGCACGGCCCGCCAGCGCTCGTCGCGGGCGGCGAGGTACTCCACGACGAGCTGGTCCTTCGAGCCGAAGCGGTCGTAGAGCGTCTTCTTCGTCACCCCGGCCTCGGCGGCGATCAGATCCACCCCGACCGCGTGGATGCCGCGCTCGTAGAACAGCCGGGAAGCGGCCTCCAGGACGCGGCGGGCGCCGGGGGTGAGGGTGACGCGGTGCGGTCCCGGCCGGTGTGCGGGTTTTGCCGCTGTGCTGCGCATGCGTTCACTATACCGATCTGTATAGTCGAGGGCGTGAGTAAACCGATCTGTATACCTGTGAGTCGCACTACATCCACCGGGCCCGGCGGTGACGCCGGATGAACCTCCTCCTGGCCGCCGCCTTCGTGCTCTGCTGGAGCTCCGGCTTCATCGGGGCCAAGCTCGGGGCGGGCAGCGCCGACGCGGTGACGATCCTGATGTGGCGGTTCCTGCCCGCGGCCGTCGCCCTCGCGATCGTCGCCGTCGCACTGACCCGGTCCGCCTGGCGCGGACTGACCGCGCGCGACGTGCTCCGGCAGGCGGCGATCGGCATCCTGTCGCAGAGCGGCTACCTGCTCACCGTCTACTACGCGATCCAGCTCGGCGTCTCCAGCGGCACGACCGCGCTGATCGACGGCACCCAGCCGCTCGTCGCGGGCGCGCTGGCCGGGCCGCTGCTCCGGCAGTACGTCTCCGGGCGGCAGTGGGTCGGCCTGGCCCTCGGCGTGGCCGGAGCGGGAGTCGTCACCGTCGCCGACGCGACGGCGCCGGGCACCGGGGGTGTGCCGCCCTGGGCGTACGCGGTGCCGTTCCTCGGGATGTTCTCGCTGGTCGCGGCGACCTTCCTGGAGGGGCGCTCCCGTACCCGTACCGCGCCGTCGGTCGCGATGACCATCCACTGCGCCACCAGCGCCGTCGTCTTCACGGCGCTCGCGGCGTTCTCCGGCGCGGCGGCGCCGCCCGCGCAGATGTCGTTCTGGGTGTCGGTCGGCTGGCTCGTCGTGCTCCCGACCTTCGGTGGATACGGGCTCTACTGGGCGATCATGCGGCGCTCCGGGGTGACCGAGGTGAACACCCTGATGTTCCTGATGGCGCCGGTCACGTCCGTCTGGGGCGCGACGCTGTTCGGCGAGCCCTTCGGCGTGTGGACGGCCCTGGGGCTCGCCGTCGGACTGACGGCGGTGGTGGTCGTACGGCGGGGAGCGGCGCCCCGCGGCGGGCGTCGGGCTCCGGTCGTATCCGGTCCTGATCGGTGTGGCTGTCGGTGTGACTGAGCAAGCGGCGGCTCGCGGCCGTATGAGCGGGTAGACAGCTTAAGGAGCGCTGAGATGGCCCACCGTATGACCGTCCCCGGTCTGTTTCCCCCGCCGGACTACGCGCACGTGGCGGTCGTCGAGACGGGCCGGCGCCTGGCCTTTCTGGCCGGGTCCGTGCCGCTGGACGGGGACGGCAAACTCGTGGGCGCTGACGACTTCGTCGCGCAGACCGAGCAGGTGCTCGCCAATCTGGCGGACGCGCTGGCGGCCGTCGGCTGCGGGCCGGGCGATGTCGTGGCGACCACGGTGTCCGTGGCGACGAGCGACCCGGCGGACCTCAGCCGGGTCTGGGAGGTGGTCCGCGCGGGCGGTCTGAGCGCCGGCCCGCACACGTCCACGCTGCTCGGGGTGGCCTGCCTGGGGTACACGGGCCAGCTGGTCGAGATCACGGCCGTGGCGGAGGTACCGGCGGAGCGCTGACGCGGCGGACCGTCGGCGCACGGGGCGCGGATCCGCGCCGGCAGGAGTGGAATGGGTACGGCGGGACGACGAGGAGTGAAGGAATGTGGGACGTATGCCGACATCACCGGGCCGGGTCGCCGTTCTCTCCGACATCCACGGGGTCCTGCCCGCCCTGGACGCGGTGCTCGCCGAACCGGACGTCGCCGCGGCCGACCGGATCCTGATCACCGGCGACATCGCGGCGGGCCCGCAGCCGGTGGAGGTGCTCGACCGGCTGGCGGCGCTGGGGGACCGGGCCGTACTGATCGGCGGGAACGCCGACCGCGAACTCGTCGAGCTGCGCGCGGGCCGGATCCCCACCGTCCCGGACGCCATCGCGACCTGGGCCGCCGGCCAACTGCGCGACGAGCAGGTGGCCCTGCTGGCCGGGCTGCCGCGCACCCGGTATCTGCGGGTCGCGGGGCTGGGGCAGGTGCTGTTCTGCCACGCGACCCCGCGCGACGACGAGGAGGTCGTCCTGGTGGACTCCCGGCTCGCGCGCTGGGCCGAGGTCTTCGAGGGGCTCGGCGACGACATCGGTACGGTCGTGTGCGGCCATACGCACATGCCCTTCGTACGGCTCGCGCTCGGCCGCCAGGTCGTCAACCCGGGCAGCGTCGGCATGCCGTACGGGCGGCCGGGCGCGCACTGGGCGATGCTCGGCCCCGGCGTCGAACTGCGGGTCACCGCCTTCGACATCGACGCGGCGATCGCCGCGCTGACCGAGGCGTCCGGCTATCCGGACATCGCGGAGTGGGCCGACTACTTCCTCCACGCCCGCGCGAGCGACGCCGACGCCCTGGACGCCTTCGGGCCGCGCGACGGGCGGACGGACGGGCGCGCGGACGGGCGCGTTTCGGATGGGCGGACGGACGGGGGCGTGGAGGGGCGCGTTTCGGACGGGGAGTGAGTCCGGGGTGGCCGCCCCGGCAGTCCCGTCGCCAGGAGCGCCCCCGCGACGGCGACCACGGCGAGGCCCGTCAGCGCGGGTCCCATCGCGGCGAGGAAGCCGGCGTCGGTCCAGCGGTGGGCGGCGCCCGGCGGGCGGCCGGTGGGGGAGTGCGGCGCGGTCAGGGCCATCAGCGTGGTCGCGGCGGCGACCCCGAGCGCCGGGCCGACGTTCAGCGCGGTCTGCTGGAGTCCGCCCGCCACCCCCGGGGCCCCGGCCGGCGCGTGGCGCACGACGACGGCCGTCGCGGTGACCATCACCGTACTGAAACCGGCGCCCAGCAGGAGGAAACAGCCCCCGATCGCCGGGACCGTCGACGCCTGGTCGAGACGGGAGAGCAGAAAGGTGCCGAGGGCGACCAGGCCCATGCCCGTCACCGTCGTACGGCGAGGACCCCACGCGCGCAGCGGTACGGGGGCGACCGGCGCGGCGAGGACCATCATGGCGGCCAGCGGCAGCGCGCGCAGCCCACTGCCGAGCGGGTCCAGCGCGAGGACGTCCCGCAAGTAGTACGTGCCGAGGAACAGCGCCCCGAACAGCGCCGCCGACGCGGCCACCAGCACACCGAGCCCCGCCGTCAGGGCCGTCGACCCGAACACCCCGGGCGGCAGCAACGGGTCCGGCGCGCGCCGCTCGTGGCGGTCGAACGCGACGGCGGCGGCCGTCGCGACGACGAACCCCGGCGCGGCCCCCGTCACCGTCTGCGGGAGCGGTCCTCGCGTACGAGGAACTGCTGTCCGACATGTTTCGCATCCTGGGGCCGCATCACCCTTTGGCCTTCGATACCTTCTGTCAGATGCGGCACTGGAAGAGTCAGGCCATGTGAGACCTTCAGTAGATTTGGGCGACTTGGCGAGGCTGGGATTGCAAGGCGGGCTTCCTCGGGTGGGAGGAGGGCGCTGTTGGCGCTGAGCAGGGACGCCTACGGAGTGGGGCGCTGGCCATCCAGCCGACGGCGAGCGTCAAGCAGGTGCAGCTGGTCCTCGGCCACGCGTCCGCCGTCATCACCCTGCGGATCTACGCGCACCTGTGGCCGGGCGAAAACGACCGCACCCGGACCGTCATGGACGCCGTTCTCGGCGGCCTGCGGACCGGGTGCGGACCGGTAGGCGACATGACCAGCGAAACCGCAGGTCAGACGGCCTAGCCAGAGATCAAGCCTTCTTGGTCTCCCAGAAGATCTTGTCGATCTGGGCGATGTAGTCCAGGGCCTTCTGGCCCGTCGCCGGGTCCGTGGAGCCCTTGGCGGTCGACAGCGCCTTCAGGGTGTCGTTGACCAGCTGGTGCAGCTCCGGGTACTTCTCGAAGTGCGGCGGCTTGAAGTAGTCGCTCCAGAGCACCGAAACGTGGTGCTTGGCCAGCTCGGCGCGCTGCTCCTTGATGACCGTGGCGCGCGCCTGGAAGTGGGCGTCGTCGTTGCCCTGCATCTTCTCCTGGACGGCCTTGACCGACTCGGCCTCGATACGGGCCTGGGCCGGGTCGTACACGCCGCAGGGGAGGTCGCAGTGGGCGCTGACCTTGACCTTGGGGGCAAACAGGCGGGAAAGCATGGAGCTGTCCTTCCTCGTGATCGTCTTCTCAGGTGGGACATTACTCCGTGAGAAGAGCCTTTTCGCGTGTGCCCCCTGGGGCTTAGGACGAAAGTACGGGGCCGGTACGGGACCATGGCACCCCGTACCGTGGGAGCGGAGGTGGCGGATGACGGAGGACGGGCGGGAGCCGGGGGCAAGGCTGGGGATCGCCGAGGTGCGGGGTCCCTCCATGTATCCCACGCTCAAGCACGGCGATCAGCTCCTCGTCCACTACCGCGCCGCGGTGCGGCCGGGCGATGTGGCGGTGCTCAGACACCCGTTGCAGCAGGATCTGCTCATCGTGAAGCGGCTGATCGAGCGACGCGACGGCGGATGGTGGGTGCTCGGGGACAATCCGGGGGCCGAGGGGGACAGCCGGGTGTTCGGGGCGGTCCCCGAGGAATTGCTGCTGGGGCGGGTCAGGGCGCGCTACCGGCCGCTGGGCGATCAGCGGCGGCCGCGCGCTGTGGTCTCCTGGCTGGTGTCCGCGCTGCGGCCGGTGGCGGCCGAGCGCTCGGTCTCCAGGCGCTTGCGGGCCCGGTAGGCGGCGACGTTGGCCCGGGTCGCGCAGCGGTCGGAGCAGTAGCGGCGCGAGCGGTTGGTGGAGGTGTCGAGGTACGCGTTGCGGCACGGCGCCGCCTGGCACAGGCCGAGCCGGTCCACCCCGTACTCCGTGAGGTGGAACGCGAGCCCCATCGCCGCCGTCGCCGCGTAGCCGGCCGTCGCGTTGGACGGGTGGTCCGCGAGGTGCAGGTGCCAGCGCGGGTGGCCCTCGTCGTCCAGGAAGTCGTGGCCCGAGATCTGCGGGCTGACGGGGAACTCCAGCAGCAGCGAGTTCAGCATGTCCACCGCCAGGGTGGCCTCGCCCGAGTCGGCGGCGGTGAAGACCGCGCGCAGCCGGGACCGTACCGACCGGAAGCGGGTGACATCCGCGTCGGTGGCGCGGCGGGCCGCCTGGGAGCTGGGGCCGAAGAGGGAGCGGACGGTGTCGACCGAGGTCAGGGTATCCGTGCCGCGGGCCGGTTCCTCGGTGTTGACCAGACGTACGGCATAGTCCGAGTAAGAGGCCAGTTCCACTTGTAGTCCTTACGGAAGCGGTCTAGGGTCGGTTTCGTCGAAAACGGTAATGGCTGGTTCTGCTCTTAGGGTATTACGGAGGTGGGTTTCGTGGCGGAGACGGACATCGGCGCGGGGACCGGTACGGACATCGGCGCCGGGGCCGCTCCCGACTGGCGCGCCTGGCAGGACAGCTGGGACCGGCAGCAGGAGTGGTACCTGCCGGACCGCGAGGACCGCTTCCGGGTCATGCTGGACATGGTGGAGGCCCTCGTCGGCCCCGCGCCCCGGGTGCTCGACCTCGCCTGCGGCACGGGCAGCATCACGGACCGGCTGCTGCGCCGCTTCCCCCGCGCCACCAGCACCGGCGTCGACCTCGACCCCGCGCTCCTGACCATCGCCCACGGCTGCTTCGACGGCGACGACCGCGTCACCCTCGTGACCGCCGACCTCAAGGACCCGGGGTGGACGGAGCTGCTGCCGCACCGCTCGTACGACGCGGTACTCACCGCCACCGCCCTGCACTGGCTCCACGAGGAACCGCTCGCCGCGCTGTACGGGCAGCTCGGCGCTCTGGTCGCTGACGGGGGCGTCTTCATGAACGCCGACCATATGCGCCACGACGCCACGCCCCGGATCAACGCCGCCGAACGGGCCCACCGGCACGCCGCCATGGACCGCGCGAAGGCGGCCGGCGCCGTCGACTGGGCCGAGTGGTGGGAGCTGGTGGGCAGGGACCCGGTCCTCGCCGGGCCGACCGCCGAGCGGTTCAGGATCTACGGCGAGCACGCCGAGGGCGATACGCCGTCCCTGGAGTGGCACGTACGGACGCTGCGCGCGGCGGGCTTCGCGGAGGCGCGCGGCGTGTGGTCCTCGCCCTCCGACTCGCTCGTCCTCGCCCTGAAGTAGGCACGGCGGGAGGGGTGTTCCGGGCGGTACGGCCGCAACCGTACCGCCCCTCACCGCTCCCGCCGCGCCCCCGGTCGCGAGGCCCCTGGCGGGACCCGCGATCACAGCACCTTGGAGAGGAACGACTTCGTACGGTCGTGCTGCGGGTCGGTCAGTACGTCCCGGGGATGGCCCGACTCGACCACCACGCCGTCGTCCATGAAGACCAGCGCGTCGCCGACCTCCCGCGCGAAGCCCATCTCGTGCGTGACGACGATCATCGTCATGCCGTCCTCGGCGAGACCGCGCATCACGTCCAGCACATCGCCGACCAGCTCCGGGTCGAGCGCCGACGTCGGCTCGTCGAAGAGCATGAGCTTCGGCTCCATCGCCAGCGCGCGGGCGATCGCCACGCGCTGCTGCTGGCCGCCGGAGAGCTGCGAGGGGTAGTTGCCGGCCTTGTCGGCCAGGCCCACCCGGTCCAGCAGCCGTTCGGCGCGGGCCCTGGCCACGGCCTTGGCCTCGCCGCGCACCTGGACCGGCGCCTCCATGACGTTCTCGATCGCCGTCATGTGCGGGAAGAGGTTGAAGCGCTGGAAGACCATGCCGATGTCCCGGCGCTTCCTGGCGACCTCGGCGTCCTTCAGCTCGTACAGCTTGTCGCCGCGCTGCCGGTAGCCGACCAGCTCGCCGTCGACCGAGAGCCGGCCGGAGTTGATCTTCTCCAGGTGGTTGATGCAGCGCAGGAAGGTGGACTTGCCGGAACCGGACGGGCCGATCAGACAGAACACCTCGCGCGGCGCTACCTCCAGGTCGATGCCCTTGAGGATGTGGGCGGCGCCGAAGGACTTGTGGACGCCCTCGGCCTTCACCATCGCGGTCATGCCATGCCTCCCTTGGGCCGGCCGAGGGACAGCAGATTCGCGCGGACGCGCTGGAGCGGGGAGGGCGGGAGGGTCCGGCTGGACCCCCGCGCGTAGTAGCGCTCCAGGTAGTACTGGCCGACGGAGAGCACCGACGTCATGACCAGGTACCAGGCCGCCGCGAGGAAGAGCATCTCCACCGGGGCACCGGAGGACTGCCCGATGTCCTGCGCGTACCGCAGCAGTTCGTAGTACTGGACGGCCGAGACCAGCGAGGTCGTCTTCAGCATGTTGATGACTTCGTTGCCGGTCGGCGGCACGACCACCCGCATCGCCTGCGGGATCACGATCCTGCGCAGCGTCTTGGCGTGGCTCATGCCCAGCGCGTGCGACGCCTCCGTCTGGCCTTCGTCGACCGACAGCAGGCCCGCCCGGCAGATCTCGGCCATGTAGGCGGCCTCGTTCAGCCCGAGACCCAGCAGGGCCGTCAGGAAGGGCGTCATGAAGCTGGACCAGTAGTCCTTGTAGATCGGTCCGAGGTTGATGTACTCGAAGACCAGCCCCAGGTTGAACCAGACCATCAGCTGCACCAGGACCGGGGTGCCGCGGAAGAACCAGATGTACGACCAGGCGATCGAGGACATCACCGGGTTCTTCGACAGCCGCATCACCGCCAGCACGATGCCGCCGACGACGCCGATCAGCATCGAGACCACCGTGAGCAGCATGGTCTGGCCCACACCCTCGAGGATGCGGTCGTCGAAGAAGTAGTCGGGGATGGCGCCCCAGTTGATGTTGCCCTGGGCGAACGCGTAGACGATCGCGCAGAGCAGCGCGATGGCGACCACCGCGGAGACGTATCGCCCGTAGTGCCGTACGGGGATGGCCGTGATGGGTTCCGAGACGGGGGACGGCGTGCCCTGGGGGCCGCTCGGCTTGTCGATCTCAACGCTCACGAGAGCTGCCTTTCCTCGCCGGGCAGATCAGGAGCCACCGTTGATCTTGGCTTCCGTCACCGCGCCCTCGCCGGCGCCCCACTTGTCGAGAACCTTCGAGTACTCGCCGTTCTTGATGATCGCGTCCATGGCGTCCTTGAGCGCCTTCGCCAGCGGGCTGCCCTTCGCCACGGCGATGCCGTACGGAGCGGCCTCGACCTGCTCGCCGACGACCTCGAAGTCCTTGCCGCCGCCCGAGGTCTTGGCCGCGTAGGCGGCGACCGGGGCGTCACTGGAGCCGACCACGGCGCCACCGCTGCGCAGCCGGGTCTGCGCCTGCTGGTCGTTGTCGAACGACTCGATGGAGATCTTGCCCTTCCCGGCGCTCGTACACTTCTTGCTCTCGGACTTGGCCAGGTCCTCCGAGACGGTCGCGCGCTGGACGACGATCTTCTTGCCGCAGACGTCCGACCAGGTGGTGATGCCGGTGTTCGCGCCCTTCTTCGTGTACAGGGAGACGCCGGCCGTGAAGTAGTCGACGAAGTCGACGCCCTCGCCGACTTTCTTGCCGGTGTCGCTGTCCACCCCGTCCTGGCGGTCCTTGGTGTCCGTCATGGCCGACATGGCCATGTCGTACCGCTTGGAGCGCAGGCCCGTGAGCAGCGAGTCGAAGGTGCCGTTCTCGAACTCGAACGTGACGCCGAGCTGCTTGCCGAGCGCGTCCGCGAGGTCCGGGTCGATACCCACCGTCTTGCCGGACTTGTCCTTGAATTCGACCGGGGCATACGAGATGTCCGAGCCGACCTTGATGACGCCCTTGTCCTGGATGGCCTTGGGCAGCTGGTCGAAGAGGGGCGCCTTCGTGGATTCCGAGGACTTCTCGCCGCTCTGGGTCTGGTCACCGCAGGCGGTCAGCAGCAGTGTGCCGGCGACCACGATCGCGCCGGCCGCGGCGATCCGGGACTTCGCGGCGGTCGTACGGCGGGTGGTGCGTGCGGTCATGATCAGGGTCCTCCGGCGGGTGAGGGAGCTGCCAAGTGGCCGAGCACGCGTCTTCGAGTGTCGCGACCGAGTGTGATTACGGCATCCTGCCATTTGGACTGGCCCATTCAGGCGACCGGGCATGTCAAAATCGGGTAACGGGACACCCCCCGACCCCTGCGTGGCGGTACATCAATCCGGACCATCTGTGGGAATGCCTTCTTCCGGCCGGAGGATCTCCGGTCCGTTTCCCTCCTTGGGTGTGAATCATGGCGCTTACCGGATGCGTCCGAATTGCTCTGCTATGAGTCATCTCACCGCGGGAATCGCTGTCGGAATCATCCGTGGATCAACCGTCGATCACCGGAGGGAATGGACTCGTGAACGATGCGGTCCGTCCGGTATGAAGGACGATTACACCCCTCATCCGGGGCTCCGGGCGCGTGTGCGGCGCGCCCGCGCGTACGTATACATCCCTGCCGGGCGGCCCAACCGCGACGCGGGGAGCGAACGCGATGCCCGCCCACCCCTCCTCAACCAGGAGTGGACACCCTCAACTGATGAAGACTTAAGGGGTCATCTACATGGCAGCGGAGATCGTCAATCCTCGCAGCGACAGTGCTCACGGCAGTGCTCACGACAGCAGTACTCGGGGCAGCGCTCACAACAGTGCTCAGGACAGCGCGACGCACGGCACGGCAGACGCCGGCAACGGCGTGGACGAGCCCTTCGATCCGGCCTTCGCGCTCCACCGCGGCGGCAAGATGGCCATCAGGGCCACGGTCCCGGTGCGGGACAAGGACGACCTGTCCCTCGCGTACACGCCCGGCGTCGCCAAGGTGTGCAGCGCGATCGCGGAGCGGCCCGAGCTGGTGCACGACTACACCTGGAAGTCGCAGGTCGTGGCCGTCGTGACGGACGGTACGGCGGTGCTGGGACTCGGTGACATCGGCCCCGAGGCGTCGCTGCCCGTGATGGAGGGCAAGGCGATCCTCTTCAAGCAGTTCGGCGGCGTCGACGCGGTGCCGCTCGCGCTCGCCACCACGGACACGGACGAGATCATCGAGACCGTCGTCCGGCTCGCGCCCTCCTTCGGGGGCGTCAATCTGGAGGACATCGCGGCGCCGCGATGCTTCGAGATCGAGCGCAGGCTCCAGGAGCGCCTCGACATCCCCGTCTTCCACGACGACCAGCACGGCACGGCCGTCGTCACCCTCGCCGCCCTGCGCAACGCGGCGAAGCTGACCGGCCGGACCCTCGGCGAGCTGCGCGCGGTCATCTCGGGGGCGGGCGCGGCCGGGGTCGCCATCGCCAAGTTCCTGCTGGCGGCCGGGCTCGGCGATGTGGCCGTGGCGGACCGCAAGGGCATCGTCAGCGCCGACCGCGACGACCTGACGGACGTCAAGCGCGAGCTGGCGGCGCTCACCAACCGCGCCGGGCTCTCCGGTTCGCTGGAGACCGCGCTCTCCGGCGCCGACGTCTTCATCGGGGTGTCCGGCGGTACGGTCCCGGAGCCCGCGATCGCCTCGATGGCGCCGGGGGCGTTCGTCTTCGCGATGGCCAACCCCAACCCCGAGGTGCACCCGGACATCGCGCACCGGTACGCGGCGGTGGTGGCCACCGGACGCTCCGACTACCCGAACCAGATCAACAACGTGCTCGCCTTCCCGGGCATCTTCGCGGGCGCGCTCCAGGTGCGGGCCTCCCGGATCACCGAGTCCATGAAGATCGCGGCGGCGAACGCGCTGGCCGACGTGGTCGGGGACGAGCTGGCGGCGGACTACGTCATCCCCTCGCCGTTCGACGAGCGGGTCGCCCCGGCGGTCACGGCGGCGGTCGCGGCGGCGGCGCGCGCCGAGGGGGTCGCGCGGCGCTGACCCCGGGTCCGCCGTCCGGCGCGGGCCGTGTCGTACCCCTTTCCCAGGGGTGGGACGCGGCCCGCGGCCGTTGAGGTGTGTCACACGCGCCGACGGTTCCCGGCGTGCCGCCGCAGCCCTATCGTCGGGTCCATGTTCGCCGCCTACGCAGCACATACCGACTTCGCCGATCCCCTCAAGGGCCTTGAGCTGGGTGAACGCCCGGAGCCCGGGACGCCCCCCGGCTGGACCACCGTCAGGGTGAAGGCCGCCTCCCTCAACCACCACGATCTGTGGTCGCTGCGCGGGGTGGGCCTCGCCGAGGAGAAGCTGCCGATGATCCTCGGCTGCGACGCCGCCGGGCTCGACGAGGACGGCAACGAGGTCGTCGTCCACTCCGTCATCGGCGGCGGCGACCACGGCACCGAGCCCCGCTCGATCCTCACCGAGCATTACCAGGGCACCTTCGCGGAACGGGTCGCCGTGCCGAGGGCGAACCTGCTGCGCAAGCCCGAGGGGCTGAGCTTCGAGGAGGCCGCCTGTCTGCCCACCGCCTGGCTGACCGCGTACCGGATGCTCTTCACCAACGCGGGCGTACGGCCCGGCGACTCGGTTCTCGTCCAGGGCGCGGGCGGCGGCGTCGCCACGGCGGCGATCGTCCTCGGCAGCGCGGCGGGACTGCGGGTGTACGCCACCAGCCGCGACGCGGCCAAGCGGGCGCGCGCCGTCGAACTGGGCGCGCTGGAGGCGTACGAGCCGGGCGCGCGGCTGCCGCACCGGGTGGACGCCGTCATCGAGACGGTCGGCGCGGCCACCTGGTCGCACTCCATCAAGTGCCTGCGGCGCGGCGGCACGCTGGTCATCTCGGGCGCCACCAGCGGCGACCGTCCCGCGCACGCGGAGCTGACCCGGATCTTCTTCCTGGAGCTGCGGGTCGTCGGTTCGACCATGGGGTCGCTGGGGGAGCTGGAGGACCTGCTCGCGTTCTGCGCCGTGAAGGGCGTACGGCCGGTGATCGACGAGGTGCTGCCGCTGGACCGGGCGCGGGAGGGCTTCGAGCGGATGGCGGCGGGCGGGCTCTTCGGGAAGGTCGTGCTGACGCCCTGACGCCCTGACGCCTCCTGCCTTTTTCTTGTCAACTTTGATTGACGCTCCTCGTCTGTCAACGTACATTGACGGCATGACCGAAGCAACGGATCTCGCCGAGCGGGCGGGCGACCGCGACCCCCGGGTCGGGCTCAGGGCGGTCGCCGCGCTGCGCCGGCTGCTGGAGCAGCTCGAAGCCGTACAGGTGCGCGGCGCCCGCGACCAGGGCTGGTCGTGGCAGGAGATCGCGGACGAGCTGGGCGTCAGCCGGCAGGCCGCGCACAAAAAACACGGGAGGCAGTGATGTTCGAACGGTTCACCGAGGCCGCGCGCGGTGTCGTCACCGGAGCCGTCAGCCATTCCGAGCGCATGGGGACGGACAGCGTCACCGAGGAACACCTGCTGCTGGCCCTCCTCGACCGGCGGGGCACGCGCGCGTCGTTCGCGCTCACCGCCCTCGGCGTCGGCGACCGGCGCGGGTCCCTGGAGGACGCGCTCGCCGACAGCCGACGGCGCGGCGGCCTGTCGAAGGCGGACGCGGAGGCTCTCGCGGGCATCGGGATCGGCCTGGGGGAGATCGTCTCGAAGGTCGAGGAGGCACACGGGGAAGGGGCGATGCGGGCCGACGGGAGGCGCGGCCGGTGGTGGACGGGGCACCGGTCCTTCGTCCCCGGCGCGAAGGAGATCCTGGTGGAGGCGCTGCGGATCGCCCGCGGCCGGGGCGACCGGCACATCGGCGACGAACACCTCCTGCTGGCGCTGACGGCCCGCCCCGGCGTGGTCGCCGAGGTCCTGGCTGACCACGGCGCCACCTACACGGCGGTGGAGCGCGCCATGTACGGCAGGACGGGCGACGGCGCGAACCCCGGCCTGGCCGAGGCGGGCTGACGCGGCCCGCAGCCCGCAACCTGCGACCCGGAGCCCGCAGCCCGGATGTCGCCACGCGCGTCACGGTCGGGGCCGGTCGGGACAGAGCGAGTCGGGACAGGGCGGTGCGGGACAGGGCGGTGCGGGACAGGGCGCGGCGGAACAAGATCGGATCGCGGGGAAACGCCATAGGCATTGTCAGTGGTCATCCCTAGGATGGCTGTCAATTCCGCGTCCTTCTCGGCGGCTTGCGCACGGCACACGTGCGCCTGCCGCCGGGGTCAGGGCCGGGCCCATCGCGATTCGTGAGGGGGGGACCCCGCGATCGCCCGACCCGCGCCGGCAGCTGCCTTCGAGCTGCGCGGTTGCTCCCCGCATCCATGAATCCTGACGCTTCCGTACCCTCCGACGCCTCCGACGCTTCCATACCCTCCGACTCCATACCCTCCGACGCCTCCGACCCCTCCGTGCCCGCGGTCAACACCTTCCAGGTGGACCTGCGCGGTCTGGTCGACCTCCTCTCCCATCACCTCTACTCCAGCCCGCGCGTCTACGTCCGCGAGCTGCTCCAGAACGCGGTCGACGCCACCACCGCGCGCCTCCTCCACGAGCCCGGCGCGCCCCTGCGCATCCGCCTGATCGCCGACGGCTCCACGGTCGTCATGGAGGACTCCGGCATCGGCCTGACCTCCGACGAGGTGCACACGCTGCTCGCCACCATCGGCCGCAGCTCCAAGCGCGACGGCCTGGAGAACGCCCGGCAGGAGTTCCTCGGCCAGTTCGGCATCGGGCTCCTGGCCTGCTTCGTCGTGGCCCAGCGCATCCGCGTCGTCTCCAGATCGGCCCGCACTCCCGACGCACCGCCCGTCGAATGGCTGGCCCGCGACGACGGCTCGTACACCGTACGGACCCTGCCGCACGAGGCACGGCCCGAGCCCGGCACCACCGTCCACCTCGAACCGAGGCCCGGCGCCGAGGAGTGGACCGACCCGCGCCGCGTCGCCGAACTCGCCGCCGACTACGGCTCCCTGCTGCCCCACGACGTCACCTTCACCGGCCCCGAGGCCACCGACCGGCCGCTGACCGAGCGGCCCGCCGTCTGGGACCGCACGTACCCCACCCCCACCGCCCGCCGCGTCGCACTCGCCGGGCACTGCGCGCGGGTCTTCGGCTTCACCCCGCTCGACTCCATCGAGCTGGACCTGCCCGTCGCCGGGGTGCGCGGCGTCGCCTACGTGCTGCCCGCCGCCACCAGCCCCGCGCAGCGCGCCGCCCACCGCGTCTACCTCAAGGGCATGCTGCTCACCGACCGGGCGGACAACCTGCTGCCCGACTGGGCGTTCTTCGCCCGCGTCGTCCTCGACACCGACACGCTGCGCCCCACCGCCTCCCGCGAGAACCTGTACGACGACGAGACCCTCACCGCCGTACGGGAGGCGCTCGGCGCCCGCATCCGGAACTGGCTGACCGAGCTGGCCGCCGGCGACCCCGACCGGCTGGCCGCGTTCCTCGGGGTCCACCACCTGGGCGTCAAGTCCATGGCCCGGCACGACACCGAACTGTTCGCGCTGATGCTGCCCTGGCTGCCGTTCGAGACCAGCGACGGCCGGGTCACCCTCGACGAGTTCGCCCGTACGCACCCCCGGATCCACTTCACCCGGACCGTCGAGGAGTTCCGCCAGGTCTCACCCATCGCCGCCGCGCACGGCCTCGGCGTCGTCAACGGCGGATACACCTACGACGCCGACCTCCTCGCACTGCTCCCGCACATCAGGGAGGGCGTCACCGTCACCGAACTCGACGCGAGCGCCGTCACCGCCCAACTGGACCCGGTCGACGCCCGGCGGGAGCTGGCGCTCGCCCCCTTCCTCGCCACCGCCAGGACCCGCCTCGACGCGCTCGGCTGCGACGTGGCGCTGCGCTCGTACCACCCCGTCACCGTCCCCGCGCTCTTCCTCGACGACCGCGAGGCCCGCCACGAGCGGGACCGCGCGGCGGCCGAAGAAGGCGCCGACCAGCTCTGGAGCGGCATCCTGGGCGCCCTGCGCGGCTCCGCGCCCCGGGCCAGGCTGGTGCTCAACGACAACAACCCGCTGGTACGCAGGATCGCCGCCATCACCGACGAGGAGCTGACCGGCACCGCCGTCGAATCCCTCTACGGCCAGGCCCTGCTGATGGCGCAGCGCCCGCTGCGCCCGTCGGACACGTCCCTGCTCAACCGGGCCTTTCTCGGTCTCCTGGAATGGGCCACCCATCCGCTCGCGGCCCCGACCGGCACCCCGGGGACCGGCACTTCGGCACAGACCGGCACCCCGGCCGCCGCTCACGAGGAGGGCGACAAGTGACCACCGACCTCACGCCCGAGGACATCTACCGGGCCCTCCAGGAGAACGAGTACGCGCCCAACGGGCTCCCGCGCAACGCGCGCGCCGAACAACTCGCTGACGCCGCCGAGAAGACCGGCGATCCCGAGGTGCTGCGCAGGGCGCTCCTCGGCCTGATCAAGGCGTACGAGTACAGCACCGAGCGCGGCAAGATGCTCGTGCCGTTCGCCCGGCTGCTCCAGGAGTGGGACCGGGACTCCACCGCGTTCGGCTCGGGCGACGCCCACACCTTCCACTGGGTGTTCAAGTGGGCCAGCTCCGGGATGCTCACGCTCCCCGAGATGCCCCTCGCCACCATGGAACAGTGGCTCGCCGAGATGGAGACCCGCTATCGCGTCGCCGGTTACACCGAACGCGCGGTACGGCAGGCCGAGTTCGAGCTGGCCGACGACTCCGGAGACGCCGACCGGGCGGCCCGCGCGTTCGCCGCGTGGACCGCCGCCGACCGCGATCAGATGGCCAACTGCCACGCCTGCGAGCTGAGCGACCAGGGCGGCTACCGGATGAGGCAGGGCAACGACGAGCAGGCGCTGGAGATCTGGGAGCCGGTCCTCGCGGGCCGCTCCCGGTGCGCCGAGGAACCGCACCGGACCCTGGCCCACTCCCTGCTGCCGCTCGTCCGCACCGGCCGGCCCGACGAGGCGCGCACCCACCACCTGCGCGGCTACCGGATGGCCCGGGGCAACGAGAGCCTGCTGCCGTCGATCGGACTGCACATCGAGTTCTGCGCGCTGACCGGCAACGAGGGCCGCGGCCTGGAAATCCTCGCCGAGCACGCGGCGCACCTCGGCTCCGACGGCAACCCTTGGGCCCGGCTCCAGTTCATCGCGGGCATACTCACCCTGCTGCGCCGACTGCTGACGCTCGGTCTCGGCGGCCAGCCCGCCGCACCGGGCGATATCGCGGGGGAGCCGCGCACGGTACGGGGGCTGCACGATCTGCTCGACGCCGAGGCCACCGCACTCGCGGCCCGCTTCGACGCGCGCAACGGCAACGACACGGTGTCCACGCTGCTGGCCGCCAGACTCTCCGCCGAGCCGCTGCTGGACAGCCTGCCCCTGGGTATCCGGGCGCCACGGCTCGCCGCCGCCGGTGCCACCACCACTGGCGTCACCACCGTCGCCACCGTCACCACCGGCGCCGCCGCCGTCGCCCGCCCCGCGCCGGTGGCGGCGGGCGACCTCGCGGAGACCGTCACGCAGCTCGCGAAGGAGGCCCGCGAGCTGCGGGGCCGGGGCCATCCGCGAGCCACGTCCGTATGGGACCGGATCGAGGCTCTGACCGGTGAGGACGCCACGGCCGATCCGCTGCTCGCCGCCGAACTCCTCGAACACCGCGCCCTGCGCGCCGGCCACGCCGGCCAGGACGCCGCCCGCCCGCTCCTTGAAGAGACAGTGGCCGCCTTCCGTACCGCCGGTGAACCCGGCAGGGCCGCCCTCAACGAACTGCGCGTGGCCTACGCGGCGGCGCGGACCGGCGCACCGCCCGAGGAGATCCGGAGCCTGCTCGCCACCGCCGGCGCCTCGGCGGAGGCGCTGGACCCCGCCGACCCGGGCAGAACGCGACGCATCGCGACCGTCGCCCTCAACCGGGCCAGACTCGGCGCCCTGCTGCGCCACCAGGAGAACGGTCACGACGAGGACCCGGCCGACCTGTCGCATCTCGACGCCGACCTCGCCGCCTTCCTCACCGAATTCTCCGCACGCGCGGCCGGTGAACCCGACGCCGACGTGGACGACCTGCTCGCCGAGGCCGAGACCCAGCGCGCCGGACACGCCTGGCAGACGGGCGAAGGCGACCGGGCCGAAGCTCTGTTCGCCTCGGCCGCCCGGCGCTGCGTCGACGCGGGCCGCCCCTGGGGCGCCGCCGAGCCCCTCGCCCGGCGAGCCTCCCTGCTCATGGGCCTTGGCCGCCCCGAGGAAGCCGAAGAGGCGGCCCGCGCGGCGCTGGAGCACGGCGCCGAGCTGATCGAAGCGGACGAACTCGGCCGGATCCGGCTCACCCTCGCCGACATCCTCTTCCAGCAGTACGGCAAGGAGGCCGAAGCCGCCCAGTACGCCCTCGAAGCCGCCCACTGGCTCGACGAGGCCGGCGAATCGGCCGGCGCGGGAGCGTACGCCCGGCTCCTCCTCGCCCAGGCGTACGAGGAGACCGGGCGCCCCGCCGAAGCCGCCGAGGTGCTGGAATCCGCACTGCCCGACCTGCTGGCCCAGGGCGAACCGCGCGCGATACGGGCCAGAGAGGTGCTCGGCGGCATCCTCCGCACCCTGGGCGACCCGCGAGCGGCGGCCGAGCAGTATCTGCTCGCCGCTGACATCGCGCAGAGCTGGGAGGACCAGCAGCCGCACGCCCGCTTCGCCCACCTCGCCGCGGAATGCCTCGCCGGGGCGGGCCTCCGCGACGAGGCGATCGACGCGTACCGGCGAGCCGTCGAGCTGTGGCAGCGCATCGGCGACCCGCTCGGCACCGCGCGCGCCCTGCGCTCCCTGGCCTGGTGCGAAGCCGAAGCCGAGGACACGGACGCCGCGCGGGAGTTGATGGCCGAGGCGCTCGCGACGCTCGAAGGCGACGGAGACGAACTCCTGCTGGAGCGGGCCCGCACCTGGTACCAGACGGCCGAGCTGCTGCTCGACAGCCTCGACTCCGACGACTCCGACGACTCCGACGACTCCGACGGTCCCGGCTCCGGCGGAGCGGCCCCGGCGCGGCACGAGGCTCTCGGCCTGCTGGACCGGGCGGCCACCACGCTCCGCGCGCTCGGGGTGCTCGACGAACACGTGCGCTGCGTGGTGCGGATGGCCTGGACCGAGCAGGAACTCGGCCGGCCGGAGGCGGGCGCGGAGCGGGTGCGGGCGCTCGCCGAGGAGGTGGGCGCGGTGGACACGGACGAGGCGCGGGCGATGTTGCCGGGGCTCGGGCGGATGCTGGCGCGGCTGGAGGGCTAAGGGCTAAGGGTTGGCGGGGGGGGAGGGGACGGGGGAGAGGGAGGGAGCGCCGGGAGAGAGCGCCGGGAGAAGGGGATGGTGCCGGGTGCCTTCTGATCCGGCACCATCCCCTCTCCCGGTCCCTCCCGTCACTCTCCCCGCCACTCCCAGCCCCCTGTCGCTCCGGTGTCGCTCCGGTGTCACTCCGGCGGTATGCCGCCGTCCTCCGGTGTCTCCCGCAGCAGCGAGCCGAGGCGCGCGGCCACCGCCGACAGATGGTGGCGGGCCTCGCCGAGCTGGGCGTCCGTGACGCCGTTGTCCCTCGCGGCGTCACGGATGTCGTCGCGGAAGCGGTCCAGCAGACGGTCCAGATCGCGGGCCGGGTCGCCCGTGGTCGGCAGGTCCGCGTAGATGTCCACCGGGAGCTTGCGGAAGTCGGGGCGTGGCCCGTGTTCCTCGGGCTTCGGGGCCTCCTTCGCCGGGCGGGACCACGACTGTCCCGTCAGACCGCCCAGCTGTCCGGCCAGCTCGGACAGGCCCTCCCTGACCCCGGTGGGCCAGTCGCCCCGGGCGAAGTGGTCCTGGACCTGGTCCTGGACCTGCTTGGCGATGCGCTGCATCTCCTGACGCGCCGTCTCCTGGGCCTCCTTGGCCTGGCGGCGGGCCTGCTGCGCCTCCTCGCGGGCGCGGCGGGACTCGTCCTTCGCCCGGCGGGTCTGTTCCTTCCACTCGTGCTTCGCGCGCTTCAGCTCCTCCTTCGCGGTGCGCCAGGAGTCGCTGTCCGCGAAGGTCTTGTCCCACTCCGTGTGCCCGCCGCCGTCCCGCGTCTCGGAGGCCGCCGCGCGCATCTCGCTGCGCAGCGCCCCCGCCGCGCCCCGTACGTCGTCACGGATCTCGGCGGCCAGTTCCGAGACGGAGTCGCGGATCTCCAGCTCCAGGTCGGCCAGTTCCCCCGTCCGCCCGGCCAACTCGGCGCGGCCCGCGTCGGTGATGGAGTAGACCTTGCGGCCGCCCTCGGTGGCGTGGGTGACCAGGCCCTCGGCCTCCAGCTTGGCCAGCCGGGGGTAGACCGTGCCGGCGGACGGCGCGTACAGGCCCTCGAAGCGCTCCTCCAGCAGCCTGATCACCTCGTAGCCGTGGCGGGGGGCCTCGTCCAGGAGCTTGAGCAGATAGAGGCGGAGTCGGCCGTGGGCGAAGACCGGAGACATGTCACAGCTCCTTGGAGTCGGCGGTCGGGCCGGTGGCGGCTTCGCCGGTGGCCTCGGCGTCGGTGGCTGAGGGGGCGCCGGCCTGGGAGGGGATGTGCGGGTCCTCCTCCGCAGGTGGCTTGCGCAGCAGAGCGATCGAGCCGGTGACGGTCGTCGCCCTGAGCGTGCCGGTGCCCGCGCCCAGATTGCCGGTGATCTTCTTCGCGCCCCACTGGCCGCTCACCCGCAGATCGTCGAACGCGTTGGACACCGATCCGCTGGCGGTATTCGCCTCGACCCGCGCGTCCGCCGGATGCGGCAGCCGGATCGCGACCTCCCCCGAGACCGTCGTCAGCTGGATGTCGGTGGGCTTGCCCGCCGGATCGAGGTCGATCACCATGTCGCCGCTGACCGAGTCGGCCCGTACGGACGAACCCGCTCCCTCGATGACCGTCAGATCGCCGGAGACGGAGTGGAAGCGCAGATCCCCGGTGACGGCCTGGGCCTCCAGGCCGCCCGACACCGTATCGGCCCTGACCTCGCCGGACAGTCCCACCAGAGCCGTGTCACCGCTCACCCCGCGCACATCCGTACGCCCCCGGACCCCGGAGATCACGGCGCCCGCGCCCACCACGCCGACCTCGACGGAGGTGTCCGCGGGGACGGCGAGGGAGACGACCGCCCGGCGGTGCCAGCCCTTGGGGTCGAGCCATTTGAGGAAGCCCTTCCAGGGCAGATCCTCGTAGGCGACGGTGAGGGTGGAGCCGCTTCTCGTCACGATCAGCGGAGGGCCCTCCAACTGGGAGACCTCCAGACGGGCGCCGTCCCGGTCCGTGCCGACGACGTTCACCGTGCCGCTGACGATCCGCACGTTGAGTGCGGTGACCGGGCCGTCGAAGGTGAGCCTCTCGGGCTCGGCGACTTCCCATGTCGACTCTGCCATGGTGCTGACCTCCCACAGACCGGCATGACGCAACATATCGCGTCTCTTGGTGAACACGATATATCGCGGTCGCGGGAAGTCAAGGCGCGTCAGGGCGGGCCGGGTGGACCTGGGGGTTATGCCGGGGTCGGCGCCGGGGATGCGTCGGGGTCGGCGCCGGAGGCGGTGTCGGGGTGGACCCGGGGATCACTCAGGGGGCCTCAGGAGGTCCGGTGCCCATATCGGGGCAAAGTGTCCTAGCGTAAGGGCCATGAACGCGACACCCGTGGGAGCGCTGCTGCTGTGCCGGGCCGAGCCGGTGGAGGTCTCGCCCGCCGCCCATCTGCTCCGGGAGCGGCTGCTGCTCGCCCCGGCCGGCGACGGCTGGAGCGTGCTCGTCCCCGAGGGCAAGCCCTGGCTGGACGGCGCTGATCCGGTCGACCGGGTGGTCGCCGGATGGGCGGGCGCGCTCGCCGTCGGCGCCGGCTGGCCGGTGCTCGCGCTCTGGTGGGACGGCGACCGGGCGGGCTACACGCTGGCGGCCGGCTTCCGCCGTGCCGTCGGCTATGTCTGGCTGGCGGACGGCACCCCGGCGGGCGAGGACGAGGCGATGCGCACCTTCGTGGCCCGGCTCGGTCTCGATCCCGTACTGGACCTCCAGGCGCTGGAGCCGCTGACCCGGCCGGACCCGGAGGCCGACTCCAGGACCCGGCTGGTCGCGCTGGCCGCCTTCCTGGCCCGTACCGGCCTCACCCTTCCGGCCGGTCTCAGCCCCGGCGAACCCGCCGACCGGCTGCGCGAGGTGGCCCGTGTCCAGCCCGCCGCCGGGCAGATCCAGTGGGCGGGCTGGCGCGACGCGGTGCGGGCCGAGCTGGAGGTGGTGGAGGAGGGGCCGCTCGGTCCCTGGCTCCTCGGCCCCCGGGCCCGGCTGCTGGGCGCCGCCGAACTCGCGGTCGGTATCCCGCTCTCCCTGTGGGCCCTGCGCCGCTCCAGCGCTGGCTGGGCCTTCGCCGGCGCCCTGCTGATCGCGCACGGCACCCTGGAACTCGCCTACGAGCGGCTTCGCGTCGAGGTCTGAGCCGGGGTCCGAGGCGGCATCCGCGGCGCCTTTTCGTCGCGTCTATTCGTCGTCGTCCTCGTCGTCGTCCAGCCGCGCCAGCCAGGTCGCCAGGCGCTCCACCGGCACTTCGAAGTCGGGGTTCAGATCGACGAACGTACGCAGCTGCTCGGCCAGCCACTCAAGAGTGACCTCCTCCTGGCCGCGCCGCTTCTCCAGCTCCTCGATCCCTCGGTCGGTGAAGTACATAGGCACCAGACTAACGCCTGGTGAGGCCCCCTACGGCGGCCGGGAGCCGGCTTCGCCGGGCCCGTGAGAACCGTCCGGGGGCGAATCGCCGTCCTCCGCCATGTACCTCGCGCGGGCACCGTACTGCCGCTAACCTGCGGGGAATTGGGGGAATGGGGATGCCATGGATGATGGCGGGGCGACGGTCACACGCATCGAGTTGCCGGACGGGACGCCCGTCTGGGCCAGGATCAGCGGCGCGGCGGAGCTGGAGCGGCCCTCCGGGGGGCTGGAGTACTCGGACACCGGGTTCGCCGAGCAGGTGCAGGCCCGGGTGGAGAGTCTCCAGTCGGTGGTGACCGGCGTCGCGCGGTCGCTGGCCGGGCCGCTGCGCGCGGTGCGCCCCGACGAGGTGAGCGTCGAGTTCGGCATCGAGCTGACCGCCAAGGCGGGCCGGGTCGTGGGGCTGCTCGCGGACGGCGAGGCCAAGGGGGCCATCAAGGTCACGCTCACCTGGAGCGGCGGCGGTCCGCCCGCCGATCTGAGCGGCCCCGCCGTCGTACCGCCGCAGGCCGCCGCAGGACCCAGGGGCGCACCCCCCGGCGCACCGGCGCATCCCGGCGGGCCCACGCCCCGGGCCGGGAGCGGACGGTGATCGACGCGTACGGCGGCCCCGGCGGGGGCGCGCCGGGTGTGCCGAACGACAGCGTGCGTGCGCTCGTGGACCTCGTCATGGCGGCGACCGTGCGCATCCATGCCGCGGAGCGCGGGTATGACCCTGAGGGGCCGGGCGGAAGCTTCCTGGGGAGCGGCTTCTTCATCGCCCCGAGCTGGGTTCTCACGTGTGCGCATGTGGCGATGCAGGGGGAGGGGCGGGACGTGGCGGTGGTCTTCGAATCCGGTCCCGAATCCGGTCTCACCTCGGTCGCCGGCACCGTCGTCGCCGCGCTTCCCGAGGCGCCCCGCGAGCCCGGTGCCGACCCGATGGCCGCTCCGCGCGGCAGCTGGCCCGCGCCCGATCTCGCCCTGATCCGGCTCGGACGGCCCGTCGACCACGCCTGCGTGTACGTCGCGGAGCGCCCCGCCCCGTTCTTCGGCGGCGGCCAGGTGCTCTACACCGGCTGGACGGAGGTGGGCGGCCGGATCAAGCGGCTGACCGGGCGGTGCACCGTCCAGGGCACGGTGGGCGGCTGGGCCGATCCCGACGAGCAGATGCGCCTCGGCGGTGATGTGCTGCCGCCGGGGGTCTCCGGCGGGCCGACCGTCGACCTGACCCGCGGCGAGGTGGTCGGGGTGCTCAAGTCGCAGCTCGTCGGCGGCATGGGCGGGACCTCGATCGGCATCGAGCGGCTGCGGTCGCTGCCGGTGCCGGGCGCGATGGCCGGTGCCGAGGCCGACGACGACTACCAGGCCGTGTTCCACGCCCACGACCGCTACCACGCCGACCAGCACGCCAGCCGGGTCAACCAGGGACCCACCTGGGTCGATGTGCAGGACGGCCTCGGCGCGGGCGCCGGCCGGGTGCTCAGCCCGCAGCAGCGCATCGCCCTGCTCGGCAGGCTCGCCGACCTGCCGCCCCCGGTCTCCACCCACAGCCTGCTCGATCTGCTGGTCCGGCTGCCGGGCGTGCACACGGTCGACCGCTATCCGGCGCCGCGCGGCTGGCGCGACGGGCTCGGCGCGCTGTACGAGAACAGGGGCGGGGAGGCCGCGCTCAGACTCGTCCTGAGCTACTGCGTGAGCGTCATCTCCGCCGAGCGGCCCTATGTCACCCAGTCCACGGCCGCGGCCGAGGAGTCCCTGTGGAACTGGGTGGACGGCATCGCGGCCGACCGGCTCCCGCGCGACTTCCGCAATGAGATCTTCCTGCTCAGGGCGGCGGCCAGGCACCGCACCGACCGCGAGCAGCGGCGTGCCTCCCCGGCCTACGGCGAGGGTCCCCGCGAGGGCGAGCGCCCCTTCGTCCTGCTGGAGCTGGAGCCGCGCGGCTGGGAGCGCGACAGCTACGACTGGCGGGTCGGTGTCGCCCGGCACACCGGCGAGGTGGTGCCGGTCGGCGAGGACAGCCGGGGCACCGCGGGTCACGAACTGGCCACCAGGCTGGGCGCCCCGCTGACCGAGGCGTTCCGGCGGTGCGACGAGCCGGACAGCCCCGCCGTGCTCCAGGTCGCCGTCGTACAGGCCCAGTTGGGACTGGAGGTCGACGGCTGGCGGCTGTCGGCGGACGAGCCCCCGCTCGGCGCCGTACGGCCCGTGGTCGTCCGCCCCTCCGACCAGGAGCCGCCGCTCACGGAGGACGAGGCACGGGAGCGGCGGGCGCGCTGGGACCGCGTCAGGAGCGCCGCCGTCCGGGCCCGGATCGTCGACTGCGAGGGCGGATTGCGGGTACCCGTACCGCTGGACGACGAGCTGCGGACGCTGGCGCACGAGACCGTGCCGGTGCTCTGCCGCTACGCCGACCGGCCCGACGCGGAGACGGCCGCCGGGCTGACGCGGCTGGTGCGCGGCGGCTTCCACATCGCCCTGCTGCGGCGCGGCAGGGACCGCTCCCACGCCGTATGCGCGGACTTCCACCGCCGGGCCGTCGCCACGGTCGCCGAGGCGGGCGGCGCCGACCAGCTGCCGCGTACGGTCCTCGAACTGCGCCGGGGCGTCTGGGCGGGCCGCGCGGAGACGTACTGGTCGGACGGGGTCGCCCTGTTCTACGACGATCCGACCCACCCGCTGCCCGGCTCGGGCCACTTGCTGGAGGCGCCGTGAGCGGGCCGGTGCGTACGCGGTGCTCGGAGGCCCGTTCGACGGCCGCCGCCCCTGCCGGACGAGTGACGACGACGAGGAACCCGTTATGAGTGAACCGAGCGAGTGGCTCATCTACCGAGGAGCGGGCGAACCGCACGGCGGCATCACCCAGTTGCCCCCGCCGCCGCCCTGGCGCGACTTCGCGGGCCGGGGCGCGGCGAACGGCGACGGGGCGGGTGACGGTGCCGCGACCGGTGACGGTGCCGCGGCCGGTGACGCCGCGACCGACGGTTCCGCCGACCGCCGGCTCGGCGGCTACCGGCACGAGGCGGAGCTGCACCGCCCCGGCGCCGAGGAGCTGGAGATGATCAACGCGGCGCTCTACCTGCGGCGCCCGCTGCTCGTCACCGGCAGCCCCGGCGCGGGCAAGTCCACCCTGGCCCACTCGGTCGCGCACGAACTGGGGCTCGGCCGCGTGCTGCGCTGGCCCATCGTCAGCAGGTCGGCCCTCCAGGACGGTCTCTACCACTACGACGCGATCGCCCGCCTCCAGGACGTCCAGCTCGCCGCGCACGGCGCGGCGGCCGGGGTGGACACGACGGCGGGCCACGATCCGTCGGCGGACATCGGCAGTTACATCAGGCTCGGCCCGCTGGGCACCGCCCTGCTCCCCTCCGACCAGCCGCGCGTCCTGCTCATCGACGAGCTGGACAAGAGCGACATCGATCTGCCGAACGACCTCCTCAACGTGCTGGAGGAGGGCGAGTTCGGCATCCCCGAGCTGGAGCGGATCGCCGACCGGCTGCCGGACGGCGAGGCCGAGGTCCTCACCGACGACGGCAGGAAGGTCAAGGTCAAGGGCGGCCGGGTGCAGTGCCGCGCCTTCCCCTTCGTCGTCCTCACCAGCAACGGCGAGCGCGACTTCCCGGCGCCGCTGATGCGCCGCTGTATCCATCTGCGGCTCGGCCGCCCCGACCACCAGCGGCTCGCGACCTTCGTACGGGCGCACCTCGGCGACGAGGCCGCGCGCGTCGGCAACGACCTGATCGCGCACTTCCTGGAGCGCTCGCGCAGCGAACTGATCTCCACCGACCAGCTGCTGAACGCGATCTATCTCACCGACGCGGCCGCCCCGGCCGGCCGTGACCGTCTCGCCGACCTGATCATCCAGCGACTCGACCGGCCGAGGTGATGCGCTGATGCCCGACATCACGGAACGGCCCGGCCCGGACAGCGAGCCGGACCCGGGACGCGGGCATGCCCGGACCGACGGGCCGGAGGGGCGCCCGGCGCGGGCGGGCGGTGCCGGGCCGCTCCCGCCGTACGACGCGACCCTGCTGACCGCGCTGGTCGAGCGGCTGCGCCACGCCGGACTCGACCCGGACGCCGAACAGCTCTGCGACGCCCTGTGGCTGGCCGGCTGGACCGGCCGCGGCCGGCGGGCGCCGCAGGGCGGCGACGGGAGCGGCGACGGGCTCCGGGCCGAGCCGCGCGCCCCGGGCACCGGCGGGGAGCCGGGCGCACCGGTTCCCGGGGGCGACTCCGGCGGCGATCCGGGCGCCGCTCCCGGAAGCGGCCCTGCGGACGAGCCCGCCGGGCCGGGGGACTCCGGCGACGACGAACGCCCGGTCACGCTCTACCCCATGCCGCGCTCCGGCCGTAAGCGGGCGCAGTCGCCCGGCGCGCTGACCGGGCGCCCGCTGGGCGTGCCGGTGGCGCCCGCGCTGCCCGCGCCGCTCGAACTCCAGCGCGCGCTACGGCCACTCCAGCGATACCGGCCCGCCGTGCCTCCCTCGCGCCGTACCCTTGACGAGGTGGCGACCGTAGAGCTGAGCGCCCGAGCCGGCGGGCTGATCATCCCGGTGTTCCGCGGGGTCTCGCGGGCGGACGCGCTCCTTCAACTCGTGCTGGACGCGTCGTCGTCGATGCGTGTATGGGAACGGCTGTTCACCGAACTCCAGGAGATCTTCGGCCAGTTGGGCGCCTTCAGGGATGTCCAGGTGCGCTATCTGCACCAGGGGCCCGAAGGGGCGCCCGCCGTCAGCCGCAGCCCCGACCCCGCCGCCGCGCCGCTCAGCTCCGCCGACCGGCTCAGCGATCCGACCGGCCGCCGCGTCACCGTCGTCGTCAGCGACTGCGCCGGTCCGCTGTGGCACAGCGGGCGCGCCCACCGGCTGCTGCACCAGCTGGGCCGCCAGGCCCCCATCGCCGTCCTGCAACCGCTGCCGCAGCGCATGTGGAACCGCACCCGGCTGCCCGTCACCTACGGACTGCTCTCCCGGGGCGAGGGACCCGGCGGCGCCGCCGTCCTGAAGGTCGACGCGGCCACGGCGCCCGCCGTACGGCCCGGTTCGCTCGCCATCCCCGTACTGCCGCCGGTCGCGGGCGCGCTCGGCGCCTGGGCCCGGCTGCTGTCGGGCACCGGCGCGGGACGGATCTCCGGCGCGGTCGGCTGGGTGCGCGCCGACCAGCCCCCGGCGCCGGTGCCGCGCCCGGGCAGCCCGCTGTCCTCGCTCCAGCTCGTCAGCCGCTTCCGCTCGGCCGCCTCGCCGGTCGCGGGCCAGCTCGCCGTCTATCTCGCCGCAGCCCCGCTCTATCTGCCGGTGATGCAGCTCGTACAGCGGACGATGCTGCCCGACTCGGGCCCCTCCGAACTCGCCGAGGTGCTGCTCAGCGGGCTGCTCTCGCGCGCCAAGGGCAACAGCCCGGACGACGAGCCGTGGTACGAGTTCGCCCCCGGCGTCCAGGAGGCGCTGCTCGGCCCGCTGGGCCGCGACGAGGCGGTGCTCGTCCTCAAACACTGCTCGGAGTACATAGAGCAGAGATTCGGCAGGGGCGGCCCGAACTTCCCCGCCATGGTCCTCGCCCAGCTGGAGGACGCCCGGCGCGGCCCGATCCACCCGGGCGCCGCAGAGGAGGGCGACGGTCTCGACGAGCTGTACGAGAGCGCCGCCCTCGACGGTGAGCGGGACGGCGACCGCGAACAGCGCGTCCCGCACCCCTTCGCCGAGGTCGCCCGGCGCGTCCTGGACCAGTTCATCCCGCAGGCGCCGCCCGACGAGACCGAGCCCGTCGTCAACGCGGCGGTGGAGAGCGCCCGCGAGCTGCTGCGCCAGTTCGACTCCGACGGCATGGTGCAGTACCTGATCGACGCCGTACAGCTGCTGCGGACCGCCACCGAACACGAGGAGCCCGGCGGCTTCGACCCGGCCCTGTGGGCGGAGTTCGCCCGCTGTCTGCTGCGGCTCTGGGAGGTCCAGGGCAGCGGCGAACTCCTCACCGAGGCCGAGCGCGCGGCCGAGCGGGCCGTCGCCCACCCCCGGGCCGTACGTGAACGGGCCGTCCTGGCCAAGGTGCTGCACGCGGCGGCCGACGACCGGCGCAGGCGCGGCGACCGGCGCGGCGCCCTGGAGCTGCTGCGCCGCGCCGACCGCGAGTACACCGTCGCCGGCGCGGCCCTAGGGCTCGACCCCGCCGAGGTGCTGCGGCTCACCCTGGACCGGGTCCGCGCCCTGGAGACCCAGTGGCTGCTCGGCGGCGACACCGCGCTGCTCCAGAGCGCGATCGGGATGCTGGAGGCGTTCGCCGACGTCTGGCCCGACCAGGAGAACCGGCCCGCCGGGCTGCCGCTGGCCCACGGCAGGACCCTGCTGCGGCTCTCGGGCGCGACGAGCGACACCGAACAGGCCCAGCTCTACGCGGAACAGGCCGCGCGCTCACTGCGCAAGGCGCTCGCCCCCGGCGACCACACCATCGGCGGCCAGGCCCGGATCCAGCTCGACCTGGTGGACGCGCTGCTGCGCTCAGGGGAGGGCCTGGAGGAGGCAGGACGGCTGATCGAGCAGTCGCTGGCGACCGTACGGGACGAGCGGCTGCTCGCTTCGCTCAGGACCCGGGCGGCCCGGCTGCGGATCGCCCGCTACGAGCGCGCGGGCGAGGCGGGCGGCGCCGGGGACGCGACGGATCTGGAGGAGGCGGCCGAGTACTTCGCCCTCGCGGCGCGCGGCACCGCGCGCGACTCCCGGGCCCACGCCGACCTGCTCGCCGAGTGGGGCAGCGCCCTGCTGACCCGCGCCGGACTCCCGGACGGCGGGCCGTACACGGGCGCGGCGGTGCGGGTGCTGCGCGACTGCCGTACGGAGACGGTGACCGGCACGGCGCGGCAGGCGGAGCGGCTGCTGATGCTGGGTCAGGCGCTGATGCTCCGGCACGGGATCAACGACGACCGGGTGGACCTGCGGGAGGCGGAGCATCTGTTCGGACTGGCCGCCCAGGAGGCGCGCGACCCGCTGACCGCCGCCCGCTGCTGGCTGGAGCTGGGCCGTTCGCATGTCGAGGCGCACCGCAGCCTGCGCCGGCCCGCCCGGCTGGACGACGCCGCCGAGGCGTTCCGGGACGCGGCGGACGCGGCCAGGACGGCCGAAGCGGAACTGGACAATCCGCGCCAACTTCTGGAAGCCGTGCAGTTACGTGCAGAGGCCCACCGTCAACGGGGTATGACCTATGAGGAGGCGGGCCGCCCCCGGGCCGCGCGCGAGGCGTACCGGGCGGCGCACGCGGAGTGGCGCAGGCTGCCGGACGGCGGCGGCGAGGCGGCGAGGCTGACCACGGACAGGCTGGCCGAGCTGGAGCGCTGAGCGGGACCGGGACGGACGGGGGATCGTCATGAGCGAAGGCGTGGAGCGCGGCGGGCAGACGCGTCGCGGGTGGCAGGACGAAGCGCGGGGACCGAACGGGGCGGAGCGGCCGGAGCGGGCCGAGGCGGAGCGGCCGCCACCGGCCCTGCCCGATCTGCTCGCCCTCGACCTGGCGGCGCTGCGCACCCTCGACCACCCCGTACTGGCCGAGATCCTGACCGATCTGCGCGGCCGGAGCGAGCAGCCGAAGGAGACGCTCTGGGGGTTCAACAACGCGTTCTGACGCCCTTCCCCGGCATCTCCCGCGCGCGTCCCTTTCGGTCCCGGGCAGCCGTCGAACAGGACAACCTGACCCGTGGCGGGTTTGCCTCCCCGGGGGCCGAGGGAAACAGGCCCACGGCCGAACCGCCGCGAATCGCCGCCCCGGAGGCCGTACGGCATGGGGGGTAGGGACGTGACTCGACCGCGCGGCACGGCAGCGCCCGTGGGCGTCCGACGTCCCGTGCCCTTCGGCCAGTTCATCGTGAAGGTGCACGGCCGCTGCAACCTCGCCTGCCGCTACTGCTACCTGTACGCGGGCCCCGACCGCGGCTGGCGCGCCCGCCCCGCCGCCGCGTCGCCCGAGGTGCTGGAGCGCGCCGCGACCCGTATCGCCGAGCACGCCGCCGCCCACGGACTGCGCGACCTCGCCCTCGTCCTGCACGGCGGCGAACCGCTGCTCGCGGGCGCCGACCGGCTGGCCGCCTTCGCGCGGGACGTACGGGAGCGGGCCGGAGCGGGCCGTACGGTCGCCGTCACCGTGCAGACCAACGGCACCCTGCTCACCGAGCGCCGCACCGCCACCCTCGCCCGGCACGCGATCCGCGTCGGCATCAGCCTCGACGGCGGCCGGGCCGCCCACAACACCCTGCGCACCGACCACGCGGGCCGCCCCTCCTGGCCCGCCGCCGCACGCGGCGCCCGGCTGCTCGCCACGCACCACCCGCAGGCGTACGCGGGCATCCTCACCGTCGTCGACCCGCGCACCGACCCCGTCGAGATGTACGAGTCGCTGCTCGAACTGCGCCCGCCCGCGATCGACCTGCTGCTCCCGCACGGCAACTGGACCAGCCCGCCGCCCGGCCTGCCCGCGCACCGGCTCGGCGACCCCGGCCGCCCCACCCCGTACGGCGACTGGCTGACCACCGTCTTCGACCGCTGGTGGCGGGCCGGGCACCGGGAGACCAGGATCCGGCTCTTCGAGGAGTGCCTCGCGCTGCTGCTGGGACTGCCCGGCGCCACCGAATCGCTCGGACTCGACCCCCTCAACGCCGTCGTGGTCGAGACGGACGGCGCGATCGAACAGGTCGACTCCCTCAAATCCGCCTACGACACGGCCGCCGCCACCGGACTCGACGTCTTCCGCCACACCTTCGACGACGCGCTGCGCCACCCCGGGATCGCCGCCCGCCAGGCCGGCGCTGCGGCGCTCGCCGACGGCTGCCGCGCCTGCCCGCTGCTCACGGTGTGCGGCGGCGGCCACTACGCCCACCGCTACCGCGCCGGGGAGGGCTTCAGGCACCCGTCCGTCTACTGCGCCGACCTCGACCGGCTGATCCGCCATGTCGCCGCCGCCCTCGCGGGAGCCGCGGGAGCCGCAGGAGTCGCGGGAGCCGTCCGGTGAGCCCGGCCGTCCCCGAGCGGGCGCTGCGCGAACTCGGCCGCACCGAAGGCGGGACGGACGCCCTCGGGCTGCTCGTACGCGACCAGCACACCCGCCGGCTGATCCTGCTGCGCGCCCTGCTCGACGCGGCGGCCGACGCCCCGGCCGCCGTCCGCCCGACCGCGGCCGCCGCCGGGCCGCGCGAGCACTGGGCGCTGCTGGAGGCGGCCGACCGCGCCGACCGCGCCGCCGTACGCACCGTCCTGCTGCACCCGCTCACCGGACCCTGGGCCCAGCGCTGTCTGCGCGGGCTCACCTCCCCGGCGCCCACCCCGGAACTCGCCGCCGACCTGGCGCACTTCGGCGCGCTGGCCGCCGCCGCCGCGATCCGGGCCCGGCTGCCCTTCAGCGCGCGGCTCACCGCCCCCGCCGGGCCCCTCGTCCTGCCCACCCTGGGCGCGCTGCGCACCGGCCGGGGAGCATCGTCGCCCCTCGACATCACCCTGGCGGACTCGCGCGTGACGGTACGTCAGGCGGGCGCGGCGCCCGTCGTCCTGGAGGCGGACGGCGACGGCCCGCGCTCCGAGGACCCGCGCTGGCTGCCCGTGCTCACCCTGCCGCCGCTGCGGGACGGCGCGCCGCCCGTCCACCTCGACGACCTCGACCCGTACCGCGTCGCGGCCCCCGGCCCCCAGCGGCACGGGCTCTCCGCCGCCACCGGACCCGACCCGGCCGAGCGCGCGGCCTGGGCGCGGCTGTGGGCGCTGACCGGGCCCGCGCTGGCGGCCGGCGGCCCACACCGCCCCGCCGAGGCGGCGGCCCTGCTGCGCTGCCTCGTACCGCTGCGTCCGCCGCCCGGCTCCGCGCCCTCCGGCGACGGCCCCGCGCAGTGCAGCGCCACCCGCCGCGAGGCGTTCGGCGCGGTCCTCAGCAGCAAGCCCGCCACCGCCGCCCTCCTCGCCTCGACCCTCGTGCACGAACTCCAGCACACCAAACTCGCCGCCCTCAGCGCCCTCGTCCCGCTGCACCACGAGGACGCCACACCACGGCACTTCGCCCCCTGGCGCTCCGACCTGCGCCCCTTCGACGGACTCCTCCAGGGCGCCTACTCCCATCTCGCGCTCGCCGACTACTGGCAGCGGCTGGCCCTCGGCGCCGAGCGGCTCTCCCGGCGCGACCTGGCCTGGGCCGAGCACGCCCGCTGCCGCGAACAGGTCGGCGCCGTCCTGCCCGTACTCGCCGGCTCCGGCGCCCTGACCCGCGAGGGACGCGTGCTCGTCAACGAGATGATCGCCGTCTACCACCGGCTCGCCGACAGCCCGCCACCGGCCGGACACCGCGCCAGGGCCGAGGCATACGTGCGCACGGCACGGATGATCTGGCGCCAAAGGAACGGAACGTAAAGCGGCGCGCGACAGGATCGCTCCATGGGGTGGCGGGGTATGTTAAAAGGGCGTATGACGACGCAGGGAGACGGTTGAATGCCCGGAGCACACAAGCAAGTTGGAGCCACCGGGCCGCAGGTTGTCACCATCAGTTTCGCCGGGTTCAACCGGGCCTGGGCAGCCTGGATCGGGGACCGCCTGGAGCGGCGCGGCCTCTCGGTCGTCTACCAGCGGTGGGACCCGCCGGACGACATCACACTGGAGGAGTGCCTGCGCGATCTGCTGCTCGCGCCCGGCCCCGTCCTCGTCGTCCTCAGCGACTGGTACTTCCAGCTCGGCCCGCGCAGCCACGACGAGTGGAACACCGCCCTGCGCCAGGTGGTGGCCGCCGACCCCGGCCGGTTCGCCGCCGTCACCGTCACCACCTCCGCGCTGCCCAGCGCCACCACCGTCTTCGCCGCCGCCGATCTGACCACCGTCGGTGAGTCGGAGGCCGAGCGGCGCGTGCTCACCCGCCTCGGGCTGTCCACCGAACCGCCGCCCGCGCACGGCGACCCCCGGCGCGGACCGCGCTACCCGGCCGACATCCCCGACGTATGGGGCGGCGTGCCCCGCCGCAACACCCGTTTCACCGGCCGCGAGGCACTGCTAGGCGACGCGTACGACGGGCTCCAGCAGGCCGGCCGGGGCGCCGGAGTGGTCACCCTCCACGGCATGTCGGGCGTGGGCAAGACCCAGCTCGCCGCCGAGTACGTGTACCGCTTCGGCGCCGAGTACGACGTCGTGTGGTGGGTCGCCGCCGACAAGCGCGTCACCTGCCGCCAGCGGCTCGCCGAACTCGCCCCGGCGCTGGGCCTGTCCACCGGCGTCGAATACGGCGAACGGCTGCGCGCCGCCCGCGACGCGCTGCGCCGGGGCGACCCGTACAGCCGCTGGCTGCTGGTCCTCGACGGCGCCGACGAGCCCGACCAGATCTGGGACCTGGTGCCGACCGGACCGGGCCATGTGCTGATCACCGCCCGCAACCCGGAGTGGGGCGAGCACAACAGCACCCTGATGGAGGTCCCGGTCTACGACCGCGAGGAGTCCGTGGCGTTCGTCCGCCGCCGCGCCCCGCGCCTCACCTACCGGGAGGCGGCGCAGCTCGCCGTCGCGCTGGAGGACCTGCCGCTGCTGCTCGACCAGACGGCCGGCTGGCTCAACGACTCCGACATGTCCGTCGACCAGTACATCGAGCTGCTCAGGGGCGGCATCGACCAGGACGTCGTACGGGTCTCCGCAGACTTCCCGCTCGCCTTCCAGACCGGCTGGTCGATACTGCTCAACAAGCTCCGCGAGACCGTCCCCGAATCCGTGGACCTGCTGCGCCTGTGCACGTTCTTCGCGCCGGGCGCCATCCCCGTACGGCTGGTGCGCGACCTGCCCGCCGACACCCTCCCGGAGAAGCTCCGGGGCCTGGTCGACGACCCGGTGCGCTGGACCCGCGCGATCAACAAGCTCCGGCAGTACGCGGTGGTGCGCGCCGCCGGGGTCGGCGAGCGCGAGGTCAGGGACCAGGTGGGCGAGACCGGGACAGGATCGGCCGGCGACACCCTCTACATGCACCGCATGGTCCACCAGATCGTCCACCAGGACATGCCCGCCCAGGACCACCAGGACTTCATCGAGGTCGTCCGCCGCGCCCTGGTCGCCGCCGACCCCGGCCGCCCCACCGACACCCGGCTGTGGCCCCGGTACGCGGAGATCACCCCGCATCTGAAGTGGGCCGACGTCCTCAAGAGCACCGACCCCGGGGTGCACGCCCTGGTCCTCAACTGTCTGCGCTACATGTACCTGTCCGGCGAGTACAAGGCCGGCATCAACCTCGGCAGACGCGCCATGGCGGCCTGGAGGCGGCTCCTCGGCGACACCCACGCGAGGATCTGGGACCTCAGCTACCACTACGCCAATCTGATGCGCGCCGTCGGCGACTACGCGGGCACCGAGGCCATCGAGCGCGCCGCCGCCGAACATCTGCGCGCCGAGCGCGGCCCGCAGGACCTGGAGTACCTGCGCGCGGCGGGCGGACTCGCCGCCGACCTGCGCGGCCTCGGCCGCTACGACGAGGCGTACGAGATCTCCGGCCGGCTCGTCGCCTCGTACCGCGAACTCCTCGGCGAACAGGACTCCCGCACCCTCAACGCGCAGAACAACCTGGCCGTCACCCTGCGGCTGTTCGGCCGGTACCAGGAGTCCCTCGACCTCAACCGGCGCACCCTGGAGGCCCGTCGGCTGCTGCTGCGCCCGCGCCACAGCTGGACCCTCTTCTCGGAGATCAACTACGCCACCGACCTGCGGCTCCTCGGCCGCTACAACGAGGCGGAGTCGCTCCAGTCGCAGAGCGTCCGGGTCCACCGCATCGTGATGGGCCGGGACAACCCGCAGACGCTGCGCGCCGAGCACAACCTGGCGCTGTGCCACTACCGTTCGGGCGAACGCGGCAGGGCGGCCGCGCTGTTCACCCAGGTCCTGGAGAGCTGCGAACGGGTCCTGGGCGAACACGACCCGCTGACCATGATGTTCGCCGCCTCCCAGAGCTGCTTCGCCCGCGAGCACGGCGACATCGACCAGGCCAGGGAGATAAGCGAGAAGGTCGTCTCCGGCTATCTGGACATGCTCGGCGAGGGCCACCCCTTCCTCGCGGGCACCCGCGCCAACCACGCGCTGATCCTGCGCAACGTCGGCGAGCGCGACCAGGCCCACGTCCAGATGGAGAACTCCCTGACCGACATGGCGCGGGCGGTGGGGGAGCGCCACCCCTGGACGCTGGGCTGCGCCATCAACGCCTCCGCGCTGCGCAACCTCGTGGGCGACCCGGAGGGCGCCGCCGAGCTGACCGGCGACACCATCGCCCGCGCCACCGAGACCCTCGGCCGCACCCACCCGCTGACGCTCTCCGCCCGGATCGCCCACGCGGCGGACCTGCGGGCGCTGCGGGACCGGCAGCGCGCCGAGAAGGTCGAGGGGGAGGCGCTGGACGACCTGGTGGCGACGCTGGGCGCGCAGCATGTCCATACGGTCACGGCCCGCTCCCGCAACCGCCCGTACTGGGACTTCGAACCGCCGATCGTCTGACCCGGCTGTCTGACCCGGTCACATCTGACCCGGTCGTCGGCCGTCCGGGACGTACCGCACGCCGGAGGGCCCGGCTCCGCGATCAGCTCGCGGGGCCGGGCCCTGACGGTTCGTACGGACGCGGGTCAGGCGTCGAAGACCTCGCTGACCAGCTGCTGCTGCTCCGCCTGGTGCCGCTTGGCCGAGCCGACCGCGGGCGACGAGGAGTGCGGGCGCGAGATGCGCCGCAGCCGCTCGCCGTGCGGGATGTCGGCGCCGACCGCCAGGTCCAGGTGGTCGATCAGGTTGAGCGCGATGAACGGCCACGCACCCTGGTTCGCCGGCTCCTCCTGCGCCCACAGGTACTTCTCGGCGTTCGGGAACTTGGCGATCTCGGCCTGAAGCTCCGTACCCGGCAGCGGGTACAGGCGCTCAAGACGCAGGATCGCGGTGTCCGTGACGCCGCGCTTCTGCCGCTCGGCGTCCAGGTCGTAGTAGACCTTGCCGGTGCAGAAGACGACCTTGCGGACCGCGTTCGGGTCCACGCCCTCGTCGCCGATCACCGGGCGGAAGCCGCCGGTGGTGAACTCCTCCGCCGTGGACGCCGCGGCCTTCAGACGCAGCATCGACTTCGGGGTGAAGACGATGAGCGGCTTGTGGTGCGGGTTGTGGACCTGCCAGCGCAGCAGGTGGAAGTAGTTCGACGGCAGGGTCGGCACGGCGACCGTCATGTTGTTCTGCGCGCACATCTGGAGGAAGCGCTCGGGACGCGCGGACGAGTGGTCCGGGCCCTGGCCCTCGTAGCCGTGCGGCAGCAGCAGCGTGACGCCGGACGTCTGGCCCCACTTCTGCTCGGCCGAGGAGATGAACTCGTCCACGACGGACTGCGCGCCGTTGACGAAGTCACCGAACTGCGCCTCCCACATGACCAGCGCGTCCGGCCTGGCCAGCGAGTAGCCGTACTCGAAGCCCATCGCCGCGTACTCGCTGAGCAGCGAGTCGTAGACGTTGTACCGGGCCTGCTCCTCCGTCAGGTACTGGAGCGGGGTGTAGTCCTCGCCGGTGCCCTGGTCGACCAGGACCGCGTGGCGCTGGCCGAACGTACCGCGACGGGTGTCCTGGCCGGAGAGCCGGACCGGGGTGCCCTCCATCAGCAGCGAGCCGATGGCGAGGGTCTCGCCCATGCCCCAGTCGATCGTGCCGTCCTCCACGGAGGAGGCGCGGCGCAGCATCTGCGGCATCAGACGCGGGTGGACGGTGACCGTGTCCGGGATGTTGACCTGCGACTCGGCGATCCGCTTGACGACCTCCTGGGAGACCGCCGTGGTCACCGCGACCGGGAACTCCGCCTGGACATCGGGGATATGGGTCGGACCGGCGTGCGAGGTGGCCTCGCGGACCTCGGCGAAGACCTTCTCCAGCTGCCCCTGGAAGTCCTGGAGCGCCTGCTCCGCCTCTTCCAGCGTGATGTCGCCGCGGCCGATCAGCGACTCGGTGTAGAGCTTGCGCACCGAGCGCTTCTTGTCGATCAGGCGGACCATCTGCGGGTTGGTGAACTGCGGGTTGTCGCCCTCGTTGTGACCGCGGCGGCGGTAGCAGATGAGGTCGATCACGACGTCCTTGTTGAACGTCTGGCGGAACTCGAAGGCGAGCCGTCCGACGCGGACGACGGCCTCCGGGTCGTCACCGTTCACATGGATGATCGGCGCCTCGATCATGCGGGCCACGTCGGTGGCGTACATGGAGGAGCGCGACGCCTCCGGGGCGGCGGTGAAGCCGACCTGGTTGTTGATCACGATGTGGACGGTGCCGCCGGTGCGGTAGCCGCGCAGCTGCGACATGTTGAGCGTCTCGGCGACGACGCCCTGGCCCGCGAAGGCCGCGTCGCCGTGGAGCGCCAGCGGCAGGACCGTGAAGTCCGTACCGCCCTTGTTGATGATGTCCTGCTTGGAGCGGACGATGCCCTCCAGGACCGGGTCGACCGCCTCCAGGTGCGAGGGGTTCGCGGCCAGCGAGACCTTGATCTGCTCGCCGTCCAGACCGGTGAAGGTGCCCTCGGCGCCCAGGTGGTACTTGACGTCGCCGGAGCCGTGCATCGACTTCGGGTCGAGGTTGCCCTCGAACTCGCGGAAGATCTGGGCGTACGACTTGCCCACGATGTTCGCGAGGACGTTCAGTCGGCCGCGGTGGGCCATCCCGATGACGACCTCGTCGAGACGCGACTCGGCGGCGGAGTCGATCACCGCGTCGAGCAGCGGGATGACGGACTCGCCGCCCTCCAGCGAGAAGCGCTTCTGGCCGACGTACTTCGTCTGGAGGAACGTCTCGAACGCCTCGGCCGCGTTGAGCCTGCGCAGGATCCGCAGCTGCTCCTCGCGCTCCGGCTTGGCGTGCGCGCCGCGCTCGATGCGGTCCTGGAGCCACTTGCGCTGCTTCGGGTCCTGGATGTGCATGAACTCGATGCCGGTGGTGCGGCAGTACGAGTCGCGCAGCACGCCCAGGATGTCGCGCAGCTTCATCATCGACTTGCCGGCGAAGCCGCCGACCGCGAACTCGCGCTCCAGGTCCCACAGCGTGAGCCCGTGCTCGGTGATGTCGAGGTCGGGGTGCTTGCGCTGGAGGTAGTCCAGCGGGTCCGTGTCGGCCATGACATGGCCGCGCACCCGGTAGGAGTGGATCAGCTCGAAGACCCGGGCGGGCTTCGTGACGTCCTCGTCGTGCGACGCGTCGATGTCCTTGAGCCAGCGGACCGGCTCGTAGGGGATGCGCAGCGCCTTGAAGATCTCGTCGTAGAAGTCGTTCTCGCCGAGCAGCAGTTGGCTGACGATCCGCAGGAACTCGCCCGAGGCGGCGCCCTGGATGACCCGGTGGTCGTAGGTCGAGGTCAGCGTCATGACCTTGGAGATGCCCAGCTTGTTCAGGGTGTCCTGCGACGTGCCCTGGAACTCGGCCGGGTAGTCCATCGAGCCGACGCCCATGATGACCGACTGACCGGGCATCAGCCGCGGTACGGAGTGGACGGTGCCCAGGCCGCCGGGGTTGGTCAGCGAGACGGTGACGCCGGTGAAGTCGTCCATCGTCAGCTTGTTGCCCCGGGCGCGTCGGACGATGTCCTCGTACGCCTGCCAGAACTCGAAGAAGTTGAGCGTCTCGGCCTTCTTGATGCCGGCGACGACGAGCTGGCGGTCGCCGTTGGGCTTCACCAGGTCGATGGCGAGACCGAAGTTGATGTGCTCCGGCTTCACCAGGGTCGGCTTGCCGTCCTTCTCCGCGAAGGAGTAGTTCATCGACGGCATGGCCTTGATCGCCTGCACCATCGCGTACCCGATGAGGTGCGTGAAGGAGATCTTGCCGCCCCGCGCACGCTTCAGGTGGTTGTTGATGACGATGCGGTTGTCGAAGAGGAGCTTCACCGGGACGGCGCGCACCGACGTGGCGGTGGGCACCTCCAGCGAGGCGCTCATGTTCTTCGCGACGGCGGCGGACGGGCCGCGCAGCGTCAGGAACTCGGGACCGGCGGGCGCCTCGGCGGCCGCACCGCCGTTGGCGGCGGGCTTCGCCTTGGCCGGCGCCGGAGCGGCGGCGGGCTTCGCGGCGGGCGCGGGAGCGGCCGGTGCCGGTGCCGCCTGCGCCGGGGCCGCCTGCGCGGGCCGGGCGGCCGGGGCCGGTGCCGGTGCCTGGGCGGGCGCCGGAGCGGCGGCCCGTACCGGCGCCGGAGCGGCGGCGGCGGGCTTCGCGGCGGGCGCGGCGGGTGCCTGGGCCGGTGCGGCGGGCGAGGCGGTGGGTACCGCAGCCCCCGCGGCTGCGGACGCGTCGCCGGACTTTTCCGCCGTACCGGAGGTGCCCGGCTTGTAGTCGGCGAAGAAGTCCCACCAGGCACGGTCGACCGAATTCGGATCCTGGAGGTACTGCTGGTAGATCTCGTCGACAAGCCACTCATTGGCTCCGAAGGCCGCGGCAGGGTTCTTGCCCTGCCCGTCTTCGTCGGTCGAGATGCTCGCGTTACTGGGGGACTGAGACGACACGGCGTGAACCGCCCTCTTCCGCTTCACAAGGTGATGGACAGCGGGAATCAAGGCTACGCCTACCGGGCCGACACATGCAGACCGGGCGTGCCATCGTCGTGCAAGTCACATCGGACGGCGGGTTTCAGCGTATGAATTGGCGGGAAACAAGCCAGGTTCCGCTGCGCCGGGAAGACAAATCGACCCGGCCACGGCCGGTACACGGCCCGTAGCCCCGCCGGTCCCCGACTCCGTACCCGGAGATCGTGCGTTTTCGCTTCGAACCCTTCGAACTCTACGTCAACCACGAGGCCGGGGTGCTCCCGGCAGAGTGACCCGGATGAGACAGCCGCGTTCCGATTCGGCCACACCGATGTTCCCGCCGTGCAGATCGACGGCCCAGCGGGCGATCGCCAGCCCCAGCCCCGTACCGCCGTCGCTGCCCGGACCGTGCGGCGAGGGCGCCGTACCCCGGTTGAACCGCTCGAAGACCTGGTGCCGCTCCTGCTCCGGGATGCCGGGCCCCTCGTCCTGGATCTCCAGCTCCAGCGACTCCGGGCCGCCGCCGCGCCGGGCGCGCACGGTGACCCGGCCGTGCGGCGGGCTGTGCTTGACCGCGTTGTCGATGAGGTTGGCGACGACCTGGTGGAGGCGTTCCGCGTCCGCGTGCGCGGTCAGCTCCGGCGGCGAGACGTCCAGATGCAGATGAACATCTGTACGGGTGTGATTGACCGAGCCGGAGACTCCGGAGACCGGCCGGCGCTGCGAGGCCGCCAGATTGGCCTCCTTGAGCACCCCGGACAGATACGGCCACACCTCGAAACGGCCCGCGCGCAGCGGTACGACCCCGTTGTCCAGCCGGGACAGGTCGAGCAGCGTCTCCGTCAGCCGGCCGAGCCGCTCGGTCTGCCGCAGCGCCGTCAGCATCATCTCGGGATCGGCGGCCGTCACCCCGTCGACCACGTTCTCCAGCACGGCGCGCAGGGCCGCGATGGGGGTGCGCAGCTCGTGGGAGACATTGGCGATCAGCGCCTTGCGGTGCTGGTTCTCGGCCTCCAGGTCGTCGGCCATGCGGTTGATCGTCGCGGCGAGGTCGCCCAGCTCGTCCCGGCGGTCGGAGCCGCTCACCCGCCGGGTGAAGTCGCCGTGCGAGATGCTCTTGGCGACCGTGCTCATCTCGTCCAGCGGCGCGGTCAGCCCGTGCGCCACGAACTGGGTGATCAGCAGCGTGGCGATCATCGAGAAGACCGTGATGAAGCGCAGCTCGGTCTCCGTGCGCAGCGCCACCACCAGCAGTCCGGTGGTGATGAGGACGGAGATGACGACGAGGGTGCCGAGCTTGGCCTTGATGGAGAGCCGGAGCCTGGCGGTGCCGGGACCGAGGCCCAGCAGCGCCCCGAGGCGGGCCGCGAAGCGCGCGCCGCGCCGCGGCGCCGCCCCGGCGCGCTGGCGGCGGCGGTCCTCCCAGCGGGGGGCCGCGGCGCCCCGCTCGTCGCGCGGGGGCCGCTCGGCGTGGGGCCGCGCGGACGGGGCCGGGTCGTGCGGGAGCCGCTCGGACGCGGGCCGGGTCATGGAGCGGGCGTCTCCAGTGCGTATCCGACGCCGTGCACCGTACGGATCCGCTCCGCACCGATCTTCCGGCGCAGCGCCTTGATGTGGCTGTCGACGGTACGGGTGCCCGAGGCGTCCGCCCAGTCCCACACCTCGGCGAGCAGCTGCTCCCTGGAGAGGACCGCGCGCGGCGTGTTCGCCAGGCAGACCAGCAGGTCGAACTCGGTGGGTGTCAGATGGACGTCCTCGCCGCGCACCCGCACCCGGCGCTGCGCGTGGTCGATCTCCAGCTCGCCCAGGCGCAGGATGCCGCTGCGCGGCGTCACAGCGGCGAGCGCCGCGCGCTCCACCCGGCGCAGCAGCACATGCACCCGGGCCGCCAGCTCCCGCATGGAGAACGGCTTGGTCATGTAGTCGTCGGCGCCGACCCCGAGCCCGACCAGCATGTCGGTCTCGTCGTCCCGCGCCGTCAGCATCAGCACCGGCACCGGGCGCGTCGCCTGGACGCGCCGGCAGACCTCCAGACCGTCGAAGCCCGGCAGCATGACATCGAGGACCATCAGGTCCGGCTGCCACCCCTCGGCGGCGTCGACGGCCGCCGGACCGTCCACCGCCGTCTGTACGAGAAAGCCCTCGGCCCGCAGCCGCGCGGCGATGGCGTCCACGATCGTCGCGTCGTCCTCGACGACGAGAATCCGGCGCTGCGCGCCGGGCGTCGCGGCGACTCCGTTGTGGCTGGTCTGTGTCTGCTCCATCGCCCGCCCCTGGTACGCGTTCCGCGATCCTTGTTCCACGATCTGCATGAAGTATGCAGACCCATGTGTCGGGAGCAGCGTAGATGCAGCGGGAGCCTCCCGGCTACGCAGTGCGAACAGCGAGATGGACCACGTCGGGTACGCCTCGGGCAACCGGCACCTCTTCCGCCCTTACCCCTGTGAACCCGGCATTCCGCAACGCTTCGCCAAAGGCCGGAGAGGGGTTCGCCGACCAAACGGCGAGGACACCGCCCGGATTCAACCGCGCCCGGCACGCGGCGAGTCCGGCCGGCGAGTAGAGATTCCCGTTGTCCTCGGTGACGGTCCATTCGGGCCCGTTGTCGATATCCAGACAGAGTGCGTCGTAACGGTCCGTGGTCGTCCGCAGGTACTCCACGAGGTCGGTGTGCAGGATCACAGTGCGCGCGTCGCCCAGCGCCGCCCCCGAGATCGCGCCGAGCGGCCCGTCGCTGTGCCAGTCGATCACCGCCTTCTCGCGCTCCACGACCACGATCCGTCCCCACCGCGCCTCGGCGGCGGCGTGCGCGAGGGAGAAGCCGACGCCGAGCCCCCCGACCAGCACGGACGGCCGCGCCCCGGCCGCCGCGCCGCGCGACTCCTCGGGCAGCGCGCGCAGCGCCGCGTCGATCAGCAGCCGCTCCGAGCGGCCGTCCGAGGTGTCCATCAGGAAGCAGCCGTTGGCGATGATCTCCAGACGCGCGCCCCGGCGGCGCAGCACGACCTCGCCGTACGGGCCGTCGCGGCGGTCGAGCGTGACGGGCTCGGCGCCGGGATCGTGGGGGTGGCCGGTCGGGAAGGAAGTCGTGGCGGAAACGGACGCGGACGCGGGTGCGGACATGCTTCGGGGCCTCTCCGTCTGGCGGTGATGTCGGCGGATGACGACGCCATCCTGGCCGCGGGCCATCTGCTGAGCCAACCCGTTTCCGGCCGGTGCCGGACGCGACGCGCCGGGCCGGGGTTGACCGATGATGGAGGGTGTGTCCCCCGTCATAGACGGGGGACGTGGCTGTCGCGTTCTCTGAGAGTCCCCCGTGGAAGGAGCCGCCGACGGTGAAACGGCTGGAGACGACGCGTACGGGTACGGGCGACGGGGGCGCCGCCGCCCCAGCGCCGCGACTGGACGCCGTACCGGCACCCCGCCCCGCCGTGCGCGCGGAAGCGTCCCCTCCAGAAGAGGCCGCTTCCACGGACCTCCTTAAAAGGAACCTTCCTGAAGCGGACCTCCTTAAAGAGGAGCCGCTCGGGGAGGCGCCGACCACCGGCCGGCAGTGCCGGACGCCCCTGGCCCTGCGGCACGCCCGGCTGCTGCTGCCGGGGCCCGTCCGGACCCCGTTCACCTTCTGGTACGCCCTCCTCCTGATCGCTACCTCGCTCTTCGCCGAGTACGCGGAACGGGACACCGTCTCCGCCCTGCTGCGCGCCTCCAGCACGGACGCCGCCCACCTCGCCCACACCCCCGTCCTCGTCCTGGTCGCCAGCGCGCTCTGGGTCGCCGGGGGCCTGGCGTCCCCGTACGCCGTCGGATTCGTCCTCGTCCTGACGGCGCTGGAGCGCCGGATCGGCGGCTGGCGCACCGCCGGGGTCTTCCTGCTCGGCCATGTCGTCGCCACCCTGGCCACCGAGATCCCGGTCGGGATCTCGGTCGCCGGTGGCCAACTGCCCGTGACCTCCCTGCACCGACTCGACTACGGCATCAGCTTCGGCCTCATGGCGAGCATCGGCGCACTGGCCGGGCTGCTCGCCCCGCTCCCGCGATGGATCCTCCTCGGCGCGGTCGGCGTGACCCTGCTCCAGGAACTGCTGGAGTTCGACGACCCGCTCACCGGCTGGGGCCATCCGGTGGCCCTCCTCGTCGGCGTCGCCTGCTGGCCCGCGCTGCGCCGGGTCGGGCTCCGGCTCCGGTGACCGCACGCGATCGCTCAGAGCGAACGTGGCCGGGGGAACATCCAGGCACTCATAAGCATTGAGTCGGTATAGCTCAACTTGCTTGACGCCGATTGCTTTGCCGAAGGGGAGACCATGGCTGTCACGTCCACATCGCTCACGCTTCCCGTGCTGCCGCTCGACGACGAGGTCGTCCTGCCCGGCATGGTGGTGCCCCTGGACCTGTCCGACGCCGAGGTCCGCGCCGCCGTGGAGGCCGCGCAGGCGGCCTCGCGCGCCGGTGATGGCGGTGACGGCGGCGCGGGGAAGCCCGAGGTGCTGCTGGTGCCGCGGATCGACGGGACCTATGCCGCCACCGGCGTGCTGGGCACCGTCGAGCAGGTCGGCCGGCTCTCCGACGGCGACCCCGGCGCGCTGATCCGCGGCCGCCGCCGGGTCCGGATCGGTTCCGGTACGAGCGGGCCCGGCGCGGCCCTCTGGGTGGAGGGCACCGGCGTCGACGAGATCACGCCCGAGCCGCTGCCCGGCTCCGTGACCGAGCTGGTCAAGGAGTACAAGGCGCTCGCCACCGACTGGCTCAAGAAGCGCGGCGCCTGGCAGGTGGTCGACCGGGTGCAGCAGATGGACGACGTCTCCGCGCTCGCGGACAACTCCGGGTACTCGCCGTTCCTCTCCACCGCCCAGAAGGTCGAGCTGCTGGAGACGGCCGACCCGGTCGCCCGCCTCAAGCTCGCCACCGAGCAGCTGCGCGAGCACCTCGCCGAGCAGGATGTCGCCGAGTCCATCGCCAAGGACGTCCAGGAGGGCGTCGACAAGCAGCAGCGCGAATTCCTGCTGCGGCGCCAGCTCGACGCCGTCCGCAAGGAGCTGCGCGAGCTGAACGGGGAGGGCGACGAGGACGAGTCCGCCGACTACCGCACCCGCGTCGAAGCCGCCGATCTGCCCGACAAGGTGCGCGAGGCCGCCCTCAAGGAGGTCGACAAGCTGGAGCGCTCCTCCGACCAGAGCCCCGAGGGCTCCTGGATCCGCACCTGGCTGGACACCGTCCTCGAACTGCCGTGGAACGAGCGGACCGACGACACCGCCGCGTACGACATCGCGGGCGCCCGCGCCGTCCTGGACGCCGAGCACTCGGGCCTGGACGACGTGAAGGAGCGCATCACCGAGTACCTGGCCGTGCGCAAGCGCCGCGCCGAGCGCGGCCTCGGCGTGGTCGGCGGCCGGCGCGGCGGCGCCGTGCTGGCCCTCGTCGGCCCGCCCGGCGTCGGAAAGACCTCGCTGGGCGAGAGCGTCGCGCACGCCATGGGCCGCAAGTTCGTCCGGGTCGCGCTCGGTGGCGTACGGGACGAGGCGGAGATCCGCGGCCACCGGCGTACGTACGTCGGCGCGCTGCCGGGCCGTATCGTCCGCGCGGTCAAGGAGGCCGGTTCGATGAACCCCGTCGTCCTGCTCGACGAGATCGACAAGGTCGGCTCCGACTTCCGGGGCGACCCGGCCGCCGCGCTGCTCGAAGTCCTCGACCCGGCACAGAACCACACCTTCCGCGACCACTACCTGGAGGTCGAACTCGACCTGTCCGACGTGGTGTTCCTCGCCACCGCCAACGTGCTCGAAGCCATCCCCGAGGCGCTGCTCGACCGTATGGAGCTGGTCAGGCTGGACGGCTACACCGAGGACGAGAAGGTCGTCATCGCCCGGGACCACCTGCTGCCCCGGCAGCTGGAGCGCGCGGGCCTGGAGCCCGGCGAGGTCACCCTGGCGGACGACGCCCTGCGCAGGCTGGCGGGCGAGTACACCCGCGAGGCGGGCGTACGGAACCTGGAGCGGTCCGTCGCCCGGCTGCTGCGCAAGGTCGCGGCCGAGCACGAACTCGGCGAGCGGGAGCTGCCGTTCACCCTCGGCGCCGACGACCTGCGCGGGCTGATCGGCCGGCCGCACCACGTACCGGAGTCCGCGCAGGACCCGGCCGAGCGGCGCACGGCGGTGCCGGGCGTGGCCACGGGCCTCGCGGTCACCGGCGCGGGCGGCGACGTCCTCTTCGTGGAAGCGTCCCTCGCGGACGCGGAGACGGGCGGTTCCGGGCTCACCCTGACCGGACAGCTCGGTGACGTCATGAAGGAGTCGGCCCGGATCGCGCTGTCGTTCCTGCGCTCGCGCGGCGCCGAGCTGGAACTCCCGGTCGCCGACCTCAAGGACCGGGGCGTCCACATCCACTTCCCGGCGGGCGCGGTCCCGAAGGACGGGCCGAGCGCCGGCATCACCATGACGACGGCGCTGGCCTCCCTGCTCAGCGGCAGGCTGGTCCGTACGGACGTGGCCATGACGGGCGAGGTCTCCCTCACCGGCCGGGTCCTGCCCATCGGCGGCCTCAAGCAGAAGCTGCTGGCCGCCCACCGCGCGGGCATCACGACCGTGGTGATACCCAAGCGCAACGAGGCCGACCTCGACGACGTCCCCGCCGAGATCCTCGACAAGCTGGAGGTCCACCCGGTGACGGACGTCCGCCAGGTCCTGGACATCGCCCTCTCCCCGGCGGACGTTCCGGTCCCCGCGGCGGCCTGACCGGCGAAGGGCTGCTCGAACGGCGAAGGGCGGCCGGCCGGAACATGATGTTCCGGCCGGCCGCCCTCGTACGGGGTGCGCCGTGCCGTCAGCCGTTCGCCAGTGCGACGACGCGGTCCGGGGCGCCGTTGAACCGGTCGTGGTCGCCGACGATGGGGCCGGTCGACGTGTACTGCCAGATCGTCTGGAACTCCCAGCCCGCCGGCAGTTCGCCGACGGTCGTGTCGTAGCGGGCGATCCAGAGCGGGTTCGTGTCGCCGAAGCCCGCGTAGTCACCGGTGCAGGTCTTCCACCAGCTGGTCGCCGTGTAGATCACGGCGTCACGGCCGGTACGGGACTTGTACGTGGTGAGGAAGTCCCGGATCCAGGCCACCATCTGGGCCTGCGTCTTCCCGTAGCACTGCGCGCCGTACGGGTTCCACTCGATGTCCAGCACCCCCGGCAGGGTCCTGCCGTCGCGCGACCAGCCACCGCCGCCGTCGACGAAGTAGTTGGCCTGGTTGGCGCCGCTGGAGTCGTTCGGGGTGCCGAAGTGGTAGGCGCCCCGGATCATGCCGACGCTGTAGGCGCCGTTGTACTGCTGCGTGAAGTAGGGGTTCTTGTAGTAGTTCCCCTCGGTGGCCTTGTTGTACGACCACTTCACGCCGCTGTTCCACAGGGCCGCCCAGTCGACGTTGCCCTGGTGGCTGGAGACGTCCACGCCCTCCGTCTGGGCGACGCGATCGGAGCGGGGCAGCCCGCCCACGCCGTCGTGCTCGACGACGCCCATGCCCATATGGGCCGAGCCTCGTACGGGAGTGCTGGTCGGCGGGTCGGCGTCGGCGGGAGTGCCGGCCGGGGGCTCCGGGTCGGCGGGGGCGTCGGTCAGGGCGTCGGTCGGAGGGTCGAGGCCGGCGGGGGTGCCGACGGGCGGGTCGGTGTCGGCGGGCGTGTCGGACGCGCTCGCGGCTCCCGGGTGGGTGAGCAGCAGCGCGCCGGTGGCGAGGAGGGCGGTGGCCGCCGCGACGAGCGGGCGGCGGCGGGACGGTCCGGATCTGTGCGCGGGCATTGGCGTGCCTCCGAAGACCTCGGTGGGGGGAACTCATGACAGGCCCCGCGAGCCCTCCGGTGTGTTGGCCGTGCTGGGGATCACCGAAGGGACCCGTGAGGGGGAGCGTGGGCGAGTACGGGGCGGGAGCCGGGCAGGAGTGGGGATACGAAAGAGCTGCCCACACCGACGCTACGCACGTAGACCCGCACGATGGAAGAGAGCCACGCTGCTGCCGTTGGTATAAACCTGCGAAATACTTACCGAGCTGCGGCAATGGCCGTCTGTGAAAGAAACTTTCAGGAGCGGGAAAGCGCGCGATGGGTGCTGACGTGCACAGAAGCGGTATGACAAATGACTCCGGGCCGAACCGGGGGAGTGGTGTGGACCACGAATTCCTGGCTCTGGAACGGGAGCTGGCGGTCTTTCTGCGCCGCGCCCGCGCCAACTCCGGAGAGATGGCGCGCGAGGTCCATCCCGAGCTGGAGCCCGCGGCGTACGGACTCCTCGTACGGCTGGAGGAGAGCGGCTCCCAGCGGGCCACCGAGCTGGCCGCCTACTTCGGGGTCGGCAAGGCGACGATGAGCCGTCAGCTGCGCGCCCTGGAGGAGCTGGGGCTGCTGGTACGCGAGCCGGACCCCGCCGACGGCCGCGCCTCCCTCGTCCGCATCACCGAGGAGGGCCGGGCCCGCTTCCGCCGGGTCCGCGACGCGCGCCGCGAACGGTACGTGCGGAAGCTCGCCGACTGGGACCGCGACGAGATCGCCGAACTGGCCCGGCTGCTCCGCCAGCTCAACGTCGCCGCCGAGAGCTGACGGCCGATGGCCGACAGCTGACGGGGCGACTGACGAAGTACTGACGGGGCGACAGATATATACGGGTACGGACGGGGCGGCCGGGCGCGCGTACGTCCTCACAGCTCCACGTACGTCACCGTCGCGTCGTCCCCGCGCTTCCCCCGGGGGAACGCCACCCCGTCCGGATCCGCCGACTCCGCCGCCCGCACCCGGTCGACCAGCTCCCGCGCGCCGTGCTTCCGTACCAGCGCCGGGCAGTCCGCCCAGCTCCCCTCCCCGAAGACCTCCACCCAGCGGGTCGCGCCGTCCGTCATGGCCAGCAGGGAGCGGACCCGCGCGGCCGGGGTGCGGCCCGTCACGGCGCGCGCCGCGACGGCCGGGTCGGCCGCCGCGGTGAAGAAGCCGCCCTCCGCGTTGCGCAGCGCGTCCGTCGCGGCGACCGAGCGCAGCACCTCGCGCGGGACGCGGTCCAGCCGGTCGTCGAGGACCGCCCGTACCTCTCCGTCGGGGGACTCCAGCAGCAGAGTGGAGTCGGAGAGCACCAGATACTCCACGTCGTCCGCGCCCCAGCGCGCCATGACGACCGTGGCCTGGGGTGTGCGCACGTGAGAAAGGTCACAGGTGTCACGGTGGGCGTCCGCCGTCCGCCGGATCGACGCCGCCAGGGCATCGGCCAGGGTCATATCCAGTCGTGAACCGGACAGTTCCGCGAGCGCCCCGCCGAGTCTCGCCGTGAACCACGGCACACCGTGCGCACATCCGTCGTCACCGGCCGGCGGGGTCACCCCGTCCAGGACCACCAGGACACCGCCCGCACCGCCTGCGGGGACGGCCACGGTGGTCCAGTCCTCGTTGGGGCGGGAGGGGGTGCCGGGGGCGGTGGTGAGTTCGATGCGCATGTGCCCCAGTCTGCACGATTGCCCCGACCGTCGACATGGCTCCTTCACGGAGTCTCCATACCGTGTCGGTCCGGCCGTAGCCCCAGGTCAACCGCTGTCATTCGGTCAGAATCAGGCCCCTGGGCGACCCGTGGGGAAGAGTGCCCGAACGGCGCCGCGCGGCCCCCGGAAGCTGCGGGCGGGCATCTTGCCAAAGGCCGACCCGAAGGTCCACCCGGCGCGACATGTTCAAGCGCCGCGCCATGGGGGAAGAGTTGTTCGTCAACTCCTTCGTGATGTTCACTCGTTCAGGTGGCGGAGCGGCCGATGCGCGCCTCCCTCCAGGAAGCGCTGGAATGGTCGAACGCCGTACCAGGGGTGGGGGTTCTCTCGTAAGTGACCGGTTGTCACCTCTGCTTCATGGGCGGACGAGTCAAGAATGTGAGCACCGGTGCAGAAGAAGCGGCCTCGGGGCAATGGCAGCACACAGAACGGATCCCCGGGTGAGGCCGGTGAAGCGGTGAAGACGCCGGCCGGCTCCGGCGGCGCCGCCGCGCCCGGGAAGGGCACGGGACGCACCGGGGAGGGCACGGCGCGCCCCGAGGAAGGCAAGGGACGCCGGGCCCGGGTACGCAACCGGCTCGTCCTGGGGGTCGCCCTCGTCGGCGTCACCGTCGTCGCGGCCGGAGCGCCCGCGATCCTGCGCGCCTCCGAGGACCTCAACGACGCCCAGAACCTGGCCAACCTCGCCGCGCTCGACCAGCAGGCCATCACGCTCTCCCAGTCCCTCGCGGACGAACGCGACGAGGTCGTCGTCTACATCGCGGCGGGCCGCGACGAGCAGCCCGCCGACTCGTCCGGCTCCGGCGACACCGCCGGAGGAAAGGGCGACAAGGGCACGTACGAGATCACCAAGACCCGAAGCGCCCGCGTGGACCGGCAGATCGAGGAGATCCGCGCCGTCTCCGCCGCCTCGCCCGGTCTGCTGCGCGACCTCGGCACCGTTCCCTCCATCCGCCGTACCGCCCTCACCGGCAAGGGCTCCGCGCTGGAGGCGTACCGCGCCTACTCCGAGGTCATCGCCAAGCTCCAGGCCCTCGCCGACCAGCTCGCCGAGAGGACCCCGGCCGACGCCGCCGACAGCACCCGCGCGCCCGCCGCGCTCGGCCGCGCCGTCGAGCAGGCGTCCGCCACCCGGGGTCTGCTGCTCGCCGCGCTCGCCGTACCGCAGCCCACCGACGCCACGCCCACGTACGACTCGATCACGGGCCTGCCCGTCGAGTCGCGGGACGACGCGGACAAGAAGAAGTACGACCAGCTCCGCGACGAACTCAGCGCCGAGGCCCAGAAGTCCCGGGTCCGCGAACTCGCGGCCCTCGCCGACTTCGACCAGACCGCGAACGCCACCGCCCGCGAGTCCCTCACCGCCACCGTCACCGGCCCCGAGGTCAAGACCGCCGAGGCGTTCCTGACCCGGCTCACCGACCGGCCCGAGCTGTCCGAGTCCGACCGCAAGGCCGATCCGGAGAAGGTCGAGTCCGCGCTCTCCTCCCGGATCGACCAGATGCGCGGCGTCGAGTCCGGCCTCGGCTCCAGCCAGGTCGAGCGGCTGGAGAAGCTGCGCGACGACGAGGTCACCGCCCTCGAACTCAGCATCGCCCTGCTCGGCGGCTGTCTGGTGATCGCCGTCGGCGTCTCCACCGCCGTCGCCCGCACGCTCACCCGGCCGCTCGCCGTCGTACGCATCGGCGCCGCCAGGATCGCCACGGCGCCGGCGACCGAGGAGCCCATCCGCTTCACCGGCCGCAACGACGAGTTCGCGCAGGTCGTACGCTCCCTCAACCTGCTGCACGGCCAGCTGCTCGACCTCTCCTCCCGCGCCGAGGAACTGTCCGGCGACCGCACCGACCTGATCGGCGCGCGCGAGAAGGTCGCCGGGCAGCGCGCCGAACTCCAGGAGCGTACGAGCGAACTCGCCGCCCAGCTCCAGCGGCTGCGCCACACCGTCCACCACACCTTCGTCAACCTCTCGCTGCGCAACCTCGGTCTCGTGGAGCGCCAGCTCGGCGTCATCGAGGGGCTGGAGGACCGCGAGCAGGACCCGGAGCGGCTCGCCACCCTCTTCAAGCTCGACCACCTGGCCACGGTGATGCGCCGGCACAGCGAGAACCTGCTGGTCCTCGCCGGCCACGAGCACGGCCACGGCTCCACGGGACCCGTACCGCTGGTGGACGTGCTGCGCGCGGCGGTCAGTGAGATCGAGCGGTACGAGCGGGTCACCATCCAGTCCCTGCCGTCCCACTCCCAGGTCGCGGGCTTCGCCGCCGACGACCTCAGCCATCTCGTCGCCGAGCTGCTGGAGAACGCCACGTCGTTCTCGCCGCCCGACGCCGAGGTCCAGCTCTCCGGCTGGATGCTGGAGAGCGGCGAGGTGGTGCTCTCCGTCCAGGACCAGGGCATCGGCATGTCCGCCGAGCGGCTCGCGCACCTCAACGCGCGGCTCGCGGAGCCGGAGAGCCCCGAGGTGTACGAGAAGCTGCCGCGCGACGCCAGGACACAGGCGTACGGAGACGGTGCGGGCGGCGCCCCGCGCGGCGCCCTCGGCCCCGGCGCCGCGGAGGGCGAGGGGCTCGGGCTGCGTGTCGCCGCGCTGCTCGCCGCGCGCCACAGCGTGCGGGTCGAGCTGCGGGAGCACCAGCAGGGCGGGGTGGCGGCCGTCGTCGTGCTGCCGCCCGCGCTGCTCCCCACGGCCCCGCCGCCCGCCGTACCGCACCAGGCCCGGCCGGCCGGCGCGGCTCCCGTGATCAGCCTGCCGGGGTCGGCGGCGGAGGCCAACTCCAACGCGCTGCCCGGACGTCCGGACGTCGACCCGATGGTGGTCGCGGCGGAGGCCGCGATCCTCAAGGCGGAGGCGGAGGCCGCGCAGGCGGAGGCCGCGGTGGTCCTGCCCACACCTGCTGCCGCGCCCGCACCCACTTCCGCGCCCGAGCCCGACCGCCACGACCGTGCCGCCGACGGAGAGCCGGAGACCACCGGCACCGATCAGGACACCTTCGTGATGCGGCTGCCCGCCGAGCCGGTGGAGGCGGACGAGCCCGGCGAGCCCGCTCAAGAGGCGGACGAGCCCGGCGAGTCCCCGGCCGGGGAACGCATCACCGACAAGGGCCTTCCCAAGCGCACCCCCAGAATCGTCAAACCCACCGAGGCGCCCAGCGGTCGCACCGGCAGCGTCGACGCGGAGGCCCTGCGCCGCAGACTCGGCGGCTTCCACAAGGGCGCCATCGAAGGCCGCCGCGACGTCGAGGCCGAGCTGACCGAGCGCGATGAAGCCGACGTACGAGATGAAGCCGATGGAGCGGACGTACGCGAAGAAAGCGGCAGACGCGACGAACAGGACGGCCCCGATGATCGTGACCAGCGCTACCAGCGTGATCAGCGGGAAGACGACCAGCGGGAAGACACCGACCCCCCGGGCCGGACAGCACCCCCGCGGCGGTCGGAGCTAGACACCGGAGAGACGGGGGAAACAGTCGAGGAGGCACGCAGTTGACTGCGACCGGTACATTCGGACTGAGCAGCGAAGCCCGTAACCTGCACTGGCTGTTGAGCAACCTCGTCGAGGAGGTGCCAGGGGTCCACGCGGTGGCCGTCGTCTCGTCCGACGGACTCCTGCTGCTCTCCTCCGACCCGGAGCGGAACGCCGAGGCGACCGCGCCCCCCACCACCCCCAGAGAAGGCCCGCGCGGCTCCAGCGCCGACCTCGCGACCATCGTCTCGGGGATCGGCAGCCTCGCCCACGGCGCGGCCAAGGTGATGGACGGCGGCGGGGTCAAGCAGACCATGGTCGCCATGGACGACGGCAGCGTCTTCGTCATGTCGATCAGCGACGGCTCGCTCCTCGGCGTGCACGCCACGGCGGACTGCGACATGAGCGTGGTCGCCTACCACATGGCGCTGTTCGTCGGCCGCGCCGGACATCTGCTCACCCCCGAACTGCGCGACGAGTTGCGTACATCGATGGAGAGCACCCGATGACCCCGGCCGCCGAGCCGGTGCGCGGTCTCCCCGTACGCGCCGCCGACCGCAGGCCCGCCCGGGTCCGGCCGTACTCGCTCACCGGCGGGCGCACGCGCTCCGGCCATGTGCTGCTGGTCGAGACGTTCGTCGCCGCTCTCGAAGCCGGCGAACAGCCCAAGGAGCTGACGGACGGGGGAAGCGCGCCGCGCGGCATGCCGGAGATGCGGGCCATCGTCGAGCTGTGCCGGCGCATGCGTACCGTCGCCGAGGTCTCGGCGCTGCTCAAGATGCCGCTGGGCGTGGTCCGGGTGCTGCTCAGCGACCTGGCCGACCAGGGAAAGATCCGTGTGTACGGGACCGGTCACGGCACCGGCCAGCCCGACCACGCGCTGTTGGAAAGGGTGCTGAGTGGACTCCGCCGTCTCTGACGTCACCGGTGTGCCGGTGACGGCCGCCCCCGCCGAGGCAGGGCCTCCGGCCGAGGCAGGGCTTCCGGCCGGGATATGGCCCCCGGCCGAGCCCGAAGAGGAGCTGAAGCCCTGGCAGAAGGACCGCACACGCGCGCCCATCGCCACCAAGATCGTGGTCGCGGGCGGCTTCGGCGTCGGCAAGACGACCTTCGTCGGGGCGGTCTCCGAGATCCCGCCGCTCCAGACCGAGGCCATGATGACCGAGGCGAGCGCGGACACCGACGACCTGAGCGCGACCCCGGACAAGATCACCACGACCGTGGCGATGGACTACGGCCGGATCACCCTCGACGACGACCTCGTGCTGTACATCTTCGGCACCCCGGGCCAGCAGCGTTTCTGGTTCATGTGGGACGACCTGGTGCGCGGTGCGATCGGGGCGGTCGTCCTCGCCGACACCCGGCGGCTGCCGGACTGCTTCCCCGCGCTCGACTACTTCGAGAGCTGCGGACTGCCGTACGTGGTCGCCGTCAACCACTTCGACGGCACCCCCGCGTTCGGGCCGGAGGACGTACGGGACGCCCTGACGATCCCGCCGGAGATACCGGTGCTGATCATGGACGCGCGGCAGAAGATCGCGGCCGTCGAGTCGCTGCTCACGCTGGTGCGGCACGCCCTCGACGTCACCCCCGAGTAGGGCCTGACCTCAGGTCACGGGTGGGGCCCGACCCCCTGGTAGGGCCTGTCCGACCCTGATCCGCCGGACAGGCCCGCGAGCGGGCAGGCCCGGGGCAAGCCGGCCCCGGGCCGTACCACGTACGCAAACGGAGAGCCCCGCCCATGCGGAAGATACTCATCGTCGGAGCAGGCCAGTCCGGGCTTCAGCTCGCCCTGGGACTCCAGTCGCACGGGTACGGGGTCACGCTGATGGCCAACCGCACGGCGGACGAGATCCGGTCCGGGCGGGTGATGTCCACACAGTGCATGTTCCGCACCGCGCTCCAGCACGAACGCGACCTCAAGCTGGGCTTCTGGGAGTCCCAGGCGCCGCGCATAGAAGGCGTGGGCATCTCCGTGGCCGCGCCCGACTCGACGCGCGCCGTCGACTGGGTGGGCAGGCTGGACGGCTACGCCCAGTCCGTCGACCAGCGCGTCAAGATGGCCGGCTGGATGGACACGTTCGCGCAGCGCGGCGGCCGACTGGTGATCCACGGCGCCGCCGTCTCCGACCTGGACTACTTCTCCCGTACGTACGACCTGGTGCTGGTCTCGGCGGGCAAGGGCGAACTGGTCGAGATGTTCGCCCGCGACCCCGCCCGCTCGCCGTACGCCGCCCCGCAGCGGTCCCTCGCCGTCGCGTACGTGCACGGCATGGCCCCGCGCCCCGAGCACCCGCACCTCGACGCCATACGGTGCAATCTGGTGCCGGGCGTCGGCGAGATGTTCGTGATGCCGGCCCTCACCACCTCCGGCCGCGCGGACATCCTCTTCTGGGAGGGCGTACCCGGCGGTCCGCTCGATGTCTTCCGGGGCGTCAGGGACCCCGCCGAGCATCTGTCGCTCACGCTGGAACTGATGGAGCGCTTCACGCCCTGGGAATACGCGCGCGCCACGAAGGTCGAGCTGACGGACGCGGGCGCGACCCTGTCCGGGCGGTACACGCCGACCGTACGCAAGCCGGTGGGGCGGCTCCCGGGCGGCGGGCTGGTCCTCGGCGTCGCGGATGTCGTCGTGGCCAACGACCCGGTCACCGGCCAGGGCTCCAACTCGGCCGCCAAGTGCGCCGCCGCGTACCTCGCCGCCATCCTCGACCGGGGCGACCGGCCCTTCGACGAGGCGTGGATGCGCTCGGCGTTCGACCGCTACTGGCACACGGCGCAGCACGCCACCAAGTGGACGAACGCGATGCTCGCCGCCACGCCGCCCCGGCATGTCCTGGACCTGCTCGGCGCGGCCGGGCGGCTCCAGCCGGTCGCCGACCGGATCGCCAACGGCTTCGACAATCCGGGCGACTTCGAGAACTACTTCTTCGAACCGGAGCGGGCGGCGGCCTACTTGGCGGAGGTGGCGGCCACGGCCTGACCGGGTGGGTGCGCGCCGCCGTCACTGTTCTTCGGGGTCCACGTTCCTCGGCGTCAGCCTTCCTCGTTGTTGCCGGTGTCCGAGCCGTCCGTGGCGCCCCGGGGCAGCTCGGGCGGCTCGTACGCGGCCGGGTCCAGGGCGGCGGCCGCCGGGTCCGGCCGTACGGCGCCCAGCAGGGGGTTGGCCGCGATGGGGGAGACCTTGACGTGGCTGCCGGGCCGGGGCGCCTGGATCACCAGGCCGTCACCGAGGTAGATCGCGACGTGCGTGGCCTTCGGGAAGTAGACGACCAGATCGCCGGGGCGCAGCTCGCGCAGCGAGACGCGGGGGAGTTCGTTCCACTGCTCCTGGCTGGTACGGGGAATGGTGTGGCCGGCGCGCGCCCACGCACGCGAGGTGAGCCCGGAGCAGTCGAACGAGTCGGGGCCCTCGGCGCCCCACTCGTACGGCTTGCCGATCTGCGCGACGGCGTATTCGAGGGCGGCGGAGCCGGCGGCCGAGGGGGCGGCGCTCCGCGCGCCGGTCGCGGGCGCGCCGGGCGCGCCTGACGCACCGGGTGCGCCCGGCGTACCGGGTGCGCCGAGGGCTCCGGAGTCGATCAGTTCGCGCTGGGCCCTGTCCGTACCGTCCCGCTCCAGCGCGGTCACCGCCGCGATCTGCGCACCGCTGAGGGAGGCGAGCAGCTTCTCGACCTCCCGGAGCCGGGAGGTGACCATGTCGCGCTGCTTCTTCTGCTTCGTGGCGAGGGCCTGCTGCTGGTCGAGCGCCGTGCGGGCCGCCTCCGTCAGGGCGGCGGCGCGCTTCTCGCCGCCCGTCAGCCGGGTCAGCGAGGCCGCCCGCTCGCGCGCCGCGCGCTCCATCAGATAGCTCTCGTCCATGGCGCTCAGCGGGTCGTGGGCGAGCAGCAGCCGCAGATAGTCGGAGAGTTGCGACTGCCCCCGGTACTGCGCGCGCGCCAGCTCCCCGGCGTCGCTCCGGCTGAGGGTGAGCGCTTTGCGCGCCCGTTCGAGGTCGGCGGTCAGCTTCTTGGTCTCGGCGCGCTGCCGGGCGAGGGCGACGGCGGTGGCGTTGTACGTCTCGGTGGCCTCCTCGGTCTCCTGGTAGAGGAGCTGGAGGCGGGACAGCAGGCCGGAGACGCTGGTGGTGGCCGTGGTCTCGGGCGCGCCCCCCGGCTCGGGCGCGGACGCGAGAGCGGGGTCGGGGTCGAGGTCGGGATCCGGCTCGGGCTCGGGATCCGGCTCGGACGCGGTTGCGGTCGCGGCCTCGGGCGGGGTGGGCTCCGCGGTGGCGTACGGAGCGAGCGGCACCCCGGCGAGGACGACTGCGGCGGTCAGCACCGCCGCCCTGGCACAGGCGGCCCGCAGCACTCTGCCTGACATGCCATCACCTCCGGTTGCGGACTGGCGGATCCAGCCCTACGGGATGATGCGGCGACGGAGGACGATAGCTCGTCTGAATAACGCACTAATGGGCGGATTGGCGCAACGGCGTCACTCCTCCGGGCGACCCGGCTTCGACCACGGCCACTTCAGCGGCTCCCGTACGCGCCCCTCGGGCGCGTACTCGTACTTCCAGCCCCGCTGGATCCCGAGCCGCTTACTGAACCCGGCGGGCACGCGCCGGTACGCGAACACGGTCGGCGCCCCGCCGTCCGCGTCCGGCACGGGCACCTCGTACCACTTCGGCGGCTGCCCGGTGGGCCCGGTCAGCACGGGCAGCACGCGCCCGTCCAGCGGCCCGCCGACAAAGGGTGTCTCTTCGCTTCTCACGCGTCCCAGTCTCGCGCAGTCCGGGGCGGGGGGCGCGTGGATGCCGGGTGCGCGTCCCCACCTGCGCGCCACTCACTGTCCGGCGCGGCGCTGCTGGCCTTCGTCGTGCTGCTCGCGCGGTACGGAACGGCCCAGCAGGTCAAGGGATTCGAGATCACTCGGGGCAGCGCTGCGTCGAGCGCGGGTGCGTCGAGTGGCGACACGTCGGGCGCCGGTACGTCGGGCGGCGGCGAGGCCCACTGGGGGCGCACGCGCCCCACGGTCCCCGACGGAACGCTTCCGCCGCAGGTCAGAGGCGACGACGACGTCGCCATGATCCGGCAGATCGACCAGAGCGTCCAGGCCGTGCAGGACACCGCTCTGCGGCAGATGGTCCTCTGGTCGGCCGTCGGACTGATCGGCATGGCGCTGCTGGCCGGACTCCTCGGCTGGTGGCTGGCCGGGCGAGCACTCGGGCCGGTCGCCGCGATGACGGACACCACCCGCCGGATCAGCGAACACAACCTGCACCAGCGGCTGGCGCTCACCGGCCCTGACGGCGAACTCCACCGCCTCGCCGACACCTTCGACACCATGCTCGACCGGCTGGAGAAGTCGTTCGAGAGCCAGCGGCGCTTCGTCTCCAACGCCTCCCACGAGCTGAGGACCCCCCTCGCGGTCCAGCGCACCAGCCTGGAGGTCGGCCTCGCCGACCCTCTCCCGGACGGCCTCGCCGAGGTGCGCGAGGACCTGCTCGCCGCCAACCGCGAGGCCGAGCAGCTGATCAGCGCGCTGCTGGTGCTGGCACGCAGCGACCGAGGGCTGGAGGAGACGGATACCGTGGACCTGCCGGCCGTTGCCCGGCTCGTGGCGGCCGAGCTGGCTCCTCGGGCCGAGGAGGGGGAGGTGGACGTCGACGTGACGGTGACGGCCGACCGGCCGCTGAAGGTCCTCGGCGATCCCGTACTGCTGCGCCACCTGCTGACCAACCTCGTCCGCAACGCCATCCAGTACAACCACCCCGGCGGTCAGGTCCGGGTACGGCTCGAAGGCCACACGCTGACCGTCACCAACACCGGGCCCCCGGTACCCGCCGACCGGGTACCGGACCTGTTCGAACCGTTCCGCCGCCTGGCCCAGGACCGCGTCTCCACCACGGGCCACGGCCTCGGCCTCGCCATTGTCCGCTCCATCGCCGAGGCCCACGGCACACAGGCAACGGCCGAACCCGGCCGGCGGGGCGGCCTGAAGGTTACGGTCCGCTTCCCTTGACGGGGCTGGGCTTTGACGCTGAGGACGAAGGTGTGGAGTTGGGTGGGGGCGATGGGGCCTGCGGCCGGGTGGGTGGTGCGCACACTTTGTGTGGGGTGGCCCGGGTCCGGCTCGGCGGCTGTCGGCCGGATGTTGGTGGGGGTTCATGCCCCGCTGGTCACTGTTGCGTTGTGTGCTGCGGGTTCGGACCGAGGGGTAAGCGTGGTGGACGGGGGCGTTGATGGCGGGTGGGGGCCGCCCCTCTCGGTTTGAGTTTCGCGCCTCCGGGCCGGGTGTAAAGGGCGCTCCTGCGTCGCGTCGCTGCGCGATGACCTTCGGTCACCCTTGACACCCGGCCCTGCGGCGCAAGTGCAGGTACTCGGGAGGGGCGGCCCGGGGGGAAGGGTTCCCAGGGAAGGCAGGATCGCTGCGCGGGCCGGACCCTGACTGCCGGGCTGGTTCGCCCTGCGGGGCTGCGCGGCAGTGGTGTGGGGTGGCCCGGCCCCGGCTTAGCGGCTCTCCGTCCGCTGTGTGCTGGGATGCATGCCCCGCTGGTCGCTGTGTGGTGGGAGGGGTGGGGCAGCTGGGGTCTGTGTGGCACCGAGTGGGCTCCTGAAGGGAGTCGGTGTGTCGTGGAGCGCGGTTTGTGCAGCCGAGGGCACATGACGGGTTGGAGGGGACCCTCAACGCCCTGCCAATCTAGGGTATATGGGGCATCTTGGTGAGGGTGGGTGCCGATATTCCGTGGAGTGTGACGTTGCAGCGCCTGGGCGGCCTTGTAGTGGCTCTAGCGTCGCACTCCACGCCCCCGGGCTCCCCGAGGCCGTTCGGAGGAGTCTCCGGCCCGAGGTCCCCGACCGGGCGTGAGATCTCTGCCAGCTTTCGGGCGCCCCACCCCACCACAGTGACCAGCGGGGCATGAATCCCAGCCAACGGCGGACCGTCAGTCGCTGAGCCGGGGCCGGGCCGCCCCACACCACTGCCGCGCTGCCCCGCAGGGCGAACCGGCCCGGCGGCCGGGATCGGGCCCCCGCGCACAGATATGCCCCTCCGGGAACCCTTCCCCCGGGGCCGCCCCTCCCAAGTACCTGCACTTGCGCCGCAGGGCCGGGTGTCAAGGGTGACCGAAGGTCATCGCGCAGCGACGCGACGCAGGAGCGCCCTTTACACCCGGCCCGGAGGCGCGAAACTCAAACCGAGGAGGGGCGGCCCCCACCCGCCATCAACGGCCCCGTTCACCACGCTTACCCCTCGGTCCGAACCCGCAGCATGCAACGCAACAGTGACCAGCGGGGCATGAACCCCCACCAACATCCGGCCGTCAGCCGCCGAGCCGGACCCGGGCCACCCCGTGCAAAGGTGCGCACCACTCACCGGGCAGAGTTCCGTGCCCTCCCGCTCTCGGTGATTCGGAGTGGACGCCCGGACGCTGTCCACGCACCGCCACGCTTACGCGACGAAGTGGTCGAACTCTCCGGCTTTGACGCCTTGGATGAAGGCGTGGAGTTTGGCGGGGGTGGTGGTGACGATGACGTTGGGATCGTCGCTTTCGACGAGCTTGACGGTGCCGTCGTCGGCAGCGGCGACGTGAACGCAGCCGTTCGCCTCGGCGCTGTACGAGGACTTCTGCCAATGGAGGGCGGACACGTGCCTTCCCTTCCTTACAAAGCTGCTGCGACGCGGCGGATCAGATCCCTGGAGTCTGTTGGATCGAGGGTACAACTCTCAATGCGGTCCAGAACGGTCCGGTACTTCACCAACTGGGGCTGAGCATCAAGGAACGCGGCACCGTGATCGGTGTCCAGCTGGACCGTGTCCAGGGCCGGGACGGCTCCGGTCATGTAGTAGATGCCGGTTCCGGCGCTGGGGAAGGCGCCCCCGCCGAAGGGGATGACCAGGATCGTGACGTGCTCCAATTCGCCGACTTCGAGGAGGTGCTTGAGCTGTGCCCGGGCCACCTCGGGGCCACCGAATCCCATGTGCAGAGCGGCTTCGTGAAGGATCGTGGTCAGTGGCTTCGGATTCACTCCGTATACCGCCACTTGCCGCTTGATCCGGAATGAGACTCGGTGCTCCACCTCGTGCGGCGCGAACGCCGGCACCGCAGCGCTCATGACGGCGTGAGCATGGGCTCTGGTCTGGAGCAGCCCCGGTAGATGGCCCAGCGACGAGGTCCGCATCGACGCCGTGTGGTGTTCGAGTTCGGCCAGGTCGATGGCATCAGGCGGCAGCAGCGTGCGGTACTCGTCCCACCAGCCACGCGTCCGCCCTCCGGTCATCTCCGTGAGTGCCTCGATGTACGCCTCATCCGTGCAGCTGTAGCTCCGGGCCAGGGATCGGACGCGGTCCGCGCCCACCGCGTAACGGCCCGACTCGATGCTGCTGATGCGCGGCTGCGAGGAACCGTCGAGCACGCCCGCCTGGGCTGTGGTCAGTTCGGCCTGCTGGCGGAGTCTGCGCAGTTCAGCGCCGAGGCGCCGCTGTCGCACGGTCGCAGGAAGGTGCTTGGGGCGCATATTTCTCCCTCACTCATTTGGATGCTCTCGCCTCGGGCAGGTAGATGAATCATAGTTGCATCGTTACGGTGTGAACCAAGCCACATCAAGTGGCCCCGCCGCAAGGCGTCTTCGCTCCGCCGTGCCCTCCCGCGTCTCCATCAGGCGGACGGGCATGTCTACCGAAGGGGATCGTGATGACCGTATCGCCGCAGGACTCCGCCCTGAACTCGTTCGATTTCGAGCGGGAGTTGTACGAACTCGTGCGCGACACCGCGCCCCGGCTCTTCGCCGTCGTCGTGGAGTACCGCGACGGCGAGGGCGAGTTCGGCAGGGACGCCGCCGTCGTCGCCTGGGGGCTGGCGCACGAGGACGGTGGGGCTGATGTGACGCGCGTCGGCGACGGTGGCCAGTTGCGGCTTGCGGCGCCGGAGAACGTGGCGCGGTACTTCGGGCGGGCGGACGGGTGCTCGCCCCGTCTCGTGTGGCTCGCTCCGGAGGTGGGCGCCTCGGTGGCGTGAGTGGGTGCGTACGTACGTACACAGGGGGCCGGAGCCGGGTCCGGCCCCCCGGCTAGGCTGTGTCGGCTGGTGGGTTGGAGCCTGCGGGAAGCCGGAGAGTACGGCGGGCCAGGTCAGGAGGAGGGGAAGCGGGCGCGATGATCGGGACGGTGTTCCGGAGCGAGGATGTGCCGGTGGAGGACCGTTTCGACTACTGGCGGGAGCTGATCAACCGGACGACCGCCCCCAGCGACCTGAACAGTGACCACGCCGCCGATTTCTGGGCGGAGCAGCGGCTGATGGAGCTGGGGCCGGTGAAGGTGTGGCCCACGTCGTTCCTGCCGGCGCGGTTCCTGCGGAGCGCGAGGCTGGTTCGGCAGTCCGACCCGGAGGAGTACCACATCTCGCTGGTCCTCGGCGGCGGGCTGGGGCTCGACCATGTCGGACGGACCGACACCTATGGCCCGAGCGACCTGTGGATTTCCGACACCTCGCAGCCCTACGAAGTGGTACCGCCGGACGCCGGGGACCATCGCGTGATCACAGGGGTGGGTGTGGAGTTCCGCAAGGTGCTGCTGCCCGCGTCACCCGACAGGGTCCGGCATCTGCTGGGAAGGCGCCTGCCGGGACAAGAGGGAACAGGCGCCCTGCTCACGGGGTTCCTCACCGGGCTGAGCCGGGAGTGCGACACTCTCCAGCCGTCCGCCGCGCCGCGCTTGGGCGCCGTCCTGCTCGACCTGCTGGCGGCCTGGTTCGCCGAGATACTCGACACCGAGGACGCCTTGCCCCCGGAGACCCGCCACCGGGCCCTGATCGAAGGCATCCGGGCGTTCATCCGGCAGAACCTGCACGACCCCGCGCTGACCCCGCCCGTCGTCGCCGCCGCACACCACATCTCCCTCAGCTATCTGCACCGCCTCTTCCGGGACGAAGGCGTCACCGTCTCCGCCACGATCCGGCAGCAGCGCCTGGAACGCGCGCGCCACGACCTGGCCAACCCGGCGCTGCGGAACGTGCCGGTCCATGACATCGCCGCCCGTTGGTGCTTCACGCACCCGGCCGCGTTCAGCCGCGCCTTCCGCGCCGCCTACGGCATTCCGCCCACCGACTACCGCCACCGGGCCCACCTGATCGCGGCGTAGCCCCAGCGGCCGTTGCCTCGTCGGTCGTAGCCCCAGCGGCAGTGGCACGGGAGACCCGACCGGCCGTGGGGCGACGAGACCCGCGCCTCGGCCCGGCAATCCCGAACCCGCGCCTCGGCCCGGCAATCCCGAACCCGCGCCTCAGGCCAGCAACCCCGACGCCTGCCACATCCGGCGGCCCGGTCCGCGCAGTACGCCGATGTCGTCCAGGAAGTCCGTCAGCCGCTTCGCGCCCGACTGCATCACCTCTCGCCGGTGTCCGCTGGCCTTCACCTGGGCGACGGCCTCGCGGCGGTCGAGGCCGATGTCCTCGTACACCTGCGGGTTGACGAAGCAGACGGAGAAGACCTTGGCGGCCTGGCCGCAGTTGAGGCGGGTGAACTCCCGCTCCCAGCGCGGCGCGGTCACCATCTGGCGCCGCAACTCCTCGCGCGCGTACCGGACATGGCGTGACTCCTCGATCACATGGATACGGGTCACGCCGCGCACGAGCGGCTGGACGCGCTCGTCGGGGAAGGTCAGGCGCTGCATCCAGTCGAGTATTTCCTCGCCGAGGAGGGTCGCGGCGAAGGAGCCCGGGGTGGTCGAGATGGTCTTCAGGACGCGCGCGAGGTTGTGGTAGCGCCTCGGTACCGGGTACGAGGGCGTGCCGCCCTGCTGGATCAGCCGGGCGAACATCATCGAGTGCCGGCACTCGTCCGCTATCTCCGTGAGCGCGTAGCGGACGTGATTGCTGGTCACCGGCTTGTCGTAGATGTGCCGCACCAGCAGCTGCATCAGGATGATCTCGAACCAGATGCCGAGGGAGGCGAGCGACGCGGATTCGTGCCTGGCCAGGTCCATTCGCTGTTCCTCGGACATCCTGTCCCAGAGCGGGGTGTCGTAGAGCGAGACCAGTTCCGGCGGCCAGAACCACTTCCCGTCTTCGAACGGCGCCTCCCAGTCGAGTTCCTTGTCGGGGTCGAAGGAGTGCTTGGCGGACGATTCGAGCAGCCGCTCGGCGACCTGTTCGCGGTCCCGGAGCGGGCCGAGCGCGTCACGGAGCAGCTGTACGTCCTCGGGGGTGACGGGCGTCGGTGATGTGGCTGGCTGCGGCGGGGGCGGCGTCATGGCTGAGTGCACCTCGTGGCTGGGTTACCGGCGGTCACTTCTTATGAGACTGCGTGTCAGTAACGACGTCAATCCCCGGAGCGCCAGTTGTTGACTCCCTGTCCAACAGCGTCCGCGTGTACGGCCGTCACAGAGTCCGGGTGAAGGCGAGCACCCGCGCGGCGATCTCCTCGGGCTCCTCCAGCAGCATGGCGTGGGTGGCGTCGACGTTCTCGACGGCCAGCGAGTCCCGCTCGGCCTGTGCCGCCGCGAGGCTCCGGTCCAGCCCCTTCGCGTGCGCCGCGGTCAGCTCTTCGAACCACCCCATGCCCGGCGTCGGCGGTTGCGGCCGGCGGGCCCGTACGCACAGGACGGGGCACGGCACGCTCCGTACCAGCCCCATCAGGTCGAGGGCGTCCAGCGCCGCGTACATCTCCAGCGCCCGTTCGCGGACGGGCAGCGTCTGGAAGCGGCCGTCGGGAAGCTCCCGGACCGCGCCGCGCGCCGCGGCCTCCGCGCGGTCGTACGGAATGCCGAACAGGCCCGCGTACGAAGCCTGTTGCTCGACGTGATCGGCTTCCGCGACCTGCCCGGCGGTCGCCCGGATCATGTCCCCGATCCGGGCGAGAGCGCCGGCCACCGTCTCCTGGTCGAGCCCCGGGTACTGCTCGGGACGGCCGCTGCCCCACCAGAAGCCGTCCAGATTGACCGCCCCCGGGGTCGCGCCGGAGCCCTCTGAGGTGCCGGAGGCGCCAGCGCACTCGGAGGCGCCAGAGCCCTCGGAGGCCACTGCGGCGCCCCCGGACCGCTGTTCGCCGCCGTGCCGGGCCGCGTACCGCAGCGCGACCATGCCGCCCAGGGAGTGGCCCACGGGGACGGCCCCTGGCATGCCGTACGCGTCGAGTACCTGCTCGACCGAGGCGACGACGCCGTCGAACGACCAGGGCCCCGGCGCGTGTTCGGAGCCTCCGTGACCCGGCAGGTCGACCGCGAGCACCCGGTGCCGCCGGGTGAGGAGCGGCGCCACCGTGGCCCAGTCGGCGAGTGAGCGGCTCGCGCCGTGCAGGAGGACGAGCGGCGGGCCGTCGCCGCCATGGTCATGGGCATGGAGAAGTGAGGGGAAGGAGGGGTGTGAAGGCATGGGAAACAAGGTAACTGCCCCTGCACGGCGGGAAATCGTCCGCCGGAAGGACGGAATCGGCCCTTCCGGTCCCCCATACTGGATATACGGCGGAATAGTGCGGCACGGAGGCGTCGGTACACGGCACGATGGCCGGTATGACCGCCCGAAACCAGGACGCCCGCAGCGCCTCCGACCGTGGACCCGACCGCACGGTTCACGGAGCCGACCGCACGGTTCATGGACCCGACCGCACTGCTCACGGAGCCGACCGCACGATCGGCCGCGCCGCCGCCCGGCGCAGCCTCGAAGGGCTCGCCCTGGGCGACGCCTTCGGCGAACGCTGGTTCCCGCTCTTCCGTGAGCCGCAGCGCGCGTACGACGAGATCAGGGCCCGAAAGACCCCGCCGGAGCCCGAGTGGCCCTGGACGGACGACACCGCCATGGCGCTCGCGATCCACCGCGTCCTCGACGAGTGCGGCGCCATCGATCAGGACCGGCTGGCGCTCGCCTTCGCCCTCGCGTTCGAGGCCGACCCTGGCCGTGGCTACGGATACGGCATGCACATGCTGTTACCCGCGCTCCTCGCTGAGCCGGAGAGCTGGCGCACGCTCGCGGGCGGACTGTTCGACGGCGGCGGCAGCCTCGGCAACGGCGCCGCCATGCGGGTGGCCCCCCTCGGCGCCCGGTTCGCCGCCGACCTCGGCCTCGTCGCCGAACAGGCCGCGCGCTCGGCCGAGGTGACCCACGCCCACCCGCAGGGCGTCGCGGGCGCGGTGGCGGTCGCCGTGGCGGCGGCCCTGTCCGTACGGTCCGAGCTGACCGTCGCGGCGGTCGCCGAGGCCACCCCGGAGGGGCCGGTACGGGACGGGCTGGCGCGCGCCGCCGCACTCCCCTTCGCCACTGAGCCCCGGGCCGCCGCCGAACTGCTGGGCAGCGGAAGCCTGATCCGCGCCGACGACACCGTTCCGTTCGCCGTCTGGACGGCGGCCCGCCACCGTGACGACCTGACCGGGGCGCTCTGGGCGACGGCGGAGGGCGCCGGTGACACCGACACCACCTGCGCCATCACGGGAGGCATCGTCGCGGCCCGCACGGGCACGGACGCCGTCCCGGCGCTGTGGCGCGCCCGCCGCGAGCCCCTGGAGTAGGGACGGCGCGGCTCCTACCCGTCCGCCCCTACCCGTCCGCCTCGGCCCGGTCCGCCTCGGCCCGGTCCGCTCCGGCCCCGCCCGGCGGCCGGACCATGTACACGTCGACCGGGTCCTCCCGCTCCACCGTGAACCCGTGCCGCTCGTACAGCCGCCGCGCCGCGCTGCCCCGCATGACATCCAGCCGTACGGTCGCGCCCCCGGCGTCGGTCCGCTCCAGCAGCGAGCCCAGCACCGCCGAGCCGAGCCCCCGGCCCTGCACGGCGGGGGAGAGGTAGAAGTGCTCCAGCCACCAGCCTGCGTCCCGGGGCCGCAGGGTGACGGACCCCGCGAAGGCGCCCCCGGCGAGGACGACCGAGGTGTGGCCCGGCGCGAACGAGTCCCGCAGCCGCTGCCTGACGCGGTGCTCGTCGTACCGGCCCAGCCGCTCCAGATCCGGCCGCATCACCGTCGCCCGCAGCTCGGCTATCGCCTCGACGTCGGCGGACCCTGCGGCGCGGAGGGACCAGGCGAGGCCCGGTAGCACGCCCGTGTGTATGTTCATGTGTTTCATTGTATATTCATGCATTAAGGTGTTCCGTCCGCGCGTCAGCCGTCCAGCGCCGCCTCCATCACCGCCCGCGCGATCGGCGCCGCGTCGCCCCCGCCGCTGATGTCCGCCCGGTCCGCCTCCGCGTCCTCCACGACCACCGCCACCGCCACGGCGGGCCGGCCCGAGTCGCCTGCCTGCGCCCAGGCGATGAACCAGGCGTACGGCGTACCGGAGTTGCTCACCCCGTGCTGCGCTGTTCCCGTCTTGCCGCCGACCGTCGCGCCGTCGATCGCCGCGTTGGCGCCCGTACCGTCCTCGACGACGCCGATCATCATCTGCCGGAGCCGGTTCGCCGTCAGCGGGTTCATCGCCCGCCGGTAGGTCCGCTCGCCGGTGCGGGCGAGCGTGTCGCCGTCCGAGGCGAGCGTGCGGTCCACCAGGAAGGGGTACTTCAGCTCCCCGCCGTTGGCGACGGCCGAGGCGACCATCGCCATCTGGAGCGGGGTGGCCCGGGTGTCGAACTGCCCGATAGAGGACAGCGCCAGCTGGTCGTCGCTCATCCTCGTGTCGAAATTCGACGCCGCAACCCCGGACGGGATCCTGATCCCGGAATCGTTGAAGCCGAACTTCTCCGCCGACTTCACCATCGCGGAGAGCCCCGTCTCCACCCCGAGACCGGCCATCACCGTGTTGCAGGACCATCTGATGGCGTACTCCAGCGACGCCCGGTCGCACCCCTCCGCCTCGTTGGGCAGCGTGGTGCGGGTCCCCGGCAGGACGTACGGCTCCGCGATATCGGTCGGGGCCTCCACATCGGTGACCGTCCCGGCGTCCAGTGCTGCCGCCGCCGTCACGATCTTGAAGGCCGAACCGGGCGGATAGGTCTGCCGGATGGCCCGGTTGAGCATCGGCTGCGCCGCCTCGCCGTTCAGCCGGGTCCAGGCGTCCGTGACCTCCGTACCCGTGCCCGAGATCAGGCCCGGGTCGTAGGACGGGCTGCTCACCAGCGCCAGGATCCGACCGCTGAACGGTTCGATCGCCACGACCGCGCCGCGCCGTCCGGCCAGCCCCTCGTACCCGGCGCGCTGCATCGGCGCCTTGATGGTGGTGGCTACCTTGCCGCCGGGGCTGCGGCCCCGGGTGATGTCGTTCCAGAAGGGGAACGGGGCGAGCATCGGGTCCGTACCCGACAGGACGGAGTCCTCGGCGTTCTCCAGCAGCGTCGTGCCGTACGTCTGGGAGGCGTAGCCGGTGACGGGCGCGTACAGCGGGCCCTGCCGGTACGTGCGCTCGTAACGCAGCTGCTGTCCGGTGTCCCGGGAGCCGGTGACCGGCTTGCCGCCGACCAGGATCGGGCCGCGCTGCTGTGAGTAACGGGACACGGTGTCCCGGCGGTTGCCCTGGTTGTGGTCGAGCGAATCCGCGTCGAGGACCTGGATCCGCGCCGAGTTGACCAGCAGGGCGGCCAGCAGGAGCAGGAAGAAGGCGGCGGTCCGCCGGATGTATCGGGTCATCGCGCGTCCTCCTCCGGGCGCGGCCTGCGCGCCGAGTCGCTGAGCCGGATGAGCAGCGCCACCATCACCCAGTTGGTGACGACGGACGAGCCACCCTGTGCGAGGAAGGGCATCGCCATGCCGGTGAGCGGGATCAGCCCCATCACACCTCCCGCGATGACGAAGACCTGGAGGCCGAGGATCGAGGAGAGGCCGATCGCCAGCAGCCGGCCGAACGGATCGCGCAGGGAGAGCCCGGTGCGGAAACCGCGTGCGACGAGCAGCGCGTACAGCAGGAAGATCGCGGTCAGCCCGACCAGGCCCAGCTCCTCGCCCGCCGTCGCCAGGATGAAGTCCGACTTGGCGGCGAAGCCGATCAGGATCGACCGGCCGAGCCCGAGACCGGTGCCGAGCATCCCGCCCGCCGCGAACGCGAAGAGGGACTGGGCGAGCTGACCGGGCCCGCGCCCCGCGTCGATGGAGGCGAACGGGTCGAGCCAGTCCTCCACCCGGCTGTGCACATGCGGTTCCAGCGAGCCGACGGCGAACGCCCCGACGGCCGCGAGCAGCAGCCCGACCGCGATCCACCCGGTGCGGCCGGTCGCGACGTACAGCATGATCACGAAGAGTCCGAAGAAGAGCAGCGAGGTGCCCAGATCCCGTTCGAGCACCAGGACGAGGACGCTGAGCGCCCAGATGGCCACGAGCGGCCCGAGCACCCGTCCCGTGGGCAGTTGGAGCCGCCAGAGTCTGCGGCCGGTGTGCGCGAGGGCGTTGCGGTTGGCGGCGAGGTAGGCCGCGAAGAAGACCGCGAGCAGCACCTTCGCGAACTCGCCCGGCTGGATGGAGAATCCGCCGAACCTGATCCAGATCTTCGCGCCGTTCACGGCCGGGAAGAAGATCGGCACGATCAGCAGCCCCAGCGCGGTGGCCACCGAGAGGTAGGCGTAGCGCTGGAGGACCCGGTGGTCGCGCAGGAACGCGACGACGGCGATGAACAGCGCGGCGCCCAGCGTCGACCAGATCAGCTGGGTGGGCGCGGCCCGGTCGTTCGGGGTCTCCAGGTCGAGCCGGTAGATGAGCACCAGGCCAAGGCCGTTGAGCAGGATCGCGATGGGCAGCAGGAGCGGATCCGCGTACGGGGCGCGCAGCCGTACCACGATGTGCGCGAGGAGGGCGAGGGCCCCGAGCCCCGCGCCGTAACCGGCGGCGTCGGGCGGCAGGGTGTGGTTCTTGCCGAGGCCGACGCTGATGTAGCCGAAGACGGAGATGAGGACGGCGCAGACGAGGAGCGAGAGTTCGACGCCGCGCCGCTTGCGCGGGGGTGGCGCGGGCGGGGGAGCGTCCGCCGTCGTTGCGGTCATGTCCCGCAACGTAGCAAGGCGGCACGCCTTATGTCCGTTTATGTGGGCACGTAAGGCATGCCGCCTTGCGGGACCGGCTCGTGTTCGGTCAGCAGAGGTGCGGGACCGCGCCGATGCTGCGGATGTACTTGGCCGATGCCCAGGCCCAGCGGCCGTCCGCGAGGAGGTACCAGTTGCTGTTCCCCTCGACGTCGTCGGCCTGCACCCGGCAGAAGATCCGGACGATCTGGCCGTACTCGACCGAGCCGACGATCCGGGCGCTGCGGTACGGCTTGTCGTGGAGCAGCAGTCCGGTCCTGGCCGTGACCTCGCCCAGGTAGTCGCCGGGCGCCGCCTGGACGGAGACGGCGGGCGCGGTGCCGCTGTCCGCGGGCGCTGCGGGCGCCGCGTTCGCGGGGGCGACGGCGGTGAGGGCGAGGGCCGCGGCGGCGACGGTGGTGACGGCGAGGGTGGCGGCGGTGCGGCCGAGGGAACGCACGTGCATGGTGACTCCTGTGTTCCTGGTGTGCCTGTGTGCCTGGACCTGCGGCGCGAGGCGACGGCCATGCGGTGAGCCGACCTCGCGTGGTTCACGCTAGGTCGGCTACTCAAGGTCCGCACTTTTTACGGTGCGTAGTCCTCCGGCCGGTCGCCGGGCCGGGCCGCCGGCTCGTCGGGGTCCTGGGCGGAGCCCCGGCCGGGTACGTACTCGGGCAGCGTCAGCCGCGCCAGCGCCCCGCCGTCCGGCGCGTTGCCGAACACCAGCTCGGCCCCGATCACCGCCGACTGGCCGACGGCGATGGTCAGCCCGAGCCCGTGCCCCTTGGCGCCGCCCTCCGTACGGAACCGCTGCGGCCCGTGCTCCAGCAGGTACGCCGGATAGCCCGCGCCGTGATCGCGTACGGTCACGGTCGGCCCGTCCACGGTCAGCACCACCGGCGGCCCGCCGTGCCGGTGCGCGTTGGCGACGAGGTTGCCGAGCACCCGTTCCAGCCGCCGCCGATCCGTCTCCACCGAGGCGTCGCGCACGATCCGTACGCCGCACTCCGCGCCCGAGGCGCGCACCACCCCCTCGACCAGCGGCCCCAGCGGGTGGACGGCGAGATCCACCTGCTCCGTACGGGCGTCGAGGCGCGAGATCTCCAGCAGGTCCTCGGTGAGCGTGCGCATCGTGCGCACCCGTTCCCGCACCATCTCGGTCGGCCGGCTCTCGGGCAGCAGCTCGGCGGCGGCCGAGAGTCCGGTCAGCGGGGTGCGCAGCTCATGGGCGACGTCGGCGGTGAAGCGCTGCTCGCTCAGCAGCTTGTCCTGGAGCGTCGAGGCCATCGTGTCCAGTGCGGCGGAGACCGTGGCCACCTCGTCCTGGGGGCGCGAACGGCCTTTCGTGCGGGGGTCGTTGACGCGCGCGTCGAGATCGCCCGCGCCGATCCGCCGCGCCACCTGCGCCGTCAGATGCAGCCGCCGGGTGACCCGGGTGACGGCGAAGGCGCCGACGAGGAGGGTGGCGCCGATGGCGAGTGCGGAGGAGCCGAGGATCGCCTGGTCCAGATTGGTGATGGTGTTCTGGCTGAGTGTGTAGTCGACGCGGGCGGCGAGCGCCCTGCCGTCGGCGGGCCCGGCCGCCCACATGGTGGGGTGCCCGTCGAAGTCCGCGACCATCGTGCCGCGCCGCCCGCTCAGGGCGAGGGCGCGCAGCGGCTCGGGCAGCCCCGGCGCGTCCAGCCCGGCGAACCGGGGGAGCGGCTCGCCGGCCTCGTACGTCTGTGTGACCGCGTTCAGCCGGGAGAGTGCTTTGTCTCGCGCGGAATTGACGGTCTGACGGGTGACGGACACATGGACGAGCGCGCCGAGCAGCGCGGCCAGCGCACAGCACATCACCGTGATGAAGACGGCGGCCTTCCAGGTGAGGGTGGCGCTCCAGGCCGGCAGCCGGGGCCGCAGCAGGTGGGGCCTCGTCAGGCGGGGTCTCGTCAGGTGGGGCCTCACTGGCCGGGGCCTCATGGGCGGCTTACGTGGTCGGAGGCGGCGAGGAGGGCGTGGTGGCCCACATGGCTCAGCGGGGACGCCCCGTTGGCACCCGGGGGCGGGGACGATCCGTTGGTGCCCGGCGGCTGGGGACCGGCGATGCCCGGGGGTGGGGGCGGCCCGACGGCGCCCGGCGGCGGGAAAGCGGGGCCGCCCGGCGGCGGCCCCCGCCGTGCGCCCTCGCGCCCCGAGGGCGCCGGAGTCGCGGCCGGGACGATCTCGTCCCGGGTGGGCAGCATCGTCCCCCGGCGCCCGTCCCAGGACCAGGCCGTCCGGTACTCGTACCCCGGGATGCCCGCCGAGACCACCCGCAGGATCAGGTCCCGGCCCGCCAGTTCGGCGCCCACGATCTGGTCGGAGGTGGACATGATCCGGATCAGCCCGCCCTGCTCGGCGGTGTAGCAGCGGACGGCGAGCTGCTGGTAGGGCAGTTCGATCCCGATGATCAGCTCGTCGCGGCCGTCCCCGGTCAGATCGTGGTGGTACGCCCGGAGGACCGGGCACCCCGGTCCGCGCCGGGCGCCCTCCCCGCAGCCGGCGAGCCGCGCCGCGGTCTCCCGGGGGAGCCCGTCGATGCCCGTGAGGTCGTCCGGGTGGGCGGCGGCCTCGGCCCGTACGACGGCGACCGGGCTCACCGCGTCGATGTCGTCGTGGGCGACCTTGATGCCGGGGACTCGCTCGCGGGTGCTCTCCCCGAAGTCGAGGGGCGGCGCCGAGATGGGGGGCAGGCCGGGCCACAGCCGCACCGGCCCGATCGCGGTCGGCGTCGGGCCCGCGCTCCTGAGCCCGCTCTGCCCGGCGCACGCGGACAGGGCCAGCGCCAGCGCGGCGGTGGTGGCCAGCGCTGTTCCGGCGGCGACGCGGCGAGGGGGCAAGACGCTCCTGGAACGAACGATCGAACGATCTAGGTCGTTCTGTCACTTTATGGTGAGAAAGATGAGTTAAGTCGCATTTCATGGCCGGTGGGCGTCCTGCCACCCGGAGTGGCGCCCCACCCGGAGTGGCGCCCCACCCGGAGTGGCGCCGCCCCCGGAGTGGCGCCGCCCCCGGAGTGGCGCCGCCCCCGCGCCCGCCCCGCTGTCTTGCCCGGTGGCCCGGCGGCTGTTCCCATAATCGTGGGGGGCGATGACCCGATTACGCGTCACGCCGGGCGGCCGACGCGGCCCGGACCGGCTGCACGTCATCCGGCGGGACGGGACGACCGTCGCCTGGTACGACGGGGACGCCGGGCGGATCAGCCTGCTCCCCGAGGCGCTCGGCGGCGTACTCAGACCGGCGGACATCGAGGCGCTGTACGCGGCGGCCCGGGGACGCCGTACCTGGCTCAGGCAGGCCGGGGCAGACGTCCGGCCCGGTCCCGTTCGGTGAGCGGGGCGAGGAGGTCCCCGTACCGCTCCAGCCGGTCGGCGAGGTCGTCCAGCCGGAAGACCAGCTGCCCGGCATTCGTGCAGCTGGCGACCTCGTCCCAGGTCAGGGGAGTGGACACGGTCGGTTCCGGCCCGGCGCGCAGGGTGTAGGGCGCCGCCGTCGTCTTCGCGGCGGCGTTCTGGCTGTGGTCGACGAAGACCTTCCCCGGCCGCAGCGCCCGCTTCATCAGGTGCACCACCAGCTCCGGCATCGCCTCCTGTGCCTCCACGGCCAGCTCCTTCGCGTACGCCGAGACCTCGGGCGAGGGTGTCCCCGTCAGCGGCACGAGCACATGCAGCCCCTTGGAGCCCGACGTCTTCACGTACGCGGCCAGGCCGTCCTCGTCCAGCCGCCCGCGCAGCCAGCGCGCCACCGCGCAGCACTCGACGGCGTCGGCGGGAGCGCCGGGGTCCAGGTCGAAGACCAGCCGGTCGGCGACGCCGGGCGCCTCGGCGCGCCACTGGTGCGTATGGAACTCCACGACCAGGTTCGCCGCCCACATCAGCGTCGCCAGATCCGCCACCACCACCTGTCTGCCGGAGTCCGCCGACTTTCTGGGCACCTCGGCGATCCGTACCCACTCCGGGGTGCCGGGCGGCGGGTTCTTGGTGAAGAAGCGCTGGCCGCCGGGGCCGTCGGGGTAGCGCAGGAAGGAGACGGGACGGTCGGCGAGATGGGCCAGCAGAGGGGCCGCCGTACGGGCGTAATAGTGCAGGATCTCGCCCTTGGTGGTGCCGGTGGCGGCGTACAGGACCTTGTCCAGATTGCTGAGCGCCAGGCTCCGCCCCTCCACCTCTGTGATAGGCGTCATACGATGAGAATCCCATGATTACGTGAGGAAAGGGATGGAACGTGCGATCCATATGGAACGGCGCGATCTCCTTCGGGCTGGTCAGCATCCCGATCAAGCTCGTCAACGCCACCGAGAACCACTCGATCTCCTTCCGTCAGATCCACAAGGAGGACGGCGGCCGGATCCGCTACCGCAAGGTCTGCGAACTGGACGGGGAGGAGGTGACGGCGCCGGACATCGGCAAGGCGTACGAGGACGCGGGCGGCGTCATGATCCCGATCACCGACGACGACCTCGCCGCGCTGCCGCTGCCCACGGCGAAGACGATCGAGATCGTCGCGTTCGTCGCCGCGAGCGAGATCGACCCCCTCCAGATGGACACGGCCTACTACCTCTCGGCGAGCGGCGTGCCCGCCGCCAAGCCGTACACCCTGCTGCGGGAGGCGCTGAAGCGCGGCAAGAAAGTCGCGATCGCCAAATTCGCCCTGCGCGGGCGCGAGCGGCTCGGGATGCTCCGGGTGGTCGACGACGTGATCGTCATGCACGGCCTGCTCTGGCCGGACGAGATCCGCGCCCCCGAGGGTGTCGCCCCCGAGACCGACGTACGGGTACGGGACGCCGAACTCGACCTGGCCGATGCCCTGATGGACACCCTCGGCTCGGTCGACCTCGACTCCCTGCACGACGACTACCGCGAAGCCGTCGAAGAACTCATCGCGTCCAAGGCCGAAGGCGCACCGGCCCCGCCCCGCGCCCCCGCGGCGGCGGGCGGCGGCAAGGTCATCGACCTGATGGCCGCCCTGGAGAACAGCGTCCGCGCGGCCCAGAAATCGCGCGACGAGGGCGGCCACACCACGGATGCCGAGGCCGAGGTCACGCACCTCGCGGACCGCGAGCCGGCCAAGAAGACGGCGGCGAAGAAGAAGACGACAGCGAAGAAGGCGACGCCCGCCAAGCGCGCGGCCGGGAAGACCGCCACCAAGGCCACAGCGAAGAGCACGGCCAAGAAGACCACCACGACGAAGAAGACCCCCGCCGCCCGCGCCAAGCGCGCCTCCGCCTGACCCGAAATACCTGTTCACGGCCACCCCACCGAAGCTGGTAAGGTTTCCCTCGTCGCCAAGCAACACAGGCAACACGCCCCCGTAGCTCAGGGGATAGAGCATCGGCCTCCGGAGCCGGGTGCGCAGGTTCGAATCCTGCCGGGGGCACCTTTCAGAAGGTGCCCAAAGACCACGTCCTCAGCGGTTTCGCTGAGGACGGGGTCTTGGCGTATGCGCAGGCGGATGTCGTTGGAAGCAGGTGGTCGCCCGGTCGCATGACCGGCCCCGGCCCCGACGCTCACGGAATGGCCGAGCCTCGGAGTCGGACCCGCGAGGGCCGTCCGCGTGATCCGATCGTTCAGCGAGCGAGCGAGCGACCGGTGCCGGCCGCGACGAACCGGAGCGGATCGGCGACTTTGGCGAGGCCGGATCTGCCTCCGCAGGGCCGGCCACTTTTTCCGTGACGTCAATGCCGCCCGTCGAGTCGCTCACAGTGCCCGCACGCCTTCAGGTTCTGCTCCTCCGCCATGCTCTTCGGCATGGGGACAATCCCCTTGAAAGTGTCCTCCTTGCCGTTCAGTGAGGGGCATTGGGGGTCAGTGTGATATGCGGTTCGATGCACTCCGACGCGCACATGCACGGTATTCATAGGACTTCCTCTCCCAGTCGCGTGGTGGCCCCGACGAGTCGGTCCAATCCGTCAACGATCGAGGCCATCCCGGGGCAACGGACCCTCGCGATCGGACGGGCGCCAGGTGAGGCAAGCGGGACGCGGAGCTCGGAGCCGAGGAGTTCTGCGTAGGAGTCCAGGGGCCATGTCCGGCCCCTCTCGCCGCCATCCAGCCGTTGCTACGGAGCAACCCTGCCCGGGATGAGCGTGCGCAGTTTGGCTTGCGTTTCGGGATCGGTGGAGAACAGTACGGTTCCGGTCAGGCCACGCGTCAAGAGCACTTTGTACCGGTTGCGTACAAGGAGCTGGAATTCTTGGGGGGCGGCCCTCTTCAGACCGCTGTCCTCGCACGCGTCCTTGCTGGCGTACCACCCGTTGTCGCGCCAAACCAGGTCGGGGCCGAGGATGGTGCCGTTCCACGCGTATTCGAATCCCTGGGCTGTGTAGACGCAGCCGACCTGGGCGATGCCGCCCGGCTCGGTGGCCCAAAGGGAGGATCGCGGTCCACCGGAGACCTCCCGCTCACCTTTGACGTTCCAGGCCCGGCGCCAGTCCCCTATGACGATGTCGTCGACCAGGGTGCCGTCCTGGCGCGGGGCGCTCCACGGCCAGCAGAATCCCGCGGTCATGCGGGCTGTGGATCCGGCCGCCTGGCGTGCGTGAAGGTAAGTCTCCATCTGCTGGGGGGTGTCGGCGAGCAGTAGTTCGAAGTTGGGCTCGGGCTTCCAGCTCACCGGTCCTCCCGGATTCAGATCCAGCAGCCGGAGGACCCACTCCTCGTAGGCGCGGCTGCCGCCGCAGCGGAACTGCTCGTCGAGGTTGACATGCCGCACTTCGCAGCCCCGCGCCTTGGCTGCCTCGTCGATCTCTCTCACGCTGCCCATCTCGCCGGGCAGTACAACCTGGTGCTCGTCGAGCAGGAAGACCGGAACCCTGGCGGCGTCGATGAGTTGGGCCACCTGGCTTCGCCGGCTCCGACGGACATCCGGGGCGCTGGAGGTGCCCGGATGGTGGCGGATCCGATGCGCCTCGTCGCAGATGAGGACGTCGAGCGCGTTCTTCTCCGCGCTGCTGAAGTCGAGGAAGTAGCGGAAGAGTTTGGCCGCGCGCCGGTGTTTCTGCTCGACGACATGCTGCAAGGTGGTAGTGAACGACTTGGAGCCTGTCGCGTGGACGACGCTGCGGCTGTTCCGGCCGAGATGCCCCATCAGGTGCAGGGCGATCAGGCTCTTGCCCGATCCAGGGCCTCCGGTGACCACGATGACTTCTTTGCGGTCCGACTGCTGCGAGATGGTGACAGCACGCTTGACCAGGGAAACCGCGACCTGTTGCTCGTCCATGAGACGGAACTTGCCGCCATTCAGGATCTCTTCAGCAGCGGTTCGCATGAGTTCTCGGCTTGGGACAGCGGGGCTCTCCAGGAGGGCGTCCGCGTCGAGGGCTCCGGCGAGCGGCGAAATCTGGTTCTGCAGATGCTGGATGAACGCGCCGCGCGAACTGTCGGTGAAAAGATGGGCTCGCCCATTGCCCATTCCGAGCAGTTCGGCAACGTCACGGTCCTTGGCGTTGTGGAGGTAGGCAACGCCCGTGACGTGGCGGTCCGTGCCGTCCAGCAGGGCAGTGAAGTCCCGCAGGTACTCGCAGTAGCGGCGCACCTGGGCGACGGGGTGGAGGTGGGCGCGGTAGCCGAATCCGGGAAGCCAGCAGAGATCTTTCGTTTCGGGCACCAGCCGCGCTTCACTCCACTGCTTCAGCTCGACCAGGACATATGAGGGTCTGCCCGTTTCCGGGTGTGTGCCGGCCAGCAGGGCGTCCGCGCGCAGGCTGCTGTACGGCATTTTGTACTCGAGGAGAACTTCGACCTCTTCCAGTCCGGCGTCGCACAGCACCCGGGCAAGAGCGGGAAGGCTGTTGCGCCATGCCCGGACCTCGGCGCTCGCCGCCGAACGGAGGAGTTCCGCAAGGGACCGTTCCGCCAACCCCTCGGCCAGCGCACCGGGGTCGGTGCGTTCCAGAGCACGGGCGGACATACGCAAGAGGGCCACAGAAAATCTCCGTACGATTACCGCCCGCGACGGGGCGAAGGGCGCATCGGCAGAAACGGGGTCGGTGACGGTTGCGGATCAGTCGGTGAATGGCAGGCGGTACTCGAACCGGCGGGGACGCAGATCTTCCTCTTCCGGGTACCAGTCCTCGAAGTGCGCCACCCTTCCTCCGCTCATGGCGTAGTCGGAACTGTGCGCGTCGACGACGATGTCGCTGACCACGTACAGATCCACGGCGTGTTGCGGGTTACGCGCGTGTTCGACTTCGTTGATCGTCAGTTCCACACTCGTGGCCGCGCCCGTCGTTCCCTTGACCTCGACGCGCCGCTCCTCCCGCGCGCGCGTGCAGTGCAAGTCGTACGGTTTGCCCAGGCGTTCGACGGTCCATCCCTGCTGTTCGTAGTGAGCGACGGCCATGTTCTCCGCGTGGAGTTCGATGGCCTTCCGCTTCTTGGGATCGGAGATGAACCCGGCACCGCGCCCCGGGCGCTTGGGCGCCTCGACCTGTTCCGTCGTGAACCGCGGCGCGCGGTTCAGGGGAACGTACTGCCGCTGCGCCCAGTCGACCTGGATGCCCGCGGCGTCGAGCAGCGGCTGGGGGTCCAATTCGCAGAGCTTGCCGATGCCTCGCTCGGTGCCGGAACGGCGGATGGCGTCGCTGCCGGCCAGCCCCAAAGGTCCGCTTTCATCGAGCGATATGTCGCGAACTATGGCCAGCGGCTCGATCCCGAAGCGCACCGGGTACTTGACGGTGTTCTCGGCTTCCTCGTCGGGCCAGTGAGGTGCGCGCCCTTCGTAGAAGCTCGTACGGACTTCGCACAGCCACAGATTGATCCGCCGCGTGAGCCACACGTCGAGGGGCACCCGGGGGCCCGCTCCGGTGGCCAGCACGGCGAAACGTGGACGCGCCGACCCGTACTCGGGTTTCGATGTCGGAAATCCCCAGGAACGGGTCTTGAGCCCATGGCAAAGGTTGTGCTGGGACTCACGGCTCTGACCGACATGCACCATAACGAAAGACTCACGCTTCACGCAGGTAATCATAAGAGCAGATCGTCGTAAGGGGCGATCGATAAAGAGCTTCAGTGGCCGGTGTACGGGAGCTTGAAAGCGCCCCCCGGCCTTCCCGGATTGCCGGCGGCGGAGGGGCGGTCGTGGAACGGGGGCGAGCAGCGATCCAGCCCCGACGGTACGAACACGGCGGTCAGGATCGGCTACGTACTCACCTGTCGGGCCGAAAGCGCACTTGCACGGCTGTGTTTTCCCTCCGTGGACTCTCGTGCCCTGACCGGGCTCAAGTTCAGTGCCGCTCTGCCGCAGCGCCTGGCCGAGGCGACCCTGGCCTCTCGTCTCGCCGACCTTGATGGCGCTGCCGCATCGCTCCGTGAACCTGTGATGTACACCATGGGCAGGGTGTGACGGGCCCCGCGCTGCCGACCGAGGGCGTTGTCGCGCCAGGTGTGTCAGGCGTGGCAGGTGGGGACGCGGCCGTGGTGTTGGATCATTTCGCCGAAGAGGGCGCCGATGTCCAGGGGGACGCCGGGGGCGGCGCCCCGTTCCTCGGCGTAGGCGCGGTGGAGGTTCGGTACCAGGCGCTCGGAGTCGAGGAGTTCGGCGTAGGGGCCGAGGTCGGTTTCGCGGGCCACTTCCAGCGGGGTGAGTCCGGCGCTGACGCCTTCTTCGGCCAGGCCCTGGAGCCAGCGCAGATAGCTCTCGGTCACGTCGAAGACCTCGGGGCCCGTGACCGGGCCGTGGCCGGTCACCAGCGTACGGGCGTCCAGCGCGCGCAGCCGCTCGACGGCCTGGAGGGAGCCGGAGACCGAGCCCATGGGGCAGAAAGGGGTCACGCCGGACATGACCAGGTCGCCGAGGAACAGCACGCCGCGCTCGGGCAGCCAGACGGCCGTGTCGTTGGTGGTGTGCGCCGGGCCCACATGGATCAACTCGGCCCGCAGGCCGCCCACATGGAGCGTCATCCGGTCCTGATAGGTGAGCGTGGGCAGGACCAGCTCCAGTTCCCCCCAGTGGACCTCCGGCCACAGCCCGGTCAGATGGAGTCCCGCCTCGGCCATCTCGGTGCGGGTGCGCTCATGGCCGATCACCACGGCCTCGGGGAAGACGAAGTTGCCGAAGGCGTGATCGCCGTGGAAGTGCGTGTTGACGACCGTACGGGGGGCGGCCGGCGCGACCGTCAGGGCGGCGTCCCTCAGCTGCCGGGCCCGCGCCTCGGTGGCGGCCGTGTCCACGAGCGCGGACTCGCCGTCCGCGACGATGACGCCCGCGTTGTTCAGGCACCATCCCCCGTCCGGCTGGAGATAGGCGAACACCCCGTCCGCGACCTCCTCCAGACGGGCGGCGGGACTCGTCCACTGACGTGAGATCACGGATGCTCCTGAAGGGTCGGCCCGCTGGATACGTGACGCGGGCGCGGGATACGGGAGGTGGGCGCGGAGCACGGGGCTCTCGTCACACACCTCGGCGATCCTCGCCGCAGCGGGTCGAGTCCCGGTCGAGGGGGACGCGGGACCCGCGCCGTCAGGGCATCGAGTGCATACAGGGCTGCCCGCAGTCCTCCATTTCCTCGTCCTCCTTCTCCTTTTCCCTCTCGTCCACGGGATACCCGGTGGCTGCCGGTGTCTCCGGAACGGGACACACCGCGAGCAGATGGAACCAGCCGTCCCTGTCGGTGTATACGGACAGCTCGCCGCCGGCGTCGGCCATCCGGGCCGCCAGATTGTCCAGCCCGTTGCGCCGCCGCCGCGTCGGGTCGGGACTTCCCCTCAGCCCGTCGTTGGACAGCGCCAGCGAGATATTGCCGCCCGCCCGTCTCACGCGGATGCGGCACCTGCGCGCCTGGCTGTGGCGCAGCAGATTGGCGACGCCCTCCCGCAGCACCGTGGCCATCACGGTGCTGACCTCGGTGGGCAGCGCTCCGGCGTGCACCTCGATGTCGGAGGCGACACCCGCCGAGTCCAGGACGCCGCGCACCGAGGCGACCGCCTCGGTCAGCGACAGGTCCGGATAGCGCTGGGACACCTCCCGTACGTCGCGCAGCGCCTGCCGGGAGATCTCCAGGACCTCCGCCAGCTCCCGCCGCGCCCGGATCTCGTCGCTTCCCACCATCCTCCGGGCGAGTTCGCTCTTGAGGGTGATGGCCGAGAGGCTGTAGCCGAGCAGGTCGTGCAGGTCACGGGCGAACCGCGCCCTCTCCTGCGCCACGGTCGCCGCGGTGTCCTCGCTCCGGGCGTGGGAGAGGGTCAGCCCGTGGCACAGGAGCCCGGCGGCCACGGGGGTCAGGATCGCGAGCACGGCGTCCAGCAGGTCGAGGCCCCCGCGGGAGTGGTAGAGATTCAGGAGTGCCACGAGGCCCAGGCCGCACCAGCCGCCGAGGATGATCCGGAACCCCGGCCGCCGAGTGGACGCGTACCGCTCTGCCGACATGCAAGAACCCCCCTCGCGACCGTCTGCCTCCAGTCTGGTCGCTACGCGTAGGAATTACCTTGGTGGTGGTGTTCTGTCGCGAAGTGGTAACTCCCCGGCAATACGCGCTCGTTCCCAGTGCAGGACGCGGCGCTGAGGTTGGCCGGAAACCACGGCCGAACCACTGAGAACCAGCCGGTCTCCGTCCAGTGTGACGTCGCGGATCTGCTCGGTGTCCGCCCACAAAGGATTCGAGCACACTTCGATCATGTGTACGAGTTGATTCCCGGACACTCTCCAGCCCCCCGCGTATCCCATGTAACCGACGGCGGGGCCCGGTGGTCCTGGGCGCATCATGTCGACCGACATGTAGCCGTCGGCGCTGTAGAACAGCAGCCCCCGGGGCTCGGGGCCGAGCGGTCCCTCGGATGTGGCGCCCTCGTCGTCGATGTCGAAGTACGCGACGAGCCGCCACAGTCCGGCCAGTTCGGCGCCGCTCGGTGCGGGCGTAGTTGTGGGCGCGGTTGTAGTCGTCGTCGCGGTCCGCGTCTCTCCGGTCGTTCCTGGCGCGCTCACTTGTCCGCTCCGACGCTCTCCGGGCGGACGCCGAGCCCGACGATACGGGCCAGGAGGCGCGGGACGACCGGGAAGCGGCGGCCCAGCCGTGGCACCAGCGGCTTGTCCGTCCCCTTGCGGGTCGCGCTCGGGTAGAGGTCCGAGAGCAGCCGCAACTGGATGAACTGCACGACCCGCATGGGGAATTGCCTGCGCCGCTGCACCCGGCGCAGCTCGGGGAGGGTCGGGGTGCGTCCCTCGCGCAGGACCGGCCCGAGGATCCGGGCGGCGGCTACCGCGTCCTGGATGGCCAGATTGATACCGACGCCGCCCGCCGGTGACATCGCGTGGGCGGCGTCGCCGACGCAGACCAGGCCCGGACGGTACCAGCGGCGCAGCCGGTCGATCCTGACGTCCAGGAGCTTGATGTCGTCCCAGTCGTTGATCTCCTTCTCCAGCCGCTCGCGCATCCCGCCGTGGATCGCGGCGACGGCGTCCCGGAAGCCGCCGAGGCCGGCCTCGCGGACCGCGCCGTACCCGCCCTTGGGGATCATGTAGACGATCTGCCAGAAGTCGCCCCGGTTGATGGTCCCGATCAGGAACCCGTTGCCCGCCCGGATGGTGGGGTAGACCTCGCCGTCCTCCCTGCTCAGCCGGAACCACAGCGCGTCCATCGGGGCGACGCTCTCGGCGGTCCGCAGCCCGGCGTGGGCGCGCATCGTGGAGTGCCGTCCGTCGGCGGCGACCACCAGCTTCGACGCGAACTCCACAGGCCCCTGGGGGGTGTCGGCCCGTACCCCGGTGACGTGGCCGCCGGCGGTCACCAGTCCGGTCACCGTGGCTTCCTGGAGGAGCCGGAAGCCCGGGTAGCGGCGCCCGGCCTCGGCCAGGAAGTTCAGGACGTCCCACTGCGGCATGAAGGCCATGTACGGATAACGGCTGCGCAGGCGGGTGAAGTCGCTGAAGGTCACCGGTCCCATGGCGGTCTCCATGGTGATGGCCGGAGCCTTGATGTGATGGATCTTCAGAAACTCCTCCACCAGGCCCAGTTCCTCAAGCACCTGGAGCGTGGAGGGGTGCACGGTGTCGCCCCGGAAGTCACGCAGGAAGTCCGCGTGCCTCTCCAGGACGACGACTTCGAGCCCCTGTCTTGCCAGCAGCAGGCCGGCCATCATTCCGCCGGGCCCGCCTCCCACGACACACACGTCGACGCGTTCGACACTCATGCGCAACTCCCCTGATCGGACCGGCCATCAGGCTGTCCGAGGGGACTCGAATACGGGTCGAACGGTCCGGGCGGGACGGTGTCGGGCGGGACGGGTGGGACGGGCGGACGGGACGTCGGGCCCGCCCGCCGTCCCGTCCGAAACATCCCGCCCGGACGGCGGGTCAGCCGACGCCGATGGACACCCGGCGCACCTGGAGTTCCGCGCCCTGGCCCCACAGCCGGTTGGCCGGAAGGCTGCTGTCGTCGATGAAGGTCTGCGGCGTCGGCTCGCCCTGGCGCGGGGCGTAGTACGACCTGTCGGAGTCCAGCCGCACCAGGCCGCCGCCGTCCGCGCCCGCCCCGTCCAGCAGGGTGAAGGTGCCCACGCCGCAGTTCAGCTGGCGCGGCAGGACGGTCTGGTCCGTACCGCCGTGGTCCACCAGCAGATACCGGCGGTCCAGCGCCCGGTGGCCGATGGCGTTCACGGACAGCACGGTGGCCCCGTTGATCTTCCACGTCACCCGCGACCGGCCGCGGTCCAGGACCACCTGGTACGTCGGGCTCGTACCCCGGGCGAAGGTCGCGACGGGCACGGCGTAGCTGTACGCGGCGTAGTCGGTGCCGGGGACGCGGATCCGCTCGTAGAGCGCGTACGCCTTGTTGTCGGTGACCAGGAAGCCGAGGATCACGCCGCTCTCCAGGTCGCCCGCGACCACCGCGCCCGCCGCCAGCCGGGGGTCGTTGCGCGCGTCGGTGACGGCCGAGCCGAAGGGGTGGCGCTCGGAGCCGCGGGTACGCGCCGACATGGTGGTCGTGCAGGTCATCGCGCCGGTCGCGGGGGTGTCGTACCCCGGGGTGCCACTGGCGGCGAAGTGCCGGGGCCAGGCCAGCCACTTCATCCGGTCGGCCGTTCCGGCGCCGCCGGCCGACTGCTGTCCGCTGGTGAAGGCGAAGGCGGGTGCGCCGGTGAGCGGATCGGTGCCGGAGGGCACGACCTTCAGCCCCTGGGACGAGGTGGAGGTGACACCGTCCCCGCCCGGCAGATCGCCGATCGGCAGCCGCATCCAGGGCCCGCTGTCCGAGCTGTCGAATCCCGATCCGAAGTCGTCGCTGAACAGGACGGTGCCGGCGGTGCGCGCCCGCTCCGACGACGCGGACGTCCGCGTCTGCGTCTGCGTTTGCGTCTGTGCCTGCGTTTGCGTCTGTGCCTGCGCCGCCGCCGGCAGCAGAGCGGCGGTGAGGGCCACGGCGATCAGGCCGATCGCGGCTCGTAGTCTGCTTCCCATGCTCGTCTCCTCTGTGGTGGAACTGCGCGCCACAGCATGGAAGGACGGGCACGAGGAACACTTGAGGGAGGCCGGGGTTCCTCTCGGCGGCGCGGGACATCCCGCCGTCGCCGCCCCCGGGGGACCGGTCCCTCAGGGAGCGGCCGGACCCCCGTGCGCGCCGGTGCTCAGACCGTCACGACGACCTTGCCCCGGGTGTAGCGCCCGGCCGCGAACTCCGCGAGCGCCTTCGGGGCGTCGGAGAGCGGGTACGTGGCGGTCACCTCGACGCTCAGGTCGCCCGAGAGCACCCGCTCGGCGAGCGCCCCGAGCCGGCCGTCCCTGGTGGCCATCCGGACGTACGTCACGGTGACGCCGCGCTCGAACTCCGTCGGTCCCATCAGGGTGGACACCAGCCGGCCCCCCTCCTTGACCGCCGCCGCCGTGCCGGCCAGCGCCGGACCCCGGCTGATCAGGTCCACCACGGCGTCGACCCCGTCGGGCGCGAGGCGCAGCGCCTCCTTCAGGGTGTCGACGGCGGTGTAGTCGATGACCTCGGACGCGCCCAGGCCCCGTACGTACTCCGCGTCCGCCGGGGCGGCGGTGGCCAGCACCCGCAGGCCCGCCCGGGACGCCAGCTGCACCACGAAGCTGCCGACACCGCCGGTCGCGCCGATGACGAGCAGGGTCTGCCCGGTCTCGCCCGCCACCGCGTCCAGCACGCACTCGCCGGTGAGCGAGGTCGAGACCAGCGCCGCCGCGCGCGCCGCGTCCAGCCCCGCGGGCCGCGGGGCGACGTCGGGACCCTCGGTGACCAGCGTGTACTCGGCGATGGTGCCGGGGTGGAAGTGGGTGTACGCCAGGACCTCGTCCCCGGCGGCGTAGCCGGTGACGCCCTCGCCGACCGCCTCCACCACGCCCGAGGCGTCCATGCCCACCACGAAGGGGTGCTCGACCGGCATCATCTCGCGCATCGCGCCGACGACCAGCGCCGCGTCGAGCGGGTTGAGCGCGGCGGTCTCGACCCGGACCAGGATCTGCCCCGGACCGGGCGCGGGCTTGGGCACATCGGTGACGACGAGCTGGTCCAGGGGACCGTACGAAGGGGCGACGAGAGCCTTCATCGGGACGTAACTCCTCAAGGAGGGGAAGCGGTTCCCGCCCAGCTTCACCCCCCGGTCCCCACTCCGTACCTGCCCGTCGGAGCGGTTGGACCTACCCGAAAGAGCGGTCCCCACCGGCTGCCCGGCGACTAGCATCGCGGCCATGGACCTTCAGGGCCGATCGGACCCCGGGCAGGCGTCGGACGCCCGTCATGTGTCGCACGCCGGGCACGCGTCGGACCTCGGGCACACCTCGGACCCAGGGCACACCTCGGACGCCGGGCACGCGCTCGCGTGGGCGCTCGCCATCCTCCAGGCGCCGCCGGGCCGGACCCTGGACCGGCTGTCAGTGGTCCTGGCCGAGGCGCTGCCGCACCGGGCGCTCGCCATACTGACCGGGGACTGCGCGCGCTCCCCGATGCGCACGCACGGCGAACCGGCCCTGGCCGACAAGATCTCCAGCGCCGAACTCGCCCGGCTGGCCGGATCGGTGGACATCGGCACCCCCTACTTCGGCCCCGCCGCGCTCGCCGGGGACACCCGGCCGGTGCTGGGCGCGGCCTCCGCGCCCTCCGGCGCCTCCGGGGCGCTGCTGGTCATCGTCCCCGACGACGGTGTGGTGCCGGACGCCGCGGTGCGCGGGACCGTCCAGCAGCTGTGGGACCTGGCCTGTCTGCACCTCGCCGGATACGCCGCCCAGGCGCATCCGGAGCCGCTCGCCGGCAACCGCGCGGCGGCCGGCGAACGGGCCCGGGTGATCGCCGAACTCACCGACGCCCACACCGCCGCCCTCACCGCGATGCTGGGCGCGCTGCGCTCGCGCACCCTCGACGACACCACGGCCCGGCGCACCGCCACCGACATCGCCGTCTCCGCGCTCATCGAGCTGCGCGCCACCAGTGACCTCGACCGGGCCCTGAGCGAGGAGACGGCGGGCGAGGCGTTCGCCCGGCTCACCGAGCGGCTCGACCCGCTCATCCGCTACAGCGACGTGGTTCTCGACCTCGTACCGCCCCCGCGCGCCCACCAGTTGCTGCCCAGCGACATCGCCAACACCGCCCGCGCTGTGGTGCGCGGCACCGTACTGATCATGCTGGAGCAGGAGGGCGTGGGGCGGATCCGGGTGGCGTGGCACGCCGAGAACACCGAACTGCGGATCGATCTGCGCGACGACGGCCCCGGTGCGCTCGCGCCGGACGCCCTGGCGATACACCGGCTGTCGGACCGGGTGACCGCGCTCGGCGGCACACTGGCCCTGGACGCGGCCCCCGGCTGGGGCAGCACGCTCACCGCCACACTGCCGCTGGCCGCGTCGGAGACCGCGTCCGCGCACGCGCTGGACTCGCTCAATCCGCGCGAACTCCAGGTCCTGGAGTGCCTGACCCAGGGATATCGCAACCGGCGGATCGCCGAACAGCTCCACATCAGCGAGCACACGGTGAAGTTCCATGTCGCCAATGTCCTGGAGAAGCTCTCCGTCGGCTCGCGCGGCGAGGCCGCCGCCGTCGCCCGTGACCTCGGCCGCGCGGTGCCGGCCCCGCCCCGGCGGCCGGCCTCGACGGCTCAGTAATTCCCCAGGCCACCACAGACGTTGAGCGCCTGGGCGGTGACCGCCGCCGCGTCGTCGCCGACCAGGTACTCCACCATCGCCGCGACCTCGCGGACCTCCACGTACCGGCCGAGCGGCACCCGCTGGCTGATCCGGTCGTGGGTCTCCTCCTCGGTCACCCCCCAGATGTTCGCGTAGTGCGTGCGCACCCGCTCGGCCATCGGCGTCTCGACGAACCCCGGGCACACCGCGTTGACGGTGATGCCGGTACGGGCCAGCTCCAGCCCGAGCGCCTTCGTGAAGCCCACCACGCCGTGCTTGGACGCCGAGTACGGAGCGGCGTGCACCACGCCCTGCTTGCCGCCGGTCGACGCGATGCTGATGATCCGGCCGCGCTCCTTGCCCAGCATGCCGCCGGCGTTCAGCACCTCCTTGGTCATCAGGAAGACGCTGTTCAGATTCGTGTTGATCACGTCGAGCCACAGCTCGTCGGAGATCTCTGCGGTGGCTCCGCCGCCGCTGCGCCCCGCGTTGTTGACCAGGATGTCGACCGGGCCGAAGCGCTCCACCGCCGACCGCACGTACGCCTTGATCTGGGCCGGATCAGCCACGTCACAGGTGGTGCCGTCCACCTCCAGGCCCTGTTCCTGCAACTCCTTTATGGTGGCGGCAAGTTGCTCCTGCCGGCGGCCGCAGACGTAGACGCGGGCGCCCAGTCCGGCGAGCCGCCGGGTGATCTCCAGTCCGATGCCGCTGGTGGCGCCCGTCACCAGGGCCACCGGCTTGACTGCCTCCGCCATGTTCTCCTCCATCACCTGCGGTCGCGTGTGCGTCGAGCCTGCGGCGCGCCCCTTGAGTACCGGTGGAAGCGGTCTCGACCGTGCCTCGGCGGAGGACCGGGCGGGGGTTGCGGGGGGTTATGGCGCGGATCCCGGCCGGGCGGCGCCTGAAGCCGTTTTCGAGCCCTCTTCGAGTGGACGCGGACAGCATGCCCGTACCACCCGCACTCCCCGGAGGCCCGGATGACCAGCACATACGCCATGACCGAGCTGTACACACAGGTGCAGCACTTCTACGCGCGGCAGATGCAGGCGCTCGACACGGGCCGGTTCGAGGAGTACGCCGGGACCTTCACCGAGGACGGCAGTTTCCAGCACACGCCCACCGTGCCGCCCGCCGTCACCCGGCCCGGGATCGTCGCCGAACTGCGCTCGTTCAACACGAAGTACGCGGGCGATCCGGTCCGCAGGCGCCACTGGTTCAACCAGATCGTTCTCGACCCCCGTCCGGACGGCGCCATCGACTCCACCGTCTACGCGATGATCGTGCGGATCCGGCCCGGCGAGCGCCCGGAGATCTGGCCGCACTGCCTGCTGCACGACGTGCTGGTGGAGCAGGAGGGCGAGATCCTCATGCGCTCACGGGTCGTCACCTACGACGAACAGCGCTGAGTCCGGTGCCGTACGCCGGAAGCCCCGCGCGCGGCACGACCGCGAGCGAGGCCGTCACCGCCGATGCCGTCACTGCCGGTGCCGCCCCGACCCACGTCCTCCCGACCGGTGCCGTCCCGCCCCACGTCCTCCCGACCGATGCCGTCGCGACCGGTATCGACGCGCTCGCCGGCGCGCTGCGCTCCGTGCTGGTCGCTGCCCGCTCCGGCCGGGCCGGGGTCCGGCCGCTCACCGCGCCCGCCACCGGGGCGGCGCTCGGCGCGGTCGTTCTCGACCTGGCCCTGCTGCGCGCCGCCGCCCGGGGCGCGGCCCCCTGGGTGGCGGACCGGCTCGTGCCCCGGCTGCCGCTGGACAGCGCCCGGTGCCTGGCGACGGTCCTCGGCCCGGCGCTGCACCGCGCCGACGGGCCGTACGGGGAGTACCGCCGCCACCTCGCCGTGCTGGCCGCGCTCCCGGCCCCCGGGCCCGTACCGCTCGATGTTCTGCGCGCGCACCGGCCGGCGCTCGCCGTGCCGGGCGCCGGGCACGGCCCGGCGCACGGCCCGCTGGGGGAGCTGCTGCGGGACCTCTCCGGGGAACTCGCCGAAGTACGCGCAGAATGCGCCGCGTTGACGCCGGGTGATCCGCGCGTACGGGCCGCGGCCGAACGCCACGCGCTGCTCGGCGCCGCCGCCTGCCTCCTGCGCGACGCGTCGGAACCGGTCCCTGTCCGGTCCCTGTCCCCGCTCCTCCCGGAGCTGCCCCCGCGTGTGCTGTCCGGGTGCGCCGGACCCGAGCCGCTGCTCGGCGCGCTCGGCCGGGTCGCCGCCCGGCTGGGCCGGTGACGGCGCGATGCGTGCCGTCCGCGTCACCGGACCCGACGGGCCCTGGCAGCCGGTGCGTTCGGCCCTCCGCGCGCGGGGCGCCGTACTGGTCCACTCGCCCGCCGAGGGCTGGGAGACCGGCGCGGCCGAGCTGGAGCGTCTCCTCGGCCGGGACGGCGCGCGCCACCGGGCCCTGGCCGGACACGCCGTACGGCAGCGGCGGTTCGCCGTCTCCCGGCTGCTGCTGAAACACGCCGCCGCCACCGCGCTGGACGTCCGCCCGGCCGACCTGGAGCTGGCCCGTACCCCCGGCGGACGCCCGTACCTGCGCGGCTGGGGCGACATCGAGGTGAGCCTGAGCCATACCCGCGGGCTGGTCGCCGTGGCCCTGAATCTGCGCGGCGCCGTCGGTACCGACGCCGAGCCCGCCACCCGCGCCGTCCACGGCACCGGCCTGGAACTGCGCGCCTGCACACCCCACGAACGCGCGGCCCTGGACCGGCTGCCCGCGCACCGGCGCGATCTGGCGCTGCTGCGGCTGTGGACGCTGAAGGAGTCCTACACCAAGGCCCTGGGCACGGGACTCCGGCTCTCGTTCGCCTCCTTCGGCTTCGCCCTGCCGCCGGACGGCGGCCCGCCGCTGCTGCTGCGGGCCGACGGCGCTCCCGCGCCGCAGGACGAGTGGCGCTTCACCAGCCGCGTCCTGCCGTCCGGCCATGTGGTGGCGACGGCTGCGGGTCAGCCGACGAGCCGCCTGGTCTCCTCCTCGGGCAGTTCGAGGTCCAGCGAGTTCGACAACACGGCCTGGTAGAGCCGCTGGAGGCGCGGCGACGGCTCGATCCCCAGCTCGTCGATGAGCGTCCGGCGCAGCCGGTGGAACGCCGCGAGGGCCCGCGAGGTCCCGCCCGACCGGTAGAGGCTGGTCATCAGCTGCGCGCAGAGGTTCTCGTCCATCGGATGCTGGGCGGTCAGGGTCCGCAGCTCAGGGACGAGCGCGGTGTGCCGGCCGCGCCGCAGATCGGCCTCGACGCGCTGGCCCAGCGCCCGCATCCGGGCCTCTTCGAGACCGACCAGCTCGGTCTTCAGGACCCGGCCGGCCGGTACGTCCGTCAGCGCCGGTCCGTTCCACAGCCGCAGCGCGCGCTGAAGATGCACCGAGGCCGACCTGAAGTCCCCCAACTCCATGGCCGCGTAGCCCTGTTCCGCCGACCGGTGGAACTCCCGCACGTCGAGCGAGTTCACCGGTCCCGCCAGCTGGTAGCCGTTGAAGCGGGTGGCCAGGATGTCCTTGGCCGCCGTGCCGGAGTCCGGTCCCAGCGCCGCGCCGATCCTGCGGCGCAGCTGGAGGACGTACGTCTGGAGGGTGGTCGCCGCGCTGCGCGGGATGCCGTCCCCCCACAGCTCCTCCATCAGCGTCGGCACCGGGACGGGCCGGCCGGCCCGTAAAGCGAGCAGTCCGAGCACCTGACGCGGTTTGCCCGCGCTGGGTACGATCGAGACCCCCCGTTCACTGACGGCCAGTTGCCCAAGTACGTTGATGTCCAACATCGGTCGGTCCTCCCCCATGAGGAGCCGGGAGCGGTTCCCCGGCGTCGACCCGAGCCTGACACCGGTCGTGCCGTGGGCATAGTTAGGCCGTCAGCGACCTGGGTATGAAGTCCCCATCGTGTGTGACGCATGATTCCGGGCGTGAGATCTTCACGGCTCTCGGGGCCCGGCCGCTCAGTACCGCTGGAGCCAGCCGACGTCCCGGGCGATCCGGACCGCGTCCATCCGGTTGCGTGCGTGCAGTTTGGTGACGGCCGCCGACAGATAGTTCCGTACGGTGCCCACGGAGAGATGGAAGTGCGCGGCGATCTCCTGCGCCCCGGCGCCCTCGGCGGCCAGCCGCAGCACGTCCGTCTCGCGGCGGGTCAGCGGGGAGTGCTCGCTGTCCCAGGCGGCCAGCGCCAGCTCCGGGGCGATCACCCGCTGACCGGCCGCGATCTTCCTTACCGCCTGGGCCAGTTCGGCGGGCGGGGCGTCCTTGAGGAGGAACCCGGCGACCTGGGTGTCGAGCACCCGGCGTACGGTGCCGCTGCCGCCCAGACTGGTGAGCACCAGCGTGCGGCACTGCGGCAGCCGCTCGCGTAACTCGGCCGCCGCCGTGAGCCCGTCGAGACCCGGCAGGTCGATGTCGACGATCGCGACATCGGGGCGGTGCTCCAGCGCGGTACGCACGATGGTGTCGCCGCGGTCCAGTTCGGCGACGACCGTGATGTCGTCCTCCAACTCCAGCAGGGCCACCAGCGCGCCCCGGATCATGTGCATGTCCTCGGCCAGCATGACTCGTATCATCGATTGCCTTCCCCCTGTCGACCGGGGGGCTGGATCGTGATTCAGCCCCCCAGGGGCCGATAGTACGGAGGAGAGGTTCGGCGACCGAGTCGGTTTGCCCTCCGTGTCGCTCTTTGCTGAAACTCGCGCCCAGTTTTTACCGAACGTGAGAACGGGCGGGATCCGGCCGGTGGATTCCCTTCCGTGTCAGGCGTGTTCGGCGCGGTGTCAGGCGCGATCCGCCGCGCGATCCGCCGCGCGGGACGCCGCGTGCGACGCGGCGTGACTCATGGTGGCGAGGCTGTTGCGCCCCAGCGCGTCGCGGATGTGGTTCCTGGCGTCGGCGAGCGTGCTGCCCTCGCCCAGCACCTCCGCCACCGCCGCCGGATTCAGCACGACGGTGTGCGTGGCCGACGCCACCGGACCGTCGGGACCCTCGGTGAAGGTCCACAGACCGCTGTGGCCCGACAGCAGCCGGGGCATGGCCAGTTGCTTGTACGCGATCCACTCCGGCGCCCGGCACACCCGCACCGAACGCGTCGAGTGGGCCGACCCGTCGGCCGTCACCGTGTCCATCCGCAGCTCCTGGACGCCGGGCACGGTCTCGGTCAGCTCGACCCCGGCCACGTGCGGCAGCCGCTCCGCCCACAGATCGGCGCGGTTCACGAAGTCGTACGCCGCCTCGGCCGGCCCCTCCAGCGGCACCCGGTCGGTGAACGAGAACACCACGTCCTCCACCGGGTGGCCCAGCTCGGCCACCCGGGCCAGCGCGGCCAGCTCCTCGGCGCTGTTGCGGTCCAGGCCGCGCAGGAGCCCCTCCACGGTCGCCGGGTCGTCGTCGGTCGCGGCGAAGCGGTGCCGGAGCACCACCTCGGTACGCCCGCCCGGCAGTTCACGGAAGAGCCAGCCGCCGCCCATGGCGGCGACCGGAGGGTGGCTGCGTTCCTGACGGAAGCTCACATACCGGCGCTCGGGGTCCAGGACCCGCCGGGAGACCCAGTTGGCCACCTCGCCGTTGACCAGGGCCCAGATCTCGAAGCGCTCGCCGCGCCCGCCGCGTTCCAGATGGACGAGATGAACGCTCGGGCCGAAGATCGCGGGCCAGCGGGTGGCGTCGGCCACCAGGTCGTAGAGCACCTGGGCGGGCGCGGAGACGATACGGGTGTGCTCGGTGCGGTGTGTCGTCGGCCGGGCCGTGCCGGCGGGCCGGGTGGTCGCTGTCATGGGGCGGTTCTCCTCAACACGCTTGCGGAACAGGGAGGGTGAGGGGCCCTGCCCCCTCACCCTGAGTGGTGGTGCGCACGGCCCGGCGGGTCAGCCGGCCGTCGCCACGGCGGTGTCGTTGACCAGGCTCAGCAGGGCGCGGGGTGTGCCGACCTCGGCCACGTCGTCGTCCGTCAGGTCGACGCCGAACTCCTGCTTGATCCGGGCCGCGCTCTCCATCAGCGCCAGCGAGTCGTAACCCAGCTCCTCAAGAGGGGTGTCCAGGATGTCGCCGGTGAGGTCGATGCCGTCGTCCTGGCCCGCGCAGGCCACCAGGATGCGGCGGAGGTCGTCGAGGTCCATGGTCGCCATGAGAGTTCCCCGCTCTTTTCTGTGAGGTGATGAGGTCGTTGAAGTGGTGGAAGTGGTTGAAGTTGAGGTGGTTGAAGTTGAGGTGACCGAGGCCGGGGCGGGGCGGTCACTGCTCGGGACCGGTGACGACCACCGCCGAGTTGAAGCCCCAGCGACCGCGCGCCAGGACCAGCGCGGCCGTGACCGGCCGGCCGCGCGGCTCGCCCCGGACGAGGTCGATGCCGTACTCCGGCGGTACGTCGGCGCTGTGGCCGGTCGCCGGGATCACCTGGTCCCGGATCGAGAGCAGCGCGGTGACCAGGTCGACCGGGCCGCCGCCCGCGGAGAGCCGGCCGGTGAGCGCCTTGGGCGCGGTGACCGGCACGCCGTGCGGCCCGAAGATCTCGCGGATCGCCTCGGCCTCGGCCCGGTCGAGTTCCGGTGTCCCGGCCCCGTCTGCGAACACCACGTCGATGTCGGAGGGCCGCAACCCCGCGTCGGCCAGGGCAAGTTCGGCGGCGCGGCGCAGCCCCGGCGGACGGCCGGAGCCGGGCCTGGGGTCGAATGTCGCCGCGTAGCCGACGACCTCCCCGTACACCTGCGGCGCACCGCGCTCGCGCGCCCGGGCGCCGTCCTCCAGGATGACGATCGCGCCGCCCTCGCCCGGCACATGGCCCGACGCCGCCGTGTCGAACGGCAGATAGGCGCGGGCCGGGTCGTCGACGGTGCTGACCAGCCCGCCGGACAGCTGGGCCGACCAGCCCCACGGGTCGAACGCCGAGTCCACCCCGCCGCTGAGCACCATCGACGTGCCGCGCCGCACGGTGCGCCGGGCGTGGCCGACCGCGTCGAGCCCGCCCGCCTGCTCGGCGACGAGCGCGGCGCCGGGTCCGCGCATGCCGTTGCGGATGGAGATCTGGCCGGTGTTGACGGCGTAGAACCAGGCGAACGACTCGTAGACGCTGACGAATTCGGGGCCCTGGCTCCAGAGCTTGTGGAACTCCCGGTGGGTGAACTCGAAGCCGCCCTGCGCGCTGGAGGTGACCACGCCCATCTCGTAGTCCGGCAGGGTCTCGGGGCCGATCCCGGCGTCCGCCAGCGCCCAGTCGGCCGCGACCAGCGCGTACCGGGTCGAGACGTCGGTCTGCGGCAGCAGCCGGCTGGGTAGCAGCTCGCCGGCCTCGAAGTCCAGGATCTGCCCGGCCAGCCGGGACGGGTAGCCCGAGGCGTCGAAGCGGGCCAGCTCGCCGATCCCGCTCTGCCCGGCCAGCACGGCCTTCCAGTAGGCGTCCGTGCCCAGCCCGTTCGGGGCTGCCACGGCGAGCCCGGTGATCACCGTACTCATCGCGCCACCTCCGGATCGTGCAGCACCATCGCGCTCTGGAAACCGCCGAAGCCGCTGCCCACCGTCAGGACGGTGTCCACCCGCTGCTCGCGCGCGGTCAGCGGTACGTAGTCCAGGTCGCACTCCGGGTCGGCCGTGCGCAGATTCGCCGTGGGCGGTACGACATTGGCGTCGATGGCCAGCAGCGAGGCCGCGATCTCGATCGAGCCGATGGCGCCGAGCGAGTGCCCCACCATCGACTTGATGGAGCTGATGGGCACCTCACGGGCCCGCTCGCCCAGGCTGCGCTTGTAGGCGGCGGTCTCGTGCCGGTCGTTCTGCTTGGTGCCCGAGCCGTGCGCGTTGATGTAGTCGATGGCGCCGCGGTCCAGGCGGGACTCGTCGAGCGCCACCCGGATCGCCTCGGCCATCTCGCGGCCGTCCTTCTTCAGACCGGTCATGTGGTACGCGTTGCACCGGGTGGCGTAGCCGCCGACCTCGGCGTAGATGTGCGCGCCGCGCGCGCGGGCCGCCCCGTACTCCTCCAGCACGAACATGGCCGCGCCCTCCGCGAGCACGAAGCCGTTGCGCGAGCCGTCGAACGGCCGGGAGGCGTGTTCCGGGTCGTCGTTGCGGGGGGTGGTGGCCTTGATGGCGTCGAAGCAGGCGACCACGATGGGGGAGATCGGGGTGTCGGCGGCGCCGGCGACGACGGTGTCGACGGTGCCCTCCCGGATCAGCTGCACCGCGTAGCCGACGGAGTCGAGGCCGGAGGTGCAGCCGTCGGAGACCATCGCCACCGGGCCCTCCGCACCGGCGGCCCAGGCCACCTCGGCGGGCATCACCCCGGGGCTGAGGTAGTCGAACATGTGCGGCGAGAGATAGCCGGGATCCACCAGCCACTCCCGGCCCGCGTCCGACATGACCAGGTACTCGTTCTCCAGACTGGTCGCCGAGGCGACCGCGCTGCCCAGGCTCACCCCGATCCGGTGCGGGTCCAGGGAGTCCAGCTCCAGACCGCTGTCGGCGATCGCCTCCCGGGTGCAGGCGACGGCGAACTGGGTGGCGCGGTCCATCCGGCGGATCTCCCGGGGGCTGAGCCCCTCCGCCGCCGCGTCGAAGTCGACCTCGCCCGCGATCCGGGACCGGAAGGGCGAGGCGTCGAAGAACGAGATGGCGCGGGTGGCGGTACGGCCGTCGGTCAGCAGGCTCCAGAACTCCTTCGTCCCGGCGCCTCCGGGGGCGCGTACGCCGATACCGGTGATCACTACGCGCCTGCTCAACGCGGGCCTCCCGCGCGGTCGTGGGCGGGGCCTTGGGCGGGGCCGTGGGCGGGGCCCGGCCCCGTGGACCGGCAGCGCCCGGCGCCGGTCCTGTCTCGGTTCATGCGGAACATCGCTGTGCGTCCTTTCGCCTCAGAGCCTGTCGGGTGCAAGGCTGCTGGTGGCGACTTGAGCGCGGCTCGACGCCGGATGGTGGCGCGAGGGAGCGCGGCCGGTGACCGGGGCCCACCTGTGGAAACACGGCCGACAGGGGCGATTTCCGGCTGTGATAGCTTGCCGAGGCCAGTCGAACCCATGTACGTGGGTCAGGGAATCCGGTGGAAATCCGGAGCTGACGCGCAGCGGTGAGGGTGACGGGCGTGGCATCGGCCACTGGGCGGCGACCGTCCGGGAAGGCGTCACGTCCGGGAGATCCCGAGTCCGAAGACCTGCTGGCCGCCCCCGTCCTTTCAGGCGGCGGGGGAGCACCGTACGAACGGGCTCCGCGCATGGGCCCTCGAACGCAGAGGAACCACCGTGCCGATCGCGCGCCCGCTCCGTCCCGCCGCACTGACGACCCTGCTCCTCGCCGGAGCCCTGTCCCTGACGGCCTGCGGGGGAGGCGGTACGGCACAGGACGCGAAGACGGCCGAGGACGAGGCCGCCGGATATCCCCGTACCGTCGAGAACTGCGGACAGCGGGTACGGATCGACGCCCCGCCCCGCCGCGCCGTCTCGCTCAACCAGGGGACGACGGAGATCATGCTCTCCCTCGGTCTGGCGGACCGCATGGCCGGGACCGCGACCTGGACCGACCCGCTGCTGAAGGGGCTGGAGAAGGCCAACGCCGAGGTCCCCCGGCTCGCGGACAACAACCCCTCCTTCGAGAAGGTCCTCGACGCCGAGCCCGACTTCGTCGCCTCCTCCTTCCAGTCGACGCTGGGCAAGGGGGGCGTGGCCACCCGGGCGCAGTTCGAGAAGCTGGGCGTGCCCACGTACATCTCGCCCGCCGACTGCACCAAGAACGACAAGACCGTGGGCACGGACGGCGCCCGCTCCACCCCGCTGGCCATGGAGAGCGTCTACGGCGAGGTACGGGACCTGGCCGAGGTCTTCGGGGTCGAGGAGCGCGGCGAGAAGGTCGTCGCCGCGCTTGAGGCCCGGATGGCGAAGGCGACGGCGGGGCTGGACGCGGCGAAGACCGAGAAGGTCACGCTGCTGTACTGGTTCGCCAACTCCGACTCCCCGTACATGGGCGGCTGCTGCGGCGCCCCCGGCATCATCACCAACGCCGTCGGCGCGAAGAACGTCTTCGACGACACCCAGGACGAGTGGCCCCAGATCAACTGGGAGACGGTGGCCGACCGCGACCCCGACTTCCTGGTGATCGGCGACCTCACGCGCAAGTCGCAGTCCGCCGAGACCGCCGCCAAGAAGATCGAGTTCCTGGAGTCCAATCCGGTCACCAAGGAGATGGACGCGGTCAGGAACAAGCGGTACGTGCTGCTCAGCGGCCAGGCGATGAACCCGACCATCCGCACGGTCGAAGGCGTCGAGAAGGTCGCCGCTGCGCTGCGCTCGTACGCGCCCGCGAAGTGACGATCCAGCGGGAGCGGGATCCGGAGCGGGACTCGGCGAGAGATCCGGCGGGGGAAGCGGCCGCGGATCCCGGTGCGCCGCAGTCCGCCGCACCGGAGCACGCCGCACCGACCTCCGCCGCACGCGCCTCCCGCGGGCCGCGCGCCCTGTGGGGTCCGGGGAGCCCGCGCGTGCTGCTCCTGTGCGCCGGCGGGCTCGCCGCGCTGGTGGCCTCCGTCGCCGTCGCGATCACCATCGGCCCGGCGCAGATCCGGGTCGGCGACGTCTGGTCGGTCGTGGCCGCTCACCTCGGCTGGGGCGAGTCGCGGCTCACCCCGATCCGCGACGGAATCGTATGGAACCTGCGGCTGCCGCGCACGCTGCTCGCGGCCGTGTGCGGCGCCGGACTCGCGGTGTGCGGGGCGGTCATGCAGGCGCTGCTGCGCAATCCGCTCGCCGACCCGTTCGTGCTCGGTGTCTCCTCGGGCGCCTCCACCGGCGCCGTGCTCGTCGTCGTCCTCGGGGTGGGCGGCGGCGCCCTGTCGCTGTCCGGCGGCGCGTTCCTGGGCGCGCTCTGCTCGTTCGCGATGGTGCTGCTGCTCAGCCACACGCTCGGCGGGACGACGGACCGGGTGGTGCTCTCCGGGGTCGCGGCCATGCAGCTGTTCTCCGCGCTCACCTCCTTCATCGTCATGACGTCCGCCGACGCGGAGACCACGCGCGGCGTGCTGTTCTGGCTGCTCGGCTCGCTCGGCGGCGCCGGCTGGAACGATGTGTGGATCTGCTCCGCCGTGCTCGCGCTCGCGCTGCTGGTGTGCGGCGGATACGCCAGGACCCTCGACGCGTTCGCCTTCGGGCAGGACGCGGCGGCCACGCTCGGCGTCTCCGTCGGCCGTACCCGCCTGGTGCTGCTCTGTGTCACGGCCCTGCTGACGGCGGCGCTGGTCAGCTCGGCGGGGGCGATCGGCTTCGTCGGTCTCGTCCTGCCGCACGCCGCCCGCGCGCTGGTCGGCCCCAACCACGGCAGGCTGCTGCCGGTGACGGCCCTGGCCGGGGCCGTGTTCCTGGTGTGGGTCGACACCCTGGCCCGTACCGTGCTCGACCCGCAGGAGGTACCGGTGGGAGTGGTGACGTCCCTGATCGGCGTACCGGCGTTCGTGGCCGTGCTGTACCGCGCCCGGAGGACGGCATGACCGGCGCGACGCCCCCGCCCGGACTGCGCGCCGAGCGGGTCTCCCGTACCGCCGGGGGGCGGCTCGTCCTGGACGGGGTCGGCCTCGCGCCCGCGCCAGGCTCCACGCTGGGGCTGCTCGGGCCGAACGGCTCCGGCAAGTCGACCCTGCTGCGGATCCTCGCCGGAGTCCTGGCGCCCGCCTCCGGTGTCGTCACCCTCGACGGCCGCCCGCTCCCCGAACTCGGCCGCAGGGCGATCGCCCGCCAGGTCGCCGTCGTCGAGCAGCAGGCCGGTACCCAGGTCGAGCTGACCGTGCGCGAGGTCGTACGCCTCGGCCGCGTCCCGCACCGCCGCGCCTGGACACCGGAGTCGGCGGGCGACGACGAAGCGGTGCGTACGGCGCTGGAGCGCACCGGGCTCACCGACCGGGCCGGCCAGTCCTGGCACACCTTGTCGGGCGGCGAGCGCCAGCGCGTGCAGATCGCCCGCGCGCTCGCGCAGGAACCCCGGGAACTCCTGCTGGACGAGCCGACCAACCACCTCGACATCCAGCACCAGCTCGACCTGCTGAACCTCGTGGCCGCGCTGCCCGTCACCACCGTCATCGCCCTGCACGACCTGAATCTCGCGGCGATGTACTGCGACCAGGTCGTCGTGCTCCAGCACGGCCGCGTGGTGGCCGCCGGCGCCCCCAGGGAGACCCTCACCGAGCAGCTCATCGCGGCCGTCTACGGCGTACGCGCGACCGTCACCCCGGACGGTCCCGACGGCCGGCCGCATGTCCGCTTCCTGGGCACGGTCAGGGCGGCGCCCTCCGGCTGAGGCGGCGGCCCTCCGGCAGAGGCGGCGTGCGGGCGGCCGGGGCTTAATGCGTATGATGCGCAAGTGCCTAGCTATCGCATCCGAACGGCGACCCCCGATCACCTCGACGCCGCGCGCGCCGTCATGCTCGACACCGTCTACCGCGACTTCGGTACCGGGTACGTGCCGCGCTGGCACGCCGACATCATCGATCTCGCGGGCGCGTATCTGGCCTCGCCCCGGCACACGCTGCTCGTCGCCCTCGACGAGAGCGGGAGTGGGAGTGAGGGCGGGGACGGGAGCGAGGGCGTCGTCGCCGTCGCCGCGCTGGACTCCCGCGGGCCCGTCAATCCCCCCAACCCGGCCTGGATGGCGGAGCGTTACCCCTCCGGGGAGACGGCCCAGCTGCGCCGCGTCTACACCCGCCCCGGCCATCGCCGCCAGGGCCTCGCGCGGGCGCTGGTGCGTGAACTGGTGGACTTCGCGGTGGCGGACGGCGGATACCGCTCGGTCTATCTGCACACCGATCCGGCGGTGCCCGGCGCCGAGGCGTTCTGGCGCTCGATGGGCAAGGCGGTGTGTGATGAGCGCGAGGAGATCGCGGGCGGCGGTCAGAGCATCGTGCACTTCGAGATACCGCTCGGCTGATGAAAACGGTTGTCATGTAATCTCTCGTTCGTTCGTCCCGTAGCCGGTGTGTCACCCACAGACCCCGCAGAGAACAGAGAACGAGGATCATGCGCTCCGTCCGACCTCGCCGGTGGGCCGCCGGCCTGCTGCTCATCCCCCTGCTCTCCGGCTGCTTCGCCTCCGGCGGCTCCGCGGACCCCAAAGCGGGCTCCGGCGAGGGCAGGCGGCTGCGGGTCGCGCTGGCCTTCCCGCCCTCCGAGTCCTTCTCCCCGTACGGGGCCGACGCGACCCTCCTCAGCCGGCTCGGCGTCACCGAGGGGCTGACGAAGCTCGACGGCAACGGCGCCGCGGCCCCCGCGCTCGCCGAGTCCTGGACCAAGGAGAACGCCCGCACCTGGCAGTTCACCCTGCGCGACGCGCGCTTCCAGGACGGGACGCCGGTCACCGCGTCCGCTGCCGCCGCCGCCCTCACCCACGCCGCCCAGGCGAGCCCCGCGCCCGCCGCGCTCTCCGGGGTCTCCCTGACCGCCGAGGCGTCCGGCGACCGCCGGGTGCGGGTCACGACCGCGACGCCCGACCCCGTACTGCCGCTGCGGCTGGCCGGGCCCAGCCTCGCCGTGCTGTCCCCGCAGGCGTACGGGAAGAAGGGCGCCGCCGACCCGGTCGGCCACGCCACCGGACCCTTCACCCTCACCAAGGTGAACGGCTCCACCTCCGCCGCCCTGGACCGCTTCGACGACTACTGGGGCGGCCGGGCCCAGGCGTCCGGCATCGACGCCAGGTTCATCGCCGACGGCACCGCCCGCGCCAACGCGCTGCGCACCGGTGAGGAGGACATCGCCGAGGCGCTCCCGTTCGCGCAGGCGGCCTCCCTCGCCAAGGGCACCGGCCGCGAAGTCCCCACCGCCCGCACCACCAGCCTCTACCTCAACACCGCTTCCGGCCCCTTCACCGATCCGAAGCTCCGGGCCGCCGCCCGCGCCGCGATCGACACCTCCGTCCTCGCCAAGAACGTCTACGAGGGATACGCCGACCCCGGCCAGGGCATCTTCGGCCCCGCGCTGACCTGGGCGGCGGGCAAGCGCGAACAGCCCACCGGACGCGCCGCCGCCGCGAAGACCACCGGCGCCACCGTCCGGCTCGCCACGTACGACAACCGGCCGGAGCTGCCCGAGGTCGCGCAGGTGCTCCAGCAGCAGCTGGAGAAGGCCGGCTTCAAGGTGACGCTGACCGTACGGGAGTCCTCGCGCATCGAGGGCGACGCGCTGGCCGGGAAGTTCGACGCGTTCGTCGGCGCGCGCAACACCATGCTCGACACCGGCGACCCCGTCTCGGTCCTCGCCAGCGACTACACCTGCGACGGCACGTACAACATGGCCCGGCTCTGCGACAAGACCGTCGACCAGGCCGTCGCCACCGCCGACGCCATCGGCGACCCGGAGAAGCGGCAGGACGCCGCGATGGCCGCCGAGGCCAGGATCCTGGGCACGGACGCGGTCGTTCCGCTCGTCCACCAGCGCAACATTCTCGGCGTCTCCGCCGCCGTGAGCGGTGTCCTCCTCGACCCGTACGAGCGCACCGTCGTCGCCACCGGCACCCGGCGCTGAGCCATGTCCCGTACCTCCCGGGCCCGCATATCCCGGCCGGGCCTGACGGCCCTGTGGCGCTCCGTGCTCGCGGGCGGGCTGCTGTGCGCCATCGGCCTGCTGCCCTGGCTCTCGCGCACCGATCCCGCGCTGACCGTCCTCAAGGCGCGCTCCGCCGACCGCGACCCCACCCCCGAGGCGCTGGCGGCGGTACGGGACCAACTCGGCCTCGGCGCCGGGCCGCTGCGGTTGCTCGGGCAGTGGCTCGGCGACCTGGCCCACGGCGACGCCGGCCACTCCTGGATCTCCGGGAGCGCCGTACTGCCCTCCGTCGTCCAGGCCCTCGGTGTGTCGCTGCTGCTCATGGGCGTGGCGATGGTCGCGGCGCTCGCGACGGCCGCGCCGGTGTGCGCCCGCACGCTGCGGCGCGGGGCGGCGGGGCGGCCGGCCGGGCCCCGCGCGGGCGGGGTGGCCGCGATGCTCGCCTCGCTCCCCGAGTTCCTGACGGCGTCCGTGCTGGCCACCGTCGTCGGCGTACAGCTGGGCTGGCTGCCCGCGCTCGGCTGGTACGGGCCCCAGTGGCTCGTCCTGCCCGCGCTCGCGCTCGGCGTGCCCGCCGGCGCGCTGCTCGGCCGGCTGCTCGACGACTCGCTGCCCGGCGCGTTCGCCGAACCGTGGGCGCTGGCCGCGAGCGCGCGCGGCCTGCCCGGGCGCCGCATCGTCCGGCAGGCGCTGCGGCGCTGCTTCCCCGGACTGCTGCCGAACCTCGGGCTGTTCGTCGTCGGCCTCACCGGCGGATCGGTCGCCGTGGAGCAGATCTTCGACATCCCCGGACTCGGCCGGCTCACCCTCCAGGCGGCCATCGCCCAGGACCTGCCGGTGCTCCAGGCGGGCACGCTGGCACTCCTGCTGCTCGCCGCCGTCGCCGGAGGTGCCACCAGGGGAGTGGCCCGGCTGCTGCTGGGGCCCGTCCTGCGCGACGGCGCGCTCACCTCGCCGCACCGGGCCGGACCGCCGGCCCGCTCCGTACTGCCCTTCGTGTACGGGGTGCCGCTGCTCGGCGTCGTAGCTGCGGGGCTCTTCCGCGATCCGCTGGCACTGGACACCGCCGCCCGGCTGCGCCCGCCGTCCTGGGCGCACCCCTTCGGCACGGACGCGCTCGGCCGCGACGTGCTGGCGCGGGTCGGGCACGGAGCGCTCACCACGCTCGCGGTGGCGGTCGCGGTGAGCGCCGCCGCGCTGCTGATCGGGGTGCTGCTGGGGCTGGTGCCGAGGGTGTCGGGCGCGGCCGTGGACACCGTGAACGCCGTACCGCCCGTGCTCGCCGGACTCCTCGTCGCCGGGGTCGCTGGCAGCGGCCCTTACACCCCGGCGCTTGCGGTCGCCGCCGTCGCCTGGGCGCCGCTGGCCGCGCACGCGGCCGCGCTGCTGACGCAGGAGCGCGCCACCACACATCTCAGCGCCACCCGCGCGCTCGGCGCGGGCCCGCTGCATCTGCTGCGGTACGAGCTGCTGCCCGCCGTCGTCCCGCCCGTCACCCGGCACGCGCTGCTGCGGCTGCCCGCCGTGGCGCTCGCGCTGGCCTCCCTCGGCTTCCTGGGCCTGGGCGCGCAGCCGCCGTCGCCCGAGTGGGGCCTGCTGCTCGCCGAGAACCTCCCCTACGCGGAACGCGCGCCCTGGGCGGTGCTGGCCCCGGCCGCCGTACTGGCGCTGCTGGGCGCGCTGGCGGTGTCGGCGGCGGGCGGAATACGGATACGGATACGGATACGGGGACGGGGCCGGTGGCCCGCACGGCGGCCGGAACCGTCCGCGCCCGCCCGCGGGACGGCGGCCCCGAGGAGCGCCGGATGACCGAACGCCCGGCGGCGCCCGACGGCCACGCCGAAAGCGCCCGGCGGTGGCCGCGCTCAGGGACAGGGATGTGGAGTGAACTGTCCCCGCTGCTGCGGCTGCTGATCCTGACCCAATTCGCCTTCAACGTGGGCTTCTTCGCCGTACTGCCGTTCCTGGCCGATCACCTCGGCGCCGGGATCGGCCTGGCCGGCTGGCTGGTCGGCCTGGTCCTGGGGCTGCGTACGTTCAGCCAGCAGGGGCTGTTCCTGGTCGGCGGCGCGCTGACCGACCGGTACGGCGTACGGCCCGTGGTGCTGACGGGGTGCGCGCTGCGGATCGCCGGGTTCGTGTGGCTCGGGTACGCGGACCGTACGGGGCCGGTCATCGGCGCCGTCCTGCTGATCGGCTTCGCGGCGGCGCTGTTCTCGCCCGCCGTGGAGTCCGAGGTCACCCGCCAGGCGGTGGCCCGCGCGGACGCGGGCGGCGGACCGCGCACCGGCGTCCTCGCGCTCTTCACGGCGGCCGGGCAGGCGGGCGCGTTCGTGGGGCCGCTGCTGGGCGCGCTGCTGCTGGCGGTGGACTTCCGTACGGTCTGCCTCGCCGGGGCGGCCATCTTCGTCCTCGTCCTGGCCGGGCACGCGTGGCTGCTGCCCCAGCACATCCCCGGCCGGCCCCGGGTGAGCGGGCGGGGCGGGATACGGCGCATGCTCGGCAACCGGCCCTTCCTCGCGCTGTGCGCGGTGTACGGGACGTATCTGCTGGTGTACAACCAGCTCTATCTCGCCCTCCCGGCCGAGGTGGAGCGCGCGGCGGGCTCCCAGGCGCCGCTGGCCTGGCTGTTCGCGCTCTCCTCGCTGCTCGTCGTCACCACCCAGCTCCCCCTCACCAGCTGGGCGGCCGACCGCCTCGGCCTGCGCCGTTCCATGGCCACCGGGCTGCTGTTCCTGTCGGCGGGCTTCGCGCTCGTGGCCGCCACGCTCCCGGCCGGGCGCACCGGCGCGCCGGGCCTGCTCCCGGCGGCCGGCTTCGTGGCCCTGCTCGCCATCGGCCAGATGCTCATCGCCCCCGCCGCCCGAGCCTGGCTCCCCGACCTGGCCGCCCCCGGCCGCCTCGGCCTCTACACGGGCGCGCTCTCCTCCGTATCCGGCCTGATCGTCCTGGCGGGCAGCGCGGCCACGGGCGCACTGACGGACACGGGGCTGCCGGGCGCGGCGGTGTGGCTGGTCCTGGCGGCGATCCCGCTGGCGGCGATCGGTGCGCTGCCGGGGCGGGCGGCGGGGGAGTGAGCGCGTGGGGTGTTCGCGTACGCCCTGCGGCGAAACGCGGCTCCACGGGTGGGACGCGTCCGGCAGGATCCGCGGCATGAGCGAGCCCACCCACAAGTATTCGATCACCATGCCGAGGGCTGTCGCCGAGGCCGCCCGGTCACGCGGCGGTTCATCCGGACTCTCGGCGTACGAAGCAGCCGCTGTCGCACGGCAGCGTGAGCGGGACAATCCGAAGGAACTCATCGAAGCGGCCGAGGCCGAACACGGCCCGATCACCGAGGAGGAGATCCAGTCCACGCGCGAGATCTCGCGGCGCGCCCGCGAGGAACAGCGGCACTCGACCCACCGGCGGCCCATGGATCTGGGCACGTACGAGCAACGGGCGCGCGGCGGGCCCTGCTTCGTGTGCTCCTTCGTCGCGGGGGACCCGGCGTACGCGCACGAGACGGTGTACGAGGACGACGCCCACGTGGCCTTCCTCGACCGGTATCCCACCCTCCCCGGGAAGGTCCTCGTCGCGCCGAAGGCCCATGTCGAGCATGTCGTCCGCGACCTGGACGAGGCCGCGTACACCCGGCTGACGCTGCTCGTACGCACGGTGGCGCTGGCCGTCGAGGACGTGGTGGCGCCCGAGCGCACGTACCTCCTCTCCCTCGGCAGCGCCGAGGGCAACGCCCATCCGCACTGGCACATCGCCGGCCTGCCGCCCGGCGTTCCCTACGCGCGGCAGCAGTACCACGCGCTCATGACGGAGCACGGCGTGCTGGACGTACGGCCCGAGGACGGCGCCGCGACGGCGGCCCGGCTGCGGCGCGCGGTCGCCGAGCGGCTGCGGGGCGGCTGACGCCCCGTCGCCCCCCCCTCAGCGCCCCGGATACGCGTGCCGCCGCGCCGTCCAGACCACCGCCAGCGCCGCCGCGATCAGTGGCAGCGCCGTCCAGGGGAGGGCGCCGGCGCCGGTGGATTCCAGGACCAGGCCGCCCGCCAGGGAGCCCGCGGCGATGCCGCCGTTGTAGACCGTCGTCTGCATCGCCGTCGCCACGTCCGCGCGGGACGGGCCCGAGATCCGGACCAGGGCCGTCTGGATCAGGGTCGGTGCCCCGCCGAAGGCGACGCCCCAGGCCGCGACGGCGGTCAGTAGCACCGCCGGGTGCGCGCCGAAGAGGCCCAGCGCGAGCTGCGCCGCCGCGATGGCGGTCAGCGCGCCCAGCAGTGCGGCGCGTGGACGCCGGTCGACGAGGGCGCCGGTGAGCCAGATCCCGGCCACCGTGGCGGCGCCGAAGACCAGCAGGACCAGCCCCGTACGGCCGAAGCCCGCGTGTGCGGAGAAGGGCGCCATGTACGTGTACATCGTCTGGTGCCCCAGGAGCAGCAGCAGCGTGGTGGCCAGCACCGCCCCGATGCCCGGTACGGCGGCGATCCGGTGCAACGGCACCCGCTCGGCTGCCGGTTCGCCCGGGAAGTCCGGGACCTGCCGGGCCACCCACAGCACCAGCAGCCCCGCCAGCACCGCCACCGTCCCGAACGCCGCCCGCCACCCGGCCAGCGACGCCAGCGCCGTGCCCGCCGGAATGCCGAGCGAGAGCGCGACGGTGATCCCGGCCAGCACGATCGCGATGGCCCGCCCCCGCCGCTCCGCCGGGACCATCCGCGCCGCGTACCCCGCGAGCATCGCCCACATCGTGCCGCCCATCACCCCGGCCAGCAGCCGCGCCCCGAACGTCGGCCAGTACGCGGACGAGAGAGCGGTCACGGCGTTGCACAGCGCGAAACCGGCCAGCGCCCCGATGAGCACCGGACGCCGCCGCACCCCGCGCAGCGCCGCCGTCAGCGGGATCGCGGCGAGGAACGAGGCGGCGGCGTAGCCCGTCACCAGGAACCCCACCCGCCCCTCGGACACCTGGAGACTCCGGCTCATCCCGGGCAGCAGCCCGGCGGGGAGCAGTTCGGTCATGACGGCGGTGAACGCGGCCGTGAACAGGGCCAGCAGCCCCGGCAGGGGCAGCCCTCGCGGCCGGGCCGCGGGCCGAGCGGACAGGGGTGTGCCGCTGTCGGTCGATGCGGTGGACATGCGACCATGGTGAAACCTTCACATCAGTGTGAAGGCAAGCCCGGCCGAACAGGGAGCGGAGTCCGTGCGCATCGGTGAACTGTCCCGCCGCACCGGCGTCCCCACCCGCATGCTGCGCTACTACGAGGAGCAGGACCTGCTCCACCCCGGGCGCGCCGGGAACGGCTACCGCGCCTACGACGACGCGGCGGTCCACCGCGTCCAGCAGATCCGCGGTCTGCTCGACTCCGGCCTCACCACCGAGATCATCCGCCGGATCCTGCCCTTCCTGAACAGGCCGGACCAGATCCATCTCCACCCGGAGTGCCTGACCCCCGAGACCGCCGCGCTGCTGCGCGACGAGGCCGAGCGGATCCATCAGCGCGTCGAGTGCCTCGCCCGCAACCGCGACGCCATCTACGCCTACCTCGCCGCCGTACAGCCGAAGGGCGCGAAAGCGGGAGCGGGTCCGGACCCGGACCCGGGCACGGCCCCGGACCCGGGCGCGTAGGCCCGCACCCGCCCCCCGTACGCCCCGCCCCCGTCAGTCCTCGTGCGTGTCCCGCGCCGCCCACCGGGCCCGCCACCGCTCGGTGCCCACCCCGGACAGCACCACCCGCACCACGTCCTCGGCCAGCCCCTCCGTCACCGGCAGATGTCCGAACAGCGCCCGGTAGTACGTCGTCGAGGCCAGCATGTCGAGCAGCAGGTCGATGTCGGCGTCCGGCGCGATGTCGCCGCGCGCGATCCCGCGCCGCAGCGCCTCGGCCGTCGAGGCCCGCCGGGGGGCGAAGAACGTGTCCAGGAACGTGGCCGCCAGCTCGGGGTCGTCCGCGAGATCGGCGACGAGCCCGGACAGGGTGTGCCGCAGGGCGGGCGCGGCGAACGCCTGGCCGAGGGTGTTGATCCCGGCGATCAGATCGCAGTGCGTACAGCCGGTGTCGGGGGTCGGGGAGGTCCCGATCGTGGTCGCCAGCGCCTCGACGACCAGATGCTGCCGGGAGCGCCACCGCCGGCGCAGTGCCGGTTTGCTCGTACCGGCGCGCGCCGCGACCGCCTCCAGCGTGAGCCGCGCGTAGCCCGACTCCTCAAGGATCTCCAGCACCGCCACGGGTACGGAGGCGTCGATCCGCCCGTCCCGGGGTCGGCCCGTGCGTGCCGTGGCGGAGTCCCGCGTGTTGACCATGCCCGAAGTATAGGTATTCTCGAATCGTTCCGTTCTGGAACGGAACATAATTCGAGAAGGAGCCGCCCGCCATGTCCCCGCATGCCGATCCGCCCGCCCCCGCCGGGGGCGTCTTCGAGCCGCCCCACCGCGCCCTCACCCTCGGGGTGATCCTCGCCGTCGGCATGGTCGCCTTCGAGTCGCTCGGGGTGGCCACCGTCCTGCCCGACATCGCCCGGCGCCTCGACGGCCTGGGCGCGTACGGCTGGGGGCTGTCCGCGCTGATGCTCGCCAATATCGTCGCCACCGTGCTGGCGGGCCGCGCCGCCGACCGCTCGGGGCCCGCCCGGCCGCTCGCCCTGGGCATGCTGCTCTTCGCCGCGGGCTGCGCGCTGGCCGGGACCGCCGGCTCCTGGCCGCTGTTCCTCCTCGGCAGGGTCGCGCAGGGGCTGGGCGTCGGCGCCATCATGGCCATGGCGTACACGGTGATCGGCCTCGCCTACCCGGAGCGGCTGCGGGCCCGGATGTTCGCGCTGCTCTCCTCCGCGTGGACGATTCCGTCCCTGGCCGGCCCCGTCGTCGCCGGTACCCTCGCCGACCGGGTCGGCTGGCGCGGGGTGTTCCTGCTGATGCTGCCGCTGGTCGCCGTCGCCGCCGCCCTGACCCTGCCGGCCGTGGGCCGGGTGCGGGTACGGGACGCGGGAGAGCCGGCAAGGACCGCCGGAACCGCCGGGACCCCCGGGACCGCCGAAATCCCCTGGTGGAAAGGGCCGTTGGCCAGCGCCGTCCTCCTCACCGCCGGTACGGGACTGCTCCTCCAGGCGCTGCTGCTGCGTGACGCCGTACTCCTCGCCGTGCTCTCGGCGGCCGGGATCGCCCTCGCCGTGCCCGCCCTGCGCCGCGTCACCCCCCGCGGCACCCTCACCGCCCGGCCGGGGCTCGGCGCGGGCATCGCGCTCCGCGGGCTGCTCTGCGGGGTCTACTTCGGGAGCGAGGCGTTCCTGCCGCTCGGCCTCCAGGAGCTGCGCGGGCTGAGCCCCACGGCCGCCGGGCTCGGCCTCTCGGCGGGCGCGATCACCTGGGTGCTCGGCTCACTGCTCCAGGCGCGGCGCGACACCGGGAACCCCGGGGGCCGCACCACCGGTGTGACGCTCGGCTTCGCGCTGCTGCTCGGCGGGGTGGCCGTGACGGCGACGGCGGTGCTGGCCGGCTCCGTACCCGCCTGGATCGCCGTGCTGGGCTGGGCGATCGGCGGCGCCGGCATGGGGATCGCCTTCAACGCGTCCACCACGGAGACCCTGGAGCAGGCGCCACCCGGCCGGCAGGGCGAGATCAGCGGCGCCCTTCAGCTCGCCCAGACCCTCGCCACCGCGCTCGTCGCCGGTCTCGGCGGCGCCGCGCTCGCCCTCGCCCACCACCACGGCGCCACCACCCGCGCCGCCCTGCTGTGGACCTTCGCGTTCACCGCCGCCCTCGCGTCGGCGGGGGTCCTCCTCGCCGGCCGGATCAGGCCCCGTCGCCCGGCCGTGACATCCGCAGCGCCAGCTCCCGCAGCAACTCCTCCGACGTGATGTCCGTACGCCCGCTGTCATGGACCCGCGCCAGCTCCGCGTAGATGTACGAGAACGCGCCGATCAGCCGCATCACGGCGGGCAGCGCCGCCTCGGTCACCGCGTGCGCCGCCTCCAGCGGGGTCGCCTCGGGGGAGACCGTGAACGAGGGGAAGACCTCGGCGAGCAGCGAGCCGATCTGACCGGCGCCCGGCGTGACGTCCGGCTCCGGATCTCCGGCCGCCCCGGCGCCCTCGGCGGCCCCCGCCGCCTCCGGGTTCTCCGAGCCGGCCGTCCTCACCCACTCCGCCGACTGCGTCAGGATCCCGATGGCCCTGAGGACAACTTCGTTCTGCTCCATCCGCAGAGACTATGCCCGGGGCGCACACGCGCCGTCCGCGCCGGGTGGAAGTGGGCAAAACCCGGACGCGGCGCCGCGATCGGACCTACTCTCGAAGGGTGTCCGGGGCGTCCGGCCGGGTGCTCGTTGTCGACGACAACAGAGTCATCCGGCAGCTGATCAGGGTCAACCTTGAGCTGGAGGGGTTCGAGGTCGTGACCGCGGCCGACGGTGCCGAATGCCTGGACGTGGTGCACGACGTGCGGCCCGACGCCATCACCCTCGACATGGTGATGCCCCGGCTCGACGGGGTGCGCACCGCCGCCCGGCTGCGCGCCGACCCGCGCACCCGCCTGCTGCCCATCGCGATAATCAGCGCCTGCACGCAGTACGAGATGGAGGAGGGCCTCACCGCCGGGGCGAACGCCTTCCTCGCCAAGCCCTTCGAACCGTCGGAGCTGGTCAGACTCGTACGGCGGCTGACCCACCAGGAGGCGCCGCCGGCGCGCGACGACAGATACGGCGCCGGGTGGGCCGGATCCGCCCTGAGCTGACCGCCCCCAGCCGGCCCGGACGCACCCGGAGCCGACCGCCCGGAGCTGCCCGCATCGCGAAACGGGTTCGCCAAGAGCCCACCCCCCTCCCATACGCTTGTCCCGTGACCCCCGCAGAACTCTCCCGAACCGTGCGGCACGCCGTGTGCCGCGCCGTCGCGGACGACGCCCTGCCCGGGCCCGTGCCCGACCGGATCATGATCGAGCGGCCGCGCCCCGGCGGCAGCGGGGACTACGCCACCAGCATCGCGCTGCGCCTGGCCGGCCCGGCCGGCCGGCCGCCCCGCGAGGTCGCCGAGATCCTGCGCGGCCGGGTCGCCACGGCCCCCGGCGCCGACGGGGCCATCGAGCGCGTCGAGATCACCGGCCCCGGTTTCCTGAACTTCACCCTCGCCCCCGCCGGCCGCGACCGGCTGCGCGCCGAGCTGGTCCGTACGGTCCTGCGCGACGGCACGCGCCACGGCCACGGCGACGCCCTCGCCGGTACGGCCGCCCGCTTCGCGCCCGCAGCCGAGGAGCGCGCCGCCCTCTGGACCCGTACCGTCGTCGCGCTGCTCCGTGCCCAGGGCGCCGAGGCGGAGATCGTGCCGGGAGCCGCCGAGACGCTCCGCGTGACCCCCGTCGGCGCCGCCTCCGACACCGGGTCCGACGTCTTCCGCCGCCTCGGGCCCGACGCCGCCCGCTGGGCGCTGCTGCGGCCCGCCGCGCACGACCGTCCGTACACCGGCCCCGACCTGCTCGTACAGCGCGAGAGCAACCCGCTCTTCCGGGTCCGCTACGCGCACGCCCGCACACAAGCACTCGCGCGCGGCGCGCGGCAGCTCGGTCTCACCCCCGGCACTCCCGGCTACGAGGTGAGCGAGCCCACGCACACCGGCCTCCTCACCGCCCTCGGCGACCACCCCGCCGTCCTCGAAGCCGCCGCCGGGCTCCGCGCGCCCGACCGGCTCGCCCGCCACCTCGAACACACCGCGGAGGCTTTCCTGCGCTTCCAGGAGGCCGCCCGTCCGCTGCCGCTCGGCGACGAGAAACCCTCGGCCGCCCACCGCTCCCGGCTCGCGCTCGCCGCCGCCGCCGGGGCCGTGCTGGCCGGCGGCCTGTCCCTGCTCGGCATCGACGCCCCAGAACACCTCTGAACAACCAAGAGAGCCACGAACATGAGCCGTTCCGCACACCCCGCAGGCCCCCGCCACGGAGACGTACTGCCCGAAGGGCACTACACCGCCCCCGCCGCCGACCTCAACGTCCTCGACGAGAAGGTCTGGTCGCGCACGGTCGGCCGGAACGAGGACGGGGTGGCGACCGTCGCTGGCATCGAAGTGACCCGGCTGGCCGAGGAGTTCGGCACCCCCGCGTACTTCCTCGACGAGGCCGACTTCCGCGCCCGCTGCCGCGCCTGGGCGGACGCCTTCGGCCCCGGCGCCGACGTGTTCTACGCGGGCAAGGCGTTCCTCTCCCGCGCCGTCGTCCGCTGGCTGTACGAGGAGGGGCTCAACCTCGACGTGTGCTCGGGCGGCGAGCTGGTGACCGCGCTGGCCGCCGGGATGCCCGCCTCGCGCATCGCCTTCCACGGGAACAACAAGTCCGCCGACGAGATCGAGCGCGCCGTCGCCGCCGGAGTCGGCCGGATCGTCCTCGACTCGTTCCAGGAGATCGTCCAGGTCGCCCATGTCGCGCAGCGCCTCGGCAAGCGCCAGCCCGTCCAGATCCGGGTCACCGTCGGCGTCGAGGCGCACACGCACGAGTTCATCGCGACGGCGCACGAGGACCAGAAGTTCGGCATCGCGCTCGCCGGCGGGCAGGCCGCCGAGGCCGTCCGGCGGGCCCTGACGCTCGACGGCCTGGAACTGATCGGCATCCACTCGCACATCGGCTCGCAGATCTTCGACATGGCGGGCTTCGAGGTCTCCGCCCGCCGCGTCGTGCGGCTGCTCGCCGAAGTGCGCGACGAGCACGGCGTGGAGCTGCCCGAGATCGACCTCGGCGGCGGCCTCGGCATCGCCTACACCCCGCAGGACGACCCGCGCGAGCCGTACGACATCGCCAAGGCGCTCAGCGACATCGTCACCCGCGAGTGCGAGTCGGCCGGGCTGAGCACCCCCCGGATCTCCGTCGAGCCGGGACGCGCGATCGTCGGGCCCACGGCGTTCACGCTGTACGAGGTCGGCACCATCAAGCCGCTCGAAGGGCTCCGTACGTATGTCAGTGTGGACGGTGGCATGTCCGACAACATCCGTACCGCCCTGTACGACGCGGAGTACAGCGTCGCGCTCGTCTCCCGCCGCTCCGACGCCGAGGCGATGCTCACCCGCGTCGTCGGCAAGCACTGCGAGAGCGGTGACATCGTCGTACGGGACGCGTTCCTGCCCGCCGACCTGGCGCCCGGCGATCTGATCGCCGTCCCCGCCACCGGCGCGTACTGCCGCTCGATGGCGAGCAACTACAACCACGCGCTCCGGCCGCCCGTCGTCGCCGTCAGGGACGGCGAGGCCCGGGTGATCGTCCGGCGTGAGACGGAGGAAGATCTTCTGCGACTGGATGTCGGAGAATGAAATAAATGTCTCGCAATCTGGACGAAGGACAGGAATTCCCGTCCGGTGAGTGAGACTGGATCGCACTGATCCTGTACCGCTTGCTGTACCTCTCGTGCTCGAACGGCTGTGTTGGATGAAAGGCGTAGGTCGGATGATGCGTACGCGTCCGCTGAAGGTGGCGCTGCTGGGCTGTGGTGTGGTCGGCTCAGAGGTGGCGCGCATCATGACGACGCACGCCGACGACCTCGCCGCGCGGATCGGGGCCCCGGTCGAACTGGCCGGGGTCGCGGTCAGGCGCCCCGCGAAGGTGCGCGAGGGCATCGACCCCGCGCTGATCACCACCGACGCCACCGCCCTCGTCAAGCGCGGTGACATCGACGTGGTGGTCGAGGTGATCGGCGGGGTCGAGCCCGCCCGTACGCTCATCACCACCGCGTTCGAACACGGCTCCTCCGTCGTCTCCGCCAACAAGGCGCTGCTCGCCGAGGACGGCACGACGCTCTACGAGGCCGCCGAGCGGCACGGCCGCGACCTGTACTTCGAAGCGGCCGTCGCGGGCGCGATCCCGCTGATCAGGCCGCTGCGCGAGTCCCTCGCCGGGGACACCGTCAACCGCGTCCTCGGCATCGTCAACGGCACGACCAACTTCATCCTCGACCGGATGGACACCGCGGGCGCCGGCTACTCCGAGGCGCTCGACGAGGCCACCGCCCTCGGCTACGCGGAGGCCGACCCGACGGCGGACGTCGAGGGCTTCGACGCCGCCGCCAAGGCCGCGATCCTCGCCGGGATCGCCTTCCACACCCGGGTACGGCTGGACGACGTCCACCGCGAGGGCATCACCGAGGTCACCTCGGCCGACCTCGCCTCCGCCAAACGCATGGGCTGCACGGTCAAGCTCCTCGCCATCTGCGAGCGCGCCGCCGACGGCAGGTCCGTCACCGCCCGCGTGCACCCGGCGATGATCCCGCTCAGCCATCCGCTGGCCTCCGTGCGCGAGGCGTACAACGCGGTCTTCGTCGAGGCGGCGGCGGCCGGACAGCTGATGTTCTACGGTCCCGGCGCGGGCGGCTCGCCCACCGCCTCGGCCGTCCTCGGCGACCTCGTCGCGGTCTGCCGCAACAAGCTGGCCGGGGCGACCGGCCCCGGCGAGTCCGCGTACACCAGGCTGCCGGTCAGCCCCATGGGCGACGTGGTGACGCGCTATCACATCAGCCTCGACGTGGCCGACAAGCCGGGCGTGCTCGCCCAGGTCGCGGCGGTCTTCGCCGAGCACGGCGTATCGATCGACACCGTACGGCAGAAAGGCCGGCCGGACGGAGACGGCGAGGCTTCCCTCGTCGTCGTCACCCACCGCGCGCGCGACGCCGCCCTCTCGGGGACCGTCGAAGCGCTGCGCAAGCTCGACACCGTGCGCGGTGTCGCCAGCATCATGCGTGTTGAAGGGGAGTAAGGGACCCATGACCAGCAATGGCACCCGTGAGGGCACCCATCAGTGGCGCGGCATCATCGAGGAGTACCGGCACCGCCTCCCGGTGACGGACACGACGCCGGTCGTCACGCTCCGCGAGGGCGGTACGCCGCTCGTTCCCGCGCAGGTGCTCTCCGAGCGGACCGGCTGTGAGGTGCATCTCAAGGTCGAGGGCGCCAACCCGACCGGATCCTTCAAGGACCGTGGCATGACCATGGCCATCACCCGGGCCAAGGAGGAGGGCGCCCAGGCGGTCATCTGCGCCTCCACCGGCAACACCTCCGCCTCGGCCGCGGCCTACGCGGTGCGCGCCGGGATGGTCTGCGCGGTCCTCGTGCCCCAGGGCAAGATCGCGCTGGGCAAGATGGGCCAGGCGCTGGTCCACGGCGCGAAGATCCTCCAGGTCGAGGGGAACTTCGACGACTGCCTGACGCTGGCCCGCTCGCTCTCCGACAACTACCCGGTGGCGCTGGTCAATTCGGTCAACCCGGTACGTATCGAGGGCCAGAAGACCGGGGCGTTCGAGATCGTGGACGCGCTCGGCGACGCCCCCGACATCCATGTGCTGCCCGTCGGCAACGCCGGCAACATCACGGCGTACTGGAAGGGCTACACCGAATACGCCGCCGACGGCGTGGCGGGACGCACGCCGCGCATGTGGGGCTTCCAGGCGTCCGGCTCCGCGCCCATCGTGCGCGGCGAGATCGTCAAGGACCCGCACACCGTCGCCACCGCCATCCGGATCGGCAACCCGGCGTCCTGGCAGTACGCGCTGGCCGCCCGCGACGAGTCCGGCGGCTTCATCGACGAGGTGACGGACCGGCAGATCCTCTCCGCCTACCGGCTGTTGGCCTCCCAGGAGGGCGTCTTCGTGGAGCCCGCCTCGGCCGCCTCCGTGGCCGGTCTGCTCAAGGCCGCCGAAGAGGGCAAGGTCGACCCCGGCCAGCGCATCGTCTGCACCGTCACCGGCAACGGCCTCAAGGACCCGGACTGGGCGGTCGCGGGCGCGCCGCAGCCGGTCACCGTGCCGATCGACGCGGTCGTCGCGGCGGAGCGCCTCGGGCTCTCGTCCTGACCCACGGCACCGCCGGCCGGCACACCGGCACCGCCTGAACTACGGCAAGACCGACAAAGGCGCACAGGAGGCCCCGCGACACGCATCGTGCGCCTCCTGTGCGCCCTATGTCGCGGCGCAACCAACCTTCGATAGGCTGTACTCAATCCCGCCCGCCGCATATGCCGCGTGGTGTTGATGCCTCTGTTCGCCTCCGGGCGTTCCGTATGTCCCGCACCTCGCGCGGGAACCCAACCCGCAGCCCAAGGAGAGTCGTCGAAGCGATGGCCGGTCCCGCGTTCCGCGCCGCCGCCGTACGGGTGCGCACCCCCGCCACCAGCGCCAATCTGGGTCCGGGGTTCGACGCCCTGGGGCTCTCGCTGGGGCTCTACGACGACGTGGTCGTCCGTGTCGCCGACTCCGGGCTGCACGTCGACATCGCGGGCGAGGGCGCCGAGACGCTGCCCCGTGACGAGAACCATCTGCTCGTACGGTCCCTGCGCATCGCCTTCGACCTGCTCGGCGGACAGCCGCGCGGCCTGGAGGTCGTCTGCGCCAACCGCATCCCGCACGGGCGCGGCCTCGGCTCCTCCTCGGCCGCGATCTGCGCCGGGATCGTCGCCGCTCGCGCGGTGACCATAGGCGGCGACGCCCGGCTCGACGACGCGGCGCTGCTGGAGCTGGCGACCGAGATCGAGGGACACCCCGACAACGTCGCCGCCTGTCTGCTCGGCGGCTTCACCCTCGCCTGGATGGACGGAGGAGCGGCGCGCGCGATCAGGATGAGCCCCGTCGGTTCCATCGTTCCGGTGGTTTTCGTCCCCGGCAAGCCGGTGCTCACGGAGACCGCCCGCGGGCTGCTGCCGCGCACCGTCCCCCATGTGGACGCGGCGGCCAACGCCGGTCGCGCGGCCCTGCTCGTGGAGGCCATGACCAGGCGCCCCGAACTGCTTCTGCCGGCCACCGAGGACCGGCTCCACCAGGACTACCGGGCACCGGCGATGCCCCAGAGCGTGGCCCTGGTCAACCGGCTGCGCGCGGACGGCGTCCCGGCGGTCATCTCCGGCGCGGGACCCACGGTCCTGGCGCTGGTCGAGGACGGTGCGGCCGACAAGGTCGCGCGGCTGGCGGGTGAGGGATGGGCGGCGAACCGGCTCTCCCTCGACGCCGGGGGGACGAGCGTTCTGCCGCTCGGCTCGCAGTGACAAGTGATTGCCGGTGAGTGAGAGGGGGAATGTTTGTTGGAGCCGGTAGTGTTAACCTCAAGTCTGCAACCGACGTCTTTGAGGCGCGGTGCTTCGTGTCCCGCTTCGGGACCACCCTTCTTCCGGGAGCCTCCCCAACTGCCTGAGCAGCCTGCCTGAGCAGTTTTGAGCACGCACCGGAACCGGCACGACACCCCCCGTTTTTCACCACGGTGGGCCGAGCAGGGGGACCTCGGGCCGGGCCCATGGCACGTATGCACGTATCCGGACAGCACGTATGCACGTACGCAGATTTCTCCGCCGTACCCGGCGGGACCACCGCCCCGGCACGGTCCACAAGATGGGACCGCAGCCGGACAGCACAACCGGTCGCCGAGCCAGAAGGCCGACGTCCGCTCCAGGGAAGGACCCTTCGTGAGCGACACCACCGATCTGATGGGCGTGACTGCCGACAGCAGTGTCGACACCACCGCGCCCGCCGAAGGTGCTGCCACTGGCACCACCGCGCGGCGCCGCCGCTCCGGCACCGGCCTTGACGGCATGGTCCTGGCCGAGTTGCAGCAGGTCGCGTCCGGCCTCGGGATCAGGGGCACGGCGCGGATGCGCAAGAGCCAGCTGATCGAGGTCATCAAGGAGGCGCAGGCCGGCTCCTCGCCCGCCGCCAAGCCCGCCGACAGCGCTGACAGCGCCGAGACCAAGCCCAAGCGCCGCGCGACCTCCAAGGCCCGTACGGGCGAGGCCGCGGCCGCCGCCGAGGCGAAGGCCGGCAAGGCCGAGCAGGCCGCCGACCAGCAGCAGATCGACATCCCCGGCCAGCCCGCCAGCGACGATCAGCCCACGGGCGAGCGCCGCCGTCGCAGGGCTACCGCGCAGGCCGGCAGCCCCGAGACCAAGACGGAGGCCAAGGCCGAAGCGCCGGCCGACGTCAAGGTCGAGGCACAGCCCGACGCCAAGGCCGAGACGGCCGTCTCCGCGTCCGGCGCCGGCACCGCGCAGAGCGAGACCGACGGCCGCCGCGGCGACCGCCAGGACCGCGGCCAGCGCGGCGACCGCGACCGCGGCGACCGCAGGGACCGCCAGCGCGACCGCCGGGGCAAGGGCGATGAGCAGCAGGGCGGCCAGGGCGGCCAGCAGCAGGGCGGCGGCCGCCAGCAGCGCGACAGCCGCGACAGCCAGCGCGACAACCGCGGCGGCGGCCAGAACAGCGGCCAGAACGCCCCGAACAACGGCCCGCAGGACGACTTCGACGACGAGGCGGGCGGCCGTCGCGGCCGTCGCGGCCGCTACCGCGACCGACGGGGACGCCGCGGGCGCGACGAGTTCGGCCCCGGCGAGCCGCAGGTGGCCGACGACGATGTGCTGATCCCCGTCGCCGGCATCCTCGACATCCTCGACAACTACGCGTTCATCAGGACCTCCGGCTATCTGCCGGGCCCCAACGACGTGTACGTCTCGCTCGCCCAGGTCCGCAAGAACGGCCTGCGCAAGGGCGACCACGTCACCGGCGCCGTGCGCCAGCCCAAGGACGGCGAGCGCCGCGAGAAGTTCAACGCGCTGGTCCGGCTGGACTCCGCCAACGGCATGGCCGCGGACTCGGGCCGGGGCCGCCCCGAGTTCCAGAAGCTGACCCCGCTCTACCCGCAGGACCGGCTCCGCCTGGAGACCGACCCGGGTGTGACGACCACGCGCATCATCGACCTGGTCGCCCCCATCGGCAAGGGCCAGCGCGGTCTGATCGTGGCCCCGCCGAAGACCGGCAAGACCATGATCCTCCAGGCCATCGCCAACGCGATCACGGTCAACAGCCCCGAGTGCCACCTGATGGTCGTCCTCGTCGACGAGCGGCCCGAAGAGGTCACCGACATGCAGCGGTCGGTCAAGGGCGAGGTCATCTCCTCGACCTTCGACCGTCCGGCCGAGGACCACACCACCGTCGCCGAGCTGGCCATCGAGCGCGCCAAGCGCCTGGTGGAGCTGGGCCACGACGTGGTCGTCCTGCTCGACTCGATCACCCGTCTGGGCCGCGCGTACAACCTCGCCGCCCCCGCCTCCGGCCGCATCCTGTCCGGTGGTGTCGACTCGACCGCGCTCTACCCGCCGAAGCGCTTCTTCGGTGCGGCGCGCAACATCGAGGACGGCGGTTCGCTGACCATCCTGGCCACCGCGCTGGTCGAGACCGGTTCGCGGATGGACGAGGTCATCTTCGAGGAGTTCAAGGGCACCGGCAACATGGAGCTGCGGCTCGACCGGAAGCTCTCGGACAAGCGCATCTTCCCGGCGGTGGACGTGGACGCGTCCTCCACCCGTAAGGAAGAGATCCTCCTCGGCAGCGACGAGCTGGCCGTCGTCTGGAAGCTGCGCCGGGTGCTGCACGCACTCGACCAGCAGCAGGCGATCGAGCTGCTCGTCGACAAGATGAAGAAGACGAAGTCGAACGCCGAGTTCCTGCTCCAGATCCAGAAGACGACCCCTGGATCGGGCAACGGGAACGACTGACCGGCGCCGACCGCGCCACCCGAGGAATCCGCCCCGCCGCCACGGCGACGGGGCGGTTTTTTCATGCCCGGCGCGCGACCACCGCCCGGAGACCTTCGCCACACCCCTCACGCCGGTGCCTGAGGGCCCGCTGAGCGGCCCGGCACGGCCGAGCCGCAGGTCGGGGCAGGGACGGCCGGGCGGCGGCCCGTACCGCGCCGCTGTCCGCGCGTGTCCGCCGCGGGTGTCCGGTACGGCATGGTGTGCAACCCTTCCGGATGCTTCACTGTCTGTACAAGTGGCGACATAGCGCGCCTCGTCACCACGGCAGGAGGCAGCCGGGGGCCAAGGACGACGAAGACGGACAGAGGGACGGACATGGGCGACCGGATCAGCGGCCGAATACGCGGCGGCGGCAAGCGACGCATGACGGCGGGCAAACGACGCCGGGCGACGACCGTCGCGGCCTGGTCGGCCGCGGGGCTGGTGCTCATCGGCGGATCCGGGCTCGGCTACGTCTACTTCAAGCTCGACGGCAACATCAAGGGAATCGACATCAATTCCCAGCTGGGCAGGGACCGCCCGGCCAACCCCGACAACGGCTCCGAGGACATCCTCGTCCTCGGCTCGGACTCCCGCGCCGGCGCGAACTCCTCGTACGGCAAGGACGAGGGCGCCGCCCGCTCCGACACGGCCATGATCGTCCACGTCTACCAGGGCCACAAGAAGGCCAGCGTCGTCTCCGTACCGCGGGACACCCTGGTCGACCGGCCCGACTGCACCGCCCCCGACGGCAGCAAGGCCGCGGGAGCGCACCTCGCGATGTTCAACACGGCGTACGAGGTCGGGGGCCCCGCCTGCGCGGTCAAGACCGTCGAGCAGATGTCCGGCATCCGCATGGACCACTACATCGAGGTCGATTTCACCGGCTTCAAGAAGCTCGTCGACGAACTGGGCGGCGTCAGGATCACCACCAGCCGGGCCATCGACGACCCCAAGAGCCACCTCACGCTCGCGCCCGGCACCCACACGCTCGACGGCGAGCAGTCCCTCGGCCTGGTGCGCACCCGCCACGGCGTCGGCGACGGCAGCGACCTGGGGCGAATACAGCTCCAGCAGGCGTTCATCAAGGCGTTGATCGAGCAGGTCAGGAGCGTCGGCGTGTTCAGCAACCCCAAGAAGCTCTACGACCTCGCCGACACCGCCACCAAGGCGATCACCCCGGACTCGCAGCTCGACTCCGTCAACGCGCTGATCAGCTTCGCCGACGGACTGAAGAACCTCGGCTCCAGTGACGTCCACATGATCACCCTGCCCGTGCGCTACGACCCGGCCGACCCGAACCGCGTCCTGCCCCTGCCCGCCGCCTCCCAGCAGGTCTGGACGGCGCTCAAGCAGGACAAGCCGATCCCCGCCTCCGCGACCAGGAACTCGGCCGGCGACAAGGGCTCCGCGCACAGCGTCGTCACGGGCAGTGACAAGAGCTGAGCGGACGGCACCGAACCGGGCCCCCGGAACACTTCCGGAATACTTTCCGCCGCACCCCGGTTTGGGGAGATGCGGCCGGTCCTGGCAGACTGGTTCGTCGGCCCCGGTTCACGTACGAGCAATCCGCGCGTACGACCCGGCGCCCTCCCGAATCTAGGAGAACCCCTTGAAGCGCGACATCCACCCCACGTACGTCGAGACCGAGGTCAGCTGCACCTGCGGCGCGTCGTTCGTCACCCGCAGCACCATCGAGAGCGGCCGCATCCGCGCCGACCTGTGCTCCGAGTGCCACCCGTTCTACACGGGCAAGCAGAAGATCCTCGACACCGGTGGCCGCGTGGCCCGCTTCGAGGCCCGCTTCGGCAAGGCCGCTGCCGCCGCCAAGAAGTAGCGAGCCTTCCGCGCCGGTTTCCGGTGCCCCGCTAGGGCCTGTACGGGCCGGGGCGCCGGGACCGGCGCTTTGGCGTCCCGCAGCACCTTCGCAGCACTCTCGCAGTACTTCGTACGTACGAAACCAGGAGCCCCCGAATGTTCGAGGCGGTCGAGGAACTGATCGGCGAGCACGCCGATCTGGAGAAGAAGCTCGCCGACCCGTCGGTCCACGCGGACCAGGGCAACGCGCGCAGGCTCAACAAGCGTTACGCCGAGCTGACGCCGATCGTCTCCACGTACCGCTCCTGGAAGCAGCTGGGCGAGGACATCGCGACCGCCCGCGAGTTCGCCGCCGACGACCCCGACTTCCTCGCCGAGGCCAAGGAGTCGGAGAAGCGGCGCGACGAGGTCACCGAGAAGCTGCGCCTGCTGCTCGTGCCCCGCGACCCCAGCGACGACAAGGACGTCATCCTTGAGGTCAAGGCCGGCGCGGGCGGCGACGAGTCGGCGCTCTTCGCCGGCGACCTGCTGCGCATGTACCTGCGGTACGCCGAGCGCGTCGGCTGGAAGACCGAGATCATCGACGCCACCGAATCCGAGCTGGGCGGCTACAAGGACGTCCAGGTCGCGGTGAAGACCAAGGGCGGCAACGGCGCCACCGAGCCGGGCCAGGGCGTCTGGGCACGGCTGAAGTACGAGGGCGGGGTGCACCGCGTGCAGCGCGTGCCCTCCACCGAGTCCCAGGGCCGCATCCACACCTCCGCCGCCGGCGTGCTCGTCACGCCCGAGGCCGAGGAGGTCGACGTCGAGATCCACGCCAACGACCTGCGCATCGACGTCTACCGCTCCTCGGGACCCGGCGGCCAGTCCGTCAACACCACCGACTCGGCCGTCCGCATCACCCACCTGCCGACCGGCGTCGTGGCCTCCTGCCAGAACGAGAAGAGCCAGCTCCAGAACAAGGAGCAGGCCATGCGTATCCTGCGCTCGCGGCTGCTCGCCGCCGCACAGGAGGAGGCGGAGAAGAACGCGGCCGACGCGCGGCGCAGCCAGGTCCGTACCGTCGACCGGTCCGAGAAGATCCGTACGTACAACTTCCCGGAAAACCGGATCTCGGACCACCGGGTCGGATTCAAGGCGTACAACTTGGACCAGGTGCTCGACGGAGAGCTGGACGCCGTCATCCAGGCCTGCGTGGACGCCGACTCCGCCGCCAAGCTGGCAGCCGCGCAGTAACTTCCTCAGCAACCACTCTCGCACTCGGAGGAACCAGCCGTGCAGCCACATTCTGGGGGGCCCAGCGACTCCCAGCGGCGCAGCCTGCTGCTCGCGGAGGTGGCCCAGGCCACCCAGCGGCTGGCCGACGCGGGCGTGCCCTCACCGCGCTTCGACGCCGAGGAACTCGCCGCGTACGTGCACGGCGTGAAACGGGGCGAGCTGCACCGGGTCAAGGACATCGACTTCGACGCCCGTTACTGGGAGGCCGTGGCCCGCCGCGAGGCCCGCGAGCCGCTCCAGCACATCACCGGCCGCGCCTTCTTCCGCTATCTGGAACTCCAGGTCGGACCCGGCGTGTTCGTGCCCCGCCCGGAGACCGAGTCGGTCGTCGGATGGGCCATAGACGCCGTACGCGCGATGGACGTCGTCGAGCCGATCGTCGTCGACCTGTGCTCCGGATCCGGCGCGATCGCCCTCGCCATGGCGCAGGAGGTGCCGCGTTCGCGCGTGCACGCCGTCGAGCTGTCCGAGGACGCCCTCTCCTGGACGCGGAAGAACGCGGAGGGATCCAGGGTCACCGTGCACCGGGGAGACGCCCTGAGCGCCCTGCCCGAGCTGGACGGCCAGGTCGACCTGGTCATCTCCAACCCGCCGTACATCCCGCTCACCGAGTGGGAGTACGTCGCGCCCGAAGCCCGCGACCACGACCCCGAGATGGCCCTCTTCTCCGGCGAGGACGGCCTCGACACCATCCGCGGCATCGAGCGCACCGCCCACCGGCTGCTGCGCCCCGGCGGTCTCGTCGTCATCGAGCACGCGGACACCCAGGGCGGACAGGTCCCGTGGATCTTCAGCGAGGAATCCGGCTGGGCGGACGCGGCCGACCACCCCGACCTGAACAAGCGCCCCCGCTTCGCGACCGCCCGCAAGGCGATGCCGTGAGGTTCGGGGCGAACGAACGAATTCCGCACGGTCGGCCGCGGGCAGGGGCGAAAGGCGCCCCGGCGGCGAACCGGGCAGCACACACGAGGAGGGCCCGTTAAATGGCTCGGCGATACGACTGCAACGACGCGACCGACCGTGCCACGGGTCTGCGCGAGGCCGCGTCGGCCGTACGCCGCGGTGAGCTGGTCGTGCTGCCCACCGACACGGTGTACGGGATCGGCGCGGACGCCTTCAGCGCCGAGGCGGTCGCCGATCTGCTGACGGCGAAGGGCCGGGGCCGCACCATGCCCACTCCGGTGCTCATCGGCTCCCCGAACACCCTGCACGGCCTGGTCACGGACTTCTCCGAGCACGCCTGGGAGCTGGTCGACGCCTTCTGGCCCGGCGCCCTGACCCTGGTCGCCAAGCACCAGCCGTCCCTCCAGTGGGACCTCGGGGACACCCGGGGCACCGTCGCGATCCGGATGCCGCTGCACCCCGTCGCCATCGAACTGCTCACCGAGGTCGGCCCGATGGCCGTCTCCAGCGCCAACCTGACGGGACACCCGGCTCCAGAGGACTGCGACGCCGCGCAGGAGATGCTCGGCGACTCCGTCTCCGTCTACCTCGACGGCGGCCCCACGCCCGCCAACATCCCCTCCTCGATCGTCGACGTCACCGGCCGGGTCCCGGTGCTGCTGCGAGCCGGTGCCCTCGACGCGGAGGAGCTGCGCAAGGTGGTACCCGACCTCGAGGTGGCCAATTGACCGCCCCGCAGGGGCGTGGCATAGCGGAGACCGCATACACCGGCACTCCCTTCCGCATCCTCCACGTCAGTACCGGCAACGTCTGCCGCTCGCCCATCACCGAGCGGCTGAACCGGCACGCCCTGAGCGTCCGCCTCGGCGAACGGCTCCCGGGCGGCCTGATCGTGGAGAGCGCGGGCACCTGGGGCCACGAGGGCGCCCCGATGGAGGCCAACGCCGAGGCCGTCCTCGCCGACTTCGGCGCGGACGCCTCCGGCTTCGTCGGCCGTGAACTGCTCGACGAGCACGTCATCCGCGCCGACCTCGTCCTCACCGCGACCCGCGACCACCGGGCCCAGGTGATCTCCATGGGCCACTCGGCGGGGCTGCGCACCTTCACGCTGAAGGAGTTCACCCGGCTGGTCCGCGCCATAGACCCGGCCACCCTGCCCGACCCGCTGGACGACGGCGTGGTCGAACGCGCCCAGGCCCTGGTCCGCGCCGCCGCCGCCCTCCGCGGCTGGCTGCTGGCCCCCACGGCGGACGCGGACGAGGTCTACGACCCGTACGGCGCGCCCCTGACCTTCTTCCGGTCGATCGGCGAGGAGATCAACCAGGCCCTGGACCCGGTGGTGACGGCCCTGACGGGCGTCCCGGCGGCGCTCTGACTCCGCCGGGCCGGGCCGCGCGGGGGCCCGGCGGCGACCGGCCCGCGCGTGGCGGCCGTCCGAGGACGGCCGAACCGGGGAGTCGCACCCGCGCCGCCACCGCTCTCCAGCCTCAGGCCACCGGCCCGGCAGACGGCACGAGGCGGCTGGTGTAGCCCGCGCGGCACAGCCGTTCGTAGGCGTCGGTGACGTCGTCGGGCACGGGCAGGCTGATCATGAATCCCTGCGCCGGGTAGATCAGCAGCCGTTGCAGGGCGCCGACGAGCATGTCGATCACGAGGCGTGGGCTCCCGATGGACTCCACGTACGTCTCGAAGGGCATCGGCGCGGACGCGCAGACGATCTCGGCCCCGGGCCAGAGCCGGCGCGCGGTGGCGTAGGCGCGACGTTCCTCGTACGGCTTGCTGATCAGCAGCACGGACGCCACGTCCACCCCGGCCCGCTCCAGCAGTTCCCGCGTGAAGCGGATGTTCTCGCCGGTATTGCGGGCACGCGGCTCCACGAGCACGGCGGAACGCGGAACGCCGAGTTCGAGTGCCCGTTCCCGGTAGTGGACGGCCTCCCCGCGCGGCATGCGCTCCCGCGTCGTCCGGCTGGTCGCACCGGTGAAGACGATCAGCGGCACCATCCCGCGCCGGTACAACTCCACCGCCGCGTCGGCCACCCCGAGATCGTGGCTCCCCAGCCCGACCCCGACCGAACACGGCCGCGCCTCGTGACGCATCCGGTGGAAGTCCCACAGCCGCCGGGCGTCGGACCATGTCTGTACCGGGATCACCGCGTCCGCCTTCCGCTCCACGCTAGGAGTCTCCCTCGGCAGCCCACTCCTCACGGAGGATCCCGTACGTGATCGAGTCCCGCCAGGCGCCGCGTACGTGGACGTGGCCCCGGATGCGTCCCTCTTCGGTCATTCCGGCGGCCAACCTCCGATCGTGGCCGCGCGTTGCTGGTGCGGGTCGAGTGCCAGGCGGGCGAATCCGATCAGCTCGTCGCTGTCCTGCCGTGTGAGGGCGAGCGCGTACTCGTCCCGTGGGGAGGCCGTCGCCGATGCCATGGACCGGGCGACGATGCCGTCGACGTCGTCGCGCGAGCGCGGGGTGAAACTGAGGTGCTCGGTCGCTTCGGAGCTGCCGTAGACGGCGAGGACCGCGTCCACGTCATCGGTGGTGAGTTCGCGGAGCGAGAGCCGTGCGCCGTGGCGATTGACCGGATGCATGCCACGTGATGCTAGTGCTCCAGCGCGCCTCCCGGGCATCTTCGCCCGCACGGTGGGGTAGTGCCTGCGCATGACTCGGGAAACCAGCTTCCGCAGCCCCGATGGTCTGTTGCTCCGGGGCAGCGTCGGGTACCCGCTTGATGCGACCCGGGGTGTCGCGGTGTTGGTTCACGGCGGCGGGGTGACACGTGAGGAAGGCGGATTCTTCGGCCGTCTTGCCGATGGCCTGGCGACGGTGGGCGTCGGCTCGTTGCGCTTTGACCTCCGGGGGCACGGAGAGAGCGAAGGGCGTCAGGAGGAACTGACGATCGCGGGAGTCCTCAACGATATTCAGGCCGCCACAGATCATGTCCGTCAGCTGTTCGACTGTGGTCCCGTGCACCTGATCGGAACGAGTTTCGGCGGTGGAATCAGTGCCCTCTTCGCGGCACGCCACCCGCAGGAGGTAAAGAGCCTGACTCTTATGAACCCTCTTCTGAACTACAAGAAGCGGTTCATCGAGGACAAGCCGTACTGGAAGAACGCCACGATCGACGAATCAGCTGGCAGGGAGCTGGCCTCCCGTGGATTCCTGGAGCACTCGCCTACGTTTCGGGTCGGGCGCGGTTTCCTCAACGAACTCTTCTATCTTCAGCCGCACAGGGCTCTTGGGGATATCGTCTCGCCTGCCCTCCTTATTCACGGAACACTGGACACTTTCATTCCGGTGGAGAGTTCACGATCCGCCGTCGGGGCTCTGAAGTCGGAAGTCAAGCTTCTGGAGATCGACGGGGCACAGCACGGGTTCGCGGTGCACGACGACCCGCAGTATCGGCATCCGCAGACGCAAGAATGGCAAGCGTATGTGGTCCAGTCGGTAGCCGACTGGACCATCCGTCACACGTAGGCCGTGGCTTCGGGGCAGGCGTAGAGGGTCCTCTACGCGGCGACAACCAGGTCCCGGGCGCGTTCGTTGAAGTCCGCGACGAGGCGGTGGCGCCCGAAGGGCCGCATGCGTTGCTGTAGGTCCTGTACCGCTTCCACGCAGCGTGACGACTTCACCTGGCGGGCCAGAGCCAGCGTGCGCAGCCCGGCCGAGTGGGCGGATTCGAGGTCCTGACGTTGCAGATGCGAGACCGCGAGCGCGGCCTGTGACATCGCGCCTCGTCGTGCGCGCTTCTGCCTTTTCGCGTGGTCGATGGAGTGGCGCGCGTGTTCCTCGGCGTTCTGTGAGTCGCCCAGGTCGCGGAAGGTATTCGCGTGCTCGCCGTGGAGGTAGGCGGGGTCGATGAAGGCGGCCCACTCCTGTTCCGTCTCAGGCCGTGCCCGCTCGAACGCTTCCTCGGACCGTGCCACTGCGTGTGCCGCGCCGGACTTGTCCCCGAGCAGGGCGAGGGCCCGTGCTTCGAGGCACCACAGGTCCGCCAGGCAGGCGAGTGAGTCCGCTCGTGAGAGTCCGTGGCGCCCGGCCTGGGCGAGGCGGCGCCCTTCGGCGGGGTCACCGAGCAGCGTGGCCTGATCGGCCATGCCGGCAAGTACATGGGCGCCGAGCGCCGGGTTGCCCGACTCCTCGGCGAGCCGCAGCGACTGGATCAGATACCTCTGCGCGGTGCCGTGTTCGCCGTTGTCGTACGCCATCCATCCGAGCAGATATGTCTGCTCGGCCGCAGCGTCGCACAGCGCACCGCGCACATCGGAGCCGTGGGTGCGACGCAGCAGCGGATAGACGTGCTGCGTCATGTACTCGGCGAGGACCAGGCGGCCCGATCCACCGCCTTGGAGGACATCCATGCGCTGAAAGGTGGCGAACATGTTCTTCACGGCCGAGACGTCTTCGAGCCGCACACGCGGGCCCGGTTCCACCTCGTGGTCAAGCACGTTCATCAGCCAGTCCCGCGAGGGGCCTACTCCGGCAGCGGCGGCGAACGGTGCGGCGGCAAGGAACTTGCGTCGGTCCACGTCAGCTCTCCCCAGGTCTGTGACGACATCCACGGTAGCCGCGTACGAGGAGTTGTACACGAGCGCCGCATCCGCTGAACTGCCGTCACCGAGGCCCAAGTCGTAGGTCGTGAACCGGAATCCAAAGCGCTCGGAGAAGACTGCGGCCAGGATGTCCGGGAGGGGCGTCCGTGGCGTCTCACCTTGGAGCCAGCAACGAATGCGGGTCGTGTCGGGCGAGATATGAGGCTGCTTCCACTCAACTGCCTTGGATTTCACCCGCCGCGCTAACTCTCCCCGGCTCATTGCCGACCGATGGAGCCACTGCGCGAGCTTGTCGTTCGGTGTTTTCATGATCAACAACTTTCTCCGCGGGGCGTGGCGCAAGCGACACCCTTCGACACCCCTTGGGGCGGTGCCCTCAATCAGTTTGTCCCTGTTGCCTGGGCATAGAAACCAATCGGTGACGGGGAGTCATCACGATGACGAACAAAGAGCGGTACGGCAACTCACCCATTCCACCGCCAGGGGACTCAGCCCGGATCTGCTTTCCTCCCCTGGCGGGACCGCCGCCGCAGCTCATGTTGGTGAGCGAGCCGCAGTCGGTGCACGCGGCACGAGAGTGGGCGCGCGAGTTCATCGGAAGTCGGCTGCCGACGGCGAGTGGCGAGCGGGCGGCCGATATCGAGCTGGTGGTCTCCGAACTGGTCACCAATGCCATCCGGTACGGGAGCGAGCCCGGGGACAGCGTCCTGGCAGTCCTGGCCGTCCTGCCCGCGCTGGTTCGGGTGGAGGTCCATGACCCGGTGCGCCGGCGGCCACGCTTCCGTGCCGCCACTTCCGGCCAATGCGTCCGTGGGCGGGGACTGTTCATCGTGGCGGCGCTGGCCGAGCGGTGGGGCGTTGAGGACCGGCCGTTCGGCAAGAGGATCTGGGCGGAGCTGGCCCGTTGACCGGTTGATCCCAGCGCTGGCCACCGCCGCGCTCGTCGTCCTCGTCGTGACGCTCGTCAGCGATCAGTTCGGCACATGAACGCCTCGACCGGTCAGTGCGGCGGATGCTTCCCCACCCCTTACGCCCGCACCACGTCTGCCCCGCACCCTGACCACCTCCCCCACCCCTGACAGCCGGAGGTGGCGGGGGAGGGGCGCGACGGCGGGAGGGGGACGGGGGCGCAGGAGGTGCGTGTCCGGACAATAAAGCGTGATTTGTGGCGCACGCGGTCCGCAGACGAACCACCGGTCCGCAGGCGCCGTAAATCATGCCGTCCGGGCATGCGCCTCCGGAGCCCCCGGCCCCCGCACCAGCGACGTCGTGAACCCGCACCACGATCCACCGAAGGCCCGCCGCCCCCACACCCACCACCGCACCCGCACCCGCCCCCGCGCCCCACGCTCCCCTCCGCCCTACATTGGAGAAGGGACGTCTCGCCCGAGGAGCCCGCCATGCCCGCCACCCCCGCCGCCACGGCATATCCGCAGCCACCCGGCGCTGACCCCGCCGACCGCGCCGACCGCGCCTTCGGCGCCCTCCGCCGCCAGGATCCCGAGATGGCCGAGGTGATCCTCGGGGAGGCGCGCCGGCAGTGCGACAGCCTCCAGCTCATCGCCGCCGAGAACTTCACCTCGCCCGCCGTGCTCGCCGCGCTCGGGTCGCCGCTGGCCAACAAGTACGCCGAGGGATATCCGGGCGCCCGCCACCACGGGGGCTGCGAGCTGGTGGACGCCGCCGAGCGGATCGCGGTCGGGCGGGCGAAGGCGCTCTTCGGGGCCGAGCACGCCAATGTGCAGCCGCACTCCGGCTCGTCCGCCGTGCTCGCGGCGTACGCCGCGCTGCTGCGGCCGGGGGACACGGTACTGGCGATGGGGCTGCGGTACGGCGGCCACCTCACCCACGGCTCGCCGGCCAACTTCTCCGGCCGGTGGTTCGACTTCGTCGGGTACGGGGTGGACCCCGGCAGCGGGCTGATCGACTACGCGCAGGTGCGGAAGCTGGCGCGGGAGCGGCGGCCCAAGGCGATCGTCTGCGGATCGATCTCGTATCCGCGCCACATCGACTACGCGGCGTTCCGGGAGATCGCGGACGACGTCGGCGCCTATCTGATCGCCGACGCGGCGCATCCGATCGGGCTGGTGGCCGGGGGAGCGGCGCCGAGTCCGGTGCCGTACGCGGATGTCGTGTGCGCGACGACGCACAAGGTGCTGCGGGGGCCGCGCGGCGGGATGATCCTGTGCGGCGAGCGGTACGCGGAGCGGGTGGACCGCGCGGTGTTCCCGTTCACCCAGGGCGGCGCGCAGATGCACACGATCGCCGCCAAGGCCGTCGCCTTCGGCGAGGCGGCGGGCCCCGCCTTCACCGGCTACGCCCATCAGGTCGTCGCCAACGCCCGCGCGCTGGCGCGGACGTTGGACGCGGAGGGTGTGCGCGTCATCACGGACGGTACGGACACGCATCTGATCACGGTCGACACCGCGCCGCTGGGGGCGGACGGCCGGGCCGCACGCGGCCGGCTCGCCGCGGCGGGGCTGGTGCTGGACACCTGCGCCCTGCCGTACAGGGACGGGCGCGGCATCCGGCTGGGTACCGCCGCCGTGACCACTCAGGGCCTGCGAGAGGGCGAGATGGAGTGGATCGGGCACGCGATGGCCTCCGTGCTGCGGGAGGGCGCTGACGGGGCGCGTACGGTCCGCGCCGACGTCCGCTCCGACGTACGGGAACTGGTGGGCCGGTTTCCGCCGTATGCGACCCTTTCCTGAGAGAAAGGCCGACGGTCCGGCGGCAGTGCAACCAACCGGCCTACCCAGGTGTCCTTGCCCATATGCCGACTCCGTTTCCACCCGACGCCTCCGCGCGGGCTAGGGTGTGGGGCTGAGATGGCCAGCGATTCCTGTGGGGCAGCCCGTGCGTGATTACCTGCTGACGCTCTGCGTGACGGCCGCGGTGACCTATCTGCTGACCGGCCCGGTGCGGAAGTTCGCCATCGCGACCGGAGCGATGCCGGAGATCCGCGCCCGTGACGTTCACCGCGAACCGACGCCGAGACTCGGCGGCATCGCCATGTTCTTCGGCCTGTGCGCCGGACTGCTCGTCGCCGACAACCTCCAGAACCTCAACGGGGTCTTCGAGTTGTCGAACGAGCCGCGCGCGCTGCTCTCCGGGGCCGCGCTGATCTGGCTGATCGGTGTTCTGGACGACAAGTTCGAACTGGACGCCCTGATCAAGCTCGGCGCGCAGATGATCGCGGCCGGTGTGATGGTGATGCAGGGTCTGACGATCCTGTGGATTCCCGTCCCCGGCGTCGGTACGGTCTCGCTGACCTCCGGCCAGGGCACGCTGCTGACCGTGGCGCTGGTCGTGGTCACGATCAACGCGGTCAACTTCGTGGACGGTCTCGACGGCCTCGCGGCCGGGATGGTCTGCATCGCCTCGGCGGCGTTCTTCCTGTACGCGTACCGGATGTGGTACGGCTACGGCATCGAGGCCGCCGCCCCCGCCACCCTGTTCGCGGCCATCCTGATGGGCATGTGCGTGGGCTTCCTGCCGCACAACATGCACCCCGCCCGGATCTTCATGGGCGACTCGGGATCGATGCTGATCGGCCTGGTGCTGGCGGCGGGCGCGATCTCCGTGACGGGACAGGTCGACCCGGACGCGCTGAAGATCTTCGAGGGGTCGACCCGGCAGGCCACCCACGCCGCGCTGCCGGTCTTCATTCCGCTGCTGCTGCCGCTGACGATCATCGCGATCCCGTTCACGGACCTGGTGCTCGCGGTGGTCCGGCGGGCCTGGAACGGCAAGTCGCCGTTCGCCGCCGACCGGGGGCATCTCCATCACCGGCTGCTGGAGATCGGGCACTCGCACAGCAGGTCCGTACTGATCATGTACTTCTGGTCGGCGCTGATCGCGTTCGGTGTCGTGGCGTACTCGGTGCACTCGGCGTCGATGTGGATCGTGTTCGTCGTCGTCGGGCTGAGCGCGGTGGGCCTGGTGCTCCTGCTGCTGCCGCGCTTCACCCCCCGGGCGCCGCTCTGGGCGCAGTCCTTCGTGCCGCCGCGCTACCGGCGCCGCAGCCGTCGGCACGGCGGGGAACAGCCGTCGGCGCCGCAGTCGCCGAGCGCGGCACCGGACGAGGCGGCCGAGCGCGAGCCGGGTGGGCCCGAGGGCGCGCGGGAGGCTCAGGAGGCTTGTGAGGCGACCGAGGGCAAGGCGGCCGAGGACCGTATGCCCGTTCCCGCCGGCGTCAACGGGGCGACCGCTCTCAGTGCTCGTTCGCGTTCGACTGAGCCACGTAAGGCTGGTTCTCGTCCCTGACCGGCGCGCCATTTTTCACATCGAGCCGCAATACCAGACAAGTTGCCGCGCTGTCCTGCACACACGCGCGCGCTAACTCTCATGTGTGACAGTAAGCACACCGTCATGGTAAAGACCTCATCAAATAGTTTGTGATACTGTTCACTAAGCCCGGCGACGGAGCCGAAGGACCTTAGAGCGACGGTCCGTTGGCCCGAGAAATCACCTCTCGAACCGGGCCTTACGCTCGTCCTTGACGACACCATCTGCCCCACCCAGTTTCAGCGGAGCCGCCGCCATGCCGTCCAATGACGTCCGGACCCTCCTTCACACAGTTGTGCCCACCGCCGCCGTCGGTGCGGTCGCCGCTGTGATCAGTGGTGTGGTCGCGGGTGGCAAGGGAGCACTGGGTGCCGTCATCGGTACGGCGGTGGTCATCGTCTTCATGGGTATCGGCCTCGTGGTGCTCGAACGCGTGGCGAAGTCAATGCCGCACCTGTTCCAGGGGATGGGACTGCTGCTCTACACCTCGCAGCTGCTCCTGCTGTTCGTCTTCATGGCGGCGGTCAAGGACACCACCCTGTTCAACCCCAAGGCTTTCGCGTTCACGCTGGTCGGGACGGTCCTCGTGTGGATCGCGGCCCAGGCCCGTGCGTACATGACAGCCAAGACCCTTTACGTCGAACCCGAGTCCACCTCGGCCGAGAAGGCCGGGAAGAGCGGTTCTTCGACGTGAGAGGTAGGGCCGGAATAAGTGCCTGTTCGGGACCCTGCTATCGTCCGGTGCCAACTGCGGCATTGCGGACGCGGGCATCCGAGCTGACGCCTGTTCTCACGCGAGGCTCATCGCCCGTCCGTCGTCCCCACATCCGTTTCACCAGTCCAGTGCCGAATCGTGGCTGCGCGCCGCGCCGACACCATGAGGTTGCCGTACCTATGCGCCACGCTGAAGGAGCCCCCGGTGAGTGCTGACCCGACGCAGGTGCTCGCCTTCGAGACCGACTGCCACCTCTTCAAGGGGTGTGGTTTCGAGGGACCGAGCGTGTGGTCGTTCATCTTCGAACCGATCGCCAAAGTCGGCCCGGTGGAAATCAACAAGCCGATGCTGCTGGCCGTCATCGGTTCGATTCTGATCATGGTCTTCTTCTGGCTGGCCTTCGCCAAGCCGAAGGTCGTGCCCGGCAAGACGCAGATGGTCGCCGAGGTGCTCTACGACTTCGTCCGGCGCGGCATCGGCCGTGAGGTCATCGGCAAGAAGGCCGAGCCCTTCATCCCGCTGCTGGTCTCGCTGTTCTTCTTCGTCTGGATGCTGAACCTCTGGGCCCTGATTCCGCTCGCCCAGTTCCCGGTCAGCTCGGTGATCGCCTTCCCGGCGGGCCTGGCGATCGTGGTCTGGGTCACGTACATGACGGTGACCTTCAAGACCAACGGGTTCGTCGGCGGTATCCGGAACCTCTGCGTCCCCTCCGGGCTGCCCAAGCCGATCTACGTCATCCTGACCCCGATCGAGTTCATCTCGAACATCTTCGTCCGGCCGTTCACGCTCGCCGTCCGACTGTTCGCGAACATGTTCGCCGGCCACGTGCTGATCCTGATCTTCACGACCGCCACCTGGTACATGCTCGGCACGCTGCTCGGCACCGTCTACGCCACCGCGTCCTTCGCCCTGACCCTCGTGCTCACGGTCTTCGAGATGTTCATCCAGGCGCTCCAGGCGTACGTGTTCACCGTGCTGACCGCCACCTACCTCTCCCAGGCGCTCGAAGAGGCCCACTGAGCCCCACGGGCCCACCTCGCGGAACCCCACATCGTCCGGTGGACCAACCACCCACCGGCCCACCAAGAGAAGGAACCACGCAATGTCTGCTCTCGAGACCACCGCGGCCATCAGCGGCAACATCGGCACCATTGGTTACGGCCTCGCCGCGATCGGCCCCGGCATCGGCGTCGGCATCATCTTCGGTAACGGTGTCCAGGCGATCGCCCGTCAGCCCGAGGCGGCCGGCCTGATCCGTCAGAACATGCTGCTCGGCTTCGCGGTCGTCGAGGCCCTCGCCCTGATCGGCTTCGTCGTTCCGTTCATCCTCAAGTAAACCCTGAGGGTCAGGACATAGCCGTATCCGACGAAAGGTCCACCATGATGTACCTGGCATCCACGGAGCCGCAGAACCCGCTGCTCCCGGTCTGGCCCGAGGTCGTCATCGGTCTGATCTGTTTCGGCATTATCTACTTCGTCTTCGCGAAGAAACTCCTCCCGGCCATCAACAAGGCCCTGGACGAGCGTCACGCGGCGATCGAAGGCGGTATCGAGAAGGCCGAAGCGGCTCAGATCGAGGCGCAGAGCGTCCTTGAGCAGTACAAGGCCCAGCTCGCCGAAGCCCGGCACGAGGCCGCGCGTCTCCGCCAGGAGGCGACCGAGCAGGGCACCGCGATCATCCAGGAGATGAAGGCGGAAGGCCAGCGGCAGCGCGAAGAGATCATCGCCGCCGGCCATGCCCAGATCGAGGCCGACCGCAAGGCGGCCGCCGGCTCGCTGCGTCAGGACGTGGGCAAGCTCGCCACCGACCTGGCCGGCAAGCTCGTCGGCGAGTCCCTTGAGGACAGCGCCCGGCAGAGCCGCACCATCGACCGCTTCCTCGACGAGCTCGAGGACGGCGCCGTGAAGGCCGAGGCGAGCCGGTGACTGCGCACGGAGCGAGCCGTGCGGCGCTGGCCGCCGCCCGCGAGCGTCTCGACGCGCTGACCGACTCCACGTCGGCCGACGCGGCGAAGCTCGCGGACGAGCTGGCAGCCGTCACCGCGCTGTTCGACCGCGAGGCGTCGCTGCGCAGGGTCCTCACCGACCCCGCGCGGACCGGTGAGGCCAAGGCCGAGCTGGCCGGGCAGCTGCTGGCGGGACAGGTGAGCGGTACCACCGCGGACCTGGTCTCCGGCATGGTCCGGGCCCGCTGGTCGGGCGCGCGCGGCCTGGTCGACGCGGTGGAGGAGCTGGCGGCTCTCGCCGAGCTGACCGCCGCGCAGCGGGCCGGCACGCTGGACGACGTGGAGGACGAGCTGTTCCGGTTCGGCCGGATCGTCGAGTCCAGCACCGGACTGCGTGCCGCGCTGACCGACCGGTCGGCGACGGTCGCCGCCAAGACCGAGCTGCTGCACAGTCTGCTGGGGGGCCGGGCGAATCCGGTCACCGAGCGTCTGGTAGTGCGCCTTGTGACCCGGCCCCGGGGACGTAGCCTGGAAGCGGGTCTCCAGACCCTCTCCCGGCTCGCGGCCGCGCGCCGGGACCGCAGGGTCGCCGTGATCACCTCGGCGGTGCCGCTCACCGACGTACAGAAGCAGCGCCTCGGCGCGGCTCTGGCGAAGCTCTACGGGCACACCATGCACCTGAACCTGGACGTGGACCCCGAGGTCCTCGGCGGGATCACGGTGCGGGTCGGCGACGAGATCATCAACGGCACGGTCGCGGCTCGCCTCGAAGAGGCGGAACGGCGGCTGGCCGGCTGACGGCAGCCCGACGGACAGCCGCCGGCACCAGCCGGACCACCGGCCGGCGCCGGCAACAGAACAGAGCAAGACCAGCGGCCCGGTTGGGCCGTGCAGAGATTGCAGAAGATCTTTCTGGGGGCCGCCCCCGGAACATGGCAGCCCCCCAAAGAAACTTCGGGCCCAACAAGGAGAGCAGGGAACCCAGATGGCGGAGCTCACGATCCGGCCGGAGGAGATCCGGGATGCGCTGGAGAACTTTGTCCAGTCGTACAAGCCGGACGCGGCCTCGCGCGAGGAGGTCGGTACGGTCAGCGTGGCCGGAGACGGTATCGCCAGGATCGAGGGACTGCCCTCGGCCATGGCGAACGAACTGCTGAAGTTCGAGGACGGCACCCTCGGTCTCGCCCTCAACCTCGAAGAGCGCGAGATCGGTTCGATCGTCCTCGGCGAGTTCAGCGGTATCGAGGAGGGGCAGTCGGTCACCCGTACCGGCGAGGTCCTCTCCGTGGCGGTCGGCGAGGGCTACCTCGGCCGTGTCGTCGACCCGCTCGGCAACCCGATCGACGGTCTCGGCGAGATCGCGACCGAGGACCGGCGTGCCCTGGAGCTGCAGGCTCCCGGCGTCATGGTCCGCAAGTCGGTCCACGAGCCGATGCAGACCGGCTACAAGGCCGTCGACGCGATGGTCCCGATCGGCCGCGGTCAGCGTCAGCTGATCATCGGCGACCGGCAGACCGGCAAGACCGCGCTGGCCGTCGACACGATCATCAACCAGCGCGACAACTGGCGCTCGGGCGACGTGAACAAGCAGGTCCGCTGCATCTACGTCGCCATCGGCCAGAAGGGCTCCACCATCGCGTCCGTACGCGGTGCGCTGGAAGAGGCCGGCGCGCTGGAGTACACGACCATCGTCGCGGCCCCCGCGTCCGACCCGGCCGGCTTCAAGTACCTGGCGCCGTACACCGGCTCGGCCATCGGCCAGCACTGGATGTACCAGGGCAAGCACGTCCTGATCATCTTCGACGACCTCTCGAAGCAGGCCGACGCCTACCGCGCCGTGTCCCTGCTGCTGCGCCGCCCGCCGGGCCGTGAGGCCTACCCGGGTGACGTCTTCTACCTGCACTCGCGTCTGCTGGAGCGCTGCGCCAAGCTCTCCGACGAGCTGGGCGCCGGTTCGATGACCGGTCTGCCGATCGTCGAGACCAAGGCGAACGACGTGTCGGCGTTCATTCCGACCAACGTCATCTCCATCACCGACGGCCAGTGCTTCCTGGAGTCCGACCTGTTCAACGCCGGCCAGCGGCCCGCGCTGAACGTCGGTATCTCGGTCTCCCGTGTCGGTGGCTCCGCCCAGCACAAGGCGATGCGCCAGGTCTCCGGCCGACTGCGCGTGGACCTCGCCCAGTACCGCGAGCTGGAGGCGTTCGCGTCCTTCGGTTCCGACCTGGACGCCACCTCCAAGGCGTCGCTGGAGCGCGGTAAGCGTCTCGTCGAGCTGCTGAAGCAGCCGCAGTACGCCCCCTTCCCCGTCGAGGAGCAGGTCGTCTCCGTCTGGGCCGGCACCACCGGCAAGCTGGACGACGTCCCGGTCGAGGACATCAGCCGCTTCGAGACCGAGCTGCTGGAGCACCTGCGCCGCGAGCGCAAGGAGCTCCTCACCGGTATCGCCGAGGGCGGCAAGATGAACGACGACACGATCCAGGCCATCGGGGACGCCATCGCCGCCTTCAAGCAGCAGTTCGAGACCTCGGACGGCAAGCTCCTCGGAGACGACGCCCCGGCCGCCAACGTCTCCAAGTGACGACGGAAGGGACCTGACTCATGGGAGCCCAGCTCCGGGTCTACAAGCGTCGCATCAAATCCGTCACCGCGACCAAGAAGATCACCAAGGCGATGGAGATGATCGCCGCCTCGCGCATCATCAAGGCGCAGCGCCAGGTGGCGGCGTCGGAGCCGTACGCGACCGAACTCACCCGCGCGGTGACGGCGGTGGCGACCGGATCCTCCACCAAGCACGCCCTGACCACCGAGGTCGAGAACCCGACCCGGGCCGCGGTCCTGCTCATCACGAGCGACCGCGGTCTGGCCGGGGGCTACTCCTCGAACGCCATCAAGGCGGCCGAGCATCTCACCAGCCAGCTGAGCAGTGAGCGCAAGGACGTCGTGACCTACATCGTGGGTCGCAAGGGCCTGGCCTACTACGGCTTCCGTGACCGTCCGGTCGCGGACTCCTGGACGGGCTTCACCGACAACCCCACCTATGCCGACGCGAAGGTGGTGGCCGCCCCGCTCATCGAGGCGATCACCAAGGACACGTCCGAGGGAGGGGTGGACGAGGTCCACATCGTCTTCACCGAGTTCGTGTCGATGATGACGCAGACGCCGGTCGAGAGGCGGCTGCTGCCGCTCACCCTCGCGCCGAGCAGCGCGGAGGAGTCGGCCGAGGTCTTCAAGCGCGGTGGCGAGGTTCGGCCGCTGTTCGACTTCGAGCCGTCGGCGGAGGACGTCCTCGACGCCCTGCTGCCGCGCTACATCGAGAGCCGTATCTACAACGCGCTGCTCCAGGCCGCCGCTTCCAAGCACGCTGCCACCCGCCGCGCGATGAAGTCGGCGACCGACAACGCCGGGGATCTCATCAAGAGCCTCTCCCGGCTCGCCAACGCGGCCCGCCAGGCCGAAATCACCCAGGAAATCAGCGAGATCGTCGGTGGCGCCAGCGCCCTGGCCGACGCGACCGCGGGGAGTGACAGGTAAATGACGACGACTACCGAGAACGCTGTGGCCGCAGCCACGGGCCGCGTCGCCCGGGTCATCGGCCCGGTCGTCGACGTGGAGTTCCCCGTCGACGCGATGCCGGAGATCTACAACGCGCTGCACGTCGAGGTGGCTGACCCCGCCGAGGACGGCAAGCTCAAGACGCTGACCCTCGAAGTCGCCCAGCACCTGGGCGAGGGCGTGGTCCGTGCCGTCTCGATGCAGCCGACCGACGGTCTGGTCCGCCAGGCCCCGGTCGTCAACACGGGCGCCGGTATCACCGTGCCCGTCGGGGACGTGACCAAGGGCAAGGTGTTCAACACCCTCGGTCAGATCCTGAACGAGCCCGAGGCCGAGGCGCAGATCACCGAGCGCTGGCCGATCCACCGCAAGGCCCCGGCCTTCGACCAGCTCGAGTCGAAGACCGAGATGTTCGAGACCGGCCTGAAGGTCGTCGACCTGCTGACCCCGTACGTCAAGGGCGGCAAGATCGGTCTGTTCGGTGGTGCGGGTGTCGGCAAGACGGTCCTCATCCAGGAAATGATCATGCGTGTGGCCAAGCTGCACGACGGTGTTTCCGTGTTCGCCGGTGTGGGTGAGCGCACCCGTGAGGGCAACGACCTCATCGACGAGATGACCGACTCGGGCGTTCTGGACAAGACCGCGCTGGTCTTCGGCCAGATGGACGAGCCGCCGGGCACGCGTCTGCGGGTCGCGCTCTCCGCGCTGACCATGGCGGAGTACTTCCGCGATGTGCAGAAGCAGGACGTGCTGCTCTTCATCGACAACATCTTCCGCTTCACCCAGGCCGGTTCCGAGGTCTCCACGCTGCTCGGCCGTATGCCGTCCGCGGTGGGTTACCAGCCGACCCTGGCGGACGAGATGGGTGTGCTCCAGGAGCGCATCACCTCGACCCGCGGTCACTCGATCACCTCGATGCAGGCGATCTACGTGCCGGCGGACGACCTGACCGACCCGGCCCCGGCCACGACCTTCGCGCACCTCGACGCGACGACCGTGCTGTCGCGTCCGATCTCGGAGAAGGGCATCTACCCGGCGGTGGACCCGCTGGACTCGACGTCCCGCATCCTGGACCCGCGCTACATCTCGCAGGACCACTACAACGCGGCCAGCCGCGTCAAGGGGATCCTCCAGAAGTACAAGGACCTCCAGGACATCATCGCGATCCTCGGTATCGACGAACTCGGCGAGGAGGACAAGCTCGTCGTCAGCCGGGCCCGTCGCGTCGAGCGCTTCCTGTCGCAGAACACCCACGCCGCCAAGCAGTTCACCGGCCTGGACGGTTCGGACGTGCCGCTGGACGAGTCGATCGCCGCGTTCAACGCGATCATCGACGGGGACTACGACCACTTCCCCGAGCAGGCGTTCTTCATGTGCGGTGGCCTGGACGACCTCAAGGCCAGCGCCAAGGAGCTGGGCGTCTCCTGAGCCGTTCGGCTCAGGACGGGGGGCGGGTTTGCCCGCCCCCCGTCCGACGCTCCCATCGACACCCCATAGAATTGAAGCCAACACCCGGCGATACGGCCGGGTGGTGACCCGAGGAGCCACCCATGGCTGCTGAGCTGCATGTCGAGCTGGTCGCCGCGGACCGTAGGGTCTGGTCCGGTGAGGCCACTCTCGTCGTCGCGCGCATCACGTCCGGCGACATCGGTGTCATGCCCGGTCACCAGCCGCTGCTCGGTGTGCTGGAGTCTGGCCCGGTGACCATTCGTACGAGCGACGGCGGAACGGTGGTGGCCGCCGTACACGGTGGTTTCCTCTCGTTCGCCGACAACAAGCTTTCGCTGCTGGCGGAGACCGCCGAGCTGGCGGATGAGATCGACCCCCAGCGCGCCGAGCGTGCGCTGGACCGCGCGAAATCGGGTGACGACGACGCCGCTGGGCGCCGTGCCGACGTCCGACTGCGTGCGGTGGCGGCCCGATAGGGGCTGCCACAACGGATTTACCCTCAGCCGCGGCTCGTTCCGGAACCCTCCGGACCGGGTCGCGGCTGAGGCGATGCGGCTGCGGTTGTGTTCCGGTACTGGATGAGGCGAGGAGGTCGGTGTTGATGGTCCTCGCTCTGCTTGTCTGCGGACTGGTCGTCGTACTGGTTGCGGTGGGGCTCTTCGTCTTCGGGCTGCGCAGGCGGCTGATTCAGCGCTCGGGCGGCACCTTCGACTGCAGTCTGCGGTGGAACGTCCCGGAGGAGCCGGATCTGTCCGGCAAGGGCTGGGTCTACGGCGTGGCCCGCTACAACGGCGACCGGATCAACTGGTTCCGGGTCTTCTCCTACGCCCCGCGCCCGCGCCGCACCCTGGAGCGCTCCGCGATCGAGGTGCTGGCCAGGCGGGCGCCCGAGGGCGAGGAGGAGCTGGCCCTGCTCTCCGACGCGGTCATCCTGGGCTGCGCGCACGGCGGGGTCCGGCTGGAGCTGGCGATGAGCGACGACGCGCTCACCGGCTTCCTGGCCTGGCTGGAGGCGGCGCCGCCCGGACAGCGTGTGAACGTGGCCTGAGCACGGCCTACGGCATGGGGAAGGGGGCGGCGCCCGTGGGCGCCGCCCCCTCCGTATGCCCGCCGCCGGTTATCCGAGGCCGCTGTTGATCGCGGTCACCAGCTCGCCGTTGGCCGTGTCACCGGTGAAGTCCCAGAAGAAGGCTCCGCCGAGGCTCTGCTGATTGGCCCACGCCATCTTCGCCGTGATGGTGGCCGGGGTGTCGTAACTCCACCAGTTCGATCCACACTTGGCGTACGAGGTGCCCGCGATGGTGCCGGTGGGCGGGCAGGTGTTCTTCAGGACCTTGTAGTCCTCGATCCCCGCCTCGTACGTCCCGGGAGCCGCCCCGGTGGCGGTGCCGCCCGGCGTCGCCTGGCTCACTCCGGTCCAGCCGCGCCCGTAGAAGCCGATGCCGAGCAGCAGCTTCTTCGCCGGCACGCCCTGCGCCTTGAACTTGGCGATCGCGTCGGCGGAGTTGAAGCCCTCCTGCGGGATGCCTGGGTACGAGGTGAGCGGGGAGTGCGGGGCCGTCGGGCCCTGGGCGGCGAAGGCGCCGAAGAAGTCGTACGTCATGACGTTGAACCAGTCCATGTACTGCGCGGCGCCCGCGTAGTCCACCTTGTCGATCTTGCCGCCGGCCGAGGCGTCCGCCGTGACGGCCGCCGTGACCAGGCTGCCCGTACCGAACTTGGCCCGCATGGCCTGCATCATGTTCTTGAACGCCGCGGGACCGCTGGTGTCGCAGGACAGCCCGCAGGCGTTCGGGTACTCCCAGTCCAGGTCGATGCCGTCGAAGACATCGGCCCAGCGCGGGTCCTTCACCAGGTCGTAGCAGGACTGGGCGAAGGCGGTCGGGTTCTGCACGGCCTGGCCGAAGCCGCCGGACCAGGTCCAGCCGCCGAAGGACCAGAGCACCTTGATGCCCGGGTACTTCGCCTTGAGCTTGCGCAGCTGGTTGAAGTTGCCGCGCAGCGGCTGGTCCCAGGTGTCGGCGGTGCCGTCCACGGACTGGTCGGCGGTGTACGCCTTGTCGGTCGCCGCGTAGCTGTCGCCCATGGCGCACTTGCCGCCGGTGACGTTGCCGAAGGAGTAGTTGATGTGGGTGATCTTGCTCGCGGAGCCGGAGGTCACCAGGTTCTTGACGTGGTAGTTGCGGTCGTAGACGCCCCACTCGGTGAAGTAGCCGAGCTTGACCTTGTCGCCCGTGCCGGGGCCGGGGCCGGTGCCGCCGCCGGTGGTGCGCACCGTGCGGGCGCCGCTGACCGGGCCCGTCTGGTCGGCGGTGTCGCGGGCCTGGACGGTGTACGAGTAGTCCGTGCCGGCGCTCAGACCGGTGTCGGTGTACGTCGTACCGGTGACCGTGGCGATCTTGGCGCCGCCGCGCAGGACGTCGTAGTTCTTGACGCCCTTGTCGTCGGTGGCGGCGGCCCAGGTCAGCTTGACCGAGGTGTTGGTGATGTCGCTCGCGGTGGGGGTGCCGGGTGCGGAGGGCGGGTTGTCGCCGGGCACGCCGGGGCCGCCGTCGCAGGAGCCGCCGTTGAGCTTGCAGGCCGACGGGGATCCGGCGCCGCTGCCGTTGAAGCCGAAGCTGATGGACGCGCCGGGGGCGAGCGAGCCGTTCCAGCTCTTGTTCTTCGCGGTCCAGTGGTTGGCGGAGCCGGTGATGTCGGCGTCCCAGCCGGAGGTGACGGCCGTACCGGAGGGGAAGTCCCACTCCACGGTCCAGGCGGAGAGGCTGGTGGTGCCGGTGTTCCGCACCGTCCACTTGCCCTCGAAGCCCGTGCCCCAGTCGGAGACCTTGGTGTAGGTGGCGGTGGCCGACTCGGCGGCCTGGGCGGGGGTGGCGAGGCCGACGAGCGCGGCCAGCGGCAGCAGCAGCGCCGTCAGACCGGCGACGGTTCTGTGTCTGAAACGGGGTCTGGGGGAGGCGAGTCGGGTCTTCACGCGTGCTCCTCAGAGGTGAGGTGGGGGACGGCTCACCCTGCGACGGCTCGCACCGCAGTGTGTGCGGTGAGAGTAGAAAGGTCTGGACCACCCGTCAATAGGTCCAGACCAAAGCCGACGATCCGTGTCAGATGCCCAACTCCCTCGCGAGTACCGCCGCTTGCGCCCGGCTGCGCAGCTCCAGCTTCCCCAGCAGCCTGCTCACATGGGTCTTCACCGTCGCCCCGGCCATCTCCAGCCGTACGGCGATCTCCGCGTTCGACAGCCCCTCGCCCAGACAGGAGAGCACCTCGCGCTCCCGGCGCGTCAGGGTCTCCAGCGCCGCGCGGACCGCCGCGTCACCGGACCGTACGGGGGCGGGCGCGGCGAACTCCGCGATCAGCCGGCGGGTCACGGCCGGGGCGATCAACCCCTCGCCGCGCGCCACCGTGCGTACCGCCGTGAGCAGCTCCCCGGCCTCCGCGTTCTTCAGCAGGAACCCGGCCGCGCCCGCCCGCAGCGCGCCGAAGACATACTCGTCCAGGTCGAAGGTGGTCAGCACCAGCACGTCCGCCAGCCCCTCGGCGACCACCGCGCGGGTCGCCGACACCCCGTCCAGGCGCGGCATCTGCACGTCCATCAGCACCAGATCGGGGCGCAGCTCCCGGGCCAGCGCGAGCGCCTCCTCGCCGTCCGCCGCCTGGCCGACGACCTCGATGTCCGGGGCGCTGCGCAGGATCAGCGCCAGCCCCGCCCGTACCGCCGACTGGTCCTCAGCGACCAGCACCCGGATCGTCATGACGTACCGCTCCCTTCCGGTCCTCGGTGATTCCGCGACACGGGCAGCTCCGCCCGTACCACCCAGACCTCGCGGCCCGTGTCGCCGACGGTCACCGGACCCGCCTCGAACACACCGTCCAGCAGCGCGGCCCGCTCGCGCATCCCGACCAGACCGGCTCCGGAGCCCGGCGCGCGCGGGCCGGGGCGGGCGCCGTACGGGCTGGCCACCCGTACGGTCAATATGCCTTCGGAGCAGCGCAGTCCGATGTCGACGGTACCGGGGGCCGCGTGCTTGAGCGCGTTGGTCAGCGACTCCTGGACGATGCGGTACGCGGCCAGCTCCACCGGCGCGGGCAGCGCCGTCGCCCTGCCGCGCCCGTCGTCCAGGGTGAAGCCGAGCCCGCTGGACGCGCCGTTGGTACGGGCCTGTTCCAGCAGCGCGTCCAGCGCGGCGAGGCTGGGGGCGGGGGCCGGCCGCCGGTCCTCGTCGCCGCTGTCCCGCAGCAGCCCGATCAGCCGGCGCATCTCGGCGAGCCCGTCGACGCTGTTCTCCCGGATGACGGTGAGCGCCTCGCGGGTGGTGCGCGCGTCGTCCAGCGAGAGGGCGGCCGTCGAGTGGATCGCGATCGCGGAGAGGTGGTTGGCGACCACGTCGTGCAACTCGCGGGCCATCCGCGCCCGCTCGGCCGTCACGGCCTGGGCGCGGTCCATCTCGGCGAGCAGCGCGATCTGCTCGGTCCGCAGCCGGGCGGCCTCGGCGGCGTCACGGTGGCCCCGGACCTGGGCCCCGGTGATGGCGGGCAGGAAGCAGACCAGACCGATGGCCAGTCCGAGCAGCAGACCGTCGGCCCGCTGGAGCCAGGCGGTGAGCCCGATCGCGGCCCCCACCGTGAGCAGCCCGGTCGTCCAGGGGATACGGCGGGCCGCCACCGGGCTCCCGTACAGCACCGCCGCGTACACGATGTCGGTGTACATCAGGATCGTCGCCAGGCTGCCCGTCGTGAACTGATTCACGATCAGCGCCACCGTGCCGACCAGCAGGATGGTCCGTGGCGCGGTCCTGCGCAGCAGTTCGAGACCGGCCATGACGGCCAGCGGCGCCAGCACCCACGCCCCGGGCAGCAGGGCCGCGGTGCCCTGGGTGCGTACCCCGACGGCCCACAGCACCAGTCCGCCCACCAGCCCGGCGACGGCGAGCAGCACGCCGTCGCGGTGCGGCTTGAAGGAGCGGAGGGAAGCGGTCACCGCACCATCCAACACGGCGGGCCCGCATCGGGCCTCCGCACCACGGGGGAGCGCCCGCTACATCGAAGGATGCAGTCACGTTTCGTCACCGGCGACGACGTGACACGCGCGCACGGACGGGAGGCTGGAGGGGAAGAGGAAGGGAGTAAGCGCCGTGATCGTCACACTGATCGTCATCTGCGAGGCCGGCTTCTGGGTACTGCTGGCCGCCGGGCTGGCCCTGCGCTACCTGGCGGGGAAGCCGCGCCTCGGCGCGGCGGTCCTGCTGCTCGAACCGCTGCTGGAGGTCGTCCTGCTGACCGCCACGGTCGTCGACCTCAAGAACGGCGCCGAGCCGGACTGGAAGCACGGTCTGGCCGCGCTCTACATCGGCTTCACCGTCGGCTACGGCCACTACACGGTCCGGCGGATCGACGCCCACGCCGCCCACCGCCTCGCCGGCGGGCCGCCCCCGGTGAAACCGCCGCGCCACGGGACGGCCCGCGCCCGCTACGAGGGCGGGCTGTGGCTGCGCACCGCCGTGGCGGCCGTGGTCGCCGTCGCACTGCTCCAGCTCGCGATCCTGTACGTGGGCGACGCGGCCAGGACCGGGCCGCTGACCGACTGGCAGCTGACCGCGGTCCGGGTCGCCGGGATCCACGGAGTCATCGCGCTGACGTATCTGCCCTGGCCCAAGAAGCCCCCGAGGGACGGTGAACCCGCCCACGCGGAGCACTCCGCGCCGCTGACGAAGCGCTGACGAAGCGCTGACGGGCGGGGTTGACGGGAGCGCTGACGGGGCGTTGACGGGCGGGGTCGCTCAGCGCTCGCCGCCCGGGACCCACAGCACGTCCCCGACCTCCTTGTTCGCCACCCGGGCCAGGATGAACAGCAGGTCGGAGAGGCGGTTGAGGTAGGTCGCCGTCAGCACGTTCATGGACTCGCCGTGTTCGTCGATCGCCGCCCAGGTCGAGCGCTCGGCCCGCCGCACGACCGTGCACGCCTGGTGCAGCAGCGCGGCGCCCGGGGTGCCGCCGGGGAGGATGAAGCTGCGCAGCTTCTCCAGCGTCTCCAGGAAGTGGTCGCAGTCGCCCTCCAGCTTGTCGATGTACGACTGCTCGACCCGAAGCGGCGGGTACTCGGGCTCCGCCACGACCGGCGTGGACAGGTCGGCGCCCACGTCGAACAGATCGTTCTGCACCCGGACCAGCACCTTGACGACCTCCGGGGCGAGCTGCCCCAGCGCGATCGCCGTACCGATGACGGCGTTGGCCTCGTTGGCGTCGGCGTAGGCGGCGATCCGCACGTCGGTCTTGGCGGTCCGGCTCATGTCACCGAGCGCGGTGGTGCCCTTGTCGCCGGTGCGGGTGTAGATGCGCGTCAGATTGACCATGCGGCCAGGGTAGTGAGAACGGCCGGGTGCCGGTGCGCCGACCGGCCGGTCCCAGCGACGCGTGCTCAAGTACGCGCCGCACCATGCCCGATGGGCCGCTCCGGTGTGATGTCCGTCATGTGAGACGTGACGCGCATCTCTTCACCGTCACACGGCCGTCCACGACCGCTAACCTCCGGCACAGCACGGAAACGTAAAACAGGCGTTACGGCTGAACAAAAGCCGTTCGAGAATCGTGGGGTGCGTCGTGGCCGGGAAGCTCGCTGTCGTCGGAGCCGGACTCATGGGGTCCGGTATCGCCCAGGTCTCCGCCCAGGCGGGCTGGGACGTCGTGCTGCGGGACGTCACCGATGCCGCGCTGGCCAGGGGGATGGACGGGATCAGGTCCTCGTACGGCAGGTTCGTCGCGAAGGGCAAGCTGGAGGAGGCCGACGCCGACACGGCGCTGTCCCGGATCACCACGACCACCGATCTGGACGCCGTGGCCGACGCGGACATCGTCGTCGAGGCCGTCTTCGAGAAGCTCGACGTCAAGCACGAGATCTTCCGGGCGCTCGACAAGCTCGTACGGGACGACGCGGTCCTCGCGTCCAACACCTCCGCCATCCCCATCACCAAGATCGCGGCCGTGACCGAGCGCCCCGAACGGGTGGTCGGTACGCACTTCTTCTCGCCCGTGCCGATGATGCGGCTCTGCGAACTGGTGCGCGGGTACAAGACCAGTGACGAAACGCTGGCCACCGCAAGGCGGTTCGCGGAGTCGGTGGGCAAGACCTGTATCGTCGTCAACCGCGACGTCGCGGGCTTCGTCACCACCCGGCTGATCTCCGCCCTCGTCGTCGAGGCCGCCAAGCTCTACGAGTCGGGCGTCGCGTCCGCCGAGGACATCGACGTCGCCTGCCAACTGGGGTTCGGCCACGCGATGGGCCCGCTCGCCACCGCCGACCTGACCGGTGTCGACATCCTCCTCCACGCGACCGGCAACATCTACACCGAGTCCCAGGACGAGAAGTTCGCCCCGCCGGAGCTGATGCGCCGGATGGTGGACGCGGGTGACATCGGGCGCAAGAGCGGGCAGGGGTTCTACAAGCACTGAGCCGCATCGGTCGATTTCCCTCACCCCACAGGGTGAATTCGGTATCGGTTCGCTCACGAACGGCAACTTCCGCGGCCGTCAGGCAGTCAGTTGTTGAAAGTACGGAAAAGACGGATTCAGGGACCGAGCACGGAAAAGCACTCTCGGGGAGCGCATATGCACATCAGGGGCGACCACGCCGAGCTGGTCGTCGGGGGCCGCCTCGACGTCCGCAGCGCGGCGGACGCCCGTACGGTCCTGCACTCGGCCGTCGACGACGGAGTCGGCGATCTGGTGCTCGACCTGACCGGACTGGACTCCTGGGACGCCACCGGACTCGGCGTCATCATGGGAGCCCACCGACGCGCCGGGCGGTGCGGCCGGAGGCTTGTGCTGAGGGGTGTCCCCCCGCAGATGCAGCGTCTGCTGGTGGCCACCCGGCTGCACCGCATCCTCGCCATCGAGGGCGGCATCGCCGCTGAATCGCTTCCTCGGGTCTGACCTGCGCGCCGTCCTCGCCGGACGGGACATGACGGCCCGGACCGGTCACATCGCGCAATCCTCATAAGACCGTGATGTCTTGGACTGCGTGCCACCCCGGCCGATCGTAGATACTGGTCCGAGGTCTAGGGTTCGGCCGTCTGCGCATTGACCGACCCGTAGAGCAGGCACCGGACCAGAAGCGACAGATGGGCGTGTGAGGCCGGGGGCAACGGCACGCCACGATCTGGGGGGCTTTCACCATGGACCCGATACACCGGGGACCGGAAGAGTACGGTCACGACGGAGCACGCGACGGCGGTGGCGAACACCCCGGCGAGAGCACGGGCGTGGCGCACGGCGCGCCGCACGGCGCGCCCGGTGGCGCGTCACACGACGCGCCGCGTGACACACCGCGCGACGTGACACCACCCGCGTCCGCGCAGCCGCCCGCGCGCTCCGAAGTCGTCACCGCCTCCTCGGGCGCCGTCGCGCACATCAAGGGCGGCGGCCCCGTCACCCCGCCGCCCGCGCGCACCGTCCAGCTCATCTCGGGCGACCTCCTGCTGACCGTCAACCCCGTCGACGGCAGCGAGATCGAGCACTGCCCGCCCGGCCACCGCACCGCCACGCCCGCCCGGCGCACCGCCGAGGAGCGCGCGGCGCTCCAGCGCGCGGGCCGCCCGCCCGTGCCCCCGGGACCCGCCGCGCCGCCGCTGCCGCTGCTCGAACGCGGCCAGGAGCGCGAGCGCGTGACGGAGCTGCTGGGACGCGGCCGGTCCGTACGCCTCACCGGCGCGCCCGGCTCCGGCCGTACCGCGCTGCTCGAAGCCGTCGCGGCCGACTGCGCGGCCCTCGCGCCCGACGGCGTCGTCCGCCTCTCCGGGCACCGCCGCACCGGCACCGAGCTGCTGTACGAGCTGTACGCGGCCGTCCACCGGGCCCCGCTCGTCCGGCCCGACCGCGCCGCACTGCGCGAACTGGTCCGTGACATCGGCGCGGTGGTCGTCCTCGACGATCTGGAACTGGGCGCCGAGGCGCTGGACGAACTCCTCGCCGCCACCCCCGAATGCGCCTACCTGCTGGCCGCCACCCCCGAGACCGAACCGCCCTCGGCGGACGCGCGCCTGGAGGAGGTCCCGCTCGGCGGACTCGGCCGCGGCTCCTCGCTCGAACTGCTGGAGCGCGTCGTGGAACGGGCGCTCACCGACGAGGAGGCCAACTGGGCGGGCGACCTCTGGTTCGAGTCCGAGGGCCTGCCGCTGCGCTTCGTCCAGGCGGGCGCGCTGCTGCGCCAGCGCGACCGGCTGCGCGCCGGAGCCGAGGTCTCCGACGAGTTCGAGCCCTTCGAACGCCCCGCCGAACCCGCCCAGGACGCCCTCTCCGCCCGCTCCTTCGAACGCGTCACCAGCGACACGCCCCGCGAGAGCGCGGACGGGCCCGACGCCTACGACATCCCGCTGCCCACCCTCGGCGAGGGCGCCGCGCCCGCCGCGCTGCTCGCCTCCCGGCTGAGCGAAGCCGCCCGCGCCACCCTGCGGTTCGCCGTCGCGCTCGGCGGCGAGGTCCCGCACCAGGCCCATCTGCCGGCCCTGGTCGGCGACACCCACGCCGACGCGGCCCTCGGCGAACTCATGAGCTGCGGCCTGCTCACCCCGGTCGGTCCGCGCTACCGGCTCGCCCCCGGCGTCGCCGCGCAGCTGACCGAGCGGGGATACGCGGACGACGCGACCGCCCACGCCCACACCGCCGCCCAGCACTACGCCTGGTGGGCCGGACACCCCTCCGTCACCCCCGAGCGCGCCGTCGCCGAGGCCGACGCCATCCTCGCCGCGATGGGCCCGCTGGTGCCCGGCCAGGAGGCCGTCCACCCCAGCGCCGCCGTACTGCTGGCCCGCAGCGCCGCGCCCGCCTTCCTGGCCGGGCTGCACTGGGGCGCCTGGGAGCGCGTCCTGCGCTCCGGATCCGAGGCCGCGCGGCTCGCCGGCGAGGTCGCCGAGGAGGCGTACTTCCACCACGAGCTGGGCGTCCTCGCGCTCTGCCTCGGCAATCTCGACCGGGCCCGCGCCGAGCTGGAGGCGTCCATCGGGATGCGCGGCGCCGTCGCCGACAAGATCGGCACGGTCGCGGGCCGCCGGGCGCTGGCCCTGGTCACGGACCGCGAGGGCAGGCTGCCCGGGGCTGAGGCACCGACCGTACGGTACGAGGGAACGCCGTCGCCCGCCGCCGTCACACCGCCCCAGCCGTACGGCGCGGACCCGGCGTACGGAGCGGGGCCGCCCGCCGGGCCGGGCTCCGGCGCGGGGACCGGCATCGGTGTCGGCGTCGGAACCGGCTCCGGCATCGGGTCCGGCGTCGGCATCGGCTCCGGCTCCGGCTCCGGCTCCGGCGAGAACGTCACACAGCCGGTCGCGCACAACGAGCAGGGGCCCGTCACCGTCGTCTCCCGGCCCGGCGCGCACGGCCGCCGCCGCCCGGCGTTCGGCGGCGCCCGCCGCAACCTGGTCGCGGCCGGCGCGGGCGCGGTGCTCGCCGCCGTCCTGGGCACGGTGGTGACCCTGGGCGCGACCTCCGGCAACAAGGACGTACCGGCGGACAAGCTCCGTACGGAACAGTCGGCGGACCCGGACAGCGACGACGACACCACCCCCGCGGAACAGCCCGTCGACAACGCGAACAACGACCCCGGCGGGCCGTGGACCGAGCGGAACGCCCCGGACGCCCCGGCCCCGACGGGCAGCGCCGGCCCCTCCGAGACGGAGTCCCCCTCCGAGGACAGCCCGTCGGACGGTGAGACGACCCCCGACGGCGAGAGTCCGTCCGAGCCGGAGGAGTCCTCCGGCCTTCCGTCGGAGCCCTCGGCCTCGCACTCCACGACGCCGCCGAGCAGCCCCTCGTCCCCGGCGTCCCCGTCGACGCCCCCGCCCACGGAGGAGCCGTCCCCCGAGGAGCCCACGGACACGGAGTCCGACCCGCCGCCGTCCTCGCCCCAGACGTCGCTGAGCGGCCCGATGCCGAGCACGACCGTCAGCGCGGACGAGCCGACGGCGACGGCCTCGGACGAGCCGGACACCACGGGCGGGACGGTGCTGTAGCCGCGCGGCGCGCGGTGCGCGGAAAGGGGCGGCCCCGCGGGGCCGCCCCTTCCTCAGTACGAGTGATGTCTCAGAACAGCCGCAGCTTGTCGTCCTCGATGCCGCGCATGCCGTTGTAGTCCAGGACGACGCATCCGATGCCCCGGTCCGTCGCCAGCACCCGGGCCTGCGGCTTGATCTCCTGGGCCGCGAACACCCCTCTGACCGGGGCCAGATGGGGGTCGCGGTTGAGGAGTTCCAGATAGCGGGTGAGCTGCTCGACGCCGTCGATCTCGCCACGCCGCTTGATCTCCACGGCCACCGTCGCGCCGTCCGCGTCGCGGCACAGGATGTCCACCGGGCCGATCGCCGTCGGGTACTCGCGGCGGATCAGGGTGTAGCCCTCGCCCAGTGTCTCGATCCGGTCGGCGAGCAGTTCCTGGAGGTGTGCCTCCACGCCGTCCTTGATGAGACCGGGGTCGACGCCCAGCTCATGGGAGGAGTCGTGCAGGACCTCTTCCATGGTGATGATCAATTTCTCGCCCGCTTTGTTCACGACGGTCCATACGCCGGCCTCGTCGTCCACACCCTCTTTCAGGGTGCACGGCGGAGACATCCAGTTGAGCGGTTTGTACGCCCGGTCGTCGGCGTGGATCGACACACTGCCGTCGGCCTTGACCAGGATGAGGCGGGGGGAGGAGGGCAGATGGGCGGTGAGGCGGCCCGCGTAGTCGACGGAGCAGCGGGCGATGACGAGACGCATGGTCGGCAACGCTACTCGACCGTCGGCGCCGCGCGCGATTCGCCCCGGAAGCCCCGTTCGTTATTGGCCGGTTGTGGTCCCATTCTCCTGGTGCGGGCGGGGCGGCGCGCCTAACGTGGAAGCAGGAGGTCGCCGGTCGTGCACGCTGCGTCGTCGTCGCCTCCTTCCCTGCCCGTAAGGCCCCGGGGCTCTCCCGGGGTCGCGAGAGGAGAACCCATGTCGCTCGACGTCTCACCGGCGCTGTTGGATCAGGCCGAGCGAGGCGAGGTTGACGAAGCGGCTTTCGTCGACTGCGTCCGGACCTCCCTGCCCTACGCATGGGAGATGATCAGTTCTCTGGTGGCTCAGCTGAAGGTGGACGGTGGACAGTTCGCCGACAACCAGACGCCCCCGCCGGACGAGCAGGCACGCGGGCAGCTGCTGCGCGCGCTTGCCAGTGATGCCATTCGTGGCGCTCTTCAGCGACATTTCGGAGTGCGGCTCGCATTCCAGAACTGCCACCGTGTCGCGGTGTTTCCGCTGGACCACTCGGTCGACGAGCGGCTGTCCCGCTTCACCTCGGTGAGGGGCCAGCTGCTCAACCAGTCACCCGAACTCCGGGACTGCTGACGCCTCTTGCTGCCGCTCCGCGCCGTGAGTGCCGTCACGGGTCCGGAGCGGCAGCCGGGCTACGGGCGGGTGGGGACGCGGGCGCGGGTCAGGCGAGGAGCGGCAGTACGTCGGCCCCCAGGCGCCGTACGTTCTCCTCCGTCGCCGCCAGATCGCCCGAGCCTTCCACGAGCAGCGCGAACCGTGTGATGCCCGTGCGCTCGGCGGTCGCCGCCAGCCGGTCCGCCGCCAGCCGGGGCCCGCCCACCGGGTGCAGACCGCACAGCAGTTCCGTGTACGCGACGGGGTCGCGCATCGTGCGCTCCCTGCCGTCGACCGTCACATGCGCGCCGAGCCCCTGGCGCAGCCAGCCCGGCATCGCCTTGACCAGGGTCTCCGCCGCCTCGGTCCGGTGGTCCGCGATCTGAGCCACCCCGGCCGACACATGCGCGGCCTCCGCGATCTCCGCCGCCGGGCGGCCCGCCGCGCGGGCGTGCGTGCGCCAGAGGCCGACCATCTCCGCCTTCTCCTCGTCGCCGCAGTGCATACCCAGCAGCATCGGCAGACCGTGCTCCGCGGCCAGTTTCACGCTCGTCGGCGAGGTACAGGCCATGATCGTCTCGGGACCGCCGGGACCAACGGAGCCGCCGGAGCCACTGCCCGGACCGCTGCCGGGACGGCCGGAGCCGGCCGCGCCGCCGGTGGACCGCCCCGTCTCCTGGTCCGGGGCGATCAGCTCGTCGGGCCGGGGGACGACCTGGACCTCGCGGAAGCCGAAGCGGTCCCCGGAGGCCGATACGCGCGGCTCGCGCAGCCAGCGCAGCAGGAGGCCGAGGGACTCGGGAAAGTCCCGCTCGTAGGCCCTCAGACCGGTCCCGAACACCTCCAGGTCGACCCAGGGGCCGCCCCTGCCCACCCCGAGTGTGAACCGCCCGCCGGACAGCAGATGCAGGAGCGCCGCCTGCTCGCCGAGCGCCACCGGATGTACGTTCGGCAACACGCTGACCGCCGTACCCACCCGGATGTGTCGGGTGCGGCCGAGGAGCAGCCCGGCCAGGGTCACGGCCGACGGGCAGACGCCGTACGGCACGAAGTGGTGCTCGGCCAGCCAGACCGAGTCGAGCCCGGACTCCTCCGCCAGCTCGGTGGTGCGTACCGCCCGGTGCAGGGCTTCCCCCTGTCCCTGGCCCGGGAACTGGGCGGCCAGTACAAAAGCTCCAACACGCATCGCCTTCTGCCTCCTTGCGGCCGACGCGACTCCCCCTACCGGCAACAACGTCTGACACGTGCCAAAGGCACGGCCAAACGTAAAAGTCTTGCGATTGTCCGGTAAGTACCTTCTGTGTATTCATGGGTTCGCGCCGCGCGGGACGTGTACCCGGCGCGAGGAGCCGTAGGCTGGGGCAGATCGTGCCGTCCGTCCCGTGAGGTGTCCTGTGTCCCCGCGCCGCAACCGCCCACGAGGCGGCGAGAGTCCGACCGAGAGCGCCGGCGAGGCGGGGGAGCGGTACGGGGGCTTCCAGAGATCCGAAACATGGCAGGGCGAGAACTGGTCAGTCCGCCACGTGGCCGGGGCAAGTGCCGCGGGCAAGCGGTACCGCTGCCCGGGATGCGACCAGGAGATCCCCTCCTCGGTGCCGCACGTGGTGGCCTGGCCCGAGTACAGCGGGGTGGAGGAGCGGCGCCACTGGCACCAGGCGTGCTGGAAGGCGAAGGACCGCCGCACCTCGCGGGTGCAGCGGTCCCGTAACGCGCCGAAGTACTGAGACCGGGCGGCCGACGCTCACACGTCGCGCCGGTCGAGCGAGAAGAACGCCCCCGCCATCGCGACCGCGGTCACCCCGAGCATGATCCACAGCGGCTCCCAGCCCTGCGGTCCCGAGGCGGCGGTGTCGAGGGAGACGTCGCTGCCGTAGAACACCGCCAGCTGGGCCGGGATGCTGTAGGTGAACAGGGCCTCGCGCAGGGAGGCCAGCGACTCCGAGAACATGAAGATCGCCATGACCAGCGGCAGCAGAACCACCCCGATCATCACGGTGATCGCGCCTGCCGAGTGCCGGATCAGCGCGCCGACCGCCAGCGACAGCAGCCCCAGCAGGGCCAGGTAGAGGCTGACTCCCACGGTCGAACTGAGCCACTCGTCACCGGTGGGCGAGCGGCCGTCCAGGACGGCGACCTGGAGCGCGCCCACCACCAGCGTGGTGACCGTCGAGACCACGAAGACGAGCAGGAAGAAGACCAGCGACTTCGCCGCCAGCACCCGGGCCCGGCTGGGGCACGCGGTCAGGGTCGTACGGATCAGGCCCGTGCCGTACTCGGAGGCGATGACCAGCACTCCCAGCGTGATCACGCACATGGTGCCGAGCAGGACACCGAAGAAACCGAGGATGAGCACGTTCTGGTTGCCGACGTCACCGGTGGCGGCGACCGCCGCCGCCACCAGCAGCCCGGTGCCCGCCATCAGCGCGATCATCACGCCGAGCGTCCACATGGTGGACCGTACGGAGCGGATCTTGGTCCACTCCGAGGTCACGGCGTCGCCGAGATGAGCGCGCCGGGCCGGGATCGGCGAGGTGTACCCGAAGAGGCCGCCGACCGGCGCGGGGCCGTGCTGCGGCCCGGGGTGCTGCGGCGGGGTGCCCTGCTGCGGCGGGGCGCCGGGCCGCGGGGCCTGCGGGTAACCGGGCTGCTGGTACGGGGTCGTCATCGGGCGTCCTCGTCGGTGTCGCTCTTCGTGGGTCCCGCGGCCGGTGCGGGGGCCGTGGCGTACGGGTTCCGGCCGGGCGGCGGCGGGGCGTACCAGCCCTGCTGCGGCACCTCGGGCACGACCGGCGTCACGTACCCCTGCGAACCCGCCCCGTAACCCGGCTGCGGGGGCTGGAATCCGGCCAGTTCGTCGGCCGTCGAACGGTAGTCCACCGTGCTCTGCGTCATCCGCATGTACGCCTCCTCCAGCGACGCCTGGTGCGGCGACAGCTCCCAGAGCCGCACCCCGGCCTCGTGCGCCAGATCGCTGATGCGCGGCAGCGCCAGCCCCGTGATCCGCAGCGCGCCGCCCGGCTCGGACAGCACCTGGCCGCCGGCCTCCGCCAGCACCGTCGTCAGCTTCTCGCGCTGCCCCGGGTCGCCCTCCGGAGTACGGACCCGGGCGAAGTCCGCCGAGTTCGCGGAGATGAAGTCCTTGACGCTCATGTCCGCGAGGAGCCGGCCCCGGCCGATCACGATCAGGTGGTCGGCGGTCACCGCCATCTCGCTCATCAGGTGCGAGGAGACGAAGACCGTCCTGCCCTCGCTCGCGAGCTGCTTCATCAGATTGCGCACCCAGAGGATCCCCTCCGGGTCCAGACCGTTCACCGGCTCGTCGAACAGCAGCACCTGCGGGTCGCCGAGCAGCGCCGCCGCGATGCCCAGCCGCTGCCCCATACCGAGCGAGAAGCCGTTCGTCCGCTTCCTGGCGACGTCCTGGAGCCCGACCACACCGAGCACCTCGTCCACCCTGGTGGCCGGGATGCCGGAGAGCTGGGCCAGCGACAGCAGATGGTTGCGCGCGCTGCGCCCGCCGTGCACCGCCTTGGCGTCGAGCAGCGCGCCGACCTGGCGCGGTGCGTTGGGCAGCGCGCGGAACGGGTGTCCGCCGACCTTCACGTCTCCCGAGGTCGGCCGGTCCAGCCCGACGATCATGCGCATCGTCGTCGATTTTCCGGAACCGTTGGGGCCGAGGAACCCGGTGACGTGTCCGGGCCGCACCTGGAAGGAAAGGTTGTGCACGGCCGTCTGGGCGCCGTAGCGCTTGGTCAGGCCGATCGCCTCGATCATTCTCCAGCCCCATCGACAGATCAGGTCGTCGGGGCAGTGGCCTCTGTGCGCCGAAAGCCCCCGTTAGAGTTAGGAGGATATCCGGGCCTTGACGGTTCCGGCCAAGCCGTTGCGGCGGAGCGTCGCTACGCGTCCCGCTTCCGCATCACCACGTACCCGCCGACCAGCGCCGCCACCACCCAGAGCACCAGGATCCCCAGGCCGCCCCACGGCCCGTACGGCCGGCCGGCCGAGTTCATCGCGTCCGGCACCACCTGAAGAATCCGGGATCCGGCCTGGTCCGGGAAGTAGTGGGCCACGTCCTTGGCGCCAGGGACCGCCGAGAGGATCTGCGAGACCAGGAAGAAGAACGGCATCAGGATGCCGAGCGCCAGCATCGAGCTGCGCAGCATCGCCGCGACGCCCATCGAGAACACGGCGATCAGCGCCATGTAGAGCCCGCTGCCGATCACCGCGCGCAGTACGTTCGGCTCGCCGATGCCCGTACCGTGGTCGCCCAGCAGCGCCTGGCCGAGGAAGAACGACAGGAAGCCGGTCGCGAGCCCGACCACCAGCGCCAGCACCCCGGCCACCAGGATCTTGCTGAAGAGGAACGTCGCGCGCTGCGGGACGGCCGCCAGTGAGGTGCGGATCATGCCCGAGCTGTACTCCGAGCCGACCACCAGCACCCCGAAGACCACCATCGCCAGCTGCCCGAGGATCATCCCGGAGAAGCTGGTGTACGTCGGGTCGAAGGTGGCCTGCTGGGCCGCGGTCAGATCGCCGAACTGCGAGTTGATCAGCGCGGAGAGCGCCGCGCCCAGGGCCACGGTCACCACCAGGGCGCTGATCAGGGTCCAGGTCGTCGAGGAGACCGTACGGATCTTGGTCCACTCCGACCGGAGGACCGCCGGTACCGATGCCATGCTCAGGCTCCCTTGCCCTGGTCGTTCCCGCCCCGGCCGGGCGTCCCCCACCCCGGCGAGCCCCACCCGGTCGCGGGCGGGGCCGCCCCGCCCGGGCCGCCCGGGTTCGTGTGGGCGTGGTACTCGACCGACTCCGCCGTCATCTGCATGAACGCCTCCTCCAGCGAGGCGCGCTGGGAACTCAGCTCATGCAGGACGATGCCGTGGCGCGCGGCCAGCTCACCGAGCCGCTCGGGCTCCACCCCGTCGATCTCCAGCACCCCGCCGGCCCCCTCGACCGCGGTGAGACCGGCTTCGTCCAGGGCGTCCTTCAGCCGCTCGCGGTCCGGTGAGCGCAGCCGGGTGTAGCTGCGGGAATTCTCGTGAATGAAGTCGGCCATCGAGGTGTTCGCCAGCAGTCTGCCCTGTCCGATCACGATCAAATGGTCTGCCGTCAGGGCCATTTCACTCATCAGATGGCTGGAGACGAAGACCGTACGGCCCTCGGCGGCGAGCCCCTTCATCAGATTGCGGATCCAGTGGATTCCCTCCGGGTCCAGACCATTCACCGGCTCGTCGAACATCAGGATCTCGGGATCGCCGAGCAGCGCGGACGCGATACCGAGCCGCTGCCCCATCCCCATGGAGAAACCTTTCGACTTGCCCTTCGCCACCGAGGTCAGCCCGACCATGTCGAGCACTTCGGTGATCCGGCTCGCCGGAATGCGGTTGCTCTGCGCCAGACAGAGGAGATTGTTGTAGGCGCTGCGCCCGCCGTGCATGGCCTTGGCCTCCAGCAGCGCGCCGATGTACTTGAGGGGCTCGGAGAGTTCCCGGTAGTGCTTCCCGTCGATCCTGACCGTTCCGCTGGTCGGGTTGTCCAGATCGAGCATCATCCGCATCGTCGTCGACTTGCCCGCGCCGTTGGGTCCCAGAAAACCCGTCACCACTCCGGGTCTCACCGTGAAGGAGAGATCGTCCACGGCGACCTTGCGGCCGAAGCGTTTGGTGAGCCCCGCAACCTCGATCATGCGGCCAACCTAAAGGCGCACAAAGCCCCCCGCCACCCGAGTGGCGAGGGGCTTGCACGATCGTTACGTAATCGTACGGGCCGACTGTGGACCGTACGACTGCCCTGCGAACGGGGCCTGCGCGCCCGTAACGAACGGAGCCGTCGGTTCAGCGGGACTGCTGAGCCGGGACACCGCGCGAGATCGGCTCGTCGTCGGCCGGGGTGCCCGCGGCGGCCACCGCGGCTCCGGTCAGCGTGGCCAGCATCTCGCGGACGTTGGTCAGCTGCGCGTTGATCGAGTCGCGGCGGTTGGTGAGCGCCGCCAGCTCGCGCTCCGATTCGCTGCGGATCCGGTCGGCCTTGGCGTTCGCGTCGGCCACGATGTCCTCGGACTGACGCTGGGCCGTCTCGACGGTCTGCCGGGCCCGGCGCTCCGCGTCCGTACGCAGCTTCTCGGCCTCCAGACGCAGCTGCTCGGCGCGGTGCTCGATCTCCGCCAGCCGCTTCTCGGCCTTCGCCTGACGGGACGCCAGATCGCGCTCCGACTGCTCGCGCCGCTTGGCGAGGTTCGTCTCGAAGTCCGCGGCGGCCTGGGCGGCCTTGGCGCGGGTCTCCTCGAAGAGCGCGTCCGCCTCCTCGCGCTTGGACTGCGCGTCCTTCTGCGCGTCCGAACGGAGCGTGGCGGCGTCGCCCTTCGCCTTGTCGACGATGCGGACGCCTTCGTCCTCGGCCTTCGCCTTGCGCTCGGTGGCGAACGCCTCGGCGTCGTTGCGCACCTGCTGGGCCGCGGACTCGGCCAGTTCGCGGTGCTGCTCGGACGCGCGACGGGCCTCCTCGCGCAGGTCCTTCGCCTCCTCCTCGGCGAGACGGAGGATCTTCTCGACGCGGGCGCCGAGTCCGGCGTACGACGGTTCCGCGTCGGTGACCTGGGCCTGGGCGTTCTGCGTTTCGAGGTGGAGTTCCTCGATGCGCTTCTCAAGAGCGGTGATACGGGACAGCGCGCTGTCACGGTCGGCGACGAGTTTGGTAATGCGGTCGTCCACCTGACCGCGGTCGTAACCACGCCGCACGAGCTCGAAGCCGAATGGGGAGGAAGTGTCGCTCATGGGGTTCCTGTCGAATGAGACCGGTGAGGTGATAGGGGGAATCCTAGGGGCCTAAGCGGCGTGTCATCGAGCGGATGCGGGTTTGATCTGGAGAATGTCCAGCCTTTTGAGTGGCTAGCCGTCGGAAGACTTGCCACTCGAACGGGTTGTTCCCGCCGCGGCGCCCGCCTTGACGGGATTGTCCTTCGCGGGACCCGAAGGCGACTCGAACGACTCCAGCGCCTCCAACACGTCCTGGACCCGGGAGATCTCGGTCTGGATGTCCTCCCTCCTGCGCACCAGGATGTCGAGTTCGCGTTTGCCCTCCTCGACCATCCGTTTCGCCTCCTGGTCGGCGTCGGCGCGCAACTTCTCGCCCTGCCGGGTGAGATCGGCCTTCTTCTGCTCGGCTTCCTTGAGGAGTCCCTCCGCCTTGCGCACCGCGGCGATCCGGACCTTGCTCGCCTCCGAATTGGCGTCCGCGACCAGCTCCTTGGCCTTCTGCTCGGCCTCGGACCGCTGCTCGTTGGCGGCCTTCATCAGATTGTCGACGCGCTCGCCCGCGGTCCTCAGCTGCTCCGCCGTCTCCCGGCGGGCCCGCTCGTGGAGCTGCTCGATCTCGCCCTCGGTCCTGACCCGCAGCTCCTCGGTCCGCTCCCGTATGGCCGTGGAGTCCCGGCGCGCGCCCACCAGCAGCTCGTCCGCGTCCGTACGGGCCTTCTCCACCAGGGAGTTGCCCTCGACCGTCGCGTCCGCCGAGATACGGCCGGCCTCCTTGCGGGCCGCCGCCACCATCCGGTCGGCCTGCGCCTCGGCCTCGGTGGCGACGTTGAGCGCCTCCTCCTGAGCCTTGTTGATGAGCTGGTCGGCCTGCTCGGCGGCGTCGGAGCGGCGCTTGGCCGCGTCCTTGCGCGCCTCGTCCAGCAGCCAGTCCGTCTCCTCCTGCGCCTCGTTCCTGACCCGCTCGGCCGCCGCCTCGCTCTCCGAGGTGAGCCGCGCGGCCTCGGACCGCAGCCGCTCGGCGGCCTGTTGGGCGGAGCCCACCGTCTCGGCGGCCTCGGCGCGCATCCGCTCGGACTCGCCGGTGGCCTCCCCGATGAGCCGGTCGGCCTGCGCCGCCGCCTCGCTCCGGATCCGGTTGGCGTCCTCGCGGGCGTCCGCGCGGGCGCGGGAGGCGTCCTGCTCGGCCGAGGCGAGTGAGTCCGACGCCTCGGTCCGTACCCGCCGCACGTACTCCGCGGTCTCGGAGCGCAGCCGCTCCGCCTCCGCGATCGCCTCGTTGACGGTGCGTTCGGCCAGCGCCTGCGCGGCGTCGCTCTCCTCCTGCGCCCTGACGAGCAGCCGGTTCGCGTCCTCGGCGGCGCGCTCCCGCTCCGCGAACGCGTCCGCCCGCACCCGGTCCGACTCGTCCTGCGCCTCGGCCCGCACCCGGTCAGCGGCCTGCTCGGCGGCGGCCTGCCGCTCGACGATCTCCTGCTCGGCCTGGTCCTGGAGACCGGCCACCGAGTCCCGTACCTGCTGGGCGGTCTGCTCGCCGGCCGCCACCAGCTCCGTGGCGCGGTAGTCCGCCTCGGAGACCAGCCGCTGTGCCTCGGTCTGCGCGTCCTCCACCCGTTTACGGGCCGACGCGAGCAGCTCCTCGCTCTGCTCGCGGGCCCGCTCGCGCTCCTGGTCCGCCTCAGCGCGGGCGCCGGTCAGCGTCTCCTCGGCCTCGCGGCGGCGGCGTACCGCCTCCTCCTGCGCGGCGGCCAGCGCCTCGGCGGCCTCCGTACCGACCCGCTCGGCGGCGGCCGCCGCCTCGGACCTGGTGCGGTCGGCGCTCTCCTGCGCCTCGCTCTTGAGCCGCTCCGCCTCCGCGGCGGCCTCCGACCGCAGCCGTACCGCGGCGCTCTCCGCCTCGGCGCGCGCCTGCGCGGCGTCGGAGGCGGCCTCGGCACGCAGCCGCTCCGCCTCCTCCTCGGCCTGCGCCTGGAGCGTACGCACCCGCTCGGCCGCCTCGGTGCGCAGCCGGTCCGTCTCCTCGGCGGCCTCGCGGCGGATCCGCTCGCCCTCGGTACGGGCCTCGCCGAGCGCCTCCTCGGCGGAGGCGAGCCGCTGCTCCGCCTCCGTGTGCAGCCGGGTCAGCTCGTCCGCAGCCTCGGCCTTGCGCGACTCGACGCCGCGCTCGGTCTCCTCGCGCAGCCCGGCGGCGGCCTTCTCGGCGGCGGCCGTGGTGGCCTCCGCCTGCTCCTCGCTCTCCACGCGCAGCCGCTCGGCCTCGGCGCGGGTGCGCTCCAGGGTGTCCTCGGCCTGCCGGCGCAGCGTGGTGGCGCGCTCGATGGCCTCGGTGCGTACCCGCTCGCTCTCGGCCGTGGCGCCGGAGCGCAGCTCGTCCGCGTCGGCCTTGGCCTTGGCGAGCAGCTCCTCGGCGGTCTTCGCCGCCTCCTCGATCTTCTGGACGGCCTCGCGGCGCGCCTCGCCGCGGATCCGCTCGCCCTCGGCGACCGCCTCGGAGCGCAGCTGCTCGGCCTCGCCGCGCAGCCTGCGGGCCTCTTCCTGAAGCTCGACGGTCTTGGCGCGGTACTCCTTGGTGTCGTCCTTGGCCGCGCCCTTGAGCTGGTCGGCCTGCTCGGCGGCCTCGCCGCGCAGCCGGTCCGCCTCCGCCTCGGCCTCGCGGCGGATCCGCTCGGCCTCCTCGCTCGCGGACCTGGTGGTGGCCTGCGCGTCGTCGGACGCCTTGGTCAGCACCTCCTCGGCGGTACGGGCGGCCTTGGCGAGCTGCGCCGCGGTGTCCTCCGCCGCGACCGTACGGGCCTTCTCGGCGGCGTCAGCGACCAGCTTCTCGCCCTCGGCGCGGGCGTCGGCGAGCGCCTGCTCGGCCTCGGACTTGGTGGCCTCGGCCTCCTTCGTCGCCTCGCCGACCATCCGGGCGATCTCGGACTTGGCCGTACGGGTGCGCTGCTCGTTCTGCGACTCGACGCCGGACAGCCGCTTGGCGGCGGCCTCCTTCGCCTCCCCGACGACCTTCTCGGCCTCGGCCCGCGCCTCGCGCAGCCGCTCCGTCGCCTGCTGCATCCGCTGCTCGGCGGCCCGGCTCAACTCGGCGGCCTGCTGGCGGGCCTGGTCGGCCTCGGCGGCCGTGGACGAGCGCAGCTGCTCGGCGTGGCCCGCGGCCTCCTGCGCCTGTGCCGAGGCGGCGTTCAGCAGCCGCTCGGCGTCCTTGCGGGCGCGCAGCAGGATCGACTCCGCCTCGGCGCGGGACGACTCGGCCTCGGAGCCCAGGCGGCGACGCGCCTCCTCGGCGACCCGGGCGGCCTCGGAGCGGGCGGCGGACAGGGCCTGCTCGGCCTCGGCGCGCGACTCGTCGAGCAGCCGCCGCGCCTGTGCCTCCGTACGGGCCCTGAGCTGCTCGGCCCACGCCACGTTCTCGTTGACGTGCGACTCGACGGTCTGCCGGCGCTCGGCCAGCTCCTGGTCGAGCCGCTGGCGCCGCTGGACGGCCTCCGCGTGCAGCTCGGCCTGGAGCCGCGCCTGGTGCTCGGCGTGCTCCTGGAGGATCCGCTGCGTCTGGGCGCGCGCCTCGCGCAGCTCGCGCTCGGCGTCCGCGCGCATCTGCTCGGCCTGCATCTGGGCGTTGCGCAGGTGCTGTTCGGCCTGATAGCCGAGGTCTCCGCTGTCATAGGACGGACGGGTCGCCAGACTGCGGCGCGCCTCGTGAAGCTTGGCGCGCAATACCTCGACCTGGTAACCGAGGTCCTCGGCGTGCTGGACGGCCTTCTCCCGCGCGGTCTTCAGCCGGTCCATCTCGGCTTCGAACCGCGAAAGGTGGTCGTCGTCAGCTCGGTGGCTCTCCTGGCGTTCGTAGCCCCGCACTGCGCGGTCCCATCCGTCCCCTGGTCGCAACTGCCCAATTGAGCACCGCTCTCGGCGAGCGGTCCCCCGGGGAATGGTGACAGATCATCGACAGGGGCGCGGCCCCGGCCCGGCCCCGGCCCGGAGCGCCCCACTCTACCGGGCCGGGAATCCTTAAGGTCAGTGCTCCGGACGGGAGGTGACGAGTTCTGTGAGGACTCCGTGACAGTCCTTGGGGTGGAGGAAGGTGATGCGCGAGCCCATGGAACCGGTGCGCGGCTCCTCGTAGAGGACGCGTACGCCCTTGTCACGCACGGCCTGGGCGTCACCGTCCACGTCGGCGGTGCCGAACGCGATGTGGTGCACACCCTCGCCGTTCTTCGCCAGCCACTTCCCCACGGCCGAATCCTCCCTTACGGATTCGAGGAGCTGAAGGTAGGAAGCCCCGCCGTCGGACGTCTCGTTGATCTTGAGCATGGCCTCTCGTACGCCCTGCTCCTCGTTGACCTCGGTGTGGAACACCTCGAAGCCGTACGTCGCCCGGTAGAACTCGACGGTCGCATCGAGGTCGAAACAGGCGATTCCGATGTGGTCGATTCGCGTCAGCATGGAGACAGTGCAGCGGTACGAGGGCGATTACGCAACGTGCGCGCCGTCACACGCGCCGCCGGGTGACCCGGGGCGGTACCGCTCAGTACATTTGAAGTGAACCATCGTTCACACCGCGGCACCGTCACCAAGCGCCACACCCACCCTCACTCCTCACGCTCCACGCAAAGGGGATCGCGTCTCATGTCTGGATCGAACACCACCACCTCCGTGATCGTCGCGGGCGCCCGTACCCCGATGGGGCGGCTCCTCGGCTCGCTCACGCCCTTCAGCGGCGCCGATCTGGGCGGCTTCGCCATCAAGGCCGCGCTGGAGCGGGCCGGCATCGGCGGCGAGCAGGTGCAGTACGTGATCATGGGCCAGGTGCTCCAGGCCGGGGCCGGGCAGATCCCGGCCCGCCAGGCCGCCGTCAAGGCCGGTATCCCGATGAACGTTCCCGCGCTCACCGTCAACAAGGTCTGTCTCTCCGGGCTGGACGCGATCGCGCTGGCCGACCAGCTGATCCGCGCGGGCGAGTTCGACGTGATCGTCGCGGGCGGCCAGGAATCCATGACCAACGCGCCGCATCTGCTGCCCAAGTCCCGCGCGGGGTACAAGTACGGCGCGGTCGAGATGCTCGACTCGATGGCGCACGACGGGCTGACCGACTCCTTCGAGAACATCGCGATGGGCGCCTCCACCGAGCACCACAACACCCGGCTGGGCATCGAGCGGCTCCCGCAGGACGAGTTCGGCGCGCTCTCCCACCAGCGGGCCGCCGCGGCCCGGAAGAACGGTGTCTTCGAGGCGGAGATCACCCCCGTGGAGATCCCGCAGCGCAAGGGCGAGCCGGTGATCTTCGGCGAGGACGAGGGGATCCGCCCCGAGACGACCGCGGAGTCCCTGGGCCGGCTGCGGCCCGCCTTCGCGAAGGACGGCACGATCACGGCCGGCACGGCCTCGCAGATCTCCGACGGCGCGGCGGCTGTCGTGGTGATGAGCAAGGCCAGGGCGCTCGAACTGGGGCTGGACTGGATCGCCGAGATCGGCGCGCACGGCAATGTGGCGGGCCCGGACAACTCGCTCCAGTCCCAGCCGTCGAACGCGATCCGGCACGCGCTGGAGAAGGAGGGCATCGGCGTCGAGGACCTCGATCTGATCGAGATCAACGAGGCGTTCGCTGCGGTCGCCGTGCAGTCAATGAAGGACCTCGGGGTGTCCCCGGAAAAGGTGAACGTGAACGGCGGCGCGATCGCCCTCGGCCATCCGATCGGCATGTCCGGCGCCCGTATCGTGCTGCATCTGGCGCTGGAGCTGAAGCGGCGCGGCGGCGGGACCGGCGCGGCGGCGCTGTGCGGCGGCGGGGGCCAGGGAGACGCGCTGATCGTACGGGTGGCCGGGTAGTACGTACCGGGCAGCGCGTACGCAGTACGTACCGGGCAGCGCATACGGTACGCATCGAACCGACGGGAGCTGTGATGCAGGACGTCCCCGAGCTGGTGGCTCAGGCACGGGAGGGCCGGCCGCGCGCCGTGGCCCGGCTGATCTCACTGGTGGAGGGGGCGTCCCCGCAACTGCGCGAGGTGATGGCGGCGCTCGCGCCCCTCGCGGGCAACGCGTACGTCGTGGGGCTGACCGGGCCGCCGGGGGCGGGCAAGTCGACGTCGACCTCGGCGCTGATCTCCGCGTACCGGCGCGCGGGCAAGCGGGTCGCGGTGCTCGCCGTCGACCCCTCCTCGCCGTTCTCCGGGGGCGCGCTCCTCGGTGACCGCGTACGGATGTCCGAGCACGCCTCCGATCCCGGTGTCTATATCCGCTCCATGGCCACCCGGGGCCATCTGGGCGGGCTGGCCAGGTCGGCGCCGCAGGCGATCCGGGTGCTGGACGCGGCGGGGTGCGACGTGATCGTGGTGGAGACCGTCGGGGTCGGCCAGTCGGAGGTCGAGATCGCCTCCCAGGCCGACACCTCGGTGGTCCTGCTGGCCCCAGGCATGGGCGACTCCATCCAGGCGGCCAAGGCGGGCATCCTGGAGATCGGCGACGTGTACGTGGTCAACAAGGCCGACCGGGACGGCGCCGACGCCACGGCCCGCGAGCTGAACCACATGCTCGCCCTGGGCGAGCAGCGCGCCGCCGGCGACTGGCGCCCGCCCATCGTCAAGACCGTCGCCTCGCGCGGGGAAGGCATCGACGAGGTCGTCGAGGCCCTGGAGAAGCACCGCGCCTGGATGGAGGAGCACGGCGTCCTGGCCGCCCGCCGCACCCGCCGCGCCGCCCACGAGGTGGAGACCCTCGCCGTCACCGCCCTGCGCGAGCGCATCGGCGACCTGCACGGCGACCGCCGGCTGGACGTCCTCGCTGAGCGGATCGTGGCGGGCGACCTCGACCCGTACACGGCGGCCGACGAACTGGTGGCGGGGATCACGGGCGGGCGCTGACCGGGCGGGCGCCGACCGGCCGTCGGCCCCCGCCCGGACCGTCTTCGAGGCGTCCCGCGCGTCTCATGTGTCTCCTTCGCAACACGCCCTAGGCGTACCGGCCGTGCCGCGCCCCTCAGTCGTCGTCGCCGTCGGCGTGGTCGTCGTCGCGGTCCGCCGTGACCTTGGCGGTCCGCGCGTCGACGTTCAGCTCGTGCTCACGGCCGTCCTTGCCGCGCACCTCGACCTCCCAGTGGGCGCCCGGGGTGTCGTCGTCGATCTCGGCGGACGTCACGCTGCCCGGTACGGAGGCGAGGGCGGCGGCCGCGGCCCGCCGGACGTCCACCGCGGCGGCGCGCAGCGCGGCCCGGTCCTCGGCGTCGTCGTCCCCGTCGTCGTCCCGGTCCGCGCGGTCCACACGCACCGCGCCGGTGAGCGCGTCCACCGTCAGCTCGCGCCGGACGTCGTCCGTGCCGAACAGGTCGACCTCCCAGCGGCCGGCGCGGTCGTCGTCCCGCTCGACGGAGGACACGGCGCCGGGGAACTTCGCGAGCGCCGCGGCCACCGCCTCGCTCGCGGTGAGCTCCTCGCGGTCCCCGGGCGCGGCCGTCGCCGTCGGGGTGGAGGTGGCCGTGACGGTCGTGGAGGGCGTCGCGGCCGGGGGCGGATCGTCGGTCGCCGAGGTGGCCGTCGGCGCCGGAGTCGGCCGCTCCGCCCGTGCGATGTCGGTGCTGTGCGAGGTGGCGAGCGCCGTGTAGGTGCCGCCGCCGATCAGTGCCGCCGCGGTGATCGCGGAGATGGCGAGCTTCAGCTTCATGGGGGGTCCTCCCGAGTCGGTCCGTGGTGATCCGTGTCGATCCGGTTCTCAATGTGTCCCACGGAAGCTGAAGGCCGCCTGAATTCGGCTGAAGTGATCTTCAGGTTCTGTTTGGCAGGGTGGGGCCATGCGCTTGCTGATCGTGGAGGACGAAAAGCGGCTCGCGGTCTCCCTCGCCGGGGGACTGCGGGCCGAAGGCTTCGCCGTCGATGTCGTTCACGACGGCCTCGAAGGGCTGCACCGCGCGAGCGAGGGCGTCTACGACCTCGTCGTGCTCGACATCATGCTGCCCGGCCTGAACGGCTACCGGGTCTGCGCGGCCCTGCGCGCCGCCGGGCACGACGTGCCGATCCTGATGCTCACCGCGAAGGACGGCGAGTACGACGAGGCTGAGGGGCTCGACACGGGCGCCGACGACTATCTGACCAAGCCGTTCTCGTACGTCGTGCTCGTCGCCCGGGTCAGGGCGCTGCTGCGCCGGCGCGGGTCGGCCGGTGCCTCGCCCGTGCTGCGGATCGGGGCGCTGAGCGTGGACACGGCGGCCCGCCGGGTCTTCCGGGACGAGACCGAAGTGGCCCTGACGGCGAAGGAGTTCGCCGTACTGGAGCAGCTGGCGGTGCGGGCGGGCGAGGTGGTCGGCAAGCAGTGGATCCTGGAGCACGTCTGGGACTTCGCCTACGACGGCGACCCGAACATCATCGAGGTCTACATCAGCGCGCTGCGGCGCAAGCTCGGCGCCGCGGCGATCCAGACGGTGCGCGGCGCCGGATACCGGCTGGTCGCGTCGTGAGACGCCGCGTGGGACGCCGCCGGTTCGGCTCCGTACGCGCCAGGGCGTCCCTGGGCGCGACGGCCGTGGTGGCGGTCGCGCTGCTGGCCGCCGGGCTCGCGGTGCTCCTCTCGCTGCGCTCGAACCTCACGGAGCAGGCGGACCGGCAGGCCGACAGGGCGGCGCGCGAGGTCGCGCTGGACATCGCCTCCCAGGCCCCGGACCGGGTCGCGTACGCGGACCTCGAACTGCCCGACGAGGAGGACCATCCGGTGCAGGTGACCGACGAGGACGGCCGGCTGCTGGTGGCCAGTGAGGGGCTGGAACGGATCAGCGGCACCGGAGTCCGCGCGGTACGGGCGGCGGCCACTCCCGGACCGGGCGCGAGCAGCACCGGCTCCGGCTCCGCCGACGGGGACGACGACTCCGGCGACGCCGACGGGGACGACGACTCCGGCGACGCCGACGGGGACGATTCGAACGACTCCGACGACAGCCACGACCGGGGCGGGAGCGACGACGACCCCGCCGTCGGCGAGATCGGCGACACCACCTCGTACGGCTCGGGCAGCGCCACCGTGGACGGTGACACCGCCGACTACCGCTTCGCGACGATCGAGGCGACCGACCGCGCGGGGGAGACGGTCCTCGTCCACGCGGGCGCCTCACTCGCGGACCGGCAGGACGCCGTTCGCACCACCGGGCTCTCCATGCTGGCGGGGCTGCCGGTCCTGCTGCTGGTCGTCGGGGGAGTGACCTGGCTGATGACCCGTCGGGCGCTCAGGCCCGTGGAGGGCATCCGGCGCGAACTGGCCGCCATCACCGCCTCCGAGGACCTGTCCAGACGGGTTCCTGAGCCCGCCACGCACGACGAGGTGGCGCGGCTGGCCCGGACGACCAACGAGACGCTCACCGCGCTGGAGGCGTCCGTGGAGCGGCAGCGCCGCTTCGTCGCCGACGCCTCGCACGAGCTGCGCAGCCCCATCGCCTCACTCCGTACGCAGCTGGAGGTGGGCGAGGCGCATCCGGCGCTGCTGGACGTTCCCGGCGCGGTCGCCGACACCGTACGGCTCCAGCGGCTCGCGGCCGATCTGCTGCTGCTGGCCCGGCTGGACGCGGGGGAGCGGCCCGCCCGCGCCGCCCGGTTCGATCTGGGCGCGCTGGTGCACGAGGAGGTGTCGCAGCGGACCCTGGACCGGATCCCGGTCGCGGTCGATGTGCTGCCGGGGGCGGAAGTGGCCGGATCACGCGGTCAGTTGGCCCGGGTGCTGGGCAATCTGCTGGACAACGCGCAGCGCCACGCCGCCGGTTCGGTCACCGCGTCCGTACGGCGGTCGGGCTCCACGGTGGTGCTCGCGGTCGCCGACGACGGCCCCGGGGTGCCGGACGCGGAGCGCGAGCGCGTCTTCGAACGGTTCGTACGGCTCGACGACGCCCGCAGCCGCGACGACGGCGGCGCCGGGCTCGGTCTGGCCATCGCCCGCGATGTGGCCGAGCGGCACGGCGGTACGCTCACGGCCGGCCGCGCGGAGTGCGGCGGCGCCCTGTTCGAGCTGCGGCTGCCCTCGGCCGACGACGGCCCGACGCCCGCCTGAAGGCAAGGGGTGTGTCGGGCCGGCCGCGCGGCGCGAGGGCCGTCGCGAGCGGGCTCAGGCCTTGCCGCGCCGTCCGTGCAGATGCTCCGCGACCGGGGTCAGTGACGCCCGCAGCTCCGCGAGCGCCTCGGGCGAGAGCAGATCGATGAAGTGCCTGCGCACGGACTCGACATGGTGCGGCGCGACCTGCTGCATGGTCTCCATGCCGCTGTCCGTCAGCACCGCGAAGAGGCCGCGCCGGTCCGACTCGCAGTGCTCCCTGCGGACCAGTCCGGCCGTCTCCATCCGGGTGATCTGGTGCGAGAGTCGGCTCTTGGACTGGAGGGTGGTGGCGGCGAGGTCGCTCATCCGCATGCGCCGGTCATCCGACTCGGAGAGATTCACCAGGATCTCGTAGTCGTTCATGGTCAGGCCGAACGGCTGGAGGTCTTTCTCCAACTGGTGCGTCAGCAGCTTGTTGACATCCAGATGCGTGCGCCATGCGCACTGCTCCGCGTCGCTCAGCCAGCGGGTGGCCGTCTCGGTCTCCATGTATCTATTCTACCTAAGAAGTTGAATTCTGGACGAAAATGGTGGCCCGTGGGGTGTGACGCCAGCCACGCGCGCGAAGAGGGACCACGCGTTCGACATCACACTCCGCAGACTACCGCTCACAGCCCGAAGCGACGCTGGAGGTCGCCCAGCTGTCCCGAGCCCCCCGCCGGAGCGCCGCTGCCGGGCACCCCCGCCTCGGGGGTCACCGTGCCCGTCGGCTGCTCCGTCATCAGCTCCTCGGTCGACTGGAGCAGCACCGTCCCCGCCCCGACGAACTCGAACTGGTGCTCCTCGCCCGAGGTGCCCCCGATGCCCGTCAATGACCGGATCCCGCCGAGCACACCCGACATATAGCCATGATCGTAATGGTGGCAGGGGGACGGGCAGTCCGCCCAGCCCACCAGCGCCTGCGGATCCACCCGCAGCGGCGGCTCCATGAACACCACCGGACCGTTCGACGCGGCGACGAACTTCCCCGTGCCGATCAGGGTCAGAAAGCCCGGCACGATCGACTGCTTGAGCGCCAGCGTCGGCTGGTACGCCAGCAGATTCCCGGACCGGATCGTCAGATTCCCGTCCTCCAGGTCGAAGGAGTTGACGTCGAACGCCCGGTCGGCCAGCAGCATCTTGCCGCTGCCCTCGGCGACCACCCAGTCGGCGGCGTGCAGCGGCGAGTGGAAGCTGCTGCGCACCAGCCCCTCGAAGCGCCCATGGCCGATCCCGTCGAAGCTGATCTCCCCGTAATAGGCGATCATCTTCCCCTTCTGGAGGAACCACCGGCTCCCCTTCAGATCCACGCAGAAGGTGTACGCGTTGACGTTGTCGTCGACCGGCAGCGTCATCGGATCGAAGATCACCGGCGCGCTCGCGGCTCCCGTGCTCACAGCTTCTCCTCCGACGCCTGGACGTACACCGCACCGCTGCCGCTCAGCTCCAGCTGGAACGCCTCGCCCGAGCCGCGCCCCACCATCTCGCGCCAGCCGAGCGCGGCGGAGAGCTTGTTCCGTACGTCGCCGTGGTGGGCCACGTACGCCTGCGGGTCCACCCGGATCTCCGCGCCCGGGGTGATCGGCAGCTCGATCACCCCGCCGTGTGCCATCACCGCGACCGCGCCATGCCCCTTGAGCGTGGTGGTGAACAGCCCCTGGCCGGTGACCTGGCCGCGCACCATGCCCATCACCCCGCCCTGCGAGCCCATGAACATCGTCCCCTGCTGGAGCGTCCCGTCGAAGGCGAGCAGCCGGTCCGCCTCGACGTACAGCGTGTCCCCGGCGAGGTTGATGACCTGGATGTGGTGCCCGCCGTGGCCGAACAGCACCGTGCCGCTGCCCTCGACCGTCATGAGCGGGGTCGCCTCGTTGGCCACGCGCCGGCCGATCATCGACATGAGGCCGCCCTGGCCGCCCCGGATGTTCGGCGTGAAGCCGACCTCCCCCCGGTAGGCGAGCATCGCGCCGCGCTGGCTGAACAGCTTCTGGCCGGGGGCCACCGTGGCCTCGACCATCTTCGAGTTGATCTCGCGGAACGGCACTAGAGATCGCCCCCGATCGTGTTCCGCTCGCTCGGCTGGACGTACACGAGCCCCTCGCCCTCGAAGCGGATCTGGAAGGACTCGCCCGAGCCCTCGCCGATGAGCGTCCGGAAGTTCACCCCGGACTGGAGCTTCTGCTGAAGCTTGCCCTGGTGCGCGATGTACGCCCCCGGGTCCACGTACAGCGGGTACCGCTGCGACACCCGCAGGATCACCGCCTCGCCGTCCGACATGATCGCCGCCTGCCCCGTGCCCTCCACGGTGGTCGTGAACAGGCCATTTCCCGACGCCCCGCCGCGCAGGCCGGTGAAGGTCGTGCCCGTGCGCAGACCCGCGTCCGTGCAGAGCAGATTGCTCGACTCGACATAGAGCTTGTCGCCGTGCAGCGAGACGAGGTTGATCTCGCTCGCCCGGTCGGCGAAATAGCAGGTGCCCTGGCCCTTCACCTCCATCACGGTCATCTGTTCGCCGGTGAGCCGGCGCGTCACCATCCCGCGCAGCCCCTCACCGCCCCCCGTCAACTTCTTGAAGGTCATCCGGCCGTCGTACGCGACCATCGACCCGTTCTTCGCTTTGACGGCGTCGCCGGTCATCTCGACGGCGAGCACCCTGCTGCCTTGCAGTCGGAACTGAGCCACAGCTCGAAGGTATCCGGCCCCACCGGTGGAAAACAGGGCTTCCACCCCCGATCCGCCCCGGAGTCGCCCCTGAACGGACCCCCGGTCCCCGCCCCGTACCGACCCTGACAGCGGTCGCCCGGGGCCGGGCTGTCACAATGACCGGAGCTTGTGCACGCGTTCACAAGATCGCGCGCACGAGATCACGTAGCCCCCGACCGACGAAGGTGCCTGCTCGTGGACATCAAGACCGCTTCCGCCCTCCACCGCCTCCGCCTGGTCTCCGCCCCGGAGGCCGTCTCCTTCCTGCTGCTGCTCGTCTGCTCGGTGCTCAAGCGCACGACGGAGTTCAACGCGGTCCCCGTGATGGGCGCCGTCCACGGCGTTCTCTTCATCCTCTACGTGATCTTCTGGGCCGACGCCTGGAACCGCACCAAGTGGTCCCTCGGGACGGCCGCGCTCTACTTCGTCCTCTCCGTCCTGCCGCTCGGCGGCTTCTACGCCGACCGCAGGCTCAAGCGCGCGGCCGACGACGCCGTCATCGCCTCCCGCGCCCGCCGCGAAGGTACGGTGAGCGCATGATCGTCGCCTTCTCCGTCTCCCCCCTCGGCGTGGGGGAGGACGTCGGTGAGTATGTCGCCGACGCCGTCAGGGTCGTCCGTGAGTCCGGTCTGCCGAACCGTACGGACGCCATGTTCACCTCGATCGAGGGCGAGTGGGACGAGGTGATGGACGTCGTCAAGCGCGCCGTCGCCGCCGTCGAGGCCCGCGCCGGGCGCGTCTCGCTGGTCCTCAAGGCCGACATCCGGCCCGGCGTCACCGACGGGCTCACCTCGAAGGTCGAGACCGTCGAGCGCCACCTCGCCTCGTGAACCCCGTCCGACGCCCCGTACGCAGTAACCCGCGAGGGTAAAACCCCTCGCACGGACGCCTCCAGTCGACACGCCGGTCAATCTCCCTTTCTGTGGGGATATCGACCTCGCGACTCAGCTGGAGGCACCGTGCGGCCCGAGGGCTACGACCACGACCTCGATCCCGACGACGACCCCGACTACGACTACGACCTCCACAGCCGTCTGGCCGGCCCGCTCACGGAGCCGGACCCGAGGGCCCCCTACCGGGTGGAGTACCGCAGTCTGCTGGCTCGGGAGCCCCGCCGAATACGGGCCGTGCTGCTGATGGCCCTGGCGCCGGTCCTCTCCGGCTCCCTGCTGGTCTACCTGGTCTGGCCCAGCCACCGCACCGAGCGCGAGGGCGGCGACCGCTGGCTCATCGTCTTCGACCACGTGATGCTCGGCTCGATCGGGTTCATCGCCCTGTTCATGCTGGTCAACGTCGCCTCGGTGGCCCACGCCACCATGGTCGCCAGGGACCCGATACCCGTCGCCGCCGAGACCGGCACCCGGATCGCCTTCCTCACCACGTACGTCCCCGGCAAGGAGCCGCTCGCCATGGCGCGGGCCACGCTCGAAGGAGCCGTACGGCTGCGCCACAGCGGCCCCCTCGACATCTGGCTGCTCGACGAGGGCGACGACCCCGCCGCGCGGGCGCTCTGCGCGGAGCTGGGGGTGCGTCACTTCACCCGTAAGGGCGTCCCCCAGTGGAACCGTGCGAAGGGCGTCCACAGGGCGCGCACCAAGCACGGCAACTACAACGCCTGGCTCGCCATGCACGGCGACGACTACGACTTCTTCGCCTCCGTCGACACCGACCACATACCGCTCCCCAACTTCCTGGAACGGATGGCGGGTTACTTCCGCGACCCGGACGTCGCCTTCGTCGTCGGACCGCAGGTGTACGGCAACTACACCTCGCCCGTCACCAAGGCCGCCGAGTCCCAGCAGTTCCTGTTCCACGCGCTGATCCAGCGGGCCGGCAACCGCTACCACGCCCCGATGTTCGTCGGCACCAACAACGTCGTACGGATCAAGGCGCTCAAGCAGATAGGCGGGCTGTACGACTCGATCACCGAGGACATGGCCACCGGTTTCGAGCTGCACCGCACGAGAAACCCGCTCACCGGCCGGTTCTGGCGCTCCGTCTACACCCCCGACGTACTGGCCGTGGGGGAGGGGCCCGCGTCCTGGACCGACTTCTTCACCCAGCAGCTGCGCTGGTCCCGGGGCACCTACGAGACGCTCCTCAAGCAGTACTGGAAGGCACCCTTCCGGGTGCCGCCGGGGCGGCTGCTCAGCTACACGCTGATGCTCGTGTACTACCCGATGACGGCCGTCAACTGGTTCCTCGGCATCCTCAGCTGCGTCCTCTTCCTCTGGCTCGGCGCCTCGGGCACCCAGGTCTCCTCCTCGGTCCTGCTGATGCTCTACAGCGACGCCGCCGCCCTCCAGATCGGCCTCTACCTCTGGAACAGGCGCCACAACGTCTCGCCCCACGAACCCAGCGGCTCGGGCGGACTCGCCGGGATGGCCATGTCGGCGCTCTCCGCGCCCATCTACCTCAAGTCGCTCGGCGCGGCGCTGCTGCGCGCCAACGGGCGCTTCGTCGTCACCCCCAAGGGCGGCCAGGCCAGCCCCGACCGGCTGATGACGTTCCGGCTCCACCTCTTCTGGGCCGCCGTCCTCGTCACCTCGCTCATCGCGTCCGTCTTCCTCGGCCACACCCATGTGGCGATGCGCACCTGGGCCGCACTGGCGCTGGTGATCGCGCTCGCACCGGTCGCCGTCTGGGGCTGGACGCTGCGGCGCGAGCGCGCGGAACGCGCGGAACGTACGGCCGCCCTCACCGCGACCGTACCGGCGGAGCGGCCCGCCGAGCGGCCCGCGGGCGAGGAGCCGCGGCCCGCGTACGCCGCCACCGCGGTGCAGACCGCCACGAAGGTGCAGGCCGCGACCGTATCGACGTCAGGAGGGAACTGAGCCATGGCCAAGCGCACCAGGAAGGTCGGGACGTCGCGGTACCGGCCGTCCGACAAGTTCAAGAAGACGCTGCTGGGCGGCGGGGCACTGGTGGTGCTCGTCGGCCTCAACGCCCCCGCGGCCTACTCCTTCGCCGCCGAGAAGTACCACGCGTACAAGATCGCCCAGCCCGGCTACAAGCGGCAGTACGGCTCGTGGGCCATGCTCGACGTCCCCAAGCGATTCCGTACGAACGCGATCCACGCGGCCCTGCTGCACAGCGGCAAGGTGCTGATCATCGCCGGGTCGGGCAACAACCAGAAGAAGTTCGACGAGGGCTCCTTCGACACCATCCTCTGGAACCCGGCCGACGACTCCTTCAAGAAGATCCCCACCCCCGAGGACTTCTTCTGCGCCGGCCACTCCCAGCTCCCCGACGGCCGGCTACTGGTGGCGGGCGGCACCGCGCGCTACGAGGTCCTCGACGGCGAGGTCAGCCGGGCGGGCGGCGGGATGCGCGTCAAGAACGAGAACCCGGACCGGGCCCACACGTTCAAGAAGGGCACCCGCTTCCGCTCCCCGTCGGGCGTCGAGTACGTCAGCACCTCCGACGTCAGGGTCCCCAAGGCGAAGAAGGAGTTCAAGGTCGGCTACGGCAAGAGCGGCCGGATGCTCCCCTGGCAGACCAAGATCACCCCCGGTGAGGCCCGGGTCTTCGTGGAGGCGGTCGACAAGGGCCCGCAGGCGCTGACGACCCAGGCCGCGCAGTACGAGATCCTCGGGCTGAAGGGCAAGGACGCGGACAACCTCTACGGCCTCGCGCAGAAGCTCACCACGGAGAAGCAGGACTTCCAGGGCATCAAGTCGGCCTACGAATTCGACCCCAGGGCCGAGAAGTACGTCCCCGTCGACCCGATGAAGGAGGCCCGCTGGTACCCCACCCTGGTCACCCTGGACGACGGCAAGGTCCTCGCCGTCTCCGGCCTCGACGACGTCGGCGCCGTGGTCACCGGGGACAACGAGCTGTACGACCCGAAGACCAAGAAGTGGACCCAGGGCCCCACCCGTTACTTCCCCACCTACCCCGCGCTCTTCCTCACCAAGGGCGGCAAGCTCTTCTACTCCGGCTCCAACGCCGGCTACGGACCCGCCGACAAGGGCCGGCAGCCGGGGCTGTGGGACCTGAAGAAGAACACCTTCACCAAGGTCGACGGCCTCACCGACCCCGACCAGACGGAGACCTCCGCCTCCCTGATGCTGCCCCCGGTCCAGGACCAGCGGGTGATGCTGCTGGGCGGCGGCGGTGTCGGCGAGTCCTCCAAGGCCACCGCCCGCACCGCCATCGTCGACCTCAACAAGGACAGCCCGGCCTTCCGGGAGGGCCCGAAGCTGCCGCAGGGCACCCGCTACCTGAGCAGCGTGCTGCTGCCCGACGACACGGTGTTCACCACCGGCGGCTCCTCCGACTACCGGGGCCGCAGCGCCAGCGACATCCTCAAGGCGCAGTTCTACGAGCCCGCGACCAACTCGTTCCGCGCGGCGGCGGACCCCACGGTCGGCCGCAACTACCACTCGGAGGCGCTGCTGCTCCCCGACGGCCGGGTCGTCACCTTCGGCTCCGATCCGCTGTTCAACGACGCCGACAACACCAAACTCGGCACGTTCGAACAGCGGGTGGAGATCTACACGCCGCCCTACCTCCAGGGCGACCAGGGCAAGAAGGAGAACCGCCCGGATCTCGGCGCGGGGCCCGGCAAGCTCGACGCCAAGGGCCGCGCGACCTTCCGTACCCCGCACCCGGACCGCATCGCCAAGGCCCGTCTGATGCGCCCGAGCGCCGTCACCCACACGACGGACGTGGAGCAGCGTTCCGTGGAGCTGAAACTCAGCAGGTCGAAGAACGCGGTGACCGTCGAGGCCCCGAACGACCGCGCCGTGGTCCCGCCGGGCTGGTACATGCTCTTCGCGACGGACAAGGCGGGCGTCCCGTCGGAGGCGAAGTGGATCCAGGTCACCTGACGCACCACGGGGACGCGCGTCAGCCCTTCGCCCGGCGCGCCAGCCCGAGCGCGTACTCCGGCCACCAGGTGCCGGCGGCCGGGCCGCCCCGGCACGGGCCGTCGGAGTCGCCGGGGCGTTTGATCCAGAGGAAGGCGTCGAGGAGTTCGTTGCCGGTGTTGGTGGTGGGCGGGGTGCCCAGGGCCCGCCCCGTGGGGTTGCACCAGGCCTGGTCGCGGTCGCCGGAGAGGGGGCCCGCGCCGTTCCTGCTGGTGTCCACCGTGAAGTGAGCGTCGCCCAGCAGGCCGGAGAGCTGGGTGCCGTAGCTCTTGACCGCGTCGTTGGTCTGGAAGTTGGACACGTTCAGCGAGAAGCCGTCGGCCGCCTCGACACCGGCGCGCCGGAGCGTGTCGGCGAGCTTGCCGGGGTCGGTGACCCAGGCCGGGTTGCCCGCGTCCAGATAGACGCGGGTGTGCGGCCGGCGCTTGAGGGTGCCGATGGCCTCGGAGAGCAGTTCGTACCGCTCGTCCTGGTGCTGCTCGGGGGTGCAGCCGTCCGCGAGGTGGGGTACGGCGTCCGGCTCCAGGACGACGATCGCGTCGGCGTCGCCGATCGCGTCGGCGAAGGCGCCGATCCACGAGCGGTAGGCGGCGGCGTCGTGCGCGCCACCGGCGGAGTAGAGGCCGCAGTCGCGGTGCGGGATGTTGTACGCGACGAGGACGGCGGTGCGCTTGTCGGCCTTCGCGCCCCGTACGGTCCGGCGGACCTGCGGTTCGGGGTTGTCCCCGGCCGGCCACTCGGCCACCGCGCGCTCCGAGATGCGCCGGAGGATCTTGGCCTCGTCCTTGCGCCCCTGGTTCTCCCACACCTTGACCTGCCGGGCCGCGTCGCTGTCCGGATCGACCCAGAACGGCGACGCCGCGGAGGGAGCGGCCTCGCCCAGGACCGACGCCGGGCCGGTCTGCCCCGGGGCGGAGGCGGCGGAGGGCGACGGGCCGGACGAGAAGGCCGAGCAGCCGGTCACGGCCAGCCCGATGAGGGCCGCCACGGCGGCGGCTGCGGTGCGTGAGCGGTGTGGTCTGCGGCCGGACATCCATACCCCTCGGAGAACGACTGGGGAACGTACGGGAATGGCAAGACCGGCATATCGTTACATAACGATCAGCTGGTTCCGGGATGCGACACCGCGAGGGCGCTGCCGGGCGGCGTCCGCCCGTACCGGTGCGCCGGGCCGACCGAGGGGCGAGACGGGGCTGAAGGCCGGGATGGCCAGTGGGTAAGGTCGATGCCGTGTCAAAGCCGCTCGGTCTCCCCTTCGACCCCATCGCCCGCGCCGACGAACTGTGGAAGCGGCGCTGGGGGCCCGTCCCCTCCATGGGGGCGATCACCTCGATCATGCGCGCGCATCAGATCCTGCTCGCCGGAGTGGACGCGGTGGTCAAACCGTACGGGCTGACCTTCGCCCGGTACGAGGCGCTGGTGCTGCTCACCTTCTCGCAGGCGGGCGAGCTGCCGATGTCCAAGATCGGTGAGCGGCTGATGGTCCACCCGACGTCGGTCACCAACACGGTGGACCGGCTCGTCACCTCCGGTCTGGTCGACAAGCGGCCCAACCCCGCCGACGGCCGGGGCACCCTCGCCTCCATCACCGACAAGGGGCGGGAAGTGGTGGAGGCCGCCACCAAGGACCTGATGGACATGGACTTCGGCCTGGGCGCGTACGACGCCGAGGAGTGCGCGGAGATCTTCGCGATGCTGCGCCCGCTGCGCGTCGCGGCGCAGGACTTCGACGAGTAGCGGGGCGGTGCGGTGGCGCACCGGGGGCGTGGGAGTGCGTGCGGGGGCGCGCGAAGATCGCCCAATGTGCCCCGTTAGGCTCCTCGCATGAAGTCAAATGTGCTGTCGCGCTACCGGGTGATGGCGTACATCACCGCCGTCTGGCTGCTGGTCTTCACCGTCGCGATCGTCATGAAGTACGGGTTCGACACCGGCGACACGATGCTGATCTCCCAGATCCACGGCGTGCTGTTCATCATTTACGTCGTCTTCGCCTTCGACCTGGGTTCCAAGGCGAAGTGGCCCTTCGGCAAGCTGCTCTGGGTGCTGGCCGCCGGCTGCATCCCGGCCGCGTCGTTCTTCGTGGAGCCGAAGATCACGCGTGAGATCCGGCCGCTCCTCACGGACCGCGAGCCGGTCGCCGCCAAGGCGTAGCGCCCCTCGTAGCGGCACTTCCCTCCCCGCCCGCACGATGTGCGGGCGGTTCTCCATCGACATTTACTTGGACGTCCTAGTAAATTTGAAGGTATGAACGCTGACGCTGACGCGATCGAGGAGGGCCGCCGACGCTGGCAGGCCCGCTACGACAAGGCCCGCAAGCGTGAGGCGGACTTCACCACGCTCTCCGGCGACCCGGTGGAGCCGGTCTACGGGCCCCGGCCCGGTGACACGTACGAGGGATTCGAGCGGATCGGCTGGCCCGGCGAGTACCCGTTCACCCGGGGCCTCCACCCGACCGGCTACCGGGGCAGGACCTGGACCATCCGCCAGTTCGCCGGCTTCGGCAACGCGCGGCAGACCAACGAGCGCTACAAGACGATCCTCGCCAACGGCGGCGGCGGGCTCTCCGTCGCCTTCGACATGCCCACGCTCATGGGCCGCGACTCCGACGACCCCCGCGCGCTCGGCGAGGTCGGCCACTGCGGGGTCGCCATCGACTCGGCAGCCGACATGGAGGTCCTCTTCGACGGCATCCCGCTCGGGGAGGTCACCACCTCCATGACGATCAGCGGCCCGGCCGTCCCCGTCTTCTGCATGTACCTCGTCGCGGCGGAGCGCCAGGGCGTCGACCCGGCCGTGCTCAACGGCACGCTCCAGACGGACATCTTCAAGGAGTACATCGCGCAGAAGGAGTGGCTGTTCCAGCCCGAGCCCCATCTGCGGCTGATCGGCGACCTGATGGAGCACTGCGCCGTCGCCATCCCCGCGTACAAGCCCCTCTCGGTCTCCGGCTACCACATCCGCGAGGCGGGCTCGACGGCCGCGCAGGAGCTGGCGTACACCCTCGCGGACGGCTTCGGCTATGTGGAGCTGGGGCTCAGCCGGGGGATGAACGTCGACGTCTTCGCGTCCGGCCTCTCCTTCTTCTTCGACGCGCACCTCGACTTCTTCGAGGAGATCGCCAAGTTCCGCGCGGCCCGGCGGATCTGGGCGCGCTGGATGCGGGACGTGTACGGGGCGCGCACCGACAAGGCGCAGTGGCTGCGCTTCCACACCCAGACCGCCGGCGTCTCGCTCACCGCCCAGCAGCCGTACAACAACGTCGTACGGACGGCGGTGGAGGCGCTGTCGGCCGTCCTGGGCGGTACGAACTCGCTGCACACCAACGCGCTGGACGAGACCCTCGCCCTGCCGAGCGAGCAGGCCGCCGAGATCGCGCTCCGCACCCAGCAGGTGCTGATGGAGGAGACCGGCGTCGCCAATGTCGCCGACCCCCTCGGCGGCTCCTGGTACGTCGAGCAGCTCACCGACCGGATCGAGGCCGACGCCGAGAAGATCTTCGAGCAGATCAAGGAACGGGGGCTGCGGGCCCACCCGGACGGGCTGCACCCCATCGGTCCCGTCACCTCCGGGATCCTGCGCGGGATCGAGGACGGCTGGTTCACCGGCGAGATCGCCGAGTCGGCGTTCCAGTACCAGCGCGCGCTGGAGAAGGGCGACAAGAAGGTCGTCGGTGTCAACGCGCACCACGGCTCGGTCACCGGCGATCTGGAGATCCTGCGGGTCAGCCACGAGGTGGAGCGCGATCAGGTGCGGACCCTCGGCGAGCGCAGGGGCGCCCGTGACGACGCCCGCGTCCGCGGCTCCCTCGCGTCGATGCTGACGGCGGCGCGCGACGGCTCGAACATGATCGCCCCGATGCTGGAGGCGGTACGGGCCGAGGCGACGCTCGGCGAGATCTGCGACGCGCTGAGGGACGAGTGGGGGACGTACACGGAGCCGCCCGGCTTCTAGTTCCTCTCGTTCGGCTCGGCCCGCGCCGACCGCGCGAGCCGGGCGGCGAGCGCCGCGACCAGGCCGCGCAGCTCGTCCGGCCGTTCGATGACGAACGGCCGGTCCAGCGAAGCGAGTACGCCGGGCAGCCAGTCGAGCCGCTCCACCCGCAGCTCGACGCGTGACCAGCGCTCGGACCCCTCGGAACTCTCGGCCGTCCCGCTCGCCGCCTCCGCCGTCTCCTCCTCCTCCTCCTCCTCCTCCACGAGCGCGACGCTCGCGGGCAGCCGGGTGCGGATCAGCTCGGCCGTCGCCCGGATCCGCAGCGTGACCTCGTGCCGGTACGGAGCCGTGGCGAGCCCCGTCAGGACGCGCTCCACCGGATCGACCCCGGCGGGCGGTTCGAACGAGCCGGGCAGGATCCTCGCACCGGCGATACGGTCCAGCCGGAACGTCCGGTCCTCGCCGATCGCGGGATCCTGACCCGTCACGTACCACCTGCCCGCGTGGGCGACCAGCCCGTACGGACGCAGGACGCGTTCGCCGCTCCGGCCGTCGGCGGCCGTGTACCGGACCGAGACCGGCCGGTGATGGCGCACCGCGTCGGCGATCGCGAGCAGGACCGCGGTCTCCGGGGCCGCCGCGGCACGCGGCGCGGCGGTGAAGGCGAGGGAGCCGAGCACGGCGTCGATCCTGCGGCCGAGCCGTTCGGGCAGCACCCGCCGGATCTTGGCCGCCGCCGTCCCGCTCGCCGCCCCCGCGGCCGTCAGCAGCCCGGCCCGCTCGCCCGCGACCAGCCCGAGCAGCACGGCGAGCGCCTCGTCGTCGCTCAGCATGAGCGGCGGCATGCGGTAGCCGGAGGCGAGCCGGTAGCCGCCGTAGCGGCCGCGCACCGACTCGACGGGCACATCGAGGTCGAGGAGGTGGTCGACGTACCGCCGCACCGTGCGCTCGTCGACGCCGAGCCGGTCGGCGAGTTCGGCCACGGTCCTGATGCCGCCCGACTGGAGGAGCTCCAGCAGGGTGAGCACGCGAGCGATGGGTCGGGACATACCCGGAAGTCTCTCGCGGATACCGGGCGGATTCTGTCCGGTATCGGTCGTAGCGTGCGATCAGAAGCACCGACCGGTGCGATCAGCAGTACCGACCGACTGGAGAGAACCCCATGGACTTCGTCTCGATCCGCGTCATCACCGACGATGTCGACCGCCTCGTCGACTTCTACGAGCGCGCCACCGGAGTGCGGGCGGACCGTGTCACCGAGGACTTCGCCGAGCTGAGGACCGCCTCGGCCACCCTCGCCATCGCCCGGACCCGTACCGTCCCGCTGTTCGCTCCCGGAGCCGCCCGTCCGGGCGACAACCGGAGCGTCATCCTCGAATTCCTGGTCGAGGACGTGGACAGCGTCCACCGGAACCTGACCGGCGTCGTGGCGGACTTCGTCAACGAGCCCACCACCATGCCCTGGGGCAACCGCTCGCTCCTGTTCCGCGACCCCGACGGCAACCTCGTCAACTTCTTCACCCCCGTCACCCCGGCCGCCGTCGAGAAGTTCACCTCCCCTCGCTGATACCTCTCAAACAGAGCTAAAATGGGGCGTATGGCCACGGACGAGTTCCCCGACTCGCTCGCCGCCGCCCTGGCGGGCGTCCAGCGCACCATCCGGCGGCGGCTGCGCGACACCCTGACCGCCCCGCCGCTGCGGGGCGCGCAGGTCGAACTGCTGCGACTGGTCGCCGCCCGCCCCGGAATACGGGTGTCGGACGCCGCCAAGGAGCTGTATCTCGCCGGGAACTCCGTCTCCACCCTGGTCAATCAGCTCAGCCGGGCGGGCTATCTGCGCCGCGAGACCGATCCGGAGGACCGGCGCTCCGCCCTGCTCCTGCCGACCCGGGCCGCCGCTTCCCGGCTGAGCGACTGGGAGGCGCGCCGCTCCGCTCTCGTACGGGAGCAGGTGGCGCGGCTGACCGAGGAGGACAGGGCGGCCCTCGCGGCGGCCCTGCCCGCGCTGCGCAGGCTCGCCCTGAACCTGCGCGAGGAAGTGGAGGGGCCATGACCCGGACATCGGCCGGCACGGGAGATCCCGCGGGCGCCGCGGACCCCGGCGGCGCCGGGGGCGCCGACGCCGTCAGGTGCGGCGGACTGACGTACGCGTTCGGAGAGACCAAGGCGGTCGACGGCCTCGACCTCTCGGTCGTCCCCGGCGAGGTCTTCGGGCTGCTCGGCCCGAACGGCGCGGGCAAGACCACCGCCATCCGCTGCATCACCACGCTGCTGCCCGTCCCGGCCGGCATGGTGCGGGTCTTCGGGCACGACGCGGCCAAGGAGAAGATGGCGGTCCGCCGCCTGCTCGGCTACGTACCGCAGCAGCTGTCCGCCGACGCCGCGCTGACCGGCCGCGAGAACGTCACGCTGTTCGCCCGCGTCTTCGACGTCCCGCGCCGCGAGCGCGCCGAGCGCGTCGCCCAGGCGCTGGAGGCCGTCGATCTGACCGGCGCCGCCGACCGGATGGCCAAGACGTACTCCGGCGGCATGATCCGCCGGCTCGAACTCGCCCAGGCGCTCGTCAGCGCGCCCCGGCTGCTGATGCTGGACGAACCGACCATCGGCCTGGACCCGATCGCCCGGACGAGCGTGTGGGAGCACATCAACTCCGTACGGGAGGCCACCGGCATGACCGTCCTGGTCACCACGCACTACATGGACGAGGCCGATCAGTACTGCGACCGGGTCGCCCTGATGCACCGGGGCCGCGTCCACGCCCTCGGCACCCCCGACGAGCTGCGCGCCGAGCTGGGGAAGCGCAGGGTGGCCGCCGGAGCCGCCGGGGACAAGGACCCGCTGCCGACCCTGGAAGACGTCTTCCGGGATGTGGCGGGCAGCGGACTGGACGAGGAAGGAGGCGACTTCCGCGATGTCAGGAGCACCCGAACGACGGCGAACCGCGTCGGCTGAGGCATCCGGCGCCACCGGAGTCGGGGCCGCCGGACCCGGCGGCGGCCGGCCGAACCTGCTGCTCGTACCGCCGAAGGCCCGCACCGGCTGGCGCGTGCTGCCCGCCAGGGTCGCGGCGATGTGCGTGGTGGAGCTCCAGAAGCTGCGCCACGACCGGACCGAGCTGTACACGAGGGCCGTCCAGCCCGCGCTGTGGCTGCTGATCTTCGGTGAGACCTTCACCAGGATCAAGGCCATCCCGACCGGCGGCATCCCGTACATCGACTTCCTCGCACCCGGCATCATCGCCCAGTCCGCGATGTTCATCGCGATCTTCTACGGCATCATGATCATTTGGGAGCGGGACGCCGGGATTCTGACCAAACTGCTGGTCACCCCGACCCCCAGGGCGGCTCTGATCAGCGGCAAGGCGTTCGCCTCGGGGGTGAAGGCGCTGATCCAGGCGGTCGTGGTGATCGTCATCGCCGCGGCCCTCGGGGTGGGACTGACCTGGAATCCGCTGCGGCTGCTCGGCGTGGCCGTCGCGGTGATCCTCGGCTCGGCCTTCTTCTCCTGCCTGTCGATGACGATCGCCGGTATCGTGCTCACCCGCGACCGGCTGATGGGCATCGGACAGGCCATCACCATGCCGCTGTTCTTCGCCTCGAACGCGCTCTATCCGGTGGCGATCATGCCCGGCTGGCTCCAGGTCATCAGCAAGATCAACCCGCTGAGCTATCAGGTCGACGCGTTGCGCGGGCTGCTGCTCGGTACCCCGTCGCATCTGCTGCTGGACTTCGGTGTGCTGCTGGTGGCGGCGCTGCTGGGGATCGCGGCGGCCTCGTCCCTGCTGGGACGGCTGGCGAGATGACGGCATCGGCCGCTACGTCGCCGGCGGCGGCCGCCGCGCCCCCGGCGGCCGCTCGTCCGGGCGGGGCCGACACGGCGGCCAGTCCGCCCAGCAGCAGGGCCGCCAGCGTGCGGGCCCACTCCTCGTCCACCGGCTCCGCGCTGACCAGCGAACGGTGCACCACCGCCCCGGCGATCACGTCGAAGACCAGATCCGCGGTACGGGCCGCGCTCGCCGCGTCCCGCTCGCGGGGGAGTTCACCGCGCTCCTGCGCGCGCTCCCTGCCCAGCAGCACCAGCCGCTTCTGCCGCGCCACGATCGAGTCGCGGATACGGCGGCGCAGCGCGCGGTCCCTGGTGGACTCCGCGACGACCGCCATCAGCGACGTCTTGGTCTCCGGCCGGTCCAGCAGCGCCCCGAACTGGAGCACCACGCCCGTCACATCGGCGGACAGGCTGCCGCTGTCGGGCAGTTCCAGCTCGTCGAAGAGGACCGCGACCGCGTCCACCACCAGTTCGCTCTTGCCGGGCCACCGCCGGTAGAGCGTGGTCTTGGCGACGCCCGCCCGCGCCGCCACATCGCCCATCGTCAGCCTGGACCAGCCCAGCTCGCCCAGTGCGGCCCGGGTCGCCTCCAGGATCGCCGTGTCGGCCTCGGCGCTGCGGGGACGGCCCCCGCGCGGCCCGGAGCGGCTGTCACGGGCCGGTGAGCCGCCGTCACGGGAACGTCCGTCGCTGCGCATGCCCGCGACCATACCGGCCGGTACGTGGCTCGGCCCCCGCACCGGAGGAGGGGAAGTCTGTACAGCTGACCGACGGGAAAGTTACGCTACGACCCGTAGCGAAAGCGCCGCGCGCCCGGAGGCGCGCCCACCGCTTTTCTCCAGGGCCCGCGGAGGGGGGAGGATGTACTCATGCAGCCTAGGAACATGTCCATGAGCGGCGTCGTCGACCTCGCCGCGGTGAAGGCGGCCGGCGAAGCCAAGGTGAAGGCGGAGCAGGCCAGGGCCGAGGCGGCCCGTCAGGGCGGAGCCGGCGCCGTACCCCCTTCCCGTCTGGTGATCGACGTCGATGAGGCGGGCTTCGAGCGCGAAGTCCTCCAGCGTTCCACCGAGGTCCCGGTCGTCATCGACTTCTGGGCCGAGTGGTGCGAGCCGTGCAAGCAGTTGAGCCCCGTACTGGAGCGGCTGGCGCGCGAGTACAGCGGCCGGTTCGTGCTCGCCAAGATCGATGTCGACGCCAATCAGATGCTGATGCAGCAGTTCGGGATCCAGGGCATCCCCGCCGTCTTCGCGGTGGTGGCCGGCCAGGCGCTGCCCCTCTTCCAGGGCGCGGCCCCCGAGACCCAGATCCGGCAGACCCTCGACCAGCTGATCCAGGTGGGTGAGGAGCGCTTCGGACTCACCGGGATCGCGGTCGACGCGGAGGGCGACGAGGACGCGGACGCCGAGGCCGAGGAGGCTCCCGTACCGGCGGGCCCGTACGACGCCCTGCTGGCCGCGGCCGTGGAGGCGTTGGACGCCAACGACTTCGCGGGCGCCTCCGCCGCGTACCGGAACGTCCTGTCCGACGACCCGGGCAACACGGAGGCCAAGCTCGGTCTCGCCCAGGCCGAACTGCTCGCGCGGGTGCAGGGACTCGACCCCACGGCGGTGCGGAAGGAAGCGGCGGAGCGGCCGGCCGATCTCGCGGCCCAGTTCGCCGCCGCCGACCTCGATCTGGTCGGCGGCCATGTGGACGACGCCTTCGGGCGGCTGGTCGATGTCGTACGCCGTACGTTCGGTGACGACCGGGAGGCGGCGCGGGTGCGGCTGCTGGAGCTGTTCGAGGTCATCGGCGGTGACGACCCCCGGGTGACGGGGGCCCGTTCGGCTCTGGCCAGAGTGCTCTTCTAATCTGTTGACGTGCCGGCCCCGTGCCGGTGCGGCCGACTCCGCGGCACCACTGCGGATTTGGCGACTCAACGACAACAGTGGCCGCGCTTTACCAAATCTTGATAAAAGCGGCCACTGTTACTCGCAGTAAATCAACCCCCCCGCTCTGTCCCGCTATGGGCAACAATCACCGCTTGTGTCGCACCGATACGCGGCACCCTGTGTGGCCGTTCGATACCACCGGGTCGTTTATCGGTTATCGGGTCGTTACTAGCCAGTAACGAACCCCCTTGTGCCACGGGCGTGAATGCACGACGATCGGCGACGCTCGGTCCAATTCCGTACCAGCACGGCAGCCGGCCGTGCCCGTCGGAGCTGGGTCCCCATCGGGCGGTCCGGTGGCACTGCCGCCGGTCCGGACAGGGGGGTTCCTGCCACAACAGGCAGGGCCTGTCCAGAGGTTGCGCGAACGCGTGGCCAGTGGTTGTCGCTCGGGGGTGATCGCCGGTGCTTCGGACGCGGTTAGCGCCTCCGGAACGGGCGCTCTCCTTCCCGAGGACGTAGCACTTCTCCCATCCCAGGACGGGCTTCCACCCGATCCGGAGATGTACGTCCGAGAAGGAGGACATTCATGGAGTCCCAGATTCGTGGCGGGACCAGATGGAAGCGGTTCGCCGTCGTCATGGTGCCAAGTGTGGCCGCGACGGCGGCGATAGGTGTGGCTCTCGCACAAGGGGCACTGGCGGCGTCGTTCAGTGTGTCCGGCCAGAGTTTCAAGGTGAGCGCGGACCAGCTGGTCGGTTACGACTTCATTCAGTACGGCAGCATCGACGCGGGAACGGATCTCAAGGGGAACAAGACCGCGAATCCGGTCGCCGTCTCCGGATTCAGCCGGGCCACGATCACCAACATGTGCCAGTCGGTGGTCACTCCGGACGTGCCGCTCTTCGGCAGCGTCAGCCTGGAGCTGAGGGCCGGTACGAACGCGAAGAAGCCGGTCACGGCGACCAACATCTACATCGATATCGCGCAGTTGGACGCCGACGCCGAATTCGAGAACATCGACATCGGTGTGGCGGCCGGTGACAAGACCAACAAGACCGGCATCAACCCCGGTGACCAGGCCAACCCGTTCGGCTTCGCGCAGCGGGCCGACAAGGCGACGCTCAGCCACGTGGAGCAGACGGCCTGGGCGACCACGGCCGGCACCTTCAAGCTCAGCAATCTGAGTCTGAAGCTGCACAAGGGCGTCAAGGAGTGCTACTAAGCACCCGCCCGGGCGGGCGGGTTTCCTCAGCCAAGGGGCCCGTCCGCCCCATCCGAACTCTCTCTCACGCAACACCGGTACCAGGGAGCTGTTTTCCATGAGCGCCGAGTCCACAGGTTCCCGCGGATTCACCTACTGGCGGCTGAGGTTCCGTGCCTGGCGGGGTACCCGGCCATTCTGGGCCGGACTGCTCACTCTCCTCAGCGGACTGCCGATCGCCTACTTTCCCTACGCCGAGTTGCATTTCGGCGGTCTCACGGTGGCCATGTCCACCACGGCCGGGGCGGGTTCGCTGATCATCGGCGTACTGCTGGTGACCCTGGGGCTGACGATGTGGTTCCAGAGCATCGTCCGGGTGTTCGCCGGAGTCGCCGCGATTCTGCTGGCGCTCGTATCGATCCCCGTCTCCAACATCGGCGGATTCCTGATGGGCTTCCTGCTCGCCCTGCTCGGAGGGGCGCTCTCGATCTCCTGGGCGCCCGGGACCCCGGCCGAGCCGGTCTCCGAGTACGACACCCCCCACGCGACACCGGCCCCCGGCGGCACCGGTGTCTCCTACCTTCCCGGTCCGCGCGATGGGGAGGGCTCCAACGTGACGGATACGACTGCCCAAGCCAACGGCGGGAGGAACAGTGCGGGGTGACGACGCGCAGCGCATCGCGGCCGGAGGCGATGGGGACAGAGTGAGGAAAGGGCCGCGCCACGCGGCCCCCAGGAAATCCCTTCTGACGAAGCTTCAGATACCGGCGGGCAAGGCGATGGCCCTGGCCGCCATGCCGACGGCCGTCTTCGTGGGCATGGGGCTCACGCCCAGGCTCGCGATGGCCGACGACAAGGAGATCCCCTTCGCGCCCGGTCCGTGCGTGACGCGCTCGGACGAGCCGGACGCGTCGGAGTCGCCCTCGGCCTCGGCCTCTCCCTCACCGTCGTCCTCGGAATCCGCGAACGCGAGCGGGTCGCCGTCCCCTTCGGCGTCGGGCTCGGGCTCAAGTCCGGACTCCAAGGAGTCCGAACCGTCCGGGAGTTCGGACACGGACACCGGTGCGGACGCGGGTACGGGTACGAGCGCGGAGGCCGACAAGCGGACGGCGAAGGGCCAGGAGCCCGCGGCCGCCGCGTCCCCGGAGCCGACGGCCACCCCCACTCCCACGCCGACCCCGTCGAAGTCGGCCGGTCTGATCGACCTCGACCCGCTGGGCCTGGGCGACGTACTGGGCGGGCTCCTCGGCGGCGGCAAGGGCGCGACGGACGAGCCGGAGCCGAGCCCCTCGGCCACGGCGACCGGGAAGCCGGACACGGAAGCGTCCAGCAGCCCGTCAGCCACCACCCCTTCCGGCGGATCGACGCCATCGAAGCCGGACAAGGACGACGACGCGGCGGACACCGGGGCCAAGGCCGACAGCGGCAGGACCGGCGAGGACGACGACGCCACCGACGCCGCCAAGGACGCGATCAAGGACGCCGCTGACCGGGCCGGCGCCTCGGTCGAGGAGCTGGACGAGTCCGCCCAGGGCCTCGACGCCCACGCGGACGACGCCATCCCGTCGGGCGCGGACGGCAAGGAGCCCTTCCCCTGCCCGACCGCCGACCCGGAGGCGCTGGCCGCCGCGCAGCGCGAGCCGGGAATCCCGCTGGTGCCCGACGACCCGTGGCAGCTCAACAGCTCGCTTCTGACGCTGACCGGCCTCGACTACAAAGGCATCGTCGAGGTCGAGACCGGCAGCGGCAAGATCAAGAAGGCGCTCAAGTTCACCGCGTCCTCGCTGGACATCAAGGACCTGCACCAGACCGTGGTCTACCCCGCGGGCAGGACGGCGCACGTCAAGGCCCGCGCCGGTTCCACCTCCACGATCCGCGACGGCGAGGTGACCATGTACACGGAGGAGCTGAAGGGCAATCTCTTCGGCCTCATCCCGGTCACCTTCAGCCCCCGGACCCCGCCCCCGCTGAACGTCCCCTTTGCCTTCTTCACCGACGCGCACGTCATCCAGGCGGGCCAGTTCGGCGGCACGCTCACCATCCCCGGCCTGCAGAACTACCTCACGGACTGACGGAGCCCACCGACCTCCGGGAGCCGCGGGCCGGGAGGCCGGGAGCCGGGAGCCGCGGAAAGGCCGGTGGCCCGCACCGATCAGGTCGGTGCGGGCCACCGGCCGTGAACTGCCGGGGTCGGGTGAGGCGTCAGGCCTTGTCGGTGCCGCCCAGGTGGTGCACGCGGACCATGTTCGTCGTGCCCGGGACGCCGGGAGGGGAGCCCGCGGTGATGATCATGGCGTCGCCCTCGTTGTAGCGCTGGAGCTTGAGCAGCTCCTCGTCCACCAGGTCGACCATCTCGTCCGTGCTGCTGACCCAGCGCACGATGAAGGACTCCACGCCCCAGCTCAGCGCGAGCTGGTTGCGGGTCGACTCGTCCGTGGTGAAGGCCAGGATCGGCTGCTCCGTGCGGTAGCGGGAGAGACGGCGGGCCGTGTCGCCGGACTGCGTGAAGGCGACCAGCGCCTTGCCGCCCAGGAAGTCCGCGATCTCGCAGGCCGCGCGGGCGACCGAACCGCCCTGCGTGCGGGGCTTCTTGCCGGGGACCAGCGGCTGGAGGCCCTTGGAGAGCAGCTCCTCCTCCGCCGCGACCACGATCTTCGACATCGTCTTGACGGTCTCGATCGGGTACGCGCCGACCGAGGACTCCGCGGAGAGCATGACCGCGTCCGCGCCGTCCAGGATGGCGTTGGCGACGTCGGACGCCTCGGCGCGGGTCGGCCGGGAGTTGGTGATCATCGACTCCATCATCTGGGTCGCCACGATCACCGGCTTGGCGTTGCGGCGGCACAGCTCGATGAGCCGCTTCTGCACCATCGGGACCTTTTCGAGCGGATACTCGACGGCCAGGTCGCCGCGGGCCACCATGACGCTGTCGAAGGCCGCGACGACGGACTCCATGTTGGCCACCGCCTGCGGCTTCTCGACCTTGGCGATGACGGGGACCCGGCGGCCCTCCTCGTCCATGATCTTGTGGACGTCGAGCACGTCGGTGGCGTCACGGACGAACGAGAGCGCGACCATGTCGCAGCCCATCCGCAGCCCGAAGCGCAGGTCGTCGATGTCCTTCTCCGACAGGGCGGGCACGTTGACCGCCGCGCCGGGCAGGTTGATGCCCTTGTGGTCGGAGATCACACCGCCCTCGATGACGATGGACTTGACCCGCGGACCCTCGACCGAGACGACCCGCAGCTCGACGTTGCCGTCGTTGATCAGGATCTGGTCGCCCTTGGAGACATCGCCGGGCAGACCCTTGTACGTGGTGCCGCAGATCGACTTGTCGCCGGCGACGTCCTCGGTGGTGATGGTGAACTCGTCACCGCGCACCAGCTCGACGGGGCCCTCGGCGAAGGTCTCCAGGCGGATCTTGGGGCCCTGGAGGTCCACGAGCACGCCCACGGCGCGGCCGGTGTCGGCCGCCGCCTTGCGGACGCGGTGGTACCGCTCCTCGTGCTCCGGGTGGCTTCCGTGGCTCATGTTGAGGCGGGCCACATTCATACCGGCCTCGATGAGCGACTTCAGCTGCTCGTACGAGTCGACGGCTGGGCCCAGTGTGCAGACGATTTTGGAACGGCGCATGAGGCGGATCCTATCGGTTTGTTTCGTCGCGGAATATTCCGTCTGGTGGAAAGTACAAATGGGCGGGGGTCCGCTCAGGCGATAGCCGTTCGACCTTCGTCCACCAGCGCGAAAGTCTGCTGCGCGATTTCCAGCTCCTCGTCGGTCGGGACAACGGCCACCGCCACCCGCGCGTCCCGCGGCGAGATGACCCGCGGCTTGTCGGAACGTACGGCATTGAGCCCGGCGTCCACCGCCAGGCCCAGGTTCTCCAGGCCCGCCATCGCAGCTTCCCGTACCGGCGCCGCGTTTTCCCCGACACCCGCCGTGAAGACCACCGCGTCCACCCGGCCGAGTACCGCCGTGTACGCGCCGATGTACTTCTTCAGCCGGTGGATGTAGACGTCGAAGGCGAGCCGCGCCCGCTCGTCCCCCTCGTCCACCCGGCGGCGGATCTCCCGCATGTCGTTGTCCCCGCAGAGGCCGACCAGACCGCTCTTCTTGTTCAGAAGTTCATCGATCTCGTCCACGGACATTCCGGCCACCCGCTTGAGGTGGAAGGTGACCGCCGGATCGATGTCCCCCGAGCGCGTCCCCATCACCAGCCCCTCCAGCGGGGTCAGCCCCATCGACGTGTCCACGCAGCGCCCGCCCGCGACCGCCGACGCCGAGGCGCCGTTGCCCAGGTGCAGCACGATGACGTTCACCTCGGAGGGGTCCTTGCCGAGCAGTTCGGCCGTCTTCCGCGAGACGTACGCGTGCGAGGTGCCGTGGAAGCCGTAGCGGCGGATGCGGTGCGCGTCGGCCGTCGCCACGTCGATCGCGTACCGGGCGGCGTGCTCCGGCATCGTCGTGTGGAACGCGGTGTCGAAGACCGCGACCTGCGGCAGGTCGGGGCGCAGCCGCTGGGCGGTACGGATCCCGGTGAGGTTGGCCGGGTTGTGCAGCGGCGCCACCGGCACCAGCCGCTCGATCTCGGCGAGCACGGCGTCGTCGACGACGGTCGGCGCGGTGAACTTCAGCCCGCCGTGGACGACCCGGTGGCCGATCGCCGCCAGCTCGGGGGAGTCGAGGCCGAGCCCGTCGCGCGACAGCTCCGCCGCGACCGCCTCCAGCGCCGCCGTGTGGTCGGCGATCGGGCCCGTACGCTCCCGCTTCCCGCCCTCGCCCGCAGCCTCGCCCTCGCCCGCACCCTCGCCGTCGCCGGGGCGCGGGGTGTGCACCAGACGGGAGGTCTCCTCACCGATCCGCTCCACCAGCCCGACCGCGAGCCGGGAGCTGTCGCGCATGTCCAGCAGCTGGTACTTCAGCGACGAGGAACCGGAGTTGAGCACGAGGACACGGGTGGCACGCGAAGTCACGGGGAGAGAGCTTTCTGTCGTCGTCACGGTGGAAGTGACGGGGGAAGTCGCGGTGGAAGTCATGGGGGAGGTGGCTGGGGTCTTCGCGGACGTCACGCGGTCTCGTCCTGCTGCGCCTGGATCGCCGTGATCGCGACCGTGTTGACGATGTCCTGCACCAGCGCCCCGCGCGACAGGTCGTTGACCGGCTTGCGCAGACCCTGGAGCACCGGGCCCACGGCCACGGCGCCCGCCGACCGCTGCACGGCCTTGTACGTGTTGTTGCCGGTGTTCAGGTCCGGGAAGATCAGCACCGTGGCCTGGCCCGCGACCTCGGAGCCGGGGAGCTTGGTCGCTGCGACCGACGGCTCGACCGCCGCGTCGTACTGGATCGGGCCCTCGATCCGCAGATCGGGCCGGGCCGCGCGCACCAGCCCGGTCGCCTCGCGCACCTTGTCGACGTCCGCGCCGGAGCCCGAGGTGCCCGTCGAGTACGAGAGCATCGCGATCCGCGGCTCGACCCCGAAGCGGGCGGCGGTGGCGGCGGACTGCACGGCGATGTCGGCGAGCTGCTCCGCGTTCGGGTCCGGGTTGACCGCGCAGTCCCCGTACACGAGCACCTTCTCGGCGAGGCACATGAAGAAGACCGACGAGACGCTCGACGCGTCGGGCTTGGTCTTGATGATCTCGAAGGCCGGCCGGATCGTCGCCGCCGTCGAGTGGACCGAGCCGGAGACCATGCCGTCGGCCAGGCCCTCCCGCACCATCAGCGTGCCGAAGTAGTTCGGGTCCGCCACCACGTCGTACGCCAGCTCCACCGTCACGCCCTTGTGGGCCCGCAGCTTCGCGTAGCTCTCGGCGAAGCCCTGGCGCAGCTCGGAGGCGGCCGGGTCGATCAGCTGCGTCGCGGTCAGGTCGATACCGAGGTCGGCGGCCTTCTTGCGGATGACGTCGACATCGCCGAGCAGCGTCAGATCGCACACGTCACGCCGCAGCAGCACGTCGGCGGCGCGCAGCACGCGCTCCTCGGTGCCCTCGGGCAGCACCACCCGGCGCCGGTGGGCGCGGGCCTGCTCCAGCAGCTCGTGCTCGAACATCATCGGGGTGACCCGGCCGCTGCGCGCCACCGACAGCCGCGCCAGCAGCCCCGCGGTGTCCACATGGCGCTCGAAGAGGCCGAGCGCGGTCTCCGCCTTGCGTGGCGTGGCCGCGTTCAACTTCCCTTCCATGCCGAAGAGTTCGGTGGCGGTGGGGAAGGATCTGCCCGGTACGGAGACGACCGGCGTGCCGGGCGCCAGCCGGGCGGCCAGGGTCAGTACGGAGTCGTCGGGCCGCTCGTCCAGGGTGAGCAGGACGCCCGCGATCGGCGGTGTGCCGGCCGAGTGCGCGGCCAGCGCGCCCACCACCAGATCGGCGCGGTCGCCGGGGGTGACCACCATGCAGCCGGGCGTCAGCGCGTTCAGGAAGTTCGGCAGCATCGCGCCGCCGAAGACGAAGTCCAGCGCGTTCCTGGCCAGCCCCGAGTCGTCCCCGAGCAGCACCGTGCCGCCCAGCGCCTGGGTGATCTGCGCGACGGTGGGGGCGGCCAGCGCCGGCTCGTCCGGCACGACGTAGCAGGGGGCCGGGAGCTGGGCGGTGAGCCGCTCGGCTATCGCGGCCCGGTCCTCGGCGGCGACCCGGTTGACGACCATGGCCAGGATGTCGCAGCCCAGCACCTCGTAGGCGCGGTGGGCGTTGCGCGCCTCGGCCCGTACGGACTCGGCGGTCTGGCCCTTGCCGCCCACCACGGGGATCACCGAGGCGCCGAACTCGTTCGCGAGCCGGGCGTTCAGCGACAGCTCGTCCGGGAGCTGGGTGTCCGCGAAGTCCGTGCCGAGCACGAGCACCACCTCGTACTCCCGCGCCACCCGGTGGAAGCGCTCCACCAGCCGCGAGACCAGCTCGTCGGTGCCCTGCTCGGCCTGGATCGCGGCGGCCTCGTGATAGTCCAGCCCGTACACCGCCGACGGGTCCTGCGACAGCCGGTAGCGGGCGCGCAGCAGGTCGAAGAGACGGTCGGGGCCGTCGTGCACCAGCGGACGGAAGACCCCCACCCGGTCCACCTGGCGGGTCAGGAGCTCCATGACTCCCAGCTCCACGACCTGACGGCCGTCACCTCGCTCGATCCCCGTCACGTACACGCTGCGCGTCACGCGTGCTCTCCCGTCCCTGTTCGTGGGACATCCGGAGCCGGGCCGCCGGGGGGTCGTCCCCGCGGCCCGTGGGATGTCCCGGCTGATGTGAACAATGATTCCCGTGGGCGATTCCCGTTCGGGCGGTAATCCCCCTTGACAATACCTCTGCGGCTGGTTTAGGCGCCCGGGGGAGCGGTGGCGGGGGCCGGGGTGAGTGGCCCCGGTCACCGGGGGAAGGAACCGTGGGAGGATCGGACCCGGCGCATGACCGGGGGCAGTGGGCCCGCCCTCCCCCGGGGAAGAGCACCCCACTGGCGAGCACGAGCGAGCAGGAGACACAGCACGATGCGTATCGGAGTTCTCACCGCAGGCGGCGACTGTCCCGGCCTGAACGCAGTGATCCGCTCGGTCGTGCACCGCGCCATGACCGGGCACGGAGACGAAGTCGTCGGTTTCGAGGACGGTTTCAAGGGCCTCCTCGACGGCCACTTCCGGCCGCTCGATCTCGACGCGGTCAGCGGGATTCTCGCGCGCGGCGGCACCATCCTCGGCTCGGCCCGGCTGGAGCGCGGACGGCTGCGCGAAGCCGCCGAGAACTGCGCCGAGTTGGCCCACCGCTACGGGATCGACGCGCTGATCCCGATCGGCGGCGAAGGCACACTGACGGCAGCGCGGCTGCTTTCGGACGCGGGAATGCCCGTGGTGGGCGTCCCGAAGACCATCGACAACGATATCTACTCCACCGACCGCACGTTCGGTTTCGATACGGCGGTCACCGTCGCCACCGAAGCCATCGACCGGCTGAAGACCACCGCCGAGTCCCACCAGCGGGTGATGGTGGTCGAGGTCATGGGCCGGCACGCGGGCTGGATCGCGCTGGAGTCCGGCATGGCGGGCGGCGCGCACGGGATCTGTCTGCCCGAGCGGCCCTTCGAGGTCGACAGCCTGGTCAAGATGGTCGAGGCCCGCTTCTCCCGGGGCAAGAAGTTCGCCGTCGTCTGTGTGGCCGAGGGCGCGCACCCGGCGCAGGGCTCCATGGAGTACGGCAAGGGCGAGATCGACCAGTTCGGGCACGAGCGCTTCCGGGGCATCGGCAACGTCCTCGCCGCCGAGCTGGAGCGGCGCCTCGGCAAGGAGGCCAGGCCGGTCATCCTCGGTCACGTCCAGCGCGGCGGCACCCCCACCGCGTACGACCGCGTACTGGCCACCCGCTTCGGCTGGCACGCGGTGGAGGCGGCGCACCGGGGCGAGTTCGGGCGCATGACGGCGCTGCGCGGGACGCGCATCGAGATGGTGCCGCTGGCGGAGGCGGTCACGCAGCTGAAGACGGTGCCGGAGGAGCGGATGTTCGAGGCTGAGTCGGTCTTCTAGGGGGTGCTCCGGGGCCCTTACCTCTGGTGGCGGTCCGGGCCCGGACCGCCACCAGAGGTAAGGGCGCGGCTCAGGGCCGGCGAAGCCGCGGGTACGGAACGCGAAAGCGCGGGGCGGACGGCGCCGCTTGCCGGGCTACGCACGACCGGCGCCGTCAGTCTGTCCTTGCGGGACGAGGAGGTGAGCGGCTACGTGTGGCGGAGCCCTGACACGGTCGAGGACGAGCGGTTGCGGAGTCGCGTCATCGCGGCTGTTCCCTCGGGTGCGTGACAGCGCGCGCCGCCTCTGGGTGCCGCCCGACGTCGGCTCTCCGGCCGAGCCGGTCGTGGCACCCGTCTCCCGTGCGGCGACCCCTCCGGCTCACCGGGACGCCGGCACCCATCGGTACTGCAACTCCGGCCGCCCCACGTGCCCGTACTGCGGGCTGCGGGCCGCTCTGCCGTTGGTGACCAGGTGTTCCAGATAGCGGCGTGCGGTGATCCGGGAGATGCCCACCTCCACGCCCGCCTCGGCGGCGGTCAGTCCGGTGGCGGAGGCGCGCAGTGTGCGGGTCACCGCTTCCAGTGTCGGCGCGCTCAGCCCTTTGGGAAGCGACGACGGCTGGGGCGCCCGCAGCGCGCCCAGTGCCCGGTCCACCTCCTCCTGGCCGCTCGCCTCGCCGGCCGCCCCGCGGAACTCCGCGTACCGGGTGAGCCGGTCGCGCAGGGTGGCGAAGGTGAAGGGCTTCAGCACGTACTGGACGACCCCGAGCGACACCCCCTCCCGTACGACCGTGAGATCGCGCGCCGAGGTCACCGCGATGACGTCCGCCTGGTGCCCGGCGGCCCGCAGGCTGCGCAGCAGCTGGAGTCCGTGCCCGTCGGGGAGGTAGAGGTCGAGCAGGATCAGGTCCGTCTCCGTACGCTCCAGCAGTCTGGCGGCCTCCACCCGGGAGTGCGCGACGCCCACCGCGGTGAAGCCGGGCACCCGTCCCACGTACAGCTGGTGCGCGTCGGCCGCTACGGGGTCGTCCTCGACCACCAGGACCCGGATGTCGGGATCCGTCGGACGTGCCGCGCTCATGAGGACACCTCGGCCGAGGGCGTACCGGACGGGGACGCGTTGGACGGGGAGCCGTCGGCCGCGGACGTCCCGGCACCGGCCAGCCGCGTGCCCAGCGGCAGTCGTACGACGAACTCCGCCCCGTCCGGCGGTTCCTGAGTCTGCGTCAACTCCACTGTGCCGTGCGCCCGGTGTACGGCCTGACGCACGAGCGCGAGCCCGAGCCCGCGCCCGGGACCCCGTGTCGACCAGCCGCGCCGGAAGACCTCGTCCCGGTCGCCGGGATCGACCCCGGCGCCGGTGTCCCGTACGCCGAGGAGCAGTTCGCCGTCCTGCGCCAGCGCCGTCACGGTGACCCGCGCGCCCTCGCCGCCCTGCGCCGCGTCCACGGCGTTGTCGATCAGATTGCCGAGGATGGTCACCAGGTCGCGGGCCGGCAGTGTCGCGGGCAGCAACCCGTCGTCGATCCGGCTGTCCTCGGCGAGCACCAGCTCCACCCCCCGCTCGTTGGCCTGCGCCGCCTTGCCCAGCAGCAGCGCGGCGAGCACCGGCTCGCCGACCGCGCCGACCACCCGGTCCGTCAGCGCCTGCGCCAGCTCCAGCTCCGCCGTCGCGAACTCCACCGCCTGCTCCACCCGTCCCAGCTCGATCAGGGAGACCACCGTGTGCAGCCGGTTGGCCGCCTCGTGCGCCTGCGAGCGCAGTGCCTGGGTGAAGCCGCGCTCCGAATCCAGCTCACCCGACAGCGCCTGAAGTTCGGTGTGGTCGCGCAGGGTGATGACCGTACCGCGCTGCTCACCGCCGACCACCGGACGGGTGTTGACCACCACGATCCGGTCGTCGGTCATATGGACCTCGTCCACCCGCGGCTCGGAGGAGAGGAGCGCCCCGGTGAGCGGCGCGGGCAGGCCGAGTTCCGAGACCGGGCGGCCGACGGCCGACTCGTCGAGGCCCAGCAGCTCCCGGCCGCCGTCGTTCATCAGGGCGATCCTGCGCTCGCCGTCGAGCATCAGCAGCCCCTCGCGCACGGCGTGCAGCGCGGCCTGGTGGTAGTCGTGCATCCGGCTCAGCTCGGCCGAGTTCATCCCGTGGGTGTGCCGCCGCAGCCGCGCGTTTATCACGTACGTACCGAGCCCGCCGAGGACCAGCGCCGCGCCCGCCGCCAGCGCCAGCACCTTGACCTGCTGGGTCACCTCCGAGGAGATCCGGTCCACCGTGATGCCGACGCTGACCAGCCCGGTGATCCGGTCGCCGTCCTTGACGGGGGTGACCGCCCGCACCGAGGGGCCCAGCGTGCCGGTGTACGTCTCGGTGAAGGTCCGCCCCTTCAGCGCGGGCTCGGTACGCCCCAGGAAACGCATCCCGATCTGCGTCGGGTCGGGGTGCGTCCAGCGGATCCCCTGCGGATTCATGATCGTGATGAAGTCGATCCCGGTGTCCAGCCGCACCCGCTCCGCGTACGGCTGGAGCGCGGCGCTCGGATCGGGCGTACGGATCGCGTCCCGTACAGAGGGCGAATCGGCCAGCGCGTGCGCGGTGGCCAGAACCTGCTTGCGCGCGGTCTCGTCGGTATGGGCGCGCCCGGTGACGTACGCGAACAGCGCGCATCCCGCGACGACGGCGGCGACCAGCACGACCTGCATGGCGAAGAGCTGCGCGGCGAGGGAGCGGGGACGGGGCAGGTGCATGAAACAAGAATGCCTGGCCTGATTCATATGAACGAAATGAACGTAAGGGTGACCGGCATCACAGCGTGATGGATAGTCCTCGGGACCCCTCGGGACAGGGACGGGGGATTTGCAGGGACGAGTCAAGGAGGACCCGTGGCCGCAAGGCGGGACCGTACCCACTATCTGTACATAGCGGTGATCGCAGCCGTCGCGCTCGGCATTCTGGTGGGCTTCACGGCTCCTGGCGTGGCCGTCGAACTGAAGCCGCTCGGTACCGGCTTCGTGAATCTCATCAAGATGATGATCTCGCCGGTCATCTTCTGCACGATCGTGCTGGGTGTGGGTTCGGTCAGGAAGGCCGCGAAGGTCGGTGCGGTCGGCGGGCTCGCCCTCGCCTACTTCATGGCGATGTCGACCGTGGCCCTGGCCGTCGGCCTGCTCGTCGGCAACATCCTCCAGCCGGGTGCCGGTCTGCACATCACCGAGGCCACCAAGGGCGCGGGCGCGGCCCAGGCCGAGGGTGCGAGCGAGTCCACCGCGGACTTCCTGCTCTCGGTCATCCCGAAGACGATGGTGTCCGCCTTCACCGAGGGATCGGTCCTCCAGACCCTGCTGGTCGCGCTGCTCGCCGGCTTCGCCATCCAGGCGATGGGCAAGTCGGGCGAGCCCATCATCCGGGGCATCGGCCACATCCAGCGGCTCGTCTTCCGCATCCTCGGCATGATCATGTGGGCCGCGCCGGTGGGTGCCTTCGGCGCCATCGCCGCGGTCGTCGGCGAGACGGGGCTCGACGCCCTGAAGTCCCTCGCGATGATCATGATCGGCTTCTACGTCACCTGTGCGCTCTTCGTCTTCCTGGTCCTGGGCGCGCTGCTGCGGCTGGTCGCGGGCGTCAGCATCTTCTCGCTGCTGAAGTACCTGGGCCGCGAGTTCCTGCTCATCCTGTCCACCTCGTCCTCCGAGTCGGCGCTGCCGCGCCTGATCGCGAAGATGGAGCACCTGGGTGTCAGCAAGCCCGTCGTCGGCATCACCGTGCCGACCGGCTACTCGTTCAACCTGGACGGCACGGCCATCTATCTGACGATGGCCTCCCTGTTCATCGCCGAGTCCATGGGCGACCCGCTGGCGATCGGCGAGCAGATCTCCCTGCTCCTCTTCATGATCGTCGCCTCGAAGGGCGCGGCGGGCGTCACCGGCGCCGGTCTCGCGACCCTCGCGGGCGGTCTCCAGTCGCACCGGCCCGAACTGGTCGACGGCGTGGGCCTGATCGTCGGTATCGACCGCTTCATGAGCGAGGCGCGTGCCATGACGAACTTCGCGGGCAACGCGGTCGCCACGGTCCTCATCGGTACCTGGACCAAGGAGATCGACAAGGGCCGGGTCGACGAGGTGCTGGCCGGAAAGTTCCCGTTCGACGAGAAGACGCTGGTGGACGACCACGGGCCCGCGCCCGAGGAGCCCGAGGCCGGGACCGGGACCGACAAGCCCGCGCCCGCCGCCGCTCCCGGGACCGCCGCCCCCGAGACCGTCCCCGCGGCCGGTGGCGACAAGACCCAGGCCGGGGTCTGACACACCCCAACCCCCCACCCCCCCGGCCCTGCCAAGGTGCCGCGACCGGCAACGCTCGCCGGAGGCGGCACCGGAGACCGGCCCGCACGGAGACGCCTTCCGTGCGGGCCGGTCCGCTGTGCTCTTGGGGGCCTCTTCCCGGCGTTTCCTCAGCGGGGCTCCGGTACGGCCTCGCGCACCGGAGCGTGTACCGCCGCGCGTACTGCCGCACGCGCGGTCGCGAACAGCGCCTCGTCGTCCGGCTCCGTGCTCGCCCACGCCACGTGCCCGTCGGGCCGTACGAGCGCGGCGCGCACCCCGGACCACTCGGCACGCGCCGTCCCGGCCAGGGGCGCGCTGTGGACCGCGACGCCGCGAGCGCGGGCGAGGTCCGCCAGCCGGTCGCCGGTCGTGTCCGCGCCCGTGTCCGCGCCCGTGAGATCCAGGTTCAGGTCCGAGTTCGAGTCCGAGTCCGAGTCCGGGTCCCGGTCCAGGCCCAGCAGGACATGGCGCCCCTCACGCAGCAGCGCGAACAGCCCGCTCCCGCCGCCCTCGAACGCCAGGTCGGGCGCGCGCCGCCCGGTCAGCGGATGGACCTCGGCGGTGCCGGTACCCACCGGGACCCCGGGGTGCACCGGGGGACCGGGCGGATAGGCGACATCGAGGGCGGCGAGCCGCTCGGCGAGCTCCCCGGAGAACGCGGGTACGGTCGCGACGAGCCGGCTCAGGAACGCCCGCAGCGCCTGCCCCTCCGCCGTGTAGGCCGTCATCAGCGCCGTCTGCGCCCGGGTGCTCTCCAGCAGGGCGGCGCCGACCGGGTGCCGCTCGGCGTGGTAGCTGTCCAGCAGACCGTCGGGTGCGGTGCCCCGGACGGTCGCCGCCAGCTTCCAGCCCAGGTTGGTGGCGTCCTGGAAGCCGACGTTGAGGCCCACGCCCCCGGTCGGGAAGTGCATGTGGGCGGCGTCCCCGGCCAGCAGGACCCGTCCCTCGCGGTAGCGCGCGGCCTGCCGGGTCGCGTTGCCGAACCGGGAGAGCCAGACCGGGTCGCGCATCCCGAAGTCGTCCCCGGTGATCCGTACCGTCTTCGCCCGCAGCTCCTCCAGGGTCAGCTCACCGCCGCGCTCGGGCCGTACGTCCTGCGGCGTCCCGCCCACGAGCCGGTGCAGGCCGCCCGGCAGCCGTACGGCCATCATCCCGCCCGCCGCGTTCGACACGCTGATGCCGGGACCCGCCGGCGGGCGCTCCAGGACGACATCGCCGAGCCAGCCCCAGGTCGTCGCGTCCGTACCGGGAAACTCGATCCCGGCCGCCGCGCGCACGGTGCTCCGCGTGCCGTCGCAGCCGACGAGGTGGGCGGCCTCCAGCGTGTACGCGCCGTCCGGGCCCTCCGCCTCCACCGTCACCGAGTCCCGGTGCCGCACGAGCCCGGTCACGCGGTGCCCGCGCAGGACGCGCGCCCCGGCCGCGACCGCGTGCTCCTCCAGCAGCTCCTCGGTACGGGCCTGCGGCAGCGCCAGGGTGAACGGGAACGGGGTGTCCAGCGCCCCGAAGTCCATGCGGTCGTCCAGCCCGCCGAAGTGGCCGCTGGGGATCCGCACGCCCTCCGCGAGGAACGCGTCCGCCGCTCCTCGGAAGGCGAGGATCTCGATGGTCCGGGGATGGATCGTGAGCGCCTTCGAATGCGGATCGGGCTCCGGCCGGGTCTCCAGCACGGTGACCTCCACCCCGCCGAGCCGCAGCTCGGCGGCGAGCCACAGTCCGACCGGTCCGCCACCGGCGACGACGACCTGTTCCGGAGCCTGTCCCGCGACCCGTTCCGCAGCCTGCTCCGCGACTTGTTCCGCCGCCTGTTCCGCATCGTGTTCCACGGTTTCCTCCTCGACTTCGGCTCTTGGTCAGTGACCAATGAAGGTCTGCGCCCAGTAGACTGGGTCAGTGACCAAAAGGCAACCCGGAACCCTCCCCGACGGCTCGCCCCGGACCACGCTCGATCCCGCCGCCGTGGTGCGTGCGGCGCTGGAGCTGCTGGGCGACAAGGGCGCGGACGCGGTGTCCGTACGCGGCGTCGCCGACCGGCTCGGCGTCCGCATGAACACCGTCCTGTGGCACGCCAAGACCAAGGCGGGGCTGCTGGAGCTGATGGCGGAGGCGATCGTCGCCGGGGCGTCCGTGGAGGACCTTCCCGAGCCCTGGGAGGAGCGCGTGCGCGAACTGGCCGGCCGCTACCGCCGCGCCCTGCTCGCGCACCGCGACGGCGCCGCGATCGTGGCGGGTACGTACGCGCCCGAGCCCGCCACGCTCGGCCTCGCCGAGGCGCTGGTGCGGGGGCTGCTCGACGCCGGACTGCCGGAGCGCGAGGCGGCCTGGACCTGCTGGACGATCGTCTACTTCGTGCTCGGCCTCGCGCAGGAGGAGCAGGCGCTCCCGGGGGTGGACGGGCCACGGTTCGCCAGGGCGCTCGATTCGGGCCGTTACCCGTCGCTGAGCCGGCTCGCGACCCATCTGAAGGACCCGTCCTTCGACGAGCGCTTCGCATACGGGCTCTCGCTGATCCTGGGCTCGGTGGCCGCGCGGACGGAGTGAAGGGCGGAGCGGCTGCTGGTGTGACGGGTGGGGTGGCTGCCGGTGTGCGGAAGCGGCGGTCGTTGTGACGGGCGGAAGCGGCGGCCGGTGTGAGGGGCGGAAGCTTCGGCTGCCGTGAAGGGCGCGCTCAGGCCGGGAAGTTGCGGGCGGGGCGGATTGTGGCGCTGGGGATACGATCGTACATATAGCCGTCGTGCCCCTTGGTCACTCCGCGTTCCTCCTGGGTCACTCCACGGTTACTCGGCAAGGAGGTTCTCCGCCATGACTTCCACGATGCGCTTGCTGACAGGGCTTCCGGCCGGACGCGGCGACATGCTGATGAGACTGTCCCACGACGTCCACTTCTCCCAGGACGCCAGGATCTTCGAAGAGGGCAGCCAGGCCGACACGTTCTGGATCATCCACACTGGCACGGTCGCCCTCGACCTGTACGTCCCCGGCCGGCGCCGGGTCGTCGTCGACACCCTCGGCGTCGGTGATCTGCTCGGCTGGTCCTGGGTCTTCCCTCCGCACCAGTGGCACTTCGGCGCGGCGGCTTTCAGTCCGGTACGGGCGCACGAATTCGACGCCGCCGCCGTACGCGCCCTCTGCGAGGACGATCCCGTCCTCGGATACGCCCTGACCCGCGCGGTCGCCCGGATCCTCGGCCGCCGTCTTGAGGTGGCCCGTACGAAGCTGCTCGACCACTACATGGTGCACGGCGGCGCCGGACTGTGAGCGGCGCCGCCGTGGGTGACTGAGGGGGATGGCTGCCTACCAGGCGCCTGTCCGGTGTCTACCGCGTGCCTACCAGGTCACCGGCAGTTCGTGCGGGAAGCGGCGGATGGTCCTGGTGTCCCAGCGCACCTCCTCCGGGGGCACCGCGAGCCGCAGCCCGGGGAAGCGGCTCAGCAGCCGGCCGATGGCGGTTTCCAGCTCGGCCATGGCGAGCGGGACGGCGATGCACCGGTGGCCGCCCCAGCCGAAGGTCATGTGAGGGGTGGGCGGACGGTCCAGGTCGATGACGTCGGGGGCGGGGAAGCGCTCCGGGTCGCGGTTGGCCGTCAGATAGGAGACGTGCACGAAGTCGCCCGCGCGGACGGGGACTCCCGCGATCTCCGCGTCCTCGGTGACGACGCGCGGGATGCCGACGCCGTTGCGGAACGGGATGTAGCGCAGCAGTTCGTCCAGCACCTGGGTGAGGGTCTCGGGGCGGCTCCTCAGCCGTTCCGCCAACTCCGGTCGGGTGAGGAGCAGATAGGAGATGTCACTGATCTGGCAGGTGGCCGTGTCATGGCCGCTGAGCATGAGGGTCTCCGCCATGACGGCCAGTTCCTCGTCGTCCAGCATGTCGTCGCCGTCCTTGGCGGTGGCCAGGACGCTGATCAGATCGTCCCCCGGGGAGCGGCGCCGCTCGGCCGTCAACTCGCGGAAGTAGCCGATGATTTCGGCCTTGGCGTCGGCCGCCGCCTGGCGGCCGTCCGGTGTCATGGACAGCATCCGCAGCGCGGAGCGCTGGAGCCAGGGCCGGTCGGCCGGGGCGATGCCCAGGAGTTCGCAGATGGTGTGCTGGGGGAGCCGGTCAGAGAGGTGGGCCACCAGGTCGGCGGGCGGGCCGTGCTCGGCCATCTCGTCCAGGAGGCCGTCCGCGATGGCCTCGATGGCGGGCCGCATCCGGTCCACATGCTGCTTGGTGAACGCCTGTGAGGTCAGCCGGCGCAGCCTGCTGATCCGGGGCGGGTCGATCACGTTGATCGACTCCGGCGAGAAGATCGGCTCCGGGGTCATCCGGGGGAAGTCCCGGCCCACGACGGCCGCGCGGCTGAACCTGCGGTCGGTCGTCACCTGCCGCACCGCGTCGAATCCGGTGACCAGCCAGGCGTCCGCGTCACCGTGCGAGAGCCGGATCCGGGTCACGGGCCCCTGGGTCATGAGGTCCGCGAGCACGGGGTCGAAGTCCAGCGCTTCGTTGAAGTCGAACGGGCAGGTGGGCGGCGTGGAGCCGGTCTCGGTCTCGGTCGTCTCGGTCATGGCGTACTCCAGGAACGGGCGGGGGCGCGGAGGTCAGAGGCACGGAGGAGTGATGCTGTGAGTGAGGGATACGTACCTCTTCGTGTTCGCCTATATGCGTGAAGCGCGGCAAATAGGTACGAGTCGAGAGAATGTTCCCCGACAACCCAGGGTTGACGATTCGCCGAACGTCAACCTATGGTTGACGCATGACGAATCCACTCCAGGACATCCACACCGTCCGCCTCGACGACCTGATCGAAGCCATCAAGAAGGTCCATCCCGACGCCCTGGACCAGCTCTCCGACGCCGTCATCGCCGCCGACCACCTCGGCGAGGTCGCCGACCATCTGATCGGCCACTTCGTCGACCAGGCCCGCCGCTCGGGCGCCTCCTGGACGGAGATCGGCCGGAGCATGGGCGTCACCAAGCAGGCCGCCCAGAAGCGCTTCGTCACCAAGGACTCGGGCGGGGTGGTGGACCTCGACGCGAGCCAGGGGTTCAGCCGCTTCACCGACCGCGCCCGCAACGTCGTCGTGGCCTCGCAGAACGAGGCCCGCACGGCGGGCAACGCCGAGATCGGCCCCGAGCACCTGGCGCTCGGCCTCCTGAACGAACCGAACGGGCTGGCCTGGCGGGCGATCGCCTACCAGGACGTCACTCCGGAGACCTTCCGGGAGGCCGTCGCCGCGAGGCTCCCGGCGCCCGTCGACACCGTGCCCGAACTCATCCCGTACGACCAGCGCGGCAAGAAGGCGCTGGAACTCACCTTCCGGGAGGCCCTGCGGCTGGGCCACAACTACGTCGGCACCGAGCACATCCTGCTGGCTCTGCTGGAGCTGGAGGACGGTACGGGCGTGCTCGCGGACCTCGGTGTCGACAAGGCGACCACGGAGGCGCATGTGTCGGCGGCGCTCGCGGCCATCATCGCGCACCGGACGAAGCAACCGGAATGAGTGAGCCGGACGAGCCGGGGCGTCAGCGCCGTCGCAGTATCTCGGCGGCCAGCGTCCCGGCGTGCCTCCAGGTCCCCGCCGTATCCAGGACGTCGCGGCTGGTCACCGGCTCCCGGCCGTCCGTCGCCTTGTCGTACAGCGCCTGCACGTCCTTGCCGAAGTAGGGGCTGTACGAGACGTCGTCCGTGTCCCCGCCGGTCTTCCACCCGCCGATGACCCCGACGATTCCCCAGCCGGAGACCCGCTTGACGAGGAAGGGCCCGCCGGAGGACCCGCCCGAGTACGCGTCGCACTCGATCCGCAGGAAGCTGCCGGGGATGCCGGGCGACGAACTGTCGAACCGTTCGGTCCTGTCGGTGCATTCGAGCGGGTGCGGCTGGTTGGCGGGATAGCCGACGAGGCGTACGGGGTCGTGTTCGTACCCCGCGTCGACCAGCAGGTCGGCGCCGCCGACGGCATCCTGCACGTTCTTGCCGTCGCGCGGTTCGAGCTGGATGAAGTTGAAGTCGAGCCCGGCGGCGGCGTCGCGCCCCCGGGCCGGATACCGCTGGTCGACGAAGATGCCGCCCGGCTTGACCGCGTAGGAGCCGTAGGGCTTCTTCCCGTCGTCGTACTGCGGTACGAAGGCGAGGTTGGGCCGGGCGGTCTTCCCGTCGAAACAGTGGCCCGCGCTCATGACGAGGTTCCTGCCGGGGCTGTTGACCACGGTGCCGCCGCAGAAGTGCCCCGCGCCCTTCCCGCCCTTCCCGTCGCTCCAGAAGAACGTGCCGACGATGGGCAGGCCCGTCGAGGGCTTGCTCGGGGCGGCGGCGGCAGTAGTGCGTTTCGCCTGGTCCGTGCCGTCCGTGCCGTCCGTGCCGTCCGCGCTGTCCACCGGTCCGGCCTTGACCGCCTTCGCGGCCCGCATGCGCTCGGCGGTCCAGTACGTGTCCGTGGAGCCGGAGGACGGCGCGGCGGACGGCGCGGGAGGCGCCGCGTGGGCCGAGGTGAGCGGCAGCAGCAGGAAGAGGGCGCCGCTCACGAGGAGGGCCGGCCTTCCGACATGTCGCATCGTTGCTTCTCCAGGGTCGAGAGAGCCGTACATCACTCTCTGTGTCCACTGTGGCGCGATACCCGAGCGGTGCACGATTCTACTGCCGGGACCGCCGTCCGGCAGGTGACGATGACCGAGATCACCTCAGTGCCACCTCAGTGCCGCCTCAGCTTGCGAGCAGCCCCGCGTCGTGCGCCATGACGGCCGCCTGGACCCGGTTCGTACAGTCCGTACGGGTCAGGATGCGGCTGATGTGGGCTTTGACGGTGCTGGTGCTCAGATGCAGCTCTCCGGCGATCTCCGCGTTGGACAGGCCCTGGCCGAGCAGACGCAGGACGTCGCGCTCCGCCGGGGTGAGCGGTTCGATGCGGCGTCTCGCGGCTTCGGCCCGGTCACCGCCGGAGATGTGACGCTCCATCAGCCGTTTCATGATCCGGGGCGCCAGGACCGGTTCGCCGGTGGCGGCGGTCTGTACCGCCCGGATCAGCTCCATGGGGCCGGTGTCCTTGAGCAGGAACCCGTTCGCGCCGGCGCGCAGGGCGCGGGTCACGCTCTGCTCCTGCCCGAAGGCCGTGAGCATCACCACGTGGGTACGGGGAGAGGCCAGCGCGATGTCCTCGGCGGCGGCGATACCGTCCTTGACCGGCATCTGGATGTCCAGCAGCGCCACATCGACGTCCTGGTCCCGGCAGGCGGCGACCGCCTCGTTCCCGTTCCCCGCCTCGGCGACCACCACGATGTCCTCGGCGTTCTCCAGGACCAGCCGGATTCCCGTACGCATCAGGGCTTCGTCGTCGGCGATGAGGACTCGGATCATCGCCTCATCGTATGACCTGCGCCAACAGGACGACGGCGATGCCCGCCACGGTGGGCAGGATCACCAGGATCGCGGCGCAGCCCCCGCCGAGCAGCCTCGGCCAGGTGAGGGCCTGAGCCGACAGATCAGGCGGATCCGACGGGGGGTAGGGCGGCGGGTAAGACGGCGAGTACGGGGCGGAGGCAACGGGGACGGAAGCCGGGTCGGGCGGGGCGGGCACGGCTGACGCGGTGAGTGCGGGTGGCACCGCTGGTACGGGTGTCACCGCCGCCCCCGTACCGTCGTGGCACGGCAGCCCGGCCGCCATCCGGAAACCGGCCCTCCCGACCGGGCCCGCCGTGAACGAGCCCCCGATCAGCGTGATCCGCTCCTCCAGCCCCGCCAGCCCGCTGCGGTTCCCGGCCATCGGCCGCCCCGTTCCGGGTGGCTCCCCGTTGGTGACGGAGACCTCGACGCGGTGCCCGGCGTGGGCGACCTCCACCCGGGTGGGCGCGCCCGCCGCGTGCTTGTGGACATTGGTCAGCCCCTCCCGGACCACCCGGTGCAGCGCCTGCCGGACCCGGGGGTTCAGGACGTCGGAATCCGGTCCCGTCCAGACGAGTTCGGCCGGCACGCCCGCCCTGCGCGACTCCGAAACCAGGGTGGTGAGATCCGAGCGGGTGCCCCGTACCGCCTCGGGCTCCCGCTCGGCCTCGTCGGGCGTCGGGGACGAGGGGGCGAGGGCGATCTCCTCGCGGCGCAGTACGTCCAGGATCTCCCGCAGCTCCTCCATCGCGGTGCCGGCGGTGGTGCGCAACAGCTCCGCCTGCCCGGCCAGGGGCGGCGCCTGCCGGGCCGCCGCCAGTTCCAGCGCGCCCGCGTGGACCGAGATGAGACTCAGCCGGTGGCCGAGCATGTCGTGCATCTCCCCGGCGATCCTGGCCCGTTCCTCCATCCGCGCGGTGGCGGCGGTCAGCACGCGCGTCTGTTCCAGATAGGCGTTGCGCTCCCGGAGCAGCCGCACCAGAGGCCGCCGTTGCCCCAGCAGCGTGCCGGACAGGGCCGGAAGGAACAGCATCAGGACCGAGTCCAGCGCGGTGCCCCCGAAGGACTCGAACGGGCCGCGCGAGGTGAACAGGAAGACGAGCGTGGCCAGGGCCATCGCCAACACGGAGGTGGCCAGCACCGCCGCCCAGGCCCGGCCGGGCGGGTTGATGCGCCGGGTGGCCAACAGCACGACCAGCGGCATCACCGCTATGGTCCACATGTTGCCGCCGTTCAGCAGCGGTGCGATCCCCAGCACCGCGCCCGCGGGCCAGCGCCGCCGGGCCGGGAGCAGGAGCGCCGCCCAGCACGCCTCGGCCACCGCCGGCACGGGCCAGTGCGGATGGACGTAGAGCAGCGGGAGCAGCCCGGCGGCCAGTGCCGCCAGACAGAGGGCCGCTTCGTTTCTCTTCGTACGGCGCGGAGCGGCGCGTACCGCCGCCAGAGTCGCGCGCGCCTCGCGGACCGCGGCGGTACGGAGCGCGGCGCCGCGCGCCGCCGTCCGCCGTATCCGGTGCAGCGCCCGTACCACCCCGCTCGTCGCTGCCGCCACAACTCGCGCCTCTCCCTGATGCCTGTGATGTCTGTCTGTGATGCCTGTCGTCCTCGGCATGCGCCTGGGGTCGTTGGCCGTGTCCTCGGGATCGTGCCCCGTCCGGCCGGATCCAGGAGACCCCGCCCGGTGTCACGCACCGAGCAGACGGTCCAGCCCGGCACGTACCCCGTCCAGGTCCACCCCATTGTCCCGGAGCAGCCGGGCACACCCGCCGTCCGCGTCGGAGAGCAGCACGCTGAGCAGATGCTCCGCCCCGATGCTGCTCGCACCCCGCTCGGCGGCGAACAGCCGGGTCCTGGCCAGCAGCCGGTTGCTCGCGGCGGTGAGCCCCGTCTCGTCCTGCTCCGGGGAGTCGGCGTCCTGCCCGTCCCTGACCACCGCCCGCACCAGAGCGACGTGGTCCGTTCCGTGCGCACGGAGCAGATCGGCGACGGAGCCGACGGAGCGCAGCGCTTCGGCCGGCGACGACGGCTTCGCCAGGGTGAGCAACCGGTCCAGGGACAGGACGGCCATCAGGAGGTCCCGCGGCTCCGCCGCGTCCCTGCCGTGCCGTGTGGCCTGGCTTTTCGCCTGCTGGGTGAGTATGCGCAGCAGGGGACTGCCGTCGCCGCCGCGGGAGAACATGGACATCAGGATCCGCGTCCACCACTTGCCGCGCTCGTCCAGCAGACCGCCCTGCCTCAGCATCATGAGGCTTCCGGTGTTCGTGTCGACCTCCGACCACCAGGGTTTCCCGCCGTCGCGCATCGCCTGGGCCTGCGCGTCCAGCGCCGACGCCGAGGCCGCCAGGTCCACCCTGCACAGCGTCATCGCCTCGACCGCCCGGCAGTCGCCCACGTCCAGGACTGCCCGCGCCAGGTGCCGTCCGTGCACCTCGTACGTACCTTCCGCGCGGGCCAGCCGCACCGCCCCGACCAGCACCTCGCCCAGCGCCCCCGACGGCCGCTCGGGCCACACGGTCCCTTCCGGGAGCTTCCGCGCGTACTTTCCCTCGGCGAGCCACAGGGCCTCGCGCCAGGCGGCCTCGGCCTCGAACCTGTTGTCCTCCTCGCCGGGCGCGTCGAGAGCGACCGGCTCGCCGTGGAAGGCGTCGTCGTGCACCCAGTGCTTGTCGTCCATCGCCATGATCCGCCCGCTGACGGAGGTGGACTTGTTGAGACCGGGAACGAGGACGGACCCCGGCTTCTCGCTGTCGTCCAGCAGGACGTGGACGAGATGCTCGGTCCCCGATGTCGCACTGGACCTCCTGGCCGAGTAACGGATCACCCGCGCCAGCAACTCGATGGCGTCGGCGGCGTATTCGGTGGTGGTGACGGTGGACGACTGCTGTTCCATGGATCTCTCCCCGTGGGTCGGTCCGGTACGGCGTGGGACGTGGCCGGTACGGCGTAGGACCGACGCTAGGCGGACGGGGGAGCGGGACGCATCGGCCGATCGGCCAGGGGGCGGGGCCGAGTGGCCATGGTTGATGGCCGAGTGGCCAGGGGCGATGGCCGAGTGGCCAGGGCTCGCGTCCGACCGACCGTCAGACCGACCGCCCGTCGGCCCGTCAGTCAGCCCGTCGTGCCGAGCATTTTGAGTCTGCGGGCCATGGTCTGACTCCTCGTCGGTGATCCCGGTGGGGGATCAGAGTGCGCCGGATAACGAGGTTCCGTGCGGGAATTGCGCGGGATTGCGATCTGGGCACGGCGCGCGAGCGGACCGCCGGCACGCTGCGTCTGACGAGCGGCGCCCGCGCCCGGGACGTCAGTGGCGGCGCCAGAGCGCCAGGACGATGGAGCCGCCGACCGAGGTGATCGCCAGGATGTGGAGGACCTGGGCCTTCAAGGGGGTCACGGAGGCGGTCCCTGTGTCCTGGGGTGCGTAGGAGGCGTCTGCTGGCGCGGAAGGAACACGGCGAAGTCGCGGGTGGTGACGGCCAGGGCGCGCATCAGCTCGTACGCGTGGAGGGGTGGGGTGGTCATCCGGGCCTCGTTCCATGACCTGCACAGGGTGAGGAGCCGGTAGGCGTCGCGGTGGAGGGCCAGGCACTCCTGGGCGTGGGTGGCGGTGTTGGTGTCCGTGTCGGCGTCATAGTCCCGCAGCAGTAGTTCCAGATGGCCTCTGAGCTGCAACGTAGTGGTGTCCACCCAGGCGCGCTCGGGCAGCACCGGCCGCAGTTCGAGGGCGGCGGAGACCGTCTGGGAGATCGTGACGAAGTCGATGGGCCGGGCGTCGTCCGGCGCGTCTCGCGTGTCTCGCGTGTCTCGCGTGTCTCGCGCGGCTTGTGCGTTTCGCGCGTGCTGGCTGTGCTGACCGTCCCGTACGGACTCCCTGTCGCTGCCTGCGCTTCCGGCCTCCTGGCCGGTGGCATTGGGCGCGACGGGGGAGGGCGTCTGGGCGGGGATCGATCCCTGGGTGGGGGCCGACGCTTGGGGGCGGTCGGCGCGGCGATGGACGAGCCCGGCGAGCAGGCGCCGGAGCGTGTGCGCATCCGTGGCGAACTGGATGGGCGCCCGGCGCCAGTGCGTTCCGGGATGACGACGAATACCGGTCACGCGGACACCTCCTGTGAAGGGCCGACGCTGACGGTGCACCACGTACGCGTCCCCCGCCGCCCCCAACTCCGCGCCAGCGCGTCCACCAGGAACATCCCCCGGCCGCTCTCCTCGTCAGGCCGGGGGTGCCGAACGGCCACGTGCGCGGGCGTCCGGTCGTCCACCTCGATCCGTACGGTGCCGCACTGGTCGTACGAGAGGGAGAACCGGACACGGTCGCCACTCCCGTGCACCACGGCGTTGGTGACGATCTCGCTGACCAGCAACTGCACGGTCTCGACGGCCTCTCCCGCCACGTCGTCCTGCCGCAGCAGCGCGCCGGCCATGCGCCGGGTGTGCTCGACGCGGCGGGCGTGGGGTTTGAACGACATGGTGAGACGGAGGGCGATGTCCCGTATCCCGACGGGGGCGGGTGGGGCGGGTGTTGTGGTGTGTGTCGAGGGAGGCATCGCGTGCGTGTGAATTCTCGTCTGGTTGAGGGGCGACCCGAGAGGGTGCGGCAACCGCTGCTGTGGCGCAGAAAGTTCCTTGCGGAGCCGGGAGAAGCGCCGACACACTGGGCAATGCGCTGGGAGGACAGCAAATGATCACCGATCTTGAGTCGGCAACACCCGCTCTGTGCCGTTTACAGCTGGGCAGTGAGTTGCGTCAGCTACGACTGAAGGCAGGGCTTACGTCAACTCAGGTTGTAAGGAAGCTCCTGTGGAGTCCATCGAAGTTGACCCGCTTGGAGACGGGCGAGAACGCCACTGTCGAGACCTCCGACATCATGGCTCTCTGCCAGATCTACGCTGTGGAACCGGAGACAGCCGAGTTGCTGAAGGGGTACGCGGCTGTCACCAAGACAAGGCGAGACTGGTGGCAGTCGGCTCTGCACCGCCCAGTCATTACCCCTGGTTTCAAAGCGTTTCTAGGGATGGAGGCCACGGCCTCGGCTCTGCACAACTATGAGTCCGAGTACGTTCCCGGCCTGCTCCAGACCGAGGCATACGTGCGGGTGATCCATCAGCGTGCGTACGACGGCCTCAGCGAGGACGAGATCAATCGCATGGTGGCCTTGCGGATGACGCGGCAGCAGGTTCTGCGCCGGGATCAACCGCTGAAATTTGCAGCCATCATGAGCGAAGCGGTGCTGTACCGGCAGGTGGGAGGCCCGGCGATCATGCGGGCGCAACTTGCTCACGTTGTCGAGGCCGCATCTTCGCCTAATGTCCGTGTCCAGGTGGTTCCCTTCAAGGCGGGCGCGCATCGAGGGATGAGCGGAGCCTTTGTCACCTTCCAGTTCCGCGACAAGGTCGCTCTGAAGCCGATCGTCTATCTGGAGAATCTGACTGATCATTGGGTGACTCGCCATGAGGCGGATGTGGAGATGTACGAGGAAGCGTTCACGGACCTACAGGCCCTTGCGCTGAGTCCGCAGGAGTCCCTGAGTATGATCAAGAAGGCCATGAAGGAGCATTGATCCGGATGACACACACGGCTGACGCGATGACTGGTGCCGACTGGTTCAAGTCGAGCTACAGCGACGGCCACGGCGGCAACTGCGTTGAAGGTGCTCGCCTCGCCGATGGTGCTATAGCTGTTCGCGACTCCAAAGCGCCCTTGGGGCCCTCCCTCGTCTTGGCCGGGGGGTGCTGGACAGCCTTCGTGCACGCCCTCGGCGTGGGGGAGTTGGACGCATAATGACGGGCGCCGAGTGGTTCAAGTCGAGCTACAGCAATGCCCAGGGTGGGCAGTGCGTCGAAGGCGCCCGCCTCGGCGACGGCGCGATAGCCGTACGGGACTCCACGCGCCCCCAAGGCCCCGCCTTCGTCTTCCCCGCCCCCGCGTGGACTGCCTTCGCCGGCGCTCTCGGCGCCATCGATGCCCTCGCCAACGAGCCGCGCCCGTAATCCGGCGGTCCGTGCAGCCCACTGGCATCTTTGTGGGTGCGCACACTTTGTGTGGGGTGGCCCGGGTGGTCTTGGCGGCCGATGGCTGTCTGTGGGCTGGGTTTCATGCCCCGCTGGTCACTGTTGCGTTGTGTGCTGCGGGTTCGGACCGAGGGGTAAGCGTGGTGGACGGGGGCGTTGATGGCGGGTGGGGGCCGCCCCTCTCGGTTTGAGTTTCGCGCCTCCGGGCCGGGTGTAAAGGGCGCTCCTGCGTCGCGTCGGCTGCGCCGATTGCGCTGCGCTCCACCCTTGACACCCGGCCCTGCGGCGCAAGTGCAGGTACTGGGAGGGGCGGCCCGGGGGGAAGGGTTCCCCAGGGAAGGCAGGATCGTTGCGCGGGCCGGACCCTGGCTGCCGGGCCGGTTCGCCCTGCGGGGCACGCGGCAGTGGTGTGGGGCGGCCCGGCCCCGGCTCAGCGGCTCTCCCTCCGCCGTGGGTTGGGATCCGTGCCCCGCTGGTCACTGTGGTGGGGTGGGGTGCCCGGAATCTGGCAGAGATCTCATGCCCGCTCGGGGGCCGAGGTCCGTCGAGTGCGACGTGAGAGCCATTGCAGGGCCGTCTGGGTGCTGCAACGTCACACTCCACGGGATCTCGGCACCCACCCCCACCAAGATGCCCCATATGCCCTAGATTGGCAGGGCGTTGAGGGTCCCCTCCAACCCGTCATGTGTCCTCGGCTGCACAAACCGCGCTCTACGGCACACCGACTCCCTTCAGGAGCCCACTCGGCGCCACACCGGTCCCAGTCGCCCCACCCCTCCCGCACCTCACAGTGACCAGCGGGGCATGAATCCCAGCCCACGGCGGACCGTCAGCCGCTGAGCCGGGGCCGGGCCGCCCCACACCACTGCCGCGCAGCCCCGCAGGGCGAACCGGCCCGGCAGCCGGGATCGGGCCCCCGCGCACAGATATGCCCCTCCGGGACCCCTCCCCCCGGGGCCGCCCCTCCCAATACCTGCACTTGCGCCGCAGGGCCGGGTGTCAAGGGTGACCGAAGGTCATCGCGCAGCGACGCGACGAAGGAGCGCCCTTTACACCCGGCCCGGAGGCGCGAAACTCAAACCGAGAGGGGCGGCCCCCACCCGCCATCCACGCCCCCGCTCACCACGCTTACCCCTTGGTACTGACCCGCAGCATGCAGCGCGACAGTGACCAGCGGGGCATAAATCCCAGCAAGCATCCGGCCGTCAGCCGCCGAACCGGAGCCGGGCCACCCCACACCACTGCCGCGCACCCCACAGGGCCCACTGTCCCGCAGGGCTCACCGGCCCACCGCCCCGCAGGATCCCGGACCGGTCCGCCCCTGCGGTGCGGGCCGACTCGTTCCCCTACGACCTCTCCGCCCACGTCGGCGTCCACGTCTCCGGGGCGGAGTGGTGGAACCGGCCGGAGCGGAGGTGGGCGCGGAGTGCTGTCAGGGCTGGGTGTGCGTTGTCGCGGTGCCACAGCAGCGAGTGCGGGTAGACCGGGGTCGGGTTGTGCACGGCGATGCGTCGCAGGCCGTGTTCGGCGGGCCAGGCGAAGCTTGTCTGTTCGCCTACCAGGGTCGCCAGCGACCGGGAGTCGGCGATGGTGTCGAGCAGGGGCTCCGTCCCGAAGTCGGGGCCGGTGACCTCGATGGTGAGCGCGAACGCGGCGGCGAGGGCGTCGTAGTAGGCGGCCCACTCGGTTCCCGGGACGAGGCCGGGCATCCAGATGCGGTGACCGGCCAGTGCCGCAGGCATGACCGTGCGGGCGGTGGCGAGTTCGTGGCGCGGTCCGGTCACCAGTTGGATGGGCTCGTCGTGGACGCGGGCGGCCTCGATGTCGTCGGGCAGTTGCCGGCCGGGCAGGGCGACGGCGCGGAAGGCCGCGTCGATCGTGCCGGACCGGATGGCGTCGATGGCCGCCTCGGCGTCGAAGAGGGTGACGACGTCCAACTGGATCTCGGGTTGTGCGCGGTGGAAGTCGCGCAGCAGGGTGGCCGGGGCGAGCCGCCTGCCGATCACGTCGACGCGCAGCGCGCGGCGGCCGGGGCGTACGGAGGCGACCGCCCGCTCCTCGGCCCGTAGGAGCTCGCGGGCGTGCGGCAGGAACGCCTGCCCGTCGATGGTGAGCTTCGCTCCGCGCGGGGTACGGGTGAACAGCCGCACGCCGAGGAGCTTCTCCAGCGTGGCGACGCGTTTGGAGACGGCCTGCTGCGTGACCGACAACTCGGCGGCGGCGTCCTGGAACCGTCCCGCGTCCGCGGCGGCCACGAAGGTGCGCACCGCTTCGAGATCCACACTGGCGATGATATCCGCGATATCCGCACAACGATTGGTTGTGCTCTGGTGGTGGACCGGTTGTTTGATCTCGCGGTCCGCTACTCGCTTTGATGCTGCTGGTCGGGGTGTGGTCGTTCGGATCGGCGAGGGGGCTGTGGGAATGGCGGGGAGGCGGGCGCTGGGGAGGCGGTTCGGGTGGTTGTGGGCGGCGTTCGCGGTCAGTTCGTACGGCACGGGGCTCGGGTTCGGCGCGTTTCCCCTGATCGCGGTGCTTGTCCTGCACTCCGGGCCGGCCCAGGTCGCGGCGCTGGCCGCCACGGGGCGGGTGGTGGGGGCGCTGCTGGCGGTGCCGCTCGGTCCGTGGGTGGAGTTCCGCCGCAAGCGGCCGGTCATGATCGCGATGGACCTGGCCCGGTTCGGGGCGCTGATGACCATCCCCGCCGCGTTCGCGTTCGGCCGGCTCGGCTTCGCCCAGCTCCTGGTTGTCTCTGTCGTCGTCGCCGCGGCCGATATCGGCTTCAAGGCGGCCAGTGGCGCGTATCTGAAGACGCTCGTGCCGCCGCGGGACCTGCTCGTCGCGAACGGCCGGTTCGAGTCCACGACATGGACCGCGACCATGATCGGACCACCGCTCGGCGGGGCCGCGATCGGGCTGTTCGGACCGGTGGTGACCGTCGTCGCCGACGCGGTCAGCTATCTGCTCTCGGCCCTGGGCATCCGCGCCATCGGCGGCAGCGAGCCGCGCCCCGCGCGGACCGGTGCGCCGCGGCTGCGAGCGGGTGACCTGCTCGAAGGCTGGCGCCGCATCCTCGCCCACCCCGTGCTGCGCCCGCTGTTCTTCAACGCGATCGTGGTCAACGGCCTGATCATGGCCTCCGGGCCGCTCCTCGCCGTACTGCTGCTGGACAGCCTTGGGTTCGCGCCGTGGCAGTACGGTCTCGTGTTCGCGCTCCCCTGCGTCGGCGGCCTCGTCGGCTCACGCCTGGCGCCCCGGCTCGTGGCGCGGTTCGGGCAGCGTCAGGTGATGCGCACCGCCGGGGCGCTGCGCGCGTGCTGGCCGCTCGGGCTGGCGTTCGTCCAGTCCGGTGTGCCCGGGATCGTCCTCATCATCGCCGTCCAATTCGGCCTGGTGACCTGCTGCGGTGTGTTCAACCCGGTGCTGGCCACCTACCGGCTCGACCACACCGACCCCGACAGCGTTGCCCGCACCCTGTCCGCGTGGTCGGTCAGCAGCAGCCTCGCCATCGCGGCCATGACCGCCGGGTGGGGTCTGCTGGCGGCCGTCACCAGCCCTCGCCTGGCGATCGCGGCCGCAGGAGTCCTCCTCCTGGCCACTCCGCTGCTGCTTCCGCGCCGGGAGTGCGCGCCTCAGGACGGGCCTCAGGACGGGCCTCAGGACGGGCCTCAGCGAGGGCTCGGAGCCCAGGTCGGTACTTGAGCGCCTGCCCAACGGGGGCCGCATGGGGTGTGGTGTCGGGGGTATCGGTGAGTCGTGTGTCCGTTGTCCCGTCGCGCGCGACGTGCGGCACAGATCTGCTCGCGGGTCCCCTTGACCCTCCCCTCACGTCAGGCTTGAGGCTGTAGGCCGACGAAGGGGCAGGTGAATGAGTTACTCCGTGGGGCAGGTCTCGGCTTTCGCCGGGGTGACGGTGCGTACGCTGCACCACTACGACAAGGCGGGACTGCTCTCGCCCAGTGGCCGCAGCCGCGCCGGCTACCGGCTCTACAACGACGCCGACCTGGCCCTTCTCCAGCAGATCCTCTTCTACCGCGAGCTGGGGTTCTCCCTCGGCGAGATCGCCGCGATCCTCAAGGATCCGCAGGCGAACGCCCTGGAGCAGCTGCGCTCCCGGCAGCGGCGGCTGAGCGAGGAGATCGACAGACTGCGGCAGCTCGCCGAGGTCGCGGAGCGCGCCATCGAGGTCCAGCAGACCGGGGTGTCCCTGACTCCTCAGGAACGCTTCGAGGTCTTCGGCGAGATCGAGTTCGACCTGAGCTACGCGACGCGGGCGGAGCTGAAGTGGGCGCACACGGAGGGACAGCGCGAGTCGATGGCGCGCGCGGCCGCCCACACCAAGGAGGACTGGCGGCAGCTGATGGGCGAGGCCACCGCCTGGCGCGCAGAGCTGCTCGCGGCCTTCGACGACGGTGAACCGAGCGACGGCGAGCGGGCCATGGACCTCGCCGAGGAGCATCGCCTGCACATCTCGCGCTGGTTCACCAGCTGCCCGCCCGACATGCACCGCCGCATCGCGGACGACTTCCTCGTCGATCCGCGCGCCTTCGCCCTGGTCGTCCCGCTGTCGCGGCAACGGCCGGGCCTGGCCGGTTACGTGTGCAAGGCGGTGCACGCCAACGCCGCCCGCCACCCGGGCGGCCGTACCGAATCCCGGGAGGACCGATGGGGATTCTGATCGCCGCGGCCGGATCGCGCGGCGACATCGCGCCCTACACGGGCCTGGGTGCCGCACTGCGCCGGGCCGGGTACGACGTCGCCCTCGCCACCACGGACACCTTCGCCCCCCTCGTCCGCGACGCCGGACTGGAATTCCGCGCTCTTCCCGCCGACCCGCGACTGCGCGGCGGCGGTACGGGAGGTCGGGAACTGATGTGCACAGCCGCCGCGTTCATCACCGAGCTGGGCCAGGGGTTCGCCGACGCGATGGCCGACGGCACGGACCTGCTCCTGCTCTCGACCACCACGGCCCCGCTCGGCTGGCACCTCGCCGAGGCCACCGGCACACCGTGCCTCGGCGTATATCTCCAACCCACCGCGCCGACCGGCGACTTCCCGCCCGTCGTGACCGGCTCCCGCTCACTGGGCGGGCCCGTCAACCGCGTTGCCGGACGTTTCGCTCTCGGCATGGCCGACCGCGTCTACGCTCCGGCGGTCGCGGGACTGCGTCGCCGCCTCCAGCTGCCCCCGGCCTCCGCCTCCGTGACGCGCCGACGGCGGGAACGGGCGAACTGGCCCATCCTGCACGGCTTCAGCACGGTGCTGGTGCCGCGCCCCTCCGACTGGCGTTCCGGACTGGAGGTCGTGGGGAACTGGTGGCCGCACCTCGACGCCACCGTACAACTGCCCGCGGAACTGGAGGACTTCCTCCGTGCCGGGCCCCGGCCCGTCCTCGTCAGCTTCGGGAGCATGGCGGCCGGGGACGGGGAACGGCTGAGCGAGATCGCCGTGCGAGCCCTGCGCCGCGCCGGGCTGCGCGGCATCCTCCAGGCCGGCAATGCGGGGCTCGCGGCCGACAGCGACGACATCCTCACCATCGGGGACGTACCGCACGCCCCGTTGTTCCCCCGGCTGGCCGCGGTGGTCCACCACGCCGGGGCCGGTACCTCGGCCGCCGCGTTGCGCGCCGCAGTGCCCGCGGTCACCGTTCCCGTGACGGCCGACCAGCCGTTCTGGGCGGGACGGCTCGCCGCCCTCGGCGCCGCCACCGACCCGATCCCCTTCCGGTCCCTCACCGCCGAACGGCTCGCCGACTCCCTCGACCGGGTCGTGCGGGAGGTCGCGTACACACGGGCCGCCGCGCGAGCGGCGCGACACATGGAGACCGAGGACGGGGCGGACCGGGTCATCGAGGCCGTCCAGCGGCGGGCCGGGGGGTGATGCCTGCCGCTGTCCCGCCCGGCGGCGGCTGATGCGCCGCGACACGAACCGGCGTTCTGTGCGGCCGACCGCCCACGGCCCGCACCGGCGTTCCGTGCCGCATAGGGTGACGCCATGACCGCGATCTGGACCTCAACCGACAGCGGAGTTCTGGAACTTCCCTCCGGGCGCCTGGTCAGGGGCCGGGGGCTGCGGCGTCCCTTGCCGGGCGGTGCGGAGCCCACGTACGGGGTCTATCTGCTCGGCAAGCCGCCGCCCGAGGTCGCGTGGGAGGCGAGGTGGCTGCGCTGGCCGGACTTCCGGCTGCCCAGCAGCCGTACGGACGCGCGGGAGACGCTCGGCGAGGCGTGGCGGCGGGCCGCCGCCGAGCGGGTCGAGGTCGCCTGTGGCGGCGGGCGTGGGCGTACGGGTACGGCGCTGGCCTGCATGGCCGTCCTCGACGGCGTACCGGCGGACGAGGCCGTGGGGTTCGTACGGCGGCACTACCACCACCGTGCCGTGGAGACGCCGTGGCAGCGGCGGTACGTCCTGGGCTTCGCCGACTGACCGGGACGCCCGCGCCCGTGCGGAGAGCCCCGCCCCCACGTGCGGCGAAACCCGCCCCCCGTGCCGCGAGCCCCGCCCCCACGTGCGGCGAGCCCGGGCGCCGAGTGGCGCCGCCCCCCCTCGCCCCCCGCCCGGCCCTCAGCGGCAGAGCGCCGTGTCCACGGCCTTCTCCATCTCCTCCACCTCGGACAGCTCGGTCGGCAGGACGGTGACCGCGATGTTCACGGAGCGGCCCTTCTCCGTGACCCCGCCCCGGGTCTCGTAGCCGAAGATGTCGCCGCCGTGCCCCCAGTACACGCCCCCGCAGGACAGCGGCTTGCTCATCAGACCGAGGCCGTAGCGCGAACCGGGCGTCGGGTCCTCGGCCGGCACGGTGGTCTTCATCTCGGCGAGCTGCGCGGGCTTGAGCAGCTTGCCGTCGAGCAGCGCGGTGAAGAAGCGGTTCACGTCGCTGTTGGTGGACACCATCGCGCCCGCCGCCCAGCCCCACGACGGGTCCTCCACCGTGGCGTCGACCAGCGGCTCGCCGGGCTTGTCGGCGTGGTAGCCCTTCGGGTGCTTCTCGCGGATCGTCATCTCGCCGACCTGCGGGAAGTACGTGTGCTTCAGCCCGATCCGCTCGACGACCCGCTGGTTGATCACCTCGGCGACCGGCCGTCCCGTGACCTTCTGGATGAGGAGCCCCGCCACGACGTAATTGGTGTTGCTGTACTCCCACTTGGCGCCTGGCGCGAACAACGCCTTGTCCTGGAGGGCCAGATCGAGCAGTTCGCGCGGTTCGGCGTAGCGGTGCCGGAGCGCCGCGAAGTCCCCGGCCATGTGCTGGGTGTAGTTGGGCAGTCCGCTGGTGTGCTGGAGCAGCTGCCGTACGGTGATGTTCCGGCCGTCGATGCCCTCGCCCCTGATCAGGTTCGGCAGATACGTCTCGATCGGCTCGTCGAGGCCGATCTTGCCCTCTCCGACCAGTTGCAGCACCGCGACCGAGGTGAACGTCTTGGTGTTGCTGGCGATGCGCACCTGGCCGTCGGCGGGGACCGGGGTCCTGGCCGCGAGGTCGCCGTATCCGGCGGTGAAGGCGCCCGTACGGCCGTCGCGTTCCCGGGTACCGGCCAGCGCGCCGGGGCGCTTGTCCCCGCTCACGAGCCCGTTCACGATCTTCCGCATCGTCCTGTCGCCGGGCTTCGTGCCGTGATCGGTCGAAGCGGCACCGGCGGTGGTGGTGGTCGCCGTGGCGTACGCGGCGGGCAGCCCCACACCGGCGACCAGCGTGAGGGCTATCAGTGTGGCGGCCCTGCGGCGGGAAGCGCCACGGCGGGCGCCGGGGGCGCCGGGGGCATCGGGGGCGCCGGGGGCATCGGGCGCGGGGGTGGTGGCAGGGGTGTGGTCGGACATGGGAGCACTCCTTGAGGACGGGCCGGACGCTCGTTCACCGGCCGGTCATCAGCATGTTCGAGGCACACCCGGCGCCGTAATCCCGTCAGCTGCCGTATGCGGGGGTGGTGCCAGCTCCACCCCCGCATAGGGCAGCCCCCCCTCACGCCTCACGCCTCACGCCTTCAGATACGCGAGCACCGCCAGCACGCGTCGGTGACCCGCGTCCGTCGTGGGCAGGCCCAGCTTGTTGAAGATGTTGCCGATGTGTTTGTGCACCGCCCCGCTGCTCACGGTGAGCAGACCGGCGATCGTCGCGTTGGAGTGGCCCTCCGCCATCAGCCCCAGCACCTCGCGCTCCCTCGGCGTCAGGCTGAGCAACGGGTCGTCCGCCCTTCGCCGCAGCAGCAGTTGGGCGACGACCTCCGGGTCCATCGCGGTGCCGCCGTCGGCCACCCGGTGCAGCGCGTCGAGGAAGTCGGTGACCTTCCCGACCCGTTCCTTGAGGAGATAGCCCACCCCGCCCGCGCCGTCGGCCAGCAGTTCGGTGGCGTAACTGTCCTCGACGTGCGCCGACAGGACGAGCACCGCGAGCCCCGGCCGGCGCCTGCGCGCCTCGACGGCGGCGCGCAGCCCCTCGTCCCGGAAGGTCGGCGGCATCCGGACGTCCACCACCGCGACGTCCGGGCGGTCCGCCTCGATGGCGGCCAGCAGGTCGGTGGGGTTGTCGACGGCGGAGGTGACCTCCATGCCCTCGGCGCGCAACAGATGGGTGAGGCCCGCTCGCAGCAGGGCGTCGTCCTCGGCGATGACGATGCGCACGGCTCATACTCCTAGGGGGATGTCGGCCCGCAGGACCGTGGGTCCGCCGGGCGGGCTGTGCAGGAGGGTGGTGCCGTCGAAAGCGGCGACGCGGCGCTGGATCCCGACCACTCCGGAGCCCCGCGTCCCGTCGGCGCCGCCGTGGCCGTCGTCGCTGACCTCGACGGTGAGCCGGTCCCGCTCGGTGCGCAGGGACACGGTGATCTGCCGGGCCCCGCTGTGCTTGACGGCGTTGGTGAGCGCCTCGGCCACCACGAAGTAGGCCGCCGCCTCCACGGCGGCGGGCGCCCGGCGCAGCTCCTGGTCCGCCGTCAGGGCGCAGGGGATCGCGCAGTGTGCCGCCAGCGCCGCCACCGCGCCGCGCAGCCCCCGGTCGGTGAGCACGGGCGGGTAGATCTGCCGTACCACCTCGCGCAGTTCGCTGAGCGCGTCGGTGGCCGCGTCCTGCGCGGTGAGGATCATCGGCAGCGCCGACTCGGGGTCGCGGCGCAGCGCCCGCTCCACCATGCCCAGGTGCATGACGACCGCGACGATACGGTTCTGCGTGCCGTCGTGGAGGCTGCGCTCGATCCGGCGCAGCTCGGTGCCGTGCGCTTCGAGCGCGGCGGCCCTGGTCGCGGTGACCTCGGCGAGGCGCTCGACGAGGGTCGGCTTCGGCGGCGCGAGCCGCGCCGCCGAGACCCGCGCGTACCACCGGGCCAGCGGGGGTACGAGGACCGCGCCGAACAGGCCGTATCCGGCGGCCGTCGCCAGCGCGAGGCCCGCGCCGCCCCACGACTCCACCGGCTGGTCCAGCGTGGTGGTCGCCGAGGGGAGGAGCGGCCAGAAAGCGGCGGTCACCAGGTTCTGCACGACACCGGCGGGTGACGCCACCGCCAGCAGCCCGGTCAGCAGGCCGAACGTGGCGTGGAGCGCCAGCCAGCTCACGTCCCGGCGCGTGTCGGGGCTCGCCAGTACGTCCCCGATGTCGTCGCCGCCGACCGGTCGCGGCGCCGGAATCGTCGTGTCCAGGTAACGGCCGGTGCGGCGGCGTTCGAACGCGGCCAGCCTGCGGGCGCCGCGCGCGGTGCGCGGCAGCAGCGGCAGGGTGACGATCGGCGCGATGCTCAGCATCAGCCCGACGAGCAGGAACCACGCGGCCAGGCCGGTGCCCACGCCGACCGCGAGGAACTTCAACTCGCCGAGCCGGGAGTGCGGTCGGGCGCGCAGCCGGGAGTGCGGTCGGGCGCGCAGCCGGGCCTGCGGACGGCCGGGTCTGCGCTCTGTCATTGCGGTCTGCTCCCTGGCCCGTGGCCGAGCCCGTACCGAGGCCCGACGGCCCCGTGGCGGAGCCCGATGGTGGAGCGGACTCCACCATCGATCATGGCATGTACGGGATGGTTCGGGCCAACGCCTCCGGCCTACCTTCACTCCATCGAACCCAGTGGTGCAGTCGTGCGATGGGTGCAGTGGGTGCAGTGGTGAAGGAGCGGATCATGGCGGCAGGGCCGGTACGGGCATCGGGGCGGACGGTGACGGACGCCGCCGCGTCCGGCTTCGCCGTCCGGTTGGAGGCCGCCACCGCGGTCTACGGAACGGGCGCCGCCGCCGTCACCGCCCTGCACGGGGTGACCGCCGGCATCCCGCGCGGCACGTTCACCGGCGTGATGGGCCCCTCCGGCTCCGGCAAGAGCACCTTCCTGCACCTCGCCGCCGGTCTCGACCGGCCCGCCTCCGGCCGGGTGCTGCTCGGGGACACCGATCTGAGCGGGCTGTCGGAGACGGCCCTGACCGAGCTGCGACGCGAACGGATCGGCTTCGTCTTCCAGGCGTACAACCTGATCCCCGCGCTCAGCGTCCGCGACAACATCACCCTGCCGCTGCGCTTCGCGCGGCGGCCCGTCGACCCGGCGTGGCTGGCCCGGATCGTGAACGAGGTCGGGATCGACGGACTGCTGGCGCGGCGCCCCGGCCAGCTGTCCGGCGGCCAGCAGCAGCGGGTGGCGATCGCCCGCGCCCTGGTGACCAGGCCCGACGTGGTCTTCGCCGACGAACCGACGGGCGCGCTCGACACCGGGACCGGCGCCCAGGTGCTGGGGCTGCTGCGGGGGCTGGTCGACTCGCTGGGCCAGACCGTCGTGATGGTCACCCACGATCCGGTCGCCGCGTCCTACGCCCACTTCGTGATGTTCCTCGCCGACGGCCGGTTCGTCGACCAGCTCTACGAACCGACGGCGGAGTCGGTGGCCGCGCGGATGACCGGGCTGGGGGAGCGATGAGCGGCCTGTCCTTCGCCGTGCGGTCGATCCGGGCCCGCCGGGCCGAGTTCGTCGCGTCGTTCCTCGCGGTGCTCGGCGGCGCCATCCTGGTGACCGCCTGCGGGGTGCTGCTGGAGTCGGGCCTCTTCGCCGGGATCGCGCCCCAGCGCTACGGGACCGTCCCCGTCGTGGTCGGCGCCCGGCAGTCGGTCACCGCGCCGGAGGACGACGGCCCGGACGCCGTCGAGCCGCTGCCCGAGCGGGCCATGCTCCCCGCCGGGCTGGTCGGGAAGATCGCCGCCACCCCCGGCGTCCGCGGCGCCGTCGGCGAGGTCAGCTTCCCGGCGACGATCGTCACGGACGACGGCACGGTGCTGAGCGCACCCGGCGACGGGCAGACGCTGGGCCACGGCTGGGGTTCGGCGCGGCTGACGCCGTTCGCGCTGCGCTCGGGCCGGGCCCCGCGCCTCCCCGACGAGATCGTGCTCGACGCGGAGACCGCCGCGCGGGCGGGCGCCGATGTGGGGGCCCGGATACGGATCGCGACGGCCGAGGGCTCCGTACCGTACCGGGTCGTCGGTGTGGCGGCCCCGCCGGACGGCGCCGGACTGCCGCGTCAGAGCGCGCTGTTCTTCACCGACGCGCGGGCCGGCGAACTGTCCGGGCACCCCCGCGCGTTCGCGGCCATCGGCGTCTTCACCGACCCCGGCGTGGAGACCGGCGGCGCGGAGGGGCTGATCGGACTCGTGCGCTCGCTGAACGCGTCCGACACCGCCGTCACCCGGATCGAACGCACCCTCGCTGACCAGGGGTACGGGGAGCGCGCGGTGGTACGGGCCGGCGACGCGCGCGGCGAGGTCGAGTTCCTCGGCGCGGCGCGGTCGCGCACCGTGCTGTCGGTGGTGTCCGGTTCGTTCTCCGGCTTCGTGCTGATGATCGTCGTGCTGGTGGTGGCGGGCACACTGTCGCTGATGGTGCATCAGCGGCGGCGTGAGATCGCCCTGTTGCGCGCCGTGGCGGCCACCTCGCGCCAGGTGCACCGGATGCTCGCCACCGAGACCCTGCTGGTGTCGGGCGCGGCCGCGCTGCTCGGTGTCGGGCCCGGCTATCTCGCCGCGCGGCTGCTGCGGGACGGATTCGCCCGGATCGGTGTGATCGAGGAGGGCTTCGCGCTCTCCGTCGGCCCGGTGCCCGGGGTGGTCGCGGTGCTGCTGTGCCTGGGCGCCGCCCGGCTCGCGGTGTGGGCGGCGGCCAGGCGCCAGGTGCGGGTGCGCCCGGTGGAGGCGCTGCGGGAGTCTGCGGTGGAGACGCCGGAGCTGGGGCGCGGCCGGATCATCGGCGGCTACGTGCTGCTGGGCCTGGCGCTGATCGCCGTGGCGGCCCTGCCGTTCCTGCCGCCGAACCTCGCCGTGGTGCCCGCCGGGCTCTCCTCGATGCTCGCCCTGATCGGTGTCGCGATGCTCGGCCCCCGGCTGATGGCCGCGCTCACCCGTCTCGGCGGCGCGCTGCTGCCGCGCGGCGCCGCGGGCTTCCTCGCGGCGGCCAACAGCCGCGCCGGTGCGCGGCGGCTGGCGGCGGCCGTCACCCCGCTCGTGCTGACGATCGGCTTCGCGACCAGCCAGTTCTACAGCCAGACCACCCTGGCCGAGGCGACGCGGTACCAGGCCCGCGCGGCGACGGTCGCCGACTTCGTGGTCGCCGGGGCGGGCGGCGGCGTCGCGCCCGGGGTCGCCGGGGCCGCCCGCGAGGTGCCCGGTGTCACGGCGGCGACCCCGCTGGTCGCCACCGAGGTCGTCGCCGTCGGGCGGACCCTCCTCGGTGAACCGCTCTCGCGGTCCGCCGCCTACGGCATCGACGCCACCGGACTCGACGGAACACTCGAACTGCCCGTCGCCTCAGGCCGGTTGGGTGATCTGCGCGGCGACACCGTCGCGCTCAGCGAGACCGAGGCGCGCTACCTCGGCAAGCGGGTCGGCGACCGCGTCGCGCTCGTCCTGGGCGACGGGACCCGCGCGAAGCCCCGCGTCGTCGCCGTGTACCGCCCCAACCTGGGCTTCGGCGATGTGCTGCTGCCCGCGACCACGGTGCTGCCGCACACCACCGACCGGCTCGCCGACGTCGTACTCGTCGCCCTGGCACCCGGCGCGGACCGCGCGGCTGTCGCCACCGGGCTGGGCGCGCTGGAGCGGCACTACCCGGGGCTGGCCGTCGGCGACCGCGCCTCGCTGCTCGTCGCGCAGGACCACGAGGTGGAGGCCAACGCCTGGCTGAACCGGCTGCTGCTCGGGGTGCTGCTGGGGTACGTGGCGCTGTCGGTGGCCACCACCCTCGTCACCGTCACCACCGGCCGGGCCCGCGAACTCGCGCTGCTGCGCCTGGTGGGCGGCACCCGCCGCCAGGTCGCCCGGATGCTGGCCATCGAGACGGCGCTCCTGTCGGGCATCGCGGTGGCGCTCGGCACGCTGGTGGCCGCCGTACCGCTGGTGGTACTGGCCCTGTCCCTCACCGGCACGCCGCTGCCGTCCGGGCCGCCGTGGGTGTTCGCCGCCATCGTGGCGGCGGCCGTGCTGACGGCCGTGCTGTCGATCCGTGTCCCGGCGCGCGGGGTGCTGCGGGCCCGGCCCCTGGAGGCGATGCGGTCGCGGGAGTGACGTGCCCCGCCCTCCCGCCGAGCCGTACGTGGCGTGTGTCCCGCGCGCCACGTACGGCTCTCGCGCGTCCGGCCCGGGCCGGCGGCCCGCGCGGTCAGCCGAACGGGACGCGCACTACCGACTGGTTGCCGACGCCCAGCGTGCCGGCGCCGCCGCCGATGGCGTTCCAGACCTCGATCCGCACCTTGCCGTTGACCAGGTCGCCGTGTGAACCGGTGGACGACTTCAGGCCCTTGGCCTGGGTGTAGTGCTCGTAACCGGGCACGGGATCGGTGGCGAAGTACTGGTACGTCTCCGTACGGTCCCAGACGCCGTCGCCCGTACGGTCGTAACTCACCCTGACCTGAGGGCCGTTGCCGATGGTCGTGCCCGCGTCCACGAACAGGTCGAACTGGGTGGAGCCGCCGTTGTACGTCCGGGTGATCCCGCTCGACGTGAAGACCTGCGGGTTGTTCGGCGTCCCGTCGTAGTTGGCGCCGCCCGCCGAGGCGACGGTGACGCTCGCCGCCGAGCCGGTGGAGTCGCCGAGCGCTGCGCCCGGCCGCGCGTACAGGGTCGAGGAGCCCGCCGGGGGCGGGTCGGTGGTGCCCGCGCCGCCGCCACGCGTCCAGACCGCCACGTAGTCGACGAGCATGGGACGGCCGGGGACGGTCGCGGCGGTCGGGGTGGAGCCGCCCAGCGCGTCCGGGAACGCGCCGCCGATCGCCACGTTGAGGAGGATGAAGTACCCCGCGTGGTCGGTCATGTTGGTCCACGACGCGGCGTCCATCTGGTTCTGCCGGACAGTGTGGAAGAGCTGGTCGTCCACGTACCAGCGCAGCTCGTTGGGGGTGACCGAGCGGTCCCACTCGAACCGGTAGGTGTGGAAGGCGGACTGGCAGCTCGCCCCGGGGCAGGCGCGGCTGGCGGCGATGCCCGTGGTCTCGTTGCACGGGCCGCCCGGGTTCACGCCGCAGTGCAGCACGCCCCAGACGGAGTTGAGCCCGTTGACGTTCTCCATGATGTCGAACTCGCCGATGCCCGGCCAGTTCCAGTAGTTGCCCCGGTACGGCGAGCCCAGTGCCCAGAAGGCGGGCCAGTAGCCGGACGCGGCGGCGCCGGTCACGTTCGGCATCTGGATACGGCTCTCGATGCGCAGGGTGCCGCCCGCCGGGGCCTTGAAGTCGGAGCGCTTGGTCTCGATCCGGCCCGAGGTCCAGTTGCCCGCGCCGTCCCTGAGCGGGGTGATCCGCAGATTGCCGTTGCCGTCGAGGCTGAGGTTGTCGGGGCTCGCGGTGTAGTTCTGGATCTCGCCCGTACCCCAGTTGCCGGGCCCGCCGGGGTATCCGTGGCCGGTGTCCGTCTGCCAGTTGGCGGAGTTGGGCAGGGCGCGGTTCGCCCCGTCGAAGTCGTCGCTCCACTGGAGATTCCAGCCGGGCGCGGGCGGGATGGCGCCCTGCGCGGTACCGGCGCCGCTCAGCCCGACGAACCCGGCGAGGGCCACGGTCAGGGCGAGGGCCGCCGCGAGCAAGGGGGTGCGGGCGGTACGTGGGGCGCGGGGGACGCGGGCGGTGCGCGGGTGTCTGGTGCGGCTCGTTCTCAAGGAAACACCTCCGGTGTGGAGCGGATGGTGCCGAGGGAAGCTGGTGCCGAGGGGAAAGCTGGGTGCCGAGGGGGAAGTGGTGCCGGGGGGAAATCGACAGCGCGCGATGAGAGCGCTCTCATCATTCTTGTAGCGGGGCCGCGCGAGGTCGTCAATGGCCGCAGGGCGGCCCGTCCGTACGGCGGCGGCGACCCGCGAGATTAATTCATGGTTACGACGTTTCGCGCCGCTCGCAGGACTCTTGACGCGCCTGGAGCGAACATCCACACTCCTCCTCATGAACGGTCAACAATCCACAGAACCGGGCGCCGATGCTCCCCGCTGAACGCCATCGCCGTATCTGTGAGGCGTTGCGCGCGCAGCGGATCGTATCGACCGAGGACTTCTCCCGCATGCTCGACGTCTCCGCCGAGACCGTCCGCCGTGACCTGGTCACCCTGGAACGGCGCGGGCTGCTGGTACGGGTCCACGGCGGCGCGACCAACAACGCGGGCGGCTTCGGCGAGGAGGCACCGTTCGACGAGCGCTCCGGGATGGACCGGGGCGCGAAGGTGGCCATCGGGGTCGCCGCGGCGGCGCTGGTGCGTCCCGGCCAGACCGTGGTGATCGACGTCGGTACGACGGCGGTGGAGGTGGCCCGAGCCCTTCCGCCGGACTACCGGGGCACCGTCGCCACCTGCTCCCTGCTGGTCGCCGCCGAGCTGGCGGGCCGGCCCAACGTCGAAGTCCTAGTCAGCGGCGGCCGGTTGCGCGCCGGTGACCTGGTCTGCTCCAACGCGCAGACCATGGCCTTCTTCGCGGATCTCCGCTCCGACGTCGCGTTCCTCGGCTCCGGGGGAGTGGACGCCTCGGCGGGACTGACCGATTTCCATCTGGACGAGGTGGCCACCCGGCGGCTGATCCTCGCCAACACCGTCCGTTCCTACATCCTCGCGGACGCCAGCAAGTTCGGCCGGGTCGCCCCGCACCGCGTGTGCGGCCTGGAGGAGGTCGACGGGCTGATCACCGATGCCCGGCCGTCCCCGACGCTGGAGTCGGGCGTGGAACGCTCCGGCGGCATCGTCGTCGTCGCGTAGCGCCGGGCGGAGCGGACTCCGCCCGGCGCGCCAGTGGTCAGGTGGCGCGGCAACGCCACCCGGCCATGATCGAAATCCCACCTTTCACCGCATAGGAGTCGATCGTGACCCAGTCTTCCACACCGTCGGAAAATACGACGGTTTACCCATCTGAATCCGACATACCCGCTAGAAAGGGGCCAGGGGTCGCGGAGGGTCCCGGCGCGGAGACCCCCGGCGCCGACGCCGAGGCCCCCGCCACGGGCTACAAGCCCCAGTTCGCCCGCACGCTCAGCCGCTTCGAGTCGTTCGCGGTCGCGTTCTCCTTCATCTCCATCACCACCGGCCTGTTCACCACCTACGGCACCGTTCTCGGCTCGGCCGGTCCCGCCGGGATCTGGACCTGGCCGCTGGTCACCCTCGGCACGGTCCTCGTCGCCCTCGTGTACGGCATGCTCGCCAGCCGCATCCCGATCTCCGGCTACAGCTACCAGTGGGCCAGCCGGCTGGCCTCGCCCGTACTCGGCTGGTGGTTCGGCTGGGTCTCCTTCGCCTTCCTCGCGATCGTCGTGGTCGCCGTCGACTACGGGCTGACCCAGGTCGCGCTCTTCCCGCTGCTCGACATCACGTACACCGCGACCGGCGGCGCCATCGGCACCGTCATCGTGCTGCTCCTCCAGATGTCCCTGATCATCTGGTCCACCCCCATCACCACCAAGATCAACAACCTGGCGGTGGGTGCCGAGGTCATCGCGATGATCGGCCTGACCGTCCTGATCGCGGGCGCCGTCCTCTTCTTCGGCAAGGGCGACTGGAGCAACCTCGGTTCCTACGGCACGATCTCGGCGGACGGGTACTACGGATTCCTCGGCCCGTTCATGCTCTCCGCGCTGCTCGGCGCCTTCACCCTCGTCGGCTGGGAGTCGGCGGCCAACCTCGCCGAGGAGACGCACAACCCCAAGAAGGTCGTCCCGCAGGCCATGGTCCGCGCGATCCTGCTCAGCGGCGGCATCGGGATGCTCTTCCTCATCGTGATCACGGCGGGCGCCGGTGACAACGTCGCGGCGCTCACCTCCGACTCGGCCCCCGTCGCCTCCATCATCGAGTCGACCGTGGGCAGCGCCGTCGCCACGGCCATGCTGGTCGTCGTGTGCATCGCCATCTTCGCCTGCGGTCTCGTCATCATGGTCAGCAACAGCCGCCTCGTGCACTCCATGGCCCGTGACGGGCGTCTGCCGTTCTCCGAGACGCTGAGCAAGGTCCCGCGCCCCACCGGCGGCCCGACCTTCGCCACCCTGACCGTCGCCCTGGCCTCCATCGCGATCGTCACCGTCTTCGCGGGCAACGAGGACGCGCTGCCGCAGCTGCTGGGCGCGGGCACGCTGATGCCGGCCATCCTGTACGCGGGCACGGTGGCCCTCTTCATCGCCACCCGCCGCAAGTACACCCCGGCCGCCGACGACTTCCAGCTCGGCAAGTGGGAGAAGCCGGTGGTCGTCGGAGCGGTGCTCTGGCTCGTCACGGAGCTGTGCATCTTCATGATCCCCTCGGACTTCCGGGGCGCCCAGCAGTACGCCCTCGCCACCCTGGTCGTCGGCGGTCTGCTCTTCGCGGTCGTCTGGTTCACCCGCAAGGAGCAGCTCCTGACCCAGCCCAGCCTGGAAGCCGAGGAGCTGTGACCGTCCTCGCCATCGACCAGGGCACCTCGGGGACCAAGGCCCTGGTCGTCGACCCGGTGGACGGGGTGGTCGCCGTCGCGGAGGTGCCCGTCACCCCCGTCTACCTGCCGGGCGGCGGGGTCGAACAGGACCCCGAGCAGCTGCTGGCCTCCGTCCTGGAGGCCGGCCGGCAGGCCCTCGCCCGGGCCGGGGGCAGGGCCGTCCAGGCGGTGGCGCTCGCCAACCAGGGCGAGACGGTCCTCGCCTGGGACCGGCGCACCGGTCGGCCGCTCTCACCGGCGATCGTCTGGCAGGACCGCAGGTCGGAGCCGCTCTGTACGGCCCTCGCCGACGACAAGGCATGGGTCGCCGAGCGGACCGGGCTGGTCCTCGACCCGTACTTCTCGGCGCCCAAGATGGCCTGGCTGCGGGAGAACGTCACCAGGGAAGGCGTGGTCACCACCACGGACACCTGGCTCGTCCAGCAGCTGACCGGGGCCTTCGTCACCGACGCGTCCACCGCCAGCCGTTCGCTGCTGCTGGCCATCGACTCCGTCGAGTGGGACCCGGAGCTGACCGCGCTGTTCGGACTCGACGGCGAGGAGCTGCCCCGGATCGTCGGCTGCGACGAGATCGTCGGCACCACCACGGCGTTCGGCGGGGTCCTGCCGGTCGCCGGGCTGGTGGTGGACCAGCAGGCGGCGCTGCTCGCGGAGGGCTGCCTCACCCCGTCCACCGCCAAGTGCACCTTCGGTACGGGGGCGTTCCTGCTCGCCAACACCGGTGACAAGGCGCTGCGTTCGACGTCGGGACTCACCTCGTCGGTGGCGTGGCGGGCGCGCGGCGAGACCCCGTACTGCGTGGACGGCCAGGTGTACACGGCCGCCTCCGCGGTGCGCTGGCTCCAGGACCTGGGCTTCGTGGACACCGCGGCCGACCTGGACCGTACGGCCGCGAGCGATCCGGAGGGCGTGCTCTTCGTCCCGGCCCTGGCCGGGCTCGCGGCGCCCTGGTGGCGTCCTGACGCCACGGCGGCGCTCACCGGGATGACGCTCTCCACCCGCCGCGAGCACCTGGTGCTGGCGGTGCTCCAGGGCATCGCCGCCCAGGTCGCCGAACTCGCCTCCCTGGTCGCGGCCGACTTCGGCGCCCCGCTCACCCGGCTGCGCGCGGACGGCGGGCTCACCAGGAGCCGGGTGCTGATGCAGGCGCAGGCCGACCTGGCGCAGCTGCCGGTGGACGTCTACCCGTCGCAGCACGCCACCGCGCTCGGCGCCGCCGCCCTGGGCCGGCTCGCGATCGAGCCGGAACTCACCCTGGAACAGGCGGTACCGGCGTGGACGCCCGGCATCACCTTCGAACCGCTCTGGTCCGAAGACCGGGCGCAGGACCACCGTGCCCGCTGGCGGGCGGCGGTGGACGCCACACTCCCGCAGGAGGAGCCGCATGACTGACCACAGCCCGCCCACCGGCCCCGTCGCCCGGGAGGAGGTGACCGGGCGGCCGCACGCGCACGAACGGGAGAACGCGGACGCGTACGGGAAGGTGTACGACGTGGCCGTGATCGGCGCCGGGGTCGTGGGCTCGGCGATCGCCAGGGACCTGTCGGGACACGACCTGTCCGTGGTGCTCCTCGACGCCCGCGACGACGTCGGGGACGGCACCAGCAAGGCCAACACCGCCATCCTGCACACCGGATTCGACGCCAAGCCCGGCACCCTCGAATCCCGGCTGGTCCGGCGGGGGTACGAGCTGCTCTCCGGGTACGCCGAGGAGACCGGCATCCCGGTCGAGCGCACCGGCGCGCTCCTCGTCGCCTGGAACCAGGAGGAGCTGGACGCCCTCCCCGGGCTGCGCGACAAGGCCGTGGCCAACGGGTACGAGCACTGCGAACCCGTCACCGCCGACGAGGTCTACCGGCAGGTCCCGGCGCTCGGACCCGGCGCGCTCGGCGGCCTCACCGTCCCCGACGAGTCGATCATCTGCACCTGGACCACCACCCTCGCCCTGGCCACCGACGCCAGGGCGAGGGGGGCCACGCTGCTCCTCGGCCACCGGGTGGAAGGCGTCGAACGCGGGGAAGGTGCCGGGCAGGTGGACGGTGCCGAGCAGGTGGACGGGGCCGAGCGGGGCGCCGGGGCCACCACCCTGCGCACCCCGCACGGCCCGGTCACCGCCCGGTGGGTCGTCAACGCGGCCGGTCTGGGCGCCGATGTGCTGGACGGCCTCTTCGGCCACGAGCGCTTCACCGTCACCCCGCGCCGGGGCGAACTGCTCGTCTACGACAAGCTGGCCCGGCCGCTCGCGGACCGAATCGTCCTGCCGGTGCCCAGTTCGCGCGGCAAGGGTGTGCTGATCAGCCCCACCATCTACGGGAACGTGATGCTCGGCCCCACCGCCGAGGACCTCACCGACCGTACGGACACGGGCACTTCGGAGTCCGGCTTCGACTTCCTCCTCGACAAGGGCGGGCGGCTGATGCCCACGCTGCTGGAGGAGGAGGTCACCGCCTCGTACGCGGGGCTGCGCGCCGCCATCGACCACGGCGACTATCTGATCGAGCCCTCGGCCGACCAGGGCTATCTGCTCGTCGGCGGCATCCGCTCCACCGGACTCACCGCGTCGCTCGCGATCGCCGAGCACGTACGGGGCGTCCTCGCCGAGGCGGGACTCAAGCTGGAGCCGCGCCTCGACCTGCCCACGCCGCCGCACATGCCCAACCTGGGCGAGGCGTTCGTCAGGCCGTACCAGGACGCGGCCCTGATCGCCGAGGACAGCGCCTACGGGCGCGTCGTCTGCTTCTGCGAGCGGGTGACCGAGGGCGAGATCCGCGACGCGTACCTCTCGCCGCTGCCGCCCGCCGGACTCGACGGGCTGCGCCGCCGCACCCGCGCGATGAACGGGCGCTGCCAGGGCTTCTACTGCGGGGCCCGGGTCGACGCCCTGGTGGCCACCAAGGGCGGCACCTGCCCGGCGGACAAGGGCGGCACCTGTCAGGAGGCAGCCGAATGAGCACGTCGCACACCCCCGGGGCCGCCGACTACGCGGCGCTCGCCGCTGAGCTGGCCGTGACGGCCGCCGAGGCGTCCGCCCCCGAACTGCTCGCGCCCGACGTCGTGATCGTCGGCGCCGGACCCGCCGGGCTCACCGCCGCCGCCGAACTCGCGCCGTGGCTCAGCGCGGGCCGCGTCCTGGTCCTCGACCGGGAACCGGCGGCGGGCGGCATCCCCCGCCACAGCGACCACACCGGTTACGGAATCCGCGACCTCAAGCGGGTGGTCACCGGCCCCGCGTACGCCCGTACGCTCGTGGACAAGGCGCTCGCCGCCGGCGCCGACATCCGTACCGAGGCCACCGTCACCGGCTGGTCCGGCGACCGGTCGCTCGACGTCACCACTCCGGACGGCCGGCTGCGCGTCGACGCCCGCGCGGTGATCCTCGCCACCGGCGCCAGGGAACGCCCCCGCTCCGCCCGGCTCATCCCCGGCGACCGGCCCTCCGGCGTGTACACGACGGGGCAGTTGCAGAACCTCGTCCACCTCCACCACCAGGAGGTCGGCCGGCGGGCCGTCGTCGTCGGCGCCGAGCTGGTCAGCTGGTCGGCCGTGCTCACCCTGCGCGAGGCGGGGTGCCGGACGGTGCTCATGACGACCGAGCACGAGACCCCCGACGCGTACGCGGCGTTCCACCTGCCGGGCCGCGCCCTGCTGGGCGGACCGCTGGCGACCGGGACGAGGATCACCCGGATCATCGGCCGCGGCAGGCTGCGGGCCGTGGAGGTGGAGGAGACCGCCACCGGGCTGCGGCGCACCGTCGAGTGCGACACGCTGATCCTGACCGGTGACTGGATCCCGGACCACGAACTGGTCCGGGCGGCCGGGCTCGACCTCGACCCGGGGACGAAGGGGCCGCTGGTGGACACCGCGCTGCGGACCAGCCGCCCGGGGGTCTTCGCCGCCGGGAATCTGCTGCACGCGGTGGACACGGCCGATATCGCCGCACTGGACGGGCGGCACGTCGCGCGCCAGGTACGGCTGTGGCTGGACGGGCACGAGGCGCACGGGACCGCCGTACCGATCGTCGCCGACGCCCCGTTCCGCTGGGTGGCCCCCGGGCTGCTGCGGGTCGGCGATCCCGCGCCGCCGCGCGGCCGGCTGCTGCTCTGGACGGACCGGCTGGTGCGCGCGCCCAGGGTGACGGTGCGCCAGGGGTCCCGGACGCTCAACCGCAGGGCGGTGCCGTGGCCGGCCGCTCCCGGGCGGGTGTTCCGGGTGCCGTGGAACGTGCTGCGCGATGTCGATCCGAAGGGCGGGCCGGTCCGTATCGGTCTGTGAGGACGGATCGCGCGAGAAAGGGGAGAGGAGCCGGCGGCCGTGGCCGCCGGCTCCTCTTTCCGTTTCCGGACAGCGAATTCACAGCGCATTTCCATTTCCCGCCAAGAAAGCGCGCCTAGTGTCTTATTCATCGAAGCCGAACGGAAACGGCTCCGACCGGGAAATAAATCAAGAAGCGATAAGTAAGAGTCGCATCAATAAATTCCAGCAACAGGGAGAACACCATGAGCCTGCGCCACATCACCCCGCTGAAGCCCGCCGCCAAGAAGGGCCACCGCGAGCAGGAGGCCCCGGCGAAGAAGCAGGCCCCCGCGAAGAAGTCGCAGCGGCAGCCCTCGCACCGCCGCCCGATCGGCGGCTGAACCGCACGGCACGGGAGCGGTATTCGACGCTGCTGACACAGGGATACCGGCGACATCATGGCGGGTTCGCGGCATCGCGCCGCGGACCCGCCCGCCGCTGGGACGGACGAGGAGCGAGGAGAGTGGGGAGCGCGGTGACGCCGTACCAGGAAGGGCCGAGCGTGCCGCCGCGGCGGTACGGGACCGGCGGTGGCCGCCACCGCAAGGCGGCCGGACCGGCAGCCATGACCACACCCGCGCCGGACCACGCCCCGGACCCCGAGCCCGAGTCCGCGCCGCCCGCCGATTCACGGCCCGGCGGCCCCGGGCTCTCCGCCCGTGCCGCCTTCGCCCGCTTCTGGCCGCTGACCAGAGGCGACCGCCGCTGGCTCGCGCTGATCTGCGGCTGCGTGATCGTCGCCGCGCTCACCGAGACCGCCGCGATCCTCCTCTTCGCCGACCTCACCGACAACGCCCTCCAGCAGGGCTCCCTCGACGCGTTCTGGTCGCCCGCCGGGCAGTGGCTCGCCGTGGCGGTCTTCGGCGCGGGCGTCGCGTACACCGGCAACTCGCTCGCCGCCTGGACGGCGGAGCGCTTCGTCCTGCGGCTGCGCGCCCGCGTCTTCGGCCATGTCCAGGATCTGCCCCCGGACTTCTTCGCCCGCCATCGCACCGGTGACCTGGTCGAACGGCTCACCGGCGATATCGAGGCCGTCGAGCGGATGGTGGTGTCGGGAGTCGTCGGCACCGTCTCGGCCGTCTTCGGCACGCTCTTCTTCTCCGCCGCCGCCTTCTGGCTCCGCTGGGATCTGGCGCTGGCCGCGTTCGTCCTCGCGCCGCTGTTCTGGCTGGCGGCCAAGGGCTTCTCGGGCCGGATCAAGGCGGTCGCCCGCCAGGAACGGGCCGCCGACGGCGCGATCACCTCCGTCGTCGAGGAGTCGCTCGGCCATGTCGTCCTCACCCAGGCGTACCACCGCAAGGCGGCCGAGGAGAAGCGCCTGCACCGCGAGGCGCGCGCCTGGATGCGCGCGTCCGTGACCGGCGCGCGGATGAGTGAGCGCTACGAGCAGCTCGTCGAGGTCATCGAGACTGTGTGCGTCCTCGCCGTCATCGGGATCGGCGCATGGGAGATCTCCCGGGGCCGGATGACCATCGGCCAGCTCCTCGCCTTCGCCGCGTTCCTCGGCTACCTCTACCCGCCCGTCAGAAACCTCGGACAGCTCGGCCTCACCCTCACCGCCGCGACCGCCGGCGCGGAACGGCTGCTCGACATCCTCGACGCCGAACCCGCCGTCACCGACCCGCCGCCCGGCCGGGCCGCAGCGCCCTGGCCGGTACGGGGCGTCGTGGAGTTCGACCGGGTCGGCTTCCGCTACCCCGGGGCTGCGGCGCGGACCCTCGACGGGATCACGTTCACGCTCTACCCGGGAGAGTTCACGCTGATCACCGGTGCCAGCGGCGCCGGCAAGTCGACCGTCTCCGGGCTGCTCCCGCGCTTCTACGACCCGGAGGAGGGGACGGTACGGCTCGACGGCGTCCCGCTGCCCGCGCTGCCTCTCGCGTTCCTGCGCGAGAACGTCACCCTGCTGCCGCAGGAGACGCTCATCCTGCACGACACGATCCGCGAGAACATCGCCTGCGGGCGGCAGGGCGCCACCGACGAGGAGATCGTCGGCGCGGCCCGGGCCGCCGCCGCCCACGAGTTCGTCGTGGCGCTCCCCGACGGTTACGACACCCCGATCGACCCGCACACCGCCCGGCTCTCCGGCGGCCAGTCGCAGCGCCTCGCGATCGCCCGCGCGATGCTGCGCGACGCGCCCGTACTCGTCCTGGACGAACCCACCACCGGCCTGGACGCCCTCGCCGCGCGCCGTGTCATGGGCCCGCTGCGCCGGCTGATGGCGGGCCGTACGACCCTCATGATCACGCACGATCTGGGGCTCGCCCCGGACGCGGACCGGATCCTCGTCCTGGACGAGGGCCGGATCGTCGAATCCGGCACGCACCACGAACTCCTCGCCGCCGACGGCGCCTACACCCGTCTGTACCGGGCGCGCGGCCGGTACGAGCCGCCCGGCCCGGCCACCGGCCCGGCTCAGCCGATCGGCACGGGCATCCGCACCACGTCGTAGGCGAGGCCGATCGTGTCCCCGGTGGCCGGATCGGCCAGCTCCACCCGCCACCGGTCGGCGAACTGGTCGACGCCCTCCACCATCGGGATCGTGCCGGAGATCAGCACCGTCCCCGGCACCAGGTCGCCGCGCTCCCGCAGCACCTCGGCCCAGTACGCCGGGGTCAGCAGCTCCGCCAGCGTGCCGTCCTGGATGACGCTCTCCTCGCCGTCCCGGCCCACCCAGGCCCGCAGCGTCAGCCCGTCCAGCCGGTCCTGCACATCGGCCAGGAGCCAGGCCCGCCGGGCCAGCACATCCGGGCTCGCGTTCTTGCTCCACGCCACCCCGTGCACCTCCAGCTCGCGATCGGTGTGGTCGCAGGCCGCCGTCAGGAGCAGCTCCCCCGTACCGTCCACCACCAGGGCCCATTCGGCCTCGCCCGAGGTGCGCCCGTGCTGCACGCTGACCCGGTCCGTGTGCTGGGCGAGGTACGGCGACACGGGGTAGAGCGCGGGCGTCACGGAGGGCGCGGGCACCCCCAGTTCGGCCAGCTCGGCGACGTGCGCGGCCACATCGTCCTGGCTGCGTCCCGCGTAGCCCGCGTTGAGCACCTGGACGACATCGACGGACCTGGTGGTGCCGTCGGGAAGTTCGAAGGTCAGCTGCGCCATGGGTTTCTCCACATCGGTCGCGGTATCGGCGAGGTTCACACCGACCGGCACACGGGGGGCGGCGTCGCGGGGCTGGGCACGCGTGTCTGCGCACGCGCCCAGCCCCGCTCCTCACCCACCCCCCATGTGACGGTCGGTTTAACTTTGCGCGGAAGGCTTGCGCATACGACCTGTATACAAGAAGTATGCCAGAAGGTCGACAGTGCGCCTCCCGAAGGACGGACAACGTGAAGAACGGCACAGGCACAGACGTGGGTACGAGTACGGACGTGAGCGGGAGCCCGGACGGGGACGGGGACAAGCGGCCGCCGGGGGCGTCCGCGGTCCGCCGCGCCTTCTTCGCGAGCCTGACCGGGACCGCCCTGGAGTGGTACGACTTCGCCATCTACTCCGTGGCCGCGGCGCTGGTCTTCGGCGATGTCTTCTTCCCCTCCGAGGACCCCGCCACCGGCACCCTGCTGGCCTTCTCCACCTACGCCGTCGGCTATGTGTCGCGGCCGCTCGGCGGATTCGTCTTCGGCCGCCTCGGGGACAAGATCGGCCGCAAGAAGGTCCTCATCGCGACGCTCGTGCTGATCGGGGTCGCCACCCTCCTGATCGGCGTGCTGCCCTCGTACGCCACGATCGGTGTCGCGGCGCCCATCGCCCTGGTGATCCTCCGCTTCGCGCAGGGCGTCGGGGTCGGCGGCGAGTGGGGCGGCGCCGTACTGCTGTCCAGCGAGTTCGGCGATCCGCGCCGGCGCGGCTTCTACGCCTCGGCCGCCCAGATCGGCCCGCCGGCCGGCAACCTCATGGCCAACGGCGTACTGGCGCTCCTCGGCGCCGTGCTGACGGAGAGTCAGTTCCTCTCCTGGGGCTGGCGGGTGGCGTTCCTGCTCTCCGGCGTGCTGGTCTTCTTCGGCCTGTGGATCCGCGCGAAGCTGGAGGAGACGCCCGTCTTCCAGGCGATGGAGGCCGAGAAGACCCGCCCCGAGGCGCCGATCCGCGAGGTCTTCACCACGCACCCCCGCGCGCTGGTGGCGGCGATCCTCAGCCGGATCGCCCCCGACGTGCTGTACGCGCTGTTCACCGTCTTCGTACTCACCTACGCGACGGGCGAACTCGGCATGTCACGCGGCTCCGCCCTGGCCGCCGTACTCATCGGCTCCTCGCTCCAGGTCTTCCTCATCCCGCTCGCCGGCGCCCTCTCCGACCGCGTCAACCGCCGCCTCCTGTACGGGGTTTCCGCCGTGGGCGCCGGGGTGTGGCCGTTCCTGTTCTTCCCCATGGCGAGCGGCGGGAGCTGGCCGCTGCTCGTGGTCGGGGTGGTCGTGGCGCTGGCCCTCCATTCGCTGATGTACGGGCCGCAGGCGGCCTTCATCGCCGAACAGTTCTCCCCGAGGCTGCGCTACACCGGATCCTCGCTCGCCTACACCCTGGCCGGGGTGGTGGGCGGCGCCATCGCGCCCCTGCTGTTCACCGCGCTGCTCGACTCCTACAAGTCGTGGATCCCGCTGGCCCTGTACGTCGCGGTCACCGCCGTGCTCACGGTCACCGGCCTGTGTCTGGGCCGGGACGGGACCGACGACGACGATCTGACCGCGCCCGGGAGCGCCGCCGAGCAGCCCGTCCCCTCGCCGGGGGGCGCCACCGCCTGAGACCATCCGGAAAACCCGGCACCCGCACCCGGCACCCGCACCCGTATCCACCCGCGCTCCCCCCCGTGCACCCGAACCCCCGCTCGCGTGGGGGCGTGAGACAAGGAAAGCGACCTTCCATGCGTATCGCCCTGAGCCAGATCACCACCGGCCCCGACCCCGAGCACAACCTCAAGCTCCTGGCCGAACAGGCCCGCCGCGCGGCGGACGGGGACGCCCGGATCGTCGTCTTCCCCGAGGCCGCGATGGCCTGCTTCGGAACGCCCCTCGCCCCGCTCGCCGAACCCCTCGACGGCCCCTGGGCGACCGGTGTCCGGCGGATCGCCGAGGAGACCGGACTCGTCGTGGTGGCCGGCATGTTCACCCCGGGCCCGGACGGAAAGGTGGCCAACACCCTGCTCGCCACCGGCCCCGGGGTCGAGGCCGCCTACGACAAGATCCACCTCTTCGACGCCTTCGGCTATGCCGAGTCGGACTCCGTGGAGCCGGGCTCGCAGGTCGTCACCATCGAGGTCGACGGCGCCCGCGTCGGCCTCGCCACCTGCTACGACGTCCGCTTCCCCGAACTCTTCCGGGCCCACGCCGACGCGGGCGCGCGGCTCTCGCTGCTGCTCGCCTCCTGGGGCGCCGGGCCCGGCAAGCGCGAGCAGTGGGAGCTGCTGACCCGTGCCCGCGCACTCGACGCGACGCTCTGGCTCGCCGCCGTCGGCCAGGCCGACCCGGCGGCGTCCGGTATCCCGGCGACCTCGAACGCGCCGACCGGGATCGGCCGCAGCGCGGTCATCGGGCCGGACGGAACCGTGCGGCACAGCCTGGAGGACGGACCGGGCATGCTCCTCGCCGACCTGGACCTGGCCGAGGTCGCCGCCGTCCGCCGGACCATCCCGGTCCTGGCCAACCGGCGGCTGCCGTCGGCCTGACCCGAAAACACGCTCGGACGGGTCCTAACCGGCGAGCAGCACCTTGAGGGTCGTCTCCAGGTGGCTGTCGATCGCCGTCCGGGCGGCCCCCCGGTCGTCGGCCGCGATGGCCTCCAGGATCGCCTGATGCTCGGTCAGCACGGACTGCTGGCGGCCGTGCTGGTTGTACAGGGCGACCACCCCGGCCCGGATCTGCCGGCTGCGCAGGCCGTCGTAATGGCGGCTGAGGAGGGTGTTGCCCGCGGCGGCGACCATCGTCGCGTGGAAGAGATGGTCCACGGCGATGAACTCCTTGGCGTGCTCGGGCCCGCTCAGGGCGCGCTGGCGGTCGAGCAGTCCGGTCAGTTCCGCCAGGGGGGCCCGGCCGCCGGGGATGATCTGCTCGGCCGCGTACCGCTCGACGATGCCGCGCAGCTCCATCAGCTCGGTGATCTCGCGCCCCGACAACGGCACGATCTGCGCGCCGCGCCGGGGGACCAGCCGTACCAGGTCCTCGGCGGCGAGCAGCAGCAGCGCCTCGCGGATGGGGGTACGGGAGAGCCCGAGGCGGTCGGCCAGCTCCTGCTCGGAGAGGAACTCGTCCTGCCGGTCCGGGTCGGTGAGGACGTTCTCCTTGAGGTACGCGTACGCCTTCTCCCGGCCCGACGTCACCACGGCCCCCTTGAATCGATCCGGCCCCTGGATCCCGAGGCTTGCATACAGCGAGTATACCGAGGCAGGGGGGCGGCCTCCCCTCCGGCGTCAAGCGCGCACAAAAACACCCCGGAACCGAATTGACGGCCGGGGTGCGCTTCTGTCTATATTGATTGTTTGCGTGGAATGAATCAAAAGAAACATACCAAAGCAGTAAGCAACAGCGTATCGAACAGGGGCTGAATTGTCAACCGAGGAATTGCAGAGCGAACAGCAATTCGTCTCCCTCCTCCACGAGCGGCTCGACGCTCTCAGAGAGCAGGCCGAGACCGCCGTGGAGTCGGCGACCGGCCAGGTCACCACGGTGCGCCAGGCCCGTGTCGAGCGTGACATCAGCGTCGCGGAACAGTCCGGCCTGGTGGCGCGGCTGAACGCGGTGGAATCCGGCCTCTGCTTCGGCCGGCTCGACTTCGCGGACGGCGCCGCGGGCGATGCCGAAGGCGAGGCCGGTCCCGGTGAGGGCGGGGGCGCGACCCGGCACATCGGCCGTATCGGCATGCGCCGGGACAACAGCGAGCGCACCCCGCTGCTCATCGACTGGCGGGCCCCGGTGGCGCGCCCCTTCTATCTGGCCACCGGCCACACCCCGATGGGGCTGCGCCGACGCCGCCACATCACCACCCGGGGGCGCGAGGTCACCGCGCTGCACGACGAGATCATGGATCTCAACGACACCACCCGCACCGGATACGAGAACCCGGACGCCGATGCCGTGCTCCTGTCCGCGCTCAACTCCGCGCGTACGGGCCGGATGAGCGACATCGTGCAGACCATCCAGGCCGAACAGGACCGCATCATCCGCGCCCCGCACCAGGGAGTGCTGGTGGTCGAGGGCGGCCCCGGCACCGGCAAGACCGCCGTCGCGCTGCACCGGGCCGCGTATCTGCTCTACGCCCACCGCGAGCAGCTCGCCCGCCGCGCGGTGCTGATCGTCGGACCGAACCCGGCCTTCCTCGGCTACATCGGCGAGGTGCTGCCCTCGCTCGGCGAGAGCGGGGTGCTGCTGGCGACGGTCGGGGAACTGTTCCCCGGCGTGGTCGCCACCGGTACGGACACCCCCGAGGCGGCCGAGGTCAAGGGCCGGGCCGACATGGCGCGGGTGCTGGCCGAGGAGGTACGCGACCGGCAGACCCTGCCCGATCCCGAACTGGAGATCCGGCACGAGGACCACGGCACGCTGACGCTCGACCGCGACACGGCCCGCGAGGCCCGGCAGCGCGCCAGGGACACCGGACTGCCGCACAATCTGGCCCGGCCCGTCTTCGCCTTCCGGATCATCGACGCGCTGACCGAACAGCTCACGGACCGGATCGGCGCCGATCCGCTGGGCGGCCCCAACCTCCTCGACGCCTCCGACATCGCCCAGCTGGGCAAGGACATCGCCACCAGCCGCGAGGTCCAGGCCGCCATCGACACGCTCTGGCCCACGCTCACCCCGCGGCGGCTCGTCGCGGACTTCCTGGCCGACCCCGGCCGGCTCGCCCCGCGCGACGCCGCCGCCGTACGCCGGGCCGGTACCCGAACCGGCACGGACGTCATCGACGACTGGACCCCCGCCGATGTGCCGCTGCTGGACGAGGCGGCCGAACTCCTCGGCGAGGACGACTCGGCGGCCCGCGCGGAGGCGGCGCGCGAGCGCCAGGAGCGGATCGACTACGCGCGGGGCGTGCTGGAGCTGTCGTACGGCTCCCGTACCCAGGAGTTCGAGGACAAGGACGACGACGAGTCCGAGGTCCTCGCCGCCCACGACATCATCGACGCCGACCGCTTCGCCGACCGGCACGAGGAGGCCGACACCCGCACCGCCGCCGAGCGGGCCGCCGCCGACCGCACCTGGGCCTTCGGCCATATCGTGGTGGACGAGGCGCAGGAACTGTCCGCCATGGCCTGGCGGTTGCTGATGCGCCGCTGTCCGAGCCGCTCCATGACCCTGGTCGGCGACCCCGCCCAGACCGGCGACGCGGCGGGCTGCGACTCCTGGGACCAGATCCTGGAGCCGTACGTCCAGAGCCGCTGGGAGCTGACCAGGCTGGGCGTCAACTACCGTACGCCCGCCGAGATCATGGAGGTCGCCGCCGAGGTGCGGCGTACGGCGGACCCGCTCTTCGAGCCGCCCACCTCGGTACGGTCGACGGGCACCGGCCCGGTCGTACGGTCCGCGCTCCCGGCCGAACTCGCCCGCAGGGCGAGGGAGATGGCGACGTCCCTCGTCTCGGACCATCCGGTCGAGGGCCGGCTCGCGGTCATCGCCCCCACCGCGCTGCTGCCCGCCCTCGCCGCCGAACTCCCCGACGCCTCCTGGGCGGCCACCCCCGACCTCACCCGCCCGGTGGTCCTGCTCGACGCCCGCCGGGCGAAGGGCCTGGAGTTCGACACGGTCGTGGTCGTCGACCCCGAGGCCATCATGGACGGCTCGCCGCGCGGCACCAACGACCTGTACGTCGCCCTGACCCGGGCCACCCAGCGGCTCGCGGTGGTACGGGACGCGGAGGTCCCCTCCCGGCTCAAGTCGCTGACGCCGTAGGGACGGGGGCGGGTGCGGGGGCCGCACGGTGGCTGAACGCGCGGTCCCGCCGCGCGTTCGGCCGACCGGCTCGTCACCGTTCGTCGAAGTAGTGCCCCTCATCGAGGTCGGCGATGAGGCCGGGGCCCGTCGGCCGCCAGCCGAGCAGCTCGCGGGTCAGGGTGTTGGAGGACGGGCTGTCGACCTTCAGGAAATCGGCCAGCCAGCCGAAGTGCGCGCCCGCGTCCTCGGGGGAGACCGACTCCACCGGGAGGCCGAGGTGGTGGCCGATGGTCTCGGCGATGACGCGGAGCGGCACGCCCTCCTCCGCGACCCCGTGCAGCACCGATCCCGCCGGAGCCTTCTCCACGGCCAGCCGGAACAGCGTCGCGGCGTCGAGGCGGTGCACGGCCGGCCAGCGGTTGGCGCCGTCACCGATGTAGCCGGAGACCCCCTTGGCGCGGGCGATGGAGATCAGGGTCGCGACGAAGCCGATGTCCCCCCTGCCGTGGACCGTCGGCGCCAGGCGCAGGACCGCCGAGCGGACGCCCCGGTCGGCGAGGGCGAGCGTGGCGTCGGCGGTGGCGGACCGGGGCGAGACCGACGGATCGGCGGAGTCCTTCTCGGTCGCCAGGCGTCCCGGGGTCACCCCGATCGTCCCGGAGGCGATGACGAGCGGCCGGCCGGAGCCCGCGAGCGCCTCGCCGAGGGCGTCGACGGCGCGGCGGTCCGCGTCGGAGGCGCCCTTGAAGTCCCCGGCGAACGCGATGTCGTGCTTGAAGGCCAGATGGATCACGCCGTCCGACGCGGCGGCGGTCTCGCGCAGAGCGTCGAGATCGTCGAGCGAGCCGCGCCGCACCTCGGCCCCGGCGGCGGCGAGCGCCTCGGCGGAGGCGTCCGAGCGGGCGAGCCCGACGACCTGATGACCCGCCCCGAGCAGTTCGGGAACGACGGCGGAACCGATCCAGCCGGACGCTCCGGTGACGAAAACACGCATGGGGGACCTCCTGGTGAGCGACCGTCCGTGCCGGGGGGGCGTGGCACGCGGAACCGATCGATGTCAGTTGCTGTCATCAAACGTAGCACTTGATGTCAGCGCCTGCCATCACCGGGAGGTGTCACGTAGGATCGGGCACATGAGTCGATGGGAGCCCAACGCGCGCGGACGGCTGGAGCAGGCGGCCCTGGAGCTGTACAGCGCACGCGGCTTCGAGCAGACGGCGGTGGCGGAGATCGCCCGGCGGGCGGGGCTCACGGAGCGGACGTTCTTCCGGCACTTCGCGGACAAGCGCGAGGTGCTGTTCGGGTCCTCGGGCGCGTTCCAGGACCTGTTCGTGGCCGGGGTCGAGGGGGCGCCCGACGGTGCGGCGCCGATCGACGCGATAGCCGGGGCACTGGCGGGCGTCGGCGTGTTCTTCGACGGGCGCCGGGAGCACTCCCGGCAGCGTCAGGCCGTCATCGTCGCCAACGCGGAGCTGCGGGAACGGGAGCTGATCAAACTCGCCTCACTCGCGTCGGCGATGGCCGGCACACTGCGCGCCCGTGGTGTCGCCGACCCGGCCGCGAGCCTGGCCGCCGAGGCGGGGATCGCCGTCTTCAAGATCGCGTTCGAGCGCTGGATCGAGGACGGTGAGGAGCGCGACCTGTCGCAGCTCATGCGCGAGTCGCTCGCCGAGCTGAAAGGCGTCACGGCGGGAATCTGAGCACCGCCCGCCCGCTCAGCCGGCCGCCTGACCGGGCCTCCTCGCCGGCCGATCACGTCACACGGCTCCGAACCTCCGCTCGTACGCCGTCAGATGGCCGCTGTGAGCGGCAGTCGGACCGCTTTACGCTTTTCCGAGTACCCCCGCTGACGTTCTGGTGGTGGGCGCTTCGGCCGCCGGCCTGTCCACCGTGGTGGGGAGGACGTCCCACCGCGATGGCGGCCTGAGCGGCTACACCCGCTCCTGGTACACCCTGGTCCCGGCCGGCTTGAGCCGGTGGATCGCTGTCCAGGCTGCCCGCCCGGTCAGCCCCTGGGCCCACGCTTCGAGATCATCTCCGGCATCGTGGAAGAACCACGAGTTGAAGCTTCCCAGTGCTTCAAGGGCGGGCGCGAGTCCGTATCGAAGCTCGCAGTGAACCTGTACATAGTGGTCGTGATCGCCATCGCTGTCGGAGACCTCGAACTGTCGGCTGAGGTCCAGTGTGAACGTCCGAGGACCGTCGAACGCGTAGGTGCCGTACTCGAACAGAAGACCGTCGGCATCGGGTGTGCCCGGGACGTGGAACCGTCGTCGTCCGAAACGGAGGAACGCAAGCCAGACGTCCTCCGTGACCAGGGCGGCAGGTGGCCGGGGTCCGAGTTCGCCCTCAAGCAGTCCAACGGCCTCATCCATCGACGCTCTCCGCGTCATGCCTGTCCTCCTCGTCCGGTGAACCTTGCCGGTCGGAGCACTGGATGATCAATTCCAAGGGGATGCCCGCGGAGGAGGGTGTGGGGTGGGTGGCGGCCGTAGCCACCGCGAGACGGTCAGGCGGCGGGCTGCCGGCCCTGGTTGTCGGGGTGGCAGCGGGCGGTCAGGCGTCAGGGTCGGCTTCGGGGTGCGTGAACCGCACGGGCTTGCCCAGCGACCGGGCGTAGGCGATTTCGGCTCGGGTGCTGTCTCCGATGTAGTCGCCGACCACGAGCACCTCATCAGCGAGCCGGATCTTCGCCCGGTGCAGATCGTCGAGCCGAACCTTCAGCGCCTCGGCCTCGACAGGATCGGACCAGAGTTCGTGCGGCGACTTCATGTCACAGCCCGGTTTGACGACGATCTTTCCGGCTCTGGTCTCCCGCAGATCGGCCTCGTTCATCTCGGTCATGAAGCGGGTGGAGCCGCAGATCACGACGGTACGCGGGAGGCTCAACAGCTTCTTCGCGTCGGCGAGCTTCTCCTCGGGGGTGAGCAGTCGCGGATATGACACTGGTTCCTCCTGGTGGTGTGGTCCAAGGGGTGCCTGCGAGACGAGAACGAGGGTGTCCAAGATCGTCGCGACAGCACTCTGGAGCGACGACCGACGACAGGCTGAAGGAGCATTCCGACCTGCCGCCGTGGCGCCCGCCGGTCGGCATTACGCCCCGCCCGAGCGATGCCGAACCGGTCACCCTCGCCACGTTGCGGACCATACTCGGCTGCACCTCCGAGGCCGAATGGCTCCGCCATGCCCGTGCCCGCCTGCGCCACCTCTTCCCCTACCCGCCCCAGCGGCCCGGCCACAACAAGCGGCTGCGCAAGGCCGCCGGTCAGATGCGCAGCGTCAACCGGATCCTGGCCACCACCACCTCGGTGTGGAGCGACGGCGTACGGGTCGTGGCGCCTTGGTTGGAATCTCCGGGTGAACGAACGAGGGACGGCCGTGATGCGCCGGTTCTATGGCTGGTGTGCGGCTTCGGGCCGCGTCGGTGGGGATGCCGGCGGTGCCAGGGTGACGGTGTAGCGCCAGAACGGCCGTACAAGCAGGGCGCCGACGATGACGACGACCACGCAGAGCAGCGAACTGCCTGTCCACGCGACACCGAGACCGGTGGCGGAGGCCATGGCGCCCGCACGCAGGTCTCCGAGGCGCGGACCGCCGGCGACGACGACGGTGAAGACGCCTTGCAGCCGGCCGCGCATGGCGTCAGGTGCGCAGGTCTGCAAAATCGTCACGCGGTAGACCGCGCTGACGAGGTCCGCCGCTCCGGCAGCGGCCAGCAGGACTACGGCGGCGAGGAGTTGATGAACGGTGCCCGCGAGGGCGATGGCCGACGCCCAGACGATGACGGCGATGGCCAGCGCCCTGCCCTGGCGGCGCACTCGTCCGATCCATCCGCTGAACAGCCCCGCCACGACCGACCCGATGGCGATGGCCGAGTACAGCAGGGCGGCCACGACCAGTGCGTTCATCGACACGTTCAGCCGCACCATGGGCCAGACGCCGGGAACCTATCGCATCGCACCCGGTGGGTGAATTCCCGAGCCGGGCTTCGTGAGCCAAAGGCCAACTCGGCCTCGTACAGCACCGAGGACGCACCCCCGGCGGTGTCGTCGCCCGCGTCATGCGGCGAATCCCCGCAGTACCTGCCGCGTTCTTGCCCCACCATCACACCGGACGGCGGCCCCTCCTTCGCCTGTGCTCACCGACCGCCCATGACCACTGGCCCCTTGGAATCGATCATCCAGGACTGTCCGGCCGGTCACGTCGGGCTGCTCGGCCTGCATGGCTCGGGGATGAAGGTCAGCCGAAGATGATCAACACCATCGAATTCCTCTGCCCGAACGTTGACGGCTGAGGTATCGAGCCCCCGTTCAGCCGGACAGTGACCGGGTCTCCTCGATGAAGTCGCGTACGACGGTCGCGTTGCGGACCCTGATCCGGCGGTCCTTCGCGTCCCGCGGCCGGATCAGTACTTCCGTCAGGCCGTTGGCCCCGGTCTCGGCCAGCTCCGCCCAGCCGAGGGCGATCGCCGGGCCGCCCCGGACGGGACTCGGCAGCTCCAGACCGGCCTCGGTCACCGTCAGACCTCCCAGCGCGACCCGGCCCTCGGCGTCCAGTGTGCCGCGCAGCCGCTCCAACAGCCCTGGGCGCAGGCCCTGTTCGATGTCCTTGGCCAGGTGGTGCTGTCCCACGACGTGGGTCAGCACCAGAGGTTCCCGCTTCTTCTTGAGGTGCACGGTGATGGTCGCGAACCGTTCCCTCGTCTCGATCCTGCCCACGCCGCCCTTGACCTCGACGTCCCCATGGTCCACCTCGGTCGACTCGATCGCGTCCCACGGCAGCGGTACGGCGGGCACACCGGCCCGTACGAGCAGCAACCCGCCTTCATGGAGGGTGACGCGGCGCAGCCCCTTGCGCGGCGGTATGCGCCGGACGACGGTGAAGCCCGCTACGAAGACCGCCACGACGATCAGCGCGGTCATCCACCAGGACGCCGTCGCCGCGTACGCCCCGCCGCCGACACCCGCCAGCGGGAGCAGCAGCAACTCGCCGTGCTTCCAGGGGCGATGGACCCGGTAGGCGCGCTCCCGCCTGCCCATTCCCGCCAGCTCGGCCATCTCGTCGTGCCGTTTCGGTTCATTCACCCGCGCACTATATGACTCTTCTGTTCCACGTGACCCCGCCCGCGCGAAGGCCCCGCCGGAGCGGATCCGGCGGGGCCTCAACCAGCGCTTACCGCGCTTGAAGTGATGGTACGTCAGGATTTCAGGCGGGCCGCAGCCAGAGCGTCGCCAGTGGCGGCAGCGTCAGCCGCAGGGAGGCCGGGCGGCCGTGTGCGCCGGCCGGTTCCGTCTTCAGCGGCTCCGCGTTGCGCACATCGCCGCCGCCGTAGCGGGCCGCGTCGGTGTTGAGCACCTCGGTCCACTCCGCGAACTCCTCCGGGACCCCGAGCCGGTAGTCCTCGCGGACCACCGGCGAGAAGTGCGAGACCGCCAGCAGTGGCGCGCCCGCCGCGTCGAAGCGCAGGAACGCGAAGACGTTGTCCTCGCCCGCGTCGCCGTCCACCCAGGCGAACCCCTCCGGCACGGTGTCGCGCTGCCAGAGCGCGGGCGTCGCGCCGTACACCGTGTTCAGATCGCGGACCAGGTCGCGTACGCCCCGGTGGTCGGGCTCCGCCTCGTACGACGGGTCGAGCAGCCACCAGTCCGGGCCGTGGCTCTCGGACCACTCGGCGCCCTGGGCGAACTCCTGTCCCATGAAGAGGAGTTGCTTGCCGGGATGGGCCCACATGAAGCCGAGGTAGGCGCGTTCGTTCGCGCGCTGCTGCCACCAGTCGCCGGGCATCTTCGAGACCAGCGCGCGCTTGCCGTGCACGACCTCGTCGTGCGAGATCGGCAGGACGTAGTTCTCGCTGTAGGCGTACACCATGGAGAAGGTCATCTCGCCGTGGTGGTACTTGCGGTGCACCGGCTCCTTGGCGACGTACTCCAGCGAGTCGTGCATCCACCCCATGTTCCACTTCAGCCCGAAGCCGAGACCGCCGAAGCCGTCCGGCCCGACATGGTGGGTGGCGCGCGTGACGCCGTTCCAGGCGGTGGACTCCTCGGCGACGGTCACCACGCCGGGGCAGCGCCGGTAGACGGTGGCGTTCATCTCCTGGAGGAAGGCCACGGCGTCCAGGTTCTCCCGGCCGCCGTGCTCGTTCGGCGACCACTGCCCCTCCTCGCGCGAGTAGTCGAGGTAGAGCATCGAGGCGACCGCGTCGACCCGCAGCCCGTCGATGTGGAACTCCTCGCACCAGTACACCGCGTTGGCGACCAGGAAGTTGCGGACCTCCGTGCGCCCGTAGTCGAACTCCAGCGTGCCCCAGTCGGGGTGCTCCGCCCGCTGCGGGTCGGCGTGCTCGTAGAGCGGAGGGCCGTCGAAGCGGGCCAGCGCCCATTCGTCCTTCGGGAAGTGCGCCGGCACCCAGTCCACCAGCACCCCGATGCCCGCCCGGTGCAGCGCGTCCACCAGATACCGGAAGTCGTCCGGAGTACCCATGCGGGAGGTCGGCGCGTAGAAGCCGGTGACCTGATAGCCCCAGGAACCGCCGAAGGGATGCTCGGCGACCGGCATCAGCTCGACATGGGTGAAGCCGAGGTCCTTGACGTACGCGGGCAGCTGCGCGGCCAGCTGACGGTACGTCAGGCCCGGTCGCCAGGAGCCCAGATGGACCTCGTACACGGAGAACGGCGCCTCGTGCACCGGCCGGTCCGCGCGATGCGCGAGCCACTCCTCGTCGCGCCACACATGGTGCGACTCGGTGACGATCGACGCGGTCGCGGGCGGCACCTCGGTGCGCCGGGCCATCGGGTCGGCCCGCACGGTGTGGGTGCCGTCGGGCCGGGTGATGTCGAACTTGTAGAGCGCGCCGTCCCCGATCCCCGGTACGAACAGCTCCCACACACCGGTGGAGCCCAGCGAACGCATCGGCAGGCTCGTACCGTCCCAGTAGTTGAAGTCACCGGCGATCCGCACCCCCCGCGCATTGGGCGCCCAGACGGTGAAACGGGTGCCGGTGACGCCCTGATGGACCATGGGCAGGGCGCCGAGCGCCTTCCACAGCTCCTCGTGCCGGCCCTCCCCGATCAGATGCAGATCGAGTTCGCCGAGGGCGGGCAGGAAGCGGTACGGGTCCCCTGCCCGCACCTCGTCCGGGTTCTCGGCGGTGTCGCCGTACCGGACCAGCAGGGTGTACTCCGGCACGGCGTCCAGCGCCAGCACCCCGGAGAAGAAGCCGTCCCCGTCGTCGGCCAGCCCCGTCCTCGCCCCCTCGGTGACGACGGTGACGGCGCGGGCGTACGGGCGCAGCACCCGGAACAGCACCCCGCCCGCGACCGGGTGCGCCCCCAGCACCCCGTGCGGATCGTGGTGCGCGCCGCTGAGCAGCCGCTCGCGGTCGCCGCCGTCCAGCGGCGGCGCGACCGGTGTCCCGTTCGCGGGCCGGGCGGCCCGCGCGGGACCGGGGGCCACTGCCGGCTCCTCGCGCGGCTTGGGCGCGGTGGGTGTGGCGGCGGCGGTGGGCGCGGTGGCGGCCGGTGCCTGCCCCCGTTCGGCCGTACCGCGTGCGGTTTTCTTCCCCTTGGGGCTCTTGGCCGCCTTCCTCCCCGTGGGCTTCGCGGGCTTCGTGGACTTCGCCGCGGGTTTCTCCACGGGCTTCTCCACGGCCGCGGCGGGGGCCGGGACCTGGCGGGCGGCGACCGGCGTCACCGGCGGGGGCGGAGAGCCGGACGGGCGGTCGGACGGCGTGCGGGCGGTCACGGGGGTGCCTCCTCGGCGCGGGGCTTCACTGGACGGTGGTCGGTGGGTAAGGGGCTACGGGGATCACGGGGATACGGGGGTGCGGAGGTATGGGGATAGGGAGGTATGGGGGTACGGGAGCAGGGGAGCGCGGCCGGTGCGCGCGCCGGTTCGTTGCGGCGCGGCCGTCCACGGGGGTGTTGTCGCAGGTCGTCGACGTGTCCCGGTCCGGCGTGGCCCGGGTCAGGCGCCGCCCGCCAGCCGGCGGATCGCCGCCATCGGCACCGGGAGCCAGTCGGGGCGGTGCCTCGCCTCGTACAGCACCTCGTAGACCGCCTTGTCCGTCTCGTACGCGCGCAGCAGCTCCGGCTCCGCGCGCGGATCCGTGCCCGAGGCCGCCGCGTACCCGTCGCAGTACGCGTCCCGGCAGCGCGTCGCCCAGTCGGGGCGCCACGGTTCGTGGGAGCGGGCCGCGTAGTCGAAGGACCTGAGCATGCCGGCGACATCGCGGACCGGCGGCTGCGGGCGGCGGCGCTCGGCGAGCGGTCTGGCGGGCTCGCCCTCGAAGTCGATCACCGACCAGCGGCCGTCCGGCGTGCGCAGGGTCTGACCCAGATGCAGATCCCCGTGGACCCGCTGCGCCGGCCGTCCGCGCCCCGCCTCGTCGAGCCCGGCGAGCGCGTCGAAGGCGGTGCGCAGCCCGGGGGCGTACGGCAGCAGTGCGGGCACCGCCCGCGCCGCCGCCTCCAGGCGTTCGGCCATGCCCGCCGCCAGCTGCGCGGTCCTGCGTCGGCCCAGCGTCACCGTGGGCAGCGCGGCGGCCAGCGCCGTGTGCACCTCGGCGGTGGCCCGGCCCAGCGCACTGGCCTCGGCGGTGAACTCCCGGCCCCGCGCCAGCGAGGCCAGCGCCAGCTGCCACCCGTCCCGCGAGCCGCGCAGATACGGCTGGAGCACCCCGAGCGTGAGGGTGTCCCCGCCGCCGGAGGGGTCGGCCGCCTCGAACCAGCCGACCGGCGCCGGCACCCGCTCGCACCCCTCCGCCGCCAGCGCGAGCGGCAGCTCCAGATCCGGATGCGGCCCGGGGAAGACCCGGCGCAGGATCTTGAGGATGTAGGCGTCCCCGGCGATACCGTCCCCGGCGGCACTGTCCCCGTACACCAGGGAGGTGTTCGACTGCTCCGCGTCCAGCAGCCGCCCGCTCAGCCCGCCCGGGATCGCGCCCGCCCGGTCGAAGCGCAGCGGCCCCGGGCCGCCGGACGAACGCAGCCGCTCCAGAAGCAGTTCGGCCAGGCGCGGATCGTGCAGGCCCTCGTAGACGGTACGGCCGGTCAGCGGCCCCTGCGTGGCATGGCCGATCAGCGCGGACGCCAGCTGCGGCGGCAGCGCCTTGCGTACCCCGAGCAGCAGTTGGTAGCAGTCACCGGCCGCCGCCGGGGCGAGGGCCGAGGAGGTGGTGGAGGGCGGGATCGACGGTGCGGGGCCCGAGCCGCCGCGCTGTTCGACCCGTACGAGCAGATGCAGCAGACCCGGACCACCTCCGGCCATCGGCAGCAGCTCCGTGACCGCGACCGGCTGGAATCCGGTGACCGGGCGGCCCTTGCCCGCGAACCAGCGCTGGCGTGGCAGCCAGTCGTGGAGCAGCGGCGCGAGCGACCCGACCAGTGCCCTGGCGTCGGCGGGCGACAGCGCGGGCGACACGGCGGGCAAGTCGGCGGGCGAAGCGTCGAGAAGGCGCGGGGTAATCCGGGTGGATGCAGCCTTCGACATGGCATCGCGTCCTTTCCCCGGGCACACCACAGGATGCGCAGAGTGTCCCGGATTGCGGCAATGGCTGTCCGGCTGTGCGGGACGTGTCGGGTGAGGATGATCCGTACGGATCGTTTTCGTACGAATACGTACGAACCTGATACGAGTTTGATCGAATCGATCGAACTGGATATGGAATCGAACGGGATGTGGAGAAGGGTGCCCCGTGCGGTGCGGAAGAAACCGCCGCGCACGGGGCCACCGGTCAGCGCGCTGTCACATGGGCGCGCGCCGTCACGCTGTCACGCGGGCGTGCCGTCCTTCCTGAGCCGGAACCAGTAGAAGCCGTGTCCCGCCAGCGTCAGCAGATACGGCCACTCCCCGATCGCGGGGAACCGCACCCCGCCGATCAGCTCCACCGGATGCCGTCCGCTGAAGGTCTTCAGGTCCAGCTCCGTGGGCTGCGCGAACCGCGAGAAGTTGTGCACACAGAGCACCAGGTCGTCGCCGTCGCCCCGCTCCGAGGGGGCCTCGCGCAGAAACGCGAGCACCGCCGGGTTGGACGACGGCAGCTCGGTGTACGAGCCGAGCCCGAAGGCCGGGTTCTGCTTGCGGATCTCGATCATCCGCCGCGTCCAGTGCAGCAGCGAGGACGGCGACGCCATCGCCGCCTCCACATTGGTGACCTGGTAGCCGTAGACCGGGTCCATGATCGTCGGCAGATAGAGCCGGCCGGGGTCGCTGGAGGAGAACCCCGCGTTCCGGTCGGGCGTCCACTGCATCGGGGTGCGCACCGCGTCCCGGTCGCCCAGCCAGATGTTGTCGCCCATCCCGATCTCGTCCCCGTAGTAGAGGATCGGGGAGCCGGGCAGCGAGAGCAGCAGCGCGGTGAACAGCTCGATCTGGTTGCGGTCGTTGTCCAGCAGCGGGGCGAGGCGGCGCCGGATGCCGATGTTGGCGCGCATCCGGGGATCCTTCGCGTACTCCGCGTACATGTAGTCGCGCTCTTCGTCCGTGACCATTTCGAGGGTCAGCTCGTCATGGTTGCGCAGGAAGATCCCCCACTGGCAGCCGGTCGGGATCGCCGGGGTCTTCGCCAGGATCTCGGAGACCGGATAGCGGGACTCGCGCCGTACGGCCATGAAGATGCGCGGCATCACCGGGAAGTGGAACGCCATGTGGCATTCGTCGCCCCCCTTCTGGTAGTCGCCGAAGTAGTCGACGACATCCTCCGGCCACTGGTTGGCCTCGGCGAGCAGCACCGTGTCGGGGTAGTGCGCGTCGATCTCCTTGCGTACCCGCTTGAGGAAGGAGTGGGTGGCCGGGAGGTTCTCGCAGTTGGTGTTCTCGCGCTGGTAGAGATACGGCACGGCGTCCAGCCGGAAGCCGTCGATGCCCAGGTCCAGCCAGAAGCGCAGCGCGGAGACGATCTCCTCCTGCACCTTCGGGTTCTCGTAGTTGAGATCCGGCTGGTGGGAGAAGAAGCGGTGCCAGTAGTACTGCTTGCGCACCGGGTCGAAGGTCCAGTTGGACGTCTCCGTGTCGACGAAGATGATCCGGGCGTCCTGGTACTGCTTGTCGTCGTCGGCCCAGACGTAGTAGTCGCCGTACGGGCCCTCGGGGTCCTTGCGGGACTCCTGGAACCAGTCGTGCTGGTCGCTCGTGTGGTTCATGACGAAGTCGATGACCACACGCATGCCGCGCTGGTGCGCGGCGTCCACGAACTCCACGAAGTCGGCGAGATCGCCGAATTCGGGGAGCACGGCCGTGTAGTCCGACACGTCGTAGCCGCCGTCGCGCAGCGGCGACTTGAAGAAGGGCGGCAGCCAGAGGCAGTCGACACCGAGCCACTGGAGATAGTCCAGCTTGGCGGTGATTCCCTTCAGGTCGCCGATGCCGTCGCCGTTGCTGTCCTGGAACGAACGCACCAGGACCTCGTAGAAGACGGCTCGTTTGAACCAGTCGGGATGCCGGTCCTTGACCGGTGTGTCCTCGAACGTGTCGTGGACGGGCTCGTTGACGATCATGATGTGGGTGACCCTCCGATCGGCGGGGACGGTCGCAGAACCACGATGTGCGCGGGCGTGGCGCCCGGCTCTAGGCGCACATAGTTGGAGCTGCCCCAGTGATAGGTCTGGCCGGTCAGCTCGTCGCGTACCGGAACGGTCTCGTGCCACGAGAGGCCGAGCCGCTCCATGTCCAACGAGACCGTCGCCTCCTGGGTGTGGTGAGGGTCGAGGTTGACGACCACCAGAACGATGTCCGTGCCCGACCTCTTGCTGTACGCGATGACCGCGTCGTTGTCCGCGTGGTGGAAGTGGATGTCACGCAGCTGCTGGAGGGCGGGATGCCGCCGCCGGATCCGGTTCAGCCGGGTGATCAGGGGGGCGATGGTGCGGCCCTCGCGCTCGGCCGCTTCCCAGTCCCGGGGCCTCAGCTGGTACTTCTCGGAGTCAAGGTACTCCTCGCTGCCGGGCCTGACGGGGGAGTTCTCGCAAAGTTCATATCCCGCGTACACACCCCACGACGGAGCCATCGTCGCCGCCAGCACCGCCCGCACCTCGAACGCCGGACGGCCGCCCTCCTGGAGGTAGGCGTGCAGGATGTCCGGCGTGTTCACGAAGAAGTTCGGCCGCATGGAAGCGGCGGACTCGCCCGACAGCTCCGTCAGGTACTCCGTCAGCTCCCGCTTGGTGGTGCGCCAGGTGAAATACGTATACGACTGCTGGAAGCCGACCGCGCCGAGCGTGCGCATCATCGCGGGCCGGGTGAACGCCTCGGCCAGGAAGATCACGTCGGGATCGGTCCGGTTGATGTTCGCGATGACCTTCTCCCAGAAGATCACCGGCTTCGTGTGCGGATTGTCGACGCGGAAGATCCGCACCCCGTGGGCCATCCAGTGGCGCAGCACCCGGGTGGTCTCCCTGACCAGGCCGCGCAGATCGCTGTCGAAGGCGATCGGGTAGATGTCCTGGTACTTCTTCGGCGGGTTCTCCGCGTACGCGATCGAGCCGTCGGCGCGGTGGTGGAACCACTCGGGGTGCTTGGTGACCCAGGGATGGTCGGGGGAGCACTGGAGCGCGAAGTCGAGCGCGACCTCCATCCGCAGGGTGCGGGCGCTCTCCACGAAGTGGTCGAAGTCCTCGATCGTGCCCAGCTCGGCGTGGATCGCGTCGTGGCCGCCGTCGGCCGAGCCGATCGCCCAGGGCACGCCGACGTCGTCGGGGCCGGGGGTGAGGCTGTTGTTGGCACCCTTGCGGTGCGTGGTGCCGATGGGGTGGATCGGCGGCAGGTACACGACGTCGAAGCCCATCGCGGCGACAGCGGGCAGCCGCCGCGCGGCCGTTCTGAAGGTGCCGCTGACCGGCGGCTCGCCCTTCTCGACGACGGCGCCCTCCGAGCGCGGGAACAGCTCGTACCACGATCCGTACAGCGCGCGCCGCCGCTCCACCAGCAGCGGGACCGGGCGCGAGGCGGTGACCAGGTCGCGCAGCGGATGACGGGCGAGCGCCGCGTCCACCTCGGGGGCGAGCGCCGCCTCCAGCCGGGCGCGGGCCGGCAGCGAGGTGTCGCGCAGGGTGTCGGCGGCGGCCAGCACCGCTTCCCGGCCGTCGCGCTTGGGCACCCCGGCGGCGGCCCGGTCGTACAACCGCGCGCCCTCCGCGAGGACCAGCGCGATGTCCTTCGGGTCGTCACCCGCCGGGATCTTGACGGAGGCGGCGTGGCGCCAGGTGGCGACCGGGTCGCTCCACGCCTCGACGGTGTAGGTCCAGCGGCCTTCCTCGGTGGGGGTGACCTCGGCGCCCCAGCGGTCGGTGCCGGGGGCGAGTTCTGCCATGGGGGTCCAGGGGCCCGGCCGGCCGCCGGGGTCCATGAGGACGACATTGGCCGCGACGGCGTCGTGGCCCTCGCGGAAGACGGTGGCGGTGACCTGGAAGGACTCACCGCGCACCGCCTTCGTGGGGCGTCTGCCGCAGTCGACGAGCGGTGCTACGTCCAGGACGGGGATACGACCAATCAGCGGTTTCACTGGATCACCTGATGAGGGCTGTGCGGGCGTGACAGGCAGGGCGGGTCGTTCGAACCGATCGGAGCGACCGGATGGAGCGGAGGTTCCTGATGGAGCGGAGGTTTCGGTGGGGTTTCGAATGCTTTTGCCGAATTTTGATGGTTTGAAAGTACTTTGTAGCTGCTCTGAGGACGACTGGGAGGCTGCGAGCATGGCCGCTCCTGTCCGCGTTCACTCGAATAGCGCTGGAATCGTGTGGAGACGCGCTCGTGTGCGGTAAGTACGTGCCGTGCGAGTGCCATGAGCACAGGTCGTGCGTACGGGTCATGCGTACCGCAGGAGCCTTCCCACTCCTTTCGGGTGGGCAATCCGGCGGATTGTTAACTCCTGGGGCGTACGGAAATCCGCCCCGGCGCGCGGACACTCGCGGCAACACGTACGACATCCCTCATCCCGCCGTCCGCCTCCGCACTCCGGCGCGGCGCGGAGGCGCACGGGTGAGTGCGCGTGTGCGCCGTGGTCGTGGAGGGCGCCGTGGGGCTACCGTCGGAGGGACGGCGGGCCGCACAGCGTGGTGCGCCCCTCTTGGCTCGTATGCCCCCTGCGAAGGTGGAACAACGTGAAGGCAATCCGTCGGTTCACCGTCCGCCCCGTCCTGCCGGAACCGCTCCAGCCGCTCGGCGATCTGGCCCGCAACCTCCGCTGGTCCTGGCACACCGGCACCCGTGAACTCTTCGAGGCCGTCGACCCCGACGGCTGGCGGGCCTGCGGCGCCGACCCCGTACGGCTGCTCGGCGCCGTCTCCGCCGCGCGCCTGGCCGAGCTGGCCGGGGACCGCCCCTTCCTCGACCGGCTCGGCGCCGCCGCCACCGATCTCGACACCTATCTGCACGGCGACCGCTGGTACCAGGAACGGGACGGCGAGGGCGCGGGACTGCCCGCCGCCATCGGCTACTTCTCACCCGAGTTCGGCGTGACGGCCGCCCTGCCCCAGTACTCCGGCGGCCTCGGCATCCTCGCCGGCGACCACCTCAAGGCCGCCAGCGACCTCGGCGTACCGCTCATCGGCGTCGGACTGCTCTACCGGCACGGCTACTTCCGCCAGTCGCTCTCCCGCGACGGCTGGCAGCAGGAGCGCTATCCGGTCCTCGACCCCGACGAACTGCCCCTCACCCAGCTCCGCGAGGCCGACGGCACACCCGTCCGTATCGCCCTCACCCTGCCGGGCCACCGCTCGCTGCGCGCCTGCGTCTGGCAGGCCAGGGTCGGCCGGGTCCCGCTGCTGCTCCTCGACTCCGACGTCGAGGAGAACGGGCCGGGCGAGCGCGAGGTCACCGACCGGCTCTACGGGGGCGGCAGCGAACACCGGCTGCTCCAGGAGATGCTGCTCGGCATCGGCGGCGTCCGCGCCGTCCGCGCGTACTGCCGGCTCACCGGACACCCCGCGCCCGAGGTGTTCCACACCAACGAGGGCCACGCCGGCTTCCTCGGCCTGGAGCGCATCCGCGAACTCATGACGAGCGGCCCGAGCCCGGACGGGACCACGGGCGAGGGTGCGGGCAGCGGTGGGGACGGCAGCGCCGGAGAAGGCGGGGCACTCGGCTTCGAGGCCGCGCTGGAGGCGGTGCGGGCCGGGACGGTCTTCACCACCCACACCCCCGTCCCCGCCGGCATCGACCGCTTCGACCGCGACCTGATCTCCCGTCACTTCGGCGACGACGGCGAGCTGCCCGGCGTGCCCGCCGAGCGCGTCCTCGGCCTCGGCGTGGAGACCTACCCCGGCGGCGAGCCCCACCTGTTCAACATGGCGGTGATGGGCCTGCGGCTCGCCCAGCGCGCCAACGGCGTCTCCACCCTGCACGGCGCGGTCAGCCGCCAGATGTTCGCCGGGCTCTGGCCGGACTTCGACCCGGACGAGGTGCCCATCACCTCCATCACCAACGGCGTGCACGCGCCGACCTGGACCGCGCCCGAGGTCACCCGGCTCGGACCGGCCGAGGAGGTGCCCGCCGCCGAACTCTGGGAGGTACGGCGCGCGCTGCGCGAGCGGCTGGTCGGCGAGGTGCGCACGAGGCTGCACGCCTCCTGGCGGGAGCGCGGCGCCGAAGCCGCCGAACTCGGCTGGATCGACGGTGTCCTCGACCCCGACGTCCTCACCATCGGCTTCGCCCGCCGCGTCCCCTCGTACAAGCGCCTCACTCTCATGCTGCGCGACCGCGAGCGGCTGACGAACCTGCTGCTCCACCCGGAGCGGCCCGTCCAGATCGTCGTCGCCGGCAAGGCCCATCCGGCCGACGACGGCGGCAAGCGGCTGGTGCGCGAGCTGGTGCGGTTCGCCGACGACGCCCGGGTCCGCCACCGCATCGTCTTCCTGCCCGACTACGGGATGGGGATGGCGCAGAAGCTCTACCCGGGCTGCGACGTCTGGCTCAACAACCCACTGCGCCCGCTGGAGGCGTGCGGCACCAGCGGTATGAAGGCCGCGCTCAACGGCTGTCTCAACCTGTCGGTGCTGGACGGCTGGTGGGACGAGTGGTTCGAGCCGGACTTCGGCTGGGCCATCCCCACCGCCGACGGCTCGTCCGCCGACGAGAACCGGCGCGACGAGCTGGAGGCCAACGCGCTCTACGAGCTGCTGGAGGACCGCATCGCGCCCCGCTTCTACGACCGGGGCGAGGCCGGACTGCCGGACCGCTGGATCGAGATGGTCCGGCGCACCCTGGTCACGCTCGGGCCGAAGGTGCTGGCCGGCCGGATGGTACGGGAGTACGTGGAGCGGCTGTACGCCCCGGCGGCGGACGCCCACCGCGCGCTGGACGCGGACACCGCGACGGAGCTGGCCGCCTGGAAGTACCGGACGCGCACCCTCTGGCCGTACGTCTCCGTGGACCATGTCGAGGCGGTCGCCGCGAGCGGCGCCCCCGGCGGCGAGGGAAGCGGCGCCGAGCTGGGCTCCACGCTCTCCCTGCGGGTGCGCGTCGGACTCGGCGAACTGCGCCCGGAGGCGGTGGAGGTCCAGGCCGTCGCGGGCCGGGTCGGCTCGGACGACACGATCGCCGACGCCCGGACCTTCCCGCTCAAACCGGCCGGCGGCCCCGACCTGGAGGGCCGCTGGGTGTACGAGGGCCCGCTCGCCCTCGACCGTACGGGCCCCTACGGCTACACCGTCCGCGTCCTGCCCGCCCACCCGCTGCTCGCCACCAGCGCGGACCTGGGACTGGTCGCGCTGCCCACGGAGGCGACCGGGGAGGGCGCGGGCGTCCTGATGCGCTGAGGGCGCCGCGCCCGGCGGCCGGGGTGGGCCGCCGGACGCGGCGCGGCACCTACGGCAGGCGCCGTGCCTTGACGGTGTTGTTCGCGTGGAAGCCCTGCTGCCCCTCGGGGCCGGTCGAGGGCGCCCGGTGTTCCGCGGCGACCAGGATCTCCCACTCCCCGGAACGGAGTTCGAGGGCGTCGAGCACCTCCCGCGCGCCCGGCAGCCGCACATCGGCCGGCGGCTCCTCCATCCATGAGGGGAAGCCGGAGTGGCCGACCACGAGCAGCACCCCGCCGGGCGCGACGGCCGAGGCGGCGGTCCGCAGGATCCGCTCGCGCGGCATGTCCAGGTACGAGTGCAGGAAGTGCGCGCAGACCAGGTCGAAGGAGCCCTCGGGGAAGGACTCCGCGAGGTCGTGGCGCTCCAGGACCACCCGGTCGGTGACACCGGCGCGCGCCGCGTGCTCGGCCGTGCGGCCGAGGGCGACCCCGGAGACGTCGGTCGCGGTGACGTGCCAGCCCTGCCGCGCGAGCCAGATCGTGTCACCGCCCTCGCCGCAGCCCAGTTCGAGCGCGGTGCCCGGCTTCAGGCCGGCGGTCTCCTCGACCAGGGTGGCATTGGGGTCGCCGCTCCAGATCCGCTCGCTCTCGTTGTAACGGTCGTCCCAGAACTGCTCGTGCGTGGTGGACTCGTCGGCCCCGGTGGCCTGGGCGGACTCGGCGGTCCGGGTGGACTCGGTGGTCATCGGGGCGCCTTCCGGTCGTCGGTGGTCGTGCGGGCGGGGCCGGACGCACGCCGTTCGGCGACGGCCACGCGGATCTCCTCGGCCGTCAGATCGGCGTTGATCGCCGCGCCCGCGAGCGTGCCGCCGGTGGCCGCGGCGTTGACCTGGGCGGTCGGGTTGGTGACATTGCCGGCCACCCATACGCCCGGCACCCCGGTGGCGCCGGTGGGGTCGGCGGCGATGTGCGTGGCGACGACATGGCCCGACATCTCCTGCTCCGTGACGTCGAGGCCCAGGCCGGTGAGGAAGCCCGCGCGGGCGGTGAAGCGCGGGGCGACCACCACGGCCTGGCAGGGCAGCGTGCGGCCGTCGGCGAGCCGGACCCCGGCGAGCCGGTCGCCGGTGACCTCGACGCCGGTCACCTCGCCGTCCACCACGGCGATCTCCCGGGCGGCGAGCCGCTCGTACTCCTCGTCGTCCGGTTCGGGTCCGGTGTGCAGGAAGAGGGTGACGTCCTTGCTCCACTGCCGCCACATCAGCGCCTGGTGCACGCCGAGTGGCCCGCTCGACAGGACTCCGATCGGCTCGTCGCGGACCTCCCAGCCGTGGCAGTACGGGCAGTGCAGCACCTCGCGCCCCCACCGGCCGGCCAGCCCCGGCACCTCGGGCAGCTCGTCGGTCAGCCCCGTGGTCACCAGCAGCCGGGCCGCCGTGACCGAGGACCCGTCCGCCAGCTCGACCCGGAACCCCGCGTCGTCCGCGAGGCGCCGCGCCGTCACCACGGTCCCGTCGACGATCTCGCCGCCGTACCCGGTCACCTCCCGGCGCCCGGCGGCCAGCAGCTCGGCGGGCGCGGTGCCGTCCAGTCCCAGATAGCCGTGGATCCCCGACGCGGGCGCGTTACGGGGCCGGCCCTCGTCGATGACCAGCACCGAACGCCGTGCGCGTGCCAGCGTCAGCGCCCCACTGAGCCCGGCCGCCCCGCCGCCGATGACCACGGCGTCGTACCGGTCCGCCGTGCCGAGTCGTCCGCGCGTGCTCGATTGTTCTCGCGTACCCATGCGTAGTACCTCCGTTCACGGCCGATGCTCCGCTCGGAGGTGCACGCGTGGCAACTATTGTTGCCGAACCGGCAAAGCGCCGAGAGTGGGCGCCCCGCCCTCACGCGCTCGTGTCCGACAGGGGCGTCCTCAGCCGCCCTCGGTCAGCGTCCGCGGATCCGTGTTCGCGCCGCACAGCACCACGCACACCCTCTCGTCCGCGGCCGCCCGGTACGCCCCGCCGCTCAGCGCCGCCATCGCCGTCGCCGCGCCGTGTTCGACCGCGATGCGGTGGTCGTGCCAGAGGAGCCCGCGGGCGCGGACGATCTCCGTGTCCGGGACGAGGACGCTGCGCACGCCCTCCCGCCGGGCCGCGTCCAGCGCGGCGGCCGAGACGCGGCGCGCGCCCAGGGAGTCGGCCGCCACCGAGTCGACCGGGACGTCCACCACGGCGCCCGCCTCGACGGCGGCGTTGAGCGCGCGGCAGTTCTCCGGCTCGACCGCCACCACCCGTACGCCGTGCTCCCGCGCGGCCGTGGCCACGCCCGCGAACAGGCCGCCGCCGCCCACCGCGACCACCACGGTGTCCAGGCCGGGGAGGCGCTCGTGGATCTCCTCCATCAGCGTCCCGGCCCCGGCGGCGATCAGCGGGTTGTCGTACGCGTGGGAGGCGAGCGCGCCCGTCGTGGCGGCGAACTCCTGGCACGCGGCCAGCGCTTCGGCGTACGCCGTGCCCACGAGACGCACCTCGGCGCCGTACGAACGCAGTCGCGCGACCTTCACCTCCGGCGCCGTCCGCGGCAGGAACACCGTCGCGCGCGTCCCCTGCCCGCGCGCGGCCCACGCGCAGGCCAGTCCGGCGTTGCCGCCCGAGGCGATCGTGACACCGGCGTCCGGCAGCGTGCCCGACTCCGTGTGCGCGCGCAGGAAGTTGACCGCGCCGCGCGCCTTGAAACAGCCGGTGTGCTGGAGATACTCCAGCGCCAGCCGGACCCGGGGGCCGGGTCCGGCGCCGTCCGGGTCAGCCGGCGCCACCGTCACCGCGCGCACCCGGCCCGCCGTGCGGTCCACCGCCCGCTTGATGTCGCCGTAGGTCAGTTCGGACATGTGCGCGCTCGCTCCCTGGGTCCCGTCCGGAACTCCGATACGCTGTATCGTACGATGGCTCACATGACCGGGCAATCCGCTTCCCCCGACCCCGCCGCCCCCGCGCGCATCGCCGCCGCCGCGCTCTCGCTCCTCGACGAGGACGGGCCCGGCGCGCTCAGTTTCCGTACGGTCGCGGCCCGCCTCGGCGTCGCGCACGCCACGGTGCAGCGCCGCTGCGGCGACCTCGCGGGGCTGCTGGACCTCTGCGCCGACCAGCTGGCCGCCGAGCTGCCCGGCATCCCGCCGGGGAGCGACTGGGCCTCGGCCACCGAGGCGCGCTTCCGCGGGCTGTACGGCGCGCTGACCGCCCGTCCCGGGCTGCTCGCCCTGCGCGGCGGGCGGCCGTGGCTGGGGCCGGAGCTGCTGGGGAAGCTGGTGGAGCCGCAGCTCGCGGACAGCGTCGCGGCGGGCATGACGCCCGAGCGGGCCATGGTCACGTACCGCCAGCTGTATCTGCTCACCCTCGGCAGCGCGACCTTCGTCGACCACCGGGACCCGAAGGCGGCCGTCGCCCTGACCCGTACCGCCCTGGCGGCGCTGGATCCGGCGGAGTTCCCCGTACTCACCGGGCACTTCGCCGCGATGCTGCCCGCCACCGTGGACCACGAGGTGTACTACGACGCGCTGCGCAAGCTCATCCACGCGGCGGAGCCGCCCGGGGCGTGGGACACCCCGGACGGCTCATAGGCGTGCTGGACCGTACCGCTCATGCGGCCGTTCGGCCCGTCAGGCCCGTACGGCTCAGAAGGTGAGCTTGAAGCCGTTGATCCGGCCCGTGTCCCGGGCCGCGACGTCCTGGACCTTCAGCTGCCAGGTGCCGTTCGCCGTCTCCGACGACGCGTTGACGAAGTACGTCTCCACCACGTCCTGCGCGGAGTCGCCGCCGCTGGAGCTCTTCAGCCGGTAGGACGTGCCGCTCGGCCCGACCAGGTCGACGACCAGGTCGCCGCGCCAGGTGTGCGTGATGTCCACGTCGACCTGGAGGGAGGCCGGGGCGTTGCCCGTGATGCCGGTGACCGCGAGCGGCGAGGTGACCGCCGGGCCGTTGTCCGGGATGGCGACCACGGTGCTGCTGGAGAAGACCGTGCCCGTGTTGCCGCCGCTGCCGGGGCGGGCGCCCACGTTGATGGCCGCCCAGGCGTCCGTGACGGACTTGTACTCGGCGCTGTCCGTGCCGTACAGGTCGGCCGTCACGGCGAGCGTGCCGGTGCGCGCCGCCGCGTAGTTGGTCGTGGAGGTGAACTTCGTGGTGAGCGCCTTGAACCAGATCTGCGCGGCCTTGTCCCGGCCGATGCCCGTCACCGGCAGGCCGTCGTAGGTCGGCGAGTCGTAGGCGACACCGTTGACGGTCTTGGCGCCGCTGCCCTCGGAGATCAGGTAGAACCAGTGGTTCGCCGGGCCCGAGGAGTAGTGGACGTCCACATTGCCGAGGGTGGAGGACCAGTAGTCGCGCGAGGCGCCGTCCTTGCTGGGCTTGTCCATGTAGCGCAACGGGGTGCCGTTGCCGTTGATGTTGATCTTCTCGCCGATGAGGTAGTCGCCCGGGTCGTCGGCGTTGTCGGCGTAGAACTCGACGGCGGCGGCGAAGATGTCGGAGGTGGCCTCGTTGAGACCGCCGGACTCACCGCTGTAGTTGAGCTTGGCGGTGACGGAGGTGACGCCGTGGGTCATCTCGTGGGCGGCCACGTCGATCGAGGTCAGCGGGCGGGCGTTGCCGGAGCCGTCGCCGTAGGTCATGCAGAAGCACGAGTCCTGCCAGAAGGCGTTGACGTAGCCGCTGCTGTAGTGGACGCGGGAGTACGCGCCGACGCCGTCGCCCTTGATGCCGGTGCGGCCGTGCACGTTCTTGTAGTAGTCCCAGGTGAGCCCGGCGCCGTAGGCCGCGTCCGCGCCGGCGGTCTCCAGGTTGGCCGGGAGGCTGTTGCCCCAGGTGTCGGTGGAGTTGGAGAAGAGCGTGCCGGTGCCGGAGGTGGAGCGGTTCAGGTTGTACGTACGGTGGTTGCCGCGCCCCCCGTCGGTGAGGTTGTACGTGGATCCCGACGGGGTGGATCCCAGGGTGACCTGGCCGCTGTACTGGGTGTTGCCCACGCCGTTCTCGACGGCCTGCCACTCGTACAGCTTCGCGCCGGTGGCCGCGTCGGTGACGACGTGCAGCTCGTTGGGGGTGTCGTCGTGCTGGAACCCGCCGATCACGGTCTCGTACGCGAGGGTCGGGGTGCCCTTGGCCATCCAGACGACCTTGCGCGGCGCGCTGTCGGTCTCGATCTTCTTCGCGTCGTTCGCCTTGGAGTCGGCCTTCGCGGCGGCGCTCAGCGCCTGCTTCTCGGCGGCGGCCGGGGTGATCGAGGCGGTGGTGGAGACGTTCTTCAGCGTGGCGGTGGACGCCTTGCTGACGGTCTCGGTCGCGCCCGACTTCGACGCGGAGACGACGAGGTCGCCGCCGAGGACGGGAAGCCCCTGGTAGGTGCGCTCGTAGCGGGTGTGCGTGGTGCCGTCGACGTCCTGCACGACATCGCGGACGACGAGTTTCTCTCCCGCCCCCAGGCCGAGGTCCTTCGCGGTCTCCGTCCTGGTGGCGTCGGCCTCGCGTATCAGCGCGGTGCGCGCCGCGGGCGAGAGCGAACGCGGCAGCGCGCCGGGGTCGGCCTTGCCGGCGACGGGCTTCGCGGGCGCGCTGCCGGGCTGTGCGGTGGCGGTGGTGGCCTGGACGCCGACGCCGAGCAGGGCCGCGGCGGCGATGAGCGCGCCGGTGGCGGTGGCGCGGCGGCGGGACGTGGCACTCAGGGGTCTGACAGGTCTCACGCGAACTCCTTCTGCGAGGGGGGAGTGCGGGACGGCTCTGATCAGCCGTGTGTGCGGAGCGAGCGGAGCAAGTGGTGCGTGGTGGTGCGGGGTGGTGCTGGGGTGGTGCGAAGAACGGGGGAAGAGTCGCAGCCGGGACGCCCCACTGTCAGGAGCGCGTCAACAAGTTGGCCGGAAATCGTCCGCTGCCAGAAATGACATGTTCGTTAAGCGGACGTTTCGTCGATCATCACGGCGATGCCGTCGAGGGTCAGCCGCAGCCCGAACTCGAAGAGGGTATCGAGGTCCAGATCGAACTGGTCCTGTGTGAAGAGCGTGTTGATCAGCGGATAAGCGCCGCCCGCCACGATGGCGTCGAACCGTGGCTCGTTCCGCGCGAGCCACTCCTCGTCGGACAGCCCGGTGTCCTGCCTCGCCTGGTTCTCCATGTCCGCCGCCATGGCCAGTCCCTGGACATAGGCGAAGACTGTGAGATGGCTGTGAATCATCTCGAACGGCGAGAGCCCGGTGTTCCGCAGGGTGTTCAGCACCCACTCCGTGTACGCCATGGCGTCGGGCGCGGCGGCGGGGCGGGTGAAGGAGGCCATGGCGGTGGCCAGCCAGGGGTGGCGCGCGTTCGCCCGCCACAGCCAGCGCGCCGCGTGCTCCAGACCCGCGCGCCAGTCGGCCGGTACGGGCCCCATCGGCTCCTCGCCCGAGACCGCGTCGGACATCAGCCGCACCAGCTCGGCCTTGCCGGGGACATGGCGGTAGAGCGCCATGGTCGAGGTGGCGAGCGCGGTGGCGACCCGGCGCATCGAGAGCGTGGCGAGCCCCTCGGAGTCCGCCAGTTCGATCGCGGTCCTGACGATCCGCCGCCGGTTCAGGGCCGGTTCGCCGCGCACCGGGTCCCCGGGGTTGCGGCGCGGCTGGGCGCCGGCCCGGTCGACCACCGTGCCGACGCCCGGCACGGCCCGTACCAGGCCCTCCTGGCGCAGCGCGGCCAGCGCCTTCGTGGCGGTCGCCATCGCCACCCCCCACTCCTGGGTGATCGCGCGGGTGGACGGCACGCGGTCGCCGGGGCGCAGCACGCCCGCCTCGACGCGGTCGCGGATCTCGGCGGCGATCCTGAGATAGGGCGGCAGGTAGGGCGGTTCGGTCACCACGAGCGTGAGTGTACTAGTGCGGTTGAACGGGGGTAACCGCGGTTGAGCTGGGGCGGGGAGCCCCACGGCAGCCCGGTGCACTAGGCAGGGCTGGCGGTGTACGCGCCGGGCTGCTGTGCTCCCCGTATGACCGAGGGAATGACACCCGACAGCGCACCCCACGAGAAGCACGAGCAGCACGAGAGGCACGAACAGCACGAGACACCCGGGGCGCCGGGCGCCGCGCGCGCCGGACGCCGGGAGTGGACGGCACTGGGCGTGCTGATGCTGCCGCTGCTGCTGGTCTCGATGGACGTCTCCATCCTCTACTTCGCCATCCCCGCCATCAGCGAGGACCTGCGGCCCGGCTCCACCCAGCAGTTGTGGATCCTCGACATCTACGGATTCGTGCTCGCCGGGCTCCTGATCACGATGGGCGCCCTCGGCGACCGCGTCGGCCGCCGCCGGCTGCTGCTGGCCGGCGCCGTGGTCTTCGGCGCGGCCTCGGTCGCCGCCGGATACGCGCACACCCCCGGCGCGCTCATCGTCGCGCGGGCCCTGCTCGGCGTGGGCGGCGCCTGCCTGATGCCGTCCACGCTCGCCCTGATCCGCAACCTCTTCCGCGACCCCGGGCAGCGTGCCAAGGCCATCACCCTCTGGACGACCGTGATGGCCGGCGGGGTCGCCTTCGGCCCCGTGGTCAGCGGCGCGCTGCTGGAGCACTTCTGGTGGGGCTCGGTCTTCCTGATCAACCTTCCGGCGATGACCCTGCTGCTGGTGCTCGCGCCGCTCCTGCTCCCGGAGTTCCGCTCGCCGCCGGCCGGCCGGTTCGACGTACTGAGCGCGGTGCTCTCACTCGCCGCCCTGCTGCCGCTCATCCAGGGCATCAAGGAGCTGGCCAAGAACGGCTACGAACCGCTGTCCGTGCTCGCCGTCGCCGTCGGGCTGCTGTTCGCCGCCGCCTTCCTGGTCCGTCAGCTGCGCCTCGATCATCCGATGGTCGATCTGGCGCTGGTGCGGCGGGCGGCGTACGGCGGCTCGGTGCTCGTCAATCTCCTCGCGATGGCAGCGACCGTCGGCTACGCGATCTTCCTCACCCAGTACCTCCAGTCGGTGCTCGGCAAGAGCCCGTTCGAGGCCGCGCTGTGGAGTCTGGTGCCCTCGCTCGGCGTGGTGGTCGCCGCCCCGACCGGAGCCGCCCTCGCCACCCGCGTGGACCGCGCCCATGTCATGTGCGGTGGACTGCTCCTGTCGGCCGCCGGGTTCGGCTGGCTCAGCCAGGTCCGTACGGACTCGGCGCTGTGGACCGTACTCGTCGGCTCCTCGATGTACGCGGCCGGACTGGTCACCGCGATGACCCTGGCCAACGAACTCGCCCTCGGCGCCGCCCCGCCCGAGCGCGCGGGCTCGGCGGCCGCCGTCCTGGAATCCGGCCAGGAGCTGGGCGGCGCGCTGGGCATGGCCATCCTCGGATCGATCGGAGCGGCCGTGTACAGCGCCGACATGAAGTCCGCCGCCCCCGACGCCCCGGCCGCCGCGCGCGAGACGCTCGGCGGCGCGATGTCGGCGGCCCAGCGGCTCGGCGGGGACGCCGGGGACTCCCTGCTGGCCACCGCGCGCGAGGCATTCACGCACGGCATGGGCTACGCCGGGGTGGGCGCCGCCGTGACGATGGTGGGGGCGGCGGTCCTCTCGGTCACGGTGCTGCGGCACGCGCGGGTGGGGGAGGAGGCCGGTCCGCGACAGGCCGGCGGTTCCGCGGACCGGCCGGGTGCCGAAGCGGGGACGGCGGGCGCGCCCAGCGGGACGCGATGACCGCGCACACCATCAGCTGGATCTGGTGGTAGAGCATCAGCGGAAGGATCACCGGCCCGGCCGAGGCCCCGAACAGCGCCGCCGCCATCGGCAGCCCCGTCGCCAGGCTCTTGTTGGAGCCGCAGAAGACGATGGCGACCCGGTCCTCCCGGCTGAACCCCAGCCGCAGCGCCGCGTACGACGTCGTGCCGAGGGCCAGTGCGAGCAGCGTCGCGCACACCGCGAACAGGGCGAGCAGCCGGACGGGGGTGACCTGCTGCCAGACGCCCTCCACCATGCCCCGGCTGAAGGCCGTGTAGACCACGAGCAGGATGGCGCCCCGGTCCAGCAGGCCGAGCTTCCTCTTGTGCCGGGCGACGAAGTCCCCGATCCATCGGCGGCACAACTGCCCCGCCAGGAAGGGGAGAAGCAGCTGTACGACGAGGGCCCGCGCCCCGTCCGCCGAGAAGCCCGCCGTGGCGCCGATCAGCCAGCCGGCGAGCAGCGGGGTGGCCGCCATGCCGAGCAGGCTGGAGTACGTACCGGCGCAGATCGCGGCCGGCACATTGCCCCGGGCGGTGGAGGTGAGGGCGATGGACGACTGGACGGTGGAGGGCACGACACAGAGGAAGAGCAGGCCCATGTGGAGCCGGTCGGTGAGTACGTGCGGGACGAGCCCGCTCGCGGCCAGCCCCAGCAGCGGGAAGAGGACGAAGGTGGCCGCCCCGACGAGGAGATGCAGCCGCCACTGCCGCAGGCCGTCCACCGCCTCCCGGGCCGACAGCCGCGCGCCGTACAGGAAGAACAGCAGTCCGATGGCGAGGTCGGCGCAGCCGCCGACGGCCCCGGCCGCCCGGCCCGTCGCGGGCAGCAGCGCGGCGAGCGCGACCGTACCGAGCAGGGCGAGGACGTACGGATCGACGGCCCTCCTCAGCCGGGCGGGCAGCCGGGCGGGCGGCTCGGCCCCTTGGCTCGTCCCCGGAGCCGTCCGTGACGCCGCGTCAGTCACCGTTCTCCCCCTGCCAGGGGGGATGGCCGATCAGCGGGATCCAACTGCCCGACCCGCCGCCGGCCGTACCGCCGTCGGTACCGGTGGCCGGGGGCGCGGCCGGGGCCGTGCTCTCCCCGGCCTGTACGTCGATGGCGCCGCCGCCCCCGTCGTGGTCGCTGCCCGCCGTCCCCTTGGCGCCGATCAGGAAGTTGAGCGTCCGGTCGATCTCCAGCCAGGAGTCCGCGTGGGAGTTGTCGATCACCAGGAGGCCGACGTTCCGGCCGGCGATCAGCGCGGTCGGCGGGGGAGGCTCGTCGGCCTGTGCGAGACCGGCGCCGGCGCCGCCGCAGAGGATGCCCGCGGCGACGGCGACGCCCTTGGCGGACGCGCGCGTCGGACGTGGCCCCTTCTCCGTCATGCGATGCCGGCCGGTGCCCGGCCGAAAGGGATTCGTCGACACGAGAGGGAATACCGGATCAGACCGATACCGGGACCGGGACGGATTCCGGGTCCGGGTGCCGCCCGAGGTGATGCCTGCTGATGTTCTTCTCCAGCAGTTCCGTGGAACCCTTCACCCCGATGGCGCCGGTCTCCCGGGAATCCGGGAGCCGCCCGTCGGACATCTTCAGATCGATCAGCGCGCCGTCGATCGCGCCGTGCGCGGCGAAAAGGCACGGGGTGCTGTAGATGGCCACATCGACACCCAGCTCGGAGAGTTCCGAGAGCGAGAGCCGCGGCGACTTGCCGCCCGCGATCTGATTGAACAGCAGGGGCTTGTCACCGACCACCGCGCGGATCCGGCGGATCCACTCGACGCTGCGCACCCCGTCGACGAGGATGACGTCCGCGTCGGTCCGCGACAGGGCCTCCGCGCGCCGTACGATCTCCGCCTCCTCCGTGGCGTCCGTACGGGCCACCACGAGGAGGTCCTCCCTGCTGCGCAGCACCAGGTCGAGCTTCTCCAGGTACTCCTCCAGCGGCAGGATCAGCTTGCCGTCGGCGTGCCCGCAGCGGCGGGGCCGCTTCTGGTCCTCCAGGATCACCCCGGACGCCCCGATGCTCTCCAGTTGCCGCACCACATGGCAGGCGACCTCCGGGTCCACATAGCCGTCGTCGATGTCGACGAGCATGTGGTGGTGGGGGAAGGCCATCCGGAGCCGGCCCGCGAAGGCGACCATGTCGGGCCAGGCGATGTAACCGATGTCCGGGAGCCCGTAATGCGACGCGGCGAAACCGAATCCGGAGACGAAGAATCCGTTGTAGTGCTGGGCCGCGATAGAGGCCGAGTACATGTCGTAAATTCCGATGAGCGGGGTGGTGCGAGGCGTTGCGACCGCTTCGCGCAAAGCAGTGCCGTAGCGCATGGCTCTCCCTGATGACAGAACTCGCCCGTCGCGAGTTCGGGACCTGTGCTGAATGACCTGTGCTGACGGGCAAAAGATTTGCAAGAGAACCAAGAATCGGTAATGCGACACACCGGTCACTCTCTCGATCTGGCAAAATTCGCGTATAGATCGCTATTTGCGCAAGTCGTGAAGAGACACGTATGGCATAGGGCATCTCACGAGGAGGCGACGGGAGCGGGCGGGCGGAATCAGCGCCAGGGGATGTTCCGCCACGGGCTGCCCTCGTGCTCCGTCAGGAGCCGGTGGGCCACGACGGTCTGCTCGTAGTACGAGCCGTACTCCTCGTCGTCGAAGCGCAGCACCCGGCCCAGCGCGTACGCCGCCGAGAACTCCTCCCACGAGCCGTAGGCCGACTTGCTCAGCGCCCCGGCGTACACGATCGCCTGCTCCGCCTCGTGCGGGTCGCAGAATCTGGCGGACAGCCCCCAGCGCGCCAGGTTCACCGCGCGTCCGTAGTCGTAGGCGACCGCGGTGACGACCCTGCCGTCCGGCGGCAGCAGTCCGTCCGCGCGGAACCGGGCCTCGTACCGGATGACGCGCCGCACCAGCTCCTCGATGCGCACGACCGCGTCCTGGCCCACCCCCAGGTCCTGCGCGTGGCCGGCCGCCGTCTCGCGCCACAGCTCGGCGGGCGGCGGCTCGCCGAGGCCGGTCCGCAGCTCCTCGCGCACCCGCAGGACGAAATCGGTCTCCGCCGGGCTGTTGCGCCCGTCCAGCAGGAGGTTCAACTGCTTCTGCCAGCCGGTACGTTCGGTGATGCCCCAGGAATCGCGGAGCAGTTCGCGCTCGGTGGAGTACTCGAAGCAGACCGTGCCCACCTCGTTCCACGGCACCCCGTGCCCGATCGCCAGATGCACGCCGCAGGCCAGGCCGTAGGCGAGCGGCCCGTGCAGCGCGCCGTGCCGCAGCGCGATCAGCCGGTCTCCGTCGGGGCGGTCGTGCTCCGCGTAGCAGCGCAGCCACAGCGCGCGGTGCCGGGGCGTGGCGGGCAGCAGGAGCTGGCCCGGGGTGCCGCCGTTGACGATCAGCGGCTGCCTCGGGTCCCGCCACTCGAACGTGGCGATCCACTTGAGGGTGACCCCGTGGAACACCCACTCGGGATGCCACGGCGGCAGCATGCCCCGGGTGAGCACCGGCTTGCCGACCAGCCCCGTCGCGTCCCGGTGCGGGCGCCAGGTGACCATGCCGGGCTCTGCGTCGGCCTCGGCCTTCGGCGCGCCGATGTACAGCTCCGCGCCCGCCAGCACCCGCAGTTGCGCCTCCACGTCGCCGCGCGCGCCCGCCTCGTACAGCAGCTGCTCGGTCTCCGACGGCGGCACCCAGGGCGCCGCGTACGCCGGGTGCTGGGGGAAGGGACGGGGCGGCCGCTGGTTCATGACCACGGGATGTTCCGGTAAGGGCTCGTGGGGTCCTGGGTGAGGATGCGGTGCTGGGCGAGCGACTCCTCGCGGGTGATCTCCGCCTCCTCGTCCCCGGCGTAGTGGATCACCCGGGCCAGCCCGTAGCCGAGGGAGAACTCCGCCCAGGATCCGTAGGCCCGCCGGGCGAGTTCACCGATCCGCACCACGGCCTGCCCGGCCTCCGCCGGATCGCAGTAGCGCGCGCCCAGCGCCAGCCGTACGACGTTGACGGCCCGTCCGTAGTCGAAGGCGGCCAGGGTGTCGATCCGCCCGTCCGGCGCGAGGAAGCCCTCGGCCCGGAAACGGTCCTCGCAGTCGACGACGCGCCGCAGCCACTCCTCGGCCTCCGCGAGGTCGGCGGCGGACGCGCCGCGTTGGACCAGCGCCCCCGTGACGCCGTCGGCCCACTCCTGGCGCGTCGGGGCGCGCTTCAGCCTGCGGACGAGACCGAGCCGGGTCCGCAGGACGGACTCGGGAGCACGGCCCATCAGCCGGGTGGCCATCAGCGAGTCGAGCGTCCGCCGGTAGCCGGCGCGGTGGGTGACTCCCCACGGGTCGCGCAGCCGGGCGATGTCCGTCTCGTAGTCCAGGTAGGCGGCGCCGAGCTGGTTCCAGAAGAGGCTGTTGTGCACGGCGAGATGGGCGCCGACGGCCAGACCGTGGGCCACCGGTCCGTGCGTGGGGCCGCCGCCGTGCGTCAGCAGCAGTCCGGCCGGCGGTCCGCCGGACCGCGACTCCGCCGCCGGCCACGCCTTGCGCCGCGCGGGGCGGGCGTCGACGACCGTCGCGTACGGGGTGCCAAGGTTCACCCCCAGCCACCGCTTGTCGTGGGGCCAGCGGTGGGCGAGTTCGGCGAGGGAGGTCCGCCGGAAGACCCACTCCGGATGCCAGGGCGGCACCATGCCCGAGGTCAGCACCGGGACGCAGGTACGGCCTGTCGCGGGATCGCGCTGCGACGGCAGCGCGGCGGTGTGGCCGGGGGTGTCGGCGTGCAGCCGGGCGGTGAGCAGACGGAGCCGGCCGCGCGCGAGCGCGTCGAGCACCCCGTCCCCGTCCCCGCGCGCCGCCGCCTCGCTCAGCAGCGACTCGATCCATGTCGGCGACGCCCAGCCCGTATCCGTCCCCGTGTCCGTCGCCGTTCCCGTCCCCTTTGTCACGGCCCGATCCTACGGAACGGGCCGGTGGCCCCGCCGACCCGGTGGGCCGGATCCATGCCCGCCGCCCGTCCAGGAGGCGCGCGCGATCGACGGCTCAGACCAGGCTGTCCCGCCAGGCGCGGTGCAGGTCGGCGAAGCGGCCCGTGCCCGCGATCAGGTCGGCCGGGGCGCCGTCCTCCACGACACGGCCGTGCTCCATGACCAGCACCCGGTCGGCGATCTCGACCGTGGAGAGCCGGTGCGCGATCAGCACCGCCGTACGGCCGTGCAGAACGGTGTCCATCGCGCGCTGGACCGCGCGCTCGCCCGGTATGTCGAGCGAGCTGGTCGCCTCGTCGAGGATGAGGACGGCCGGGTCGGCCAGCAACGCGCGCGCGAAGCCGACCAGTTGGCGCTGGCCCGCGGAGATGCGGCCGCCCCGTTTGCGCACGTCCGTGTCGTAGCCGTCGGGCAGGCCGCTGATGAAGTCGTGGGCGCCGATGGCCTTGGCCGCGCGCTCGATCTCCGCACGCGAGGCGTCGGGGCGGCCGACGGCGATGTTCTCGGCGACCGTGCCGGAGAACAGGAACGCCTCCTGGGTCACCATCACCACACCGCGCCGCAGTTCGGCCGTCTCCAGATCGCGCAGATCGACCCCGTCGAGCAGCACCCGGCCCTCCGTCGGATCGTAGAACCGGGCCAGCAGCTTGGCGAGCGTGGACTTGCCAGCGCCCGTCGAGCCGACCACCGCGACCGTCTGTCCGGCCGGGACCCTCAGATCGAACCGGGGCAGGACCTCCCCGCCCGTACGGTACGAGAACGCCACCGACTCGAAGACGGCCTCGCGCCCCGGGAGTTCACCGGTGAGCGCGGGCAGCGGCCGGGGGGCGGCCGGCTCGGGCACGGACGGCGTCTGGGCCAGCAGACCGGCGATCTTCTCCAGCGAGGCGCCGGCAGACTGGTACGAGTTGAGGAACATCCCCAGCCGGTCGATCGGTTCGTAGAGCCGCCGCAGATACAGCACCACCGCCGCCAGCACACCGAGCGCCAGCGTGCCGTCCGCCACCCGGTAGGCGCCCCACAGGACCAGCCCGGCGACGGTGACGTTCGCGACGAGCCGCGAACCGACCACATAGCGGGCCATCTCCAGCAGCGAGTCCCCGTTGCTCCGCTCATGGGTCCGGTTGAGCGTCAGGAACGCCGCGTCGTTGGCGCGCTCGCGCCGGAACGCCTGCACCGGCCTGATGCCGTTCATCGTCTCCGCGAACTTGACGATGACGGCGGCGATCGCGGTGGAGCGCCGGCCGAAGACCAGCGCGGACCGGCGCTGGTAGAGCCGCACCAGCAGATACAGAGGTACGAAGGAGAGCACGGCCGTCGCGCCGAGCCCCAGGTCCAGATAGAGCAGCATCGCCGAGATGTAGACGAACGACAGCACCACGCCGATGAGTTCCTGGAGGCCCTCGCTCAGCAGCTCGCGCAGGGACTCCACATCGGTGGTCGACCGGGAGATCAGCCTGCCGGAGGTGTACCGCTCGTGGAAGTCCACGCTGAGCATCTGCGCATGGCGGAAGATACGGCCGCGCAGATCGAGGAGCACGTCCTGGTTGATCCGGGCGGCGGCCCGGACGAACGCGTACTGGAACGCGCCGGAACCCAGCGCGCAGATCAGATACCCCGCGCCCACCGCGTACAGCGGGCCGTGGTCGCCGTCCCGGAAGGCCGGCACCCCCCGGTCGATGGCGTACGCGACGAGCAGCGGGCCGGTCTGGGCGGCGGCCTGCTGGAGCAGCAGAAGCAGCGCGGCAACGGCCACGCGCGTACGGCGGGTGGCCAGCAGCGACCGCAGCAGCGCGCCGGTCGCGCCGTCGGCCGTCGGCAGATCGTCGCGGACGAAGCAGTCCGGGGCGGGGGAGTCCACGACGGGCGTGGACGTGGGCGCGGGCGCCGTGGCGGACGGCCGCGCGGGCGCGGTGGCGCCGTCCGGCCCCGTACTGGTCGATGTCGTCATCACTCGCTCCCCTCAACGGCCCCGGCCCCTGCCGTGCTCTTCGCCGGGGTCTCGGCGTCCGGCGCCGCCCCGGCCATCAGCCACGCGTACTCCGTACTGCTCCGCAGCAGCTCCTGATGGGTGCCCACCGCGGCGATCCGCCCCTCCGACAGCAGCGCCACCCGGTCCGCGAGCAGCACGGTCGACGGCCGGTGCGCCACCACCAGCGCCGTGGTCTCCCGCAGGACGCGCCGCAGCGCCGCCTCCACCAGTGCCTCCGTGTGCACGTCCAGCGCGGACAGCGGATCGTCCAGCACCAGGAAGCGCGGCCGGCCCACCACCGCGCGCGCCAGCGCCAGCCGCTGGCGCTGACCGCCGGAGAGGCTGTGGCCCTGCTCGCCGACCTCGGTGCCGATCCCCTCGGGGAGATCCCTGACGAACCCCGCCTGCGCCACGTCCAGGGCCCGGTCCAGCGCGTCCTCGTCGGCGTCGGCCCTGCCCATCAGCACGTTCTCCCCGACGCTCGCGGAGAACAGCGTCGGCTCCTCGAACGCCACCGACACCAGCTCGCGCAGCCGCCGCCGCTCCATCAGGGCGATGTCCTCGCCGTCCAGGGTGATCCGCCCGGACGTCACTTCGTGCAGCCGGGGGACGAGCGCGGTCAGCGTCGTCTTGCCCGATCCGGTGGCGCCGACCAGGGCCATGGTCTCGCCGGGTCTGATGTGCAGATCTATCCCGGTCAGTACGGGCACGGACTCCGCGCCCTGGTCCTCTTCCGGATACCGGAACGAGACGCCCTCGAAGCGCAGCCCGTCCCCAACGGACGTCCCCGCCGCGGTCGCGGCGCCCGCCGCGCCCGCCCCGGTCCCCGCGGGCTCGGTCTCCTCCGGCACGTCCATCACTTCGAAGAACCGCGTGGTCGCCGTCGCCGACTCCTGGCTGATCGCCAGCAGGAACCCGATCGACTCCACCGGCCACCGCAGTGCGAGCGCGGTCGACAGGAACGCCACCAGCGTGCCCGCCGAGAGCCCGCCGTCCGCCACCTGGATCGTGCCCAGCACCAGCGCCGCGCCGATCGCCAGCTCCGGGATCGTCATGATCAGGCCCCAGATGCCCGCCAGCAGCCGCGCCTTGCCCAGCTCCGTGCCGCGCAGCCGCCGGGTGAGCGCGCGGAAGGCGAGGGACTGGCTCTGGTGGCGTCCGAAGCCCTTGATGATCCGGATGCCGAGGACCCCCTCCTCGACCACCGTCGTCAGATCACCCACCTGGTCCTGCGCCTGCCGCGCGACCAGCGCGTACCGCGCCTCGAAGAGCGAACAGAGGATGACCAGCGGGACCACGGGCGCCAGCAGCACCAGCCCCAGCGTCCACTCCTGTATCAGCAGAATGACGAAGCCGACCAGGATCGTGGTGGAGTTGACCAGCAGGAAGGTCAGCGGGAAGGCCAGGAACATCCGCAGCAGCATCAGATCCGTCGTCCCGCGCGACAGCAGCTGACCCGAGGGCCACCGGTCGTGGAAGGCCACCGGCAGCCGTTGCAGATGACGGTAGAGATCGGCCCGCATCGCCGCCTCCACCCCGGCCAGCGGCCTGGCCACCAGCCAGCGGCGCAGGCCGAACAGCACCGCCTCCACGATCCCCAGCGCCAGCAGCACCAGCGCCCCCAGCCAGACACCTCCGGGGTCCCGGTCGGTGACCGGACCGTCCACCATCCACTTCAGCACGAGCGGGATCACCAGGCCGAGGCAGGACGCGACGACCGCCACGAACGCCGCGCCGAAGAGACGCCCGCGCACCGGCCGTACGTACGGCCAGAGCCGCAGCAACGTGCGCACGGCGGACGGTTTCCGGGAGGCAGCGTCGGTGGCTGCGTATGTATCGGTCATCAGGGGCGAGCCTACGGTTCACCACTGACATGGCTCACGGGGTTTTCCACAGGCGGCGGCCGAAGCCATACCTTCATACCGGTTGTTCGGACACTCACCCCGCGTCCTACGCGCACACCCGGAACAGCAGCACCGACCGCCCCGGGACCCTCACCGCCGCCCCCGCCTCGTACACCGTCCCCGGCGGCTTCGTCTGGTCCTCCCGCGCCGTGTCGACCACCAGCTCGTACGCCCGCGCCCACGGCGCCCCCGGCAGGACGAAGTCCCGGTCCCGGTCGCACGCGTGCAGCACGGTCAGGAAGCTGTCGTCCGTGATCCGGGCCCCGCGCTCGTCCCGCCCCGGGATGTCCCGCCCGGACAGGAAGAGCCCCAGCGTCGTGGCCGGCGCGTACCAGTCCCGCTCCGTCATCTCCGTGCCGCACGGCGTGAACCACGCCAGATCCGCCAGCCCGTCCGGGTCGCGCGGACGGCCCGAGAAGAAGGCGCGCCTGCGCAGTACGGGATGGGCCCGGCGCAGCGCGAGCAGCCGGGTGGTCAGCCGGTGCAGCCCCGCCCCCGGTCCCGCCGGGTCCGCCAGCAGCGACCAGTCGAGCCAGCTCACCTCGTTGTCCTGGCAGTACGCGTTGTTGTTGCCGCGCTGCGTGCGGCCCATCTCGTCGCCCGCGACCAGCATCGGGACGCCCGTGGAGACCAGCAGGGTGGTCAGCAGATTGCGCAGCTGCCGGCGCCGCAGCGCGTTGACGCGCGCGTCGTCGCTCTCGCCCTCCACCCCGCAGTTCCAGGCCCGGTTGTCGTCCGTCCCGTCCCGGTTGCCCTCGCCGTTGGCCTCGTTGTGCTTGTGCTCGTACGAGACGAGGTCGCGCAGCGTGAAGCCGTCGTGCGCGGTGATGAAGTTGACGGAGGCGTACGGCCGCCTCCCGCCCCACGCGTACAGGTCGCTCGACCCGGAGAGCCGGTAGCCGAGGTCCCGTACGTCGGGCAGGGCGCCGCGCCAGAAGTCCCTTACGGCGTCGCGGTAGCGGTCGTTCCACTCCGTCCACAGCGGCGGGAACGCGCCCACCTGGTAGCCGCCGTTGCCCACGTCCCACGGCTCGGCGATGAGCTTCACCCGGCGCAGCACCGGGTCCTGGGCGATGACGGCGAGGAACGGCGAGAGCATGTCGACGTCGTGCATGGAGCGCGCGAGCGCCGCCGCCAGATCGAAGCGGAAGCCGTCGACGCCCATCTCCGTCACCCAGTAGCGCAGCGAGTCGGTGATCAGCCGCAGCACGTTCGGCTGCACCACGTGGAGGGTGTTGCCGCACCCCGTGTAGTCCGTGTAGCGGCGGGCGTCGGAGGGCAGCCGGTAGTAGCCGCGGTTGTCGATCCCGCGCAGCGAGAGCGTCGGCCCCAGCTCCCCGGCCTCCGCCGTGTGGTTGTAGACGACGTCCAGGATCACCTCGATCCCGGCCGCGTGCAGCGCCCGCACCATCGCCTTGAACTCCGTGACCTGCCGGCCGCGGGTGGAGCCCGCCGCGTAGCCCGCGTGCGGCGCGAAGTAGCCGATGGAGTTGTAGCCCCAGTAGTTGCGCATCCCGCGCCGGAGCAGATGCTCCTCGTGGGCGAACTGGTGCACGGGGAGCAGCTCCACCGCCGTCACCCCCAGCTCCCGCAGATACGCGATCGCCGCCGGGTGCGCGAGCCCCGCGTACGTACCGCGCAGCTCCTCGGGGATGCCCGGATGGCGCTGGGTGAAGCCCTTCACATGCAGCTCGTAGATGACCGAGTCGGCCCACGGCGTCTTGGGCCGCCGGTCGTCGGCCCACTCGTCGCCGGGCGCCTCGTCGTGGACGACGACGCCCTTGGGGACGTACGGGGCCGAGTCGCGTTCGTCGCGCACCGTGTCGGCGACATTGCCCTGCGGCCAGTCGCGGACATGGCCGTAGACCTCCGGCGGGAGGCCGAACTCGCCGTCGACCGCGCGGGCGTACGGGTCGAGCAGCAGCTTCGCCGGATTCCAGCGGGCGCCGGTCCAGGGGTCCCAGCGGCCGTGCACCCGGAACCCGTAGCGCCGGCCGGGGCGGACACCGGGCACGAAGCCGTGCCAGATCTCATGGGTCAGCTCGGTCAGCGGCAGCCGGATCTCGGTCCCGGGACCGTCCGCTCCGGCGCCCGGCCGGCCGTCTACGTCCCCGTTCCCGTCCCCGTTCCCGTCCCCGTCCCCGTCCCCGTCCTCCTCCGGGCCGAAGAGGCACAGCTCGACCGCCTCGGCGCCGCCCGCCCAGAGCGCGAAGTTGGTGCCCGCCACACCGTCGGGGCCCACCCGGTAGCGCGCCCCGAGGGGGGTCGGGGCCCCCGGCCAGACCTCGGGGGGCGCGGTGCGGGACCGCTCGTGGTGGCCGGTCCGGCTGATCCCGGGAGGCGCCTCGGGCCGTTGGGCCCCTGGCGCGGCGCGCTCCTCGTCCCGTACTCCGTCCCGTACCCCGTCGCGCGGCCCCTCCTCCTCTTCCCCTCGCACTGCCTCCTGCTCGGCTGCGCTCGCCACTGACCGGCCTCCCGCGGCTCGACGGCCCCGCGGGTCGGAGCGCGCGGCGTCCCGGCCGCGGCTCGCCCAATGGGGTCCTTCTCCTGTTCTGCCCGCAACAGGGCCCGCCCTCACGTTTCCCCCGGAGGGGGGTGGTCGTTGGGACGAGCGTGAGAAACGTAACGAAGCGGGCAGGGGCGGGCGCAGCCACCGTCCTGACATGGGCAGGACTGGTGGCCGTACTGGCCTTACTGTCGGGATGCACCGGCGGAGCAACCTTCACTGAAGGCAAGTCGCGGGGGGCCGGCGACACCATCGCCATCACCCCGAAGGACGGCGCCAAGGGCATCGGCCGTACGGATCCGGTCGAGGTGACGGTGCCAGACGGCCGACTGGAACGGGTCAGGGTGACCCAGATCGAGGACGCCCAGCCGAGGGAACTGTCCGGAGAGATCTCCGAGGACGGCCGCTCCTGGACCCCCCGGAGCGGCGCGCGGGTCGCGCTCGCCGCCAAGTACAGCGTGGACGCGGTGGCCGTCGATGCAGCGGGCCGCCGCTCGGCCCGCCACACCACCTTCACGACGGCGGTGCCCACGGACCGGTTCATCGGCTACTTCTCCCCGGAGAACCGCTCGACCGTCGGTACCGGCATGATCATTTCCTTCGATTTCAACCGTAGGATCCGGGACCGCGTCGCCGTCGAACGCGCCATCAAGGTGACGGCCGATCCGGCGGTGGAGATCGAGGGCCACTGGTTCGGCGACCAGCGCCTGGACTTCCGGCCCAGGGAGTACTGGGAGCCGGGCACCGAGGTCACCGTCGAACTGGCCCTGCGGGACGTCCAGGCCGCACCGGGCGTCTTCGGCATCCAGCACAAGACCTTCGGGTTCACGGTCGGCCGCTCCCAGGTCTCGCTGGTCGACGCGGAGAAGCACACCATGGAGGTACGGCGCGACGGCGACCTGCTGTCGACCGTACCGATCACGGCGGGCGCCCCGAAGAACACCACGTACAACGGGAAGATGGTGGTCACCGAGTTGTACGACGTCACACGCATGGACGGCAGGACGGTCGGGTTCGGCGGCGAGTACGACATCAAGGACGTGCCGCACGCCGTGCGGCTCACCACCTCGGGGACCTTCCTGCACGGCAACTACTGGGCGGACTCGGAGACCTTCGGCTCGGAGAACGTCAGCCACGGCTGCGTCGGGCTGCGGGACGTCAAGGGCGGCGGCCCCGACACCCCGGCGGGCTGGTTCTTCGAGCGGACCCTGATCGGCGACGTCGTGGAGGTGGTCAACTCCAAGGACCGCACGGTCGCCGCCGACAACGGGCTCGGCGGCTGGAACCTCGACTGGAACCGGTGGCGCGCGGGCTCGGCCCTTCGCTGACCGTTCCCCGATCTCCCCTCTGCCGGCTCCCCGCCCGCCTTGATCGTTCCGCCCGCCCGCACGGGCCTGATGGGCCGTCATACCGCCTTGACCTGCGCCGTCCCGGGCCGGTTGGGACCGAATAGTGACATTCCGCAGGTCTGTGTCACGCCTCCGGTGTGGTTATCTAACGCCGTGCGCGTGCACTGGACGCGCAGGAGTGCGGGCCGTGGCGGGGCCAGGCCGTGCGAGGGGAGACGACCATGGGGAACGGGCTGCCGATATCGGGGGCTTCCGAAGCGTGTCCGGGTGACCGGGGAGCGGGCGGAGCACCGGAACGGCGAATACGGCAGGCGCGGCCGGTACGGCGCGGACGACGGGGGACCGGGGTGCCGGCCCTCCTGATGGGAGCCCTGCTCCTGCTGGTCACCGCGTGCGGCGGCGGAGGCGGGAGCGAGGGCTCCGGCAGCGGCGACGGCGGCAAGGGCGACGGCAAGGGCGCGTCGAAGGTCGGCAACGCCGCGTCGGTGGCGGTGGTGACCGTCGCGCCGAAGGACAAGGCCGACGACGTGGCCACCACCGGCGCCCTCAAGGTCTCCGCCACCGACGGCAAGCTGACCTCGGTCGAGGTCCAGGACGACAAGGGCGAGCCCGTCGAGGGCAAGCTCGCCGCCGACGGCGCGACCTGGGAGCCGCTCCAGCACCTGGCCGGCGCCACCAAGTACCGGGTGCACGCGACAGCCAAGGACGACGACGGCCGCGAGTCCGCCAAGGACACCACCTTCACCACCCTCGTACCGAAGAACACCTTCATCGGTCAGTACACCCCTGAGGACGGCTCCACGGTCGGCGTCGGGATGCCGGTCTCCCTCAACTTCACCCGGGGCATCACCGAACCGGAGGCCGTGGAGAAGGCGATCACCGTGACGGCGAAGCCGTCCGTGCCGATCGAGGCCCACTGGTTCGGCAACGACCGGCTGGACTTCCGCCCCGAGAAGTACTGGGCCGCCGGTACGAAGGTGACGGTCAAGCTCAACCTCGACGGCGTCGAGGGCCGCCCCGGGGTCTACGGCAAGCAGGCCAAGTCCTTCTCCTTCACCATCGGCCGCAGCCAGATATCCACCGTGGACGCGAGCGCGAAGACGATGAAGGTGGTCCGCGACGGCAAGCTCATCAAGACGATCCCGATCACGGCGGGCGCCCCCTCGACCACCACGTACAACGGCCAGATGGTCATCAGCGAGAAGTACGCGGTGACCCGGATGGACGGCGCGACGGTGGGCTTCGGCGGCGAGTACGACATCAAGGACGTGCCGCACGCCATGCGCCTGTCCACCTCGGGCACCTTCATGCACGGCAACTACTGGGCCTCCGCAGGCACCTTCGGCTCCGCGAACGTCAGCCACGGCTGCGTGGGGCTGCGGGACATCCGGGGCGGCGGCGACAACGGCACGCCTTCGGCGTGGATGTACAACGCCTCGATCATCGGCGACGTGGTGATCGTGAAGAACTCGAACGACAAGCAGATCGCCCCGGACAACGGCCTCAACGGCTGGAACATGTCCTGGGCGGAGTGGACCGCGTAGACCTCGCGCCACCGGGGTGGCGAGCGGGCCCGGAACGCGGTGGGACCGCGCGCCGGGCCCGATGTCGTGAGCGGGCGTTAACCTGCGGTATGGCCTATGTGAACCTGGAAGTCTCCGGCGGCGTCGGTACGATCCGGCTCGACCGCCCTCCGATGAACGCGCTCGACACCTCCATCCAGGACCGGCTGCGCGAGCTGGCCGAGGAGGCGGGGCGGCGGGACGACGTGCGCTCCGTGATCCTCTACGGCGGCGAGAAGGTCTTCGCGGCCGGCGCCGACATCAAGGAGATGCGGCGGATGGACCACGCGGCGATGGTCGTGCGCTCCCGGGCGCTCCAGGAGTCGTTCACCGCCGTGGCCCGTATCCCCAAGCCCGTCGTCGCCGCGGTCACCGGCTACGCGCTGGGCGGCGGCTGCGAGCTGGCGCTCTGCGCCGACTTCCGGATCGCCGGGGACAACGCGAAGCTCGGCCAGCCGGAGATCCTGCTCGGGCTGATCCCGGGCGCGGGCGGCACCCAGCGGCTCGCCCGGCTGATCGGCCCGTCGCGGGCCAAGGACCTCATCTTCACGGGCCGTCAGGTCAGGGCGGACGAGGCGCTGACGATCGGTCTGGTCGACCGGGTGGTCCCGGCGGCGGAGGTGTACGAGCAGGCGCACGCCTGGGCCGCCAAGCTCGCCCAGGGCCCGGCGCTGGCGCTGCGCGCCGCCAAGGAGTCGGTGGACGCGGGCCTGGAGACCGATCTGGAGAGCGGGCTCGCGATCGAACGCACCTGGTTCGCCGGGCTGTTCGCCACCGAGGACCGCGAGCGCGGGATGCGGTCGTTCGAGGAGGAGGGGCCGGGCAAGGCCAAGTTCCTCTGAGAGCGGACCCGTTGGACACGCAGTGTGTTCATGTGGGATACGCGGAGTCGTCACGTCAACTCGACGACCGACTTAGCCGGGCCTTAAGACGACCTTAAGCAATTCGCCGAAATAACACCCGGTGATCATTTTGACGCTTGTCGTTACCGCAGGTCAGAATAGGTCAGTGGGTATCAGCACTGCCACCGGCATATGCGTTGAAGGCCCCCCGGAGTCACTCGTTCCGGGGGGTCGATTCCCCCGGAACGCCCCCGGAAATGGCTCTGTGCGGCCATGATGGGAGACATGGCGGGCCTGGAGGATGTGGAGCAGCCGCGGCGGCGCGGCAGCGCGACCGCTGGGCGGTGGATACCGTCCGGCGAGGACGAACAGGCGCTCAGGGCGCTGGAATTGTTCGGCAATCCGACCGAGGCGGAAGTCCGGTTACCCTCCCGGCCCGAATCCGCCTCGGCCGCCCGCAGGATCACTCACTCGGTGGTGCTGCGTCAGTGGGCGCTCTCGCCCCAGACCGCGGAGCACGCGGTGCTGCTCGTCTCGGAACTCGTCGGCAACGCCGTACGCCACACCGGGGCCCGGGTCTTCGGGTTACGGATGCTGCGCAGACGCGGCTGGATCAGGATCGAGGTGCGCGATCCCTCGCGCGGGCTGCCGTGCCTGATGCCGGTGCGCGAGATGGACACCAGCGGGCGCGGACTCTTCCTGGTGGACAAGCTCTCCGACCGCTGGGGAGTGGACCTGCTGCCGCGCGGCAAGACGACCTGGTTCGAGATGCGGATCTCCGACCGCCAGTCGCCCTGAGCCCCGGCCGACGCCCCGGCCCACGTCCCGGCCCGACGCCCCGGCTGTCCCGCGGCCCCGGCCCACGTCCCGGCTGCCCCGGTGATCCGCCCGGAGCAATCCCGCGAGCCCGCGAAGCCGCCAAAAGAGTCAATCGTTCTCCTACGCGCTCCTTCCCCCTCGAATTCGCGCTTCTTGCCCCTTAAATGGGGGCGTGATCCCGATCGACCGTCGCAGTGCACTGCGCGCAGCAGCGGGAGCGGCCGTCGCGGGCGCCCTCGCCACCGGCTGTACGGACGGCACGTCCGACTCCGTACCCGCTTCCGCCGCCCCGTCAGGCTCCCCGTCCGCCAACGGCTCCAGCTCCGGCGGGTCACGTCCCGTCGCCAAGTCCGCCCCCGCGCCCCGGCGTTTTCCGGGCCGTCCCGTCGAGATCGCGCACGGCCCCCGGGACCGGCCCCGGGTCGCCCTCACCTTCCACGGCCAGGGCGACCCCGCCACCGCCACCGCCCTGCTGGCCGAGGCGGAGCGCGCCGGAGCCCGGGTCACCGTCCTCGCCGTCGGCGAATGGCTCGACGAACATCCCGCGCTCGCCCGCCGGATCCTCGACGGCGGCCACGACCTCGGCAACCACACGCTGCACCACACCGACATCTCCGAGATGGACGAGGCGCGGGCGTACGCGGAGATCACCGGCTGCGCCGATCGGCTGCGCCGGCTCACCGGCTCCATCGGCACCTGGTTCCGCCCCTCGCGCACCCAGCACGCCACCCCGCTCGTGCGGCGGCTCGCCGCGCGGGCCGGCTACCCGCACGTCCTCTCCTACGACGTCGACTCCCTCGACTTCACCTCGCCCGGCGCCACCGCCGTCACCCGTACCGTCACCGAAGAGATCCGCAACGGCTCGGTGGTGAGCCTGCACTTCGGCTACGCGGACACGGTGGCCGCACTGCCCGCCCTCCTCGACGCACTGGAACGCCGCGGCCTGCGCGCGGTGACGACCACGGAGCTGCTGACCTGATGCACCGGATGCCGCCCCCCGCCGGGCCCTCCCGCACCCCCCGAACCTCGCGCGCCTTCCCCGCCACGCGCGCCTCGGCGCCGGCGCTGGCCGCCGTCCTCGCGCTCCTGGCGGGCTGCGGCGGCGCCGACGACGCCGCGCCGACGGAGAGGGCCGCGACCAAGGCCGCCGTCCGCCCGGCCGTCCCCCGGGCGACGGCGCCGCCCGGGCTGCCCGGCATGCCGCCGGTGCAGGACCCCAAGGACGTCTACGCCGCCGACCGGCCGGGGATGCTCTCACCCGTCGTACGGGGCTTCCCCTCCCGGGTCTACGTCCCCAACACCAACTCCGACACCGTCTCCGTCATCGATCCGGCGACGTACAAGGTCATCGACACCATCGACGTCGGCCGGCAGCCGCAGCACGTCGTCCCGTCCTGGGACCTCAAGACCCTCTGGGTCAACAACAACCGCGGCCATACGCTCACTCCGATCAACCCCGCCACCGGCGAGGCGGGCGAGCCCGTCGACGTGCACGACCCGTACAACCTGTACTTCACGCCCAACGGCAAGTACGCCGTCGTCATGGCCTCGCTCGACCGCGAACTGGTCTTCCGCGACCCGCACACCATGGAGATCAAGAAGACCGTGCCGGTCACCTGCGCCGGCGTCAACCACGCGGACTTCTCCGCCGACGGCCGGTACTTCATCGTCTCGTGCGAGTTCTCCGGCGAACTCCTCAAGGTCGACACGGAGAAGATGGAGGTCATCGGCCAGCAGGAGCTGCCCTTCGACGGCGCGATGCCGCAGGACGTGAAGATGTCGCCCGACGGCAAAACGTTCTACATCGCGGACATGATGGCGCACGGCATGTGGGTGCTGAACGGCGAGAAGTTCACCACCCCCAAGCTGCTGCCCACGGGCGAGGGCTGCCACGGGCTGTACGTCAGCCGCGACTCCAAGGAGATGTACGTCTCCAACCGGGGCGAGGGCACCATCTCGATCTTCGACTTCACCAAGAACCGGCTGACCAAGAAGTGGCACCTGCCCGAGGGCGGCAGCCCCGACATGGGCGGCGTCTCGGCCGACGGCAAGGTCCTGTGGCTGGCCGGGCGTTACGACTCCGAGGTGTACGCGATCGACACCGCCACCGGCAAGCAGCTCGCCCGGATCCCGGTGGGCGGCGGCCCGCACGGACTGGCGGTCTACCCGCAGCCCGGCCGCTACTCCCTGGGCCACACGGGAGTCTTCCGCTGACCCGACCCGCCGTTGACCCAACTCGCCGTGCCCCGGGCAGCGTTCCGGTCCGACACGCCCCCGAAGGGGTGGCGGTCCACGGCCCGCCGCCGTACGGCGTGGAGGGTGCATCCCATGATCGCCTCACGAAACCGGCGGCGGGCCGCCGCGCTCGCCCTGTCCGTCTGCGCCGTACTCCTCCCGGCCTCCGCGTCCGCCACCACGTCGGACGCCACGGGGGACCCGGCGCCCCCCGCTGAGCCCGCCGGGACCGTTCAGCCCGCCGGGACCGCCGAGGCGCCCCGGGCGGCCGACCTCTGTCCGCCCGTCACCGACCCGCTGTTCGCCGCGGCGGACCGCAGCGTCGAGGCGGACCGCATCAGCCCGGCGCCGACCTGGCGCACCAACTGCAAGCAGCTCTACCGCGCGGAGAGCCGGGCGCCGGAGATCGTCTTCGAGCAGGGCTTCCTGCCGAAGGCGCCGGTCAACGGCCAGTACGACGTGGAGAAGCACGTCCTGGCCGGCCAGGACTCGCCGTACGTCTCCGCGACCCACGACCACGACCTGTACAAGCAGGAGAGCGTGAGCGGCTTCAACTACTACATCGACGCTCCCGGCGGGATCGATGTGAACAGGACGATCGGCGCCACCCACAAGGCGGCCCACCGGGAGGAGGTCGCCTTCCCCGGCGGTGTCTCGCGTGAGCTGATCGTCGGTGTCTGCCCGGTCGACAGGGCGAAGAAGACCGAGATCATGGCCGAGTGCCAGGACAACCCGCACTACAAGCCCTGGCGCGGCTGAGCCCTGCCGGGACCGGAGGCCGCCTTCCTCCTGGAACGCCCGCGCCCGGTGGGCGTTCCGGTCCCTTCCGGCCCTGCGTACGGCATCTGCCGTAGTCGCGTTGCGAGTGATCGACCGGGATAAGAGGATCAACCGGTGATATTCCCGGAACCGTCCGCCGAGGACACCACCCGCTCCGTACCGCGCAGGGCCACCCTCACGGCGGGTCTCGCCACCGGGGCCGCCCTGCTCGCGCTCCTCGTCGCGCTGCTCGGCGCGGGCATCGCCGCGCGGGGCACCGGAGAGCTGCGGATACCCGCGGCGGGTGCGACGACCGTCCTGCGCGTCGCCGTCTTCGCCGCCCTCGCACTGCACCTCGGCGAGCTGGCGGGCATCCGGCTGGCCCGTACCGGCCCCCTCCCGCGGAGTTGGGCGCTCGCCGCCGCGCTCACCGGAGCGGGCGCCGCCGCCGGACAGATCCTGCTGCTGGCCGCCGTCAGCGGCCTCGGCCTCACCGAGGTGTACGGGACGGTCGAGGGCCGCCTCCTGCTCGTCATGGCCAACGGCTTCCTGCTGGCCGCCGGGTGCGTGGCGCTGAACCGCCCGCCGCTGGCCGTGGTTCCGCTCGCCGTGGTGGTCGGCGCCGAGGCGCTCCGGGCGCACCCGGAGCCGTACACCCCGCTGCTGGGCGCCGCGCTCACCGTCGTCCACCTCGGCGCCGCCGCCCTGTGGACCGGCGGGCTGCTGCACGCGCTGCGCACCATGCGGCTGCGGCGCGCTGACCCGGCCGGCGCCCGGGAGGTACTGGCGCGCTACGCCCGGCTCGCGGGCCGCCTCTTCGCCGCGCTCGTCCTCACCGGCACGCTCTCCACGCTGCGCAGGCTGCCCGTCGATGTCGTCCTCACCACGGCCTACGGCCGCGTCCTGATCGCCAAGCTGCTGCTCGTCGGGGTGGTCGCCGCCCTCGCCCTGGCCGCCCGCCGCCGACTGCGCCGCGCGGCCGACGCCACCGGCCCGGCCCGCGTCGAACTGGCCGTACTCGCGCTGGTCCTGCTGGTCTCGGCGATCCTGACGGTCGTTCCCGACCCGCACTGGCTCAGCACACGGTGAGGTTCCTCAGGCGCCGGACAGCCCCTCGGCCGCGTTTCGCCCGGCGTCGGCGGTACGGCGGAGGAGGTCGGCGAGCCGTTCGGTGGTGAGACGATGCCGGAGGATCTTGCCGGTGCAGGTACGGGGGAGCTCCCGCACCGGTTCGATCAGGCGGACGCGGCGCTGCGGCGACACCTGCCGGGCGACGTGGGCGAGCAGGCCTTGAGGACGAAGTGTTCGCGGCCGAGGGGGGGATGTGGCCAGGCGGTAGAGGAAGCGTTCGAGGACGTCCTCGACCATGATCTCGTCTGTTGACCGGCTGGTGCGTCGGGCCAGGTTGCGCAGGTCGTTGTAGACGCGGCCGGCTGTGGTGTCACGCGTGGGGCTGGCCATCAGGCGAGCACTGCCTCAACGGCAGGGCGGATGAGGGGGAGCGCACTCAACTCGCGCGCGACGTGCTGGAGTTCGCCGACGTTATGGCGTCCGCCCTGGCGCAGATAGCGGCCGAGCGCGGACAGGGCGAGGGTTTCGCCGATGCGGCTGCGGTGTCGCATTGCGTCGATGACGCTGCGGGCGGCGCTGTACACGGGGATGGTTTCTTCTGGGGCTGCTTCGAATCGTTCGACGCCGAGGGCGAAGGTCGTCGGGGCGTACTGCGCCACTACGGTGGGCGGGTAGGAGATCGTGGGGCGGCGTGTACCGCGCGGCACGGCGATGTGTACCGCTGTAGGGATGTCGTCGATGAGTTCGTGCAGGGCCAGGGCGGACTCACCGCACACGACGGCACGCGGAGCCCGCGCGCACACGGCCAGCAGATCGGCGTGCGCCGTCTCTGGTGCGTCTGCCCGTCGGTAGACCCCCCGGGACAGTCTGTCGATCTCTCCCGCCGCGACCAAGGACGTCAGATCACGGGGGGAAAGCAGGGCCTGACGTGCCTGTGCCGTCGTGAACGTGGGGGCGAGGCCGGTCAGTCGCTGCTCCAGGCGTGAGGTCTCCGCAGCACTCATGTATCGAATGGTACCCCTGTGGTGGCCTTAGGGGATCGATTTGATACAACCTCGTGGTTGTCGGCAGCCTGTGCGAAGCGGAGCAGTAATTGCTGGGTGTTGCGATTCCCCAGGTCAGGCGCCTGTCCCGTGGAACAACCCAGGGACTTTTCAGGGACTTTCCGCCGCGTGAGCGGGGAAGGCCCTGACAGCGCCGAAAGATACGAACGCGCTGGTCAGGGCCCATCTGCCTAGCACTCGATGATGTTCACCGCGAGCCCGCCGCGCGCGGTCTCCTTGTACTTCACGGACATGTCGGCGCCGGTCTCCTTCATCGTCTTGATGACCTTGTCGAGGGAGACCTTGTGACTGCCGTCGCCCCGCAGGGCCATCTTCGCCGCCGTGACGGCCTTGACCGCCGCCATGCCGTTGCGCTCGATGCAGGGGATCTGGACGAGGCCGCCGACCGGGTCGCAGGTGAGGCCGAGGTTGTGCTCCATGCCGATCTCGGCGGCGTTCTCGACCTGTTCCGTCGAGCCCCCGAGGACCTCGGCGAGGGCGCCGGCGGCCATGGAGCAGGCGGAGCCGACCTCGCCCTGGCAGCCGACCTCGGCGCCGGAGATGGAGGCGTTCTCCTTGAAGAGCATGCCGATGGCGCCGGCCGCGAGGAGGAAGCGGACGACGTTGTCGTCCTTCTCCGTCTCGGTGGCGCCGCCCGCCGCGAAATTCATGTAGTAGTGCAGGACCGCCGGGATGATGCCGGCGGCGCCGTTGGTGGGGGCGGTGACGACGCGGCCGCCCGCGGCGTTCTCCTCGTTGACGGCCATGGCGTAGAGCGTGATCCACTCCATGGCGTGGGTCTGCGGGTCGCCCTCGGCGCGCAGCTGGCGGGCCGAGTGGGCGGCGCGGCGGCGGACCTTGAGGCCGCCGGGGAGGATGCCCTCGCGGGACATGCCGCGTGCGACGCACGCCTGCATGACGCGCCAGATCTCCAGCAGACCGGCGCGGATCTCGTCCTCGGTGCGCCACGCCTTCTCGTTCTCCAGCATCAGCGCGGAGATCGACAGACCGGTGTCGGCGGAGAGCCGCAGCAGCTCGTCGCCGGTCCGGAAGGGGTGCTTCAGCACGGTGTCGTCGGGGACGATGGGGTCCTTGGCCGTGCCGTCCGTGTCGAGCACGGTCTCGTCCACGACGAAGCCGCCGCCCACCGAGTAGTACGTCTTCTCCAGCAGCGCGCCCCCGTCGGCGCCGTACGCCGCGAGCGTCATGCCGTTGGCGTGGTACGGCAGGGCCTTGCGGCGGTGCAGGACGAGGTCCTCGTCGGCGTCGAAGGCGATCTCGTGCATGCCGAGCACCTGGAGCCGGCCGCTGGTGCGGATACGTTCCGCCTCGGCGTCGGCGTTCTCCACGTCGACCGTACGGGGGGAGTTGCCCTCCAGGCCCAGCAGGACGGCCTTGGGGGTGCCGTGGCCGTGGCCGGTCGCGCCGAGGGAGCCGTACAGCTCGGCCCGGATCGAGACCGTATGGGCGATCAGGCCCTCGTTCTTCAGGCGGCGGGCGAACATCCGGGCCGCGCGCATGGGGCCGACCGTGTGCGAGCTGGACGGGCCGATACCGATCGAGAACAGGTCGAAGACCGAGATGGCCACGGTGGGACTCCTTGTTGCCGGTTGGCGGACGCCGTTGCCCGCCGGGGTGGTGCGGAGAGGACGGAATACACGGGGCGGGGCACCGCGCGCACTGTTCCAGTGTGCGCGGTGCCCCGGTGACGCGGGCTGTACGGGTGATTACAGGCCGGGGTACAGCGGGTGCTTCGCGGCCAGCTCGGAGACCCGGCCCGCCAGCGCCTCGCGGTCGAACGCGGGCTTCAGCGCCGCCGCGATGATCTCGGCGACCTCGGTGAAGTCCTCGGTCGTGAAACCGCGGGTGGCCAGCGCCGGGGTGCCGATGCGCAGACCCGAGGTGACCATCGGGGGGCGCGGGTCGTTCGGGACGGCGTTGCGGTTGACCGTGATGCCGACCTCGTGGAGCCGGTCCTCGGCCTGCTGGCCGTCCAGCTCGGAGTTCCGCAGGTCGACCAGGACCAGGTGGACGTCCGTACCGCCGGAGAGCACGGAGACACCGACCTCGGTGACATCCGGCCGGCCCAGCCGCTCGGCGAGGATCCGGGCGCCCTCCAGGGTGCGCAGCTGGCGCTCCTTGAACTCCTCGGTGGCCGCCACCTTGAAGGAGACCGCCTTGCCCGCGATGACATGCTCCAGCGGGCCGCCCTGCTGACCGGGGAAGACCGCGGAGTTGATCTTCTTCGCCAGTTCCTTGGTGGAGAGGATCACCCCACCGCGCGGACCGCCCAGGGTCTTGTGCGTGGTGGTGGTCACGACATGGGCGTGCGGCACCGGGTTGGGGTGCAGGCCCGCGGCGACCAGACCGGCGAAGTGCGCCATGTCGACCATCAGGTACGCGCCGACCTCGTCCGCGATCCGGCGGAACGCGGCGAAGTCCAGCTGGCGGGGGTAGGCGGACCAGCCGGCCACGATCAGCTTCGGACGGGACTCCTTGGCGAGCCGCTCGACCTCGGTCATGTCGACCTGACCGGTCGTGTCGTCCACGTGGTAGGCGACGACGTTGTAGAGCTTGCCGGAGAAGTTGATCTTCATGCCGTGGGTCAGGTGCCCGCCGTGGGCGAGGTTCAGACCCATGATCGTGTCGCCGGGGGAGAGCAGCGCGAACATCGCGGCGGCGTTCGCCTGGGCACCGGAGTGCGGCTGTACGTTCGCGTGCTCGGCGCCGAAGAGGGCCTTCACCCGGTCGATGGCGATCTGCTCGATCACGTCGACGTGCTCACAGCCGCCGTAGTAGCGGCGGCCCGGGTAGCCCTCGGCGTACTTGTTGGTCAGTACGGAGCCCTGCGCCTCCATCACCGCGACCGGAGCGAAGTTCTCCGAGGCGATCATTTCGAGGGTGGACTGCTGCCGGTGGAGTTCGGCGTCGACAGCGGCGGCGACGTCGGGGTCCAGTTCGTGGAGCGAGGCGTTCAGAAGGGAATTCGAAGACATCACAGTCCCTGGGGTGTCAGTTGCCGGAGAACTCTTTGTACTCGTCGGCGGAGAGCAGGTCGCCCGGCTCCTCCGCGACGCGCACCTTGAACAGCCAGCCGCCCTCGTAGGGAGCGGAATTCACCAGCGAGGGGTCGTCCACGACGTCCTGGTTCGTCTCGGTGACCTCGCCGGTCACAGGGGAGTAGAGATCGCTGACGGACTTGGTGGACTCCAGCTCTCCACAGGTCTCGCCCGCGGTCACCGCGTCACCGACCTCGGGGAGCTGGGCGAACACGACGTCGCCGAGGGCGTTCGCCGCGTACTCCGTGATGCCGACCGTCGACACACCGTTGTCGGCGGCCGTCAGCCACTCGTGCTCCTTGCTGTAGCGCAGCTGCTGGGGGTTGCTCATGACCTGAATTCTCCTGTACGCGGGGGTGTGGTGCGGAACAGCCGTCTTACGGACCGAGACGGCGGGGGACGGCGGGTCGTCGGGGACGTCGCGGGACGGCGGGGCGTGGACGGACTCGGCGCGTACGGACGCGACCGGTCCGTCCGTATCACTTCCGGCGCTTGTAGAACGGCAGCGCCACGACCTCGTACGGCTCGTGGGAGCCCCGGATGTCCACGCCGACGCCCTCGGTGCCGGGCTCGGCGTGCCCGGCGTCGACGTAGGCCATCGCGATCGGCCGGCCCAGGGTCGGCGAGGGGGCGCCCGAGGTGACCTCTCCCACCTTCGCCCCCGCGGCGACCACCGGGTAACCGGCGCGCGGCACGCGGCGGCCCTCGGCGATCAGGCCGACCAGTTTGCGCGGCGGGGCGCTCGCGGCGCGCTCGGCCGCCGCCTCCAGGGCCGTACGCCCGACGAAGTCGCCGTCGTTCGACGTCTTCTCGAACTTCACGACCCGGCCGAGGCCCGCGTCGAACGGGGTGAGGCCGGTGGACAGCTCGTTCCCGTACAGCGGCATGCCCGCCTCGAGACGCAGGGTGTCGCGGCAGGACAGCCCGCACGGCACCAGGCCGACGCCCTCGCCCGCCTCGGTCAGCGCCCGCCACAGCCGCTCGGCGTACCGGGGCTCGACGAACAGCTCGAAGCCGTCCTCGCCCGTGTAGCCGGTACGGGCGATCAGCGCGGGGACCCCGGCGACCGTGCCGGGCAGACCCGCGTAGTACTTGAGCCCGTCCAGATCGGCGTCCGTCACGGACTTCAGGATGCCGGCGGCCTCGGGGCCCTGGACGGCCAGCAGCGCGTACGCGTCCCGGTCGTCGCGCACATCGGCGTCGAACCCCTCGGAGCGCGCGTTCATGGCGTCCAGCACCACGCGGGCGTTGGAGGCGTTGGCGACGATCATGTACTCGTCGTCCTGGAGGCGGTAGACGATCAGGTCGTCCAGGATCCCGCCGTCCTCGCGGCAGATCATGGTGTAGCGGGCCCGGCCCACGGCGAGCGCGCCGATGTTGCCGACCAGCGCGTAGTCCAGGAGCGCTCCGGCCGCCGGACCCGACACGGTGATCTCGCCCATGTGGGAGAGGTCGAAGAGGCCCGCGCGGGTCCGCACGGCGAGGTGCTCGTCACGCTCGCTGCCGTACCGCAGCGGCATGTCCCAGCCCGCGAAGTCGGTCATGGTCGCGCCCAGCGCGCGGTGCGTGGCGTCGAGGGCGGTCGTACGGGGGCCGACGGGCGCGGCGGGGGTGCTGCTCGGGGGGACATGGCTCATCGGTGTGGCTCCCAGGGCATGACGGCGAGGACGGTCCTCCCCATCTGTCATCGGAACCTGAGAGGTTCACCACGGCCACACGTACGCACGCGCACGCAGGTCGTGACTTGCACCTTGGGTGGAGCCGCTGTCAGTGCGGCCCGCTTTTCAGATCTGCCTCATCCACGCGGTACGGGGCCTGAGAGATTCAAGGGAGGAACTTGCTCCTTCGGCGCCCGGCGCACACGGTGACCGGGACTCTCCCGCGCGGATTCAAACGGCCGGTATGCAGTTGGCGGGCACATCATCGCACGCATCGGCACGGATCGGGCCCGGGGGCCCCCAACTCGCCCGGCCGGGTGAAAAGCTTGTGCGACATTGCCATTTCTTTACACTTCGTGGGCAAGGGTCGTGCACACGTACCGGGACCAGACCCTGTACGGGCGGGCTGACAGGGGGACGGCGAATGATGTCGCAGGGGTCCGGAACGTATCCGGCGGCCGGCGCGACGGCGCGCGTGCCCGTCCAGCCGGGAGCACCCGCCGGGGACACGATCGCGGATACGGGACCGGGAGCACGGGACGTACGGGACTTACGCGGCCGGCCCGGCCGGGTGCCGCGCACCCTGGTCTTCGCCGCCGGGGACGTGGTGGTCGTCTCCGGGCTGCCCGGCAGCGGCAAGTCCACCCTCATCCGGCGCACCGCGCCGGGCGGCGGGATCGACTCCCAGGACGCCAGGGACCGCTGGGCGCGCGTGCTGCCGCCCTCGCTCCCGTACTCCCTCTACCGCCCGCTCGTACGGCTCGCCCACTACGCGGGCCTGTGGCGCGCGCTGCGCTCCGGCGCGGGCATCGTCGTCCACGACTGCGGTACGCAGAGCTGGGTACGGAGCTGGCTGGCCCGCGAGACCGGCAGGCGCGGCCGGCTGCTCCACCTCCTCCTGCTGGACGTGGAGCCCGAGGTGGCCCGCGCCGGACAGCGCGAACGGGGGCGCGGCGTCTCCCGGTACGCCTTCGCCCGGCACCGCCGCGCGGTGGGCCGGCTCCTCGCCGGCGCCGAGTGCGGACTGCTTCCGGCGGGGTGCGCCTCCGCGGTGCTCCTGGACCGGGAGGCGGCCGGGGCGCTGGAGCGCGTCGTGTTCCGGGGCGCAGCGCCCGGGACCCCGGCGGCCGGTACGCCGTAAGGTGCTTGCCGCAGGGTCGAGGCGGAGGATTGAGGACAGTGAACACAGCATGGCCGGGCAATGAGCTGGAAGAGGTGCTCGCCGCCTCGCTCGGTGTCGAGGGAGCGGGCGCGCGGCTGATCGAGGTGCTCGGGCGCAGCGAGGTCTGGGTGCCGCTGCCCAACGGCGGCGGACCGGACAGTCCCTCGCTCGATCTGCCCACGGTGGAGATCGAGGGTGGCGCCTACGTCCCGGTGTTCAGCTCGGCGGAACAGTTCCGCACCTGCGTCGGCACCCACATGGCCTTCACCGTCGCCCCCGCACGCGACTTCGCCCGGGGCCTGCCGCCGCAGCTCGGCGTCGTGGTCAACCCGGGAGGGCTGGTCGGCATGCCGCTGCCGCCGCTCGCCGTCGCCGAGTTGTGCCGGGCGGGCCGCACCCCGCTCGACGGCCCGGCCAGCGGGGGCCGGGCCAGGCTCTTCGAGCCGGACTGGCAGGAGGACCCGGTGGAGTTCCTCACCGCGGCGGCGGCCGAGTTCGAGGCCGTCGGCGTCGTCCTGTCCGCCCGCCGCGCGCTCGCCAGCGTCGAGGGCGAGCCGCCGGTGCTCTTCGTAGGCGTCCAGCTCTCGTCCTGGGAGGCCGCCGAACGCAACGCCCCGATGGACGCGCTGGGCCGGGCCCTGGGACGGGTGGAGGTCGGCTGGCCGGTGAACCTGCTGCTGCTGGACGTGGCCCAGGACCCCGTGGCTGACTGGCTGCTGACGAAGGTGCGGCCCTTCTACCAGCGCGGGTAGCGGCGCGGGCGGCCACCTCGGTGGCCGCCGAGGAGGCATGGCCTTTCGGCCAGGCGGGATTCTCACCACACCGCCTAAGCTGTTTCCTGGCCGGGCCGCCGCACCGTGTGCCCGGACGGTGCCCGGGGGAGCTGGGCGCATGGTGGATCGACGAGGGGCGGAACCCACAGTGAGCGCGTCAGGCACCGCGGCGGCCGGGCAGGTCGAGCACATGCTGCGTCAGGTGACGCCCGGACGGTACGACGCGTACGAGGCGCTCCTGGAGGCCCTCGCCGACGACAGCGTCTGGATGCTGCTCTGGCACGGCGGGGCCGGCTCGCCCGACGCCCAGTACGGAAACATGGAGATCGACGGACTGGGCTACGCCCCCTGCGTCACCTCCGCCCAGGAACTCGCCGTCAGCGGCTGGACCCGCGCCCACGAGGTGGTCACCGGCCGCGACATCGCCCGCGCCCTCTACCCCGACCGCTGGGGGATCTGGCTCAATCCGCACGCTCCCGGCGGCGGCGTCGGCATCCCCTGGCTCGACCTGCGCCGCATCGCCACCGGCCTGGACCGGATGCCCGCGGGACCGCTGCGCCTCTCCGAACCGGCCGTACCGCTCGCGCAGTTCTACGCCCTGCTCACGCAGAACGCGCACCGCACGCCCGCCGTCCGCTCGCTGCGCCGCACCTGGGTGCAGCCCGCGCTCGGCGTGCCGTACCTCGCGATCGGCCTCGATCTGTACGACACGAGTCCCGCCTCCGTCGACTCCGTGCACGCGATGATGCGGCAGTCGGTCGCCGCCGTACCGGACGGGCTGCCGGTCTCCACCGTCGCGATGTCCGACGAATACGACCCGGTAACAATGTGGCTGCGCTCCAACTCCCGTCCGTTTTACGACCGCGAGGCCCACGCGGCGCCCGCGGGACCGGACCGCGCACCCGGATACGGCTATCCGCTGCCCGGCCCCGGCGGCTACTGAGCGCGCCGCGCCCCGGACGTCCGGGGCGCGGCGGATCGGCCGCGCACAAGGTCTGGACCTGCGGTCTTGCCGGGTGTCGAACACTGGGGAGACAGGAGTTCGGGGTGGCCGGATGGGTTGGTTGCGCAGGGCATGCGGGTAGCTGGGCGGCATGACCGATCTGGTGGATTAGTCACCCACATCGTCCGTTGAGCCGAAAACCGTGTCCGGATAACGGTAACCCTCTTATCGCATCACGTTTGAGCAACCATTCACCGTGAGGGCTGGCGGGTGATCGCTTCGTGGTTGAAGACTCCGTGCAGCAGGTGGCCTCGGCACGTACTAGTGTGCGATGCGCTCCAAGAAGCAGTCCCCCGGGATCTAGGGGGACCACTGTGCGAAATCTGAAGTGAACGAGCCGCTACAGCGGCGGTCATGGGCCGGCCACCGTCGGCCGAGAGGGGTCTCCAGCGCAATGACGGCACCTATCGAGACCACCGGATCGGCGGCGCCGCCGGAAGCGGTGCTGGAAGGCGCCGGGGTCAAGCAGATCGAGGGCCGCTCGCTCGGCCGGATCGCGTGGACGCGTTTCAAACGGGACAAAGTCGCCCTGGTCGGCGCGCTGATCGTGATCCTCCTGGTCCTTGTCGCCGTACTTTCCAAGCCGATCCAGTCGGTCTTCGGGCTCGACCCCAACGCCTTCAACCAGGACCTGGTGGACCCCACCCTGCTGGCGCCCAAGGGCAGCTTCGGCGGGATCAGCTGGGACCACCCGCTGGGTGTCGAGCCGCAGACCGGCCGCGACATCCTGGCCCGCATCATCGAGGGCTCCTGGGTCTCCCTGGTCGTCGCGGCCGGTTCCACGATGCTCTCCGTCGTCATCGGCGTCGTGATGGGCGTGGTGGCCGGGTTCTACGGCGGCTGGGTCGACAGCGCGATCAGCCGCATGATGGACACCTTCCTCGCCTTCCCGCTCCTGCTGTTCGCGATCTCCATCTCGGCGTCGCTCCAGGGCAGCGCGTTCGGCCTCGAAGGGCTCTCCCTGCGCATCGCGGTGCTGATCTTCGTCATCGGCTTCTTCAGCTGGCCGTACATCGGACGCATCGTGCGCGCGCAGACCATGAGCCTGCGCGAGCGGGAGTTCGTGGAGGCCGCCAGGTCGCTGGGCGCCCGCGGGCCGTTCATCCTCTTCCGGGAGCTGCTGCCGAACCTGATCGCGCCGATCCTGGTCTACGCGACGCTGCTGATCCCCACCAACATCCTCTTCGAGGCGTCCCTGAGCTTCCTCGGCGTCGGCATCGCCCCGCCGCAGGCCTCGTGGGGCGGCATGCTGTCCACCGCGGTCGACCTCTACCAGGTCGACCCGATGTTCATGATCATTCCTGGCATGGCGATCTTCATCACCGTGCTGGCCTTCAATCTGCTGGGGGACGGGCTGCGTGACGCACTCGACCCCCGTGGCAAGTAATCGCGGCCCTGCCGCACCGGTCAATCGAGGGGGCTTTCCTCAGGATGAACAGCAGAAAGACAGCATCGGCCATCGCGGTCACGCTGGCGGTGGCGCTGGGTGCGACCGCCTGTGGCAGCGGTGACAGCAAGGACAAGGACGGCAATGGGGGCGGCAGCGCGAAGGCCGATGCCGGACTGAGCAGCATCGTCAACGCGAGTGACAAGAAGGGGGGGACGGTCACGTACGAGCACTCCAGTGGCCCGGACTCCCTGGACCCGGGCAACACGTACTACGGCTGGGTGCAGAACTTCTCCCGCCTGTACGGCCGTTCGCTCGTGACGTTCAAGCCGGCGGCGGGCAAGGAGGGCCTCACGGTCGTTCCCGACCTGGCCACCTCGCTCGGCAAGGGCAGCGCGGACGCCAAGACCTGGACCTACACGCTCCGCAAGGGCGTCAAGTTCGAGGACGGCACCGAGGTCACCTCGAAGGACGTCAAGTACGCCATCGAGCGCTCCAACTTCGCGCCCGAGGCCCTGTCCAACGGCCCGACGTACTTCAAGGCCTACCTCGACGGTGGCGACAAGTACAAGGGTCCGTACAAGGACAAGTCCAAGGACGGTCTCAAGTCCATCGAGACGCCGGACGACTACACGATCACCTTCAAGCTGAACAAGCCGTTCGCGGACATGGACTACCTCGCGGCGTTCTCGCAGACCGCTCCGGTCCCGCAGAAGGCCGACAAGGGCGCCGAGTACGTCCAGAAGATCGTGTCCTCGGGCCCGTACAAGTTCTCGTCGTACAGCGAGAGCCGCGGCGCGACCCTGGTGCGCAACCCCGAGTGGGACGCCGCGTCGGACCCGATCCGCAAGGCCCTGCCGGACAAGATCGACCTGAAGTTCAACGTCAACGCCTCGACGATCGATGAGCACCTGCTCAACGACACGATCACCGCGGACATCGGCGGCACCGGCCTCCAGTCGAAGACGCAGCCGAAGGTGCTCGTCAAGCCGGCGGAGAAGGCCAAGACGGACAACCCGTACGCGGGTGCCACCCAGTACCTGGCGATCAACGTCAACGTGAAGCCGTTCGACAACGTCGAGTGCCGCAAGGCCGTCCAGTACGCCGTGAACAAGGCCGGCATGGTCGACTCCATCGGTGGTTCGGTCAAGGGCGAGCCCGCGACGACGCTGATCCCGCCGTCGGTCGCCGGTTACAAGAAGTTCGACCTGTACCCGTCCGCCGGCAACAAGGGCGACGAGGCCAAGTCGAAGGAGGCCCTGACCGCGTGCAAGCAGCCGAAGGGCTTCAAGACCAACCTGACCGCGCGCTCGGACCGTCCCGATGAGGTCACCGCGGCCACCCAGCTCCAGGAGAGTCTGAAGAAGGTCGGCATCACCGCCGACATCAAGACCTTCCCGAGCGACAAGTACTTCACGGACTTCGCCGGTTCGCCGAAGTGGGTGCACGACAACAAGGCCGGCCTCATGATGATGGCCTGGGGTGCCGACTGGCCGACCGGCTACGGCTTCCTCGACCAGATCGTGAACGGTTCGGCCATCAAGCCGTCCGGTGGCACGAACCTGATGGAGCTGAACGACCCGAAGATCAACAAGGCGCTGACGGACGGTATCGGCACGCTCGACACCGACGCCCGCGGCAAGATCTGGGGCGAAGTGGACCAGATGGTCGCCGAGAACGCCTCGGTCGTCCCGCTGTTCTACCGCAAGAACCTGCTCTACCGCCCGGAGTCGGCGACCAACGTCACCGTCGCCGAGTCCTACCTCGGCATGTACGACTACACGCTGATGGGCTCGTCGAAGTAGTAACGCCCTGTGGCCTGCCTTCCGGGCCTCGTAACACCTCGTAACACCTGTACATCAAAACAGCACCCCCCGAAAGGCAGGTGAAGGTGCCGGGTCGTGCGGGCGTACCCCGCTCGCACGACCCGGCACCGCACGGCTGTGGCTGCGTACATCATCCGACGCGTCTTCGCCGCGGTGTTGCTGCTGCTGGTGGTCAGCGCAGTCACGTTCGCGATTTTCTTCCTGGTGCCCCGCCTCGGCGGGCAGACGACCGACTCACTGGCCGCCCAGTACGTCGGTAAGGGAGCCGACCCCGCCTCCGTCGCCGCGATCAAGGCGAACCTGGGGCTGGACGATCCCCTCTACCTTCAGTACTGGCACTTCATCAAGGCCATCGTGGTCGGCGCCGAATACAACTTCGGCCCCAACCCCTCGATCTGCAACGCCCCGTGCTTCGGCTACTCGTTCAAGACGCATGTCGAGGTCTGGCCCGAGATCGTCCAGCGCATACCCGTGACCCTGTCGCTCGCCGTCGGCGCGGCTGTCATCTGGGTCCTCTCCGGTGTCGCCATCGGCGTGCTCTCGGCGCTCAAGAAGGGCTCGATCTTCGACCGCCTCGCCATGGGCGTCGCCCTGGCCGGCGTCTCGCTGCCGATGTTCTTCACCGGCATGGTCTCCCTCGCCCTGTTCAGCTTCCACTGGACGATCTGGGAGAACGTCGAGTTCGTACCGTTCACCCAGAACCCCGGTGAATGGGCCTGGAACCTCCTCCTTCCCTGGTGCACCCTCGCCTTCCTGTACTCCGCGCTCTACGCGCGGCTCACCCGGGCGGGCATGCTGGAGACCATGGGCGAGGACTACATCAGAACCGCGCGGGCGAAGGGCCTGCGGGAGCGCAACGTGGTCGTCAAGCACGGCCTGCGCGCCGCGCTCACCCCGCTCGTCACCATCTTCGGCATGGACTTCGCGCTGCTCCTGGGAGGCGCGGTCATCACCGAGACCGTCTTCTCCTTCCAGGGCATGGGCCAGTACGCCATCCAGGGCGTGACCAAGAGCGACCTGCCCATCGTGATGGGTGTGACCATGGTCGCGGCCTTCTTCATCGTTGTATGCAATCTGCTGGTGGACCTCGTGTACGCCGCGATCGACCCCCGGGTGAGGCTCTCATGAGCGACGCGAGCAAGAAGTTCCTCTCCGTACGGGACCTGCGCATCCACTTCGACACCGACGACGGCCTGGTCAAGTCCGTCGACGGCGTCAGCTTCGACCTCGAAGCGGGCAAGACCCTCGGCATCGTCGGCGAGTCCGGCTCGGGCAAGTCCGTGACGTCCCTGGGCGTCATGGGCCTGCACAACTCCGACCGGGCCAGGATCTCCGGCGAGATCTGGCTGGACGGCGAGGAGCTGATCGGCGCCGGACCCGAGCGGGTGCGTCAGCTGCGCGGCCAGAAGATGTCGATGATCTTCCAGGACCCGCTGTCGGCGCTGCACCCGTACTACAGCATCGGCGCGCAGATCGTGGAGGCGTACCGCGTCCACAACGCCGTCGACAAGAAGACGGCCAAGAAGCGCGCCGTCGAGATGCTGGACCGGGTCGGCATCCCCGAGCCCGCGCGGCGCTACAACGACTACCCGCACCAGTTCTCCGGCGGTATGCGCCAGCGCGCGATGATCGCGATGTCCCTGGTCAACAACCCCGAGCTGCTGATCGCCGACGAGCCGACGACCGCGCTGGACGTGACCGTCCAGGCGCAGATCCTCGACCTGATCCGGGACCTCCAGAAGGAGTTCCACTCGGCGGTCGTCATCATCACCCACGACCTGGGCGTCGTCGCCGAGATCGCGGACGAGCTGCTGGTGATGTACGCCGGCCGCTGCATCGAGCGCGGCAGCGCCGAGAAGGTCTTCTACCAGCCGCAGCACCCGTACACCTGGGGTCTGCTCGGCTCGATGCCCCGGATCGACCGTGAGCAGACCGAGCGGCTCATTCCGGTCAAGGGAACCCCGCCCAGTCTGATCAACGTCCCGTCCGGCTGCGCCTTCCACCCGCGCTGCCCGTACGCCGACGTCCCCAAGGACAACCTCACCCGTACCGAGCGTCCCAATCTGCGGGAGATCACCGACGGGCACTTCTCCGCCTGCCACATGTCGAAGGCGGAGCGGGAACAGATCTGGACCGAAGAGATTGCGCCGAAGCTGTGACTGAGCTGACGAAGAAGATTCCGGAGCAGGTCGCGACAGGCGAGGCCGCGGCGGGCGGGGCGTCGGACGGGCCCGAGCCGATCCTCAAGGTCACCGGCCTGGTGAAGCACTTCCCGATCACCAAAGGGGTGCTGAAACGCAAGGTCGGCGCCGTCCAGGCCGTCGACGGGCTGTCCTTCGACGTCCGCCCGGGGGAGACCCTCGGCGTCGTCGGTGAGTCGGGCTGCGGCAAGTCGACCATGGGCCGGCTGATCACCCGGCTGCTCGAACCGACCGGCGGCAAGGTCGAGTTCGAGGGCAAGGACATCACCCACATGTCCGCCGGGGCGCTGCGACCGCTGCGGCGCGACATCCAGATGATCTTCCAGGACCCGTACGGGTCGCTGAACCCGCGCCACACCATCGGCGGGATCGTCTCCACCCCCTTCAAGCTCCAGGGCATCGAGCCCGAGGGCGGCGTGAAGAAGGAGGTGCAGCGGCTGCTGGAGCTGGTGGGCCTGAGCCCCGAGCACTACAACCGCTATCCGCACGAGTTCTCCGGCGGTCAGCGCCAGCGCATCGGTATCGCGCGGGCGCTGGCGCTCAACCCGAAGCTGGTCGTCGCCGACGAGCCGGTCTCGGCGCTGGACGTGTCGATCCAGGCGCAGGTGGTGAACCTGCTGGACGACCTCCAGGACGAGCTGGGTCTGACGTACGTGATCATCGCGCACGACCTGTCGGTCATCCGCCATGTCTCGGACCGGATCGCGGTGATGTACCTCGGCAAGATCGTCGAGCTGGCCGACCGAAAGTCGCTGTACGAGTCGCCGAAGCACCCGTACACGAAGGCGCTGCTGTCGGCGGTGCCGGTGCCCGACCCGAGCAGGCGCGGTGGCAAGAGCGACCGGATCCTGCTCAAGGGCGATGTGCCGTCACCGATCTCGCCGCCGAGCGGCTGCCGGTTCCACACCCGGTGCTGGAAGGCGACGGAGGTCTGCAAGACGACCGACCCGCCGCTGATCCAGCTCGCGCCCGGCCACCAGGCGGCCTGCCACCACCCGGAGAACGCGCCGGACCAGCGGCCGCAGGACACGGTTTCGGTGGCGGCGCGCGAGACGGTGGAGCTGGCCGAGCCGGGTGCGAGTGCGGGAGCGGGAGCGGGTACCGGGAAGCCGGCGGCCGAGACCGCTGCGGACGCCGGGGAGCCGGACGCCGGGACCGCCGGTACTCAGGACGCCGGGGAGCCGGACAAGAAGTAGGCGCTTCGGGTAGAGAGCGAGCGCTCTGCCACGGAGCGGTGCGAGCGCTCTGCCACGGAGCGGAGTGAGCACGGGACCAGGGACGCACGACATCGGCCTTCGCGGCCGGTCTCGTGCGTCCCTGGTCCCGTTCCGCGGTGTCCTCGCCGCACCGGCACAATGTCCGGGTGCTCCACGACCTTTTCACCCCCTCCGTCCAGCACGCGCTCGACCTCGTCGGCATCTTCGTCTTCGCGATCTCCGGCGCCCTGCTCGCCGTCCGCAAGAACTTCGACGTCTTCGGCATGGCGGTGCTGGCCGAGATCACCGCGCTGGGCGGCGGACTGCTGCGCGATCTGATCATCGGCGCTGTGCCGCCCGCCGCCTTCACCGACCTCGGCTACTTCTCCATGCCGCTGGTGGCGACCGTGCTGGTCTTCTTCCTGCATCCGCACGTCGAACGCATCCAGGGCGCGGTCAATGTCTTCGACGCCGCCGGGCTCGGCCTCTTCTGCGTCACGGGCACCACCAAGGCGTACGAGTACGGTCTCGGCCTCACCTCCTCCGTCGTGCTCGGCCTGGCCACGGCGGTCGGCGGCGGGGTGCTGCGGGACGTGCTCGCCAACGAGGTGCCCTCGCTGCTGCGCTGGGACCGCGACCTGTACGCCGTACCGGCCATCGTCGGCGCCTCGATGGTGGCGCTCTGCATCCGCTTCGAGGCGCTGAACGGGCTGACCAGCACCCTCGCCGTGCTCACAGCGTTCGCTCTGCGGCTGCTCGCGATGCGGTTCCACTGGCGGGCGCCGCGGGCCTGGAACCGGCGCTCGGCGGCGGCCGAGGAGGAGGGGGCCGGAGGGTGAGAGATGCCGAGCGGTCAGCGGGCCGTGGCCGTCAGCTGGCCGTGGCCGTCCGGGCCGCGGCCGTCCGGCCTTCGGCCAGGAAACGAGCCACCGCCGCGGTGAGTTCCGCGGGGGCGTCCTCCTGGACGAGATGGCCGGCACCCGCCAGCAGCCGTAGCTCCGCGCCAGGAATGAGCGCCGCCAGTTCGCGTCCCCTGGCCGGCGGGATCCAGCTGTCCTCCTCGCCCCAGCAGATCAGCACAGGCAGCTCCAACTCCCCGTAGCGGTCCTGGATCTCGTCCGTGAACCGCTGGTCGTTCTGCTCGATCTGCCGGTAGAAGGCGGGCTGTCCGTCCGCCCCGCACCAGTCGTCCGTCAGCCGGTCCAGGACGTCCGGCGCGAGCCCCGGTGGCTCCCCGAGGAGAGGTACTCGCGCACCAGCGCCCGGTGCAGAGCCGCGGGCAGCCGGCCGAAGACCTCGCCGTGCCGGCCGAGCAGCCGGTACGTGGGGGAGCCCCAGGGCGCCAGCGCCACCGGATCGACCAGCGCCAGCCGCTCGTACCGGACGCCGTGCAGCAGATAAGCGCGGAGCGCGACGCAGCCGCCGAAGTCGTGGGCGACGACGCGGGGCGCGGCCGGGCCCCGGTCCAGCCCCCAGTGGCCGAGGAGCTCGGTGAAGACCCGCGCCTGGGCGGCCAGCGACACGTCCTGGTCCGGGCTCCGCTCCGACGCGCCGTATCCCGGCATGTCCCAGACCAGCACCCGGTGGTCCTGGGCGAGGGCGCGCGCGACGGCGCGCCAGACGTACGAGGAGAACGGCGTCCCGTGCAGCAGCACGACGGGCGGCAGTTCCGGCGAGCCGAGTTCGGCCCACCGCACGGCGCCGGAAGAGCTGGGGAAGGTGCGGTCGAGCATCCACGCTGTCATGACCGTAAAGCTAGACGCTACTGTCGCATCCGGGCAAGAGCACCGCTGGACGACGGGGTGGCGCGCGCGGCGGTGCGCGGTTCGCGCGGCCCGTCCCCGGGCCTGCTGCGAGCGCGTCCGCCCGCGCTCGTAGAATCGTGCGCACCATGGCTTATCTCGACCACGCCGCGACCACTCCGATGCTGCCGGAGGCGATCGAGGCGATGACCGCCCAGTTCCGCCTCGCCGGCAACGCCTCCTCGCTCCACGCCGCCGGGCGCCGGGCCCGCCGTACCGTCGAGGAGGCCCGCGAGACGCTCGCGGAGGCCCTCGGCGCGCGGCCCAGCGAGGTGGTCTTCACGTCGGGCGGCACGGAGGCGGACAACCTCGCCGTGAAGGGCCTGTACTGGGCCCGCCGCGCCGCCGACCCGGCCAGGACCCGGGTGCTGGCCAGCCCCGTGGAGCACCATGCCGTCCTCGACGCCGTGGACTGGCTCGCCGAGCACGAGGGCGCGACCGTCGAATACCTGCCGGTCGACTCGCACGGCCGGGTGGCGCCCGAGGCGCTGCGCGCGGCCGTCGAGCGGAACCCCGACGATGTCGCGCTCGCCACCGTCATGTGGGCCAACAACGAGATCGGCACCATCCTGCCGATCAGGGAACTCGCCGAGGTGGCGGCGGAGTTCCGGATTCCGCTGCACTCCGACGCCGTTCAGGCGTTCGGCCAGACGGAGCTGGACTTCGGTGGATCCGGGCTCGCCGCGATGACCGTCAGCGGCCACAAGATCGGCGGCCCCTACGGCATCGGCGCGCTGCTGCTCGGCCGCGAGTACACCCCCGTACCCGTCCTGCACGGCGGCGGCCAGGAGCGCCATGTGCGCTCGGGCACCCTCGACGTGCCCGCGATCGCCGCCTTCGCCGTCGCTGGACGGCTCGCCGCCGAGCGGCGCGAGGAGTTCGCGCGGGACATCGGCGTGCTGCGGGACCGGCTGGTGGCCGCCGTACGGGACGTGGTGCCCGACGCGGTCCTCGGCGGCGACCCGGACAACCGGCTGCCCGCCAACGCGCACTTCAGCTTCCCCGGCTGCGAGGGCGACTCCCTGCTCCTGCTGCTCGACGCCCAGGGCATCGAGTGCTCGACGGGCTCCGCGTGCACGGCCGGGGTGGCGCAGCCCAGCCATGTCCTGCTGGCCACCGGCAGCGACCCCGACCTGGCCAGGGGCACCCTGCGGTTCTCCCTCGGCCACACCTCCACTCCGGCGGACGTCGAGGCGGTCGCGCAGGCGATCGGACCTGTGGTGGCCCGTGCCAGGAGCGCGGGCCTGAGCTGACGGCCGACGGGGGAGCGGGCGAGGGGCCGCGGGCGCGTGGCCGCCGGCGGTGAGCGGGCGCGGCGGTCACTCCGCCGGTGCGGTCTCCTGGCGGGCGTACGCCTCCCGTACGTACCTCATGTACCGGTTCCAGTCCCAGCCCTTCCCCGGGTCCGTGTGATCCGTGCCAGGGACCTCGACATGCCCGACGATGTGCTCGCGGTCCACCGGTATCCCGTACCGGTGGCATATGTCGGCGGTGAGCCGCGCGGAGGAGCGGTACATCGTGTCCGTGAAGGACTCCGGCCGCTCCACGTACCCCTCGTGCTCGATCCCGATCGACCGCTCGTTGTAGCCGCGGTCGCCCGCGTGGTACGCCACGTCCAGCTCGCGGATCATCTGTGCCACATGGCCGTCCTTGGCCACCACGTAGTGCGCGGCAGCGCCGTGAGCGGGATCCTTGAAGACCTGGAGCGCCACCGCGTAGCTGCCCTGGACGACATGGATCACGACGCGGTCGATCCGGTAGTCGTCGGGGCGGTCGGCCATCTGCCAGTTCGCGGACGAGGCGGCGGCCCACTCGGCGGGGATGTAATCCAGCTCACCCTCCTTGCGCGGCTTGTGCCCCACGGACAGTTTCCGCCAGACCCACGACAGCTCGTCGCGCGCCAGCACACCGCCGCCGAGCACCGTGGCGGCGCCGCCGATCAGCACCGCCCTGCGGGTGGCCTTCGGGCCGTCGGCGGACGCGCGCCGACGCGTGCCGCGACTCCCGGTACCCCGTGATTTCTCGCCCATATGATCGTCAACGCATTCTCGCGCGAATGTGGTTCCCCCGGGCCGTACCCTGGTTGGGCTATGACTCAGAATTCCCAGCGCACCCGCCCGCTCCGCGTACTCGCCGCCATGTCCGGCGGCGTGGACTCCGCCGTCGCCGCCGCCCGTGCGGCCGAGGCGGGCCACGACGTCACCGGAGTGCATCTGGCGCTCTCCGCGAATCCGCAGTCCTTCCGCACCGGCGCACGCGGCTGCTGCACCATCGAGGACTCCCGCGACGCGCGCCGCGCCGCCGATGTCATCGGCATCCCGTTCTACGTATGGGATCTCGCCGAACGGTTCCGCGAGGACGTGGTCGAGGACTTCGTCGCCGAGTACGAGGCGGGCCGCACCCCCAACCCGTGTCTGCGCTGCAACGAGAAGATCAAGTTCGCCGCGCTGCTCGACAAGGCGCTCGCCCTCGGCTTCGACGCCGTGTGCACGGGCCACTACGCCACGGTCGTCACCGCCCCCGACGGCGGCCGCGAGCTGCACCGGGCGAGCGACATGGCCAAGGACCAGTCCTACGTTCTCGGGGTGCTGGACGAGCGCCAGCTCGCGCACGCGATGTTCCCCCTGGGCGACACCCTGACCACCAAGGACGAGATCCGCGCCGAGGCCGAGCGCCGGGGCCTCGCCGTGGCGAAGAAGCCCGACAGCCACGACATCTGCTTCATCGCCGACGGCGACACCCAGGGCTTCCTGGCCGACCGGCTCGGCCGCGCCGAGGGCGACATCGTCGACGAGTCGGGTACGCGGATCGGCAGCCACGACGGCGCCTTCGGCTTCACGATCGGCCAGCGCAAGGGCCTGCGCATCGGCCACCCGGCCGCCGACGGCAAGCCGCGCTACGTGCTGGACATCTCGCCCGTCGACAACACCGTCACCGTCGGCCCCGCGGCCGCCCTCGACGTCACCGCCCTGACCGCCCTCAAGCCCCGCTGGTGCGGCACCGCCCCGGCCGGCCCCGGCGAGTACACCGCCCAACTGCGCGCCCACGGCGACGAGACCCCGGTCACGGCCGAACTCACCGACGGCACCCTCCACGTCCGCTTCGACGCACCGGTCCGCGGCGTCGCCCCCGGCCAGGCGATCGTCCTGTACGACGGCACCCGCGTCGTCGGCTCGGCGACGATCGCGACGACCCAGCGGCGGACGGGCGCGCTGGCGGGCTGAGCGCGGGGAGGGGCCGTGCACCGTAGCCCGCCGGCGCTCAGCGCATGTACGGCGGCGGCCACTCCCGCTCCCACGCGGCGGACACAGTGATCACCGCACTGCCGCGTGGGCGCTCGACCACGGCCCCGGACTCGTATTCGTCCGGGGTCAGAGCCAGCACCGCGTCGCCGCCCTGAGCCGCGACGTCCTCGGGCGGCGCCTCGAAGCGCCAGCCGCGATCGGTCAGCTTGCGCAGCAGCCGCTGATAGGCGCGCTCGGCGACGGGGGCGTCCTCACAGGTGTACGTCCACTGGTGCTGCCCCACACAGGAGCTGTCCTGGCTCCGGACGTACACGTAGGGCTTCTCCTCGGAGGGCCAGCCGCCGATGAGGCCGTCCAGAACCTGGCTGGAGACGTCCTTCACACCGTTGAGGGCCTGCTGCCGCACCTTCAACTCGGTCTTGGTCGTGGGGAGGGGAAGGCCGAGGTCACTGGAGACGGGGGCCTTGACCTCGTCGGGCTCCTTGTCCCAGAAGCACGGGGAGGTGACGCCCACACTGAGCTGGCCGCCGAGGCCCATGGCCACCTGCATGAGGAAGTCGTCGGGCTTCCTACGCAGGTTGGCGCCGACGGCCCTGCGCTCGTAGTCCGGTGCGGCATCGACGGTGTGACCGGCGGTCTTCCAGTTCTCGAACACCTGGCGGACGACGTCCTTGCCCTGGTCGGGGGGGATGTCGCGCAGCCAGTAGTTCTTTGTCAGCGTCACACGGTCCTCGGACCCGCCATCACTCGGGTCCAGGCACGGCCCCACTTCTCCGCCGAGAGGCTCCAGGCGCGGCACCGGGCTTACGCCGTGGATCGCTTGCTGAATCAATTCGTCGGCCGTGCCTCTTGCTTTTTCCATATTCATCGGGGTGCCTCCATTTTCATCAGTGGATTCGTTCGACGTCCGAGAGGTTGGGACCCCAAGGCGAATCCCCGTGACGCCCAACTGATCTTCACGACACACGACGCCACCCTGCTTGGCAGCGAGGTCCTGGACCGGCCGCTCGGCCGGGCTCAGGTCTGGATCACGGCGAAGGACCGCACGGGAGCGACCGAGCTGTATCCGCTGACCGCCGCGCGTCCGGCGGATGGCGAGAGCCTGGAACGGGGCTATCTGCGAGGCCGGTACGGCGGCGTCCCGCGCGTCAGCGCGGGTGAGATCGCCCGTGAGGTGTCCTGGCAGGAGGCGAAGGCGACAGCGTGAATACGCGGGGTGGCGGGCAGCAGGGGAAACCGGGACACCGGCGGGACGAGGACTCGCCGGAGGCCGGTACGCCGAAGCGGAAAAGCGCAGGGTGAGTAAAGGCGACGAGCAGCCGCTGATTCCGACCCCGACTCCGCCGCCGGACGCTTCCCGGGCGGTGCGGGTGGCGTACGTGGGGTGCGAGGGCGAGTCCACCGAGGTGGACCACCTCAACCACCTCAACGACCGGTACGGGGACGGCAGCGGGTACGAGGGCCAGCGGTTCCATATCCAGCCTGTCTACAAAAAGAACGGCTACACGCTGGCGGAGGCCGTGGCGGCCGTACGCGACGAAGCCGCGGAGGACGAGGCGTGGGCTCTCTTCGACCGCGACGACCACCACGACATCCCGAAGACTCTGAGAGAAGCGGCGGAGGGCTCCACCGAGGTCTGTTTCTCCCATCCGTCCTTCGAACTGTGGCTGCTGCTGCACTTTCAGGAGTTCGGCGGGCGGCAGAGCGGCAAGAACAAGGACGTCATAAAGAAGCTGCGGCAGGCACATCCCGCCTTCAAGAAGTTCGACGGCAGGAACGACAAGAGCATCAAGGACGTGCGGCGAACGGCGCTGGACGGTTCCGGGACGCTGAAAGAGGCGGTGTCCCGCGCGAAGCGCCTGGTCGGCCAGTGCGAGCACGGTTCGTGCAAGGCGGTCAACGCCAAGACGTACCCGTACAGCCGCGACAATCAGCCGAAGTCCACGACATCATGGGCTGCACGCTCCGGGCACGCCCATGACTGCGAGACGCTGCGGCGAGACCCGTCGACCGACGTGTGGCGCCTGGTGGTGAGCCTGGGCATCGTCGAGGACTCTTCACGGTCGGCGGCAAGCCGGGGCCACGGTTATTCAGCAGGGCCCTGGGGCGGCCCCCCGGTCCGGTCGGGGCCCGCGATCCCGGCCGCCGCTGGGGCGCCCGGGAACAGGGCGGATCCATCTCGGTCCACTGGGCACTGATGCAATTGCCCACGCTGGTTCACGGACGAAGAGCCCCACCTGTGGCGTGGGGCGGTCCGTCCGCGGTGAGCGCCTGCGGGGGCCGGTAAGACGCGTCACGCCGCGAAGAACTCCTCCAGCACCGGCGCCAGCACATGCGGGGCCACCTCGTGCGTCTGGCCCGTCAGGGTGCGGTGGCGGCCTCGGGGGAGGGACCTCGCCGTCGCGCGGGCCGCGTCGCGCAGGGCCGCAGGGGAGGCGCCGCCGTCCACGACCATCGCGCGGGTGCGCACCGCCGCGAGCCGCTCGGCGGGCACCGGGCCCCGGCCCAGCACGGCGTCGTCGTACGCCAGGGTGTGGGCCACCGCCGTCAGCCCCGGCCACATCGGCGACCGCCGCATCACGGCGATCATCGCTGGCGTCGCGTCCACGGCCGACAGGAACAGCTCGACCGCCTCGTCCCGCAGCCCCAGCGCCAGCAGCCCGGCCAGCCGCTCGCGGTAGGCCGCCATGCCGCGCGGATCGGCGGCGTCGGTGACGTACGGGGGCTCGTACAGCGCCAGTTGGGTGATCGGCAGCCCGGCGATCGCCGCCTCCAGCACCAGCGCCGCGCCCGAGGACACGCCGTACACCGAGGCGTCTCCGCCCGCCTCTTCGAGAAGGGCGGCGAGATCCTCGATCTCCCGCTCCACCGCGTACGGAGCGGTGTCCCCGCTGGCGCCGCGCCCGCGCCGGTCGTAGGTGATGACACTGAAGACCGGCGCGAGCAGCTTCGCCAGCGGAGCCTCCGACTCCGCCGTACTGAACGCCCCACCCACCAGAATGACCGGCGGTCCCTCGCCCGACCGCCGGAACGCGATCGGGGTGGCGTCCCCCGACTTCACCAAGCACACGTTGTCCATGGAGAGTCAGACCCCGGTGCCCCGCTCAACTCATCGCTCGGCGGCGAAGATTTCCTCGTCTTCTTCAGGAGGGCTTCGTCAGTCCGCGACGACCTCCGTGTCGTAGAAGCAGAAGTGGTCCTTGACCTGCGCGACCTCCGCCTTCGGCACGGGGTACGCCCAGACGAGATCAGGGGCGTCCGGCAGCGACCAGTAGGAAGCGTCGCCCTTGAACGGGCAGTGCGTGGTGGTCTCCGACGGCGTCAGCAGCTGGGTCCGGACGTCGCTCGGCGGAATGTAGTAGCGCACGGGGCAGCCGGTCTCGCGCAGCAGCAGCGGACGGCGGCTCTCCGCGAGAAGCCGCCCGTCGCGTACGACGCGTACATGCTCGGTGCCCTGCTCGACGGTGATGCGGTGTCCGGTGGCCATCGTGATCATCTCTCCCTCGGTCGGTCCTGTCGTCCCTCGGTACTGTGACCGCACTCAGGTCAGCAACAAGGAGCGGCGCGCTCTTCCCCGCGCGCTCTACCGTGGCCCCATGAATATTTGTGTCTTCCTCTCCGCCGCCGACCTCGACGAGCGCTACACCCGCCCCGCCCGCGAGTTCGGCGAGCTGATCGGCAAGAGCGGCCACACGCTCGTCTGGGGCGGCTCGGACAGCGGGCTGATGAAGGTCGTCGCCGACGGAGTGCAGGAGGGCGGCGGCCGGCTGGTCGGGGTCTCGGTGGGCTTCCTCCAGAACGTGGCCCGGCCGAACGCCGACGAGATGGTGATCGCGAAGGACCTCGCGGAGCGCAAGGCGCTGCTGCTCGCCAAGTCCGACGCCGTCGTGATCATGGTCGGCGGCACCGGCACCCTGGACGAGGCCACCGAGATCCTGGAACTCAAGAAGCACGCCCTCCACACCAAGCCCGTGGTGCTGCTCAACACGGCGGGCTTCTACGACGGGCTGAAGCAGCAGTTCCGCCGGATGGACGAGGAGGGATTCCTGCCGATGCCCCTCACCGACCTGGTGTTCTTCGCCGAGGACGGGGTGAGCGCACTCGCCTACCTGGAGGAGTCGGCCGGCGAACGCTGACCGTGTCATGACCGGCCCGGGGTGATGCGACGATGACCGCATGGCTACCCATCTGATCACCGGTGCGGGCTCCGGCATCGGCGCCGCCGTCGCGCGCCGCCTGCACGAGCGCGGCGACGACCTGCTGCTGTTCGCGCGCGACGCCGCCCGCGCCAAGGAACTCGTCGCGGGCTTTCCCGGCGCCCGTACCCTCGTCGGCGACCTCTCCAACCCCGACCGGCTCTCCTGGGCGCTCGCCCAGCAGTCCATGCCCGACCGGCTCGACTCGCTCCTGCACATCGCGGGCGTCGTGGACCTGGGGACGGTCGGGGAGCTGACCCCCAAGGCCTGGCACAGCCAGCTCGCGGTGAACCTCGTGGCCCCGGCGGAGCTGACCCGGCTCCTCCTGCCCCAACTGCGCGTCGCACACGGCCAGGTGATCTTCGTCAACTCGGGCGCCGGGCTCAGCGCCCACGCCGAGTGGAGCGCGTACGCCGCCTCCAAGCACGGCCTCAAGGCGCTGGCCGACGCGCTGCGCGAGGAGGAGCGCCCCAACGGCCTGCGGGTCACCTCCGTCTACCCGGGCCGTACGGCGAGCCCCATGCAGGCCAAGGTCCACCAGCAGGAGGGCAAGGAGTACGACCCGTCCCGCTGGATCGACCCCGAGTCCGTGGCCACCACGATCCTGGCCGCGCTCGATCTGCCGCGCGACGCCCGGATCGACGACGTCACGGTCAGGCCGGGCCGGTGAGCGCGCTGTCCTACGGACCCGCCACGGGCATCGGCTCCCTGCCGGGCGGCGACGCGCGGGAGACCGCCAGGGCCGTCACCGGAACCTTCGAGGGATTCCCGTACCTGCCGGAACTGCCCGCACGCGGGCCCGGCGCCGACATGATCGGCCGTACGGCGGGGCTCCTCGCCGAGGTCTACGCGCGCGTGGAGCCAAGCGGCTGGCGGATCGGCGACCGGCCCGGCCGGGACACCAAGCGGGCCAGGTCATGGCTGGGGGAGGACCTGGACGCGCTGGAGGAGTTCACCCAGGGATACGAGGGGCCGCTCAAGATCCAGGCCGTCGGACCGTGGACCCTGGCCGCCGCGCTGGAACTGCGCAACGGCGAGGCGGCGCTCAGCGACCCCGGAGCCTGCCGGGACCTGACCGCCTCCCTGGTGGAAGGGCTCACCGGGCATCTCGCCGAGGTACGGCGCCGGGTGCCGGGAGCCGTACCGGTGCTCCAGCTCGACGAGCCGTCCCTCACCGCCGTCCTGCGCGGACACATCAAATCCGCCAGCGGCTACCGCGCCCACCGCGCGGCGGACCGCCAGGTGGTCGAGAGCGCGCTGCGGGAGGTGACCGCGCTCGGTGCCGGGACGACGGTGGTGCACTCGTGCGCGCCTGACGTGCCCTTCGCGCTGCTGCGGCGCGCGGGCGCCGCGGCCGTTTCGTTCGATTTCGACCTGCTCACCGAGCGTGATGAGGAGACGATCGGCGACGCCGTCGAGGGCGGTACGAAACTCTTCGCCGGAATCGTGCCGGGTACCGACGGCCCATTGTCAGACCCTGCCGGTAGCGTCAGGGGAGTCAGAACGCTGTGGCGCAGGCTGGGGCTGAATCCGGGGACTCTCGCGGAGTCCGTGGTGCTCACCCCCGCGTGCGGGCTCGCGGGTGCTTCACCCGCGTACGCGCACGCCGCGCAGGCCCACTGCGTCAGGGCCGCGAGATCCCTCGTGGACAACCCTGAGTGACGATCCCGGCGACGGGTGACGGCCGGATCATGGTGAATCGGGAGGACGAGACGGTGGCAGGCGAACAGCGGAGCGTGGTGTCTGCGATGCCCGAGGTGCCCGCGGAGGCGCGGGAGCGGCACGCCCTGCTCTCCGAGCAGATCGAGGAGCACCGCTTCCGGTACTACGTGAAGGACCAGCCGGTCGTCAGCGACGGCGAGTTCGACCGGCTGCTGCGCTCGCTGGAGGAGCTGGAGGAGACTCATCCGGAGCTGCGCACCCCGGACTCCCCGACCCAGAAGGTCGCCGGGCAGTACGAGACGGAGTTCACCGCGGTCCAGCACCGCGAGCGGATGCTCTCCCTGGACAACGCCTTCGACGACGAGGAGCTGGCGGCCTGGGCGGAGCGCGTCGCCAAGGACGTGGGCACCCCCGACTTCCACTTCCTGTGCGAGCTGAAGGTCGACGGACTGGCCGTCAACCTCACCTACGAGCACGGTCTGCTGACCCGCGCGGCGACCCGGGGCGACGGCCGTACGGGCGAGGACATCACGCCCAACGTCCGTACGATCGCCGAGATCCCGCACCGGCTGCACGGCGAGCGCGTCCCGGACCTCGTCGAGATCCGCGGCGAGGTCTACTTCCCGATGGAGGCGTTCCAGGAGCTCAACGCGCGTCTGGTGGAGGCCGGCGACAAGCCCTTCGCCAACCCGCGCAACGCGGCGGCGGGTTCGCTGCGCCAGAAGGACCCGAAGATCACCGCGACCCGCCCGCTGCACATGGTGGTGCACGGCATCGGGGCCCGTGAGGGCTTCGACATCGACTGCCTCTCGCACGCCTACGAGCTGCTGCGCGAGTGGGGTCTGCCCACCGCCCAGCACAACAGGGTGGTCCAAAGCGTCCAGGAGGTGCGGGAGTTCATCGCCCACTTCGGGGAGAACCGGCACTCCGTCGAGCACGAGATCGACGGCGTCGTCGTCAAGCTGGACGAGATCCCGCTCCAGGGCCGGCTGGGCTCCACCTCGCGCGCGCCGCGCTGGGCGATCGCCTGGAAGTACGCGCCGGAGGAGGTCAACACCAAGCTGGTGAACATCCGGGTGGGTGTCGGCCGCACCGGGCGCGTCACCCCGTACGCGCAGGTCGAGCCGGTGACGGTGGCCGGCTCCGAGGTCGAGTTCGCCACCCTGCACAACCAGGAGGTGGTGAAGGCCAAGGGCGTGTGGATCGGGGACACGGTGGTGCTGCGCAAGGCGGGCGACGTCATCCCGGAGATCCTCGGCCCGGTCATCGATCTGCGCCCTGAGGACGCGTACGAGTTCGTGATGCCGGCCGAGTGCCCCGAGTGCGGGACCCCGCTGCGGGCGATGAAGGAGGGCGACATCGACCTCCGCTGCCCCAACGCGCGCACCTGCCCGGCCCAGTTGCGGGAGCGGCTGTTCTACCTGGCGGGCCGCAAGTGCCTGGACATCGAGAACTTCGGCTATGTCGCCGCCGCCGCCCTGACCAAGCCGCTGGAGCCCGACACCCCGCCGCTGGTGGACGAGGGCGACCTCTTCGACCTCACCATCGAGCAGCTGCTGCCCATCAAGGCGTACGTCCTGGACCAGGACAGCGGACTGCCCAAGCGGGACCCGAAGACGGGTGAGGACAAGAAGGCGATGGTCTTCGCCACCAAGGAGGGCGAGCCCAAGCGGAACGCCGAGAAGATGCTGGAGAACATCGCGAAGGCCAAGGACCGCCCGCTGGCCCGGATCATCACCGGCCTCTCCGTGCGCCATGTCGGGCCGGTCGCCGCCGAGGCGCTGGCCCGGGAGTTCCGCTCCATCGACCGGATCGACGAGGCCACGCAGGAGGAGCTGGCGGCCGTCGAGGGCGTCGGACCGGTCATCGCGGCCTCGCTCAAGGAGTGGTTCGCGGACGAGTGGCACCGCGAGATCCTGCGCAAGTGGCGCGCGGCCGGGGTCCGTACGGAGGACGAGGGCTCGGGCGAGGACCAGGGGCCGCGCCCGCTGGAGGGCCTCACGGTCGTGGTGACCGGCACGCTGGAGCGGTACACGAGAGATGGCGCGAAAGAGGCGCTTCAGGCGCGTGGTGCCAAGGTGACCGGATCCGTGTCGAAGAAGACCGCCTTCGTCGTGGTCGGCGAGAACCCCGGTTCGAAGCACGACAAGGCCGTGCAGTTGAAGGTCCCCGTGCTGGACGAACGGGGCTTCACCGTCCTCCTGGAGCAGGGTCCGGACGCGGCCGCGGCGGTGTCCGTCGCGGCCGCCGAGAAGAGTGCGGAAACGGCCGAGGAGAGCACGGAAACGGCCGAGAACAGCGCGGCGGCGGATAGGACAGGGCCGGAGATGGGTAAGGAGACGGAAATCACTCCCCAGGAGTAAGAGCGGTCAACGCCCCGAGGACCAGGGCCCGCACCGTCGAATTCGGGCCGTCAAGGTCACCCGTTCGGCGCATACCAGACGGATACGGATGGGCGGGTCGCATTCGGGCAACAGCTGTAGAGCGCTGCCCGTTGGGGCCTTCGGCGGCCTACTGTTGGGATGTGCGCCTGTCGTGCACGGCTGAGGAGTCGATTCCAGCCGTGTTGGCATGACAACGTGCCATCGCGTGGCATCGGCTCCGCCGGCTGTGAGAGGGACGGGAATGAAACCGACCGAGAGCGCCGCCCCGGCCTCACCCCCGCGCGGAATCGCGGGATTTGTGGCGGGACGCGCCGGTATCGCGGCCTGGACACCCCCTCTGGTGGTGGGACTGGCCGTGGCCGTCCTGGCGACAGGACTGGTCCGTACGCTGCTGGACGGGCTCGCGCTCTTCCCCGGCTCCACGGCCGGCTGGGCGCTGGCCGTCCTCACCGGCATCATCGTCGGGCACCTGGTCGCGCTCGGCCGCGACCGCTGGTGGGGCGGTACGGGCTCCGGCGCCGCCCTCACCCTGGCGGTGCTGCTGCTGTACGGCTGGGTGGCGGCCGGGCTGGTCAGCCTGACCGTCGTGGTCCTGGTCGGCGTGGCCCGCCGGCACCGCTGGCGGCAGGGCGTGCTGCACGGAGCGGCGGACATGCTGGGCATCGGCGCCGCCGCGCTCGTCCTCGCCCTGTTCGGCGTGGTCCCGACCGTCGAGCGGCCCTGGCAGCCGCTCGACTGGTCCATCGGCAGCGTCCCGGAGATCGTGCTCGCCGCCGCCACCCATCTCCTCGTCACCCGGCTGCTGTTGTGGTACGCGCTCTCCCCGCAGCACAGCGGCGAGCCGGCCGGCGCCAGGACCGCCCTCTACCGACAGGGTCTCGTCGCGGTCGCGCTGCTCGGCATCGCGCCGCTGATCTGCGTCGTCGCCGTGTCCCTGCCGGTGCTGCTGCCCCTGTTCGCCATTCCGCTGATCGCCCTCGACTCGACGCTCTGGATCGCCAGGGCGCGGGCCGAGGAGCAGTTGCGCGACCCGCTGACCAAACTGCCCAACAGGCAGTGGCTGCTGGAGCGCACCTGGTCGGCGCTGGAGGAGGCGGAGGGCATGGGGGCCAGGTCCGCGCTGGTCCTGATCGACCTCGACCGCTTCCGTTCCGTCAACGACACCCTCGGCCATCTCGCGGGGGACCGGCTGCTCCTCCAGATAGCCGACCGGCTCAGGCTGGCCCTGCCGCGCGGCGCGGAGGCCGCCCGGCTCGGCGGCGACGAGTTCGCCGTACTCCTGCCGACCTGCGACTCCACCACCAGCGCCCAGCGCGTCGCCCGCCATCTGGTGGCCGAGCTGTCCTCGCCGCTGGATCTCGACGGCCTCACGCTCGTCCTGGAGGCCAGCGCCGGAGTGGCGGTCTACCCCGAGCACGCGGCGGACGCGGAGGGCCTGCTGCGCCGCGCGGACGTCGCGATGTACCAGGCGAAGCGGGACCGCACGGGCGTCGAGGTGTACGAGTCCAAGCGCGACTCCAACACCCCCGACCGGCTCGGGCTGCTGGGCGACCTGCGGCGTGCCCTGGACGCCGGCGAGGTGGAGCTGCACTACCAGCCGAAGGTTCGCTTCGACGGCCAGGTGGCCGGCCTGGAGGCGCTGGTGCGCTGGGTGCACCCGGAGCGCGGCCGGGTCCCTCCCGACGACTTCATCGCCATCGCCGAGTCCTCCGGTCTCATGCCTCACCTCACGGAATACGTACTGGAGAAGGCTCTCGCTCAAGTCGCCCGCTGGCGATCCCAGGGACTGATGGTCCCGGTGGCCGTCAACGTCTCGCCGCGCGATGTGCACACCCCCGGATTCGCGGGCGCGGTGGCCGCCCGGCTGGCCCGGCACGGCGTCCCGGCCGGCTCCCTCCAGCTGGAGATAACCGAACACGTACTGCTGGAGGACCCCCAGCGGGCGGCCGACACCCTCGCGGGACTGACCGGGCACGGCGTGAAGATGTCCCTGGACGACTTCGGCACCGGATACTCCTCGCTGGTGCACCTGCGCCGGCTGCCGGTCAGCGAGCTGAAGATCGACCGGTCGTTCGTGGCCAGGCTCGCGGTCGACACCGAGGACGCCGAGATCGTGCGCTGCACTGTCGACCTGGCGCACTCGCTGGGACTCCTCGTCGTCGCGGAGGGCGTCGAGGACGACGAGACCTGGGAGCGGCTGCGGGACCTGGGGTGCGACGCGGTGCAGGGCTGGCTGGTGGCCGCCGCGATGCCGCCGCACGAGGCGACGGCCTGGCTGCTGGCCAGGGGCGAGCGGGGCTGGCAGCGCCCGGCCGAGTTGGAGGCGGCGCGCGCCAGGGAGCGCTCGCAGGTGGTCCAGCAGTCGGGCCACGTCGTGCAGTAGCGGCGTCCGGTGGCGGCGGCCGGTGGCGCGGCCGGGCCACCGGCCGGGGCGGCCGGGTGCCGGAGGGGCAGCCCCCCGGGGGGTGTCCGTCCGCACGGCCCCGGGGGTAAGCGTTTCGTGGGTACGGGACCGGGCCCATAGGATTGGGCCACAACCCATCACACTCACCCCAGAGGATCGCTGCATGCCTGGCATCACGCGCGAGGAGGTCGCCCACCTCGCCCGGCTGGCGCGTCTGGAGCTGAAGGGCGAAGAGCTAGAGCACTTCGCCGGACAGCTCGACGACATCATCGGCGCGGTCGCCCGCGTATCCGAGGTAGCCGACCAAGACGTACCGCCGACCTCCCACCCGCTGCCGCTGACCAACGTCATGCGCGCGGACGAGGTCCGTCCGTCGCTCACCCCCGAGCAGGCGCTTTCCGGCGCCCCTGCCCAGGAGCAGCAGCGTTTCAAGGTGCCGCAGATCCTGGGGGAGGACTAAACAGTCATGACGGACATCAGCAAGACGGACATCACCAAGCTCACCGCCGCCGGGATCGCCGAGCGCATCGCGTCCGGCGAACTCACGGCCGTCGAGGTCACCGAGGCCCATCTCGCCCGTATCGAGGCCGTCGACGAGAAGATCAACGCCTTCCTGCACGTCGACCGCGAGGGGGCGCTGGCCCAGGCCCGTGCCGTGGACGCGAAGCGGGCGGCGGGTGAGCCGCTCGGGCCGCTGGCCGGTGTGCCCGTCGCGCTCAAGGACATCTTCACCACCGAGGGGGTGCCGACCACCGTCGGCTCCAAGATCCTCGAAGGCTGGATCCCGCCCTACGACGCGACGCTCACCAAGAAGCTCAAGGCCGCCGGCGTCGTCATCCTCGGCAAGACCAACATGGACGAGTTCGCCATGGGGTCCTCCACCGAGAACAGCGCGTACGGCCCCACCGCCAACCCCTGGGACCTGACCAGGGTCCCCGGCGGCTCCGGCGGCGGCTCGTCCGCCTCGCTCGCCTCGTACCAGGCGCCGCTGGCCATCGGCACGGACACCGGCGGCTCCATCCGCCAGCCCGCCGCGCTCACCGGCACCGTCGGCGTCAAGCCGACCTACGGCGGGGTCTCCCGCTACGGCATGGTCGCCTTCTCGTCCTCCCTCGACCAGGGCGGCCCCTGCGCCCGTACGGTCCTGGACGCGGCCCTGCTGCACGAGGCGATCGCCGGTCACGACCCGCTCGACTCCACCTCCATCGACGCCCCGGTCCCGCCGGTCGTCGAGGCGGCCCGCAACGGCTCGGTCGCCGGGATGCGCGTCGGCGTCGTCAAGCAGTTCCGCGGCGAGGGCTACCAGGCGGGCGTCGTCCAGCGCTTCGACGAGTCGGTGGAGCTGCTCCGCGAGCTCGGCGCCGAGATCGTCGAGCTGGACTGCCCGTCCTTCGACCTCGGCCTGGCCGCGTACTACCTGATCGCGCCGTCCGAGTGCTCCTCGAACCTCGCCCGCTTCGACGCCATGCGCTACGGCCTGCGCGTCGGCGACGACGGTACGAGGTCCGCCGAGGACGTCACCGCGCTGACCCGCGAGGCCGGCTTCGGCGACGAGGTCAAGCGCCGGATCATCCTCGGCACGTACGCGCTCAGCTCCGGCTACTACGACGCGTACTACGGCTCGGCGCAGAAGGTCCGCACCCTCATCACCCGGGACTTCGAGAAGGCGTTCGAGCGGGTCGACGTGATCGTCTCCCCGACGACCCCGACCACCGCCTTCCCGATCGGCGAGCGCGCCGACGACCCGATGGCGATGTACCTCGCCGACCTGTGCACCATCCCCACCAACCTGGCGGGCAACGCGGCGATGTCGCTGCCCTGCGGCCTCGCCCCGGAGGACGGCCTCCCGGTCGGACTCCAGATCATCGCCCCCGCCATGAAGGACGACCGGCTGTACAAGGTCGGTGCCGCTGTCGAGGCGGCCTTCGTGGAAAAGTGGGGCCACCCGTTGCTGGAGGAGGCACCGTCGCTATGACCAACGCACTGAGCAAGGCCAAGGGCTTCAAGAAGTCCAAGGCCGGGACGTACCTGTCGATCGGAAGCACCGCCCTCGGCGCCCTGAGCGTCGCCAAGCAGGCCAAGCTGGCCCGCCAGGAGCACGACACGCTCCGGCTGGTCGACGCCGCGGTCTCCGCCGTGGCGATCGTGACCGGACTCGCGATCCTGTACCGCGAGCTGAAGCGGCTGGGCGACGACGACGTACTGCTGGGCTGAACGGACAGGCCGGGAGGCCGTTCTCGGGACGGCCTCCCGGGCTCCCGGCGCACCGCTCCACGGAAGGAGGTGACGCGGTGATCACCCGCATTGAGATCGACGGCTTCAAGTCGTTCGTGGGCTTCGGCCTGGACGTACGTCCCTGCACGGTGCTCATGGGCGTCAACGGCGCTGGGAAGTCGAACCTCCTGGACGCGCTGGACTTCGTCCGGCGGGTGGTGACGACCGGGCTGGTCAGAGCCCTGGACGGCGACAACCCGCGGCTCGCCGCCCGAGACCTCTTCCACCATGCCGACGGAGCCGGCGGCGCCTACACGGCGGCTGAGCTGACTGTCAAAATCGGCATGATCGTGCCCAGCGCGTACGGGCCGCTCCCGCTGGTCGTCCGGCTGGGAGTCGAAAGGCACGGCACGCCACCGGGGCCGGTGAGGGTCGGGTGGCGCGGCGGACGGGTGTGGGTGAGCAGCCTCACGCGTACGGAGTGGATGGACCGGCTGTCGATCCCGGGACAGCTGCGTGCGGCACTCGCCACGGCGAGGGAGTCGTTCGTGGAGCGCAACGGGACCGACTGGGCTTCTCTCCGCGGCAGCGATCCCGCCTCGGGCGCCCCCAAGGCAGAGGGCGCGCAGGAGCTTCTCGGTCACCTCGCGAGCGAAACCGCGACCTGGGAGCGGATCGCACTCGATCCCGCCGCCATGCGCAGGCCGTTCGGCGGCAGTGACGAGCTGACGCTCCTTTCGAACGGCGGCAATCTGGCTGCCGTTCTCCAGCGGCTCAGCACGGAAGAGCTCCGCGACATGGAGGCCGATCTGGCCGCTCTGATCCCTGAAGCGTCCGGGATCAGGCCGCTGTTCGACGACCGGCGCGGTGAGTACGACTTCGACGTACGGTTCCGGCACACCGGCTGGACATCCCCGCCGATGCTGTCCGACGGCACGATGCGTGTGCTCGCGCTGCTGGCGGCCTGGTACGACGACCGTCGGGCCGGCCTGCTGGCCGTCGAGGAGATCGAGAACGGGCTGCACCCCACCCGGATCGCCGAACTGGTGCGGCGGCTGCGCAGAGACGTGGCCGACTTCCCGGACTTGGTGGAACTGGCCGGGAAGGTCTTCGGGTTCCGCCAGCTCATCGCGACCACTCACTCGCCCGTTCTGCTCTCCGCCCTCCGGGACGACGACTCCGGCAGCCTCGTCTTCCTGGAACAGGCGTCCCACGTCGACCCGGCGCGCCCCGGGGTCTCGACCGTCACCCGGGCCCGCCCCGTGCGTAAGCCCCGCGCGGACGAGGAACCCGGCGACACGGTCACCGTCGAGCAGGTGAAGCGGCTGCTGGAGTCCATGGGACAGGTGATCTCATGAGCCGGGTACGGCTGCTCAGGCTCGGGCTGCTGGTGGAGGGCCGGAGCGATCTGCTGTTCCTCGAACGGCTGATCGTCCGGCAACTGGAGGAAACGCTGCACGCCAGGGCGCTGAAGGCCACCGAGGTGCTGACTCCCTGCGAGACGGCTCCGGTCTACAGCACAGCCGAGCCGAAGGCTCTTCTCCAGGCGGCCACGGCACTGGCCGAGCGGTGCGACGTACTCTTCGTCCATCGGGACCACAAGGAGATTCCGGATGCCTACGGTCTGCTGGAGGCGCTGTCCGCGCTGCCGAAGCAGGCGGCGGCGCCCGTATTGCTCGGTCCCCGGGTGATGACCGAGTCATGGGTGCTCGCGGACCGGGACGCGCTGGTCCGGGTGCAGCCCGCCGCCGATCTGTCGGCGCACCCGCACCTTCAGCCGGAGGATGTGGAACAAGGAAATCCGGCACCTGGGCACCCGGCCCACCCGAAACGCGTGCTGGCGAACGTGCTCAAGAAGGCCCGGCGATCCGACCCCGGCGATTACTTCGCCCGCCTCGCCGACGAAGTGGATCTCTCCGTACTCGGGAAGCTGTCGTCCTACCAGCGCTGGCTGGCGGACACCGATGAAGCATTGAAGAGGAAGAAGTACCTGTGACCGTCATTGACCTGGTGTCGTACGAGGACGCCCTCGCGACCTACGACCCCGTCATGGGCCTGGAAGTCCATGTCGAGCTGGGTACCAAGACCAAGATGTTCTGCGGCTGCTCGACCGAGCTGGGTGCCGAGCCCAACTCGCAGACCTGCCCGACCTGTCTTGGCATGCCGGGATCGCTGCCCGTCGTCAACGCGATCGGTGTCGAGTCGGCGATCAAGATCGGCCTCGCGCTGAACTGCGAGATCGCCGAGTGGTGCCGCTTCGCCCGGAAGAACTACTTCTATCCGGACATGCCGAAGAACTTCCAGACCTCCCAGTACGACGAGCCGATCGCCTTCAACGGCCATCTGGACGTCCAGCTGGAGGACGGCGAGATCTTCCGCGTGGAGATCGAGCGCGCCCACATGGAGGAGGACACCGGCAAGTCGCTGCACGTCGGCGGCGCCACCGGACGTATTCACGGGGCGTCCCACTCGCTGCTGGACTACAACCGCGCCGGTATCCCGCTCATCGAGATCGTCACCAAGCCCATCGAGGGAGCCGGAGCGCGCGCCCCCGAGGTCGCCAAGGCGTACGTCGCCGAGCTGCGTGAGCTGATCAAGGCGCTGGGCGTCTCCGAGGCCCGGATGGAGATGGGCCAGATGCGGTGCGACGTGAACCTGTCGCTGCGCCCGCACGGCCGCGCGGAGTTCGGTACGCGCTCCGAGACGAAGAACGTCAACTCGCTGCGCAGCGTGGAGCGTGCCGCCCGGTTCGAGATCCAGCGCCACGCCGCGGTGCTGAACGGCGGCGGCACGATCCTCCAGGAGACCCGGCACTTCCACGAGGAGGACGGCTCCACCACCTCCGGCCGGATCAAGGACAACGCCGAGGACTACCGGTACTTCCCGGAGCCCGACCTCGTGCCGGTCGCCCCGGCCCGCGACTGGGTCGAGGAGCTGCGGCAGGGGCTTCCCGAGCTGCCCCGGGTACGCCGCAACCGGCTCCGCGAGGAGTGGGGCGTCTCCGAGCACGACATGCAGTCCATCCTCAACGCGGGCGCGATCGACCTCATCGTCGCCACCATCGAGGCCGGTGCCCCGGCCGACCAGGCCCGCAAGTGGTGGATGGGCGAGCTGGCCCGGCACGCCAACGAGTCGGGCCGCGCGCTGGACGAGCAGCCCATCACCCCGGCCCAGGTCGCCAGGGTCGCCGCGCTCGTCGCCTCCGGCGACCTCAACGACAAGCTGGCCCGGCAGGTGATCGAGGGCGTGCTCGCGGGCGAGGGCGACCCGGACACCGTCGTGGAGAAGCGCGGCCTGAAGGTCGTCTCCGACGAGGGCGCGCTCGGTACCGCCGTGGACGAGGCCATCGCGGCCAACGCGGCCGTCGCCGACAAGATCCGCGCGGGCAAGGTCGCCGCGGCCGGCGCGCTCGTCGGCGCGGTCATGAAGGCCACGCGCGGCCAGGCCGACGCGGCGCGCGTGCGCGAGCTGATTCTTGAGAGGCTCGCTCCGAGCGAATGAAACAAGCACAGCCTGGAGCCGGTCGCTCCGAGCGAATGAGCGGGCATCGTCCGGAGAGGCCGCGCGTCGAGGGCTGACGCGGGCCGCTCCGGCCGCTTCAGGGGGCGGCGGGCCGGTGGGCGCGCCGCCCCCGGCTCGTCCGGCCGGGCGGAGGCTGATATTCCTGTCGAGTGAATACCATCGCCGCCGAGATCGTCTCCGTCGGGCTGCTGCTCGGCGTGCTGGCGTTCGCGGTCGTCCGGCCGCGCGGCCTGCCCGAGGCCGTCGCCGCCGTCCCCGCCGCGCTGCTGGTCATCGTCCTGGGCGCGGTCTCGCCCGCGGACGCCTGGGAGCAGACCCGTACCCTGCTGCCGGTCGTCGTCTTCCTCGCGGCCGTGCTGGTGCTGGCGCAGCTCTGCGCCGAGGAGGGGCTGTTCGCCGCCGCCGGCGATCTGGTGGCCCGGGTCTGCGGCGGCAGACCGCGCCGGCTGCTCGGCGGGGTGTTCGCGGTCGCCGCCGTCATCACCGCCGTACTGAGCCTGGACGCCACCGTCGTGCTGCTCACCCCGGTGGTCTTCGCCACGGCCGCCCGGGTCGGCGCGCGGCCCCGGCCGCACGTCTACGCCTGTACGCACCTCGCGAACTCCGCGTCCCTGCTGCTGCCCGTCTCCAATCTCACCAACCTGCTGGCCTTCACCGCGAGCGGGCTCTCCTTCACCCGGTTCGCCGTACTGATGGCGCTGCCGTGGCTGGCGGCGATCGCCGTCGAGTACGTCGTCTTCCGCCGCTTCTTCGCCGCCGATCTGGCCGCCGGGGCGCATGCGCCGAGGACGGACGAGCGGCAGCCGCTGCCGGTGTTCACGCTGGTCGTGCTGGGGCTGACCCTGGCGGGGTTCGTGGTCACCTCGTTCGCCGGGATCGAGCCGCTGTGGGCGGCCGTCGCCGGCGCCGCCGTGCTGGCCGCACGGGCGCTGCGGCGCCGCCGTACGACCGTCACGGGGCTGGTCAGGGCCGCCTCCCCGCTCTTCTGCCTGTTCGTCCTGGCGCTCGGCGTCGTCGTCAAGGCGGTCGTGGACAACGGTCTGGACAGCGGGATCGGATGGCTGCTGCCGGACAGCTCCTCGCTGCTCTCCCTGCTCGCCATCGCCGCGATCGCCGCCGTCCTGGCCAACGCGATCAACAACCTCCCGGCGATCCTGGCGCTGCTGCCGGTGGTCGCGCCCGCCGGACCCGGGCCGGTGCTGGCGGCGCTGATCGGCGTCAACCTCGGCCCGAACCTGACGTACGTCGGGTCGCTGGCCACCCTGCTGTGGCGGCGCATCCTCCACGAGCACGACAGCGAGGCCGAACTCGGCCACTTCACCCGGCTCGGCCTGCTGACCGTGCCCGCCACGCTGGTGGTGTCTACGGTGGCTTTGTGGGGCACGCTGCGACTGATCGGATGACGACCGGAGGCTGAGCGCCGTGACCGTACCCGTACCGGTACCGCCGTCGAGTGACCCGATGCCCGGTCCGGAGCCCGGCGAGGCGGCCGGCGCGCGGACCACGGTGGTCGTGTGGATCATCGAATCCACCTGGCCCGCCTGCGTGGACGCGGCCCGCGCCCGCGCCCCGCACGACGACGTGGTGCTCCTCCATGTGGGCGACGACGAGGTGGTCGCCGCCGCGCACCGCGCCTACGCCGGACTCCTCGGCCGCGGCCACCGCCCGGACCGCGACCCGGGCGCGCGCCTGGAAGCCCTCGCTGGTCCGGCCGCCGCCGACCTGCTGGAGGCCGCCGCGCACCGGCTGGGACGGCCCTGCGAACTCCTCGAACACCACGGCCGGGTGGAGCACGAGGTGGTACGGGCGGCGGCCGGCGCGGACCTGCTGATCTGCGCCCGCGACGGTGAACCCGACCGTCCCGGGCCGCACAGCCTCGGCAGGGCCACCCGCTTCGTGGTCGACCACGCCGCGTGCCCGGTCCTGCTGGTGTGGCCGTACGGCGAGTAGCCCGGGGTGGCGTGCGTACGGAGCACGCGCCCTCGTTCCCTCCGGGGGCGTTCACCAGGCCGACGTCCGGCGGTCTTCCCACTGCCACCCGCCGTCACTACCGTCCCGTGACATGTCACCGGAGATTTCGCGCAGAAGAATGCTCACTCTCGGCTCCGGCGCCCTGGGCGCGGCGGCGGTGGGGTCGGTGCTGCCGCCGTCCCTGCGGACGGCGCTCGCCGCCGAGCCCGCGCCCGGCGGGATGGACGCGATCAGGCACGTGGTGATCCTGATGCAGGAGAACCGTTCGTTCGACCACTACTTCGGCACGCTGCGCGGGGTCCGCGGCTTCGGTGACCGCAACGCCGTCGAACTGCCCTCGGGGAAGCCCGTCTTCGCCCAGCCCGGCCCGTCGGCCCCCGTCCTGCCGTTCCCCGTACGGGACGCCGCCGAGGCGCAGCGCAAGGATCTCCAGTACATCGGGGCCCTCGACCACTCCTGGGACGGCGGCGCCACGGCCTGGCACGACGGGTGGATGGACCGCTGGGTCTCCGCCAAGACCGCCGCCACCATGGCGTACTACGACCGGCGCGACCTCCCGCTCCACTACGAGCTGGCCGACACCTTCACGGTCTGCGACGCGTACCACTCGTCCGTCCACTCCTCGACGAGCCCCAACCGCAACCACCTGTGGAGCGGCTGGACCGGCTTCGAGGCCGACGGGCGGCGGGCCGTGGGCAACGACGCGTACGAGGAGGACACCCACCCGGGCTATCCCTGGCCGACCTACGCCGAGCGCCTGGAGAAGGCGGGCCGCAGCTGGCGGACGTACACCGAGTGGGAGAACTTCACCGACAACAACATCGAGTTCTTCACCGTCTTCAAGGACATCGCCCGCAAGGCGCTCAGCAGGGCGCGGGAGCTGCCGGGTCAGCCCGGGGCCGCCGGATTCACCTATATGGAGGCGTTCTACGCCGCCGTGCGCGAGACCAGCGACCCGCAGGCGCGCGGACGGCTGCTGGCCGCGCTGGAGGAGGGCGTCGCGACGCTGACCGCGCACGAGCGTTCGCTCTTCGAGCGCGGGCTGCGGCGCGTGGAGAGCGGCACGCTGGCCGAGCGGTTCCGCGCCGATGTGGCGGCGGGGACGCTGCCCGAGGTGTCGTACCTGGTGCCGCCGGCGGTCGACTCGGAGCATCCCGGCTCCTCGTCGCCGGTCGCCAGCGCCGGTCTCGTCTACCAGGTGCTCGACGCGCTCGGCGCGCACCCGGAGGTCTGGCGGCACACCGTCGTACTGATCAACTACGACGAGAACGACGGCTTCTTCGACCATGTGCCGCCGCCCGTCGCGCCCGTGGACGACCCCGACGAGCGCTGGGAGGGACGGCGGACCGGGCTCGGCATGCGGGTCCCGCTGCTGGTCGTCTCGCCCTGGACGGTCGGCGGCCATGTCTGCTCGCAGGTCTTCGACCACACCTCGGTCATCCGCTTCCTGGAGCGGTGGACGGGGGTGGGCGAGCCGAACATCACCCCGTGGCGGCGCGCCGTCACCGGCGATCTGACCTCTGCCTTCGACTTCGCCGGAGGCCGGCCCCAGCCCGAGGTGGAACAGCCCGCGAGCGTGCCGCCGTTCACCGGCCGCTGGCTGCCCGTCCCCCCGGCCGAGCAGCGGATGCCCGTCCAGGAGCCCGGCGTACGCCCGGCCAGAGCGCTGCCGTACCAGACCGACGCGTACGGCCGGATCGGCGCGGACGGCCGCGCGTTCGAGGTCGTGCTCAGGAATACGGGGCGCGCGAGCGCGCACTTCGCGCTCTACCCGTACGCCGCGGAGTTCGAGATTCCGCAGCACCGCGATGTAAGGGGCACGGCGCAATGGACGGTGCCCCTTACCGGCCGCGGCGGACCGGAGCGCGACGGCTACCGCTTCACCATCACCGGACCGAACGGCTTCCGCCGCGAGTTCGCCGGGCCCGTGACCGGTCACGGCGCCGAGGTCTCCTCAGCGGTCGACCACCACGACCGCGATCTGCGTCTCACGCTGCGCAACCGGGGCGAGCGGCCCCTCACCTTCACCGTGCGCCCCCTCGGCTATGGGGACGAAGCCGACCTGGACGGCTGGACCCGGCGGATCACGGTCAAGCCGGGCCGCCGCCGCGACCTCGTGCACTCGGCCGCCGACGCGCACGGCTGGTACGACATCGAGGTCACCGCGGACGGCGCCGACGACGCGTCCGTTCCCTTCCGCCGCCGCCTCATGGGACACATCGAGAACGGACGGGCGAGCGTATCCGGTTGACGGCCTCTCCGTTATTCCGGAATGCCACTGTGAGTAACCCCACGAAGCGGACAAACGATCATTATATGCTGCGACAGTAGCTCTCCGTAGGTCACGCGTTCTTCGCGGGCTCCTCCCGACGGGCTGTTCCCGATGAAGACCCACCGATCCAGGGAGCGGTCCGTTGGCAGCCCTCGCACGCTGGTGCGTCCACCACCGGCTCCTCGCCGTGCTCCTCTGGCTGTTCGCGCTCGGCGGCGTCTCGACGGCCGCCATGGTGACGGGTTCCGCGTACTCCAACGACTACGAGGTGCCCGGCACCGAGTCCGGCGAGGCCACCCGGCTCCTCGACAGCGGATTCCCCGGTCTGGGCGGCGACAGCGACACCATCGTCTGGCACACCGGCGAGGGTGACACGCCCGGGAGCCGGCCGTACGGGTCGGTGCGCGCGACCGAGGTCGAGCTGCGGACCGGCGAGATGCTCGGCAAGGTGGCGAAGCTGCCGGGCATCGCGTCCGTCGTCAGTCCGTACTCCGCCGAGGGCCAGGAACAGATCAGCGCCGACGGACGGACGGCCTACGCGCGCGTGACGTTCGACCGGCCGGCCGACGCCGTTCCCGAGGCGGCGGCCCGCGCGCTGGTCGACACCGCGAAGGCCGCCGTCGCGCCGGGTCTCGACGTCGAACTCGGCGGCAGCGCCGTCGCGCTCACCGAATCCAGCACCGGGCACCTCGCCGAGGCCGTGGGCGTGGCCGTCGCCGCCGTCGTGCTCTTCCTCGCCTTCGGCTCGCTCGCGGCCAGCCTGCTGCCCATCGCGACCGCTCTCGTCCCGGTCGGCACGGCGTACGCGGGCATCGTGCTGCTCGGCCAGGTGATGACGGTCGCCGACTTCGCGCCGATGCTCGGGCTGCTGATCGGGCTCGGCGTCGGCATCGACTACGCGCTGTTCATCGTCACCCGCCACCGCAAGGGCCTGAAACGCGGCCTGAGCGTCCCCGAGGCCGCCGCCGAAGCCGTCGCGACCACCGGCAGGGCCGTCGTCTTCGCCGGGGCCACGGTCTGTATCGCCCTGCTCGGCATGCTGATACTGCGGCTGAACTTCCTGAACGGCGTCGCGGTCGCCGCCTCGCTCACGGTCGTCCTCACCGTCGCCGCCTCCGTGACCCTGCTGCCGGCCCTGCTGTCCTTCATCGGTACGCGCGCGCTGAGCCGCCGCGAGCGCGCGCGGCTCGCGGCGCGGGGGCCCGCCACCGAACAGCCGACCGGCTTCGCCGTGCGCTGGTCGCTCATCGTCGAGCGCCGTCCTCAACTGCTCGGCGCCGTCGCCGCCGTGGTGATGCTCGTCCTGGCCCTTCCCACGTTCTCGCTCCGGCTCGGCACCTCCGACCAGGGCAACAACCCGGCCACGGCCACCACCCGCAAGGCGTACGACCTGCTCGCCGACGGCTTCGGCCCCGGCGTCAACGGTCCGCTCACCCTGGTCGCGCGGCTCGACGGCGCGGACGACCGGCTCGCCATGGACCAGCTGCCCGACACCCTGCGCCGGACCGAGGGCGTCGCCTCGGTCGGCCCGATCGTGTTCAACGGCAGCGGTGACCGGGCGCTGCTCACCGTCGTACCGGACTCGGCGCCCCAGGCGCGGCACACCAGCGAGCTGGTCGACCGCCTCCGTACAGAGGTGCTGCCCGGCAACGGGAGCGGCACCACACTGAAGGTGTACGTCGGCGGGGTCACCGCGAGCTACGACGACTTCGCCGCGATCATCGTCGGCAAGCTCCCGCTCTTCGTCGGCGTGGTCATCGCCCTCGGCTGTCTGCTTCTGCTGCTCGCCTTCCGGTCCGTGGGTATCCCGCTGAAGGCCGCGCTGATGAATGTCGCCGCCGTCGCCTCGTCCTTCGGGATCGTGGTCGCGATCTTCCAGTGGGGATGGGGGAGCGAGCTGCTGGGACTGGGCAGCGCGGGCCCCATCGAGCCCTTCCTGCCCGTGATCATGGTCTCGGTCCTCTTCGGGCTCTCCATGGACTACCAGGTCTTCCTGGTCAGCCGGATGTACGAGGAGTGGCTGGAGACGGGCGACAACCGGCGGGCCGTACGGGTCGGGCTCGCCGAGACCGGCCGGGTGATCAACTCGGCGGCGGTCATCATGATCTCGGTCTTCCTGGCCTTCGTCCTCAGCGGGGACCGGGTCATCGCGATGTTCGGCATCGGGCTGGCGGCGGCCGTGGCGCTGGACGCCTTCGTCCTCCGTACCCTCCTGGTCCCCGCCCTGATGCATCTGCTCGGCGGCGCCAACTGGTGGCTGCCGCGCCGGGTGGACCGCTGGCTGCCGAGGATCAGCATCGAAGCGCCCGGGCGCCGTCCCCGGGCCAGGATTCCCGAGGCGCGCGAGCGCGCGGAGACTCCGCTCGTACGGTGAGAGCGGGCGGGAGAGCGGGCGGGGGAGCGGGCGGGCCGGCCGCGCGCGGGTCCGGGATCCGGAGTTCTCAGAAAGCTCTCAGACGCGGCCCCTAGCGTGCGCCGTATGAACCCCACACCCGAGACCGAGACCCCCGAACAGACGACGGCCGACGCGACCGACACGAAGGACACGAAGCCTCCGGCCACGGACCTGTCCAAGGAGACGGCCGACGGGACGGCCGAGGACCCGGCCACCAAGGACGCCGCCCCGGCGGACAGCCCCACCGGTCCGGCCCCGGCCCCGGCCGCCGACGGCACCGACGACAACGACTACACCGACGATGACGATGACGACGACGCGGCGGACGACGCCGCCACCGCCGGCTCCTCCGGCCTCGGCTCCGCCGCGGCGGCCGTCCTCGCCGTCTGCCTCGGCATCGTCGCCCTCACCGGGACCTGGAGCAGCCGGGTCCTCGGCGAGCGCCAGGGGCTCGTCGGACAGCTCAAGACCGGCCAGTCCGCCACCGCCGAGCAGCAGATCTCCGCGATCTACGGCGACGCCTGGCACCTCACCGCCCTGGTCAACGGCGGCGTCGCGCTGGTGGCGCTGATCGTCGGCGCGATCGTGCTCGCGCTGCCGCGGCCCCGTACCGCCTGGGTGCGCCCCTTCGCGCTGGCCGGTGCCGTCCTCGGCCTCCTCGGACTGCTCATGTCCCTCGGCATGTACTTCGACCTCTTCGCCGCCCTGCCGACCACCGCCTCCTGACCGAGGCGCCTCCTCTGAGGAGGCCCTTGGTCGCCGGGCCTTAGACCAGGCACTGTTTCTAAGGCCCGGGGCCCCGCGAACATGCGGCACACTCCCGATGCGGCCCCACCCCCTGGGAGACGAAGGTGAAGGCATCGGCACGATGCCGCACCGTTTCGTCAGGGGGACACCATGTACGGGTACGAACTCCACAAGATCCGCGAGGCCGAACTCATCCGCGCCGCCGACAACCAGCGCCTCGTACGGCAGGTGCGCAGGGCCCGCGGACAGGCCCGGCGCACAGCGCGGCGAGCGGCAGACAAGGCCCCGGAGGGGCAGGTGAGCCCGCTCCTCCACCGGCCGCGCCACACCACGTGAGCCGGTCGAAAACGAGTGCCGCGCTGTCCGACCCCTGTGCGATGCTCGGCACCGTGGAGACCAGGTCAGTCAGCCCGGTGTTCGTCGGCAGGACCGACGAACTGACCGTGCTCACCGAAGCGCTCGCCCGCGCCACCGCGGGCGAGCCGCAGGCGTTGCTCATCGGCGGCGAGGCGGGGGTCGGCAAGACCCGGCTCGTCGAGGAGCTGCACGAGAGGGCGTGCCGGGAGAAGGCCGTCGTGGCGATCGGCGGCTGTGTCGAGATCGGCGCGGACGGACTGCCGTTCGCGCCCTTCTCCACCGCGCTGCGCTCCCTGCGCCGCCGGCTGCCCGACGAGCTGATCGCGGCGGCCGACGGCCAGGAGGACGAGCTGGCCCGCATCCTGCCCGAGCTGGGCCGCTCCGACCGGGGCGCGCTCGACGAAGACGGCACCGCGCGCCTCTTCGAGCTGACCGCGCGGCTGCTGGAGCGGCTCGCGACGGACCGTACGGTGGTGCTCGTCCTGGAGGATCTGCACTGGGCGGACGCCTCCACCCGCCACCTCCTCGCCTATCTCTTCCGCGCCCTGCGCCGCGGCCGGATCGTCGTGCTCGGCACCTACCGCGCCGACGACATCCACCGCCGCCACCCGCTGCGCCCGCTCCTCGCCGAGCTGGACCGGCTGAGATCCGTCCGGCGCGTCGAGCTGCCCCGCTTCAACCGCGCCGAGGTACGCAGCCAGCTCACCGGGATCCTCGACGGCGAGCCCGACCCCGGCGTGCTCGACCGCATCTTCGAACGCTCCGACGGCAACGCGTTCTTCGTGGAGGAGCTGGCCTGCTCCCTCGGGACCGGCCGCGGCACCGGGCTGAGCGACTCGCTGCGCGATCTGCTGCTCGTCAGGGTCGAGGCGCTGCCCGAGGACGCCCAGCGGGTCGCCAGGATCGTCGCCGAGGGCGGCACCACCGTCGAGTACCCGCTGCTGCTGGCCGTCGCCCGGCTCGCTGAGGACGATCTCATCGAGGCGCTGCGCGCCGCCGTCGGCGCCAACATCCTGCTGCCCACCCCGGACGGCGACGGCTACCGCTTCCGGCACTCCCTGGTGCGCGAGGCGGTCAGCGACGACCTGCTGCCCGGCGAGCGGTCCCGGCTCAACCGCCGCTTCGCCGAAGTACTGGAGGCCGACCCCCGGCTCGTACGGGCCGACGAGCGCACCACCCGTCTCGCCAGCCACTGGTACCACGCGCACGACCCGGCGAAGGCCCTTCCCGTCGTGCTGCGCGCCTCCGTGGAGGCCAGGGAGCGCTACGCCCACGCCGAGCAACTGAGGCTGCTCGAACGGGCCATGGAGCTGTGGGACAGCGCGCCCGCCGAGGTGCGCGGCACCCTGCGCCCGCCGGACGACCTGGACGCGTACCCGGCCTGCGGAAGCCGGCCCGACAACTCCCCGCTGAGCTTTCTGGACCTGATGGCGGAGGCGACGGACGCCGCCCGCGTCGGCGGCGAGCACGAACGGGCCCTGGCGATCTCGAAGAAGGCCCTGCGGATCCTCGACGGCGAGGAGGGCGGCCGCGATCCGCTGCGCGCCGCGTGGTTCTGGATCCAGCGCTCCCGGCTGAACCAGCAGCTGTCCCGGGGCGACGGCTGGTCCGAACTGGGCACCGCCCAGGAGCTGGTGCGCGGCCTGCGGCCGTCCGCCGTCCACGCGGAGGTCCTCGCGGCGGTCGCCGCCTGGGGCGCCCTGCACCGGCCGGGGCCCGAGAGCCTGGCCGCCGCCGACCGCGCCGTGGAGTACGCGCGGCTCGTCGGAGCCGAACACACCGAGCTGCACGCCCGCCTCACCCGGGGCTGGCTCACCGCCGACGCCGGCGGTCCCGGCGAGGGCATCGCCGAGATGTACGCGGTCCGCGACCGGGCCGTCGAGCTGGACGCCGTCGGGATCGTGGGGCGCGCCAGCATCAATCTGCCCTCCACGCTGGAGACCCAGGGGCGGTCCGAGGAGGCGGTGGCCGTCGCCGAGCAGGGCGTGACCTTCAGCCATCAGCGCGGACTCGCCGACACGGAGGTATGGGTCCGCCACAATCTGGCCCACTCCCTCTTCTCCCTCGGCCGCTGGTCCGAGGCGGACGCCGTCCTCGACGCGGCGGCGGATCTCGCCCAGTCCCAGAAGGCGCGCGGACTCGTCGCCGACCGCCGCGCCGAACTCGCGCTGGTACGGGGCGACTTCGACGAGGCGGGGCGGCAGGTGGCGCTGGCCCGCGCATTCTTCGGCACCCACGACTTCCAGCCGCAGCACCACATACCGCCGACCCGGCTCGCCATGTCCCTGGCCGCGCGCCGGGGCGCGCTGGCCGAGGCCAGGGCCGAATTCGAGCGGACTACCGGCCACGGCTTCCCGCCCGGCACCCAGCAGCACGCGCTGCCCCTGCTCTGCGCGGCGGCGTCGATGGAGGCGGACGCCCGGGGGCTGCCGGACGCGGACGCGGGCCGGACGGCGGTCCTCGCGGCCGTACGGACCCACGGGAAGCGGCTGCCGACCCTGGTGCCCGTCTGGCGGGCGTACGGACTGCTGCTGGAGGCGGAGCTGGCCCGCGCGGAAGGCGGAGCGGCACCGGAGGGGTGGGCGCGCGCCGTCGCGGCCTTCGAGGAGACCGCGCGCCCCTACGAGCTGGCCCTCGTCCGGCTGCGGCTGGCGGCGGCCCTGCTCGACTCCCACGCGGAGCGCTCCGAGGCCGCGCGGCCGCTGCTCCTCGCCCACGCCACCGCCACCGCGCTCGGCGCGCGCCCCCTCGCCGAGGAGATCGCACTGCTCGCGGGCCGGGCGCGCATCAGCCTCTCGACGGCCCCCGGCGCCGCCCGGCACCCGGATCCGGGCGGCGCCGGACCAGCCGCGGACCCGCGGCCGGCGGCCGCCGGAGAAGCGCAGCCCGACCCGGTCCGCGCCCTGGGGCTGACGCCGCGCGAGCGGGACGTCCTGCGGCTGGTCGCCGCGGGCCACAGCAACCGCCGTATCGCCGAGGAGCTGTACATCTCGCCCAAGACCGCCAGCGTCCACGTGTCGAACATCCTGGCGAAGCTCGGGGTCTCGGGGCGTACGGAGGCGGCGGCCCTCGCCCATCGGCTGCGCCTCTTCCAGCCCTGAGAGGCTCGGCCGGGAGAGATGCCCGGAGAGGTTCAGCCCCGGGACGTCTTTCGCCCGGCCCCGCCGCCGGACTCCGGCTCTGCTCCCGCCTCGGTCCCGGCCCCGGATTCCTCGGCACCGGAATGCCCGGCGTCGGGATGCTCAGCGCCGGACTCCTCGGCCACGGACTCCTCGGCCACGGATTCCTCCGGGACTCTTATCGTGACCTTCCCCGAGGTCAGGTCTATCGGGCCCCGGCCCGGATCGTTGGGGTCCACGTCGACCCGGCTCAGCTCCAGCCGCTTCTGCTCGTCATGGGTGTGTTTGCGGCCCGGTGCGAAGATCTCCTCGAACATGTTGAACACGGACAGTTGCCCCTTTCTCGCTCTCGGCTCCCGGTCGCGCGTTCCCGTGCCGCTACCCGACCTCCAGCTGGAGGATCCTGTCGTCCCCCGGCTTCGGGTCGCCCCGGCCGTCCGTATCACTGGTCGTCAGCCACACGGTGCCGCCGCTCGCGGCGAGCACCGTACGCAGGCGCCCGTACTTCCCCTTCAGGAACGCCTGCGGAGCCGCCGCGGATTCCCGGCCCGCCAGCGGAACGCGCCAGAGCCGCTCGCCGCGCAGCGCCGCCATCCACAAGGAGCCCTCCGCGAACGCCAGCCCGCTCGGCGAAGCGTCCCTGGGCGCCCACTCCTCCACCGGGTCCACGAACCCGGCGGACGTGCCGCCCCTGCCCTCCACATCCGGCCAGCCGTAGTTCTTCCCCGGCTCGATCAGATTCAGCTCGTCCCACTTGTCCTGACCGAATTCCGAGGCCCACAGCCGCCCCTCGGCGTCCCAGGCCAGACCCTGCACATCGCGGTGGCCCAGGGAATAGACCACCGAGTCCGCCTCCGGGTTGCCGTGCACGGGCTGTCCGTCCGGAGTCATCCGCAGGATCTTCCCGCCCAGCGACTCCTTGTCCTGGGCGAGTGCCGGATCACCCGCCTCACCCGTCCCCGCGTACAGCATCTTGTCCGGGCCGAAGGCGATCCGGCCGCCGTTGTGGATGGTCCCCTTCGGAATGCCGCGCAGCACCGTGTCGGGGGCGCCCAACTGCTGCCCGGCCGGCTTCTTCTCGTCGTACAGCATGCGGGCGACGCGGTTGTCCGAAGCGGTGGTGAAGTACGCGTACACCAGGTGGTCCGAGGCGTACGTGGGGGAGAGCGCGATCCCCAGCAGGCCGCCCTCGCCGGCGGGCGCGACCCCGGGCACCGAGCCGATCGTGATCTTCCTCCCGCGCTTGCCGTCCCGTACCCCGACGCGGGTGATCGTCCCGTCGTCGCGCGAGGAGACCAGGAGATCGCCGTCGGGCAGTTCGGCCAGCCCCCAGGGCGTCTTCAGGCCCTGGGCCAGAGTGGACACCACCTTCACCGAGCCCTTCGCCGGCGCGGCCGACGGACTCGGCCGCCCGTCCTCGGACGGTGTGGCGGCCGGACTCGACGCCGGGCTCCGGCCGAGATCCGGGGCGCGGTCGGACGAGCATCCGGTGGCCACGAGAAGCGCCGCCGCGGCACACACGGCCGTCACTGCTGAACGGTGCACGGTTCGGGTTCCCTTTCGACGAGACGGACAGGACGAACGGAGGACAGCCACGTACAGCCACGCGCGGCCACGTACAGCCGCCCCGGAAGGCACGCACGGACGTGACCGACCGTTTCTCCCCCTGCTTCTTACACCGTTGCCCCGTCCTCAGTAGTCCCACGACTCCCGTACCGGCGGCAGCGAGGCTATCTCGGCCAGATCCCGCGCCGTCAGCTCCAGATCCGCCGCCCGCGCGTTCTCCACCGCCCACTCCTCCCGCTTCGTCCCCGGCAGCGGCACCACATGGCGCCCCCTGGTCAGTACCCACGCCAGCGCCACCTGCGCCGGCGTCGCGCCGTAACGTTCCGCTATCCGCCGCAACCCGACCACCAGCGGCTGGTTCGAGGCCATGATCTCGGCCGTGAACCGGGGATGGCGCGCCCGCAGATCGTCCGGTTCGAACCCCTGCCCCGGGGTGAGCGTGCCGGTCAGGAAACCGTTGCCCAGCGGCATCGCCGCGAGGAACCCGATCCCGCGCGCCTCGCACCACGGCAGCAGCCGCTCCAGCGCCTCCGGCGACCAGACCGACAGCTCCGCCTCCACCGTGCTCACCGGAAACACCTGCTGGATCCGCTCCAACTGGCGGATCGTCGCGTCGTGCAGATGCGCCCCCGACCGCCGGCGGGAAGCGCGCGCCCCCACGGCGCACAGCCCCAGCGCCCGTACCTTCCCGGCGCTCACCAGCTCCGCCATCGCGCCCCAGGTCTCCTCGACCGGTATCTCGGGGTCGGCGCGGTGCAGTTGGTAGAGGTCGATCACATCGGTCTGCAACCGGCGCAGCGAGGCGTCGCACGCGCGCCGCACATACGAGGGCCTGCCGTTGGCCACGATGTGCTGGTCACCGACGAGCAGTCCGCACTTGGTCGAGACGAAGACGTCCGCCCGCCGCTTGCCGACCACCCGCCCCAGCAGCAGCTCATTGGTGAAGGGGCCGTACATGTCGGCCGTGTCCAGCAGGCTCGTACCGGCGTCGAGCGCCGCGTGCACCGCACGGAGCGACCGGTCGCCGCGCTGCTGCGAGCCGGTGTACGCCCAGTGCATGGGCATGCAGCCGAGTCCGATCGCCCCCACTTCGAGCGCCGCCGCACCGATTGTCCTGCGCTCCAACTGCCGTACCCCTCCATAAGACCGCCCCTGCGGTCCCTGTGCCGTCCTCAAGCTAACCTCATCACCGCGCCGGGCTTCGCATAGCCTCCTGACCATGACTTCAGACGTATGGCTCCCGCTTCCGGCAGACGAGATCGAAGGGCTTCCCGAGGGCCTGGACTACCGCTTCTGGGACGGCGAGGACTCCTTCCCCGCCGACCCGGCGCGCTGCGCCCTGTACGTCGTGCCGTACATGCGCGGTCCGGAGATCTCCACCAGGCCGCTGGCCGGCATGACGTCCCTGCGCCTCGTACAGACCCTCTCCGCGGGCGTCGACAACGTGACCCCCGGACTGGACGTGCTGGCGCCCGGGGTGCGGCTGTGCAACGCCAAGGGCGTCCACGAGGCCAGCACGGCCGAGCTGGCCCTCACCCTGACCCTCGCCTCCCTGCGCGGGGTGCCCGGTTTCGTCAGGTCCCAGGACCGGCGGGAGTGGAACTCCGGCTTCCACCAGGCGCTCGCCGACAAGTCCGTACTGATCGTCGGGTACGGCTCGATCGGCGCCGCCGTCGAGGACCGGCTCGCGCCCTTCGAGTGCGCGCGGGTGATACGCGTCGCGCGCTCCGCCCGCACCACGGAGCGCGGCGCGGTCCACGCGTTCACCGAACTGCCCGCGCTGCTGCCCGAGGCGGACGTGGTGATCCTCTCGACGCCGCTCACCGAGGGGACCAAGGGGCTGGCCGGAGCCGCTTTCCTGGCCGGGATGAAGGACGGCGCGCTGCTCGTGAACGTCGCACGGGGCGCGGTCGTCGACACCAAGGCGCTCCTCGCGGAGCTGGAGAGCGGCAGGATCCAGGCCGCTCTCGATGTCACCGACCCCGAGCCCCTGCCCGCGGACCATCCGCTCTGGCATGCTCCGGGTGTCCTGATCAGTCCCCACGTCGGCGGACCCACCTCCGCCTTCCTGCCGCGCGCCAAGCGTCTGCTCGTCGAGCAGCTGACCCGGTTCGCGGCCGGGGACGAGCCGCTGAACGTCGTCCTCACCACGGGAGCCTGAACCCCGCGGAGCGGGCGCCCCGCACCGTCCCGCGCGCCCGTCGCGACCGCCCCGCCGCACCCCCGATGCCGACAACACCCCAGGTCGTCACGGAGAGTAGAAGAACTATGTCCCTGAGTGACGAGTCTGGTGTATCGTCCCGATCTGGGGGCTGTGCCGCGCCTGGGGCGGTGCGGCGGAGCGATCAGGAACCGAGGGGGGCGACGGGCGATGTACGGCCGATGGACGAACGATCCGACGCGTCAAGGACGCCGGCGGCGGCCTCCGGACACCCCGGAGCGCACACCGTGCGCGCCGACGGTCACGGAGACACCTCAGACACCTCAGACATCTCACGGAGCGCTCCGGTGAGCGCCGAGGGCATGGTCGTCGGCGCGCGCCCGGCCGCCGGCGGAAGCAGCGGGCCGGCCGCCCAGCTCCTCCTCGCCCTGATCTGCGCGGGCTACGCCGCCGGCGCCGCGCTGGGCTGGGGCTCGGAGCGGCTGGCCCTGTTCATGGGTGACTTCGGGCTGAGCCTCGCCGCCCTGATCGCCGCCGTCTCCTGCTTCTTCTACGCCCGCGGCCACACCAGCCGCTTCCGGCCCGCCTGGCTGCTGTTCTCGTTCTCGTCCGCGATGGCCTCGGCGGGAAACGCGGTCTGGGGGTGGTACGAAGTCGTGCTCGACGAGCCCGTACCCAGCCCCTCCTTCGCGGATCTCTTCTTCCTCTGCTTCGCGCCGCCCGCCATCGTGGGGCTGCTCGTCCTCGCCAAGCGCCCGGTGAGCAGGGCCGGCTGGGTCTGTCTCGCGCTGGACTCCTGGCTCATCGGCGGTTCGCTGCTCACCCTCTCCTGGAGCCTCGCGCTCGCGCGCACGGCGACCTTCCAGGGCGAGAGCGTGCTCCAGGCCGCTCTCTCGCTCGCCTATCCACTGCTCGACATCGTGCTCGTCAGCATGGTCCTCGCGCTCCACTTCCGGCGCGCCACGGGCAGCCGCTCCGCGGTCAACACCGCGATCGCCGCCCTTGCCCTGACGGTGCTCTGTGATGCCCTGTTCACCTCCCCGCTGCTGCGTGACACCTACCGCTCCGGACAGCTGCTGGACGCCGGATGGTTCGCCGGCTCGCTGCTCCTCGCCTACGCGCCCTGGGGGGTGCGCCGCATGACGGACACCGTCCCGGCACCGCCCCGGCAGGGCCGCCACTCCACGCCCATCGCCAGCTCGCTGGCCGCGCTCACGCCGTATCTGGCCGCCGCCGTCTGCACGCTGGGGATTCTCTACAACGTCATCGAGGGCCGCCGGGTCGACCGGGTCGTCGTCCTCACCGGCTGCACGGTCGTCCTCGCCCTGGTCATACGGCAGGGCATCATGCTCGTCGACAACATCGCGCTCACCCATGAACTGGCCCAGAAGGAGAACCACTTCCGCTCCCTGGTGCAGGGGTCCAGCGATGTGATCATGATCGCCGCGGCCTCCGGCACCCTGCGCTACGTCAGCCCCGCGGCGGCGGGGGTGTACGGGCGGGACGCCGAGGATCTCGTCGGCGCCGAACTGGCCTCGATCATCCACCCGGACGACCTCGGCCGGGTGATCCACGAGGTCCGGCGCTTTCTCGCCACACCTCCGGCGGAGGAACCCACCACCAGGATCGAGTGCCGGTTCAGCTCCGGCAGCGGCGGCTGGCTCAACGTGGAGTCCACCGTCAACCGCCACCAGGGCGGGCTGATCTTCAACAGCCGGGACGTCACCGAGCGCGTCCGCCTCCAGGCGCAGTTGCAGCACAACGCCGAGCACGACCCGCTCACCGACCTCCCCAACCGCGCCCTGTTCACCGAACGGGTCCGCCAGGCCCTCGCCGGCCGCCGCGCGACCGACGCCGGCACCGCGGTGCTCTTCATCGACCTCGACGGCTTCAAGGGCGTCAACGACCGGCTGGGCCACCAGACCGGTGACGAGCTGCTCGTCCAGGCCGCCCACCGCCTCCAGGAGTCCGTACGGGCCGGGGACACCGCCGCCAGGCTCGGCGGCGACGAGTTCGCCGCCATCGTCCTCGGCGACGGCTCCACCGACCGCACGGCCCGGGAGTACCAGGTCCACGAGATCGCCGACCGGCTCCGCCTCCGGCTCTCCCAGCCGTACCGGATCGACGGCAACGACGTCCGGGTCGCCGCCTCCATCGGCGTCGCCTTCGCCGAGCCGGGGATAACTCCCACCGGCCTCATGCGCAACGCCGACCTCGCCATGTACCGCGCCAAGGCGGCGGGCAAGGACCGCGTCGAGCTGTACGCGCCCCAGATGCAGGCGGACGTGGTCCGCAGGACCGAGCTGGCCACCCGGCTGCGCACCGCCCTGCACGACGGCGAGTTCGCCCTGCTCCACCAGCCCGTGGTGCACCTCACCTCCGGCCGGGTCTCCGCCGTCGCCGCCCAGGCCCGATGGCGCTCCGCCCAGGGCATCCTGTACACCCCCGCCGAGTTCCTGCGCGTCGCCGACGACAGCGACCGCACCGCGGAACTGGGCCGCTGGCTGCTCGAACAGGCCGTCGAGCAGGCCGCCGAGCGCGCCGGGCTCGGCCACACCGTCCCCGTGGCCGTCCGGCTGCCCGCCCGCAGGCTGCTCGACAAGTCCATGCCGCTGGGCTCCATCGAAGCGCTGCTGACCCGGCACGGGCTGCCCTCGGGCGCCCTGATGATCGAGCTGTCCGACAGCGACCCGCGCGCCTCCCTGGACGAGCTGGAGCACCGTCTCGTCGCGCTGCGCCGACTCGGCGTCCGGATCGCGCTCGACGGCTTCGGCAGCGGATACGCGGCGATAAGCGCCCTGCGCAGGCTCCCCGTCGACGTACTGAAACTGGACCGCGGACTGGTCGAGGGCGTCGTGGAGTCCGCCAGGCTGCACAAGATCACCGCGGGGCTGCTCCGGATCGCCTGCGACCTCGGCATGCAGTCCGTCGCCGAGGGCGTCGACGTCCCCGAACAGGTGATCGCCCTGCGCGCCATGGGATGCACCCACGGTCAGGGCATGGCCTTCGCCGGACCGCTGGACGAGCACCGGCTGCGCCGCGCCCTGGTCGCGGGCTCGTACCCGGTCCCGGGCGCCGTCGCCCAGCCGGTCCTCTCCGGCAGCGCGCTGCCCGTCCGGCGCTCCCGTCAGCCGGTCTCCGACCGGATTCCGCGTCCCACCATGCGCTCAAATAGTGAGACGCCCGTCCCACCCACTTGACAGTCGGGGCGCGGCGGAGGGAGGGTCAGTGCCATGCGCACCCGAATTCTCGTACTTGGAAAGCGCGTCGGCTGAAGCAGAGCCCCGTACCCGCTCTGCAGACCGCACCGACGCGCTCCCCTCGCCTGCCTCACGGCACGAGGGGTTTTTTGTTGCACCGGCACACCCCAAACCCTCGCAAAAACCCTCAGCTTCGAGAAGAGAATGCCGATGACCGACCAGGCCACCGGGGCCCACCATCCGCAGCCGCGGGCCCGTAACGGCGCACCGTCCTCCGCCTCCGTCGAGCACGTCACGGGCGCGCAGTCGCTCATCCGCTCTCTTGAGGAAGTGGGCGCCGACACGGTATTCGGCATCCCCGGCGGCGCCATCCTCCCCGCGTACGACCCGATGATGGACTCCACCCGGGTCCGCCACATCCTCGTCCGCCACGAGCAGGGCGCCGGCCACGCGGCCGAGGGATACGCCCAGGCCACCGGCAAGGTCGGCGTCTGCATGGCGACCTCGGGCCCCGGCGCCACCAACCTGGTCACGCCGATCGCCGACGCGCACATGGACTCCGTGCCGCTGGTCGCGATCACCGGGCAGGTGGCGAGCGCCGCGATCGGCACGGACGCCTTCCAGGAGGCGGACATCTGCGGCATCACCATGCCGATCACGAAGCACAACTTCCTCGTCACCAAGGCCGAGGACATCCCCAGGACCATCGCGGAGGCCTTCCACATCGCCTCTACCGGCCGTCCGGGACCCGTCCTGGTCGACATCGCCAAGGACGCCCTCCAGGCGCGGACCACCTTCAGCTGGCCGCCCGTCCAGGACCTGCCCGGCTACCGCCCGGTGACCAAGCCGCACGCCAAGCAGATCCGCGAGGCCGCCAAGCTGATCTCCCAGGCCAAGCGCCCGGTGCTGTACGTCGGCGGCGGAGTTCTCAAGGCCCGCGCCACGGCCGAGCTGAAGGTCCTCGCCGAGCTGACCGGGGCCCCCGTCACCACCACCCTGATGGCGCTGGGCGCGTTCCCCGACACCCACCCCCTGCACGTGGGCATGCCGGGCATGCACGGGGCGGTCACCGCCGTCACCGCGCTCCAGAAGGCCGACCTGATCGTGGCCCTGGGCGCCCGCTTCGACGACCGCGTCACCGGCAAGCTGGAGAGCTTCGCCCCGCACGCCAAGATCGTGCACGCCGACATCGACCCGGCCGAGATCGGCAAGAACCGCATCGCGGACGTGCCGATCGTCGGCGACGCCCGCGAGGTCCTCGCCGACCTCGTCCAGGCCGTCCAGACAGAGCACACCGAGGGCCAGGTCGGAGAGGCCGCCAAGTCGGGATACGCGGCCTGGTGGAAGGACCTCAACCGCTGGCGCGAGACCTACCCCCTCGGTTACGACCAGCCCGACAACGGCACGCTCGCACCGCAGCAGGTCATCGAGCGCATCGGCCGGCTCGCGCCCGAGGGCACCGTCTTCGCCGCGGGCGTCGGCCAGCACCAGATGTGGGCCGCCCACTTCATCCAGTACGAGAAGCCCGCCACCTGGCTGAACTCCGGCGGCGCCGGAACCATGGGGTACGCGGTCCCCGCCGCCATGGGCGCCAAGGCCGGGCTGCCGGACCGTACGGTCTGGGCGATCGACGGCGACGGCTGCTTCCAGATGACCAACCAGGAACTCACCACCTGCGCCCTGAACAACATCCCGATCAAGGTCGCGATCATCAACAACGGCGCGCTGGGCATGGTCCGCCAGTGGCAGACCCTCTTCTACAACCAGCGCTACTCCAACACCGTGCTGCACGCGGGCCAGGAGACCGACGGCGGCCCCACCGGCGGCACCCGGGTCCCGGACTTCGTGAAGCTGGCGGAGGCCATGGGATGCGTCGCGATGCGCTGTGAGTCCCCGGACGAGCTGGACGCGGTGATCGCCAAGGCCAACGCCATCAACGACCGCCCCGTCGTGGTCGACTTCATCGTCCACGAGGACGCCCAGGTGTGGCCGATGGTCGCCGCCGGCACCTCGAACGACGAGGTCATGGCCGCCCGGGACGTCCGTCCCGACTTCGGCGACAGCGCAGACGACTGACCGCGGAACGAGAGCCCGAGAGAAGAGACCGACCATGACCAGGCACACACTCTCCGTTCTGGTGGAGAACACCCCCGGCATCCTCGCCCGGATCGCCGCGCTGTTCTCCCGCCGCGGGTTCAACATCGACTCACTCGCGGTCGGTGTCACCGAACACCCCGACATCTCCCGCATCACCATCGTGGTCAATGTCGAGGAACTGCCCCTGGAGCAGGTGACGAAACAGCTCAACAAGCTGGTGAACGTCCTCAAGATCGTCGAACTGGAGCCCGGCGCTGCGATCCAGCGCGAGCTGGTCCTGGTGAAGGTCAGGGCCGACAACGAGACCCGCTCCCAGATCGTCGAGATCGTCCAGCTGTTCCGCGCCAAGACCGTGGACGTCTCACCCGAGGCCGTCACGATCGAGGCCACCGGATCGAGCGACAAGCTCGACGCGATGCTCAAGATGCTGGAGCAGTTCGGCATCAAGGAGCTCGTGCAGTCCGGGACGATCGCCATAGGGCGCGGCGCGCGGTCCATCACGGACCGCAGCCTCCGGGCGCTCGACCGCAGCGCCTAGGCAGTGTCCTCCCGGCTCGAATACCGAGACCGGGAAACCACCATCAGCCGCCCCGCCGTACGGTGGGGAGCGAGCTGTTCCACCGAAGTGCACATCAAGGAGAAGACCCAGTGGCCGAGCTGTTCTACGACGACGATGCCGACCTGTCCATCATCCAGAACCGCAAGGTCGCGGTCATCGGGTACGGCAGCCAGGGCCACGCCCACGCGCTGTCGCTCCGTGACTCGGGTGTCGACGTCCGGGTCGGCCTGCACGAGGGCTCGAAGTCCAAGGCCAAGGCCGAGGAGCAGGGCCTGCGCGTGGTGACGCCGGCCGAGGCCGCCGCCGAGGCCGACGTCATCATGATCCTGGTGCCGGACCCGATCCAGGGCCAGGTCTACGAGGAGTCCATCAAGGACAACCTGAAGGACGGCGACGCGCTCTTCTTCGGCCACGGCCTGAACATCCGCTACGAGTTCATCAAGCCGCCGGCCAACGTCGATGTCGCGATGGTCGCCCCCAAGGGCCCGGGCCACCTGGTCCGCCGCCAGTACGAGGAGGGCCGCGGCGTTCCGTGTATCGCGGCCGTCGAGCAGGACTTCTCCGGCAAGGCGTTCGCGCTGGCCCTCTCGTACGCGAAGGGCATCGGCGGCACCCGCGCCGGCGTCATCAAGACGACCTTCAAGGAAGAGACCGAGACCGACCTCTTCGGCGAGCAGGCCGTCCTCTGCGGCGGTACCGCCGCGCTGGTCAAGGCGGGCTTCGAGACGCTGACCGAGGCCGGCTACCAGCCGGAGATCGCGTACTTCGAGTGCCTCCACGAGCTGAAGCTGATCGTGGACCTCATGTACGAGGGCGGCCTGGAGAAGATGCGCTGGTCGGTCTCCGAGACCGCCGAGTGGGGCGACTACGTCAGCGGCCCGCGCGTCATCAACGACCAGACCAAGGTCGAGATGAAGAAGATCCTGGCCGAGATCCAGGACGGTACGTTCGCCAAGAACTGGATGGACGAGTACCACGGCGGTCTGAAGAAGTACAACGAGTACAAGAAGGCCGACAGCGACAGCCTGCTGGCGACCACCGGCGCCGAGCTGCGCAAGCTCATGAGCTGGGTCGACAACGACGACGCGTAGTACCTGGACGGGCGGCCCCGGTCCCTGCGGATTCCCGCACGGACCGGGGCCGCCGCACCGGGCGCCGACGCCGGGCCGCACGTACGAGTGATCCTGCCGCACGGGCGGAATAACCCTCCGGCGACGGCATTACACTGCTCAACACATACGCGTCAGGCCCACAGCGTCGTGCGTCTTTCACGCGGTTAGGGCGCGCTCCGCCCTAGGACCCCTCCACCGCATGCGGCCGTCGGGACGGCCGTCCGCAATGGGACTTGTGAGGACTCACGTGAGCTCGAAACCTGTCGTACTCATCGCTGAAGAGCTTTCGCCCGCCACCGTCGACGCACTCGGTCCGGATTTCGAGATCCGGCACTGTGACGGCGCCGACCGCGCGCAACTGCTGCCCGCGATCGCCGATGTGGACGCGATTCTCGTCCGCTCCGCGACCAAGGTCGACGCCGAGGCCGTCGCCGCGGCCTCGAAGCTGAGGGTCGTCGCCCGCGCCGGGGTCGGTCTCGACAACGTCGACGTCGCCGCCGCCACCAAGGCCGGCGTGATGGTCGTCAACGCGCCGACCTCCAATATCGTCACCGCCGCCGAGCTGGCCTGCGGTCTGCTCGTCGCCACCGCGCGCAACATCCCGCAGGCGAACACCGCCCTCAAGAACGGCGAGTGGAAGCGCTCCAAGTACACGGGCGTCGAGCTGAGCGAGAAGACCCTCGGCGTCGTCGGCCTCGGCCGCATCGGCGTGCTGGTCGCGCAGCGCATGTCCGCCTTCGGCATGAAGATCGTGGCGTACGACCCCTATGTGCAGCCGGCCCGCGCCGCGCAGATGGGCGTCAAGCTGCTGTCGCTGGACGAGCTGCTCGAAGTCTCCGACTTCATCACGGTGCACCTGCCCAAGACCCCCGAGACGCTGGGTCTGATCGGCGACGAGGCGCTCCACAAGGTCAAGCCGTCCGTGCGGATTGTCAACGCCGCGCGCGGCGGGATCGTCGACGAGGAGGCGCTCGCCTCCGCCCTCAAGGAGGGCCGCGTCGCCGGTGCCGGGCTGGACGTGTACACGAAGGAGCCCTGCACGGACTCCCCGCTGTTCCAGTTCGACCAGGTCGTCTGCACCCCGCACCTCGGCGCCTCCACCGACGAGGCGCAGGAGAAGGCGGGCATCGCCGTCGCCAGGTCCGTACGGCTCGCGCTCGCCGGTGAACTCGTACCGGACGCGGTCAACGTCCAGGGCGGGGTCATCGCCGAGGACGTACGCCCGGGCCTGCCGCTCGCCGAGAAGCTCGGCCGGATCTTCACCGCCCTCGCGGGCGAGGTCGCCGCCCGGCTCGATGTCGAGGTGTACGGCGAGATCACCCAGCACGATGTGAAGGTGCTCGAACTCTCCGCGCTCAAGGGCGTGTTCGAGGATGTCGTCGCCGAGACCGTGTCGTACGTCAACGCCCCGCTGTTCGCTCAGGAGCGTGGCGTCGAGGTCCGGCTCACCACCTCCAGCGAGTCCCCGAACCACCGCAATGTGGTCACCGTGCGCGGCACCCTCGCCGACGGCGAGGAGGTCTCGGTCTCCGGCACCCTGGCCGGGCCCAAGCACCTGCTGAAAATCGTCGCGATCGGTGAGTACGACGTGGAGCTGGCGCTGGCCGACCACATGGTCGTGCTGCGGTACGAGGACCGCCCCGGCGTCGTCGGCACGGTCGGCCGGATCCTCGGCGAGGCCGGGCTGAACATCGCGGGCATGCAGGTCGCGCGCGCGGAGGAGGGCGGCGAGGCGCTGGTCGTGCTCACCGTGGACGACACCGTGCCGCCGGCGGTGCTCGCCGAGATCTCCGAGGAGATCGGCGCGGCCTCGGCCCGCTCGGTGAACCTGACCGACTGACGCGGTCCGCTGGTACGTGGCTGAGGGGCCCGGTGTCGGCACCGGGCCCCTCAGCCACGTCACGGGCTCTGTAGCCGCGGCCTGTTGTCCTGCCGACGCCGCGGTGGAAAGATCTTCTTATGCAGTCGTCGCCCTCACCGCAGTCGGATCAGCCGCGCACGCCGCCCGCTGAACCCCCTTCCACCGCACGGTCGGAGCCGCCGGCAGCCCTGACAGCCCCGGCCACGCGGCCTGCCGGGCCGCTGGTGATCGCCCTGGCGGTCGGGCTGGTGCTCGGAGGCGGGGGCGTGGGCGCGGCATGGGCGCTCTCGGGTGGTGGTGAGGAGCCGGGGGCGCGAGCCGACGCCGTGGCCGCCTGTGCGGCTCTCGACGGGTTCGACGAGTCGAAGTACATGACCAAGGGACCCGCCGGGGAAGTCGCGAGCCACCGCTGGGGCGCCGCGTACAGCCTTTCGCGCGCGGCCGCGGCGGGCGACGCCGCGTACAAGCCGCTCGCGACCACGCTCCAGGAGGCGACCGACCGCATCATGATGACGTTCAAGGTCGACGCCGAGGTGAAGGCCGGCATTGGCAAGGCGCGCGACCTGTGCGCTGACCTCTGACCCACCGCGGTGTGTACCCGCCGGTCAGAGCCGTGCCGCCTTCAGTGCCATGTGGAGGAGCAGCCGGTCCTCGCCGTCGTCCAGATCGAGGCCGGTGAGCTGCTCGATCCGGGAGAGCCGGTAGTAGAGCGTCTGCCGGTGGATGCCCAGGGCCGAGGCGGTGCGGCCCGCCTGCCCGGCGTGGTCGAGGAACACCTCGGCGGTGTGCGCCAGTTCGCCGTGGGCGGGGGACAGGAGCGTACGGACCGCGGGATCGGGCCCGGTGGGCAGCGCGGTGAGCAGGCGGTACGGGCCGATGGACGCCCACTGGGCCACCGGGCCGAAGCGGGGCTGGGCCTCGCAGGCGCGGGCCGCCGCGACCGCCTCGCGCCAGGCCTCCGGCAGTTCGGCGGGGCCCCGGCGCGGGGCGCTCGCGCCGGCGGCGGCCCCGGGGCCCGCGCTCTCGCGCAGCCGGTCCACGGCCGCGAGCACGGGGGCGAGCGCGTCGGCGGAGCGCAGCCGTACGAGCAGGGCCAGCGCAGCCGGGCCGCCCCGCCCGTCGGAATCGGCCCCCGCCGTGTCCTCGGCGCCGCTCCCGTGGCCGTAGCCGTACGGCAGGGTGCACAGCGCCGCCGTCCCCGGCACCGCGCGTGTCCCCGGCTCCTCGTCGCGCCAGGGCGCCACGCAGACCACCACATGCAGGCCCTCCGCGCTCGGGCCGAGCGCCGTGCGCAGGGTGGCCAGCGCCATCTCCCGCTGCCAGCCCGGCCCGGCGGTGAGCACCGCCCGCAGCTCGCGGGCCAGGTCCACCCCGGTCCGCAGCTCGTCGGCGAGCAGATCGCCGATCCGGCCGGTCACCTCCATCGCCGCCGCCAGCCGGGAGGCGGCCGGTCCCGGGTCCGAGTCGTCCAGCAGCCATACGTAGCCGAGGACATGGCCCCGGTGGCGCACGGGCAGACAGATCCGGCCCCGGAAGACCCCCGCGTCCGGTGCGGCCGGGATGCGGACCGGATCCGTGGCGCGCGTGATGCCGAACGCCTCGAACCAGGCGCGGACCGCCGGTGTCGACTTCCGGGTCAGGATCGAGCGCGTCCTGACCGGGTCCATCGCCGTGTCGTCCTCGCTGTCGTGCGCGCCGAAGGCGATCAGCCCGAAGTCGCGGTTCTCCAGCGTCGCCGGGACGCCCAGGAGCGCCGAGATCTCGTCGACCAGTTCCTGATAACCATCGTTCACCCGGACATTCTCCCACCGGCTTCAGACATATGTCTGAGATGGGGGCCACGGATGCGTGACAGCTGTCGATGGCAGAGGATCGGAGCGGTCTCTAGGTTTCGCAGTGGTTCCCCGTTTGCGGTTCCCCGTTTCGATTCCACCGTGGAGGTGACCCGTGCTGGGTCCCGTGATCCTCGCCGCGTCGCGCAGCGACACCATGCGCCGCGCCGTCTCGGCCGCCCCGGTCACCAAGCCGGTGGTGAACCGGTTCATCGCCGGTGAGTCCGTCGAGGAGACGACTCCCGTCATCCGGACGATGGCCGACAGCGGTCTGGAGATCACCCTCGACGTGCTCGGCGAGGACATCACCGACCGGTCCGAGGCGCTGGCCGCCCGGGACGCGTACCTGCGGCTGATCGAGGCCCTCGCGCCGCTGGAGCTGGGGACGCGCGCCGAGATGTCGGTGAAGCTGTCCTCCTTCGGCCAGGCCCTGCCCGGCGGGCACGGCCTCGCGCTGGAGAACGTCACCGCCGTCGTCGAGGCCGCCGCCGAGATCGGCACCACGGTCACCCTCGACGCCGAGGACCACACCACCATCGACTCGATGCTCGCCATCCACGGTGAGCTGCGCGAGCGCTTCCCGCAGACCGGCGCGGTCGTGCAGTCGTACCTCTTCCGCACCGAGGAGGACTGCCGCGCCCTCGCCGCCGCCGGCTCGCGCGTCCGCCTCGTCAAGGGCGCCTACAAGGAGCCCGCCTCCGTCGCCCACCAGGACAAGGGCGAGGTCGACAAGGCGTACATCCGCTCGCTGCGGATCCTGATGGAGGGCGGCGGCTACCCGATGGTCGGCACCCACGACCCGCGCATCGTCGCGATCGCCCAGGACCTCGCCCGGCGTGCCGGACGTAAGCTCGATGAGTACGAGTTCCAGATGCTGTACGGCATCCGCGAGGCCGAGCAGCTCCGGCTCGCCGCCGAGGGACACCGGATGCGGGTCTACATCGCGTACGGCACCGACTGGTACGGCTACTTCATGCGCCGCCTCGCCGAGCGCCCCGCCAACCTCGCGTTCTTCCTGCGCTCGCTGGTCACCCGCGGCTGACCGGCCCGGCCGCGGCCCCGCACCCGCACCCGCACCCGAGCGCGACGACGCAACCCAGCACGACCGACGTACAGATCCAGCAGATTGAGGAGATTCGCCACCATGGACGCTGTGACCCAGGTTCCCGCGCCGGTCAACGAGCCGGTGCACGGGTACGCTCCCGGCTCCGCCGAGCTGGCCCGCCTGGAGGCCAGGCTCAAGGAGCTGGCCGAGAACCCCGTCGACCTGCCGATGACCATCGGCGGCGAGAAGCGGATGGGCGGCGGCGCCCGCGTCGACGTCGTACAGCCCCACAACCACCGGGCCGTGCTGGGCACCTTCGCCGGTGCCACCGAGCAGGACGCGCGGGACGCGGTCGACGCCGCGCTGGCCGCCGCCCCCGGCTGGCGCGCGATGGCCTTCGACGACCGCGCCGCGATCATCCTGCGCGCCGCCGAGCTGCTCGCCGGCCCCTGGCGCGAGACGCTGGCCGCCGCGACCATGCTCGGCCAGTCGAAGACCGCGCAGCAGGCCGAGATCGACACCCCGTGCGAGCTGGTCGACTTCTGGCGCTTCAACGTCAAGTACGCCCGTGACCTGCTCGCCGAGCAGCCGCCGGCCAACTCGCCCGGTGTCTGGAACCGGCTCGACCACCGCCCGCTCGAAGGCTTCGTCTACGCGATCACGCCCTTCAACTTCACCGCCATCGCGGGCAATCTGCCCACCGCGCCCGCGCTCATGGGCAATGTCGTGGTGTGGAAGCCGTCCCCGACGCAGACCCTCGCCGCCGTCCTGCTGATGCGGGTGCTTGAGGAGGCCGGACTGCCCAAGGGCGTCATCAACCTGGTGACGGGCGACGGCTCCGCCGTCTCCGAGGTGGCCCTGAACCACCCCGAGCTGGCGGGCATCCACTTCACCGGCTCGACCAAGACCTTCCAGCACCTGTGGAAGACGGTCGGCAACAACATCGAGAAGTACCGCTCCTACCCGCGGATCGTCGGCGAGACGGGCGGCAAGGACTTCGTCGTCGCCCATCCGAGCGCCGACCGCGCGATCCTCAAGACCGCGCTGACCAGGGGCTCCTTCGAGTACCAGGGCCAGAAGTGTTCGGCGTCCTCGCGTGCGTACATTCCCGCGTCGATCTGGAACGACGGCTTCGAGGCGGAGTTCGCGGCCGAGGTCGACGGGATCGCCATGGGCGACGTCACCGACCTGTCGAACTTCATCGGCGCCGTCATCGACGAGCGCGCCTTCGCCAAGAACAAGGCCGCGATCGACCGCGCCGCCGCCGACCCCACCTGCACGATCGTCGCGGGCGGGACGTACGACGACTCCGTCGGCTACTTCGTCCGCCCGACCGTCATCCTCTGCACCGACCCTTCGAGCGAGGTCTTCACCACCGAGTACTTCGGCCCGATCCTCGCCGTGCACGTCTACGACGACGCCCAGTACGAGGCCATGCTCGACCAGATGGAGTCCGTCTCGGCGTACGCCCTGACCGGGGCCGTCATCGCGGGCGACCGCGCCGCCGCCGCGCACACCATGGAGAAGCTGCGCTACGCGGCCGGCAACTTCTACATCAACGACAAGTCGACCGGCGCCGTCGTCGGCCAGCAGCCCTTCGGCGGCGGTCGCGCGTCCGGCACCAACGACAAGGCGGGCGCGCCGCAGAACCTGATGCGCTGGACGCTGACCCGCGCCATCAAGGAGACGCTGGTCCCGCCGACGGACTACCGCTACCCGCACATGGGCTGACGGCTCCGTCCCCCGATCCCGCCCCCGTACCGGTTGCCCCCCCTTCCGGTACGGGGGCGGTCCTCATACGGGGGCGGCCCCTCCGGGGGCGGCCTCTCAGACCTTGCGCCAGCGGGCCATCGAGCACGAGAAGACCCCGAACAGCGCCAGCCCCACCGCGACCACGGCCAGCAGCCACGGCCCCGCCGGGGTGTCGGTGAACGAGCGCAGCGTGTTGTCGAACCCCTTCGCCTTGTCCGGCTCGTACGCGACGGCCGCCAGCACCACGAACACCCCGGCCGCCGTGAACAGGACGCCCCGCGCGGATCCGCCGCCCACGCCCGCGACATCGACGAACCGCCGCTCGGCGCGCGACATCTCGCCCAGCTTCAGATGCTTGTGGTACTTGCGCAGCACCGCGCGGGCGCCGATCCACAGCCCCGCGAGCGCCACCCCCACCCCGGCGGCCCCCACGATCCACCGGCCGCCCGGCAGCTCCAGGGCCTTCGCCGTGACATCGCGCGACTCCTGGTCGCTCGACCCCTTGCCGCTGCTCTTCTCCCCGACCGCGAACGCCAGCACCGAGTACGCGGAGAATCCGTAGAAGACGGCCCGCCCGGCGGACAGCAGCCGCTTGCCCGCCTCGGAGCCGTCCGGGCCCGCCAGGCCGAACAGCGCCTCGGAGAGCCGCCACAGCGCCATCCCGGCGAGCCCGACGCCCACCGCCCAGAGCAGGACGGATCCCATCGGCCTCGCGGCCAGTTCGGCCAGCGCGCCGCCCTTGTCGGCCTGCTGACCGCTGCCGAACGCGACCCGCAGCGCCAGCACGCCGATGAGCAGATAGATCACACCGCGCGAGCCGAAGCCCCAGCGGGCCGCCGCGTCCATGGCGGAGCTGTTCGCCGCGCGCCGCGCCTTGTCGTGCCCGTCGCGGGTCCTGGTCCGTACGTCCATGTTTGCCTCCGCGGCCCGGGTGCCCCGGTCCGGCTCGGCGAAACGACGGGCAGGGGGCGCGCGTGGCCTGGGAGAGTGGGCGCATGACGTTACCGTTGCGTACCGCTCACACCTTCGAACTCGCTCCGGCCGAACTCAGCGCGATCCGCGCCCTGTTGGACGACGCCTTCGAGGAAGGGTTCGACGACGAGGACTGGGACCACGGGCTCGGCGGCATCCACGCCTTCGTACGGGACCCGGACGGCGCGTTCGTCGCCCACGGCAGCCTGGTCCAGCGCCGGGTCCTGCTGGCGGGCCGCTCGTACCGCATCGGTTACGTGGAGGCCGTCGCCGTACGGGCCGACCGGCGCCGCCAGGGTCTCGGCGGCCGGGTGATGGCCTCGCTCGAACGGGTGCTCGACGGTGCCTATGCGGCCGGAGCCCTGGCGGCCTCGGACGACGGCGCCCTCCTCTACCGAGCCCGCGGCTGGCACCCCTGGCCGGACCGGATCGAGGCGCTGGGGCCCGGGGGAGTCGTCCGCCTGCCGGAGGAGGAGGGCGCCCTCTATCTGCGCCCGTCCGCCGGCCACCCGCCGCTCGACCCCTCCGGTGGCGCGCTGGTCTTCGACTGGCGCGAAGGAGCGGTGCTGTAGTGGCCTGAAGCGCCGCGCCGTCTCAGATAGTAGGAAGTCCGAGTAATCGTGCAGACAGACGGCCGCCCCTCGCTTAGCTTGGAATGAGCCGAACGTCTCGCTCCATCCAGCGAAGGGCGGTCGTGGGCCCGCGCCATACAGGCAATCCCTGTCGCGCAGACGCCCCCGCCCCGGCACCTCGCAGCTGCATCACGTGGTTCCGCCGCGTGTCCCCACTGCCTCAAGGAGTCGATCATCATGGCCGAGACGACCGTCCGCCGCCGTGTCCGTCACACCCCCCGCACCAGCGAGTCCGACCGCAAGAACGCCGCCGCCGCCCTCCAGCGTGCCCTCGACCGCAGGGACAACGGCGGCTCGACCGGCCACTGACGGCGGCCCTCCGGCCGGTCGGCCGCTCCTGTCCGCGCCGGCGCGTGACCGAGGTCGGCGCGTGACCGCTGTCAGCGCGTGACCGTGAAGTGGTCGACGCGCCGGCCCGACTCGGCCAGCGCGGAGACCCGCAGCTCGGGGCGGTGCCCCGTCGTCACCTCGACGGCGAGGAACGAGAAGCCGGTGTAGCGCACCCGGGACCACTCCACGGTCTCGGTAGCCTTCGCGCCGTCCGCCGTCCAGTGGTACGTGGGCACGCTCTCCAGGTCGGCCACATGGCCCTCGTAGCTGTCCGGCACCGGGAAGTCGTACAGCGCCTTGCCCGCGCCGCCCGCCGTGACGTACACGATGCCGTCCCGTACCGAGCTGACGGACTCGCCGACCGGCACCCGGCGCTTGACGCCGCCGCCGCGCAGCGCGTCCGTCCGCTCGTACACATGGTTGTGGCCGTTGACGACCAGATCGACGCCGTGCTTGTCGAACAGCGGCACCCACGCGTCCCGCACGCCACCGTCGGAGGCGTGCGCGTTCGTCGTGGAGAAGGCGCAGTGGTGGAAGAAGACCACGATGAAGTCGACGTCCCGGTCCGCGCGCAGCTCGCCCAGCCGCTTGTCCAGCCATCGGGTCTGGGCGCCGTCCGTGTAGCCGGTGTTGGCGCGGATCTCGTGCGAGACGTCGTTGGCGTCCAGCGCCACCACCGCCACGTTGCCGTACGTGAACGCGTACACGCCCGGTGACCTCACCGGATCGGGCCCGCCCTCCGGCAGCGTCCAGCGCGCGTTCTGCCCGCCGTAGCCGTTGGGGGAGTACCACGCCTCCATGTCGTGGTTCCCGGTGGTCACCATCCACGGCACCCGCGACGCGACCGGCTCGGTCTGCGCCAGGAACTGGTCCCACACGCGCGCGTCGTACGTGTCGGCGGGCAGCCCCCGGCCGTTGCTGTCCGCGTAGCAGATGTCCCCCGCGTGCAGATGGAAGACCGGGTTCTGGCCCAGGATCACCTGGTCGTTGGCGAGGGCGTCGTACGACACCCCCTGGTCCCCGAAGGCGGTGAAGACGAACGGCTCGGCGTGGGACGGGGCCGTACGGAAGCTTCCCACCGTCCCGATGTGCCGCGCGTCCGCCGGGTCGAAGCCGTCGTGGCCGACGCCGTAGTAGTACGTCGTGCCGGGGCGCAGCCGCTCCAGCGAGGCGTGCAGGTAGTACTGGTCGACGGCGGGCAGCTTCGCCGACAGCGACGGCGTGTGCAGCGGCCGTACCTCCGCCCCGATCTTCCGGCTCAGGTCCCAGGGCTTCGGGCCGACCCGTACGTACGGGTTCCGCACCGGCAGCGGCACCTGCCACGAGACCGTCATCCGGGTCTTCGGGTCCGAGCCGAAGGCGAGGTGGCGGCCGAACGGCGCGACCAGCGAGCCGTCCACCCGGGTGGCGGCCGACGAGGGAAGAAAGGCCGGCGCGGTGGGGGACGCCGTGGCGCCGCTGGAGCCGAGCAGCCCGGCGCCCGCCACCGTCCCGGCGGCGAGTGTCCCGGCGCGCAGCAGACCGCGCCGGCCGATCCGGGCGCGCAGATACTCGTGCTGCTCCGGCATGGTCATGCGGGAGGCGAGATGGTCGGGGATCCCGACCCGGGGAGTGGGAGATTCCATGGCTCGACCGTCGCACCGCCGGATGGCGCCGGCGTGGAGCCCCGGCGTCCAGTGGGCGACCGAATCGCAATGTGTCCACAGAATGGACGTGCCGTGTCATGGGATGGGACGAGCGTTAGGCTGCCGTCATGTCTCGCAGCCTCAGTCTCGCAGTGATCCCCGGTGACGGCATCGGCCGGGAAGTCGTGGCCCAGGGCCTCAAGGTCCTTGAGTCCGTCCTCCCGCAGGACGTGAAACTGGAGACGACGGAGTTCGACCTCGGCGCCAGCCGCTGGCACCGCACCGGAGAGACCCTCCCGGACGCGGACCTCGACGCGCTCAAGGACCACGACGCGATCCTGCTCGGCGCGATCGGCGACCCGTCCGTGCCGTCCGGCGTCCTGGAGCGCGGACTGCTGCTCAAGCTGCGCTTCGCCTTCGACCACTACGTGAACCTGCGTCCGTCGAAGCTCTTCCCGAACACGTCGACCCCGCTGGCCGGCCGGCCCGAGATCGACTTCGTCGTCGTGCGCGAGGGCACCGAGGGCCCCTACACGGGCAACGGCGGCTCCCTGCGCACCGGCACGCCCGCCGAGGTGGCCACCGAGGTGAGCCTCAATACGGCATACGGCGTGGAGCGCGTCGTGCGCGACGCGTACGAGCGGGCCAACTCCCGTCCCCGCAAGAAGCTGACGCTGGTCCACAAGAACAACGTCCTCGTCTACGCGGGCCACCTGTGGAAGAACATCTTCGACCGCGTGGGCCAGGAGTACCCCGAGGTCACCACCGACTATCTGCACGTCGACGCGGCGACGATCTTCTTCGTCACCCAGCCCGAGCGCTTCGACGTGATCGTCACCGACAACCTCTTCGGTGACATCCTCACCGACCTGGCCGCCGCCGTGACCGGCGGTATCGGCCTGGCCGCGTCCGCGAACATCAATCCGGACCGCACGTTCCCGTCCATGTTCGAGCCGGTCCACGGATCGGCCCCGGACATCGCGGGCCAGGGGAAGGCCGACCCCACGGCCACCATCCTCTCCGTCGCCCTGCTGCTGCGGCACCTCGGCTTCGACGCCGAGGCCGTCCGGATCGAGGAGGCCGTCGCGGCCGACCTCGCCGGGCGTGACGGTACGGCGGCCTCCGCGCGTACGACCGACGAGATCGGTGACGCGCTCGCCGTACGAGTAGCGAGCTGACCCGACGACTTCCTCACGCAGCCGCCGGGTCTCCCCAGGAACCCGGCGGCTGCGCTGTGCGGTGCGGCCGCCGGGTGACACCATCAGCCACGGACCGCACTCACCCACACGTTTCCGTCCCGCCCTTCCGAGCGATAATCGGAGTGGGCCGCAGCACACGGGAATGCTCGGACGTCCTAGTAGGCGTAGCGGTGTGAGCACGGTCCGTCACACACAACCGGTGAAGGACGAGTATTCATGACCACGCCAACCACGATCGAACTCAAGCCCTCCTCCAGCCCGCTGTCCGACGCGGAGCGCGAGGCGATCCTCACCGCTCCCGGGTTCGGCCGGTACTTCACCGACCACATGGTGACGATCAGGTGGACGGAGGGGCGCGGCTGGCACGACGCGCAGCTCGTCCCGTACGGCCCGCTCTCGCTCGACCCGGCCAACATGACCCTGCACTACGCGCAGGAGATCTTCGAGGGGCTCAAGGCCTACCGCCGCCCCGACGGCACGGTCGCCACCTTCCGCCCCGAGGCCAACGCCGCCCGCTTCCAGAGCTCGGCCCGCAGGCTCGCCATGCCCGAGCTGCCCGTCGAGACGTTCATCGCCGCGTGCGACGCGCTCGTCCAGCAGGACAAGGCGTGGGTGCCGGCGCACGGCGGGGAGGACTCCCTCTACCTGCGCCCGTTCATGATCGCGGCGGAGGTCGGTCTCGGTGTCCGGCCGGCCAACGAGTACCTGTTCCTCGTCATCGCCTCGCCCGCCGGCGCCTACTTCCCCGGCGGCGTCGAGCCGGTCTCCGTCTGGCTCTCGGAGAACTACGTCCGCGCGGTCCCCGGCGGCATCGGCGACGCCAAGACCGGCGGCAACTACGCGGCCTCCCTGCTCGCCCAGGCCGAGGCGGCGGAGAAGGGCTGCGCCCAGGTGGCCTATCTGGACGCGGTGGAGCACCGCTGGGTCGAGGAGCTGGGCGGGATGAACCTGTACTTCGTGTACGGGGACCGCATCGTCACGCCGGAGCTGACCGGCTCCCTGCTGGCGGGCATCACCCGTGACTCGCTGCTCAAACTGGCCGGAGACCTCGGCTACGCCTCCGAGGAGGGCCGGATCTCGAAGGAGCAGTGGCGCCGCGACGCGGAGAACGGCACGCTCACCGAGGTCTTCGCCTGCGGTACGGCGGCGGTGATCACCCCCGTCGGTGTGGTCAAGTCGGCGAGCGGCGAGTGGACCCAGGCCGGCGGCGAGCCCGGCGAGGTCACGCTGAAGCTGCGCGCGGCGCTGCTCGACATCCAGACCGGCAAGGGCCCCGACGCCCACGGCTGGATGCACGAGCTGGGCTGAGAGCCTGCCGGGTCCGCGCCCCGGCGGCCCGGGTCCGCGCCCTCCGGGGCGCGGACCCGGCCGTCCGCCGTCCACCGCCCGCATCGTGAGACGGTTCCTCCCGTCCGGGCGGGACATGCGAAAATCGCCCCGTGCTTTCGTTCGCCATGATTATCGGCAGCAAGCGCGCCGGTCCGCAGTGACTGCCCCGTACCACCCGTACGGCGCGGCCATCGTGCCCCAGACCCGCGCGCAGACCTCTCGCACCCGCGAGGGGTTTTTTCGTTTTCCGGCCCCACCCCGGCGGAGAACGGGCGGCACGCGATGATGGGGGCAAGTGGAGCGAGACCTTCCACTCGACAGGAGCAAACCACCATGACCACAGAGTCCGCGGAGACCGACGACAGTTTTCATGTCTTCGACACGACGCTGCGCGACGGCGCACAGCGCGAAGGCATCAACCTCACGGTCGCCGACAAGCTGGCCATCGCCCGGCATCTGGACGACTTCGGGGTGGGCTTCATCGAGGGCGGCTGGCCCGGCGCCAACCCGCGCGACACCGAGTTCTTCGCGCGGGCCCAGCAGGAGATCGACTTCCGGCACGCCCAGCTCGTCGCCTTCGGCTCCACCCGCAGGCCCGGCGCCAAGGCATCCGAGGACCCCCAGGTCAGAGCGCTGGTCGAGTCCGGGGCGCCGGTGGTGACCCTGGTCGCCAAGGCACACGACCGCCATGTCGAACTGGCGCTGCGCACGACCCTCGACGAGAACGTGGCGATGGTCCGCGACACCGTCGCCCACCTGCGCGAACAGGGCCGCCGGGTCTTCGTCGACTGCGAGCACTTCTTCGACGGCTACCGCGCCAACCCCGAGTACGCCAAGTCCGTCGTACGGGCCGCCGCCGAGGCGGGCGCCGATGTCGTCGTCCTGTGCGACACCAACGGCGGGATGCTGCCCGCGCAGATCCACGCCGTCGTCGCCACCGTGCTCGCCGACACCGGCGCCCGGCTCGGCATCCACGCCCAGGACGACACCGGCTGCGCCGTCGCCAACACCCTCGCGGCGGTCGACGCGGGCGCCACCCACGTCCAGTGCACGGCCAACGGATACGGCGAGCGCGTCGGCAACGCCAACCTCTTCCCGGTCGTCGCCGCCCTGGAGCTGAAGTACGACAAGCGCGTGCTGCCCGAGGGCGCGCTCGCCGAGATGACCCGGATCTCGCACGCCGTCGCCGAGATCGTCAACCTCGCCCCCTCCACCCACCAGCCGTACGTCGGGGTCTCGGCCTTCGCCCACAAGGGCGGACTGCACGCCTCCGCGATCAAGGTCGACCCCGACCTGTACCAGCACATCGCGCCCGAGCTGGTCGGCAACACCATGCGGATGCTCGTCTCCGACATGGCGGGCCGCGCCTCCGTCGAGCTGAAGGGCAAGGAGCTGGGCATCGACCTCGGCGGCGACCGCGATCTGGTCGGCCGGGTCGTCGGCCGGGTCAAGGAGCGCGAGCTGAAGGGCTACACGTACGAGGCGGCCGACGCCTCCTTCGAGCTGATGCTCCGCGAGGAGGTCGAGGGCCGGGTCCGCGGCTACTTCCGCACGGAGTCCTGGCGCGCGATCGTCGAGGACCGCCCCGACGGCACGCACGCCAACGAGGCCACCGTGAAGCTGTGGGCCAAGGGCGAGCGCATCGTCTCCACCGCCGAGGGCAACGGCCCGGTCAATGCGCTGGACCGGGCCATGCGCAACGGTCTGGAGCGGATCTACCCGCAGCTGGCCAAGTTCGAGCTGGTGGACTACAAGGTCCGCATCCTCGAAGGCAGGCACGGTACGGAGTCCACCACCCGGGTCCTGATCACCACGGGCGACGGCGGCACCGAGTGGTCCACGGTCGGTGTCGGCGAGAACGTCATCGCGGCCTCCTGGCAGGCGCTGGAGGACGCGTACACGTACGGACTGCTGCGCGCCGGGGTCGAACCGGCGGAGTGACCCGGCCCGGCCCGGCTCCCGCCCCGGCCCTGGTCCCAGCTCTGGAGCCGCCACTTCTGGTTGGCGGCTCCGGTGCAGGTCCAGATCCGGGCGCGGGCCCCGTTGGCCGACGCGTTGTCCGTCACGTCCAGGCACGTGTCAATTTTGCCCACCCTTTGCCTGTCCGGTATTGCCACACTTCGGGTAGCGTCTGGGTATGAGGCCGAGGCTGTTTTCCACACTTTCCGGGCTGCTTCTCGTCTTTTCCGCGGCCGCCGTCGCCGCCGCGCCCGCCGCGACGGCCGCCGACACGGGTCCGGCGGCCGTGGGCGCGGCACTGAAGGAGGGGCCCGTCTATGTGGACCCCCGGGCCGCGTCCCAGCTCCCGGCGGCCGACGCCGAGGCCCTGGCGAAGAAGATCAAGGACGCGGGCAAGCCGGTCTTCGTGGCCGTCCTGCCCGCCACGGCCGACTTCCCGAAGGACAGCGTGCTGCGGACGGTGCGGACGCAGACCGGGGTGACGGGGCTGTACGCGATCCGCCTCGGTGACTCCTTCGGCGCCAACGCCGACCGTGCGGTCATGTCGCGGCAGGCCGTCGCCAACCTCGCCGAAGCGGTCAGGGCGGGTGGCCCGGTCGACACCGTGACCGAGCTGAACAACTTCGTGGACCAGGCGCTTCCGCAGGCCAGGGGCCAGGCCCCGGCCTCGTGGGGCACCGCCTCGGGAGGGGGTGACGGCGGCGACCCGGCCGGCGGTCTCATCGCGCTCGGCTCGATCGCCGTGGTGGGCGGCGCGGGCGCGTACGCCGTCACGCGCAGGAACCGCCGGAAGAAGGCGGAGCGGGAGCGGGAGGCCCTGGAGAAGCTGCGGGTCGTCGTGGACGAGGACATCACCGCCTTCGGCGAGGAGCTGGACCGGCTCGACTTCCACCCCTCGGAGGCGGGCGCGGACGACGCCATGCGCGCGGACTACGCCCACTCCCTGGACGCGTACGAGAACGCCAAGTCCCTGATGGGCTCGGCCCAGCGGCCCGACGACGTGAGCGGGGTGACGCGGGCGCTGGAGGACGGCCGGTTCTCCCTGGCCACGCTGGCCGCGCGCCGGCGGGGCGCCCCGCTTCCCGAGCGCCGCTCGCCGTGCTTCTTCGACCCGCGCCACGGCCCCTCGACGACCGACGCGCAGTGGTCCCCGCCCGCCGGGGCGCGGCGGACCGTGCCGGTCTGCGCGGCCGACGCGGCGCGGCTGGCGGACGGCGAGGACCCGGCGGTGCGTACGGTGGCGACCGACCAGGGTCCGCGGCCCTACTACGAGGCGGGCCCGGCGTACGGGCCGTGGGCCGGGGGCTACTTCGGCGGCGGCCTGCTGCCGGGGCTGCTGGTGGGGACGATGCTCGGCTCGATGATGGCGAGCCCCGCCTATGCCGCGGACTTCGGCGGCGGTGACGCCGCCGGCTTCGGCGGGGGCGACTACTCGGGCGCGGACTTCGACCCGGGCGACTTCGGCGGCGGCTTCGGTGGCGGCGGGGGAGGGGACTTCGGCGGCGGCGGAGGAGGCTTCGACGGCGGGGGCTTCTGAGGCCCGCCCCGCGCGCTCCGCTCCTCCCGTCCGCCGGTCACCGCGATCGCCGGGGGCTCAGGCGGCCGCCGCGGCCTTCTTGACCGCGGAGATGTCGAAGCCCAGCTTGACCTTGTCGCTGACCATCACGCCGCCGGTCTCCAGCGCCGCGTTCCAGGTCAGGCCCCAGTCGGAGCGCAGGATGGTGGCGCTGCCCTCGAATCCGACGCGCTCGTTGCCGTACACGTCGGTGGCCGAGCCGTGGAACTCCAGGTCGATGGTGAGCGGCTTGGTGACGTCCTTGATCGTCAGGTCGCCGGTGAGGCGGTAGGTCTCCGGGTCGATCTGCTCGACCGAGGTGGAGTGGAAGGTCATCTTCGGGTACGTCTCGGCGTCGAAGAAGTCACCGCTGCGCAGATGGCCGTCGCGGTCCGCGATGCCGGTGTCGACGCTGGCGATCGAGACGTCGATGGACGCCGTGGAGGCGGCCGGGTTCGCGCCGTCCAGGTTCAGGTACCCCTCGTGTTCGCCGAACGAGCCCCGGACATTGGTGACCATCGCGTGCCGGACGGTGAAGCCGATCGTGCTGTGGGCGGCGTCGATGGTGTATTCGCCGGTGAGCGCGGCCAGCGCCGGGTCCGCCTCACGGGTGGCGGTGGCGGTGGCGGAGCTGTCGTTCCTGCGGCCGAAGAGAGCCATGATTCCTCCTGCGAGTAATTGTTTAAGCTTCAACGAGATCGACCGTAGCGCTATCTCGTTCAAACTTCAACAGCATGAGGTCCTGCGCGAAATGTTCACTCCACCGAGTGACTCTCGTTGCCATGGACGCGCGTAGACATGGGCAGGATTCCCCCCGCTCCACTGTCCGGCCCTACGCACCGTTCGTAAGGATCCGGCCGTCCCCCGTCGGATCCTCAGCAGGAGAGGGACTCCCCCCATGAAAATCCGCTCGGTCCTCACCGCCCTCGCCCTTCTCGTGGGCGCGCTCCTCGCCCCCGGCTTCGGAGTGCTCGCGGCGGCCACCGACGCCCAGGCGGCCACGAAGATCACCCATGCCACGGCGACCTCGATGTTCAGCTCGTCCGGGGTCACCTGGTCGTCGTCGGGCGGCTGCTCCAACCGGAATGTCTCGACCTGTACGTCGTTCGACCAGCTCAACCTGGACACCGCCAAGGGGGCCCAGACGCTCAGGAGCGCCACCGGCTGCGCCCTCAACATCACGGGAGGCACGGAGACCGGCCACGCGAGCGGCACCTACTCGCACTGGAACGGCTACAAGCTGGACTTCGGCAAGTCGACCTGCGTCACCAACTACATCAAGAACACCTTCGCCTACATCGGTGTACGCGGGGACGGCGCCCAGCAGTGGCAGTCGGGCTCCGGCAACGTCTACGCGGACGAGGGCAACCACTGGGACGTGACGTACTACAACTGCGGCGGCTGCTGAGGCCGTACGCGGCGGTGCCCCGCCCCCACCGGTCGGTCCGGGGGAGCGGGGCACCGTTCGGGCCGGCGTCCTTCGCCGGGTCCCGCGCGTCTCGATCGCGGCTCAGGAGCCGACGGTCACCGTCCAGCGGCGCGGGTTGCCGTCGTGGGCCGCGCCCGAGACGTCCGGCTGGCCGTCGGGCTGGACGTCGTCGTACGGGAAGGCGTAGCCGATCGGGGTGTTGGCGTGCACCACCCGGGCGAAGTGGTTGGTGGCCGGGTCCTGGTAGTAGTCCGCCGCCGTGGCGCCGTTCGGCTGGTCGGCGTGGCTGAGGACCGTCGAGCGGCTGAAGGCGGCCCCGAGCCGGGCGAGCAGCCCCTTCTTGTCGTCCGAGTCCTCGGGGTTGTTGGCGAACGGGCCGCTGTTGCAGGTGAAGATGTCCATCGAGGTCGGCTTGGTGAAGGTGTGCCCGCCGTTGAAGGTGAGGACATCGCCGCTGACCCGGCCGGTGAACACGCCCCGGCCGCCCTGGAGGTCGATCTTCAGATCCGTCGAGCGGTACTTCTCCCAGACCTGGTCGACATAGCTGTCGAAGACGTGCTCGAACGGGGTCTCACCCGCCAGGTTCTGCGGGGAGATCACCCGCAGGACCTTGCCGTCGCTGCCGCGCAGGACCAGCTTGTCCCACGGGTGGCCGTCCACCGCCGCCTGCTCGGTGAGCCCGTCCGCGATCTTCTGGAGGGCGCCCTCCGGCAGCGGGGCGACCGTATGCGTGGCGTCGCCCTCCAGGGTGATGCCGATGGGCAGCCCCGTCACCAGGTCGACGTAGCTGATGTTGGAGAAGAGCTGGTCCGAGTTGAAGGTGAACTCGCAGAAGGACCAGGTGCGGTCGTAGTTCGGGTCCGCCTCGGTCGCGAACGCCGGCTCGACCAGCGAGGGCCCGGGGTTGAGGAAGAAGTCCAGCTTGTCGTCGCGTACGAAGTAGACGCGCGCGCCGAACATCTGAGGCAGCCTCAGCACGACCGGCTCGCCGCCCGCCGGGTTCAGCGGGATCGCGCAGTCGACCGGCAGCGGGGTCTGCGGGGCGCCGGGCGACTCCGGCCGGTAGACGCTGCCGTCGGCGCGCAGCAGCACCCAGCCGTTGGTGGCGGCGTCGTGGCCGGTGACGTACGCGCTGACCGCACCGGGCAACGACTTGTTCTGGAGGGCGATTTCGCAGGTCTCCGGGGCGGCCGAGGCGTGGGGGCTCAGGGCGCTTCCCCAGACGGGGTACGTGAGGGCCGTCGCGGCGGCGGCCGTGCCGGAGAGGAACAGTCGGCGGGATATCACGGAAGGTCTCCTGATACGTGGGGGGACGCCGGGCGCGGCGTGTGGGAGGAGGCGCCCTGCGTTGGCACCCACTCTTGCTACGCACGAGGTACCAGTCAAGAGTTGGGGCTGAGAGCGCTCTCACTACGGCGATGCGTGTACCCCCGGTAGCGGTCCGATGTGATAGACCGGTGAACAGCCGCTCCATGAGCCGCTGTTGAGGGCGGCGGCCACGACCCAGGTCCGATCGTGGAGGTTCCCGTGCCGCTGCCGTCCGCCCGGCCCCACCCCGCCACCGGCTCCCGTCGCGCCTTCCTGGCCACGGCCCTGGCCGCCGCCGGGGCGGGGGCCCTGTCCGTGCCGCTCTCCGCGCGGTCCGCCGCCGCCGATCCGTCCGCGTTCGAGGAGTTGCGGCTGCGCTGGGTGGATCTCCGGCTCGGCACCGGATACGACCCCACCGCCGAGCCGTATGCCTCCCGGCTCGCCGCCACCGGCGAACAGGCCGCCCGGCTGCGCGCGACGATGGCCCCGGCGGCCACCTCCCTCTGGCCGGACCGGCCCTTCGACCCGCCGTCCGGCATCACCCAGAGCTACACCCGGCTCTGGACCATGACCCGCGCCTACGCCCAGCCCGGTACCGGACTCACCGGTGACGCCACGCTGTCGGCCGACGTCGTGCGCGGACTCGACCACCTCGCCGCGACGGTCTACCGCCCCGCCACCGCCCCCTACGGCAACTGGTGGGAATGGCAGATCGGCAGCCCCCGGCCGCTCATGGACATCACCGCCGTCCTGTACGACCGGCTCACCGAGGAGACGAGGGCCGCCGCCCACGCCGCCGTCGACCACTTCATCCCCGACCGGCTGCTCACCGACTACACGGGCACCAGCACCGGGGCCAACCGCGTCGACCTCTGCCGCTCGGTCGTGCTGCGCGGCGTCCTCGGCGCCGCCCCCGACCGGATCGCGCTGGCCCGCGACGCCCTCTCGCCCGTCTTCCCGTACGTGACGACGGGCGACGGGCTCTACGCCGACGGCTCGTTCGTCCAGCACACCACGGTCGCCTACTCGGGAACGTACGGCCAGGTCATGCTGGACGGCCTCGGCCTGCTCCTCACCCTGCTCGACGGGTCGGCCTGGGCCGTCACCGATCCGAACCGGCAACTCGTCCTCGACAGCGTGGAACGCGCCTACGCCCCGCTGGTCTACAACGGTCTGGCGATGGACAGCGTCAGCGGCCGGGCCGTCAGCCGGGGCCTGCTCGCGAGCGACGACCAGCGGGTGCCGCGCGGCGACCACTTCCACGGACAGGGGCTGATCGCGGCCGTCGCCGTGCTCGCGGGCGCCGCGTCCCCGGCCGAGCGCGAGCGGTGGAGCGCGCTGGTCAAGGGGTGGATCGAGCGCGACACCGTGTCGCCCGTACTCACCGCCCCGCAGTTCGACGTGGCCGACCTCGCCCGGCTGCGGGCGCTCGCCGCCGCCGAGGTGCCCCCGGCCCCCGAGCCGACCGGCCACACGCTCTTCGCCGCGATGGACCGGGCCGTGCACCGCCGCCCCGGCTGGGCCGCCAACATCGCGATGGCCTCCGACCGGATCTCGCACTACGAATGCGGCAACGGCGAGAACCCGCGCGGCTGGCACACCGGCGCTGGAATGCTCTACTGGTGGCGCGCGGACGCGGGCAACGACCAGTACACCGACTGGTTCTGGCCCACGGTCGACCCCTACCGGCTGCCCGGCACGACGGTCTCCACCCGGCGGCTGGCGGACCGGGCCGGCGGCGAATGGGGCGAGCCCCGGCCGGCCGTACGGTGGGTCGGTGGGGTCACCGACGGTGCGTACGCCGCCGTGGGCCAGCACCTCAAGGGACTCGGCTCCACCCTCGAAGCCCGCAAGTCCTGGTTCTGCGTCGCCGACGCCGTCGTCTGCCTGGGCGCCGGGATCAGCTGCGCCGACGGGGTGCCCGTCGAAACGGTCGTCGACAACCGGAATCTGGGCGAGAACGGCGAGCACACCCTCACCCTCGGCCCCGGCGGCACCCACGGCCCGCACGGTCCGCGGCCCCGCTGGGCCCATCTGGCGGGCCACGGCGGCTGGCTCTTCCCCGGCGGCGCCGACCTGCGGACCCTCCAGGAGGACCGGACGGGAGCCTGGCGCGACATCAACACCGGCGGCTCACCCGAACGGCGCACCCGCCGGTACCGGACGCTCTGGCTGGACCACGGCACGGACCCCGTGGACGCCTCGTACAGCTACCTCCTGATGCCCGGCGCCTCCCGGCGCGCCCTCGCCGCCCGCGCCGCCGACCCGCGCTGGCTGGAGATCCTCGACAACAGCGCCGACCGGCAGGCCGTCGCGATCCGCTCCCTCGGCTGCGTCGCCGCGAACTTCTGGCGGCCCGGTACGGTGGGACCGCTCACCGCGACCGCGCCCGCCGCCGTCCTCGTCGTGGAACGCGGCCCTACCGCGACGCTCCGGGTGAGCGAGCCCGTACGCTCGGGAGAGCCGCTGGAGATCGTCTGGGACCGGCGGGTACGGGAGATCACCGGCCGGGACCCGTCGGTCGAGGTGCTCGAAGCGGGCCGTACGGTACGGCTGAGGATCACACCCGGCACCGCGGGCGCCACGCATGGCTGCATGGTGTCCCTCCGCTGAAATCTAGGGGGATCCCTACAACCCGTAGGGGTGGCGCGCTGTGCACCTGCCCCGCATCGGGTGCGGTTCTGTCCAGGCCCACCAGGAATACCGCCGGGAGACTGTGTGGAGTCGACGGCGCGCTTTCCTTGGTGGTGTTCGTAGGGTTGGGACATGACCGTAGTGGACGAGACGCCGAGCGGGCCCGCTGACGCCCGGGGCCGTGTGGCCGAATTGCACGCGCTGCGCCAGGAGGCCCTCCGGGGCCCCAGCGACCGCGCCACCGAGGCCCAGCGAGCCAAGGGCAAGCTGACCGCCCGCGAGCGCATCGAGCTGCTGCTCGACGAGGGCTCCTTCAAAGAGGTCGAGCAGCTGCGCAGGCACCGCGCGACCGGCTTCGGCCTGGAGGCCAAGAAGCCGTACACGGACGGTGTCATCACCGGCTGGGGCACGGTCGAGGGCCGCACGGTCTTCGTCTACGCCCACGACTTCCGGATCTTCGGCGGCGCGCTGGGCGAGGCCCACGCCACCAAGATCCACAAGATCATGGACATGGCCATCTCGGCCGGTGCCCCGCTGGTCTCGCTGAACGACGGCGCCGGCGCCCGTATCCAGGAGGGCGTCTCCGCGCTCGCCGGCTACGGCGGCATCTTCCAGCGCAACACCCGCGCCTCCGGTGTCATCCCGCAGATCAGCGTGATGCTCGGCCCGTGCGCGGGCGGCGCCGCCTACAGCCCGGCCCTCACCGACTTCGTCTTCATGGTCCGCGAGACCTCGCAGATGTTCATCACGGGCCCCGACGTGGTCAAGGCCGTCACCGGTGAGGAGATTACCCAGAACGGCCTCGGCGGCGCCGATGTGCACGCCGAGACCTCGGGCGTCGCGCACTTCGCGTACGACGACGAGGAGACCTGCATCGCCGAGGTGCGCTACCTCCTGTCGATGCTCCCGCAGAACAACCGCGAGAACCCGCCGACGGTCGTCTCCGAGGACCCGGCCGACCGCCGCTCCGAGGTGCTGCTCGACCTGGTTCCCGCCGACGGCAACCGCCCGTACGACATGCACAAGGTGATCGAGGAGCTCGTCGACGACGGCGACTTCCTGGAGATCCACGAGCGCTGGGCCCGCAACATCATCTGCGCCCTGGCCCGGATCGACGGTCAGGTCATCGGCATCGTGGCCAACCAGCCGCAGTCCCTCGCCGGGGTCCTGGACATCGAGGCGTCCGAGAAGGCTGCGCGCTTTGTCCAGATGTGCGACGCTTTCAATATCCCGATCGTCACGCTGCTGGACGTGCCCGGCTTCCTGCCCGGCGTCGACCAGGAGCACGGCGGGATCATCCGGCACGGTGCCAAGCTGCTGTACGCCTACTGCAACGCCACCGTGCCCCGGATCTCCCTGATCCTGCGCAAGGCATACGGAGGCGCCTACATCGTCATGGACTCCCAGTCCATCGGGGCCGACCTCACCTTCGCCTGGCCCACCAACGAGATCGCGGTGATGGGCGCGGAAGGCGCGGCCAACGTCATCTTCCGCAAGCAGATCGCCGAGGCCGAGGACTCCGAGGCCATGCGCACCCGCATGGTCAAGGAGTACAAGGCCGAGCTGATGCACCCCTACTACGCGGCGGAGCGCGGGCTGGTCGACGACGTCATCGACCCCGTGGAGACCCGCGAGGTGCTCGCGAGCGCGCTCGCGATGCTCCGTACGAAACACGCCGACCTGCCGTCCCGCAAGCACGGCAACCCCCCGCAGTGACCACCGCGTCCTCCTGCCGAGAAGACGGAGAGAAGACCTCCATGAGCGATCCCACGAACGATTCCCTGCTGCGCGTCGAGAAGGGCCAGGCCGGCCCGGAGGAACTCGCCGCCATCACCGCGATCCTGATGGCCCGCGCCGCCTCCCGGCCGCAGACCGCCGACGCCGCCGCCCACCGCGGCCGCTCCACGGCCGGCTGGCGCCGGCTGGAGCGCACCCCCGGGTTCCGCGCCCCGCACAGCTGGCAGGGCTGAACGTCCCGCAGTACGGCGAAGGCCCCCGCACTCCTTACGAGTGCGGGGGCCTTCGCGCGTCCGGGGACGCCCTAGCGGAGTCGGGCCATGAGGGCGTGTTCGACGAGGGTGATGAGTCCGCTTTTGGCGTCGGCGCGGTGGCGGGCGTCGGTGGTGATGATGGGGGTGTCGGGGCCGATCTGGAGTGCTTCGCGTACTTCGTCGGGGGTGTAGGGCTGGTGTCCGTCGAAGCCGTTGAGGGCGATGACGAAGGGGAGTCCTGAGTTTTCGAAGTAGTCGACGGCGGGGAAGCAGTCGGCGAGGCGGCGGGTGTCGACGAGAACGACGGCGCCGATGGCGCCGCGTACGAGGTCGTCCCACATGAACCAGAAGCGGTCCTGGCCGGGGGTGCCGAAGAGGTAGAGGATGAGGTCTTGGTCGAGGGTGATGCGGCCGAAGTCCATGGCCACGGTGGTGGTGGTCTTGTCTCCGGTGTGGGTGAGGTCGTCGATGCCGGCGGAGGCGCTGGTCATGACGGCTTCGGTACGCAGCGGGTTGATCTCCGAGACGGCGCCGACGAACGTGGTCTTGCCCACGCCGAAGCCGCCCGCCACCACGATCTTCGCGCTGGTGGTTGAGCGGGCTGCACCGCCGCTAGAGCTTGCGAAGTCCACTGAGCACCCTTTCGAGCAGTGTCACGTCAGGTGTGCCGCCGGTTTCCTCGCCGCCGGGCTGGTGGATGGCGACAAGGCCAGCCTCCGCCAGGTCGGCCACGAGGATCCGGGCGACACCCAGGGGGATGGAGAGGAGCGCCGAAATCTCGGCGACCGATTTGATCTCAAAACACAATTGGCAGATCCGCTGATGCTCGGGCAACTGCCCTTGCAGCTGGGACGGATCGGCTGTCGTACTGACCAGTGCCTCGATGGCGAGCTGGTACCGCGGCCGGGTCCGGCCGCCGGTCATGGCGTACGGGCGCACCAACGGATTGTGTGTGCCCATGGAGGGAGCGGGCTCCCGGGAGCGCCTCGGCCGGTCCTGCTGGGAGCGGGACTGCCTCGGCTGTTCGTACGATGGTTCGATGGGCTGTTCGTACGGCTGTGGGGGCTGGACCTGGGACGGGGGCCGGCGCTGGGGCTGGGGCTGCTGCGGTGGCTGCGGCGACTGGTAGGGCCCTGAGAGCGGCTCGTAACCGCCGCTCATGCCACCGCCCTGACCGCTCTGGCCACCGTGATTCCCCTGGCCGGCCTGACCGCTCGGCGCGGAGGGGAAGTTGAAGCGGTTCCGGACACGCTCACCCGGAAGCTCCGGGCCGCCGTCATAGGGATGCCCGTCTGGGGGTGTAGCCACGTTTCCTCCTCCGACTGCCGGTCGCCGGGCCCGATGTCTACGGACCTGTGCCACCCGCGCCACCGCACTTTAATGGTGCGGCGGCGAGCGGCGCACTGTCTGTCAGTTGAGCAGACTTCCCTGGAGTTCGGCGCGCAGGTCCGGAGTGAGGACCGTACCCGCGCGGTCGACCAGGAGCGCCATCTCGTAACCCACCAGGCCGATATCGGCCTCGGGGTGGGCGAGTACGGCCAGTGACGAGCCGTCCGAGATGGACATGAGGAAGAGGAATCCGCGCTCCATCTCGACGACGGTCTGGTTGACGGCACCGCCTTCGAAGATCCGGGACGCCCCCGCGGTCAGCGAGGTCAGACCGGACGCCACGGCCGCGAGCTGATCGGCTCGGTCGCGTGGGAAACCTTCGGACATGGCCAGCAGGAGTCCGTCGGCGGAGACCACCACCGTGTGGGACACCCCGGGGGTGTTGTCCACAAAGTTGGTGATCAACCAGTTCAGATTCTGCGCCGCCTGGCTCATCGGGCTCACACTAACGCTCCTGGTTGTAGGTACTGCCCGGGCCGCGGCCCGGTCCGTTCGTGTCCGTTCCGGCGGAGCGGCCCCGCTCGACGCCCCGCCGCAGGCTGCTCAACCTGCCACGTATGTCCTCCGGCGCGCGGGAGACGGAGGGGCCGCTCTGCGGGGTCTGCTCCGCCGCTCCCTCGACCAGGTTGGCCTTGGGTACGCGGCGGGGCAGACCCGACGTGGTGACTCCGCCCGCCTTGGGCTCGCGGAGCTTCTCGGCCCGGTGCCAGCGCTCGTCGTTCTTCGAGCGCCAGTCCTCGGTGCCGGCCGCTTCGGTCTGCCCGAAGTTGGCGACGCCGTTGCTGCCGCCGTTGGTCGCGCCGTTGGCGGCCCCGCCCTCGCCGAAGGCCGTACCGCTGGTGGCGGGTCCGCCGTCGCTCGGGCCAACGCTCTGACCGTTGCTCTGTGTGTTGTTCTGGGTGTTGTTCTTGTTGCCGTTCTGGCTGTTGTTCTGGCCACCGCCCCGGCGCGGCAGACCCGCGTCCGTCAACGCGTGGCTGGTGCTCGGGGACGGTCCCGGACGGTCGAAGCCTACGCGTTCCCGGTCGATCTCGGGAGCGCTGTCCACGGATTCCGGTTCGGTCCGCCGCTCCGGCTCGAACGGGCTTTGGTACGTACCTTGACCAGCCCACTCGTCCTGCTGGGCAGGCGGAGGGAAGGACTCCGGATACGGCTGCGGCGGGAACTGCTCGTACCCCGTCGGCGCGTACTGCGCACCGGCCGCCGGCGGCTGCGGCGCGTAGCTCTGCTCGTAGGAGTTCTGCTGCGGTTCCTGCGCCCCGAACGGGCCGTCGGCCTCTTCGCGGTACTGGCCGTGCACCTGGTCCTGGAAGAGCGGCCCCGCGGCGCCGGGCGGCGTGCCCAGCGCGGCCCGGCGCTCCTCGCGCTTCTGCGAGCGGTCGACCGGGTCGAGCTGCTGGGGGCTCTCCTGCGCGGGCTGCTCGTACCGGGAGTCGTCGAAGCCCAGCTCCGCCGCCGTCAGCATCGGAGCGGTCTGGAAAGGCCGCTCCTCCACCGGGGCCGGCTGCTCGGGCAGGACCTGCGTGACGCTGAAGTCCGCGACCGGGGCGGCCGTGGTGCCGCCGCCCCCGTGCGTGATCGCGTCCGGGAGCATCACCAGCGAGGTCGTACCGGCCTGTTCGCCCGAGGGACGCAGCTGCACGCGGATGCCGTGCCGGTCCGAGAGCCGGCCGACCACGAACAGGCCCATGCGCTGCGACACCGAGGCGTCCACGACCGGCGGGTTGGACAGCTTGTGGTTGATGTCCGCGAAGTCCTCGGCGGTGAGGCCGATGCCCTTGTCGTGGATCTCGATCATCACCCGGCCGTCGGGCAGCCTGGTCGCGGTGACCCGGACCTTGGTCTGCGGCGAGGAGAACGTGGTGGCGTTCTCCAGCAGCTCGGCGAGCAGGTGGACGAGGTCGGTGACGGCCTGGCCGTGGATCTCCGTCTCCGGGACGCCGGTCAGCTCGATGCGCTCGTACGACTCCACCTCGGAGGCGGCCGCGCGCAACACGTCGACCAGGGGCACCGGCTGGTTCCAGCGGCGGCCCGGCTCCTCGCCCGCGAGGACGAGGAGGTTCTCGCCGTTGCGGCGCATCCGGGTCGCGAGGTGGTCGAGCCGGAAGAGGTTCTCCAGCTGGTCCGGGTCGCCCTCGTTGTTCTCCAGGTCGGAGATGAGGGTCAACTGCCCCTCGATCAGCGACTGGTTGCGGCGCGAGAGATTGGTGAAGATCGCGTTGACGTTGCCCCGCAGCATGGCCTGCTCGGCGGCGAGCCTGACGGCCTCGCGGTGCACCTGGTCGAAGGCGCGGGCGACCTCGCCGATCTCGTCGCGCGAATCGATGGGGATCGGTTTGACGCGGGTGTCGACCCGGCCGGGCTCGGCGCGCGAGAGCTGGTCGACCAGCATCGGCAGCCGCTGCTCGGCTATGCCGAAGGCGGCCGTACGCAGCGACAGCATCGAGCGGCTCAGCTGCCGCGCCATGATGCCGGCCAGCACGAACGCGGCGAGCAGCGCGATCACGACGATGGCGCCGTTGGTGATGGCGCTGTTCCTGGCGTTCTCCGAGATCTGCGCCGCGTCGGTCACCGCCCGGCCGAGCAGATCCTCCTCGACCTCCGAGTAGCCGTCGAACTTGGCGGTGGTGGCCGCCATCCACGCCTCGGGCGTCACTCCGCGCGAGGCGAGCTGCTCGGGGTTGTCGCCGGTCGCGATCGCCGCGACCATGCCGTCGAGTACGGAGCCGTCCTTGCTCGGCGGGGCGATGAAGTCCTGGCCCGCGGCCATGGCCTGCTGCTGGGCGGAGGCGAGCTTCTTGGCGCCCTCGGCCGTCTTCTCCCGCATCACCTGCTGGAGCTTGGCCAGGTCCGCCTCCGTACCGCCGGAGACGAACTCGCCGACGGCGATGTCCTCCAGATAGGCGTACGAGGAGAACGCGATGGCCTGACCGCTCTTGACGTCGGCCTTCTGGCTCGGCCTGACCAGCAGATGCATGCCGATCGAGCGCTGGAGCGACTCGGCGCCCTTGGCGAGTTGAAGCGCGTAGACCGTACGGCCGTAGCTGGTGCTGTTGCCGCTGCCGAAACCCAGCTCGTTGGAGAACTCCATGAGCGTGTGCTCCAGCGGCACGTAGCTCTCCTCGGTGGCCACGGGACCGCCGTTGTCACCGCTCTTGTCCGGCGTCTCCACCCCCGCGGTGTACGCGGTCTTGCGGATGTTCACCAGGGTCGGTTCCACGCTCCTGAAGAGCGCGAGCCTGCGGTCCAGGCCCTCCTTGTGGGGCATGTCCCGGACCGCCGCGTCGAAGTTCTTGGCCGCCGCGTCCGTGGCCGCGTAGGCCTGGGACACGGCGGGGGCGTCGCGCTTGTTGGTCAGCAGCGGCTGAGCGGTGAGGTCCCGCTCGTTGAGCAGCGCCTGACCGTACTCCGAGGCGGACCGTACGACGCGGGCCGTGCGCTCGGCGTCCTGCGCCTCCTGCCAGGTGTCGACGGACCCCTTCACCTGGAAGCCGCCCATCACCAGACCCACCAGAACGGGGATCAGGAGAATGGCGTTCAGCCGGGTGGGCACGCGCCAGTTGCGCGGCGAGAAACGGCTTGAACTGCCTCCCGGCGGCGGCGAGGCGGTCTTGACCGCGGGTGGCGCCGCAGCGCGCGGCGGCGGGGTGAAGTTGCCCCGCGCCTGCTGCTCCGCGGAGCCCGTCTTGCTTCGCCTCACTCGACCAACAACCTCTCGGCGTCGGCACCTACGTCGTGCCGCGTTTTGTTTCAGGGGCCGTACTAGCCGTAGTTCTCAGGAGTCGCTGAATTCCAGCACGGGGAAGGGCCGCAATCCAAACAGCAGGAATCAGCCATTCCGAGTGGTACAAGCCTCGCGTAAAACGGGCATAAAGAACGAGCCCCGTCAAAAGACGGGGCCGATGTGAGCGCAGTGGCACCGGGCGAGTGCGTCGGGTGTCCGGAGCGCGTGAATTCTCTGTCGAAATGTTATGAACAAGGAGGCGGGCCGTGTCGAACGACATAGCCCACCTCCAGCTTCGTATACGGCAACTTCCGTAGCCGGCCGTCTACTTGAGTCGGGCCATGAGGGCGTGTTCGACGAGGGTGATGAGTCCGCTTTTGGCGTCGGCGCGGTGGCGGGCGTCGGTGGTGATGATGGGGGTGTCGGGGCCGATCTGGAGTGCTTCGCGTACTTCGTCGGGGGTGTAGGGCTGGTGTCCGTCGAAGCCGTTGAGGGCGATGACGAAGGGGAGTCCTGAGTTTTCGAAGTAGTCGACGGCGGGGAAGCAGTCGGCGAGGCGGCGGGTGTCGACGAGGACGACGGCGCCGATGGCGCCGCGTACGAGGTCGTCCCACATGAACCAGAAGCGGTCCTGGCCGGGGGTGCCGAAGAGGTAGAGGATGAGGTCTTGGTCGAGGGTGATGCGGCCGAAGTCCATGGCCACGGTGGTGGTGGTCTTGTCTCCGGTGTGGGTGAGGTCGTCGATGCCGGCGGAGGCGCTGGTCATGACGGCTTCGGTACGCAGCGGGTTGATCTCCGAGACGGCGCCGACGAACGTGGTCTTGCCCACGCCGAAGCCGCCCGCCACCACGATCTTCGCGCTGGTGGTCGACCGTGCCGTACCGGCACCGCCACTAGAGCTTGCGAAGTCCACTGAGCACCCTTTCGAGCAGTGTCACATCCGGCGTGCCGCCGGCCTCTCCGTTGCCCGGCTGGTGGATGGCCACCATGCCGGCTTCCGCCAGGTCGGCCACGAGGATCCGGGCGACACCGAGCGGCATCGTGAGCAGCGCCGACACCTCCGCCACGGACTTGACCTCACGGCACAGGTGGCAGATCCGCTGGTGCTCGGGGAGCAGGGTGGCGAGATGTGCCGGGTCTGCCGTCGTACTGACCAGTGCCTCGATGGCGAGCTGGTACCGCGGCCGGGTCCGGCCGCCGGTCATGGCGTACGGACGTACCAGCGGCTGATCGCCCTCCGAGCCGTAGGACGCGTCCATTGAGGCACCGTACGGATCGTGAGAGGCGGGTGGCGGGGTCATGAATCCTCCGGGCGTGACAGCAAGATGCCTTGTGCCGTCTGACTTGGCCGGTGGGGGGCCGGTTGGGCGGCCGGACGGTGGTGGGAGCTGGGGGCGGTACCTGGAATCCTCAGTGCAGCAGACTTCCCTGGAGTTCGGCGCGCAGGTCCGGAGTGAGGACCGTACCGGCGCGGTCGACCAGAAGGGCCATCTCGTAACCCACCAGGCCGATGTCGCACTCGGGGTGGGCGAGCACGGCCAGGGAGGAACCGTCGGAGACCGACATGAGGAAGAGGAAGCCGCGCTCCATCTCCACCACGGTCTGGTTGACCGGGCCGCCTTCGAAGATCCGGGACGCCCCCGCGGTCAGCGAGGTCAGACCGGACGCCACGGCCGCGAGCTGATCGGCGCGGTCGCGGGGGAAGCCCTCGGACATGGCCAGCAGAAGTCCGTCTGCGGAGACCACCACGGTGTGGGACACCCCAGGGGTGTTGTCCACGAAGTTGGTGATCAACCAGTTCAGATTCTGCGCAGCCTGACTCATCGGACTCAACTAACGCTCCTGCTGGTGAGAGGTGCCGAGGTTGAATCCGTTGCTCGCCGGGCCGGTGTTGCCCGCCTGACGACCTTGCTGGATACCCCGACGGAGATTGGTCAGCCGGCCGCGTACGTCAGCGGGTGCACGAGAGACCTGCGGACCGGCCTGGGTGTTCTGTTCCTGCGCGGTTCCCGGCACCAGGTTGGCGCGCGGTACCCGGCGGGGCAGACCGGAGGTGGTGAGACCGCCGGCCTGGGGCTTTTTGGCCCGCTCGGCCTGGCGTACCAGCTCATCGTTGGGCGAGGTGCGCCAGGAGGAATTGGCGCCCACGCCGTTCGTGCCTGAACCGCTGTTTCCCGAGCCGTTGTCGCCCGAGGGAGCACCGAAGCTGTTGGTGCCCGAGTCGATGGTGCCGAAGCCGCCGGCGCTGGTGCCGTTGATGCCGGAGCCGTTCGTGCCCCGGCCGTTCGTCCCCGAGCCGTTGGCGCCGGAGCCGTTCGAGGAGTCCCGCCGGGGCATGAGCGGTTCACGCCGGGGCATCGGAGGTTCCTGCCGACGCGGGGGCTCGAACGAGGACGGCTCGTACGCGGCGGGCTCGTACGCGGCGGGCTCGGAGCGCGGCGGCTCGAACGCGGAAGGCGCGGACGAGGGCTGTGCGGGGAACTGCGATTCGTCCCGCCGCTCCGGCTCGCCGGACTGCGGACGGCCGTCCGGAACCCCGCCGCCCTGCTGCGTCGTGTGGAACCAGTTGGTTTCCAGGTTGTCGTACAGCGGAGTGCTGCCGTCGCCGGGACCGGCCGGAGGCAGTGCCTCCGGCTGAGGCTGCGCCGGCAGGCTCGGCGGACGGTAGCCGCCCTCCGAACCGGGCACCGGGGCGGGTGCCGGGGGCCGCGGGGCGTTGAAGTCCTGCTGGCCACCGAAGTCGGACTGCGGGCGGAAGCCGGACCTGTCGTTCTGGTCCTGCCTGCCGTTGTACTCCGCGTTGTAACCCGTCGGCGCCGGGGCGCCGAAGTCGGGCCGGGGGAACTGGGCCGTGGCCGCGGCGTCCTGGGCACTGCCCAGCGGGGCGTTCTGGTCGGGGCGCGGAGCGTTGAAGTCCGGGCGCGGGAACTCCGCCGTGGCGGCGGGGCCCTGCTGGTCGCCGGCCGGCCGGGGGAACTGACCGGTGGAGTCGTGCTCCTCGTGGCCGCGCGGGGCGTCCGGCGAGGGACGCTGCGCGCCCGACGACTGGTCGGCGCCCCAGCTGGTGGTCTGCGGGCGCTTCGGCTGCGGGTTGCCGCCGGGGAGTTCGGCGCGCGGTCCGCCGGGCGGCGGAAGCTGCCGGCCGCCGGGGGCGCCGCCCTGCTGGAAGGTGTTCTGGGCCCGGCCGCTGAAGCCGTTCTGACCGCCCTGACCGCCACCTTGGCCGCCCTGACCACCCTGGCTGCCGACCTGGCCGCCCTGACCGCTCTGGCCCTGGGGCGCCGGGGGCTGGCCGCCGCGGTTCTGCGGCGGGGGACCGAAGGCGTTCTGCGCGAAGACGCTGGGCTGGCCGCCGCCCTGGCGCTGCGGGTCCTGGGGACCGCCGGAGCGCGGGGGACCCGCCTGCGGACCGCCCTGCGATCCGCCCGGCGTACCGTCCCTGGCCGGCAGCGCGGCGCGCGGGCTCGCACCGGGGCCGACCTGGCCGCGCGGCGCACCCGCGCCGAGCAGACCGGGAGCGGGCGAGCCACCGGGGGCCGCGCCGGGACGGCCGCCACCGGCCGCGCCGGAACCACCGGGCAGCTGGCCGCCGACCGGTCCGCCCTGGCCGGGACCGTTCTGGCCGGGCCGGCCCACCGGGCCCTTCTTGCCGCCGTGGGCGACATCGACGGGCAGCATGACCAGCGCGGTCGTACCGCCGGAGTCGGAGGGGCGCAGCTGGATCCTGATCCCGTGGCGCAGGGACAGCCGGCCGACCACGAACAGACCCATGCGGCGCGAGACCGAGACGTCCACGGTGGGCGGCGAGGCGAGCCGCTCGTTGATCGCCGCGAGGTCTTCGGGCGACAGGCCGATGCCGGTGTCGTGGATCTCCACGAGCACCCGTCCGTCGGGCAGCGCGTGGCCGGTCACCCGGACCTTCGTCTGCGGCGAGGAGAACGACGTGGCGTTCTCCAGCAGCTCGGCGAGCAGGTGCACGAGGTCGTTGACGACGCGTCCGGCGACCTCGGTCGCGGGGACCTGGGCCAGTTCGATGCGTTCGTACTGCTCCACCTCGGAGGCCGCGGCGCGCAACACGTCGACCAGCGGTACGGGCCTGGTCCAGCGGCGGCCCGGCTCCTCGCCCGCGAGGACGAGGAGGTTCTCGCCGTTACGGCGCATACGGGTCGCGAGGTGGTCGAGCTTGAAGAGGGAGGACAGCTGGTCCGGGTCGGCCTCGCGGGACTCCAGTTCGGAGATGAGCGAGAGCTGACGCTGGATGAGGCCCTGGCTGCGGCGCGAGAGGTTGGTGAACATCGCGTTGACGTTGCCCCGCAGGAGGGCCTGCTCGGCGGCGAGTCGTACCGCCTCGCGGTGCACGTCGTCGAAGGCCGCGGCGACCTTTCCGATCTCGTCCCTGGAGTGCACACCGACCGACTCGACGGAGGTGTCGACGTCCTGCGGGTCGGAGTCGGAGAGCTGCTTGACCAGCTCGGGCAGCCGGTCCTGGGCGACCCTGGTCGCCGTGTCCTGGAGCCGGCGCAGCGAGCGGATCATGGAGCGGGCGACCACGAAGGCGCCGACCAGCGAGACGCCGAGCACGAGGAGGATCACGGCGCCGTTGATGAGCGCGTCGCGCTGCGAACTGTCGCGCAGCTCGCGGGCCTTGGCCTCCATCTCGCCCAGCAGCGTGGCCTCGATGTTCTTCATCGCGACGATGCGCGTGGACGCCTGGTCGGTCCAGTCCAGATACGAGCGGTTGGGCTGCGCGGCGAGGCCGCCGGTGCGGTCGAGCACCCGGTCGGCGTACTTCTCGGACGCCTGGATCTCGGGGCTTCCCTGGCCGTTGAGCGGGGCCATCAGCGCTTCGGCGTCGCCGCCCATGGCCTCGTACAGCGCGCGGAAGGAGGTGAGCGCGTTGCGCTCCTTCTTCTGCGCGGCCAGACCGTACAGCCGGTCGTTCTCGTTGAGCGTGCCCTTGTTCTTCGGGTCGGCGGGGAGCGCGGCGGCGATGATGGCCCGCTGGATGGACGCGTACTCCTTGGCGGACGAGAACGCGGCCAGCGCGCGGGTCCGCTTGATCATGTCGGGGTTGCTGGTCGCCTGCGCCATGTCCTGCGACAGGCTCAGCAGGGAGTCGATCAGCCCGCTGTACGCGTCGACGGTCAGCGAGTGCGCGTCCGACCTGTACGCGTCCTTGCGGATGTCGTTGATGCCGTTGACCTGGGTGGCGATCTGGTTGACGTTCGAGCGGATGCTCTCCAGCGCCTGGTCGCCGTCGGTGTTGCCGATGTCGACCGTGGTGTCGAGGAAGCCCTTCTTCGCCCGGTCGGTCTTGGTACGGCGGTCCTGGACCCGGAAGTCCTTGGCGTTGGCGCCGTTGGTGAGGGGGCCGGCCGACTCGTCGCGCTCCGCCTGGAGGGCCTGCGCGAGGTTGGTCGCCTCCTTCGTCATCTTCGTCAGCAGCTGCATGTGCTCCAGCTGCTGCATCTCGTTCAACGAGTCGTTGATGCGGAGGCCGCCCAGCGTGGTCGCGGCGACCACCGGGAGGGTCAGCAGCGCCACCAGGCGGGTGCTGATGCGCCAGTTGCGCAGGGCTACGCGTGAGCCGGGGTCGGTGGGGTCCTTGGCCTTCGCCCCGGGCTGGTCGGCCGGGGCGTCGTGGCCTCCGGACTTCGCGCCGGGGGGGCCGCCGCGGCCGCCGCTCTCGCCCGAAGGCGCCGGGCCCGGGTTCTGGGTGTGCTGGGGCGAGGAGCCGCGGTCGGTTCCGCCGCGGGGCTCCTGCTCCGCCGCAGCGCTGCTATCCCTCTTGAAACGTCCCTGCACTAGCGTCGCAACCTCTGGACCAGGCGTCCCCCCGCGAACGGGAGAACGGTGTCGGCGTCGTGGGGCGCAGAACGCTCCCCATGGTGGTCGTGAGTGACCGGCGCTTGCTCCCCTTCCCCGCCGCCGCTCGACGCTGCGTTGCGCCCTTGCGCGCCGGACCTGAAACCCGCGGCGGTGGGGGGAATTCCAGCACAGTGCAGGATCTCCAACAAGGCCAGTGGGCAGGGCTGTGACGGGAATGACACGGCGTGAGCGCCGGATCACGAGCCGTACAAAGTGTTCACGGAGGAAACGGACTTTTATTGACGAGTCGCTTACGGGTGGGGGGTGTCCCAGTCTTCATGATCAGCAGCGGAATGCAACGTTCAGTAAGGCAATGTCCGTTTCCGGGGTCACCGACAACCGCCCGCCATGCGGCAAATGTCCATCGATTCGTGAGCAAACTCACACGGTGATCGCCATTGGATCCCGGTTCCGGTGGGGAATTGGATGTCTAGCCTGACGCTTTACAGGGATGGCATATCCGACAACCGGCGCTCCCGCGCCCGTACTCCGACAGGGTCTGACACCACAGATGAAGACGACGATGATGTTCCGTGCCACCGCGAACCCCCGCCGCACCACGCTGGCGCACCTGGAGGACGCCGAGGACCTCGTCCCCACGGAGTACCCGGAGCACCCCGCCACCGTGCCGAACCGCACCGCCAACCCTCGCCGTACGACGCTCATGGTCGCCCCCACCGCTCAGTAGGCTTCCCCCGGGTTCCACGGGTCATGCCCCTCGCGCACTCTTACGCGGGCCCGGCGGTCCGCGTTCAGCGCTTCGCCCTCGACGGCGGGGGCGGACGCGAGCGGACCGCGAGGCGGTCCCCGGCCGCGCGCTAGCCTGGAGCGTCAGTCTCCAGACCAGCGAGCAAGTGAGGGGCGACAGCATCCCGTGCGCATCGCCAGATTCTCCATCGACGGCAATGTCGCCTTCGGCGCGGTCGAGGGCGAAGGCAGCGGCGACTCCGCCGGCCTCGTCCTCGACATCATCAAGGGCGTCCCGTACTCCGACTTCGAGCTCTCCGGGACCAAAGTCCCGCTGAGCAAGGTACGGCTGCTTCCGCCCGTACTGCCCAACAAGGTCGTGGGTTACGCCCGTAACTACCGGGAACACGCGGCGGAGCTGGGCAACGAGGTCCCGCCCGCGCCGTTCTCCTTCCTCAAGCCCACCACCGCGGTGATCGGCTCCGGCGACGCGATCGAGTACCCGACGTTCTCGAACGACGTCAGCTACGAGGCCGAACTCGCCGTCGTCATCGGCCGGATGTGCCGCGAGGTGCCGCGCGAGCGCGTCAAGGACGTCATCTTCGGCTACACCTGCGCCAACGACGTCACCGCGCGCGACACCCAGAAGACCGAGAAGCAGTGGGCCCGCGCGAAGGGCTTCGACACCTCGTGCCCACTCGGCCCCTGGGTGGAGACCGAACTCGACCCCTCCGACGTGACGATCCAGTGCACGGTCAACGGCGAGCAGCGTCAGCTGGGCCGTACCAGCGAGATGGTCAACTCCGTCGAGGACCTCATCGTCAACATCTCCGAGGCCATGACCCTCCTCCCGGGCGACGTCATCCTCACGGGCACCCCCGCGGGGGTCGGCCCCCTCAGCGTCGGCGACGAGATCGCCGTCACCATCGAAGGCATCGGCACTCTCACCAACAGGGTGATCAAGCGTGGCTAGCGCACACTCCGGCACGGACGCCGGCGTCCGGGTACGTTTCTGTCCCTCCCCGACCGGCAACCCCCATGTGGGACTGGTCCGCACCGCCCTGTTCAACTGGGCGTTCGCCCGCCACCACGGCGGCACCCTGGTCTTCCGCATCGAGGACACCGACGCGGCGCGCGACTCCGAGGAGTCGTACGGCCAGCTGCTCGACTCGATGCGCTGGCTCGGGCTCGACTGGGACGAGGGCCCCGAGATCGGCGGCCCGCACGCGCCCTACCGCCAGTCGCAGCGGATGGACCTCTACCGCGACACCGCCGAGCGGCTGCTCGCCGCCGGCCACGCGTACCACTGCTACTGCGCCACCGAGGAGCTGGACGCGCGCCGCGACGCCGCCCGCGCGGCCGGCCGGCCCTCCGGGTACGACGGCCACTGCCGCGACCTGAGCGCCGAGCGGAAGGCGGCGTACGAGGCCGAGGGCCGTACCTCCATCGTCCGCTTCCGGATGCCCGACGAGCCGATCACCTTCACGGACCTGGTCCGCGGCGAGCTGACGTTCACCCCGGAGAACGTCCCGGACTACGGCATCGTCCGCGCCAACGGCGCCCCCCTCTACACGCTCGTCAACCCCGTCGACGACGCGCTGATGGAGATCACCCACGTCCTGCGCGGCGAGGACCTCCTCTCCTCCACCCCGCGCCAGGTCGCGCTCTACAAGGCGCTGATCGAGCTGGGCATCGCCAAGGACATCCCGGCGTTCGGACACCTTCCGTACGTGATGGGCGAGGGCAACAAGAAGCTCTCCAAGCGCGACCCGCAGGCGTCACTCAACCTCTACCGGGAGCGCGGGTTCCTGCCGCAGGGGCTGCTCAACTACCTCTCCCTGCTGGGCTGGTCACTCTCGGCCGACCGTGACCTCTTCTCCATGGAGGAGATGGTCGCCGCGTTCGACATCGCGGACGTCAACGCCAACCCGGCGCGCTTCGACCTGAAGAAGGCCGAGGCGATCAACGCCGACCACATCCGGCAGCTGGACGTGGCGGCGTTCACCGAGGCGTGCGGCCCGTGGCTGAAGGCCCCGTACGCGCCCTGGGCGCCGGAGTCCTTCGATGCCGCCGCCTTCGCGGAGCTGGCGCCGCTCGCCCAGACCCGGGTCACGGTCCTCTCCGACATCACCGCCAACGTCGACTTCCTCTTCCTCGACGAGCCGGTGACGGACGAGGCGTCCTGGGCGAAGGCCATGAAGCCGGGCGCCGACGCGCTGCTGGCCACCGCCCGTACGAAGATCGCCGAGGCCGAGTGGCACGCCGAGGCGCTCAAGAACGCGGTCCTCGCGGCCGGCGAGGAGCACGGCCTCAAGCTCGGCAAGGCCCAGGCGCCGGTCCGCGTCTCGGTCACGGGCCGCACGGTCGGCCTGCCGCTCTTCGAGTCCCTGGAACTCCTGGGCCGCGAGCGCACGCTGTCCCGGATCGACGCGGCGCTGGCGAAGCTGGCGGCGTGACGAGCTGACGCGTACGGGCGCGGAAGGGGCGGGTTTCCCGGCGGGAGGCCCGCCCCTTCCGCACCTCCGGAAGCGTGTGTACGCAGGCACGTTTACTCGTTTTGGAGCGCCGTCCACGATCAGGTAATGTTCTTCCTGCGCCGCCCGAGAAGGCCGAAAGGCCCGGTCGGGAAGCGCAAGCCGGAACAGACCCCCAGCAGGGGGTTCAGTTTTGGTGGGCTATGGTGTAATTGGCAGCACGACGGTTTCTGGTTCCGTTAGTCTAGGTTCGAGTCCTGGTAGCCCAGCGCAGATGTTTCTGCAACGCCCCCGTTGTGTAGCGGCCTAGCACGCTGCCCTCTCACGGCAGTAGCGCCGGTTCGAATCCGGTCGGGGGTACAGATCCTTCTCTCCGACGTCTTCGGGTCGCACCCGGAAACGTTGATGCAGGATCGCTAGGGCCCCCGTTGTGTAGCGGCCTAGCACGCTGCCCTCTCACGGCAGTAGCGCCGGTTCGAATCCGGTCGGGGGTACTGAACTGAATAACCCATGGGCTATGGTGTAATTGGCAACACGGCGGTTTCTGGTTCCGTTGTTCTAGGTTCGAGTCCTGGTAGCCCAGCGCAGATGTTTCTGCAACGCCCCCGTTGTGTAGCGGCCTAGCACGCTGCCCTCTCACGGCAGTAGCGCCGGTTCGAATCCGGTCGGGGGTACAAGAACACGAAGAGGCCCTCCCCAGTCGGGGAGGGCCTCTTCGCGCTGCCCGCCGGTCCGCCCTCAACCACCGCCGCCGAAACGCCTGTTGGACTCCTCGGCCTCCGCGAGCCGGCGCAGACCGAGCAGGACCGGTTCGTACAGCACCGTCAGCGCCACCGCCGCCTCGACCTGGCCGGCGCCCGGCTCGTACCGCTCCACCATGTCCAGGTCGACCGCGCCGAGGACGGCGGCCGAGCGCGCGTACGCCAGCAGATCGGCCGGTGCGCAGGGGTAGCCGGCCCGCCACAGACCGGCGACGGCGTTCACCAGCATGCGGTACGCGGGGGAGTAGTCGCCCTCCGCGCGGCCGAAGGTCCAGCCGATCTCCTCCAGCACCTCGTCCACGGCCCGCCGCGCCTCCTCCCGCGCCTCGTCGGGGCCGTCGTCGCCCGCCGGGTCCGGCGAGCCGTGCGGGAGCGCCCAGACCGCCGCGCCGATGCGCTTGTGACGGTCGAGCGACTCGTCCTCGACCGCCACCAGCACCTCACGCGCCGTGGCCACCGGCATCCGGCCCACCTGGATCAGCGCCCGCACCAGCCGCAGCCGCCGCAGATGCTCCTCGTCGTACTCGGCCTGGGTGGCGCTCACCCGGCGGCCCGGCCGCAGCAGCCCCTCGCGCAAGTAGTACTTGATCGTGGCGGTGGCCACTCCACTGCGTTCACTCAGCTCCGCCATGCGCACGCGCTTGCACCTTTCCCTGGAGAGTGCCACTATCCAAGCATGGATAGTGGAGCTATCCAATGATGGGCGGAAGCATCGACGAAGGGGGACCGGTATGTCCGCGAAGCCGATCAAGGGACGCATGACCGCACGCGCGGAGGGGGAGGTGACGGTCTTCCTCATCGGGATGCGCATCAACAAGTTCCGTGCGGCGCGCGACTGGTGGCCGGTGGTCGGCGCGATGCCGCGCATGCTCCGGGAGCTGTCGCGGGACAAGGGCAGCGGGCTGATCGGGGCGCGCACCCTGATCGGGGGGCCCCGGCTGATCTATGTCGTCCAGTACTGGGACTCGAAGGAGAAGCTGCTGGCCTACGCGTCGGCCACCGACGGGCAGCACCGCCCCGCCTGGGCCGCCTTCAACCGCAGGATGCGGGCGGCGAGGGGCGGGGTCGGGTTCTGGCACGAGACCTACGCCGTACCGGCGGGCTCGTACGAGAACGTCTACGTCGACATGCCGGAGTTCGGCCTCGGAAAGGCCACCGGTGTGATCCCGGTGGGCCGGCGCGGGGAGAGTGCCGCCGAGCGGCTCGCCTCGCGGGGGTGATCCGGTCCGGCCGCTGCGGCGCTGGAGCGGCCTGCCGGTGTCCGTGCGGGGCGGAAGGGGGGTGGCGAGGGGGGAGCGGGTGGGGGGAGAGTGGGTGGCGGGGCGGGGGAAGCGGCTCAGCTCGTACGGCGCAGGGCCTCGCTCAGCCGGCCCGCCGCGTCGATCACCGCCTGAGCGTGCATCCGGCCCGGGTGCCGGCTGAGCCGCTCGATCGGTCCGGATACCGAGACCGCCGCGACCACCCGGTTCGACGGCCCGCGCACCGGCGCCGAGACCGAGGCCACCCCCGGTTCCCGCTCGCCGATCGACTGCGCCCAGCCCCTGCGCCGTACGCCCGAGAGCGCCGTCGCGGTGAAACGGGCGCCCTGAAGGCCGCGGTGCAGCCGCTCCGGCTCCTCCCAGGCCATCAGGATCTGGGCCGAGGAACCGGCTTTCATGGTGAGGGTCGAGCCCACCGGCACGGTGTCCCGAAGCCCGGAGAGCCGTTCCGCCGCCGCCACGCATATCCGCATCTCGCCCTGGCGGCGATAGAGCTGGGCGCTCTCGCCGGTCAGGTCCCGCAGATGGGTGAGTACGGGTCCGGCCGTGGCCAGCAGGCGGTCCTCGCCGGCCGCGGCGGCCAGCTCGGCCAGCCGCGGACCGAGGATGAACCGGCCCTGCATGTCCCTCGCCACCAGTCGGTGGTGTTCCAGTGCCACGGCCAGTCGGTGGGCCGTGGGCCGTGCGAGCCCGGTCGCCGCGACCAGCCCGGCGAGGGTGGCCGGACCGGACTCCAGGGCGCTCAGTACGAGAGCAGCCTTGTCGAGAACGCCGACGCCGCTAGAGTTGTCCATGAAACGATACTCGCGTCTCACTCTGTGAAACGCAAGTTCAATTTCCCGGGGAACTTGCCAACCTGTATGTACGGGCTCGCGGAGTATCGGGTCCCAGCCGACGTCCGGTGCGTGGGGTACGGACGTAGGCCCACACATCTCTAGGAATGCCGGCCGCCAGAGGCCGGCCGGAGGGAAAGCGATGGGTAGGACACTCGCGGAGAAGGTCTGGGACGACCATGTCGTCCGGCGCGCCGAGGGCGAGCCCGACCTCCTCTTCATCGATCTGCACCTGCTGCACGAGGTGACCAGCCCCCAGGCGTTCGACGGCCTGCGCAAGGGCGGTCGGCAGGTCCGGCGACTCGACCTCACCATCGCGACCGAGGACCACAACACCCCGACGCTCGACATCGACAAGCCGATCGCCGACCCCGTCTCCCGGATCCAGTTGGAGACGCTGCGCAAGAACTGCGCGGACTTCGGCGTACGGCTGCACTCGCTGGGCGACGTCGAGCAGGGCGTCGTCCACGTCGTGGGCCCGCAGCTGGGGCTGACCCAGCCCGGCACCACCGTGGTCTGCGGCGACAGCCACACCTCCACCCACGGCGCCTTCGGCGCGCTGGCGTTCGGCATCGGCACCAGCCAGGTCGAGCACGTGCTGGCCACCCAGACGCTGCCGCTGGCCCGTCCCAGGACCATGGCCATCACGGTCGAGGGCGAACTGCCCGCCGATGTCACCGCCAAGGACCTGATCCTCGCCGTCATCGCCAGGATCGGCACCGGCGGCGGCCAGGGCTACATCCTCGAATACCGGGGCCCGGCCATCGAGAAACTCTCGATGGAGGCCCGGATGACCATCTGCAACATGTCCATCGAGGCCGGCGCCAGGGCGGGCATGATCGCCCCGGACGACACCACCTTCGACTACCTCAAGGGCCGCGACCACGCACCCGCGGGCGACGAGTGGGACGCGGCGGTCGCCTACTGGCGCACACTGCGCACCGACGACGACGCGGTCTTCGACGCCGAGGTCCTCATCGACGCCGCCGCGCTCGCCCCGTTCGTCACCTGGGGCACCAACCCCGGCCAGGGCGCGCCGCTCTCCGCACAGGTCCCCGACCCGGCTTCGTACGAGGACGCTTCGGAGCGGTACGCCGCCGAAAAGGCCCTGGAGTACATGGGGTTGACCGCCGGACAGGCGCTGCGCGACATCAAGGTCGACACCGTCTTCGTAGGCTCCTGCACCAACGGCCGTATCGAGGACCTGCGCTCGGCGGCCTCGCTGCTGGACGGCCGCAAAGTGGCCGACGGGGTACGGATGCTGGTCGTCCCCGGCTCGGTACGGGTCGCCCTCCAGGCGGTCGCCGAGGGTCTGGACAAGGTTTTCACCGCCGCCGGCGCCGAATGGCGGCACGCGGGCTGCTCGATGTGTCTGGGCATGAACCCCGACCAACTCGCGCCCGGCGAGCGCTCGGCGTCGACCTCCAACCGCAACTTCGAGGGCAGGCAGGGCAAGGGCGGCCGGACCCATCTGGTCTCGCCGCAGGTCGCCGCCGCCACCGCGGTACTGGGCCATCTGGCCTCGCCCGCCGATCTGTCCGACGCCGATGCCACCGGCCGTACGCCCGCTGGAGCGCGATAACCATGGAAGCCTTCACCACACACACCGGTCGCGCCGTTCCGCTGCGCCGCAGCAACGTCGACACCGACCAGATCATCCCGGCGCACTGGCTCAAGAAGGTCACCCGCGACGGCTTCGAGGACGGGCTCTTCGAGGCGTGGCGCAAGGACGCGTCGTTCGTGCTCAACCGGCCCGAGTACGCCGGGGCCACGGTGCTGGTCGCCGGACCCGACTTCGGCACCGGCTCGTCGCGCGAACACGCCGTGTGGGCGCTCCAGAACTTCGGCTTCAAGGCCGTGATCTCGTCCCGGTTCGCCGACATCTTCCGCGGCAACTCGCTCAAGAACGGCCTGCTGACCGTCGTGCTGGAGCAGCCGGTCGTGGACGCCCTGTGGCAGATCGCCGAGAGCGACCCGCGGGCCGAGGTCACCGTCGACCTGGAGAAGCGCCAGGTTCGCGCCACTGCCCCTGACGGAGCAGCGCTTGTGGCCGATTTCGAGCTTGACGAGAACGCCCGCTGGCGGTTGCTGAACGGGCTGGACGACATCAGCCTCACCCTTCAGAACGAAGCCGACATCGCCGCTTACGAGGCCGCCAGGCCGTCCTTCAAACCGCGCACGATTACCGCCTGATCAGCGCTTTTCCCCTACTGCACCCCCTGCCTACGGGCAGGGGGTGCAGTTGCTTGTTGAGCCCCCGTCGGGCGACAACTCGCCCCAGATGGCACAATCGGTGCATGGAACGCGACAACCAACTCAAGCTTTACGGGTTGGTCGCCGAACAACTCAAAGAAGCGCACGCGACGGTGCGTGCACTGCAGGTCCCGGATGGCGTGCGCAAGGCGCTCTCCCGGAAGCTGCTCGTCATCACGGCGGCGGCGAAACACGATCTCCCGGACGCGGCAAGGCGTCTGGACCGCTTGATGAAGGACCTCGACGAGGGTCGTTTTCCCGAAGGTGACTGACCTCCGCGGAACTCCACCAGGTCGACTTCGTTGCGGCACTAGGGTGATTAGCCCGTTTCGTGTTTGATTTGCGGTATATATCTGCCTAACGTGCGAAAAAGCTTGAACACTTTCGTTCTGGCAATGTCTCCGAAGGGGAAGACGTGAACAAGGCGCAGCTCGTAGAAGCGATTGCGGACAAGGTCGGCGGCCGGCAGCAGGCCGCGGACGCGGTCGACGCGGTACTCGACGCGATCGTCCGTGCGGTCGTCGCGGGGGACCGGGTCTCGGTGACCGGCTTCGGCTCGTTCGAGAAGGTCGACCGCCCGGCCCGTTACGCCCGTAACCCGCAGACGGGTGAGCGCGTCCGGGTCAAGAAGACCTCGGTGCCGCGCTTCCGCGCGGGTCAGGGCTTCAAGGACCTGGTCAGCGGCTCGAAGAAGCTCCCCAAGAACGACGTGGCCGTCAAGAAGGCCCCCAAGGGCAGCCTCTCGGGCGGATCTTCCAGCCGTACGACGGTGAAGGCGGCGGCGAAGAAGGCCACCGCCAAGAAGGCCACGGCGAAGAAGGCCGCGGTCAAGAAGACCACGGCCGCCAAGAAGACCACCACGGCGAAGAAGGCCACCGCCAAGAAGACCAGCCCGGCGGCGAAGAAGACCACGGCCAAGAAGACCACGGCCACCGCCACGGCGAAGAAGGCCACGGCGAAGAAGACCGCGCCCGCCAAGAAGACGACGGCCAAGAAGGCCCCCGCCAGGAAGGCGACCGCGCGCACCACCACGGCGAAGAAGACCGCCGCCAGGAAGTAGCGGCAGAGCAGAGGATGTAAAAGCAGGGCCACACGCGCCGGGCCGGGCTCCCCTCGGGGAGCCCGGCCCGCGGCGTTCGCCCGCGCCACCGGGGACGGGAGGGCCTCAGAGCGTCTGGAGCGTCACCAGCGTGACGCGCAGCGACGCGCCCTCCCCCTCGGTCTCGATCCGCACCCGCTGACCCGGTCGGAGCAGTCGCAGTCCGCCGGCGTCGAAGGCCGCAGCGTCGAACTCCACCGGGGTGCCGTCGTCCAGCAGCACACTTCCGGTGCGGGTCTCGGATTCATAGGTGTACGAAGTCGCCTGCATGAGCCGAGCGTATCGGTCCGCGAACCGGCCCGTTCCCGGCCGCTCAGAGCCCGGAAGGCCGCGCCGCCGGCCGTTCGTGTCCGGCGTACCGGGACGCCGTGAATGCCCCCAGTCCCAGCCCGGCGGCCACCCTCAGATCGTCGCCCGTGTCGACATCGCGCCGTACGGAATCCACCCCGGCCAGCTCGATTTCCACCGCGCCCGACAACAAATGGCGGTGCCTGGACGGCCCGCCGAAAGCCGGATTCAATTCCGTCCCGGGCGCCGCGGCCAGCAATGTCGTACCGATTTCGGCGGCGTCCGCGAGAAAAGCCCGGCGGAAAGAGCCCGCCACGCCCAGCACCCGGCCCAGTTCCCGGGGGCGCAGCGCCGGCAGATCCGCGTTGAGCGCGGCCACCGCCGCCTGCGGCCTGGACGCCCTGACGGCCCGCGCACCGTGCGCCAGCGCCGCGTTGAGACCGCCTCCAGGGGTGTCGGGTACGACGCGCGCACCCAGCGCGCCCAGCGCCTCCGCCGCCGTCGGATCGTCCGTGACGACCACCACATCGCGGACCGCCGCGCAGGCCAGCGCCGCGGCCACCGTGTCCTGCGCGAACGCGAGGGCCAGCCGGGGGCGCAGCGCGTCCCCGGCGGAGGCGGCGAGCCTGCTCTTGGCCAGCCGCAGCGGTTTGAGCGGAACAACCAGGGACCAGCGGGCGGTCGGGTCGGTGTCCGTGGCGAACTCTCCGTCCATGCGTAGCGGCCCTCCATTGTCGCCCGGCGCCCCCGCGCCCCGCCCTCCCGGCCCACCGTCCCCGACCCGGAGGCGAGGCGTACCGTGTTCTCGACAGAGCAGGGGGCCGGGGCCACACTTGATCCCCGGCAGCCGGGCGTGGAGCCGGGCGAGAAGAGGAAGGTGTCCGAGTGTCCCGCCGCAGAATCGGCTTCTGGTACCGCCTGGCGGCGGTCATCGCCAAACCGCCGCTGATCGTACTGCTCAAGCGGGACTGGCAGGGGGCGGAGCACATCCCGGCCGACGGCGGATTCATCACGGCGGTGAACCACAATTCACACATCGACCCGTTCGCCTATGCGCACTTCCAGTACAACACGGGACGCGTTCCGCGCTTCCTCGCGAAGAACGGCCTATTCACCTCGGGATTCATCGGCGCGGTGATGCGCGGTACGGGGCAGATCCCCGTCTACCGCGAGAGCACCAACGCGCTCAGCGCCTACCGGGCCGCCATCGACGCCGTCGAGCGCGGTGAATGCGTGGCCTTCTACCCCGAGGGCACGCTCACCCGCGATCCGGCGCAGTGGCCGATGACCGCCAAGACCGGTGTCGCCAGGGTCGCGCTCCAGACGCGCTGCCCGGTCATCCCCGTCGCGCAGTGGGGCGCCAACCTGCTCCTGGCCCCGTACGCCAGGAAGCCCGAGCTGCTCCCGCGCAAGACGCACCGGGTGCTGGTCGGCCCGCCCGTCGACATCTCGCGCTACTACGACGAGGAGATCACCACCGAATTGCTGCGCGAGGTCACCGAGGTCATCATGGCCGCGATCACGGAACTGCTCTCCGAGCTACGCGGGGAGCCGGCGCCGACGGCCCCGTACGACCATCGCGAGGCCAGGGCGGAACAGCGGCGCAAGGCCGCGGAAGAGGGGTCGAAGTGACGCGGGTCGCCGTATTCGGGGCTGGTTCATGGGGCACGGCGTTCGCCATGATCCTGGCCGACGCGGGGTGCGAGGTGACGGTCTGGGGCCGCCGCGCGGACGTCGCGGAGTCCATCAACACCACGCGCACCAACCCGGACTATCTGCCGGGGTTCGAACTGCCCCCGGGCATACGGGCCACGACGGATCCGGCCGAGGCCGCCCGGGGCGCCGAGTTCACCGTACTGACCGTGCCGTCGCAGACGCTGCGCGCCAACCTCGCCGCGTGGGCGCCCGTACTGCCCCGCGACACCGTCCTCGTCTCGCTGATGAAGGGCGTCGAACTCGGCACCGCCAAGCGGATGAGCGAGGTCATCGAGGAGGTCGCCAAGGCGCCCGCCGACCGGGTCGCCGTGGTCACCGGGCCCAACCTCGCCAAGGAGATCGCGGGCCGGATGCCCGCCGCCGCCGTCGTGGCGTGCCGGGACGAGGCGGTCGCCCGGCGGCTCCAGACCGCGTGCCACACGCCGTACTTCCGCCCGTACACCAACACCGACGTCGTCGGCTGCGAACTCGGCGGAGCGGTCAAGAACGTCATCGGCCTCGCGGTCGGCATCGCCGACGGCATGGGGCTCGGCGACAACACCAAGGCATCCCTGATGACCAGGGGACTGGCCGAGACCACCCGGCTCGGACTCGCCATGGGCGCCGACCCGCACACCTTCTCCGGACTCGCCGGAATGGGCGATCTGATCGCCACCTGTTCCTCGCCGCTCTCCCGCAACCACACCTTCGGCACCAACCTCGGCCGCGGCATGACCCTCCAAGGGACCATCGCGGTCACCAAGCAGACCGCCGAGGGCGTCAAGTCCTGCGAGTCCGTACTGGATCTGGCGCGGCGCCACGAGGTCGACATGCCGATCACCGAGACCGTCGTGGACATCGTGCACAACGGCAAGCCGCCGCTCGTCGCGCTCAAGGAACTCATGTCGCGCAGCGCCAAGCCCGAACGCCGCTGACTCCGGCGCCACCTACGCTGACTCGGGCCCCCTCCAACAGGTACTCTCATCGCGATATGAGCAGCGAGAACTCCTCCCAGAGCCCTGAGCAGCAGCTCCGCAAGCCGCGCGTGGCCGTCGTCTTCGGCGGACGTAGCTCCGAGCACGCCATTTCGGTGGTCACGGCCGGCGCCGTACTGCGGTCCATCGACCGTACGAAGTACGACGTCCTGCCCATCGGAATCACCACCGACGGCCGCTGGGCGCTCACCGCCGACGATCCGGAGCGGATGGCCATCGTCGGCCGCACCCTGCCGAGCGTCGAGCAGATCGCGGAGTCCACGGACGGCACGGTCGTCCTGTCCGCCGACCCCGGCAACCGCGAAGTCGTCTACAGCGAACCGGGCTCGGTGCCCAAGGCGCTGGGCGACGTCGATGTCGTCTTCCCCGTGCTGCACGGCCCGTACGGGGAGGACGGCACCCTCCAGGGGCTGCTGGAACTCTCCGGCGTCCCGTACGTCGGCGCGGGTGTCCTCGCCTCGGCCGTCGGCCAGGACAAGGAGTACATGAAGCGGGTGTTCACCTCCTTCGGGCTGCCCGTCGGCCCGTACGTGGTGATCCGCCCCCGCGAGTGGGAGCGGGGGGCGGGCTCCGCCGCCGACCGGGCCGCCGCCGTCCGCAAGAAGATCGTCGACTTCGCCGGCGAGCACGGCTGGCCCGTCTTCGTGAAGCCCGCGCGGGCCGGCTCCTCCGTGGGCATCTCCAAGGTCGACGACCTCGCGGGACTGGACGAGGCGATCGCCGAGGCCCGTCGCCACGACCCCAAGATCCTGGTGGAGTCGCTGCTGCGCGGTCGCGAGATCGAGTGCGGTGTGCTGGAGTTCGAGGACGGCCCGCGCGCCAGCCTGCCCGCCGAGATCCCGCCCGTCACGGCGCACGACTTCTACGACTTCGAGGCCAAGTACATCGACTCCGCCGCCGGACTGGTCCCCGCGCCGCTCACCGAGGAGCAGACGGCCGAGGTCCAGCGGCTCGCGGTCGAGGCGTTCGACGCGGCCTCCTGCGAGGGGCTGGTCAGGGCCGACTTCTTCCTCACCGAGGACGGCGAGTTCGTCATCAACGAGATCAACACGATGCCGGGCTTCACACCCATCTCCATGTACCCCCGGATGTGGCAGGAGAGCGGCGTCGGCTACGCGGAGCTGATCGACGTCCTCATCCAGGCGGCGCTGCGCCGCTCCACCGGTCTGCGCTGAGCGAAGACGCCCTAGAGGCTGGACGGGATCGTCTTCCCGACGGGCCCGGCCAGTGGGGCGAGCGGGGTGGAGTCATGGGTGAAGCGCTCGTCCATGGTGACCTCCACATACGTCTCGCGGTACGTCGTCGTGAAGCGGGGGCCCGAGTCCCGTTCCTCCAGCATCCAGTTGACGCCGTTCGCCTCCACCCCCTGCGCCTGCGGGTCGCCCATCCGCTCCGGCCGGGGGACACCGCACCGCAGGACGATCGCGCCGTCCCCCCAGCCGGCGGTCAGTTCCGAGTGCGGCCGCGGATCGTTCCTGCCCAGGTCCGCGAGGGTCTTCGGCAGTTCCTCGTGCAGCGCGCGGCAGAGCGCCGCTTCCTTCTCGGTGGGGGTGGGAGCCGCGACCGACGGCGCGCCGTCCGTGGTGGAACAGCCCACCGCCGCCGTCAGAAGGGCGACGGCGGTCATACGGGCGGCGAGAAGGCCGGATAGCCTGCGGCGGGAACGTATCACCGGTCAAGCGTAGACGGCGGCCGTCCGGGGCCGGCCGCCACGTGCGGGGTGGGAGAGGGAGCACGGCGAAGCCATGGTGAGCGACGACAGCAGGATGAGCCGCGCGCACCGTCCCCGTGCCGCCGCCGTGCCCGTGCCCGTCCGGCTACAGATGCACCACCGGGCAGGTCAGGGTGCGGGTGATGCCCTCCACCCGCTGGATTCTGGCGACGACCATGCGCCCCAGTTCATCGACGGTGTCGGCCTGTGCGCGCACGATCACGTCGTACGGGCCTGTGACGTCCTCGGCCTGGATGACTCCCGGAATCTTCGCGATGGTCTCGGCGACGGTCGTCGCCTTGCCCACCTCGGTCTGAATAAGGATGTACGCCTGTACCACGGAACCTCCAGGGCGGCCACGAGGATCATGTGGGGTGGAAAGAGACGCCACGGTATCGCGTCGCCGTGGACCGCGGGGAGACCCGCGGGCCCGGTGGCGTCCGACGGGTGGCGCACGCGGGACGAAGTTGACGCGGGGCATGACGGAACCGACAGCAGTGCAGGACCGCGACCGCAGGCGCGGCCGGTGAGGAGAGGGGAGACTCGGTGAAGGGAACCGTGGGCGAGTTGGGGGAGTTCGGTCTCATCAGAGAACTCACCTCCCGGCTCACCACCACCCCGGCGGTCCGGCTCGGGCCGGGCGACGACGCCGCGGTCGTGGCCGCGCCCGACGGCAGGGTCGTGGCGAGTACGGATCTGCTGCTGGAGGGACGGCACTTCCGGCGTGACTGGTCGACGGCGTACGACGTGGGCCGCAAGGCGGCGGCGCAGAACCTCGCCGACATCGCGGCGATGGGCGCCGTCCCCACCGCGCTGCTGCTCGGCCTGGTCGTCCCGGCCGAACTGCCGGTCACCTGGCCCACCGAGCTGATGGACGGCATCCGGGACGAGTGCCAGGTCGCGGGTGCGGCGGTGGTCGGCGGCGATGTCGTACGCGGTGACGCCATCACCATCGCCATCACCGCGCTCGGTGATCTGCGCGACCACGAACCGGTGACCCGGTCGGGCGCCAGGCCCGGCGATGTCGTCGCGTACACCGGCTGGTTGGGCTGGTCGGCGGCGGGTCACGCGGTGCTCTCGCGCGGCTTCCGCTCGCCGCGTGCCTTCGTCGAGGCGCACCGCAGACCGGAGCCGCCGTACCACGCGGGCCCCGCGGCGGCCGGGCTCGGCGCCACCGCCATGACGGACATCAGCGACGGACTGGTCGCGGATCTCGGTCACATCGCGGAGGCCAGCAAGGTCCGGATCGATCTGCGGTCGGGGCTGATCGACATCCCCTCGCAGATGCACGACATCGGGCAGGCGGTCGGTATCGACCCGCTCCAGTGGGTGCTGACCGGGGGCGAGGACCACGCGATCGTCGCCACGTTCCCGGCGGACGCGAAGCTGCCGGCCCGCTGGAAGGTGATCGGCGAGGTCCTCAAGCCGTCGGCGCCGCCGCAGGTGACGGTCGACGGGGCGCCCTGGACCAGCAAGGGAGGCTGGGACCACTTCGGGGACGCCGACGGGGACCGCTGAGCGGCGCGGTGCGGCGGTGACCGCGCGGGCGGGTCACCGCCGGCGCGCTTGTAGATTCGGTCCATGCCGATATCCGCCTCGTCCGCGTCCTCCGCACGGGAGCGCTCCTCGTGGGTGCCTCCCCGTGTCCTCACCGTCGCCGGATCCGACTCCGGCGGCGGTGCGGGCATCCAGGCGGACCTGAAGACCATGCTGGCGTTCGGAGTGCACGGCATGAGCGTGCTCACCGCCGTCACGGCGCAGAACTCCCTGGGGGTACGGGGCGCCTGGGAGCTGCCGGTGGAGGCGGTACGGGCCCAGTACCGCGCGGTCGTGGACGACATCGGCGTCCAGGCCGTGAAGACCGGAATGCTCTCCTCCGCCGGGCTGGTCTCCGCCGTCTCCGAACTCCTCGCCGGGACCGGCGCACCCGTGGTCGTCGACCCGGTCGGCGTCTCCAAGCACGGCGATCCGCTGCTGGCCGCCTCGGCGCTGGAGACCGTACGGACCGAGCTGATGCCGGTCGCGACCGTCGCCACCCCCAACCTGGACGAAGTGGCGCAGCTCACCGGGGTACGGGTCACGGACGAGGCGGGCATGCGGCGCGCGGCCGGGGCCGTAATCGAATTCGGCCCCCGCTGGGCGCTGATCAAGGGCGGTCATCTGCCGGGCGACGCGGTCGACCTGCTCTGGGACGGCACCGAGGAGCACTGGCTGCGCGCCCCGCGCCACGACAACCGGCACACCCACGGCACGGGCTGCACCTTCGCGGCGGCGATCGCCGCCGGACTGGGCGGCGGGCAGGACGTGGTGGAGGCGGTCGTGGCGGCCAAGGAGTATGTGACGGGCGCCATCGCGGGCGGCTTCGCGCTGGGCGGCGGGATCGGCCCGGTGGACCACGCCTGGCGCACGCGCGCCTGACCCGTACCCGCCCGCGCTCACGCGGGTACGGCAAAAAGCCGGTCCACCGAGGTGGACCGGCTTTTCAAGGCAACCGCAGGGGCTGCGCTACGACGCAGGCGTCAGCGCGAGACCTTGCCGGCCTTGATGCACGAGGTGCAGACGTTGAGCCGCTTCGGCGTCCGACCGACCACGGCACGCACGCGCTGGATGTTCGGGTTCCAGCGACGGGACGTACGGCGGTGCGAGTGGGAAATGCTGTTGCCGAAGCCCGGCCCCTTGCCACAGACGTCGCAGTTGGCAGCCACGGGTCACTCCAAAGACTTCAGATGCTCGTACAGAGGAATCCGGCGTGGCTTGAATCAATGAATGATGCGGCGTTGCCGGAGGATTGGCCCGACTCTCATCGGGCAACCGCAGCAGCATACAACGCCTGCCTCGGTACAAGAAAATTACCATGACGCCGGTCGCCCCCGTTCCGCCCGGTACCCCGCCGCCCGCCTCGGACGGTGGGGGTTACCGGCGGCTACCCTGCGGTTCAGCCCGCGTCACGGCCGCTCAAGGAGGACTCCCAGGTGCCGCAGACCCTCGATGCCGCAGCGGTGCGGAGCTGGTGCTCACTGGCGCTGGACGCCCTCGGCCGGGAACGCGAGGAGATCGACGCGATCAACGTCTATCCGGTCGCGGACGGTGACACCGGCACCAATCTCTATCTGACCGTGGAGTCCGCCGCACAGGCCGTGGAAGCCGTCTTCGCCGCGCACGCGACGCGCGCCACCGAGCCCACGCCCGGCGACGCCGTACGGGCCATGGCGCACGGCGCGCTGATCGGGGCCCGGGGGAACTCGGGCACCATCCTGGCCCAGCTGCTGCGCGGGATGGCCGAGGTGCTCGCGCCGCCCGCGCCCGGTGACGGGGATCACGCCGCGCGGCTCGCCCCGGCGCTGCGGCGGGCCGCCGAACTGGCCCGCGCCGCCGTCGCCCATCCCGTCGAGGGGACGATCCTCAGCGTCGCCTCGGCGGCGGCGGACGCCGCCGAGGCCGCTGAGGCGGGGGCGGGCGGTAGGACGGCCGACGGAGGCGCCACCGTGCGCGCCGCGTACGCCGGGGCACGCGCCGCGCTCGCCGCCACCCCGGACCAGCTGGCCGTACTCGGCCGCGCGGGCGTCGTGGACGCGGGCGGGCGCGGGCTGCTCGCCGTGCTCGGCGCGCTCGTACGGGCCCTCACGGGCGAGGTGCCCGCGGCCCTGCCTGCCGGCCACCGGCGCCACGAGGACCCCGCGACGGTCGCCCCGGGGGCCGGCGCAGGGGAGGACGGCCGGCCCGCGTTCGAGGTGATCTACCTGCTGGAGGCCGGGGAAGCCGCCGTCACGCGCCTGCGGGAGCGCCTCGACCGGCTCGGCGACTCCCTGGTCGTCGTCGGCGGTGACGGGCTGTGGAACGTCCACGTCCATGTCGACGACGCGGGCGCCGCCGTCGAGGCGGGCGTCGAGGCGGGACGCCCGTACCGCATCCGCATCACCCACTTCGGCGCCGCCGCACACCCTCCCGAGCAGGTCCAGCGGGCCGTCGTCGCGGTGGTCCCCGGCGAGGGGCTCGCCGGGCTGTGCGCCGAGGCCGGCGCGACCACGGTCCTCGCGCGCCCCGGGGAGCCGCCCGCCAGCGGAGAGCTGGTCGAGGCCATCCGGCGCGCCCACGCGCGCGAAGTGGTCCTCCTGCCCAACGACGCCGCGCTGCGCCACACCGCCGCGGCGGCGGCCGAACAGGCGCGTACCGAAGGGGTACGGGTCGCCCTGATCCCCACCCGGGCCGCCGTCCAGGGCATCGCCGCGCTCGCCGTGCACCAGCCGGACCGGCGCTTCGACGAGGACGTGGTCGCCATGACCACCGCCGCCGGAGCCACCCGCTACGCCGAACTGGCCGTCGCCGAACGGCAGTCCTGGACGATGGCGGGCATCTGCCAGGCCGGCGACGTCCTGGGGCTGATCGAGGGCGACGTGGCGGTGATCGGCGCCGACCTCGCCGCCACCGCCGAGGCGGTCCTCACCCGGATGCTGGCGGCCGGCGGCGAGCTGGTCACCCTGGTGCTCGGCGAGGACGTGCCGGACGCGCTGGCCGACCGGCTGGAGCGGTACGTACGCGAGGGCCACCTCGCCGTCGACACCGTCGTGTACCGGGGCGGCAGACAGTCCGTACCGCTGCTCGTCGGCGTCGAGTAGCGTCGCGCCGCCCCGCTGTCGGTGGTCCCTGCGAAGATGGACCGCGTGTCCGCGCTGGATGAACCTCTCAAGAAGACGCTCGGCCCCGCCACCGCGAAGGTGATGGCCGAACACCTCGGCCTGCACACGGTCGGCGACCTGCTGCACCACTACCCCCGGCGGTACGAGGAGCGCGGCCAGCTCACCACGCTCGCCGACCTCCCGCTGGACGAGGACGTCACCGTGGTCGCGCAGGTCGCCGACTCCCGCGTGCTGACGTTCAACCACGGGCGCGGCCAGCGGCTGGAGATCACCCTCACCGACGGCAGCGGCCGGCTCCAACTGGTCTTCTTCGGCAGGGGACTCCACAAGCCGCAGAAGGATCTGCCGCCCGGCAGCCGGGGGATGTTCGCGGGCAAGGTCTCCGTCTTCAACCGCAAGCTCCAGCTCGCGCACCCCACCTACGTACCGCTGGGCAGGGACGACGGGGAGGAGGCCGTCGACTCCTTCGCGGGCCGGCTGATCCCGATCTACCCGGCCTGCAAGGGACTGGAGTCCTGGAAGATCACCAAAGCGGTCGACGCGGTGCTCCCCAGGGCCGTCGAGGCCGTCGACCCGCTGCCGCCCGCGCTGCGCGAGGGGCGCGGATTCGTCCCGCTGCCCGAGGCGCTGCTCAAGATCCACCGGCCGGAGACCAGGGCCGACATCGAATCCGCCAGGGACCGCCTGAAGTGGGACGAGGCGTTCGTCCTCCAGGTCGCCCTGGCCCGGCGCCGGTACGCGGACGCGCAGCTCCCGGCCGTGGCCCGGACCCCGGTGGCGGACGGGATCCTCGACGCCTTCGACGCCACCCTGCCGTTCACCCTCACCGAAGGGCAGCGGAAGGTCACCGCCGAGATCTTCGCCGACCTCGCCACCGAACACCCCATGCACCGGCTGCTCCAGGGCGAGGTCGGCTCGGGAAAGACGCTCGTCGCGCTGCGCGCGATGCTCGCCGTCGTGGACGCGGGCGGCCAGGCCGCCATGCTGGCGCCCACCGAGGTCCTCGCCCAGCAGCACCACCGTTCCATCACCGAGATGATGGGCGGGCTGGCCGGGGGAGGGATGCTCGGGGGAGCGGAGAACGCGACCAAGGTCGTGCTGCTCACCGGCTCCATGGGCACGGCCGCGCGGCGTCAGGCGCTGCTCGACCTGGTCACCGGCGAGGCCGGGATCGTGATCGGTACGCACGCGCTGATCGAGGACAAGGTGCGCTTCCACGATCTGGGACTGGTCGTCGTCGACGAGCAGCACCGCTTCGGGGTGGAGCAGCGCGACGCGCTGCGCTCCAAGGGCAAACAGCCCCCGCACCTGCTGGTCATGACCGCCACGCCCATTCCGCGTACGGTCGCGATGACCGTCTTCGGCGACCTGGAGACGTCCGTCCTGGACCAGCTCCCGGCGGGCCGCTCACCGATCGCCAGCCATGTCGTCCCGGCCCAGGACAAGCCGCACTTCCTGGCCCGCGCCTGGGAGCGGGTCCGCGAGGAGGTCGGCAAGGGCCACCAGGCGTATGTCGTCTGCCCCCGGATCGGTGACGACGAGGACGAGAAGGCGAAGAAGAAGGCCAAGGCGGACGACGCGGAGAAGCGCCCGCCGCTCGCCGTGCTGGAGGTCGCGGAGCAGCTGGCCAAGGGGCCGCTGACGGGGCTGCGCGTCGAGGTGCTGCACGGCCGGATGCAGCCCGACGACAAGGACGCAGCGATGCGCCGCTTCGGCGCGGGCGAGGTGGACGTCCTCGTCGCGACCACCGTCATCGAGGTCGGGGTGAACGTGCCCAACGCCACCGCGATGGTGATCATGGACGCGGACCGGTTCGGCGTCTCCCAGCTGCACCAGCTGCGCGGCCGGGTCGGCCGGGGCTCGGCGCCCGGCCTGTGTCTGCTGGTCACCGACGCGCCGGAGGCGAGCCCGGCCAGGGCCAGGCTCGGCGCGGTCGCCACCACGCTCGACGGCTTCGAGCTGTCCCGTATCGACCTCGAACAGCGCCGCGAGGGTGACGTCCTGGGCCAGGCGCAGTCCGGGGTGCGCTCCAGCCTGCGGATGCTCGCCGTCATCGAGGACGAGGAGATCATCGCCGCCGCCCGCGAGGAGGCCGTCGCGGTGGTCGCGGCCGATCCCGAGCTGGCGGACAGCCCGGAGCTGCGTACGGCGCTGGACGCGCTGCTGGACGCGGAGCGCGAGCAGTTCCTCGACAAGGGCTGAGAGTCCGACGAGGGCCGAGCGAGAGCGGGCCGCCGCCGGACCCAGGATCCGGGGCGGGGTCCGGGGTCCGGGACGTCAGTAGGGGCCCGGGAGACGAAGTCAGGGGGGTCACCGGCCGGGCCCGCCCGCCGGGTACGCCATATCGTGGGGACAGCACCCGCCCCGCGCCCCGCGTGGGCGGACCGCCCGTTCCGCCCACGAACCGAGGACCGACACCCATGACCCGCGTGATCGCCGGTGCCGCCGGCGGACGCCGTCTCGCCGTACCGCCCGGTACCGGTACCCGCCCCACCTCCGACCGCGCCCGCGAGGGCCTCTTCTCCAGCTGGGAGTCGCTCCTCGGCACCCTGGAGGGCCGCCGGATCGCCGATCTGTACGCGGGCTCCGGCGCCGTCGGCCTTGAGGCGCTCTCGCGCGGCGCCGCGCACGCGCTGCTGGTGGAGGCCGACGCCCGCGCCGCCCGTACCGTCCGGGACAACGTGCGGACGCTCGGGCTGCCCGGCGCCGAGGTCCGTACCGCCAAGGCGGCGCAGACCGTCGCGGGACCGCCCCCGGGGACCCCGTACGACCTGGTCTTCCTGGACCCGCCGTACGCCGTCACCGATGACGATCTACGGGAGATCCTCCTCACACTCCGCACCGGGGGCTGGCTCAGCGCCGATGCGGTCGCCACCGTGGAACGCAGCACCAGAGGCGGGGAATTCGGCTGGCCGGAAGGGTTCGAGCCACTGCGCTCCCGTCGCTACGGCGAGGGAACGCTTTGGTACGGTCGCGCCGCCTCTATGTGCGAAGACGCACGATGACCGGACCGGAGAGCGAGGGAATTCAGTTGCGCCGCGCCGTCTGTCCGGGGTCCTTCGACCCCATCACCAATGGACATCTCGACATCATCGCCCGCGCCTCCAAGCTGTACGACGTCGTACACGTGGCGGTGATGATCAACCAGTCCAAGAAGGGACTGTTCTCCATCGAGGAGCGGATCGAGCTGATCCGCGAAGTGACGGCCGAGTTCGGCAATGTCGAGGTCGAGTCCTTCCACGGTCTGCTCGTCGACTTCTGCAAGCAGCGCGACATCCCGGCCATCGTCAAGGGCCTGCGCGCCGTCAGCGACTTCGACTACGAACTCCAGATGGCCCAGATGAACAACGGGCTCTCGGGCGTCGAGACGCTGTTCGTGCCCACCAACCCCACATACAGCTTCCTGTCCTCCTCACTGGTCAAGGAAGTCGCCACCTGGGGCGGCGACGTCTCCCATCTGCTGCCTCCGGCGGTCCACGCGGCCGTCATAGAGCGGCTCGGCAGACACTGACGTGTCCGACGGGCCGTCACCAGGTGTCGGCGGGGCGCGAACTGGCCGTACAGTCGGTGCGTCCGTCTCCATACCAGCTGTAGAGAGTGGCGAGCACCCGGTGGACGTGCAGAAGAAGCTCGACGAGATCGTCGACACGGTCGGCAGCGCCCGTTCCATGCCCATGTCGGCGTCCTGCGTGGTGAACCGCGCCGAGCTGCTCGCGCTGCTCGAAGAGGTGCGGGAGGCGCTCCCCGGGTCGCTCGCCCAGGCCCAGGAGCTGCTCGGCGGCCAGGAACAGCTGGCCGAGCAGGCCCGCCAGGAGGCCGACCGGATCATCGAGAGCGCGCACGCCCAGCGCTCCACCCTGATCTCCGACACCGCCGTCGCCCGCCAGTCCCAGGAGGAGGCCGACCGCATCCTCGCCGACGCCCGAAGGGACGCCGAGGAGATCCGCGCCGAGGCCGACGACTACGTCGACTCCAAGCTCGCCAACTTCGAGGTCGTCCTCACCAAGACCATCGGCTCCGTCGACCGGGGCCGGGACAAGCTGCTCGGCCGCTCCCCGGGCGGCGCGGCCGGATACGGCGAGGACGACGACGCCCCCGAGTACAGCGCCGACCCCGAGACCCTGATCCGGCGGGCCGACGAGTACGTGGACGCCAAGATCGGCGCCTTCGAGGCCGTCCTCTCCAAGACGCTCGAAGCCGTCGGCCGAGGCCGGCAGAAGCTGCACGGCCGGACGGACTCGGACGAACTCGGCGCGCACATGGCCGCCCAGGACGCCGCGGGCCCGCAGGGGCGCACCAGCGACGCCGACTACCTCGCCGACCTCGCCGGGACCCCCCGGGAGTCCCTCCGCGCGCCGGCGCGCACGCCGGCTCCGGCCGAGGAGCCCCCGGCGCCCCTCCAGCAGCCGTACGCCGACCCCGGCTACGCGCAGCCGGGCACCGGCTACCAGGACCCCGCCTACGCCCCGGCGGAGCCCGGCTACCAGGACCCCGCGTACGCGGCAGCCGCCGACGCCGGCGGATACCCCGGGTATCAGCAGCAGGACGCGTACGGCTACCAGCAGCAGGACCCCTACGCGTACCAGCAGCAGGAGTACGGGCAGATCCCGGCGCAGAACCAGGGCTACGACCCGAACTACGGCTGGCAGCAGCAGCCCGGCGCCCAGGCGCAGCCCCCGATGCCCGCGCTGCCCCCGGCCCTGCCCCCCGCGCCGCACTCGGGTCCGTCCCAGGGCGCCGACCAGCAGAGCGCGCTGGACGAGACCAGCCTCTTCGACACCAGCATGATCGACATCGACCAGCTGCGCCGGTACGAACAAGGTCTCTGAGGCTCCGGGGCGCGGGTCCGCGGGCCCGGCCCCCCGCTGGAGCGGACCTGGACCGGACCTGGATTGGGTCTATGGCGGCCGGTCCAGTACCCTGGTCCTTCGGCCGTGTGCATATCCGCGGCTCAGGCTGCCCGCTTCGCTCTCGCGACGGTGGCGGCCCCCCTCACGATCCGAAAGCGGGAACAAGCCCTGAACGCGCGCCTCGACCACCTCAACCCCCTCGTGTTCGACACGCACGAGCTGGGGCGGCGTCCTGGTGCGCTCAGGAAAGTGACCCGCTCGGTGCCCGCCCCCAAGGACTTCGGTATCGCGGGGGTGATCGGCGCTCCCGAGGGCGCGCCCGTGGAGCTGAACCTCCGCCTCGAATCCGTCATGGAGGGGGTGCTCGTCACGGGCACCGCCGATGCGACGGCCGAGGGGGAGTGCGTAAGGTGTCTGGAGCCGCTCAGCCAAGAAGTGGCGGCGGACTTCCAGGAGATGTTCTCGTACCACGAGTCCGACAGCCGGGGCCGCGTCCGCGCGGAGCCGGCCGACGACGCCGAGGAGGAGAACGAGGACAGGCTCTACATCGAGGACGGCCTGTTCGACCTCGAACCCGTGCTGCGTGACGCGGTGGTGCTCGCACTGCCGATGCAGCCGGTGTGCCGGGAGACCTGCGCCGGTCTGTGTTCCACATGTGGGATCAGGCTGGACGAGAACCCGGACCACCACCATGACGCCGTCGACATCCGTTGGGCGGCACTGCAGGGACTCGCCGAGACCGTCAAGGACGGCGAGAAGGACAACATGGGCGGCGCCGAAGCGGGCGTCGACGAGAAGCAGGAGAAGTAGCCGTGGCTGTTCCGAAGCGGAAGATGTCGCGCAGCAACACGCGCCACCGCCGGTCGCAGTGGAAGGCTGCGGTCCCCAACCTGGTTTCGTGTGAGCGTTGCCAGGAGCCGAAGCTCCAGCACATCGCGTGCCCGAGCTGCGGCACCTATAACAAGCGCCAGGTCCTCGAGGTCTGAGCGGCTGGTGAGAGGCTCAATGTCTGAACTGTCCCATGCCAAGAAGCAGACAGACAATGTCAGCACAGCCTCGTCCCACACGCTTCTGGAAGGGCGGCTCGGGTATCAGCTCGAGACCGCCCTTCTGGTACGTGCGCTGACCCATCGCTCGTTCGCGTACGAGAACGGCGGTCTGCCCACCAACGAGCGGCTCGAATTCCTCGGGGATTCGGTGCTCGGCCTGGTGGTCACGGACACGCTGTACCGGATCCACCCCGATCTGCCTGAAGGCCAGCTGGCCAAATTGCGGGCCGCGGTGGTCAATTCACGTGCGCTGGCGGAAGTGGGCCGCGGCCTCGAACTCGGCTCCTTCATCCGGCTCGGCCGGGGCGAAGAGGGCACGGGCGGCCGGGACAAGGCGTCCATCCTCGCCGACACCCTTGAAGCGGTGATCGGCGCCGTCTATCTGGACCAGGGCCTCGACGCGGCGTCCGAGCTGGTACACCGGCTCTTCGACCCGCTGATCGACAGGTCCTCGAATCTCGGGGCGGGCCTGGACTGGAAGACCAGTCTCCAGGAACTCACCGCGGCGGAGAGTCTCGGCGTGCCCGAGTATCTCGTCACGGAGACGGGACCCGACCACGAGAAGACCTTCACCGCTGCCGCCCGCGTCGGTGGTGTCTCGTACGGCACCGGCACCGGCCGCAGCAAGAAGGAAGCGGAGCAGCAGGCGGCGGAGTCCGCCTGGCGGGCCATCCGGACCGCCGCGGACGAGCGGAAGGCCGCGGGCGGGTCCGCGGCCGAAGCGAAGGCCGGTACCGAAGCGGACGCCGACACCTCTTCGGTTCCCGCCGAGCAGGCTCCGCCGGACTCCGGTCCCGCGGACCGGACCCCGGTGGATCAGGCCGACGCCTGAGCCTTCGTGCTCTTCTTCCTGATACGCCCCTCGCGTCGCTTCCGGCGCGAGGGGCGTCTCCCGTTCCCGTACCCCCCCGATGAGGAGCCAGTCGCCGTGCCCGAGCTGCCCGAGGTCGAAGTCGTCCGGCGTGGACTCGAACGCTGGGTCGCCGGCCGTACCGTCGCCGCGACCGAAGTACTGCACCCGCGCGCGGTACGGCGCCACCTGGCCGGGGGCGAGGACTTCGCGGCCCGGCTGAAGGGGCACACCATCGGCGCGGCCCGCCGGCGCGGCAAGTATCTGTGGCTGCCGCTCACGGACACGGACGCCTCGGTCCTCGGCCACCTGGGGATGAGCGGTCAGCTGCTCGTCCAGCCCCGGTCCGCGCCCGACGAGAAGCATCTGCGGATCCGGATCCGCTTCGCCGACGACCTCGCCACCGAACTGCGCTTCGTCGACCAGCGCACCTTCGGCGGGCTCTCGGTCCACGACAACACCCCCGACGGGGTGCCGGACGTCATCGCGCACATCGCCCGCGACCCGCTGGACCCGGAGTTCGACGACGCCGCGTTCTTCGCCGCGCTGCGGCTGCGCCGTACGACCATCAAGCGCGCGCTGCTCGACCAGTCGCTGATCAGCGGTGTGGGCAATATCTACGCGGACGAGGCGCTCTGGCGCGCCAGGCTCCACTACGAACGCCCCACCGCGACCCTCACCCGGCCGCGCGCGGCGGAGCTGCTGGGGCATGTCCGGGACGTGATGAACGCGGCCCTCGACGCCGGTGGCACCAGCTTCGACAGCCTGTACGTCAATGTGAACGGCCAGTCCGGGTACTTCGACCGGTCGCTGGACGCGTACGGGCGGGAGGACGAGCCCTGCCGCCGCTGCGGGACCCCGATGCGGCGGCGGCCGTGGATGAACCGGTCCAGCTACTTCTGCCCGCGCTGCCAGCCCGCGCCGCGCGCCACCGCGTAGGCGCCCGGTCCGCGCTACGGGGCGGTGGCGCCGCGCGCCGCGTCGTAGCGCTCCTGGGCCGAGAGCACCTCGGGCATCCGCCCTTCGACCAGCGCGATCAGGTCCAGCAGCCGACCGGCCACGTCCCGGCCCAGCGGGGTCAGCTCGTAGTCCACGCGCGGCGGGTTGACCGGCTGTGCCTCGCGGTGGACGAGCCCGTCCCGTTCCAGCGCGTGCAGGGTCTGGGAGAGCATCTTCTCGCTCACCCCGTCCACCCGGCGGCGCAGCTCGTTGAAGCGCAGCCGGCCGCAGGACAGGGCGCCGAGCGTGAGGGAGCCCCAGCGGCCCGTCACATGCTCCAGCGTGGGGCGCGAGGGACACCCCCGGGCGAAGACGTCGAAGGCGGAGAGGCCGCAGTCGGCGGGATGACCGTCCATATCGGTCACCTTACAATCGAAAAGCGCCACCCCATAGGTGGCGCTTTCTCGTAGTAAGTGATCCAGCGCCGGGTACGGGCCGCGGGGCGCGGTGCGCGGGTCAGAAGCCGAAGTCCTGGGTCCACCACGGACCGCCCGAGCCGGTGTGCACCCCGACGCCGAGGCGCGTGTAGTCGCAGTTCAGTATGTTCGCGCGATGGCCGTCGCTGTTCATCCAGGACTCCATCACCGCCTGGGCGGTGGCCTGCCCCCTGGCTATGTTCTCGCCGCCGAGGTTCTTGACGCCCGCCTTGTCGGCCCGGTCCCAGGGCGTCCTGCCGTCCGGGTCGGTGTGGTCGAAGAAGCCGCGCGCCGCCATGTCGTCGCTGAACGCCTGCGCCAGCGCGTCCAGGCTCGCGTCGGCGCGCACCGCCGCGCATCCCACCTTGGCCCGCTCCTTGTTGACCAGGGAGAGGACGGCGGCGGCGGTGGCGGAGTCGGGCGCGACGACGGCGCGGTCCTCGGTGGCGTTCTCGGTCGCTGGCGCCGTACCCGAGGCCGGTCCCGAGTCCGTACCCGAGCCGGAGGACGCACCGGATCCCGGGCCCGAGGGGGTCTCGGTCACCGTCGGCTTCGGCGGCGCGGCGGCGGCCTTGGATTCCTTCGAAGGGGTGGCGCTGGGCTTGGCCGAGGGCGAGGCCGACTTCGCGGGCGCCTTCGTCCGCTCGGCGCCCCGGCTCGGGGAGACCGACGCGTCGCGGGTGGGCTCCTCGGAGGCACCGCCCTGCTGCTCGAGCTCGGGCGCGATGTCGCTGCGGATCTGCTCGCCCGTGGCGCCGCCGCCGTTGACCGTGAACTGACCGCCGCCGGGCAGCAGGCCGGAGGCGACCGCCACCGCTCCCACCGCCATGGCCGCCGAGGCACCCAGCAGCCCGGTCCTGACCGGCCTGGCCACCCGCCCCTTGCGGCGCGCGGCGCCACCCGTGCCGTGGCCGGCCGCCGCGGCGTCGTCTCCGTGCGAGCCCAACGCGCGGGCGTCGGGGGAGACGACGGGCGCGCCGGGCGCGTCGTTCCGTCGATGGCGTCCCATCCGCTGTGCCTTCCTCATGCTCTCGACGACAACGTGACTCACCCGTACGAGTGAGGCTCATTGCGAGGGGACTGTACGGCATGGCACGTGGGGGCGCCGGGCCCAGCGGGCAAATGGCCGGGTTAGCTTGCGGGCATGAATGAAGAGGTACGTCTCACCGCCTGGGTGCGCGGTCGAGTACAAGGAGTCGGCTTCCGCTGGTTCACCAGGGCCAACGCTCTGGAGATCGGAGGGCTCACCGGATTCGCCCTCAATCTGGACGACGGCAGGGTTCAGGTCGTCGCCGAGGGGCCACGTGAGAATTGCCACCGCCTGCTGGAGTGGCTGATGTCCGCCGACACACCCGGGCGGGTAACGGGAGTCACTGAGATCTGGGACACCCCGCGCGGCGGCTACGAGAGCTTCGCCATCCGCTGATCCGTCCACCGCGCGACCGGCCTCCGGAGGCCCCGGAATGCCCTTGGCATATACGCAGGTCAGCGATGACCTGGTGGTTGCCAGGAACGGCCGGTCGTGCCAGGCTTCGCGGGATACGACGATCTCCACGCCCCAGGGCCCCGCGAGAGAGCCGGCGCCGCGCCAGAAGCGGCCCCGAGCCCCCGGCCGCCCATGGGTACGGGCTGTGATCGTGTTGACCGTCAAACTTTTTGGTGAGACTCTGGAATCCCCGCGCACCTCAGCTGTTTGGCAGTAGGAACCGCAGTGAAGAACAAGCACTGCCAGGCACCGCGGGTGCAATTTCCCTCACGACCCACACCGCATTCGGTCGGTCACTCAGTGTGGAGGACCATTCATCATGGCAAAGGCGCTTCTCGGTTATGTCGGCGGCTCCGACCCGCGACTCCTCGCCGAGATGCGACGGCTTCAGCAGCGCGTCCAGGACCTCGAATCCGAACTTGTACGGATCCAGTCCGAGAACGACGTGCTGAATGCTGCTGTCGCACAGCACCCCGGAGAGTCGCTGCTCGACGGCATCGACATTGACGTACCCCAGGCGGAGCCCGCGCTCACCTGACGACAGCCCCCGCCGGGGTCAGGTGAGAGACACTCCGCAAGATATGCAAGGGACGCTTCGGCGTCCCTTCTTTCTTTCCATCTTCCGTTCCACGAAGCGTGGTTGGCGTTGCGGGCTCTTTCTTAACGACTGATGTGCCCCGCGCGTTCGCCGGTGAAACCGCCAAAGGGCGATCCGCGCCGGGTAGAGTCCGGCGGCGTGCACCTCAAGGCCATGACCCTGCGCGGGTTCAAATCCTTCGCCTCCGCCACGACGCTGCGCTTCGAGCCTGGTATCACCTGCGTCGTGGGCCCGAACGGGTCCGGCAAGTCGAATGTCGTGGACGCGCTCTCCTGGGTCATGGGAGAACAGGGCGCGAAGTCCCTGCGCGGCGGAAAAATGGAAGACGTGATCTTCGCCGGTACCACCGGAAGGCCGCCACTCGGCCGCGCCGAGGTCTCGCTCACCATCGACAACTCCGACGGTGCGCTGCCCATCGACTATGCCGAGGTCACCATTACGCGGATCATGTTCCGCAACGGCGGCAGCGAATACCAGCTCAATGGCGATACCTGCCGACTGCTCGATATCCAGGAACTGCTCTCCGACTCCGGCATCGGACGCGAGATGCATGTGATCGTCGGGCAGGGGCAGCTCGACTCCGTACTGCACGCCGATCCCATGGGCCGCCGCGCCTTCATCGAAGAGGCCGCGGGGGTACTCAAGCACCGCAAGCGAAAAGAGAAGGCGCTGCGGAAACTGGAGGCGATGAAGGCGAATCTCGCCCGCGTCCAGGATCTGACCGACGAACTGCGGCGGCAGCTCAAACCGCTCGGAAGGCAGGCCGCGGTCGCCCGGCGGGCCGCAGTCATCCAGGCCGATCTGCGCGACGCGCGCCTGCGGCTGCTCGCCGACGATCTGGTGACCCTGCGTGATGCTCTGCGTACGGAGATCGCCGACGAGGCGGAACTCAAGCGCCGCAAGGAGGACGCGGAGACCAGGCTGAAGGCCGCGCTCGTCCGGGAGGCGGAGCTGGAGGACGAGGTACGGCGGCTCGCGCCGCGGCTCCAGCGCGCCCAGCAGACCTGGTACGAGCTGTCCCAGCTGGCCGAACGGGTACGCGGCACGATCTCGCTCGCCGACGCGCGGGTCACCAGCGCCACCGCCGCGCCCCCGGAGGAGCCCCGCGGCCGCGACCCCGAGGATCTGGAGCGCGAGGCCGCCCGGATCCGCGAGCAGGAGGCCGAGCTGACCGCCGCGCTGGAGGCCGCCGAGCACGCGCGCGAGGACACCGTCACGCACCGCGCCGAGCTGGAGCGGGAACTCGCCGCCGAGGAACGCCGGCTGAAGGACGCCGCCCGCGCCCTCGCCGACCGCCGCGAAGGGCTCGCCCGGCTCTCCGGCCAGGTCACCGCCGCCCGCGGCCGGGCGGCGTCCGCCCGGGCCGAGATCGGCCGCCTCGCCGCCGCGCGCGACGACGCGGCCGCGCGCGCGGCCGCGTCGCGGGAGGAGTACGAGCAGCTCGAAGCCGAGGTGGCCGGGCTGGACACCGAGGACCGGGAGCTGGCGCTGCGGTACGAGACGGCCCGGCGCGCGCTGTCCGACGCCGAGAGCGCGCTGAGCGCCGCGCGCGAGGCCGCCACCACCGCCGAGCGCGCCCGCGCGGCCCTCACCGCCCGCCACGACGCCCTCGCCCTCGGCCTGCGCCGCAAGGACGGAACCGGGGCCCTGCTCGACGCCCGCGACCGGCTCACCGGGCTCCTCGGCCCGGCGGCCGAGCTGCTGACCGTCACCCCCGGCCACGAGATCCCGGTGGCCGCCGCCCTCGGCGCCGCCGCCGACGCCATCGCCGTCGCGGGCCCCTCGGCCGCCGCCGACGCCATCCGCCTGCTGCGCCGGCAGGACGCCGGGCGCGCGGCGCTCCTGCTGGGCGGCCCGCCGGCCGACGCGGTGGCGGGCGTCCCAGGCCAGGCCACCGAGGAGCCCGCCCGGGGCGGGGTTCCCCCGCAGGGCGGCGGGCCCGGCGGTGGGGGCGGCGCACCGCGCGCGGCGCACGAGCCCGGCACCGTACGCACCGCTGTCGCCGCGCCGTACGCCATCGACCTCGTCCGGGGACCGGCCGAGCTGATGGCGGCCGTGGCGCGGCTGGTGGGCGACACGGTGGTGGTGGCGACCCTCGAAGACGCCGAGGAGCTGCTGGCCGCGCACCCCGGGCTGACCGCCGTGACCGCCGAGGGCGATGTGCTCGGCACCCACTTCGCGCACGGCGGCTCCGCCGGGGCGCCGAGCCTGCTGGAGGTGCGGGCCTCCGTCGACGAGGCCGCCGCCGAACTGGCGCGGCTGGACGTACGGTGCGCGGAACTGGCCGAGGAACAGCGCACCGCCACCGCGCGGCGGGCCGCGTGCGCGGCGCTCGTCGAGGAACTGGACGTATGGCGCCGGGCGGCCGACCGGGAGAGGTCCGAGGTGTCGGGGCGGCTCGGACGGCTCGCCGGGCAGGCCAGGGGCGCCGAGGGGGAGGCCGAGCGCACGGCCGCCGCCGTCGCCCGCGCGGAAGAGGCGCTGGAGCGCGCCACCGCCGAGGCGGAGGAGCTGGCCGAGCGGCTGCTGAACGCCGAGGAGTCCTCCCCCTTCGGGGAGGGAGAGGACGAGCCCGACACCTCCGTACGGGACCGGCTCGCGGCCGACGGCGCCAACGCCCGGCAGACTGAGATGGAGGCGCGTCTCCAGGTGCGTACGCACGAGGAGCGGGTGAGGGCGCTCGCGGGCCGCGCCGACGGACTCGACCGGGCCGCCCGCGCCGAGCGCGAGGCGCGGACCCGCACGGAGCGCCGCAGGGCGCGGCTGCGCCACGAGGCCCGGGTCGCCGGCGCGGTCGCGGCCGGCGCCCGGCAACTGCTGGCGCACGTCGAGGTGTCGGTCGTGCGCGCCGAAACCGGGCGGGCCGCCGCCGAGGAGGCCAGGGCCGTACGCGAACAGGAGCTGACCGCCGAGCGGGACCGGGGCCGCGCCCTCAAGAGCGAGCTGGACAGGCTCACCGACTCCGTCCACCGGGGCGAGGTGCTCGGCGCCGAGAAGCGGTTGCGCATCGAGCAGTTGGAGGCCAGGGCCCTGGAGGAGCTCGGCGTGGAGCCGGCCGGGCTGATCGACGAGTACGGGCCCGCCCAGCCCGTACCGCCGTCACCGCCCGCCGAGGGCGAGGAGCTGCCCGACGATCCCGCGCACCCGCGCCATCGGCCGGTGCCGTACGTGCGGTCCGAGCAGGAGAAGCGGCTGCGGGCGGCCGAACGGGCGTATCAGCAGCTCGGAAAGGTGAATCCGCTGGCTCTTGAGGAGTTCGCGGCGCTGGAGGAGCGGCACCGGTTCCTCTCCGAGCAGCTGGCCGACCTGAAGAAGACCCGGAGCGATCTGCTGCTGGTCGTCAAGGACGTCGACGAGCGGATCGAGCAGGTCTTCACCGAGGCGTACCGGGACACCGCCGAGGAGTTCGAGGGCGTCTTCTCCCGGCTCTTCCCGGGCGGCGAGGGCCGGCTGGTCCTGACCGACCCGGCGAACATGCTCACCACCGGAGTGGACGTCGAGGCCAGGCCGCCGGGGAAGAAGGTCAAGCGGCTGTCGCTGCTCTCCGGCGGCGAACGGTCGCTGACGGCCGTGGCGCTGCTGGTGTCGATCTTCAAGGCCAGGCCGAGCCCGTTCTATGTGATGGACGAGGTGGAGGCGGCGCTCGACGACACCAACCTCCAGCGGCTGATCCGGATCATGCGGGAGCTGCGGGAGAGTTCCCAGCTCATCGTGATCACGCATCAGAAGCGGACCATGGAGGTCGCCGACGCGCTGTACGGGGTCTCCATGCAGGGGGACGGGGTGTCCAAGGTCATCAGCCAGCGACTCCGGTGAGCCGGGACCGCGTTGACCTTCGTCTCTTCACGCGTGTACGTCTCCATACTTTGAACATTCTGTGCGGGTTGTGGCCGCGAATATGCCCGAGGTGCCCCCGAATATCTCTTCATGAATTGAAGGCATAACCTCGTTCGCGTTGCTTTTCCCTTCAAGTGGTGCCTGACGGCAGGTTATGTACCACTGGAAGGGCTCACCCCCCACGCCCGGCAACGCAGCCGGGCGGCCCCAGGAGAACACGTGACCAGCACAGCGCAGGTTCCGCCGCCCGGCGGCCGGGCGGCTCAGCCGGACCATCTCGGCCATGTCATCTTCATCACGGCCGCCGCCGCGATGGGCGGTTTCCTCTTCGGCTACGACAGTTCGGTGATCAACGGCGCCGTCGAAGCCATTCGCAGCCGGTACGACATCGGCTCGGCCGCTCTCGCCCAGGTCATCGCCATCGCCCTGATCGGCTGCGCGATCGGGGCCGCCACCGCGGGCCGGATCGCCGACCGGATCGGCCGCATCCGCTGCATGCAGATCTCCGCCGTGCTCTTCACCATCAGCGCGGTCGGCTCCGCGCTGCCGTTCAACATCTACGACCTCGCGGTCTGGCGCGTCATCGGCGGCTTCGCGATCGGGATGGCGTCGGTGATCGGCCCGGCCTACATCGCCGAGGTCTCCCCGGCCGCCTACCGGGGCCGGCTCGGCTCCTTCCAGCAGGCCGCCATCGTCATCGGCATCGCCATCTCCCAGCTGGTGAACTACGGCATCCTCCAGCTGGCCGACGGCGACCAGCGCGGCAAGCTGCTCGGTCTCGAAGCCTGGCAGTGGATGCTCGGTGTGATGGTGATCCCGGCGCTGCTGTACGGTCTGCTCTCCTTCGCGATCCCCGAATCGCCGCGCTTCCTGATCTCGGTCGGCCGGGTGGACCGCGCCAAGGAGGTCCTCGCCGAGGTCGAGAGCAAGGGCGTCGACCTGGACGCCAGGGTCGCCGAGATCCAGCACGCGATGCACCGCGAACACAAGTCGACCTTCAAGGACCTGCTGGGCGGCGGCGGTTTCCTCTTCCTGCCCATCGTCTGGGTGGGCATCGGGCTCTCGGTCTTCCAGCAGCTCGTCGGCATCAACGTCGCGTTCTACTACTCGGCGACGCTCTGGCAGTCGGTCGGCATCGACCCGTCCAGCTCGTTCTTCTACTCGTTCACGACCTCGATCGTGAACATCATCGGCACCGTGATCGCGATGGTCCTGGTGGACCGGGTCGGCCGCAAGCCGCTCGCGCTGACCGGTTCCATCGGCATGGCGGTCGCGCTCGCCTTCGAGGCGTGGGCGTTCTCGGCGAAGCTGGTCGACGGCAAGCTGCCCAGCACCGAGGGCACCGTCGCGCTGGTCGCCGCCCATGTGTTCGTGCTGTTCTTCGCGCTGTCCTGGGGTGTCATCGTCTGGGTCTTCCTCGGCGAGATGTTCCCCAACAGGATCCGCGCCGCCGCCCTCGGTGTCGCTGCCTCGGCGCAGTGGATCGCCAACTGGGCCATCACCGCGAGCTTCCCGAGCCTGGCCGACTGGAACCTCTCGGGGACGTACGTCATCTACGCCTGCTTCGCCACGCTCTCCATCCCCTTCGTGCTCCTGTTCGTGAAGGAGACGAAGGGCAAGACCCTGGAAGAGATGGGCTGAACCGTCACACGGAGAGACTCTCCGCGTCCTCCCCGGCCCCTGCCCCCGCCGCCGGACCGGCGGCGGGCGCCGGGGCCTTCGCGCGCTCGCGCGGCAGCACCGCGTACAGCGCCGCCGCGACCAGCACGGTCACGGCCCAGCCCAGCCCGTTCCGGCCGATCCACGTCCCGGCGAACGGACCGGAGAACCACTCCACCTCCGTGAAGAGCAGGCCCACCACCAGCGCCGTACCCCAGGACACCATCGCCGACGGCGCGAAGCCGCCCCGGTACCAGTAGCCGCTGGTGCGGCCGGTGTCCATCAGCGCGGTGCCGTCGTACGTACGCCGCCGGAGCATGTCCACGCCGAACACGCCGATCCAGGCCGAGAACGCCACGGCGAGCAGCGTCAGGAACGAGATGAAGGAGCCGATGAAGCTGGTGGCCACCACCATCAGCAGGAAGCCGAGGACCAGGCTGATCACCGCGTTGACACTCACGGCCCACGCGCGGGGCACCTTGATGCCCAGGGTCTGCGCGGTGAAGCCCGCCGAGTACATCGACATCGAATTGATCAGCACCATGCCGATCAGCGCGATCAGCAGATACGGCACCGAGATCCAGGTCGGCAGCAGCTTGCCGATGAAGGACACCGGGTCCTGCGCGGCGGCCAGATCCGGGGTGGCGACCGCCATCACCGCTCCCATCAGCACCATCGGCGCCACCACGATCCCCGCGCCGCCGATCGTCGAGCCGACCATGGCCCGGCCGGACGCGGTACGCGGCAGATAGCGGGTGAAGTCCGGGCCCGAGGGCACCCAGCTGATCCCGCCCGCCGCGATGGTGCCGATACCGGCGATCATCATGGCGGTCGATCCCGCCGGCCGGGCGAAGACGGCCGCCCAGTCGGTGTGCGTGACGAGATGGATCAGCACCAGCACGCTGAACGCGCCGAACAGGTACGCCGACCACTTGCTGCACACCCGCAGCGCGTTGATGCCCAGCCCCGAGACGAGGAAGGTGCACGCCACGAAGAGCAGCAGCGTCACCACGATCAGCGGCGTGCTGCTGCGCACCCCGAAGAGCAGGTCCAGCACCGACAGCATCGCGTAGGCACCGGTGACCGCGTTGATCGTCTCCCAGCCCCAGCGGGCCACCCAGATCAGCGTCCCGGGGAAGCGGTTGCCGCGCTGGCCGAAGACGGCGCGCGAGAGCGCCATCCCGGGCGCCCCGCCGCGCTTTCCGGCCACGGAGATCAGCCCCACGATGCCGTACGAGACGACGGGCGCGGCGAGGGCGACGGTCAGCACCTGCCAGAGGTTCAGACCGTTGAAGACGATCAGACCGGCGCCCATCGTGAGCAGCAGCACGCTGATGTTCGCGGCGACCCAGGTGGGGAAGAGTTCACGGACGTGACCGGTGCGCTCGTCGTCGGGGACGGGCTCCAGGCCACGGGTCTCTATCGCGCCTTCGGATGCGGAGGCGTGGGGCATGAAGAGGCTCCGTACAGAGGTGGGGGCTCCTGGGGGAGGCGGAGTCCGGGCGATGCCCAGAACCACCAGCATCGTACGTACGGGGCAAAAGGTCCAAATCGTGACCCGCATCCCGGTTCGATCCGCCGAATCCGGGGCCCGGGGCGGCCGTGGCTGATACTGGGTGGGTTATGGAAACCGTCATCCTTGTTGTAGTCATCGCCCTGGTCGCCATCGGCGCCATCGGCGGGCTCGTGGTCGGCAGCCGCAAGAAGAAGCTGCCGCCCTCGGAGCCGTCGAGCACGCCGACCATCACCGCTCCGCCCGCCGAGCCGCATGTCGGTGACGAGGCGGAGACTCCGCGCGACGAACCGCGCCGCACCATCGAGGAGGTCGGCCTCCCGGACTCCGGCGGAGCGCCGGTCACCGTCGAGGAACCGCCCGCGCCGCCCGCGCTCGAGATCCCCGAGCCGTCCGCCGGCCGGCTGGTCCGGCTGCGCGCGCGGCTCGCCCGCTCGCAGAACTCCCTCGGCAAGGGGCTGCTCACCCTGCTCTCCCGTGAGTATCTGGACGAGGAGACCTGGGAGGAGATCGAGGAGACCCTGCTGACCGCCGACGTCGGCGTCGCGCCCACCCAGGAGCTGGTGGAGCGGCTGCGCGAGCGGGTGCGGGTGCTCGGCACGCGCACCCCGCAGGAGCTGCGCACGCTGCTCAGGGAGGAGCTGGTCCAGCTGCTCGACCCGGAGTTCGACCGGGTGGTGAAGACCGAGAGCGGACTGGACACCCCGGCCGTCGTGATGGTCGTCGGGGTCAACGGCACCGGCAAGACCACGACCACCGGCAAGCTGGCGCGGGTGCTCGTCGCGGACGGGCGCTCGGTCGTGCTCGGCGCGGCGGACACCTTCCGCGCCGCCGCCGCCGACCAGCTCCAGACCTGGGGCGAGCGGGTCGGGGCCCGTACCGTACGCGGTCCGGAGGCCGGCGACCCGGCGTCGGTGGCCTTCGACGCGGTCAAGGAGGGCATTGCGGAGGGCGCGGACGTCGTCCTCATCGACACGGCGGGCCGGCTGCACACCAAGACCGGGCTGATGGACGAGCTGGGCAAGGTCAAGCGGGTCGTGGAGAAGCACGGCCCGCTGGACGAGGTGCTGCTCGTCCTGGACGCCACCACCGGGCAGAACGGGCTCGTGCAGGCGCGGGTCTTCGCCGAGGTCGTGGACATCACCGGCATCGTGCTGACCAAGCTGGACGGTACGGCCAAGGGCGGCATCGTGATCGCGGTCCAGCGGGAGCTGGGCGTGCCGGTGAAGCTGGTGGGCCTGGGGGAGGGGCCGGACGATCTCGCGCCCTTCGAGCCCGAGGCGTTCGTGGACGCGCTGATCGGCGACTGAGGTACGGAAGTACCGAGGCACGGCACGGGCGGGAGCGGGACCGCGGCCGGTCCCGTCTCCCCGCCGCGCACCGGGGGAGCGGCGCTACCCCGTGGCCGACCGGTGGCAGATGTACGCCAGGGTGCCGAGCAGCAGCCGGGCCTGGGGCGGGGCGGCCGCCGTGTCCAGGGACGGCGGGCGCAGCCAGCGGACCGGGCCGAGACCGGCCACCCGGGACGGCGGGGCCGCCACGTGCGTACCGGGCCCCAGGGCGTGCAGGTCGAGGTCCGCGTCGTCCCAGCCCATGCGGTAGAGCAGCTCGGGGAGTTCGGCCGCCGCGCCCGGCGCGACGAAGAAGTGCGCGCGCCCGGCCGGGGTCGCCAGGACGGGCCCCACGGGCAGCCCCATCCGCTCCAGCCGGACCAGCGCCCGGCTGCCCGCCGGTTCCGCGACATCGATGACGTCGAAGCCCCGGCCCACCGGGAGCAGCACCGCCGCGCCCGGCACCCGGGACCACGCCTCGCTGACCTCGCCGAGCGTCGAGCCCGCCGGAATCTCGTCCGGGCCCAGCGGATGGGCGCCGGGCGCCGCGCAGCCCGTATCGCCGCAGGAGCATCTCCCGCCCCCGCCCGGGACGCCGGGGACCACGTCCCAGCCCCAGAGGCCGGTGTACTCCGCCACCTCGGTGCACTCCGTGGCGCGCCCCCGGCGGCGTGAGCCGGAGCGCATCTCGCGGATGCCGCCCATCGTCCGGATACCGCCGATCGTGAAGACCATGCCCCCTCCAACGGGTTGGACTCGCCGGTGGTTACGTGTCGCAGTGTGCCCGTTACACTCCGTTGCCACCGGGGTGATCCGGGCGGCGCCAAGAAGCACTGAGGGGGGTGTAATGCGACTCGTGCGCCCCGGAATGCCACTGTGCGCCGTCCCTGACCGTGGTGTGTCAAGTCAATCGCGCCTTGTCGGGGGCGAGTTCATTCGAAGGGGTGGCGAATGGTGGCGATTGTGCCGCCACCCTCGCTGAAGGGGTGATCGTAGGATTACTTTCGGTGCACGGGTTTCGGGGACGGTGCGCTCGTGGGTATGCCAAAGGCAACTCGGTTTCCTGTTCGAAGAGGCACAAGCTCCGGACAGACGGCCGTCGCTCGCGGCATTCTGATACCGCCTCGCGCGGTGACACCTTCAGCGGCAGGGCTACACAGTTTTCGGTGGATGGGGGCTTTCCAGTGGACGGCAGTGGCGCAGACGGCACGAACACCGGCAAGCGCCCGAATGGGCAACTCGGCTCGTGGTTCCTGCGCAGCGGCTGGTCCAAGGGCGAGCTGGCACGTCAGGTCAACCGCAGGGCCCGCCAGATGGGCGCGCACCACATCAGCACGGACACCTCCCGCGTACGCCGCTGGCTCGACGGCGAACAGCCGCGCGAACCGATCCCGCGCATCCTCTCCGAGCTGTTCTCCGAGCGCTTCGGCGCCGTCGTCGCCGTCGAGGACCTCGGGCTGCGCGCCGCGCACCAGTCGCCCTCGGTCTCCGGCGTCGACCTGCCGTGGTCCGGCCCGCAGACGGTCTCCCTGATCAGCGAGTTCTCCCGCAGCGACCTGATGCTGGCGCGGCGCGGCTTCCTCGGCAGCTCGCTGGCGCTGGCCGCGGGACCCGCGCTGGTGGAGCCCATGCAGCGCTGGCTGGTGCCCGCCCCGGCGGGCGACCCGGCCCGCGGCGAGCCGCGGCCGGCGTCCCTGCCGCGCGGCACCCGGCTCTCCGGACCCGAACTCGACCTGCTGGAGTCGACCACCGCGATGTTCCGCGAGTGGGACGCCAAATGCGGCGGCGGACTGCGCCGCAAGGCCGTCGTCGGCCAGCTGCACGAGCTGACCGACCTGCTCCAGGAGCCGCAGCCCGAGGCCACCTCCCGGCGGCTGTTCCGGTGCGCGGCGGAACTCGCCGAGCTGGCGGGCTGGATGAGCTACGACGTGGGCCTCCAGCCCAACGCCCAGAAATACTTCGTGCTCGCCCTGCACGCCGCCAAGGAGGCCGGGGACAAGCCGCTCGGCTCGTACGTCCTCTCCTCCATGAGCCGCCAGATGATCCACCTGGGCCGGCCCGACGACGCGCTGGAGCTGATCCACCTCGCGCAGTACGGCAGCCGCGACAGCGCCACCTCCAGAACCCAGGCCATGCTGTATGCGATGGAGGCGCGGGCGTACGCCAATCTGGGCCAGCCGAGCAAGACCAAGCGCGCCGTCCGGATGGCCGAGGACACCTTCTCCGACGTCGGTCTGGACGGCGAGCCCGAGCCCGACTGGATCCGCTTCTTCTCCGAGGCCGAGCTGAACGGGGAGAACGCCCACTCCTACCGGGACCTGGCCTATGTCGCGGGCCGCAGCCCCACCTACGCCTCCCTCGCGGAGCCGGTCATGCGGCGCGCCGTCGAGCTGTTCGGCAAGGACGAGGAGCACCAGCGGTCGTATGCGCTGAACCTCATCGGCATGGCCACCGTCCACCTCATCAAGCGGGAGCCCGAGCAGTCCACGGCCCTTGCGGAACAGGCCATGGAGGTGGCCGCCAGCGTGCGCTCCGAGCGCGTCAACACCCGGCTCCGCAAGACGCTCTCCACGGCCGCCAGGGACTTCGGACACGTCGGCGACATCGTCGACCTCACCGAGCGCATCGCCGCCCGGCTGCCCGAGTCCGCGGAGGCCGTCTGACCCCCGGGCGCGCCCCGTCCCACCCCTCGCACCGCCCGCGCCCGCCCCAGGCCCCGGCCGCGGCTCTCACCCCGTACAGCCCGACACGGCTCCCCCGCCGCCAGGACAGCAGGGTGACGGCCGCGGCCGGTTTTCGATGCTCCGGTGATGGACGCAGATGGTATGCGCGGACACCGGGCCGGACCCGGCGGTTCATCGGCTCGTAACACACGGGACGCCTTCGTCACTGCCGCGAAACATCGAGCGGCACTGGCCGAAACCGCGCTGCGCCAATCTCCTCAGCACAGTCGGCCCCAGAACCTGAGCATCCGCACGGGCCGTTCCCACCCACGAGGAGACGCTGGCCTTGAATGGCGCAGATACCGCATTCGTACTGATCAGTGCCGCGCTCGTCATGCTGATGACGCCCGGCCTGGCATTCTTCTACGGCGGCATGGTGCGGGTGAAGAGTGCCCTCAACATGCTCATGATGTCCCTGATCTCGCTCGCGATCGTCAGCGTCGTGTGGGTCCTCTACGGATACTCACTGACCTTCGGTGACGACATCGGCGGCGGGCTCCTGGGCAACCTCGACCACATCGGCTTCAAGGGCATCTCGGTCGACCTCCTGACCGACGGCAAGACCGGAATCCCGGTCTTCGCCTTCGCGCTCTTCCAGATGATGTTCGCGATCCTCACCCCGGCCCTGATGAGCGGCGCGCTCGCGGACCGCGTGAAGTTCAGCGCCTGGGCACTGTTCATCACCCTCTGGGTCTCCGTGGTCTACTTCCCGGTCGCGCACTGGGTCTGGAGCAGCGACGGCTGGCTGCACAGCCTCGGTGTGATCGACTTCGCCGGTGGTACGGCGGTCCACATCAACGCCGGTGTCGGCGCCCTCGCCGCGGTCCTCGTGGTCGGCAAGCGCATCGGATTCAAGAAGGACCCGATGCGGCCGCACAGCCTGCCGCTCGTCGTCCTCGGCATGGCCCTCCTGTGGTTCGGCTGGTTCGGCTTCAACGCCGGCTCGGAGCTGGCCGCCGACGGCACCGCCGCGCTGATGGCCTTCAACACGCAGATCGCCACCGCCGCAGCGATGGTCGGCTGGCTCGCCTACGAGCGGATCCGGCACGGCGCGTTCACCACGCTGGGCGCCGCCTCCGGCGCCATCGCCGGTCTGGTCGCGATCACGCCCTCCGGTGCCAACGTCAGCCCGTTCGGCGCCATCCTCATCGGTGTCGTCGCCGGCGCGATCTGCTCCTGGGCGGTCAGCCTCAAGTACAAGCTCGGTTACGACGACTCCCTCGACGTCGTCGGCGTCCACCTCGTCGGCGGTGTCATCGGCACCCTGCTCGTGGGCCTGCTGGCCACGGACGGCATGGGCGGCCTGGAGCAGTTCGGCAAGCAGGCCGTCGGAGCCTTCTCCGTCATGGCGTACTCCTTCGTCGTCTCCTGGATCCTCGCCAAGATCGTCGACGCCACCATCGGCTTCCGTGCCTCGGAGGACGACGAGACCAGCGGTGTCGACATGGCGTACCACGCGGAATCGGCGTACGACTACAGCGCGGTCGGGGGCTCCCCGTCCGGCCGTAGTAGCGTCGCCGCCCCGGACCAGGACCAGACCGTCGCCGCCGCGACGAGCAAGAAGGTGGACGCATGAAGCTCATCACCGCAGTCGTGAAGCCACACCGGCTGGACGAGATCAAGGAGGCCCTCCAGGCCTTCGGCGTCCAGGGGCTCACGGTCACGGAGGCCAGCGGATACGGCCGGCAGCGCGGCCACACCGAGGTCTACCGGGGTGCGGAGTACACCGTCGACCTCGTACCGAAGATCCGTATCGAGGTACTGGTCGAGGACGACGACGCCGAACAGCTCATCGATGTGGTGGTCAAGGCCGCCCGCACCGGCAAGATCGGTGACGGGAAGGTATGGAGCGTGCCGGTCGAGACGGCGGTCCGGGTCCGGACCGGCGAACGCGGCCCGGACGCACTTTAGAGACGGGAACGACTGGGTGACGAGCCTCGAAGAGACCACCGAACAGACAGACTCGGGACCCAGCGGTTACGCGGCGGCCCGGCTGCGCCTCCTCCAGGAGAAGGCGCGGTCCGGGCCGCCGCGCCGTGCCGCGCTCGCCCGGCTCACCGACGACTGGCTGAACGCGCTGTTCACCACCGCCGCCCGGGAGACCTCGGTCCAGGGCGCGGCCCTCGTCGCCGTCGGCGGCTACGGACGCGGGGAACTCTCCCCGCGCAGCGACCTCGACCTGCTGCTCCTGCACGACGGCAAGTCGTCCCCGGCCGCCGTCGCGGCCCTCGCCGACCGGGTCTGGTACCCGGTCTGGGACCTCGGACTCGCCCTCGACCACTCCGTCCGCACCCCCGCCGAGGTGCGCAGGACCGCCGCCGACGACCTCAAGGTGCAGCTCGGGCTCCTCGACGCCCGCCACATCGCCGGCGATCTCGGCCTCGTCACCGGCGTACGCACCGCGGTCCTCGCCGACTGGCGCAACACCGCCGCCAAACGCCTGCCCGCCCTGGACGAACTCTGCCGGGAACGCGCAGAGCGCCAGGGCGAGCTGCAATTCCTGCTCGAACCCGACCTCAAGGAGGCCAGGGGCGGCCTGCGCGACGCCACCGCGCTGCGCGCCGTCGCCGCCTCCTGGCTCGCCGACGCGCCCCGCGAAGGGCTCGCCGACGCCCGCCGCCGGCTCCTCGACGCCCGCGACGCCCTGCACCTGACCACCGGCCGCGCCACCGACCGGCTCGCCCTCCAGGAACAGGACACCGTCGCCACCGAACTCGGCCTGCTCGACGCCGACGCCCTGCTGCGCCAGGTGTACGAGGCCGCGCGCACCGTCTCGTACGCCTCCGACGTCACCTGGCGCGAGGTCAACCGGGTGCTGCGCTCCCGGTCCGTACGCCCCAGGCTGCGGGCCATGCTCGGCGGCAAACCCGCGCCCGACCGCACCCCGCTCGCCGAGGGCGTCGTCGAACAGGACGGCGAGGTCGTCCTCGCCCGCACCGCGCGGCCCGAGCGCGACTCCGTGCTGCCGCTGCGCGCCGCGGCCGCCGCCGCGCAGGCCGGGCTGCCGATCTCCCTGCACGCCGTACGCCGCCTCGCCGTCGCGGCCAAGCCACTGCCGGTGCCCTGGCCCGCCGAGGCCCGCGAGGAACTCGTCACGCTGCTCGGCGCGGGCGAGTCGACCGTCCCCGTCTGGGAGGCGCTCGAAGCCGAGGGACTGATCAGCGGGCTGCTGCCGGACTGGGAGCGGGTCCGCTGCCGCCCCCAGCGCAACCCCGTCCACACCTGGACCGTCGACCGGCACCTCGTGGAGACCGCCGTCCAGGCGTCCTCCCTGACCCGCCGCGTCGGCCGCCCCGACCTCCTGCTGGTCTGCGCGCTGCTGCACGACATCGGCAAGGGCTGGCCCGGCGACCACTCCGTGGCCGGTGAGGTCATCGCCCGCGACGTCGCCGCCCGGATCGGTTTCGACCGCGAGGACATGGCCGTCATCGCCACCGTGGTCCGCCACCACCTGCTGCTCATCGACACCGCGACCCGGCGCGACCTGGACGACCCCGCCACCGTCGGCTCGGTCGCCGCCCGGGTCGGCTCGCTCACCACGCTGGAACTCCTGCACGCCCTCACCGAGGCCGACGCGCTCGCCACCGGGCCCGCCGCCTGGTCGTCCTGGCGCGCCTCGCTCGTCACCGACCTCGTCGCCCGGGTGGCCGCCGTCCTCGCGGGCGACGACCCCGCCGAGCCGGAGCCCACCGCGCCCAGCGCGGAACAGGAACGCCTCGCCGTCGAGGCGCTGCGCACCGGCGGTCCCGTCCTGGCGCTGCACGCCCAGACCGAGCCCCCGAGGGAGACGGCGGACGGCGCGGGCCAGGACACCACGCCCGAACCCGTCGGCGTCGAGCTGCTCATCGCCCTGCCCGACCGGCCCGGCGTGCTGCCCGCCGCCGCCGGGGTGCTGGCCCTGCACCGGCTCACCGTGCGGGCGGCCGATCTGCGCGCCGTCGAACTCCCCACCGAGCTGGGCACCTCCGAGGTCCTGCTGCTGAGCTGGCGGGTGGCCGCCGCCTACGGCTCCCTGCCGCAGGCGGCCCGGCTGCGCGCCGATCTGGTCCGCGCCCTGGACGGCTCCCTGGACATCCGCGCCAGGCTCGCCGAGCGCGAGGCCGCCTACCCCCGCCGCCGGGGCGTGCAGGCCCCGCCGCCGCGCGTCACGGTCGCCCCGACCGCCTCCCGGCACGCGACCGTCATCGAGGTGCGCGCCCAGGACGCGCCGGGGCTGCTGCACCGCATCGGCCACGCGCTGGAGACGGCGGCGGTACGGGTGCGCAGCGCGCACGTCTCCACCCTGGGCGCCAACGCCGTGGACGCCTTCTACGTCACCACCGAGCGCGGTCGCCCCCTCCCGGCGGCGGACGCCGCCGAGCTGGCGAGCGCGGTGGAGACGGCGCTGCGCGGCTGACCAGGACCGCGTCGCGCGGCGCCGTCCCGGACGGCGCCGCGCGGCCGTTCCGTACGACCGGGGGCGGAGCCCGTTCCTCCCCGTCGTACCGGTCCACGTACGGTCCACCCACCCACGGGGCAGACCGCACCGCGCGCGGCCGGATACCCTGGGGGACGGTCTGTCCCGCACCGCGCGGAACGGGCCCCCACCCGCTCCCGACACCGAGGATTCGCGACCGCCGTGTTCGATACTCTCTCCGACCGCCTCGCAGCCACATTCAAGAGCCTCCGGGGCAAAGGGCGCCTCAGCCCGGAGGACATCGACGCCACGGCCCGCGAGATCCGCATCGCCCTGCTCGAAGCCGACGTGGCGCTGCCCGTCGTCCGCGCCTTCATCGCGAAGGTCAAGGAGCGCGCGGCCGGCGCCGAGGTCTCCCAGGCGCTGAACCCCGCCCAGCAGGTCATCAAGATCGTCAACGATGAGCTGATCGGCATCCTCGGCGGCGAGACCCGCGTCCTGCGCTTCGCCAAGCAGCCGCCGACCGTGATCATGCTCGCCGGTCTCCAGGGTGCCGGTAAGACCACCCTCGCCGGAAAGCTCGGCCTCTGGCTCAAGGGCCAGGGCCACACCCCGCTGCTCGTCGCCTGTGACCTCCAGCGCCCCAACGCCGTCACCCAGCTCTCCGTGGTCGCCGACCGCGCGGGGGTCGCGGTGTACGCCCCCGAGCCGGGCAACGGCGTCGGCGACCCCGTCAAGGTCGCCAAGGACTCCGTCGAGTACGCGAAGACCAAGCAGCACGACGTCGTCATCGTCGACACGGCGGGCCGTCTCGGCATCGACGAGGAGCTGATGCGCCAGGCCGCGGACATCCGCGACGCCGTCAGCCCCGACGAGGTCCTCTTCGTCGTGGACGCGATGATCGGCCAGGACGCCGTCAACACGGCGGAGGCGTTCCGCGACGGTGTCGGCTTCGACGGTGTCGTCCTCTCCAAGCTCGACGGCGACGCCCGGGGCGGCGCGGCCCTCTCCATCGCGCACGTCACCGGCAAGCAGATCATGTTCGCGTCCAACGGCGAGAAGCTGGACGAGTTCGACGCGTTCCACCCGGACCGCATGGCGTCGCGCATCCTCGACATGGGTGACCTGCTCACCTTGATCGAGCAGGCCGAGAAGACGTTCAGCCAGGCCGAGGCCGAGAAGATGGCCTCCAAGCTGGCGAGCAGCAAGGGTGGCAAGGACTTCACCCTGGACGACTTCCTGGCGCAGATGGAGCAGGTCAGGAAGATGGGCTCCATCTCCAAGCTGCTCGGCATGCTGCCCGGCATGGGGCAGATCAAGGACCAGATCAACAACATCGACGAGAAGGACGTGGACCGCACCGCCGCGATCATCAAGTCGATGACCCCGGCCGAGCGCCACGACCCCGTCATCATCAACGGTTCGCGCCGGGCCCGTATCGCCCGGGGTTCCGGTGTCGAGGTCAGCGCCGTGAAGAACCTCGTGGAGCGCTTCTTCGACGCCCGCAAGATGATGTCCAAGATGGCGCAGGGCGGCGGGATGCCGGGCATGCCGGGCGTCCCGGGGATGGGCGGCGGCCCCGGCCGCGCGAAGAAGAAGGTCAAGCAGGCGAAGGGCAAGCAGCGCTCGGGCAACCCGATGAAGCGCAAGGCCGAGGAGCAGGCGGCGGCGGCACGCCGCGCGGAGGGCGGCGGCCTGCCGGCGGCGGAGCCGGACAAGTCCTTCGAGCTGCCGGACGAGTTCAAGAAGTTCATGGGCTGACCGGCCCGCACACCTCGGGCCCTCCCCGCACACCTCGGACCGGCCCGGCGTCTCCATGCCTCCCATGGGCGAGCCCTCGCCCATGGGAAGTCAGGGCGTTCTGGCGATCAGGTACCGGAAGACATTGGGCATCCACACCGTGCCGTCACGCCGCAGATGGGGATGGAGCGCCTCGCCGATCTCCTTCTCCACCTGCCGCCGGTCCGTCGCCCGGATCGCCCCGTCGAACACCCCGGTCGACAGCAGCCCGCGTACCGCGCTGTCCTGGTCCGCGTACCCGAAGGGGCACGCCACCCGGCCCGAGCCGTCCGGTTTCAGTCCGGCGCGCGCCGCGACGTCCTCCAGGTCGTCCCGGTGCGCCGGGTGCCAGCCGCCCTTGCGCAGCCGGTCGGTCAGCCGGCCGGCGACCCGCAGCACCGCGTCCGTGGCGCACCGCTCCGGCGGCCCCCAGCCGGCCAGCACCACCGGGGTGCCGCGCCCGGCCAGCGGTATGGCCGTCCGCAGCGTCGGCCCGAGCCCCCGCGCGCCGTCGGCCGCGCTGCCGATCGGCTGGAACGCGGTGATCAGGTCGTACGGCGCGCGTCCCGGCTCCGTACCGGCATCGGCCATGTCGGCCATGCGCTCCTCCGGCAGCAGCGTCCCGGCGCCCGGCGGCGGTGCGGCGGCGCCGTCGTGGTCCGCGCTCGCGGCCAGCCGCTCCCTGGCCAGCGCGAGCCGTTCGGTGTCGGAGTCCACGCCGGTCACCCGCGCGCCCCGGGTGGTGGCGAGCAGCAGGGCGAGGCCGGTGCCGCAGCCGAGTCCGAGTACCCGGGTCCCGGCGCGCACCTCCAGGCGTTCGTAGACCGCTTCGTAGAGCGGGACCAGCATCCGTTCCTGGATCTCGGCCCAGTCCCGGGCGCGTCCACCGGCGTCCGCGGCGAGCGCCGGAGCCGTACGTGACGGCTGCTGATCGTGCTGGGTGAGCGTACGTGTCATGGATAGCGCCCCAATCCGCCGAGAGGTGTTGGCCGTGCCGCCGTGCCGGCCCCCCGTGTACGTGCGCGCTCACATCCCCCGTAAGCCAGAGAACTCCCCATCCGTGCCCGCGTCCAGTGGGTGACCGGGCCCGGCGGGTGTCATGGGGGGCGCGCTCCGGGAGTGCGCCCTCTGGAGAATGGCCGGTTCCCGTCGCCCCGGGAGAGGTTCGCGACGCCGGCGCACGGCAAGTGCCGAGGTCGGGGGCCCGGCCGTCCCGAAGTCGCTCCGCGGCGCGATGGAAATAGGCCAAATGGGTGAGGATCGGTGCGCTGTGAACCGGCGTGGGACCGGGCGTCCCGGGGCGGGCGGTGCGTAAAGCGGACGCGGCCCCCGGTACTGTCGCCGTCGAGCACCGTGCCCGCCGGAGCCGGCGCGTACGCCCCCGGTGGGCGGTGCGCGCGCCTGCCGCACGGCCCGCCGGTGCCGCTGGACGTAGATCGTCTACGCGCCGCTACGTACCCGCCGCTACGTACCGGCTTGCCACGGGCTGCGAGGCTTTCTCCGCAGATCGACGCACCCGCCCTCGTCAGGACGCATCAAGGGCAACTGACGGGTACGTGCAAATTATTTGGGATGCCCCGTAATGGAACCCGGGAGGCTTCCGGCTCGTTGTTCACGACGTGAGCACGACACCACCTGTTCTCGCCGCAGAGCTGGCACAGGCGTGGGCCGACATTCAGCGGTCCCACCCCGAGCTGCCGGATCTTGCCGCGCCAGAGTCCCTGATCGGAGAGTCGTCGTCCGCCTGCGGCGCCGAGCTCTCCTTCGAACGACTGCTTCACGAAGCGGTCCACGGCATCGCCGCGGCCAGAGGTGTCCGTGACACCTCGCGCGCGGGCCGCTACCACAACCGCAGATTCCTGGCGATCGCCGAGGAGATGGGCCTCGACCACCCCGACGAACCGCATCCCAGCAGCGGTTTCTCGCTGGTCGCGCTCAGCCCCGAGGCCAAGCGCCGATATCGCCCGACCATCGAGCGACTCCAGCGCGCCCTCAAGGCGCACACCGTCGCGACGGCCGCCGACACCAAGCGCAGCTTCCGCGGCCCGGCCGCCCGGCACGGCTCCTCCGGTGGAGGGGTGCGCGTCAAAGCGGTCTGCGACTGCGGGCGGAACGTACGGGTCGTCCCGTCGGTCCTCGCCCAGGCGCCGATCGTCTGCGGCGGCTGCGGCAAGCCCTTCCGTATCCCGGAAGCGGTCGCCGCTGCGAGTTGAGCGTCGCTGTTCCACCCCGCCCGGGGCCGGGTCCGGCCCCGGCGCCGGGTGTGGCAGAATGGCCAGCTGTACTCGACAGTCGCACAGGACCCCTCTCTCCTCCGGCTGACGCGTCCATCGGGCGGATCGGGTACCGCAACCCCACGCGGCATCCCGGTGTGCCCAACCACGTCAAGACCAGGAGACACCACTCCAGTGGCAGTCAAGATCAAGCTGAAGCGTCTGGGCAAGATCCGTTCGCCTCACTACCGCATCATCGTCGCCGACTCCCGTACCCGCCGTGACGGCCGGGCCATCGAGGAGATCGGTCTGTACCACCCGGTGCAGAACCCCTCGCGGATCGAGGTCGACTCGGACCGCGCGCGTTACTGGCTGTCCGTCGGCGCCCAGCCGACCGAGCCGGTTCTCGCGATCCTCAAGCTGACCGGTGACTGGCAGGCGCACAAGGGCCTGCCGGCCCCCGCGCCGCTGCTCCAGCCGGAGCCGAAGGCCGACAAGCGGGCCCTCTTCGAGGCGCTCACGAAGGACGGCGACGAGCCGAAGGGTGAGGCCATCACCCCGAAGGCGAAGAAGGCCGACAAGAAGGCGGACGAGGCCGAGACCCCGGCCGCCGCCGAGTCGACCGAGGCCTGAGCATGCTCGAGGAGGCTCTTGAGCACCTCGTGAAGGGCATCGTCGACAACCCGGACGAAGTGCAGGTCGCCTCGCGCAACCTGCGGCGCGGCCGGGTGCTGGAGGTCCGGGTGCACCCCGACGACCTCGGCAAGGTGATCGGCCGCAACGGCCGCACCGCACGTGCTCTGCGGACCGTTGTGGGCGCCATCGGCGGCCGCGGCATCCGCGTCGATCTCATCGACGTGGACCAGGTCCGCTGACACAGCTGAACACCGGCTCGGGCCGGGGAAGGCCACGGCGGCCCTCCCCGGCCCGTGTCCGTTTCCGGTGCTGACCGGCCGCCATCAACGAACCACCACGGCAGACGACTCCTCCGCGCGAGCGGGCGGCGGTCCGGCCGCTAAAGGAGCAGCGCAGCGTGCAGTTGGTTGTCGCGCGGATCGGCCGCGCTCATGGCATCAAGGGTGAGGTCACCGTTGAGGTGCGTACGGACGAGCCCGAACTGCGGCTCGGACCCGGCGCCGTACTCGGCACGGAGCCGGCCTCGGCCGGACCGTTGACGATCGAGACCGGCCGGGTGCACAGCGGCAGGCTGCTGCTGCGCTTCGCGGGCGTACGCGACCGCACCGGCGCCGAGGCGCTGCGCAATATCCTGCTGATCGCCGAGATCGACCCGGAGGAACTCCCCGAGGACCCGGAGGAGTTCTACGACCATCAGCTGATGGACCTCGATGTGGTGCTGGCCGACGGTACGGAGATCGGCCGGATCACCGAGATCTCCCATCTGCCCTCGCAGGACCTGTTCATCGTGGAGCGCCCCGACGGCAGCGAGGTGATGATCCCCTTCGTCGAGGAGATCGTCACCGAGATCGACCTGGAGGAGCAGCGGGCCGTCATCGACCCGCCCCCGGGACTGATCGACGACCGCGCGGAGATCGCCGCCGGCGGCGACTCCGGCGGCGGTTCCGTCGCCCAGGACGGCGAAGGCGAAGGGCGCGGCGGGGACGGCGACCGATGAGGCTCGACGTCGTCACGATCTTCCCGGAGTACCTGGACCCGCTGCACGTCTCGCTCGTCGGCAAGGCCCGCGCGAGCGGTCGGCTCGACGTCCATGTGCACGACCTCCGGAGCTGGACGCGCGACCGGCACAACACGGTGGACGACACCCCGTACGGCGGCGGTCCCGGCATGGTCATGAAGACCGGGCCCTGGGGCGAGGCGCTGGACGAGGTGCTGGCCGACGGTTACGAGGCGGACGCACGCGGCCCGGTCCTCGTCGTCCCCACCCCCAGCGGGCGCCCCTTCACCCAGGAACTCGCCGTCGAGCTGTCCGCACGCCCCTGGCTGATCTTCGCGCCCGCCCGTTACGAGGGCATCGACCGCCGGGTCGTGGAGGAGTACGCGACCCGGATACCGGTCGTGGAGGTCTCCATCGGGGACTACGTGCTCGCGGGCGGCGAGGCGGCCGTGCTCGTGATCACCGAGGCCGTGGCCCGGCTGCTGCCCGGGGTCCTCGGCAACGCCGAGTCGCACCGCGACGACTCCTTCGCCCCCGGCGCCATGGCCGATCTGCTGGAGGGGCCCGTCTACACCAAGCCGCCCGAGTGGCGCGGCCGGGGCATCCCGGACGTCCTGCTCAGCGGCCACCACGGCAGGATCGCGCGGTGGCGGCGGGACGAGGCGTTCCGCCGTACGGCGCTCAACCGGCCCGATCTGATCGAGCGTTGCGACCCGGCGGCCTTCGACAAGAAGGACCGCGAGACGCTCTCCATCCTGGGCTGGTCGCCCGAGCCCGGCGGCCGATTTTGGCGCAGGCCGGACGGCGTGGAAGAATAGGCCGCTGCCGTACGTCCGATGTGCGCCCCTGCCACAGGGGGACCGACGCCCGCCCGACGCGAACGGCACCCAGACTCTCTCTCGATCATCCGCTGATGACCTGTGGCATCAGCGAGGAAGCAGAACGACATGCCCAACCTGCTCGACGCCGTCGCCTCCGCGTCGCTCCGTACCGACCTGCCCGCCTTCCGCCCCGGCGACACGGTGAACGTCCACGTACGCGTCATCGAGGGCAACCGCTCCCGTATCCAGCAGTTCAAGGGTGTCGTCATCCGCCGCCAGGGTTCGGGCATCAGCGAGACCTTCACGGTCCGCAAGGTCTCCTTCTCCGTCGGCGTGGAGCGCACCTTCCCGGTCCACAGCCCGATCTTCGAGAAGATCGAGCTGGTGAGCCGCGGTGACGTCCGTCGCGCCAAGCTCTACTACCTCCGTGAGCTGCGCGGCAAGGCCGCGAAGATCAAGGAGAAGCGCGACCGCTGAGCGCGTCGCTACGGGGCGCGGGGTTCCACTCCCGCCCGGGTCCACACGGCCGCCGGATAAGATCTGGCCCCGATGGACACCGAAGCACAGCACACGGAGCGTGACCGCTCGTCCCCGCCCCCCGAGGGGGACGGGGACCGGTCACGCTCCGCGCGTTTTTCCGGACCTGTTCCGGACGCCGGGGCCGGATCTGTTCCGGACGCCGGGACCGGACCTGTTCCGGACGCCGGGACCGAAGATGTCCCGGACGGCGAGACCGGTCGCGGACCCCTGGGCGGAGCGGACCCGGCGGCCCGGCGGCTCGCCCGGCTGTCCTGGCGGCGGGCCGGACTGCTGAGTCTTACCTGCGCCGTTTTCGTACTCCTCTTCAGCACCTTCGTGCTCCAGCCCTTCCTGATCCCCAGTGGCTCGATGGAGCCGACCCTCCAGGTGGGGGACCGGGTGCTCGTCAACAAGTTGGCGTACCGTTTCGGTACCGAGCCGGAGCGCGGTGATGTGGTCGTGTTCGACGGGACCGGATCCTTCGTCCAGGAGCCCCCGGGGGAGAACCCCGTCACCGGCCTGCTGCACCGGGCGGCCGCGGCCCTCGGTCTCGCCGAGCCCGCCGAGACCGACTTCGTCAAGCGCGTGGTCGGGGTGGGAGGCGATCGGGTGGTCTGCTGCGACAAGGGGGGCAGGGTCGAGGTGAACGGCCGTGCGGTCGGAGAACGCTATCTGTACCCGGGGGACGAGCCCTCCGCCGTCCCCTTCGACATCGTCGTACCCGGGGGAAGACTCTGGGTCATGGGCGATCACCGCAGCAACTCACGCGACTCCCGGGACCATCTCGGCGAGCCCGGCGGCGGCATGGTGCCGGTGGACAAGGTGATCGGCAGGGCCGACTGGATCGGCTGGCCGCTGGACCGCTGGACGGCTCCGGGGCGTACGGACGCCTTCCGGGACGTCCCGGCCCCGGGGGGCGCTCATGGGTAAGCGCCGGCGTCCTGCCGCCCACGGGTCCGACACCCGGCTCCCGACCGGCAGCCGGCCCACGACGGGCCGGGCGCTGCCGGGACGTGCCGAGCGGCGCAAGCTCGCCCGCCGGGTCAAGACGCGCCGCCAGCGCAACGCGATGAAGGAGATCCCGATCCTCGTCACCGTGGCGCTGGTGATAGCGGTCGTCCTCAAGACCTTCCTGGTACAGGCGTTCGTCATCCCGTCGGGGTCGATGGAACAGACGATCAGGATCAGCGACCGCGTGCTGGTGGACAAGCTGACGCCCTGGTTCGGCTCGAAGCCCCAGCGCGGCGACGTCATGGTCTTCAAGGACCCCGGCGGCTGGCTGGACGACGAGAAGCCCCCGCCGGACAACTCCCCGGCGGTCGTCAAGGGCGCCAAGCAGGTGCTCACCTCCATCGGGCTGCTGCCGTCCGCCGACGAGCAGGACCTGATCAAGCGCGTCGTCGCGGTCGGCGGTGACACCGTCAAGTGCTGCGACCAGAACGGCAAGGTCACCGTCAACGGCATGCCGCTCACCGAGCCGTACATCCAGCCGGGCGACGCGCCCTCCACCATCTCCTTCGAGGTGAAGGTGCCCGCCGGCCGCTACTTCGTGATGGGCGACCACCGGTCCAATTCGGCCGATTCCCGCTTCCACCTCCAGGAGGAGTACGGCGGTACGGTCTCGCAGGACGAGGTCGTCGGCCGCGCCGTCTACATCGCCTGGCCCTTCAGCCACTGGACCGGCCTCGAACAGCGCGACACCTACGCCTCGGTCCCCGACGCGACTCCCGCGCCGACGCCGGTGCCAGCGCTGTCGAATAGTGTGTCTCCGCGAGATCTGAACGGATTGCCGCGGCTCCCGAGCCCTGCGGAACTCCCGCTCGTTATGGGAGTGGTGGGCCTGTCCCGTCTCCGGGGCAGGCGATCTCACGGAGTATTCGCACGGAGTAAGGAGTGGATGTGGGGGATGTGGCGGTCGGCGCACGATCCGGACACGACGATCCCGAGGAGGGACGCGAGCAGCTCGCCGAGTCGCCCGAACCCGTGACGGACCGGACAGCGCGATTCGGTGACGACGACGGTGAACGGAGCGGCGGCGGCGGGCCGGGCGGCGCCGAGCGGAGCGACGGCGAGCGGGACGACGGGGAGGGCGCGCCGGTGACGGCCAAGCCACGCTCCTTCTGGAAGGAGCTGCCGCTCCTGATCCTCATCGCGCTGGCGCTCGCGCTGGTGATCAAGACCTTCCTGGTGCAGGCGTTCTCGATTCCCTCGGACTCCATGCAGGACACCTTGCAGCGGGGCGACCGGGTGCTGGTGGACAAGCTGACGCCCTGGTTCGGAGCGGAGCCGCAGCGCGGCGAGGTCGTGGTCTTCCACGACCCGGACAGCTGGCTGGGGGACACCCCGACGGTGGAGCCCAACATGGTGCAGCACTTCCTGAGCTTCATCGGACTGATGCCGTCCGCCGAGGAGAAGGACCTGATCAAGCGGGTCATCGCGGTCGGTGGCGACACGGTGGAGTGCAAGAAGGGCGGCAAGGTCACGGTCAATGGCCACGCGCTCAACGAGACGGACTTCATCTACCCGGGCAATACGCCCTGTGACGACAAGCCGTTCGGGCCGATCAAGGTGCCCAAGGAGCGGATCTGGGTGATGGGCGACCACCGGCAGAACTCGCTGGACTCCCGGTACCACCAGGAGCTGGACGGCAACGGCACGGTTCCCAACGACAAGGTCGTCGGCCGCGCCTTCGTAGTGGCCTGGCCCGTCAACCGCTGGTCGATGCTTCCGGTGCCCGGCACCTTCGACCAGTCGGGGCTGAGCGCGGCCGCCGCGGTCGCCCCGGCAGCCGTCCCGGGGGCGCTCGGTCTCGCCGGAGCTGTCCCGCTGGTCCTGTGGCGCAGGAGGAGGCTGACCCGCACGCGGACCGGCGGGTAGGGTGCCGTCCCGGATCGTCTAAGTCCGAGGATCACGCTCCGCCGCGCGGGGCGATCGTTCTCCGGAGACCGGGGGAGTGCTGGGATGAGCGCGACAGGACGTAGGAACGACGGCCGCGGCCGTCTCGGCAGTGCGCTGTCGGGGCTGGCCGTGGCCGTCGGCTGTGTGCTCTTCGTCGGCGGATTCGTGTGGGCCGCCGTCGTGTACCGGCCGTATGCCGTGCCGACCAACTCGATGGACCCGACCGTGAAGGCCGGGGACCGGGTGCTGGCCCAGCGGATATCCGGCGACGAGGTACGCCGGGGCGATGTGGTGGTCTTCACCGACGCGCAGTGGGGCGACATGCCGATGGTGAAGCGGGTGGTCGGCATCGGCGGCGACAAGATCGCCTGCTGCGACGCCGACGGCCGGCTCACCGTGAACGGCAAGTCCGTCGAGGAACCGTACGTCCAGGGAATGATCGGCGGACGGGCGTCCACGAGCGACTTCGACGCGACGGTGCCCACGGGCCAGCTGTTCCTGCTCGGCGATGAACGCAGCGGCTCCCTGGACTCCCGGGTCCACCTCCAGGACCCCGGGCAGGGCTCGGTGCCGCGCTCGGCGGTGAACGCGCGCGTGGACGCGGTGGTCTGGCCGCTGGGCGGTCTGATCGCCCGGCCGGACGGCTTCGCGGCGCTGCCGGGCGGGGTCTCCGAGCCCGGCCCGGTGAAGCCGATCGTCGCGGCGGTGCTGGCGGGGGTGGCGCTGATCTTCGGCGGTGCGCTGTACGGGCCGGTCGCACGGCTCGCCACCCGCTCGCGCGGCGCCGGCCGGCGCAAGGAGGAGGTGCCCGCGCGTGGCACGCGATGAGGCGGCACCCGAGGAGGGGACAGCCGAGCGGGGGACAGCCGAGCAGGGGGCAGCCGAGCAGGGGACAGCCGAGGAGAGCGGCGGGGCGCCGCGCAAGGTGGCCCGGGTGGTGCTGCTGGATCCGCGGGACCGGATCCTGCTGCTGCACGGCCATGAGCCGGACGACCCGGACAACAACTGGTGGTTCACACCGGGCGGCGGTCTGGAGGGCGGCGAGAGCCGCGCGGAGGCCGCGCTGCGGGAGCTGGCCGAGGAGACGGGGATCACCCAGGTGGAGCTGGGGCCCGTGCTCTGGCGCCGGACCTGCTCGTTCCCGTTCGACGGGCGCCGCTGGCATCAGGACGAGTGGTACTTTCTGGCCCGTACGGCACAGACCGAGACCTCCCCGGCCGGGCTGACCGAGCTGGAGCTGCGCAGTGTCGCCGGGTCGAGGTGGTGGACCTCCGCCGAACTGTCGGCGGCGCGTGAGACGGTGTATCCGACCAGGCTCGCCGAGCTGCTGCGCACGCTGCTCGACGAGGGTCCTCCCGGTGCGCCGGTGGTTCTCGCCCCCGAAAACGTCTGAGGGGAGCGGCGGCCGGAGCACAATGGGGGGACGTACGGCTGAAGGGGAACATGCCATGAGCGCCGAGGACCTCGAAAAATACGAGACCGAGATGGAGCTGAAGCTCTACCGGGAGTATCGAGATGTCGTCGGTCTGTTCAAGTACGTGATCGAGACCGAGCGGCGTTTCTATCTCACGAATGACTACGAGATGCAGGTGCACTCCGTCCAGGGTGAGGTCTTCTTCGAGGTCACGATGGCCGATGCCTGGGTCTGGGACATGTACAGGCCGGCCAGATTCGTCAAACAGGTCCGCGTGCTCACTTTCAAGGACGTGAATATCGAGGAGCTGAACAAGAGCGACCTCGAAATGCCCGGCGGCTGATGGGCTGCTGCTGAAGACACTGCCGCACTGCCGCACTGCTGAACGCGCCGCTGAGGGCACTGCTGGGCCGAGGGCGCCGAGGGGCTGAGGCGCAGACGGGCTGAGGCGCAGACGGGCTGAGGCGCCGACGGCGCTGAGGCGCAGACGGGCTGAGGGCGGACCTCGCTCACTCCGAGGAGTGAGCGAGTTGTCCACAATCCCGGGGTTCTCCACCAAGATCCACCGACTCCGGGAGATCGCGGCAGAGTCGGTGCCGGAGGTGGTGCCGATATGAACGCTACGGGGGCGCTCGGGCGATACGGCGAGGATCTGGCGGCGCGACGGCTGGTCGCGGCGGGGATGACCGTGGTGGCCCGCAACTGGCGGTGCGGCAGGACCGGCGAGATCGACATCGTGGCCAGGGACACCGAGTCCCGGGGCCGAGAGGTGCTGGTCGTCTGCGAGGTCAAGACCCGCAGGGCCGGCTCGTTCGAACATCCCATGGCGGCGGTCACGCCCGTCAAGGCCGACCGGCTCAGACGGCTCGCCGCCTGCTGGCTGGAGCGGTCCGGCGGACCGCCGCCCGGCGGAGTGCGCATCGACCTGATCGGAGTGGTGCTGCCCAGCAGGGGCGCCCCCGTGGTCGAGCACGTACGGGGGGTGGCCTGATGGGATTCGCACGCGCGTGTTCGGTGGCGCTGGTCGGGGTCGAGGGCGTGGTCGTCGAGGTCCAGGCCGATCTGGAGCCGGGAGTCGCCGCCTTCACCCTGGTCGGGCTGCCGGACAAGAGCCTGGTGGAGAGCCGGGACCGGGTCAGGGCGGCGGTGGTGAACTCCGGCGGGGAGTGGCCGCAGAAGAAACTCACGGTGGGGCTGAGCCCCGCCTCCGTGCCGAAGGGCGGCAGCGGTTTCGATCTGGCCGTCGCGGCGGCCGTGCTCGGCGCCGCCGAACGGATCGACCCCGGGGCCATCGCCGATCTGGTGCTGATCGGCGAGCTGGGGCTCGACGGCCGCGTCAGGCCGGTGCGCGGGGTGCTGCCCGCCGTGCTCGCCGCGGCCGAGGCGGGCTACCGGCAGGTGGTCGTCCCCGAGCGGACGGCGGGCGAGGCGTCCCTCGTGCCCGGGGTATCGGTCCTCGGGGTGCGGAGCCTGCGGCAGCTGATCGCGGTGCTGACCGACGAGCCGGTGCCCGAGGAGCCGACGGAGCCCGAGCCCGGCCGCCCCGATCCGATGCTCGCCGGGCTGCTGGTCCCGGGAGCCGGGGTGGGCACCGGCCTGGCCGTCCGCGCCGGAGCCGGGGAACACCGGCCGGATCTGGCGGACGTGGCCGGTCAGCAGGCGGCCCGTGCGGCTCTGGAGGTGTCGGCAGCCGGCGGACACCATCTGCTCCTCCACGGTCCGCCGGGCGCGGGCAAGACCATGCTGGCGGAGCGGCTGCCGGCCGTCCTGCCGCCGCTGAGCGACCAGGAGTCCCTGGAGGTCACCGCCGTGCACTCGGTGGCCGGGATGCTGCCGCCGGGGGAGCCCCTCGTGCGTACCGCGCCCTACTGCGCGCCGCACCACTCGGCCACCATGCAGTCGCTCGTCGGCGGTGGGAACGGGCTGCCGAGACCGGGCGCGGTCTCCCTGGCACACCGCGGCGTGCTTTTTCTGGACGAGGCGCCGGAATTCTCGGGGCGGGCGCTGGACGCGCTGCGCCAGCCGCTGGAGTCCGGTCATGTGGTGGTCGCGCGCAGCGCCGGGGTGGTGCGCCTGCCGGCGCGCTTCCTGATGATCCTGGCGGCCAACCCCTGCCCGTGCGGGCGGCACACACTGCACGGCGCCGGGTGCGAATGCCCGCCCTCGGCGGTCCGCCGCTACCAGTCACGGCTGTCGGGGCCGCTGCTCGACCGGGTCGATCTGCGCGTCGACGTCCAGCCCGTCAACCAGGCTGACCTGCTGGGACAGTCGGGCCGGGGGGAGTCGACGGCGGTGGTCGCGGAGCGGGTACGGGAGGCCAGGGCGCGGTCGTCGGTCCGGCTGGACGGCACGCCCTGGTCGGTCAACAGCGAGATCCCCGGCCATGAGCTGCGCACCCGCTGGCCGGTCGCTCCCGGGGCGCTCGCCGCGGCCGAACGGGATCTGGAGCGCGGACTGCTGACCGCGCGCGGTATGGACCGGGTGCTGCGGGTGGCCTGGACGATCGCGGATCTGGCCGGGCACGACCGCCCGCAGGTGCGTGATGTGGCGCTCGCGCTGGAGCTGCGCACCGGTATCGCGCGCGGCGCGACCGCGGCGGCCGGGGGTGCGTCATGACGCCCGTCGGGACGGACGAGAGGCTGGCCCGGGCCGCGCTCACCCGGGTGTTCGAGCCTGGGGACGAGCGCGGCGGCCGGTGGCTGCGGCGGTTCGGCGCCGTCGGGCTGCTGGAGCTGCTCAGCTCGCCGGACGCCGGCCGGGAGCGGCTCACCGGCGTCACCGGAGAACGGCTCGGCGGTTACCGGATCCGGGCCGGAGCGGCGCTTCCCGAGCGCGATCTGGCGGCGATCGCCGCGCTCGGCGGCCGGTTCGTCTGCCCCGGTGATCCGGAGTGGCCCAGCCAGCTCGACGACCTCGAAGCGGCCCGCCCCATCGGTCTGTGGGTGCGCGGCGGACCGGATCTGCGGATCTGGTCACTGCGGTCCGTCGCCGTCGTGGGCGCCAGGGCGTGTACTCCTTACGGGGCACATATGGCGGCGACTCTGGGCGCCGGTCTGGCCGAGCGCGGCTGGGTGGTGACGTCCGGCGCCGCCTTCGGAGTCGACGGCGCCGCCCACCGGGGCGCGCTGTCGGCCGGCGGGGCCACCGTCGCCGTACTGGCCAGCGGAGTCGACAAGGTCTATCCGCCCGGCCACGCCGAGCTGATCGGACGCATCGCGCAACAGGGCCTGCTGGTCGCGGAGCTGCCGCCCGGCGATCATCCCACCCGCAGCAGATTCGTTCTGCGCAACCGGGTGATCGCCGCCCTCACCAGGGGAACGGTCGTGGTGGAGGCCGAGTACCGCAGCGGATCCCTGGTCACCGCGCGCTGCGCGCAGCGGCTCGGCCGGTTCACGATGGGCGTGCCGGGGCCCGCCACCAGCGGGCTGTCGGCCGGTGTGCACGAACTGCTGCGCGGGGAAGGCGTGCTGGTCACCGACGCGGCCGAAGTGGCGGAACTGGTGGGCGACATCGGCGAACTGGCCCCGTCGCGCCGTGGTCCCGTACTCGCCAGGGACCTGCTGGACCCCGCCAGCGCCCGGGTGCTGGAGGCGCTGCCGGCCCGGGGCGCGGCCGAAGGGCGTGAGGTGGCCCGGGAAGCCGGGACGACCGTGGACGAGGCGCTCGGCAGGCTGTACGAACTCCACTCGTTGGGGTTTGTCGAACGGTGCGGCGACGGATGGCAGTTGACGCCCCGTCCGACACCGGCCGGGCCACGCGGCGAGGCGGTACTTGACCTGGGGCATTCGGGTGAAAGGGTGTAGGCAGCTGATCCTCGCTCCTCCGTCGGTGGCACCCGGAGGGCCGGCGCGACCCACGTCGGCCCCTGATCAAAGATGTGGCCGACGGAGGGTGCCCGGGGCGGACGCGGCCGTCCACTCCTCGCGCAGAGCGACTCTGCGGTCACGCTACGCTCACCTGCATTCCGCTCCGACAGAACTCCCCCCGCTCGTACTTCCACCCGCTCGTACTCTCTCCCCCCGTACTCCCCGCCCCCACACTTCACGCAGAACGGCTCAAGGCGACGCATGCCCCAGCACACCTCCGGGTCTGACCGCGCGGCAGCGCCCCCGGCTGCCCGGAGCGGCGTGCGGCCCCCCGAGCCCTCGTCACTCGACGAGCTGTGGCGTTCGTACAAGACCACGGGTGACGGACGGCTGCGCGAGCAGTTGATCCTGCACTACTCGCCGCTGGTGAAGTATGTCGCCGGCCGGGTGAGCGTCGGGCTGCCGTCCAATGTCGAGCAGGCCGACTTCGTCTCCTCCGGGGTCTTCGGACTCATCGACGCCATCGAGAAGTTCGACATCGAGCGGTCGATCAAATTCGAGACATACGCGATCACCCGGATCCGTGGCGCGATGATCGACGAACTGCGGGCCCTCGACTGGATTCCGCGCTCCGTGCGGCAGAAGGCGAGGGCGGTGGAGCGTGCCTACGCCACGCTGGAGGCGCAGCTGCGGCGTACGCCCTCGGAGAGCGAGGTGGCCGCTGAGATGGGGATCGCCCTGGAGGAACTGCACGCGGTTTTCAGCCAGTTGTCCCTGGCGAACGTCGTGGCGCTGGAGGAGCTGCTGCACGTCGGCGGTGAGGGCGGCGACCGGCTCAGCCTGATGGACACCCTGGAGGACACCGCCGCCGATAATCCGGTGGAGGTCGCCGAGGACCGGGAGCTGAGACGGCTGTTGGCGCGCGCCATCAACACCCTGCCCGACCGGGAGAAGACGGTGGTCACGCTCTACTACTACGAGGGGCTCACCCTCGCGGAGATCGGCAATGTCCTCGGCGTGACCGAGAGCCGGGTCAGCCAGATCCACACAAAGTCGGTGCTCCAGCTGCGCGCCAAGCTGGCCGACGTCGGACGCTGACGCTGTGCCGCCGCCGCCCCATCCGTAGAGTGGTGGGGTGCCCAGGATTCGAGCGGCCTCCGTGGCCGAGCACCGGACCATGCAACGCGGCGCCCTGCTGGACGCCGCGCGCTCCCTGCTGTCCGAAGGCGGTACGGAGGCGCTGACCTTCCCCGCCCTCGCCGAGCGCACGGGCCTCGCGCGGTCCTCCGTCTACGAGTACTTCCGCTCGCGCGCGGCCGTCGTCGAGGAGTTGTGCGCGGTCGACTTCCCGGTCTGGGCGGCCGAGGTCGAGGCCGCCATGGACGGCGCGGACACCCCCGAGGACAAGATCGAGGCGTATGTGCGCCGGCAGCTCGCCCTGGTCGGGGACCGGCGCCACCGCGCTGTCGTCGCCATCTCCGCCAGCGAGCTGGACGCGGGCGCCAGGGAGAAGATCCGCGCCGCTCACGGCGGTCTGATCGCCATGATCGTGGAGGCCCTCGCCGACCTGGGCCACGAACATCCCCGGCTGGCCGCGATGCTCCTCCAGGGCATCGTGGACGCGGCGGTCCGGCGGATCGAACTCGGCGCCGCCGAGGTGCCCCCGGAGATCGTCGAGGCGGCCGTGTCCATGGCGCTGCGTGGCGTACGGGGCTGACCCGGCCACGCCCCGTACCGTCCCGGTGGCACCAGCGCCGGGGCAGGCGCCGGGGCCGGTGTCGGTGTCGGTGTCGGGTCCGGTTCGGGGACGCCCAGGACCGGCAGCAGCCGTGACGGCCTGCGGCGCAGCAGCTCGGCGGGGAGCAGGGACAGCGGGTTCAGATAGGTCCTACCCCGCCGCAGCCCCCAGTGCAGACAGCCCGTCGCGCAGTGCCAGGGACCGGCAGCCAGTGTCGCCACCGGCTGCCCGGCGACCACCAGCTCGCCCTTCTCGACCAGCGGCTCCACCGGCTCGTACGTGGTGCGCAGCGCGGGATCGCCGGTCCCCGGCAGGGTGAGGGAGAGCACCCCGCGCCCCGCCACCCGGCCGGTGAACGAGACCCGGCCGGCCGCCGCCGCCCGTACCGTCGCACCGGCCGGCGCGGCGAGATCCACGCCCCGGTGACCGGGACCGTACGCCGAGGCCGGCGGCTGCCAGCCCCGCTCCACCGCCGGGCGTGAGCCCAACGGCCAGGCCCGGCCGCCGTCGGGAGCGCCCCCCTCGGCGGGGAGAGCGGCCGGGAGAGCGACCGGGACGGCGGTCGCGCCGACGGCGGACCGGCCGGGCGCGACGAGGAACATCAGGGCGAGCGCGCAGGCGAGAACACGGAAAGTGACCATGTCCCGCACTGTCGCGCGGATCCCGCGAGCGCGCTGATCATGGGCCGGATCTGTGGAGTACCGACCGGTTGTGGACAGCTCCGTCACCCGGAGGTGCGAAGGTCCCGTACACTTCATGTGGCGATCCGGGCCACCGGATCGACTTCGCACGCCCCGCCATCGGCCTTCTGAAGCCGATGTCAGCGCTTCTCGGTCCTCCGTGGCACAGCGCGGCCGGGGCGTCAGGCGCGACTGCCGTCCGGCGGACGCGACAACCGAGTATCTCAAGGAGTACGGCCATGGCCGTCGTCACGATGCGGGAGCTGCTGGAAAGCGGCGTCCACTTCGGTCACCAGACCCGCCGCTGGAACCCGAAGATGAAGCGTTTCATCTTCACGGAGCGCAACGGCATCTACATCATCGACCTGCTCCAGTCGCTGTCGTACATCGACCGCGCCTACGAGTTCGTCAAGGAGACCGTCGCCCACGGCGGTTCCATCATGTTCGTCGGTACCAAGAAGCAGGCGCAGGAAGCGATCGCCGAGCAGGCGACGCGCGTGGGCATGCCCTACGTCAACCAGCGCTGGCTGGGCGGCATGCTCACCAACTTCTCCACCGTCTACAAGCGCCTTCAGCGTCTGAAGGAGCTCGAGCTCATCGACTTCGAGGACGTGGCCGCCTCCGGCCTCACCAAGAAGGAGCTGCTGGTCCTCTCCCGCGAGAAGGCCAAGCTGGAGAAGACCCTCGGTGGTATCCGCGAGATGCAGAAGGTGCCCAGCGCCGTCTGGATCGTCGACACCAAGAAGGAGCACATCGCCGTCGGTGAGGCGCGCAAGCTCCACATCCCGGTCGTCGCGATCCTCGACACCAACTGCGACCCCGACGAGGTCGACTACAAGATCCCGGGCAACGACGACGCGATCCGCTCCGTCACCCTGCTCACCCGCGTGATCGCCGACGCCGTCGCCGAGGGCCTCATCGCCCGTTCCGGCGTCGCCACCGGTGACTCGAAGCCGGGCGAGAAGGCCGCCGGCGAGCCCCTCGCCGAGTGGGAGCGCGACCTTCTCGAAGGTGAGAAGAAGGACGACGCCGAGAAGCCCGCCGAGGCCGCTCCGGCCGCCGCCGAGGCCGAGAAGCCGGCCGAGGCCGCTGCCGAGGCTCCGGCCGCTGAGGCCCCGGCCGCCGAGGCCGACGCCCCCGCCGCCGAGGCCGCCCCGGCCACGGACGCCGAGCAGGCCTGACCTTCACCAAGGTTCGGCAGTTGACGGCGGGGGCCCACCGGCCCCCGCCGTTCACCCGTAGATCTTTCAGACCTCCGAAAGAGAATTACAGATCATGGCGAACTTCACCGCCGCTGACGTCAAGAAGCTCCGCGAGCTGACCGGCGTCGGCATGATGGACTGCAAGAAGGCGCTGGACGAGGCCGACGGCAACGTCGACAAGGCCGTCGAGCTGCTCCGCGTCAAGGGCCAGAAGGGCGTCGCCAAGCGCGAGGGCCGTTCCGCCGAGAACGGGGCCGTCGTCGCCCTCATCGCCGACGACAACTCCTCCGGTGTGCTGGTCGAGCTCAAGTGCGAGACGGACTTCGTCGCCAAGGGCGACAAGTTCCAGGCCGTGGCCAACGCCCTCGTCGCGCACGTCGCCGCCACCTCCCCGGCCGACCTGGAGGCGCTGCTCGCCTCCGAGATCGAGGCCGGCAAGACCGTGCAGGCGTACGTCGACGAGGCCAACGCCAACCTCGGTGAGAAGATCGTCCTGGACCGCTTCGCGCAGTTCACCGGCGGTTACGTCGCGGCGTACATGCACCGCACCATGCCCGACCTCCCGCCGCAGGTCGGCGTCCTTGTCCAGCTGGACAAGGAGAACGCCCAGGTCGCCAAGGACGTCGCGCAGCACATCGCCGCGTTCGCGCCGAAGTACCTGAACCGCGACGAGGTCCCGGCCGAGACGGTCGAGAACGAGCGCCGCGTCGCCGAGGCGACCTCCCGCGAGGAGGGCAAGCCCGAGGCCGCCCTTCCGAAGATCATCGAGGGACGCGTCAACGGTTTCTTCAAGGACGTCGTCGTCCTGGAGCAGGCGTTCGCCAAGGACAACAAGAAGTCCGTCCAGAAGATCCTGGACGAGGCCGGCGTGGCCCTGGAGCGCTTCACGCGCATCAAGGTCGGCGTCTGAGTCCGTACGCGATCAACCACGGACCCCGATAGGGTCTGAGGCAGTCGCCCGCGTCACGCGCCGGGCGATCGCAGATCTGACGAGGAGGCCATTGCCGTACAGGGAACCGCAAGGACCCCCGGCAATGGCCTTCTTCGTATGTGCACGAGGAGATCTCCATGAATCAGGCCGACCACATCGACGACGGCACGAAGAGCGGCACGAAGCACGGACGTTTCATGCTGAAGCTGTCCGGTGAGGCGTTCGCCGGCCGGGGAGCGCTCGGCGTCGACCCCGATGTCGTACACGCCGTGGCCCGCGAGATCGCCGCCGTCGTCAGGGACGGCGCCCAGATCGCGGTCGTCATCGGCGGCGGCAACTTCTTCCGCGGCGCCGAACTCCAGCAGCGCGGCATGGACCGGGCGCGCTCCGACTACATGGGCATGCTCGGTACGGTCATGAACTGCCTGGCCCTCCAGGACTTCCTGGAGAAGGAGGGCATCGACTCCCGCGTCCAGACGGCCATCACCATGGGCCAGGTCGCGGAGCCGTACATCCCGCTGCGCGCCGTACGCCACCTGGAGAAGGGCCGCGTCGTCATCTTCGGCGCCGGCATGGGCATGCCCTACTTCTCCACCGACACCACCGCCGCCCAGCGCGCCCTGGAGATCGACGCCGAGGCGCTGCTGATGGGGAAGAACGGGGTGGACGGGGTGTACGACTCCGACCCCAAGGCCAACCCGAACGCGGTGAAGTTCGACGCGCTGGAGTACAGCGAGGTCATCGCCGGCGATCTGCGCGTCGCCGACATGACCGCGATCACGTTGTGCCAGGACAACAAACTGCCGATCCTCGTCTTCGAATTGCTGACCGAGGGCAATATCGCGCGTGCGGTCAAGGGTGAGAAGATCGGCACACTCGTGAGCGACCAGGGCACCCGGGACTGACTCCGGAGGGCCCCGCACGGGGATGGACAAAGCCCTGCCGGTCGGACACCGTGCAGGAACAAGACGCGACGCAGGTTCCGCCGGCCGGTCAACGTGCCGGGCCACTCAAGACACGCAGGAGCAAGTGGTGATCGAAGAGACCCTCCTCGAGGCCGAGGAGAAGATGGAGAAGGCCGTCCTGGTCGCCAAGGACGACTTCGCCGCGATCCGTACCGGGCGCGCGCACCCGGCGATGTTCAACAAGATCGTGGCGGACTACTACGGTGCCCTGACCCCGATCAACCAACTCGCCTCGTTCGCCGTGCCGGAGGCGCGGATGGCCGTGGTGACCCCGTTCGACAAGAGCGCGCTGCGCAACATCGAGCAGGCGATCCGCGACTCCGACCTCGGCGTCAACCCGAGCAACGACGGCAATATCATCCGGGTGGTCTTCCCCGAGCTGACCCAGGACCGCCGCAAGGAGTTCATCAAGGTCGCCAAGACCAAGGCCGAGGACTCCAAGATCTCCATCCGCGCCGTGCGTCGCAAGGCCAAGGAGACCATCGACAAGCTGATCAAGGACGGCGAGGTCGGCGAGGACGAGGGCCGTCGCGCCGAGAAGGAGCTCGACGACACCACCGCGAAGTACGTCACGCAGGTGGACGAGCTGCTCAAGCACAAGGAAGCCGAGCTGCTAGAGGTCTGATGAACGACTCATCCCGGGGGGCCCCACCGACAGCCGGTTACCGGGGACCGACCGACCAGGGGGCCATCCCGGCGGGTCCCGCCTTCGACGGGCACGCGGCGCAGCAGACTCGGCCCATGCCCATCGCGCCCGACGGATTCGGCGACGAATTCCGTGACGAACTCCGTGACGAGACTCCGCAGGAGCCCATGGCCGCCCCTCCACCGCCGCCGCAGAAGAAGCGGGCCGGCCGTGACCTGCGAGCGGCCATAGGGGTCGGCGTCGGACTCGGCGCGGTGGTCGCGGCGTCCCTCTTCATCGTCAAGGCCGTCTTCGTCGGCGTCATAGCGGTCGCGGTGGTCATCGGGCTGTGGGAGCTGACCTCACGGCTGGAAGAGAAGAAGGGCATCAGGGCCCCGCTCGTACCGCTGGCCGTGGGCGGCGCCGCGATGGTCGTCGCCGGATACGCGCGCGGTCCCGAGGGCGCCTGGGTCGCCATGGCCCTCACCGCCCTCGCGGTGCTGGTCTGGCGGATGGCGCAGCCGCCCGAGGGCTATCTCAAGGACGTGACCGCGGGGGTCTTCGCCGCCTTCTACGTACCGTTCCTGGCGACCTTCGTCGCGCTGCTGCTCACGGCGGACGACGGCCCGCTGCGCGTGCTGATGTTCCTGCTGCTGACGGTCGTCAGCGACACCGGCGCGTACGCCGTCGGCTGGCGCTTCGGCACCCACAAGCTCGCGCCGCGCATCAGCCCCGGCAAGACCAGGGAAGGGCTCGGCGGAGCCGTCCTCTTCGCCATGGTGGCCGGCGCGCTCTGCATGGAATTCATGATCGACGGCGGGCACTGGTGGCAGGGGCTGCTCCTCGGCCTGGCGGTCGCGGCCAGCGCCACGCTCGGCGACCTGGGCGAGTCGATGATCAAGCGCGACCTCGGCATCAAGGACATGGGCACGCTGCTGCCGGGCCACGGCGGCATCATGGACCGGCTGGACTCCCTGCTGCCGACGGCGCCGGTCGTCTGGCTGCTGCTGGTGCTCTTCGTAGGCTCCTGATCAGCGTTTTCGCCGGAAGGGGGTCCGTTGTCCACAGGGCAGCGGACCCCCTTCCGCATGTCTGCGACACTGGATCCACCATGCCTGTACCTGGAGAACTCACTTTCGTCGCGCCGCGCGGAGCCAAGAAGCCCCCGCGCCATCTCGCCGACCTCAGCCCCGACGAGCGCCGCGAGGCCGTCACCGCGATCGGTGAGAAGGCGTTCCGCGCCAAGCAGCTGTCGCAGCACTACTTCGCGCGGTACGCCCACGACCCCGAGCAGTGGACCGACATCCCGGCCGCCGCCCGCGAGAAACTCGCGACGGAGCTGCTGCCCGACCTGATGTCGGTGGTGCGGCACATCTCCTGCGACGACGACACCACCCGCAAGACCCTCTGGCGGCTGCACGACGGCACCCTGGTCGAGTCCGTGCTGATGCGCTATCCCGACCGCGTCACCATGTGTATCTCGTCCCAGGCCGGGTGCGGGATGAACTGCCCGTTCTGCGCCACCGGACAGGCCGGTCTCGACCGCAACCTCTCCACCGCCGAGATCGTGCACCAGATCGTCGACGGGATGCGGGCGCTGCGCGACGGAGAGGTTCCCGGCGGTCCCGCCCGGCTCTCCAACATCGTCTTCATGGGCATGGGCGAGCCGCTCGCCAACTACAAGCGCGTCGTGGGGGCGATCCGCCGGCTCACCGACCCCGAGCCCGACGGGCTCGGCATCTCGCAGCGCGGGATCACCGTCTCCACGGTCGGTCTGGTCCCGGCGATGCTGCGCTTCGCCGACGAGGGGTTCAAGTGCCGCCTCGCCGTCTCGCTGCACGCGCCGGACGACGAGCTGCGCGACACCCTCGTGCCGGTCAACACCCGCTGGAAGGTCCGGGAAGTGCTCGACGCCGCCTGGGAGTACGCGGAGAAGTCCGGCCGCCGTATCTCCATCGAGTACGCCCTGATCCGTGACATCAACGACCAGGCGTGGCGCGGCGACCGGCTGGGCCGGCTGCTCAAGGGCAAGCGGGTGCACGTCAACCTGATCCCGCTCAACCCGACCCCCGGGTCGAAGTGGACCGCCTCGCGCCCCGAGGACGAGAAGAAGTTCGTCGAGGCGATCGCCGCCCACGGAGTGCCCGTGACCGTCCGCGACACCCGTGGTCAGGAGATCGACGGAGCGTGCGGACAGCTGGCCGCTTCGGAGCGCTGAGACCGTACACCTGTAGCCTGGGGCCGAAAAGCACCACTCGATTTCCGACAGGGGAGCGCCACAGCGCTGAGAGTGCGGCACATGTCCGTGAGAGCGGGCAGCGGCCGCAGACCCTCTGAACCTTGCCCAGGTCATTCTGGGTAGGAAGTTCGGACACCACTCAAGCTGTTGCGCCCTGCCCCGGTTCCGGTCCGTCCGGATGCCGGGGCAGGGCCGCGTCTTCTCCTGGACATCCCAGGAGGAAAACACCAGTGAGCACCACCCGTAACGGCGCCGGAAGACTGGCCGCCGCCGCGCTCGCCACCGCACTCGGGGTCTCGACGCTCGCCGCCTGCGGCGGGTCCGACGGCTCCGGAGACTCGGCGGACGGCGGATCCGCCGGTACGAAGTCCAAGACCGTCACCCTCGTCAGCCACGACTCGTTCAACGCCTCCCCCTCCGTGCTGAAGGAGTTCACCAAGGAGACCGGCTACACGGTCAAGGTGCTCAAGAGCGGAGACGCGGGCGAGGCACTCAACAAGGAGATCCTCACCAAGGGAGCGCCCCAGGGCGACGTCTTCTTCGGCGTCGACAACACCCTGCTCTCCCGCGCGCTCGACAACGGCCTGTTCACGCCGTACGAGGCGAAGGGGCTCGGCGACGTCGACAAGGCCGCGCAGCTCGACCGGGACCAGCACCGGGTCACGCCCATCGACACCGGCGACATCTGCGTCAACTACGACAAGAAGTACTTCGCCGACAAGAAGCTCGCGCCCCCCACGTCCTTCGACGACCTGGTGAAGCCCGCCTACAAGAACCTGCTCGTGACGGAGAACGCCGCCACGTCCTCGCCGGGGCTGGGCTTCCTCCTCGGCACCATCGGGCGCTACGGCGAGGACGGCTGGCAGGACTACTGGAAGAAGCTGAAGGCCAACGGCGTCCAGGTCGTCGACGGCTGGGAGCAGGCATACAACGAGAACTTCTCCGGCTCGGCCGGCGGCAGGAAGGCCAAGGCCGACCGCCCGATCGTCGTCTCGTACGCCTCCAGCCCGCCGGTCGAGGTGCTGTACGCGAAGCCGCGGCCCAAGACGGCTCCGACCGGGGTGGCCACCGGCACCTGCTTCCGGCAGACCGAGTTCGCCGGGCTGCTCACCGGCGCGAAGAACGAGGCCGGCGGCAAGGCGCTGCTGGACTTCCTGATCAGCGAGAAGTTCCAGGCCGACATGCCGCTGAACATGTTCGTGAACCCGGTGGTCAAGAACGTTCCGCTGCCCGCGCTCTTCACGGAGTTCGGCGCGACCGTCGACCGGCCCGAGACCGTGGCTCCGGCGAAGATCGCCGCCAACCGTGAGCAGTGGGTCCAGTCGTGGTCCTCGCTCGTAGTGAAGTAACCACGAAGACGCCGACACGCGGGTCCGGGCCGCCCGGGCGACCGGGCAGGTCCGGGCGGCGGGCGACCGCCGTCCGGCTCGCCCTCATGGCGCTGCCCCTCGCGTTCTTCGCCGTCTTCTTCGCCTATCCCGTCGCCGCGATCGTCGGGCGCGGGCTGAAGACCGCCGAGGGCTGGCAGTTCGGCCAGATCGCCGATGTGCTGAGCCGTCCCGACATCCTCGGCGTCCTGTGGTTCACCACCTGGCAGGCGCTCGTCTCCACCGCGCTCACCCTGCTGATCGCGCTGCCCGGCGCCTATGTGTTCGCGCGCTTCGACTTCCCGGGCAAGGGGGTGCTGCGCGCGGTGGTGACCGTGCCGTTCGTGCTGCCGACCGTCGTCGTCGGCACGGCCTTCCTGGCGCTGCTCGGCCGCGGCGGGCTGCTGGACGAGCTGTGGGGCGTACGGCTCGACACCACCGTCTGGGCGATCCTCCTCGCGCATGTCTTCTTCAACTACGCGGTGGTCGTCAGGACCGTGGGCGGACTGTGGTCGCAGCTCGACCCGCGGCAGGAAGAGGCCGCGCGGGTGCTCGGCGCGGGCCGCCTCGCCGCCTGGCGACGGGTGACCCTGCCCGCCCTCGGCCCCGCCGTCGCGGCCGCCGCGCTGATGGTCTTTCTGTTCACCTTCACCTCCTTCGGCGTCGTACAGATCCTCGGCGGGCCCGCCTACTCCACCCTGGAGGTGGAGATCTACCGGCAGACCGCGCAGATCTTCGACCTGTCCACCGCCGCCGTACTGACGCTGATCCAGTTCGCCGCCGTCGGCTCGGTCCTGGCGGTGCACGCGTGGACCGTACGGCGGCGCGAGACAACGCTGCGGCTGGTCGACCCCGCGCTGACGGCGGCCCGGCCGCGCGGGAAAGGGCAGTGGGCGCTGCTCGGCGGCGTCCTCGCCTCCGTCCTGCTGCTGATCCTGCTGCCGCTCGGTGTGCTGGTCGAACGCTCCCTGGACGGACCCGGCGGCTACGGGTTCGGCTTCTACCGGGCCCTGGGGTCGGTCGAGGCGAGCGGCGGCACCTTTCTCGTGCCTCCACTGGAGGCCGTCGGGAACTCACTGCGGTACGCGCTCGCCGCGACCGCGATCGCGCTGGTGGTGGGCGGGCTGGCCGCCGCCGCGCTGACCCGGCGGGCGGGCCGCCTCGCGCGGGGCTTCGACGCCCTGCTGATGCTGCCGCTGGGGGTCTCCGCCGTCACGGTCGGCTTCGGCTTCCTGATCACCCTCGACAAGCCGCCGCTCGATCTGCGCGCCTCCTGGATCCTGGTCCCGCTCGCCCAGGCGCTGGTGGGCGTCCCCTTCGTCGTACGGACCATGCTTCCCGTCCTGCGGGCCGTGGACGGGCGGCTGCGCGAGGCGGCGGCGGTCCTCGGGGCGTCCCCGTCGCGGGTGTGGCGGGAAGTCGATCTGCCGCTGGTACGGCGGGCGCTGCTGGTCGCCGCCGGGTTCGCCTTCGCCGTCTCGCTGGGGGAGTTCGGCGCGACGGTCTTCATCGCGCGCCCGGACCGGCCGACGCTGCCGGTGGCCGTGGCCCGGCTGCTGGGGCGGCCGGGTGAGCTGAACTACGGCCAGGCGATGGCGCTGTCCACGGTGCTGATGGTGGTGTGCGCGGTGTCGCTGCTGGTGCTCGAACGTATCCGTACCGACCGCTCCGGAGAGTTCTGATGGCCCTGCTGACCCTGTCGGACGTGACCGTACGGTTCGGAGCCCGCGCGGACGCGCGGACCGCCCTCGACGCGGTGGATCTGCGCATCGCCGAGCACGAGATCGTCTGCGTGCTCGGCCCCAGCGGCAGCGGCAAGTCCACGCTCCTGCGGGTCGTCGCCGGGCTCCAGCACCCGGACGGCGGGCGGGTGCTCCTCGACGGCGCCGACCAGTCGGGGGTCCCTGCCCACCGGCGCGGCGTCGGGCTGATGTTCCAGGACCACCAGCTCTTTCCGCAGCGGGACGTGGCGGGCAATGTCGCCTTCGGGCTGCGGATGCGCGGAACGGCCCGCGAGGAGCGGGCGGCCCGGGTGACGGAGCTGCTCGACCTCGTCGGCCTGCCGGGCGCGGGCCCGCGGGCCGTCGCCGCGCTGTCCGGCGGCGAGCAGCAGCGGGTCGCCCTGGCCAGGGCCCTCGCGCCGAGCCCCCGGCTGCTGATGCTCGACGAACCGCTCGGTCAGCTCGACCGCGGCCTGCGCGAGCGCCTCGTGGTCGAGCTGCGCGGCCTGTTCGGACGGCTCGGTACGACGGTGCTCGCCGTCACCCACGACCAGGGCGAGGCGTTCGCGCTCGCCGACCGGGTCGTGGTGATGCGCGACGGGCGCGTGGCCCAGACCGGCACCCCGCTGGAGGTCTGGCAGCGGCCAGCCTCCGCCTTCGTCGCCCGGTTCCTCGGCTTCGACAACGTCGTGCCCGCCACGGTGAGCGGCGGGGCCGCCGACACGGTCTGGGGCCCCGTCCCCGTACCGGACGGCTCCCCGCAGGGCGAGCGGACACTGCTGGTCCGGCCCGCCGGCGTACGGCTGGGGGATCCCGCCGAGGGGCTGCGCTGCACGGTCGGGGCGCGTACGTTCCGCAGCGGCCGGGTCGCCGTCCTGCTGCGCCCGGCCGGACCGGGCGAGGCGCCTCTACTGGAGGCCGAGTGCGGGCTGCGGGACGCGCCGGCCGAGGGCCAGGCGGTGGGGGTGACCTTCACGGCGGCCGAGGTCGTGGTGCTGCCGGCCCAGGAAGGCCAGGACACCGTCCGCGGGGCGCCGGCGGTGGCGAAGGAGCTCTCGTAGCCGTAGCACTCGCAGCCGTAGCAGCGCCGAAGGGCCCGGCCGTCCTCGACGGTCGGGCCCTTCGAGACCGGTGCGGCCGGCTCAGGCGGACAGCGGAATCGCCGCCAGCGAGGCCACCGCCCAGGTCAGCGGGGTGAACACGGCCAGCACGGTGGTCGCTCTGACCGCCGCCGCCGTACGGACGAGAGCGGCCGGGGCGCCCGCCAGACGCAGCGTGCGGGTGGTGGCGGACCGTACCTGCCGGGCCTCCAGGGTCGCGGTCAGGAGCGTGGCGGCCGTACAGCCGATCACCAGGGCCGCGCCCAGGGCGGTGAGCGGACCGAAGGGACGTTCGTCGCCGGGGCCGTACAGGGAGTTCGCGGCGAGCACACCGGAGAGCACCGCGCACAGCACGCCCAGGGGCCGGCCGATCCGCCGGGCCTCGGCCATCAGCGTGCGCCCCGCCAGCAGCCGGATCGCGCCGGGGCGCAGGACCTGGAGCAGCCAGCCGCACGCATGGGTGATCCCGGGGCCTGCCAGCGCGAGCCCGAGAGCCGTCAGCGACCAGCCCGCCAGCACCCCGGCAGGGCTGCCGTCGAAGTGGCCGGGCAGCGGCAGCACGGAGCCCGCGCCGCCCCGGCTCGCGTACGTCTCGACCGCGAGCCCGGCCGCCGTCAGGGCGACGCCCCACGGCAGCCCGCCCGGCGCCGGAGCGGGGTGGGGGAGGGGCCCGGCCGGCGCGGGATCCGCCCCGGAGTCCGCCGCCGGATCCGGCGCGGCCCCCGACGCGCGGGCGCGCGCCCGGCGGGGGTTCGCGCCGCCCCGGTCGCGCAGCGCCAGCGCCGTCGCCACCGTCGCCAGAACGGGCACCACGGCGAGCAGTGTCAGCGCCCCGCCCAGGGGCAGCGACTGATCGGCGGCGAGCAGCTCCGCCGCCTCCCCGTCGAACGGCATCCCGGTCAGATCACCGCGCAGATGCAGGAAGAACAGCAGCGCCACCGCGCTCCCCAGCGTGCAGGACACGGCGGTCGACGTGGCGGCGAGCGCCGTCAGCCGGGCCGGGCCGAGGCCCACCGCCGACAGCCCGGCGCGCGGCCGGACACTCGGATCCGTACGGGCCACGGCGACCGCGAACTGCACCGTCGCCGCCAGCGGGATCAGACACCAGAGCAGACGCACCGTGGACCCGGCGGGGTGGCCCATGGCCCAGCCCAGCGTGCACAGCAGCAGGAACCCGACGCCCGCCGAGGCAGCGGCGACCAGCAGCCGGCGGAACTGGGCCAGGAGGTGGGTGCGGCGGCCTAGACGGAGAGCGAGCACGCGGCCCGGCCTTCCGCCTCGGAGGGCCGCGGCGCGTTGACGCGGCGGCCGTCCAGCAGGGTCACCGTACGGTCCGCGAGCGTCGCGACCTCCGTGTCCAGCGTGGCCAGCACCACGGTGATGCGGTGCGAACGGGCCGCCGTGGTCAGCGTGCGCAGCACCTGCGCCCGGTCGTTGCGGTGCAGCGGTGCGGTCGGCTCGTCGGCGAAGAGCACCGACGGCTCGGTGACCAGGGCGCGGGCGACGGCGACCCGCTGGCGCTGCGACTGGAGCAGCGCGCAGGGGCGTTTACGGGCGTACGCGCCGATGTCGAGACGCTCCAGCCACTCCATCGCGGCGGTCTTGGCGGCCCGGTGGGACGCGCCGCGCATCAGCAGCGGCAGGGCCGCGTTCTCCCAGGCGCTCAGTTCGGGCACGAGGGACGGCTCGGGATCGATCCAGCTGAAGCGGTCGCGGCGCAGCCGTTCCCGCAGCAGCGCGCTCATGGTGTGGACGGGCGTGCTGTTGAACCAGACCTCTCCCCGGCGGGGGACCAGCTGGCCGGACAGACACCGCAGCAGCGTCGTCTTGCCGCTCCCGCGCGGGCCGTTCACGGCGAGGATCTCGCCCTCCCGCACCCCGAGCGAGACTTCGTCGAGGGCGGGTGATCCGTTGTGGGAGTAGGTCAGGGAACGCGCCCAGAGCACGTCGTTGTCCGGCGGGGCCACCATGGCGTACACCTCGGTTCTGATCTGACGTACCGTCCCCGTCCGGGGAGGGAAGACGGCGACGATCGGTCACAGGGCACGCTAGGGACGCCGCGCCGGGTGTGCGACAGCACGCGGCCCGAATGCCCCCCTTCTCACTCGAAAGGGGGCACCCGGGCCGGTGGGCGGTCGGGCCGGATCGGTGCTTCGGCCACGCCTCGGCCGGATCAGCGCCTCGGCCGGATCAGAGCTTCGTCCACGCCTCCGTCAGGACCGAGCGCAGGATTCCCTCGATCTCGTCGAACGTCGACTGGTCGGAGATCAGCGGCGGCGCCAGCTGCACCACCGGGTCGCCCCGGTCGTCGGCGCGGCAGTACAGCCCGCTGTCGTACAGCTCCTTGGAGAGGAAGCCGTACAGGACGCGCTCGGTCTCCTCGTCCGTGAAGGTCTCCTTGGTGACCTTGTCCTTCACCAGCTCGATGCCGTAGAAGAAGCCGTTGCCCCGGACGTCGCCGACGATCGGCAGGTCGTGCAGCTTGCTCAGGGTGTCGTGGAACGCGCCCTCGTTGTCGAGGACGTGCTGGTTGAGGCCCTCGCGCTCGAAGATGTCGAGATTGGCGAGGCCGACCGCCGCCGAGACCGGGTGGCCGCCGAAGGTGTAGCCGTGCAGGAAGGTGTTGTCGCCCTGGTAGAACGGCTCGGCCAGCCGGTCGGAGATGACGCACGCGCCGATCGGGGAGTAGCCCGAGGTCATGCCCTTGGCGCAGGTGATCATGTCAGGGACGTAGCCGAACTTGTCGCACGCGAACATCGTGCCGAGCCGGCCGAAGGCGCAGATGACCTCGTCGGAGACGAGCAGCACGTCGTACTGGTCGCAGATCTCGCGCACCCGCTGGAAGTAGCCGGGCGGCGGCGGGAAGCAGCCGCCGGCGTTCTGCACCGGCTCCAGGAAGACCGCGGCGACCGTCTCGGGGCCCTCGAAGAGGATCTCCTGCTCGATCTGGTCGGCGCACCAGCGCCCGTACGCCTCGGGGTCGTCCCCGTGGATCGGCGCGCGGTAGATGTTGGTGTTGACGACCTTGTGCGCGCCCGGGACGAGCGGCTCGAAGGGGGCCTTCAGGGCGGGCAGCCCGGTGATGGACAGCGCTCCCTGCGGGGTGCCGTGGTAGGCGACGGCGCGGGAGATGACCTTGTACTTGGTCGGCTTGCCGGTCAGCTTGAAGTACTGCTTGGCGAGCTTCCAGGCGGTCTCGACGGCCTCGCCGCCACCGGTGGTGAAGAAGACCTTGTTGAGGTCGCCGGGCGCGTAGTGGGCGAGCCGCTCCGCCAGTTCGACGGCCTTCGGGTGCGCGTAGGACCACACCGGGAAGAAGGCCAGCTCCTGGCCCTGCCTGTACGCGGTCTCGGCCAGCTCGTGCCTGCCGTGGCCGGCGTTGACCACGAACAGCCCGGACAGGCCGTCCAGATAGCGCTTGCCCCGGTCGTCGTAGATGTAGGTGCCCTCGCCACGCACGATGGTGGGCACGGGCGCGTTCTCGTACGACGACATGCGGGTGAAGTGCATCCACAGGTGGTCGTACGCGGTCTTGGAGAGGTCCTTGCTCACGGCTATCGGGTTCCCCACATATAGGTCTGCTTCTTCAGCTTGAGGTAGACGAAGCTCTCGGTGGAGCGCACGCCGGGGAGCGCGCGGATCCGCTTGTTGATGACCTCCAGCAGATGGTCGTCGTCCTCACAGACGACCTCCACCATGAGGTCGAAGGAGCCCGCGGTCATCACCACGTACTCGCACTCGTCCATGGCCGCGAGCGCGTCCGCGACCGGGTCCGTGTCGCCCTCGACGTTGATCCCGACCATCGCCTGGCGCCGGAATCCGACGGTGAGCGGGTCGGTGACGGCGACGATCTGCATCACGCCCTGGTCGAGCAGCTTCTGCACGCGCTGGCGCACGGCCGCCTCGGAGAGGCCGACGGCCTTGCCGATCGCGGCGTACGGACGCCGTCCGTCCTCCTGGAGCTGCTCGATGATGGCGAGGGAGACCGAGTCGAGCGTCGGTGACGACCCGTTGCCGGTCCTCGAGTCCGGCTTGGAGTCCGGCCTCGCTTCGGGCCTGATGCCCGGCCCGGAAGGTGTTCTGGAGTCTGCGTTACGACTGGCCACGCGGTTCACTGTGCACTGCGACTCGTCCGTCCCGCAACCCTCAATCGATGAAATTCGTTGTTCAGGCGATCAAATAACACCGAATCCGAAGTTGTGGAGGGTCGGGCCTGTTGAATACGTCGACCGACCGATTAGGGTGGGTGTCTCACCCACCGGACATCTGACAGGAGGGATGGCAGTGACCACCGAGCTGCGCCGGCTGCGTAACTACATCAACGGGGAATTCCGGGACGCCGCCGACGGGCGGACCATCGAGGTGGTCAACCCGGCCACGGGCGAGGCGTACGCCACGTCCCCGCTCTCGGGTCCGGCCGACGTCGACGCCGCCATGGAGGCCGCCGCCGCGGCGTTCCCCGCCTGGCGCGACACGACCCCGGCCGAGCGCCAGAAGGCGCTGCTCAGGATCGCGGACGCCTTCGAGGAGCGCGCCGAGGACCTGATCGCCGCCGAGTCCGAGAACACCGGCAAGCCCCTGGAGCTGACCCGTACCGAAGAGATCCCGCCGATGGTGGACCAGATCCGCTTCTTCGCCGGCGCGGCCCGGATGCTCGAAGGGCGCTCGGCCGGGGAGTACATGGAGGGCCTCACCTCCATGGTCCGCCGCGAGCCGATCGGCGTCTGCGCGCAGGTCGCGCCGTGGAACTACCCGATGATGATGGGCGTGTGGAAGTTCGCGCCGGCCCTCGCCGCCGGGAACACCGTCGTCCTGAAGCCGTCGGACACCACCCCTGCCTCGACCACGCTGATGGCCGAGATCATCGGCGCGATCGTTCCCAAGGGCGTCTTCAACGTCATCTGCGGCGACCGCGACACCGGCCGGGCCATGGTCGAGCACCGCACGCCCGCGATGGCCTCCATCACCGGCTCCGTACGGGCGGGCATCGAGGTCGCCGGATCGGCGGCCAGGGACGTCAAGCGGGTCCACCTGGAGCTGGGCGGCAAGGCGCCGGTCGTCGTCTTCGAGGATGTCGATATCGCGAAGGCCGTCGAGGACATCGCGGTGGCGGGCTACTTCAACGCGGGCCAGGACTGTACGGCCGCCACCCGCGTCCTCGTCCACGAGTCGATCCACGACGAGTTCGTGACGGCGCTCGCCAAGGCGGCGGCCGACACGAAGACGGGCGCGGCCGACGACGAGGACGTGCTGTACGGCCCGCTCAACAACGCCGGCCAGCTGGCGCAGGTCTCCGGCTTCATCGAGCGGCTGCCCGCCCACGCCAAGGTCGAGGCGGGCGGCCACCGGGTCGGCGACAAGGGCTACTTCTACGCCCCGACCGTCGTCTCCGGCCTCAAGCAGGACGACGAGATCATCCAGAACGAGATCTTCGGCCCGGTCATCACCGTCCAGCCCTTCACGGACGAGGCGCAGGCCCTGGAGTACGCCAACGGGGTCGAGTTCGCGCTCGCCTCCTCGGTGTGGACCAAGGACCACGGGCGCGCGATGCGGATGTCGAAGGCGCTGGACTTCGGCTGCGTGTGGATCAACACCCACATCCCGCTGGTCGCGGAGATGCCGCACGGCGGCTTCAAGAAGTCCGGATACGGCAAGGACCTCTCGGCGTACGGCTTCGACGACTACACGCGGATCAAGCACGTGATGACGTCGCTCGACAGCTGACCGGCCGCTCGGCGGGCCGTGGAATCTCCTGTCCACGGCCCGCTTTCGCGTTCCCGGCCGCGAGCGCCACCCGCCCCCGCCTGCGTTTGTTGGTGATCGGCGATACGGGCATCCTGGTGGGTGAGGGGACCGCGAAGGCGAATCGAGAGCGATGAGCACTGGTGGCAACACTTCTCACGAGGGGCGAAGAGGCCGCCGGGAGCGGGAGTCCGCGGCCGTCGTCACCGTGGACACGCGCGGGACCGTCACCGGATGGAGCAAAGGCGCCGGATCCCTTCTCGGATACACGGCGGCGCAGGCGGTCGGCCGCCCCGCCGCCCGCCTCCTCGCCTCGGAGCCCGCCGAGACCGCGGCCGCCGTGGCGGCGCTGCGCCGCGCGGACGTGTGGCGCGGCACCGCCGCCGTACGGCACCGGGACGGCGGCCGGCTGGAACTCGGCCTGGTGGCCTGCCCGCTCCTGGACGCGGACGGCGGGACCAGAGGATTCGTGGTCACCGTCAACGCGATGGCCCAGCCGCCCGACGCCGACCCGCTGACGGTGGAGGCGACGGTCGCCCAGGCACCCGTGTCGATGTCCGCCGTCGACACCGAGGAGCGCTACATCCGGCTCAACTCCGCCGCCTGCGGGGTCCTGGGCCGCACGGAGGAGGAACTGCGCGGACGGTTCTTCAGCGACACCATCGCCATCGGCGACCACGACAGCCAGAACTTCCTGGAGCATCTGCGCCGGGTGAACAGGACCGGGAAGCCGCTGCACTACGAGAGCTACACCAACGCCCTGTCCTCGCCCCGCGTCCACGCCTGGAACATCCACATGTGGCCCGTGCGCGACGCGGACGAACAGCAGCGCGGCGTCGCCGTACTGGCCTTCGACAGCAGCGAGCAGTACTGGGCCCGACAGCGGCTGCTGCTGCTCAAGGAGGCCGGCACCGCCATCGGGACCACCCTGGACGTGGTGCGCACCGCCGAGGAACTCGCCCAGCTGGCCGTGCCCGTCCTCGGCGACTACGGAACCGTCGATCTGCTGGACTCCGTCATGCGCGGCGAGGAGCCGACCGAAGGGCCCGTCAACAACGACGTACGGCTGCGACGCGTCTCACACAAGGCCGCCGACCCGCGCATCACCACCGCCGCGGTCGAACTGGGCGGTCTTGAGACCTACCCGGAGTCCTCGCCGCCCGCCCGCTGCCTCACCACCGGCCGCCCCGCGCTCAGCAGGCTGGGCGATCCGGGGTTCACCCTGTGGATCGGGGCCAACGAGACGCGGGCCGCCATGGTCAGGGAACGGGGGGTGCACTCCCTGATGGCCATCCCGCTCCGGGCCCGGGGCATCACCCTCGGCGTCGCCGTCTTCACCCGCGCGCAGCGCGCCGAACCCTTCGAGCAGGACGACGTGGTCCTCGCCGAGGAACTGGCCAGCCGCGCCGCCGTCTGCATCGACAACGCCCGCCGCTACACCCGCGAGCACACCACGGCGCTGGCCCTGCAACGCAGCCTGCTCACCCAGCGGATGCCCGGCCAGAACGCGGTGGAGTTCGCCTCCCGCTATCTGCCCGCGGGCTCCCGCGCCGGTGTCGGCGGCGACTGGTTCGATGTCATCCCGCTCTCCGGGAACCGCGTGGCGCTCGTCGTCGGCGATGTCGTCGGCCACGGAATCCACGCCTCCGCCGCCATGGGGCGGCTGCGTACGGCCGTACGCACCCTCGCCGACGTGGACCTGCCCCCGGACGAGCTGCTCACCCACCTGGACGACCTGGTGAGCCACCTCGCCGAGGACGACGACGCGGCGGTCTCGGCCGCCGAGGCCACCGGCGAGTTCGGCGCCACCTGTCTGTACGCCGTCTACGACCCGGTCTCCCGGAGCTGCGCGATGGCCTCCGCCGGCCATCTGCCGCCCGCGGTCCGGCTGCCGGACGGCACGGTCGAGCTGTTCGGCATCGTCCCCGGGCCGCCGCTGGGCGTGGGCGCCGTGCCCTTCGAGGTCACCGAACGGGAACTGCCCGAGGGAAGCGTGCTCGCGCTGTGCACCGACGGACTGATCGTAGGCAGGGACCGTGATGTCGACGCGGGTCTCCAGCAGCTGTGCGAGGTGCTGGCCGCGCACCCGGACGGCGCGGGGACCCCGGACCCGCGGGACGGCGCCGGCCCCGGGCCGGATTCCGGCGAGCCGGGCTCGCCGGAGCCGGACTCGCTGGAGGCCCTCTGCGACCGCGTGATGTCGACGCTGCTGCCCGACCGGCCCACCGACGACGCCGCGCTCCTGGTCACCCGTACCCGCGCGCTCCACTCCGACCAGGTGGCGTCCTGGGAGCTGACCGGCGACCCGGCGCAGGTGGCCGACGCCAGGGACAACGCCTCGGCGCAGCTCGCCGCCTGGGGCCTGACGGAGGCCGCGTTCGTCACCGAACTCGTGGTGAGCGAGCTGGTCACCAACGCCATCCGGTACGGAGCCGACCCCATCCGGCTCCGGCTGATCCGCGACCGCACCCTCATCTGCGAGGTCTCCGACGGCAGCAGCACCGCCCCGCACCTGCGCCGCGCGCACGCCTTCGACGAGGGCGGACGCGGTCTGCTGCTGGTCGCCCAGCTCACCCAGAGCTGGGGCACCCGGCAGACCGCGTCCGGCAAGACCATCTGGGCGGAACAGGTCCTCACCCCGCTGGAGTTCTAGGGCGTACCGGGAACGTCCCGCGACGAGGTCAGCAGCCCGGACAGCACCTCGATCCGGTTGGTGGTGATCGAGTCGACGCCGCGCGCGATCAGCCGGCGCATACTGCGCCGGGTGTCCACCGTCCAGGCGGAGACCAGCAGCCCGTCGCGGTGGTTGCTGTCGGCCAGCTCCCGGCTGACCAGCCCGAAGCGGTAGTTGAGCCAGCGCGGCCTGACGGCGGCCAGCAGCGCCGGGCGCGGCGGGGCCAGGGTCGTCCAGGTCATCGCGATCTCGGCGGCCGGATCGGCCGCCCGCACGGCGAGCATCGTGTCCGGTCCCGCGCAGTAGTACACCCGCTCGGCGGCCCCGCACTCGCGCACCGTGCCGATGACCGTACGGACCGACTCCGCGGAGGCGCCGGGCAGATCGATCATCAGCCGGCCGGCGCTCCCGGTCGGCCCGTCCACCGGTGCGAGCGCCTCCCGCAGCGTCGGCACACCGTCCCCCGTCAGCTCGCGCACCTCGGCGTGCGTCAGCTCCGCGAGCCGCCGGTCCCGGCCCCAGAGCCGCTCCAGCGAGGCGTCGTGCAGCAGGACGGGCACGCCGTCGCGGGTCAGCCGGACATCGATCTCGACCGCGTCCGCGCCCCGCTCCCGGGCCGAGCGAACCGAGGCGAGCGTGTTCTCGCGGGCGCGGTAGGGATCGCCCCGGTGGCCCACGGCGACGACATCGCGCCCCGGGCCCCCGTGCTCCTGGCCGTCGCCCGCCACTACCGTGCGAGCCACTCGGAGGTGTACGTGTCGATCCGCGCGGCCAGCTCCTTCTTGCCCGCCGTGTCCAGGAAGGACGCCTCCACGGCGTTCTTCGCCAGGTCGGCGATCCCACGCTCGTCCAGGCCGAGCAGCCGGGCGGCGACCGCGTACTCCTGGTTGAGGTCCGTACCGAACATCGGCGGGTCGTCGCTGTTGACCGTCACCACCACACCGGCCGCGACCATCTCCTTGATCGGGTGCTGCTCCAGGTCGGCGACCGCGCGGGTGGCGATGTTGGAGGTGGGGCAGACCTCCAGCGGGACGCGGTGCTCGGCGAGATACGCCAGCAGCTCCGGGTCCCGCACGGCGCTGGTGCCGTGGCCGATGCGCTCCGCGCGCAGCTCGCGCAGCGCGTCCCAGATGGTGCCGGGCCCGGTCGTCTCCCCGGCGTGCGGCACGGAGTGCAGGCCCGCGGCGATCGCCCGGTCGAAGTACGGCTTGAACTGCGGCCGGGGCACCCCGATCTCGGGGCCGCCGAGCCCGAACGCGACCAGGCCCTCGGGACGCAGGTCCACCGCGAGCCGGGTGGTCTCCTCGGCGGCCCGCAGCCCGGCCTCGCCGGGGATGTCGAAGCACCAGCGCAGCACGACGCCCAACTCGGCCTCGGCCGCCTTGCGCGCGTCCTCGATGGCCTCCATGAACGCCTGCTCGGGGATGCCCCGGCTCGTGGAGCTGAACGGTGTGACCGTCAGCTCCGCGTAGCGGACGTTCTGCCGCGCCATGTCCCGGGCGATCTCGAACGTCAGCAGCCGGATGTCCTCCGGGGTGCGGAGCAGGTCCACGACGGAGAGGTAGACGTCGATGAAGTGCGCGAAGTCGGTGAACGTGAAGTAGTCGACGAGCGCCTCGAGGTCGGTGGGCACCTTGGAGTCCGGGTGACTGGCGGCCAGTTCGGCCACGATGCGGGGCGAGGCCGATCCGACATGGTGGACATGGAGTTCTGCCTTGGGCAGTCCCGCGATGAAGGGGTGCGGATCGGTCATCAGGATCCTCCGGGTGCTGGGGCGGGTGCCCCGATGTGCGGTGGTGGGGCTGCCGGGCGCGCGTCGGCGGGGGCGGTGCGCCCACTGCCCGCCCGGGACCGGACGGGCAGTGGTCATCGTAGGCCGGGCGGTCCGCGCCCCGGAAGCAGGCCGTAGCATGACCGGGAATCACTATGGGGGAGGACCATGTCAGACAAGAGCGAGCAGCCGTCGGGCGGCTACGAGCCGAATGATCCCTGGGCTCCGCCGGAGTACCGGGCGAAGCCGGACGGCGCGGGGGCGCAGCCGCCCCAGCCGCAGGGGCCGTCCGTGCACGACCAGCCGACGATCATGGGGATGCCGAGCGTGCTGCCGGGTTCCGGCACGGGCGCCGGTCCGGGCAGCGGATCCGCTGCCGTGCCGCCCCCGCCGCCCGCTCCCGGCGCACCGGGGGGCGCCCCGGGCGCCTACGGCTATCCCGGTGTCCCGCCCCAGCAGTCCGCCCCGGGCTTCCAGCAGCCTGCTTCGCCGTACGCCGCCGTTCCCGGCGCGGGCGCCGGTTACGGCTATCCGACGGCGCCGACTCCCGGCTATCCGGCGACCCCCGGCTATCCGGGGTACGGCCAGAGCGGCTGGCAGCAGTCCCCGGCCAACGGTATGGGCGTCGCCGCGCTGGTGCTCGGGATCATCTCCGTGGTGGGCTTCTGCTTCTGGGGTCTGAGCGTCATCCTCGGTGTCCTCGCGTTGATCTTCGGCATCATCGGCCGCCGACGGGCCGGCCGGGGCGAGGCCAACAACGGCGGCATGGCGCTGGCGGGCATCATCCTCGGCACGATCGGCGCGGTGATCGGCGCCGCCTTCCTCGCCCTGATCATCGCGGGCGTGGCGTACGGCGAGAAGAACGGAACCAGCGACAGCGAGGATCCGTTCGCCACGTCGTTCGTGGTCGGCGCCGACCGCTAACCCTTCCCCGTCCGTCCGGCCCCTGTCTCCCCGGCCCCTGCCCTCTCCGCCCTCGTCCCCGCCGTCCCGCTCCGGAGCCGCGTGCGCGCCTCCATCAGCGCGAAGCCCAGCAGATTGAGCCCGCGCCAGCGGGCGGGGTCGTGGGCGCGCTCGTCGTCCGAGGCCAAGCCGATCCCCCAGATCCGGTCCATCGGGCTGGCCTCGACGAGTATTCGTTCCCCCGTGGCCAGCAGGAACGTCCGCAGCGCGGCGTCCTGCCCGAATTTGTGGACGCTGCCCGCCACCACGATCTCGTAGCGCTCGCGCTCCCAGACGCTCTCCTCGAAGCCGCGCACCAGCCGCCCCGCCCGCTTGGCGAGAGCCGGATTCGCCGCGGTCACCGCCCGGTGCTCGGCCTCCTCGTCGCCGAAGAGCCGGGCCTTGCGCGCCATCATCCAGTGCTCCGCCGTCGCGTACTCCACACCGTCGACCGTGAACGGCGCGGGCCACCACTGGCTGAAACAGCCCGCCCCCAGCGTGCCGTCACGCCGGGGCTTGTGACCCCAGAAGTGCAGCAGCTTCACCGCCTCGCCCCGCGTGGTCCGCTCGGCCAACTCGCCGACGGCGTCCGCCCCGGCGACCGCGCCGACCACCAGGTCCGTGCCGCTCGCCCGCCCGTTCGCCCCGTTCTCCGTCATGCGGCCGAGTCTGGCACCCACCTCTGACATTCGCCCTGTCTTTCCTGCCGTCGCGCGGCCTGCGAGCGACCGAATCCGTCGCGTAACCAAAAGGCAACAACGGAATCCCTTGTTGAGGTGGGAGTGCTCTGTCAGGATCGGCACTCAATTGAACCCGGGGCAACAACCGCACCATCGGAGAGCGTCATGGGTGACCACTTCCAGATGCGCGACCGCTTCGCGAGCGGGGCGCAGTTCATCGGCGGGCGCATACGGGCCGGTACTTCGGGCCGCGCGCACACCGTGGTGAATCCGGCCACCGGCGAGGACGTCCTCGGCTACGAACTCGCGGGCCCGGACGATGTCGACGACGCCGTCGCCGCCGCGCACGCGGCCTTCCCCGGCTGGGCCGGGGCCACCCCCAGTGAGCGCTCGGACGCCCTGCACCGGTTCGCCGAGGTGCTGGCGGACCGGTCCGGGGAGTTCGCGTACGCCGAATCGCTCCAGTGCGGCAAACCGATCAAGCTCTCCACCGAGTTCGACGTCCCCGGCACCGTCGACAACGCCGCCTTCTTCGCCGGCGCCGCCCGCCGTCTCGAAGGCGTCTCCGCCGCCGAGTACAGCGGGGACCACACCTCCTACGTACGCCGCGAGCCGATCGGTGTCGTCGGCTCGATCGCGCCCTGGAACTACCCGCTCCAGATGGCCGCCTGGAAGATCCTCCCGGCGATCGCCGCAGGCAACACCATCGTGCTCAAGCCCGCCGAGATCACCCCGCTCACCTCACTGATGTTCGCCCAGGCCGCCCAGCGGGCCGGGATCCCCGACGGCGTCGTCAACATCGTCTCCGGAGCGGGCCCCGACGCCGGCGAACACCTCGTCGGCCACCCCGATGTCGTGATGACCTCCTTCACCGGCTCCACCGAGATCGGCAAGCGCGTCGCGCGGATCGCCACCGCCACCGTCAAGCGCCTCCACCTCGAACTCGGCGGCAAGGCCCCCTTCGTCGTCTTCGACGACGCCGACCTGACGGCCGCCGTCCACGGCGCGGTCGCCGGATCCCTCATCAACGCCGGTCAGGACTGCACCGCCGCCACCCGCGCCTACGTGCAACGGCCGCTGTACGACGCCTTCGTGAGCGGCGTCGCCGACCTGATGGGGACCGTACGCCTCGGTGACCCCTTCGACGACGCCACCGACCTCGGCCCGCTCATCTCGCACGCCCACCGCGACCGGGTCGCCGCGCTCGTCGACCGCGCCCGCGGCCACGCCCGGATCGTCACCGGCGGCGAGGCGCCCGGCGGCGACTGGAAGAACGGCGCCTACTACCGTCCCACGCTCATCACGGACGCCGCCCAGGACAGCGAGATCGTCCAGTCCGAGATCTTCGGCCCGGTCCTCGTCGTACTTCCCTTCGACTCCGACGACGAGGGCATCCGGCTCGCCAACGACACCCCCTACGGCCTCGCCGCCTCCGCCTGGAGCCGTGACGTCTACCGCACGGGCCGGGCCACCCGGGAGCTGCGGGCCGGCTGCGTCTGGATCAACGACCACATCCCGATCATCAGCGAGATGCCGCACGGCGGACACAAGTCCAGCGGCTTCGGCAAGGACATGTCGGCGTACTCCTTCGACGAGTACACGCAGGTCAAGCACGTGATGTACGACAACACGGCGGTGGCGGCGAAGGACTGGCACCGCACGGTCTTCGGCGACCGGCACCACCCGGCCGCCGATCCGTCCTGACCGTCCACCCGAAAGGGCACAGCGCATGGAGCAGTACGAGCCCGACCCGGAGCAGTACGAGCCCGACCGTCTCTCCGCGGCCCAGCTGGCCGCCGTACGGCGCAGCGTCACCGGCGGCCGGGGCGCCCTCACCCGCCGTTCCCTGCTGCGCGCCACCGGCGTCGGCACGCTCGCGATCGGCGGCCTCGCCGGTCTGAGCGGCTGCGGGATCCCGCCCGCGAAGCTGGCGGACGGGGGCCGGGCCTCCTCCGACCACTCGGCCGAGGAGAAGCGGGTGGTCTTCTCCAACTGGACCGAGTACATGGACGTCAGCGACGACGAGAAGCACTACCCGACGCTGGAGGCGTTCACCCGGCGCACCGGGATCAAGGTCAAGTACACGGCCGACATCAACGACAACGTCGAGTTCTTCGGCAAGATCCAGCCGCAGCTGGCCGCCGGGCAGGACACCGGCCGCGACCTGATCTGCGTCACCGACTGGCTCGCCGCCCGGATGATCCGGCTCGGCTACGCGCAGAAGCTCGATCCGTCCCACCTGCCGTACGCCTTCGCCAACCTCTCCCAGCAGTTCCGCTCGCCCGACTGGGACCCCGGCCGCGCCCACAGCTACCCGTGGACGGGGATCCCCACCGTGATCGCGTACAACTCCAGAGCCACCGGCGGACGTACCGTCGACTCCGTCTCCCAGCTGCTGGACGACCCTCAGCTCAAGGGCCGCGTCGCCTTCCTCTCCGAGATGCGCGACACCATCGGGATGACCCTCCTCGACCTCGGCAAGGACCCGGCGAAGTTCACCGACGACGACTTCGACGCGGCCGTCGCCCGGCTCCAGCAGGCCGTCGACAAGAAGCAGGTCCGCCGCTTCACCGGCAACGACTACACCGCGGACCTCGACAAGGGCGACATCGCCGCCTGCGTCGCCTGGGCCGGAGACATCGTCCAGCTCCAGCACGACAACCCCGACGTCAAGTTCACCATCCCCCGGGCCGGTTACATGCTCTCCAGCGACAACCTGCTGGTCCCGGCCAGGGCGCGGCACAAGACCAACGCCGAGCGGCTCATCGACCACTACTACCGGCCGCCGATCGCGGCCCGGCTCGCCGCGTACATCAACTACGTCTGTCCCGTCGACGGCGTACGCGCCGAACTCACGAAGATCGACAAGTCGATGGCCGACAACACGCTGATCCTCCCCGACGAGGCGATGGCCGCGGCCTCGCACGCCTTCCGCTCGCTGAGCGCCGGGGAAGAGACCGCGTACGAGCAGAAGTTCGCCAAGCTCATCGGCGCGTAGCGACCCACCGCCCCGCCGTACGCCCCGCCCGTCCACCCCTCCTCCTCCTTCTTCTCCTCCCTCTCCTCCCCGGGACCGTGATCCATGACAGAGACCACATCCACCAGCCGGGGCGGCGGCGACGTCCGCCTCACCGGGATCAGCAAGACGTACGGCACCTTCCAGGCGGTCCGCCCGCTCGAACTCACCGTGCCGCAGGGCTCCTTCTTCGCCCTGCTCGGCGCCTCGGGCTGCGGCAAGACCACCACCCTGCGGATGATCGCCGGCCTGGAGGAGCCGACCACGGGCTCGGTCCTCCTGGGCGACAAGGACGTCACCGCGCTGCCCCCGTACAAGCGCCCCGTCAACACCGTCTTCCAGAGCTACGCGCTCTTCCCGCACCTCGACATCTACGAGAACGTCGCCTTCGGACTGCGCCGGCGCGGCATCAAGTCCGTACGGCGGCAGGTCGGCGACATGCTCGACCTCGTCCAGCTCGGGGACTTCGCCCGGCGCAAGCCGCACCAGCTCTCCGGCGGCCAGCAACAGCGGGTCGCCGTGGCCCGCGCGCTCATCAACCACCCCCGGGTGCTGCTCCTCGACGAGCCGCTCGGCGCGCTCGACCTCAAGCTGCGGCGCCAGATGCAGCTGGAGCTGAAGCGCATCCAGACCGAGGTCGGCATCACCTTCATCCATGTCACCCACGACCAGGAGGAGGCCATGACGATGGCCGACACCGTCGCGGTGATGAACGCGGGCCGGGTGGAGCAGCTCGGCAGCCCCGCCGATCTCTACGAGAACCCCGACACCACCTTCGTCGCCAACTTCCTCGGCACCTCCAACCTCATCGGGACCGAGGTCGCCGGGGTCCACGGCGACGACATCGCCGTCACCGCAGGCGGCGCCACGTTCCGGCTGCCCGCCGCCCGATGTCCGGCGCCGGTGCGCGGCGGCGGCAGGCTGCTGGTCGGCGTGCGCCCCGAGAAGATCAGCCTGACCCACGCCGACGACGCGGACACCGTCCCCGAAGGGCGCAACCGCATATCCGGCCGGATCGCCGACTCCAGCTTCATCGGCGTCTCCACCCAGTACGTGATCGACGGCCCCGGCTGTCCCGGTCTTGAGGTGTACGCGCAGAACATCGAGCGCGACGGCCGCCTCGTCCCCGGCGCCGAGGTCGTCCTCCACTGGAACCCCGCGCACACCTTCGGCCTGGACGCCGGCCAGTCCGCGCAAGCCGGTACGACGGACGCCGACGGCACCACGGAAGCCGCCGGTACGAAGGACGCCGACGAGGCGAACAGGACACCGGCCGGGACAGCGGGCAAGCCGGCAGACAAGACGGTGGCCGAGGAGGCGTCGTGACCGCCACCGAGGCGCCGCCCGCCGCGCCCGCCTCCCCGCCGCCCGGGCCGCCGGATCCCCCCGTACGCAAGGCGTCCGCGCGCAAGCGGCTCGTACCGTACTGGCTGCTGCTGCCCGGCATCCTCTGGCTGCTGGTCTTCTTCGCGCTGCCGATGGTCTACCAGGCGTCGACCTCCGTACAGACCGGCTCCCTGGAAGAAGGCTTCCAGGTCACCTGGCACTTCGCGACGTACTGGGACGCGCTCCAGGAGTACTACCCGCAGTTCGTGCGCTCCCTGCTGTACGCGGGCACCGCCACGGCCCTGTGCCTGCTGCTCGGCTACCCGCTGGCGTATCTCCTCGCGTTCAAGGCGGGCCGCTGGCGCCATCTGCTGCTGGTTCTCGTCATCGCGCCCTTCTTCACCAGCTTCCTGATCCGCACGCTCGCCTGGAAGACGATCCTCGCGGACGGCGGGCCGGTCGTCGGCGTCCTGAACTCCCTGCACGTCCTCGACGTGACCAGCTGGCTCGGCTGGACCGAGGGAAGCCGCGTGCTGGCCACCCCCATGGCGGTGGTCTGCGGGCTCACCTACAACTTCCTGCCCTTCATGATCCTGCCGCTCTGCACCTCCCTGGAGCGGGTCGACGGACGGCTCCACGAGGCGGCGGGCGACCTCTACGCCCGGCCGTGGACCACCTTCCGCAAGGTGACCTTCCCGCTCTCCATGCCGGGCGTCGTCTCCGGCACACTCCTCACCTTCATCCCGGCGAGCGGCGACTACGTCAACGCCGAACTGCTCGGATCGACCGACACGAAGATGGTCGGCAGCGTCATCCAGACGCAGTTCCTGCGGGTCCTCGACTATCCGACGGCCGCCGCGCTCTCCTTCATCCTGATGGCCGTCGTCCTGGTGACGGTCACCCTCTACATCCGCCGAGCCGGGACGGAGGACCTCGTCTGATGCGCCTGCTCCGACGCAACCTCGTGGTCATCGCGGGACTGGGCACCCTCGCCTATCTGATCCTGCCGAACATCGTCGTGATGGTCTTCTCGTTCAACCGGCCGAAGGGGCGGTTCAACTACTCCTGGCAGACCTTCTCCCTGGACGCCTGGAAAGACCCCTGCGGCGCCGCCGACCTGTGCGGATCGCTGTCGCTCTCGCTGCGGATCGCGGCCTGGGCGACGCTCGGCGCCACCGTGCTCGGCACCATGATCGCGTTCGCGCTGGTCCGCTACCGGTTCCGGGCGCGCGGTGCGGTCAACTCGCTGATCTTCCTGCCGATGGCGATGCCCGAGGTGGTCATGGCCGCCTCGCTGCTGACGCTCTTCCTCAACCTCGGCGCGCGGCTCGGCTTCTGGACCGTACTCATCGCGCACATCATGTTCTGTCTCAGCTTCGTGGTGACCGCCGTCAAGGCCCGGGTCATGTCCATGGACCCACGGCTGGAGGAAGCGGCGCGCGATCTCTACGCGGGTCCGGTGCAGACCTTCGTACGGGTCACCCTGCCGATCGCCGCACCCGGCATCGCGGCCGGCGCGCTGCTCGCCTTCGCACTGTCCTTCGACGACTTCATCATCACCAACTTCAACGCCGGCTCCACCGTGACCTTCCCGATGTACGTCTGGGGATCGGCGCAGCGCGGTACACCCGTGCAGATCAACGTCATCGGCACGGCGATGTTCGCCCTCGCCGTGCTGCTGGTGGTCGGGGGCCAACTGGTCGGCAACCGGCGCAGGAAGTCCGCCGCCCGATGATCCGACTGTGTCACCGCCCGGTGATCCTCGTATGAAGGAGTGGGAAGCCATGGCCCCAGCCGCCCCGCGCGCGGTCGCCGCCGCACTCGCCGACGTCCGGCGGACCCCGTACTGGCTGGACGACCCCGGCAGGCCGGCGGCGCTGCCCGCCCTCACCGGGGACGAGCACTGCGACCTGCTCGTCGTCGGCGGCGGCTACAGCGGGCTGTGGACCGCGCTGCTCGCCAAGGAACGCGACCCGGACCGGGACGTCGTCCTGATCGAGGGGAACGAGGTGGGCTGGGCGGCTTCGGGCCGCAACGGCGGATTCTGCGCCGCCTCGCTCACCCACGGCTTCGCCAACGGGCTGGCCCGCTGGCCGGACGAGCTGGCGCGGCTGGAGGAGCTGGGCGGGCGCAACCTCGACGCCATCGAGGAGACCGTCGCGCGCTACTCCATCGACTGCGACTTCGAGCGCACCGGCGAGATCGACCTCGCCACCGAACCGCACCAGCTCGCCGAACTCCACGAGATGTACGAGCGGGCGACCGGCCTCGGCCTCACCGGCCTGGAGCTGCTGGACCGCGACGCGGTACGCGCCGAGGTCGACTCACCGACCTTCCTGGGCGGCGTCTGGGACCGGCGCGGCGTCGCCATGCTGCACCCCGCCAAGCTGGCCTGGGGGCTGAAGCGGGTCTGCGCGGATCTCGGCGTGCGGATCCACGAACACACCCGCGGCCTGGAACTGGCCCGGCACGGCGCCGCGATGGCCGTCCGTACGGAGCGCGGCAGGGTCTTCGCGCGGCAGGTGGCGCTCGGCACCAACGTCTTCCCCTCGCTGGTCAGACGCGTGCGCCCGTACACCGTCCCGGTCTACGACTACGCCCTGATGACCGAGCCGCTGACGGCCGGGCAGCTGAGCGCGATCGGCTGGCACCACCGGCAGGGACTCGCGGACAGCGCCAACCGGTTCCATTACTTCCGGATCACCGCCGACAACCGGATCCTGTGGGGCGGTTACGACGCGGTGTATCCGTTCGGCGGCCGGCTCAGCGCCGACCGGGACCACCGGCCGCGGACGTACCGCACGCTGGCCGCCCACTTCTTCCGCTGCTTCCCGCAACTGGAGGGCGTGCGCTTCAGCCACGCCTGGGGAGGCGCGATCGACACGTGCACCCGCTTCTCGGCCTTCTTCGGCACGGCGTACGGCGGCCGGGTCGCGTACGCCGCCGGGTACACCGGTCTCGGGGTCGGCGCGACCCGATTCGGCGGCGACGTGATGCTGGATCTGCTGGCGGGGGAGCGCGGTGGGCGTACGGAGCTGGAGATGGTGCGGGACAGGCCGGTACCGTTCCCGCCCGAGCCGGCCGCCTGGGCGGGCATCGCCCTCACTCAGTGGTCGCTGGCGCGCGCGGACGCCCGGGGCGGCCGTCGTAACGCCTGGCTGCGGACCCTGGACCGGCTGGGACTCGGATTCGACAGCTGAGCCGGGCCGCTCCACCGGCCCGTCCCATGGCCCGTTCCGTGGGCTGTGACCCGGATCACCGGCAGCCGGTGGGGCGAACCCGCGTCATCCTCCGGCCCCGGCGCTGTCCCCCTTGTGGACGGACCGTCCAACAAGGACGGTCCCCTACCGGGAGGAGGCCGGGCGGATGAGCGGCTCGGGGGAGAAGAACGCGGTGGAGTGGCTGGTATCGGTGGCGCCGGAGCCCGACGCCTGCCGCCGGGAATGGGAGCGAGACCCGCTCGGGGTGGCTCTCCTTCCCGCAGGCAGGCGCTGGGACGTGCTGATCCTGCCGGGGGAGCTGGGCTATCCGACCCTGGACGTGCTGACCAGGCTGGTCGACCGGCCGGGACCGGTGCTGGTCGGCTTCGGCGACGCGCGGATGGGTTTCTTCGTACCGCCGGACACGGTGGCCCGCTGGCTCGGTACGGGGGTGCGCGGCGCCGGGAGCGGCACCTGGATCGTCGTCCCGTACCCGGGGCGGGGGAGCGGCGGGGTGCGCTGGCTGATCCCGCCGGACGGCTCGGGGACGCTCACCGATCCGGTGCTGCTGGAGCTGGCGATGCACGAGGCGGCGGCGGGGATGGCGCGGGGAGGCGCGGGTACGGGCGCGGGTCGTGACCGCGACGGTAGGAAGGGCGACGGCCAGGAGGGCGACGGTCAGGGCGACGGGGGGCGGGGCTGACGGCTCTCGGTGGGCGGTTCCGGCCGATCCGACCGGCCGGGCCGCCGGGCCGGGGGCTCCGTCGCGCGCCCCTGAACCGGCCCCTGAACCGGCCCCTGAACCGGTTCCTGGACCCGCTCCCGAAGCCGGTCCAGAACCCGCGTCAGTACGAGCAGGAGCATCCCGCACAGCAGCACACTTCCCAGCACGTCCAGCGGCCAGTGGTAGCCGCGCAGGACGAGTCCGGTGCCCGTCGCCAGGGTGAGCACGACGGCGACGGGCACGGTCGCGCGCCGGCCCGCGTACGGGGTGAGCAGCAGCGCGGCGCCGCCGTACGCGACCATCGCCGTGGCCGTGTGCCCGGACGGGTAGTAGCCGGTCGCGTCGGTGAGCGGTCCCTGCCGGTCGATCCACAGCTTGAGCGGGACGACCAGGGCGGGGACCGCCGCCATCGTGACGCCGACCGCCAGCACCCGGCCCGCCTCGCCCCGCCCGCCGCGCCGGATCACGTAGCCGATCACCACGGCCAGTACGGGCAGCGCGACCGGCATACCGCCGAGGTCGGCGAGGAACTCCGTCAGCGGCTCGGGCCCGCGACCGGCGAGCGCGCGGCCGAGCCGTTCGTCCGCGGCGCGCGGCGGCCCGCCGGCCGTGGCCTGCCAGGTGACGAGTGCGAAGAGGACCGCGCACAGCGCGAAGGCCGCCGAGCGGGCGGGGGATCCCAGGGCCGAGCCGAGGGAGGAGAGGGAAAGAGAAAACGGCCGCCCGGGAACAGGGGGGGGAGTTCCGGGGCGGCCGTTCGGACCGGTGTGCCGCACGCCCCGGGGGGTTTGGGGCGGGCGGCCATCCGATCGGTGAGGAGATCCGGAGCCAGAGGCTCCAGTGGTGTGCGCGAAGGCACGACCAAAGCGGCGCTGGGGATGCCCCGCCTCGGCGTCGCCCGCAGTTCCCTGCGAGCGGGGTGTATCTCTCATCTGGGAAAACCGTACGTTAGGGGCGCGGGCTCCGACAGCCACAACGGCCTCCCGCCATGGCCCTCGCACACCTTCTTCACAGGCCCTGACGGCTGTGACGGCGGGGTTCACCGTTGCGGCCGTCCGCCCGGCCGGCGGCGCCGCTGTTCAGAGGGTGTGCGGGGGCGTACGCGGGCGTACTGCGTCCGCTCGGCCTTCGTTCGGCGTCCGTTCGGAGGGCGGTGCGTCAGAGGGCGGCGAACGCCTGCTCGATGATGTCGAGGCCCTCGTTCAGCAGGTCCTCGCCGATCACCAGGGGCGGCAGGAAGCGCAGCACATTGCCGTACGTACCGCAGGTGAGGACGAGCAGCCCCGCCGCGTGGCAGGACTTGGCGAGCGCGGCGGTCGCCTCCGGCGCGGGCTCCTTGGTGTCCCGGTCCTTCACCAGTTCGACGGCGATCATCGCGCCCCGGCCCCGGATGTCGCCGATGACGTCGTACTTCTCGGCGAGGGCGGCCAGCCGGCCCTTCATGACCGTCTCGATGCGGCGCGCCTTGCCGACGAGATCCAGCTCCTTCATCGTCTCGATGGAGCCGAGCGCGGCGGCGCAGGCCACCGGGTTCCCGCCGTACGTACCGCCGAGCCCGCCCGAGTGCGCGGCGTCCATGATCTCGGCGCGGCCGGTGACGGCGGCGAGCGGCAGACCGCCGGCGATGCCCTTCGCGGTGGTGATCAGGTCGGGGACGACGTTCTCGTCCTCGCAGGCGAACCACTGGCCGGTACGGCAGAAGCCGGACTGGATCTCGTCCGCCACGAACACGATCCCGTTGTCCTTGGCGAACCGCGCCAGCGCGGGCAGGAAGCCCTTGGCCGGCTCGATGAAGCCGCCCTCGCCGAGCACCGGCTCGATGACGATCGCGGCGACGTTCCCGGCGCCGATCTGCTTGCTGATCTGGTCGATGGCCTGGGCGGACGCCTCGGCGCCGCAGTTCTCGGCGCCGGTCGGCCAGCGGTAGCCGTAGGCGACCGGCACCCGGTAGATCTCCGGCGCGAACGGCCCGAAGCCGTTCTTGTACGGCATGTTCTTGGCGGTCAGCGCCATGGTGAGGTTGGTACGGCCGTGGTAGCCGTGGTCGAAGACCACGACCGCCTGGCGCTTGGTGTACGACCTGGCGATCTTCACGGCGTTCTCGACGGCCTCGGCGCCCGAGTTGAAGAGGGCGGACTTCTTCGCGTGGTCGCCCGGCGTCAGCTCGGCGAGCCGCTCGCAGACCTCGACGTACCCCTCGTACGGCGTGACCATGAAACAGGTGTGGGTGAAATCCGCCAGCTGGGCGGAGGCCCGGCGCACCACGGCCTCGGCGCTGGCGCCGACCGAGGTCACGGCGATACCGGAACCGAAGTCGATCAGCCGGTTCCCGTCCACGTCCTCGACGATCCCGCCGTCCGCGCGGGCGGCGAAGACCGGCAGCACGGACCCCACCCCGCCGGCGACCACGGCGGTACGGCGGGCCTGCAGCTCCAGCGACTTGGGTCCGGGGATGGGGGTGACGATGCGGCGCTCCTGCGGAACAGTGGTCATGAGGGGCTCCTGGGGGTCTCTGGGTATCTGTGAGATCTGCGGGATCTGTGGTTTGCGGGATCTGCGGGGTCTGCGGGGTCTGTGGGATCTGTGGTCTGGGGGTCCGGTACGAGGGGGAACGCCTCCGGGAGGGTTGCCGGGGGAGTCACCGGGGGTAGCGGGACTTTCTCCGGCTTCCTTTGGCTTTCCTCGCAGGCTAGGGGGGAGCGGGGGAGACGGGCATGCGCCGTTCGGGAGTGGTGTGCGCGTGTCGTTGTCCGCGACGGACATAGCGGCCGGGGGAGGGCGCGCGGGCCGCGGGTACGGTCCGCGCGGGTGCGGGAGGAGCGCGGGAGGCAGCCGGCCGGTGAGCTACCCGCTGAATGGCTTGCGGGGGCACTAGATTGACGGGTGCACAGGGCGGAGAAGACGGCTCAGGGGGCAGGGTTTTCATGGACACCGACGGCACACACGACGCACCGACCACACCCACCCCGCCACCCCCACGCTCCGCCCCACCCCGACCGGAGCCGCCGCGCCCCGCGTACGCCCCGCCCCGCCCGCCGCACGCGCCCCCCGGCGCCCCGTCGGCCGAGGCCGTGGCCCCCGCCTCCTCGCTCGACGACTGGCTGCGCACCCCGAGGCGTGGAGACGCCCCCGGTGTCTGGCGCTACGGCCATGTCCCGAGGCCGCCGGAGAAGCCCTACGGGGTGCCCAATCGCGCGCTGGTCGTCGGACTGCTGATCTCCCTGCTCTCCGGGACGCTCGTCTGGACGCTGTGGCGGCACGGCTACATCCCGTACCGGCTCGTTCCGCTGAAACTTTTCACCCCGCGCGACTGGTGGTTCGCCGGCAGCTTCGGTGGTCCCCGGACGCGGGAGGCGGAGCGGGCGGTCACCGTCTACGAGGCCCTCCTCTTCGGGCTGCTCGTCTACACCTGTGCCCGGCTCGGGAACTGGGCCGAGCTGTTCCAGCGCCATGTCGCGCGGCGTGGGCAGCCCTTCCTCGGCGTCGCCTCGGCGGTCGCCGGGGCCCTGGTACTGATGCTCGTCTGGAGGGACGCGCTGCCCGTCGCCCGGCCGGTGCTGATCGTCGTGGCCTGGATCGCGGGCGGTGAGCTGTTCCAGAGCCAGGGTGTCGTGAACGTGATCTACGTGCTCATCAGCGTGGGCGTGCTGTGGCCCTTCGCCCGCCTGGGCCAGTGGCGCGCGCTCGCGGCACGGTACGCGGGCGGCGGGCCGGGCCGCGCACCGGCCGGAGCCGGGTCCGCGCCGGCCCGACCGGCCGCCGCCTCCCCCGCCGACTGGCCGGAGCTGCGGGCGGCCGGAGAGTCGGACGCCGCCGACACCCTGACGGCCGAAGCACGCGCCGGCGGGATGAACGACGTGGACGTCGCACGGCTGCGCCACGCGTGGTCCGTGGCCAGGACCGAGCCGGGACGGGTCGGCCCCTTCACCGACGCCGTGCTGCGCCGGGGAGCAGCCGCCTGCCCGCACCCCTCCGGCGACCGGGATCTGCCGGGGCGCACCGCACCGCACGATCTGCTCACCGGGCAGGTCCGTATCGGCCGTTGCGCGGACGACCCGCACAACCCCTACGAGCGCCGCGGCTCCGGTGTGGCCCTGGACCCCGCGCTCCTCGGCACCTCGCTGCTGGCCGTCGGGCCGCCCGGCGCAGGCAAGTCCGGCCGGCTGGTCCGGCCCGTGGTGGAGTCCCTCGCCCTCCGTGCGCTCGCCGGGCAGTGCTCCGTGGTCACCGTCTGCGCCGCCGGCACACCGCTCGGCCCCGACCAGGCGTACGACGTCGTCGTCAGGATCGGTGACCCCGCCTCCCGCCACGACTTCGATCTGTACGGGGGCACGACCGACCCCGACGAGGCGGCAGCCCTGCTCGCGGAGGGCCTGGCCGGGGACATCCCCACCCTCGACAGCCGCCGGGCGGCCTCCGCGCTCGCCCAGCTGCTCGGCCCGTACCGCGCCGCCCACGGGCACTTCCCGCCGGTGCCCGCGCTCCGGGAGCTGCTCGACGGCGTGCCGTCCGCGCTCACCCGGCTGCGCGACGCGCTCGACCCGAGCGAGCACCACGCGCTGCTCCGTGAACTCGACGCGCGCGCCCGGCAGGCGGGGAGCGCGGGCGACCCGGGGCCCTTGCTCACCGACCGGCTCGCCCTGCTCGACCGGCCCGCCTTCGCGCAGTTCTTCGCCACCGGGCCGGAGGCGCGCCCGTTCTCGCTGCGCTCCGTGGAACAACTGCCCGTACGGGTACGGATCGACCTGCCGGAACGCGGCCACGCGGAGGCGTCCCGGCTGCTCGCCCGGCTCGTCCTCGCCCAGTTCACCGCCGTCGCGGCGGCCCGCGCGGACCGTTCGCTCTTCATCTGCCTGGTCCTCGACGACGCCACCCACACCCTCACCCCCGAGACGGTCCGGGGCGTGCGGCGACTGCGCTCGGTGAACGCGGGCGCGGTCCTCGCGCTGCGCACCATCGACGACGTCGCGGAAGGACTGCACACCCCGCTGCTCGGCGCGGTCGGCTGCTGCATGGCCTTCTCGGGCGTCACCACCTGGGACGGCAAGCGCTTCGCCGAAGTGTGGGGCAAGGAATGGGTCGAGACCCGGGAGGTCGCCCAGCACACCGTCTTCGCCGACCAGCCCTTCACCCGGGCCGTCCACGCGCTACGCAAACTCGTCACGGGCAAGGCCGTGACGACGGACGCCGTGACCGTACGGCAGGTCGAACGGGAACGGTGGTCGGCCTCCGAGCTGGCGTACTCCGTACCCGCGGGCCACGCAGTCCTCTCCCTTCGCACCGTCGCAGGGGAGCACGCCCCGCCGCTGCTGGTGGATCTGCGGAGCTGAACCGGGTCCGGGGCCCGCGTCCGGCCCCCGGCCCCCGGGTCCCGCCGGCGCTTGTGCGCGAGCGGGGTCCGTACAAGATGGCAGAATTGGGGGACGCCGTTCATACGGGACGTCGTAATTCTTCCGAAGGCCCTACGGTTCGACCATGCCGCCCACCCTCGCCTCACTCGTCCAGCACTCCGCGCTCAACCTCACCGTGCGCGCCGGGGAGGACCGGCTGCGGACGCCGGTGCGCTGGGTGCACGCGAGTGAGCTGGTCGATCCCGTGCCGTACATGGAGGGCGGCGAGCTGCTGCTCATCACGGCGACCACGCTGGACGCCGAGGACCCCGAGGCGATGCGGCGCTACGTACGGCGGCTGACCGGCGCCGGGGTGGTCGGGATCGGGTTCGCGGTGGGGGTGAATTACGAGGACGTGCCCGAGGCGCTCGTCGCCGCGGCGCGCGAGGCGGGGCTGCCGCTGTTGGGGGTGCCCCGGCGCACGCCGTTCCTCGCGATCAGCAAGGCAGTGTCGGCGGCCATCGCCGCCGACCAGTACCGCGCGGTGACCGCCGGCTTCGAGGTCCAGCGCGAGCTGACCCGCGCCGCCCTCGCCGACGGGCCCGCCGCCCTGCTGGCCCGGCTCGCCGCCCACGTGGACGGCTGGGCCGCCCTGTACGACGCGTCGGGCGCCGTCGTCGCCGCCGCGCCGGACTGGGCCGCGCGCCGCGCTGCCCGGCTGACCGCCGAGGTGCGGCGGCTGCGCGAGCGGCCCGCGCCCGCCAGCGCGGTGGTCGGCGCCGGCGCCGCGTCCGACACCAGCCCGGACTCCGAAGCGGATACCGACACCGACACCGACACGGACACCGGCGGCGACACGGGCGCCGAGGACCGCGTCGAACTCCAGTCCCTCGGCACCGGCAGACGCGTGCGCGGCGCGCTCGCGGTCGGCACCGGCGCCGCCCTGGGCACCACGGAGCGGTACGCCGTGCACTCCGCCATAGCGCTCCTGACCCTCACGACCGAGCGCTCCCGCACCTTGCAGGCCGCGGAGCAGCGCCTGGGCGCCGCCGTCCTGCGCATGCTGCTCTCCGGCCAGCCCGACCACGCGCGCGCCGTCGCGGGTGATCTCTACGGCGAGCTGCTGGACGCCCCCTTCCGGCTGCTGATCGCCGAGGCCACGACGGGATCCGCCGCACCCGACGCGCCCGACCACCCGCTCCACGTCCTCGCCGAGGAACTGGAGGCGGCGGCCGCGCGTGCGGGCGAGTCGGTCCTCGCCGTCCCGGACGGCGACGAGCGGCTCGCCGTACTCGCGGCCGACGGCGGAGCCGTCGTCACCGCCTGCGAGGCGTACGCCCTCCGCGAGTCCGACGAGGCGGGCGTCGTCATCGGCCTCTCGGCGACCACCGGCCCCATCGCGACGGCCGGCGCCTACAAACAGGCCGAACAGGCGCTCTCCGTGGCCCGCCGGCGCGGCCGGGCGCTGGTCGAGCACGAGGAACTGGCGACCGGCTCCATCCTGCCCCTCCTCGCCGACGACGCCGTACGCGCCTTCGCCGACGGCATGCTCCGCGCCCTGCGCGAACACGACGCCAAGGGCCGCGGCGACCTGGTGGCCTCGCTGCGCGCCTGGCTCTCCCACCACGGCCAGTGGGACGCGGCGGCGGCCGACCTCGGAGTCCACCGCCATACGCTGCGCTACCGCATGCGCAGGGTGGAAGAGATCCTCGGCCGCTCCCTGGACGACGCGGACGTACGGATGGAGCTGTGGCTCGCCCTGAAGACAACGGCGTCGGGCCCACCGGCCACCCCCTGAGCGCCCGACGACCAATGCCTGACCGCCACCTGACCGGACGCGCCCCGTCACGACCGGCCCAGCCGCTCCGGCCGGTCCCGGAAGCCTGTCCTGACGGCCGGTCCCGACAGCCGGCACCGCCCACGACAGCCCACGAACCGCCCACGACCGCCCTGGACCGCCCAGGCCGCCGGGGCGACCCTCGTACCCCCGCCCCCTCCTCCTGCGCCATTGCGGCACCCGCCCCGAGCCCACCACTCCACCCCGGACAACTCCGCGGGGGCCCTCGCCCCCCTACCGTGGGACTCATACAGCCGTCTACTCGGAAGGGCCCGGACTCGTCATGACTTCCACCCACGCTTTCTGGCTCGCCGGCCGCCAGGCCACCGGCGAGGACACTTTCGACGTCACCTCCCCCTGGGACGGCCGGCTCGTCGGCACGGTCGCCGTGCCGACCGACGCCCAGGTCGAGGAGGCCGTCGCGGCGGCGCACGCCGTACTGGCGGAGTTCGCCGCGACGCCCGCGCACGTCCGCGCCGCCGCCCTCGACCATGTCTCGCGCAGGCTCGTCGAACGCACCGAGGAGATCGCCCAGCTGATCTCCGCCGAGAACGGCAAGCCGCTCAAGTGGGCCCGCGGCGAGGTCGGCCGCGCCGTCTCCGTGTTCCGGTTCGCCGCCGAGGAGGCCCGTCGCTTCAACTCCGGCGAGGCCCAGCGGCTCGACACCGACGCGGGCGGCGCCGGCCGGCTCGCCCTGACCCGCCGCTTCCCGCACGGCGCCGTCCTCGGCATCGCGCCGTTCAACTTCCCGCTCAACCTCTGTGCCCACAAGATCGCCCCCGCCATCGCCGCCGGCGCCCCGATCATCCTCAAGCCCGCCCCAGCGACGCCCCTCTCCGGGCTGCTGCTCGGCGAGCTGCTCGCCGAGACCGACCTCCCGGCGGGCTCCTGGTCCGTACTGCCCGTGGCCAACGACCGCATGCCCGCCCTCGTCCAGGACGAGCGGCTGCCGGTGATCTCCTTCACCGGCTCCGACAAGGTCGGCTACGCCATCATGGATTCCGTCCCGCGCAAGCACTGCACGCTGGAGCTGGGCGGCAACGGCGCGGCCGTCGTCCTCGCCGACTACGCGAGCGACAAGGACCTCGACTGGGCCGCGACCCGGATCGCCGCCTTCTCGAACTACCAGGGCGGCCAGTCCTGCATCTCCGTCCAGCGCGTGATCGCGGACGCCTCCGTGTACGAGCGGCTGGTCCCCAGGATCGTCGCCGCCGTCGAGGCCCAGATCACCGGGGACCCCGCCGACGACGCCACCGATGTCGGCCCCCTCGTCAACGAGGACGCCGCCAAGCGGGTCGAGGCGTGGGTGGACGAGGCGGTGCGCGACGGCGCCCAGCTGCTCACCGGCGGCAAGCGGGACGGGGCGAGCTACACGCCCACCGTTCTCGCCGACGTCCCCGCGGACACCACCCTCGCCCGCGAGGAGGTCTTCGGGCCGGTTCTCACACTGCGCCGGGTCGAGAGCGAGAGCGAGGCGTTCGAGGCGGTGAACGACTCGAAGTACGGTCTCCAGGCGGGCGTCTTCACCCACGACCTCCAGACCGCCTTCCGCGCCCACCGCGCCCTTGAGGTCGGCGGTGTGATCGTCGGGGACGTCCCCTCGTACCGCGCCGACCAGATGCCGTACGGCGGCGTCAAGAAGTCCGGCGTCGGCCGCGAGGGCGTGCGGTTCGCCATGGACGACTACACCTACGAGCGCGTCATGGTCCTCACCGGCCTCGACCTCTGACACCCGGGCCCCGGCCCCTTCGCCCGAACCCCGTCAACCCGCCGCACCCTCAACCCGCCGCACCCTCACCCCGCCGCCCGCACCCGTCGCGTCACGACTGGTGCGGGCGGCGTTGTTCGGGTAGATACGGACAGGTAGTCCCAGCCGGTAAGAACCGTCATTGGACCCGACTCCGCGGCGAGGTGAGTTCCTCATGTCCGCCCCATCCGCACCCTCAGCAGCGTCCGCACCGCAGGAACCGCAGGGCAGGCCCACGGTCTCCGAGCGCGAGGCGCGACAGGTCGCAGAAGCCGCCCGTGAACAGGGCTGGCGCAAGCCCAGCTTCGCCAAGGAGATGTTCCTCGGCCGCTTCCGCCTCGACCTCATCCACCCCCACCCCCTGCCCGCGCCCGAGGACGTCAGGCGCGGCGAGGAGTTCCTCGCCAAGCTGCGCGCGTTCAGCGAGACGAGGATCGACGGCGCGCTGATCGAGCGCGAGGCCCGGATCCCCGACGAGGTCATCAAGGGCCTCAAGGAACTGGGCGCGCTCGGTATGAAGATCGACACCAAGTACGGCGGGCTCGGCCTCACCCAGGTGTACTACAACAAGGCCCTGGCGCTCGTCGGCTCGGCCAGCCCGGCGGTCGGCGCGCTGCTCTCGGCCCATCAGTCGATCGGCGTACCGCAGCCGCTCAAGATTTTCGGCACGCGGGAGCAGAAGGAGGCGTTCCTGCCCCGTCTGGCCCGTACGGACATCTCGGCCTTCCTGCTGACCGAGCCGGACGTGGGATCCGACCCGGCCCGGCTGGCGACGACGGCCGTGCCGGACGGCGACGCGTACGTACTCGACGGCGTGAAGCTGTGGACGACCAACGGCGTCGTCGCCGATCTGCTCGTCGTGATGGCCCGCGTGCCGAGGACGGCGGACTCCAAGGGCGGGATCAGCGCCTTCGTCGTCGAGGCGGACTCCCCGGGCATCACCGTCGAGAACCGCAACGCCTTCATGGGACTGCGCGGTCTGGAGAACGGTGTCACCCGCTTCCACCAGGTCCGGGTCCCCGCCGCGAACCGCATCGGACCCGAGGGCGCGGGACTCAAGATCGCCCTCACCACCCTCAACACCGGACGGCTCTCGCTGCCCGCGATGTGCGCGGGCGCCGGCAAGTGGTGTCTGAAGATCGCCCGCGAGTGGTCGGCCGCGCGCGAGCAGTGGGGCAAGCCCGTGGCCCGGCACGAGGCGGTGGGCGCCAAGATCTCGTTCATCGCCGCCACCACGTTCGCGCTGGAGGCGGTCGTGGACCTCTCCTCCCAGATGGCGGACGAGGACCGCAACGACATCCGCATCGAGGCGGCCCTCGCCAAGCTGTTCGGCTCGGAGATGGGCTGTCTGATGGCGGACGAACTGGTCCAGATCCGCGGTGGCCGCGGCTTCGAGACCGCCGATTCCCTGGCGGCCCGGGGCGAACGCGCCGTCCCCGCCGAGCAGATGCTCCGCGATCTGCGGATCAACCGCATCTTCGAGGGCTCGACCGAGATCATGCACCTGCTGATCGCCCGCGAGGCCGTCGACGCGCACCTCGCGGTGGCGGGCGACATCATCGACCCGGACAAGTCCCTCTCCGACAAGGCGAAGGCGGGCGCGCGGGCGGGCGGGTTCTACGCGCGCTGGCTGCCGAAGCTGGTCGCGGGCCCCGGCCAACTGCCCACCTCGTACGCCGAGTTCCATCCCGCCGGGTACCGGGATCTGTCGCCGCATCTGCGCTATGTGGAACGGACCTCGCGCAAGCTCGCCCGCTCCACCTTCTACGCCATGTCGCGCTGGCAGGGCCGGATGGAGACCAAACAGGGCTTCCTCGGCCGGATCGTCGACATCGGCGCCGAACTGTTCGCGATGAGCGCGGCGTGCGTACGGGCCGAACTGCTGCGGGCGAACGCGGACCACGGGCGCGAGGCGTACCAACTCGCCGATGTCTTCTGCCGGCAGTCCCGCCTCCGCGTCGAGGAGCTCTTCACCCGCCTGTGGTCCAACACGGACGACCTCGACCGCAAGGTCGTGGACGGGGTGCTGGCCGGTACGTACCAGTGGCTGGAGGAGGGCATCGTGGACCCGAGCGGCGAAGGCCCCTGGATCGCGGACGCGGCACCGGGCCCGTCCGAGCGGGCCGACGTCCACCGGCCGGTTCCCTGACCTCCGGCCCATCCCCTTGCCTTCGGCTCCCCGAGGAGGCGCTGTCGCGACGGGCTACAGTGCGACCGTCGTACATACAGGGGAGAGATCATCAATGGCGACGCCGCCGTCACCGGGCCCGTACCAGCAGCAGTACCCGCAACAGCAGTACCCGCAGCAGCCGTACGGGCCGCAGCACCAACAGACGCCGTACGGGCAGGGCTACGGACAGACCTACGGCCAACCGGGGCCGTACGGTCAGCCCGCCGGCCAACCGGGACCGTACGGGCAGCAGCCGCCGTACGGTCCCGCCCCCGTGTGCGGGATCTGCGGCGCCCAGCCCGCGGTGGAGGCCACGGTCCGCGGCCATCAGGGCATGATCGTCGTGATGCGCTCGCTCAAGAGCCGTGGCTTCTTCTGCCGTTCGTGCGGGCTCGCCACGTATCGCCGGATGACCTCGAACACGCTCGCGGCGGGCTGGTGGGGGCTGTTCTCCTTCTTCATCACGCCGTTTGTCGTCCTGCTCAATGTGGTGGAGGCGCGTGCCCGGTTCCGTAAGCTGCCGCCCCCGCACGGCGGCTGGCGCCCGCCCCTCGACCCGGGCAGCAGGGTCCTGTTCCGGGCGCCCGCCCTGCTGGTCCTGACGCCCCTCGCGCTGCTGGTGCTCGGCTTCGCCTCGCTGATCGTGATCGGCGTGGTGGTCGGCGACAGCGGGCCGGACCGGGTGTCGGTCGGCGACTGCGTGCGCAACGAGACAGAGTGGCCCGGCCAGGAGATCGAAGCGGTGAGCTGCGACTCCGGCCGGGCCCAGTACCGGGTGGCGGACGGTGACTCGTGCGCCACCACCGACTATCTGCTCTACCCCGAATACTGGGCCGAGGGCCAGTCGGGGCTGTGCGTCACACCGCTCAGCTGAACGGGTCGAGCGTGATGAACGCCTCCTGCGGGTCGCCGTTGTGCACCAGCGACTCGTGGTTGCCGACATCGTCGAACGCGAAGGCGTACGCCTTGCCGTCGGCCATCTGGGAGTGGAGCACCCGCGCGTAGTGGTTGGTCACCCCGTCCTGGTAGAAGCCCGCTGAACTCGTGTCGGGCTGGTTGGCGTTGGACAGCAGCGTGGAGCGGTTGTAACCCGCGCACAGGGTGCGGGAGATGGGGCCGCGCACGAGATCGTTCGGCGCGTCCAGCCGCTTGTAGCAGCCGAAGACGCTGTCCGCGTCGGGCTTCTGGAACGAGGTGACGACCGCGCCCGCGCTGTTCGTGAAGTTCATGACGTTGCCGGAGACGCGGCCGAAGTACTTGGTGTTCGGCTGGTCGCCGAACGGTGTCACCGTCAGCGTCGAACTCGCGTACTTGCTCCACACGCGGTTGATGTAGTCGTCCATCACCGACGCCGGCAGCGCACCCGACTCGATGCCGTGGCCCGGGGCGAGGGCGCGCAGGACGGTGCCGTCCGCCCGCGTCTGGATCAGATTGCCCCAGCCGCCCGACTGGCTCCTGAGCGCGTTGAGGAAGCCGTTGTAACCGCCCGGCTTGAGGTGTCCCGTGCTGCTGGTGGTGCCGTTCGGGGCCTTGACGCCGACGGCGTACGGCGCCGAGAACATGTCCACCTGCGTGCTGTTGATCCACAGCCCGGCGCCGTTGAGCGTGTACTCCGTCCAGTTGAACAGGATGTTCCTGTTCGGGTCAGACGGGTTCTGCACGGCGGGCTGTACGAGTCCGCCGGTGGTCAGCCGGAAGTCCAGCTTCTGCCCGTACGAGAAGTAGACCCGTCCGGAGAACTGCGGCATCCGGATGGTCTTCGACTGCCCGTTGGCGGGCCCGGCGATCGACGCGTCCGGCGCGGGAGTCGGCGGATTCCCGCCGACGGGCCAGGCGTGGAACGTACCGTTCGCGTCGGCCCAGCCCTGCTGGCCCGTCGAGAGCAGCGTTCCGATGTTGTACACATAGACCTGCTCGCCGCGGGCGGAGCTGTTCTTGATGGTGAGCGGGATGGTCGAAGGCACGGCAGCCTGCGCGACGGCCACGGGCCCGGCGGCCGTGAATCCTGTCGCGAAGACCACGGCGGCGGCCAGAGACGCCAGCAACTGTCTGATGGGGGGCACGGCTCTCCTCCTCGGGAGGTGCTTCCAGTGGTTCCAGTGGGGATGGAATCGGCTTCTGAGAGCGCTCTCAGAATCGGGCCACGCGAGAGGCATGTCAATAAGTCCAGACCAACCCGCTCCACACGAAAGCTCCGGCGACCGAGTCCGCCGTGCCCGCGCGCCAGTTACCGAACGCAACGCCGTTGCCACCGGTCGTCAGTGACCTCGCGCGCCTCATGCCGCACAATCGGAAGTCGAGCGCGATCACGTGGCGCGTCGAACTCACTACGGGGGTACGGATGTTCCGGGCTGCGCGGGAAGCGGTGGTGTGGGTGGCGGCCGGGGTGGTGGTCCTCGGTGCCGCCGGGTGCGGGGGTGGCGGTGGCGAGGAGCACGGCGACGGCAAGGCGGGCACGCCGTCCGCCTCCGCATCCGCTTCCGCCGTCACCCCGCTGACCCGGGCCCGGCTCACCGCCGCCTCCTTCACTGACGGCGAGCGGATCGGGAAGTACGCCGCCGGCGCGTACTCTCTCGGCGTCCCGCTCGGCGAGGACTACACCGCAGCGCCCGCCGTCTGCCAGCCCTTCGTCAGCCTCGCCGCGGGCGCCACCGCGTTCACTCCCGCGGCCGAGGTCCACCGCAGGGTCGACGTCCCCGGTGAGACGCTCGGCCCGACCGTCGCCGTACAGCTGCGTTCGTATCCCGGTCAGGGGGCGAAGGGGGTCATGAAGGCGCTCGGCCGGGCGGGGCGCGACTGTGCGGGAGGGTTCACCGAGGAGCGGGCGGTGGCGCGCGCGAAGTACCTGAAGGCGGAGGCCGTCACCGCGCCCCGGGTGGGCGACGAGGCCACCGCGTACCGCTTCACGATCCTGGACATCAAAGGGAAGCTCAAACTTTACGAATATCTGACCGTCGTGCGGTCGGGCTCCGCCACGCTCTCCTTCCGGGCCGAGATCACCGGGACCGAGGACGTCGGGGGAGTGCCGGAGGAAATCGTCCGCGCCCAGTGGGAGAAGTTCCGCGCGGCGCGGTGATCCGCGCGGCATGGTGAACGCGCACCGCGCGGTGAACGCGCGCGGCGCCGTGCATCCGCGCGGTGAAGAAGTCCGCATCGGACGGCGCACGGGGACACCCTCGGGGGCGCGCTGTCCGAGCGGCTCGCCGATGAGGCAAGAATGGGGGGCATGAGCGACAGCCCAGCCCCTCTCGCCGATCCGCATCTCACCTTCGATCCCACCGAAGGCCGCCGGGACATCGTCGTCCTCGGCTCCACCGGATCCATCGGCACGCAGGCCATCGACCTGGTCCTGCGCAACCCCGACCGTTTCCGTGTCACCGCGCTCTCCGCCGCCGGCGGACGCGTCGCCCTGCTCGCCGAGCAGGCGTGGCGGCTACGGGTCCGTACCGTCGCGGTCGCGCGGGAGGACGCGGTGCCCGAGCTGAGGGAGGCGCTCGGGGCGCGGTACGGGGCGGGGGAGCCGCTCCCCGAGATCCTCGCCGGTCCCGACGCCGCCACCGAACTGGCCGCGTCCGACTGCCACACCGTGCTCAACGGCATCACCGGCTCCATCGGGCTCGCCCCCACCCTGGCCGCCCTCACGGCGGGCCGTACGCTCGCGCTGGCCAACAAGGAGTCGCTGATCGTCGGGGGCCCGCTGGTGAAGGCCCTCGCGCGGCCCGGCCAGATCATCCCGGTCGACTCCGAGCACGCCGCGCTCTTCCAGGCGCTGGCCGCCGGTACCCGGGCCGACGTGCGCAAGCTGGTGGTGACGGCCTCCGGCGGGCCCTTCCGGGGCCGTACCCGCGCCGAACTGGCGGCGGTCACCCGCGAGGAGGCCCTCGCGCACCCCACCTGGGCCATGGGCCCGGTGATCACGGTCAACTCCGCGACCCTCGTCAACAAGGGCCTCGAAGTCATCGAGGCCCATCTTCTCTACGACATTCCCTTCGAACAGATTGAGGTGGTCGTCCACCCTCAGTCGTATGTTCACTCGATGGTGGAATTCAACGACGGCTCGACCCTGGCCCAGGCGACCCCGCCCGACATGCGCGGGCCGATCGCCATCGGTCTCGGCTGGCCCGAGCGGGTGCCGGACGCCGCGCCCGCCTTCGACTGGACCAAGGCCTCGGCCTGGGAGTTCTTCCCGCTCGACACCGAGGCGTTCCCCTCCGTGGGACTCGCCCGGCACGTCGGCGCGCTCGGCGGCACGGCCCCCGCGGTGTTCAATGCCGCGAACGAGGAGTGCGTCGACGCGTTCCTGGCGGGCCGGCTCCCGTTCAACGGCATCATGGATACGGTCACCGAGGTCGTCGCCGAACATGGCACCCCTCGTACGGGAACCTCGCTCACCGTGGCGGACGTCCTGGAAGCAGAGGCCTGGGCGCGGGCCCGGGCCCGCGAGACGGCAGCGAAATTCACCGAAGAACAGCCAGCGGAGGCTCGCGCATGACGATTCTGTTGACAGTCCTGGGCATTGTGGTCTTTGTCCTGGGGCTGCTCTTCTCCATCGCCTGGCACGAACTCGGCCATCTCTCCACGGCCAAGATGTTCGGCATCCGCGTGCCCCAGTACATGGTCGGTTTCGGACCGACCATCTGGTCACGCAAGAAGGGCGACACGGAGTACGGGATCAAGGCGATCCCCATGGGCGGGTACATCCGCATGATCGGCATGTTCCCGCCGGGCGCGGACGGCCGGATCGAGGCGCGGTCCACCTCGCCGTGGCGCGGAATGATAGAGGACGCGCGTTCCGCGGCCTACGAGGAGCTGGAACCCGGCGACGAGAAGCGCCTCTTCTACACGCGCAAGCCGTGGAAGCGCGTGATCGTGATGTTCGCGGGCCCCTTCATGAACCTCATCCTCGCCACCGTGATCTTCATGGGCGTGGCGATGAGCTTCGGGTTCCAGACCCAGACCACGCAGGTCGCCGGCGTACAGAAGTGCGTGATCGCGCAGAGCGACAAGCGCGACACCTGTGAGAAGAGCGACCCGGTCTCGCCCGCGCAGGCCGCCGGGCTCAAGAAGGGCGACCGGATCGTCGCCTTCAACGGGCAGCGGGTCGCCGACTGGTCGACGCTCTCCGACCTCATCCGCAAGACGATCGGCCCGGCCACCATCACCGTCGACCGCGACGGGTCCCAGCAGGTGCTGCACGCCACCCTCGCCAAGAACATGGTCGCCCAGAAGGACTCCAAGGGCGAGGTCGTCCCGGACAAGTACGTGCCCGCCGGATACCTCGGCTTCGCCGCCGCCACCGAGATCGTCCCGCTCTCCTTCGGCGACTCCGTGGGCCGGATGGGCGACATGTTCCAGAACGGTGTCGACTCGATCATCGCCCTCCCCTCCAAGATCCCGGATCTGTGGAGCGCGGCGTTCGGCGACGGGCCGCGCAAGGACGACTCGCCGGTCGGCGTGGTCGGCGCGGCGCGCATCGGCGGCGAGGTGATGTCCCTGGACATCCCGGCGCAGAACCAGATCGCGATGATGCTGTTCCTGCTGGCCGGCTTCAACCTCTCCCTCTTCCTCTTCAACATGCTGCCGCTGCTGCCCCTCGACGGCGGCCATATCGCGGGCGCGCTCTGGGAGTCGGTACGGCGCAGGATGGCGCGGGTCTTCAAGCGCCCCGACCCGGGCCCCTTCGACGTCGCGAAGCTGATGCCGGTCGCCTACGTCGTGGCGGGGGTCTTCATCTGCTTCACCCTGCTCGTGCTGGTCGCCGACGTCTTCAACCCCGTCAAGATCAGCTGACGCAGGGCGGAACCGGACCGGGATCCCGTACGGGACCGGACACGGGAGCCTGTACGGGACCGGCTGATTCCCCGGTTCACCGCGGCCGGACACCATGCGTGTCCGGCCGCTGACCTTTGGGTGGAGTTTTCACGAGGATGTGCTCCCGTCGCGCACGGTGGCGTAATCTCGGAGGCTGGAGCCCGCCGATATCGGGACCTCGATCCACACCTTGGGGTTGCACAGCAGATGACCGCAATTTCTCTCGGAATGCCCTCCGTTCCGACGAAGCTCGCAGACCGAAGGGTCAGCCGCCAGATCCAGGTCGGGTCGGTGGCGGTCGGCGGCGACGCGCCGGTGTCGGTGCAGTCGATGACGACGACGCGGACGTCGGACATCGGTGCGACGTTGCAGCAGATCGCGGAGTTGACGGCGTCGGGTTGCCAGATCGTGCGGGTCGCGTGTCCCACGCAGGACGACGCCGACGCGTTGTCGGTGATCGCGCGGAAGTCGCAGATCCCGGTGATCGCGGATATTCATTTCCAGCCGAAATACGTGTTCGCGGCGATCGACGCGGGATGCGCGGCGGTCCGGGTGAATCCGGGAAACATCAAGCAGTTCGACGACAAGGTCAAGGAGATCGCGAGGGCGGCGGGAGACGCGGGAACGCCGATTCGCATCGGGGTGAACGCGGGATCGCTGGACGCGCGGCTGCTGCGCAAGTACGGGAAGGCGACCCCCGAGGCGCTGGTGGAGTCGGCCCTGTGGGAGGCGTCGCTGTTCGAGGAGCACGGCTTCCGCGACATCAAGATCTCGGTGAAGCACAACGACCCGGTGATCATGGTGAACGCGTACCGCCAGCTCGCGGCGCAGTCCGACTACCCCCTGCACCTGGGAGTGACCGAGGCGGGTCCCGCGTTCCAGGGGACGATCAAGTCGGCGGTCGCGTTCGGCGCGCTGCTGAGCGAGGGGATCGGGGACACGATCCGGGTCTCGCTGTCGGCGCCGCCGGCCGAGGAGGTCAAGGTCGGGATCCAGATCCTGGAGTCGCTGAACCTGAAGCCGCGTCGGCTGGAGATCGTCTCGTGCCCGTCGTGCGGTCGGGCGCAGGTCGATGTGTACAAGCTGGCCGAGGAGGTCACCGCGGGCCTGGAGGGCATGGAGGTCCCGCTGCGGGTGGCCGTCATGGGCTGTGTGGTGAACGGTCCGGGCGAGGCGCGTGAGGCGGACCTCGGGGTCGCCTCCGGCAACGGCAAGGGCCAGATCTTCGTGAAGGGCGAGGTCATCAAGACCGTTCCCGAGTCGAAGATCGTGGAGACCCTCATCGACGAGGCCATGAAGATCGCCGAGCAGATGGAGAAGGACGGCATCGCCTCCGGCGAGCCCGAGGTCTCCGTCAGCTGACCACCCCGTCCCCCGGCCCAAGGCCGGTCACGGACAGGACAGCACGGCGCAGCACGCAGCACAGCACGGACAGCACGGACAGGACAACAGGGTCCCGCGGCCACCGCCCCTCCGGGCACCGGCCCCGGGACCCGCCCCGTTCCGCACCCGCCGCCCGCCCGGAGCCCGCTCGGAGTCCGCCCCCCGCCCGGCCGCCCCGCCCCCGGCGACCCAGGCCCCGGCTCCCGCGAGCGGCGTACCACAGAATCGGCAGGTACAGTGCGGAGATCAGCAGTCGTACGGTGTGAGGCCCCCTCGTGTTGACGCAGACCACCACCCGGGTCCTCGAACCCAGCGAACTCGGCGCCGCGCTCGCCATCCTGGAGAGCGAGCCCGTCGCCAACGCCTTCGTGACAGCCCGCGTGCGGGTCGCGGGGCTCGACCCCTGGCGCCTCGGCGGCGAGATGTGGGGCTGGTACGCGGACGGGCGGCTGCGCTCGCTCTGCTACGCCGGAGCCAATCTCGTCCCCATCTGCGCCACCCCCGAGGCCGTCCGCGCCTTCGCCGACCGCGCCCGCAGGACCGGCCGCCGCTGCTCCTCGATCGTCGGCCCCGCCGAGGCCACCGCCCAGCTCTGGCGGCTGCTGGAGCCCAGCTGGGGGCCGGCCCGCGAGGTCCGTGCCCACCAGCCGCTGATGGTCACCGAACAGCTCTCCCCGGAGATAGCGCCCGATCCCTTCGTACGCCGGATCCGCAAGGACGAGCTGGAAGTGATCATGCCCGCCTGCGTGGCCATGTTCACCGAGGAGGTCGGCGTCTCGCCCCTCGCCGGGGACGGCGGGCTTCTCTACCAGGCGCGGGTGGCCGAACTGGTGGGCGCCGGTCGGTCATTCGCGCGAATCGAGGGCGACCGGGTCCTCTTCAAGGCCGAGATCGGCGCCGCCACCCGGCAGGCCTGCCAGATCCAGGGCGTGTGGGTCGACCCCGCGTACCGGGGCCAGGGCCTGTCCGAGTCCGGCATGGCGGCCGTCGTACGGTACGCGCTGGCCGATGTCGCCCCCGTTGTGAGCCTGTACGTCAACGACTACAACGCCCCAGCCAGGGCCGCCTACCGCCGCGTCGGCTTCCGCGAAGTGGGTGCCTTCATGAGCGTGCTGTTCTGACCGTTCCCACCGTAGGGTTCCGCCCATGCCGAGCATTCCAGGGGACAGCCCCAGGACCCCCGAGGTACAGGTGGGCCCCGTCGATCTCGCCGCCCGCGTGGACGAGGCGCTCGCCGTGCAGGCCCTCGCCTTCGGGCTCAGCGAGGAAGAGATCGACGTACGCCGCCACATCGTCCTGCGCCACCTCCTGCAGCCCGGCTGCCGCGCCCTCGGCGCGACCACCGAGGAGGGCCGGCTCGTCGGATTCGTGTACGGGATGCCCAACGACCGCGCCCACTGGTGGTCCACCGTGGTCCAGCCGTATCTGCGCGTCACCGGCGCCGACGGCTGGCTGGACGAGTCGTTCGTGATCACCGAGCTGCACGTCCACCCCGCGTACCAGGCGCGGGGCATCGGCCGCGCCCTGATCACCACGATCACCGACAACGCCACCCAGCCCCGCTCGATCCTGTCCGCCATCGACATCGAGAGCCCGGCCCGCCGGATGTACCGCTCGCTCGGCTACGAGGATCTCGCCCGCCGCGTCCACTTCCCCAGCGCGCCCAAGCCGTACGCCGTGATGGGCGCACCGCTCCCGCTGCGCAGGCCGGGCGCCGGGGGAATCTGATTTCCGCCTGCCCCCGCGCCCCGGCTAACCTCCTGACAACAGCCGAGAGAACGCAGAACGCAGGAGTGCTCCCCATGTCCCAGGTCCAGCGCATGTCCCGTTTGATGGCCAAGACATTGCGCGACGACCCGGCGGACGCCGAGACCCTCAGCCACAAGCTGCTCGTCCGCGCCGGATACGTCCGCCGTACGTCCGCCGGTCTGTGGAGCTGGCTGCCGCTGGGCAAGAAGGTCCTCGACAACATCTCCCGCGTCGTCCGCGAGGAGATGGACGCGATCGGCGCGCAGGAGGTGCTGCTGCCCGCGCTGCTGCCCCGGGAGCCGTACGAGGCCAGCGGGCGCTGGGAGGAGTACGGCGACCTGCTGTTCCGCCTCAAGGACCGCAAGGGCGCCGACTATCTGCTCGGCCCGACGCACGAGGAGATCTTCACCCTCGTCGTCAAGGACCAGTGCACGTCCTACAAGGACCTGCCGGTGATGCTCTACCAGATCCAGACGAAGTACCGCGACGAGGCCCGCCCCCGCTCCGGCGTGCTGCGCGGCCGCGAGTTCCAGATGAAGGACTCGTACTCCTTCGACACCACCGACGAGGGCCTGGCCGAGTCGTACGCGCTGCACCGCGCCGCGTACCAGAAGATCTTCGCGCGCCTCGGCCTCGACTACCGGATCGTCTCGGCGATCTCCGGCGCGATGGGCGGCTCGGCCTCCGAGGAGTTCCTGGCCCCGGCCGGGGCCGGCGAGGACACCTTCGTGGACTGTCCGAACTGCGACTACGCCGCCAACACCGAGGCCGTGACCTTCCAGGCCCCGGCGGCCGAGGCCGTCGAGCACGGACCGGTCGAGGAGCTGGACACCCCCGACACGCCGACCATCGAGACGCTCGCCGCCCACCTCGGCGTCCCCGCCTCCGCCACGCTGAAGAACCTCCTCGTCAAGGTCGACGGCGAGATCACCGCCGTGGGCGTGCCCGGCGACCGCGAAGTGGACCTCGGCAAGCTCGGTGAGCACCTCGCCCCGGCGGTCGTGGAGCTGGTGACGGCCGAGGACTTCGTGGACCGGCCGGATCTCGTACGGGGCTACGTCGGCCCCCAGGGCCTCAAGATCCGCTACATCGCCGACCCGCGCGTCGCGTCCGGCACGGCCTGGGTCACCGGCGCCAACAAGCCCGACACGCACGCGCGCAACGTCGTCGTGGGCCGTGACTTCGAGGTCGACGACTACCTGGACGTGGTCGTTGTCGAGGCGGGCGACCCCTGCCCCGCCTGCGGCGCGGGCCTCAAGCTCGACCGCGCCATCGAGATCGGCCACATCTTCCAGCTCGGCCGCAAGTACGCCGACACCTTCCAGCTCGACGTCCTCGGCCAGCAGGGCAAGCCCGTCCGGGTGACCATGGGCTCGTACGGCATCGGCGTCTCGCGCGCCGTCGCCGCGCTCGCCGAGCAGACCGCCGACGAGCAGGGCCTGTGCTGGCCGCGGGAGATCGCCCCGGCCGACGTCCATGTCGTCGCTGCGGGCAAGGCGCTCCAGACGGAGCTGGCGCTCGACGTGTCCGAGCAGCTCGCGGCGGCCGGTCTGCGGGTGCTGGTGGACGAGCGCCCCGGCGTCTCGCCCGGCGTGAAGTTCACGGACGCCGAGCTGATCGGGGTCCCGAAGATCCTGGTCGCCGGGCGCCGCTCCGCCGACGGCGTGGTGGAGCTGAAGGACCGCCGTACGGGTGAGCGCGAGGAGCTGACGGTCGCGGAGGCCGTCGCGCGCCTGACCGCCTGAGACACCGGAACGAGGGAGGGGCGGGGTACGGCACGCACGCCGCACCCCGCCCCCGCGCCGTTCTCACAGCCAGCCCGCGTACTCCAGCAGCAGTTCCGCGCTCTGCGGGCGCTCCGCCCGCCAGGCCCGTACGCCCGACTCCACCGCGCGGAAGAGGGTCCAGCCGCGCAGCCGCTCCCGGTCCAGATCCAGCGAGTCGGCCAGCCGGTTGAGGCGACGGCGGGCCGAGGAGGCACCCGCGTCGGAGGCGACGAGATCCTCCACCCGGTCGCGGGCCAGCCGGGCCAGGTCGTAGGCCCGCTCACCGATCAGCGGCTCGGGACCCACCGCGAGCCAGGGCGCGCGGTCACCGGCCAGGACCTTGCCCTGGCGGAAGGCGCCGTGCAGGAGCACCGCCTCCGCCGAGGCGTCGGCGCACAGTTCGTCACGGGCGGCCAGCGCGGCGGAGACGAGCGGGGCGAAGGGCTCGTCGCCCGACGTGGCCCGCAGCGCCTCCGCCTGACGGTCCGTCCGCTCGGCCACCGTCTCGAAGGCATGGCCGGCCGGCGGCTCGACCCACAGCTTGCGCACGGTGTCGGCGGCCTCCAGCAGCGCCTTGGCCTCGGGCAGGGAGCGCAGCGAGATCTCGGGGTGCAGACGCTCCAGCAGCAGCGCGTGGTCCGGCTCCGGCGGCGCGTCGTCGAGGAGCCGCACCGAGCCCCACCCCTGCCAGCACGCCAGCGCGGCCCGCTCCGGGGCGGGGCCGGCGAAGGGCGGCGCGATCTTGAGCGTGGCGGGGGAGCCGTCGGACCGCCGTACGAGGAGGAGCAGAGCGCTCCTGCCGCCCGGCGCGATGACCCGCTCGACCTCCAGGCCGCGCCGGGCTACCGCCTCCCCGGCGGCCTCGGACAGCCGCCCGAGCCACTCGGCGGCGGGTGGCTCCCCGTACTTCTCGGCGAGCGAGCGCACCAGTCGTCGCGGCGGTTCGAAACCCATACGTGCGTCGTTCCCCTTCACCGTTCACGGGCTCACGCGCGCTCGGCGAGCCCAGGAAAGGCTACGCCGCCGCCGCGCCAGCGCACCGCCCGCACCGCCGCCTCCCGCAGCGCGCCCGCCGCCTCCCGGCGCAGCGGCCCCTCGGCGGCCCGGACGAGATCGGAGTAGACGCCCGCGACCCGGTCCTCCAGCTCGGCGGCCAGCCGTACGGCGGCGGACGCGTCCGGCACCGTGAACGGCAGGGCGTACGCCGCCGCCGCTGCCTCGGGCCTGCCGCCCAGGTCGCGCACGGTCCTGGCCAGCGCGTCGCGCCGGGCACGGTGGGCCGCGTACGCGGCGGTGGCCTCGGCGCGGCGGTTGTCGCCGATCCGGCCGCCGACGACGCCGTACCCGTACACGGCGGCGTGCTCCGCGGCGAGCGCCGCCTGCGCGGCGGTCAGCGCACGGGTGGTCACGAGCGTGCTCCTTCGGTCAGCAGATAGGCGTGGGCGGCGTTCGCCGCGGCCACCGAGGCCAGCAGCCTGGCCAGTTCGGGGGAGGCCGTCACGAGGGCGCCGGTGTGCGCGTCGCTGGTGCGGCGCTCGGCGGCGGCCAGCGCCTTGAGCGCCTCCGCCGGCTCGGGGGCGACGGCCGGCGCGCCCGCGAGAGTGGACGACGGGGAGGGGGAGACGGAAGCCACGGGAGGCGCGGGCGAGTGGGACGGGGAGGGCGAGGCGGAGGTGGAGGGTGAGGCGGAAGGTTTTTCCGCTTCTCCGTCCCGGTCCCGCTCGCTCCCGCCGGGCCCCAGCGCCGACACATGGCGCGCGACCGCGGCCCGCAGCGGGGCCAGCCGTCCGCGCTGTCCCGGATGCCGGGTCAGCACCGCGTCGTACTCGCGCAGCAGCGCCTCGCTGCTCTCCGCCGACCGCCGCCGCAGCGCGGTCTGTTCGCGGGCGGCCCGCGCCACCGCGTTCGGGGACAGCGTCCCGTCCGCGGAGCCGTCCGAGGAGCAGGCGGTCAGCAGCCCGGCCCCCGTCGCGCCCGCCGCCATGAGCGCGTGCCTGCGTGTCGTCCCCGTGCGCCCCACGCGTCTCTCCTCGGGCTTCGCGATGATCACCGCAGGCGAGCGTACCCGCGGGTCACCCGTACGTGGACGGCAACACCCCCTGGGACCGGATACCCTTTGATCCGACCCACACCGATCTGACACGCGACGATCCCACAACAGCACACGCGGCCGAGGAGTCACCCGGATGAGCACGACCCAGAGCGAGAGGCTGCGCGGACTGCTGGAACCGCTCGTCAGCGCGAAGGACCTGGATCTGGAAGAGATCGAGCTGTCCCGGGCGGGCAGGCGTCGGGTGCTGAGGATCGTGGTGGACTCTGACGAGGGCGTGGACCTCGACGAGTGCGCCGAGCTGAGCCGCTCCCTCTCCGAGAAGCTGGACGAGACGGACGCGATGGGCGAGGACGAGTACCAGCTCGAAGTGACCTCCCCCGGCGCCGAGCGCCCGCTGACCGAGCATCGCCACTACGTACGCGCCGTCTCCCGGCTGGCCCGCATCCAGCCGGTCGACGGCGATGAGCTGGTGGCCCGCATCCTGGCCGTCGACGACACGGGACTCGATCTCGAAGTGCCGGGCGTGAAGGGGCGCAAGCCCACCGCCCGCCGGATCGAGTTCGCGCAGATCGCCAAGGCGCGCGTGGAGATCGAGTTCAACCGCAAGGACAAGAAGGAAGAGGAGGCGTAGCCGTGGACATCGATGTGAAGCTCCTGAAGGGCTTGGCACAAGAGAAGGAGATCCCCTTCGATCTGCTGGTCGAGGCGATCGAATCCGCCCTCCTCATCGCCTACCACCGCACGGACGGCAGCCACCGGCGCGCCCGTGCCGTCATCGGCCGGGACAACGGCCATGTCACGGTCTGGGCCAAGGAGGACCCGGCGGATCTGGAGGAGGGGCAGGAGCCCAAGGAGTTCGACGACACCCCGTCGGACTTCGGCCGGATCGCCGCCACCACCGCCCGCCAGGTGATCCAGCAGCGGCTGCGGGACGCCGAGAACGACGTGACCTTCGGCGAGTACGCCCGCCGCGAGGGCGACATCGTCGCCGGCCTGGTCCAGCAGGGCAAGGACCCGAAGAACGTCCTGGTCAGGCTGGACGACAAGCTGGAGGCCATCCTGCCGGTGCAGGAGCAGGTGCCGGGCGAGGAGTACGTCCACGGGCTGCGGCTGCGCACGTACGTCGTGCGGGTGGCCCGGGGCGTGCGCGGTCCGTCCGTGACGCTCTCGCGCACCCATCCCAACCTGGTCAAGAAGCTCTTCGAGCTGGAGGTCCCGGAGATCGCGGACGGTTCGGTCGAGATCACGGCGATCGCCCGCGAGGCCGGTCACCGCAGCAAGATCGCCGTACGTTCGACACGGTCCGGTCTCAATGCCAAGGGCGCCTGCATCGGCCCGATGGGCGCGCGTGTGCGCAACGTCATGGCCGAGCTGCACGGCGAGAAGATCGACATCGTCGACTGGTCGGACGACCCGGCCGACATGGTGGCGCACGCGCTCTCCCCGGCGCGGGTCAGCAAGGTCGAGGTGGTCGACCTGGGAGCCCGCTCCGCGCGGGTGACCGTGCCGGACTACCAGCTGTCGCTGGCCATCGGCAAGGAAGGGCAGAACGCCCGCCTCGCCGCGCGGCTCACCGGCTGGCGCATCGACATCCGTCCCGACACCGAGCCCGACGAGAGCCGCGACGAAAGTACTCGCGGGTAACGATCCGGGCGTGATCTCCGGACGTCCAGGTGTCATGCAAGCGTTCGAGCATTACCCCAGAGGGGTGAGGTCGGCGCGGGGAGGTAGACTTGAACGTGTCTGGCCGGACGAACGACCGAGCCTGCCCTGAGCGAACCTGCGTGGGCTGCCGGAAGCGAGCGGCCAAGAGCGATCTGCTGCGCATCGTGCTGATCGGTGAACAATGCGTTCCCGATCTACGCGGTACGCTGCCCGGCCGGGGTGCGTACACACACCCCGCCTCGAACTGTCTCGATCTGGCGGTCCGCCGCCGGGCGTTCCCACGGGCCTTCCGGGTCCAGGGACCGCTCGACAGCGCGGAACTGCGCCGGACCGTCGGGACGAGCACGGCCATCGGCACAGACACGGCGCACACAGCGTCGTAAGAAGAAGTACGGCACGGAGCCCCGTGCGGTTCAGGTACCTCGCGAGTTGGAAGTAGGTCGAGATTGCGATGAGCACTCGATGAGTACGCGATGAGTACGCCCATGAAGTAGCGACGGTCCGGCGGTAACCCGGACCTAAAAGGAGCGAAGTGGCTAAGGTCCGGGTATACGAACTCGCCAAGGAGTTCGGCGTCGAGAGCAAGGTCGTCATGGCCAAGCTCCAAGAACTCGGTGAATTCGTCCGTTCGGCTTCCTCGACCATCGAGGCGCCGGTTGTACGCAAATTGACTGATGCTCTCCAGGGGCCCGGCGGCAACGCCGGCAAGCCCGCTGCGAAGCCCGGGGCGCCCCGCAAGGCGACCCCCGCCCGCCCCGCCGCGCCCTCACCGGCGCAGGCGGCACGTCCCGCTGCCCCGAAGCCCGGCGTCCCGGCCCCCAAGCCGGCCGCCGCCGAGGCCCCCAAGAGCAGCACCCCCTCCGCGGCGCCGACTCCCGGCCCGCGTCCGGCACCGGCCCCCCGGCCCGCCCCGGCCGCCAAGCCGGCGCCCGCCGCGCCGTCGGTCCCGGAGTTCACCGCGCCCCCGTCGGCCCCGGCCGCCGGTCCCCGGCCCGGTGCCACGCCCGGCCCGCGTCCCTCCGCCCGCCCCGCGGGCGGTCAGGGTGACCAGCGCCAGAGCGACCGTCCGGCAGACCAGCGCGGCGGCGACCAGCGTCAGGGCGGCCGCTCCGGCGGCGCGCGCCCCGGCCAGGCCCCGCGTCCCGGCGCCCGCCCCGCGGGCCCGCGTCCGGGCAACAACCCCTTCACCTCGGGTGGCTCGACCGGAATGGCGCGCCCCCAGGCGCCCCGTCCCGGCGGCGCCCCGCGCCCCGGCGGCCAGGGTGCCCCCGGCGGCCCGCGTCCGCAGGGCGCCGGTCAGGGTGGCGGTCCCCGCCCCCAGGCCGGTCCCGGTGGTCAGTCCGGCGGCGGCCGTCCGAGCCCCGGCGGCATGCCGCGTCCGCAGGCCCCCAGGGCCGCGGGTCCCGGCGGTGGCCCCGGTGGTAACCGTCCCAACCCGGGCATGATGCCGCAGCGTCCCGCTGCCGGCCCGCGTCCCGGCGGTGGCCCCGGCGGTGGCCGCGGTCCCGGCGGCCCCGGCCGTCCGGCGGGTGCCGGTGGCGGCGGTCGTCCCGGTGGCGGCGGCGGCTTCGCCGGTCGTCCCGGTGGTGGCGGTGGCGGCTTCGCCGGCCGTCCCGGCGGTGGCGGCGGTGCCCCGGGTCGTCCCGGTGGCGGTGGCTTCGGTGGCGGCGGTGGCCGTCCCGGCTTCGGCGGACGTCCGGGTGGTCCCGGCGGTCGCGGTGGCACACAGGGCGCCTTCGGCCGTCCCGGCGGGCCCGCCCGTCGCGGCCGCAAGTCGAAGCGGCAGAGGCGCCAGGAGTACGAGGCCATGCAGGCCCCGTCGGTCGGCGGCGTCATGCTGCCGCGCGGCCAGGGCCAGACGGTCCGGCTGTCGCGCGGTGCCTCCCTCACCGACTTCGCGGAGAAGATCAACGCCAACCCGGCGTCGCTCGTCGCCGTGATGATGAACCTCGGCGAGATGGTCACGGCCACGCAGTCCGTCTCCGACGAGACCCTTCAGGTCCTCGCCGGCGAGATGAACTACGTCGTCGAGATCGTCAGCCCCGAGGAGGAGGACCGCGAGCTGCTCGGGTCCTTCGACATCGAGTTCGGCGAGGACGAGGGCGGCGAGGAAGCACTCGTCTCCCGTCCGCCGGTCGTGACCGTCATGGGTCACGTCGACCACGGTAAGACCAGGCTGCTGGACGCGATCCGCAAGACGAACGTCGTCGCGGGCGAGGCCGGCGGTATCACGCAGCACATCGGTGCGTACCAGGTCGCCACCGAGGTCAACGGTGACGAGCGCAAGATCACCTTCATCGACACCCCGGGTCACGAGGCGTTCACCGCCATGCGTGCCCGTGGTGCCAAGTCCACCGACATCGCGATCCTCGTGGTCGCGGCCAACGACGGTGTGATGCCCCAGACGATCGAGGCGCTGAACCACGCCAAGGCGGCCGGTGTGCCGATCGTGGTCGCGGTCAACAAGATCGACGTCGAGGGTGCCGACCCGACCAAGGTGCGCGGTCAGCTCACCGAGTTCGGTCTCGTGGCCGAGGAGTACGGCGGCGACACCATGTTCGTCGACATCTCCGCCAAGCAGGGTCTGAACATCGACAGCCTGCTGGAGGCCGTGGTCCTCACCGCGGACGCCTCGCTCGACCTCCGGGCCAACCCGGAACAGGACGCGCAGGGTATCGCCATCGAGGCCCACCTCGACCGCGGTCGCGGCGCCGTCGCCACCGTGCTCGTCCAGCGCGGCACGCTGCGCGTCGGCGACACGATGGTCGCCGGTGACGCGTACGGCCGGGTCAGGGCGATGCTCGACGACAACGGCAACAACGTCGACGTGGCGACGCCTTCGACGCCCGTCCTGGTCCTGGGTCTCACCAACGTCCCCGGCGCCGGCGACAACTTCCTGGTCGTCGACGAGGACCGCACCGCCCGGCAGATCGCCGAGAAGCGCGCCGCTCGTGAGCGGAACGCGGCGTTCGCCCGCAGGGGCGTCCGGTTCTCCCTGGAGAACCTGGACGAGGCCCTCAAGGCCGGTCTGGTGCAGGAACTCAACCTCATCATCAAGGGCGACGCGTCCGGTTCGGTGGAGGCTCTCGAGTCCTCGCTGCTCCAGCTCGACGTCGGCGACGAGGTCGACATCCGCGTCCTGCACCGCGGTGTGGGTGCGGTCACCGAGTCGGACATCGACCTGGCGATGGGCTCCGACGCCATCGTGATCGGCTTCAACGTGCGCGCCGCAGGGCGTGCCGCGCAGATGGCCGAGCGCGAAGGCGTGGACGTCCGGTACTACTCGGTCATCTACCAGGCGATCGAAGAGATCGAAGCGGCCCTCAAGGGCATGCTCAAGCCGGAGTACGAAGAGGTCGAGCTGGGCACGGCGGAGATCCGCGAGATCTTCCGCTCGTCCAAGCTGGGCAACATCGCGGGTGTTCTCATCCGCTCCGGCGAGGTCAAGCGCAACACCAAGGCCCGGCTCATCCGCGACGGCAAGGTCATCGCGGAAGACCTCAACATCCAGGGTCTGCGCCGCTTCAAGGACGACGTCACCGAGATCCGCGAAGGCTACGAGGGCGGTATCAACCTCGGAAACTTCAACGACATCAAGATCGACGACGTCATCGCGACGTACGAGATGCGCGAGAAGCCGCGAGGCTGACGTACATCTGCCGTCCGGGGCCGGTCGACGGGACGAAAATCCGTCGATCGGCCCCGGCCGTTCCAGGTACGGTTCTGATGCCTCTGCCGAGCACCGGCAGACCATCCGAACCCGTACCGGCGGGACATCCGGACATACATGTATGTGGGGACTCTGTCCTTCGATCTGCTCCTCGGCGACGTACGGTCGTTGAAGGAGAAACGCTCTGTCGTCCGGCCGATCGTCGCCGAACTGCACCGGAAATTCGCGGTCAGCGTGGCGGAGACCGGTGATCAGGACCTCCACCGCAGGACCGAGATCGGCCTCGCGGTGGTGTCCGGCGACTGGGAACATCTCACGGACGTGCTCGACCGCTGCGAACGCATGGTGGCGGGCCGCCCCGAGGTGGAGCTGCTGTCGGTACGGCGGCGGCTGTACGGCGCCGACGACTGACCGGCCGGCAAGACTGACCTGCACGACAAGAAACCCAGAAGGAAGAGTGACGGACCGGTGACCGACAACGCGCGGGCCCGCAAGCTGGCCGATCGCATCCAGGTCGTGGTCGCGGAGACCCTGGACCGGCGTATCAAGGACCCGCGACTCGGCTTCGTGACCATCACGGACGCCCGCGTCACCGGTGATCTGCGGGAGGCCACGGTCTTCTACACGGTCTACGGAGACGACGAGGAGCGCGCGGCCTCGGCCGCCGCCCTGGAGAGCGCCAAGGGCGTTCTGCGCTCCGAGGTGGGCCGTCAGACCGGCGTCCGCTTCACGCCGACCCTGGCGTTCGTTCCCGACGCCCTCCCGGACAACGCGCGCACCATCGAGGACCTCCTCGACAAGGCGCGCGCCAAGGACGCGGAGGTACGGGAGGTGTCGACCGGCAAGACGTACGCGGCCGGGGCCGACCCGTACCGCAAGGACGACGAGGCCGTCGCCGACACGGACGGCGAGACCGACCGCACGGACGGCGCTGCCTCGGAATGACTCAGCAGAACAGGACGCCCGACGGGCTTGTCATCGTGGACAAGCCGTCGGGCTTCACTTCGCACGACGTCGTCGCCAAGATGCGCGGGATCGCCAGGACCCGGCGCGTCGGCCACGCCGGCACCCTCGACCCCATGGCCACGGGCGTTCTCGTCCTCGGTGTGGAACGGGCCACGAAACTCCTCGGTCACCTCGCGCTGACCGAGAAGGAGTACCTCGGCACCATCAGGCTCGGCCAGAACACCGTGACCGACGACGCCGAGGGAGAGATCACCTCGGCCACCGACGCCTCCGCCGTGAAGCGCGAGGCCATCGACGCCGGGATCGCGGCCCTGACCGGCCCCATCATGCAGGTGCCCTCCAAGGTCAGCGCCATCAAGATCGACGGCAAGCGCTCCTACGCGCGCGTACGCGGCGGCGAGGAGTTCGAGATCCCGGCCCGGCCGGTGACCATCTCGTCCTTCCGGCTGTACGACGTCCGCGAGGCCGTCGCCGAGGACGGCACCCCGGTCCTCGACCTGATCGTCTCCGTCGTCTGCTCGTCCGGCACGTACATCCGCGCCATCGCCCGCGACCTGGGCGGCGGGCTCGGGGTCGGCGGCCATCTCACCGCGCTGCGCAGGACCCGGGTGGGCCCGTACGCGCTGGACGCGGCGAAGACGCTCGACCAGCTCCAGGAGGAGCTGACCGTCATGCCGGTCGCCGACGCCGCCGCCGCGGCGTTCGCGCGCTGGGACGTCGACGAGAAGCGCGCCAAGCTGCTGATCAACGGCGTACGGCTCGACATACCGGCGTTCGCCACGAGCCCGGTCGCCGTGTTCGACCCCGAGGGGCGCTTCGTGGCGCTCGTCGAGGAGCAGCACGGCAAGGCGAAGAGCCTCGCGGTCTTCGGCTGACCGGGCGCGGACTTGTCGTGGAGCGGGCAGGCACGCCTGCCCGCTCCACGATCCCCCTCCGACAGAGGTCTATCCACCTCGCCCCCCTCATTCACCCCATCGGCCGGGCGCACGGAGTGCCCGCCGGGTGCACGGGGGGCGTGCCCGGCTCACGCACCGTCCGAGCGGCGTTCGCCGGTGCCGGTGAGGGGGTTGGGCGCCGGGCATGGCAGTCTTGGAGCTGCGCAATGGGAAATCACGTACATGGGTTCGGGCGAGGAGCGGTCGCAGTGCAGCGCTGGCGTGGCTTGGAGGACATCCCCCAGGACTGGGGGCGCAGCGTCGTCACCATCGGTTCCTACGACGGGGTGCACCGAGGACACCAGCTGATCATCGGCCGGGCCGTGGAGCGGGCGCGGGAGCTGGGCGTCCCGTCCGTCGTCGTGACCTTCGACCCGCATCCCAGCGAGGTCGTACGCCCCGGCAGCCACCCGCCGCTGCTCGCCCCGCACCACCGGCGCGCCGAACTGATGGCCGACCTGGGTGTGGACGCGCTGCTGATCCTGCCGTTCACCGTCGCCTTCTCGCAGCTCTCGCCCGCCGACTTCATCGTCAAGGTGCTGGTCGACAAGTTGCACGCCCGCGCCGTCATCGAGGGCCCCAACTTCCGCTTCGGCCACCGGGCCGCGGGCAATGTCGCCGTCCTCGCCGATCTGGGCCCGACCTACGACTACGAGGTCGAGGTCATCGACCTCCACGTCTCCGGCGAGGCGGGCGGCGGCGAGCCCTTCTCGTCCACGCTCACCCGCAGACTGGTCGCCGAGGGCGATGTCGGGGGCGCCGCCGAGATCCTCGGCCGCCCGCACCGCGTCGAGGGAGTGGTGGTCCGGGGCGCCCAGCGCGGGCGCGAACTGGGCTTCCCGACGGCCAACGTCGAGACCCTTCCGCACACCGCGATCCCGGCGGACGGCGTGTACGCGGGCTGGCTGACGGCCGACGGCGAACGCATGCCGGCGGCGATCTCCGTCGGCACGAACCCGCAGTTCGAGGGTACGGAACGCACGGTCGAGGCGTACGCGATCGACCGCGTCGGCCTGGACCTGTACGGGCTGCACGTGACCGTCGACTTCCAGGCGTACGTGCGCGGTCAGCGGAAGTTCGACTCGATCGAGGGCCTGCTCGAAGCGATGGCGGACGACGTCAAACAGGCGCGGGCGCTGACCGCGTAGCCGTCTGTCGTGCATGGCGGACCGTGATCGGTCAGCCGTGGACACGCTGTCCCCTCTACCCCCGCAAGTGGCACGCCACCTGCGCCCCCGCCCCGCCCGTCAGCACCACCAGCGGTGTGCCGCGGCAGCTGTCCGCGACGCCCGCCCGGTCCGCCTCGCCCGACGCCAGGGCCTGGCACCGGGCGTGGAAGCGGCAGCCTTCCGGGATGCGGGAGGGATCCGGAGGCTCGCCGGTGAGCACCACGGGAGCGACGGGGGACTCCGGGAGTACCGACAACAGCGCCTGGGTGTACGGGTGCTGAGGAGCCGTCAGCACCTCCTCGACCGGACCGGTCTCCACGATCCGGCCCAGGTACATCACCGCGACCCGGTCCGCGATGTTCCACGCGAGCCCGAGGTCGTGCGTCACGACCAGTGCCGACAGGCCGAGTTCGTCGCGCAAGGAGAGCAGCAGCGCCAGGATCTCACCGCGTACCGACGCGTCGAGGGAGGCCACCGGCTCGTCGGCCACGAGGAGTTCGGGGTCCAGGACCAGCGCGCCCGCGATGACGACGCGCTGGCGCTGGCCGCCGGACAGCTCGTGCGGATAGCGCAGGAAGAATCGTTCCGGCGGACGAAGTCCCGCCCGGGACAGCGCCGAGGCGACGGCCTCGCGTTCGTCGCCAAGGTGGCCGTGGATACGCAGCCCCTCGGCGACCGCCTCGTACACGGTGTGCCGGGGGTTGAGCGAGCCGCTCGGATCCTGGAGCACCAACTGCACCCGTTTGCGGTACGACTTGAGGGCGCGCGAACCGTACGACAGTGGCTCCCCGGCGAAGGTGACCCGGCCCGCCGTGGGCGGGACCAGACCGAGCAGGGTGCGCGCGAGGGTGGTCTTCCCGCAGCCGGACTCACCGACGAGGGCCACGATCTCCCCGGCGCCGATGTCGAGATCGACACCGTCGACGGCACGGGCGGGCGGGGCGCCGCGCCGGCCCGGGAAGGTGACGTTCAGTCCGGCCGCCGAGAGCAGGGGGAGGGAGGTCATGGGGGTCTCCTGGGACGGGGCGGTCACGACAGCGGCTCCGCCGGGACCGGGGCGTCGATCCGGACGCAGGCCGCCCGTCGGCCGGGGGCCGCGTCCCGCAGCGCCTGGTCCTGCTCGGCGCAGAGGTCCAGGGCTACCGGGCAGCGCGGATGGAACGTACAGCCGCCCGGCAGCGCCGAGGGGTCCGGCGGGTCGCCCGGCAGCCCGCGCGGGGCGCGGCGCGAGGCCGGGTCGCCGATGCGCGGAAAGGCGGCGGAGAGCGCCTTGCCGTACGGGTGCAGCGCCGCGCCGTACACCTCGCGCGCCGGGCCCTCCTCCACGACGCGGCCCGCGTACATCACGGCGAGCCGGTCGCAGGTGTCCGCGAGTACGGCCAGATCGTGGCTGATCATGAGCAGGCTGATGTTCTGGTCGGCGACGAGCTGCTCGATCAGCCGCAGGATCTGCGCCTGGATCATCACGTCGAGCGCGGTGGTCGGCTCGTCCGCGACGATCAGCCGGGGATCGCAGGCGAGCGCCATGGCGATCATCACGCGCTGGCGCTGGCCGCCGGAGAGTTCGTGCGGGTAGGCGTCGACGCGGTTGGCCGACAGGCCGACCTGCTCCAGCAGCTCGGCGGCGCGCCGGCGGGCGGCGGCCGGGGTGGTGCGCCGGTGCAGCAGCACGGGCTCGGCGATCTGGTCCCCGATGCGGTGGACGGCGTTGAGCGAGTGCATCGCGCCCTGGAAGACGATCGACGCGCCCGCCCACCGTACGGCGCGCAGCCGGCCCCATTTCATGGTGAGGATGTCCTCGCCGTCGAGCAGGATCTCCCCGGACAGGGTGGCCGAGGGCGGCAGCAGCCGCAGCAGGGCGAGCGCCAGCGTGGACTTGCCGCAGCCGGACTCTCCCGCGATGCCCAGCTTGCTGCCCGGCTCCAGGGTCAGGTCGAGGCCCCGTACGGCGGGGACGGCCGAGGAGCCGGAGCCGTAGGTCACCCGCAGGTCCCTGATCTCCAGCAGCGTGCTCATCGGGACACCCCCAGCTTCGGATTGAGCACGGACTCGATGGCCCGGCCGCAGAGGGTGAAGGCGAGCGCGACGAACGCGATGGCGATCCCGGGCGGTGCCAGATACCACCAGTGCCCGGAGGAGACCGCGCCTGCCTCGCGCGCGTCCTGGAGCATGCCGCCCCACGAGATGATGATCGGATCGCCGAGTCCGAGGAAGGCGAGGGTCGCCTCCGTCAGGATCGCGGCGGAGATCCCGAGTGTCGTCTGCGCGAGCACCAGCGGCATCACATTGGGCAGCACATGGCGCGTCATGATGTGCCGGTGTCCGCCGCCCAGGGCCCGCGCGCGTTCGATGTAGGGGCGGGACTCGACGGCGATGGTCTGGGCCCGTACGAGCCGTGCGGTGGTCGGCCAGCTGGTGACGCCGATCGCCAGGATCACCGTCCAGATCGACCGGGACATCACCGTGGCCAGCACGATGGCCAGGACGAGCGTCGGCATCACCAGGAACCAGTCGGTGACGCGCATGATCACGGTCGCGAACCAGCCGCCGTAGTGCCCGGCGACGATGCCGACCAGCGTACCGATGGCCACTGACAGCGCGGCCGCCAGCAGCCCGACGGTCAGCGAGACCCGCGAGCCCCAGATCAGCAGGGAGAGCAGCGAGCGCCCGAACTGGTCCGTGCCGAGGGGGAACCGCGCGCTCGGTGCCTCCAGGGCCGTGCCCGGCGCGTTGGTCACACTGCGCACGTCACTGCCGACGAGCAGCGGTGCGAACAGGGCGATCAGCGCGATGAGGGAGAGCCCGGCGAGACCGAAGAGGCCGCCGCGATGGGTGCGGTAGCGCTGCCAGAAGCGGACGACCGAGGCGCGGCGGCGGGCGCGGGCGAGCGCGGCCGCCGAGCGCGGGGGCGGCGCGGCCGGGAGGGGCGCCGGGACGGCGGGCGTCCGCGGCGTCGGCGGCGTCGGTGGCGTTTTCTCCAGTGTCATCGGCCCACCCGGGGATCGAGCAGCGGATAGAGCAGGTCGGCGAGGAGGTTCGCCAGGATCATGGCACCGGCGAAGACCACGAAGAGCCCCTGGACGAGCGGCAGATCGGGCACGCTCAGCGCCTGGTAGAACAGCCCGCCGAGGCCCGGCCAGGAGAAGACCGTCTCGACCAGGATCGAACCGGCGGCCACATGGCCCAGATTGATGAAGACCATGGTGACCGTGGGCAGCATCGCGTTGGGCACCGCGTGCCTGCGGCGTACGAGGTCGTCCCGCAGCCCCTTCGCCCGGGCCGTCGTCAGATAGTCGCCGCCCATCTCGTCCAGCAGCGAGGACCGCATGACGAGCAGCGTCTGCGCGTAGCCGACCGCGACCAGGGTGGTCACCGGCAGCACCATGTGGTGCGCCACGTCCACGACGTACGCGAAGCCGGTCGTGTCGCCCGACTCCATCCCGCCGGTGGGGAACATGCCGGGGATCGGGCCGATGCCCACCGAGAAGAAGATGATCAGCAGCAGACCGAGCCAGAAGGCGGGCACCGACCACAGCGTGAGCGCCACGCCGGTGCTGAGCCGGTCGCCGAGGCTGCCGTTGCGCCACGCTGAGCGCGTACCGAGCCAGAGCCCGAGCGCCGAGTAGATCACCACGGCGGCGCCCGTGAGCAGCAGCGTCGCGGGCAGCTTCTCGGTGATCAGCTCGCCGACCGGCGCGTGGAACTGGTACGAGGTGCCCAGGTCCCCGCTCAGCGCCTTGGCGCAGTAGTCGGTGAACTGCTGCCACAGCGGCAGATCGAGGCCGAACTGCCTGCGCAGCGTGGCCATCTGCGCCGCGGACGTCGGAACGCCGTGGGTCATCGCCTTGACCGGGTCGCCGGGGATGATCCGGAAGAGGAAGAAGCTGGTGACGAGGACGGCGAACAGCGAGACGGCGGCGCCGCCCAGCTTGCCCGCCACATAGAGCGGATAGGCGGACCTGGTGCCGGAGGCGGCGCGGGCGGGCCGGCCCGGTGGCCCGGTCTCCACCGGGCCACCGGCCGCGTCCCGCACCACCCCGGGGGTGCTCGCGCCGCTCATGCGCTATTCACGGTCTTCCGCGGTGGAACGGCGGCGCCTCATGACGAGGCCACCGGCGACGGCCGCGACCACCACGACGGCCCCCACCCCGATCAGCACACCGGTCGAGGAGGAGCCGCCCGAACCGCCCCCGGCGTCGGCGGCGGGCGTCGCCGACCACCAGCTCCAGTAGCCGTCCTGGCCCCAGATGTTCCCGGCCGCCTCCGGCATCGTCGTGATCGACTTGATCTGGTCGGTGCGGTACGCCTCGACCGCGTTCGGATACGCCATGACGTTCATGTACCCGGTGTCGTACAGCCGCGACTCCATCTGCTTGACCAGATCCGCCCGCTTGGCGGTGTCGTACTCCGCCGTCTGCCGCGTATAGAGGTCGTCGAACCGCTTGTCGCAGATGAAGTTGTCGGTGGCTCCGCTGTCCTTGGGGGTGGCGGGGAGTGAGTAGCACGTATGAATGAAGAGGGCGTTGTCGGGATCCGGGCTGACGGACCAGCCGTCGAAGGCCAGGTCGTAGTCTCCCGCCAGCCAGGGGTCGGAGACGTTGTCGAGGCACTCGACCTTCAGCCCGATGCCGAGCGCGCCCCACCACTCCTGGAGGTACTTGCCGATCGCCTTGTCGTTCGGGTCGGTGGCGTGGCACAGGATCCGGAAGTCGAGCGGCTTGCCGTCCTTGCCGACCCGCTTGCCCGCCCCGTTCTTCCGGTAGCCGGCCTTGTCGAGCGTCCGGACCGCCGCCGCCGGGTCGTACGCGATCCGCCGGTCGTCGGAGGGCTGCCAGAAGTACGGTGCGAAGCGCGGCGGGATGTACCCCTGGCCCTCGACCGCGTACCCCTGGAACACCTTGTCGATGACCGTCCCGCGGTCCACGGCCTGGAAGAGCGCCTTGCGCACCGCCGGGTCCCGCAGCGCCGCGTCCCCGTTGCCGAACTTCGTCCCGTCCTTCGACCGCGCGCCGGGGTTGGTGGCGAGTGCGTAGAAGCGCCGCCCCGGGGCGTTGTTCACCTTGATGTCCTTGGCGCTCTTCAGCGCCGCGGCCTGGGCCGGGGTCAGGTTGGAGACGAAGGACACCTCGCCCTTCTGCAGCGCCGCGACAGCCGCGTCCCCGTCTTTGTAGTACTTGAAGACCAGCTCGTCGAACTTGGGCGCGCCGCGCCAGAAGTCCTTGTTGGGCTTGAGCTTGACGTACTGGTCGACCTTGTAGTCCGTGATGACGAACGGACCGTTGCCGACGATCGGGAACGTCTTGTCGTTGTTGAACTTGGAGAAGTCACCGACCTTCTCCCAGATGTGCTTCGGCACGATCGGCACGTCGAGCGCCGTCATCGTGGCCTGCGGCTTCTTCAGCTTGATGACCAGCGTGGTCGGGTCGGGCGCGGTGACCTCGTCGAAGTTGGCGGTGAAGCTGCCGTTGGCGGTGGCGGCGTTCGGGTCCGTCATCATCTTGTTGAACGTCCAGGCGGCGTCCTCGGACGTGGCCTTCCGGCCGTCGGACCACTTCGAGTCCCCGCGGATGGTGAACGTCCACGTCAGCTTGTCGGCCGACGGCTTCCACGCGGTGGCGAAGCCGGGGACGGTGTGCGCGTCCCCGGGGTCGTAGTTCGTCAGGTACTCGTATGCCAGCCGGTGGATGCTGGTGCTGGTCAGCCGCTGCGCGAGGAAGGGGCTGAGCGAGTCGACGCTCTGACTGACCGCGACAGTGAGAACCTTCTTGCCGTCGGCGGCCCGGGCCTCCTGCGGCGCCGGGAGCAGCGGGCCGAGCGGGAGCACGGATCCGGCCACCAGCGCGGCGGAAGCGGCACCCGAGATCAGGAGCTGACGGAGACGGATGCGCGGACGGCGGCGGGAGCGGGGCCGGACGGACTGTCGCGCGGTGTGCGGGGGAACTCTTTCGACCATGGGACGGTGACCTCGTGTTATCACTCGCACGGAGAAGCCGGGTTGCTGCTGGTTCGCCAACTGGTGAAGCGAAGGTTTATCAGCGCTTGTCCGGTCAGTCAACGGTCGCTCAAACCCCGTGTGGTCTGCGGTAATGCGCCGAGGGGCCGCACCGTGGAGACGGTGCGGCCCCTCATTGGTCTCGACCTCTGAAGCGCTACTGCTGAGGCGCTGGCGGTGCGGGTGGGGTCTGCTGCGGAGGCCATTCACCCGGCGGGACGGCACCCGGCGCGCCCGGCTGATTCTGCTGGCCCGGCTGTCCCTGCGCGGGACCGGCCGGGTAGGGCGGCTGGTGCGGCTGGGGCTGGCCCTGGCCCTGGGCGGGCTGCTGGGGCTGTGGCTGCTGCGTGTGTTGCGGCTGGCCGGGCGGCGGCGACTGCTGCCACCCCTGCTGCGCGGCCGCCCCCGGCTGCGGACCGGCGTACTGCTGCTGTTGCGGCGGGTACGGGTAGGGCGGGCGCTGCTGCTGGGGGTGCTGCGGCGGCGGTTGCTGCTGGTACTGCTGGGGCGGGTAGGGGTAGGGCTGTCCCTGGGGCTGTCCCGGCACCGGCTGACCCGGGAACGGCTGCCCCTGCATCTGCTGGCCCTGGTAGCCGGGCATCGGCGGCGCGAGGTGCGGCGGCGGGTTGCCGTCCGCGGTCCACAGCCCCTGCGCCTGCTGGGCCCGTACGAAGTCCTCGGCGACCAGGGCGGAGAGGTGGAAGTACGCCTCGCGCGTCTTGGGCCGCATCATGTCGAGGTCCACCTCGGCGCCGGCCGCCAGATGTTCGTCGAAGGGCACCACGACCACGCCCCGGCAGCGGGTCTCGAAGTGCTGCACGATGTCGTCGACCTTGATCATCTTGCCCGTCTCGCGGACCCCGGAGATGACCGTCAGCGAGCGCTGCACCAGGTCGGCGTACCCGTGCGCGGACAGCCAGTCGAGCGTCGTGGAGGCGCTGCTCGCACCGTCCACCGAGGGCGTCGAGATGATGATCAGCTGATCGGCGAGGTCCAGCACCCCGCGCATCGCGCTGTAGAGCAGACCGGTGCCCGAGTCCGTGAGGATGATCGGATACTGCTTGCCCAGCACATCGATGGCACGCCGGTAGTCCTCGTCGTTGAACGAGGTCGAGACGGCCGGGTCCACGTCGTTGGCGATGATCTCCAGCCCGGAGGACGCCTGCGAGGTGAACCGCCGGATGTCCATATAGCTGTGCAGGTGCGGGATCGCCTGGACCAGGTCCCGGATGGTCGCCCCGGTCTCCCGCCGTACGCGGCGGCCGAGCGTACCGGCGTCCGGGTTGGCGTCGATCGCCAGGATCTTGTCCTGCCGCTCGGTCGCCAGGGTGGAGCCGAGCGCGGTGGTCGTCGTGGTCTTGCCGACCCCGCCCTTGAGGCTGATGACCGCGATCCGGTAGCAGGAGAGCACCGGGGTACGGATCAGATCGAGCTTGCGCTGCCGCTCGGCCTCCGCCGCCCTGCCGCCGATCCGGAAGCGCGACCCCCCTGACGTGGGACGGCTGCTCCTGGCCTTCGGCTTGTTGTTGCGCAGCAGCCGGTCCGAGGAAAGCTCCACGGCCGCCGTGTAGCCGAGCGGCGCACCCGGTACGGAGCGCTCCCGGTGGTCGTGCGCGACGGCCGACGGCCAGCCGGCGCCGGTGCGCGGATCCACCGGGCCGCCGCCGGGCCCGGGAGCGGGTTGCTGGTGGGGCTGGGGCTGATGGAACTGCTGAGCCTGGGGATACTGCGGAGCCTGCGGGGCGTCCGGACTCCGCGGCCCCGGCTGCGGGGGAACGTGCGGCGCCCCGGCGGCCGGGGGTACGGGGGCAGCGGGGACGGGGGCAGCGGGGACGGGAGGCTGCGCGCCCGGCTGCCCCTGCTGCGGGAAGCCGTAACCGCCCAGGGGGGCGGCCGGATGCGGAGCGGGGGCCGCGTACGGTCCCGGCTGACCCTGCTGGTGCGGGAAGCCGTAACCGGGAAGCGGGGCGGGGGTGTTGGGGCCGGGGGCCGGCTGCGGCTGCGCGGGCTGCTGCGGGGCGGGTGCGGGGGCCGATGCGGGGGCCGGGGGCTGCGGGGCGGCGGATTGCGGCGCGGCCGGTGGCTGCGCGGCGGGTCCTGGCGCTGCCGGTTGTCCCTGCTGCTGAGGGAAGCCGTAGCCGCTCTGCGCCGGGTGCGGGGGCCATACGTACGGGCTCGGGCCCGCGCCCTGCGGTGGCTGGACCTGGGGCTCGGCCTGCTGCTGCGAGGCGGGCCACTGCGGTGCGGAGGCGGGCGGGGCCGGCTGGAACGCGGGCGGCAGCGGCGGCAGCCCGGCGCTGTACGGCGCGGGCTGCTGCGGCGACCAGGGCTGCGCCGACGCGGCAGCCGGGGGAGCGTCCTGGGGTTCGGCGTCCGCGGCGTCGGCGGCGTCCGCGGACTCCTCGGCCGGTACCGCGTCGGCGGGTGCGGAGTCCGTGGGCGCGGCATCGGCGGGAACGGCGTCGTCGTGGTCCGAGGCGGCCGCCGCGTTGTCGACGTTGTCGGCCTCGGGCCGGCCCTCCTCCTCCCGTACGGCCACCGCTGTCGCCGGGACCTCGTCCGGGGCGGCCTGGTCGGAGTCCTCGGCGTGGTCGGCCTGGTCGGAGTCCGTGTCGGCGGTGGCGGCCCCGGGACCGTGCACGGCCTCGGCCTCGGACTCGGCCTGCGGGGCGTCCGAAGCCTCGGCCCGGTCCGTACCTTCGTGCTCGCCGTCGGCGTCGCCGTCGGCGTCGGCATTGGTGGAGCTCTCGGCGTCGGCGCGGCTGTCGGCGACGGCGGGTTCCGGCGTGGCGGCAGGGGGTTCGGTGGGTGCCGTGCTCTCCCCGGCTCCCACGGTCGCGGGGGCGTCCGCGTGCTCGGCCACTCCTTCGGGGGCGTCGGCCGCGGCGGGGCCCGTGTTTCCGGCGGCTGCCTTCGCCGCCCGCTCCTTCTCCGCGTCGCGCTCCGCGAACTCGCGCTTGAGCGCGGCCGGGGAGAACCGCATCGTCGCGCCGCTCTCCACATCGCTGCCGCCGTCACCGAACGGCCCCGGCGCTCCAGGAGCGGAGTCCGACGCGGCGTTGACGGGCGGAACACCTACGGGCGGAGCACCGACTGGAGGAACACCGACCGGCGGCGCCGGTGCGGCGGACGGCTCCGGACCCGGCTGCGGGGGCTGCGGCGGCCTGCCCTGAGCCCAGTTCGGGTCGTAGCCGGGCCCTGCGGGCAGCCCCGGCACGGCGACGGGCGTACCGTCCGGCGGCGGGGGCGAGTTGGCGGGCACGGTCGCGGCCGACGCGCCACCACCGGACGTGTCCCCCGGCGCGTTCTGCGTGTACCAGGCGGGCGGGGTGTAGTCGATGGTGAACTCACCCGTCATCTCGGGCTCCGCGTCGGACTGATCGTCCGTGGCCGGCCTGTTCCAGCCTCCCCGGATCTCGTCCCGATCGCCGTTCACTTTGCCTCCTGATGTGGTCGAGCACCCTTGTGCCGTGGTGGGTGGGGGCGACCGAATCCGTCCGTCCGGTCAGCCCGGCTCTTCCCCTTTGCGGCGCGGCCGACGTGCCCGCCGGTCCCGTACTTCCGCGCCCGCACCCACCCTAATCGCCGTCGGCGGCACCACGTCAGGGCGGACCGTCCGCGATGCGCCTCCGGCCGTGCCGTGACCGCCCGCAAGCGGGCCGTGAGCGGCTCCGTATGCGGGGCGAAGGAGTCGAATTCGTATATTCCGCTGCGGATTTCGGTCATAGGTCCGCCCAACGCACGCCACCCAACAATCCGGTCTCGGCCGGGTGACTGGTGCTGACGAACAGCCCGCCGCAGGGAGTACACCACGGGGCGACGCCGCCCGCGCGGCCGGACACCGTATGTTCACGCAGACGAAAGGGGCGCGCTCGTCACGAGCGCGCCCCTTTCCCGTCCGTCCGGTGGATCACTGCAAGTCGAACTCGCCGTCACGCGCGCCGAGTACGAACGCCCGCCACTCGGCCTCCGTGTAGCGCAGCACCGTGTCGTGGTCCAGCGAGGACCGCATGGCCACGGCGCCCTCGGGCAGATAGGCGATCTCGACCCGCTCCTCGTCCGCGCTGGTGCCGGGGGCACCGTGCCACTCGACACCAGAGATGTCGAGGGCGTACAGCTCGTCCTTCTCCTGTGCGCTCCCCATGGGTGAAGATTCCTTTCGTAACGGCCGAGATGAAGGTGGATTCTCCGCGACGGATACAGGGGAATGTCCGCTGGATGCCGGTCAAAGCCACTTCGGCATCCTAGGACAGCTCATTCCCCGCGATGGAACACTCCGGGAATGCGGCCCTCGGGCCGTGCCCAGGCTGTACTTCAGCCCATGCCTCGGCCCATGTCTCAGCCAGTGCCGCAGCCCAGGCCCCGGCCGGTGCCGCTGTCCGCGCCTCAGTCCATCCGGCGGGCGACGCCCAGCAGACCGGTCTCCGCGTCCGTGGGACTCGTCATCACCCAGTGCCGTTCCCGCCCGGTGCACCAGAGAGTCACTCCGTCCGCCAGCGTGGGCAGGGCGTCGCTCTCGGCCCGGGACAGCCCCAGAATGCGGCTGGTCTGCTCCGCCTCCTGCGGCGATATCCGCTGCACCCCCACCAGTGTGGAGTCCCGCATCAACCGCGGCGCCACCGGGCTCAGATACGGCAGCAGGGTCATCACGGACTGCCAGGGCGCGGACACCACACGACCGCGCGGCGGGCGCATGCCGCAGTCCCGGATCACCACCACCGGGCTGCCGACCGTGGCACCCATCGGAGGCACGCGTCCCACCTCGTGCAGGGTGATGCACTCCAGCCCCGCGCCCGCGGCCTGCGCCAGCATCGTCCACGCCTGGGGCCGCCCGGTCTCGACCGCCACCCGCGCACCCGTACCCGCCGCGCGCAGCGCCAGCACCTGGGCCGACCACAGGCCGCCGATGAGCAGTACGTCGTACGGAGTCGAGCGGTGGAAGCCGACCAACTGCTGACGGCCCTCAGCGTCGTCACCGAGCACCACACCGTCGTCGCCCACCGGCAGGGCCAGCGAGCCCAGATGGTCGACGGCCATGGTGTGTCCCGCGTAGCGCGGTCCGCGCAGCCCGCGTGCCGTGCCGATTCCGGCGGTCATCGCGCGCCTCCCAGGGGCAGTGTCGCCAGCACGCCGGGCAGCTGCTCGCGGTCCAGCCGTATCAGTCCGACCTTCGCCGTGCGGGCGGCGGCCTCCAACGTGCGGCGCACCCGCACCAGTTCCGTATCGCTGCCGCCGGTGATCCGCACATGGCCGGCGATGTCCATCGAACCCCGGTGCGCGCCTGGGCGCAGCGTCACACTGAAGGTCGTGGCGTACGCCGGGGCCGAGGTGAGCAGCGAGACCAGCCGGGGGAGCGGAGTGGCGGCGCGCCCCAACTCCGGCCAGCGGCCCACCGCGTACGTGGTGTGCCAGCGGTCGTCGCACCGCCAGACCCGGGTCGTCTCCGCCGTACGCGCGCGCGTGGTGGCCTCCGGCCGGCTCGCCCGCGTGGACACGGCGGGGCTGGCGCACGCCGAGGTCGTCATGGTCGAGTTCAGCTCCTGCTGGTCCAGCACCACGGCCCGGAACCCGGCTCCGGTGATCCGGCTCGCCACATGGTCCGCCACCCGCACCAGACAGCGCTGGGCGCCCTCGATGCCGCCACCGCGCGCCTCGACCGCCTCCCGGCACAGCTCGGGATCCAGCTTCACCGCCACCCAGGTGAGCCGCAGCGCGGGCGCGCCCGTCGCCTCCTGGAGCGGCGCGTACGAGAGGCGGGCCACCGACTGCTCCGGCAGATGCGGCGCGGGCGCGGAACGCACCTGCTGCACCAACTGCACGGACTCCAGAGCGATGTCGTCGACCCGCAGCGAGGCGCCCAGCAGCGACAGCGGCAGCGAACGCGCCCCGGACACCGGGCGCAGCCCGTCACCGCTGGCCTCGACCCGCACCACAGCGGTCAGAAAGCTTCCGTCGCCGAGCATCCCCACCGTGCGCCGGTCCCGGTCGACATAGGTGAACGGGCGCAGGCCCGGCACGCTCTCCACGACCGGTGCCAGCGACGGATCCACGTCCGCCGCTGCCGGCTCGACGGCCCGCCTGCGCGCACGCAGGGCGAGCGCCGAGGACATCCAGTCCTGCATCGCGTGGCCCCGGCGCCGCACCACCGCGAGCAGCACGAGCACGCACGCGACGACCAGCGTCGGTACGAGCCAGAGCCCGCCGAGAGCAACGCCGATCAGCGCCAGCGCGAGCGCCGCCTCGACCAGGACCAACTGCCGCAACTGGAAGGGGCCCACCCGGCCGGTCGTCGACAGGGGCCGTAGCGAGGTCTTCGCGGGAGCCGCGGCCGGAACACCGCCGGAACCCGCCGCCGGTACGTTGCTACGTCGCTTCCGGGAAGCGCCGGGGACCCGCGCCGTACTCCGCTGATCGCGCTCGCGCGTCGCCGTACTCATCGCCGCCTTGCCCCCCTCGTGCCGTAATTACCAAGTTCGCATGGGTGTTGACGGGGCGTTCACCCTACCTGAGCAGTGCGTCGCAAGCCCCAGCATGCATAGTAGGGGGCCGGTACGACAGCGGGCCCTCTCGGTGAGTGTGGCAACCTTGTCGGCCCACGGGGAGAGGGAACAGCGGACAGATGGCATCACGACGGGACGAACTCAACGCGTACACCTTCGCGAAGCGAAGGCTGATCGCGCAGTTCGTACAACCGAACGCGACCGGCTCCGAAGAGGGAGCGCCCCGGCCGTTGCGCGCGGTGCTGCCCGGCGCGATCGTCGGTGTGGTGATCCTCGCGGGCTTCGGCGCCTGGGGGATGTTCAAGCCGGTGGCGCCCAAGGACTGGGACAAGCCCAGCGAGAACGTCATCATCGCCAGCAAGTCCACCACGCGCTACGTGGTGCTGAGGACGGACGGCAAGACGCAGCTCCACCCCGTCCTGAACATGGCCTCGGCCAAGCTTCTCCTCGGCGGCGCCAACAGCAAGGTCGTCAACGTCAGCGAGTCCGTCCTGGACAACGGCAAGATCCCGCACGGCGCCACCATCGGCATCCCCTACGCGCCCGACCGGCTGCCCGACGCCAAGGAAGCGGCCGCCACCAAGCGCTGGGCGGTCTGCGAGCGGCCCGTCGAGGGCGGCGGCGCCATCCAGAAGGCCGCGTTCGTCCTCGCCGAACGCGACCAGGCCAAGACCGACGGCGCCGACCGGCTGCGCGGCGGCGAGCTGATGTACGTCGAGGGCCCGGCCCCCGAACGCACCCGCTACATCGTGGACGCGGGCGGCAAGGCGTACGAGGTGGCGAAGGACGAGCTGCTGCTGCGCCAGCTGGTGGGCCAGGGCCGAAAGCCCCAGCGCGTCTCCGCCGCCTGGCTGGAGACGCTGCACAAGGGCGACCCCATCAGTTTCCCGACGATCGAGGGAATCCCGGGCGACGACGCCGGTGCCCCCGGCGAGCTTGCCCCCGAGCTGAACAAGGTCGGCATGATCCTCGCCGCCGCCGACGGAACCAAGAAGCAGATCTACGTCGTCCTGCCCGGCCGGATCGCCCCCGTATCGGACTTCACCGCGAAGCTGCTGCTCAGCAGTAAGGACCTGGACGTGAGCGAGCTCGGCCAGAACGGCGAGGCCAAGCCCGTGAACCCCAGCGCCATCCGGCCCGGCCGGGCGTTCGGCAGCGAGAACGACTGGCCGGCGAACGCCCCCAAGCACGTCAACTCGGCGAGCACCGAAGCGGGCAGCCGCAACACCGTCTGCAACGTCCTGCGGAAGGTGGACAGGGACAGCGGCGCCACCACTCTCAGCACCTGGGCGGGCACCGGCTTCCCCGCCACCCTGCCCACCGGATCGAGCAGCGCGTACGTCACCCCCGGATCCGGGCAGCTGTTCCGCCAGTTCAAGGGCGCCACGACCGGTTCGGGATTCGTCTTCCTGGTCACCGACACCGGACTGCGCTACGCCATGCAGGCCAACGGCGACACGGCGACGGACGACTCCGGCATCGGCGCCCCCGGTTCGGCCAAGGAGAAGGCGGCGCAGCGGCGGGAGGACCAGCAGGCCCAGAACCTGCTCGGTTACAAGGAGGTCACCCCGGCGCCCATTCCGGCCGCCTGGTCCTCGTTCCTGCCGACAGGACCGCGGCTGTCGACGGGCTCGGCCCGTCAGCCGCAGGGCTCGTGAGGGGCGCCGCCGTATGACACCCACCTCTCGCCGCCTCCGCCTCCACGGCCGTCTTCCGCGTCTGTTGACCTCCGTGGCGGCCACCACCGCGGCCACCGCCGTGACGTTCGTCGGTCTGCCGGTGTCCCAGGCGGCGGCCGACTCGTCCACGCAGTGCACGTACCCCTCGAAGAAGTACGAGGGCCGTCCCTGGTCGCTCCAGCGCGTCCTGCTGGACGAACTGCGCACCCAGTCCACCGGAAAGGGTGTACGGGTCGCGGTCATCGACACCGGCGTCGACATCAAGAACCCGCAGCTGACCAAGGCCGTCGATACCAAGAGCGGGCGCAACTTCCTGCCCAAGGACCTTGAGGACGACAACGGCGACAAGCTCGAACGCGGCAAGGAGAACGGCACCTCCGACACCGTCGGCCACGGCACCAAGGTCGCCGGCATCATCGCGGCCCGCCCCGCGAAGGGCACCGGCTTCGTCGGCCTCGCACCGGACGCCACGATCATCCCCATCCAGCAGAACGACGCGCAGGGACACGGCACCGTCGAGAAACTCGTCGAGGCCATCAACTACGCCGTCGACGCCGAAGCCGATGTCATCAACATCTCGCAGGACACCGAGAACGCCGTCGAACCCATCCCCGCACTGAAGCAGGCGGTGGACACCGCCCTGGCCGCGGGTGTCGTGATCGTCGCCTCGGCGGGCAACGACGGCCTGGGCGGCAACGTCAAGAAGACCTACCCGGCCTCCTACGACGGCGTGCTCGCCGTGGCCGCCTCCGACCGCAACAACGAGCGCGCGGTCTTCTCCCAGTCCGGCGAGTTCGTCGGCATCGCCGCGCCCGGCGTCGACATGGTCACCACCGTGCCGCTGGGCGGCCACTGCGCCGACAACGGCACCAGCTTCGCCGCCCCTTACGTCGCGGGCGTCGCCGCCCTGATCAAGGCCAAGCACGGCGACTGGACGCAGAAGCAGATCGTCGCCCAGATGCAACAGACCGCAGAACGCTCCGTCGCGGGCCACGACCGCCTCGTCGGCTGGGGCGTCATCGACCCCGTACGCGCCCTCACCGAGGACGACAAGCCGATCGAACAGCCGGTGGCCCACGAGGGCCTGACCGAAGCCGAGGCGCCCACCCCGGCAAAGGTCCACCTCGGCGAATCCCCCCAGGAACGCACCGCCCGCCTCGCCACCTACGCCGTCGTGGGCGGCGGAGTCCTCGTGGCGGCCATAGCGGGCGCCGCGACAGCCCTCCGGGACGCGCGCCGGCGGACACGGCGACTGGCCGGGACGGACGAGCGGCTGAGGGCGTGACAAAGCCGGAGGGGAGATCGAGCGGATATGCCCGGCACGGATGGCAACCGCATAGGTTCCCACAGATCGGCATGTCCCCAAGTGCCTTGACCGATAAGACTTTGGGGGCTGTCAGTACCAGTGGATAGAGTGACATGTATGTGACCAGTGATGTGCATGTCGTCACGGTCACGATGCATAGGCGGTAAACGGGGAGGTACGGGGATGGCGGATCCGGGATCAGGCAACGGGAGCGGCGCCGGCAACGGCGATCTCAAGCTTCAGATCGCGGCGCTGAAGAAGTTCCGATCACATGTGGATGTACTGCTGAGCGAGCTGGAGGGCGGCGCCGCCGGCAACGCGAAGGTGGCGGCCCAGACAATCTCCCGCTCCTCCCTCAGCGGACGAAACGCCCCTTTCGCGGAGGCGGACGGCCTCTACTCGCAGTACAACCGCGTCCACGAGGCGCTCGTGTCCCTGTCCAGGACGCTCGGTGACCAGATCGAAGTCCTGAGCATCGGCGTACACGCGGCGGCGGTCGGCTTCAACAACGTTGAGGAAGACGTGCGGCGGCGGTATGCGGAGATCCGGACGCGTATCGATCAGGAACACGAGAAGTCGGAGCGCCGCGGTACCAGCGATACGGCCGGTGGAACGTTTGACCCGGGGGTGCAGTGATGAGCGGTGGAGGAAAGCCCGCGTTGAGTGACGACGAAGCTCGCGTTCAGATTCAGATGAGTCAGACCGAGATCTCCCGGATCTCGGCGTCGATGGTTCCCGGGAGTGGTGGGGGAGCGGGACCGTTCGGGAGCACGAGCTTCGAGGGGCGTGAGCTGAACTCGATGATCGACCTGGTCGACAGCGCGAATCATGCGGACCTGGAGAACGCGGGTAATGCGCTCTGGAAGGCACGGGACGCACTGAAGGAGGCCGCGCGCGAGCTGAAGGGCTACATCGACGAGGTGGAGTGGCAGGGCGACTCGGGTGCTGCCTTCAAGGTCTTCGGGACGAATCTCGCGAAGCACGCGGTAAGTCTCGCCGATTTCGCTGATGTGGCGGGAACTCAGATCACGGTCGCCGGTACGGGGTTGGCATCGGTGCGCAGTTCGATGCCGGCGCGCGACGGTCGGTTGATCAGGAAGAAAGTCGAGGACATTCCGCTTCCTGGCCGTATCGAGGGGAACGCGGACTACGCCGCAGCGGTGAAGGTTGAGAAGGACCGTCAGGAAGCCATCAACCAGATGTACCGGCTGGCGTCGTTCTACGCGGTCTCGGAGGAGAGGCTCGCGGCGCAGGAACCGCCGCAGTTCGATGGAGCGCTCAAGGCGAACGTGCCGCCGCCCACAACGGACCGTGAATTGATTCCGGGGTCGCAAACCGTGCCGTCAGGCGCGCACTTGTCGGGTGGCGCCGCTCCGCAAAGCGTTGCGTACCGGACGAGTGACATTGGTACTCAGGTACGTTCTGAAGGCTTCGAATCGACGCCAGGGCCTGATCGCAGCGTGACCGTCAGCGCAGCAGACGGTGGGACGGGGCGAGTCTCCGCGAGTGATTCCGCAATCCTCCCGGACCGTGATGCGTCGTTGGAGATCAACAGTGTTTCGGCCCCTGCCGTGCCACGTGAGAGCTCCGCACCTGCACCGGTCGGTTCTGGTGGGCCGACAAGCCCCGGAAGTGGATCCGGATTCACACCGTCCTATGTCAGTAACGGGGTAAGCCCATTCCAGAGTGGTGCGCCGCGATCTGCGGGTTCATCTGGTGTGCCGAGGGCGGTTGGACGGTCCGGGGGGCCGGGGAGCGGGGCCGCGGCGGCTGGGAGCTCTGCTTCAGGGCGTCCGGGAGCAGGGGGATCGGTGGGGCCGCGTGGAGGACGCGCGGAGGGCGTCGTGGGTGGTAACCCACGCGCTGCCGGGGGTTCCTCTGGTTCTCGTGTTCCTCGGGGGACCGTCGTTGGCGGAGAAGGTGTTTCTCCGGGCCGCTCTACCGGGGGGAGAACCGGCCAGCCGGGAGTTGTCGGCGCGAATCCTGCAAAGGGATCGGCTCGCGCCGGCGGCCGCGGTGCGGCCAGTTCGAATGGCGTGGTCGGTACGCCTCGTGGCGGTACTAACGGTACGAGGCCGCGTGGCGGCGGATTCACGCAGGGCGGCGCAGGTCTTGTTCGAGGTCCGGGCCGAAGCGGTTCTGAAAAAGATGAGCAGGAGCCCACGGCGTCTTCGCGTCCCGATTACTTGACTGAGGACGAAGAGACGTGGACGGGGCGACGGCGTGGTGCCGTGCCGCCAGTAGTCGAGTAAGTACAGGGAAGGTACGGAAGCCGGGATGACGGCGGAAGCGAGGCAGGACGTGAAGACCAAGGGGCCTCACGTGGTGCGGCGGAGGGTGCTCGGCACGTTGGCTGTGGTCGGGGCCTGGAGTGTGCTCGTCGCAGGCACGGCTCCGGCCGCCATGGCTGCGGGCGATGTGCGCTCGAAGCAGTGGTACCTGGATGTGATGCGCGCTGAGGAGATGTGGGAGGTCACCACAGGCGAGGGCATCAAGGTCGCTGTCATTGACACCGGCGTCAACCCGTCCACCCCTTCGCTGAAGGGGCAGGTCCTGAAGGGGCTGGATGCCACAGGTATCGGAAAGGAAACGGACGACTACAAGGGCCACGGGACAACAATGGCCGAGTTGATCGCCGGCACAGGAAAGGGTGGCGGTCTACAGGGACTTGCCCCTGGCGTGAAGATCATTCCCATGCGAATCTCCAATACCGAATTCCAAAATAATAATCCGGTCAATGGGACAGATGCCGTGGACGCTATCCGTGCTGCGGCTGACAGTGATGCGCAGATCATCAGCATGTCGTTCGGTAGCGAATACTCATCTACGGATGAGCGAGCAGCAGTGAAATATGCTGAGAGCAAAGGAAAGCTCTTTTTCGCCAGTGCTGGCAATAATGCCAAAGAGGGCAATAAGAAAGAATATCCGGCCGCTTATCCCCACGTCATCGGAGTCGCTTCCGCAGACAAAAAGGGTAATGTTGCTGATTATTCCCGGTATGGTGGCAGCGTCGATATTGCCTCGCCTGGAAACGATATCCCGCGTTGGTGCAACGAAAAATTCCAGAGCTACTGCTATGGCGATGGTGGCACCAGCGCCGCCACCGCCATCGCCTCTGCCTCCGCCGCTCTCCTCTGGTCCGCTCATCGTGATTGGACAGCGAATCAGGTACTCCGTGTGCTCTTCGACACGGCCAGCCGTACCTGGAAGGAAAGCGAGCGCAGTAGCTACCTCGGCAACGGCCTGATCCGTCCGGGTGTCAATATCCTGCACGGCAAGGGTGATCCAGGTGACCCCGACATCAACCCGCTGACCGATGAGAAGACCCCCGACCTCTCGGGCTCGCCCACTCCCTCTCCTGCCTCGTCAGCTTCCGCCAAGGCCCCGGACGACAAGTCCGGTGACAAAGCGGTTGTCGCCGGCAGTGCCGAGAAGGCCGATGACAGCAATACAGGCCTGATCATCGGTGGCGTAGCAGTTGTGGCGGTCCTGGCGGCAGGCACGCTCGCCGTCGTACGCAGGCGTCGTAGCGCCTGACCAAGCCGGATTCCCGAGGCTTCGGATTCCCACGTACTTGGGGCTCCTCGGTATTCACCCGCCGTCGAGCCTCGCGAACAGCCCGGTGAGACACTCGCTCACCGATTCTCAAGAGAGGAATCTCATCTTATGGCAGTACAGAAGGTCAACGGAGTCAGCCTTGGCAAGCTGCAAAACGAACTGACGGAGAACTTCGAAAGCGTCAAGGGGCAGCTGAGGGCGCTTCAGGGGACCATCGACAGTCTGGAAGGTGCCTGGAAGGGCATCGGTGCCGGTGAGTTCAACAGGAAGCAGACCGCCATCAACGAAAGGATGGTGAGCCTCGGCAAGCAGCTGCTCAAGTACCAGGAAGCGATCGAGGCAGCTCGTACGATCAGCGGCAACACCGAAAAAGAGGTCGAGGCGGCCCTCCGCGGAATCGACGTGGTCGACGGATATTCCGGCGACGCGAACGCGGAGCGAAAGATGTCGAACCTCAACGGTTACTGATCGCTCAGGCTTGGCCGTATGCCGCGACCGAGCCGTACGCACACGCACGCACACACTCACCTAAAAGATTAGTGGGAGGAATCCATGTCCGACGATGGCACGATGATCGTCAAGTATTCGTCACTCGACGAAGCGGCCGGCTCGATCAGGACGCAGGCCGGTAAGCTCCAGAACAGCCTGGACGCCATCAAGGCCAAGATCGAATCGATCTCTCAGCTGTGGGAGGGCGAGGCGAGGGAGGCGTACAACGCGGGCCAGAAGCAGTGGAACGATGACGCCGCCGAAATCCAGAGGAATCTCACGGACATCGCGACGGCGGTGGAGCAGGCTGGCACCTCCTACCGCAGTGGCGACAAGAAGGCTGCCGCTAACTTCATGTGAGCCATGCGCGTTACGGACTCTTGACACCGGGGTGGGCACGCGCGGGAGGTGCCCACCCTTCCGTCTGGCCCTGATGAGCCGATGGCTTTGGAAGTGCGCCAAGTTAACTCACGAAGCTCTTTGCCGGCGGGTTCGCAACCGAGGGTGCTCCCGCCGGCCGAGAGTTTCATGTACGTCGAGACGAACGAGGCGGTGAGGTGCGTTCCCGTGCACCGGTTATTATGGCAATCGCCCGCTGAATACCGTGTATACAGCTTTTTCGAGTCGCAGATAACATGAAGACTACGAGGTGCACCCTATTTTTTTCTTTGTAGCGACTGTGAATTCCCTGGCGAATGACTCGATGTTGTGTCGCCGTTCGGACGTTTTCTCGTTGAAGTCTCCGCGTACGGTCACATCCGTGATGACGTACTTGGATTTCGGCGAAGAACATTTGGCGATTACTATGCTGTCGGTATCCCCTGCCACCCCCTTTCCTTCAAAAGGGAGTGCTTCAATTACCGAAGAATGTGCGATTTTGCGATATTCTTTTGAGGTCTCCGGATCGTAGTAGTTATTGATCTGGTTTATCTCAATGAAAATGATCAACTCTTTGTCCACGTAGATTTTGCATGAACTCAATGGGTGGCTCAAGGAGCCTGTTCGCCCCTTTATTTCTTTACCCTCGGGCAGTAGTGGTGACAGTGTTTTGACATTTATGGGAATGGAGCAGATCTCTCCGGTCAGTACGTATCTATCCTTTTTATTAGTGCATGCCGGAACGGCCGCCAAGAGCGCGCATGTCAACAGGGCGACAGCGCGGGAAGGTGATCCTTTCGTCATCGCTCTCCTCCGGTTCCGTCGGCCTTATTATTTCCGTGGTCGGCTGCGTCTCTAATCTGAGCATATACGCCTACATCACTGGAATAGCCATCACGGCCATCGGTCCATTGGGAGTTTTCTCGATACCATGCGTCCGCCAAGGATTCCAACTGAAGGTTTCTCTTGGAGTAATTGGCGTAACGAGTGTCTGACGACTCACTACTTATTCTGTTGCCCTCGTCTTCAGCCCATTTTGCGGTGATGGCGTCTATTCCTCGCTGCCCGATGTCTGTGAATGGGGTAAGCGCCCCGCCAACTACATGATAGGCCCAGCGCTGCTTCCATGAAACGTCGCGAAGGTCTTTGTCTTCGTCGGCGTTGATGGTCAACTTTCGAGCCTCTTCGAGGAAGCCGACCGTGCGTCCAGTATTATGCAGGCTATCTTCGGGATGGTCTTTCTCGCTGTTGATTTCCGCTATCATGGCATAGTTCATTTGCTCGTTGAGAAGATTGTAGGAATCTTGATTTCTGGATATCTGCTTGCTCACCTCCAGGAGATCTCTATCGTTCATCTCGGTGGATCCGAGTGGGGAACTCATGGCCTTGTGTACCGTGTCGCCGTGGTTACCTAGGGCCCATGCCATGCTCTTGCGCATCTCGGGCGGGAAGTCGTTACCCGTCTCCGCGAGCAGGTTCACCGAGCGCTTGAGGGCTTCCAGGTGCTCATCGGTGTGCTGGACGAACTTCGCGTTCGGATCCTCGGGGTCGCTGATGCCCGAAGTCGCCGCGAACATCGCCTTGCCCGTTGCCTCCAGGGCCGCGTTCGGGCCGCTGTTCGGCGGGCCGTCGTCGAAGGAGCGTCGTTCCTTGAGGACCCACTCGGCGTTGTCCTGGGGATCCTTGGAGTTGAAGAACTCGGTTGCCGCGTCCGGGCTGTTGGCCAGGGCCTTCATGAAACCGGTCATCGGGTCCCGCCCGAAGTCCCCGTCTCCGTCGCCCATGAAGTTCATCCTCGGCGTCGTCAGGCTACTCGTCGCACCGGTCCAGAAGTTCCCGGGGAGCTTCATTTTCTTCTCGGTGGCTACCAGCGATTTTCCGTAGTCGTTGAGGAAACGGTCATCGTAGTCACCGGCCCTCATCAAGTTGCTCATGATCTGGAAGCCCTTGACCTGGGTGCCGCGGGCCTGGATGTTCTCGCCGCTCAGCTTCAGCATGTCCTCCTTCCAGTCCTGCATCTTCGGACTGTCGGAGTGCGTCGCTCCGGCGAGCGTGAGGCTCAGGTTCTTCTGAAGGTCCCCGAACTGGTTGAACCGCGTGTGCTGCAGCGCTCCGTTGTCCGAGGTATCCGAGATGTCGGCCCAGAAGTCGAGAACACCACGGGCGCCCAGGGTGCTGGCGAACTTCTCCTGGAACAGCGGATCGTTCGCGAAGGAGGCCAGTGTCGCGTTGACCTTGTCGAACTCCGCAGGGGACATGTCGTCCCCCTTCTTCTTGATGATCTGCGCGACTTCTTCCGCTTTTTCCAGCGCTTCCACGGCGGACTCCCGGTCGCTGTACGAGGCACCCGAGAAACCCTTGTCCGCCTGGTCGACGATGGCGCGCAGCACCTTGTCGGCCGAAGTGTCGCTCTCGGTCGCCCGGTTCAGTATGCGCTGGACGTCGTCCCTGAGGTAGTCGACGTCCTGCTGGGAGTGCTGGGCCACCTCGGTGCCCTTGGCGGCGCGGTCGGGGTGGATGAGCATGGTGACGGTGAATCCGCCGCCGGTCGTGCTCGTCACCGTGAGGTTCTTCTTGCGGGCCCGCTCGATGGTCTCCTTCAGTTCATCCCGGAAGCCGACGAGTTCATCGCGGGTGTCCTTGAGGATGTCGTGGATGGTGGTCGCCTGAGTAAGGGCGTCCGCGAACTCACCCGCCGTCTTGTCGATGAACTCTCGGGAGACGGTGGCGTTGACACCCTCCCAATTAGCCTTGTCCGCCTTGCGCTTCATGTCCTCGCGGGCGTCTTTTTCGAGCTTTGTGAGGCTGTTGATGACCGTCGACCAGTCGGCGATCGTGGTGTCGAGCGTCGCGAAGTTTCCGTGGACCAGCTGCTCCATGTTCATCAGGACTGCGCCCTCTCGCTGAATCCATCGTCGAGCAGGGCGATGCTGCTGACGGTGGCGACGACGGCCCGATCGTCGCTCCGATGAGTCTTCTGAGTGAAGTTCATGTGGTTGGAAATGTGCCCGCAGGCGTCCAGCAGCGACTGGAGCTGCTTTTCCCACTGCTCCTGCACATGGTGCAGTCCGCCACCGAGCTTGAATCCCTGCGTCGTGAGATCCTTGGCAGCGCTCTGGCTGCTCGACCAGGCGTCACGGCCGTAGCGCCCCAGATCCTCGAAGAGTTCGAAGGCGCTGTTTCCCACCGCGGCCAGATCCGCCTGGTTGACCTTGAGGTCGCCGTCGGCGCCTCCGCCGCCGGCCGTGGAGCCTTCGGCCTGATTCAGCCTCATATGTGTGGACTGTCTTTCGGCCGCAGCGGCCTTCAGCTGTTCCCACTCGTCCCATGCCATCCGTATGGGTCCTTCCCCCGTTGGCGCGTCGCGATAACTGCGCTGACGGTCAATTTAACAATGCGTCCGGCCACGTGCGGACGCGGCCCGAATGCGGCAACAGGCCCTGAACAGCTGTGGAGTGTGTGCGACGGCAATGCCACCGCACACACTCCACAACTTTTACGATTTCTGCGATCTGCGCCGATATCCGAATCAGTGGTGCTCGGCCGGCAGCAGCCCCGTCTGTACCAGCGGATTGCCGCGGCGCCGGGAGACGAAGACGCCTCGGCCCGTCGGCATCGGGCGGGGACGGGCGTTGCCGAAGATCGCGCCCTCGTTGGGGTCGCCCGACAGGATGAGGGCCTGGGCGCCCAGTTCCTGGAGGCGCTGCATGAAGGACTCGTACGCGGACCTGCTCGCGCCCGCCGTGTTGCGGGCGATGATGAAGCGGACGCCGACGTCACGGGCGAAGGGGAGCAGTTCCGTGAGGCCGGACAGCGGGTTGCCGCTGGAGGTGGAGACCAGGTCGTAGTCGTCGATGACGACGTACACCGTCGGGCCGCGCCACCAGCTGCGGTCCCGCAGCTCCTGTGCCGTGACCGTCTCCGAAGGCGTACGGCGCCGCATCAGGTCGGCCAGCGCGTCCATGTGGTGTTCCATGTTGTTGGACATGGGGATGTACTCGGCCAGGTGCGAGGCCGGGGTGGCGTCCAGCAGGGCGCGCCGGTTGTCGATCACGAAGAGCTTGCAGACGTCGCCCTCGTACCGCTCGGTCAGCTGCTTGATGAGCAGTCGCAGCAGGTTGGACTTGCCGGACTCGCTCTCGCCGAAGACCAGCAGGAACGGGTCCTGATCGAAGTTGAGGAAGACCGGCTCCAGGTTGTTCTCGTCGATACCGAAGGCGACTCCGCGCTGCGGGTACGCCGAACCCGCGGGCAGGTCGGAGGCCGGCAGCTCGCGCGGCAGCAGCCGTACGGCGGGGGCTCCGGGCGCGGTCCAGTGCCGCGACACCTCCTGGGTCATCGCGGCCGTTGCCTCCGACAGGTCGCTGTCGGAGTTGATGCTGTCGATCCTCGGCACCGCCGCCATGAAGTGCAGCTTCTCCGGGGTCAGACCGCGTCCCGGCACGCCCGACGGGACATTGACCGCGACCTTGCGGTCCAGCTCCGAGTCCATGGTGTCGCCGAGCCGCAGCTCCAGCCGGTTCATCAGATGGTCCTTGAGATTCGCGCGGACCTCCATCGAGCGCGAGGCCGTGAGGATCACATGGATGCCGTAGCCCAGCCCGCGTGACGCCATGTCCACGACGGCCTGTTCCAGACCCTCGTAGTCCGTACGGAAGTTGCCCCAGCCGTCGACGAGCAGGAACACGTCGCCCCACGGCTGCTCGGTCATCGAGATGTCACCGCGCGCCCGCAGCCTGCGGTAGGTGGCGATGGAGTCGATGCCCGAGGTGCGGAAGTACTCCTCGCGCCGCGCCAGCACGCCGTAGACCTCGGCGACCGTACGCCGTACCCGCTCGGGGTCGAGGCGTGAGGCGATGCCGCCGACGTGCGGCAGCCCGGAGATCGAGGACAGCCCGCCGCCGCCGAAGTCGAGACCGTAGAACTGCACCTCCTGCGGGGTGTGCGTCAGCGCGAACGCCGACACGATGGTGCGCAGCAGTGTGGACTTGCCGGACTGCGGGCCGCCGACGATCTGCATATGGCCCGCCGCTCCGGAGAAGTCCCGGTACAGCGTGTCGCGGCGCTGCTCGAAAGGCTTGTCGACCACACCCAGCGGTACGACCAGACGTCCCGCCCCCTCGAAGCCCGGCTGGGTCAGCCCACGGCCGGGCACCCCCGCCAGTCCCGGCAGCAGCTCGTCCATGGCCGGCGGATTGTCCAGCGGGGGCAGCCACACCTGGTGGGCCTCGGCGCCGCGCCCTTCGAGCCGGCGCACGATCACGTCGAGCACGGAGTCGGCCAGCGCGTCGTCCTCCGCCGGGCGCCCCTCCGGCACGCGGGAACCGGCGGCCGGCTCCACGTACCGCACGGGCACCGGAGCGGCCGTGAAGGGGACGGGCCTGCGGTCCACCGGCAGCGGTCCGCCCGCCCCGGCGCTCTGCTGCGTCCCGGTCCGGTACACCCCGGAGACGTACGCCGCCTTGAACCGGACCATCTCGTCCGTACCGAACTTCAGATACCCGGAACCGGGGACGTTGGGCAGCTGGTAGGCGTCGGGGACCCCGATGGCCGCCCGCGACTCGGCCGCCGAGAACGTCCGCAGACCGACCCGGTACGACAGATACGTCTCCAGACCGCGCAGCCGGCCCTCCTCCAGCCGCTGCGAGGCCAGCAGCAGATGCACGCCCAGCGACCGGCCGATACGACCGATCTGCACGAACATCTCGATGAAGTCCGGCATCGCGGTGAGCAGTTCGCTGAACTCGTCGATGACCAGCACGAGGGAAGGAATCGGCTGCAACGGGGCGCCCGCCGCGCGCGCCTTCTCGTAGTCGTGGATGTTGGCGTAGTTGCCCGCGTCGCGCAGCATCTCCTGGCGCCGGTTGAGTTCACCGCGGATGGAGTCGCCCATGCGGTCCACCAGCGTCAGATCGTCGGCCAGGTTGGTGATCACCGCGGCGACGTGCGGCATCTGGGACATCCCGGCGAAGGTCGCGCCGCCCTTGAAGTCCGCGAGTACGAAGTTGAGGGTCTCCGACGAATGGGTGACCGCGAGCCCCAGCACCAGCGTGCGCAGCAGCTCCGACTTTCCGGAACCGGTCGCTCCCACGCACAGACCGTGCGGCCCCATGCCCTCCTGCGCCGCCTCCTTCAGGTCCAGCATCACCGGAGCGCCGTCCTCGCCGACCCCGATGGGCACCCGCAGCCGCTCGGCCTGCGAGCGGGGCCGCCAGGTACGCGTGACATCGACGGAGGCCGCGTCGCCCAGATTCAGCAGATCGGTGAAGTCCAGATTGGCGAGCAGCGGTTCGTCGTCGTCACCGCCCGAGGCCACCCGGAGCGGGGCGAGCTGCCGGGCGAGCGCCTCGGCCGCCTCCTCGCTGAGCTGGTCGGGCACCCCGTCGTACACCAGGCCGTGCCCGGACTCCAGTTGCAGCGAATCGGGGTGCACGACCACGGACAGACCGCCACGCGCCCCCTGCGCCTCGCCGGGTACGACCTCGATGACCGTCACGCCCTGAAGCCCCTCGGCGGCGGCGAACACCGACATGGGAGGTACGGACTGGCCGTCGAGCACCACCACGATGTGCGGCTGGTCCAGCAGCGGATGACCGCCCCCCTGGAAACGCGGCCGGCCCTCCAGCCGCTCGGCGAGCAGCTCCTCCAGCTCCAGCACGTCCGTGGTGATCAGACGCCGGCTGCCCGCGCCGTCACCGTTGCCCCGCGCCTGGGCGTGCGGCAGCCACTTCGCCCACTCCCAGCGCGGCGCCGCCTCGCGCCCGGCGACCACGGCGACGACCAGATCCTCCGGCGAGTGCATCGAGACCAGCGAGCCGACCATCGCGCGGGCGGTGGAGCGCACGCACCGCGGCTCGCCGCTGACGGTCAGGTGGTAGAAGGCCCGCAGCGAGATGGCCATCGGCAGCCCGTCGAGGGTGCTGTGCGCCATGATGAACTGCTGCATCGCCCCCGCGGTGAGCGGTTCCAGCTCGTCAACGGGCGCGGTCTCGGGCGCGACGAGCGGGGTCGCGAGCTGCTGACTGCCCAGCCCGATCCGCACCTGCCCGAAGTCGTCGTCGGCCGCGCGCCGCTCCCAGACCCGGCTGCCCTCGGCGACCAGCGCCCACAGCTGCTCGGGCGACGGATGCAGATAGAACTGCGCGTCGCGCTGGAGATGCGCCGTCCTCAGCACGGAGCGCCTGGTCTGCGTCAGGTACTTGAGATAGTCGCGCCGCATGTCGGCGAGCTGACCCTGGCTGCCGCGCCGGTGGCGGACCAGCATCGCGATGGCCATGGCGACCGTCGAGGCGATCATCACCATGCCCATGATCCGCATGATCGGATTCGGCGTCATGAAGAAGAAGACGACCGAGCCGCCCATGCCCAGCATCGGCAGCAGCTGCATCATCGCCCCCTCCTGCTGCCCGCGCGGCAGCTCGGGAGGGGATTGCAACTGCACGTGATCCGCGGGAACTTCGGCGGGTAGGGCCCGTGGTGGGCGCTTGACGACGATCTGACTCACTGCTCACCAATTCCCTTGCCGGATGGAAATGTTCCTATCGGCGCCCCCGTGGCGACGGGTTCCATCCGCGGGGAGGGATCCTACTTGCGCGGGAGGAAAGGGCGTGGCGGTAGGGTGGCGCGACGTGTTTGCTCGCCGATGAACTACCGCAAAACGGAGGGACATTCGGGAAGCGGACAGGACGCGGACAGGAAGCGGACGGAGGCGCGGAGAGGAAGCGGCCGGAAGGCGGACGGGAGGCGCCCCGGCGGCACACCGTCCAACAGGACGGCACCGTGCGGTGGGACCCGTCGGCGTACGTACGGGACATGGGACGTACGCGTACGGCACACGGCACGCACACATCACCCGCACGTACCGGATACGCGCGTGACGGACCACCGGAGACGGGACGGCCGGACACGCGCGCACATCAGGGACACCGAACACCGCAAGAACATCGCAAGAACCACGAGGGGAAACAGCAGGTGAGTATGACGGCCCCAGCGGCGGTCTCCGAAGCCCGGCACACGGGCCCGGCCGCCCCGCCCCGCGGCGGCACCGGGTTCTGCCGGGTCACGGTCGTCGCGCCGGACAGTCGCGTCGACGTGGCGTTGCCCGAGGACATCCCCGTCGCCGACCTCTACCCGGAGATCCTCCGGCTGTCGGGACAGAGCCCCGCCGAGGGCGCCCCGGTCGGCTACCACCTGGTGCGCCGCGACGGCACCGTGCTCGACGGCGCGCGGTCCCTGGCCGCGCAGCGCATCCTCGACGGCGAGCTGTTCTCGCTGCGGCCCTTCGCCGAGTCACTGCCCCCGGCGGTCTTCGACGACGTCTCCGACGCCGTCGCCTCCGCCGTCGCCCGCGACCGCACGCTGTGGACCGACAGCCTGACGCGCGGCGCCGGACTCTTCGGCGGGTCGGTCCTGCTGTCGCTGGTCGCCTTCGTCCTGTGGACCGCCGACCCCCGGCACGACATGCACGGCCTGCCCGGCATCCTGGCCGCCGTCGTCGGCGTCCTGCTGCTCGCCCTCGCGGGCGCACGGGCCCGGGTGTACGACGACCGGGCCTCGGCCGTCGCCCTGGGCATCGGCTCACTGGCCAACCTCGCGGTCGCCGGCGCCGGACTGCTGCCGCTGGCAGCGGGGGAGGGCATCGGCCGGCTCCAGTTCCTGCTGGCCTGTGTCGCCGTGCTGGTCGCCTCGGTGATCCTCACCATCGCCGCGCCCGGCGGCGACGGCCCCTTCGTCGCCTTCGTCCTCGCCGCCGCCATCGGCGTGCTGGTGACCTTCGTCGCGATCATCACCGGCATGGAGCCCGCCGAGACCGCCGCGGTCTGCGCGCCCCTCGCCGTCGGCGCGCTCGCCTTCCTGCCCGGCCTCTCCACCCGCTTCGCCCGGCTGCCCATCGGCTTCGAACCCCCGCGCTCTGCCGTCGGCGGGTACGGGGCCGAGGAGCCCGCGCCCCAGGAACCGATCGACGCCGAACGCGTCGCCGCCCGCGCCCGGCGCGGACACGAGCTGCTGGTCGGCCTGGTCGGCGGCTGCGCGCTCGTCGCGGTGGGCGCCGCCGCGGTGCTCGGATTCTCCGACGGCGTCTGGGGGCAGTTGCTCGCCCTCGCCACCGGCGTCGCCATGCTGATGCGCGCGTACCTCTTCCGCTACACCGCCCAGGTCGGCTGCGCCCTGGCGGCGGGCCTCGGCGCGCTGGTGCTGCTCGTCCTCGGCCTGTGCCTCAACCCGCCCGTGGCCCTGATGCACGACGCGCTCAGGGGCGACGGCGCCGCGCTCGACATCCGTACGATCTGGCTGACCACCGCGGTCGCCGCCGTGGCCGCGCTGATCACCGCCATCGGACTGATCGTGCCGCGCAAGGGCGTGACCCCCTTCTGGGGCCGCTTCCTGGAGATCGCGGAAGCCTTCGTGCTGCTGACGCTCGTACCGCTGTGCCTCGCGGTCTTCGACGTCTACCACTCGATCCGCGCGCTGACCTCCTGAGCCGCCCGCGCCCCCGCCCGTCCGTGCGCCGGGGGCGCGGCGAGTGGCCCCCGAACGGGCTGGTACTCTGGGCGACGGCCGTTTGTGCGCGTATCCCCGGACCCTGTACAGGATCCCCGGACCGCGCGTGACGGATCTCCCGCCTCCCGAGTCACGGAAGCTCCCCAGAGTATTCGACCTGGGGCACTCGAAGGCCACGAAGACCCACGAGGAGTACGCGTGCCGCTCGACGCCGCTACGAAGAAGACGATCATGACCGAGTTCGGCACCAAGGAGGGCGACACCGGCTCCCCCGAGGTCCAGGTCGCCATGCTGTCGCGCCGGATCTCGGACCTGACCGAGCACCTCAAGACCCACAAGCACGACCACCACTCGCGTCGTGGTCTGCTCATCCTGGTCGGTCAGCGCCGCCGCCTGCTCCAGTACCTGGCCAAGAAGGACATCCAGCGCTTCCGTGCGCTGGTCGACCGCCTGGGCATCCGCCGCGGTGCGGCCGGCGGTGCCAAGTAAGACACCGTGAAGGGAGCGGTTCCCACTTCCAGGGGGCCGCTCCTTTCGCGTACGCGCGCCCGAGCGAACGGCACGGGCGCGTACGTACGACCGCACGCACAGAACACGCGTACGGCTGTACGGGGCGAACCGGGCGCCCCGCCCGGGACGGCCGGAATGCCATCCCGCGGCCAAGCTCAGTAATCTGGTGCACGAGCACAACTGAAGAGCACGCGCACCCGCACCACTGAAGAGGAGGAGCGATCTCCACCGCCGCCGGTCCTCGGTAGTGGCGCCCGGAATGAGCGGCCCATGCCGCCGCCCCGGGTGCTTCGATCGAAGACCGGCCCGCACGAAGGAGCGCTTCTCCGCCACGTCCCCTGCCACACGGGCACCGGACGAAGACGAGGAGAAAACACTAGTGGAGAACGAGACCCACTACGCCGAGGCCGTTATCGACAACGGAACCTTCGGCACCCGCACCATCCGCTTCGAGACGGGCCGGCTGGCCAAGCAGGCCGCCGGTTCCGCCGTGGCCTACCTGGACGACGACACCATGGTGCTGTCGGCCACCACCGCCTCCAAGAAGCCCAAGGACCAGCTCGACTTCTTCCCCCTCACGGTGGACGTCGAGGAGCGCCAGTACGCGGCCGGAAAGATCCCCGGATCCTTCTTCCGCCGCGAGGGCCGTCCCTCCGAGGACGCGATCCTCACCTGCCGCCTGATCGACCGCCCGCTGCGCCCCTCCTTCAAGAAGGGCCTGCGCAACGAGATCCAGATCGTCGAGACGATCATGGCGCTCAACCCCGACCACCTGTACGACGTGGTCGCGATCAACGCCGCCTCCTGCTCCACGCAGCTGGCCGGCCTGCCCTTCTCCGGCCCCATCGGCGGCACCCGCGTCGCCCTCATCAAGGGCCAGTGGGTCGCCTTCCCGACGCACACCGAGCTTGAGGACGCCGTCTTCGACATGGTCGTCGCTGGCCGCGTCCTGGAGGACGGCGACGTCGCGATCATGATGGTCGAGGCCGAGGCCACCACGAAGACCATCCAGCTCGTCCAGGACGGCGCCGAGGCCCCCACCGAGGAGGTCGTCGCCGCCGGTCTGGAAGCCGCGAAGCCCTTCATCAAGGCCCTCTGCAAGGCCCAGGCCGACCTCGCCGCCAAGGCCGCCAAGCCCACCGGCGAGTTCCCGGTCTTCCTCGACTACCAGGACGACGTCCTGGAGGCGCTGACCGCCGCCGTCCGCAGCGAGCTGGCCCAGGCGCTGACCATCGCGGGCAAGCAGGACCGCGAGGCCGAGCTGGACCGCGTCAAGGAGCTGGCCGCCGAGAAGCTGCTCCCGCAGTTCGAGGGGCGCGAGAAGGAGATCTCCGGCGCCTACCGCGCGCTGACCAAGTCCCTGGTGCGCGAGCGCGTCATCAAGGACAAGGTCCGCATCGACGGCCGCGGCGTCACGGACATCCGTACGCTCGCCGCCGAGGTCGAGGCCATCCCGCGCGTGCACGGCTCCGCGCTGTTCGAGCGTGGCGAGACCCAGATCCTGGGCGTCACCACCCTCAACATGCTCCGCATGGAGCAGCAGCTGGACACCCTCTCCCCGGTGACCCGCAAGCGCTACATGCACAACTACAACTTCCCGCCCTACTCGGTCGGCGAGACCGGCCGCGTCGGTTCGCCGAAGCGCCGCGAGATCGGCCACGGCGCGCTCGCCGAGCGGGCCATCGTGCCGGTGCTCCCGACGCGCGAGGAGTTCCCCTACGCGATCCGCCAGGTCTCCGAGGCGCTGGGCTCCAACGGCTCGACGTCCATGGGCTCGGTCTGCGCCTCCACCATGTCGCTGCTGAACGCCGGTGTGCCGCTCAAGGCCCCCGTCGCCGGTATCGCCATGGGCCTGATCTCCCAGGAGATCGACGGCAAGACCCACTACGTCGCCCTCACCGACATCCTCGGTGCGGAGGACGCCTACGGCGACATGGACTTCAAGGTCGCCGGTACGAAGACGTTCGTCACCGCGCTCCAGCTCGACACCAAGCTCGACGGCATCCCCGCCTCGGTCCTGGCCGCCGCGCTGAAGCAGGCCCGCGACGCCCGCCTCCACATTCTCGATGTGATGAACGAGGCCATCGACGTCCCGGACGAGATGTCCCCGAACGCCCCGCGGATCATCACCGTCAAGATCCCGGTGGACAAGATCGGTGAGGTCATCGGCCCCAAGGGCAAGATGATCAACCAGATCCAGGAGGACACCGGCGCCGACATCACGATCGAGGACGACGGCACCATCTACATCGGTGCCGCCGACGGACCGGCCGCCGAGGCCGCCCGCGCCACGATCAACAGCATCGCCAACCCGACCATGCCGGAGGTCGGCGAGCGCTACCTGGGTACGGTCGTCAAGACCACCACCTTCGGTGCCTTCGTCTCCCTGATGCCCGGCAAGGACGGACTGCTGCACATCTCGCAGATCCGCAAGCTCGCCGGCGGCAAGCGCGTCGAGAACGTCGAGGACGTGCTCGGTGTGGGCCAGAAGGTCCAGGTCGAGATCGCCGAGATCGACCAGCGCGGCAAGCTCTCCCTCATCCCCGTTCTCGAGGACGAAGAGGCCGCGGAGACCGAGGACGCGAAGGACGACGCCTCCAAGTGACATCCAGCTCCAGGACGACGGCCCGCACCTCCTCGGAGGCGCGGGCCGTCGCCCGTACCCAAACCCTGCTCAAGGGCGAGAACGGGATCGGTACGGTCCGCCGTACCACCCTCCCCGGCGGCCTGCGCGTCGTCACCGAATCCCTCCCGTCGGTGCGCTCCGCGACCTTCGGGATCTGGGTGCAGGTCGGCTCGCGCGACGAGACCCCCGCCCTCAACGGTGCCACCCACTACCTGGAACACCTCCTCTTCAAGGGCACGCGGCAGCGCAGCGCCCTCGACATCTCCTCCGCGATCGACGCGGTCGGCGGCGAGATGAACGCCTTCACGGCGAAGGAGTACACCTGCTACTACGCGCGGGTGCTGGACACCGATCTGCCACTGGCCATCGACGTCGTCTGCGACATGCTCACCGGCTCGCTCATCGAGGCGGCCGACGTCGACGCCGAGCGCGGGGTCATCCTCGAAGAGATCGCCATGACCGAGGACGACCCGGGCGACTGCGTGCACGACCTGTTCGCGCAGACCATGTTCGGCGACAGCCCCCTCGGACGGCCCGTCCTCGGCACCGTCGAGACCGTCAACGACCTCGACCGCGACCGGATCGCCCGCTTCTACCGGAAGCACTACGACCCGACGCGCCTCATCGTGGCCGCCGCCGGCAACATCGACCACGCCGCGGTGGTACGCCGTGTCCGCAAGGCGTTCGACAAGGCCGGCGCCCTCTCCCGTACGGACGCCACCCCCGTCGCACCCCGCGAGGGCAGCCGGACCGTCCGCGCCGCGGGCCGGGTCGAGCTGCTGAACCGCAGGACCGAGCAGGCCCATGTGGTCCTCGGCATGCCCGGCCTCGCCCGCACCGACGAGCGGCGCTGGGCCCTCGGCGTACTGAACACCGCGCTCGGCGGCGGCATGAGTTCCCGCCTCTTCCAGGAGGTACGGGAGAAGCGCGGCCTCGCCTACAGCGTGTACTCGTACACCTCGGGCTTCGCCGACTGCGGCCTCTTCGGCGTCTACGCCGGCTGCCGCCCCAGCCAGGTCCACGACGTACTGCGGATCTGCCGCGACGAACTCGACCGGGCCGCCGCCGACGGGATCAGCGACGAGGAGATCGGCCGCGCCGTCGGCCAGCTCTCCGGCTCCACGGTCCTCGGCCTGGAGGACACCGGCGCGCTGATGAACCGCATCGGCAAGAGCGAGCTGTGCTGGGGCGCCCAGATGTCCGTGGACGAGATGCTGGAACGGATAGCCGCGGTCACCCCCGACGACGTGCGCGCGGTGGCCCGCGATGTACTGGGACAGCGCCCGTCGCTGTCCGTCATCGGACCGCTCAAGGACAAGCAGGCCGCCCGCCTCGACGCGGCGGTCTCCTGACCCGGTCGCTGACACCGGGCCGAGGGCACCGGGCCGCGGCCCAGAAGCCGAAGGAAGCAGAGCAATGAGCAAGCTGCGTGTGGCCGTCGTCGGAGCCAAGGGCCGCATCGGCTCCGAGGCCGTACGGGCCGTCGAGGCCGCCGAGGACCTGGAACTGGTCGCCGCCCTCGGCCGGGGCGACGAGCTGGAGACGCTGGTGGAGACCGGCACCCAGGTCGTGGTGGAACTGACCACCCCGGCCTCGGTGATGGACAACCTCGACTTCTGCGTACGCCACGGCATCCACGCGGTCGTCGGCACCACCGGCTGGACCGACGAGCGGCTCGCGCGGCTGGGCACCTCGCTCGCCGCCTCCCCGGACACCGGGGTGCTGATCGCGCCGAACTTCTCCATCGGCGCGGTCCTCACCATGAAGTTCGCCGAGACGGCCGCCCGTTACTTCGAGTCCGTCGAGATCATCGAACTGCACCACCCCAACAAGGCCGACGCGCCGTCCGGCACCGCCCACCGCACCGCCCAGCTCGTGGCCGCCGCCCGCGCCGACGCGGGCCTCGCCCCGCAGCCCGACGCCACGGTCACGGCGCTGGACGGAGCGCGCGGCGCCGATGTGGACGGGGTACGGGTGCACTCCGTACGCCTCCGGGGCCTCCTCGCCCACCAGGAGGTCGTCCTCGGCGGCGAGGGCGAGACCCTCACCGTCCGCCACGACTCCCTGCACCACAGCAGCTTCATGCCGGGCATCCTGCTCGGTGTGCGCCGCGTGGTGTCCGCCCCCGGCCTCACCTTCGGCCTGGAACACTTCCTCGACCTGAGCTGACTCCCATGCGCGCAAAGATCACCTACTTCCTCACGGCCGCCGTCCTGGTCGTCTACTTCGTCCTGGTCGGCAGCCGTGGCGTGCTGCTGATCGAGCAGGGCACGCTGCTCACCGTCACCTTCGGTGTCGCGGTGCTGATCCTGCCGCTGATCGGTCTCTGGTTCCTCTGGAAGAACACCCAGTTCGTCACCCGGGCCAACCGGCTCGCCGAGGAGCTGGAGGCCGAGGGCGGGCTGCCCGTGGACGAGCTGGTGCGTACCCCCGGCGGGCGGATCGACCGGGACTCCGCGGACGCCGTCTTCGCCGAGCGGCGCGCCGAGACGGAGGACTCGCCGGGCGACTGGCGCTGCTGGTTCCGGCTGGCCGTCGCCTACCACGACGCGCGGGACACGCCGCGTGCCCGCAAGGCCATGCAACGGGCCATCGCACTGCACGACGGCAAGCCCGTACCCGCCTGAGCGGGCGCCGCCGTCCGCCCGTACCGGCACCGGAAACGCGTGAGCGGGGTACGGCCTCCACTGGAGGCCGTACCCCGCTCACTCACGCACACCGGGTGTACGGGACAGCCCGTACGGGACGGTCAGGACGGGCGGTACTCGGCGCCCCACGCCTCGACCGTGTCCGCCGCCCGCTCGAACGCCTCACCGCGCGACAGGAAGTCCGCGTTGTGATCGGTGAGCAGCGCCAGCGGCTCACCCTGTCGGCGTACGACCACGAGGGCCTGGCCCTGCACGGTACGCGGCAGCCCGAGCCAGCGGACCGGCTGCTGGACCGTACGGACGGCCGTGGCCTTGTCCCACGAGACGGTGACGGTCATGAGCAGCCGCACCCGGCGTACGCCGTGCCGGCTGACCCACGCCCCCATCCGCAGCATCCGCAGAGCGATGGCGATGACCACCGCGGCGACGACGAAGCACACGGCCGCGCCGGACAGGGAGCCCGCGGCGGCGATGATCACCGTCGCGAGCAGAACGAACGAGGCCAACAGCAGAAGCAGCGCAGCCGCTGCCACCCGCCAGGGGCCCGGGCGGTACGGACGCCGCCATTGATCATGATCGTCGAAGGGCAGCGCGACATCATCGGTCGCGTCAAAAGCCCGGTCGGCCGTCAGGAAGGGCAGGGGCACGACTGATCCTCACTCACAAGCACGCTCGATTGCTGTGCCCGGTGAGGCTACCGATCAGGCCCCCGTCCGGACCAGCCGAGGGGGGCCGGACGAGTCAGCGGCCCTGAGATGCCTCGGACTGCTGACTGTGCCCCGCGGACTGTCCGGTCTCCAGCGCGGGCGTCCCGAGCAGCAGCGCTCCGACGAATCCGGCGGCGACGGTGAGTCCGATCAGCGTACGGCCCATGAGCTGTGACACGGTGGCGCGCTGTCTGGGGGGCGGGGTGACATTACTGCGGAAGCTGTCGGCCTCGGCGACGAATGCGAACGGGACGGCCTCTCGCCGGCGGAACATGGGGGGCACTCCTCAAGATCTCTTCTCCGAACGCGGCCGCTGTGCCGGCCGCTACAGGGTGAGACGAACAAGGGCGCCATTCGGTGCCCGATTTCCGGGAATTGGCGGAGGAACGTCATGAGTGGCCCTCCGCCGCCGGTCGCTGTCAGTGGCGAGCCGTAGAGTGGGCGCCGCCCGAGCGATGCGACTGGAAGGACCCCCGCCGGTGAGCGACACCCCCGCCGAGACCAAGCCGAGCTTCCGCAGCGATGTCACTGTCGACCTGGTGAAACACACCGCGGGCGACTCCGACGTGCTGTGGGCCGCTCGTGTCTCCACCGCAGGCGAGCAGTCCCTGGAAGAGATCACGAAGGACCCCGAGCGCTCAAAGGGGCTGATCAACTACCTGATGCGGGACCGCCACGGCAGCCCCTTCGAGCACAACTCGATGACCTTCTTCATCAGCGCCCCGATCTTCGTCTTCCGCGAGTTCATGCGCCACCGCGTCGGCTGGTCCTACAACGAGGAATCAGGCCGCTACCGGGAGCTCCAGCCGGTCTTCTACGTGCCCGACGCGTCGCGCAAGCTCGTCCAGGAGGGCCGTCCCGGCAAGTACGTCTTCGTCGACGGCAGCCCGGAGCAGCAGGAGCTGACGGGCCGCGCGATGGAGGGCGCCTACCGTCAGGCGTACGAGGCGTATCAGGAGATGCTCGCCGCCGGCGTGGCCCGTGAGGTGGCCCGCGCGGTCCTGCCCGTGGGTCTCTTCTCCTCGATGTACGCCACCTGTAACGCGCGCTCGCTGATGCACTTCCTCGGGCTGCGCACCCAGCACGAACAGGCGAAGGTCCCGTCCTTCCCGCAGCGCGAGATCGAGATGGTCGGCGAGCGCATGGAGGAGCACTGGGCGAAGCTCATGCCGCTCACCCACGCGGCCTTCAACGCGAACGGCCGTGTCGCGCCGTAGCCGGTTCGCGCGTTCCCCCGGTCCGGGCGGGAGAGGCCCTGTCGTGTGTCCCAGGACCGCCACGGACCTGTTTCCGGACTGTTCCAGGTTCGCTCCTGGACCGTTCCTGACCGATCTGGGGCACATGTGTACGGTCGGCCATGAGAAGTGTCCGTATTGCGGCGTTTCACGAACTTCATCTAGGCTGATCAAACGGACCCGGCACTGCTTGAACCCCCGAGCAGGCAGTGCCGGGCTCCTCTTGTCCCGTCCCCCAAGGGGACACGGTGAGCTGAGCAGCGAGTAGCGTGTTACCCATGGCTCCGATCTCCACTCCGCAGACCCCCTTCGGGCGGGTCCTCACCGCGATGGTCACGCCCTTCACGGCGGACGGCGCACTCGACCTCGACGGTGCCCAGCGGCTCGCCGTCCATCTGGTGGACGCAGGCAACGACGGCCTCGTCCTGAACGGCACCACCGGTGAGTCGCCGACCACCAGTGACGCGGAGAAAGACCAGCTCGTACGAGCGGTCCTGGAGGCCGTCGGAGACCGGGCCCACATCGTCGCCGGCGTCGGCACCAACGACACCCGGCACAGCCTGGAACTGGCCCGCGCCGCCGAACGCGCCGGGGCGCACGGCCTGCTCGCGGTGACCCCGTACTACAACAAGCCTCCGCAGGAGGGCCTCTTCCGGCACTTCTACGCCATCGCGGACGCGACCGAACTGCCGGTCATGCTGTACGACATCCCCGGCCGCAGCGGTGTCCCCATCGACACCGAGACGATCGTCCGGCTCGCCCAGCACCCGCGCATCGTCGCCAACAAGGACGCCAAGGGCGACCTCGGCCGCGCCAGCTGGGCCATCGCGCAGTCCGGGCTCGCCTGGTACTCCGGCGACGACATGCTCAACCTGCCGCTGCTCTCGGTCGGCGCGGTCGGCTTCGTCTCGGTCGTCGGCCACGTCGTCACCCCGGAGCTGCGCCAGCTGCTCGACGCGCACCTCACCGGTGACGTCCAGAAGGCGACCGAGATCCACCAGAAGCTGCTCCCGGTCTTCACCGGCATGTTCCGCACCCAGGGCGTCATCACCACCAAGGCCGCCCTCACGTTGCGCGAGCTGCCCGCCGGACCGCTGCGCCTCCCGCTCGTCGAGCTTTCGGCCCACGAAACGGCCCAGCTCAAGATCGATCTCGCGGCCGGCGGGGTACAGCTCTAACCAACGACTTCACAACTGAATACGCGACAACGGCAAGCCATCGACACACCCAGGAGCGGGAAACCGGTCCGTACGTACAGCCCACACAGACAACAGCAAGTGTACGAATGTCATGCGCGCCACGTGCCTCAGAGGTACGTGGCGCGTGTGGTGAGGAGAGTCTTTTGAGTCATCCGCATCCTGAACTCGGCGCCCCGCCGAAGCTGCCCAAGCACGGCCTGCGTGTAACCCCGCTGGGCGGTCTGGGCGAAATCGGCCGGAATATGACGGTCTTCGAGTACAACGGCCGTCTGCTCATCGTCGACTGCGGCGTCCTCTTCCCCGAGGAGGAGCAGCCCGGTATCGACCTGATCCTGCCGGACTTCACCACGATCCGGGACCGTCTGGACGACATCGACGGGGTTGTGCTCACGCACGGCCACGAGGACCACATCGGTGGCGTCCCCTATCTGCTCCGGCTGAAGCCGGACATTCCGCTGATCGGCTCCAAGCTGACCCTCGCGCTGATCGAGGCGAAGCTCCAGGAGCACCGCATCCGCCCGTACACCCTTGAGGTCACCGAGGGGCACCGCGAGCGCATCGGCCCGTTCGACTGCGAGTTCGTCGCGGTCAACCACTCCATCCCGGACGCCCTGGCCGTCGCCATCCGCACCCCCACGGGCATGGTGGTCCACACGGGCGACTTCAAGATGGACCAGCTTCCGCTGGACCGCAGGCTGACCGACCTGCCCACCTTCGCCAAGCTCGGCGAGGAGGGCATCGACCTGCTGCTCTCGGACTCGACCAACGCGGAGGTCCCGGGCTTCGTCCCGCCGGAGAAGGACATCTCGAACGTCCTGCGGCAGGTCTTCGCGAACGCCCAGAAGCGGATCATCGTGGCCAGCTTCGCCAGCCACGTGCATCGCATCCAGCAGATCCTGGACGCCGCCCACGAGTACGGCAGAAGGGTGGCCTTCGTCGGCCGCTCCATGGTCCGCAACATGGGGATCGCCCGTGACCTGGGCTATCTCAAGGTCCCCGCCGGGCTGGTCGTGGACGTCAAGACACTCGACGACCTTCCGGACCACGAGGTCGTCCTCGTCTGCACCGGCTCCCAGGGTGAGCCGATGGCCGCTCTGTCCCGGATGGCCAACCGCGACCACCAGATCCGGATCGTCCAGGGCGACACGGTGATCCTGGCGTCGTCCCTCATCCCGGGCAACGAGAACTCGGTCTACCGGGTGATCAACGGCCTGACCAGGTGGGGCGCGAACGTCATCCACAAGGGCAATGCCAAGGTCCATGTCTCGGGCCACGCCTCGGCCGGCGAGCTGTTGTACTTCTACAACATCTGCAAGCCGAAGAACCTGATGCCCGTCCACGGGGAATGGCGCCATCTGCGCGCCAACGCCGAGCTGGGCGCGCTGACGGGGGTCCCCAAGGACCGCATCGTCATCGCGGAGGACGGCGTCGTCGTCGACCTCGTCGACGGCAAGGCCAGGATCGTGGGCAAGGTCCAGGCCGGTTACGTCTACGTGGACGGCCTCTCGGTGGGCGACGTCACCGAGACGCACCTCAAGGACCGCCGCATCCTCGGCGACGAGGGCATCATCTCCGTGTTCGTGGTGGTCGACTCCACCACGGGCAAGGTCGTGGGCGGGCCGCACTTCCAGGCCCGCGGATCCGGCATCGAGGACTCGGCGTTCGCGGCCGTACTGCCCAAGGTCGAAGAGGCCATCGGCAGAGCGGCCTC